>CAZSXR010000044.1:0-1014 GCA_964611335.1 uncultured Pseudobdellovibrionaceae bacterium | reverse complement strand
CTACTTCATCTTCTAGGATTGCCACTCGGTCTTTTAGTGCAGTATTGTTTTCATTTAATACGCGTATAGTGTCTCTCTGACGAATTACAGAGGCGATTGAGAGTACCGCTGCTAGGGTAGTAGCTGATTGGAGGATGTACTGCCAGTCCATGACACTATGCTTTATACTCTGTTATTGTGATCGAGCTTGCAGCGGCTCTAGAGGTAGCCTCGGCAACCTTGATGGCCGCATCAGCGTTTCTACCTGTGGCTCCTGCCATGTCCTTGATACCTTCAGATAACTCTTTGCGTTCCGTACGATCAGCCTCGCGGTCTGCGGCTGCTTGTTTAAGCATGACCTTAGCAATGGCATAGAAGCCTAGAAGCATACTGCCGAAAGCACCCAAGACTACAGTGATGTCAATGCCGTTGCTCATAGTCCAACCTATGCGGCTTCTGCAATATAAGCCCAACCAAACGCATCGCCGTTACCCAATGCAAATGGTACTGATGCGTTCAACAAATCTGAGCCACCATTTGATTGAACGTAGTTATTTGCACCGTTAGATTTGTTGAACACGACCATATTAAACGTAGTTGTAGAAGAATAATATAGTCTAGCAGGAAATATTTTGACACCCGCATCAGTTATAGTACCGATACCAATGTGCCCTTCGGAAGGATACCCAGTAGCGGTTATAGTAACAGGATGAGCTATTGCAACAGTACCTCCAATCGACGATGTTGATCCCAAAGTAAATTTACCCTTTGCTACTATAGTCTTCCCAATTTGCTTGTAATATGCCTCTTTTGTGCCGTTACCTACTGTAACATTCGTTAACGTCGGGCTGTAGCTTGTCCACCCCCACGAGGTCCCAGTACCAGTCAATAGCTTTTCAGGTGTAATAGCACTAGCACCAATACCAGTCCCATCATTAAAACTAGCATCATTTGTTCCTAATATATTCCACTTAGCTGCACTCGGTTGCTCTCCAAATGATACTGACCACGCCGTATATGCCATGCTATACCTCC
>CAZSXR010000042.1:0-1069 GCA_964611335.1 uncultured Pseudobdellovibrionaceae bacterium | reverse complement strand
TTAAATGGAAAAAAGCGAAGATTAAGCACCCATTGACGACAGATGCCTAACTAAACCGCGTAAGGCGTAACGCCATACAGATATTTTTAACGAAACATAACCGATAACGCCAAAAAGTGCAATGACAGCATGGGGCGTTATCGCACTTGACGCAGGAGTTAGGCATGAATAAAAAAATTGTTGTTAGTTTTAGCGGTGGCAGAACAAGCGCGTATTTGTGTAATTTGATTAAGAAGTTACACGGTGATGCTGTTTTTGTGTTTATGGATACTGGCGCAGAGCATCCAGCAACCTATGATTTTGTACGTCAATGTAATGATTATTTTGGCCTAAATTTAGTTTGCTTGCGTACTGTTGTTAGTGATAAATGGAAAGAAGGCGTAAGTTATCGCGTTATTGATATTGATGAAATAGGCCATGATTTAAGACCGTGGCGCGATATGTCTTTGAAGTATGGCTTACCATATCATGGGGGGGCATTTTGCACTGACAGGATGAAAACAACACCGTGCAAAAAATATTTAGAAGATGTTTATGGTGTTGGAAATTACCATTTGTGGCTTGGGATTAGAATTGATGAACCAAGGCGATTAAACAAAAAAGAAGGTTTTAGCTACTTGGCTGATATTAGCGACTTTGAAAAACAGGACATCTTAAATTGGTGGGCAAAAATGCCTTTTGACTTGCAAATCAAAGAGCATTTAGGTAATTGTGTATTTTGTATTAAAAAAGGAATTAACAAAATTGCTCTTGCAGCCAAAGATGAACCGCAACTGGCAGATAAGTTTATCAAAATGATAAACATGGATGATGTGCGAATAGTTCCGAGCCGCACAACAGCAAATAATGCAATGTATAGACAAAGTATGAGTTTAGAATCAATTATTGATTTATACGCTGAAATGCCACGCGATAAACTAGCAAAAACGGTACGAAGCACATTTGAAACAGGAAGTTGTTCTGAGTCTTGCGAAGCATTTAGTGGCATTCAAGTTGATATGTTTGATGATATTGATGCCTAACTACCGCATTAACAGGCGCAAGCCCAAACAAATTACGATTAACGAGA
>CAZSXR010000041.1:0-1103 GCA_964611335.1 uncultured Pseudobdellovibrionaceae bacterium | reverse complement strand
GTTTACCACGCTGTATGGTTAAGAAGGATTGCCCATTAACAACTTCTTTATGTAAGTAATAGCAGCATCGAAATTTAAATTAGATATACATTATTTTCACGATATAATATTCGGAGAACAAAATGTTACCATATGAAAGTTACGATTTTAAACCCGTCTCAAACATTTCTATTGCACGCAAATACCGTCGCAAAATTGGTGTTTATATATTAGAACACGTAGCAAGCGGTTTCTGTTATATAGGCAGCTCCAAGGATATTCGAGGGCGTCTAGGTGTCCATTTCGGTAAATTGAAAATGAATGTGCATGTAAACGAAAGGTTTCAAAATGCCTACAATTTAGATCCCATTCTTTATATTTACGTGCTGGAATGTGATTCGTCTGAAAAAGCGCTTGAAATTGAACTATCTTTAATTGATAGATTTAAAAACAGTGTTTTTAATATTCAAGGAAATAGCTCCGTTGGTTTTTGGCGAAAAGTTTCCGATGAAACCAGACAAAGATTATCAGAAAGTCATCGTGGATACGTACATTCAAAAGAACAAAGACTGAAGATTAGCAACTCGCATAAAAATCATCCAGACCGTGAACGTTTAATTGCTAATAAAACGAGCGGGAATCATGTGCGTGCACAGGGCGTAATAGTCCAAGGAAAATATTACGCCAGCATTAGAGAAGCACAGCGTGAAACTAATATACCGTGGAGCACCTTAATGTTTCGAATTAAATCTGCATCGTCAGAGTTTAGAGACTACCAAAGACTAAACTAATTAAAAAGAGGGTCGCCCCCTCTTTTTTTTTTGATTACATTCTTGAATACCAAGGCTCCTCATAATTGTCGGCGCGTGTCCCACCACCAACTTGTCTGCGACTATTGTCGTCGGTTAAAATGTCGTCTACGATATTTCCAACATTTGCAAAGGGATATACGCAATACAGATCTTTTAAAGGCGTAATCATTGGGAGTCCTCTGTGTTTACCTCTCTGCATCGCTAAAAAAGATTCCCCATTTACAATCTCTTTGTGGATGGTTATTTCCACGTCACACTCTTGATCCAATGTTCGACAACTATCATAATAGCCTTTATTAGCAATTTCTTTAA
>CAZSXR010000040.1:0-1147 GCA_964611335.1 uncultured Pseudobdellovibrionaceae bacterium | reverse complement strand
AAATTGATTTAAATTATAAAAAAATTAGAACAAATTATCTAAAACAAACCAGAAACAATATAATGGAAAATTCGGGAAACAAAATGGAAAAAATAAAAATTCATAATTTGGATTATGCGATACAGCTGGCATGTGCTAATTATAAATCATGTATGACAAATTATAAAAAAGGTAATGTGAAACATTTTAGAATTAGATATTGGAGACATAATAGAACAATAAAAATGATGGATATTGAGAAATCATGTTTCAATAAAGAAGGATTATGTTTTAAAGCATTTGGAAAAATACATTATGAATATGATAAAAAAGAATTTAATATTAATGAAATTGATTGTAATTGTAAAATTTCATATAATTCACTATTGAATGAATATAATTTATACATGCCAATAAAAATTACACCTGAAAAAAATACAAATAAAAAAGAAATAATAAGTTTAGATCCAGGAATAAGGACATTTTTAACAGGAATATCTGAAAATGAAGTAGTTCAAATAGGAAACAATTGTGCCAATTCCATAAAGAAATATTTAAATAGATTAGATGATAGTCAAAAAAAAGAAATTCCCAACAACAAAAAGAAGAAAATAGAAAGATTATGTTATAAAAAAATTAATAATTTGATAAATGAATTACATTGGAAATCAATAAATTTTTTGACACAAAATTATAAAGTGATTCTTATTGGTGATATGTCTATCAAAGGAATTACAAATAAACAAAAATCGAACATCAATCCAATGACAAAAAGAATTGCATATTTATTGAAATTTTATAAATTATATGAAAGATTAAAATATAAGTGTGAGTGTAATAAAATAATATGTAAAAGAATTAAAGAATCATATACCAGTAAGACATGTTCAAAATGTGGAAATTATAATTCAAATTTAGGATCAGCGAAGATATATAATTGTGAAAATTGTAAAATAAAAATAAATAGAGATATAAATGGAGCAAGAGGAATATTAATAAAATCATTAAAATGATTTATAATGTTAAGGCTAGTAATAAGTCTTCAAAACTTGAAAGTGTTTACAGAAGGAAATGAACGAATTTTCTAGTAGTGACTCTGATGGATACTTTTTAATATTTGTTTATGCATAAATTAATGTATAAAGAAATATCAAGTTTAATATTACGG
>CAZSXR010000039.1:0-1192 GCA_964611335.1 uncultured Pseudobdellovibrionaceae bacterium | reverse complement strand
GCCAGCAAACTGGCTGTGGCCATACTTTTGGGAATGGGGCTGCAGGGCACCGGCGCAATCACAAAGGGTGTTACTTCGGCCGTTTTTTCGCAGTGACGGCAGGTGTATTTGGGCCGTACGGTTTCAATCACTTTAATGCTGGCGGGAATATATTCCAATTGCTCGGATCGCTCTTCACCCACGCGGTGTA
Organism: uncultured Pseudobdellovibrionaceae bacterium; assembly: GCA_964611335.1. Taxonomy (GTDB): domain Bacteria; phylum Bdellovibrionota_B; class Oligoflexia; order Oligoflexales; family Bog-1112; genus BOG-1112. The sequence continues at coordinate 1,002 of CAZSXR010000039.1, read as the reverse complement.
AAGCACCTTGGCAGCAGGGGCAAATTTTTTGTTCCTCGGTGATATCGATTAAGCGCTCTTCGCGGGGCAGTGAAGCAGGCAATGGCTTGCGGCCAGGCTTTTTATCAGCTGCAGGCTTATTCGGCGTTTCAGTTGCTTCGATGATAGTCGCGGAATCTGCTTCTACGCAGGCATTGTCGATTAATTCCGCCAGCGCCTCAGTGGCCTCCGCTTCGTTAAAAATCAACTCAAGCTGATCGGCAGATTTTTCGGACGATGCGGCGAATTGCCTACGGCGCGCCAATTCAAACTGCTCGCGTAAAAATTGATTTTCATTTTGCAGCCGCTCAATTATTTTTTTGAGCTCTGCAATATCATCGGGTAGTTGTGTGGAGGTAGGCGTCATGGAGCAATAATACCATGACGTTTAGATTTATTTAATAGTGACTGGCGTAATGTAACTGTTTGTGCCCAATAACATCATATCCCGCCAATAATCGGTACACATCGGTGTCGGTTAGCATTAGAGATTTGTCGGTTACCGCCTTCGGCCATTTAAATCGGTCCCGCTCTAGCCGTTTATACCACAGCGCAAAACCCGTATTATCCCAATACAGCATCTTAAGTTTATCGCGCTGTTTGTTGCAAAACAGGTAGAGGGCTGGATCAAAGGCGGAGCGGGATAATTCGCCCTCAACTAAGGCTACCAAGCCGTTGATGGATTTGCGGAAATCAATGGCGTCGCGATAGAGATAAATGCTGGAGAATTCGGTGCAGGCACGCATCAGTTAAGCTCGCGAATTAATGCGGCGAGCCATTGTGGTGTTGAGTCGGCGGGGACTCTGAGTTGCACGGCGCCGATGTGTAGCGAAATTACCGGGGATGAAAGGGGTTGCGTCGAGACGGCAATAAATTTTGAATCAATTTTCTTTGCTGGCTTTCTGTTCTCGGCCACTAATTTATTTTTATGCAAACTGAAGTATTTGTTGTTGATACCCCGCGCCGCGCAAAACGCGGTCGCTG
>CAZSXR010000038.1:0-1238 GCA_964611335.1 uncultured Pseudobdellovibrionaceae bacterium | reverse complement strand
AATTCACCCGCACCCCGCCGCAACCCTTCGACATGCTGGCCATGATCGCGGCCGGATTGGCGCCGGCTGGTTTTGTCGGCCTGGGCATCGTCTACAGCGGCGATCGCGCCAACCCCAGCGGACGCGGCGCCATCACCGATGTTCAGCCCTGCAGCTGGTACAAATACACCGTGACCGTCACGCTTGAAGACGGCCGCCAATCGCGCCTGAACCCCGTCAGCTTTACCGACCACCTGGGAAACCGCTTTAGGACCGACTTCAAGCGCCACGGCGCCCCGTACCTGGCCGAGCTGGAGGCAGCGCGCCTGGCGGCCGAAGCATCCCGCAAGGCAGCCAATCAAGCCGCAGCCGACGAGAAAGACCGCCAGCGCCGTGAGCTGCCCCAGCAATGGCCGCAACTCAAGGCCTACGACCCGGCCGGCAAGCTGAGCGGCTGCACCCTGGCAGCGGCCAATATCCGGATCTTGCTGAAAGAGAAATTTCCAGGCATCAAATTCAGCGTAAAGACCTCCAAGTTTTCCGGCGGTGATGACATCAATGTCTCCTGGACAGACGGCCCGGCACAGAAAGACGTTGAAGCCATCGCCGACCTGTTCAGCGCCGGCAGCTTCGACGGCATGGAAGACATTTACAACTACCGCCGAAGCGTGTTTACCGACCTGTTCGGCGACTCAAAATACATCTTTTGCAACCGCGACATATCGCCCGAGCTGCTGGCCCAGGCCATCGCCGACGAATGGCCCAACCCGCAAGGCCGCCCCAGCGTTGAAGACTACCAAAAGGCGCGCGGCGCGTTTGACTTCATCGACCAGAAAGGCAACCGCCGCCGCATTGAAGAACGCCTGAACCGCATGGGCTGGAATTTCAAAAGCTGATTCGATGCGTTTTTCAAAGCGATTCGATGAGGTTTTTTAACCCGATTTGATGAGATTTTGAATGCCACACCATGAACCGCGACGCCAAACGAATTTCAAACAGCCTGCGCCCGCAGATTGAAACCATCAAGGGCTATATCCGCGACGCGGTGCGCCCATTTGATGGCGACGGCTACCCATTCCGGCAGGCTGTCAAAGAGTTACGCGCCGAAGGATGGCGCATCGAGCGCCGGCCCGCCATGTGCCATTACGTCAACCAAGGCAAAACCGCATGACCGCCCACCACACCACCACCCACCCGCCCACCATCACCGGCGCCGAACTGCAAACCCTGCGCGAGGCGTGTTGCCTCACGCGCGACGA
>CAZSXR010000037.1:0-1259 GCA_964611335.1 uncultured Pseudobdellovibrionaceae bacterium | reverse complement strand
AGCGTATTCCGTCCATGTAAGGTAATGAATCAAATAAACGTATACTGGCCAACTGCGCCTTTGTAAAAATGATATTTCTATAACTTTCATCTAGACTGATCAGCATATCAAAAATAGATTGTTGATCTGACAATGGCAACCCATCGCAATTCAACTCACGCACGCGACTGAAAATTTTATCAGCGTTCCTGTCAAACTGCCGCATTAAACAAGAAACAACATAACGGTCATACGTGGGATCGCTTTGACTAGGCACAACAAATGTACCGTATTCACGACTAAAGAAGTCTGCAATAAACTCACGTAATCTGGTCTTCTCTAAGTACTTTAGTTGTTTATCTAACTGAACAACACCCTCTGTCACAATAGGATTTTTACCGTACGTTAAAAAATCGCTTTTGTAATAGTAGGTGTTTACGACACGGCTATTCAAAATGCTAATGAGGTTTTCATCAGCTTCTTTATACAAATTGAATGTAATGTTGTAGCACGTCTCTTTCATTAACGTGTTCTTTAGAGGAACCTCTAAAGTAAATATGCCCGCCTTGCCGTCGCCGATATCGGCAATAATCACATCCCCAAAGTTAGGTTTCACAGTGCCTGGAAATATCTTACCTGTACCCGACACCTGCATTTCCATAGACTGTTGATCTTCACCAATACTAAAGCTACCGTCTAACTTTATCACCATCCCTTTAATCACATTGTATTGTTGATAGACCGCTAGCTGACCCGGTTCAAACGGACTAGCTTCTTCATCAGCGCCCAACACCTGTGCATAGTAGTCGACAATTAAAGTAGAACCTTCAACATATTGCAATAATGCAGATAGCGGTGTTGTCTTTGCAGATACGACAGAATGTCGGTACTGTTTTGGGTATAACTCAGGAACTGGATTAGATGGGTTTGGATCCGGTGTAGGTGGATTTTTTGGTACGTCAAATAAAGGCATTTTCATTTACTCCCAGCGTGTACTGTTAAACTACCAATTAAGCGCCAGTTGTGCGCAGAGGTAGAAACAACACGTTCATTAATTCTGTTTACACGAATATAGTCAATAGCGAGCTTAATGTCGTCTATATGCAATTCGCCATCGTCGTAGACTTGTGGTAATAACGGATAGCGTTCCATCGTTGGATTTGCCTGTGCGTTTAAAAGAGAGGTTGATGTATTGTTTTTTCTAGAGTCATCTGGTATTTCTCCAACAATCCCTTTTTCTGTATAGTGAACACCCAAGTTTTGGGATGCAGCACTACTGG
>CAZSXR010000036.1:0-1352 GCA_964611335.1 uncultured Pseudobdellovibrionaceae bacterium | reverse complement strand
ACGATTCAGATCAAGCTGAAGGTCTGTTAGATGCTGTGGAAAATAATGAAGATGCGTTAGAATTGTATAAACGCGCTAAAGCTTTCTTTGATTTGTTGGTTGAGCAAGATATTCTAGATCCAGAAGATTTAGAGGATATGGTAGGTTCACCGCCTGACAAGAAAGAAGAGGTAGTCATGGATGAAGTTTGTGCGGCTATTGAACAAGCCATTGATGTGGTGTCTACAGCAGAACGCGTGGCAGATGAAATGGAAGATTTAAACATCGCAGAGTTAGGTTCAGAGTAAACTCAGTCAGTATAGGCGCATCTAGCACCTATACTGACTATGCCGTTTATCGGATTCCATTTTTTTTCAGATACATATTACTTTAGTGAACTGTACACCTTCATTAAACACGCTCTTGTTTAATGATTTACTTTAATTCCTATTAGGAGAACTATCATGAGCAAATTAGTCACTGTTCCAAAATTAATGGTTGAAATTGCTATTGATTTACTATGGAAACTTAGCAATGAAATCGACATGGACGAGCCCGCATGGGATGAGGTTTACGAGATTAAACATGATCTCACTAAACGCCTCTGTAAGGCAAAGGGTTCAATGATCGAAGTCTTGGATTGCGATACACCTGAACTAGATAAGTTCTGCCGGACCAAAGGATTTAACTCTTTTGATCATTTGATGAAAGAGGCAGCTAAAACATTTAGCCGTTCGCTTCGTTAATGTAAATCAACAACGCACACGACCCATGCGTTGTTGATCCTTTCACTATAGGGTCATTGGAGAAGAAAATGAGCAAGAAATTAGGTCAGGTCGAACGTATCGACCAATTGGTTAGCGCTTTAGAAGCGCAAATTGTGATCGCCAAGGCGATGCGTGTTAAAGAGTTAGAATTGATGGGCGCCGTAGATCACTCCCATCAACAAGATCTCCGCACAGAGATCACTCACATCCACCGCCTTCTTGGTGCGGGTGATACAGTCACTCATGAATTAATCGACATGTTGTTGGTCGATTAATTTCCCCGCGTGTTATGTTGAATGTTTAGACACGCTAAAACTATAAACATTCCGCCTGCTAAGGTGAAAATATAGAAAAGAAATACCGCCCTAACAAGGCGGTTTATTTTTTTGGATTAAACAAGGATTTCTTTTATGGAAATTGTGGAAATGTTAGGCGCAGAAATTATTGCAGATTTCTGCAAAGATCTTTCGTTGGAATCGTCTAGCGAATCGGATAAAATATTGTTCAGAAATATCGTAAGAGCATCTGAAGTTGCTATTTCTGAAAAATCGGAGTTGATGTTAAGCTACATGAAACATCAATTGCACAACCCTGCGTTTGATGACG
>CAZSXR010000035.1:0-1408 GCA_964611335.1 uncultured Pseudobdellovibrionaceae bacterium | reverse complement strand
AAAGACTTTCGAGACATAAAAGTTTTGAAAGAATACATGTCGAAAAACAAATAAGATATTGGGTAGGTTTTTCCTACCCAATATGCCGTTTTATTTACTAAGAGGAATAATCAAATGGTAACGTTACAAATCACTCACGCTGTTTTAGATAGCAGCAAAGCAGCATGTGTCGCAATGGCGGTTGCTGCGCAGTGGCATGAAGGACAACTTCGACGTAACCGCGAACACTACATGTGTCACAACATTCGAGTGGCACACCGTGCAATTCAATTGGGTGCTGAAACAAACGGCATTGTCGCAGCGGTTCTACACGATGTCTTGGAGAAGACAAAATGTACTGTGGAGATATTGCGGGATAGCGGTATCCACGAAGGCGCTATTGACTTGATTGTTAAATTAACTCGTAAGGAAGACGGGCTTGTCAAGAAGTCGTTTATGGAATGTATTGAGGAAATCATTGAATCGAAGGATATTGATTTGATGGTTGTTAAATTATCAGATATTGAGGATAATTTGATCATGGAGGAAGGTGACACGAATGTCGTAGGGTGGGATTGGGAAGATGCATTGCGTCGGTATACAGAAGGAAAAATTCGTCTATTGAAAGCGATTGACTCGTTACGCAGTAGGTGACATCGAATCAGATTCCATTTTATTTCAGATACATATTACCAACATGATCTGACGTTGTGAATCATTGATTCACAACATTTCCTATTCTTCTAAAATAGTCACTTAGAAGAATTTATTTAATCCTTATCAGGAGAACCATCATGACTAAGAAAGCAAATACTCGCGGCGGTGTAAACTCTTTAGCTGCAGCTTTAACAAATGCCGGTGTAGTTCCAACTACACCGGCATCAGACGAAACTGTTGTGGTTCCCGCAGCAGCACCTGCACCAAATGCAGATGCTCAACAACAACAACAACAACAACAACCTGCGCCCGCATCTCCGCAGGCTGCTATTGAAGCAGCTCAATCGCTCGAGGAAGAGATTGCCGCAGCCACGGCGGTTTGGCAACATGCAAAAGCGAGTGGGATTTCAAAAGATCAATTTCTGGCTTTCTGCGAAATTGATGCAGAGAAGTTCGCTTTCTTTAAGACCCATAAGAAAGCAATTTTTGGCAGTAAAAAGCAGCAACTTGACGAAGCCGCACAAGCGGTGTTGGACGCTAACATCACCGCTTCTGGCGGCGGTCAGCAAACAATTAAGAAACCCAAGAAAGATAAAAAGACTGATTGGGACAAGGCTGCGTGTTCTAGAAAAGAGTTCAAGGAGATTAAGCGCGCCCATGCGCACCCGGATCGCATTCATTACATTGAAGGTCGAGCTGTTTTTATCTAATGTTCTTATCTGTTATGTTGTCAGTTTAAACAGAATAAAATTCTAAACTGTCTGCCTACTGC
>CAZSXR010000034.1:0-1439 GCA_964611335.1 uncultured Pseudobdellovibrionaceae bacterium | reverse complement strand
TCAAAAAGATGTGGGCTGCTGTTAAAAACTGGTACTTAAAAGTATTAGATGCTGCTCCACGTATGAAAGCGCGTGCCGAAGCATTAGCTAAAAAAGCTAGCGATATTACAGGTAGTGCAAGTGAAAAATCATTCGACATGGGTGGTTTGAACCAGTTGCATTTAAAAGGTAAAGCGCCGACGCCGTCTGAAGCCACATCCATTATGAAACAACTTAGTAAGTGGGCTGAAGAAATGTTGGGTTCAAAAACATCGGGCGAATACGAATCCATTTTTGATACGTATGACGAATTTTTAACGGCTGCTAGTGACCTTGATGCCGATGCGCTAAAAGGTTTTAACAGTGTTCAAGATTATTACAATACTACCAAAGCGTTTGCCGGTAAAGGCGTAAAAACCGTTACCGACAAATTTCTAGCACTGTGTAACGAAGCCCGTAAAAATGTTGGCGCAGCTACAACCAATGTAGATGGCGGCACAAAACGTTTTGGCGAAGATGTGTCGGCGGCCGCTTCAGCTGAAATATTCGGTGGCAAACAAATCGCTGTTTTAAATCCCAAAGGACTGCCCGGCGAAGGCTCTGCAAAACCAGGACATAATGAGAAATCGTTAACGATGGTTCGTTATGCGCGCAACGTAGGTCTTCGTTTCATTGATGCCAAAGAAAAAAGTCGCGATGTCGATTCTTCGGGCAATTTCAAAACATTAAGCGGTAGCGAAATTCGTCAGCTAATGGATGAATTGTCTGATATTTGCGATCACATCATGACTTACAAAAAAGCATGGGAAAATCGCGATAAACAGTTCAACAAGATGGATAATGCTGCTAAGAAAGCTATTGCTAACACTGAAAAAGATAAAGATGCTGGCAATATGAAAACGCGTTTGGTGAAAGACATTGCGTTAGGTTTAAGCTCTGCGTATCAATTGGGCATCCGTTTCGAAAATCAATTGATTCAATATCTTTTAGCCGTTGGCCGCGCTAGCATTACTTGGGTAGAACGTTCATTAAGCCAATACAAAAATGCTTAATTAACAACTACTTTGGTCTATCATACGGAGACGGCGTGCGCCGTCTCCGTATGCCGTACTTACGGAGGTCTTTATGTCTAATGATATTTCAGATGATAGCGATTTTGTTTTGCTACAATCCGCTATGACATCCTTATCCGATATTACTGTTGAACACATGCATATTGATAGACTGGCAGATACGTCCGAAAATCTATCAGCTTTGGTAACTGTTGCACCCTCTATTGAACACGCAACAGAAACCGATCTATTTTTGGTGCGAAGCATTGCGTATATGACAACAGCCGGTACGGATATACAAGCAAAAGAAATCACCGGTAAATTGACGCAGGGACGCAGTAAACGTATTTCTGTGGAAGGGTTTAAATCCTTTGTTTCTAGCATATGGAAAACGATGTTAGAGGCCAT
>CAZSXR010000033.1:0-1519 GCA_964611335.1 uncultured Pseudobdellovibrionaceae bacterium | reverse complement strand
GTTCACCAGCCGCGAACTTCTGATCGTCTAACATCTCGCGTCTATTTTCGCTTACCGCTTGCTTGTCAGTCTCGATAAGTTTTTTAATATCTTCAAAATTCATGGTTTAACCTCATTAATTAATCTTTTTTATTCTTGTTTTTCTTATCTTCATTATACAGATATGCGCCCAAAGTAGTAGCACCGATTAATGGCGGCATAGAGGCTAATAAATCAGCAGAATCTCGCTTCATGGGGTCAAAAGCGGCAAAGCGTGAGCGCACTTGGTTAGCGTTCCAAGGGATGTTAAATTTCTCGTTATATCTAGGGAAACTAACAACAACCCCATCCTTCTTCAAAACCTTAGCGGCTGCATTGTTGAATTCAACAGGATTATTTTTGAAAAAATCATTTGCAATAGGGTGAAGATTTTCAAGCATTTTATCACCTTGATACTCATACAAACTATTAACAGCATCGTTCAATACTTTGTTTTTCCCTTCATAACCTACATCGCCATAATTCCATAATTGCTCATCCAAATCAGGCGACTGTTCAATTATTTTTTTAATTTGCGCTTTAGTTAGTTTTTTAGCTGTCTCGTCAGATATTGGATTAGCCATTCTTGTTACTAATGGCATTACATTTGCGTTTTGCACTGTTGAATTAGCGTAACCGCTTGCAAGTGTAGGATTAGTAGTCGTATAAATACCTATACCGTATTGTTCAGCACCACTAGCAGAACCACTACGAGACAAATCAAACGCCTTAATATCAGCACCTGTCCCGTGATAAACAGGATTATCCACATCAAACCCCAACGCCCTAGCCCTATCCATCGCTGTATTATCAGGACGCAAGCCTAAGCCCCCCTGACTAACTGGCAATGCCGCGTTACGTTGTGCGGTTAAGTGCGCTTGCTCAAATTCGGTTAAGGGTCTTTGTGTGCCAATTGCGCCGCGCTGTCCCATGTAACCAGTGTTTAGGTTTTTAGGCGCGTTAAAATTACGGACAACATTATTTTGAATAGCGCGACCTGTCTGCAATGCAGGTTTTGCACCTAACGCAACACCTAAAGCCGTAGGCGTAGTCTGCAATAATGCGCCAAAAGTTGGACTGTAACGCCCCGCAATATCAACGCCTTTTTGCCAAGTATCAACAACAGGCATGACAGGCTTAACCGCTTTACCGATAGCTTGAGCAACACCTTGTTGATACATTCGCCCTGCTTCGGTTCGTGGTTGATAAGTCATCCCCTCACGAATTGCCTGTGCGCCGTTTACAGGGTCAAACATAGCAGCATAACCAGATACAGGTTGAGCAATCGCACCAGTTAGCAAACTTGCGGCATTCTCACCCAATCCATAAGCGTTATTTTTAATATCAATCAAAAAGTCTTTAAAGCTGGCCATTTTTCACCCCATCCAACTATTAGAGCCGTAAAGTTTTGGCGTGTACGGCTTAATTGCAACTGTTTCTTTAAAAGCAACAGCCATATATCTAAACGCATCACAGCCATGACTTGACCAATCGTGAGCGG
>CAZSXR010000032.1:0-1524 GCA_964611335.1 uncultured Pseudobdellovibrionaceae bacterium | reverse complement strand
ACGTTGGCATTTTGTAAACCATGTTACTTATTTCCAACGCATTTGACACCCCACCCGTTAAATTCAATCCAATAATACGTCTTTCCCTCTCCGTAAAACCAACAATAGCAGATAGCTCTCTAGATGTTGTTCGCTTAGAAATATTACAAGTTATCTGCTCAGTTGGGTATGTGGCTTTTACATCGAGCATTTGTTCTTCGATAAGGTCGTTAATCTTACCCGCACCATGACGTGCCTAGCTCTGAATCTCTTCAGAAGTTGAGACTATATCAATCCTTACACTTATCGTTGTTAGATAAGCAATCAGGCTCTCCAATTTCGACCGCACTTGCTGGTCTACACCTTGCTAAAGGGATAGTCGTTGAACGTTTCCCATGGTCTTTTGGACGGTAGGGACTTCGCTGCTGGTTTTCACATAATCGATTGTTTTCAAACATTCACGCCTGCCATTTCTAGCTACGTTGTAGTCAATCGAACTTCGAGATGTTCCAGTCAATTAAAGAGATTACGGATAATAATTTCTAGTTATCCGGACCGTGTGACATTAGTTTATCAAGTTCTCTACTTACAGAAATTTTGCCATTAGTAACCACATCTCCTTTTTTGTAGTAGAGATGTCTAATGATTTTTCCATGAACACGTTTTGCTTCTTCCATAGTTTGGATTTTAGATATTTCACCAGTTGAAATATCCTTTACAAATATAGGTTTAGCCGAGTTAGGTCTAAGCCCTAACATGTATGCGTGTTTGTTATTTTGGGAGTAAGTACACCATTCAATGTTATCTAAATGATCGTTTGTCGGATCGCCGTCTAAATGATTTACGATAAGAGATTGCACATCGTTTCCATACCGTTTAAATGTTAAACAAAGTGCTTTGTGCCTAAACAACATTGTACTTCTTTCGCCCTTGTTAATTGAAACTCTGGCTGAACAATACCCACCAGTTGAATTTCTTTTAATGCAAGGTTTAGTGGTATACCATGTTAATGGTCGACCAATAGCGATATTAAGTAAAACGCCTTCTTTATTGATAGCATACGCTTCATGAAATGGAACGTAGTAGAATCCAGCTATGTTTTCTACTTCCAGTGGACCATCTTTAAATCTGTAAGTTAAATTGCTAACATCACAGTTTTTTGGATTTCCATCAAAATACAATATCTCTAAGTTTAGCCACAAATGCTCTGGCAATTCAACAGCTCTAAATGTTACATAAACAAGTAGTCCAATCGAATAATATCTCTTACCAAAAAGCCATTCTAATTCAACAACGTTTTGTCCGCCAACCAAACAAGATTCTAATTGAATCCCGTCGTCCGTATAAACAGAACCATCTCTAGATACTTGAAAGCGTCTCCCGCTGTAAGGTAACCAGTCTTTGAAAAAACTCATCTCAAGTCTCCAATTAATTTACACATAATTGTAAGACGAGATGTTATTATGTCATGTCAATCAGCATTGTGAATGCGCATCATTGAACGTATACTTGGAAACTCTCTAATAATAGGGATTCCATTGTCAT
>CAZSXR010000031.1:0-1529 GCA_964611335.1 uncultured Pseudobdellovibrionaceae bacterium | reverse complement strand
TCTCCTGCCCATAAATAAAAAAGCGTCTACGTCGAGGGCTGAATGACGTAGACGCATAAACTGAATAGGGTGCCGTCCTTGGCGAGCATACATTACAAGACGTATTTGAGAATATACATCTTTAACCGGTTTGGTGAATTGAACACCGAGAATGCTTTTGACTGCGAGAGGTTTCCTACGTAGCAATTTCCTTTGCTACCCGAAGCGGGAAGAAAAACCATGAAATCCTTTTCAACCATGTAGAGTCCGCGTGTAACGTTCGGATCATAGACACGATTGTCCAAAAAGAACTGCACATCCTGTGAAGATGCTGGTTTGCATTTCTTCAACCAATCCGCCGCACGAGCTAACTCATGCTGGTTCACTTTACACCATGCATCAATCTCCGCGTCACTACAGCGACGCACTGATTGTGGAAACAAGGGATGATTGATCCCAGTTGGCGCTGGCGGGACTTTGGTCTTATCCACTAGACCAAATTGTGCCAAAGTTGGCGCTGGCACTTTTTGTTGGTTGGCAAAATGCGCGTGCCACGCATCCCATATGCCTTTATAAAGCGGTCCCATTTTTGAAATCTCATACAGCTCTTCTTCGCGAGCTTTGCCCGCCTTCCAAACCGACAAATCATCGCTGTATGCATAGTAGCGATCGTAGCTTTTAACAGCTTCGAAAAAGCTTACTTCGTTAGTTACTTGAATAGCCATGATGATGTCTCCTATAGACGTTAAAGAAAGTATCGCTAGGCTAAAGCAGATACCAGTACACCTAGATAGTGTATATTTGTCTTTTTTTGGAATATGGCATATACGCTACCCGTGCGGGTAGCGTATATGTTGTCTTACCACAAAATGCGCGCAGCGTTGCTTGGAATTGCATATGGTCCGGGTTGACCGTACAACGCAACTAGCTCTTCGGCAACGGCGATTAAACGCATCATGTCCATATAGCTACATGTACCATCAATAAACTCCATTGTTGGTTTTTCATATTGTTCATTAACGTAACATTGCAAACGCGCATACGGTGCGGTCAATATGTAAGCGACTTCGATCTTTTTAGGATCTACAGTGCTTTGCGTAAGCACGTGCGCAATAATTGCGAAATGCACTTCTTCACGAGCAGTAGATTGCATGTCAAAACTGACGTAGCGTGTTGTTGCTGTTTCAGCCAGCACTGAATCGCGCGTCGGTTGCGCTAATTTTTGCAACAACGATGCTAGTCGCGTAGTTGCTATCTTTTGAAACCCAGCTTCATCGGAAATGATTTTAGGCTGTTTACTCATTTCTGTCATCACATTCTCCAAAATGAATTTGTTTAAATCATAGCATTCAATGAAAAAAAAAAAATAATCAATCGTGAAAGATTGATTATTTTATCTCTATATCTACCTAGCGGTAGATATAGAGCGTCCATTTACATCCGAATGAATTACCATTTGGATCGCGCAGCGAGCCGTGCGTCACACGGATCGCTTTTACAATATCATCGGGCATGATCAGCGGCGACCGAGTTACTTCTTCTGGGATAAC
>CAZSXR010000030.1:0-1692 GCA_964611335.1 uncultured Pseudobdellovibrionaceae bacterium | reverse complement strand
TATCCAACTCATCAACGTCACCATGGGTGGACAGAAGAAATTCTACAACAGATGGCTTGGAATCACTGAAAAGACCAAACTTTTGAACGAATGCAAGCTTGTCTCAAGCGTCTTCTCTTCCTTGAACTTCGCCATCAAGTCAGTCAGTGACATCGCCTTCGTTGATAACAAGGACACTGCCATCAAGGAAAAAGCTTTACTCCAGCTGTTCAAGAACCTCAGCGCTAACGTTGGAGATTGCCTCAAGAGATGGAGAGAACTCAACAACATCGAGAAATTGAGAGAGAGAATGAGCAACCAACAAAAGGAAAGTGTTTTGAAGGTCCTCAACAACCTTCTCAACAACGGAAAGACTGCTCAGATCCGCGAAGCTATCAACAAATTCAGACTCAACAGAAGAATCACCGAGATTCAACGCAACTTCCTCAAGAGACTTTTGATGTCTAAGGCTGGTCTCGTCGTGGTTGGCTTCAGGAAATGGCAAGCCCTCCCTGAAAAGAAAGACAACACTGCTTTCTTGAAAGCTTCCAAATTCGAAAAAGGACTCTCTAACTTCGTTGACAGAACTCTCAAGAGATCATTCGGTGCCTTCAAGAACGAACTCGACGAAGGACAAGCCTTCAAGAAGAGAGCTGTTATCCAACTCATCAACGTCACCATGGGTGGACAGAAGAAATTCTACAACAGATGGATTGAGATTGTTAAGCAAGCTCAACTGTATAAGAGATGCAAGACTGTCGCCCAGCTTTTCGAACATTGTCAAAAATCTTATGAAAAGATCAGCACTCCTATCTTAGTTAAAAAGCAATACGCACTTGAACACATGAAGTCGATTCATGGCCTCTTCAACAAGATGATCAACACATCCAAGTACAATATGACTACTTCACTTCGCCAGTTGAAGACTTATGCTGAATAAGAACGTGTGAATCCTTGGTTCAAAAAGTCTGCTACCATCCTGGCACTCAATACTAAGATCAACATTCAAAAATCATTCTGGAGACTTAAATTCAATATGGACTCTTCTGGTGTTCAGTATAATGCCGCCGTTATCGTGAAGCTTAAAAAACTTTATAACAACATCAGAAAGCAATACGAGCTCAACCTCTTCAGAGCCTTTTTAATGATTGACAAGTACGGAAGAACAGTAGACAGAGGAGACAGGACTAAGCAAAAAGCTCCTGAGCCTGCTAGAGTTGCTTCTCAACCTCAACCAGCTCCAGTGCAGGTGAACCAGGAGTCAAGTGCTAAATTATAAGCTGTGCTCAACACAAACAAAAAGGCTTCACTCAGCATTATTGACAGAGTGTTCAGAAGAAATATGACTAGGCACATCAAGAAGTGGCAATACAATGCTCAACCAGAAAAGAAACTTGAGTTCATTCATAGCGAAATCACCAAAAAATCTAAAGATTAATACGATTATGTTGCCAAATATGGTGCCTTGGAGACTATGAGTAAGATCAGCGCCAGTTCCAACTATAAGGCCAAAGCTAAAGCCTTCAGATGTCTTCTCGAGATCATGTTCAAGAAGAAAATTGACAATGATTATGACGCCAGCCTAGAAGAAAGGCTCTAGCTGATCAACAGGCAAAATGCCCTCATGGAGGAGATCAGAACCTACAAAGAGGAGAACGAGGGACTCAATCACGATCTTGAAGAAAAAGAGAAAGTCTTGAAAGAGTCTAAGGA
>CAZSXR010000029.1:0-1694 GCA_964611335.1 uncultured Pseudobdellovibrionaceae bacterium | reverse complement strand
TAACAACTGGCTGCAAGAAAAAAAGTGCGGTTATTTAAAATGTACTGTTGTTTGTAGAATCAAGTGAGTTATTAAAATGACAGAAAAACAGAGCTAAGAATGTTTACTAATCAGCGCGTTTTAAATGTGCTGAAAAAGTTGGCTTTTTATAAAACAGATGTTGTCAAGGTTAATCTAAATAACACTGCAATTAATGTATTTTTGCCAGTTAATATACTTGTTAATTGCCTGAATGACTTGAGTAACACAGGCGTAATACAGCGCATTATTGATGGCAATACATTGTATTTTAAAGTGGTTAGTTACGAGTAAAACCCTATTAACCCAAGAATAACTTTATTTTGAAAGCGAGCCTTAAAAGGTTCGCTTTTTTTATTGTGTAAAACATATAAATAAATTGAATAATCAAAACATCTATATTAAAATATATTTTTAATTTAATTGGTTTATATATTATGAAAACGGCTGTGATAATGAAACGTGAATTATTTGGTTGCGAAGTTGAGCAAAACAGTAAAACAGAAATGTTTAACGCGACATCTTTGGTTAAAGCAGGTAATAAATGGCGGTCGCTAAATGAATTAAGTGATTTTAATTTGTCTCAATGGCTTAAACAGCAAAATACAAAGGAATTTATTGCTGAGTTAGAAAAGAAAAACGGATCGGTTTTATCTGTTGGTCGTGGTCGAAACGCTTCGACATGGGTACACGCTCTATTATTTATTGATTTAGCTTTAGCGATTAGTCCTAAATTAAAAATAGAGGTTTACGACTGGTTGCTTGATAACTTAATAAAATACCGAAATGAATCGGGTGATTCTTACAAAAGAATGGCAGGGGCTTTGTTTGTCAATTCAAAAAACAAAGTACATTTTTCTAATTACATTCAAGATGTTGCCAATAAAATACGCTTAGCCTGTGGTGTTGATGACTGGCAAAAAGCTACTGAAAGTCAATTAAATAAACGCGACAAGATACATGATGCAATTGCTTTGCTTTGTGATGTTTTGAGAAATAATGACGATGCTGTACGCATTGCTATTTTAAAAACAATGTAAAAAAGCTATAATAACACTACCGCCAAACACTCAAGACAAACTAGACGGCCATCTAGCTTGAGCAGCCTTTTACCTGTGGGCATGTGGGCGGCTAATTCTTCAAGCAGGTAGATAATACAGGTATCAAATATGAATTATTACACATTCCATAGTGGGGATTATCTCCGCGACACATCACATTTAACACTAATTGAAGATGCTATTTATAGACGTGCGCTAGACTGGTATTACACGAATGAATCACCTTTGCCGCCTGACTTTAAAAAAATTGCACGTTTAATTCGTGCTACGGATTATTTTCAAGAAGTAGAAACTGTTATTAGTGAGTTTTTTGTTTTAGCAGAAAACGGTTGGTCACAAAAACGATGCGATGAAGAAATAAGCATTTATCACGAAAAAGCAGACAAAGCACGTCAAAATGGGCGATTAGGTGGCAGACCAAAAGCTAAAGCTAACCAAACGCTAACCGAAAACAAACCTAATCATAACCTAGAAATAACCGACTCGGTTATTTTAGCTAACCAAACGCTAACCGAATCGAAAGCTAACCAAGAACCAAGAACCAAGAACCAAGAACCAATTAATAACAAACAAACAAATACGCGCGAGGTTGAAAAAAACGAACAGGCAATCATT
>CAZSXR010000028.1:0-1696 GCA_964611335.1 uncultured Pseudobdellovibrionaceae bacterium | reverse complement strand
GCAACACTGGGAGCGGAAGCTAATCGAGCGCATGAAGGGCAAGTAAGCCCTGCCCCTGTAGTAATACGGGGTTTTATTTGTGAGAGTTGACTGTTCTGCATGAAAGGCTTATGATGACATGGACACGTCCAGCTCAAATCTAGTAGCGTGTTAAAAGAATTACTAGACCCACACTCATACTCATGCGAGGGTGAAGTCGATAGGGCGCTAAACTAAAAAACCACTCAGTGACGACTAAGTGGTTCATAGAATCCCGAGAGATTAAGGCATTTGCCCAGCTCACGGTCTAGTTTAACGTATCCTAAGTTCCTTGTCAATTTTATTTGCTCTTTTTACCCAGCCCCAGCCTATAGCTATGCTCGGAGTAAAATCGATAGTTAGCATTTAAGATTACTAGGTACTAGTTCCTTGATAACTTATTACTTTCTGCTCCGCACTAAGGAGAAAAAAGAAATGGATATTACCATTCACAAAACCACAGAATATGACCTATTCAACGTGGATACCAACCAATTAAAGGGGAATCGATCCCTTAACAAGAGCCATATTAGACAAATGGCAGAATCGATTGGTGAAGATGCAACCTCGTTGCCCTACTCACCTATTATCGTCAATGAGAAGAATCAAATCATTGATGGACAACACCGTTTTGCTGCATGTCGGCAGTTAGGCCTTCCGATCTACTATGTAGTTTGGGAAGGAGCAACCATAGCCGACGCACAACGACTTAATGCCAGCTCAAAGAACTGGACACCGATAGACTACGCCTGGAGCTATGCCAAGCGTGGGAATCGAAACTATAAAGCCTATTTGGTATTCAAAGACCGCTATGGGCTGAATCATGACATTGTCATGCAGTATCTTGCCCTTAACGAGCCGATGACCTCAGCGATGTTTAAGCGCGGGCTGCTCAAAGTCCCACGCCTCGGTATGAGTGAAAAAGTAGCGGAAGACCTTATGGAAATGGGAGAGTTCTACGATGGGTATAAGCGCCGTTCGTTTGCTCTAGCGTTTCTTAATATCTGGCTAAACCCATACGGCAAGTACGACCACGATACGATGCTGAAGCAGTGTCGGCTGTACGGTAAGAAGATATTTCAAGACTACCCCAGCCAAGCCGATAACGAGCGCATGATAGAACGAATCTATAACTATGGGCGCAAAATAAAGACTCGCCTCAGCTAAATAAGTAACTGCGGAGCAGAAAGTAGTAAGTAAATTGATGGATCAAGAAAACCCGATCCATAAAATAAAAGCCCGATCCAGGAGGAGCTTAATCAACCTGAATGGGCTTTTTCTATTTTAGCACTAAAAAGTAAGCCTAGTACTATTGACTGTAGTATCATGCTTGGCTTATACTAGATATGTAATTAAAAGGAGCTTAGGATATGAGTCAACCAGACGGCCTGACTATTCTCGACCGATACTTCGAGTACGAGAAAGACAACGCCGAAATAACATACAAAGTAATCGCCTACGTCAACGACGAGAAAGTGGCGAAGGTAGAAGTTAGTGATACTGAATCACTCGAAGAAGAGCTGTATAAGCTCGATGATCGAGTCGATTACTATATAGCAGAAATGGTAAGAGAGAAATGGGAGGCAGGAGAATATGGCGAGCGAGAGCAAGACGATGATTAGCGACTTTATCGAACTACAGAAGAACCTACCGAAGTTGCAGAAGACCGAAGAAAATC
>CAZSXR010000027.1:0-1730 GCA_964611335.1 uncultured Pseudobdellovibrionaceae bacterium | reverse complement strand
GATTTGTATCTGTTGAACATTTGCACTAAACCAGCATAGCTGCATATAGGGTTGGCTGAAGCCAACCCTATATGCTCTATTGAGGAAATTTTGAAACCATCATTCAAAAGTTACTAGAGGAGATAACGTATAGTTACATTATGGTTAACTACCCGATTAACAATCTTACAGGTATTCCGTCGATTGAATATCTAGTACATTGGTAACAACGTACAACATCCACGCTTCTGGCGAATAATTAAACCTATATATTGGGCAGAAAATCTGCCCAATATTTCATTTATTTTTTGGAGTATAAAATGAACTTAACGCATTATGCGTATCCATAACCTGATTCTAAAAAACTTTAAAATTTTTTTAGAATGGGTGCTTAGAGATGTTGTTAAAGAAGAGGCTGACACCATGATGAAAAACAGCATTAATGCTAAAGATATTAATAGCAAAGCTTGCAACGTTATTCGTAAACGGTATTTCCAAAACATTAAATAGGACATTACCCATGAGCAATCAAACGATGAACTTAGACGAAATAGAAGCTTATTTGCTAAAAGCGCTGGAGCACGTTCGCATATTAAAGAATTTGCAAACAGAGCTTGCAGCTAAACACGTTGAACTAGAAATAGTTAAACAGTTTGTTTCTGAGGTTGGATTGGCTGGTACAGATGCAATTGTGCGATCTTCATATGCAAATGCTGATAAAGTATCTTTTTGTATATCTAGGGCTCAAGAATCTCTTACACGTGAAATTAAATCTTGGGAGTATTTTGGGGCGAGATATAAAGTTAAATAACGACCTGTTGTTAACATAGCGAGGGTAATCCCTCGCTATGTGCCGTAGTTCTATGATACCTTTTTATTTGGGAGAACATTATGCTTTTATATCACTATTCGAACGAATCATATACAGAGTTAAAGACGAAACAAGCGCAGGGTAAAATAACACCTGAAGAAATGAAGCGAGAAGATAAATATGCTTTATTTAGGCACGATGTATCGCCTAGTTACGCAGAAATATCATTCTTACCAGACCCCATTCCTTTAGACATTATTGGAGCGCTTTATGCAGGACACGACCATCATATCTGGATTCCCGATCATGAAATATACGAACACATTGTAGATAGCAAACAATTGCCCCCATTTAAATACCATATTACTGAAACACCAGACGACGTTAAACAAATGTTTAGGGATTGGCCAGACGATCCTACACCTGAACAAAAACGCGCGTATTTTCAAGCTAGAAATGCACGCAAATGGAAAACTGGTGAAAACGGTGAAGGTAATAAAGAGTTGGAAAAGAATTTTAGTAAATATGTCAACGGTACTCGAAATGCTTATCTAACCGCTGTTCCTTTATTTGACGATTACAATTGGAAACAATATGCGCCTATGGTTCCACATGTGCAGATTAATCCAGAAGGCGGGATAGCTAAATTGCTTCGTCCGGCTAGAAAAGTAAAGATAGGTAAAGCCAATGTTGCCGTATCGTTAGAATCCTATAAAGGTTTACACATTCCATTTTCAGCTAAATGGTAAGGCGTCATATAGGCTAGCGTAATGCTAGCCTATATGACGTTATGTAACACTAACAGATGTAGAAATACCTAATGAATTCAATACGGGTAAATCATATCGAAACTCATTTGGTGTTGTTTGTTGTCCATTGGATAGCGCTGGCCAAATATAGCCCACCACGCGATCAAACTTAAATGGCGAAATGCAAACCA
>CAZSXR010000026.1:0-1762 GCA_964611335.1 uncultured Pseudobdellovibrionaceae bacterium | reverse complement strand
GCTGTTTTTGGGGGTGGTGGCATGTTTCCAACCGCCACTCCTTGAGATGGGACAGTCCCTTCTTTGGATTTAGTCGGATCTATTTTTGCTGGTGTAGGGGTCGACGCAGCTACGGTTTGAGCAGGCATTGATGGTTGCGTCATGCCAGATTTATACTCCTTTGAAGCATCTATTCCGACGTTCTTCAATATGCTAGACAACAATGTTGCATATTTTGGATCGGTGGCATATTGCCCTCTTACAAGAGCTAATGCTGCTTCATAAGGTGTTTTAGCGGAATAGTATCCAGCTTTTCTATACCTAGCATTTTCATTTATAAAGTTAACTCTGCCTTGTATACCCGCTTCCAGAGAAGGGTAGTCAGTAAATTTATGGTCTTCCATAACGTCTCTTCCGTTTCGCACTTCTCTAGTGCGGCGGACAGTACCTGGCTCACCTTTACGGGCCTTGATCCCGAAATAGTTAAATTTACCAGATTCACTTTTACCCCAACCAGATTCCAACGCCCACTGTGCAGCGACAATCGCTGGATGTGGATCACCTGCTTTTTCTGCCGCTCTTAACACTTTCATGAAATTATCGCGCTTGCTGCCCGTCAAACTATTCCAAGTTTTACTGGCTTTAGCCGACGCAGCATCGTATCCTTGAGCCGCCGCATCTACCGCCCCTTTAGCTAGATCTACTGTACCTTGGCCAATAAGCTTCCAACCCTCAATTGGTTTGTTCCAAAGCCATTCTTTTGCACCATCTATACCAGCTTTAACACCATCTTTTGTGTTCTGCCACAATTGTTTAGTTTTAGCTTGCCATTTTTGGTTTTTCATATCCTCAAGTTCTTTAGCCTTGTTTGGATCGCTAGCAGCCTGACTTTCTAAGTCTATTTCTTTGCGATTATCCTCCAACCATTCTACGGCATCATCAAACTCATTATCCACACTGTGACTAAACCATGCATCGCCAGCGACATCTAAATCATCTCCACCGGCTACCGGCGATGCCATGATGTCATATGGACGTCTCCCTTCGCCAGCAAAATGGACAGCTTTAATGTATTTTAAACTGTCATCAGTGTTAAGATTGTCAATTTTAGTTAAATCGTGAGTTTTTGCTAAAACCTTGGCTGTTGTACAATGAGATAGATATATTGGTTTAAATCGACCAGAAAACCAGACGATCCAACGTTCAACTTCTTTTGAATCCGAGGTATCTATTCCCCATATGGCCATTAGCGTTTCCGCTTTCATTCCAGAAGTCAACGACGCCAGTCCTTGCTGATCAAATTTTACAATTGGTTGTAAAGCTTTTTCTGTTTGCAAAATTTTAGACACATTGGTCTCATCGTCATGTTTAAAACCGTACTGTAGCATACGGAATCTAAATAAGACATCATTATTTTGCATTTTCTTTTTAAACCAACTATACCCCATGTAAGCTGCGACAGCGGTTGCACCAGCTGCTAATGTCACAGGGCTCGTTAATATGGCTGCACCATATGTAGCGGCCGCTACGCCTGCTCTCAAAACCATACTACCCGCACCAAACGCTGCTCTAGCAGCCATTCCAACGGGTTTCATAATAGCACCCATAGCCTTGCCTACATTTAATGTAAGCAACCCTTTAGCGGCCTTCATAACCAATCCGATTCCGCCAGCAATGCCAGAAAACAGTTTAGGAACTAAACCAACCAATCCTGTCAACATTCCCATCCCGCCTTTCCCTTTACCAGCATCCCACCCGCCTTTAGCAGCACCCGCGATACCTG
>CAZSXR010000025.1:0-1888 GCA_964611335.1 uncultured Pseudobdellovibrionaceae bacterium | reverse complement strand
CCACTACATTTACTGCCGAACAGTTTGGAGCATACGGTGATGGTGTACATGATGATAGTCCATTCATCCAAGCCGCAATAAACACTGGCGCAAACGTCGAGCTATCGAACGGAAAAACGTACTACGCCTCTAATCTGACGATGACAACTGACCGTCAAGTATTGTTTTGCAAGGGATTATGCAGAATCGTAAAAAATGCCAATGGCGTTATTCTGACAGCTTCGGGTGCTGACCAACAATTACAAAACATTGCTTTCCGAGGCGATGCATCAACGCCCACTTTTACGGGCGACAACGTAAACGCGACTGGCACTGGTTTTACGATGTTAAATTGCGGCAGCCGTTGGGCGTACGGTCGTGCAGTTAAATCAACCAAAAGTTACACGCGCATTATTGGCACTTGTGATATTTATCAAACCTCTGATGCAACAGGCTCAGGATATGATATTGAGCTTGGGCAAAGTGGACAAGTTGCGTTGTATTGTCATGTAAGCGGTACAATCTCAACACAGGCGACTGGTGGTATTTTGTGCGTCGAAACAGGGACTATCAGTGTCGATAATTGCCAATTCGGAAAATTTACGGCGCAAATTGGCGCAAATGGTAGCGGTAATTCGTCGCCTCGTCTTAGTAATTGTCGTGTCGGTGGTGCTGTCAGTATTGCACAGTCAAACGGTACATTTACTGGAAATCAGTTTAATAGTAATTTTACGTTTGAAACAGGATCGTCACTCAACACGCTAGATTTGTCTAATGTGTGGGCGGCTGGCTCAGTAATCACAAACAGTGGCAATGCCAACAATTACATTGCTAAAAACGTCAGTACAGGCGGTACTTATGATGTTCTTCTAGGCGATGATACGTCAAAGATGAAAATGGTATATACATCGTCGGGTGCAGTATTATTCCCCGACACTATAACGATGGGTAACGCAAAAAGCATTGTCTTAAAAGACAGCACAGGCTCAACGTCTAGCAGTAGTTTGAGTTTGTCAGCTAGTAACGTGTTAACACTGTTGTCTAATCATGCAAGCGGTACTATTAACATTTACAGTGCAACAGGCGTAAATACATACGCGGGCGGCACGATGAAAAATCAAACAACATCCGCAGGAACGTTTAGAGCCGCGTCAGACAATGTATATCAGCTAGGCGATAGCGGTCAGCGTTGGTCTGTTGTTTATGCGGGCACAGGCACAATCAACACGTCAGACGAGCGACTAAAGCAGCAGATTAGTTATGATTTAGCCCCCGAACTAAAGGCGTGGGCTAAAGTCAATTTTTGCAAATACAAATTCAATGATGCGGTCGAGATTAAAGGCGATGATGCACGTTGGCATATTGGCGTTATTGCACAGCAGATTAAAGATGCGTTTGAGTCCGAAGGCTTAGATCCATTTGCTTATGGCATTTTATGTTATGACGAATGGGACGCGGAAGAAGAAGTTTTAGATGATAACGGGACTGTCATCAACAACAAACGCGAGGCTGGTAATCGTTACGGCGTGAGATATGAAGAAGCCCTCATTTTAGAATGTGCTTATTTACGTTCTAAAATAAAATAGGTGTATTTGTTTTCCAGTGTGTAACAAAATCAACAAGTTACGCACTGGTAAATGTGTTATACACCTGCGGTCGGTGTATATTTCCGAGTTAGCAACCTACACATTCCACCGCTCGTTCGATAATAGGCATATCAAAAAAATTAGCTAGACATAACGTGGGCTGAGTTGTGATTTAAAAATAAAAAAGCCCTAAAAAGGGCTTTGGATTATGCGTCATTTTTGATTGATATTGGTTTATGCGTCAAAAACAATGTATAAACCTAGTTAGATACTAGGCCGCTAAGTCCGCATTTATCGGCCTGTAACATTCATACTCGTTTTTG
>CAZSXR010000024.1:0-1975 GCA_964611335.1 uncultured Pseudobdellovibrionaceae bacterium | reverse complement strand
CAAAAGCTGAACTTGATGCTCTTGATGCAGCCCTTGTAGCGCTCCGCGCAACAGACGGCGAAGCCTTGACTGAAGCGAAAATCGCTGGACTTGATGCCGCAACCGTAACGCGCTACCGCACAGCTCTTGCAGCTATGAAAGTAAAACCTGGAAATGAAGGTGAACTTGATGGCTGGTTGAAAGCAAAACAACAACAACAACAACTTACCCTTCAAGGCCTTGTTCGTAAGTTTTGGAAGAAACCAGTCAGAAGCATTACCCTCGACCAAGCGAAAAACCCAGAAACCATTCATTTTATTGAAGGTACACACGTAAGAGTTGAAGGGATTCCTGGCACTCACACCGTTAAAAAGGATGCGGACTCAGTTTCCTTAACAAGAAACACCCACCATTTCAATGCGTATGTTGCAAAACTTCAACGTGAACGCCGTCCAGGATATGTCTTCAGAGCGCTCAACACCCAGGGAAAACCTACCCTTTACAAAGTTACCACGACGGGTATTACAAGTGCAACTGAAACAGAGCTAGAACAACAACAACAACGCGCTGCAGCATTTGTTCAATCACAAGCTGCACGTTCAGTAACCCACGCTGCATCACGCGACTTAACCGAAGCACAAGCTCGCAGGAAAGCTGCACTTGATAAACGCAAGGCAGACGCTGCAAGCCTCAGAACAAAGCACTACACAAAACCTGAAGTTACTGATACTGCACGCTTAGCTGCAGAAGAAGCAGCAAAAGCAGCTGCAGAAAGAGCTGAAGCAGAAAAAAATGCACGTAAGCCTAAAGCAGCAAAAACCAAGATTTTAATCATCACAGCTGAACAGGCTGCCGATCTTGGAAGCTTATCTGTTGAAGCATTCCCTGCCGATGCAAAAATCAAGGTGAAAGGACAAGCTGGAGTATTCACTCTTGATAGATCTGGCGATGTACCGGCTTTAAAACCAATTACCGCTACAGTTGATGCTGAAGCAGATCGCGAAGCGCAACTCCTTCTTGAAGGAACAAAAGCAGCTGCATTAGCTAAGCTTGCAACTGGCAACGATGCAGAACAAGAACGCCTTGACGCGGAACTTGAATCTGACCAAGCAATCCTTGATGGTGCACGTGATGCTATCAATAGTTACACGGCACAACAATTAACCGAATTACTCGCACGCTTTGGTGGCCGTGAGAACGGCGCCACACGTGAAGCAAAAGCAATTGCAGCAGCAAGACAACAAGTAATCGATCGCGAAACTGAAGAAGCTCGACAAGCTGAACAAAGAGCAAAAGCGGCCGCAGAAGAGCTTAGACAAAAACAACTATCCGAGTCTGCAGACCAACAACTTGCACACCTTAGAAATACTTCTGGATGTCCTCACGGATTTACCTTCAAAGGGTATATTGATGGTGTAGACGGTCAAGTTGATCTCTATGTTGACCGCAGCGAAAAATCTCCAAAGATCACCAGAACTGCACCAACAGCGCAAGCTTACGTAGCTCCGAAGCCTCCTACGCCTCCAGCTCCAATCGACACGCCTACAACCGTTTACGAAGTTAACTTCGGCAGCGATGGAAGAAAAGGCAGAGCAAAAGCAGATTGGCAAATAATTGAAATTAAAGGAACCTTCAATAAAGCCTCTGGCCTTCCAAAACAGACTGACTACGAAGACTGTGATTTCATTCTCTTTGGTGGTGAAGTTCATCAATTGCAAGATGGCAAAGGGTGGGTAAAGATCGCCGCTAGAAAGAAACAATAATCTACTCAAACAACTAAGAATTAACCCAAGGAGGGAGCCTAAAAGCTCCCTCCTTGTTTTTTGCCCATAAGCCAGGCAGCATCATCTCTCGGGCCTTGCTTCTGCTTTTATGTTTTTTCATAACCAGATTCCAAGGGACTGCAAAAACATCATGATCAAGCCTCGCTTGTGCATACCCCCGCCCGACAAAACCGCCTCGCAATCAATGGTCAACGCGTTCCAACTGCGAGGAA
>CAZSXR010000023.1:0-2013 GCA_964611335.1 uncultured Pseudobdellovibrionaceae bacterium | reverse complement strand
GACAAATACCAGTTGCCTTTTACGTTTTTGTTTTCCCAGCGCCACGCCACAGGTTCTCCACGTTGCGCCCGGTCGGCTTCAATGATCTGGCGCACCAGCTCAGGCGAATAGCTCCAGACATCCTTGCTTGAATCATCATCCCAGCAGTGCGTGTCCGGGTCTGGCAGTTTGTTTTCTTTCATGGCGTACCCTCGGCTCTCTGCATGTTCATCCTGGCCACGGTCTCCATCAGCGCATCGGTCATGATCTGCGGGCTGCCGTGGGCTATCAGGTCGTCGTAGAAGTCCAGCATCGGCGGCACGTCCGCCAGGGCGGCGGCATCGGCGCCGAGGCGGCCGGTGCGCACATATCGCTCTTTCATGGCAACGATGGCGGCCTGGGCGCGCAGCACTGTCTCGACGGCCAGCTCGCCAAGCGTCTCGGCGCGCACCAGGGCGACGTTGGAGCTATTGGCCAGCAGGTCGAAGTCGGCCTCGGTGCCGTCGCCATGCGTCAATCTGTGCCAGGCCATGCGAACGTCCACGCTGATGGTGGCGGCCTCGTCGGCGTCGAAGGTGCGGCACATCAAAATGGGCTTCAGGACGTGCGACGGCTCGATCCGGGCGTTGCGGTCCCAGCGCTGGGCGCGTTTGAAGGTGGCGGCGCGGCGTTGCTGGCGGTTCATGGCTGCACCCCTGTCCTTGGCCTTCCGACCGTCATGTGATTGATGGTGACCGGCGCCGGGCCCGGATACCAAAGATTTCCAGGCTTGCGGCCGGCGATGGCGATCTTGACGCTGTGAATCAGCCGCTTGCTGCGCATCTTGATGAGCGCACGCGAGGCGGTTTCTTTCTTGACGCCAGGCAGGCGCTCCAGCAGCGCATGGGTGCTGGCGCCGGGCATGGCCTCGATCAGGCGCAGCAGCGGCACGTCGGCGCCCATGCCCGGCTCGGCATGGCGGTTTTTGATGCTGACGGCTGGCAGGTCTGGCACCGCGCAGCGCGTGGCGGCTTGATAGCTGCCGCCGATCCAGATGGTGTGGTGGGTCATGCGGCGCCCCCCGTCACCCGCAGCACCGCCCGGTGCAGCGCGGCATTGAACCAGCGGCGCACGCAGTAGCTGCGAACGATGCTGGCCACGGTGAAGATGATGGTGATCGACACGTTTTGCGCCAGCGTGAAGGCGTGGCCGAAGGCCGGGTACACCACCAGGCTGAGCAGCACGCTGATGACCATGCCGATGGCGACGTTGACCATGGCTTCGATCAGGGATTGAAGGCGGGTCTGGGTCATGCCGGAATCTCCAGCGCCGCGCACACGGCTTCTTCAAGGTCGTCCAGCGTCCAGTCGTTCACGATACGCTGGTCATAGGGCAGGCTGTCAATCAGGCGCTCGCTGTCGTGGTCGCGCACGGGCGGGGCCTGGCGGCGCTCGATGCGCCAGATCTGGCCGCCGCGTTGTTTGACCCATGCGGCCTCATTGGGAAAGCGCACGTCGCTGATGACAAACGGCGGCGGGTCGAAGGTCTGGGTGGTGATGTCGGCCATGTAGGCGCTGGCGATGTTGAGCCAGAAGCCTTCGCCCAGGCAGCGGCGGCCCCATTCGGTGCCGAGGGTCTGCGCCAGGTGGCGGTAGCTGAGGCCCAGCGCGGGAATGGGCTGCTCTTTCAGCGTGCGCTCGTCCATGTAGGCTTCGCTGATGCCGTTGCTGGCGAACAGATCGCGCAGCATGTTGCGGATGGGGTCGGCAAAGGCCAGGCCGACGAAGCCGCGCTGCTCCAGCATGGCGCGCACGGTGTCTTTGCCGGTGCCGGCGTGGCCGGTGAGGCCGATGATGGGTGGGTAAGTTGGCATTATTAACTCCTGTTTTGATAGCTGCTAATGGCTATTCCGCGCTGGGGTAAGCCGCCTTTTACTAAGATTTGCCGCTCAGGGTGGCGGCCAGGCGGCCGGGGCAATAGGTGTCTGAGCAGTCGGCGCGGTGCCGGCGCGGCAGAAGGCGCCTGCGTGCGGTGGCTTGACGGTGCCGCCGTTCC
>CAZSXR010000022.1:0-2016 GCA_964611335.1 uncultured Pseudobdellovibrionaceae bacterium | reverse complement strand
CAGGTGAAAATAGCAGGAAGAAAGATATGCGTGTTACTCTGTGTAACACGCCTTTTCTTTTTTGTTTTAAACACTTATTTTTTTTTTTTGGAGGAAATAATGCGTACGGTAAATACACTTAAAGATTTTAACAACACACTGAGTCAACACAGCTATAGTCGGGAATATAATGATGGATGTTTTGCTGCATGGGATGTTAAAAGATTGTGGCAGCTATCTAAATCGTTACCTATAGAAAATTTACCTATTCAAAACTTCCAAGAAGCAATTGATAAATGGATAACATTTGATTCTGTAGAACAACCAGATGGTAGATTTACCGCTAACATTGATGTAGAACATTTCTATCGCATCAAACGCGCTTCTTTAAAATACCCCATTATCTTGGATTCTGACGGCAGAATAATGGACGGCATGCATCGTTTGATGAAAACCTATCTATCTGACAAACCATTGTTATCTGTCGTTCAATTTACTAAAACACCTGAACCAGATATTGTCTATATCCCAAAAAATAAATCTACCCATTTAAAACTCGATTGGTAATGGAGAATCAAAATGTTACTTTACCACTATGCATCTGAACCTCACAAAAAACTTATTACAATCAGACAACAAGGCATTATGTCCGATGAAGAAATACAGCAAGAAGAAATAAAGGCAGCCAATCGATATGCAATAGGTTCTTACATTGACCATATTTCTTTCTTTGTAGAACCTGCGCCATTACATGTTTTAGGTCAGTTGTATAAAGGACACCCAGAGGCTGTATGGACACCAGGTAGAATCATGTACGAACATGTTGTAGAAACCAAAGATATCTCGCATTTTAAATATGCCGTCGTTGCAACTGTTAAAGATCTAGAGGAGTTAGATGAATTTCTATTGAAGTACCCGCCAGAAAAGAACACGCCTAAAGAAGCCCATGCAAAATATTTTCACGATGAATCTATTCGTAAATGGAAAACTAAAGAATATGGATACGATAATAAGGATTTTGAAAAAGTAGCTCGACCTTATGTAGGAAAAACATTGCAAGGTTTTTATGATGCAGTACCTACGTTTGGCAAAAACAACTGGAAGCATTATGCAGCTTATGTTCCACATGTAATGATATACCCGGATACTGGGATTTGCGAGTTGTACAAACCAGCCAAGCAAGTTAAAGTTGGCGATGTGTCCACCGAATCTATTGGCGTTTACGTTCCACCGTCTGCTAGCTGGTAGTGCGGCATATAGCCTGTACAAATGTACAGGCTATATCTATTTCTTATCAAATCGTTCTACATAGAACTCTGGCGTGTATAATCCAGGTTGCAGGCTATCTATTTTTTCCCATTTTTGCGAATCTATCTTTGGAAAGAAAGCATCGCCATCTTCCACAATAAAATTTTCCGCTACTCGAGAAATATAAATAATTTCTGCAACATCCATAAATTGTTTATAGATTTCTTCCCCACCAATGATATACACTTCATCCGTGTAGTTTTCACACTGTATGGCGCGAGCAGCGGTTGCCAGCGCCTGACTTTTATCTCTAGCTACGTGAACTCCATTTGTAAAGAAAGGCAGTGATGTTGACATTACAATATTTAAACGACATGGCAAAGGTTTTTGACGCAATGAGATAAACGTATTTTTACCCATGATAACGATGTGGCCATATGTCGTCTGTCGAAAAAACTCTAAGTCTTTCGTAATATGCCAAGGCATTTTATTGTTCTTACCAATACAGCCGTTTTTATCCACGGCTGCTATCAATATAATTTTCATACCCACCTACTCATTTTGTTAAAAAGCAGCATACCACGGTTCTTCGTAGTTTTCTCTTGCTGTTCCACCACCTACCATTCGACGACTCATGTCATCCAATAAAAGATCATCAACAATGTTACCCACAGCTTCAAATGGATAAACACAGTATAAATCTTTCAAGGGTGTAATGATAGGCAATCCACGATGTTTACCACGCTGTATGGTTAAGAAGGATTGCCCATTAACAACTTCTTTATGTAA
>CAZSXR010000021.1:0-2078 GCA_964611335.1 uncultured Pseudobdellovibrionaceae bacterium | reverse complement strand
AAAAGCAAAATTAGCTTTATCTGATAAAGCTAATGATGTTTATAATTTCATTGCTACCAAATATCCTGCCCTTTCTGATAAAACCAAACTCCCATTAGTGGTGCAATCCATTATTGAGCGTTTAAATGCTTATGTGGTTGGCATGGGTAACAACGTGCCTGTTGCCTTATCGGACGGCGTTAAGTTCCAAAAAAGTTTATACAATTGTTTTAACGCTGCACTCGATGCCAAAGACGGCGTGCATGTTTTAGCATTAGATATTATTTGCTGGTATATTTCTGAGCATCGCGCCAGTGCATTTAGCGATCGGTTATCAGCTCGTTTCTTAGAAGCCGAACAATTTAGCAATGGTGTTCAAGGTAAATTTGTTGCTATTTTAAATGTGTTGACAATCGTATCCAATCCTGCCAACCGCGGTAAAATTAATAAACTTGTTAACATGGATAGTGTTTCTCGCACGTTAAACAATACGGGTTTAGCGTTAGCGTTAAGCAACTATGTGTCTGCTGCACGTTAATTAAACAACATATACGCTACCCATGTGGGTAGCGTATATGCCATAATGCAGTTTTTTTCAGATACATATTACAAAAGTGAACCTGTTCATTGATCACGCTCTTGATCAATGAATTTCTTTTAATCTCTACTATAGGAGAAACATCATGAGCAATTTAAATGCACGTTTTGAAATCAAATTAGGTTTGCAAGAGTGGGAAATCATTTCCCTTGAAGTAGGTGATTTGGTTGATTTAAACGCAGATCATCAACAGTTATTGTTGAATGCATTAGCCGATCTCGCCGTCGTTCCACTGACATTGACCGATCTCTATTATTCATCTGCATGGATGTTGCAGATGGTAGCCGACTTAGCAAATGTCAGCGCCAAAACCATTTCTTCTGATTTTTACGATCTGAAAGATTGGTGCTTAGCGGCGTTGACGGAGCGCTATCCAGAGACAATGGAGGTGGGGTATTCATTAGGATATCCCGAGGTGGTTGTTAGCACTCCAGAATGGGGTGTTAGTTCTTACCACTGTCCGTATGTTTGGAATGATCGGTGGAATGGATTGCCACCGATCAGTCGTTCGTGGAGTGGGATCAAGCGTCAATTTAGCAGCTTTCAAATAGCTGCCAACGACGCGCTTTTGAAAGTGGTTGCATATGCAACACATAGAGCGACTGGTCCTAATCACAGCTTGGCAGTTCGAGTAAACCGTTTACTTGGGGCAATTAACGCCCCTAAACCGCAATTGCCTTAACTTTAACACGCCCTCGAAAGAGGGCATTATTTTTTTCGTCTTTCTTTTAACTTTGTTAGCGGAAACTTATTAACATCCGCAGGAGAATTATCATGGGCATTATGATTAAAAACGGCGTGGGCACTTCCACCAACGGTTGGAGACAAGTTGTGGTCTCCCCAACAGGGATTATACGTCCCGTATGTAAAGCTGTCCGTAAAGGACAGACCCCATCCAAAAAACATACGGCGCAAATCGCCGAAGATGGCGATTTGATTTTTGGCGTAAAATGGAATCCGTTCCACTTCTACATCCAAAAGGTTTATGGGGATGAGGTCTACGATGTCAATATCGAGGTCCTCAAAAACGAGAACTCTACTGAGAAGAAAGTTCTCAACGGATTTCCAAAACAACTCATGGACTGGCTGTCTTACAGTCCACATTCCACATCTTACCTTCCAGACGGGTGTGGTTGGGTAGACGGTATGACCACCCACGATCATACCAAACAGGGTAATATGATCAAGCTGTTCGACGGCTTTGATCCTGAGTGGCTATCCAAACTATGGGTGGAAGCAAAGGTAACCCCTTACTTCCACATCCCATTTGATTGGGAGTTGGCCGACAACATGCCTGAACACATGGAGGCGGAGGTGTACAACCACCGTACTTCCTTATGCAAAGTGCATCAATGGGACCAATGGGTATTGTGGCGTGAAGATGGTCGAATAGATCTGTTCACACCACCCGCTTCCAAGGAGGTAACAACAGGTACGTTACCCAGTGTTATCCCAGAAGAAGTAACTCGGTCGCCGCTGATCATGCCCGATGATATTGTAA
>CAZSXR010000020.1:0-2629 GCA_964611335.1 uncultured Pseudobdellovibrionaceae bacterium | reverse complement strand
CTATTTTGATACTGACAGCGTGCTGAATAGCTTCACCATTCGCGCCCGTGTGTTCTTGCACGTTAGTTTCTTTCCAACCCATGCGTGTCTTAGCCCAAAACATGGCTGCCCTTACACAATCGCTATGTGTTGCGCCTGTAGTTAATGCCTGACCGCTTGCAGCTTGGTATAAAAACTTACCAACATTTGCATTAGCTTTTATTGCGCTGTTGTCTAATTCGTCTTTGTAGTATTTATACAGCGTTTTGTCATCTATGCCGATATATGCCGCAACTTCTTTAATAGGCACACCATAAGAGCGCAAAGCGATAATTTCGGCTCTTGTTTTTTCGGTTGGTTGATGCAGTGGTTTTGACATAGTTAAGCCTTAATAATATACCCAACAAAATCACCTAACATAAAAAACTTAATAGCGTTATCACCTAAAAGCTCTCTAGTTATTGGCCGTTGCACTCCTGATAAACTTAACTCTTTTTTTATTATTTCGTCAGGTGTTACTCCGTTTTGCAATTTTTGCGACAAAGATAGCCTACTTAAAACAATTGACTCGTACCCTGATATAGGCTCTAGTTTGTCAACAACAATTATACACCCACCTGTATTTAACTTCTCTTTTAGTTTTTTAATTAGCGAAATTTGTTCTTTTTTTGATAAAAACATAAGTACCAAAAAACAAATGGCGACATCAAAATTTTTAAACTCAACATTTTGAGCGTTATCTATAATTAAATCACCACCGCCTATATATAAATCAGCCATCTCTTTTGATGGCTCTATAGCGTAAAGTTTCGCTGTTCTGTGGACAATATCATCTTTTAATTTTACTCCTATATTTCCTGTTGAAGCACCTATATCATAGATGACACCGTTTTTAGGTAAATAATGCCTAACAATATGAACCACAGCATTTGTTACAATATCATAGAATGGTAATTGTTCTCTAACGTGAGCATCAAAAAATTTTGCTATATTTTTGGACTCAAAAGACCATTGTCCAAGTTTAGGTATTTCCATTAAAAACCCCTAAATCTAATAAGTTTTGAGCAACGGCGCGCATCATAAACGGCGCAACCATTCGGCCTAATCGCTCTACTTGCTGTTGGTAAGAACCTGTTAAAACATAGTCATCAGGAATTGACATAATCCTCTTAATTTCATTAACAGTAAAAGCCCTATTATCCCAATGGTAAGCCTCTCTAGCCCCTATTTTTCCTGTTGTTGCTTTTATGCACGGTGATTGATTATTCCGAGATGCTTTTACTAAAGTAAATGCTTTCTCATGCGTTTCGCCCTCTTTTAATGTTTTTAGCAACTGATAAACAGCATACCTTGTTAAATCAGTTTCTTTTTTATCGTTATCAGTAAAAACAAGCCCCTTAAAAGCATCATTAAGACAAACCATATAATTTAATGGTTTTGGGTGAGTTTTTCCAGCCATGTCTGCGCGCCATATATCGTTTCTTATTCCTACAAATATCGTGCGTGTTCTTGATTGTGGAACACCTAATAATTTAGCATCTAAAATCTTACAAGTTACATTATATCCGCTTGCTCTTAATTGTCGCATTATGTCATTAAGATAACCTTTTGCTGTGCCTTTTACCAAGCCGCTTACATTTTCAGCAACAAACACTTTAGGCATTATACCTCTGAGCATCCTAATATATTCAAAAAATAAATCCTCGACGTTTTCTTGTTGTTTATCGCTGTATTTTTTTGTTTTTCCCCATCCTTTCTCTCTGATGCCTGCTGTACTAAATGCACTGCACGGAGGTGAGCCGTCCATAATATCAAGCTCAAACTTTTCAAATCCTGATAACTTTAAAACATCTTCGGGTGTGATTTTTCTAATATCATCATGGATTATTTTGGTTGTTGGCCAATTTGCTTTATATGTCTTAACAGCCTCATCAATAAACTCATTAACCAAAAAAACCTTACCGCCCGCCATTCTGTAACCTGTTGAACTACCACCGCCACCTGCAAAAAAAGAAATAACTGAAAACTTATGATTTCCATTTTCTGTATTTTGTTTTAGCTCTTGTACTGTAGGTATGCTGTATATCATTTGTTGTCAAACTCAAAACCACATTTTGGGCAAATACATTCCATTTGTTCAATATCTACTTCTTTAAAATCATCATCATCGTTTGTTAATGATTCGCCATCTAAATTTATATTTGTTATTTCGCCTAATTCAAAACCCGTTAGCTCCAAATTAAAACCATTATCTGCAAGTTCTGCAAACTCTACACGAAGCATCTCTTCATCCCATCCAGCGTCTAATGCTAAACGATTGTCTGCAATGATATAAGCGCGTTTTTGTGTGTCGCTTAAATGGCTAATTTGTAGCACCGGTACTTCTTTCAAACCTAACTTTTGAGCGGCCATAACGCGGCCATGACCTGCAATGATGCCGTTGTCTTTATCAATCAAAACAGGACTAAGAAAACCAAACTCTTTAATGCTTGACGCGATTTTATTTACCTGTACATCGCTATGAGTTCGGCTGTTTCGCGCATAAGGAATTAAATCTGATACTAAAACGGTTTTATAGTTCGGATTATCTGTACTCACATCATCACCCCAACCCTTTAACAAAAGCCCAAATCAACAAAAACGGAAAACT
>CAZSXR010000019.1:0-2687 GCA_964611335.1 uncultured Pseudobdellovibrionaceae bacterium | reverse complement strand
TCCTCGAAAAACGCAAGAAGATGCCCGAGTCGTAAGCCGTCCTCGTAATGAAGCAACTCATCCGCGGCTATAAGTATCTGCATGAGCACAGCGTCATCCACAGAGATCTGAAGCCTGCCAATATCCTAATCAAAGATTAGACGTACAAAATTGCAGATTTCGGCTTCGCCAAGTACTATCAAGAAGGGGCTGAGCTCGACCAGATCCATCAGAGCCTCGTCGGGTCGCCCATGTACATGTGCCCTGAGATTTTAAACGGGAGCACTTATTCGACGAAGAGCGACGTTTGGTCGATGGGGGTCATTTTCTATCAGATCCTCTTCGGTAGGACGCCTCATAAGGCCTCTTCTCTTTAGGAGCTGATCTCTAAGGTCAACAAGAAGATCATCCGCTTCCCTCAAAAGCTAAACACCGAAGGGCTGCAGTAACTGCTGGAATCAATGTTGAAATACTCGCCTGAGGAACGCATCAGTTGGAAGGAGATCTTTTCGCTGGAGCTATTCCAAAGCAAATAGAAAGATTCGAACGATATCAACCGTAGTATGTCGCTGGCCCAAAAGAGCGCCAAGGATAAGCTGGAGATGTCGACGAAGATGAACGCGATCTACTTCGAGGATAAGAAGGTTATCCAGCAAATCGAGATGACAAACACGACTGATGAGAAGGAGATCTCAGTGGTTCAGTCCCGCGACGCTAACGAGAGCAAATAGCAGGACATCTTCAAGTCGATCGCGCAGAAGTACGAAGAGACAGAAAATCGAAAGGAGACCATAAGGAAGATTAAGAATTGGTTCCTCTTCAAAAGAAACAAGGCAGTCTTCCTCAATCATCTCTCTCTGAAGATCCATAACTGCTTCGCGATGTAGAAACTGAATATCCCGCTCCATAAAGCCGAGATATTTATCTTGGTCCTATCGAAATGGCAGTGCATGATCACCTATAAATCGTACATCCGCTTGAAAGAAGGGAAGATCAATAGCAAGGCTTTTTCGGAAGAGCAGTATAAGCTGTTCGTCAACAACAATATCAGAGATAAGATCATGGAGAAATTCAAGAATGACTTCACAGTGATGAAGATGTTCTTTGACGAGTTGGTCAAAAAGGTAGAGGCCTATCTCGGCAAGTACGAAGGCGAACTGCCTGAAAACTTGAAAAGGATTAAGAAAATCTGCAACCAATCTCTATGCCCCAAGGAACTGTTCGCGCAGATCTACAATTAGACGATCGATGAGCTGTCGGACGTCTGCAAGGAAGCCATCAAAAACGATCCCAAGTGCAGAGAGGTCATCCAGCTGGCCTACCTCGTGAGCGAGGCCATGAAGCTGAAGAAGGACGAGCTCTAAACCAGCGAATTCTCGATGATCTACGACCAGGAGGAGAAGCTGACCAACGAGGAGCTCATGAACATGATCGAGGGCAAGACTCCTTTTGACGAGCTGAAATGATACCTTGGATTATTGTCTTAATTTCCTTCTATGAATGATATCCCTGATAACCCTTGCGATTGTATTGCTATACTCAATATCTTGATCTATACCCGATAGTCAATGGTATGTATGTATGCCATACGATGCTAGTTTCAAAAAAATAGCTCGCAATGGGTCAGCACAGTGTAGGGAATACGAAAAATAGCGCTAATTTAAGACTATAGGCACGAATACATAGGATAGATTCAATCATCAGACGTTTCCCTCATTGAACGGTTGAATCTCGATCTACTGAAGTTGTTTGAACTGAAGAAGCGAGTTTTACAGATAAGGAGCTCATCAACCTCAGCCTTGTGCCACCTTTCCTGTTCTCTTCCTTCAATCAAAGTTGTAAACTAATCTCAGGCCTGAGCTTTGTTGGATCAACGCTTGTTATGAAGTCGAAAGAAGCATTCGATGAGCGAAATAGTATCCAATGTCTCCAAAGAACGACCTGCTTCCATCTTGCAGATAAGCTAAGCTTTTTTACCCATTGCCTTCGAGCTTCTTCGACTCAGCCTGGCTAACGACCTGCTTTCTCTTTGAAGCTATCGCCAGCAGCTGACTATCGAAAGAGATCATGCTGATCATACTTGGCTTGACTTTACTTGACTTCCTTGTGAGACTGTTTGGCCGATTTCTTATTTGTTCCTTCACAGTCTTTCTTGTCAGATAAGGATTTTATTTACCTTTGATTAAACTTCGCCATCTTTTTCCCTTCAATAGTTCTCAAGCTTGCATCGCTCTATCCCTGAATTACTTCGCTGTCTGTGCCCAAATGTTGAGGGCGAAGTGTTACTGTTTCTTCAAAGATAAGGCCTTCTCCCTATCAGTATACAGGTGAATTCCAGGCACAATGATAGAAAAGAGCTATATTTCTTTGCATTTTATATAAACCATTTGTTTCGTTGATGTTTTCCTTCAGGCTTTATCGTCATTTAGCCACAGATGACGACTATCCTTCGCACTGATTACAGGTTACTGATGCTGTTCTGGACTCTCAAGACTGCTGATGTATGAGAAAAAAGGCTAAGGTTCCACATTCAGCTTGAAGGTGTGATTTAGTAGTTGGCAGTGCAGTCCTCTAATTGCTCGTTGACCATAATATAAAAATTAGAGTCAGATTGCTGCTTAAAGAAATACAACATCGGCTTCCCTGCCTCTTTAATGCACTGCAAAGGGTATCATTTTATATCTTTGAAGGCAATGCAGGAAGAAATT
>CAZSXR010000018.1:0-3446 GCA_964611335.1 uncultured Pseudobdellovibrionaceae bacterium | reverse complement strand
TTTTGCAATTTTTTCGGTAATCGCACCGCGTAAGGCTCGGTTAAATAGCTGATTTTCAGCAGCCAATTCAATGATAAACTTCGCATCATTTTGACGCATAGACGACGAGAAAAATGCATCAATAACCTTGTCGGGGTCTTTTAAATTGTTAAATATTTTACCACCACTTTCTAATTGCTTGGCCTCAATCGTCGCGTATTTCTTGAGTAAATTATCTAACTCAACTTCAAAATCAGCCTTTAGTTTTTGAGATGTTTTAGATTTTAAAATAGCTGTTGTAATCTGTTTTGATAAATCACCAAACTCATCGAGAGCTAATTTATTATCTTTAACAAATTTAAAAGCCTTTTCCTCCCAACCTGATTTTAAACCGCCATTACCGATATTTAAAACCTGATTTCTAAAGTTAGAGCCGATATAATCACTTAAAGCCGCTCTTGCTTCTTTTTCGCTACCGAATGACCGCTTAAACGACTCTAGCCCTTCTCTTGTGTTAACAATTTTATTGGGCAATGTTGCCAAGTTTTGACTTGAACGCTCATAGCCGCGCATTCTTAAATCAGCAACCGCACCACGACCATATCTAGACTCGAAGTCAGCCTTTAAGCCTATGGCTTTTTTGTACGCATCACCTATGTCTTTAGGGACAACACCACGCGCAACCTCGTCATCCATTGAACCGCGAACAATATGTTTTAATTGGGTCAATGTTTTGGCTTCTCTGCTATTCCCTGCCTTAACAGCCTCTCGCTGTAATTCACCGATCATGCTCTGAATAGTCTGCATTTGCTTGTAGCTCATTGTTGAGCCTAGCAAATCAGGATTAAGGCGCATATTTTCGTTGAATAATTCTAAGTCTTTTTGCGCTTGTAGCCTTGCCATTAACAACTCATTGCCCTGTGGTGTAAGGACTTTATAGCCGCGCATTGCATTATCAAGAGCTTCTTGAAACTGCCAAATATCCTCAGCTCCTAAATTGCCAACAGGATAACCGTCTTGGGCTAAACGCATGGCCATTTCATCACCGCTTAAACCGCCAGTTTTAGGAAACGGAACTAACGCGCCAGCAGCTCTTTGATTAAGCATTTTAGGGTCAATACCTAAACCTATCGCGTACTCACGATTAAGGCCGCCATACTTGGCCATAGCGGTAAGCATATCGTCAATTTGTGGATTAACTTGCTGAGGGTCAAACTTAGGCAAAGGCGGAACAGTAGGTTTAACAATAGACAACTCTGGAATATCCTTAGCTGTTTTGTTTTGCCCTGCCGCCTTTCCTATGAGTTTTAATACCGTGTTTACTCGGCTATCTATCCCAGCACCTAACCCCCCGTAATTCTCTTGCAAAACCCCCTCTATTTTTTGCATAGGAATCCTAAGCGCGTTTACTTCGCCAAATGGATCAACAGATTCAAAAGCATTTCTTATGTCAGTTTGTTTTTGTTGTAATATAGGATCAGCAACATTTGCCAATCTTTGCGCTGCATCGTCCGCACTTGTTGGAGTCCCCAACTCGGTTAAAGCCGTTTGTTGTTGTTGTTGTGCTTGTTGCATTCTTGATTGTTGGCTTTGCAACAATCTTGCTTTTTGAGCTTCTAAATTAGTTTTGTTTTGTGCTAACTTTTCGCGAGCAATAGTAACAGCATCCTGAGCCGTACCACCTGCACCAATTCGCCCAAGCTCAGCGAGTCTAGCTTCTCGATTTTGCAAGAATCTAGCGTTAATATCATCAGCAACCCCTATCTTGTTTCTAAGCACATCCTCAGCGCGTAGCATATTTTTGTCGCCTAACGACTCCGCAACAATTTGCGCTGGTGTAGCTTGCGAGCCTTTGACTAATGGCTTAGGCGCGTTTTTTAAGGCAATAGATGCTGCCTGTGGATCATGCAAAACATTAACCATTCCTTGACCGACTATATTCTCACGCCCACCCTTTGTTAATGGTTGATTAATTCTTGATGCAAGATTGCCAGCCGCATTTAATGCAACAGGCGCAGCAATAGAAGCCGCAATTCCGGCTAATGGT
Source organism: uncultured Pseudobdellovibrionaceae bacterium (assembly GCA_964611335.1). Lineage (GTDB taxonomy): Bacteria > Bdellovibrionota_B > Oligoflexia > Oligoflexales > Bog-1112 > BOG-1112. The sequence continues at coordinate 1,420 of CAZSXR010000018.1, read as the reverse complement.
GAACCTGTTTCTTCCGCAACCACACCACCAAAACCACCAGCCGCGCCAAACTTGGCAGCGTTAAACGCAAGCTCTTTTAGTGTTTGTGTCGGTGTTAATACCGCGCCTGTCGCACCTTGAGCCGCCCAATCAATCACCCGTTGTCTTGGTGTAGTAGGGTCTTGAATAGGCAAAACAGCACGAACTGCTCTATTTGTGATACTTGGCGACGACTGGAAATTCTCTAAACCTTTATTTGCTAACTCATTTAATTTAGAAAAATAACCACCTATCAGATTATCACGCCCGACAGCGTCCGCTATTTCATTTGAAACAAAACCAGTCCCAGCCATGCCCAACCCTATTAAATTAGGCGCAGCATTGATAAACATATCAGGAATACCAGCAAAACCCTTAGCGACAGACGAAGCCGCAACTGACGCATCACTAGGCGCATTATTTGCAACAGGCTTAACAACGGCTTTTGATTGAGTTTTTTTCTTTGCCAAAATATCATCGTAAGCACCCATTATTCTAGCACTCCCAAAGCTCTAGCGTTCTCTTGTAGCTCTTTTAATAATTCAGGGTCATTTTTTACTTGCATATAAGCATCAAGATACTCTTTTCTTTGCTCCCTGCTAGCTTTATTTGTAAATCGGTTAAGGAATTGGCCGCCCTTATAAGCAAAATTTGATGCGTTATTTTGTTTTAATATATTTAAAGCAACGGTTTTGTCATTTTCTAAAACATCAATAATTGTCTGAAAAGCTGCGGATTTTTGGGCTGGGGATGCATCACTTTCTAAAACACCCATAGCTTTAGCAAAAATTTCTTGCTCATAGTTTGTTACCGCACCTGCAGGTTTTTCCGCTTTTAATCTTAAATTTTCTTGCAATACTTTTAGCTCAGCAATTGCTTTTTGCTGATCTTCGTTGCCAATATATTTACTAAGAGGTGTCCCAGCAATTTTAGATTGATAGTAAGACTGCCACGCATCCGGGGGAAGCCTAGATAGAATATTCTTAGCTTTTTGCAATATAGGCATTGTGTTGGCGTATGTTTTTGTCGTGTTTGCTGCATCAGCAACTAAATCCTGCCTAATCTTTGCCTCAGCCTTTACATCTGCCACCGCCCCTGCACGTTCCACAGGGTCGTAAACAGGTTTGTTTAACTCACGCTCTTTAAAATCAGCCTCCTGTTTTAGTTGTTTTTCTTTAAACTGATACTCTCTTTCTTGTGCCGCTGTTAGCTTGTCAGGCTTAGTCATTGTCGCCCCTGCCTGACCATAAGGAACTGTCTTATTTCCTTTTGTGGTAACAAACATACCTAACGACTGGCCATCCTTGAACATCTCGTAAGGGTTGCCAACAGGCTGATCTAGCTCAGCTTTAGCTGCTCTTTCTTGTTTAATAGCGTTAGCAAATTTTACATAACTATCAAC
>CAZSXR010000017.1:0-3595 GCA_964611335.1 uncultured Pseudobdellovibrionaceae bacterium | reverse complement strand
GTTCAGATTGCAGTCTGCAACTCGACTGCATGAAGTTGGAATCGCTAGTAATCGCTGATCAGCAAGCAGCGGTGAATACGTTCCCGGGCCTTGTACACACCGCCCGTCACACCACGAGAGTGGTTATAACCAGAAGTAGCCGAGCTAACCGCAAGGAGGCAAGTTACCAAGGTTGTAGCCGTGATTGGGGTGAAGTCGTAACAAGGTAGCCGTAGGGGAACCTGCGGCTGGATCACCTCCTTTCTAAGGAGATCTTTAAGATCTTCAGGTTAATCCTGATCTAAAACTAGCTAAGCTATTCAGCTTTGAAAGAACACGAGTCACGTAGAGTGACTTTGTTTTTTGCTCTTTGAAAACAGAATAATAATAAGTTTTAGATTAAAAGGTTGTACTAGCAACAACCATGCTTTTTTCAGTGAAAAGCATAATTGACAAAGCAAGTTAAAAAGGGCGCACGGTGGATGCCTTGGCACTAAGAGGCGAAGAAGGACGTGGCAAGCTGCGATAAACTTCGGGGAGCTGCTAAGCAAGCTTTGATCCGGAGGTTTCCGAATGGGGCAACCCCCTCCGTAAGGAGGATCATGAAGTGAATACATAGCTTCATAGAGGCGAACGCGGAGAACTGAAACATCTCAGTACCCGCAGGAAAAGAAATCAAGTAGAGATACCGAAAGTAGTGGCGAGCGAAATCGGTAGAGCCCAAACCGTAAAGAGAAATCTTTGCGGGGTCGTGGGGCCAGAACATGGGGTTAACAAAGTCTAGTGGAAGAAGCTGGAAAGCTTGACCATAGAAGGTGATAGTCCTGTACGCGAAAGATAGAGTTAATCTGTTCTGGTACCCGAGTAGAACGGGACACGAGAAATCCTGTTTGAATCTGGGAGGACCATCTTCCAAGGCTAAATACTACTTAGTGACCGATAGTGAAGAGTACCGTGAGGGAAAGGTGAAAAGAACCCCGTTGAGGGGAGTGAAATAGACCTGAAACCGTGCGCTTACAAGCAGTCGGAGCGTAAAAGTGACGGCGTGCCTTTTGCATAATGAGCTAGCGAGTTAATAAGACAAGCAAGGTTAAGGTGTGAAGCACCGGAGCCGAAGTGAAAGCGAGCCTTAATAGGGCGAATAAGTTTGTCTCATTAGACCCGAAACCCGGTGATCTATCCATGAGCAGGTTGAAGCTGGGGTAATTCCCAGTGGAGGACCGAACCGGTGGACGTTGAAAAGTCCTCGGATGACTTGTGGATAGGAGTGAAAGGCTAATCAAACCGGGTGATAGCTGGTTCTCCCCGAAATATATTTAGGTATAGCCTCGAGTGATGCTTAATGGGGGTAGAGCACTGATTGGGCTAGGGGTCCTACCAGACTACCAAACCCACTCAAACTGCGAATACCATTACAGTTAACTCGGGAGACAGACGGCGGGAGAGAAGTTCCGTCGTCGAGAGGGAAAGAGCCCAGACCATCAGCTAAGGTCCCAAAGATTACACTAAGTGGAAAACGATGTGAGAATGCAAAGACAGCCAGGATGTTGGCTTAGAAGCAGCCACCATTTAAAGAAAGCGTAACAGCTCACTGGTCTAGTGTTCTTGCGCGGAAGATATAACGGGGCTCAAGTGTAACACCGAAGCTATGGACCTAACGAAAGTTAGAGTGGTAGGGGAGCATTGTAGAAACCACAGAAGGTGTACGGCGACGTATGCTGGAGGAACTACAAGAGCAGATGCTAGCATGAGTAGCGAAAAACATGTGAGAAACATGTTCACCGAATGCCCAAGGTTTCCTGGGGAAGGTTAATCCTCCCAGGGTTAGTCGGATCCTAAGGCGAGGCCGAAAGGCGTAGTCGATGGGCAACAGGTTAATAATCCTGTACCTAACAGAGGAGCGAAGCAGGGGTGGAGAAAGGTAGCCATGCCGGTTATTGGATTCCGGTTTAAGCGCGTAGGGAGATTTTCTAGGTAAGTCCGGAAGATCGTTAATCCCGAGACGTTATGAGGAGATCGCAAGATCGAAGATGGTGATCCTCTGCTCACGAGAAAAGCTGCTAAGCGTTGAGAATGTTAGTCCGTACTGCAAACCGACTCAGGTGGGCAGGAAGAGAATTCTAAGGTGATTGAGTGAAACACGGTCAAGGAACTCGGCAATCTAACACCGTAACTTCGGGATAAGGTGTGCCTGAAATGTGTAGTGCCTCGCGCATGAAGCATGGAGGGTTGCAGAGAAGAGGGGGTAGCGACTGTTTACCAAAAACACAGCACTACGCAAAATCACAAGATGATGTATGTGGTGTGACGCCTGCCCGGTGCTGGAAGGTTAAAAGGAGAGGTCAGCCGCAAGGCGAAGCTTTGAATTGAAGCCCCAGTAAACGGCGGCCGTAACTATAACGGTCCTAAGGTAGCGAAATTCCTTGTCGGGTAAGTTCCGACCTGCACGAATGGCGTAACGACTTCCCCGCTGTCTCGACCGTGAGCTCAGCGAACTTGAAAACAGTGTGCAGATGCACTGTACCCGCAGTTAGACGGAAAGACCCCGTGAACCTTTACTATAGCTTGACACTGTTATTCGGATTCGTTTGTGTAGCATAGGTGGGAGACATTGAAGCGAAGGCGCTAGCTTTCGCAGAGTCACCAATGAAATACCACCCTAATGGATCTGGATATCTAACCTAGTTCTGTAATCCAGAATGGGGACCGTGTCTGGTAGGTAGTTTGACTGGGGCGGTCGCCTCCTAAAGAGTAACGGAGGCGCGCGAAGGTTCCCTCAGACCGGATGGAAATCGGTCGAAGAGTGCAAATGCAGAAGGGAGCTTGACTGCGAGACAGACAAGTCAAGCAGGTACGAAAGTAGGCGTTAGTGACCCGGTGGCACTGTATGGAAGGGCCATCGCTCAACGGATAAAAGGTACTCCGGGGATAACAGGCTGATCTCCTCCAAGAGTTCACATCGACGAGGAGGTTTGGCACCTCGATGTCGGCTCATCACATCCTGGGGCTGGAGCAGGTCCCAAGGGTTTGGCTGTTCGCCAATTAAAGTGGTACGCGAGCTGGGTTCAGAACGTCGTGAGACAGTTCGGTCCCTATCTACTGTGGGCGTAGGAAATTTGAGAGGATCTGACTTTAGTACGAGAGGACCGAGTTGGACGTACCTCTGGTGCACCAGTTGTCACGCCAGTGGCACGGCTGGGTAGCTATGTACGGATGGGATAACCGCTGAAAGCATCTAAGTGGGAAGCCCACCTCAAGAATAGATTTCCCTGGCGAAAGCCCTTAAGACCCGTCAAAGACCATGACGTTGATAGGCTGGAGGTGGAAGCGTAGTAATACGTGGAGCTGACCAGTACTAATTGGTCGTGAGGCTTGACTTTGTTTCTTATGACTTTTCACTGAAAAAAACATGGAATTATTTCTAAAAACTTGTTATTAATCTGTACGAACTGGGCTGTGTCGATAGTGGTAGGGAAACACCCGTTCCCATCCCGAACACGGAAGTTAAGCCTACTCGCGGCGATGGTACTGCAGTCTTAACTGTGGGAGAGTAGCTCAATGCAGCCCTTTATTAAAACCCCTTTGTGATCACTCACAAGGGGGTTTTTTATTGGCT
>CAZSXR010000016.1:0-3732 GCA_964611335.1 uncultured Pseudobdellovibrionaceae bacterium | reverse complement strand
TAAAGACGCGCAATTTACATTCCAGACCTTTGATGATGTTGAAGTGTGGAGTGATAGCCGTTTGTCTCAAAAACACAGAGAGGACAGCGTAATGAAAAATATCTGTCCTCAGCGTTTAGCTATTTTTGAGCAAATCTCAAATGAGTATAAAGGCGTAAATTCAGCTTTTGAGAACATTCAGAGGAAGGGGGGGCAGTCATTTGGCGATGATCTAGCCCCGAATCGAACAGCAAGCAAAGCAAGTATAGCATATCAATTTACAAGTTTTGATATTCTAAATAAGTGTTTTAGTGAACTGTTAGCAATCGCTGCAAGTGTGGGTATTGACTGGCAAGCCGCACAAAAACAAATAACATTTAATGGCCGACCATTAAAAAAAGGCATTGCTTTAACGCCAAAATATAAAGACAAAGTCTTTGTTGTTGCGTCAGAACGTGAATATAAAAAGCATGGCCAAGTTGTCGGTTATTATCCGATTATCACTTTTAAAACTCACAAACATGGGGGAATTACCGAAGTATTTAACGGATTAGAGGCCGCAAAAGATTACTATGACAGATTGCATGGCAATAGCACCTTATCTGATAACAACCGCATAAAAACAAACTGGGAAGCCAAACGACAGGCAGAACAACGAGCCAAACTATCCGAAGAAAAGACAAAAAAACAAAAAGCTTTTCATAGAAAACGCTTTTCAGATTTCGACGCACTATTCAAAACTTTACCCACTGAAAAAGGCGACCATGCTTACCTAGTTAAGAAGTTTGGACACCATGCACCACAGGCCGCTTTATTGCTTGATATGCGACGCGGCAAGGATTATCTAGGGGATTTTATTGCCTACGCTTTACATGGTCAAAATGGCCGAGTTATTGGCTATCAGCGCATTTATGCCGAAATACCCAAAGGCCGCGAAGATAACAAAGATTTTATAGGCTCAACAAAAGGCGCGTTCGCTATTGTTGGCGACCCTTCGACCATCTCAGGACGTGCTTATATTGCAGAGGGTTTAAGCAATGCGATTACTTTTACCCTAGCCGAAAATAAGGCGTGTTTTGTTGCGTTAAACGCTGGCAACCTTGCCAATGTTGTTCCGTTTGTACGTCGTGAATATGCTAACAATATAACCATGTTGGCCGATAACGACCGAAAAAACCTAGCACAAAATGGCAATATAGGCGTATTTAAGGCATTAAAGGCAATCGACTACAAAGGCGGCAAAGATGATTATTTAATCATTCCCCCATGTAACGAGACCATAAACTGGGACTTTAACGACGTTTTAACAAGTCATGCCTTCGACCTTGAAGCCGTTCGCCTAGTCATTCAAAACAAAGACAACCGACGCAAAAAGAACATTGACCTGATGCAGCACAAAATAGAATGTATCGAGTTAATGCCAAGCAATCAGCGCGAAAAGAATGTGCAAGCCTTGTTAGCCTATGCCGTATCAGTTGCCCCGATGCGTTCGTTAGATAAGAGTTTAGAGCATATCAGCAAGCAATTAGGCGATGATTGGCAAGAGTTTATAGGCTCACGTTTAGACTGGGTTTATAAAATCTATGACGAACGTAAAGACAGCGTTAAACAGTTATTTAGCTTTACCGACAAATTGCCCCTATTTTTGGCAATACAATCAACCATTAAACAAAACGCCTACTATCTGCTACACAATGCACTTAATGCACCGATAGGAAGTCATTGTATTTATGCTGATAATAGACAAATGGGGGAAGGTAAAACGCTATTCATGGCCGAAATTGCGAGACTGGCTAAACTTATCAAAGGCGTGAGAGTTGGCTATATTGCCCACCGTGTAACACTTATCGAAAACTCAGCCGCACGACTAGGACTAGAAAATTATCAAAACCTAAAACCGCACGATATGCCTGATGTTCAACACATGGCTATTTGTGCAAACTCTTTAGCATCATGGTATTTTTCAGACTTTTTTACTGATTGCGACGTGCTATTTATTGACGAAATAAAGCAAGTTTTAGAGCATATTGCTATCGGTTCGTTTGATAATAGAGAACGCGCCAAAGTTTTAGAAATAATCAAAACGGCCATAAAAAACGCAAAACTTGTTATTTGTGCCGATGCCGACCTAGACCAAAAAACATTGGACTTTTTGAAGTCATGCAACAAGCCTATAAGACAAATTGCATCAAGCGTAAACAATGCGCCAAGCGTTGATAAGACCGTCATACACTCAGACCTAAACACTATCCGAAATAAGGCTATAAACAGCGTTTTAGAGGGTAAAAACACGCTAATACAATGCAGCACCAAAGCAGAAACCGAAAGCCTAAGACTGATATTTTTAGGGCATGGCTTAAATGATGCTGATATTTTAATGGTAAACAGTGATACCAAAGCAGAACCAAAAGAGGCGTTATTCTTAAAAAACCCTGATGCCTACCTGACCGAATATCAGCCGCGTGTGGTTTTAGCTAGTCCGACCATATCAAGCGGTTTTAGTATGGAAAGCCCCTATTTTGAGGAAGTGTATTTATTGCAGACAGGTATTTTAACGCCTACTGATATTTTGCAAACGTCAGCGCGTTATCGACCTGCTAAGACAATTTATATTGGTTTTGAGGACAACAAAAACCGACCAGAGCCGACCACAGAACAGCAAAAGATTTTAGGGGATATTCTCATTAAAAAGAGATTTCGCCTTGCTATTGACCCGAACACTGACTTATTAAGCGTCAACATTGAAGGAACATCTTTTGACAGCCTACGCTATAAAGTAGCGACTCAGCACGATGAAAGCCTAAAAGATTATGCAAACAAAACCTTACTTTGTTTTGAAGCCAAAGGGTACAAAGTGCAGAGTTTAGCGATTGAGGAACAGCCTCAGGATTGCTACAAAAAAGACTCTAAAGAGAGCAGAAAAGCGGTTAAACAGCAGCGCATAGCCGAAATTATGCACGCTGATATTATCGACGCAAAAACAGCCGACCAATACGAGCGCAAAGCGAACACCACAACACGCAAAGAAAAGCGAGAGCTTGAACGGTACAAAATAACGCAACAATTAGCGACCAGTGAACCATCTTTTGATGATGTTGAATTTTGGGAAGATAACGGGCTTAAAAAGATTCATCTTTTTGAGATTCTACAAAGTGACAAAGAAGCGTGTATTGCTTTTGATAGTCAGCAAGAACTTATTCAAAAGAATATCTCATTGCAGACAAAAGCCCATGCGAAAAACAGTCTATTAAATTTTGTGTTTAAGTCACTGGGACTAGACCCCATGACTGGCAAGGGTGAATTTGGCCATGATAAGGCCGTGAACACCTTAAACCAATTATCAAAACACGATAACGAAATAGCCGCACTAGGACTAGGCAATTTTGAGAAGGTCAACGAGCAATTTGCGGTTCGTACTATAAACAACCTACTTAAAAAACTGGGACTACAAACAGCCAAAGGAGGAAAGAACAGTGCAAGGCGTTATTTTATTACTTCGGACAGTTGGCAAAGTATGAGTATTTATGCTGAAAACAGAAAACGGCAAAGAATAAACGTACTAGACCTAAACAAAGCCGCACAAGTATTTAGTTTTATTCCTGATGACGAAATACTAAAAGACTTTGTAAAGGTTGCATAACCATGAAAAAGGGGACAGATAAAACACTATTGTCTAAGCAAAAGTACTTTTTATGTGTCCCCTAGTGGTTAAAAATAGACATACACGCCCTTTTTTATGGTTATACAAAATAT
>CAZSXR010000015.1:0-3915 GCA_964611335.1 uncultured Pseudobdellovibrionaceae bacterium | reverse complement strand
CCGCCACCGTAACTCGTCTAGAACAAATCTGGATGTTGCTGAATGATCGTCTACCTGGCGAGAAAGCCGCTGTGCCTTCTGATTATGGTAAAATGGCCGAACTGCGCCTTCCCAATTTAGGCGAAAACTTTCAACGTGCAGAAGCATGGTTTGAACGTAAGAAAGCACGTGTAGAAGCTAAAGCCGCTTTAGCAAAAGCCAAATCCTTAGCTAAAATTGAAGAAATGAAATTGAAAGCCGAAGAGTTAAAGGTTAAAGCCCAATTGAAAGCAGAACGTGCACGCATGGCTAAAGACAGACTCGTTACAGATGTCAATTCTAAATACGGCGATAAATTGCCATCATTTTGGAAACGTCTAATGGGTGTGGACAAATCTGCTGAAAATATAAACCATTTTAATGATTGGGTTGTAAAAGGCGGATTTAGATTAGATGAGTTAGACGACCCTGATGTACGTACATGGTTAGAAGATGAATATCGTAAAGCGCATCCTGATAGAAACATTGATTGGAAAAAGTTACCATCAATGCCAAAAATTGGTTCTATGAAAGAGCTCAAGGAAAAGTTTAGTGCAACGTTTACAAAAGAAAATCTGACGACTAAATTATCTGGCGGAATAGCTTCGTTAAACAATCGGTTGTTTGGACAATCTACTAAAACAGAAATGCCCGCAAAAATGACGTTAGATGAGTTTATTGTTTTTGCAGAAAGTAAAAGTAAGCAAAACATTGACCGCAATGATCAGCTGGCAATGAAGATGATGCAAAAGGCTTATGAACAGTACTGTGAAATGTACGATAAAGAAGCTGCTAGACAACCTGTTGATTCGTCAAACGGAAACGTTAAAGACAACCTTAAATCCCTGTTCAACAATGGAACTTCCTATCTCAAAGAACGTGGTGATGCTTTGGCTAAACGCAAAGACGAATGGTTGCAAATCGCTAACGAACGTTCCAATAACATCTTGGATATGTTGCCTGCTTTCAAACCTAAAACTTTTGCCGAATGGTTAGAAAGTTACGAGATATCTGGTAATGATTTTGACAAGCTCAGTCCTAACGATAAAGCCTTAGTGGAAACACAATACAAGGTGTACGTGCAATCTGTTGCAGCTAAACGCGATGAACTGAAAGGTAAAATTGGTTTTGCTAAAACGGGCGTCATGGATAAATTTAACAAAATTAGAACTTTCTTTGGTAAAGATGAAGAAGGTAAGTCTTTTAAAGATCGTGTAAGCGAACTTAAAACAAAGATAGATACTTTCTCTAACGATATCAAAACAGGTGAATGGAGAAACAAACTAGCCGCTAAGCAATCTGCCAAATCACTATTCGCTAAAGCAAAGTCATTAAAAGACCATGCTATCGCTGCCAAAATAGATCTAAAAGCCAAGTGGAATGATCGCGAAAACATCAAGATGAATACCAAGAACTGGTTCTCTGGATTAAAAAGTAAAGCAAGTGCTTTTGTAGAATCCGATGAAGAACGTTATCGTAAATGGCAAGAATCTCACAGTCCATTTAATGCTGCTAGAGATCCTGTAGAGAAAATAAGCTTCTCTAAATATCTCGATAAATTAGGATTAAATGAACAAGAGTTTGATTTGTTACCGATTACTAAGAAAGAACAAATCGTTGCCGATTTTGAATTAAGAAATCGTGGCGGTGTTACCGATATTCCAGACGCACCAAAACCAAAATCCTTTGGCAAAACACGCGAAAATTTCGCGAATCTAAAAGCCAAGTTTAAAGGATGGTTTAGTAAAGATGATGAAACACCTGCAGAACAGCAGCCAACTGGACAGCAAGCAGATGAACCTAAGCAATCTTTATTAGATAAGATGAAAGGGATGCGTGGTAAGTTTAAGTTTTCTAATCCGTTTAAACGTAGTCAATCTGCAGATGCAGACGGTGATGGCGATAGAGACGGCAGTGCGGCAGATCAACGTCAACAGCGTGAAGCGGCTGAAGAAAAATCTATGATGAACAAATTCTTCTCAGGTATCGCGGGTGCTGCTAAAGGCGGGTGGGATGCTGGTAAAGGGAAAGGCGGTATAGGAATGCTAACAGGATTAGTTGGTTTAGTTCCTAAACTATTTACTGGTATTGCTGGCGGCATTGGTCTTATCGCAAAAGCAGGCAAAGCGCTATTGATGATGGATGCTGCAAAACTCATGAAACCAGTTGCTATGGCGGCTAAAGCTGCGTTTGGTGCAGGTAGTATGGTTTTACGTGCAGGCATAGCTGCTGCTTCGTTTGGTGCGTCAATACTAACGGCTCCTGTTGTACTCGCAGCTGGCGCTACAGCCGTAGCGGCATTTTTGGGCTTCAAATGGTTTAAATCCAAATTTCAGAACAATGATGTCTTATTTAGATTTCGTATGCTGCAATATGGTTTTAAACACGATGACGAAGAAAATGTCGCTAAAATCCTACAGACAGAAAAAGCATTACAAGCTATTGTAAAGTTTGATCAACAAGGATTGGCGTCATTGAGTGGCGGGATGAAAGCTGAAACACTCATGGCGTTGTGGGGAATCGATACTGCGGATTCAAAAGAAGTCGAACGCTGGATAGCATGGTTTTCTGGCCGCTTCAAACCGATTTTCTTAACACATTGCACTATGTGCAAAGCCATGATGAATAAATGTGATCTTACCAAAATAGACACAATGAACGCCGATGATAGTATCAAATATTTAAAAGCGGTTCATTACGCAGGAGATGGTCGCAGACCGTATGACATGATGGCATCGCCCGTACCAGGCGGCGATGAATTAGATGTTGCCGGCGGAGCTTGGTTTAGTCACAGTGTGGATAACGAATACGACGACGCAATGGATTGGTTAGAAGACCATAAAGAAGAAGTCGATATGGAAAACCAAGCTGAATCCGACCCCAAGAAAGCAGAAGAGTTACGGAAGAAACAAGAGCAAAAGTGGCAAACAAAGACACAGAACATTTGGAATTCCGTAAAACAAGGTGCAAGTGAAGCGCCAGGTCTGTTGAAAAAATGGGCGTACAAACCTATCGAAGGGTGGGGGATGATCTTAGACGGCGCTGCAAATATCACGAAAGACGCTTGGAATGCCGGTAAAGCCGCCGCCGATAAAGCAGCTACAAATATCATGGGCGCTAAATCGGCAGATCAAACCGGCATATCGAACGAAGCGTCGTTGGCGGCAGCACAGGCAGCTGGCAGATATAAATTCCCCAAACGCGCATGGTCTAAACTGAAACCCCCTGAGTTAGATGGTTTAATGCAAAAATACGCAGCTATGTACGGGGTACCATTATCGCATATGCGGACAACAGCATTTATCGAATCGGGCGGGGATCCAAAAGCGTATTCTAAATCCACAGCTGCATCAACTAAAGGCCAGCCGCTGGCGGTAGGTATATATCAGTTTATGCCAAGCACAGCGTACGACAAACGTATTGGGTTAAATGTTCCAGGCGGACCTGACAACAGATGGGATATGGAAAAGAATGTTGAGGCGGGTGCTAAGTATGCACTTATCATGAAAAACGCTCTAAGAAAATCTTTAGGTCGAGAACCTGAAATGTGGGAGATTTATGGTGCGCATCAACAAGGCGAAGGCGGGTTCCCTAAACTTATTAAAGCTGCTGAGTCCGGCGTCACAAAAGAAGGCGCAAATGATATTGTCATGGAAGTAAGGAATGGAAAAAAGATAACGATGCGTCAGGCGCTAGATCAAAACGGCGGCGTGGGGTTGTCCCCAAGAGAGTTTGTAGATATTTGGAAACAAAAATACAACTACTATGCGTTACTGGCAAACGGCGGTTCTGTCCCATCCCAAGGGGTGGCGGTTGGAAACATGCCGCCACCGCCAGCTAAGATAGATCCAGCTAAACCAACTGCTGCTGTTCCCAGCAAAATAGATCCAACCAAAC
>CAZSXR010000014.1:0-4286 GCA_964611335.1 uncultured Pseudobdellovibrionaceae bacterium | reverse complement strand
CCAATGCGGCGTTCTTAGCCATCATAACAACATCTTTAGTAAAACGATGTTCTTGAATCATTTCAAGCGATGGTGTTGCGTATTTACACGCAATATCAATGCCGCCTTCAGTCACGTGATCCCACGTTACAATTTCTAACGTTTCTTTAACGATATCGCCTGTTGCTGTATCCAAGAAATCTTCAGTAATAGATCGTACAGAAAAGTACGTGTTCTCATTTGGATTTTCTAAGGAATCGGCAAGATATTGTCCATAAGGACCTTTTGGCTTGACTCGACCACGAACAATGATAATGGGCGATCCATTGCTGTCTCTCATAGACTCGCGATCTAAATAGACTTCTTTAATGTGATGCGAAACCATCGCTTCGTCAATACGTAAATTACGTAATAAGAAATCTTTATCGGACATCCCTGGTGTGCGATCAGGATGCTTGTATTCGCCGTTTAGAACGCCTTTCTTGATACGACGCTGCAAGATACTACTATCGTTCTCCAAGAGCTTTCTAGCGGGCTCTAACGCGTAAAACGCACCTGTCTGATTGTAGTAATTCAATGCACCCAATATAACATCGTAATAGCCGTCTGGATCGCACTGTAACTTACCTTTTTTATTGACACCAAGCAACGCTGTGCAGGTGTAACTGATAGCCGCAGTAGCCATTGTGTACTCCTATTTTCGCAATAATGTTTCAATAGGTTCTACGGATTTACTCGGGTTAATCAACGCAGAACGCAAACCTTGATCGAAATACGCACCGTTTAAACGCGCTGTTGTGTTTGTAGCACCTAACGACACATTTCTCAATGCAACGTTGACGCAATCTTTCTTCATGTCACTGTGTCGGTAATACGTCATCTTTTGATCTTGATCACGACATATTGACGCAGTAATCATTTCAATCGGAATATTGTTAGCTGCAATGTTGAACCCCGATAGTTCCGATGCAGTGTCAAATGTTTTGCCTAAATCTTCATAATCAAAAAAGGCTGGAGAATTACCTTTAGCCATGTATTCATCATAAACAAAATAACAAATGGTGTCTTGCATCACTAAGAATCGATTAGGTGTAAACACAGCCCCTTTATCAAACTCAAACTCGTAGTAATCTTCCCCATCAACATCAATGATATTGGTAGCCATAGGCGTCAACTGTATCATCGACATTGCACGCGAAACCGTGTATTCGTTGGCAACAACTAAAGCGTATGTTGCCAACACACGTATTTCGCTAGAGATAACCGCAAGCTTATGTTCCTCGTACCGCTTTGGCACGAGGACCTTTAGCTTCTGTTTTGTCAAAATGCTTCCATCATCCATTTCAACTAAAACAGACATTGCTAAATTAGGATTTCGGGTTAGTTTTGAAAAGTACATAACCCACCTTCATTATAACAATGTTTTAGGAACAAGTTTTGCTTGTAGACTGGCAGCAACAACGTCAGCAACTGTAGACGTGTAAATATCATTTCCATTTAACTTGTTAGAAATATCATCGCCAGCAACATGCACAATGACATCCTCGGTTAACTGCACAATGTTTGCCAATGTTAAACCAGTGATCACACCGCCTTCGTGTGTGCAATGAACTTCACCTATTTTGATTTCTACCAAGGTAGAGAACCAACGTGTTAACAAATCAATGGTGGATAACAACGCAATTTCGCGAATATCCATGTCACCATGTTCTTTGCGTAGCGTATCGATGTTGTCCAAGATAGTTCGGATATCGCGATTTTGAAACATGACACCGCAAACAATTTTTCGAACAGTGCGATATACGTTTTCTTCCGTAACGTCTTGCATATAGGTTTCTTGTAAGAAACCATCTAGTTTAATATGCAAGTTAGAACGCGTACCGTCAACTAAACGTTCATCCGGCAATTCGTTAATTGCTTTAGTGATGCTATCTCGAAGTGCAGATAAAACAATGCTGTATTCGCGACTATTTTGACCGCTACGAATAATGGCCAAACGCGATGCATAATCCCGCTCGTATTGATCTTTATTTTCAATTAACCAATTGTAATTCATGCTGCGATCTGTAACAGCAGAACCTAACAATGCCTCTGGCGTACCGCCCTCAGCCAACCATTGATCGTAAATATCGCCATTTACAAACAAATGGCCCATGTCAGGATACTGTGCCATGAATTCAGCATTTTCAGCAGGCCAATTTAAAACAAGTCTTTTTTGTTCACGATCAAACTGACGATGTTCAAACAAACGACAAATCATGCGACCAGTTTGTTCCAATACACCAGCCATCATTTCGCGATATTGTTCTAATGACATATCCAACCCTTCAGGCGGATTTTGTAATAATGTCCGTGTAAACAAATGAACCGCTAAATATTCATTGCGCGCTGCAATGCCACGACCGTCTAACCAATGAATGTTATAGCCATAGTCAGACGGATCTAGTCGTTTGGTAGTTTCACGATCCATGCTAGGTACAAAGTAACGCTGGTACACATTAACAACATAGTCTGTGCCAACAAACTCTAACCATTCTTCAATATCTTTATCGGCGCGCGTTACGCCTGTTTTTAACATAGCAACAATTTGTTCTACAGTAAGCGCAGGATGAACGTTAAACAATTCTACATCGCCATATGCAGGTGCGTCGTTAAAACGCCCAACCAAATCATGTAGCGTTCCGCTATCCCAAATGCTTTCAAAACGATCTACCACAATAGTCAGCGTATTTGCAATTGTGGTTTGATTGTTTTTTCGACATTGTTGAACATAGTCAACAATTTGGTTCACCAGCGGCGTTACAATAGTGCGAGATGTTGCAATAGTGTCGCGCACACTGTCCGCAAGCACTTTTGAAAACTGGTCACAGACATCGCCATGGCAATTGTCATTTGCGGTAATCACATTGTTATCAGGGTTACGCATCATCCAACAAAGATCTTGCAAGGTATTAATTGCGTCGGCTGGAATCAATGGCGATTGTCCACAATTCGTGTGAAGTGAGGGCGAATAGCATTTTGCAACCGCTTCTGATAATGGTGTCTGCGGTTTAGGAATAATGATGTATTTCGTTTCTATTAAATTTTGAACCATTGCAATAATGGCGCTTAGTGATGTACTGCGGATCATGTTTTTTGTCCTTTGAGTAATGGTGGAAGGAAAGCTTCTCAAATGATAGCATATACAGGATAGCCAAAAGGCTATCCTGTACAAACATTAGGATTTTCCACGATATGCGGCAACCGCACGTCTACCAATTTCTAAAAGCAATGAATTGGTGGTGCCAATTAATTCCCCAGATAGAGTAATACGGTTAGCAATTGACTGATAGCCAAAGATAGCGTCCAATGGAATCCCAGATTCCGTTTCATTGACATCAGACATAATTTCGCCCGTGACAGATTTCAACTGATTACTAAAAACCAGTTTATCACCTTCACCAAATGTTTCAGGTCCCGTCACATAAAGCCGAACAACAGCCTCATCTAATGCCATCGGATGTCCATCTACACGGAAGCCCACATCTACACGACCATCTACTGCTTTCTTACCTAATTCTTTATACGTTCGACGAATGTCCCTATCGCTGATTTCAACCAAATGTTGAAGCGATGTTGACATGTCTTCAATTTCGCCTGTATAAAAAACCTCGATTTTATCCACAACACCTGTCATTTTTGCTAACGGCGTCGATGACGAAAGATTAGAAAGCGTGTTAATAGCTTCATCGTCAAACACATCTGAATTACCTTCCACTCGATTATGGATGGTACATAAAATGCTTTCGGATTCTAGCTTATCGCCCACTTGAACAAGGTTTCTTACCTCTTGATCAAAGGTTACTTTAATGTTTCTAATGTGGGTGGCCATAGTGACTAATTTATCAGCCATCTCTTGAGAGAGTGCAGATGAATCCTCTAAAGTTGTTTCTTTTTCCATGAGTGCTGTAAAAGCAAGTGTGGACATTTTAAACAACACTTGGGAAGGATCCAATGTATCTCGTTGAAAATAGCGAGTGTTATAAATCAACGGATCTCCTTTTTTGAAAGACTGACCTTCTTTTAAATCCGTTGTAATGTCGTGCGGAATATCGTGACCAGACCATCGCCCAAATTGACGACCAATCAAATATTGACCTTTTTCACCGCCTTTAAATTCAACAGTAATTGTCTTATCTGTAATCGAAATAACTTTACCGTCGTCTTTAGCAACCTTACCGTACAAACCCTCACTGCGATGAATAACTACCCTTTCATATCCTGTTCGAATAGGTGATGGTTTGTAGTTTTCACAGTGAGTTGTTTGA
>CAZSXR010000013.1:7494-10358 GCA_964611335.1 uncultured Pseudobdellovibrionaceae bacterium | reverse complement strand
ATGATTCCGCCGCCGCAGTTGATCGACCAGACCGCGCCGGGCATGAGGGTGCTGTATTCGGCATCGTGAATGGCGAACCCGGCGGCGTAGGTGTGGAATGCGTGCGCGCGGTAAATCTTGGTGTGGCGGGTCACGCTCCAGTTCTGCGAGGACATCCCGAGGTCGACGCCGTGGCGGGACTCCCAGTCCTCCCACCACACAGACGTGCCCTCGGACCCGGCGATGCGCAGGCCGTAGCCCTGCACGCCCGGGCCGTACCGGTCCTGGCACTGCCAGGACTTGCCCTGAACCTTGGCGTTGATGCAGCCCCAGACGCCGACGCCGTCGGCGAACTCGACGCCCGACACGGTGATCTCGATGTCGGGGCTGACGCAGTTGCGGATCACGATGCCGTTCTGCCGGTCCGGCACGGTCTGCGTCGTGTTGCTCGCGATGTTCAGGCCGCGGATCTGAAGGTTCTTGACCATCGGCACGAACCGGAACTTGAAGTTCGTCGCGGACGTCGAGTAGGAATCCCGAAGCGCCGTCTTGAAACGAATGCTCGTCGACGACACGGCGAGCACCTGGAATTCCTCGCCCTTGAAATACTCCTGCAGCCGGTTCGGGTTCCGGTTCTCGCCCGTGGTGACACGTCCATAGGCGTCGACGGGCAGCAACGACGGAAGGCTCGACACGGTGTGCGAGAACGTGTCGGTGCCCTTGGCCAGGGTCGCCGACATACCGGTCATGGTGATCGTCGTGGCGTCGGCGCCGCCGATGATGATGGCCGCCTGGCCGGAGCTGCCGCCGTTGGCCTCGGCGTCGTGAGGGATCAGCGTCAGCCCACCGGCGTCGATCTTCGTGTCGTCCTGCGGCGTGGCGATCAGCTGCGCGTCGAGGGTGAGCGTGGTCGCCGCGCCGGTCAGGATCACGATCCGCCGGTTGCCCTCGATGATCGTCTTGAGCTTCGCCGCGAGGCCGGCGGCGCCGCTCGCGGGCAGCACCCGGGCGGCCGTGGCCACGGCCTTTGCTCCGTCGCTCGCGTCGCTGGTCGCGACGAAGACTACGGGGCCAGGGCTCGTGACGGCGGCGTACAGCTCGGTCGTGTTCTGGTTGATCTTGTCGAAGGCGTTCCGGGCCAGGTCGCCGGTGCCGTCGTTCGGCGCCGCGCCGATGTTCACGAGCTGCTGAGCCACGGGGGTACCTCCAGGGGGCTACAGAGGGGCGGAGGGGGTCAGAGGGTGCGCAGGAAGACGGCGTGCACGGCGCTGATCCGCGACGCGTCGACGAGCGTCGGCACGCTGGTGGGCGCGTCGTGCTGCGCCTGCAGCTCGACGTAGTCCGTGGCCGACGTGATCTGCACGAGCGTCGGCGGCGTCGCCGTCGCGCCGGGGTTGGCAGGCTCGGAGCGCATGTACGACCCGGGGATGTGGTTGCCGTTCAGCGCGAGCACCGCGCGCCGGCTGGTGCCCGTGGTCGGCGCGTCCCAGTAGGCGACGCCCCACACCAGCCACCAGCCGAGCTCACGGCCGAGCAGCAACCGTGAGGTGGGCGACCCGACGAAAGCCTCGTCGCCACTGTCGGCGGAGGGGATGAGCACCGACGTCCAGGCGCCCGTCGGGATGGACTGCGCGGACGACGCGACGGACCGGACCGCGGGCGCGTCCTTCATCACCCACGACAGGCAGTTGCGGATCGACCCGTTGAGGTAGGACGCGAGGATGCGCTGCCCGACCGAGACGAGGGCAGGCAGGGACGGTGCAGCCATGCGGGGTACCTCCTCAGAGGGCCCACGTCGGGGCCAGCCACAGCTCGACGGGCTCGTCGACGGGGTGCGCTCGGGCCACGGTCGGCGCGACGCCCCGGCTGACCGTGAGCGTCTGCACGCCGCTGACCGGCGCGGTCGGCGCGGCGGTCACGGTCATCCGCTCCCCGCCGACGTCCAGGTCGAGCGGGTAGTCGCCGGTCGACGTCGAGAACAGCACGCCGTCGGCGCTCGAGACCTTTATCGTGCCCGTGGTGGCGGTGACCGCCTCGGTGAGCCGCACGTCGGCCCCCGACCACCGGGCCGTGTCGTACACGCCCTCGGCGGGGTCGTCAGCGGCGTCCGTAGTCAGCGTGACCACGCACCGGCCCGGGCCCCACTCCTCCACCCACCCGACGACGAGCAGGTCCCGCTCGGACCGCCCGAACAGCGACGAGGACAGCCCGGTCAGCGTGATCCGGTGCCCCGGCCGCAGGCCCATCACGTCGGCCCACAGGTCGTGCTCGGCGGTCGTGAGGTCCACCCCGATGCTGGTCGCGCGCAGCGCACGCGCCCGGTTCAGGGCCCACGTCGCGATCCCGAACAGGTCGGCCTCGGTCGGCGCGAGCGTCTCGACGGTCTGCTCACGCCGCACGGTGCCCGACGACGTCGCGGTCACCGACCCGGTCACCGGCGCCGACGCCGTGACCCGGCTGGGCCGTGCGTCGATGCCCCGCGACCAGCCCTGCACGTCGGTGTCGTCCGCGCCCGCCTCGATCGTCAAGGTTGCGGCGGCCGGGGCCGCGCCCGGCCCCGCGATGACCACGGCGTCGGTCTCGGGCTCGTGCCACACCACGCCGCCCACCGTGCGGGCCAGGGCCTGCAGGTGCTCCAGGGTGGTCCTGCCGCCGCCGTTGACCCGGCGGACGTCGCGGGTGTCCCCGCCCAGCGCGGTCGCCGTGTACAGCGCCCCCGTCACCGACGCGGCGAGCTCGGCCAGGACCGTCGGCCACGCCGCTACCGACGTGCCCGCGCCGCGGGCGATGACCTCGGCGACCGTGGCCGCGCCCGTTCCGGAACCGCCGGCCCACCAGAGGCCGCCCAGGGACGCCCGGACCTGCCGGGTGACGGTCTTCACGCG
>CAZSXR010000013.1:0-7394 GCA_964611335.1 uncultured Pseudobdellovibrionaceae bacterium | reverse complement strand
TCGGCGGTGACCGCCGTGCCCTGCTGCAGCCACAGCCCCCCGCACGTCCGCGCGGTGCTGGGCACCTCCACGGTCAGCGCGCTGCCACGGCGCCCCGAGACACCGGTGTCCCATGACCACGCCCCGGCGATACCGAGCGCCCCCACGTCCGCCGACGTGATCTGCGCCCGCGCGCGGGTGTCGTGCACGAGGGTCCCGGCCGGGCCGTCCGGCGCGGCGTTCGCCACGGTCCCGACATCGGCGCCGAGCTCCAGCAGCGACCAGCCGGTGCCGGCGCCCCACGAGGTGCCCTCGAGGTACTGCTGCACCGCCGACGGCATCGGCCGGGTCAGCGCGGCGAGCCGGTCCGACGCGGACACGGCGACCGTCGAGCCACTCCCGTCGAACGACGGCGCCCACGCGTCGACGGTGCCGCGGAACCGGCGCCACGCCGCGCCGTCGTGGGACACGATCACGCGGACGTCGACGTCCTCGCCGACGTAGGGCCACCACGGCGACAGCGGGTTGTCGGGGGTGAGCGCCCCGTCCGCGTTGTCGAGGGTCACCGCGAGCGTGCCGGGGCTCGCGTCGTCCCACACCGACGACCGGCCGACCTGCAGCGTCATCCCCTGCCCGAGGTCGACGCGGTCGGTGACGTCCACCCACACCCCGCCCCACCCCAGCTCGATGCGGAAACCGTCGGGGCCCGGCGTCGCGGGCTCCCACCCGTCGCCGGTGATCAGGGTGGAGTCGGCCCGCCAGAGGGTGGAGTCCGCGCGGACAAGGGTCGTGTCAGCTGTGGGCACGGACGGCAGTCCTCAGCCGCGGCGAGACCGCGCCCCCACGCGTCAGGTGCTGCTCGATGCCCTCCATCACCAGCCGGCCCACTGCTGGGGTCGGGTTCAGCGCATGCACGGTGACGTGGATCGTGGTCTGCGACGTGGCCGCGGTGCGTGCGCCAGCTGCGCCGAGGCCACGGATGCGGGGGACGTCGGCGGTCAGGCCGGAGATCGCCGACGCGACGCGGGAGGCGCTGTCGTCGATGGGGCGGGTGTCGGCCATGCCGTCGGCGAGCATCCCCACCAATCGGCGCCCGGCACCGCCGCCGTTCCAGCTCGTGAGCGGGCCCGTCTTGACCGGGCTGCCCGGGAAGAACCCCTTGATCTTGCTGGCGAGGCCGGACACGGCGCCGGTGACGTCGCGGACCCGGCTCGTGATGCCGTCGATCAGGCCTTGGATCAGCTCGGACCCGGCGTGCTTGAGCAGGTCGCCGAGGTTGCCGATCGCGCCCTTGACCTTGCCGGGGATTCCCCGCACGAAAGCGATCATGGCGCCGACCTTGTCGGCGGTGCCCTGGCGGATCTCGTCCCAGTGCTGCACGACGTACTTGGCGGCCGCGCCGATCGGCCCCGCGATCAGCTTGCTGATCGTGCCCCAGTTCGAGGACACCCACCCGAACACTGCCTTGCCGGCGGCGAGGATCCAGTTGAACGCCGCGACCACGCCGCGGCCGGTGGCCTGGACGATCGATCGGAACGTCTCGCTCTTCTTGTAGGCAATGACGATGGCCGCGACGAGCGCCGCGATACCGACGATCACCAGGCCGATCGGGTTGGCCGTCAGGGCCACGTTGATCAGCCACTGCGCGGCCGTCCACGCCTTCGTCGCGGCCGTCACGATCTTGGACCCGACCGCCCACGCGGTCTGCGCGGCGTTGACCGTCCAGATGGTGGCGGCCACCACGGCGAGGGTCCCGCCGAGGACCGCGAACAGGCGCTGGTGTTCACCGACGACGGTCACGCCGGCAACCAGGGCCGAGACGACGGCCTGAAACGCGGGCAGCAGCGCGGTGCCGGCGGTCGCCGACAGGTTCGCCACCTCGGCCGCGAGGATGCGCTGCTGGTTGGCCGCGCCCGAGCTGGTGCGCGCGAAGTCGCCCTGAGCGGCCTTCGTCTGCGCCATGATCGCGCCCTGCGCGGCGAGCACCTTCTGCGAGTTGGTCAGGGGCTCGATCGTGCCCTCGGTGGCCTTCTCCAGCGCCTGCTGCGCGCGGATCAGCCCGGCCTGCGCGGTCTGCGCCTCGCGGGAGTCCTCGCCGTGCTTCTTGACGGCCTCGTTGTAGCGGGCCTGCGCCGACGTCGCAGACAGCTGAGCAGCCTTGATCTTGTCGGTATCGCGGGAGGCCTTGACGATGCCCATGCTCATCGCCTGCGCCTTGAGCGTCGCCTCGTCGAGCAGCACCCCGTAGGACCGGATCGGCTCGGACTCCCCGCGCAGCGCGGCGCCGATCGCCTCGATCGCCTGCTCAGGGCTGGTGTTGCCGAAGCTCGCGAGGTCGGACGCGAGGCCGGTCAGATCGGTGGAGAACGACGTGAGCTCGCGGCCCTGCAGCCCGGCGGCCTTGCCGAAGGTCGCGAACGTCGCGGCGGCGTCGAGCGCGGACTGCTTGCTCTGGCCGAGCGCGGTGTCGGCGGTGTCGGCCCATGCCTGGATCGCGGCGGACTGGTCACCGAACAGCACGCCGATCTTGCTGGTCGTCTCAGACAGGTCCGACGCGGCCATGACCGCCTGAGACCCGAACGCGACGGCGGCGGCGCCGCCGGCGGCCAGGGCCATGCCCGACACCTTGGACGCCTTCTGCAGCTTGGTGTCGGCGTCGGCGAAGGCGGCCGACACGTTGCGGACGACGCCGCTGGCCTTGTCGACGGCGAGCAGGTCGAACACGAGGGTCTCAGCCGACACCAGCGATCACCCGCCCTTCGCTTGTGCCTTCTCGATGCTGCGGACTGCCTGGCAGTACGCGTCGAACTCCTCGACCGTGAGCCG
The DNA here is from genome assembly GCA_964611335.1 of uncultured Pseudobdellovibrionaceae bacterium. GTDB lineage: Bacteria > Bdellovibrionota_B > Oligoflexia > Oligoflexales > Bog-1112 > BOG-1112. The sequence continues at coordinate 4,589 of CAZSXR010000013.1, read as the reverse complement.
ATCGAGGTCCCACGGCTTGAACCCGAAGTGCAGGGTCAGGCGGACGAGGTATTGCCTGCGGCGGGTGTCGATGTCGTCGGGTCGCCGTCGTCGGCCTCGGCCGGGTCGGCGGCCTGCGAAGGGTCCTCGGCATCACCCTCCGGCTGGATCACGTCGAAGTCCTCCTGCGTCAGGGCTTCGACGTCCGCGAGGGTGATGTCCCTGCGGACGCGCCGGGCGGACATCCAGAGCACGCCGTTGACCACGGCCATCGCGTGCGGGTCGGAGCTGTGCAGGGTCTGGCCGAGGACCTTCTCGAGGTGGGCGATCTCGCCCAACGTCATCGTCTTCTGCGTCAAGAACTCGCAGTCGATGTCGAGCTTGGGGATGACCAGGCGGGGACGTGCCACGGAGCGCTCCAGGGGGTCAGCCGCGGCGGCGGAGCTGCGCGCGGACGTCGGTGATGGCCTTGCGGATCTCGCGGCGCACGTCGTCGGCGTGCGCGCGCAGGGCGCGCTCCCACCACCCGGACTTGACGCGGGTGGTCGCGGCGAGGCTCCGGCCGTCGGCTGCCCGCCACCGGCCGAACGTCGGATGCCGCAGCTGCCCGGCGTTCAGCCGGGACAGCGGGGTGGACTGGCGGGTCGCCACGATCCGCAGCGACGGGTTACGACCGGCGCGCCGGCGGGGTGTGACCCGCATCGACGCGGCGACCTGCGCGCCGTACCCGTGCTTGTCGCCGATGCCCTCGCGGGCGGCGTCCTTGGCGGCGGCCCGCAGCGGCTTGACCGCCCGGCCGAGGCCCCGGTGCAGCTCCCGGGTGAGGCCCTTGTCACCGGCGGCCCGCAGGTCCCGGGCGACGCTGGCGAGCTGCTCGGCGCCCTGCACCCGCAGGTACGCGCCGCTCGGCATCAGAGGGCGGTGTCGGCGGTGCGGAGGACGACGTACAGCGCCTGCCCGGTGGCGGGCTTGAGCACGTCGAGCTCCAGGTCGTACACCGGGTCGTCGCTCGGCTGGGGGAACGATCCCGAGGGGATCTTGCAGGCGGGCGCGACGATCTGCAGGGTGGCGAACCCGGTGGAGAGGGCCTCGGTCGACGTCCAGGTGATCGTCACGGGCAGGGTGGTGTGCCCGAGCAGCGCGTCGCGCAGGGCCGTGCCGTCGTTCTCGGCGGTGAGCTTGAGCTTGGCCGTGCGCTTCGCTGCGCGAGGCTGGTTGCGGCCCCCGAACCGCCACCGGTCGACGTTCAGCGCGTTGTCGAGGGTCAGCGTCGCCTCGCGCACGTTCGGCGCCGCCGTGGCCGACCCGAGGCCGGCCAGCGCAGTCGTCGTGGGCACGGTGACGCTGCCGCCGATCGTGACGCTGCCCTGGCCGAAGTGGTACGGCGCGACGAGCGCCGGGTACGACGCAGTCGCCAGCGCCGTCAAGGTCGCCGGGGCGAGCGCGTCCATCTCGGCCTTCACCTTGAGCACGTCGCCCGCCGCGCATGCAAGCTCCAGGCTCGTGACGGAGCACCCGGGGTAGGTGTAGGCGTCGACGGTGCCGGCGGCGTCACTGCGGACGATACCCAGCTGCGCGGTGAGGGAGTCCAGCAGCGCACCGGCCAGCCCGGTCGTGAACAGCTGCTGGTAGGTGGTCCCGCCGACCAGCGTCGAGACGCCGGTGCCGATCGCGGCCTTGAGCAGCATCCCCAGGCCGCGGGACTGGGCGTCCATCGCGACGGTGAGCGACGACTGCCCGACGACGGACACCGAGCGGTCAGCGCGGGCGAACCCGCCGTCACCGACCTGCATGCCCGACCCCTGGATCCGCTTGGGGTCGAAGGAGTGCTCGGAGCCGTCGATGTCCCACTCGTAGAACCGGGTCGGGGTGACCGCGGTCCCGTAGGTGGTCTCCAGCCCGATGCCGAGCTGGTGGTCGAGAGGTCCTGCCATGGGTCAGCCCTCCAGCGGGGTCGTGTCGTCGGAGCCCTGCTCGGGCTCGGGGTCGTCCTTGGGCAGCAGGCGCTCGGCCGCGGCGTTGGCGGGCTCCCACACGCCCGCCTGCGCCAGCAGGGACCGGGCGACGTCGACGTCGTCGATCTCGGTGTCGACGCCCGGCTCGACCTCGACGCCCAGCGCGGGCACGTACAGCTTCCCCAGCGGGGACACGTTGCGGACGATCGGTGCGGGCATGGGTGCTCCTCAGACGCGGCGGGCGGTGACGGTGACGGTGGTGATGAGCGTTGCCCGGCGACCCTTGGCCAGGTTGTCCGAGTCGGGGTTGGCCTCGACGAGCTCGACCTGCGTGCCGAGCTGGCCGAGGCTGACGCCGGCGGCTACGGCGGCTGCGGTCATGGCCTCGGTGGGGTGGGCGCGCAGCGCGGCGTCGAGCAGGGCGAGCAGGTACAGGACTCGGCGGGTGCACTGTTCTTGCGCAGCGGGAGTCCCGACCTGCGTGCTTGCGCCGACGAGCAGGGTCACCTCGTGGGTCTCGTCGACGGTGCGGGCGCCCATGCGGGGCCGGGCCCGCTGGGTGACGACGTCGCCGACCATCACGGTCCCGGCCTCGGTCCACGCCGCGGGGTAACCCCACGTGACCTGCACCGCGGTCTCGCCGGCCGCGGCCAGCGCCGCGGTCACCGCCTCGATGACGGCCGCCTTCGCCGCCGCGGTGGTGGTGCTCACGCGATGCCCGAGACGCGGTAGGCGCTGATCAGGGACTGGATCGCGTAGGGCAGCGCCCAGGTCTGCGCGGGCTGCTGCTCGTCGTACCCGGTGGGCTGCCCGCCGAGGGGGTGGGGGCCCTGCCGGGTCTCCTGCCAGTGATGCTCGACGAGGCGGAGCACCGCGAGGCGGACCGGTTCTGGCGGGACGGCCGGGCCGGTGCGGTAGGTGATGACGGTCTCGCCCCACGCGCCGGAGCGGCGGTAGAGGACACCGGCGGCACTCAGCCGGTAGGCGCTGGGGTCCAGGGTGGTTCCGCCGTCGACGACGGACACGATCTCGGTGGCGGGCAGCTCGGCGAGCAGGACCGCGGCGCCGCCGCCGGCGTGGACGTGCTCGACGACGCTGCGCCGGAACCGCTGCCCGCAGTAGCTCTCGACGAGCTCGGTCATGCCGTCGGCGAGGGCGACGGCCTGCGCGTCCCGTGCGCGCCCTGCTGCGTCGGTGGAAGCGCTCCAGCCCATGTGCGCGCGGATCTCAGCCAAGCTGACCAGAGGCGCGAGGGCGGGGTCGGCGACGTCGACGACGTCGGTCCACGTCGACTGGTTGGCGCCGGTGGCGACCCAGCGCATGAGCCACCGGCCCGGAGCGTCCACGGGCCACGACGCGGTGTAGACGCCGGTGGAGGGGTGCGCGACGCCCAGGGGCGTGATCGTGCCGCCGGGCGCGGTCGCCGTCAGCGTGACGGCGCCGGCATCGGCCAGGACGCCGCTCGGGTCGCGGATCTCGACGCGCCCAGTCCACACGTCACCGGCCTGCAGCATGGTCAGGCTCCCGTCATGGTCGAGGTAGCGCCGGACAGCGGCGCCGGCGTCATCACCCCGGGCGTGATGATCAGCGCGTCAGCGGCGAGGGCGTCCCCGTCGGCCAGGGCGACCGCGGCGGCCAGGCGCCCGACGACGGTGTCGGCGGCCAGCTGGTCGACGTCGGCCAGGACGCCGGTGCCGGTCGCGCCGCGCACGCCGGCAGCGTCGAGCAGGTCCCCATCGGCGAGCACGCCCGCCGCGGTCACGCCGCGCACCGCGCCCGCCGCCAGCTGCTCCCCGTCCGTCAGGGTGGTGTTCACCCCGGCGCGGGCCGACAGGGTGTCCCCGTCGGCCAGCACCGCCGAGACCGTCACGACCCGGGACACGGCCGCCGTCGCCGTGAGCGTGTCCCCGTCGTCGAGGTTGCCGCCGCCAGTCGCGCCGCGGGCTGCGCCGGCCGTGAGGGCGTCGCCGTCGCTGACCGTCGACGCGGTGACCGCACCCCGCTCGGCAGCGGCGAGCAGCGCATCCGCGTCAGCCAGCGCCGCTGCCGCCGCGAGGGTCAGCGACGACGCCGCGGTGATGACGTCGACGTCCACCAGGGACGCCGACGCCAGCAGCCCGGCACCGTCGGCCGTCCAGTGCGTCGACGACGCCAGGACGCCCCCGTCAGCGGTGACACCCACGGTCAGGCCGCGACGCTCGTCTTGCTGATCGTCAGCGACGTCACCGTCAGCGTGTCCGTGGCGACCACGGACTTGGCCGCCGACAGGGCGACGCTGCCGAGGAAGTTGCCCGCGGCGGCGGCGTCCCACAGCGACAGGTGCGTGATCGTCTCGGTCGCCGTCATCGACCACGCGGCCAGCGCGGACAGCGCGATCGCGTTCCCCGACGGCGCGCTGAACGTCGCCTGGTTGCGGCTGGTGACCGCGCTGGGGTTGGCGGTGCCCGCGGCGCCCGGGTCGCCCGTGTGCAGCTTCACGTACACCCCGGCCGGGGCCGTGTGGCTCGTGCCGCGGAAAACGTTCAGCTGCGAGGCCGCGAACGCGGCGGAGAGTCCGGTGGCCATGGGTCAGTCCTCCTCGTCCTGGTGGGTGACGACCGCGTCAGCGGTCATCGTCAGCCCGTCGGTGAGCCGTTCCATGGCGGGTCAGGACTT
>CAZSXR010000012.1:10986-12239 GCA_964611335.1 uncultured Pseudobdellovibrionaceae bacterium | reverse complement strand
GCGGTCGACGAGTGGATGACCTGGGCCGAGCTGGAGTTCACCGCGGCCCGCGCTCACGCCTTCCCGCACGGGACGCCGCGGCTGCCGCAGGTCAGGTCCGGGCCCTAGAGCCCCCTCGCCCCGCCGGTCGACCCGGTGCCCCGCGCGCACTCCCCCGGCGCGCTGGCTCCCCTCCGAGGTCCCGGCGGGGCGAGGGCCCCAACCCCACATGCCCCCGAGCAAAGCCCAGGCCTGGCGCCACCCCGCACGGACGTCGCCAGGCCCAGAACGAGAGGAACTGTAGTGCCCACCACCGACACGCCCCCGGCGTCCGGGTCCCACCCCGACGCGCAGACCGTCCTCGAGCTGATCCTCGGCATCGTCGCCGACCTCGACCACCAGGCCGCACCCGCCGCGATCACCGGCCTGCACTGGCGACACGGTCACTCCGAGCTGACCCTCACGATCGAGGACGCCAGCGCCGCGGCGTGGCTCGCGCACCGCCTCGGCCTCGCCGCTGATGCCCTCGCCCGCGCCGACATGCCCGACGCGCCCGTCACCGGCTGGGCCGGCCGCTGGCAGGGCCTCGCCGTCCGCGTGCAGGCCGCTCCGCCCGCGCCGTCCCGCCGCGGCATCCTCCGCCGGTCCACCCTCGACGGCCCGCGGGGTGTCCGGTGACCCGCCGCGAGGTGACCGCGCAGCACGTCATCGACGCGCTGCTCGACAACGACGGCAACGTCAGCAAGGCCGCCCGCAGCCTCGACGTGGCTCGCGAGACGGTCCGTGGCCGCCTGCGGTCGATCGCCGGTCTCAAGCCGCACGCGAGCATCGCTGACGCCGCGCTCGTCCGGATCGCTCTCGACACGTGGGAGCGCGCCCGCGTCGACGAGCAGGCCCCGGTCGCGCCGCGGCCCGCGCGCTCGGACTGGCGGTCGGCCGCCGCCTGCCTCGACGTCGACCCCGAGCTGTTCTTCCCGATCGGGAACGCCGGGCCCGCCCTGCGGCAGATCGCGCAGGCCAAGGCCATCTGCCACCGCTGCCCCGTCGCCGAGACGTGCCTGACCTGGGCCATGGACACCAACCAGGACCACGGCGTCTGGGGCGGCCTCACCGAGGACGAGCGCCGCAACCGCCGCCGCCGCCAGAACCGACTCCGGAGGGCATCGTGACCCACCCCGTCTACGCCGCGATCGCTCGCGAGCGCGCCCGGTTCGACGCGCCCGCCGATGACCTCGCCGAGCGCGTCGTCGAGAACCTCCGCACCGTCGCCGAGT
>CAZSXR010000012.1:0-10886 GCA_964611335.1 uncultured Pseudobdellovibrionaceae bacterium | reverse complement strand
CCCGCCGATGACCTCGCCGAGCGCGTCGTCGAGAACCTCCGCACCGTCGCCGAGTCCGGCGACCGCGTCTTGCTCAAGGACCGTCAGCCCGACCCGGACGGCAACGGGTGGGCCTGGTCGCCCGGCGTCGAGGCCGACGTCGCGCAGGCCGTCTCGCTCACCGCCGCCCGGGCCCGCGTCGTCGTGCTCGACCCCACCCGCCAGGCGGTGCGCCGTGGCTGAGATCACCCACACCACCACGACCACGTTCGGTGTCCGCTGCGACAAGCGCGGGTGCGCTGCGACGTTCGAGCTGGCCTTCCCGATCTACGAGCAAGGCTCGAGCTGGCAGGGCATGGAGGCCATCAAGGAGCAGGCCCCGTCCGCAGGCTGGACGTTGTGGGTCCACCGATCCCGGGAGTGGCGCTGCCCTGACCACCCGATGAAGGCGGGCAAGCAACGCGACCGGTACAGCATGACGGCGCGCCGCGTCCTGCCGCCCGCCGAGGCGGTGGCCCGTGGCTGAGACCGCAGGCAAGACGCATCGGGGCACGACGAACAGCAACGCCCGCGGGTCGAGCACTGACCGGCGCCGGCGCCGGGCGTGGCTGCTCGCCGAGTTCGGGGACGGCGCGACCGCTCCGTGCTGGCGGTGCGGCGTCGACCTGACCATGACCACGATCACCGTGGACCGGATCACACCCGGGTGCCGCGGCGGCCGGTACGTCCGCGGCAACATCCGCCCCGCCTGCGGACCGTGCAACAGCGAGACCGGCAGCCGCGAGCGCTCCGAGGCGGTGACCCGTGGCTGAGGTCATCGTGCGCGCCCTCGACGACGGGTCCACTGAGGTCGACTGGCACGGCGGCTGCGTGTGGGTGGAGGCGTCCGGAGAGCTAGAGCTGAACCTCGGCGACCGCGGGGCGTACAGCACCATCCCCGCGCCCGCCCTTGCCGCCCTTGTCGAGCACCACCCCGCGACGGCGGATCTGCGCCGCCGGCTGGAGCAGGCCCGCAGCGTCGCCGTCCAGCTTGAGCAGCAGCTCGCCCGCGTGACAGCCGCTGTCGATGGGCTCGTCGACGTCGAGCCCGGCCAGATCTGGTGGGTGTCCACGCAGTCGGGGGCGGCCGTCGAGCTGGGCGAACACGCCGTCCGGACCCACCTGCACCTAGTGCTCCGCGCCGTGCAGGAGGCAGACCGTGGCTGACACGACGACGATCCCAGCGCCGGGCCATCTGGACGAGCAGACGGCCGCGCTGCTGGAGCGCCTCGCGGGTGAACCGCAGCACCGCGACGCCCGCGCCGTGATCGTGGCCGCGATCGTCGCCGACGGACGCTCACACGCCGGCGTCGTCGACCCGAACCGGGTCCGCGACGCGCTCGCCGGTCGCGTGCCGGCGCAACTGGTCGGCGCCGTCTACCAGCAGCTCAAGACCCGGCGCGTCCTGGTGTGGGCCGGGTGGACGACGTCGACGGACACCAACGGCGGGAACGTCGGGAAGCCGGCGCGCACGTACACCCTCGCCGAGGAGTGGCGGCGGTGACCGACTACGTGCGCGGTGCGGTGCCGCTGCCCCCTGACCCCGAGGTGTGGGCCGCTCGCCGTGCGCGCCTCGCGCCGCCGCCGCGGCCGTGGACGCCGTTCCGGCTCACCCCCGACCCGGAACCCACCCCGGACCCGGAGCCCAAGGCCCCGCGCCGGGCGCGACAGCCGCAGGACGCCCCCCCCCTCACCCCTGAGCCGGAGGTGACCGTGACCGTTCCGCCACCTCCGGCCGAACCCGAACCCGAACCGCCGGCACCGCCGGCCGGTCCCGCGCCCTGCGAGGTCTGCGGGATCACCGTCGCCGCCGCCTACATCGCCGCCACCGGCCGTGCTCGTCACGGCCACCACCCCGCACAGGAGTCGTGATCCCCATGCCCCGCAGGAACCCGCGCACCGACCCCCGCCCGGGCGACGCCACCGACGGCGCGACCGTCCTCACGCTGCGCCGGCCGCAGGCGCCCGCGCTGCCCGGCACCGACGTCGAGGACGGGTACCACCCCTCCCTCGACGTCGACCTGATCGACCCGAACCCGTCCAACGTCCGCCGCGACCTCGGCGACCTCGACGAGCTCGCCGCGTCGATCGCCGCGGTCGGCGTCCGCCACCCCGTCACCGTCACCCCCATCACCACCGGCGCCGTCACCACCACCTCGACCGAGACCGCCCACCGGTACGTCCTCGTCGACGGTCACCGCCGCTACGCCGCCGCCCGAGCCGCCGGCCTCACCACCGTCCCCGCGATCGTCCGGACCGACCTGCACAGCGACGTCGACGTCCTCACCGAGATGCTGCGCGCCGGCATCCTCCAGGAGCGGCTCTCCCCCATCGAGGAGGCCACCGCCTACGCCCAGCTGGAGCTCCTCGGACTGCCCCGCGCCGAGATCGCCCGCCGCGTCGGCCGGTCCCGCACCACCGTCGAGCAGCGCCTGCACCTCATGGACCTCCCCGAGGCCGTCCGCGAGCGCGTCCACGACCGCGCGATCACCCTCGACGAGGCCGCCGCGCTCGCCGAGTTCACCGACCACGCCGTCGGGTGGAAGCGCGGCAAGGACTGGTTGAAGAAGCTCGAGCAGGCCGTCGGAACCCGCGACTGGGCGTACACCCTGCAGAGCGCGAAGAACGCCTGGAGCAAGGAGCTGGAGGTCCGCGAGCTGACCGACCTGGCCGTCCAGCTCGGCTACCGCAAGGCGACCCCGTCCGACCTCGACGACCGTCACGTGTGGAGCCTGCAGCTGTCCGAGCTGACCGCACCTGTGCCCGAGGTCGAGGGCGACACGTGGCACAAGCGGTACCGGCGCCGGGCCAGCGCACACGCCGGCTGCCCCGGCGCCGCCTACAGCGTCGATCAGCACAGCGGCGTGCTGTTCCTGTGCCTCCAACCCGAGCTGCACGCCGCCGCCCACCCACCGGTCGAGCCCGCCGACACCGTCGTCGACGAGCAGCTCGGCGGGCGCCGCGCGGTCCCCTACGTCGAGTCCGACCCGTTCGTCATCCACGCCGCGCTACTGCGGGACTGGACGGCCCACGAGGAGGCCTCGTGCGCCGCGGCCGCGGCCGCCCGGCAGGAGTGGCTGCGCGAGGTCCTGCTACCCGCCCGGAAGCCGTTCAGTGCCCACCAGGCGGCCGCGCTCGCCGCGTTCGTTGCTGAGCAGCTCGCGAGCTTCGTCCTTGAGGTCCAGCCCCGGCAGTGGCTTCCGTGGCTCGGCGTCGACATCGACGACGACGGAGACGACGAGGAGGAGCGCCTGATCGCTGCCCTGCGCGCCGCGCGCGACCCTCAACGGGCGCTGCTGGCGGGCCTGGCCAGCGAGCAGGAGCAGCCCTCCACTGCCGGCGCCGCCAAGGCGTGGATGGCCAAGACCGGCCCGCGGAGCGAAGTCCGCGCGTGGCTGCAGCTGCTGCAGGCCCTCGGCTACGAGCCGTGCAGCTGGGAGGCCGAGTACCTCGCCGAGCCCACCGGCACGTGCCGGGTCTGCGGGTGCACCGAGGACGCCGCGTGCACCGACGACCCCCTCTCAGCGTGCTGGTGGGTCGTCCCCGACCTCTGCTCCAGCTGCGCCCGCAAGGCCCTCACCACGGCCCAGGAGGAGGCGGCCGGCGAGGACGGGTGACCGGCCCCGCCCCGCCACCACCGCCCAGCCTCGAGGGAGAGCACGCACGTGATCAGCCGCACGGACTGGCTCGACGCGATCCGCACCAGCGGACTACCCGCGTCGCGCCGTCAGGTCCTCGCGACCATGGCCGACTTCTGGCCACGGGCCACGACCCGGCCCGTGCTCTGGGTCGCGCAGCAGGAGATCGTGGCCCGCACCGGCCTGTCGGCGGCCACGATCAAGCGAGCCTGGCGCGACGCCGAGGACGCCGGCTACCTCGTCATGGTCGAGGCGCACCGGCAGCACCGCGCCCCCCGCTACGCGCCCGTCATCCCCCCCGCTCAGACCGGTCACAGTGACCGCTCTGATCCTGTGGATAACGACGCTCAGACCGGTCATAGTGACCGCTCTACTCAGGAGCCCGACAGCGCCAGACCGGTCACCCTGCTCAGCCAGACCGGTCACAGTGACCGCCGAATCCAGCTTGAATCTAAGAACCAACACCACCATCGCCCGTCGTCCACATCCCTGACGGCTGCCGCTCTGGCAATGGTGGTGGTGGAGGAGCTCCCCGAAACCCTCGCCGCCGGCGTCCGCCGCCGCGTCCTTGCCGACGCCCTCGGCGCCGCCGAGGCCGCCGGCTGGACGCCCGACCTGATCCGCGCGGCGGCCCGCGCCCACGGGTGGGCCAGCGCCCGCCACGGCGGCGCCGTCGTCGAGTGGGCCCGGGACCTCGGCGACCCTCCGGCGCCCCAGCTGCCCCCCGCCCCGCCGCAGCTGTGCGAGACGCACGGCACCCGCTACCGCGGCGTCTGTTCGGGATGCCGCGCGGACGCCATCGCAGCCCCCCGAGCGGCAGGTGCCGGGTGAGCCGCCGCACGCGGGTCTGCGCCGCCCCCGGCCACCCACCCCGCGAGCACCCCGCCTGCACCGGCTGCGGCTGCCACTGCCACCCCGGCAAGCCAGCACCCCCCGACTTCCGCCAGAAGGTCCGCGCCGCCCAGGAGGCGGCCCGCGAGCGCATCGAACGCGAGCGCGTCGCCGAGCACCAGGAGGACACCCACGATGGCTGAGCCCACCACCGCGCCGCCGATCACGCCCCGCGTGCTGGTCGTCGTCCTCGACCCCGCCACCGGCGAGATCGTCGTGACGCAGGCCGACCCGGTCGACGCGTCGCCGATGCCGCCCACGGCCGTCGCTGGGCTGCTGCAGGCCGCAGCGCACGCCGTCGGGCGCCGCCACGGCGTCGACGCCGGTGTCGGCCTGGAGGAGTACCTGCGGGCGTACCCGGGCCGTCTCGCCGAGGTCGCGCCCCGGCTCGAGGTTGTCCGGTGAGCCGCGTCGGCGCCGGTGTCCCCGACGTGTGCGAGCTGTGCGGCCGGGACATCGTGTGGGCGGTCACCCCTGCCGGGAAGCGGATGCCGCTGGACCCTGAGCGCCTCGACGAGGACGACGCCCGCGGGAACGTCGGTGTCCGCCGCGACCACCACGGCCGGGTCCTCGCGCGGGTCCTGTCCGCGGCCGAGCCGCTGCGGGCCGGGGAGTGGCGCGCGGTCCCGCACTTCGCGACGTGCCCGAACTACCAGCGGCCCTCGCGGGCGCGGGGCGGGGCCCGGCCGGTCGCCGGCGCGACCGTCGTCCCGATGCGCCCCCGCACGACTCGGGTCCGGGGCCGGTGGTGACCGCGACCCGCTCGCAGGTCGAGCAGCTGACCGACCTGGGCCCGCTCGAGGACTGGCTCGCCGAGTGCCGCGCGTCCGGGCTGCAGCCCTCGTCCCTGGCCAAGCGGGCGGCGGTGCTGCGGGGCGTGCAGCGCGCGACCGGCGCCCCGCTCACCGACGTGACCGAGCGGCAGGTGCGCCGCTGGTGGCTGTCGATCGCCGGCCTGGCCGTCCGGACCCGCGCCGTCCGGCTGTCGCACCTCGCGTGCGCGTGCCGGTGGCTGGTCCGCGAGGACATCCGCCCCGACGACCCGACCCGCCGGATCCAGCGGCCCCGCCTGCCCCGCAGCGTGCCCCGCGACGTCGACGCCGACCGGGCCCGCGCCGCGATCGGCGCGATCGGCGACGACGCCGTGCGCCTAGCCGCCACCCTCCAGCTGGACGACGGCCTACGCGTCTCCGAGGTCGCCGGCATCAAGCCCGCCCGGGACCTGATCACCCGGCAGGGCGTCGACTGGCTGCGGGTCCGCGGCAAGGGCGGCCACGAACGCGAGGTGCCCGTCACCGCCGACCTCGCACGGCAGCTGCGCGACGTCGCCGGCCTCGGCTGGCTGCTCCCGTCGTCGGCATCCAGCACCGGCCACATGACGCCCGACCACCTCGGCGGCCTGATCGCCGCGGCGCTGCGCGACGGCGGCCTCGACGCCACCTCCCACCAGCTCCGGCACACCGCCGGCACCGCCGCCCTGCAGGCCACCGGCGACGTGACCATCGCCCAGGCCCTGCTCGGACACCGCCAGCTGTCCACCACCCAGGTCTACGCCCGCCCCCGCGGACTCACCCACGACGTCCTCGCCGCCATGTACCGCACCGCACCCACCACGGAGGGAACCCCGTCATGACCGACACTCAGCCGATCCCGATGCCCGAATGGCTGCGGCCCGCCCTCGAGCAGGCCCTGGCCGACGCCATCGTCGCCGGCGCGATGCCCCGCGATGACGCCTGGCGGTTCCTCGCCAACGTCGTCCGCGACTACGCCGTCACCGCCGACGGACACGGCCGGCTCGGCCCCGCGCTCGGCGAGCTGTGGTTCCGCGCGGGCGTCGAGTACGTCACCGCGCTCCGCTGCGACGGGCACCGCACTGCCCCTGCTGGTCTGCTGCTGCTCGACCCCGACGGGCACCCCGTCGACGAGAACGCCCTGGACGACGTCGCCCGCGCAGAAGTCGCCGCCGCCCGGTTCCTCACGCTCGCCATGGCCGGTGACCGGCCGGGCATGACCGGCCTGTTCCTCGGCACCTGCAGCCGCGGCCTGCCCGACACGCTCACCACCACCGTCGCGCTGCTCGTCATCGTCGGGCACCGCAAGATCGTCCACGCCGTCGCGCACGGCTTCACCATCCCCGCCGCCGCGCAGGCCTCCCTCGACCAGCGCATCGCCGAGGAGACCCCGAGCGCGACTGCCGCGGCGCGCATCGTGACGGCCGCGTCCGGTGCCACGGCGGTGAAGCTGTGACGCCCCCCAGCCCCACCGCGCCGCCCGTCGTCATCGTCCGCGTGGGCCGCCGGCACCTCGTCGGCCACCTCGGTCACCACCAGCTGTACGGCGCGGCCACCTCCGTCGAGCTGTTCAGCGCCCGCGCCCTGATCCGGTGGCCCGACGCCCTCGGCCTCGACGGCCTCTCCGTCGCCGCCCAAGACGTCGCCAGCGACGACGACAGCCTGCGCCTCGGCGTGGCCGTCCCCCGCAGGTGGGCCCGCGACCCCGAGGCCGTCTGGTGGACCACCGCGGCCGCCGGCGCCGCGCTGCTCGCCCACCCCGTCCACGTGCCCGAGTCCCCCGCCCGCCCCCTCGTCGACCTCACGCCCATCGAGGGGACCCTCGCCCTCTCCCTCGTCGACGTCGCCGTCACCAACTGCACCGGCGCCGTCCTCGACCCCCGCAAGTCCCGTCCCGGCCGTGCCATCCCTACCCCTGCTGAGGTGTTCCGCCCGTGACCACGCCCACCCGCTCCACCGCCCACCGCGGCGGCCCCCGCCACGCCCGCCGCGCGCCCTACAGCCGTCTCAAGGTCGCCATCGCGGGCCCGCTCGTCCTCGCCGCCGGCCTGCTGTCCGCGGTCATCGCGACCGAGCCCACGCGGCACGCCGCCGAGCCCACCCCGCCTGCCCGCACCCGATCGCGCACCTGGGCCGACACCCCGATCACCGTCGTGCTCGCCGCGAGCTCGCGCCCCCTCACGTCCACCACCCCCACCGTCTGCGGCGACGTAGGCACCGCCACGTGGGGCCAGGGCCAGCTCTGCTGGCAGGGCGACTCCTGGTGGATCCGCGCCCGCGACACCAAGACCGACGGGATGTGCGTGTACGGCTACACGTCCGACGGCTCGGTACCCAACCTCGTGACGGCGTGCTCGTCGACCTGGGCCACCTCGCCGCGCCAGACCGGCTTCCGGTGGGGCCGCATCAAGATCGCAGAGTGCGCCGAGTGCGCCTACGTCCGGTATCTCACCCTCGACAACGTCTGAGGGGACGGGCTATGAGCGCGGCCTACGTCTGGGACCGCTACCAGGTGCCCGCCCGAATCTGATTCCGGCCAGCGCCTCGGGAAATGCGGATTTCCCAGCGCCACCACCCCTGACCAGCACACACGCCCCCGACCTGCACTGATCTAACCCACCGTCACCCCAGACAGGAGCACACCGTGACCGCCTCCACCGAGTACCTCTCCAATGGCGTCCCCCGCCCGACTCCGTCACCGACGACCCAGCTGGAGAACCGCCGCCGCGCGCTGGAGCTCGCCCGCGACTGGATGAGCAGGCAGACCTACAGCACCGCACCGGGCGGCGGCGACGACGAGTTGTTCGTCCTCGCGGGCAGGCTCGCCGCGTTCCTCAACGGCGAGCTCGACAGCACCACGCCGACCATCCCGGACGCTGTGCTCGCCGAGATGAAGCGCATGCGAAACGAGGTGCACGAGGACCAGCTGCGGTCCGCTCAAGCCGCTCTCGCGGACATCGCTCGCCTGATCCGGTGGTTGCCGTGGAAGGACACCGCCGCGGCGCAGCCCGAGTTCGAGCAAGTGGCCGCAGCCGTCGCCGCCGCTGCCCTGCTCGCCCTGGGGGTCACCTGTGGCTGACGTCGAGGGGTACGCCCTGCGGACCACGATCCGCCGCCGCTGGTGGCAGGTGTGGCGGCCCCGGACCCGCACCGTCGTCCTGCCCGTCACCGACACCCACGACCGCCACGGCATCGACCTCGGCAGCCCGCAGGCCGAGGCCGACGACGGGACGGTCCCCGTCGCCCTGATCCCGTTCCCTCCGCCGGGCGGGATCGGCTGGCACCTCGTCAGCATCCCGCCCTGCCCACCCGGCGATCCCGACGAGCACGGCATCCGCTCGTTCGGCTGCGGCGGCGCCGCCCTGATCCCGATCTACCCCGACGGCGTGAAGCGCCGCATCATCCGCCCACAGATCATCCGCGGGCACGTCGAGTACTACTCCTGGAGGGGCGGCCAGCGGTGACGCCTGCCGACACCCCGCCCGACGTCTGGGAGATCGCCGAGGCCGCCCTGGCCGCCTACACCGGGCCCGTCCTCGTCCTGCCCGCCTGCCCCGACCAGCAGCACAACGACACCACCGAGGCGCACCCCTTCGGGCCCGGCGCCCGCTACACCGACCCCGCGCCCCCACCCCTCGACCCCGACCCGCTGCTCGCCGCCGCCCTCGCCATCCCCGACCTACCCGACGACGTCCGCGACCAGCTCACCGCCCGCATCACCCCACCCACCCCCACCCACTGGTGCACCTACCCCCACGACGTCCGCGCGCACGTGCTCACCGGTACCCCCCGCGGGCCCGCCCGGGCCAACCAGCCCGCGACCGCCGTCCGGGCCATCCTCATCGACGGCCGCACCCTCGTCGGGTGGGTCCTGCACACCATCACCGCCACCCAAGCCGCCGCCCTCCGCACCCAGGAGCCCGCACTGACCAGCTGACGACCTCCGCCCCCTCCACCCCGCGCAGAACCCCCCGTCACCGACGTCGAGGAGGACCCTCGTGACCCGCCCCACCCCGGCCCCAGTGGAGGGCACGTGCCCCGTGCAGATCCCCCGCAGCGCGGGCGGCTGGGAGACCTGCGCCCGTCCCCTGCAGGGGGGCACCATCTGCCGGCAGTGCATGTCCGACCTCGCCGCCCGTGTCGCCGACGTCCAGCGCATCCGGCTCGTGCTGACCGCGATCGTCGAGGGCAAGGAGACGGCCGCCGAAGCCGGGCAAGGCGCCCACGCCCTGCCCGGTCCTCGGCTGCCCCTCAGCGCCGCCGCCTACGACGCACGCGCCGACCTCGACCAGACTGTGCTCACCTGGGGCCGGGCCATCGGCGGTTTCGGTGACGCGGGCCGCCGCCACCCCGAGGTCGTCCAGGCGCTGACCGAGATCGACCGCGCCATCACCGCGGCCAAGCGCATCACCGACCCGCCCCGCGCCGCCCTACGCCCCCTGTGCCCCGAGTGCGGCGAGCGCGTCTTGATGCCACCCGATCCCCACGACGGCGCGACCCTGCCCGACGGCAGGCCCGTGCGCTGCGCCGGCTGCGTCACCATCACCTGCTCGGGCTGGATCCACGGTGAGGACGGGTTCCCGCTGCGACGGTGCGGCGCGACGGGGAACCGCGCGTGGTGGGTCGCCCACGCGGGCACCCAGGAGGAACCGGCCACCATCACCCAGCTGGTCGCCAAGCTGCTCACGTGGGGCCACGTGCTCAAGCGCCGACGGATCCAGGACTGGGTAGACCGCGACCTGATCCAACCTGTCGGGCAGAACGAGCGTGGCGTCGACGTCTACGACCCGATCGCTGCTGCCGTCATCGCAGGTCGGATGGCTGCCAAGCGCCGCAAGACGCGCCGTCACAGCGCTTGACCACGGAGCGCACCAGGACCTACCTTCCGGATTGCGACGCCACAGGTGTCTCCCCCGTCACCTGCCGCGTCTGGGCCAGCGTCTTTCCCCCGTGGGCGCTGGCCCTTCGCACGTCCGGGTGGTGGTGATGGTCGTGCCCAGCTCAGACCCCCGCCTCAAGACCCGAACGCGCAAGGCGCTGCGCACCGCCGTCCGTCGGCAGGCGCTCAGCACCGGGGACACCAGCTGCCACCACCCGCAGTGCCAGCGCCCGGGCGAGCCCATCGACTACCGGCCTGGTGCTCGCGGCCCGCTCGCCTACGACCTCGATGAGATCGTCGCCAGGGTCGACGGTGGCTCACCCCTCGACCCCGCCAACGTCCGGCCCACGCACGCGGTGTGCAACCGCCGAGCGGGGGCCGTCCTCGTCAACGGGCGCCGCGGCCGGCAGCAACCGCAGGTCACGGCGTGGACCTCGGGCAGGTGGTGACCGTGGCTTTTTTGATCATGCCCCCTGGCGACCGACCAGCGGCGCTCGGCCCAACACTTCCAAGGCCTCGCTCGGCAGCATCGCGCCCTGGTTGGGCATGCCGCGGCGCGCGACCCAGACCACCAGCAGAAATAACCCCAGCACGATGCCCAGGCTGGCGGCGCCAGTGGCCAGGCCCGGCAATTTGTCGGTTCGCAGCGGCGAAGATTCTTCGCTCGAG
>CAZSXR010000011.1:1881-18731 GCA_964611335.1 uncultured Pseudobdellovibrionaceae bacterium | reverse complement strand
ATGATATTTGGAGTTATGGACAAAAAAATTTACTAACATGAATTTGTTCTATGAAACAGAGTAAAATTGAATGGACAGAAATGACCTGGAATCCATCAACTGGTTGTAATAAAGTTACAGCTGGTTGCAAATATTGTTATGCTGAAGTAATGGCTAATCGTTTACAAGCTATGGGAGCACCAGGTTATCATAATGGTTTTGAATTTGAAATAATGCCAGAAAGGTTGGAAATGCCTAAAAAGATTAAAAAACCTACAAAGTTCTTTGTAAATTCCATGAGTGATTTGTTTCATGAGAATATGCCTTTTGAATTTTTAGATCAAATCATGAAAGTGATTGAAGAAACACCACAACATAGTTATCAAATTTTAACTAAAAGAGAATTAATCATGGAAGGTTACTTCAAAGAAAGATCAGTTCCTGAAAATATTTGGTTAGGTGTTACAGTTGAAATGGCTAAAACTAAAAATAGAATAGATAATTTAAGAGAAATTCCAGCAAAAATTAGATTTTTATCTATTGAACCTTTAATTGATTTTGTAGGTGAATTGGATTTAACAGGAATTCATTGGGTAATTGTTGGAGGAGAAAGCGGCCCAAATGCGAGACCTATGAAATTAGAATGGGCTTTGGACATCCAAAAACAATGTAATGAACAAGGAGTTGCTTTTTTCTTCAAACAATGGGGCACTTGGGGCGAAGATGGAGTTAAAAGAAGTAAAAAAAACAATGGTCGGTTGTTGAATGGTGTAGAATATAATAATGAACCTGTTTTAATGAAAAAGTAACTACAATAGCCAACCAAAGTTTCTCTTGGCTAATGATGGTTCCGTTTGGATGAATCAAAATTAAATCGCTGAATTTTTAACACCTCGATTCCAAACATCAGTATGCACATATTTAACATACTGAAAGAAAAAGAATTAGATGAAAATTCAGTTATAAAGAATTGCTTAACAACTCAGATGGAATCAATACGAGGTTACCTTTTTTTAATCTGAAATGTCTAAACGAATTATAACTAAAAAACCCGCTCAATTGAGTGGGTTTTTTTTATATTGTTTTTGTCTATGTTTTTTCAAACTCAATAAAAATGATGTTTGATGATAAAATAAGATGAAACAATTACTGCGGTAGAAACTATTCCGATTATTAAGCGAGGTATAAATTTCTTTTTTATTTGAACATCTCCAGAATTATCAATTTCTACTGTATAAAATAATTTTGGCAAATGGTAAATTTGAGTAGAAACAATTCCTTTTGTATCAATTGTCGATACTTCCAAATTTTTTCTATCATTTTTTACATTCAAAATTATTTTTTCCGTTTCAACCTGGTTTCTTAGAATTGTATCAGGTTTTAAATATTTGATGACTTCCACAGGCTTTGCAGGTTTAACGATCGTATCATGTTTATATATAATACGTTCCTTATATACTATTTCTTTGCTATTGTCTTTATTTTGCGAAATTTTGCGTACTGCAAAAAAACAGCATAAAACAATAACTAAAAATATTCCAGATAGTACAAAATCAAGTTTTCTCATTTAAATTTTTATTAGTATTTTGATAAATTCCATTTTTATCAAATTCCATGTATTTTTTTCTTATGAATTTCGGTAAAAATGGATAACCCAGTTTACCACATTTTTCATCAATGCTTAAAACTTCACGTAAAAGAATAAGTGAATAAATGACCGAATCTATCCAGGGGATTAACGAAGCCAAAATATTATTTTCTTTACCGTTTACGGTATGGTTGGCTATCGAATGAACCGTTACTAATGCAACACCATAGATTATAATTTTTATGAATAGGTTACTAAATTTTTTAGATGAAATAGTTTCATTTTTCCATGAAAATAAAATTCCTAAAAACGTATCTAATCCGACTAAAATAATCATAGTGATTGCGAATTGCCAATCATCAAAGATATATTTTTCAAATAATCTAATCACGGGAGCAAAAACAAAAGCTGGAATAATTACAGTTATTTTCATTTGAATTTGAAAATTGTTTGTGGATCAATAAAAGTCCATTGGTTCGTTTTTGGATCTTTTTTAGATAACGTGAAATGTAAATGCGGTCCGGTTGAATAACCAGTATTTCCGGAATCTGCAACAATTTGTCCTTGCTTAACGGTTTCACCAGTTTTAACATGAAATCCACTTAAATGTGCATAACCAGTTCGATAACCATTGTCATGTTCAATTACTAATGAATAACCACCACCATAAGTATTATCGAAAAAAACGGCAATAACTTTTCCATCTGCAGGGCTTTTTATTGGAGTTCCTACGGTTGCGGCAATATCAGTTCCATTGTGGAACCCGCTCGCTCTCCATCCGAAAGGTGAAGTAATTACACCAGTTAAAGGATCAATCATTTTATTTCTAGTTAATAAGTAAAGACCAGTTAAAATCAATAAAGTAGTAAACATTATTTCATTATAAAAATAGTTTCGAACTCTTCCGTATTTTCAAATTCTTTCGGTTCTACTTTTTCCCAATTTGGCCAACCTACACAATAGGCTGCAAATTCGTAACAATAAAATTTTTGTTCCGGATTTGATCTAGGAAAAATGAAAACTTGAAACAAATTTAAGAATAATTGAGTAACAAATAATCCGAAATAATCATATTTTACACCTAAATTTGAGCATGCCTTTTTACCAATTATTGAATCATACGATTCAGATTTTAAAAAAATTGGTTTTTTGACTGCTATTTCATATTTAGATCTATTCATGTATTTTGCAATTCTTGAAACAGTAATTCCAGTCTCCGTTGCTTCATAAATACAAGGATAGTTATAATTTTCAATTATTACACCTACATGATTATATTTTATTTTTGCCACAATTCTAATAATAAGTGGTAACCATGTGAAAGGATTCCACCACTTAAATTTAGTTTTTACAAAAATTAAATTTCCGTGTACAAAGGCTTTATCAGATTTGATAGTTTCCATTAATTAAAATATCGTTAAGTTCATCTACTACTTGATGCATTGTTTTTGTTGGATCCGTAGGATTTGTTACTTTCCAACCTGAATTTAACATTGTATTGTTTACAAAATCAATTAATCCTGTTTTGTAATCTTCGCTTTTTTGCTCGTAACCCAAAATGTAAGCATCAGCAAGATTAACAGAATTTATCCAATCCGAATCAACATAACTGATTACACTTGATTGAATTTGATTCATAATTACATCGATTGTGAAATTTTGCATAACAACTTTCCTGCATGCATTCCATCGGTTTCTACGACTTAATTTAGAATTAGTATCAAAATATTCTCCAGCATCCGCAATGGCTTTAACACTTCCTAATGTTGCAAATAAATAGTTTGGGTTGATTTTATTTGGCAAAAATCTGCAAAGTATATATTTTTCATCATCATTGAATAAATTCCATTGTTCAATAGTCAATGTTGAAATATCTAAATTATTTGTTGTTAAAATTGCAATTTCTTTGATTTTGGATCTGATTTTTTTCCAATCGCTTAACCAAGACATTCCAATATTATCAACTGCAAATGTTCCTAAATTGATAATAGTTGTGCAATCTATTCCCATCTGCTCTACAGATGCAAACAGACCAATTGATTCGGTATAATTTATATAGTTCATAATATTTCGTAAGCCATTTCTTTAAATTGTATTGCCCAAGAAAATGAAGAACCAGCATTAGTTATTGCTAATTTTTGATTTTGATAATCGAAAATACCTATTGGAGTATAAGTAAGTCGTTGATTAAATTTTCCATCAATATAAACGTCTAAAATTTGGTTTCCATTCTCAAATTTATATTCTAATTCGACGTGATACCATTGATTTACTGAATAAGGAATATAAGTTCCAAGTATTGGACCAGTACCATTCTGTATTACGGGCACCATTCCACCATTTTGAATTACAAATCTAAATCCACCGTTCGGACTTGTTGTTGTTTCAAACATTCCAAAATAACATGAACCAAATGCACTAGTTTGAGTTATTCTTATTTTTGAGGAAACATAATATTTTGAATTATTATTGGATATCCTAAATCCTCCAGTATTTGGAATTTGTAAATTGGATCTTCCTCCGTTTGTGTTTATTTGTTGTAAAATAATATCGTTACCAGCCAATTGAGGATTAAGAACAAAAGTATTGGAATTGTTTCTGACCATTCCAGAACTAATATTAACATCAGGATTTGGCGATGCACCACTCAAACCAAATCCACCTGATAAAATTAATTTTTGTTTATTTTTAAAAATATTAGTAGATGAATCTTGACTAATAGTCCACGCTTGAAATGTACCAAAAGAATTTGTTACTGTACATTTTATTAATTTTAAAAACTGATTTTTATCTAGTCTATAATTTTTTTCTTTGCCAATGATGTAACCATTAGAATTTATTAAAGATGAATCAATGGTATAAATAAACAAGTAAGGAATAAATGTTCCATTATTTTCAACGGTTATTTCAATGTTTTCAGCGTTGGTAATTTTATCAATATATGGATAACCTACACCAGACCAACTATTTAATTTTACTATTCCAGTTTTATTTCCATTCTCTAAACTGTTAAAATCTAAAGTATTACTAGAAAAAGTTGTTTCAATCGAGTCAATATTTGAACTATCATTAGTAGTATAAAAATAGTTAATATAACTTGATCTTGATGCCAAATTTAATGCTGTTGAAAGATTGTTAAATTTGCACGATTGAATGGTACAATTGGAATCGAAATTTAAATTTAATTGCCCTTCAAAATCTGAACTAATTAAATTAATTGATGTAACAGCCGCAATAACATTGATCAGACTAGTTGTATTATTTTTGAAAAAACATTGTACGATCACTAATTTTTCGCTTGCAGAATTAATGTTCAAATTGCCATTCTCAAAATAAGAATTAGCAATTGAACATCTATTACCTTTTTGGATTGATGAATTAAACAGGTTGCAACCAGAAATATCACCATCTAAAAAAACAGAATTTTGAATATCTAACCAAGATCCAAAACAATTATTGGAATTAAATCTTGAATCAGAATTAGTCATATTCAAACCGTTCATTCCAATAATTTTATTGGCAAATACTTGTGCGTTTTTCCCTAAGTTTGAAAATGTTATCTGGCCAAAATTATCCTCAAAATAATTATCTTTAAAATATGCGTTTGGATCAGCACTGAATGTTAATCCTGTATTTATAATTGTATTTCCCTCAAAATTAGGATGGTCCCAATCTATTGAGTACATATAAGTTGTAAATGGTACTCTAGCTCTCCAATAGTTATTTTTTGCATCTTTTCTTTCAGTTATTATGTTACTGTCAAAGTGCCAAACTATGGAATCAATATTTCCATTTGCACGATAAAAATCACCATTTACGCTAAAATTATTATTTGATTCAGCTTTTACAACAATTTCACAATTTAATTCTTGACTAGGAATTGATGTAATGCGATATGTGGCGCCTGGAACAAGTGCATTATTGAGTTTTAAAAATGCAGCTTGTGCGTATGTAAGAACAAAATAAATTCCAGCTCCAGCACCACCACCACCAGAACCCATTTCTAATATTTCTGCCATTTAACACTCTAAATTAACATTTACACGAACCACTAATAAAGATTTCGTTCCAGCTCCATCGAATTTGATATTGTACAAAGTTCTATCGATGTGGTGTTCATCTTGATTGATTGAAAATGTTTTATCGCCTGGAACTAAAATCAAAGTATCATTAATAATGACATTTGTCGTTCCTTGATTCCTGAATCCAATGGATATACAATTAGATTCCACTTGTTTGTTTTCCACAACCAACAACATGTCAGTTCTAGCATCTATTAATTGTTTCATTTTGTCAATAATAAAGTTAAAGTTATAGCAAAAATACTAAGTCCGAATAAATTACCACCACCAGTTTTTAAAGATTTTAGAGACCATAACCATTCTAGTGCTTTATCCCAACCAGGATAAATTTTATAATTTGGATCTGAATGTAACTGTAAAGTTCTGTATTCTACTTGTGCATCCGCAAGTTCTGTTTGTTTTTGAGCACTTAATGAATTAATTGCCTTTACTGTTTCATTTCCTATTATTGAATCTACTTCAATATTTTTTCCATTCCTTTTTAACCAATTTTGGGTAAATCTAACCATTGCATAACCACCACCACCCCAAAATGAATAGACTATATTTATTGCTATTCTGTCATTATTTATTTGGTCACCATACAAAGGAACCCAAAAAGACTTGTAAGCTAATTGTTTGGCTTCTGGAATAGTTAGATTGAAAAAATGATTTGAATTTCTTTTTCCAAATACTTTCTCAGAATTATTAAAGTAGGTTTCCCACGTAATACCTCTATTGGTACCAGTTAAAACTTTTGTAGGATTATATTTTCCATTAAAATCATAATGACTCCAATTTCCAGGATCTCTATGATCATCTGAAAATCCACCTTCAAAAACAAACACTTTTTTTGCCCAAATTTCAAATCCTGTTTTCATTGACAAAATATGATTTAGATAATTATTTCCAGTAGTACCATAGCAATGCAATAATGAGAATAATAATGAGAAAAAGAAAAATATTATTATTTGCCAATTCGAAAAGGAAAGGCAACGCAACGGTAATTCCAATACCTGAAACAAATTCAAATTCAAATTTAGTTGTCATTTTTATGGTAATCTAATAATAGGATCGTAAACATTTGCTGACAATTCACTTGCATCTAAAAAACTTTGTAAGTATGTAAGTAAATCATGATTATAACGCAGATAAAATACGTCTGCTAATTGGCTAACTTGATATTTATTATCTAGCAAAGAAATTGCAGATTTTACACGTTCAGGCGAATCAACAATACCACCATAATAACCGTTAGCAGTGTATATCATTTCTACTGGATTCAGCCATAACCAATTTACAGTTTTTAATTTAGTTCCATTTGGTGCTTTTTTGTACCAATCACGTTTTAACCAATCTTTAGTTTGTAACGCATTATTTTTATTCTTATCTACGGTTGAATCTGTTATGCCTAATTTATTTAAAATAGGTTTTACAACAAATACATAACCACCTAAAATAAAACCAGCGTTTATCAAAGTATTGTAATTGATATCGTTTTTTGCCATTTTATTTTAATAATAAAAGTCCTAAAAGTGCCAAAAGTGCCAAATTCATACCAATATTAGATTCTTCTTTTTTTGGTTCATTTGGTACATTTTCAGTTCGTGTTTCAATTGGTGGATTTGAATTTTCTGATTGTGCAATAATAGAATCAGATCTGACAAGTCTAATCTTATCATAATCCAATAAAATATAAGGAGTACCGCCAATCATTACAATATCTTTATATTTTCCTAAATATTGTCCTTTTTGTGCATCAATCACTTTCCTAGATTCACCATTTTCAATAGTATAAATAGGAGTAGTCCACGAAGCCACAAATATTTTATCGCCTTTTTTCATGGTATCATAGGAATAAACAATTTGAGTTGATCTGGATTTAAATTTGATAATTTAACCAAAGTATTTTCAATATCAAATCCAGCAGATTCAATATTTTTCATTAATTTTTCTAGAAGTAAAGCAATTTTTTCTTCATCCTCAGAACCAGAAATATTTGAATTATTTGGATTTGGATTTTGATTTGGATTTTTCATAATGTTTGGAAAATATTGTGCTATCTTACCAATGGCTTCTTCTAATTTATCTGGTTTATTTTGTTTAATTTCTTGCTCTAATTCTTTAATTCTAGTTTTCAAATTTGCAATTTCATCATCTTTTTTTCTTTTTTCCAATTCAATTTTTAATCTTTCTTCAACAATTTTTTCAATATCGTTGATACCTGAAATATTTGAATTGTTATTAGATTCCGCAGAATTTGAAAATGAATTTACTTTGAAAAACGAAGCTACGAACGGAGTAGTTGCGTTGTGAGTATTTACTTTGCCCTCAAACTTATAAATACCTGGCGCAAGTAAATCAATACAATTTTCAATTTTTGGTGCTACTAATTCAGGTTCAATTCCAGATTCATTTTCCAGAATGGATCCTGATTGATCCATAAGCTTAAAAGTAACAAATCTCTTTGTTCGTAACCATTGTAAAAATTGAGTTTGATTGCTAAAGTGGCTCATTTTTAACAAATTGGTTTATTTGCAGACTGTCTTTTTTGTTCTTTGTATTCAGATTCTGTAATTGGCTCATAAGTAAAAGTAAAAATCACACTTTTACTTCCACCAGCCAAAGCAGCTGCTAACGCTGTAGAATCTGAAAAAGAAATATAGGACTTTGGAAAATTGATGAATGCTGCATCAAATTCAAATTGACAGCCATTATTACCACCAACACCAGAAGCAATATTTCCAGGACATAAGTCAGCAAATGGAATTTTGGAAAAAGTTTCTTCTGTATTATTTTCTACAAAGGTTACAAACATGTTTTTTAACACATTAGTAGGCAAAACATTCTGTCCATTAAAATCTTTTGGAATTTCTTCAAAAGTTCTAGCAGATACAGCAATAATTCTGCGATTTCTCAAATTTGGTTGATCGTCAAAATTGAATTTATTTGCACCTGAATTTGAAATGTTTAATGCAACAGTTTCAGTTCTTTTACGTGGTTTAATACAGCACATAATAATATTTTAAGATGTTTATTTTAAGAATACAAATATAATATTTTTTTTTTATATCATGATTTATAATTTTCAAATTTTACAGTATTAAAAATTGCTCTATGATTAACCCATCTAGCCAGTTTTTTTTGGTATTCATCAAATTTATTGTAAGGCATAACAAAAGGCCTACAACCTAAGTTTTTTAATGTCATAATTCTTTCCATATCTTGATCAGGTGTTGTATCAAATCCGATTAAAACGAAAAACTGCATGTGTTTGTTTGGTATTCCAGCTTTATTACAAATTTCAATTCCTTTTAAAATTGTATCTTTATCTTTATATTTATCCCAAGCAAAAGTTAAATATTTCGAATTAAATTTTGAATTTGTATAATTACATTTCGAAAGTAATTCAGCTTGATCTTTTGTTATTATTCTAATATTTAAACCTTGAACAAAACAAACTTTTAATTTTAATTCGATTATTCTATTTAAATTATCTTTCCAGTGTTCCGTTCCAAAAAAATCATTATCCAATAACATTAATTTGTTTTTTCCATTTGGATTTAGTAATATTTCATCAATTGTATTATATTTTTTAGGTCGTCCCTCTTTTTTAGGTACACAACAAAATTTACAAACAAAACGACAACCTTTCATAGAAAATCCTAAATGGTATGTGCAATTTTCATAAAATCTATATGATGGATGCATTTCTTCAATTTCATCAGGTAATTTATTTGTAAAATCTATTCCAGTTCCACCAATAACACAATTTTCATACATTGTTGGATTTTTGGTAAAATTAAATATTTTTGAAAAATATACTTTATCGTAATTTGAGTTAAACATATCTCCTTCATACCATTTTACAGAATCACCATTTTTTTGATGATAATTAACTATTTTCATAATAGCTAAATTTGGAATTTTTCCATCCAATTGTTGAACTGCTATATTCATATATTAATTTTGATGTTACAAATTAATAAGTTATTTTTTTTATATACAAATATAAAAATAAAAAAAACTCTTTCAATAAGAAAGAGTTTTTTTGTGATTTGTGTTTGTTATTTTTTTTATCTGCAACCAGCCAAACCAGATCTACCCGCTTCTAAACGTGAAACTGATTGTGCTAATCCTTTTACAAGGAAACCTTGCGCGATAAGAACAATATGATTTTCAAAATTGGCTGTTGCAGCTTCAAAATTAAATGAACCACCAGTGTACGGATTTAATTCAACACGAATATCAATTTGATCCAAACCACTAAAACGAAGTTTTTCAATTTCATAAAGTCCATCAAATGGCTTCAATTGATTGAATTGAATTAAATTGGCTCCTGGTGCTACTGAAATGTGAGTGTTTTGTTGTGTTTCAGGAACATAACGGAAATTTCTGGTTGGCATTTGAGAAATATATTGTGTTGTTCCAATTTTAACAGTCAAGTCTCCGTTATAGATTGATTCTAAATCTTCAACTTGTGGTGTTCCAGATCCTGGAGCAGCTCCAAAAATTACAGGGTTTGGAAAAGTTTGCAGAACTGCTTTTGATCTTTTATTAGTATCAAAAGCAGCCAAATATACGCCAATTCCCCAACAATAAAAAACATCGTTTTTATCCAATTTGGTTTCTGTAGGCTGAGTTTCACCAGAATTTCCTCGCAAAATATCGAACTGATATAATGATCTAGAGTTAACAAGTTTTTGTTCAACCCTTAGCATTCCAGGTTCAATAATATTTGTTTTTGAAAGTTCATTTTTTAAAAATTCTTTCAATTGTTGACCGCCCTTGGGCAATGTTGCTGAGTACATATATAAGTTTTTTTTTAAAAAGTTTACAAATTAATTACATCACATCACCAATTTCACGGCTTTGATTTTCTTCTTCACCCATGATAACTTCATCACCAGTAATATATGGATTCAAACCATAGGTGTCTGCACCCTCCACTACATATTCATCACCATCGATTTCTCCTACAAATTCCGTAGAATCAGCTTCTCCAATTCCAATGCCTGAAAGAGCTTGCGGAGCTAATTTTGCGGCTAATTCACCAGCAGAATCAGAAATCATTCCATCAGCAAAACTTTCTAATTTTGGCATATAAGAACTCAAAAGTACACCAGCTGCAATTTTAATTGCAGGAAACGCATAAGCAGGCAATGAAGTTATTTTTGAACCAACATATTTTGTAGCCGCTCTTGATGCAATTGCACCCGCACCCAAATATAATGATTTCATTGCTGCTTTTTTAAGATCGATTTTTTTCTTTGCCATAATTATTTGCTTTTTCGTGCACCTCCAGATTTAAGTTTTTGAACTTCGTTCATTAATTTTTCACGTTCTTTCAAGTCCTTATCTACTTGAGAATTGAAATTGACAACCGCCTTACAGCGTTCTAAGTACCTTTTCCAGGTGAACAGACTAGCTGTTCTTTTTGGGCTTTTTGGAAAGGATTTATATTTGCCCCGCTTTTTAGCCATGCTTTTATAATAAGTTAAAGTTTACAATTTTATGACCAACCTTTTGAAGTTTTAGAATCAGCCCTACCACCCGTTTTGTCAATTTCAGTATCAGGACTTAAATCATCAGGACTAGTATTTGTTTCAGTTTTAAGATCTGGAAAATAATTTTCTGTGTTTGGTTGCATACTTCCGTTATTTTCTCTGATTGTTTCACCAGGTTCTTGCATAAATCCAGAAGGTTGATTTTTAATTTCATTTGCCAATTGGTTAGCTTCATTTGGACTTAATTCACTTGTTTCAAAATCAGATGGATTTGGCATGTCAGATTCATTTACTTTATCGTCTCCCTCTCCATCTGGTTTTTTCTTAAATACTTTCATTAATTGACCCAAAAGTTTCATAACTGTATCAATAATTGGACCAGCTGCCATAATTAACGGAGCAATACCAATTCCAGAACCAGAAATTTTGACCATGTTTGAAAGTAAACTTTCAGGACTTTTGCCAAATTTTTTCATAATTCCATTTCTGACAATTCCCATGAAATGACTTTCTTTCATTCCAATCACTTTTACAATGAAATTTTTAAGTCTTTCAGCTTTTTTCCTTTTTCTAGCTACTTTAGCAGGTAATTTTGAAATAACTTTATGGTCTGTAATAAAAAGGTACAAAAAGAAAGGACTTGATTTTGGTAAAAGTACTTCAAGTACAGCTTTTGCTGTCATTCGCATTGGTAAAGTAGCAAATTTGGCAAATGCTTTTAATCCTTTTTTAGCTGTCTCACCAACTTTTTTCAAAAATTTTGTTCCAGCTGTTTTTAATTTGGCAAATACTTTTTTTCTTTTTGCTTTTCGATCAGCACGGCTTTTGTCTCTTTCTTCTCTAGATTTTTTAACTTTTGACCGTTTGCCGCTGATGGAACCAATTTGTTCAGTATGTGCTGAAATATTGTAAACACCTTTTTCAACATCTTCAATAACATAACCAATCATTTCAGGTTGTCCACGATCCAATTCTAGAAAAGCATCCGCCAAAACTTCAATTCTATTTTGATATTGTTGACATTTTAAACAGCCAATTCCACGCATACCAGCGACAATATCTTGCTCTAATTCTGCACGATGTTTAGCAATGGCAACACTTAATTTGCCTTCTGACATGGTATCAATGGAACCAATTTTGAATTTTTTTCTACTTGCAACAAAATCTGCAGCATTTTCGAATGGTGTTTGTTCTGAGAATCTTAAAACTTTATCAAATTTAGATCCTCTTTTTACTTTACCAACTTTTCTAATAGCAGCCGCTGTTAATTTGGCAGGTGCCATTAGCGGCATTGTGGCAAACTTATGAATTTTTTTAAGGACTTCTATTCCTTTTCTTTTTCCTGGATTACGTTTTCTTTTACCACTAATACCAGATAATGAAATTATTTCAGGCATATAATCAATTTTATGTTTGTACGGTTTTTCAATAAATGGTTCATTTAAGCATGCATCAAGTACATAATTAGAATTATTACCATGTACTACTAAATATACGTGAGTAGGTATTTTGCTATCTGAGTAAGAAACAAATCTATAAGAATACGGAATACCTAAACTTTTAAAAATTGAAGCTGCAAAAATTGAATAAGATTTACAATCTGCAAATTTGTCATAGTACGTTTTTTGCGGACTTTTTACAAATTGGTAACCAAATGGATCAATTTTATAGGCAATCTGATTTTTAATAAAATACCATACCAGCGATACTTTATATTTTAAATCACCTTTGAATAATTTTGCAAAATGTTTATTTAACATCAAATCATTATTAGAATCCATATCTATAATGGTTCTCATAATGTCATTTGTATTTCCATTCGGAAAATTTACAGTCTTTTCATTGTTTGGTTTGTTGATTAAATATTTTGCTCTATAAATGATAGAATCAACATCACTTTTTTTACATCCAATATAATCAGTAGTTAATTTCATTTTCGGAATAAGTTAATGATTTTATCAATATACGATTTATATTCAGCAGGAATTTCAATTTTAACGGTTTCTTTGTGATTTATTGTCATTCCACCGTAACCAATCATGGCATCAATAACTAATTCACCAGCTTTTTTTGCGGAAATAGCTTCTGTAATTGCCAATGCTGTTTGTAGGTTTTGTATTCTGATTGGTATTTTAAAAACTACATTTCCTGGTTCTGATTCGGTTCCACCTGGAATAAAAACGGTAGTACCTGACTGACTTACATCTTGAATATCAATTTTAGAAATTAATTTGCCATACCAGAAAACATCAGCTTTAAGAAAATTAAATTTTACTTGCTCTTTATTTTTATTAATAGCAACCATCTTTAAATTGAAAACTAATTCTTTCAAATTTGTTTTTTTGGTATCAATTCCAACATCAATGTATTTCCAAATTAAATTTTGCAGAGTCTTCGCAGACCCTGCAAGTTTAGCAATCAAAAGTAATAAACCAGCCCCTAGAACGATTTCCATACCACAAAATTAATATTTTTTTCAATTTGTCAATATTTTTTTGATTTTTTTTTTAAAATAATATTTTTGAATGTATTTTAGACATTTATTTTGATTTATTTTGAATTATTTTTGAATTATTTTTGAAAAAAAGTATCAAAAAACGCCGTTTTTAGCATGTTTAAACACTTTTTTTATATGAAACTGTCTGTTTTTTTGCCTACTACAACCAACTACAAAAAAACTACAAAAAACCCTCTCAAAATGCTCAATTCTATATATTTTATTTGTAGTTATGTAGTAGGCAAAAAAGTAAAAAATATTTCAAAAGTTGTTGAATTATAAAATTTGTAAAAAAAAAAATAATAAAGTGTAATTACAAAATTTGCCTACTACAAAACTACACACTAAAAACATTTATTCCATGTTATATTGAGCGTTTTTATGTAGTTGTTTGTAGTAGGCAAATGACTGTTTTTTAGAAATAAAAATATTTAAATTATAAATTTATTAAAATATATAGGTTATCAACACATAAATGAAAATATAAAAATAAATGTTAATAACTTAGTTTGTGTTGATAACTACAAATAACATACATTTGCAATTCAATTTTAAATCAAATGAGTAATTATTTCGACAGTCTCACTCCAGAAGAAAGAGACGAAATTAGAAAACCAAAAACTAAAACATTCTATGAAATTGTTTTAGATGAAATAGGTGAATTAGATTCGGAAAATTTACATGATAAAGATTTTCAAGAAATTACACGATTAGATCATGGACTTTGTTCGGCATCTAAAACATTTTTCAAATATTTCATAAATTTTGACTTTAGAGAAAAAATTATAAATCATGCAAAAATGTATCATGATCAATCAGAATTTAAAAATGATTTTAAAGTAAATGATCGTCATAATTATGATGATGAATTTCTATTTATTGGAAGAAGCAATTTTAAAACTACAAGGATTGAATTTTTAAATTTTTGTGTTAAAAATAATTTGAATATACTATGAATGAATTTTGTTTTTCGCATTATTCAATTTATGAGTTAATGCATGATTTAGATTTTCAGGATCATATTTGGGACAATAATTACATAAAAATCTCAATTATAGATAATTGTTTAACTACTGAGAATTATTTTTTAGTAGTCAATTTACCTGAAATTATAGGATGTGAAATAGAAATCTATTGGTTATTTGTACCAACGTTTAATGAAGTTCGATTTTCACAAGAAATCATTAAATCACAAACAAGATTAAAACGTTTCATTTTTAAAATCTAAAACAATGCTTTTAACATTTTCAAACATACAATTTACAATATGACTAACACTTTCATTTACAAAAATATAGCTTACTTTTTAGAACCTCAAATAAACGGTTCTTTCAAAGTAGATTTCTTTGAATTGGCATTTACAATTCATCGAATTATTAAAATTGGTGATAAAAGTCTAATGACAAATAATTGTCAAATGACTGAGAAAGAGTGCCATAGTCACGCTAAACAAATAATTGATCTTTTCATTAAAAAAGTTAACCAGTTACAAAAATGAATCCACACGTTGAAACTGTTAATTTGCTTGAAAAGTCATTAGCAACGACTTTGAAAAAAAATAGAGACGAAAAAAAATATTATGAAAATCTATTAGCAATTAGACAACTAACTGATAAACAGAAATTTGTGATTGAAAAAACTTTGGATTGTATTTCTGAAACCATAGATTTTTTAGAAATATTTGAAAATGAAGTTTATGGACTTTTGACAATTATTAGTAATCCAGAACTACTTATAGATAAACCAAAATGCAAACATTGTGAAATTTATAAAAACATGATAGTTGATTTAGGTTACAATCCATCCGATGCGCCTTACTATGATTCCAATGTTAAACAAAAAAAATCATGGTATTAAATGAAAAATTTAACTGAAATTGTAAAATACTTAGAATCAAATTATAATTTTCGCAGAAATGAGTTTACACAAAATTTTGAATATAGGGATTCTGATTCTAAGGAATGGAAAATTTTGGATGATGTTTGTTTAAATTCAATTTGGTACGAACTCCAAATGCTTGAAATTACTACAAGTCCAAAGACTTTAGAACAAATAATCAAAAGGGAATCAGTTAAAATATATAATCCAATTTCAGAATATTTTGAAAGTTTGAGACCTGAAAAATTTGATTGGATTGAACGTTTGTGTAATTGTTTAGAAATTGAAGACTTTGAATTTTCAATTAATGGAAAAATTACGACAATGAAAAAAGAATTTCCAAAACTTATGAAAAAATATTTAATAAGTTCTTACCTTTGCGCCAATGGTGTGATTGAAAATCAAGTATGTTTAACGCTCTCAGGTAATCAAGGAATCGGAAAAACAACATTTTTAAACAAACTATGTCCAGTCGATAAAATGCTATTCGTTGGACATATACAGCCAGACATAACCAATTCAACAACTGCAGATCTTTTAGCTGAAAAATGGTTTATCAACATAGATGATCAACTAGATCAAATTATGGTTAAAGATTTTAACAGCCTTAAAGGTGTGATTTCAACTCCTTTCGTTTCAAATCGAAAAGTTTTTAGACGTGATTCAAAAGTTCGAAAAAGACGTGCAAGTTTCACGGCTTCTGTCAATAAAAAGAACTTTTTGATAGATACTGAAAATCGAAGATATTTTTGTATTCATGTTGAAAAAATAAATACAGATCTTTTAAATATTTTGGATTCTGGATTAATTTGGGGACATGTAAAATATTTAGTTAATCACAAAGAAAGTGCGTTTAAAATGGAGGATTCAAAAATAATAAACGAAATTTCTAAAAGATTTTTAAAATCTACATTGGAAGAAGAACTATTAATGAAATATTTCCAGCCACTAAATGAAAAAGATCATCCATTTGATCAAAATAACGAAAATAATTTCAAGTTAGCAAGCGAGATTTTAATTAAAATTAAGAGTTCAAGTTATGGAATCAACATAAACGAACGTATATTAGCTGCTGCGCTCGATCGTAACGGATTCAAGAAAATATCTAAGCGTTTATGGAAGTTCCAAAATAACCCAAGATATGTTTATTTCTGTAAAGAATTATAAAATACTTCATTTGATTTTATATATAATTCCAGGCTTTAAAGTCTGGATTTTTTTTGCCAAAAAAAAACCGTTCAAATGAACGGTTCATAAATAATAATTGACTGTTTAAATTAAATCTTTTATACTTAGATTCAAAAGTATTTCCCACTCCTGGCAAGTGTAAAGCCCGTATT
>CAZSXR010000011.1:0-1781 GCA_964611335.1 uncultured Pseudobdellovibrionaceae bacterium | reverse complement strand
CATAAATTAAAAATCAAATGAATATAAGATTCGGAATCAACTCTGGTACGGTTGCAATGGAAGTTACCAATGACCTTGCAAGGATGTTTGCGGAACAAAAAAATCTTACACGTGAATATACATACGGGAGAATGACAACAGAAGAGTTTGCTATTGACCGATCCAGGAGGACATTAGCAGGGATTAATGCATGGTTTGGGTGGGAAACGACTTATACACAGATAATAGCAACGAGAATATCAGAGAAGACTGGACACGGCAAGATTAATATTATTAATCTTAATTCAGAAGAAAAAAAAAATCTTCTGAATCTAATAGAAGAATCCATTAGTTTATATTTAAATTCCATACCTTTGCCCGATGGCATGCCAGAACGGTTTATAGATGGAAAGGAAACACACGAATTCAAAACTTGGGCTAACAAATTAGGCTCTAAGAAATAAGCAAACCCCTCAAATTAACATGATGACTTGTAATTCATGGGATGCAGAATACGAAGAAGGCACATATTTAAAAGAATTGTATATTGATTGGTACGAACAACAAAAAGCTGACGACGAATACAGTTTTAGTGTCGCACAAAAATATTTAGATGAACGTTACAAAAACGGATGTCTATTGTCCTACGGGCATCAAGTTAAACTTGGTCGAATGTTGCGCGCAAAAAAGGAAATCGAAGCAAAAGAAATAAATAAAAATTTATTCGTATGAAAATCAAAATCAAAAACTACAACGGAAAAGGTTTAAATATAACCTTTGGAAATGTGTTTTTTGTATATTTGTAATTCAATTTTTAATTATATGAAAATAGAAGTAATAAATCAAAGATACTTTGATTTGACAAAAAAGGAACTGGAAATGGAAACCAGCAAAAAAAAACCCAATCCAAAAAAGATTGAAAAAATTAAAATCCAATATCAAAAGTTTTTTGAAAAGGATGATTTTGATGAAGTGTTTTCTGATCTTTTAAAAAATGTTCCAAATGAATAAATGGTAAGCTGCAAACTGATCTATTTACAAATAAACAAAGCCCGCCAAATTAGGCGGGTTTTTTATTGCATATAAAATTAATAAGTTATATTTTTGTAAAGCAAATAGTAAAATTATGGCATCAGAGAAAAAAAAACGTAAAGCAGATAAAAGACTTCATTGGGGTAGAAAGAAATTCATGAAGTGGGTTGGTAAAGGAATCAAAGGTATTTGTTATTTTACACCATCCCAAAGACAAGCAAATAAAAAGTTCAACATTGACGAATAATTAATTTGCACAATAAAAATATATGTTATAAATTTGTAATTCAATTTAATTACAATGAATTTTAAGTATTATTTTCATGGAAAAATATCCGTGTCTCCCAAAGATTCTCCAGGAGATTATTTTACTATCGAACCTCGTATTGAATGTATTATAATGCCTCCGCTATTTATGCTTGGAAAAAAAATTCCAAACACTCCAGATGATGAAGTTATTATAGAAATTATTTCTTCACAACCTATCGAAGATCCGATTCCTATTGACCCAAATATTGAATTTAAACCAGATTTTAATTTTAAATTTCCAGATCATGAATGAGCAACAAATTGGAGCCAAACTAAAAGAACTGAGGATTAAAAAAGGTATCAGTTATTATAGAATCAATAAGGATTTAAACATACCAATCGACCGTATGAAATCGTATGAAAATGGTGGTGATGGTGGTTCAATGAACTTATCAACACTTTTAAAACTATTGGAGTATTTAGATGGTAAAATTGTGGTAGGATAATTTCAGCATCATGAT
>CAZSXR010000010.1:0-35379 GCA_964611335.1 uncultured Pseudobdellovibrionaceae bacterium | reverse complement strand
AGAGGAACAAGTTGCATTTAATTTATTTACCGACCAAGAACTAGAGCAGATAAAAGAGCAAATGGCTAGGGAGTTTTACAATAAACTATTAGAAAAACTAGAGCCGCATCAAATTAGGGGCGAACCAGCAACAATTTCTTTGGGACTGATATACGCTTATTCTAAAAATATATTAGAACATTTTTTAGGCGAATATTTAATAATGTCAAAACAGTAAAATGCCTAAGCAGCTAATTAGTATATATCTACACGCAGATAGAAATTATATTGAAAATAAGGTAGAACTGCTTTACTTGCATAAAAAAGCAGCTGAAAAAGCTTACAAGATAGGATTTGAACATAAACTAACTTACGTTGTTCATAAAAACGGATTTTTCAAATTAATAGCTGTGGACGAAATCCCGCTTAACTACAAAGCACCAGCCATAGAAACTAACAACAAATGGGAGTTAGAGTACTAACATGAGAACACCAGAATTTTTACTAGGGCTACTACTATCGATAGATATTTTATTCACTTTTTACGATAGGAGAAAAATCAAACGCAACTTTGAAAGGATGGACTTAACTTTGAATACTATGGCTTTACTTGTTACTAAACTTGCTGAATCTAATAAGCAATTAAATACAAGAATCATAGATTTAGAAAAAGCTAGAGGTATAGATTTAATAGCTATTCAAAGATTAGAAGAGGTTCAATTAAGAGTAGCCGAGATTGAACAAGTTGTATGGGAACGAGAGCTAAACTAGAAAGTAATGGATACTTAAATACATATCAAGAAGAATATTTTTTAGGAGATCCAAAAAATCCAGAAGTTTTACTATGGAGAGCTTGTATTGAAGAGGCATTTAGAACTTACAATCGAATTTTAGACCAAAAAGCTAGAAAACCGCTAAATTTGAAAGCTAAGATTGAATTAGAGTCACTAAATAGATTTTTATTTGAAGATATTGAATCTGATAATAATAACTTAGTTGTATCACTATATAGCATTTTGAATTTAATAAGTAATTCACCTGAAACTGTATTAAGTAATATTAGGAAAATTGCAATTTGCGATAGATATAAATTGCTTACAATATTTTCCCAATATGCTAAGACAAAAGTTAGGCAAGCAGATTTTAAAAATAATTAAAAAATTTCTTGAAAATTTCGAACTATGGAGGTACATTTATTATGGAAGAATTGAATTCTTTTTATTTTCCTTCAGTTTATCACGCTTTGAGTTACTATCAGTACTCAAAGCCAGGAAAAATAAAATCAACATCTGATTTTGACAGACATCGAGGTTTAACGCCCGAAAATCCTGCTTTCTTTAATTTAGAGCCTGAATCAATTTACGCAGCTATCACGCTTTGTTTAAAACGAGTATATAAAACAGAAGAGGAAATATATTCAAAGGCTTTTGCTGAATATTACCTTGGACAATCTAAAATATCAGTGAAAGATCTAGCAAAAACTATAAATTTATCGTCAAAATCTCTTAGTAAAGCACTTGATAGAATGTTGTGCGAATTAGAAAGACAGCTAATTAAATTTGATTTAATGGAATATCAAAAAGATACCATGCCAAGCAATACAACAGATCTCAATTAATAATTTTTCATTTATTTCTTAAATTAAAATTCAATCCTTGGCGGCTACCCTATCAATGCCGCCTTTCTTTTTTTGGGCTATATGGCAAAAATTGGGCGACCGACTAAGTATTCGGAAAAAATAGCTCATGAAATATGCAGAAGGATTTGGGATGGTGAATCATTACTTAAGATCTGCAAAGACGAAGAGATGCCTAATCGGTCTACTGTAGGAGACTGGGTACTAAAACATGAAGACTTTGCCAACAACTACGCACGCGCACGTATGGGGCTAGCTGATTACTATCATGATCAAATAATCGAAATTGGTGATGATAGTTCTCTAGACACTTATATTGATTCAAATGGAGAGGAACGTACAAATCACGAGAATATACAAAGATCTAGATTAAGGTGCGATAACCGAAAATGGATTATTGCTAGAATGAATCGTTCTAAATATGGCGATAATGTGCCTGTTGATAATAACGAAAAGCCTAAAAAGCCAATTATACAGCTAGTTTTTGGTGAAAAACCAAACAACGATAAATGAGTAATATCATAAAGATTCAATCGGCTTGGTGGGTTGGTGAAGCTATTACCGACCATGAAAGTAGTGTAATAGCAACTACGGCAGGGTTAGGGAGCGGTAAAACACATGGTGGGTGTCAGTGGCATGATCATAGAGTGAGAGACAATGCAGGATGTTTATTTTCCGCATTTATGGAGCCGACTTTTCAAAAAGTGATGGATACGGCAATTCCCACTTATCAAAAGATTTTAAGGAGCTACGGTTTAGGTGAAGGAACAGATTACAAAGTTGTTAAAAGTCCTTATCCAAAAATCATTTATTTGGATCAAGAACCAAATCATGAAGTCCATTTCTTAAGTGCTGAAACACCTGAAAAAATAGCAGGCGTTGAATATTCCCACGCATCAGAAGACGAAGCGGGAATTAACAGCGGAGTAGCTAGGCAAAACTTAAGAGGGCGATTATTTAGAGATAAGAAAGTTAATATTCCTCAGTATCTTATATTCGGAGCACCTCAAGGAATTAACGAGTTTGCAGAAGAATTTGATTCTGAAACTTTACCAGACTGGAACACAGAACACCCTAGAGACCACTACAAAATATCGGTCGTTGAAGGTGTTAGGATTAAGAAACGTAGATTCATTCTTTGGACTGATGATAACCCGTTTGTAACGGATCAGTACTTAGCAGAATTACAAGACACTTACGGACATAATCCAAATTTAATCAGATCTTACAGATATGGGCATTTTTGCCCGCTTGTTACTGGTGGGGCTTACTCAAACTATTTCCCACAAAAGCACGATTTAGAAAACAAAGAGGCAGAGCCTTACAGAGAAATTTATTTAACATTTGACTTTAATGCTAACCCTGTTGCATGGGTTGCAGTTCAAAAGCTTTCATTTGTGCAAGAAAATGGATCTAGAGACTTTAAATATGTTGCTATAGATGAATGCAACGGAGCTTTGGGAGCTAGTCAAGATTTATCAGCGTTAGATGATGCTTGTATAGAATTTTATAAGAAATTCCCAATACTAACTTATAGAGATACACCGATAAAAATATTTGGTGATAGGTCAGGACATTCTAAAAATCATAGAGTTGTAGGTAGTGATTACGACGCAATTAGAGAGAATCTAGAAAAACTAGGCTATCGAAATATTGAAATCGTTGCAGCTAGACAAGTTGCACCTGAATCTGAATCAGTTGAAGCAGTACAAAGACTGTTTCTAAACAATCTTTTATTTATATCTAAGAAATGCCGACTGCTTAGAAAAAGCTTACTCGCAACTGTTTGGAAACAAGGTATTCGCAAACTAGAAAAGAAACAAGGCGAAACACATACACACCACGGTGACGCACTGAAATATTGGGCTTATCAGTGTACACTTAACGACACAATGGCAAGAAACGATATTATAGGAACTAATTTTTAATTAATGAACGCAAAGATACAATTTTATGATCATCCTTACTATGCTGCTAAAGCTAGAGGATGGCAGACACTAAAAGATCTTTGCGAAGGCGATCATCAAGTATTATCAGGCAATACAGATTATCTATGGTCTCATGAAATAGAATCACACCAGAAAGGTAGAAAACTACGAGCAATTAGAATGCAACGTAGTAGATATTTTAATTTAATTGAACCATCTGTCGATAGATGGGTTTCGTTTATAGTTAAAAATATTCAGACTGAAAAACTTTTAAAAGCAATTAAAGAAGAAGAATTAAATGATATTACTGGTTCAGGCATATCATTAGAATCTTTTATTAAAGATTACATAACTTTTAATAATGTTCTTTATGGTCGTCCTATAATTAGAATTGATTCATTTGAATCAAATGCTATTACGTTAGGTCAGGCTAGAGAACGAAGAGAAAGACCATTTTTAGAAATTGTTAATCCTCTTACTGCTAAAGATTGGGCATATGCTAAAACTAGCTCTCCTAGTCAATTTCAATCATTTAGGCAGGAATATATAGAACTAAAACCTAGGTCTACACTACAAGAAAAGCCAACATTAGTTTTAGTTTCTAGAGAAGATGTTTTGTCGGGTAAAGAGGTAAAATATTCTTATTACTATAAAGATTTAGTATCAACTAAAGGTAAATTAGACAGTGGCTGGACTAAATCAGATGAAGGAGTTATTCAATTAGAACAAGTTCCAATAGTTTCAATTGAGAATCAAGATTCTTGGTTATCAGGAGCAAAAGAGCAAGCATTATTAATTTATAACTACATGAGTACTGAATCGTGTGTAATAAATGCCCAATCTTTCCAAAGAATTTTTGTTGCAGGCGATTTACAAAATAAAGATAAGTTAGAAATGGGCGTATTTTTAGCAACGTTTCTACCTAAAGACTCAGTTGTAACAACGGTTGAACCGACGAGTATAGAACCAATAGCATCAAGAATAGACGCATCTGTTTCAAGATTTTTCAAATCAGCATTTAATCAGGTCTATTCATTATCAAGTGATTCAAAAGAATCAATGAGCGCAGAAGCTCAGGCAGAAATGAAAGACGATTTTATTCAATCTGTTCAAGCAGCGGCAAAGCAAGTAGAAGAATTAACAAACAGAGCATTAAGAATCTATTGTAAATTTAAAAATATAGATTTACAGGAAAGTATATCAATTACACCAAATGCAAATAAGAGTGATATTGATAAAGAAATTGCTATTTGGCAGGCGTTCAAAGATGAACTTGTAAAAGTTATGGGAGTTCGCAGAGAAATGGCAAAACGTGCGATTGAACACTTAAATCTTTCAGATGCCGAAACATTAAAGGCAGAAGCTGAAAAAACAAATTTTGATACCAATACAGACACTAATATAAGGGACTCTATAGTTAGCCAACTAAATGGATAAGGAATC
The DNA here is from genome assembly GCA_964611335.1 of uncultured Pseudobdellovibrionaceae bacterium. Classification (GTDB taxonomy): domain Bacteria; phylum Bdellovibrionota_B; class Oligoflexia; order Oligoflexales; family Bog-1112; genus BOG-1112. The sequence goes on along the minus strand of CAZSXR010000010.1, from coordinate 30,393 downwards.
AAATAATCTTAAGACTCAATTAAGGGTTCTTGATTCTGATATAAATGTATTTTCTGATAGATTAAAATTCTTCTTAGAAAGAAGTATTAAACAAATACTTAGAAATCTAGAAAATCCAGACCGCAAGACGTTAGAAGTTGCTAGGGCGTTAGGTTCTTTAATGTCTAGTTTAAAGTCATTAGGCTTAAACTCTTTATTAAATGACATAACTAAAATTTATGGCAACCAGTTAGAGATAATTAGAACTGATTTAATTGAAAGCTCAGGTAAAAGATTTACATATACTGATTTAGACGTAACAGTAACAGAACAGTTAATTAAATTTGATTCGTCATTAGTCGAAAACAAAATTACAGACATGAGTTCTAAAATATCAAGTGCTGTAATGCGTCAAGTTGTAACAGGTGAAGCGCCAAAGGTTAATGAACTAATAGAAGAGTTCACTCCTAAGACGGTGGCAAATATAAAAACCGAACTAAATACGGCATCTCTTGGATTTAGCAGAGCTGTAACGATGGCAAAGGCTAAAGACTTAGGGCTTAAATTATTTCTATACGTTGGAGTGCAAGACAAACTAACTAGACCGTTTTGTGCTTCTAAAGTTGGCAAGATTTTCACTCAAGAAGAAATAAACAAGTGGGACAATAAACAAGGAATTCCCGCATCGATTTATTTAGGTGGTTACAATTGTAGACATCATTTAAGACCGATTTCAGAAGAAAGAGCCAAAGAGTTAGGCTATGGGAATAAAACTTAAAAATAAGATTTCTTTTAGCAATAACGATGCAAATCTTCGAAAAGAAATTAATAAAAAATTATCAATAGCTTTACTCGATGCGACTGAAGAAATTACACGCAGGACATTAAGAGGCTTAGATATAAGCGGAAGTAAATTCAAACCGTACACGCCAGAATACGCAAAAAGAAAAAGAGATACAGGAAGAAATACTAACGTTAATCTTACTTATACAGGTGCAATGTTAGCGGCTTTAACATCGAATGTGTCAGAGCAAGCCGATAAATTAGTTGGCACAATTTCATTTTCTACTACTAAAGAAGCTTTAAAAGCAAGTTTTAATAACAAGATTAGACCGTTCTTTGGATTCTCTAAAGTTCAGGTAGTAAACATAAAGGATAAAATAAAAGAGGCTATCAATGAGTGGAAGCGATCAGCAACCAAACAGTCAACCAACTGATTCAGTAAGTAAAGCGGATTTAGATGCTGCAATTGAAAGAGCGAGAAACTTCGAAGCTAAACTTACAGATTACGAAAAGAAATTTAAAGGTGTTGATATTGAAGCGTTAAGGGCAAAAGCAGAAGAAAGAGATTTATTAATCGCTGAAGCTGCAAATAGAGATCCTAAAAAGTTTGAAACAGAATTAGAAAAACGAGTAAGCGAGCTTAGAAAGAATCTGCAAAAAGAATTAGAAGATAAAGACGCATTAACTAGTAAATTAATATCAGAAAATAAGGAGCTTAAAGTAGTTAATAAAGTGTTTGGCGATCACGCTTCTAAATTTGTCGATACGGCACATTCTCAATTAAAAAGAGAAATTAGAGATAATCTTGATGTTGATGAAGACGGAAATATCTTTATTAAGGGTGAAAATGGAAAACCACTCTACAGTAAAACAAAACCTGCACAACTAATGACTGTAGATGAGTATGTAAACGAATTAATCGAACTTTACCCACACATGGCAAAGAATCCAAACCTTTCAGGCGGTAAAAAGGATACTGAAAAAATGGGAGCAGTTGGCGCTAATACTCTACCAGCAGGCTTTGATACCTGGTCTCAAAAAGAACGAACAGAATATTTTAGAAAAAATCCTGAAGCAATGAAGGCGGCTTTAGGCTAACAGATTTAACAAACAAATTTTTAACCACTACTAGGCTGCATTACGTAGCCTTTTTTTATGGAGATTTTAAATAATGACTACTTATGCTAACAACATAACCTTAGCAGCTGCAATTGATGCTAAGATTTTAGATCCGTTTCTAGGTGCGGCTATCATGCCTAGACTTGTTGCACCTTTTGCATTAGGAGCAAATCCTAATTCAAGAACACTAGATTTACCTAAATCTGGAACTGCAACAGCTGCAGTAGTTGCGGAAGGAGTAGCAGCAACAGCTAACGCTATTGTTGACTCTAAAGTAACACTAACAATGCAAAAAGCAGTTGCAATGACAGAGCCAACAGGCGAAGCATTGAAATATGCAAGCGGTGCTAATTTTGAAAGACATGCAAGATTACAAGCGGCAGCACTTGCACAGAAATTTGATTTAGATTGTCTTGCTCTTGCATCTGGATTTTCTCAATCCACTACAACAGTAGCATCTTTAACAGTTGATAAAGTTATGGAAGCAGCTTACTTAGTAAGAGCGGGTAATATGCCAACCGATGAAGTTGTTGGTGTACTATCACACAAACAAGCTTATCAGTTAGGTTCTGCAATAATTGCAGCAACTGGTTCTTTCTACTCAAATCCTGATTTCACCTTTGAAGGATTAAGCGGAAATGAGCCAACGCCAGGATATAGAGGTAAATTATTTGGAATAGATATATTTGCTTCTAAAAACGTTGCAATTGATGTAGCTCCAACTCCTGATGATTTCTTAGGTTTGGTATTTGCGCCTCGTTATGCAATCGCTGCATTATACGATGAAGGAGTAACTCCTACTTTCCAAACTAGCATTTCAGAAGAAGCAACTTTTGAAAAAACTACACAGTTAATTAAAACTATAATGTGGTATCAAGTTGGAGAATACAACGATGCTGCAGGAGTAATAGTCAGATCGCAAATCTAATCTTTAACAAGATTGGCTTATTTGATAAGCCTCTAAGGAAACTTAGAGGCTTTTTTTGTTTTAAAAATATAAAAATATGAGTAAAGAAAAAGAATTACCTAAGTATCCATACGTTCATTTTAAAGTTAAAAGGCAATATGTCGTAACTGGCGGGTCATTAGACGAAAGAGAAGACGATACTTACTTAAATATTGATACTGTTTTCGGTACTCAAGATCATGTGCTTCATTACTCAAAAAAGCCTAATTTTACCTTGGTTGGTTGTGCAAACCTAGATCCTAAAAATCCAGAACATCAAAAGATTTCTGCATTCATAGATCAAGTAGCTAAAGGCGTCGCAGCTGCACAAAAGACAGCTGAGGGAATAGTAGCTAAAGCTAAATCTAAAGGAGTTGTTGTCGATGGTTAATCACAGCGACGAAAATAGAAGAAAAGCCCATGAATGGCTAATAAAAGTCAGTAATGAGCAAGCAAGACAAAGCGGTAACGAGGGGCGGGTAACTCAAGACGAAATTAAAAAGTTCGCTGATAAAATCGCTGAAAACGCAGACCGAACACAATCTGAAAAGAGAAAATAAATGTATCCATTTGGACAAGACTTTAATTATATATTTGAGCCAATTATAGATGATGAAGCTCTAATCAGTATTCCCGCAGAAGCGGCAACGCTGTATATATTTAGAGACCGTCCAACTAGACCACAATCTCAATCAGGAAGCGGAGCGGTTGCAACTGCTTCAACAACTTGGGGATCTGGCGAAAGTAAAATAACTTTCACAGTTCCCGCAATTATAGATCCAAATCCAACTGATGAATCGGCAGATTGGATCTATTACGCCTCTGTTAACTTCTTATTAAAGACATCGGGGCAAACTCAAACAGTTACAAGACCAATTACATTACAAAGAGTAAGAGGGCAAAACAAACCCTTAAACGTAACTTTCACAGATTTAACTAGTGTATATCCACACATTGGGCTTTACTCTGATTCGTCAAAATTCAAGCTTCATTTAAATACAGCGATTGAAATAGTTAAATCAAATTTACGATCGCAACAATTTGAATGGTCATTAATCTACAGACACGATTCTTTAAAGTTAGTTGTTATATTAAAAACTCTAAGCATTATAATGCTAGGGGAATCACAACTTGGAAATGATGAGTTTAGGGAACTATCTGATAGATACGAGTTTCAAGCAAAAAGTTTATTTGAATCTTTAAAAATCGAATATCAAAGTTCTCAGGATGCAGTACCTACTAAAACAGATACAGGTTCAGGATTCGCAATAATTACTATATAAATGACAACAGAAGCGGTAAAAACCGCATGGATAACTAAGATTGCTAATAACTCGCAGATACAAGCAATCACGAAGAATTTTTATACTTTTGATATTACTGCAGTACTAAATAGCAAAACAGAAATTGCTTATTTGTATGACAATGAAAATAAAATCAATTTCGTAAAGTTAGTTATATCAAGAAGAGCTTTAGATACAGAAGCTAGAGCAACAGCTACAACAGCATCATTATATGAATATGATGTTGAATTTACTTACTATTTAGAAAAAGATATTTCCGATACTGAATGGAACGCTGGAAAGCTAACATCAACTATTGAGTTAATAGATGTCTTGGTAAGAACCGAGCTAGGGAGTAAATGGAATAATACGGTTAGATATTGGTCAATGTCGGGCATTTTGTCACCTCGAATCGTAGAATTAGACAATAAGTCAGTATGGCAAGGTGGTTATTCTTATCTTGCTAAGTCTTACGAATAGATAAAACAAATTTAATTTTTCACAAACCAGCTAAAAAGCTGGTTTTTTCTTTTGGAGATTTCAAAAAATGGGTTCAGTTTCAGGATCAAATACAGTTACAGGGGTTAAGGTTTCCTCTACTTGGGGAACAGCGGTTGCGGTAGGAGCGGGTAATAGATTACCAGCTGAAATTTCTTTTAGTGATAACGTCACAGAAATAGTTTCTAGAGAAATAGGCACAGGTAATGCAATGGCTTCTATCTTCACAAGAGGACAGATTCAGCCATCAGTATCTTTAACTATGGATGTGGGTTTTGACAATAACTTTGATGTTCTTCTTGCTCAGATGATGGGTACTGCAAGCATTTCCGCGATGATCACAGTCGGGCAAAACGACTATCGCCAGACTGTTACCTATAATACAACTTTAAATGCTAAATATTTAACAATGGCATTTACTGCTACAGATGCAGGAACTATTGAATTCCCTAGTGTTGCAATTAATTCAGCAACTATTAGAACTAGTTCAATTCCTGGAATATTAGAGGCATCTTTTGAAGGTGTTGCAAGCGATATTGAACATTCGTCAGCTGTAAATACTTACGCTGTTGTAACTGCCTCAACTGCAAGAACTGGAAATGAAAACGTGACAGCAGCTTTTGATGATAAGTTCTGGATCAATAATACTTCTGCAGGTGCACTAGCAGGAGGCAACCAACTAAATATAACTTCTTATGAGTTATCATTAACAAGACCTCAAACTACTGTAAATGAGATTAAAAACAGCTTAGGTAATTCAGCACCTATTAACGATGGATTATTTGAGGGAACTTTAACAATTGGATTAAAAGAGCTTCCAGATTTAACGCAATTTGGGGATTGGGATTTAGAAACTACTAAGAAATGTAGACTTACTCTTACAGGCTCACAAATCGGGACAGGTTCTTTTAGGTCTTTAGATATATACATTCCTCAAATGCAATTAGTATCGGCACCTCAATATAGCGTATCAAGTCCTGGTATAAATCCAGTTACTTTAACTTTCAAAATAAGTAAAGCATCTGCAAACCCAACAGGTATGACTAGTACTTATCCTTATTTTGAAATTGTTAATACTCGTTCTACTGCACTATTAGCTTAGGTTCCTTAAGGTTTTAAGGGCTAGCTTTTGACTAGCCCATTTACAACAAATATGAAATTCGAAATACAAGAAGAAACAAATATCGTAGTTAAGTTAGATTCGGTCTCTTTTAAATTTAGACCATTTGCACCAAAGGATGCATTTATTGCAGCCGCAATTCTTACGGAATTTAATTATTCAGAAAGTAAAATTCCTAGTATTGATTTAAACCAGCTTACAGATCATGTAATGGAAGCTCTAGAATCTATCGAAGGAGTCCTAAAACTCAACGATGAACAATTAACAGCAGACAAAATTAAAGAACTATACAAAGCAAAGAAAATTAAATTTCTATTCTTGGTAAAAACTTTCATTACTCCTTGGGCATCTGAAGTGCTAAAGGCAGGCGGTTTTTTGGACAAGCTGATAACGCAAAGCGAGAGCGAAACCGAAGAATAGAAAGGTTGTTAACTTCATCGTTATATCAACCTAATTTAAATTGTAGCAACTGCTATCAAATTTATTCGATTAATAAACGTGCTCCAGCTTGCTTTAAAAATGCATGCGAAATACAGGACATTTTAGAAAGCAAAGACGGTATTCAAATAAAGAATATCGTAGACGCTTTTATTACAGTCGAAGTTCTAAAGGAAGAATCAGGCTATTCAAAGTATATAGAAAACTATCTTGAGAAATCAGGACTTAATGAATTAGAGCCTGAAATTATCTTTAAGATGAAATCAATTTTTAGAAATTATCAAAACTATATTAGAAGTCAAAAAAAATAAATGGCATTTGGAAACGACAATAAACTTGAGTTAGAAGTTGAAGTCGATACCACAGGTGCAATTTCTGGACTTAAAGGTGTTGATGATGCAATCGACAATCTAGGAACAACAGCAGGAAAAGCGGGCGGGTTACTTGGCGATCTGTTTGCAGGGTTTTCAATTGGTGTAGGAATTGGAGCAGCTCAAGAGGCTATATCACAATTATCTGGCGCTTTATCATCATTACCCGATGCAATTGCTAGAGGGTCAGAAGTTGACGACATAACACAAAGCTTTAATAACCTTTCCGAAAGTGCTGGTGTTTCATCAGATACTTTAATTAATAAATTCTCATCAGCTTTAGGAGATACAATCCCTAAAGTCGATGCAATGAAAAAAGCTAATGAACTTTTATTAGGCGGATTAGATCCTAGTCAGTTTGAATTAGTTGCAAAAGCTGCTAGAAGTTTAGCTGATGTTACGGGCGGCAGTGCAACCGAAGGGTTGGATAAACTTTCCGATTCATTACTAAGAGGTAACGATAAAGCATTAAAGAATATCGGTATAACTGTTGACAACGAGAAAGCTTATCAAAAATTTGCTGATTCTATAGGTACTACTGTTGATAAGTTAACAGAAGAAGCAAAAATTCAAGCTACTAGAGAAGCGGTTCTTTCTGCACTTACTCAAAAGCAAAGTGAGCTAGGGGATGTTACAAACGATGCCGCCGATAATATAGATAAATTCAAAGCAGGACTACAAAATGCATACGATCAAGCAACAGTCGCAATTTCAACTAACAAAGATTTAAATATAGCATTAGAGAAATTAGCAAACTTAGCACAACAAGTTGATTTCCAAAATTTTGCATCAGGTCTAGGAAAGATAATTAGTGTTACAGTTGATTTATCAGGTAAACTAATTGACTTAGGAACTAAATATATTCCACAAGTAATAGATGGATTTAGAATTCTATCTAATACTACAGGAGGGATATTTAACTTTAACGGAATAATTAAGTCAGCGGATGAGCTACAAAAATTAACAGTTGAACAATATAAATCTGCAGCAGCAGCAAAAGAAAATAAAACTGCATTAGATAAACTTGGGCAAATTAACACAGCTATTACTTTTGCTAAGACCAGTGAAGAAATAATAACTTTAAAGAAACAAGCCGCATTATTATCAAGCGACTTAGTAAAATCAGGCACTCCACTAACAGATTTTAAATCGAAATTAGAGAAGATTAATTCAACTTCAGTAGAAGCTACTAAGGTTATTAAAGACCATGGAAAATCACTGAATGAATTAGAAGCTAAGGTTAAAACAAACACAGCAGCTTTTATTAAATCTGGAGATGAAACAGGCAAGAAAGCTAAGAAGGATCAGGAAGCTAAAAAAGCTGCTGATGAGCTAAAGAAATCTCAAGAAGAACAAGAAAAACAATTAAAAGATTACAACACTGAAATTTTAAAAACCCTTGAGTCTTCAGATAAATATAAAAATATCTTACAGGGGCTTAAGGACAAAACCTTAACTGCAGAGAATGCACAACATTTATTTAATGACGAGTTAAAAATAGCAAAAACCAATGTCGATAATGCTAGAACTCAAAGCGATTTATTTACTACTGCATTAAAAGAACTAACAACAACTGGCAATATTTCAGCAGATACATTAAAGAGTATTTCTGAAAATAGTCGCAAAGTTGCAGAAAGCCTTAAAGATGTAAAAAAAGATTCTGAAGATGCGGCAGGAACTTTAGGAGAGGTGTTTTCAGGAGTTTTTGCAGATTCGGGCAGCGATCTTTATAAAGGGCTATCAGTTGCTTTTGAAGATGCATTTAGTCTAATTTCTTCTGCCATTAATGGCGGCAAGCTTGGCGCAAAAGAACTAATTACGAGTATAAGTTCTACTATTGGTACAGGTATTGGTGCAGTTTTGGGAGGCCCTGCAGGTGCTCAAATTGGAGGACAAGTTGGATCACTTGTAGGGGAAATTATTGCTAAAATAAGTGAATCATTTAATGCAGACACTGCAGGAACAAAAGCAAGAAAATCAATTGATAAATTCTTTGCTGATATTTTCGACGCAGATAGATTAAGTGTCGTAGTAGATGGGCAGCTTAAGAAGATTAACGATTTAGTATTTGAAGGAAATACCCCATTTGGTGGAAATGTAGATTTCGGAAGTTCTGCATTCTTTACTTTTTTTAATACTCTTGAATCTACAGCTCAAAACGCTTTTAACGGTGTAGGTAATGCCTTTGCTGCACTAACTGGAGATCTAGATCAATTATCTGGACTGGTAGGAGCTGCACTTGCTAATAATATAGGTGGTTCATTAAACAACTTAGGTATATTAATACAAACTACTGGTAAATCAGTGGAAGAACTACAAGGGGCTTTGGTAGATGCATTTCTAGACGGTAAATTATCCGCTTCTGAAGTAGTTGCACAAATGGGAGCTATCGCAAAAGCTGCAGAAAAAGGAATTCCAGACGGGATAGGAAAAGTTCTTGATGCATTTAATAATATGAAGGCAGCGGGAGCATCTGGAGGTCGTGCGGTAGTTGATGCATTACAAGATATAGGTGCAGAAGCTGGAGAGCTTGGAGATAAAACACTAGAGCAATTAAAATCTAGAATGTTAGCTCTTGGAATTCCAGCTCAAGAAGCAGAGCAGATCTACCAAGCATTAAAAAATAACGGTATTACTTCTGTTAAAGCTCTAACTAATGCAACTGCACAGCAATTGTTACCAGTACTAGCACAATTAGAAAATCAAAAATTTCCTTTTGCCGCACAGAGCGAAGAGGCTAAAAAATTTGCCGAAGAAATTAGCAAAATTCCAGATAGGAAAGATGTTGAAATTAATGTCAAAGTTAATACTAGCTCAGAAGATAAAAAAGTATTAGAGCAAGTAACAAGAGTCGGGCAGGGTAATAATAGTGTGGTGGCTAGATAATGACTAATTTATTTATCCTTACTCCTGAAATCCCTAAATTATGCAAAACTATTACAGCGGCTCATTTATCTGGTTCTCAACAATCAGATACTTTTACAAATCAAAGAAAAGAAAATTGTAGATTTGGGCTAAGGCATTATTTTACAAAATTAACTGGATATAATTACCCTTTAGTTCAGTTCGATTTAGGTAATGCTCCACTAACTGCAAATTATCTTGCGATTGCAAGAGCGGATTTACTACCAAGAACTGCATTAAGCACTTTAGAATTAAGAGCAAGTAATACTAATAACGTAGCAACGGCAACAGTAATCTTTACTAGAGCAGTAAATACAACCACTCTTTTAGGAACTAAATCTAATGATTATATCGAAACATTTACAACCACTGCATCATATAGATACTGGTGGGTAATTTTTGGCGATAACGTAACATCTACAGTTATTACTTTCTCTAAAATATTTCTTGGTAATATGTTTGATATTGGGATAGATCCGGATGATATTCAAACATCTGAAAAAAATAATTATGCAGATGAAAGTTATAGCAGCGGGGCAAGAATTACAGGTCTTACTTGTGAATCAGAAATAATCCATGAAATAAAGTGGAAGTTAGTGTCAGATGCTAAAGTTGTAGAGTTCTGCCAAAAAGTTCTAGATAATAGACATAGAAATGAAGGAGTGTTTTTATATACATCTACCAATAATGCAATCTTACAAAATAAGAAACTAATCCATTGCTTAACTTTAAATGATTTTGCAATTGAATCATCTGGATTTAATAAGAATACAATCTCAGCATCTTTCAAGGAGATTTATTAAGTGCCAGCCAATTTAGTTTTCGCAACTACTAATTTATTAGATACAAGTACTTTCAGTGCAGGAACAGGATATATAGATTATCCAATATTTAATGGATACAGAGATGTTGATATTAGAAGAAGCGGTACAGTTATAGAGCAATTATTACAATACTCATCAACTCAAGTACAAAAGATAGATTACTTAATTCTTGCAAGAGCAGATAGATTACAAAAAAGAGGTTCAACACAATTAAGCGTAGAGGGATCTATTAGCCCTGGAGCTTATACGGTTTACGCTGGAACGAGTACAAGTTTCGCATCTAAAACTTTATATGGTGTTAGAGGAACTGATGCTCTATTTACGGCAGAATTAGCAAATTCAGATAGCGATCAAACAATAACTAGGTCATTTGATAGATTGAAATTGAAGTTATCAAGTACAATAACACCAACTACAGTTTACAATAGAGTTTTTGCGGGTTCATGGTTTGATTTAGATAGAGATCCTGAAAATCCTGCATCTATTAGAAAAGTTCAAAATTCTGTAAATAGTCGTGAATCAGCTTATGAGTTTACGTTCACATGGAGAGGATTAAGCGATTCAGTTTTAAATTCATTCTTAAGTAACATTGTACTAAGAAGAAACAACAGTATTTACATGTATACAAAATCATATCATCAAACTCTTTTAGGGTTTAGATGTTTACATTGCTTCCCAATTTCTTTTTCTACAAGTCGAAGACTAGAAAATACTAATGATATAACAGTTACATTTGAAGAATTAATTTAATGCCAGTATCTTCGATTTATCAATTTATAGTAGTAGAACTCACTACAAAAGATAAAAGTACTGGGACGACTACAAGTCATATTTTAACCAACCGTATAATAGGAGGGACTACTACAACACCAGTTTATCCAATTATAAAATCTTTAGATTCGGTTGGTGTAACAATGGGGCAATTTGTCCCAACCTCTAAAACGAATACATTAACTCTTGATGATTCTCCAAATAGTTTTGGATATGAAAGAAGGTTTTCAGATTTATTAGTTCGCGAAACTATAGCAAATCAAGATATTAAAGTATGGTTTCTAGAAACAAACTCAACTGATATAGGAACTTTGCCGCCGACATCTGAAACAGCTTGGAAAGGAACAATTCTTAACTGGCAAGCAAGAAGGGGTGGACAAAATACGCTTAGCATTAATATAGCTAGTATTAATATTCCAGCTCGCGAAGTTGGATATACAATTGATAAAGTTTTATTTCCAAATGCTCCAGATTCTAGTGTAGGCGTAAGATTGCCTTTACCGATTGGAGCAGGAGGAGAATCAAAATTATACTTAGTTGATGCAATTACAACACCTACACAGCAAGCAACATTTGCATATTGTTGTAGCATGGGAACTACTTTTACTAATCCTGGTGCGACTCTTCTATACGCAAAAGGTACAAACGGATATAAATCAATTGCATCAGCTTCAAGCCCGACAACAGCAACAATTTCAAATTACGGTACTAATACTACAGGTGTTGCGTTAGGTTCTGGCAATGAATGGATAGCACCTCTGGACTTGGGAGGAGTTAGTCATTTAGTCACTGGTTATACAATTAGAGTTTCTTCTTCTGCAGCTGGAGATTTAAATATTTCGGCTCGCATATTAAGTGCTACTTCAACAAATGGCAGCAATGAGGTAGTAGAATCAAGTGTTAAAAGATTAGTTTCATCCCCTGGTGGTGCATTACCAGTTACTGAGCTTGAATTCTGGCTAGAAAGACCAATACTATTGGATAGTTCTAAATCTTACTATTTAGGAGTTACTGCAGATAATGCAAACTTTGAATGGAAAGCAAAAAGCGGCGGCACGGTCGCAACTTTACTAAGAACTACTCAACAAGGCGAAAGTTCATATTGGAAAGCAGGAACCGCAGCGGAACTTACAAGGGCTATTTTTACTGTTAAGTGGTCTAATACAACAAGTGCTGTAGATTCAAGAACAGGCTACGCAGTCAATCAAATCAAACTTGAGAAAAACTTTAATAATACGTTTACTGAATTTTTTAATAATCTAGATTTATTAGGTTCTGGCACTGGGATTAGAGATTCATCATCAGGAGCAATCACAGGATATGCTAGCATAAACTTAGATAATGCTTGGCATAATACAGCATTGCTTTTACATATATGGGACGGCACGGCATGGACTAATTCATTGCTAGATTCTACCTATAGCTATACTTATACATCTAGTGGAAATCCAGCAGTTTTAATAAATCCTTACGAGTTTAGGATGCATAAATCGTTAGCAGGATTTATTTCTAGTGACACAATAGAAGAAGCTATAGCAAAAATCTGTAAAAATACAGCAACTAGATTAGTGCCTTTAGTTAATCAATTGCCAAGTGATACAAAACGATTTGGTCTTTGGTCATGGGGTATACCATCAGCTCCAATTGTTAGATTATCTGATGATGACTGTAAGGTATTAGATGTATTTCAATCTAACATTGATTCAGTAGTAAATGATATTGAGATTAAATATAAACAGTCACCACTATATCAAGACTTTGGAAAATCTGCACAAACTGGAGAAGTAAAAGATTATTTAGGTTCTGTAAAAGTTTATAACGGACTTAGTGATTATTATACATTTTTGCTCTCTACAAGTTTTTCTACTTACGGCAAAAGAACACTTGCCGATAGTAATTTTGATTTTTTAGCGGCTCAAGCTGATGCAATTGCGATGACTGAGTATTACATTCGTGCGTTTTCAGAACCGCCTATATACGTAGAGCTTGAACTACCTTATTTCAGATTTAAAACTTTAAAATTATTTGATTGTGTAGAGTTATTACATAGTGAATTGCCTTCATATTTCGGAAGTTCTGCAAAGGCAGCATTGCCAAGTTACAACGGAGCATTTGTTGATATTTTACAAGGTGAACACTTTAGAAGAGCTGAACCATATCGCGGATTAATAGAATCACGTGAGATATATCAAGATGATACTGAAGTAACAAAGATGAAAATAATTTTAAGACTTTATATAAACGATAAAGATCCAACATCTAGACAAGTACCATAAAAGGAAAAAATTAAATGGCTTTTGGTGATCCTATTAGAAATGCAAACGCAACAATGGAGGGCGTAGCAACACTGCTAGAAACAATTTTTAGTTCTTCTTATACTTTAAGTGCTACGTCATACACTCCAACTTTCACACCAGTAGCAGGTATGTCAATGACTTTTAGCAGTACTTTTGGTGACTATTGGAGAGTTGGAAAATTTATAGTTTGGAGAGTGAACACAAATTTTAACATAACTGTAACTGGGAATAGATTTGCAGTTAGTTTGCCATTTACTACAGATGCGCGTTTTACTGTTGCTTCTGTAAATATGGCTGTTGGTGGTGTTGCTATTTGCGGTTCGGTGCAATATGGAGGCACTAGCGCAGTGGATATTTACAAATTTGATGGTTCCAACTTTGCTACTGGCTCTGGTGGGATGTCGTTAGGAGGGTTTTACACAGCAGCGTAATGACTAGTGAACAATCAGAGGAATTAAAATATTGGTTAGGTATTTTAGTAAGAGGGATGGCATCAGTATTATTGATGGCTGTTTCAGGATTTGTAATTTATATACATGGACAACTAGCACAGCTATATAGCGATACAAAAAATCAAGAAAGAGATATAGCGGTTTTGAAGTCTCAAACAACTGCATTGCAGGACTGGGCAGTCAGGATCGAGCACAAGCAAGATCAGACTATAGAAATCTTGAGAGAATTAAAACGCAAATGAATAAAATAAACTGGGGATTCTTAAGCTCTAAAGAGGGCTTTAGTTTGCGCGGCTATATTCCTAGAAATAAAGAAGGAAAAATATTAGGACGTTCAGGTGTAACTATTGCAACTGGAATTGATTTAGGACAACAAAGTCCTTGGCAAATTCAGCAATTAAAAATTTCTAAAGAATTAAAAGAAAAATTAATTCCATACGCAAACAAAATAAAAACAGAAGCGGCAGAATTTTTATTAAAAAATCCTCTGATGATTAGCACTCATGAAGCGATCACGCTTGATAATGCCATGAAAGAAAGAGAAATTAAAACATTTGCTCTTAGGTTCCAAGCAATTACTGGAAAAAGATTCGAAGATTTACCAGCTCAAGCTCAAACGGCAATTGCTTCTATAGTTTGGAATCTAGGTATTAATTTGCATTTAGAATACCCAACACTTTGGGGATATATAAAAAATCTTGATTGGAAAGGATTATCTAAATTTTTAGATGAATTTCCATCTAAGCAGCCAGAACTAGAAAACAGACGAAGAGCAGAAGCACAACTTTTAAAGCAATTAGAAAACAAAATAGTATGAGATACGGGTTAGATTATTTAGCTGGAATTAAATTTAGAAAAGTAATTATGGAAGAACATCCCAACGGCTGGGGAGCTGGATTTTTTACTAGAGTAATGGAGGATGATACTTATAGAAAAACTGTATGGGATAATCTACCAATTATCCAAGAGCTAGCAGCATCTAAGCGAGCACCTTTTATTAGATTAGCTTTTGCGTGGAGAGATGATCATAAATTTTCTAGTGCTCAACATTCATTTGTAAAAAGTGAAGCAATGAGATTTAAGCCTATTATTGAATCTAATTCTGATATTACTTGGTATGTTTCTCCAGTTCACGAGCATCAACTTAACGAAAGAGACTGGAATGTATTTTCTAAAATAGTAAGAGATGTTTTAGGCGATAAAGTTACAATTGTTAATTGCCCTGTAGCTGGCAAAGGTTTTGCATCTAAAATCGAACTTAATGAATATCACGGAGCTGATAAAAAACCACGTGGTGGAAGATTTGGATTTTCATTTGATGGAAGCAATATTGTTGATGCTGATGTTGAAACATATAAAAAGAATTATTCAAATTCAGAATACTTTTTCATCTGGAATTGTCAGATGAACGGCAGAAGAAAAGAAGACGATAAGACAAAAAGAAAAGATAGAAAATTTTATCCTATTAACAAACAAATTGATTCATTTATTTATCTAAGTAGAGATAAAGGAGCTAACAACTTCCCAAAAGATTGCATCGGTAAGAGTCATGCAGATCAAGCAAATTATCCACCAAGTGGAAAAGATTGTAAGCCTGTATTCTTAGCTTACTTAAAAGCAAAGATTTCACCATCAAGAATTATTCTAAAAGCTCGCAACGGTCAAACTGTATCGACTTCTTCAAGTCGTGCATCGTGGAGCGATGAGGCTACAAAAAAACAAATTGGATGGCGTTATTATTTTTCTGAATGGGGCTTTGAAATAGCAGGAAAAGCAAAACGTATACAAGGTGATTCTGTTTGTGATTTATACGCAGACAATAAAAAAATCGGTACATGGAACCCAGCATTTAGATCGGGCACATTCAGATAACAGATATGGAAAATATAGAAACAGTAAGTGGAATAGTCGAAGGACTAGCAGGCGTAGCGTCGGCTTTTGGTTGGATACCAGCGGCGGCACTAGCTCCAATAGTTCTTTTAGGTGGAGCAATAGCAAATTTATTTTCAGATAAAGAAGAAAAGGAAACAGATAAAAATGATAGCAATTCTTAATTGGTTTAAAGACCGACTTAGGGAACCGAGCACTAAAGAAGGTATTTTACTAGGGCTAGGTATTTTAGGGATTAAATTAAGCCCTGAATTTGCAAACGCAATTTATAATTCTTTAGTGAGTATATATATAGCTTATAAAATTTTTAGAAAAGAATATCAAAAGTGAGTACATTAGTTAGTAATGCTCCAGATAGTGATAATCCTGATATACCTGTCGCCACTCGCGTTGTAAGTGGATCGGTTTATCAAGAAATGATTAAAGGGATATTAAATGTTCCTTGTGATGATATTCAATATAACTATGACGGTTCAGGAAACTTAAGCACAGTTATGGCTTATTCTAGTGGAGTACTTCAAGCAACCCTTACTTATACATATTCATCAGGAAAATTAACTAGGATTCAACGTTCATGATTAAGCAATTAATTCCAACTCCTATTGGGGATGAAGTTCAATTCTTATCAAACATTCCACAATTAAATGCAGATCCTTCTTCTCCAAATGCAGAAGATTTATGGGTATTAAAAACTGGTGGAGGAAGTTCTGGGGGCGGGACTTTAAAAGCATTTATAGGACTTGGATTCCCAATTCTTTCAACTGGAAGTGGAGGAGCTGCTACTTATGAATTAAGTTTTAGAACTAAAGAAGGCACAACGATTAGAACAACATTGAGTTAATAAATTATGGCAACAGGTTCAGTACTATTAGACGAAGGCGCAACTACACACATAGGAACATATACTTTTACAGAAGATGCGGTCACTAAAGAAATCGGGAGGGCTGTATTAAATAATTCTTCTGGAACAGAGATAGGAACAAACGCTAATCCTGTGCAAATAGGAGATGCTGGAGGCTCTTTAACAGTAGATGGAACTGTAGCTGCTACTCAATCAGGAACTTGGAATATAACTAATATTTCAGGAACAGTTTCATTACCAACTGGAGCTGCAACATCTGCTAACCAAACTACAGCAAACAGCTCTTTATCTTCTATAGACGGAAAAATAACAGCTTGTAATACAGGAGCAGTTACAATATCAGCAGCACTTCCAGCAGGAACAAATAATATAGGAGATGTTGACGTTCTTACTTTGCCTGCTATTACAGGAACCGTAACTGCTAACGCAGGTACTAACTTAAATACTTCAGCCCTTGCTTTAGAAACAGGGGGAAACTTAGCAGCAGCAGCAACTTCTTTAGCTATTATTGACGATTGGGACGATGGAGCTGATAGAGCTAAAATAGTAGGAGCTGTAGCTCATGATGCAGCAGTCGCAGGAAATCCAATATTACAAGGGATTGAAGCTAGAACTTCTAGACAAACAGCAGTCGCTAATGGTGACATCACTAGAGTTAATGGTGATGTTTACGGACGGATTTTTTCTATTAAACCTGCCCTTACTACCGCTACTAGTAATGGGACTGCAATTACTACAGCAACAAATACTACGATTGTAGCGGCACCAAGCGCAGGAACGCATTTAAGAATATACAGATTATGGGCGCAAAATAGTTCCGCAACAGGAACGTGGTGCTATTGGGGCAACGGTTCGGGCATTAAATCTTGGCCATTTTATTTATCTCAAAGTCAACCTTTTTCAGCAAACGTTGAAGGTTCTTGGGAATTGTCCAGCGCAACAGGATTGTTTCTAAATACAGCAACGACAGGAGCTAATATAGAATGGTTTGTTCAGTATGAAACAGTAATAGATTAATTTTTAACTTTTAGGAGAATAAAAAAATGGCAGCATTCCCAACAGGAAACACAACTGTACTAAACATTGATGATACTCAAATAACTGTAGCGGATGGGAGAGGAGGAGAATTTATTGTTCCTCGTCAAAACCTTCGCTATATTATTGAAGAAGGTGGGCATACTGAAACTCAATATTTAATTTATCAAATTGCAGCAAAACTAGCAGCAGGTAACGTAGCACTTGGAGATTCTGAAGCTGTGGCTCAAGCAATTGGGGATATGACTATTAGTATTTAATTATGAGTGGATTTTCAGCTTGCGCTACACCAGTTGGGTTTATATGTTCGGCTCCAGCTAACGGTTATGCCTCTCAAAGTATCAACGCTGCGGCAACTTGGGTAGCATTATCTTTTATCGCGAAACACTCGGATATAGATGATATAACTATTGCTAATACTCTAACTGGAACTTTAGCAGCAGCAGATGTTACCTGTAGTATTTATACTGATACTACGGGTGGAGTTCCTGGAACTAATCTTGAAACCGTAAACTGCGCTGCAACTCCAACAGGAGGATTTAATACTTTTTCTGGATTTACTACTAGTTTAACTATTGGTACTAGATATTGGGCAGTATTTAAAAATCTAAACGGAGCTCCAGCATCTAATTTTTTGGGGATTAGGTATCCAGCCGCAGGAACAATTTCTTTCCTAGTTGGTACTAACGTAATCCAAGGCTGGGCAAAGAGACATTCAACTGATTCCGGTAGTACTTGGGCTGCTGGAAATATTGCTGGAAGCGTAGGATTATTAATCGCTTACAATACATCTGGCACTCCGGTTTACGATGGAATGAATGGCTACTCAACCGCTGTTCCTCCAGTCACTGAAAGAGTTTATGCGACAAGAGAATACGGGGTAATGTTTACAACTCCGGCTACTGGAAATTTCAATATAGCAGGGGTTTCGTTTCTTTTATTTAGAGGTGGGAATCCGACTGGAAATGCATATTATAAAATATATGAAGGCACTACATTAATAGCCTCAACATCTGAAAATCCGCTACAAAACACAGCATCTGGAGCAGGGTATCAGCAAACGCTAGGGTTTTCTTCTACAGTGACTTTAAGTGCTAATACAAGTTATAGAGTTGTAATAGCTGAATCCTCTAACTCTGATACATCGGCGAACTATTACGGGACGTATAGGTATCTTCTTTCTTCCGTAGCTGGCGCAAGAGAAGTTTTACCGTTTAACGGAACTCTCCAGCAAACTTATTATGATGGCAGCTCATGGGCACAAGATCCTCTATATATCTGCCCCTTTTATTTGATATTAGATAATGGTGAAGAAATAGAATCTTCAGGTGGAGGCGGTGGAAGCACTTTTATTTATAACTTAATGGAATAGAGCATGTTTTTATTTTTTAAGTTCAAAAGATTTCTATCTGATTTTAAAGTTTATTTTTACTTTAAGATAATTAAAAAAGATTATAAATTTATGGCACTAAAATATTTTGTATTTCAGTCAATTGAGAAACTTTTTTCTTTTATAGTTACAGATAGAGTTTACAAATTTACTACTAATAAAACTTTTCAATTTGAACCGTCTAAAACTTTAACTTTTTACGCATGAAACCAGAACAATTTTCAAAATACGCTCAAGAAAAATACCCTATATCTATCGATTGGACAGGACAGCTACCAACATCTACCACTATATCAAGCGGTACATGTTCAGCTATAGAAACTGAATCTGGCAAGGATTGTACTTCAATAGTTTTGGATAGTCCTACAATGACGATCGCTGGAAGTGAATCACGCTTAACTGTTAAAGGTGGGCAAGAACGAAACTCTTATCAAATTACTGCAAAGTTAGTTTTATCTGATACTAGTATTTTAGTTGATAAAATTATTATGAATGTGATTTAGGAAAAGAAGGTTTGGGCTTTGTTAGAATTACTTTACTAGAAGCACCCCAAACCTTATCAGACTTATCTTTAGTAGAAAACAGATTTATTGAAAATCATCTATTTAGAGACTAATTAGGGATTGTTTTTCAACAACATGTTCGCTAATTAGGACTCTTCAGACCTATCACTTTATACCCCTATGTGCTTCTTATCCCTATTTCAAATCAGGAACAAAGACGGGGCATCCAAAAATTTTGCCAAAACTGACTCCTTTTTTTTTCTGTCCCATAATTGGGTATATGTCTAGCTTAACTCAGAACTTTTAGATGTCAATAACTTATTCATCAAGAGGAAGGCTAAATACAAGAGTATTATTATGATCTCGAAGTTCTGCCTTTTTGCCTAATTCGGCATTAAAATACGCTTCTAGTTCTATTTTTGCAATCTCAAAAGGTTTATCGATTGAGTATCTAACGATCGAATTATCTTCTTTCCAAATCTTTCCTTCAAATCCTTTATTCACAATTAATCCCCATCTTATAATAAAGCCTCTTACACTGCTTTTCAGCTACAGTACAAGCACAACCAGATTTTTTAGTGCATTTCTTGTTTTTAGATATACAAGTATTACCGCAAGGTTTCGAATTCTTGCAGACTTTACAACACTTTTTACATTCTTTTGCATGAACTAAATCACTTTGAATCGTTACGCATAGTACTAGTGATATAAAAAGTAGCAGTAGTTTTTTCATGCATGCATCTTAATCAAACCTGATAACCTCAGCAACAATCCTAATATTCCTATCAAATCCTAAACCTGTCTTAGTATCATTTACTATTGCAGCATCACCACCAACTTTTGAAACATATTCTTTTAACTGTGGAAACGCTTCTGTTAGTGTAGGCGAACTAAAGCCAGGCTGATAATAATCAAAATCAGCTATCCCAATAGTTTTATATTTCTCGCTAGGAGCTTTTAAATATATAATTACTTGTTGAGGTGTCTTTCTTGTTTCGTAGCTCTCAGATGTATAAGGCGAAAAATTAAATCCTCTCGAACACCCACATATAAACATACAAACTAAAATAAATATTTTTTTCATTTTCAATCCTAATCAATAAACTCTTTCTAATATTTATTATACTTAGTTTTTAATTTAGTAGCCTTAATTTTTTTACCTTCAGTACAAAAAGTATCTAATATTTGACTATCAGTCATTCCACCTAAATGAGCCAGTTTCCGAACTGGTTCGAAATCCTCAATATTCAGAGAACTGTTTCTTTCTTCTAATAGCTTATAACTCTGAACACTCCTTTCAAATATATCCTCAGCAACCTTAGTTTTACTAAGTTTCGGATTCTTTTTTTGTGCATTCTTCCTAAAAATAACTAATGATTTCACACCCATATAAAACACCAAAAACTTTTTTTGCAAAAGACTAAACAATTTGTTTACAAGGTGCATCTAATTGCTGTATTCTTAGTAAACAAATTGTTTATAAACATAATGTATATCAAATATGAAAGATAAAGAAAAGAAATTATCAGAAAAAAGCGAAATTGCATTAGAAATTCTATCAGCGATTAATTTGCTTAAAGAATTATGTGAGCAAGAAATGGATTTAGACGGGGCGGTAATATGCTCAAAAGCTAAAACGCAATTAGAAAGATTTTTAGATTAATTTATTTAGGAGATTAAGAAAATGAAAGCACCAACAGGATCGGAAATAGTAAAAAACTTAGTAGCTAAATGGACTGCAAGATTAGATGAGTTGAAAAACAAATCTAAGTTGAGCACCCAAGAATTAGCAGAGCTAATAGAGGTAAGAAGTAAGTTAACGGTATTAAAGGGTAGGGCGTAACCATGATTTTAATAAAGCAAAACCAAACGGAGCTTTATTTAAAATTAACATCACAGGGCTATAAAACTTTGTGGGTAAAAAACGGTTTAATTTGTTTATCGAAGGATTGAATAAAATGAAAATTATAAAGACATTTAAAATTGTAACTATATTGATACTAGCATTTACACAGATGGGGTGCATGGTAGTAGCTGGAACGCCTGAAGGTATTAGAGCCTATGGAGATTATCAGGTAGGGACTCAAAAGACAGCAAAAGAGGGTGCTGACTCTGAGAATCAGTACTTCAAGATGAGAGGAAAATCATTTTGGCAAAAGCTAACTGAAACACCAGAAGCAGAAACACAAGGGTCATAATTTAAAAAAGGATTTAAATAATGGAAAACATAAAAAGAATATATTTTTGGGGTTATAACTGGTGCGAACTTACTAGCCGTCCTGTTGGATGGTTAGTAGTCTTGTATCTGTTAATTACTTGGTTGCCATACGTAGCACAAAAAAGCTTCTTTTCCACTACGTGCACTATAGCTGAATGGAAATGTGAGTATTCATGGGCATCGGCAATAACAGCGGCTGAAATCGCAAGCCAGTTAACAGATCCAAACATGGAAACCACGGTAACGCAAAAACCTAAAAACGTAAAACTAAAACCAATAAATTAAATTTAAATAAAGGGAAATAAAAAATGGGATTATTAAAAGAAGCAACAAATGAGCAAGCATTTGCAAAAATCGGAATATTCGGCGAAGCAGGTAGCGGTAAAACTACAACTGCTAGCTTTATAGCAATGGGTATATCTAGGAAGTTCGGAAAGGATAAACCTGTTGCATTTTTCGAGACTGAACACGGATCAGATTTTCTAGTAGATAGATTTAAAGAAGAGGGGCTTAAACTGTTAAGAGTTAGAAGTCATTCTTTATCTGATTTAATTGAGTTTATGAAAGAAGCTGAAGAAACTTGTTCAGTTGCTCTAGTCGATTCAATTACTCACGTCTGGGACAACTTATTAGAATCTAAATTACAAGCCGTAAACAAAGCACGTGAGAAAAAAAGATTATGGAAGTTGGATAAGCTAGAATTTCAACATTTCAATGATATTAAAAGAGAGTGGGGACGGTGGACTACTGCTTATCTAAATTCAAATATTCATAGCATAGTTTGCGGACGTGCTGGCGATATATATGACTTTGTAGAGAATGAGGAAACGCAAAAGAAAGAATTGCAAAAGGGCGGTACTCGAATGAAAGCCGAAAAGACTTTTGGTTATGAACCATTCTTATTAATAGAAATGGAAAGACTAACAAGAGGTAATAAAGCGGGTTCAGGATACTTACATAGAGCGCATATTTTAAAAGATAAGAGTGATATAATTAACGGTGAAATATTTGACTTTGAAAAGCCAAAGAAAGGATATGTTTATAAAGCAGGGGACTTCAGTAGAACTTTTACTAAATTCTTGCCCGCATTAGCTTCATTAAATTTAGGTGGAGTACATCATACTATTGACGTTACTAGAAATTCAGAAGGTTTATTTCCTGGACAAGATGGCGAAAGTACTTTTGCTGTCAGAGCTAAGAAAGTAACTATTGCACTTGAAGAAATTCAAGGAACATTAGTTGCTTTATATCCTGGACAAGACGCTAATAGTAAGGCGGCAAAGCAAGCAATTATCGAGACTTTGTTTAGTACTAGAAGTTGGACAGCAGTTGAAAGTAAAAAGCTTGAAGACTTAGAGAAAGGATTAAATACACTTAGAAGTTTTGAATCTGAAATCAAAAGCGGAACAACTTTTGATTCAATAGAAGAACTTAAAAATCTTCTTACGAAACTTTCAAGCGATTTTATCGATACAACTAATAACGACACGGAAAGTCAAAAATTATCGGGCATTATTGAAGATTCAATCAATGTTTAATAAATAATTTTTCAAGCAAGAAAATCAACTACTAAGGTGGGAAATCAACAGGTTTCCCACTGTTTTTTAATTCGCATGTCGTATTTTAAGGATTGATTTCGTCATGATTTATTCTAGTATATTTCTATGTCGAAATTTAATGAAATATTATTTAATGAATTTTCCAGGGCTAGATTAGGTAGTCTGAATTCAGTCGACCAGTACAAAAGAGTTATTCGCGAGTGGTCTAATTTTATAGGAGATAGATTCTTAGAAGCTCACCACGGCGATATATTCCAGTTTATATCACAGCAAAAAGAACGAACTGGACAACCATCAAGATACGATTCTACTCACACACAAATTTTAAATTCAACAATTAAAAGAAAATTAGAAATCCTAAAAAGTTATTATAGGTATTTAGTTTTATCAAAGCACATAAGTGAGAATCCATTTGATTTACCAACATTTGAAAGAGTTAAAAGAGACGATCCAAAGAGACCCGCAGAACTTGCCCCTGATGATGCAGTTCGAAAACTGTTATCGGTCATTCCTAATAATACTAAAATAGGAGTAAGGGATCGAGCTATGATTTCAGTCATGTTTGGACTTGGGCTTAGAAAATCAGAGGTTGCAAACTTAAGAATTAATTCAATGCAAAAAGATATATTTGGTTCTCAATACTTAAGGGTTTTAAGTGCCAAACGTGGGGCTAGAATTATTTCTATGAGCGATTGGGTAGTAAAAAACCTTACAGCTTTAATAGTTCAAAGAACAAAGGAATTAAGCGATTCTATACAGCCAAATTCATTGCTGTTTGTTGGTTATTTTGGAAATCCTAAGAAGCCTAATGAAAAAGTCATACCTGCTAAAACCTTATATTCAATTTTTATGAGAAACATTAGAGAAGCTGGATTACCAGAAACCATAACGCCACATAGTGCACGTGCAACATTTGTTACAAAAGCTCGTTCAATGAATATCGACGCTAAACAAATTCAAAAAGATACAGGACACGCAAGCATACAATCTATAGAAGGTTATGATAAAAGATATTTAAATTTAAGTGATGGAGCGGCTAAACAAATTGAGTATTAAATTTTTTTATCAAAAAATAAAAATTTTTATAGACGGCAGGGGGTAACATGTTGTACAACTGTTGTATAGTACAGTGAGATAGGCACTAGACTAAAGTAAGCAGTATAGTCATAAATTAATTCAAATTATTTTCAATATTTCTTCTAACCAATAACTAGGGAAGGATTCAAATATTGACCGATAAGTAAAGTTAATGCCTCGATAACTTCCCGAAAAGTATCACTTTATCGGTAGTTTCTAGGGAAATAATAGATGCCTAACTCGCTGGTTTTTTAACCAGAGAGGGAATTTTGGCTAAGGCAATCCGCGGAACATTACACGATTTTAATGCTCGTAATGATCCAAAAATCAGACAACTAAGATCCGAACATGGGCTAGAAGCCTACGGTTTATACTGGTGTTTGATTGAGATTCTTAGAGGCTACGAAAATCTTACAATTCCAAATAATCACATTAAAGGGGTTGCTCATGACTGTGACCTAACAGTTAAAAAGCTTCAAAAATATTTAGATACAATGATCGAATTAGAGCTATTAGCCGTTAATGCTAATGGCTACTTTTCACCTTCACTAACAAGAAGAATCAACGCATATAGAAGAAAATCAAAAGAAGAAATTTCAGAAAATTTAGATGAAAATTTAGAAAATTCTAGTGAAAATTTAAAAAATTCTGAAAAAAAATTACCAAAATTAGAAGAAGAGTTTAATCATTCTAATGACATACAAAGTTATAGTGGAATTCAAACACATGAAAGTTCTAAGTGTATATACATAAGTAGTTATAATAAGGAACTTAATAATAATAGTGAGCTTCAAACAAATTCTAAAAATTTAGATTCTGATCAAGTAAATATTTTAGAAATCCTAAAACCTCAAACCGTCGAAGCTTTAAAGCTAGTTTATCTTTCTGCAGGACTTAACGAGCTTGATTTTCAAAGTGCTTGCATAGATTGCGGTGTTTATCTGGCAGGCGATGCAACAAAGCCACGCACAGATAAGAAAATTAATCTTTACATGCGAAATCATATCTTCAATAACGCGATTGAAAAACGCATAAAACTAAATAATTTAACTCGCTCAAGCGGCGAAGATACCCGCGGATTAGATCTCATTCGAGAAGCACAAAAATTACAGGAATTAGAAAAAAATGGAGGTAAATTTCAATGAGTTCACCTAACGAGGTTTTAGAAGTAATCGGGCAGATAATATATAAATATCCTCATGCCAAGCTAGGTAAAGGGCATGTAATGCATTGGCATGAAAGATTAGAAAACTATTCAAAGCAAGAAATATTAAAAGCATTTGAAGATTATAGAGCAAAGAATAATCGGAATGCTCCTGATGTAGATGATTTAGTAATTTTATTATCAAGAAATAATTCTTTTCAAACTAATTCATATTCAGTTGAACAATCAAAATATGATTTTCACGAAGTAAAAGCATTTAGAGCAAAAATTAAAGAGGGATACATGCCAGTAGTATCAAAACATCCTCGCGGTATTGCTTGGTCTTTTTATCCAAAAAACGATGCAATTAAATTTGGAAACATTATTTCTATGGTTTTGGTACAAACACTAACTGAAGTCGTAGTTTTGGAGCATTAAGCGTGGCAAGGATTCCAACACAAAAATTAAGTAAACAATTAATGATTAAAAAGGGCTATTACGTTGCAGACACTGAGCAAGTTATTCGTGGAACTATGTTCAGCACTGATCTATTAGGATTCATAGATATTTTAGCAATTGGGGATTTAGAGTTTATAGGAGTTCAAACAACAACAGCATCACATTTAAACGAGAGATATAAAAAAATCCTGTGTCTGGCATCTGCGATTAAGTGGTTACAAAACAAAGGCAAAATAGAGCTACACGGCTGGCGAGTTGATGGTTCGGTCGAAATTAAAACAGTGACATTAGAAGATTTTTCAGAAGTTGAAAAAACAAAAGCAGTATTTGAAGTTGAGTTTAAATATAAAAGAAAAAAGAAAGGGTTGATAAATGGATATTTGCAGCAATAAACACAAAGGAAATTTAAATAGTATTGAAGCACATAATTCAATATTACCAGTTAAACAATCTTTGTTATCTATAGTTTTAGAGGCAATCGTTAAATCTAGTAAGCCGCTTCATTTTAAAGAAATAAGTGAAATTACAGGCATAGTTCCACATTCTGTATCAGGAAGGTTAGCAGAGTTAAAAAAGCTAAAAAGAATTAAATCAGTTGGTCAAGTAATGATAGGAAATAGACCTGTAGATATTTACGTAGAGAATTTTTAAAAAGGGGAAATTATGAAATTGATAAATTATTTATTTTCGTTCTTTAAGAAAAAAGAAAATCAAACTCTTAGATTTGAACCTTTGTTCTTAGATTATGACACAAGAATGACTTTAGTTATTAAAGCATTCTCAGACTCGTTAAAAATTAAAAAATTTCGTTAGTAGTAGGAAAAAGTAAAGCCGTGTTAGCCGAGCGGTTTCTTGATTCGGCTTTTTTTATAGGGAAATATGTTTGAGATTTTATTATTAATAATGTGTTTAATCGTCGGGTTAGTATTATTACTTTTATTGTTAGCAATACTAGTTCCGATGTATATACACGCAGATGAATTTGATTTATAGAAAAACAGAGGTGGTTGAGTTATGAATTATTGGAAAGATGAAATAGAGTTTTCGATTCTCAAAGGAAAGATAATTGAAAAGATTGAACAAAAAAACAACGAAGAGTTAGTTTTTTACTGCAACGACGGAAAGATTTACAAACTTTATCACGACCAAGATTGCTGTGAATCCGTATACATAGAAAGTATCGCAGGTGATTTAGAGAATCTAATTAACACTCCTGTATTAGTAGCAGAAGAATCATCTAATTCTGACTCTCCTAAGGTAGATCCTGATTTTCCAGAGTATCCAGATGAATCCTTTACTTGGACGTTCTATAAACTTGCAACAATAAAAGGATATGTTGATATACGTTGGTATGGAACCTCTAATGGATATTACAGTGAGAGCGTTAGCTTTTCAGATTTTTCAGAGGAAAGTATATGACCAAAGTATTTAACACGCACATAGAAATCATGGACGAGAAAATCAAGAAGGCGAAGATATGATACAGGCATTTTTTGTGTGGGTACTAGGAGAAGTGCTAGCTAGTTTTCTATTAGCAGCTATTGTAATGGGTATTATTGTAATTTTAGCAATTAAATTTGCAGATAAGGTACATGGGAAATGACCGACGAAACATTCATAAGCGAGAAGACGGGGAAGAGGTATAAGCTAGGGTTAAATGCCGAAATAATTACAAACCATCGTGAGCAAAGTGTTATTACATTTAATAGTTACGTAGTGCTTAGAGAAATCATCGAGCCTAAGTTGGAGGTTGGGGATTGGATACAAGCAGGAGGTACTTATAATATTTGTATCGTTAATACTTGCTTATCTTTAAATCAATGGACAGAACCAACAGAAATCCGCAAAGCATCGGGCGAAGTTTGGAAGCGTATTAACGGGGAGTGGCAACGGCAATGATGAAAACAAAAAAAGCAACAAGTAAAAAGAAAGCAAAGACTATAGACTCTATTAAAGAGTTTCATCTTAATTATTTTCCTAAATCTACATATGAAGAATTACTTAGACGAGTAACTTCTTTAGAAATAGAAGTGGCATTACTAAAAGCCAGACCCTTTTCTTATCCGATTAACCCTTTTTACCCTTGGGATATTCGATATAGCTATAGCACTAATCTTTTAACCCCAATTAAACAACCGAGCGAGGCGAAGGATGAATAAAATAAAGTGCTTTTTCTTTGGTCATTTGTGGGAGTGGTTTTCATGCAAGCCGTATGTCGTGTTTAACAAAACTAAAACAACTGGAACTTTTAGCAGTCATATTAAAATTTGTAAACGATGTGGAGCTGTAGATTAATGAATAAATTATTTCTATGGATAGGGAAACAGTTTGTCATAACAGCAGTGATATTATATTGCTTGCATAATTATCTACCGAGTTTGTTTCCTACTATTAGTTTAGGGTGTGGAACTGGCTATTCAAACGCGAGTTATTTACCAACAAGCTATAGGGATACTAGACGTGTAAGTATTGAACCGTTGGGAGGATTAGATGAGTAGAGAAATAGAATTTGAAGAATCCACACTTTGCGATAACTGCCAGAAGAAAGGAGCTTATGATTTTATGGGCGATAATTTATGTTAAGAGTGTGCCTTTCCTGAGAAGAAAGAAAATATGAGTAACCATTTAAAGAAAATAAAACTATGGCACAAGTTAAGCGGATTACCTGCTTTTTATGAAACAGTAGCTTTTCTAGACGATAACGAAATTCCACTTGAAGAAGTAGCAAGAGAAGATTCTATCGAAGAGGGGTACTTTATAACAGAGAAAGATTTTGAATTCCTAGTCCCGTACGTTGTTGAGCTGGCGAGAGAAGGTATAGGAACTGAATCGTTATACAATGATTATGCTAACTCAATCGACGACATCATGGCTGAGCTTAATAAGGGGAAGGTATGAGTAACGACGAAAGAAGCTTTACTGAAAAATTTTATTATTATCTGGGTTATTACTTTCCTCGTAGGCGGTACAAGATAACCTTTGGGGGAATTTGCTCTCCTTTAATAGTAAAGGATGCTCAAGAAGTGGCTGAATTTTTTTGCATGCTACTCCCGAAGATTATCCACCTTATACTTCTGGCACTAATAGATTTTATGTTTATGAATATTGGATAAGCGATTATAAGTTTGAAAAATTAGGAGAATGGCAAACATGAGTAACGACGAGAAACTAAAGACAGATGTTTTAGAAATTCGTAAATGGCTTTATGGCGATAAGGCTCCTGAATATGAAGAATATACAACGTGGTATGAACCAAGAATCGATCACATGTCTACATTATTTGATTATATCGATCTACTTGAATCAAAAACAAAACAAGCCCGAGCCGAGGCGATTCAGGAGATAAAACAATCAGTTCTAGAAGTCATAGAAGAAAGAACTAGTGCAGGATTAGACGATATGGAAGGAGCAGACTATAAGGAATTTCTTCAAGCTGAATTCTTTGTAATGGCTATGGGGATTGTGAAAGATGAAGTTATTAAAGTTTTAACCAAACTCAGCGAGGGGAAATGATAACTTTTTATTGGCGTTCACAATGGTATCGTATGTGTCCTGTTATATGTCTTTTTACAGGCATAAATATTGGAGATTACTACTTTGGGTTTATATCTTTAAAAAGTAAAGAACATGACTAAGAAGTTTAGAGCTAAACAATATGCAGATTTAAGTTTACAATTTTCAAAAGACCCTAATAGCACAGGCGTTTTTACAATTACAACAAACGAATGTAATAACCTTCTAAATCCACTTGATGAGTATATTTTTGCTAAGAATTTTGCCGACTATGGAGGATTAACTTTAGAAGAAAAATTGAGAATTTGTAAATTATTTAATTTAGCAGAGGAGAAAATTAAGGAGCAGCAGAAATGACACGCGAGGAGTTGGGAAGTATAGAAGATTATATGTTGGGCGAATATGTTGATGAACATTATCTTGCAGAGTATAGAGAAGAGGTTCTGGCAGCTTTTAAAAAGTATCGCAACGCCTGCATCCGCTACGGGTTTGAGAAAGGAAGAGAGCGTAAAGTTATTACGAATTGGCTTGGTGTCGATATGAATAAACGCGAATCAGTTGTTGAACAGCACTTACAAACTATAGAAGACGTTTTGAAAGAATTAGATAAGGAGCAAGATGACAAGCGATAACGATGAATTAATTTTTCAAGGAAAAAGATTACAAGACTGCACAAAAGAGCAGTTACTAGATGTTATTAATAGAATCTTTAAAGGTCACTTAGATATGATTAAGTACAATACGGATCATGAAACTAAGAAATTAAGAAATTGAAAGGGACTATTTTTGTTAGTGAAATTGTATCGATGGTGAAAAATAAGGAGCAAAAGTCGTGAAGGTTTATTTAGATGATATTCAAGAGTTAGAAAACCTAACCATAGTTTTATACTCCTCTCGCATCGAAGAGGAACAAGTTGCATTTAATTTATTTACCGACCAAGAACTAGAGCAGATAAAA
>CAZSXR010000009.1:5124-36320 GCA_964611335.1 uncultured Pseudobdellovibrionaceae bacterium | reverse complement strand
TAAGAGGGCAGCAAGCGAGATAAGTGCAGTTTATAAACTAGAGATGGATAAAACATTAGCATAAAAATATGATTACAAAAGAAAACTTTGAGACGGAGGTATTAGACGAAAAAAAAGGCACGTTTTTCTGGCACTACGCAGGCCAAGGCTTCCACATTACGATAAAGTTCTTTGGAGCTAAGGAAGCATGCGTAGACCTATACGTAGGCAGCCTAACCGACCTAGAGGAGAGCGAACCAATAACATTTCCAAAGGATGCCACAGAGGAGCAGAGGTGGCAGGCATTACTAGTAGTGGCTAACAAGTTAAAAGAAACACATGAGTCATCAAAATAGCGAACGTATCTACGTAGGGCGAGGTAAGCGCTTTGGAATATTCGGACAAATCTCATTTACAATAAATCTAGAAACCGTATCGTGTCACGCTTTTGAGTATGAAGGCAAGACATACGTAAAACTAATTTTGTCGGAAATGAGGCAACCAGACAAGTTTGGCAAGACGCACAGCGTTCAGGTCGATACATGGAAGCCAAACACAACTAAGGAGAACAGCCCAAGCGATATACAACATACGCCATCACAGCATCAGGACGAGATAAACCCAGAAGAGATACCATTTTAGTCAATCGGCTAAAATGGTAGAAAAATCACCAAACTAGACGGTTTTATACAAAAAAATGTATAAAACGTCACAATATGAGTAGAAAATCGACAAACTACATAAATATGGCAACGACGCTAGAGCTATTGCGTTCAGGGTATAGCTTCCAAGTAAGGGAGCTTAATGTCTACCAGCTAAGGATACGTTACGAGGAGAGCGACAACGTGTACGACTGGTATCACACAACAGGCACTTTAGTTGTGAAAGAAGGTCATTACTTCACGAATATAGGCAGAATATATGACCCAGAAGAGATAGGCATAGCGATAAAGAACCATATAAAAAAATCAAATGACCGCAACTACAGCCAGAGCAAGAATACAAAAAGGTAAAGACCTAGAGAACTACGTAGCGGAGAGCCTGCAATCAAAAGGCCTAGATTTAAGGGCGAAGCGAAGCGCAGGGAGCGGTAATGGTAATAGGGAAAAAGCAGACCTAGACTGCGCATTGATGATACTTAACCAGAACGTCGGCATAGAGTGCAAGCACGTAGATACGCTGAAACTAGAGGAAAGCTGGAGGCAAGCGCAGAAGCTAGAGAGCCTAGGCCGAGAGCCATTGCTTGTTTTCAAGTGGACGAGCGACAAATATCAGGATACTAAGGTAGTAATGTATCTAGAAACCCTGCTAGAACTAGTAAAACAGGCCCAAGGCGTTAAGGTAGTAAGGGAGGTCGATACAACTAGCCAAGGCATGCGAAACAAGCTACAGCGAGCGTTATACGCAATAAAAGACCTAGTAAAGGAAATCGAACATGACGAAAGTAGTACCAAAGTTTAGCGGTAAGTTCATAATTAAGGATAAGCAGCTAGCAGGAGTATTAGACGCACCTACGAGCTACCAGCGATACGTAAATACAAACTTCAAGGAAGGCCACAGGTTTAACCTAATTGTGAAAAGATATATAGCCTCACGAACCACAGGCAAAGGCAAAGGAACGCCAGATGAGGAAAGCAACCAAAACGGCTATCTATGGGGCATCGTATATCCGATTATAAGCCAAAGCACAGGCATGGAGATAGGAGACATACACGACTTTATAAAGGTGAAGTTCTTGCCAAAGCCAAGCAAATTAGACCCCGACGTAATAGTAGGAGGCAGCACTGCTAAGCTCAATAAGCTAGAATGGGAAGAGCTAATGCTGAAAATACGGATATGGGCGCTAGATGACTTGCAGATAAAAATACCAGAGCCAAACGAGGCGAGCGGAATAGACGAAGAGTAGCGTTATCCCCTCGCAGGTTATAATAAGAGGAAAGTATAATACTTAAAAGGTCGAACAGACAATAAAAACCAAAATGTCAAATCAGCGAAGAATGTTATACGCAAAGCTCTACGGGAACCACGAGCTAAATCTACTGCCAACGCAGGCAAGATACCTATACACAGGCCTCCTAGCGCATGCAGATGATGATGGGAAGATGAACGGGGACGAAAGATACGTAAAAGGACTGATATTTGCTTATGACGAGGATATCACCGCAGAACACGTACTAAATTACCTACAGCTTTTACACCAGAATAAGCTAATAATTTTATACGAAAATAGCGCAGATAAACGACCGTATATCAAGCACCCAAAATGGGCAGAATATCAGAAGATTAGAGGCGATATGTACAAAAAAAGCACAATACCAGAGCCAGACACGGCATGTCAAGCAAACTGGCAAAAGCAGGCCTATACAAAGCCGTCGGTACATATCCGTAACGAAACCGTAACGAAAGCGGTACATAAGTTAAGTAAAGTTAAGTTAAGTAAATATATTGTCGCCGATGGCGACGATGTGAATAGCACAAAAAAGGAGGCAGAAAAACCATTCGTTTTTAGCGAGAAATTGCTAGCCCTAAAAGACAGCGTTCGCAAGGACTTAAAAATCATTGCACTTTACTGGAAACGCAAGGGTTTCAGGTTTGAGAACGAGGAGCAGTATCAAGCAGCCCTAAAAAGAGAGTTGATACCAGCTAAGATGTTGCGAGGCTACACAGGAGTGCAAATAAGCGAGGCAATAACTTTTTGCCAAAAGAAGTTTGAGGGCGACATGTGGACGCTCGAAACCGTCCACAAGCGTATAACCCACCTACAAGCTAAACCAGAAGACAATGGCCAAACGAATTGAAGTAAAATACTACGTAATCATCGACAGGAAGCGTGAGAGGATATGGAAAACGCCATATGCTACTCGCAGAGAGGCTGAGACGGAATTAAGCGCACAAACCAAGATGTTGCCAGCAGGACAGACCGCAAATCACTGGAAAATTGAGGAGATGACAACATGGAGGGATACCGATATGCCAAGGGCAGACGGTTTTGATGGATTTTAACTAAAAATAAACATGACATACCAAACAAAACAAAAGATTAAGAAACTTACAAGACGGGCAGAGGACGCAGAGTCGAGATACATGACATCAAGTAAAGAGCTTACAGTAAAGTCAACAATGCTTGAGCAAAATCTAAGGCACATAGGCGAGATATACGAGCTTTTGGAGGCCGTGCATGGCAAGAACTATCTAAAATCAGCCGATACCCCAAAGGATATTAAAAAGATGATTTTAAGAATTGCAACGGAATTAGCTACTTTGAGAGGAGAGGTCACAGAGAAGGCGAACAGTCTAAGGCATATTGTAAGGGCATTGAGGCTAGCGCTAGGCGACAGCACGATACATGCAGATGGGGAATTACGGAAGATGGAGCTACAGGCATTTATCGACGGTAAGACTAAATGCTATGACACGAGGCATGACGAAGGTTGTGGCTGCTCAGCCTGCGAAAACTTATAGCTAGATATCAACAGGTATCCCTTGACAACAAACTCTAAGCTAAGGGAGTATAATGGCTATATTAGTCAATAACTTAGCCATTTATGAAAGGAGTAATACTGGATTTGTGCGGAGGTACGGGAAGTTGGGCAAAACCCTATAAGGACGCGGGATACGATGTGCGTACCATTACGCTTCCCGATTACGACGTAGAGCGTTGGCGCGAGTATCCCGACTTGGTAGCGTTAGTGCGCTCAAATACGGTTGTAGGTGTACTCGCGGCTCCGCCTTGTACGATGTTTTCTATCGCACGCAACGATAAGACCGCATTAGTAAAGCGTGATTTGCGAAAAGGTATGCGTACCGTGAACGCTTGCTTGGAGATTATCCACGAGTGCCTTTTTGACCCATATCGCATATCTCAAAACTCGCTTCGCTTTTGGGCTATGGAGAACCCCGCAAGTGGATACTTGGATAGGTTTCTCGGCAAACCCACAGCCATCTTTGACCCTTCCGAGTTCGGAGACGAACATACCAAACTGACTGCCGTGTGGGGTATGTTCAATGAGCCGAAAAAGACCCATAAAGCAATCAAGACGGGGAAGGGTCGCAACTTCGTGAAGGATGTTGAGAGATACTTTGACCAAAAGAAGCACCTGATACCTGATGGCTACAAAGCGAAAACTGGGCTTGCTATGCGTACAATCGTGCGCTCCATTACTCCGCAAGGGTTTGCAAAAGCATTTTATGAAGCAAACCAATAAATACGGCTTAAAGCAGTTGCGAAAGGACTTCCCCAACGACAGGGCGTGCTTGGAGTTCGCCTTTGATACACTCCACAGCCGAGTAGATATCCACACATGACATGTTGCATAGCTAGGCAATATGTTATAATAAGTCCAACAATAGAAACTAATGAAAAGTGTTGATATAAAAATTGATGATTTGAAGTTTGCAGACTATAACCCAAGGAAAATATCGCCGAAGGAAATGACCAAACTAAAGCACTCACTCCAAGAGTTCGGCTTCGTACAGCCCGTCATAGTAAATAAAATCAACAACGTAATCGTAGGAGGACATCAGCGAGTGAAAGTAGCCCGAGAGATAGGAATGACCACAGTGCCATGCATCTACGTGGAACTAGAGCAAGAAAAAGAAAAGCAACTGAATATAGCACTGAATAAAATCAGTGGCTCATGGGACGAAGTAGCTCTAAAGGACTTGTTGGAGGAGCTGCAGCAAAGCGGACAGATGGCAGTAACAGGCTTTGACGCAAAGGAGCTGGAGCGCCTGCAGTTCAAGCAAGGGAATGTAATAAACCGCAAGCTAATCGAGGACTACATAATACCGCCCTTTAGCATATGGGATACGAAGCAAGGTTACTGGCAAGACCGCAAGCGAGAATGGGTAAAGCAGATAGGCGATAGCGGAGAGGGAAGGGGCGAGGCGCTAATAGGCGAAGGCCTAAAAAACCTAGCAAATCTAAGTGCCAGCGGAAACCTAACAGGCACGAGCATATTCGACCCAGTGCTAACCGAGGTAGTATACACATGGTTTTGCGACGCAGGAGGCCTCATAGTAGACCCTTTCGCAGGAGGCAATACACGGGGACTGGTAGCGAGCATACTAGGCTACAGATACATAGGCATAGACCTAAACGAGGAGCAGGTGAACGCCAATAAGGTGAGGGCAAGTGACATAAACGAGAAGGGGGCGAGATGGATACACGATAATGGACTGAATATATCGAAACACGCCAAGGAAGGCACGGCAGACCTAGTGTTTACATGTCCTCCGTATTACGACCTAGAGCAGTACACCAAAAATCCAGACGACATAAGTAACGCAGCAACCTACGATGCTTTCAAGGAGGTATATGCAAAGATACTAGATGAAGCAGCCAAGACGCTCAAAGATGGTGGTTTTGCCGTCATCGTAGTAGGCAATATCCGAGATAAGGAGGGTAACTACCACAATCTAGTAGGCGATACCGTCAAGGCCATGGAAAATGCAGGCCTGCATTTCTACAACGAGATAATACTAGCCACAGCTATAGCAACGGCAAGCGTAAGGGCGAGACGAATGTTTGACGCAAGCAAAAAAGTCGTGAAGACGCATCAGAATATCCTGTTTTTCAAGAAGGGAAGCGAGGTGAGTATAAACGGAACGCTAAAGAGGCATATAGAGGCAGGCATAACGGCGACAGGCCATCACGACATACTCGTATTCAAAAAGTAACATGATGCTACCGCAATTCAAAAATCAAAACCATAGCCACGTGCGACAGGAGCATGTATGCGTACAATGCAGGCAAGAACTGACTAAGAAGCATATAAGCCTAAACCTAGTAGGCTACAGCGGTGTAAAAGACCGAGTAATGGGCAGCAAATGGCTGCATACAGCAAAGATATACGGACTGCTAGAGCTATGCTCGCATGAGTGCATGACAAAGTTTTTCTGGGAGAACGATAACCAATTCATAAGAGCAGAAGCAATACGCCAGAAAAACTCCTATGCACGCCAGTCCCACATACCAACTACACAGACACGGCCACCCACAAGCAATAAGCCAGAAGCGCCAGACGAAGAATACCTAGAGGAGGAAGAAGAATAAAAAACCATGACAATAGCAACATCAATAGCAACCATAGCAATCATACTGGCAGCCTACAGCGCAGCCATAACCCTCTACGCTTGGAGAGTGCTATATGCACTCATAAGGGACTTAAATCTAGACGTGGAGCAATTATTAAAAGATAACGAGCAAAACTAATGACAACAGCAATAATCATCATAGCGCTAGTAGTGGTAATTAACCACTTTAGGATAAGGAGCATACGACGCAACGAGAGCGAAACCAAACGGGAGGTGAGCGCCATAAGAGGAATTATGCAAAGAGGATATGACGAATTAAAGGAAAAAGATAGTAACAATCAAGAGGTGATAAATATAACCTACGACGCAATAGACGCACTGGCCGAGCATTTAGGATTAGCGATAAGATACAGGGACGTACCAGCTCAAACCACCCCAAAAAAGAGGGAATGGAAGGTAGAGAAGCTATCAAAATCTAAGAAATAACCATGACGACAGCACTGAACCACACACTAGCAATCATCATAGGAATAGCGTACGTATCGCATCTAATCCTAACGCTACATGTACGTCGTAAGTCCCACAAGAGCTACATAAAGGTAAATAACCGCCTAACGCAAGAGCAGCAGATACGCAAAGAGCAGATAGACCACGCAAACGAGAAACGCCGAGGCCTATCAGACTACACGTACCAGAGAGGACAGAACACGAACGCCATACTAAATGAGATACTAGACATGCACAGCCTGCAGGTGCAGAAAATGTACGAAAACGGACAGCCTACAGTTGAGCTAATCAAGGTCAAGAAGCCGACAAAATCGGAGTTTAGGAAAATAGCAGCAAATAAGCCTAAGAAAGAGGCAGGCAGCGGAGCGCTAAAAGTAGGTGACAAAGTTAGTTATAGGAGAACCAACCTAGCCAAGACAAGATAACAGGAACATAATATAAGGCATGAGTAAACAAAAGGATACAACACAGGGCAGCCAGCCCGAAACGTCCGACATAAAGACCGTAACGAAAGCGGTACGCACCCGTACCGTAGTAACCACGGAAGTATCAATGCTAAAACACCCGATGGAGTATCTAGCCTTCGTAGAGTGGTTTTCATTGCCGACAATGCTACGTGACCCAGCGACGCAAAAGGAATTTGCAAAGCAGCATAGCGTAAACGAGGACACAATAACCGACTGGAAGAAGCGAGACGGCTTTTACGAGCAAGTGTCAAAAGAGCGCCGAAGGTATTTCGCAGACAGGACAGGAGACGTGATACATGCCCTATACGTGCATTTTCTAAAAAAAGGAGGCGCAGCGGAAGCTAAGCTATTCCTGCAATACGTGAATGAGCTTAAAGAGGACGGGGACGGAACGCTACAGCTATCGCCAGAGCTATCGAAAGCCCTAGAGAAGGTACATAAAATACTACCCTAATGAAAACAAGCACCACAAAGAAGCAAACCAAGCATGCTACGAGAGGCCTAAATGCCCTCCATAGCGTCGAGATAGACGAAATCGAGAGAGTATACCTATTAGACCAGATGAAGGCCATTAAAAGCAGTATAGAGACTTTGACGGCAAAGAGCGAAGGCAAGCTAACCCTAGACAAGC
The DNA here is from genome assembly GCA_964611335.1 of uncultured Pseudobdellovibrionaceae bacterium. Lineage (GTDB taxonomy): Bacteria > Bdellovibrionota_B > Oligoflexia > Oligoflexales > Bog-1112 > BOG-1112. The sequence continues at coordinate 28,700 of CAZSXR010000009.1, read as the reverse complement.
TGCCCTCAGCGATAAATGCAGAATACCAGATAGCGAAGTCGTTAGTAATTAAACTAGATATATAAAAACCATGAGCATGAACGAAACAGAGCCAAATAGCCTAGCTCCCGACAGAGTAGAGATAGACCCAAGCAAGGAATACGTAAGCAAGGCAGGCAACATAGTGCCGTTAGGCAAGAAAGACCAGAAGGTTATAAAGCGAGACGCACCGATAAAGAAGCTCGAAGACGGCACAGAAGCCTATGTGATAGGCAAGGAGACGGACGAGGACGGCAACGAGAAGGAAGTCCACGAATACACAAGCAAGACCAAGCGCAGGGAGTGCATAGAGGTAAACTGCACGAATGAGCGCCAGAATGGTAGCAGCCGATGCAAGAGTTGTGTTAGAATAACAGTACAACTAGATAAATAACTAAACATGAGCAACGCAAAACCAACATACGCAACACCAAAGCCTGGCTTTAGAAGCCAGAAGAAGCCTACCAAAGGCCAGATAGAGCGAATGGAAAAGAGCAACGCATTTAAGAAGGCATATCTAGCCCTATGCGAGCAGCACGGAATAACGCTAGACGCACAGATAAAGAGCTTCGGAAACTATGCACAGGTGGTCTTCGTAATGAAGCCCTACAATCCAGCGCCGACCGTAAAGGCGTGGTCGGAGTCCAAGCAAGAAAACCTAGAGACGAGGACGGCATGCGAACACACGGCAGAAACCGAGGAAGGCAGCGACTATATGGTGAATAACTGCACAAAGTGTGGCCTAGCCATAAAGGACTGGCAGGAGGGAAACCACGAAAAGGCACTAGACCGTGCAGTGGTAATATCAAAAGGCACAGGCGTGACGATAGAATACCGAGACAAGGAGCAGAAAGAGATAGCCGAGCTACGAGAGAAGGAGGCGCTACAGCAGCCGATGAGCAAGGACGAGGAAGAGGAAATCAGCGACGAGGAGAATGACGAAGAAGCGGTAGCAGCAGCACAGAAGGCAGCAGAGAGGCCGACACCGACAGCAGTTTAACAATCTCGACGCTATTTGCCAGAAAATAGCGTTTTACAGACGGACAAAGCGTAATCGACCAACGCAAAAAACCGTTTCCAAGTAACGATTAAGGGTTCGTTACCACTGGATAGACGCTCCGAATATCCACGGAGAGTTGAAAGAGGGACAAACGAAGGCCAGACATTATATCCTCTAGCCGATAAAACCCTCACTATGCGCTTGTGGTGAAAATGGTATACACGTGCGCCTTAGAAGCGCATATCGAAAGGTGTACAGGTTCAAGTCCTGTCAAGCGCACCTGCGAAGGTCGATAACCCCTAAAAAGGTACGCAGTCCCCTAGTAGACGTCTAAGGCTACCCCCAAAGTCGCTTACTAGGGCAACAGAAGCATAGCGCAATGGTAGCGCACCGAGCTTATACCTCGGCGGTTCTAGGTTCGAGTCCTAGTGCTTCTACAAGCCAATCCGCACACACCTAGCGAATAGGGACACGGAAGAAGCACACGGAGGCTGATTGACCCCGTGGCCTTAACAGGTAGCGATAAGCTAAATTACAAAACCAAAAATGAATATCAAAATAGAAGCAGAAAAATCGTCAGCGCTCATAGAGCCTAAGTTTTACGTGATAACGCTGGCATCTAACACGGCAAAGGTAGTCACCTATACAGGCGTTCATTACAGCCTAGAGGAGGCACGAGAAAGCGCAATAGAGCAGATAGAGAAGCGCATGCAGGAAGTGGCCACGAACGTAAAGGAGAATGGGGGCTGGCGTTACGTATCAGAGATAATGATAACGGCGAAGGATATGGAGCAGAGCTTCAAGGAGCGAATGACAGAGGCAGAGAAGCGAGCCAATAGCGACCTAAACAGGTTAATGCGCAGCATCATAAAATCAGGGGACAGGTTGACGCTAGAGATGAGGCGAGAGCAATTTACCCCAGAGCAGTTAAAGTACCTAGAAGAAAAAATACATGCCAAAGAGCAAAAAGATGCACAAAACCAAAAAGCAGGCCTTTAGGGTTATATATACGAGCGACAACGTCTACAATGATAGCCTAACCGTCTGCATAGGCAGCATGGAAGACACTATAAAGTTTGTAAGGAAGCACCGCCCATGCTCAGAACACAATTTAGAGAAGGATAGAGACGCAAAAGGCATATACACTCTTTTACATCACAAGGATAAGGTAGGAAAAAGCACAGAAATACCGCTAATATGGCTAAAAGAGTTTAACGGGACGCCAGAGAATTATGCGACGCTTGTGCATGAAGTCATGCATTACGTTTTTTGCAGGCTAGGCAGTTTCGGCATGAAGCTATGCGAAGAAAGCGAAGAAGCCTATACCTACCTAGTAGACAGTACGATAACGAAGATACTAAAGGGTATAAAAGACCAGAATACGAGGCATTTTATAAAATAAGTTCACCACGATGACTAGCACATCAAAATTGATAAGACTAAGGAGCTTCTACCGACACGTAGGGGCAATGACCAATGAACAACGCAAGGAAGTGTTTATACCAGCCGAAAAAAGCCCCACCAATACGGATATAAGCTACGGATACGCACGCAGGACGCTAGCATACACCGACAAGCAGGGTTTGCGCACTTTTCTACTAAGACGCATACTAAACACATGGAAGCCATCATAGAGGCCACTATACAAGAGAATAAAGCACTGCCAACGCCGACCACAGACGAATGTTTGCAGGTTTTTAGCTTGAAGACTAAGGAAGGGATACTGCTAAATGACGCTTTTAAGCAAGGGCATAAGGAAATAGCGGAGTGTGTCTTGACTAGGCAAGCACCCGACGGGAGCGGACGGAAGCGCATACACATAATGGCGCATACACGTTTCGGAAAGTCTTTAGCCATAGGTACGGCCGTAGCGATACGGGCAAGCATGAAAAAAGAGCCATGGGCAATCGTAGCGCCAACCAAGGAACAGGCGCAAATCATCATGGACTACGTAATATGGGTAGCGGTAAACGACCCAATAATCAAGCAATTGCTAAAGACCGAGACGGCAAGGGCGCTACAGGCAGAGCTAATGACCCAGCGCAGAAGCCGTGACCACATAACATTTTTAGGAGGAGGGGAAGTGCGCACCTATACATCAGGTAGCACCATGGGCTTCGGCTGCGCAAACGTGGTACTAGACGAGGCAGGACTAATCGACAACGACACCGAGAGCCGTATATTTCGTATGCTCGGCGACCATACGGATAACTTTTATGTAAAGATAGGCAACCCATGGGAGAGTATGGACGTAGACGGCACACCGCATCATTTCTTTGCAAGTTACGAAGACCCCAGCTACTACGCTATAAACATCGACTACAAGCGAGGCATAGCAGAAGGGCGTTTGACCGAGGCCTATGTAAAGGAAGTAGCTAAAAAGCCCAATTTTGACATACTTTTTGATAACCTATTCCCAGACGTAGACAAGCAGGACAAGGACGGCTACTATCCGCTATTTACCCAGCGCATGCTAAAGAAAGCCATGATAGAGGCAGGTACGCTAGAAAGCGTAGGCCTAGAGAGGCTAGGAGGCGACCCAGCAGACGCAGGGGAAAATGAGGCCGTAATATGCGTCCGAAGCCATAACCTAGCGAAAATACCATTTAATAGCACGGAAACCGACGTGCTCGACTTTGCAAGCAAGATAGAGCAACACGGTTCAAGGGTATCAGAGTGGTATGTAGACAAGCAGGGCGTAGGCTCTGGGACTGTAAGAATGTTGCAGAAGAACGCCCAAAGCAATAGGAAGCTAACCCCTATAAACAGCGGAGAGCAAGTACCAGACTACATAAAGGAGCTAGACCAGCTAGCATGCGACCTCTATGAGAATATGCGAGCCTATATGTTCTTCAAGTCGAGCGAATGGCTAAACCAAGGAGGCAAGCTAGTCATCAAAGAAGGCGTAGAGTGGAGGCAGCTACTATCAGTGAAATGGAAGAATAACAAGAAAGGAAAGATACAGATAATAAGCAAAGACGAGCTGCGCAAGCGCAAAATACCCGACCTAGGCGTAGCCGATGCATTCAGCATGACCTTCGGGATACGAAAGAAGGTAATGCCGATAAATGCCCAGCCAACGGGAGGCATAGCGCCATATTATCCGAAGATACAGCAAAACCAGAGGCCTATGCAGCCAGCAGCACGGGAGATGCCAAAGCCTTTTTATCCCAAGATATACGGCCTATGAGAAAACTAACCCCAGAATATAAAAAAGAATGGTATGGTAGGCCGAGTAGGAAGTACCCATGCGTACGTAAGCGTGCAACCCATAAATGGCTACCCTACCTAAAGGGCATGGGTATAGGCATGTCGGCGCATAAGATATGGAAATGCACGGAATGTGGCAAAGAGCATTGGTGGAGGCCAAGGCATGCATAGATGTGGATAAGCTGTTGCAACCGAGATAACAGTGTTATAATAATTTCAACATGAAGCCCCAGACAATAGCTATGCTTTTGGTGGTGGCAACAGCGATAGCCATATTCGTAGCCAGCTTTACGTACGCATTTTAATAAAAAACCCAATGCCAGCAATCAATATCCCGAGCAATATAACTAAAGAAAATCTAATAGTTAAGCTCAAGGAAGAAAAGCGAGTATCAGTAGAATATCAAGAACGACGACACGAGCAATGGAATGAAAACTACCTACTTTACCGAGATACGGTAGAGCTAAACAGGCTAACCCAGCGACAGGCCGTGAATGTGCCACTGATAAAGGAGACTGTCAAGGCAGTTATGAGCAAGATAGGCGAAGAGCCAGAAGTGTTGCTGGTAGACAAGGGAGGCGACGAAGACAAAGAGCTAGTCGTAAATGCAATGTGGGACACAGCCTACGATGACAACCTACTATGCCTGATAGATAAGGTGGACAAGAAGCAGGTGATACTATACGGGCGAAGCCACGTAAAGCACAACTGGCAGAATGGCGCATGGACTATGGAGCTAAAGGACATTTTCGACGTAGTCGTAGACCCAAAAACAAAGCCCATAGACATACAATCGGCACGCCACATAGAGGAGCTGCATATCTATAAGCCCCTAGAGGAAATACTAGTGGATACCGACAGGTATGACGCCGATGCGCTAGCGCAGCTAAAAGGACGACGGGTAGAAGCGGAAGGAGAGGCCACAGGAGGCGCAGCACGCACCAAGACGCAGGTATACAAGGAAGATGCAGACGCACGCAACGAAAGACTAGTAGGGCTAGGTGCACAAGACCTATTGCTGGACTTCGACGGCTACGACCAAATCATAGAGCTAAACCAGCACTATACGATGATATGGGACAAGGAAAAGAAGAAGTATGTCCGATACGTATGCCTAATGGCCGACAGGGATATCCTGCTAAGGGCAGAGCCACTAAAGGAGGCGCTAGGCATAGATGAATGGCCATTCGACACATGGGCAGACGACCTAGAGGCAACAGACTACTGGTCAGACGGAATAGTAGATAGCATAAGGACAATCAACCAAGTAATAAATATATGGGTATCCCAGCTCGTAGAAAACCGAACACTGCGCAATTTCGGCATGAACTTCTATGACAGCACGGCAAGCGAGAACTTTACGCCACAGGGATACGACCCACAGCCTGGCGCATGGTATCCGCTTCCTGGCAAGCCATCAGACGTTTACCAGCGAGTAGATATAGGCGATATAGGAAGCGTCATAGACGATATCAAATTTATGGTGAGCCTAGCGGAAAAGGCATCAGCGACAGGGGCGATAGACAAAGGCGTAGTAGAAGCAGGCCAGCGCACCCTAGGTGAAGTGCAGATAGCCGTAAGCAACGCACTAGAGCGTACGACATCAATGAGCGCCTATTACAAGGTGTCATGGAAGCGCCTAGTACAGCGATGGTACAACCTATTAGATGCAAACAGCAACCCAAACACGACCATAAAGCTCTACAAGAAGAACAACGACGGCAAGATAAAGGGCGGTGAGTTCACGAAGAAAGACTGGGCATCGCCAGAGGGATACCAGATAAGCATACTAAGCTATCAGGAACAGCTAACCAGCAAGACGGAAGAACTACAGCGACTGCAGGCAGTACGCCAAATGTTCCCCTCAAACCCACCACTAAACAAGGCTATACAAAAGCGAAGCCTAGGTATCGTAGACCTACAACCAGAGGAAAAGAAGGAAATCATGGACTATGAGGAAGAACAGCAGAAGAAGCTCCAAAGCGGAGAGCTAATACAGGACGAAAACGGCAATATCGTTCAAAATCCCAACGCAGTACCAGCCACGCCAGAAGCAGCACCGATAGACGGCAATGCCGTAGCAGGAGAATTGCAGCAGCTACTAAGCGCATAAACACATGAACAGCAAGAAAAGCGAACAACTAAAAGAGGGGCTTCGCAATGTTCTGCAGCAGATGGGTACGAAACCAGACCTAATCTCAGAGCTTCACGCCAAAATAAAGGATACAAAGGACGAAGAAAATCGTCAGGCGTTATCCGATGCAATAGACATAATCCAGCAGCGCAGTACCGACAAGATATTAGAAAGCCTAGGCAGCAATATAAAAGCGCAAGAGGCCATACTAGAAGCGATAAAAGCCATAAAGGTAGATAATGCCATCGAGGTAGAGCTAGACACAGAGGACATCGTACAGGCCATAGAAGAAGGCACGATAAGCACAGGCAATGCGATAGAGGGCAGTACGAGGGAAATCAAGCAGGCCGTAGAACAATCGACCACGGGCATTATAGGCGCAATAAAGGCATGGGATATACCAGCGCTAATATCAAAACTAGCAAAGACCGAGGAAAAGGCGACGACCCCAGCAGAAAAGACAAAGCCCATAGACTACATGGGCATGCTATCGACCGTGCTAGTTAGCATAAAAGACGCATGGTCAGGCATAAAGGCAGGTGTAGAGATAGTAACGGGAGGCAAGACGGTGACTAAGGAAAATCCACTATACGTATACCTAGTAAACTCAGAACAGACACAAGCAACAGGTAAGAAAAAGATCGGTAGTGCCGATACTATCATAGCAAGCGGTACAGGTAACAATGCACTAATAGAGTCAAAACTAACAACACTAAATACCACAGCGACAACGATACTAACGGGAGTACAATCAAATACGACAGCGATAACCGACAATCTAAGCCAGTACAAAGTAAACGACCTAGATGACGTAAGCAATCCACGATACTACGGCTATGTAGAAAAGGGCGGTGCATGGTATATCCTAAAGGAAGATATCAGTGCCAAGACATACAGGTATACTAAAGGCACGAGCGGATATACAACAGCATGGGCGAACAGAGCAAGTCAGACATACGATTATTACGATAATACATTCTAATGGCCTACACAAAAATATTTAACCCATTCACAGGAACATTCGATTATGTAGGAGTAGATATAAGCTCTATAACGGCAGGCTCTATCCTATTTTCAAATGGTGCAGATATATCGAGCGACCCAGTAAATCTGTTCTGGGACGACACGAATAAAAGACAAGGCATAGGGACAAATACACCCGACGCATATCTACATACACAGAAAACGACAATAATATATCCGCCAAATCCCAACTCAGTACAGGAATTATACGACGGAAACTTTTATAACTGGTTTATAGGTGACTATGCACAATATACCTACTATTCATTTAAGGTTATCGGTGGTATAACGTATTATTCAGCACCCTCATCGCCGAACGATATTACAATATCTACAGATGGAGATTACGTATATCTAAACTGGGAACCTGGCAGTGGTGTAGACGGATATATCTTGGTCAGAAGCTATAGCGGTTTGCTAGGTACATTTGATGGATACGAAGTGGTATTAGCGACCACGTACACCGATTACAATGATAATTTTAGTAATGGTACGTTTGTAGGAACGCCAGCAAGCCCAATAAATCAGTATGCCAAGTTGCTCTATAACGATGGCGTAAATGATTATGGCTTCTATACAAATCTGTATAGCTATTTCGGGGCAAGTGTTGGCATAAATAAGACACCGACAGTTGCACTCGACGTATTTGGACGTACTATTCTTGATAATGGAGGTGATAGCACCACAACTCTAAAGGTGTATGGATCAGGAGACGGAGGTTACATCACTCGAGAGCAGATTGCTTGGTACAACAAAAATACAGGCAATAAAATGGGTTCATTCTCAGATGACGGATCTGGAACGTATGGACTCTTTTCAATCGGAGGTAGCAGTGCTTCGTCAGGCCGTATGATGGAGATGGACTCATTCGATCGTGCGCTTGGAGGCGATCAACGTACTGGCTCAATCATCAACGAGCAGGATCAATCAGGACTTGGCGGTTATGCTTTTAATATAACTACGAGAAATAGCGGTGGCGGTTTCAATTACTCGCTATATTGTTCAGCTAATGGGAATATAGGAGTTGCAGGAATATTAGTACCAACAGCAAAGATACATCTACAAGCAGGTAGTACATCAGCAAAGACAGCACCCCTAAAGTTCAGTTCAGGAAACCTAATGACGTCGCCCGAAGCAGGTGCGGTAGAATATCTGACTGACAAGTGGTATGGCACAATAAGCACAGGAACGGCACGCAAGGAGTTCACCTTGAATGACATAGCGCTCACATCAGGGCGCATACCGTTCGCAACGACGAACGGCAGGCTAACAGACGACTCAGATTTTACCTTTGCCACCGATACCCTAACCGTCACGAAAATCGCAGCAACTCAAATTACGGGCAACATGACAATCGCCGATGCCATAAACGTAATTCTAAACAGCACCACAGGGACGAAGATAGGAACAGCGACAACTCAGAAGCTAGCATTTTTCAACTCGACCCCTATAGTACAGCCAAGCAATACGACAGACCTACGGCAAGCCCTAATAAACCTAGGGCTATATGCCACAGGAGGCGCAACGCCCCTAGACCTAAATGGTGGTAACTTCAAGGCAGCAGGCATAACGCTAGGCGTAGTATCAAAGACAGGTGCATATACGCTAACCGACAGCGATTATACGGTACTTGCAGACCTTACAAGCACGGCCTTCACCTTGACTTTGCCGACAGCGGTGGGACGCACAGGCAAAGAGTTTGTGCTAAAGGACTGGAAAGGCCAATCAGCTACAAGAAACCTGACAATAGCGACCACATCAAGCCAGACCATAGACGGGGCAGCGTCAAAAACCATAAGCACCAACTATAACAGCATAAAAGTCATCTCAGACGGAGCAAACTGGGCTGTAATATAAAAACAATGTCATACCTAAGCAAACTAGAACGCTTTACGAAGACAGAGATAAACGGAAAGACGACGGGGGCAATCAAGATAGGCACGACAGAGAACGGCACGCAGAGGTTCCATGCGCTTTTCGTGGTCGTAAAGACGACGTCAGTATCTTTATTCATATCCGCAGGCTCGCTATCAGTAGGCACGAACTCAGCCAGCTATAACAACGTACTGCCGATAACACTACTAACGGGTATGAACACCGTAAATATGGTGCTAAAGACCGATATGGTAGGAGCGGTAAACGATATAGCGCCCAACACCGATATATATGTGAACATCACAACAGGGTTTTTAGCGACCACGGCCATAATCGAGGTCACGGTGTTCGGCTATTACCAGTAGTTGCCAACAAAAAAAGCGGTGTTATAATAACAGCAATAATAATCAAAACTATGCCAGAAAAAGCACAAATAAAAGAGGAAGTAAAAATAGAAACCTACGAGATACGGGGCGACAAGATGGTGCGTAAGGAGGAAATACAGCCAGCTACCGTAGTAAGGGAGACGCTTATAGACCTAGACTATTATCTATCGCAGCGCAAAGGCCTAGTGCAGGAGATAGAGACGAAGCAGAAAGAGCTAGCAGAGATGGACGCAATCATAGGCAAGGCAACGGAGCTAGGGCTAAAGCCCAAGCCCGTAGAAGCAGCGGAAGCAGTAGGGGCAGAGATTATTAAAAGCTAACATAACCAAAGAGCAACATGTTCAAAAAAATATCAGCAGAGCAAATAATGACGATACGTAAGGCCGTATTGTTTTCGGACATGAGGTCAATAGAGGCGCAGCAGATAGTAGGCCTTCTAGACGGCCTCCAAGCAATAAACGAAGCAAAGCCAGCGCAAAAGGAAGATAAGCCAGTAGACCCAAGAATGTAATTTATCCACAGGGGTTTGACACTGTTGAAACCCGAGTGTTAAAATAAACACAATGGCAATACTAGGAAAATCAATCCTAATACGTTTACTAAAGGCCAGAGGCATCGAGGACTATACCAAGCTATCGCCAACGGAACGAAAGACGTTCGATGACTACGAAAAGATATTTGCAAAGGATATCTCAATCGAGGACATAAAGACCTTTCTAGCAGCGGAGATAGTCAGGCTAAGGGACATTTTAGAGGTAGAGAATACCCCAGAAAACGCCCACGTCATCAAGGCACGTTTAATAAACTATAAGGCGCTTCAAGCGGTAATACTAGCCCCAGATAGGGCGAAAATATCGCTAGAGAAGCATATAGAGGCACTAATAGCAAATAACAAAAAGTAACATGGCAAAGAAAACATTTCTAGATATCGAGTCACTAAATCGAAAGGAGAGGGAGGCGCTAGAAGCAATCCTAGCGAAAGACCCATCAGCGATAACGGCAGGAGACGCAGGAGTTCTACGAGCGAGAATAGACTACCTAACATCAGACCAGCGAGAAGTATTTGCGGAAGCTCTAGTAGAGCCAAAGGAATAAGCTAATCAATCATATTTATATGAAAGCAAACCAGAACGTAAACGAGGTACACCCAAACGCACCAGTTACCCGACCAATGACATCGAACTCTAAAAACCCAATCAACGGCAAGACAGGCTACCGAAGCGGTACGACAAACATCGCCAAGGGAGGGGCAGGAGGCGAAGTAATGGTAGGCAGCACGCCACAAGATAAGTTTACAAGCTCAGCAAAGGTGCATCAGTCATCAAAGCGAAGCTAGGTACATTAAGAGCAACATAATCGCCGACACCGCCAATACATAACGGAAAGGCCAATAAGCACAATGCCAACACCTATAACCAAAGGAAAGGACGGAGTACTGTTTCCGACAAAAACAGACGGTAGCATAGACCTCGATGCTATGTCAGCAGAGCAAAAAGCCGACTACTGGAAACAGCGGTCAGATGAGCAAACAACAGGCTTCAACAAGTTTAAGGAAGATAAGGAGAAGGAAATCGACGCCCTTAAAAACAAGAAGCTAGAGGATAAGACGCTAACGGAAGAACAGCTAAGAAAGCAGGTATCAGGCTACGACCAGCTAAGTGCCAGAGAGCAGGAGCTAGTAAAGAGTGCGGTATCGCCCTTCATTACTAACATTCAAGCCCTCTCACAGCAGGTCGCAAAAATCCTAGACAAGGACAAGTTTGAAACCGACTTTACGAGCCTAGTGGCGAACGACGAGTACAAGATACTCCTCAACCACAGGACAGGCTTTAAGGCATACGCCTACCAAGACGAAAACCTTAATACCCCCATATCAGTGCTTGCAGATAGCTATATCTACAAGAACAAGCTAGCAGGGACTACCCATACGGAGCGTGCAGGACTAGAAGGTGGCACATCAGGCGACAGGAAGGCCGAACCAAAGGACGGAATGACAGCCGAATATGTGGAACACCTACGAAAAACCGACCCGAGGAAGTACAACAAGCTAGCACGAGAGGGCAAGCTGCGTGCCAAGTAAACTACGTTAGTGGCTAGGCGTTTTATATAAACTAACCAAACCACACACATGCCAGTAGCATATGCAACAAACTTTGGTGAAATGTTTGCCTCAGGAGCTATAGAGAAGTTCTACGAGACAGGCGTTACACCGATGATAACCAACGACGACTATGAGGGCGAAATCAAGGACAAGTCATCACGACTAAACGTCCTAACCTTCACAGAGTCACAGGGACTACAGACCTACTCAGGTTCAAACCTAACGCTAGGTGATGTAAACGAGAGCGAAGGACAGCTAGTAACCGACCAGCAAAAGGCGTTTTATTTCCGAATAAAGAGCCTCGATGTCTTCAAGTCATACGTCAAAGACCCAGAGTCTACGCTTATGATTGAGAAGGCAGGTCAGCTACAGGAAGCTATCGACCTATACGTCCTAGGCCTTTACACAAAGGTAGCATCAGGAAGCCGTGTAGGAACAGACTACACTACAGGAACAGTCACAGTAACAGTGACAACAGGAGCGGTAACGGGTTCAGGTACGACATTCACAGCAGCAATGGTAGGTAAGGGCTTCAAGGCTCTAGGCCACACGCTATGGTATCGCATCAAGACCTACTCATCAGCGACAGCAATCGTCATCGAAGACGACAAGGACGATGAGACATCAGCGTACACAGGAGGAGCTATAGGAGCAGGTGCTACATACGTAATCGAGGCAAACACCCCAGTTACACCTACAGCATCGACAATCCACAGCTATGTCCTAAAGCTACGCCGACGACTCCAGCAGAACAAAATCCCTCTAGCAGGACGATGGCTAGTCATCAACTCCTATGCATCTGAAATCCTAAATCAGGCATCAGTAATCGTACGAGCGACCGATGCAGACACGGCTAACATAAAGAATGGCTTTATGGGACGCCTAGCAGGGTTCGATATCTACGAAAACGAGCAGATAGCAGGAGACAACACCAACGGCTTTTGGATACTAGCAGGCCACAAGTCAGCAATCACGTTTGCCATGGCATTCGTGGAGACTGGCATCGAAGACCTACAGGGTAACTTCGGTAAGGCTTACAAGGGTCTAAACGTCTACGGTGCGAAAGTAGTAGACGAGCGACGAAAGGCACTCGCAGCGCTCTTTGCGACATTCTAGCCTAATAAGCCAACTCACTTAACGGTGGGTTTGCTTGTTTAGTCTAAAATAACCAATGACAAACATATTCAACAAAATAAAGGCGATAATAAGCAGCAACAAAGGGAGCGTTAAGATAATAGGCCGTGTACGGCTAGTAGCGCACGACGCCCAAGGACGCCTAAAGTTTGATACAGGTTTCAGGCGAAACATCATAACATCGGCAGGCAAAGCAGAGGTGGCCAACCTAGTAGGCAACGTATCCAGCCCGACGGCCTTCACCTACCTAGCGGTAGGCACAAGCACCACAGCGGAAAGCGCAGCACAGACAGCCCTAATAGCGGAGGTATCGACATCAGGGCTAGCGAGGGCATCAGCGACTATGAGTAGAGTGACCACGACGACAACGAACGATACTCTACGCTTCGTAAAATCATGGTCAGTCTCAGGAACCGTGACGGTAGAGGAAATAGGAATATTCAACGCCTCATCATCAGGTACGATGCTAGGAAGAAAGCTAACGACATCGAAGGCAGTAGTAAACGGAGACACGCTAACCGCTACGTACGACGTAATATTTGCATAACACATGGCATGGCCAGCAACAGAAACATTTGAAAGCTACGCAAACGGCAACAACCTAAATACACGGAACGGTGGTAGTGGCTGGGGCGGTGCATGGGCAGACGTAACGCTATCAAAGTACATAGTTGCAAATGATCAAGCCTATGACGGCAGCCTATCCGTAAAGGTGACGACAGCATCAGGCGAGGAACCAGAAATAAGCCGACCAGTATCATCAAGCACGGACGGAGACGAGGTGACATTCGCAATAAGGAAAGACACCAACTCAATACACCCGTTAGGGGTATTCGGCTACGATGCCACAACCTATAGGTGGTATCTACAGTTATCCACAGGAGGCAATATAGTGCTAAATGGTACGAATGTAGGAACATACTCTGCTAATACTTGGTACAAGTTCAGCGTCCAGCTAGACTATACCAACCATAGGGCGAGGGTAAGCATAGACGGAGGCGCATACAGTTCATACGTGACTTTTAACGGTGGAGTAGGCACAAGCACCACTAAGCTAAACCTTATCGTGTCTTCGTCAGGAGTGGGGACGATGAATGGCTGGATAGACACCATAAAGCCACCTGGCGCTACCGTAACAATAGGCGTATCGGACACAGTGACGCTAAGCGAGGTACTTTCAGCCATACGTGTTAAAATAATAGCAGTAGCAGATACCATAAGCCTATCGGAGGTAATATCAGTACTCTTTTACGGTATCTATACGAACAAATACAGCGCACAGGTAGCGACCTACGCCCGTAAGTACGCAGACCAAGTAGCGACCTACGTAAAAAAATACCTATAAAACCATGGAAACTATCGTAATAGATGCAAACAATTTCATACAAGGGGTATCGACAGCGGAATGGTTAGCCGATGCAGGCTACAGTCCTAAGACAAAGGGGCATGACCTAGCAAGAAGCAAAGGAATACTATACCCGATGCCAGCAACCGATACGACGGACGCACCGACAGCCCGTATCGTTTACAAATGCGCCAATACGGCTTTTGACCAAACATCAATAGATGAAAAGGCCTTTTTGGCGGACGAAGCAGGAAACTATTATAGTTTGCAGTTAAATGGGACATTGACCGTGCGTAAGACAGATAGTACCAATACAGGAGACTATGCCGTAGGTTTTGGTATGGTAATTTTCAAAGGTTATTTATATACCGCAGTAAATGATGAAATAACTAGAATATCATTGACTACAAATGCAGGTGGCCTGAATACAACAGACTTCACGTGGGGTACAACAACATACGGCTCTATTTTGTCAGGTCAGCCAATATTATTGCAGGTAGTGGAAGACACGCTATACATAATGACTACGTATAGAATTCACACATGGGACGGTACGACAAAGGTAACAGACGCACTACGGCTACCCCTAGACATTTATGCAACGGCTTCAATAATCCACCCCAACGGACGTGACCTTATTGTTTTTACAACAAGGCACGATAGCACAGGAGGCGCACAACGAGCAATACAAAATCATCTTTATAAGACAGAGTCCTTTGCATTTATAATAAATACTGCGACCCTAGAATATACACAAAGAATACCTATAGTAGACCAAGTAGAAGGAGTAAGAAACGTAAACGGCATATTGTATGTAACCTACGGAGAAAAGCTAGGATATTTCGATGACGCAGGTATACATTTTCTAAGGGATTTAGAATTAAACCTAGGTACAACAACATCATCAACACAATATAAAAAGCTATTATGGTCACAAAAGCTAGATGATGTAGATGGAATGTTAATAGTACCAGACGGTAACAATATGCTAGCCGTAGGCGACCTAGGCCAAGGCAGAATGTTCTACCACCCTATAACGATGCCATCAGTAGATATCATCGACGTGATCTACTACCTAGGTCGAGGCTATCTAGGCTTCACAACCCTAACAGGAGCAAGCACCTACGCAGGATATTACGTGGATTATACCTATACGACGGCAACTATGCAGACGGGCGTGACATGGACGGCAAACAGGTATACATTTCCGCAACGGGCATGGATACGACGCATAGAAGTAGAACATGAAGCCCTAGCATCAGGTACGATCATAGAGATAGGCTGGAATGACGAGCTAGAGACGAATACGGTGCTAAAGACGCTTGATTTCAGCGTTCAAGGAGCGGTAGGGCGAACGAGAATAGACTGCAATATAAATACGAGCCTATTCCAGCCGACCGTAAAGTGGACAGCCAACCCGAAAGGTATAAAGAAAATAACCATATATTATGAAGTCGGAGAATAACACGCAGAGGCCAATAGATACCCTAAATCAAGCGCCACAGGCAGCTAAGCCTATTGACCTGCAGGATATAGACCGACGCCTAAAGGTAGTTACCGCTGTGCCAACCAGTTCGCCGAAGAAGTTTTACGACACCATAGTGCTTTACGTAGACAGCGTGGCATCGCCGACAGTCTTTAGGGTTTACTTTTATAACGAGAAGACAAAGGCATGGAAGTACGCAGCTTTGACGTAGCATTAAAAACCAAGGTATAATTACAACACAAACCCATGGACTTCGACGCACTACAAACAGCAATCCTAGACGACGTATCAGTATCATCAACAGATACGTTTTACAGCACAGCACTTGTAAAAAGGGTTGTGAACAGGGCTATAAAATGGGTAGCAGCCTATAAAAACTGGCCACACACCGAGCAGGCCTATACACGAAGCGCAATAGCGTCGCAAGAATACTACGACTATCCAGTAACGCCGACGGTATTTAGGAGCGATACTATACGAAAACTGCGATATAACGGCATAAATTACACGAAGGTCAATTTTAGGGACTATTTGAAATATCAGGAAGACAACGGAGCAAACGCAACGGATAAGCTATTTAGCGACCATAGGAAGCAGTATTTTATAAACCCAGCGCCGACAAGCACAGCGACCATAGAAATATGGGGTCAGGAAGTTCCAGCAGACCTAGTCTCAGGCTCAGATAAAAGCCCTTTTTACACCGAAACGAACATAGAGGAGGCTATCATAAAGAAAGCCCTATCAATCCTATACAAGAAAGGCCGAGGCACAATGTACGACCGAGGAGTCGAGCTAGAAGAACAGGCAAAATTAGACCTAGCAGACGAATGGTCAAAGATAAAGAAGAACGAAGCCGACTATAAGCCAAAGGATAGCAGGATATTCAATTCAATCGACATATTGCCTAACAACAGGGCAGGACGGAGGACGAAGCGAGGCACGTTTGCCGTGTATAACAACTAAAAGCCATGTCTATATTTTCTATATTCACAAAAAATACAAACTATAACCCGAACGACCCGAATAGCAACCGCTATGTAAGCCCGATACATACGACGGCTACGCCTATAACAGCCACGCAGCTAGGCTATAAGCCCGTGACCATAGCGCCATCAGCAAAGCCTATAACGATAGGAGGCACCGTAGCAAAGCCGACCATACCGACATCAATAGGGATACCAGGGCAGAATATGACAATGGCAAACCTACCACCGCTATCATCGGCAGGTACACCGACCATCAAGACGGCAACCACAACGTATCCCACGACCAATACCGTTAAGCCTACGCCGACCGCTACAGTGCCTACGCCTACCATAGGCGGTACAACGCCTACAAAAGCGACAATAGGGGCGCTAGAAGGCACACAGCCCCAACTAGACCAATCTACGCTAGCAACCCTAGCAGGAAAGGCAGGAATGTCCCCACAGGACTTTCTAAAATCACTTGGCATGAATAGCGCACCAGATGCAGCAACGCAGAACGGGATACGAAACAGCCTAGGGATACCAACGGTGGAGGCAAGCGCCTATGCGAAGCCAAGCAAGACATCGCAGGCAATCTATAACGATGCCTATAACACATCAGGCCTAGGCGACATAAAGAACAAGATAGCCGATATAGACAAGACCATAGAAGCAAAGAGGCTACAGCTAACGAAGAATATTAAAGCCCATCAAGACAATCCATGGCTAAGCCAAGAGACACGAAGCGCCCGAATAGCAAATGAGGAAAAACTAGCGATAGCGGACATACAGACCTACGTAGACAGCCGTACGAGCTATCTAGACCAATACGACAAGGGAGTAACCGAGATAGAAAAAATGGTAGGCAGGATAACGGGCGACGAGAAGCTAGCAAGGGATTTAAGCGCCGACCACCTAAACTACCTGCTAAACGAGGCAGAAAGGCAGACGGGCGTGGCAAAGACCGAAGGAGAAAAGCAGAACCTACGATACCTGCCAGATTTTCTAAAATCATCGTACGCAGAGACAATAAACAAGGAAAACAGAGCGACGGCGAATACCATCAAGATAGCCAATGCGAAAAGCGACAACTCAGGCGCAGCGAACAGCGCACTTCTGAGCCTGCAAAACATGGGCATAGACGTAAACGACCCAAGCAACAAATCATACGCAACCCTAGCAAAGAGCGCAGGAGGGAAGGCGACAACGGATACGTTCAGGACGACATTTGAAAAGGGGCTATCGACCCTCTACCAGCTATCCGACCTAAATAAGGCCTTCACAACATACAATGCGAATACAGGCAAGGACGTAGATGAAGAAACAGGCCCGATTATGGGAATAATACGAAGCAGCAACCCATATGACGTAAAGGCACAGGCGATACAGGCACAGCTAACGGCACTAGTACCGCAACTAGCCCGAGGCATCTACGGGGAAGTTGGAGTGCTCACAAATCAGGACGTAGAGCTGTACAAGCAGACCATACCCAATCTAAAAAGCACCACGGACGTGCGCAATGCTCTCTTGGCTATAACGGCACGCAGCGTGCAAAGAGCGCTTGAGAACAAGTTACTAGTTCAGGCAAATGGAGGCGTAGACGTATCAGGCTTCATACCAATGCTGCAAGACATACAGAACACTACAGGAAGCATGCTATCACGTGCAGGCGTAGGACAGACGGACAAGGCAAAGGCAGACGCAGTAAGCGCAATCTACAACGGTACGGGCGGTAGCGCATCATCAGGCAACGATACGAGCCTAGACGACCTATGGAACTCATCTAACCAATAAAAAGCCATGAACCCACAAGTCAAAACATTCATAGATAACGCACGCAAAGCAGGCAAATCAGAGGCCGAGATATACGACTACCTAGACAATAAGGGTATGATACCCGACACCATAAAAGCGACCGTAACCCCACCAGCCGAGGAAAAGAGCGTAGGCGGTTTTCTAGGCAACGTCGTAAAGAGCGGAGCAGAACTAGGCAAAGGCATAGTAAGCGCCGTAGCGCACCCGATAGATACCGTAAAGAACCTAGGAAATCTAGCCCTAGGACTAGGAGAGAACATAATAGGATACGAGGGAGAGGCAAACAAGATGGCCGATAAGGTAGGCGAGTTCTACAAGCAGCGCTATGGGGGGCTAAGCAACATAGGCGAGACGCTTTATAATGACCCTATAGGGGCGTTAGCCGACCTATCAACCCTAGCAGGAGGCGCAGGGGCAGCGCTACGAGGCACAGCAAGCGTAGCAAAGGTAGCAGAGCTAGGAAACATAGCCAAGACCGCAGGAACGATAGGAAGGACAGCCACACGAATAGGAGAGCTAACAGACCCACTAATGAACGCAGGCAGGATAGCAAAAGGCAGCTTTAGATATGCACTACAGGACGCAGGCCATGTAGCTCCAACCGCCGAAACAGCAGCGCAGGCAGGCAAACTGCGACAAATGCCGACAGCGCAGGCAGCAGAGGCAGCACCCGTAAACACAGGCATCGTAGAGAAGATAAAGCAATGGGCAACCAACAAGAATATAGACGAGCAGACCAAGACGGCAATAAAGAACAGCGACCCAGCAGCAGTAACGGCCAAATACGATAAGTATGCGAAAGCAGAGGAAGCGTACAAGGCAGACGCAAAGAAAGATACAGCCCTAAGCATCGTAGGAGACGATATAGGAAAAGCATATGATAGCGTGATACAGAAGCGCCGAGGCGTAGGAGCTAAGCTAGGAGAGGCACGCCAGACAGCAACATCGCCAGTACCGGTAAAGCCAGCAATAGAGAAACTGACGCAAGAGCTGGAAAATAGCGGTCTATCATTAATCAAGAAGGACGGCGTAACGAAGGCACGCATAGGCAAAGACGGTACATCGCTATCACAAGCGGAAGTAGGCATGATGAAAAGCCTATATAAAGGCCTAAATGCCCTAGAGAAGCGACCTACAGCGCAGGCAGTAAGCAACTTCAAGACATCAATGGCATCAGAATTTGACGCCATAAAGGGCAAATCAGGCATAACTAAATCGACAAACAGCGACCGAATAGCGAAGCTGGTATACAAGACCCTAGACGAGGGGCTAAACAACGAAAAAGCACCAGACCTATTAGCCGTCCATAACCTAGAGAAGGAATACGAGAGGCTAAGCAAGCTCCTAGGAGAAGGCGAAGGCTACCTAGGCAAGCGAGTAGCTGAGACAGGAGACTACGTACGTGACAGCGGACTGGCGAAAGCAAGCATAAAGAGCCTTCACGCAGATGCGAAAAAGGACTTTTTGATGCGCCTAGGAAAAGAGACGGGCAATGACTTCATAGAAGATGCGCTCATCGCAGCGCAGGCCATGAAAGACGCAGGAAACTTCAAGCAAGCAAGCCTCCTAGAGGAGCTTGCTACAAAGGCAGAGAAGACAGGGGAGCTACCAGCAAGCCTGACGGAAATAGCAGGCATGGGCGTACGAGGCGCAGTAAGGAAGGCGACAAGCCAGATAGCAGGCACGCCACAAGAGATGACACGTGCATTCATAAATGGCGATGCTAAGGCAGGCACGCCGATACGTGGAAGCCTAGACAAGCTAGGAGGTCAAGTGACATCTAAGATACGAAATCTGAAAGATAAGCGTATCGTAAAAGGACTGCGCCAAATATATGACCCGAAAAACTACACGAGAAACGCCACGGTGAACAAGGCCGTCAGCGACGAGTAGGGTACATAGTAGAGACAGCGCCGTATACGTGGAGCAGTAGACACCCGATAGCATACAGGAAGGCAAGGAAGCCATGACCGTAATGCCAGAAGGCAAATATAATCAAAACGTGTATCATGTCCCCTGTTATACAATAAAAACCAAAAAAAGCAATGATAGAACAGATAAACCAGCATACGACAATCTTCATAACGATAGCTAGCAGCATCGTTCTAGGTATCTTCGCCATAGCAAACCTAATAGACAAGCAATCGAAGGCCAGACGGGTAGAGAACGACGAAGCAGATACGAAGCTTATAAATATCCTAAAGACGACCGTAGATACCCTAGAGAAGAAGGTAAGCAGCCTAGAGGAAGAGACGACGATAAACCGACGGGAAGTGGCAAAGCTAAAGAGCGAGAACGAGTTGTTAACAAAGATATTCCAAGGACGGGACGCCGATAGCCAAGAGACGCTACGGCTAGCACGCCAGACAAACGAGTACGTAGTAAGGCTATGTTCGCTTATGGAGCAGCACTTATCAGCGATAGAGAGGGTAAGCAAAAAATAAAGCCATGCCAGAAGAAATATCACTAGGGGCATTAAAAAGCCCAGAAGACTACAGGAAAGTGCAATATGGCGACATAGCGCAAGCGATATCGCTGCCAAAGCAGTACGCTACCGACCTATCGGCATATAAAATATGGCATCAGCGCAAGATAGGCGCATGCACGGGACACGCACTGGCAAAAGCAATGCAGGTATACTGGAAGAACAAGACGGGCGAAGTCGTGGAGTTCAGTCCACGCTTCCTGTATGCGATAGCCAAATGCACAGACGGCATAGCAGATGAAGGGACGTATCCAAGCCTAGTAGCGAAGATTTTGACAACGTACGGCTGCGCAACGCAAGCGACATGCCCGAACGACACTAAATTAACCCACGAGGCCTATGTATACGACAGGAAGATAGCGAATATTCCGAAGGAAGCGCTAGAGGAAGCTAAGAAGTACAAGGCAGGGGGCTACGCCTTCGTAGATGCCCATGATATCGACCTAGTGCGCCAAGCGATATACACGAACGGCGGTGTAGCAATCCTAATGAAGATAGGCAAGGAATGGTGGACAGACAAGAAAGGCAACAGCTCATGGGACAAAAAGGACATATTGCCTCTACGAACGCCAGAAAAGATAGTAAGCGGACACGAGGTATATCTATACGGCTGGGACGATGCTACAAAAAACAGGCTATGCAATTCTTGGTCAGCAGACTGGGCGGACAAAGGCATGGCCGACTACGACACGAAATCATGGGACGTGCATAGCATAGAGGTGATAGTGCTTAAAGACCTGCCAAAAGTGGTGACAGAAGAAGTGAAAAGACTGCCAAAGAAGCCATCTTTTAAGTTTAACGTAGACCTAGGCTACGGAATGATGAGCAACCCCGAAGTGAGGAACCTTCAAGACGCATTAAAGTATTTTGGTTTCCTATCAGTGGCAATACCCTCAACAGGAAACTATGCGAACAGGACACGAGAGGCAGTACTGCAATTTCAGCTTAAATACAAGGTAGACAACGAAACGAACCTATACGAGCTAAACGGCAAGCGAGTAGGTGCAAAAACACGAGCGAAGCTAAACGAACTACTGGCGTAACCTTGTGCGTTACGCTCCCCATGCAGTTGCTCTCATGGGGAGCAGAGCGCATAAGCGCATAGCTCTTTAAGAAAGGAGGTGAAAGCGATGCAAATGGTCACATGCCACAACGCCCAATGCAGGCTGCGCATTACCATGCACAAAGCGATAGTCGTGGGAGGTAGATTTTACTGCTGTGCTAAATGCTCAGATCAAGGGCAGCTAGATGCCGTACAAAAACAAATCAAGTTTTTCGGCTTCAAGACAAGGCACACGACATAGCCCACCCCGACCCACAAAGCCCGATTGCAGTAGTCGGGCTTTTCCTACAGAGTGTTATAATAAGCAGGCAGTTTAATAAGTAATAAAACAATATGGACATCATACTATCGAACACAGCGCAGCTAGCGATTATAGGAAGCCTCGTAGCCTGCATAGTGCAGGGCGTCGCATATCTTGTAAAAAAGAAGTTCGGAGGCAACGCATCAGTAAGCATAGCCATACTATGCGCTATAAGCATAATAGGGGGAGCAGTATACAAAGTGCTTGAAAATTACGGCCTACTAGGAAACGCAGTAGCGATATTGACCGTGGCGAGCGCATTTCACAATATATTTATCCGAAGGTTTGAAAGCTCGACAGGAAAGTAGTCAGAGAGTAGAGTAGAAATCTATCTGCATTTTTCAGCAGGAAACTGCATTTTTGGTTTTATGCAGATAGAGATATATCACTAAAATAACGCCTTGCTAGGGCGTTATTTTAGTATAAAGAGTTCTCCACAGACCGCTGGACATGTTATAACACAGGGTATATACTGAGTACGTGACAGATTATCAATAAGTTATGTAAAACCAAATGTATCAATCTAATTTCGTAGCACAGAGAAATCAAGCGAGAATTACCAGCAGAATTAACATGGTCGTTCTTCCTGTTGTATACGTAGCTTTAATAGCACTAGCGATAAATTGCTACTAACTAAAATGGCAGATTATAGCAGCAAATTAAAAGTAGCAAGAGAGGTGCTAGAGCAAATCAAATACCACTTGAAGATAGGCTCAATAACGTACGATGAAGCGAAGGAAAGGGCAGAACCGCATCTAGATATGATGAATGCCTATATGCGACGACGTGCCAAAGACTTCGGCGTGACATTCAAACCTATAAACTTTACCAGCTTTATGCGATAAACATGCAACCTAAATTACTTAAATACATAGTGACAGACAAGAAGGCCGTAGCAATATTTAGTGAGACATGCGTGCATGCAGATATGGCAAGAGGAATGTGGGGTAAGCCAGTGAGCGCAGGCTTTTGCACGATTATTTACGCAGGAGATTTACATGGAATGTCAGTAAAATCGGTCTGCCACGGCAGGAGCGCATCGCTAGACCTAGATAGCAGAAAAGAGCTAGATGAAGAGATTATAAACAAATATCTTGGTCAATAAAATGAGAGAAAAAACATTCAATTTCACAAAGATACTGATGGCCGATATTCCAAAGGACGCTTGGACAAAGACGATGCGAATGACAAAAGCATCGCAAAATGGCATAATACGCATAAGCATAGGTAGGATA
>CAZSXR010000009.1:0-5024 GCA_964611335.1 uncultured Pseudobdellovibrionaceae bacterium | reverse complement strand
GCGAATGACAAAAGCATCGCAAAATGGCATAATACGCATAAGCATAGGTAGGATATTGACTAAGATAAACATACCGAAGGAAAACTATAAAGGCCTTGTGATACAGAAATACAATGATGTGATGGAGTCGAGGGAAATCTACTACGTCAAGATACCGAGGTTAAAGAAACCAACTATCAACGAAGTAACACACTAAAATGATAGATATAGCAACGAGACAGCGACAGAGGTATATACGGGCGTACGTTCGGCAGCACAATAAGAACCGATACACGGACGCAATGGAGACTGCGTGCAGTTTCCTATGGCGAGCAATCATAGCAGGGCTGATAATAACAACCATAGCAGCACTAGCTAACCTATTCGATGTTCTAGTAACCAAAGAGGCATCGTATGTTGTACCAATAGCCGAGGCAAATACCGTAAAGCACGCCTACGCCACCACCACAGCAAGGGTAACGGGCTATAACACCGTGCCCGAACAGACCGACAGCACGCCTTGCATAGGTGCAAGCGGAGATGATATATGCGGACGTACGGACGTAGTAGCATGTCCGAGGGTATTGCCCCTCGGCACTGAGGTAGAGATAGACGGCAAGCACTATACATGCCTAGACAGGCTAAACATCAAGTATGACGACAGATACGACATATCATGCGATAAGGATATGCAATGCCCTAGGAGGGTGTCAGGTATTAAGGAGATTAAAATAATAATCAAATAAACATGGCCAAGCACACGCTACAGATCGTCACGCATTATGCATGCCGACAGCAGATAGAGAAGCATGGGAAAGACACGCAATGCTGCGCATGCACAGGGCATGAATGTCCGACGGTATGCCCTATATGTGACGACACAGGGGAGATACAAAATCCAGTTTTAGACAAGGAGTCTATGGAATGGGTAGCAGATGGCAATAGGCCGTGCATATGCGTTATAAACAGGAAAATAAAAGACCACGATGATTGAATACACACAATATCAAAAAATATTATCAGTAATGGCAAGCAGGAGAGGCCAGCAAAAATGGTTCTTGCCTCAAGATTTTATGAAGCAGAGCCTCGGGACATGGTTTGTAGGCTATGAAGCCAGCGCACGCCTAAGCGAGCTAGCAAAGAAGTACCCAGAGCTATTAGCAAGCGAACGCCAAGGCAAGTACATGGCACGGAGGATTATATACGAAAATCTAAGCATAGTGATGGAGACATTGCCATCGGACTTAAAGGTCGCAATCAACAGAGCCTTGCCAGAGGAGGGGCAGACGAGCATATGGCCGTAAAAACACCGTTTGAACATCAGATATCAGGCTCGCAATTCCTGATAGAAAAGAGAAAATGCATACTAGCCGACGTAATGGGTATCGGCAAGAGCTTCACGACGATAATGGCCTGCCTGAAACTAGCAAAGCCTAACCTAGTAATATGCCCAGCCAGCCTAAAAATAAACTGGGCAAGGGAGATAGTATCAGCAGACCCAGAAGCCCACATACAAGTGGTAAATGCAGGAGAGATAGGAAATATAACCGAATACAATGTAGGCCATGGCAGTCAATGGCTCATAATCAATTACGACCTACTCAAGAAATATAGGGAAGAAATAAGGATAATTTTGCCCTACAAGACCATAATCCTAGACGAGGCGCATTACATAAAAGAAGCGAGCAACGAGCGCAGCAAAGAGAGCGTAGCGTTATGCAAAAGCGCAGAAAATATCTTTTTGGTGACGGGTACGCCCATACTAAACAGGCCGATAGAGCTGTACAATCTACTAAAAGCCATAGGACACCCCCTAGGCGATAACTGGTACAGCTATGCAAAAAAGTATTGCGGTGCATTCGAGCAGAAGTTCAAGAAGTGGGTACTAAACGAGATAACGGGCAAGAAGGAACTACGAGAGATGAAGTTTCTGAATGTCCAAGGAGCAACCAATCTAGATGACCTGCAAAAGCAAATAGCGCCATTTTATCTTCGTCGTACAAAAGCGGTACTAGGTAAGACCCTGCCTCCAAAGATAGTGCAAAACATCGAAATAGAGCTAGATGAGAAATCGAAACAGAAGTATAACGGGGTATGGGAGCTATATATGCGTATCCTGCGTGAGGAGCTGGCGAAAATCAAAGACCCTTGGGAAGCAGAGAAAAAAAGGCAGGACAGTGAACTGGCACGGCATCTAGTGGAGTTACAAAAGATGAAGCAGGTATGCAGCCAAGCGAAGATACCACGCATAATCGCAGATGCTCTAAACATTGTAGAACAGGGGGAAAAGGTAATCATATTTACGCAGTATACCGAAACCCTAGAGACTATAAAGAACGAACTGGCAAAGAAGAAGGTAAAATGTGTGAGCATAAGCGGAAGCGACGACCAGATGCAGCGACAGAAGGCCATAGACGGCTTTCAAAACAGCCCAGCCGTAAAAGTATTCGTAGGGAATATAAAGGCAGCAGGCGTAGGGATAACCCTAACGGAAGCAAGCGTAGTGCTTTTTGCAGACATGGAATGGACGCCAGCACTACACGAGCAATGCGAGGACAGGGCGCATAGGATAGGGCAAGACAGCCTAGTGAATATCTACTACTACGTGGCCAAGGACACAATAGAGCAGGACATAATAGATGCCCTAGACAGAAAGGCGCAGATAATATCGGCGATACTATCAGGAGACACCAAGCGCCTTAAAAATCTAAGCGTGGCAGGAGAGGTGATACGAAAGCTCGGCATTAAATTATCCACAGAAGACCAGTAGACTGTTGTTATAACTGCGGTATACTTATAGCAAAGGTCGAAGACCGAAATTACACATGATAGAAATATATCCATCAAAAAAATACAACCTAAACGAAATAGTCAAACTAGGGCTATTTGAAGGTGTAAAGAGCTACCAAATGTATAAAAATAGAGTGCTAGAAGACCTAGCGCTAGGACGCAAGAGCCTGCTAAAGGCTAAAATGTCAGGAGAGGGAAAGGGTAAGAGGATAGTTATACTAGGGAGAAACTTAATAAATTATATTGAACATGGCAAAAAAGAAGGTAGTAGCCGATGATGTTGTAAGCGTGACACCAGAGGAAAAGCAGATACAAGATTTGAGGGCAGAGACAAAAGAAGTCGTATCATTTGCAGATTTGCTAGAAGTCACGACCAAAGAGGATTATGACCGAGCAATGAGCGAAGGACTGCGCATAAAGAAGATAGGCGACAAAATCACGGGTCGAAAGGAAGAAATTACCAAACCGCTAAGCACAGCATTATCGAGCGCACGGGAGCTATTCAGACCGATGGAGGCGCAGGTAAGCGAAGCACTGGCAACCATAAAGGGCAAGATGCTCGCATGGAAGAAGGCAGAAGATGCAAAGGCCGAGGAAGCACGACGAAAGCTAGCACTACAGGTAGAGAAGGGCAATATCACGAAAAAAGAAACAATAGAGCGACGAGCGACGGAGATAGTGAACCCAGAAAAAACGACGCACGTAGAGGAAGGCCGAGGAAGCACGAGCAAGATAACAAAGTATCGAGTTATAGACAAGACCAAAGTGCCTCTAGACTATCTAATACCCGATATGGTGGCGATTAAAAATGCCTTCAAAATGGGCAAACCAGTAGACGGAGTAGAGGCATACCAAGAGGAGACGATGAGCTTTAACGCAAACTAAACAAATGTCAGAAAAACCAACAACAAAACCGTCAGTGAAATACGTCACGAAAGAAGAAGTATCACTAAGAAAAAAGAATATCTACGAGAAAATCTTTAACGTGCAGCATGGAGTAAAAACCGTGATGAAAAGCGGAAAGAATACCCATAGCAACTACGAATACGCAACGGAAAAGGATTTTATATCAGAAGTAAAACCGCTTTTGAAACAGGAGA
Source organism: uncultured Pseudobdellovibrionaceae bacterium (assembly GCA_964611335.1). Lineage (GTDB taxonomy): Bacteria > Bdellovibrionota_B > Oligoflexia > Oligoflexales > Bog-1112 > BOG-1112. The sequence continues at coordinate 1,155 of CAZSXR010000009.1, read as the reverse complement.
GATTGCTTGTCATAGCAAATACAAAGACCCACACCAAGGTGGAGAAGCTTCATACCGTAACGGTAGAGTTTAAGATTGTGAACGTAGACAACCCGAGCGAGGTAGACATATCGTCGTTTGACGGCACAGGAGAAGACAAGGCAGGCAGCGCAGTAGGCCTACCAGTAGCGTACACGATGGCGGTAAAATACTTCCTAGCAAAGTACTTCCTAAACGAGACGGGAACGGACGCAGAAGCACAGGAGCCAGAAGTGCCGACAGCAGAGGGAGCGCCAGCAGTACATGTAGCGAAGACGGAAGCAAAGAAGCCTAGCAAAGAAGACCTAGCCTCGTCTCATAGCCGTGCAAAAGCCATGATAGCAAGCACACGCAACATCGACGGCCTAATAACCTACTCAGAAAAGCTCGACGGCAGTGATAGCCGATTTACGAAGGAGCAAAAAGACGAATTAAAAACCATAATTAAAAACCGTATCAATGAGCTCGAAAACGAAAGAGAAACCTACCAGAGAGAAAACCCAAAAAGGTAACGGCATGCTTTTGCCGAGGGGTTACATGTCATGGAGCGCCCTGCAGCTATGGGAAAAGAACAGCGAGAGGTATATAGCAAAATACATCTACGGCCAAGATACCGACCTATCACGCAACAAAGGCATAAAGTTCGGAAAAGTAGTAGCGGAGAGGCTAGAAAAAGGCGAAAACAGCGGAGACGAAATTATAGAAATGCTAAGCCATATAATCCCCAAGTACGACAAGATGGAGGAGAGTATCGAGGCAGAGCTAGACGGCATAAGGCTAGTAGGAAGCATGGACACCTACCAAAGCACGGGCAGGCTACAGCACAGCTTTAGGGAATACAAGACGGGCAGGAGAAACCCCAAGTACGCAGACCCGTGGAACGCAGAGAAGGCACGAAGGCACGGCCAGCTCTACTTCTACGCCACTATGATTTACCTGAAATACGGCAAGCTACCGCCACGTGTACACCTAGACTGGCTAGTGACAGAGGCCGATGGTGACGATACGAAGCTAACAGGAGAGATAAATACGTATGGCGTTCAGATAACGATGACCGACGTATACGAAATGATGAGCAGGATTAAGAGGGCAGCAAGCGAGATAAGTGCAGTTTATAAACTAGAGATGGATAAAACA
>CAZSXR010000008.1:0-37750 GCA_964611335.1 uncultured Pseudobdellovibrionaceae bacterium | reverse complement strand
ATCCAGTAGTAACTCCCCCCTAATCCAGTAGTAACTCCCCCCTAATCCAGTAGTATTTCTTTTGATTTCAATCAGTTATAGACCCTATAGACATATTAAAGAGTAAAAGAAGAGATTGTAATGGCGGCCGAACTAGAGGAGGGTCCATATTCCTAATCCCAATGTTTCATGTTCCGCCAAAAACATCGCCGCAGTCGCTGCTTTTGAGTTCTCACCCCACCAACTTCGATTGTCGTTTAAAAGCGATAACGCAAAGATGAAACGGTTTGTTTAGAAAACGAACCTCCAACTATGGTGGAACTCTTTAATCGATTTAAATAATGTTTGTGCGTGTTATAAAATAAATGATTATTTTATAATCAAAATAGTTTTCCATCATCTAGTCGGTGATGTGACGTTAACAAAAATTAACAAAATTCTGATTCAAATGTGCAGATGACCCGTCTTTATCTTCACATTTGTGAATTTTATTCACAAAACTGATGTTTCTTTGTGCTGAAACTTTCAGAGCAAGGGAGAGTGCACTCGCAAGTGTCGGGTTTTGTGAATTATTAACAAAATCAAAGGTACATCCAAAGTCAAAGATCGATCCACAGTCCGTTGATAAAAATACCTGAAAAATTTGACAAAATATTTTTATGAAGTTTCCCGTCCTTTGATGAAAGCTTCATACTTCGAACTTCTTTTGAAACGTCTGCAATGCGGTAAAGGTTGCATCTTAGTGGAACAGAGAGTTTGCAAAGTCCTATAAGTGTTTTTGCAGAGATTCCTTTGCTGTTTTCAAGAAGAACTTTGTAGTGATTCCATCTCTCTTCTTTCAATTCCGTTATACTTCGAACAGACACCCCAATAAGTTCCATCGCAAGAATTATGGACTCCGAAGTTCCCTTGAGTTTTTGCCATTTGAGAGCTTTTGCAAAGTCAAAGTCTGGAACTATTTTGGCAAGATCTTCAAGTCCGTAGGCACTGATTAGGTGAGGTATGACCTTTTTTTTAGCTTGGATCTCTTCAGGTTTTTCGCCGAAAGATGGAATAAAAAGATGCTCCAAGATGGATAGAAATCCACTCTTTTCTAATCGAAATGACAGACCAGAGAAGTCTTTAAGCATAGCTTAGGGTGATTTCCTTTAAAATGGGAATAGTTCCATGTGGAACAATCAGGGAATCTGAGGGTTCTAGTATTTTGATGTCGTTAATCCCTTCTTTCCACAGAAGAGCAGTGATTGTTGAAAGAGACAAAGAGTGTCCGACTCTTAGAAATGGAGTGATTTTTTCTTTGAGAACGTTCTTTGCTGTTTCAATATCAATTTGAGTTCCCTGTTCGAGGATTAGATGGGCTTTGATTGAAAAAGGTTTTGGACGAGCTTCTTCAATGATAAGGGTGTCGCTTAGAAGTTTATTTTTCGAAGACTGAAGGTGATCCTTAAGTTCATCCAAAACATTGGGATTATTTTTTTTCGTTTCGTCAGAAAACAAAACAAAGACTTCGATGACGCCTTTGTCTTTCTCCTGAAGGTCTATATCTAAAACCCCAGAAATCTCTTTGATCTTTTTTTCATAATAAGCCCGCGTACCTGTTACAAAGGTCTTTTCTTCGTAAACTTCCTTGAGTTTTTGAAGGAGTTTTTGCGTGAGATCATTGATACGTGCACGCAGAAGAGTTTCGCGATAAGAAAATATTGCTGTCATTTCATAAAGCGGAGAGGCTTCATCAAAAGAAGTGTCAGGATGTTTTTCCAAAAACTGCGTTTTAATTTCCTCGATGATTTGAGAGATGGAAAGATCATCGAGGATCTGTGGTGCTGCTAGATAGGGCATATTCTACCTTTCTTCTGTTGGATTCCCCTTTAACGAGGATGGATATTTTTCCTTCTTCGACTCCGTACTCCACACTCTCACAGAAAAATTCAGGAACATATTTTTCAAGTTTTTGGAAGATTTCCTGAGTTGCATGAATTTTAAATTCTTTAAAAGGAAGATCCACAAGTGAACGTAGATCAGAACCGAAGTTTCTTAAAACAGGTTTGCTTCCCCTTTTCGTTAAAAGTACCCGTGAAATCCTCTGTTTTGTGAGAGCATCTCCTTCAATCCAAACCCCTGTTTTTTCGCATAGATCACGCAAGATGTCCCTCCACGATAGGGCCTCCGTTGGGTGGTGCAATCCCAGTGATGGTGGAATTTTGAATAAGATGAGAGAGGATCAGACGAGAAATCTTCTCCCAATGCTCACGAATACTCTCTTGGCCTTTTGGATCATTGCACAAGGAGGAGATGATTTTTTGAGCCAACTCTTTTTCAGTTCCTAGAAGCATGAAGAGACTCCATTTTTGTAACGAGTTTTGGAAGTTCTGCGAAAGACTCTATAGAGTTTTGAGGTCCCATAAGGGTTGGTGTTTTAGACTGGGAGATAATTTTAAATCCCTGAATGAGAAGATCAATCAGTTCATCCTTTCCATTTCCAAAGTAAAATCCTTTTTCTGATTCGAAGACAGAAGTATCTTTTGTTTTGATAGAAAATCCTGCCATTGGTTTAACTTTTGGAATTGCACCCCAGATGACACCTTCGGATAAGTCTCCATCTGGTGATAGAACAAGAACAGTTTCATCTTTTTCGAAAGGAAAATTGATATGACTTTCACCAGATTTTAACCAGAGAGGTTTAAGCCAAATCTCACAGTCCTCACTAAAATGCACAAGAACCTTCATCTCTTTTAAAGACTTCACAGTACCAAAACGGATGATATTTTGAAGTCTAAGATGGAGGTTAAAAATGCTCTCTTCATGCTTTAGAGACATCAGGACTCCAAAGGAATTTTAATATGAAATCATGAAAAAGAATTCTCAACTGATGTTCTCCTGTGAAGTTTTGGGCAGATGTTTCTTTAAGTTCTATACTTTGACACATATCTCTTAAGGTAGGATCTAAAAGAAGGTTTTTAGAAAGGGTTTCACTTAGCTTGTCTGAAGAAGAAATGGGAATCTCTTCATCGAGAGATAAAAACAGATCCACCGTGAGGGATGCACTACACTCATAAACATTTTCATAGAGAGCTTCAAAGTTGACTCCCTTGTCAAATGAGATCACTGCACATGGCAGTAATTCAGCTCGAACCTCATCTAAGGAATCAAATATTTCAAAGGAATTTGGTATCCACGAACGCAGTGATTCTGCAATTGCATTTTTAAATTTTGTGAGCGTTACGATTTTTTCCGAGGTAGTAAACAAAACAGTTTTCTCCAGTTGATTCAACACTTTCAATAACGTAAATCTTTTCTCTTACAGTAATGGCATTTCCTAGGACTTCTTTTGGAAGTTTTCCCCAAAGAAAAGGTCTTGTATCGCTAATTTCAAATCCCTGATGAGAGATTCGTTTTTTCACATGACCCACATCATAGAGAAGCTCATAAGTCTTTCCTTCGAAAACTACAGGTTCAAAAAACCACGATGGAAACTTAAAACGCACAGACTTCTGCACTAAGACTTGCGTTCACTTTTCCTGGGACCAAAAGTGGTGCCGATTGAGCCAGAAGAAAGAGAGCAGAAGGATCATCTTTTACTATTTTTTTCACGAAAAAAGGAACCGACTGCAAATTTGCCTCAAAATCTTTGATGGCTCCAAAGTGTTTAGTTCCTTCAATCTGATCTGAAAGAAGAAGAACTGTATTGTCTGGAACGAAAGGTCTTACTTCTCCAAGGTGAGGGTCTATGTATTTTCCAAGGTGTACAAAGGTCTTGTATTCACCAAGAAGTCCCTTGTAAGAAACTCCTCGTCCTATGAGGTTTGGTGCAATAGTGATGGAAGAGGTATCTCCTCGTCTTATGTCTAGGAGTTCTTTCACAGCTTTATTTTTTCGAAAAAGATTCCATGCCTTCTTTCCAAATACGAGAGAGTTGATGGTCGCTCCTGACTTATCAAGAGAGCGGGCTGACCATTCTTCGATGTTTTCAAGAACATCTGATTTTTCTGCGCTCCATGAATCTTTTTCTGTGAGCTTGATGTTGAGTGATGGATCTTTTTTGAAATCTACAGCATACGAGAAAGCTTCACTTACAATGGAAAGTTTCCCAGTTAATAGGATTTCACCTGCCATCTGTTCAAGACGTCTTAAGAAAAATTCTTTTTGTTCTTTGAGTGCTGAGATCAAAGCAAGTTCAAGCCTGTCGGATTGAGAAAGATTTGCAGTGAGATTTTCACCAAAAGATCGAAAGCTTAGCTCATGTGGATCAAATTCACGTTTGTCTTTAAGATAAGCAGGCTTTAGATGACGAGTTTCGTAGGATTCCTTTTCAATCGTAGGAGCCTCAGCTCGTGGATGAGCGTAAGGTGTAACAAGAAGAGAATCTTTTCTTTCATCGAAAGCAATAAGATCTTGTGTGTGGGTTTGTGAATAAGGAAAATAGTTTAGAAAAAAACTATTTCCAACATCAATCCCGAGAAAAAGTTCAGTTAGATAAGAAGAGTCTATATGTTCCATGAAATGCCTTTTCTAGAGCCGTACTCTTGCAATTGAGGGGCTGATAAAGATCGAAAGTTTTCTAAGTTCTGCTGTAAGATCTGAAACACTAAACCCTGATCCAAGAGTTAAAGCATGTGAGTTAAACTGTCCTGTAAGATACGCTGTAACAGGATTGGGCCCAGAAGCCTTGTGATCATCAGCGAGCACACAAACAGCTTTTTCCGAACCATCTTTTGATTCAAATTTTGCAAGACGATACTTTCCTTTTTCAGAGCCTTCCAAAGTGATAAGCCCTAAGAGAGAACCACGTTTTAAATCAGGTTCATCTTTTGCAATTTTTATGATCGTTGTGACGAGTGGAAATGATCCGTTAATAAGATTATCAGGCCCTTCGTATGTAGAGGGCAGTTCTCCAACTGGATTTAAAAAGTTGTTTATGGTCATTTTATAACACCGTATTTTTTTGCAAGAAGAAGAGTTTCATTGGCTTTAGATGAGTGGTTTGATACAGGCATGTTTGCCTTTGGATAAGTGAGTTCATGTGTTTCTTTAGCTGATCTTATTTTTTTAAGAACTTGTAAGGCAGCCTTTGATGGATCAAGATCCGTTTCGATAAACTTTTTTAAATCTTTAAAATCATCGGTGATCTCAAGCAAAGTTAAGATTCGTCCCCGTTCGGAGAGAATTCCTTCTCTTCTCGGATCTTCTATATTTTGTTCAGGTGTATTGGTAGGTTCAGTCTGTACATTGTTTTCTTCGGACATCTTCTCTCCATAACGGTTCGTATGGGAAGATATCAAGGATTGAAAATAAAAAGCGCCTGCAAATTTAACAGGCTTAGGCCAAGCATATCTTGGCTTTGGTGTGTCACCGTCGAAAAATCCTTGCCATTAGCTTTCAGCAAGAGTTAAATTTCGCATGTTATGAATATGGATTGGAGAAATATGAGAAAGTCTATTGCGTTGTTCTGTTTGATGGTTTCAAGTTTTAACTCTGTAAAAGCAGAGACTATAGATTGCTTTATAGTTAAAGAGGGAAGCAAATACTTAATCAAGGAGGGCAAGGACTGCGGCACGCAATATTCTCCGGCTTCAACCTTTAAGGTGCCACTAGCTGTTATAGGTTATGACAGTGGAATTCTAATGGATGAAAATCATCCAATTTGGGTTAGCAAAAAACCAGTAACCTTCTTGAAGGACTACTGGGAAGGGGAGAAAACTCCTTCGAGTTGGATGAGATTCTCTATTGTTTGGTATTCACAAGTTCTTACGACAAAGCTTGGCAAAGAAAAATTTCAGAATTACATCAATAAACTAAATTATGGAAATAAAAATTTAACGGGAAACCTAGGAAAAAACGATGGTCTCACAGAGGCATGGCTCTCAAGTTCTCTTCTAATTTCACCTTTAGAACAAATAGTTTTTATCGAAAACCTAGCAAAAAATGAACTTCCTGTTTCAGTAGCTGCACAAATTAAAGCTAAAAAAATTCTCAGACTTTTTGAGGAAAGTTGGCTTTCTAATGGATGGACCCTTTACGGAAAAACAGGGACTGATGTTGATCAGGTAACAGGAATAAGAAGAGGATACTTCGTTGGATTTGCCGAAAAAGATAAAAGAATGATGAGTTATGTGATGCACATGACAGGTGATAAAGGCTCAAAATTCGGTGGCATCTCATCAAAGAAAACTGCCATGGAAAGAATGATGGGGAGTGTGTTAAACGAGGCTAGCAGTAGCAAGTTTTAGGACATTGCTAACCTCCTACAGTCAAGCTCTGCAAGAAGTCCATGATCTGCATTCATGCGGTGCTCCACTCTTCGAATTGACCATAGTCCATTTGCAAATGTAGGAAAAACTTTGATTTCCAATTCAGACCCGCAAGAAATTTTTGCAGTGTTTAATTCTTTGGTGCAAGGAACGGTGATTTTTAAAGTTTCATCTTCGTTTTTAAGTTCCATAAGATGAGCACTGGCCCTGTTTCTTGCTTTTTGTAAGCTAGAAAAGACGCCTGGAAGACTTGCAACATTACCCTCTTCTCCAATCAGAATATAACTTTGTTTAAAATTGTCTGCGTCCCAGAAATGGGCTTTGACACCTGAATACTTCTTTCCCTTATTCCACGTATAGGGAAATGGTTTGTGAAGATAAAATCGAGGAAGACTTGAATGGTCCCTTGTCACGAAGACGATCTTTTTGTTATTAATTTTTAGAATAGCATTGTACTTTCCCGAAAGCCTGTGCAGAAAGGAAAGATCACTTTCATCTTGAAAAATCTTTATTGTATCGGTTGAAAATTTTTTGTCGAAAATAAGCTCAGCTCCAGCATCCTTTGCGATTTTGTTTATGATTTGAGAAATCCCAGCTTCCCAGTGGATAGTTCTTTTCTTCTTGAGAGAAGGGATTTCATCAGAAGCATAAGAACGAACACTGAGAATATTCTCTCTGACCTCAAGTCCAGAAACCCTATAGCTTGACCATTCGATGAGATCATTTTTATTTCCAAACGAAATGGAGAGTGAGTCATCAAGATGAAGAGGCATAAGATCATTGTTTAGAATGAAATCAAGGGATAGCTCGTCATCTATAGTTCCTGATTCGTCTGTAAGACAGATCTGAGAAAGATGTTGTGTTAGATTTAAATCCTCTTTACCGTTTATTTTTATTAAAAAATCAAACATCACCAAGCCTTTTTGCCTTCGATGTTTTTTGTGGGGTCTTGTCAGGCAAAAAAACACTTGATCCTAAAGGAATTGTTTTTAGATGAAGAAGGTGTGGGTTTAGCTTCATAAGCTCCTCTACAAAGCCAAAAACAGAACCATATTCTCTCCAAGCAATAAGTTCTAAGGTGTCATCCTGTAGGCTTTTGATTTCGATCACGGAACACCTCAAGAAGTTCTATTTTAAATTCAATTTTTTTTGCATGACCACTGCTATCAAAGACCATTCTCTCTTCGTTTAAACTTGTGATAGCCCAAAGGCCAAGATAAGTGCCTATTTGTTTTGTTGTTGCTGAGAGTGGTAGAGGCTCTCCTGTTTGAGTCATGATATGAAGTTTTTCCATTTGCGAAAGAGCATCATGAAATTCACAGAGTATAGAGCCTGTGATTTCGATCCTTCTTGCAGGAATTCCACAAAAACTTACAACTGATCTTCCTTTTAAAGTTTTATGTTCTGACCAGCTCGCTTTTGTATCACGACGGAGACGATTGATAGGAATATCGCGGGCTTTAAAGACAACATCTCCTAGTTTTGCTAGCATTTAGAATACCTCAGCTCTATCAAAGAAAGCTTTTGCTTTAGGACGTAGAGGAGTCATTTTTTTATTGACGGATTCTCGTATAGCGTTGACATAGCTGTGTGGATCTTTTGTCTGGGGGATCTCTAAGTTAAATGTAAAAGTTCTATTGTCTTCAAGTTTACTCATGGGCTGAGACAGCGTTGTCTTCGGAAAAGAGAAGAATTTTTCATCCTCGTCATTATCCCAATCTGGGAAAACATAATTTTTTAGAGCCTCGTTTTCCGTGGACCACTCTTTAGTTTTATTCCAAACGTCGCTGGTCCATTTTGTGATTTTATCCCAATGCTGATAGGTGAGGTATCCAAGAGATGAAGCCAGAAGAAGAGCGCTACTACTTCCCAGTGCTGATAATCCACCGATTCCTGTCACTATCGTAGCCCACTTGAGAACAGAGAGGGCTTTTAAAGCGAGAGATAAAGTGACAAACCCACCAGCTATCATTGTTACAGACTTTGTAAGAGAGGGACTAAGATCCAAAAACCTGTTGAAAGAATCGAGAAGGTTTCCAACATTTTTTGTGATAGAAGATAGTTCAGGTTCAATGCTTTCAAATATTTTACTCGAAGTGACTACAGCTTTTGATCCGACTTGTGTTAATTCATTCAAATAGCTTTTTTGTAAATCAGTTGTCATTTTATCAAGATAGTCTAGCTCAAGATGTTTTTCTCCAAATTTTGGATTTTTTAAGACCCTTAAGTTATCTGAAAAAATCCTTAGCTTCGAATTTACCTTATCATTGATATCTTCAACGAGTGCTCCAAGAGATCGTCCTGCTTCTGTTTCAAAAACATCAGTAAAAAAACCTTGTTGTTGAGCGTTGCCCAATGGTTTCATCTTTTTTGCTATATCTTCTATGATTTCAAGAATAGGACGAAAGATCTGTTTTCCATCTTTTGTTGTGACAACCTTGACTCCAATTCTGCTGAGTTTTTCTTGAGTTTTTGGTTTTGAAAGACGGTTAAAGAGAGCTACAAGACTTGTCCCAATAATACTTTTTGGAATACCTCTTTCCTTCAAAGCTCCCATCGTTGCAAGAGTGTCTCCAAGGTTCATCCCTACAGATTTAGGAAGGTTTACAAGATAGGGTGTTGCATCTTTTAAATCTTCAATTTGCATCGCAGTCATGTTGACGGTCTTTGCAATACTGTTTGCAAGTATGTTCATTTCTTCTGCACTTGAAGCATTAAGCCCAAAACTTGATTTCAAAGATCTCATCATCGAAGCAATCTCTGATGGGACAGAGTCGGTTGCAAGTGACACCTCAAAGATTGAAGGTAAATTTGCTTTAAGCTCATCTACTGAAAAACCAGCTTGACTTAGTTCTGCGGCCTCTCTTGCAACGGTTGTTGGAGAGTAGGGAAGATTTTCTGATACTCCAAGAACCATTTTGCTCAAATCTTTTTTCTGTACTGCTTCGGATTCGGAAGTATCGGGTTTGGATCTATCCTTTGTCGCTGCTATAAGTCTTGTCATTTGATGCTGGTATTGAACAGGCGCAGCAAAGAGGGCTGTTGTCCCTACAGCAGTTTTAAAGAACGATCTTGTAAAGTCAGTCTTTGCTCCCTCTAATTTCATTTTTGATTCGTTTAAAATCTCTTTTTTGGATCTCTTGGAGAGAATTTCAAATTCTTTTGATCTGAGAGAATTTAGGGAGTGTGAAATATGCGACTGCGATTCTTCGAAACTTTTGGAAGAAAGTCCTGCTTCGTGGATTGTTTTTTTATATTTTTCAAGTGTTGTGATTTGCGAATCGAGCTTTTGCTTTGTGGCCTCGATGGATTCACCAAGGAATGACATTCTTCTACTTTGAAATTCAGTAGCAACACCTGTTTGGTTGATCTTATTGTTAAGCTGTTTAAAGGCTTCTTCATTTTTTAATAGCGATAGCTTTGATTTTTCTGTGGCTGCACTTAAGTCTTTAAAGGAGGATAGAGCCTTTGAAGTCTTATCAAGAGAAGCCATGTTTTGACGAACTTTAGTAAGCTCTTTTTCTGCTTTTGAAAATGCAGAATGAAACGATCCGTCTAAAACACCGGCAATTTTGACTAAAACTGAAGGCTCTCGCACTCTTTTAACTCCTGATAAAGTTCCTCAATGTGTACGATAAATTCATCGTGAGGCATGGCCTTTATCTCGCCTATTGACCAGTGCAGGTGATGCGAAAGAAAGCGTATGCCTCGTCTTATCTCCTTTATGGAGAGGTATCTAATCCTAAAAAATCATTGGCTCCTTTTACAAATGAAAGCCAATCTCTAAGATAGATTTTTTCTAAACTTTGCGGGCTCTGTCCTGAAAGAATAGAAAAGAAGTTTACTGAACGTTTTTGTTCAAGAGCATTTTTAGAAAGTTCTTCACTAGCAATCAGATCGGCTACCGTTGCTTGACGAATGGTGAGGTCTTTGATTTCAAAACCTTTCTCATCAATAACGGGGGTTTTTAAGGTGTAGTTGTACTTGTCCATTCTTTTTCCTTTCGTTAAATTATTAAAAGCCAAGGGCCTTTTTGATACCTTCAGTAAGAGTCGACATACCCATAAGATTAAGAACGTTATTTTCGACATCCACAACGATTGCTGGGTGTTTTCCAATTGTAAGAGCATAGCGTTTGACCTGAATTGTGATGGTTTGCCGTGGAATTTTCCCTCCTTCAAAAGCATCCGTCTCTATAGAACCAATACGTCCATGAAGCACTGCAAGTAAGGGAACCGTCTCTTTTGTGTCAGAGCGAAGGCCTGCTTTTAAAATTATTCCTGCTGCATCTCCAGACAAACCAAAAAGGTTGTACACGAAAGGTGTTATCTCAAGAAATTTGATGCTGGCTTCCATGGGTTCAATTCCTACAGGAACCTTTTGCTTGGCATACATCCCAGAACCCCAAACCTCTTCATAAACCTCGTGAATTTTAGGGAGCTGAACACTCTCAGCTATTCCCATATATCCAACTCCATCAAGAGAGACATCCCAACTTGTGACGATTTTTGGAAGGGCCACGGCTTATCCTACGTGTTAAGGTTTTTCAAATATTTGTCTGTCAATACGCTTGTAAAAGTGATCTCTTCCGCTATGAAGACAGGTGTGAATTCGATATTAAAAAAGAGTTTTCCTTCGACAAGAGCTGCTGGCGTATTTAAGGAATCATCAGAAAAAACTTTTCCATCAATGATGGCCCCTTGAATTTTAAGTTGAGCAAGAAACTCAGACACTTTTGCAGTGATTTCAGTTATCAGGTTTCTTGTGATCCCTCGATCTATGGCCCAACGAAGGGCTTTTCTAAGTGATCTATTGATGACGTCTTTAGTTCTAACCACCGAAATAAAACGATAGGCAGGATTGTTATCATCATAGAGCCCTGAGTTTCCCCATACACGAAAACCATCATCACGAATGACGGTAACTATTTTTTTGCTATTAAGTTTGTTTGCAAGACATGTTGGATCATCGTCGATGTAAGGAACAGGAATAGAAAGCCCTGCAATGCCATTTATTATCTGATTAGACGGAGAATACCAAAATCCTTTTTCTGCATCGGTCTTAGCAAACACACCAGAAACGAAAGAAGAAAGTGGTTTTGGAGAAGTATCTTTTCCAAGAGTTAGAACTTTTGGAAAGCATGGAACCACTCTTTCTGATCGAATCGAATCTAAAATGGACTCATCAAGATGAGCTTCTTTTTCAGGAACATCAACGATAAGAATTGATTTTGTGCGATCTGCAACAGATTTTAGGTCAGGAAATATTTTGCTATCCATTTCGGGTGCTATGACAAAACCAAGATCAAGATCAAAGTCTTGTTTGATATTGGAAAGTGCTGCCATTGAGTTATCAAGATCTTCTTGTTTTCTCATTCCACAAACGACCACTTGTGCTTGCGTTTGAAGAAAGACTGCATGAATAGCATCACCAACAGATCCACCTATGAAGGTCTTTGCTTGCGATAGACTATTCACGAGATAGGGTTTTGATGGTGTAAAGTCCTTTGGAGTTTCTACAACAGTTCCTAAGACTGCTATGACAGAGCTTGATCGTGAGTTAATGGAAGGAGTGATAGTTGTCTTATCAAGGACTCTTATGCCATGAAAATAATCAGTCATGAGTTTCCTCCCAGACAGAATTGATTTTAAGAATTCCTTCACCATCAGAAGATCTTGGATCTAGACCAGAGACTCTGTAATCGTGCATGTAAAGCTTAGAATCTTTGGGAATTTGAGCAATTTTTGCTTGTGTCTTATCTTTTACGAGCAAGCGACACCCGTTGATTTTTACAGATCCTTTGATATCGAAAAAATATTTTGTAGAGGGGCTATCGATAACAAGGTATGTTTCTGGAGAAAAGGTCAGATGAATATTTGTTCCTGAGATTTTCAATGGAACTGATAATTTAAGTTCTGATCCATAAATAATGACTTGTGAGTTTGGAGGCAGGCCTTCGAGTTTTATCGTATCAGTGTTTAAATTTATGAAATGATCATAAGGTTTGTATAAAATGGCTTCGATATTGTTTTGAACTTTATAAAATTGATTTCCTTTGAGTTCAAAGACTGGATTTTCGTTAACGTTACTTGATTCATAGAGTGAAGCTGTAACTTTTAATCGTAAAGCACCCTCTTCATGATAGTTTTCACCATCTACAGGATCGAGTAAGGAAGGGTCTTCCTTTGCGGAAATAATTTTCCCCTCAACTTTTGCGCAGATGTATTTTGTTTCTGGAAGAGTGGTTATGGATGCGTCCTCTACGGGATAAATTCTTCCACCGAAGTGGATGCACAAGTCTCTTGTTGTGAAGGTTTTTCCATCAAAAGACCACTCACCGGATGTAATTTCTCCTTCTTTAATGAAAATAGAGATTAGATTTTTCATTTTTACTTCGAAGATGGTCTGCATCTCGTTGAGTTCTTGGCTTTGAAGAACTCTGGGGCGAAAGAGAACACGATCATAGCTTTTCTCGCTCGGCGGTCTTTCAAAAATTTCAGGAGAAAATTCCAATGTGATCGTGCTCCCTTTCAGTTAAGTAGAGCTGATCTTAGAATTGTCGAAAAAGAATTTCGCCTAGTAATTTTGCAGGCTGTTTTGTATGCTTTGCAGCAGTTATTTTAATGGTGAATTTCCACAAATTGACCTGACAGTAATAATGAGGATCTCGTGTTTTCAGAAGATGTTATCACGTCAATGACAAGTATTTCAGCTCCACATGTTTTGAAAAAACTTACGTTTGGAAAGGCTGTGTCGCAAATATATCAAGATTATATGGAGCCTCTTATTATGGAATGGCTCCCTGATAGGGAAAAACTTGGATATGAACACCTAAACAAGCTATGCGAGGTGCCTTGGTCTGTGTGGAACGCAATCGTTTTTAAGGACTACTACCCGTTAGCTGAGAAAGGTGTTCTTTATAATGAGATGTTGGAAAAAATTGAAGATCCAAAAATGAAAGCAGTGATAGATTTTTGGGTAATAAGAAAGAGAACATCTTTTGGGAAATACAGATTTCTTTTTGGTGACTGTCTTTTTTTCACCTTAGAAGGACAGTCTCGATGTAGAGCCGACATAAGGCTCACGAAAAGCATTATAGAAATTTATGGGCAATACGGTGAATCTGAATAGATAAATTTTCGGATCCTTCTCCCTCAAGTTTTTAATGAACGGTTCGGTTTATATTCATTTTTAGAACCAAGAAGAAAATTACTGAGCTACAACTTGATTGCAGCGGATCTCTTTAAGGTTGCTGCTAAATAGTGCTCACTTGTTAGCATTTCTTGGTTTTTCTACAGTAGAAGGAGCGACTCATCATTAAGTGGAAAAAAATGGAAATTTTCAAAAAGATGCCATGGACAATATTTGCTCTTCTCATCTTCTCATTCTATGGAGTATTAACCTGGAGTGTTTTAGCCTATCCACAACCGGATACAAGCTTGCTTGGGAAGCTTATGAAAGACTTTCAAGGCAATTTGACTGCTGGATGGATTGCGAACATCTGTTTTCTTTTACTTGCAATCAAGTTAGATCAAGCTACTTCTTCAAAAATAGACCGAATTCAAATTCTTGCCGAGAAAAATGAGGACATTCTAAAGCAGCGAGAATCCATCCTTACGGAGGAAAGGAAACGGTCTGAATTTGAGAAGTTCATGAGAATTGAGAATTATCATAACGCTCTCTTTCCAAAGATCTGTTCTCCCAATCATCCTTTCGGATTGGAGTATACTATTCGTCCAATTCGTGATTCGAGTTCCACCCCAAAAAGCAAATCAACAGAAATGTCGTCTTATTATTTGATAGAAATATTGAAACCTGCGGACGAAGAAGTTTTGAAAGAAGATCAATTTTATGAATACGAAACTTCTCCGATTAAGGAGCAGTGCTACTATTACTGCAACTTTTTTAATGGAAGTTGGCACATGAGCGAAGATGGTGTGCTCAATTGGCACGAATTCTATTTAAGCTCCAAGGTCGGTCCTTCTGAATTTGTCATTTCTGCAAACGAATTTATGGGATTGGGTATAGAACCTGAAAATATGGAGATGATTGCTACTCTGTTTCTTACAGAAGATGGGGCTGAATATTCTCGAAAAAATCGGGCAGCTGTTGATAAATACACTATATATAAGGGTCCTAATGAATCTCTTTACTTGAAAATTAATCATTCTGCTCTCAAGCCTTTCTACCTTAGAAATTCTCAGGAAAATCCAAATAATTGGGATCTTCATGTGGATTACATCCGTGGTTACGCTAGCGGACAAAAGTTAATAAACATCAAAAATTTTATTCGTAGCAATCTTGAAGATAAAAAAATAAAAATGCGGAGGGTACCTTTCACAAGATTTCTTTGATCCAATCGCTTTTTTAAATGCTCCTGCCATTTAAGTAGCAAGAATTGGCTTTCTTTCTAGTTAAATTCCCTGCTACAATTTTCACTAAGATTGATTAAAAAGAAGGCATAATTCTATGGACGAGCAGCTGCCTGTTTTGTCATCAGATCTTTCTTTGGTGGAAAAAGCGAACTTCGAGGAAAACCTCGTAGCGTTTTTGAAAAACCTCACCCCTCAAACTCAAAAAGCTTACAAGCAAACCGTTTTTGAATTCCTAAACTACGTTGTCTCTCGTTTTTCTCTGCATTCCCCACGGGATTTGCGAAGATCTCACATCATCCTCTACAAAGAAGACCTTGAAAAATCGGGAAAAGCTAACAGAACCATCCTTAAAAAGATGTCTGCTATATCGAGCTTCTGCAAGTTTCTGGCTCATGACGGGTTAGTGGAGAAAGACATTGTTTTTGGAATCAAACGACCTTCTTCACGAAACAAAAAAGAAACAGCAGATCTCTCAGATAAAGATGTGAGAAGGCTCTTTGAGGGTATGAGAACCGATAAGGTGTACTACGTGCATCATAGAGCGCTTCTTGCTGTTGGGTTCTATACGGGACTTCGGTCTAAAGAGATCCGTCACCTTAAGGTTAAGGACTACGGGAAAGTTGAAGGGCACAATGTTCTTTCGTGCGTCATCAAGGGGGACAAAGCCCATGAAGTTCCTTTGAATCCGTTTGTGGTGAAATGTTTGGATGAACATTTTGAGCGGCTAAAGGAGATTGGTTTTGCCTTGGAACCGGAGGACTATATGTTCCCCTCGGTAAAAACGATGACGAACAAACCCATAAGGGCATCAGCACTAGCTGAAATATTCAAGAATAGGTTGAAGGAAGCGGGGATCGAAAGAAGCTCGTTGAGAAGGTATTCCCCACACTCCATGCGCGCAACGCTTGCAGGACATCTTTTGAACACGATTGAAGCGCCTTTAGAACAGGTGCAGCAGACTTTGGGGCATTCGTCACCCACGACGACTATGAAGTATAATAAGAGGGAAAAGAAGCACGATAAGAGTCCTGTTTATAAAATCGAGTATTAATGATGTGTCATGAAAATCAAACTTCTGGTTCAAATCCGAAAACTCTTCCAGAGATGGTCACCACTTTTGCTTCTATTTTCCCTCTGTTCTTGCTTAGTTTTTATTTGTTTGTGGTTGGGATCTTCGATTGTTTGGGAATTAAGTCGAACCCTTCAATCAATCAGGCACTTGTATATACAGTCCGAATTGTCGCCTATAGTATAGACGATTTTTACTGGCATCACCTAAAACTATCAATTTTCAATTTGGCAGTCATTTCAATCTTTATTTTTTGGAAAATCAAAATTCTTCCCGAAGGATGGATAACTTCGTTAGAAAATAAAGTACCAGATAATTGGAAGGGGCCTGCCCTATTGGTTGCCATAATCCTGTTCTTATTCGTTAATGGGATAGTTGCATATCTCGACCAGAAAACAATTCTGTTTCTATTGATAGTAATCTTTTTCTTAGCTTCACCTATCTTGCTTCTTCTCGAAATAATTTTTGCATTCTTTGCTAATTCAACGAAGCCTGAATCTAGAATTGCTAGGATGGAACTTTTTATATTCACTCTATTGCTCTTTTTATCGTACTCAGCTGGGTTCGTTTCGGCAAAGGAGCTATTAAAGTTTCCGATGATTCTGACCTCTCAACTCGATTCAAAAAACCGACTCCTCTTATGGCAAGAGGACGAAAAGCGCTACACCTTGGACTGCTCTACCTCTCAAATCACGCTTGAATTCTGGAATCATGGAATAGGAGAAAAGCCTGATGAAGTTTATCTTGGTGACACTCGCTATAGAGATGTTTGTGATCGAAGCATCCCCAGCAATGGGAGCTAGTTGCGCAGTATACTTGCACAAAACATATTTGAGAGGAGCATCTTGTGAGAAGAAAGACGACTATTGGTATATCACTTCTTGCAGTGGGATAACGTGTAAAACAAAAATAGATCCGGAAAGTAAGGATCATGTTTGTCCTGGAACGGTATCTCCGTCTCAGAAACTCCTCGCTTACAAGGTTACAGATAGTAGTCAAATGATCAAATACATAGTTCTTGGAGGGACGTTCCTAGAACTTAAAAAAACGAATTCGGTCGATACAACAGAATTCGAAAATTCATATCTTAAGTCTACGATCTTGAGCCTAAGTGCAATTCTAACATCTGCGGAGACCAAAACGAAAACAAGTAGTAGGACTTCAAAATTACTGAGCTCGGTTTCAAAAATTGAACTTTCACCAAAATATCCCAACGATCCAGCGGAATCGCCCCTTTTAGAGGGACAACAGGCAAAGCATGAGGAGATTCAACCAGTTTCGAATAGAATTCTTGCAGCTAAATCTTCCAGTGCTTCTTTGTCTGTAAATGCTGCACAAAGGGCCTCTTCATCAAAAGCGACTTTGCTTATCACACCAGTATTTGACTATCTATTAACGCTCACCAATGGCAAAAGCTTTTTGTTTTCTTCGGAAAACAGCAACAACGCAACACCTGTCAATGAAGTCAAAGAATGCGAATGATTGCTAAAGAAGTAGCAAGCATAACATAATCTCTTTTATGTTATGCTTAATTCATATACCCTATGTTCGCAAATTATTGTTGAAGTTTGATGCGGAATCTTGAAATGCGATCACATCCACGAAATGCAAAACTGGTAAAGAACCTTTTTCTTGATAACAATACCCTATCACGCGCTCTCAAGCAGGGTTTCAGCCAATCAATCGAAAAGATTTCTGCTCAGCTTTTGAGTCAATCTTCGTATTTCATAGCCTCAGGTAAAACAAACTTGATTTTAACTCCGTCAGGTATGTTCGAATATGCAGGACTCAATACTAGAGAATTTAAAAATTTTGTAGATTTAGAAAGTGTCTGTGATTTTCCAGATACGGGAAATGCTGACCAATATTTTGAAACGTTACATAAACAAATAAGACAAAGAGTTCTGTCATTTCAAAGTTTGAAAATAAATCGACTTATTGCTTTGTTACAAGGAAAATTAAAATACCTTCCCATGGATTCCCAACTAGTTGTTAAACAACAGATGATAGATAGGTTCTTAAAAGATCCTGATTGGTTGGGTAGGATTCAAGAAGCGATAATTTTTCATTTATTTTGGGCAGCTCGTGTGTTGCCAAAATATACTCATGAACACGAAATATATGGAGTGTTTCTCGCTATTCATCTGTTTAAATTGGGGCATGTAGCCTCAGTTGCAAAGTTGCTTCCGCGAGTTTGGAGAAAGATAAGAGAGAGCAACCTACTAATTCTCTCTTATGAAGACAAGGATCGCATCTCTAAACTTGTAGGTATGCATGATGTTGGTGACTATTTAGATAGCGATCTTGTCCACCTTGCAACTACTGGTGTGACAAAGCCCTATACTGGGATTGTTCACTGCTTTAGTGAAGATCCTCCTGATAAATTAAGACAAAGAACTCTGAACTATAAATCCTTTTTAAGAACTTTATTGGTCAGTGCTCGAGAAGTAGATAAAAGACCTGGGAGTAGAGATTTTAAGGATGTGGATTTAAAAAACGGATACGTAACGTGTGTGAATGAGAATTTTGACTTTGTAGATACTTTTCAAGTTCAAAAATTACGCCATAATTGATCCTACCTTTGCAATGAGTCCCTTTACCCCGAAAATCCTCTTGTTTTTTTATCACAAATTGGCTCTTCCCACAGTGTTTGAGGGAAAACTAGGGTTAATAGGTTACTGTACAATTATATAAAAAATATGTTATATTATGTACTTAATATGTCAACATATTGGTATTGTTAATTTATTCTTAATAAGATCCGATAATGAAACTAGCCAGTTTGGAGGGATAACTTGTGAACGCACAAGCCAGCTATATAGAACATACAGGAAGTATTAGAGACCATCTTGAATGGTTTGCAGGCAATTCTACCTTGACCAAGATAAATACAGCCACATTCAGAAAGGCTGCTGCACTGACAAATCAATCGCTGAGTGATTTGTCAAATTCGCTCCATATTTCTCGGCCGAAACTCTACCAACCTTCTGCAACTGTGGATCGAAAGATTCGTGAGCGTTTAATTAGCTTGGTCATGATAAGCGATTTAGCTTTTCAACTTTTCCAAGGTGATAAAGAAAAAACGATAACATGGGTCATGTCTCCGAATCATCTTTTCTTTGGTCGTTCCCCATTCGAAAAAGCTCTTGCCGGTGAAGCAGAAAGTATCGTTGCGAAACTGAATGAGTGGCTTGGAAATGGATAGAAGAAGAAAACGGGAAGATAAAATTGTTATCAATGGCACAAGCGGAACTCATGTTTTCCTTGGTCTTCGTTTCTTTCATGACCTTATTGATCGAATTCACAAGGTGGTTCTTTCCGAGAACAGTTATCGTCGGTCTCAAAGTATTCATCTTCACAATCTTTTAATTAATCTTCAATTCAACAAATCATGGGTTCAATCTTACGCAAACCCTATCTATTATCGACGAGTTGGAAAACAAAGAGATGTATTGGATACAGCAGGTTCTTTGAGTGATGGTGGACGATACAATATAGGTGGTGCGCAAACGTCTACTGTTGCAGTACAGAAATTTGGACATCTCGCTAGAAAGAGATCAGCTCTCTATTTGAGTGAAGATGATGTGACTGCTCGACGGGAGTATGGAGATGAGGGAATGCTCGGATCAACAGCAATCACATACTTGGTAAAACCCTCAAATTTAGAAGTATTAAATTTAATTGAAATGGAACGTGTTTTTGCAGATCTATCATCTGCGATTCCGATGATGCGCAATCTTGAAGGTTCTCCTTCAATGAATGGAACTTGGGTTGACATTAAATTTCCAACACCGAGCCAATTACTCGGGCACTGGCTTATAGAAAACAGCCCCAAAGGAACACATGGAATTAGGTTCAAGTCATCTCATCCAAAGTGTTCCAATAATATATGTCTTTTCTTTAATGATACTCGGGAATGCAAGAAAATATTGAATGCCAGTCCTCATGAATAAAAGTTAAAGAAAACCAAAAAATTCTCTCAATAAACCCAAAGTCTTCGGTCTCCTATGTCTAAATGAAAAAATGACTTCGAAATTCCAATTCCATTGAAATATTTGAGTGCCAATTCAAGAAATTCAAGTTTCTTTTGCGGGGTTAAATTTAAAATCGAAACATCTATTGCGTAACCAAGAAGGTGCATGGAATTTGACTTTCCTCCAACCTCCTTGTTGTGCTTTGCACAACGAAAGCCTGAGTTTATGCGAAGAGGAACGCCTAATTCTGTACGAATCAAATCGATCTTTGTAACAACAGACTCATCAATTAAATTCTTTCCGCAACACGGGCACTCAAATTCTTTCATGGAAAAATATTTCACTCCTCTTCCAAGACCCTTTCTTTTTTTCTTTGCTCGACAACGTTTTCATAGTTCTGCCCAGTTAAAAGTTGTGTAAGAGTCTTCTTTGAAATCACACCAAGTTCGTGAAGCTTTCCTGCTCCAGCAGCTTCTTTGACTGGATCGAGTTGCAAAGCAGAATCCCCAACCCATTCGCATGATGTGTAAGCAAGTCGTTTGATGGGATCTTCAAAGAATCCGGGTGCAGACAAAA
Organism: uncultured Pseudobdellovibrionaceae bacterium; assembly: GCA_964611335.1. Taxonomy (GTDB): domain Bacteria; phylum Bdellovibrionota_B; class Oligoflexia; order Oligoflexales; family Bog-1112; genus BOG-1112. Next base: position 17,529 of record CAZSXR010000008.1, on the reverse strand, counting down.
GTTCTTTCTCAATACAAGACTCAATAAACCAGTCCCAAACTTGCTTATGAAAATTTTCGACAAGCCACTTGCGACGAAGTTTGTATACTTGGAAGGCTTTGACCATTGCTGCACGGGAAGCAGAATAGGAGCTGTTAAAAGATGAGATCAAAACTTCGAATGGAACTTCAAGCTCTGCGCCAATCAGCTTTACGATTGCGTCAAAGAATGTTGAAAAATTTGAATTCGGACGCTTGGGATCAAGCATTTCAATACTTTCTCCTTCACGTAAATGCACATTCATTGAAGGTGTAATCTTATTTGGAATTTGACGTTTATTTCTACCTGCGCCCACGACTCCAGAGTCAGGAAGTGGACTTGAGCCATCTCTAGTTTTTGTGACGAATGCTAGAAAGGAGTTGAGAACGGCAGCAGCAGTTTCCCCTTCTGCAAAGCGAGATAGCTGTTTAAGAAGCGGTGTCACTGTTGCAAGATAAGGAACTCCCCGTGATTGACCTATGCGTTTTTTGTTTGCAAGGTGGATAAGCTGTGGGTTTCCTTGCTTGTCATAAAGGGGAAATCTTACGGGCTTATGAAGAAAATTATTTGAATTTGCAATGTAGAGATGCGTTATCTCACCTGTCTTCTCGTTGTGTTCAAGACCTGCTCGTATGTGTGAGTCTACAATTTCCAAGGGAGTTTTGACTCTTGGGGCTTCAATCATTTGTAATGAGAGATCCAATGTTCTGGAGTTCTTTTTTCTTTTCAGAATAAACGTGTCTCCAAACTCCAAAGCAGAACGAAGAACAAGAGCCTCCATTTCCCAGAAGGTATGATTTTTTGAAAAATCACACGTTTTTGAAGATCCCCACCACTGAAAAAGCTGCTCTGCCTTTCGGGTGAATTCGTGTGCTTCTTCAGAAGAAATATTTAAAAGCTCGTAGTCAATTGCAGGTTGTGGTTTTAAACCACTCCCCACTGTTCCAGTAACCAGATTGTTTATAGCAGCCGAGGCTAGAGCATCGTTTCTAATCTGATCTGAACTGTGAGCTTGAAGTTTTTCAAGAGAAGAAAGAATAACCTCATCAGCAGTCTTATTTTTTGAGATAGACCATCCAGATAGCGGTCCTTCATTGAGGAAACGATATCCACCTGATACTGTCCATAGATTTGAATTATCAAATTGCAAAATTATTCACTCGCAACACTGTATGAAAATGATCTTCCTTCTAATCTATTTATTCTTGCTAGAAGATCATCTTCTCTTTTATACAAACGTAAAATCTCAGCTCTACGCACCCTTCTTCTCGCTCCATTAGATTCAAATTCAGCTTCTTCCCCATCGTTTTCGATACGTTCAATCTCAGCTCTTACGCGATCTAATTGTTGGTAAGAAATCTTAATTTCTTTTTCATTCATAAAATCACCCTCATTTCATATCTTTTATGAGTTCACCCAACTCCTTTAGATCCTGATATCCATACATTTTCGTAAATGGGGATGGATGAATAATTTCCGTAGAAATATTTAAATGCTTGCAAAGATTTTCAATCGCTTCCTTGTGATAGTCAGAATTTCTACGCGCTATGTTTACAGAACCTTCCAGACTATCGATATTCTTTTTAAGTTCATCATCAACCGATGATAGACGAGATATATCTGATTTTATGGAGTTGCTATCCACAACACAGTCTTTGACTATCAACTTGTTTACAATGCACTCTCCGGACTCTGTAATCTCAAAAACTTTTATTTTTTCAGAGTTGTTTTTTCTAAAAATCACACTGAAGTTCTGACCTTCGGAAACCTCGATTTCGTCGAAATATTCTGTTCTTTTGTTACTCATGAATTCTCCTGTGTTTCATTATTAAAATTTGAAAGAATGCTCAGTTTTTTACTCATCATCGTGTTCTGTTATGTCTTCGTTATCAAGTCGATCACATAATCCGTTAATATCCTCCCCTAAAGAGCCAAGATGAAACATGGCTGCCATAGCGTAGCGTCTACAATCGTTAGCCTCTTTTCTTTTCGAAGGATCTTGTATCCACCTTCCTAACTCTCGACCTTTTCGATACTCCGTCACACGTTTCACGGCAGAGACTTCGTCAAAGAAATTTGTGTTTTTGTAAAATTTTGGAAAATGACAGTAACCTGCTCCTATCTCTTTTGTGCTAAGCCATGCAAAAAGAAGATCGTTCGATGTATTGAAAGAAACAGAATAGATAGGAAGCTTTCCTCTATTTTTGTAGTTTGGACGTGATTCTATGACAGGACGAGCCATACCTTCGATGCCTTTAATCCCGATAATATTTCTTCCTGTTCCTAGTTTTGATCGTATGAAAGCGTAAACCTCGTCACACATATACCCTGTATCAATCGCAGTGGATGCAATACGAAGTTTGTAACCCTTATGATGTGTGAAAAGTTGCGAAAGATACGCATCAAGATCTTCCCATAAGCTTGGATCTGTAGGCTCTTTTTCGATGATGTGATAGGCAAGCCCCCAGCTTTCTTTGTCTCGACCCCATCCCACGATTTCTATATTGGTGTGAGATCCATTGATATCAACACCAGCAGTGATAAGGCCCACTCCTTGCGGAAGAGGTTCTACACGATAATCGTGTATACGTTTTTTGAGTTTATTTTTAGAAAATCCTACACCTTCTTTCCAAGTCTCTCCCAAGATGTTGTTCACAAAGACCTTGAGTAGAGAGGGGTTTTCTTTTGCAGCAAGAAATTGACCGACGATGGCTCTCCACGAAAGCATTCCTACGGGAGCGTAGAGACCAGAGATGTGAAAACCTATTTTTCTTCCATGAGTTCTATCTTCTGCTGTAGATCTCCACTCTCCCTTTGAGAGCATCCACGTTTTTTTATTCTCAAAAATTCTTGTCTTACAGCTCTCACATTCAAGCCAGACTATTTCGGAATTGGTCTGATCCCATCGGATACGCTTCCAGTCTATAAGCTGAAAATGTTCACACTCAGGGCAAGGAACGAAGAACTTTCTCTGATCTGTTTCAAGATAAGCTTTTTCAATTCTACAAATTCCAGAGATGGTTGGTGTAGAAACAAGATAAATTTTTCTTCGTCCTTCATACGTACTGGTGCGTCCTCGCCCGATTTCGACGGGATCTCCTTGACCGTCGGAGTCTGTTGGAAAATCAGAAACCTCATCGAAAATCACAACAGAACACGAATCCATTCTTAATGTATTGGGGGCATGAGCATTCCCAAAAGAAACTGTTCCTCCTGGGTAATTGAAAAGATCCAAGCTCTCACGTTCAACATCTCTTTCTTGTATTTTTTCCATAAGGCTAGAGCAGTTTTTTACCGCTGGTCTAAACTTCTTTTTTACAAAACGGTGTGAATTTTTTTCAGTGGGAAACACAACGAGTGCTGGTGCACTATGTCCACAATTTGCAAGCCATAAGAGAAACGCAAGAGAAACAGATGATCCTCCTATTTGACAGCCTTTCATAAAGACGATTTCTTCAGCTTTATTTTCAAACTCTAAGGTCTGAAAAATACCTCTGAGATAAGGGGTAAGATTAACATCAAAGTTTCCGGGGAATGGATTGCCATCTTTTGATAAAAAGAAATGACGTCTTGAATGTTCTTCAATGCTCAATTTCTCACTGGGTTTAATTCCATTTAAGAATGAGGGGAAGAGTGGTTTGTACTCATGCAGAAACATTGTTTGATCCAATCAGGTCGAGAACTTTTTCAATTTCGGATCTCATTTGAATTCGAAGTTCACTGGATTCAAGACCTACAAGTCTAGGACTTAAGGTTTCTGCCAAGAGTAAAAATCTATCTCTCAGTGTTCTTGCAATTTGAAAAAGTTCATTTTCTAAAGCGTTTCTTGGGACAAGGTTTCCTGCTTTTTCTTCGTATTCAAGTTGCGTGATCTTTGAAAGGTAATGTTCCTTAAGACGCTTAGATTCAGAAAAAGAAGGCACGTTATCATCATTGTTAACTCCTAAATCCTTTAGTTTATTGTCGTGATCCTTACTTGGATCTGCGTTCCCAAACCATTCGAATACAGCTTTAGGAACGTCGATGTTGTGATAACCGTTTACCTCTGTCGAGACTGACTTTTCAAGTCTATGTGCTGCAATAGCATCGTTAACAGCTTTTCTATTAACACCTAAAAAACTTGCAAATTCCCTTGGAGAAACAAGTTTTTTTATAGGTTCGTTAAATAAATTTTCCATCCTGTACTTGGTACCCATTCAAAAATTTCAAATCGCCTTTTTCATCTCGGGTCGCGCACCTACCCCCGATTTTATAGTCAGGGAGGACCCATGCCCTATCCCTGTATATCTATGTAGTTGTGTGAGTTTCTAAGCATTGCACCTGCTGTTCTTTCCACGGTTTCTCTAAGCCCTAAACGTTTCGTGTAGTGCCTTGAAGATGTGGGATGATACCAACTCTTAAGTTTGTCATGAGAAAGTCTTTGGAAGATTCCCCTATCGTTGATGAAATAACTTCTTCTTGAGAGTAAACTTGCTGGCTTTTCAGAAAGTCTTCGTCCTGCTCTTTGCAAAAAACGTGCTTGTACAAGTGACTTAGAATGAAAGTTTGAGCCCTCTTCGTGCTTGATCATCAAAGGATCGAGTGAAAAGACCTTTGCAACGAAATCCGTTTTAGGTCTCTCAAAGCGTATGCCTTGTACTACCCAGCTTCTTTTCAAATGAAAATTTTTAGGAATTTGTCTTCGTGTTTCTTGAGAAGACTCGTATGCAATATCACCCAAGAGTCTTGCTAAGCTTTTTCTCACAGAATTTTGAAGCTCTGAGGTTCCTTGAATTTTGCTCTTAATGCTTATCATGTATGTGTCCTAGTGTGTGCCCGTGACAAACTTCGAGAGTTTCTTTCAATTCAATGATTGAATTTTTCAGGTGTTCGATTTGGTTTATGTGTTCATCAATGGTTTTTAGTTCGAGGTAGAACACAACAAAAATTGCTGGTATCGAAGTTATATTGAGAAATTTTGTAAGTTTTTCATCCATGACTATGACCTGATCTGTTTAGATTTTGAGCAACAATGCTCAATCGAATAAAATTAAGTTTTAGCGAGATGAAATCCATAAGCTCTAGCTTCCCATTAAAAAATTGTTTTGGACCGCAGGCGGTGTGTTTTTTGTTGTTTTAGAAGGATCTTCAGAGTCTAATCTTGTTTCAAGATCTACAAATATTAAGAATGTCTCAAAACTGAGTCTCATTTTGTGTTGCTCGATAGCTTTGCAATATTTGTCTAAAATTTGATCAAATATTTCTTGTGATGGTGCAGTCAAAATAAGTTCGTCTTCCCATTTTGCGCCTGCTTTCAGGGGTAAAATCCATTTTTCAAAGTCTTCTAATCTGGTTTCTTGACGGAGGGCTTCACGAATTTCAACCCATACTTTTTGTGCTTGTCGTGCATTTTCACTAGCGTTCTCAAGGTTGGGATCAATAATTTCACCTTGGAAAAGATCTGATGGATTTAGAATTTCTTTCACATCTTCGGTTTCAAAAACAAACTTTTTTTCATTATCAAAATCAGTTTTGAAGGATTCATTTTTCTCAAGAGTCTTTTCAGAAGTTTTTGAAGTTTCTTTTAACCATTCAAGAATTTCTTTGTCGGTATCAAACCATTGAGTTGCTCCGATAACACTCATCGGATGAAATGGCATTTTCCACTGCAAACAATTCGCCTTTATCATCAGAAGGTTTTTTCGAAGGTTTTCTTTTGCAATGAGAGCCATTTCAAGATCAAGAACTCGCATTATCGAGAAGGTAGTTTTTTTCAACATCGGATCGTCAACAATCGTCTGAAGGTTTTTCTCGAACATCTCGTCAGTGAATTTTTTTTCCTGAAATTTGGTTTGAAATTTTAAGATCTGATCCAACGAAGGGCGTTGTTTACCAAGCTCTTGGCAGAACTTGTCTACGCAGAGGTTTATGATTGGCGAAATTTCTAAAATATCGCCACTACTGACTAGTTTAGGAGTAGATATTTTATAATTATTTATAAAATTTTCTTTAGAATCAAATATATGTCTTCCTTCGATGGAAGGACCCCCCTTCCGTGGATGAGAGGGGGTAGCTTCCTTTTCTGGAAGATCAGGGCTCTCGTTTTTAGAAGAATCCCCTTTTTCGGTGGTGTCTAAAATCTCCCGCGCTAGACGCAAATGGCGAGCTGCTGAAGCGCTTTGGCGCTCCTTGATATTAGAAATTTTTGTACTTTCAGGTACAGGATTGAATACGACTTCACGTTTCAAATTAAGAAGGATTGGGCTTCTTGGATCTTGAAATTCAAGGATAATTCCATTCCTGTTTCCAAAAGCCTTTTGCGCATTCACTTCAGATTCTCTTGGTGCAGCATTGATAATTTTATCCTGTTCTTGTTTGAAAGCTTTCTGTGCTTCTTCTAGGGTTTTCTTCGCTTCTTCAAGCTTCATTCCTGTTACTTGGAGTAAGTTTAAATCTTCATATTCGAGGTTTGCTTCATGATATTTTTGGAATGCAAAGATAGTTTCAGGAAAGTAGTAGAAGTTACTTGTTGGACAGAGTTTTTTACTTTTATTTAAAATTTTTGCATCTTCTACTCGAAGGAAACCTTTTTTTGATAGGCTTTGGATCAGTTTTCTTGTCTGTGATGTGCTGAGAGAAAGCTTCTGTGCTAAATCTCCTACACTTGGAAAGATGGTGTCTTTACGGTCTTCCTTTAAAAATCTCACAAGAGTTTGGAGAAGAAATCTTTCCGATGTTTTAAGTGGTAGGACATCAATCGCTCTTGTCATGAGAAATTGTAAGCTATCTTTTTTGCCCTGCACGTTTATGTTTGTAGGCTGATACTGAGCAGCCTTATTTGTTTTCATCAGCAACCTCTACTGTGGCAAAGAACAAGATATTGGAAATGTCATTCTTATTTCGCCTGCTAAAATAGCAGGCATCTCCATAAAGATAACTAAGCTACAAACGTATCGTGTACGAGTGGTTCGAGCTTTTCAAAAAAAGAAATTCCTTTCTGGATTTTTTCTCTTGAACCTTTGTTCGGAGTTTTTGTTCGTGCCTTCCAACAATAAAAAGTTCCTGAATCAATTTTCAGTCTTTTCAAAATCCATGAAAGATTCAAATCGTTGCGTAGACAGAGGTGTTGAAGATTCTTCAATTCATCATGTGCACTAACATCTGCATTCATTTGGAATTTCCTTTCTGATTTTTGTTGTAGAAGAAATGTCCGAACAGACGGACACAGCCATAGAAGACATACGCTTCAGTTTTTCTCAGAATTTTTTGATGCCAAGGTAAATTCACAACGAGTTCGAGCATATTGTGAAGGAAACGTCGGTCGGTTTCTTTTCTTTGGATTTTACTACCCACGAAGGGTGGTGAGTATTCAAGATCGTGTATTTCGCATGCTTCTTGGAAGAAGGACTTTTTTATGTGCAAGGTATTGGTTCCGCAACCATTGATGTGTTGAGCTTTTTCTTGAGGACTCAAATTCAAAAGATTAGAGGGAACTTCAAGTTCAATTTCTTTTCGATTCAACAGGTTTCTCCGCAATCGCGGGACGATCTAATTCCGATAGTAAAACATCAAGAATTAGGACTTTATTCCAGCGATAGATAAAGCGACATTGACTCTGTAGGGAGAAACAGATATAGGTGAGCTAGCGCTTATCACTAATCGCATTGCTCACCCTCCAAACTCAGTAAATTGGTGTTAACAATTTGCTGAGTGGGTGGGCTCCTTCGCAGTCATCGCGTATTCAATTTTTTCTTCACGCATCAAAAGAAATTTCGGAAAGAATAACTTCTCGCAGAACTTCTAATCAAACGTTCATACAGCACAATCTGTATAGTCTCTGTCTAAAAGCAACGCAACTAAAAAATTGACTATTAGAAATACGTTATATAAAAGTACATGCCGGAAAACGGCATAAGCAAAGACACGTTTAACAAAATAAGTATTGTATATTGGAAAATTGTTTGCATGGATGACCAAAAACAAAGTTCTACAAAAGATCCTTCTTGCTATTTGCATTATCAACGAAGGTTATCGAATTATCTGAAGACCTATCGTTTTAAAAATAATATTTCTTCGAAAGCTATGGCATCGACTCTTGGTTATGCACCTTCTCGCTATAGCAGGTTAGAAAGTGAAAACATACCTTTTGATCGGTTCACAAGCTCGATAGATTTTCTAAAAATGCTAGCTAACATTAATTCTCTTTCACTCATTGAGTTTGTGTCCAAATTGGAAGGTGTTCAAGGTAATCAAGATGGAACAGCAAAATGGCAATCGAAGTTGATTGATACTTTTGAAAATGTCAGTTCGAAGACTTTGAGAACTTTCTTAGATACTGTGAACGTTGATACAAAAGCTGAAAAAGATGATCTGGAAGATTTTTTAAACCTATATATCAAGTTAAAGAAAGGCTCTGTGTCAAAGGAAGTAACAAGGTGTTTGATTCAGCTTGTACGAGAATTGGCAAAATAAGTATGGAGAATGCACAAAAAAAAATAATCGTAATGGTCGACAATGAGCCGTACTTCCTAAAGAAATGGAAGGAAGTTCTAGGAGATGAAATAAAGTTCATTGGTTTTGAAAAAATATCAGACTGTGAAGATGCGTTTATAGACAAATGCACAGATGTTATGAATTCAGAGTGTGTGATTGTGGATTTTGAGTTTGGCTATACAAATGCGGGGAAGAAGGATTTTGCATCCTACCTTAGAGTGCAACACGGATACAAAAACCCAATCTTATTGTGCTCCATTCACGATAATTTTTTTGATTATGATCGACTTATCAAGGAGACTTTTACAAAAGTCATCGACAAGATACCGATGACTTGGCAGGAGCTCTCAAAAGTTTTGGATTTATTAAAGGACAGGAAATGTTAAAGAGTGGGCTCGAATATATTTTTTCAGCAGCTAACCATAATCCATCAAAAACAGCTTTTATTCACTTTAAAGATTACAGCAAACCAAATTTCGTGACTTACGGAGAGTTTCAGGATCTTCTATTGAGATTTGCTGGTTTAGTAAGTGTGTCTTTGCAAGAAAAAAAACCAGTCGTATCTTTTGCAATGGATAACCATTTTTACACACAAATTGTCCTGTGGGGAACACAAGCAGTAGGGATTGTAAACCCAATCAATCCTCAGCTGTCTGCGAACGAGATCAGCAATATCATGATTGCATGCAATTCAGACTTTTTGTTTCTTGATGAAAAATATTGTGAAAAAGCCCATGAAATAGAGAATAAAACACAGAAGCAAGTATTTATCGTTAGAGAAGATTTTTTGACCTTGCTGTCTAAGCAATCATCTGTTGAGCCAGTTGAAATAGATGAAAATAGCATAGCTGCTTATTTTCATACTGGAGGGACAACAGGACTCCCTAAGATTGTTCCTCTGTCTCACAAGAACTGTATTTCCAATAGTATTATGATCAGAAATGTCGTCGATTCTGATAGCAATGATGTATTTCTTTGTGGTCTTCCTCTCTTTCATGTTAATGCGATTCACATTACGGGACTTGTTCCATTTTTAACATGCGGCACTATTGTTCTGCCTTATGGTGGATTCAAGAATAAAATATTTTTTGAAAACTTCTGGAATGTTGTTGAAAAGTTTGGAATCAGTTTGTTCTCATCAGTACCAACAATTCTCGCAGATCTTTTGTCTCTGCCTATAAAAGAAAATCAAAACCTCACAAGTTTACGTTACGCAATAGCTGGAGCTGCACCGTTATCAGTTGATCTATTTGAACGCTTTGAAAAAGCAACAGGCTTGAAGATTTTGGAAGGTTATGGATTAACTGAATCAACATGTGCTGTTTGTTGCAATCCAATTACAGGGCCTCGAAAGGTGGGCTCTGTAGGGATTCCATCTTGGGGGTGTGATGTTAGGATTGCCAATATTGATAAGGAAAAGCATAAAATTTTGAACGATTGTTCAAAAAATGAATCAGGCAATATCTTGATACGAGGATCGAATGTATTCTCAGGATATTTAAACCCACGAGATAATCAAGGAGTTTGGTACGAAGAGTGGTTCGACACTGGGGATTTGGGGAAGCTAGATGACGATGGATTTCTCTGGATAACAGGTCGTAGTAAGGATCTTATTATAAGGGGTGGACATAATATTGATCCAAAAAATATAGAAGAAATTATAAGTAAACACCCTTCTGTAAAACTTGCTTCAGCCGTTGGAAAACGTGATGAAAGACTTGGTGAAGTTCCTGTTGTTTTTGTTTCGCTAATAGAAGAGTGCAGTGCAACAGAGTCAGAACTATTAGATTTTTTTCGATCAAGTGGTTTGGAAAAAGTCTCGATTCCTACAAAAGTTTTCTTTTTGAAACAATTTCCACTGACAGCAGTGGGTAAAATATTTAAACCAGAACTTAGAAAGATAGCTGAGGCTTCATTTTGATTGAGTTTTTAAAAAGAATTCTCTTAACCTTTTGTGTGCTTTTCTCATCTTCCGTATTAAGTGTGAATACAAAAGACCCTGTTTTATGCTCTTTTTCAAAATATTTGAATAGTGATGTGCATCTTTCCCCTCGAGAAATTATGGATGTAAATTTTCAAAATAAATTTGTGAAAATAAGTAATAAACTAGGCGAAGGCTACACCTCTAAACATCTTTGGGTAAAGGCGGAATGCTCAAATATTGACACACAACATCTGAGAATATTTTTTGAAATCGACTACCCAATGTTACAGCTTGTTGATGTGTACTCAAGCAACCAAAGCATTCCTGACTACTCCCTTGGTAGGAGATTCAGGGTTTCGTCGGTTTTAGAGCCAATAGACAATAGATATCCATTGGTGTTGATAAAATTTGAGCCTAGTGAAACTAAAACAATATTTTTTCATATAGCGAGTCAAGGGCCTGTCATTGGAAAGATCAATGTTTATCCAAGCAAAGAATATATGGAACAAGACTCAAGCAGTAAGCTTGCTGCTGGCATTTATTTCGGCCTTTTTGTAGCGAACATAATACTCGTAATTTTTCTCATCATTTCTGCTATCGCATCTCGTCAGAGTGCTCACCTTTCTCTTTTCTTTATCTATCTTTTTTATGTAATCGCAAACACACTTTACCAGTTCAGTTATGCAGGGTTTTCACATCTTTATTTGTGGTCTGAAAATTCGACTTTGAACTATAGATCTGTTGTCACAATTTCGCCGATCCTGCTAGCTTTTCTAAATGAATATAGTCGAAGGTTTATAAATTTTTCAACGACGTCTCCTAAATGGAATATTGTTTTATTGATGGTGACAATTTTAAATCTTTTTTTAATACCGTTCTGCTTTTTAGCGGATTTTACTACCGTTTCGAAGACCATATCCTACATTGGATTTTCAATGTTCATTTTTTATTTCATTTTTAGCTTTTATTTGGTCACGAAACGGACAGAAAACTCACTTCTATATTTTTTGGGTTGGTCTTCTTACTTAGCGGGAATGGCAGTTCTGATTTTGAGAAATTTCAATGTACTCCCTTTTAATTTTTTCACAAAGCACTCACAGGAGATAGGCACTCTAGTAGAAATGACTTTCTTCTCGATATCTCTTGTCAATAGGATTCGGATTCGTAATCAACAGCTTGTAAAAGAGGCTGCTGTTACGCAAACGACTATGGCTGTTTCTCATGAAATAAGAAGACCTTTTAAAGTTGTGCTTTCAGAACTCAAACATCTTCGGGTCAAATATCCACAGCTAGCTAAGGAGTTAACTGAAAAAATTGAACCTGTTGTAAATTCTGCATTCGAAAGGCTCAACAATATATTGGATGAACTACGTATTATTAACGAAAGCAGCTCAGATCGTTATCAGGAAAAGGTTAATTTGTTGGAAACAGCAGAGGAGGCTGCCAAGAACATCAAAGGCTGTTTTCCAGAGTTTTCAGGGGAGATTTCCATCTGCGGAGTTCCAATAGAAATTACGGGACAGAAAGCAAATTTTCTTAAGATCTATGAGAATATTTTTGAGAATGCTATAGAGTCTGGAGGTTTGGGAACAAGTATTTCTTTTGAGATTTCGAGGAAACTGTTTGGTGGAATTAAAATCAGGATTAAGAATACAGGGTCTGTAATCCCTAACAGTTTAGGTGAAGATATTTTTAAACTACACTTTACGACCAAGGATAAGGGTCACGGCGTTGGATTAGCGTTGTGTAAAAAATTGGTTTCGGATTTCAATGGTTCTATTGATGCATTTTCGAATTCTGAGGAAAAATCTACCACGTTTTTGATATCACTTCCTCAATGGGGAAGAAGATTTCATATTTTGCGAGAACAGTAGGAGGGAGAAAATTCTTGCTATCGCATCTCGTCGGGGAGTCTGATGTTGAGCGAATCAAGCTCTCGTTTTAGAACTTCGATGACAATCTCTGTTTCTGTTCTGCTACTTACGAAAGCATAGTATTTCAAGCGTTTGCTAAGCGTTTCAGGCATTCGTATAGACTTTACAACATCACGTTCTTTTCCACTAACAAACGAATCTTCCCGTTGTAAAATACTTTCAGTAATGACGGGATTGCTCGGTTGCTCGGTGGTTTTTTTCTTTCCGATTTCGAAGCTTTTTGTCATTTTTTACTCCTAATCCATCGCATAGTTCTTGGAAAAAATTTTCAAACGCAATACTTGCACTTGATGCTGGTGCATACTCTGAAATTGACAAATTCTTCGATGTTGCTTCTCTAAAAGCAGCAAGGCGTGGGAGCATTGTCTCAAAAACAGGGAACTCTAATGAATGAATATATTTGTTGATTTGTTTAGTGAGTATTGTCTTGTCCATTTGGTTAAACAAAATGGCCCCTTTAGTGTCTTTGAAGCTCGAAACTTCATTGATAACTTGATCTATAAAATCCTCGGTAGAATGAAGATCAAATGTACCAGGTCCAACAGGGACTATAAAGAAATCACTAATCACTAAAGCTGCTTTCGAGGCTTCAGAGATGATCCCTTTTCCGTCTATGATGGTGACATCATAGTTTTTTGACAACTCTTTAACCTGTTTTTTCAAGTGTTGAGTGCCCAAATGAGTACCGACAATGGTCGGTGACTTTTCTGGACGGTTATTGATCCAATTTAAGGCAGATTTCTGGTCATCCGCATCTACAAAAAGAACCCTTTTCCCGAGTTGTGCGAAGCTGACTGCAATGTTTGTACTGATAGTTGACTTTCCAACCCCACCTTTTTGATTCACTACAGAAATAATCATATAGGGACACACCTAATTATTGCCTGATAGGAATACAACATCACTTATGAGTATATCAGAAGCTTGATAGAAAGGAATCTTTGTTTAGAAAAAAACATATGAGTAGATTGATGTGCTGATTGATTTGCATGCAGATGTGCTTTTATACGGCTATGTGTGTAAATATATTTCGATGTTACCATCCTGCTGCCTAAATATGTGTCAGTATTTGAATTGAGAAGTAAAACTGTATACATAGCTGTACATATAGAAGGAAAGAAGTAAAGAAGGACTGCTTAGTTTATGCGCACATTTAAGTGATGAAACACTATTTTAAATCATCACTTAAGCAAAGATTAAAAACAACATTGTCTCAAATTTCTAAATCTCTTAATATTTATGTAAGTCTGTATTTGATTTGAGACATCACATAAAAACCTCTACGGAGACGTCTTTATGGCTCGTAAAAAGATCCCTGATGAGAATTTGAGTCCTGAACAGAGAAAGAGACGGGAACGAAACGAAAAGTATAGGCTCAAAGCTAAAGAGACAGTATCTCAAAATCTCTTCTATATGGATAAAAAAAAGGCATTGAGACAACCAAAGAACTTGTCTCAAATACCGTCTCAAATAGATAGACGGTCTCAATCCAAAAGCCTTGTTAGAGAGTCAGATAGGGGTGTTTTGCAACATTCTTTGTCTCAAGTTAAGTCTCAAATGGCTATTAAAATGACAAGTCCAGAAATCTTTAATAACGAGCATTCACAACCAAGTCCACTGTCTCAAAACTTGTCTCAAAACTTGTCTCAAATAGGGTCTCAAACGATGACACAAAATCAGTCTCAAATCTCAAATGAGACACAAAAAGTAGTCTCATTGAAGGTTTCAAATCCAGGGTCTCAAATAAGTTCTCGATGGGAGTCTTTATTTAACTTAGCGGCTCATCCAGAGTATCTTCTAAGCATGATCCCTGTGCTTATTTTGAGCGCATATCTCACTTATCAAAATTATTTATTCTTTGAGAAAATTGAATCTTCATCGTTCGTAGCTTCGATCAATGCGTGTATTTCTGAGCTTGTTTTGATCATTTTGGCCGCATCCCTAGCTTTCAGCTCAAAAAAAACGCACAAATTTTTTTTGAGCCTCTTTCTCATCTCTACAATTGTAGGTTTAGGATCTTTTTTTCATGGAGCCATTTCTGACGTTCTTTCAGAGAAATCTAAAGAAAAAGAATTTATTACAAAGGCGATTAATGTTCATTTATCAAGCATCGAAGCTTTACCGGCAAGCTATGTTTCAAGAAGACAAGAGCTACAGAAGAAAATTGATGATGAAAGAGCAAAGTTGACAAAACTGGATAGCACAAACGATCATGCCACTAATTCATCAATCTCAAACACTACAAGCAAAATTTCTTATGCTTTTTGGATTCGTTTCGTTGCGATGATCCTTAACGCCTATTTGGTTCATTGTCTATTTAGCAGACTAAAGCACACAGGTTGTTTTGATCATTAAAAATTGTCTTAATTGTAGGCAGATATCTTGATACACTGGATCTTAGATATTGCTGATTTTTTAGATACGAAGGCGAGATTGGCGTTGGTTCGAAGCAATGCCAACCTCTAAATGAACCACCTACAAAAACTAGGAGGCACATCTTATGACGGAGTCTATCACGCAAACCCCAGAACAACAATTAGCGGAATTTGTTTCTCAACAACGCGTATCAATCCCAAAAGATCTCGTACTAGACGGGAAACCTCAACGCTTTGGTGACGGCGAAAAGGGAAGAGAACCTCATTGGTATATTGGGTCAAAAACTGTTGATGGAAACATCACTCTCACTGTTGGCAGCCATAAAGATCCAGCACTAAAAGCAACCTTTAACAGCAAAGATCTCTCAGGAGCTTTCTGGCGTAGAGGTTCAAATCTTGATGAAAAGTGGGCAAGTTGCAAAATTCTTGGTCGCTCCCATTATCTTGAAAAGAAAAAAATTGATGGGCTATTTGGAGCGAGAGTTAACTACTTTGGAAACCTCGTGATCCCCATGTACAGGAACGAAATATTAGTAGGTCTTCAAACTATCACAAACGACGGGAAAAAACTTTTTGTTAAAGGGTCTAAAAGAAAAGAAGCCTATTTTATTCTTGAGTCTGCAAATTTAGATATCACTAAAATTTACGTAGCAGAAGGTTTTGCTACAGCCGCTAGTGTGTGCATGGCCACTAAAACGATGACTATCTGCACATTTGGGGCTTCCAATCTTCCTGATGTGGTCAAAGTTTTAAAAAACAAATACAAGCAAGTTTCAATAATAATTGCCGGAGATGATGATCGATTCGGTCGTATAAACACAGGAAAAAAAGCAGCAGAAAAAGTTAGTAAGGAAGTGAAAGCCATCTTTCCAATTTTTGCATGTGATCAAG
Organism: uncultured Pseudobdellovibrionaceae bacterium; assembly: GCA_964611335.1. GTDB lineage: Bacteria > Bdellovibrionota_B > Oligoflexia > Oligoflexales > Bog-1112 > BOG-1112. The sequence goes on along the minus strand of CAZSXR010000008.1, from coordinate 1,915 downwards.
ATCAGCCAAAAGATTGGAATGATCTCCATATCCGAGAAGGATTGGAAACAGTTCGAAAACAACTTCAATCTGTCTCAAACAAACCTCTTGGGGTTCAAGAGAATGAACAAGATGGAAATATCAACACAGTATCAGGATGGGAAATTGAAAGTGCAGAACCTCCAGCTCCTGAAAATTATGTTCTACCCGGACTTTTAAGGGGTGATATTGGAATCCTTTGTGCTCCAGGTGGATATGGGAAGAGTGGAGTAGCCCTACTCATAGCCAATCAAATAGCATGTGGAGGACAGAAAGATTTTTTGGGGTTTGGACCTATAGAAAGTGGAGCATGTTGTTATTTAACTTTGGAAGATCCACTATCCATTTTTAGCCAAAGACAACGAGAAATTAAACAAGACTTCACGACAGAAGAATATCTATCAATAAATAATAATCTCCATCTCATTGATGGAAGAAAATTACAAAACTCAGTTGATCCAAATTCAATAATAGAGGTCATACAAAACACGCTTAAGAAAAAAGGTACAAATCCTGATTCTCTACGTCTTCTCATAATTGACCATCTAACTTACTGGAGTTCAAAAGATTTGAACGACGGGTTTAGTTGTGAGGAAATTCTGCAAGAGCTTAAGCTTATTGGAAAAACCCTTGGGTGTGCAGTCCTTATTCTTCACCACTCTAACAGATCTGCTATGATTAAAGGCAAAGAAAAGCCATCACCCGGAGCAACGATTGGTGGAAGTCTAAAGCTATACTCCTTAGCCCGTTGGGTTGCCTTTCTTGGCGAAGTCTCTCCAGAGCTGAAAAAAGAGTTTAAAATTAGAAATGAACGTGGTTATAAAACCCTAGTTTTAGGGAAGGTAAATCATGGAAAAGAACTGATACTTCTCCTTAAGCACAAAGAAGATAGAAACGGAATTCTTTATAAGTTTGATTTTGGAGATTTAAATTTACAAACAATTTCCAAAACAGCTCCTGTTGAAGTTGAAGTTGTTACAAAAGAAGAAGCAGAGAATTTTAATATGGGTGAAGCATCAAAAAAATTAATGACACTTGACGATAACACATCACACATTATGAATTGGTTATCACGGAATCCAGCATTTGAAACTGTTTCAAATAAAAGACGTTCGGAATTAACAGATTTTGTTAACGGGAAATTTCATGATAAAGATCGACCATCTGCATCCATACACAAAGATGTATGGATAACTGGGGATACTCTGATTATTGCTGGACCAGTTTGCGATCAAGAAGACATGAAATTATTTGCCCTTCTTGTAAATGAACTCACGCATTCCCATCGAAATGGAAGAAGAGGACTTATTTTAGATATTAGTTTAAGTCAAATCCTAACTATGAGCGGTTTAAATATCTCAGGCCCTAATTTTGAAAAAGTACATAGACAATTGGACCGTCTCCGACGCATGTCACTTGATTTTCAGAACTTTCGTGGGCACAGATGGCGTGGACCATTGATCAATGATGTATACTCTGTTGGGGAAGGTAGAAATTGTAAAGTGCGAATTGGATTTAATAACTTTATGGTGACCTTCTACAGGATAGAGGAATATACAATGTTTAATAAATCCATCGCTCTATCTCTCAAGGGTGATAGTTTATCTTTTTATATTTTTTTCGCTTCTCAAAATCTACCTACCATGAAAATTTCAATAGAAAAGTGTAAAAAGCTTCTAAATATTAGCCCTAGTTTTGACAAGAAAGAGGCTCTTAAAAAAATCAAGAAATCGGTTCAGGATCTAATTAATGCTGGAGTGATGGATGGGGAAAAAACTTACATTAAAGACGGGAACCTTAATACATATCGTGTAGGACTTTAACTCCCCCCTAATCCAGTAGTAACTCCCCCCTAATCCAGTAGTAACTCCCCCCTAATCCAGTAGTAACTCCCCCC
>CAZSXR010000007.1:0-38162 GCA_964611335.1 uncultured Pseudobdellovibrionaceae bacterium | reverse complement strand
AGAATGAAATATGTTGCTAAGGTCGTTGCTTCCCTTACAGGGTATCTCATCAATAACATTGAATAGGTTCCGTTTTTGTTGTTTACTTTTAAAAAGCAAACAACTTGGGGAAAAAATTCAATGACCGACGAAGCTCAAATCGAGTCAAAAATTGCCGAGGATTCATCCCCTCGGCACAAGCATTTGCGTAAATTAGCAGCAGAAGCGGAAGCTTTAAAAAAAGAAAAAGAAAATACCAAACCCATAAAAATCGAATATGAAATGGTTCACGATACAAGAGGAAAACCAAAGTATCGTAAGGTATTTTTTATGCCTAACGGAAATAAGCACTGGGTTTATGTAGATCCGAAATCTTCGGAAATTACTCGTCTTAAAGCGCAGCAAGGCAAGAAAAAACTTGCTTAAAATGTGAAGTAGGTGGGAACTCATGGGAACCTTTGCAACGACAACATCACTTCAAACCTTACTTCCAAATGTAGTCTTTGATACTGCAACCACTGCACTTTGTTCAACGTGCATAACATGGGCTGAAGGTTATGTGCGTACAAAGCTTTCTCGTCGTTACAATATGTCTACTTCACCTTTTGATTCCTATGCAAATGTACCTACATCTTTAACTTCAATCACAGAACAAATGGCTATGGGTTTTTATTTTAAAAACTCAAGTAGAGGTTCTAAAGAATCCATAAGCCGAGGTGATGCGTTAATCAAGGAAGCAAGGGCTCAGATCGATGATATTGCTGATTTTAAAACTGATTTATTAAGCAACACCTATACTGTTATCACTGGACTAGCACAAGTCTATGCCTCTACGTCCGCTTATCACACGACATTCAACGAAGACGACCCAATTAACTGGAACGTCGATCAGAATAAGCTCAATGATATTGCAGATGAGAGGCTTCTTTAATGGCCGAGAAAACGACAATTACAATAGAAGACAAAGAAGTTAGAAAGCTTATCGACGGACTTATAAAAAACGTCGGAGTAATTTCTAACCGAGGAAAAGCCTATGTAGGTCTTCTCTCGTCTATAGTTCTTGGTGATGTCGTTGATCACTTTTCAAAAGAAGAAGGTCCAAATGGAAAATGGCAGCCTTGGTCGAATCAATACAAAAAGTACATGATATCGATCGGAAAAGGGGGAAACCTTATTCTTTCCGACACAGGAAAACTTCGACAAGGATGGCAGCCAGCAAGGTATCGTCTAGTGAAAGACGGTATCCTATGGTTTAACCCTGTCGAATACGCTGCAAAGCACGATCAAGGCATTTTTCCTTATCCGAAACGCAAGTTTACTTGGATTTCTACGAAAGCAAAAAACGAAATTGAAAGACAAACTACCCTCTTTATAGAGGATGTAAAATGACTCAAGTAAACTACGACACAATAAAAACAAACATCAAATCTATACTAGACGCCGCAAATACTACTACAGGATCACCTATAGATCTTTCTGCGAATATGAATACGAGAGTTGCAAGGGTTATGAAAATAGACCCAAGAAGAATTCCTATACAGCCTTCTCTTTTTCCTTATGTGACTATCTTTGTTTCCAATAAGCAAATAAAACAAATCACCATGGGAAATAGAGGTTCACAAGCAACCTCTCTAAGACAGGGTATTCTTTCCCTTGTAATCGTAGGATGTTGTTTTGAGCCATATTTTACCGATGTAAATGAAGACCAAGGATCGGAAAATGTAGAGCGTCTAATGGAGAATATAGAAGAAATTCTTCGATCAAACCCAACTTTAAATTATACATCAACCGCGTGGGTTCTAACTGAAAACGGAATGAATATCCAATACGATGATATCAGATACGACGAAGAGGCTCATTTAAGAGCAGGAATATTAACCCTCGACTTTAAGGTTCACTACTGATGCACGCACAAATGTCTGAAGAAGAAATTAAACACCAGTCGATCTCATGTTATGGCCAGTGGTGTGTTCAATGGCGTGAGCATGCCACCTATCATGGAAAACGCTTCACGATGTATCCTTTCGAGGAACTTAGAAATACAGGTATCGGTAGAGCCGCTCTATGTGTCGCTAATGGGTACTCATTCGAGGAAAATGTCGATATTATCAAAAAAAATCAACATAACGTTGATATCATCGCTTGCGATAAAACGATAAAACATTGCATAGAAAACGATATAAAAGTGAAATACTGTGTCGTTTGTGATGCAAACGTGAGCTATGAAAAATACCTAGAGCCTGTAAAAGATAAACTCCAAGATACAATTTTAATCATAAACGTATGCGCTCAAACAAACTGGGCAACGTTTGGGAATTGGAAAAAGGTTTACTTTTTCGTAAATCAGGATGTTCTTAAATCCGAAAAGGAGTTTTCCGCTTTATCGGGTTGCGAAAATATTGTCGTTGCGGCAACAAACGTTTCCTCTCAAATGGTTGTCATTCTCACTCAATCGGATAACAAGCAAATTAGAAACGTGTTTGGTTATGACAAATACCTTCTTATCGGTTTTGATTATTCATGGGGGGAAAAATACTATTCCTTCGATCACGACGGAGGAGGAAAAATTAATTACATGAGAAATATTTATTTAAAAAATTACGCAGGTGATCTCGTTTGCACTTCCACGAATCTTATGTTTAGCGCACGTTGGTTTAATCACTATTTAACAGCCTTTAAACTTCCAATATTTCAATGTTCGAGCAGATCTATTGTGCATGGAATTGGGGGGATACGAGATCTTGAAAAAGAAATGCAATATAAATACCGGCCAGAGGATTCGCACTTAGTTCAAAAAATGGTAAAAATGAAACAGGAACTAAGTAAAAGTTTACAGGAAATTGAAATCAAGCTCGGAGATATTGCTTTCGATCATTTGCAGGCAATCCAGAGCTTTTAAAAAACCTCTAAGGGGGGGACGTATATGTCTGTAGGTGATGGAGCTTTACTCGGTGGCCTTAGTTATCTAGGCATCGGACGAGAAACGGCGTTAGGTATTTTTAACACGGCGCTAGCAGGTCTAGACTTTGTTTCTTCGTCTCTTAAAACACAAAAAGATAGCAAAATCCTAGAGCAAATAGAACGTTCTAGAAATCTTTCTAAACGTCTTCACCTTTCGAAGCAAGTCGGCGGTGATATCTCATGGTATTTCAGGCCAATGGAAACAGCCGACTGTTATCTTCTTCAAAACGCTTTTGGAGGGGCGCTTGCAATTTCCTCTACGGTTACAGGTGAGACAACCGGAGGATTAGGAAAGGATCACGTTTTCAATACGGGTTTTTTCAATCTAACTTATTCAAGCCTTTGTATTAATGCTCGAAAGGGTGATTCAACTGGCGGAAAGATTTGGCAATATCACGGCGCTAGGGTGGAGCAGTTCACTTTAAAGGCAGCCGTTGACGAGCCTGTTATGTGTACCGTATCCCTCGTTTGTAAAGATTCGACACAAGTAGCCTCTAACGTTGAAACTCAGTTTACATCGACTTCAAACCCAATCCTGAGCTTCGTGGATGGACGTATTTCGATTGAGACGCTTTTTTCCTCACTTACGACAAGCTCTTTCTGGCAAGTTCAAAGTGTAGACTTCAAACTAAAAAACAATTTAAAAAACGGCGCCGAATCCAGAAAAATTGGTTCGGATGTTTTACAAGTATTGCCCGCAGGTATTCAAAGCTATGAACTCTCGATGAGCATTCGCTTTGATACGACAACCGCTTATGATGCAATGATTGCAGCAACAAAACTAGCGGGTGAACTTGAATTCTTAGGGCCAACAATTTCGGGTTCCGTAGCGAGACAAGGACTCTTACTTGAGTTTCAAAAGCTCTATATCAAAGATAGTGGAGACCCTGAAATAAGCGGACCAGACGGCATTCTAACTTCTCAAGTTACCTTCGATGTACTTAGGGACGAATCAGCGAGTGGTTACGCAGTAAGAGCAACGGTCACTAACAACATAGCGAACTTTACATAATGGGTTGGTTTACTCCTAAAGAAATAGATTTTCGTAAACTCTTGGTTGCAGAAAAAAAAATCAAGGTTAACGGACTTCCTTTCGTCATTAGAAAAATTGAAGTTTTGGATTATTTGGAAGGTGCTCGCGTATTAACTGAAAGTTTCAGCGTCTATAAAACCGCGAACGAAAAAAAATTTGGTTCAGATGCCGATGTTTCAAACATCAAGAAAGTTAAAAAATACCTTACTGATGTTATATGCGCTGGCGTTGTGAAACCAAAATTTACGAGAGAAGAAACTTCCGACGATCCAAATGTCATACCTATCAAAGAACTTTTCACGGACTGGCAGCTTGCACAGCAACTCTCGCAAGAGATCTTTAATCATTCTCAAGGAAAAAAAAAATAGCGACACGCGAGCTTTCCAGACAAAAGCTCATTGAACTGGATATTCTCGCTCGTCGCTACAATAAGCTTCCAAGCGAACTATTGGCTTGTAGAATTGATATGTATCAATTCAACCTTCTAGTTGCTAGTGAAGGTTGCAAAGAAGAAAAATCAATTTCCGATAAAGGAATGCGAAATGGCTCAAAACGCTGAAGCAAATATTTTAATTACGATAAAAGAAAAGGGCAAAGAAGCTCTCGACGGTATCAAAGACAGTATGGAGTCGATTGCAAAAGTAGGAGCTGCAATGATTGCGGCCCTTGTTGCAGTTGGTGCGTCGATAGTAAAACTAGGAACAGACGCAGGTCAATTCGAGGAAATAAAAGCTGGATTTAAGAATCTTGCAGACTCTCAGGGTGCAAATGCTGATTTAATCATAGAAAAAATGAGGCAAGCGAGTGACGGAGTTTTATCTACGTCAACAATAATGAAAGCCGCGAATGAAGCTATGCTCGCTGGTATTCCTATAGATAAACTCCAAAAAATAACGGAGATAGCAAAAGCTGCTGCAAACGCTCAGGGTGAAAGCGTTGAGAACATGATGAACGTTATGACTAAAGGGCTTGCTCGTACGTCTACGATGATGCTTCGACATGCCGGAATAGTTTTTGATGAGACAGACGCTTATAAGCAGTATGCAAAATCAATAGGAAAAACAACTGAGGAGCTCACAGACAACGAAAAAAGACAGGTCTTTTTAAACATGTCTTTGAAGGTCGGTCAGCAAACACTGGATAAACTCGGTGTATCGCAAATCTCTGTATCTGATCAATGGGAAAGATTAAAAGCTAAACAAGAAGACAACGCAATTGTTTTAGGACAAAAACTTATACCGTTAACAAGAGTCATTATTAACCTTCTCGAAGACATGGATCTAGGCATCAAACAGATAACAAGAGGATCAGGTTTTGTACAGATATTGACAGTAGGCTTTGTTAGCTTACTTAACATTTTTCAAGAATTTGGAAGATTTTTTCAAGACCTGTCTACAAATATCGTTGCAACGGGAAAAATAATTGTAGCATTTGCGACAGGACATCTCGACGAAATTAAAAGAATAAACAAAGAAGCAGATGAGAAGATTGCAGCACGAAAGCTTATTATTGCAAATCAATTAAACAGCAGTCTGGAAACCATAGCTAGAGAATCATCTGAAAGGATGGAAAAAACTCAGGCACAAAAAGATAAAGAAATGGCAACAAAAGAAATTGAACTTGCAAAGACAAGAGAAGCGAATAAAGAAAAGGCAATAATCGATGTTAGAAAACAATGGGAGGATAAATACGTCCAAACAGACTTCGATACTTTTTCTGAGCAACTCGATATTAAAAAGAAGATGGAGGCTGATGCTTTAGAAGAAAGAATAAGGAAAAGAGAGGCGGCAGAACAGTTAGAAAAAGAATATATGCAAAACTTTGTTTATGGTGTTCAAACTGCTACATCGCAAGGATTAGAAGGGTTAACTAGTAAAACTCTTGGTTATATAACAGAATCTTTTATTCCAGGTGCAGGAGCAGCTGTTAGTTCTATTTTTGATTTTCTTTCTCAAAGTACTGACGAGTTTAATCAAAAATTAAGTGCTCTATTTGGACCTGAGTTCATAGATAATGTAATGAAAAATCTTATAAGCTTAGTTCAAGCAATACCCGGGATTTTAGATAAGATTATCAATTATCTTGCTGAAAACATGCCTGCTATCACGGAGCAATTGATTTCTTCGATCATTGCTAACTTGCCTAAAATTTCTAGTGCTTTATTAAAAGCGTTCATAGACATGGCAGCAGATCCAAGATTTTATGGAGAAATGGCTTCCGCTATTGCAAAAGGGTTTATTGAGGGCATCCATAAAGCAGCTACCGAAATATCAGACACAATAAAAAAGGCTTTTAACGATGCCTTAAATTCTTTAAATCCTATTGCAAAAGCAGGAGGAGGAAGTCTTTCAAAGACTCTTATTAGAATTGGTGAGTTTTCTACAACTGGAGGAATAAGTGAAGTAGTAAGAAGTGTTTTTCCTTTTGCTCATGGTGGATTAATTAAAGGATACGCTGGTGGTGGTCTTATAGATAATCAACTCATTCGAGCGCACGCTGGTGAGTATGTAGTAAATAAGGATTCTAGTCAGGCAAACCTTGATCTTCTTAATCGGGTTAATAACTCAAATGGTAGGGAAATTTCGACTGGAAACCCTATAACAATTATTGTGAACGGTGGCATGTTAGGAGACAGGCAAAGCGCACAAGAGTTTGCGAGAGCCGTTGATGAGGAACTCTATAGATTAAGACAAGGTAATGCATCGAGGGCATTTGACAGGAGCGTTTATTAATGGAATTTCTAAGAAAAAATCTTTTTGATACGACAACAAACTTTATTGTCAACTCAAACACTGCAACTGTTGCGAATCTTTTTAATCGTGATCTTCGTTATCAATACGTTTCGGACGGATTAAATGCAGACGGAACTATAGCAAGTATAAGAATAAACTTTTCAGAAACACAAAGTGTTTCAAGAATCGCTATACTCGGAATGAATCTTAAGGAATTTAAGGTTTACTATAACGGAGTAACAGCGAACACCTTTGCTTTAACCTCTACTGGATCGACAAGTGTTTCGGATTTTTTAACAAACTCGGAAACGTCTATTTTCATGGCAGCGACGCCGGTCGATTGTACGAGTGTGTCTATTGACATGTATTCGACACAATTAGCAAATCAAAACAAGGCAATTGGTTGGCTTGTAGTAAGTAACGTGCTTTCGGATCTTGATGGACGAGTGCCGCCTGCTCAAAACTACACTCCTATTTTTACTCCGAAAGAAATTGTCCACGAGCTTTCAGACGGAAGCTTTAGAAATCAGGTTGTAGATAGGAAATTCTCAGCAAGATTAAAACTCGATTTTATTGACGACTCTTTGAAAGCCGAAATTAAATCGGTCTTTGATCTACACGATGATTTTATTTTTGCGGCGTTTCCAACCATGACAGGCTGGGACGAAGTTATATTTCCTTGTATCTGGACTGGACCTTTTGAATTCTATTCCGTTTCGGATAACGCGCTTTCAGCTGGATATAGCGGATCTATAAAACTGCTAGAAACGAGGACGAGCTAATGGAAACCGCTTCCCTACTCAATAGAATCAAAGCTCCAACTTCGAAAGTTTTTCGGCGTTTGCTTATAAAAAGACGCTCGGCAACAACAGGCCTTTTCGAGTCTACTTGGCAAGATTTATCTAGATATGTAAAGCGTTGGGGAAAATTTTCTTCGTCTGTTGATACTCCTCGTTATGGTGATGTGCGTTTTGATAATGCGTCAATTCAAGTCATAAATGTCGATGGGACTTTTAACCCAAATGATAACGCCGATTCTTTCTGGTTCGGTTATGCAGACCTACAGCGATCTCTTATAAGGATTGAAGCGGGTTTTACGCATGAAACACTAAGCTCAGGAGGGATTTGGACTAACACCGAGTTTCCGACTACGACAACAATTTTTCAGGGAATTCTTTCTGGTGATATCTTCGTTTCTTCTCACGCTGAATTATCACTTCCTATTCGTCCTGTAACCCAAATCTTTCGCGACTATCTTGCAAGGGATATGCGAGGTTATACAACTACAGGCATGACAGCTGGAGCTTGGTTTACACGCTTAAGAGATCATACTGACGGAGCGGGAAGCCTCGTATTTAGGCCGTTTATCGGTGATGGGACTACGACAAACTGGAGCATAGCCTCTGGAATTATTGATTATGGAATAGGCACGACTGCGACTGGAAACGACATCGGTCTTAATACGTCCACCTCTAACGATATTTATGATCTCGATTGTGGAGGAGTGAGTGATCGCATAAGCCAAGCCGAAAACTCAATCGCTTTCATAAACCGAGAAGGAAACTTTCTTTTCCAGAAAAAAACTGCGACTTCTTCTGTTCAATTTGAATTTTATGGCTTAGGGGCAGGACCATCTGCAACTCGAAGCTATGGAACAACCATAAAAGATATCTCTAAGTATGGAAAAAGACACACAGCTTACTACAGTCGAGTAGCTGTACAATTTAACCGAGACGACACATCGACTTCTTTTGTAAACACGCAAACAACCTACTTGATCGATGGCAGCAATACTGCTTGGAATTTAGGCAATAGAACATACTCTATTCAAAACTTTTTTCTTTCCAACTCGACTAACGCTGCGGTTGTTGCCTCCTCTACTCTCACAGAAGTTTCATCCGAAACAGAGGAGATCCACTTTACGACAAGCCTGATCACTCACTTAAACTTGTTTGATCGAATTTCAGTCACCTACGATGCTACCGACTTTGTGACAGCTCGAAGCTTTTGGGATTTAAATGACTGGGCAGCAGATGATACGTCAACTTCACACGATTTGATCTGGGATTCAAGCCGAGGAGACGGGATCGTGCTTTCTGCAGTAGAGTTTAAGATTCTTTCAATCTCAATAGATCTAGACAATCTTGAAACAGAATTCATAGCCAAAAAGTTGTAAACAATGCTTGCATTTTTTTAATGCTCGAATGTAAGCTTTCTAAATGAAATCTATAAATTATCTAATTTATCGCTTTAAATATCTGTTCGGAAAGAACCTCCCTCTTAGTGTTCCTGTAGACATAAGCTTAGAGCTTTCTAGCTTGTGTAACATGCACTGTACATACTGTTATCACGCAGATAAAAAGAATCTTCCATTTAAAATGAATTTTATGGATTGGGATACTGCAAAAAAGATTCTTTTTGAGGCAGCTGGATTAGGTGTCGCAAGCGTGAAAATGAACTGGAGGGGGGAATCTACTTTAAACCCGATTTTTCCAAATGTTTGTATTTATGCAAGAGATCTTTCGTCTCGATCAGTTTTTATCGATCGCCTCACTAACAGTAATTTTAAGTTTGACAATTCTAAGGATGACATTTTTACAGCTTTGGCTTGCCAAACAAAGGTCAAAGTATCATACGACTCCTTTAGAAAAGACGTGTTCGAAACTCAAAGAGCAGGAGGTGATCACGATCTCACCACAGCAAACATCGACAAATTCTACAATTGGAAAGGACGAAAAACCGAGCTAGTCCTGCAAGCAGTAAGAACACAGAGAAACAAAGACGAAGACTTCGAAGGTGAAATTAAAAAGCGGTGGCCTTCCATTGGTCTTTCCGTTCGAGACGTGGTTGACGGTCGTCTTAATAAAGACATCGAAAATATACTTGTTAAAAAAAGAGATCTTGATAATAGACAATCTTGCCTACAGGCGCACGTTAGGCTTATTTTTGATAGCAAAGGACGAGCGAGTCCTTGCTGCCCTGACATCAAAAACGAGCTTGTCATAGGAAGTATTCACGAGCAATCCTTATACGATATTTTTAATTCAGAGCTTGCAAGAACCCTACGAAAAGAATTGAAATCTGGCAAAGCATTCGAAAAAAACCCATGTAAAAATTGCAGTTCACACGAAACGTTTAAAGGCTATAAACCCTCTTTTGTGAGTTAAAGAATGAGAGCTGGGATTGTTATCTGTACTCGTAGCGACTCCTCTCGTATTCCTAGAAAACCTTTTCAACTTATAAAGGGAAAGCCTCTTATTCATAGGCTCATAGAACAGCTTATTCCTTTAAAAATCCCTATTTGTATCGCAACACCTAAAAGAGATCGAGACGCATTTGAAGAATCTTTATCAAAGTACGATGTCCTTTTTTATTCAGGGCAAGATAATTCTCCTTTGCATCGTACGGAGATGGCAGCTTTTCAACATAATTTCTCGCATATTATTCGTATAACTCACGATAAAATCTTTATAGATAAGCAGTCATTAAGATATTGTTTGAATCTTTTTCGAGAAAATGATTTCAATTATATTTTTAGTTCTCATTTAATCGATGGATCTGGATTTGAAATTTTCACTTATGATATTTTAAATCATGCTTGTAGAGCATTCGATCAGGATATAGAACATATTAGCTATGCTATTAAAAGCGTTACTCCTAGAATGCTTAACTATAATCCTCAGTATTCTCCGAGCTATTTTAATTTAAATACAAGACTTCTTATAGACTTCGAAGAAGATCTAGAGTTTATAAAATCAATTTATGCTCATTCCTCCTGTGAAAATCCTAGTCTAGATGACGCTTTATTAGCTTTAGAAAAAAACCCATATCTAAAAAAGATAAATAAACAGCCTAAGATCACTGTTTATACATGCGCGCATAACGAAGAAAATTATATTGAATCGGCTATCGAATCGGTTGTTTCACAAACCATATTCAAAGATATTGAATATATTATTATAGACGATGCTTCCGAAGATAAGACCTATGAAAAGATTATATCCTCAAGGTTTTTTGAAAACGGACAGATAAAAGTAAAAAGAAATGAAACAAACGTAGGGCTTTCCTCCTCAAGCAATATTGCCTTAAACATGGCTAGAGGTAAGTATATCTTGCGTTTAGACGCAGACGATGCGCTTTTATTTCCTTTCATTCTCGAGAAGATGTTAACTCAAGCTCAGGAATGGGAAGTAGACGCACTTTATCCTCTATATATTGACGATAAATCTAAGATGTATAAATCAGGAAAAGAAATCCACCATGTAGGTGGATGCCTTTTTTTAACAAAGACAATTCGAAATATCCAATTCACGGAAAAGCTAAGAGGCTTGGAAGGACTTGATCTTTTTGAGCGTTCAAAGGATCAAATCAAGATTGGATATTATGAAGAAATGCCAGCTTTCTTTTATAGAAATAAGCCTGACTCGATGTCTAAAACAAACGAGGCTTACCGAGAAACAATAAGAAGGCATATAGCAAACGGAAAACTAGGCAATGAGCTTATCGGAGCACCAATTTAATGATTTTATCTTTAGATCCTAAATTAAAAGAAAATCTTTATAATAAACTCGAAAAGTTATTACTTCACTTTAAAAAATTACAAACTGACAAAAAGAACGCTAATAAAAGTTTTAAAGAGCAAATGGCTGCATGCGATGATAAAATTCAAGCAATAGCACAGGCTTTACAAACAGGCGATGAGACATACCTAGCAGACGCTTTCGATCAATATGAAATTGAGGTTTTAAACAAATGAGTCGATTTGATTTTATAGAATATGACGAAGACGCGGTTTACATTCAAGGTCTTTTTAAAGATATGTTTACTTCACTTGAAAAGGTTGTAAACGGTGGACATTTAATTTCTCCGAGAGCAAAAGCTTTAGTAAATACAAAGCTTGAAGAGGCTTATATGTGGGTTGGAAAAGCGATACGAGACGATCAAATCGAAAGAAATAAAAGCAACGAAATGCTAACAGGAAACTAGAATGAAAGGCAAACCTCAAAAGATCGATCTATTAAAAATCTATGCTCAAGGTGACGCAAAGTCTTGGAACACTTTTCTTTCAGGTTGCCTTGAAAATAAAGACCTTCTTTCTCTTGAAAAAGTCCTATATGGCATTCAGCTCGGTATGCAAGATCTTGCAAAAAAGAAAATGAATACCGAGAAGATTAATATTTGGTTCCTACGTCTTCAAAAATCTCTCGAAAGAACTATTAGAGATGTAATACGAGCTAAAGAACCACATGCCCTTGATAATCCTTTTAACAAGGAAAAGTTCGGGCATCTTATAGACTCAAAGAAAAAAAGGGATATGGATATAGAAAGGCACTTAAGAAAGATCAGGTTTTAAAATTCAGTCAAATAGACACCGTCAACTTCATTCCAATCTAGGCCAGATGAATCAGCGCATGATTTATAGACACCATCTCTTTTAAGCTCTTTAACTGCCTCGTCTGGAAAATTTATAAAATCATCCACACTAAACTTTTCAGAAATACTAGTTATTAAACATTTACAAAAAGATCGACTTCTTTGAAGTGTGACGCGCTCACTTGCCTTAGTCGAGTATAAAGTTTCCGTACATCCATCAGATGCCACATTTATTTTTACATCACTCCAACCTTCTTTCATTTCACTTTTTGGATCAGATTTTTTTTCTGAACCGCAGCCTATTGTTAAAAGAATTATTAAAAGTATTGTTTTCATAACTCCTCCTTTTATTTCCATTTACATGAGAGACCATTGTCATTCGTATAACAAATAACCTCCGAGTTTTCGCATCGTTTGAATTCCCATGCGTTTAAAATCTTGCATTGAATCTCAGGCGGATCCAAGGAAGCTTGAGTCTCCTTTGCTCCACATCCTCTTAATAAAAAGCTTAGAGTTATTGTTAAGAAAACCGTTTTCATAGTTTCCCCCTGTTTTTGTGAAAGGTTTCTAGGTTTAAGACTTCGTAAACCGTTTCTTTCTCGTAAGGCTCAAGATCTCCTAGCGTGAGCTTTAGGGCGTCCCTATCGAGATCCTTCCTAGATTGAGTCCTTAGCGTTATAAGAAACTCACCTACGATCACCGCCTTATCATCACCCATCAATTCCTTAACCCAAATTTTAAGATCTTTCTCAATCTTTTCAGTCTCACGGCGGTATCCGATCACGGCGTTAAGTAGCCTTACTTTGTTCTTTGCGTCGGTTGTTGTTATGCTTTTCATTGCCAAAGTCTCCTTTTCAGTAGTCTCGGTTAAGACCTGTGGTCTTAATCGAGCATTTTCGAGCAAAACTTTAGTTTTTCTATAAGCGCTTGATCTTTAAAAAGAAAAAGAGGTGTATTTTATGGGAAAATATGAAGAAACACTTAACAAGATTCTTGAAACATTGATTGAAATAAAGAACCTTTTGATGGGAATTGATCACGAAGAAGACGATCCTAAAACGGAGCTAGACTAGAAAAGCTTTTTAAGGTCTTTGATTAATAAACTTGCAGCTACTGACAAAGCTATAGAAGCCCTTTCTAGGCTTTCCTTCCACTCCGAGGCATTACCAGAATCGGAAATATACTTCAAAGAAACAAAGGGCACGCCCGCTCTTTTACAGACCTTTGCGAGAGCATAGCCTTCCATGTCTGCAATATCGTAATCATTAGATTGCATATATCCGTGTTTTCCTAAAGCAGGAATGCTTAAAAAGGAGTCACCTGTTCCACATGTAACATGCTCGAAGCGGTCTGAGAATTTTTGAACATCGATAAACGGAAAGGCATCGAACTCGAAAGGAGTGACATATTTCGGAACAAGCGGTTCACAAAGCATATCTCTTTGAATAAATCTATTTACTTGATAAATTTTCCCTACTTCTTTTTTTGTACTTGTAGCTGTTCCAAGATTCAAAACCAATTTTGGAATTTTCACTTTTTCAGTCAAAAGAAATTGAAGGTTTGAAAATAAAGAAATTGCTGCGTTTAGCTTTCCTACACCTGTATAAATTACAGGGCGTTTTAGAGTTTCAAAGCGTCCGTTACTTTCAGAAGCTAAAGCTGTGACAACTAGAAAATCATATTTCATTCTTTGTACTCGAATAAATATTTTAAAGGAAAATTAAACTCACCGACATTAGCGTTTTTGATATTGATCAAGGCAATTACTTGTCGAGGAATATAACCACATCTATAACAGAGGCTCCACGCTCTACGCATCGTTTCACCTGTGGCTATGACATCATCTATTATTACAACTTTTTTTGGGTAATAAGGGGGATCCACTCCATCATCAATACCCATTTCTATTTCCGTCTCAGCATATTCCATACTAACTTTTTCAAAAAATGTCGGAGGAGGAAGCTTGCCCTTCTTTCTGATCGGTACGAATCCTTTATTAAGCTTATATGCAAGAGCCGATGCAAAGATGAAGCCTCTGGACTCAATGCCCACGATATAGTCGATTTCGTGTGGCCTCTCGATTTTTCGAGAAAGATCATCAATAACCTCACCGAAACAATTCTGCAAAAGTGGAAATATGTCCTTAAATACGATACCGCTTTTAGGAAAATCGGGGATAATTCTAATCATGTCTTTCATTTTTTGTTTTCTATTGAGGATTGTTTGCAGATAGCTCATTTGATCTTTCAAAGACAAGTGATCTTAGGAGGTAATGACTAAAATCACTTGCTTAAATAAACTAACACTGTTTTGTAATACCACAAATATCGACTTCTTGTTCTTCGGAGAATGCTTCCATAAAC
The DNA here is from genome assembly GCA_964611335.1 of uncultured Pseudobdellovibrionaceae bacterium. Lineage (GTDB taxonomy): Bacteria > Bdellovibrionota_B > Oligoflexia > Oligoflexales > Bog-1112 > BOG-1112. The sequence goes on along the minus strand of CAZSXR010000007.1, from coordinate 23,721 downwards.
TCGATTGACTCAGAAGTGAACAGCGCAGTCAATAAACTCGAGGTTTTAATATCTCCTCTTGAGTTTATTCCGATGACCTTATGTTTTTCTTTCTCGGAAAGCATGGCTGCACTTCCGCTGTCTCCGTAACACAAAGCCGATGAGTCTTTTGTGTAAAACCAGTGATCGGAGCCTTCTGGCAGTTTTGTTACCTTTGCCTTTCCTACCCTTAAAATACCGTCGTTTCCCCCGCTTCCTCCATTATCTCCGCTTACACAACCGTAGCCTGTAAGCAAAATCTTTGATCCAACCTTAGGCGCTAGTTTTGAAATAGACGCAGGTTTTACTGAAAGACGCTTATCAGTTTTACATAGGGCAAAATCATGATCTTCGATTTGATCCCTGTAGAGCGGAGCTTGCGAGCATAAGGCAGTATAGACAACTTGCTCATGTACGAAATCGACGATCTTTTCCGAGACAGGTTTTATTTCACCTTGGTCTTTAACGCAATGAGCGGCGGTAACTATAACCTGATCGGAAACGACAACTGCAGAACATCGGGAAGCGCCGGATGAAATATAGATTATTTCAGGGAATTCACCTTTGAACGCAGGTCGCCCGCCGATTAACGTTTCATCAAACGAAGCGAGAAGGTTGAGAGGAAAGAAAATGCCGAGACAAAGAAGCATGAGACTTTTCATTGATCTAGAACTCCTAAATTGTTTTTTGAAATTCTAGCATAGTTGTTAACGATGGCGATTATTTTTGCTAACGAGGCTGAAATATATAAAAAAAGGATTTATGAGTTTTTTGTCTTTTCGATGAGATCAAAAATATCTTGAGCGCTCATTTCGTAGCATTTATGGAGTATGTTTCCTCCTGCAAAAAAACATGAGTGCTTTTTTCCGCTCGCGTCCGTTGTATCAAAAGCGAAAAGTATCGAATCCCATCGCACGAATATAGATCCGATCTTAATCATTTGAGGAGGTAGTTTTTGTGTCATTTCCACTTTCTCCAAGCTTTCAAACACTCTTTACAAGTCATTTGTTTAGGATCGAGAGTCGTCTTAATATCGTCGTGCATGATCGAATATTTCTTACAAAAAGAAACGAGAGAATGCCTTAATCGAAAATGAATTATATTTCCCATATAGCGCTTATCTCATTATATCGAACGTCTAGCTGAGACAGAGGTGTTCCTATATCATCACTACAATGAAGTATCCCTAGTTCATCAAGAGACATACTAACTTGTGGTTCAGTAGGATAATTATCCCACAATACTAAGCTAACCCAATAGCAAGCCGTCTTATCTTTCCAAATCTCTGTACGTTGCTTGTAGCAAACTTTTTGACCGCTTTTAAATTGAGCAACATAGCGGCCTTGAACCTCGAAAGACTTATCAAAAAGATTTCCTTTTGGAGTAAGCTCAGTCATGTTTAAGCCCTTATTTCGAATTGTTTTATTATAAAATTGCTGTCTTGAGAAGCAAGCTCTATAGATTTTACAAAGCTATAAAGATTTATATAGGAAAACTTTTGAACGAAACCTAAGCTATCAAACGGAACCTGCCTGACAAAATCTAGAAATCGTAACTTTTTAATATAGTCTTCATAGCTAAGGTCTTTGTTATCGTAAATAAACTGTATAAGTCCTTCAAACTCAGCTATATTTATATCGCTATTCATTTTTCTTTTATGGAAAAGCTCGAAAAAATCTTGTACGAATTTTTTATAAAAACTCGCTATATCTATGGACGAAATTACATTTAACTTTTTTTCGTTTGCGAAATCTTTGATTATATCGATAACTTCTTTTTTTAACTCATCTTTGCTTTTATGCATCAACATAAGCCTTTCGTGGGTTTTATAAAGTTTCAACGATCTTTTTCATGAAAAGTTTTAGATGTGGGTGGCACCGAATTCTAGTTTCGATTGGAGTTTCTCGCAGTGGCCTATTCATTGCGTTTTGCCCTTCGTTAATATAAAGAAGCCTCTTTTTTGTGCAGTCATAAACTAGATACTCGGTATCGTCATTCTCATCTAGAAAATAACAGAAGTCTTCGTCAATGTAGCTTTCCTCTAGAAGAACTTCAAACTTTTTAACATCGCTTGAAACCTTATTCATATACTCTTTGTATTGATCGATCTTAGTTTTATGCTCAGTGAGCTTATCTTTAAATTCCTCGAACATAGATCACAAGTTGTTTTCCTTCAAAAACGCTTCAAACTCTGTAATTTTATACGGCCTACCGTTTAAAGCTTCACTTAGTTCATTGAACCAAGTTGGATCAATTCCTTTACTGTCGAAAAACTTTTGTAGGGCTTCTCTCATTGTGACGTTATTTGTGTCGTAAAGAATTTCTGGAGATTTCGGAGCAATAGTTTTTGGTTCAGAAGGAGGGGCATCGTAATCCTCGGAGACGTGAACCACGCCTTTGATTGACTCAAGCTCTGACTCGTCAGGAAAACTAAGGCCACAAATAGAAAGCGTTCCTCGTCTTTTTGCTTTCGTCTCGGCTTTCATATAAGCGTTTGCTAGAGCATCACCGACAAGTCCTTTTATATAAACAGCGCCTGTAGACTCGTCGAAACGTCCGTCTTTTGTTGTACAAGATGCGATCACAAGGAAAACATCACCGATCATCTTAGTTTCTTTAATAGCAGTAGAAACTTTGTGATTATTTCTTAGCTGCTCGGTGCAGTCTTTTGCAGCATAAAGAGTGAGCTTACCGTTTAGCACAATGTACTTAAACGGCCTAGTTAAAGGATTGAGTCCTAAACTATCGCATACGGAATAGTAATACTTAACACGTTCTTCGGTTGAAAGGCTTTTAAGATCTCCATCCATTAAAGCTTTTTCGATCGCTTCAGGGAATTTTTCAGACTGTCTAGGCGTCATCGCCAAGGCTGCGTTACTCATTATTTCAATCCTCTTAAGTGTGTTCCAAAGTGAAGCGATGCCCACGGTATTTCTACTCCTAGAGCAAGATCGGACTTAACTTTTTCGGTGTTTAGTGTGGTGTATGAAACTTGCTTTATATACTTCTCATCTATTCCTAAAAGAGAAATAGAGGCATCATCAAGAATATTAGAAACGGTCTTTCCTTCTCGTAAGTCTAGAGCAAGAACTAGGTGAGGTTGAGAGTTCTTTCGAACGGTGAGCTTATTTCCGAGAGTATCCTTAAAAGGAATATTCGGATTAAGACCTACCATAGTCTTAGTTGATTCGATAATCCGTTCCTGAACCTTTTGAAGTTTCTTTATCGTCTCGTCGAGACTTCGTTTGTACGAGCGGGCAAGTTCAATTTTACTTTCCGCTTCTCGAACAACAAATTTTCGACGATCTATAGACTCCTCTAGGGAAGTGGTGGCCGTATCGAACTGCGCTAGTATCTCCTCGTCAATCTCGTCGGAGTTGTCCATCTTATCGCAAATTTCCGCTAGAATTACCGCCGCACTGAAGAAAGATGTCTGAGGCAAATATTTCTTTTCTTGAACTTCCATTTTAGTTAAGAACCCCTTCTGAGTTGATGTTGGATGCTTTCTTTTATAGCAAAAAGGAGGGTGTAAATCTAATAAATTGACTGAAAAATCAACAAAAAATTCGATTTTATAAGGAAAATAAACATGAAAGATTTGGAACTAAGACAGATATTTGCCTCTAATCTTCGTAATATTCTACGCGAAAAGAAACTGACTCAAAAAGCGCTAGGGGAAAGGATTGAAAGAAGCGGAGAACAAGTTTCGCGTTGGATAAACGCGAAGACTTCACCTAGCTGGGAACATCTATGCCTAATCTCGGAAGCCTTATCGACAAGCGCTTCCGAGCTTCTCGCTCCACCGAGTAAAACAAACACCGTAGGATATCAACAACCTTCATTGAATTTTTCGCATGAGAGAGAAGATCCTGACTATTCTAGGTTTAAAAGATTCAAGGAAGTTGAAAGAATTTTTGCGAACTTTTAATCATCGTTTCTTCTATGCTGAAACAAAAGAAAGTTGTCTTCGAGGACTGCACAATATTCAGGATCATAGTGAGCTTCTATAGGAATGTAATGAGCACCGAAAGAGGATGAAAATTCTTCGGTGTCGAAAAGTAATCTAGCTTTTCCGTTACCAGCCTTAACGATCTCGTCACATATTTTTTTAAGCTCGGATACTGTCATCCCTTCTCCAGTTCTTCGATTGCTAATCCTAAAATATCAGATTCTTTTGCATGATCTGAATTAATATAATTTTTAGCAGCTTTTGCAACTTCAATAAGTTCTTTTCCATAATTAGAAGCCCAAACATAAAGAAGGTCACTAGCTATATCTGGTTGTTCAAAAGCACTTTCGAGTTCTTTTTCTATATCTTCAAGTTTCATCTCTTATTTCTCTCTTTCCTTGTCTTCTTTCTTTTCGATGTGTCATGGTCTTTGACCAACGACAAGGTTCTCGATATTCACTTCGTCGTGACCAATATTCATAGCCTATACTTTTCTTGCCTTTCTTTGTTCTAGCCATGTTCATTAAACCCCACCTATAATCTAAAAGCCCTACAGCTCAGTAACTTTGCTATATTTGACGAGTGTTCAGTAAACACATATTTATTGAACGTTTTGTTAACGAATCGCGACACAATTTAGACACACGAGACACACTATTTCTTTAAATTGACGCCACTAATGCCTTTCAAGAGGTTTGGAAATCTCATGCAGAAAATCTAAAGCTTGTCCTATTGTGCATTATTTAAATTTTCCATTTACCAAGGTTTCTAAAATTTCAGTCACACAACGTTTCACTTCTTTAGGCATATTTTTTTGATCGCAAATTTCAGAAATAAATTTCCGAGTTTCATCCCTCATATCCACCTACTTCAATAGTAATTTCGTTTCTTCTTTGCGTTCGTCGACGATATTGCGATATCGAGAAAGGTGAGCTCCTCACCTCGTTTCCATTTATTTGCCCATTGCCAAGGAAAAATAAACCTCTCAGTTACAAGCGGATCTTTTCCCTTCTTAATATCTGAAAAGACCGCCGTTAGGCTTCCCATACTAATGCCTGTTTTGGCAAGAATTTCTACGATCGCGTCTCTAAACTTAGAAAGCGGGTGTTCTACGCTTAATTTCATTTCTAGAACGTATCTATGCCATACTACCTCTAGCTCTTCTAAGGCTTCGGGCGGTAGGTTTTTATTCGAATAGTAGCTATTTCCCGATTTGATATTAGAAATTTCGTCTTTGCACTCTTTTATATTGTTTTCTAAGTACTCAATTTCAAAACTATCAGCACTTTCCCCCTTTTCTAATTCTTTCAAAAGCGTTTTTTCCCACTGGCTTAGATGAGACTCCATACTTTCAAGCGCTTCGATTTCTTTCGGCGACAGTTCTTTTTTCAAATCTGAGAATTTAATTAAATTATCCAAAGGGGGGGGATTTTCTTTTTCCTCGCGCGCGCGCGCGTTCCCCCCCTCTTTAATAGGATTAAAAGATTCTGACTGAATAGGGGGACTAAAAGATAGAGAAGGAGGGGACAAATTGGAACCTACTATGGGGACAAATTGGAACCTTAGCTTTTGACAAATTGGAACCTTAGCTTTTTCAGCCAAATCGAAAACGTAAGCTAAGATGCCAAATTGGACTCTTAGCTTTTCAATTGAGTCAAAACTATACACTAGCGATGGAGTTAGGGTTCCAATTTGGAACGTTATGAATTTGTATTGGTCATAGTTGATGGTGTAGAAATTTGTTTGAAGCCAGTTCTTCCCTCTTTTTCGGCAATGAAAAATTAGGTTCTTTTCTTTCAACGTTGCTAGCGAGCGCTTAATAGATCGCTCGCTGCAATAATCTAAGGCAGCATGAAAACTTTCGATGTCATCGTGCATCCACCATTTTCCATCAAAGAAATATTTTGTCTGATTTTTTGTCCGATGATCATCGACAGACCAGTCGATTCGATTGAAGATGAGTCCAGCTATGATGTCGTTTTCGCACTCTTTAACTATTGCGTGAATGAACGATCGATCGGAGCTTAGTCGAGTCATTTCACACCTCGCTGGTGGTGTGAAAATTTATATAGACATGGTAAATTGAAATAAGTAGAACAAGCCATGTTGGGGGACTTCCTAACGTGATTTTTGAAACCCTCGGATGCCTACCATCTAAGGGTTTTTTTATTTTGTATTCCTTACTTGAAAAAAATCTTCCTTTACTGACTATTTAAACTGCCAAATTGAAATTGTTAACAAGTAATTGAAAAAAGCTAGCCTTTCTTTTGGTATCGGACAAGTAATTTTTATGTATTGACAATATATATTATAAAGTTATACATAATTAATATATATTAAAATGGCGTAGGAGATGCGAAATGCTAGAGCTGGCTGAAAAGAAAAAAGCTAGAGGAACAACCAAAAAAGATCCGGCAAAAGTACTTAGTAAGCACGTAGTCGTTAAGTTTACACAATCAGGCTATGAACAATTAAAAAACCACGCCGAATCAAACGGCTTTAATGTCTCAACCTTTATTCGGATGTTGTCTATAGCTCACATTAAAGCTAATGGCTAGGTTTTATGGCGGCTTTAACCCCTGAGCAGAAACAAAAAAAAAGAGAGGCTCAAGCGCGTTGGCTTCAAAAACAAAAGGCTTCCTTAAAAATTCCTCCTGCAGAAACTCCTATCGTATCCGAGCCGGTTTTAGAAAAGACATCGGCCGAGCAACCTCAAAGTCAAGAGAGTGAAAATATAAGTTCACACTCTCTTGCCGTAATCTCACCTCCTAATGAGATAGCAAGTTCGTCTAGTAAACCCTCTTTTTCATCCGAAGAGATCGATCTCTCGTCTAGTAAGCCCTCTTTTTTATCCGAAGAGATCGATCTCTCGTCTAGTAAGATCAAAAAAGAGAGAGGAGAGATTATCTTTTCGATCTTCTTTTCGATCTCAATTTCGATCTTGCTGTGTATTTTTCAGGCAGAGACGTATATCGAAGACGGAATGTCGGAACCCAAGAGCTGGGCAGCTTCCGTCATTTGTGAGATAGGTCTTTGCTATCTTGCAATCTCTCTGAGATCATCTTTTTTATCTTTTCTTCTCTGGATTACTCTTTTCTCGTATAGCCTCGCCACGATGTCCTACGGTCTCTATAAAACTAAGTTAGTGAAGACCGAGGAAGTAAAGATCTCAAAGATCGAAGAAGATCAAGAGAAGACAAAAAGAGAGACTCTGAGAGATCTCTTTGAGAGTTCAAAGATAGCTTTCGATATCTCGGCTTCAAAAGGCCACATCACAAGTGCTAACAAAATACTCACCGAGATGAAAGAGATAGGCGATAAAATCGAGGAGGAGTCCCCTTCCGTTTTAAAGACCGCGGTTTCTAAAGACGAGGATCTGATTAATTTTCAGGCATACGGCCTTATAGCCCTGAGAGCCATTTTAATGATCCTAAATTCCCTTTTGATACACCGTATTTTTTCTTTTTTTTCGCTTGAATCTTCGGTTTTACAAGGCTACAAAAGAGAAGTGATGCGAAATGCTTGAGCATGTTTATGAGAGGTTGCGGAAGCGATTTCTTCTTAGGCACCAAGAGACGAGATAGAAATTCCGAACGGCTTTAAAGGGATTGACGAAAAACCTGGTAAACACTTCGATGACGATCGAAAGTTTGGCAGAAAAAGCGTTAAGCACAGCTTTTTTCCACCAGCGAGGACTTGCGATCCTCCGTATCACAAAATCGAACGCTCAAGAGGGGGAACTTTCTTGAGCGTTTTTCTTTTTAAGGCTAAGGTTTTCTAAACCAACCTTGGAAAACCCTATTGAGAGCACGAAAAGAACTCCGTCTCGAAGATCTAACTTTTCTCATAGACTCAAGAGAGCAGCGCCCGCTTGAGTTCACTTACGGATCACCGCCCGAAGCCCTAAAATATGTCCGAACAGAAACTTGCACTTTAGACACAGGGGACTATTCCGTAAAAGGACTAGAAAAACGTATTATTTCGATCGAACGCAAGAGTTTAGAAGATCTTATTCAATGCGTAGGAAGCGAAAGGGAAAGGTTTGAAAGAGAGATCCATAGGCTCTTAGCTTTTCCTTGTCGACTGATCGTAGTCGAAGCTTCGTGGGATGATCTCATGCTCGGACAATGGCGTGGCAAAGTTTCTCCTAAAAGCGCTATGGGTTCCGTTCAAGGTTGGATTGATCTCGGTATCCCCTTCTTTTTCCACCGAAGTAGGCAAGCAATTTCTGATTTTGTAAGAAACCTGATGTTTATTCGTGCGCGCCGCTCTTTTGAAAGTTTGTTAGAATTTCAAGCGAACCTAAAATTGATAGGGGAACAAAAATGAGCGCGTTTGGAATAGCCCTTATTTCGTTTACTCTTAGTTATTTTTTGTGTTCGATAATAATATCTGTAACCCCATTGTTTAAGTTGGTACGTTATTTTGTATGAACTAAACAACCATGAAAAACACTTGGTAGGAATTATCGAAGCTCTTAAAAAAGATGCCGATGAAAATTCTCTCGAAGGTCTTATCGTCATCAAAGTCCAAAAGAATAAAAACAAGGAAATAGATATACAAGCCGCTTTTGGTGGAATAACGCAATTCGAGTGGATCGGTATACTCGATTATGTCGTGGATATCGTGAAAGGAAGCTGCCAATGATAATGTTAGTACGAATTTTTATTGTCCTAAGCTTGATACAAGGATGCGCCTCAACAAAGCTTCTCGATATAGAAAAAACCTATAGAAAATCGCTCAAATTCAAGGTCAATGGAGAATACGCAAACGGAACTTTTACAACAAAAAAAAAGGGTTCCTATCACTTAGAAATTTATACTCCTCAAAAACCAAATTTCGTTAAAATAACTAGCTGTCATCAAGAGAGAATCTTTATAAAGCCGGGCAAGGAACTTTCTTTCGATTACAAACCTAACCCTGATATCGAAGCAAATGATCATCCGTGTTTTTTAGAAATATTAGCGCTTGAAGAATCCGGAAAAAATCAGTGGGGACTCTTAGACTTCAAACTCGACACGGAAAACCTACCTGCAAAGATCTCTTGTAACGGAGATATATCAAACGCTAAAGGATCATTTCTTTGTCAATCGAGAGAAGGGCTTATCCAAGAAATCGAATTTGTTAACGAAGTAACAGTGCTAAGTCCAGACGAATGTAATAAAATAACTCCAGATAAAGGAAAAAAGTTTTTTTATTCGACTACCGAAGGATCTTGTTTTTATCTTTTTTCCGAAGAAAAGCGAGATATGTTTAGGCTAATTACTTTCGGTTATAACGATATAATCTTAGATGAGTGACTACGATGATCGCTATCATAACAACAATCTTAGAAGCCGCTGTTATGATCTTCTCTTTTTTCACAAAGAGAGCAGCAAAAAAAGATGCTTTGAAAGATATTATGGATGAGTTTTCTAGAAAGCATGACGATGAAGTGCAAAAAAATATAAAGCTTCGTCAAGAGTATGAAGATTTAAAGAAAAGAATTCTCGACGAGGGAAAAAAATAAATGGGTACATGGGCATCTTCACCTAGTCAATTTGTAGCTGCTTCAAAAGCAAAAGCATCCGAAATCAATGCAAAGTTCACTAATATCTATAACGTTCTAACGGATGGACAACACGATTTAAATATAAGTGGGATTATAAACAATACTATCGACACAGGAAGTGTAGATATAACGTCTAACTCTTGTTATTTTGCTGGTTATTTAACAGTAGATTCTACAACAACTTATAAACTAAAAACCGATTCTTCTCGTATGGTGATTTTTGGAGATCTAACTATAAACTCAGGTGGAACTATAGATATGACCTCAGGTTCCGAGCTTCTCGTACTTTAAAAAAGGGATAAAAATGAGTACTGTTAAAGCAAATTTCATTACAAGTTCTTCTGGTGGTGGACCAAGTGTTAAAGGTGAAAACGCAGGAGCCTCAAAGGCAGCAGGCTATATAGGAGAAGTCTTTTCCTCTACAGGCCAAGGTTCAGGGATCACAATCGGTACAACCGCAACACGACTTGCAACGGTATCGCCAACAGCGGGAATTTGGCTAGCTATTGCTATAGTAAACGTACTAGAAACCAATGCTGCAACCAACGACGGAAGTTTTGCACTTGGTACTACTGATGCATCTTATACTGGAACCGTCTTAGGCTATGATCAATTGAATATGTATACCTTGGCAGCTAACGGTAGAATGAGCGGAATGCTAGCTAAGGTTGTAAATATTTCTTCTACAACTCCTTATTATTTGAATTGTATTTCAAGGCAAGGAGCGGCTGCTTCAGGAGACTGGTTAGGTTCACTCATTTTCGTTAGGATTGCTTAACTGTTTCGTTAGGCATAGGTATCGAAGCGTTATCGCTATATATCCATGTAACCGAGTTGGCAAAAGAGTTTAGGCAGTTATCTTTCATAAATCTCATTATGTCACGAGACTGCTTTATGAATTCAATCTTCTCGCTTTTATCGTTTGACGCTTTTGCAAGCATTCTATAACAGTTTGAAATTGCACCTAGCGCCGTCTCGCATTTAGGACGTTTTGTTAGTGCAATTTTTAAATAATTTAAAGCCTCATTATATTTATCGTATCTCATTAAAACATCGGCTCCGAGTATATAGGCATCATAAGAGTCACAGTCGAGTTCGATCCAAGGTTTTATGATCTCTTTCATGATCTCGTCTATTCCACGAGAATGCCATTCTTTACGGTGAAATTCGTAATCGGCACGACGAGCAAGAGGAAAGTTAGGCCATTGCTGTATAGCTTCACCAAATAGTTTCTTTTGGCAAAGCTCGTCTGCAGTTTTGATTTTTATCATCCAATCCCTGACTTGGTTCGGTGTAGGAAGTGGAATATCTATAGCCTGACCATCTTTTATTTCTGTATCTGCTACACAAAGATAAGTATCGTCATAAAAAGAATGGTTTTCTTTTACGATCTTAAAGCCAGCTTTTCTTAAAACAGCTTCGAAGTGAGGTCTAGACCATACGTTTACATGCGCAGGGGCGTAATAATATTCAAGAGAAAATCCACCTACACCGAAGTTATGAAGACGGTTAAACCATGTCGGAACGCTTATATATAGCTTACCGTCTGGCTTTAGAGCCTTTCTATATCTCATAAACTCAATGTCTACATCGAGCATGTGCTCAGCTACTTTGTAAGACATGATCAAGTCATATTTTTTAGAGTCGTCAAAGTCTTCTTGCAGGTTTATTCCAAACTCATGCCATGCATTTCTTCGATAGCTTAGAGTAAGCTCCGTTCCGCTTAAATCCGCATTTGGAAAGAATAGGCCATTTGCGTCTTTCATGTTTTTAAACCATGCCAAGACTAAACCGTAAGCTGCTCCTATTTCAAAAATCACAGGATCTTTCTTACCCTCTTTTCTCCAGACATCTAGGACTGGTTCCGCTAAAAATTCTTGATGATAATTCAGCTTTCTTTGACCTTGATATAGGTTTTCTACGGTCGGAGCTGCTCGATACTGCTTACGATAAAACTCGATCATATCCTCTTTTTTCTTATATTTTTCAGGATATGAAACAAAACCACACGACTTGCAAAGACTCATGCCTTTTTTTTTAATTCTAAACTGATCTACATTTTCCCAATCAGACTTATCACAAACTAGACAGCGCATTAATTATCCTTTAAAAGTTTGGTTGAAATGTTTCTGGCAAATACCAGAGCATAGTTCGTTTTCCGAATTGTATTTCGTTATCTTTCGAAATTTTTTTGAGATACGCAGGAATGTATCTTAAATCATAAAACTGCTTAAGAAGATCTTCTTTAGAGGTTACTTCAAAGACTTTACTGATATACTCAACAGTACGGATAGTGAACTTAGTTTTAATAGAATATTCCTGCTCGTAATAGACGAGGACTTTCACTTAAGCAGCTCCCTCGCAAATTCTTCAAATATATGGGGGCTCATACTATGCAAACAGTCCCTATATACGTGGCCTTCCCATGCAATCTTTTTTCCTAAATAGAAATGTTTCTCAACTACAGGAAGTCTATAAGTTTTATGTATCTCAAAAAGTCCATCGGTGCTAATTCCGTGATGAGATATTCCTATCTCCCTATTATCATAAAACTTTTTTAAGGCTTCATATCCCTCAAGATCAGCATCCTTAATGTAATCGGTCGCGTAAAGGATCGTTGCTTTTCTTATTTCTTTTACATCAACACGAGGTTCTTTCATGGAAATGAAAATATTTTCTTTATCGTAATGCCAAAACTTGTCTTTTCTACAAGTTGCTGCTCCTCCAGCGTGAAGCTTTTTATATTTTTGCCTTGCTCCGAGGTTTCTATAGTTCAAAGAAAGGATCGTAAAGAAAACAGGTATTCCAATTTCCTCACCGTACTCGATCAATTCTTTGTATTCATGATATTTAAGCTCGCATTTTTTGTAAAAAGAAAGAGGCATGGAGCCCCATTTAAGCATGTCCTCAGCTAGGAACGCTTGAGACTTAACCGCGTTTGCTCCACAGTTTTTTGCTTCTAAAATGAGTTTTTTTGCGAGATCAACGGAGCCTAGGTGATGATTTGAAATCTCAGCGATAAGAAATGTCATTTTTTTCCCTAATATTAGGACTTAATTTAAAAATCCTAATATTTAGGAAGCAAACAATCCATAAGATCTTTTCTATGGGCAATTGGACGTACCCTAACAAAAGCTCCGTGAGCAATCGCATCCTTGACGGTCAGTACAGAGTGTCCTCCTCCTCCTGCCTCGATCATGTGAAGATCATCTATTGCAAACGCAACATGGCTTATGTTTTTAATGCCAGCACCGAAAAAAAGAATAGCGCCCGCTTGAGGCTTTCCAATAGACGGTGCATCTTTAATAAGCAGATCGTGAAGCGTCTGTGCTGTTTGATCTCCTATAGGATCTAGACCCACCGAAGAAAGGATCTCTTGTACTAATCCTGAGCAGTCAAAGCCTAAAGAGGGATGTGAACCACCCCAAATATAGGGAAGCCCTAGAAACTTGCAGGCATAGTTCTGTGCAATATTTAATCTAGATGCCATTTCTCAATTGCCCTTTTTTAAAGCAGCTATAAATTTCGGTACGTATTGAATGAAAGCGATTGTAAGTTCAATTCCCTCGGAAATATCAAGATCTCTCACTTCGCCGCCTACTTTTGATATTCCATCATAGGCTAAGGCAATCTTTTTTTTCATTTCTTCGTCTTTTGTAAATAGCTCGAAGATCAAAGCAAGATCGGAAGCCTGATAACCGTCTTTTAAAACGCTCGTTATCTTAAGTGAGACTTCTAAAAGAGCTTCGATAGTATCTTTGAGTTCTTTTATCCCTAAAGGTTTAATGGCTAGTGCTTCGGTCATACATTCCCCTTTTTTTATAAGATTTAATCTTGTTCATTTCCTCGATATCTTGTTCATTAAAAACTTTGATGACAAGTTCACGAATAAGAGAAGAAATGCTCATTTCCCAATCTTTAGATGTTTTTAAAAGGATAACATAAGTTTGAATAGGTACGCGCAAAGCTATAACACGAGTATTTTTTTCAGCCGATTTGGAATGTTTTTTCATTTGTTTACTTTATAATAAGCCTTGATGACAGAAAACAATAAAAATCAAAAAAGAGACCCCAAAACGGGAAGAATGCAGACGCTTTATAAGCCTGAGTATGATGCAATGCTTATTGAACACCTAAAAGAAGGTCTGATGTATCAAACATTTGCAGCCGTTGTAGATGTGAATCTTGATACTCTCTACGAATGGGAAAAAAAATATCCTTCGTTTCGAGAAGCAAAGGAAATCGGAAAACCAAAATTTCTTTACTATTGGGAAAAACTCGGTAAGGCAGGAATGGTCGGAAAGATCCCTCACTTTAATGCGACTACTTGGATATTCTCAATGAAAAATCACCATCATTGGTCAAACGATCCTACCAAGTACAACAAACCAAAAGAAAATGAAGAAGTAACTCACGACAAGATTATGAAATATATAGAAGGAAAAGAGTTTTAATAAATCCACATACGATTTGCTTTTATTTCATACGTATCAGATATTCAAGCATCCTTGCTTTTGTATCTTGATATTCTTTCCATGCTTCTTTTTGCGTGGAAGTCCTGTCATCATAAAACCAAAATTTAATAATCATTTTTAAAATCTTTTTCATAGAAAAAACTCCTATTTTTTACGAAATTAGATGCTAATTCCGTACCAAATTATAAGTATCTAGTTTTGTTGGATTCTTCTCGAAAGATTACTCACCGAAGGTGTTAGAAACCTGATCAATTGTAAATTGTTACCAAACTATACATTTTACATTCAAAAATAATGGCTGTAAATTTACCAACCTTATTAACTTAAGAAAGGGCGAAAAGATGAAAAAGTTTGGACTGCTAATCCTACTAGGATTAACACAAACGCAAGTTTACGCGATGGGAGACGGAAGTTTTGGGATTGGTCACTTTGTGCCAAATCAACAATTTAGGGAAAACTTTCAGCGTATGTTAGACGAGCAACGAATGGAACGAGAAAAGCAAGAACAAGAAAAACGTAAAAGACTAGAAGAATCGAATACTTTTACGGACGACGATTACAACGATATTTTAAAAGAAAAAATCGGCGATCTAAAGTCAATAAATGCGATACTTACACGATATAAAGATTCTTTTCGACGATTGCGTGAAGATAATTCTCAAGGCGTCGATCGCGTTCGCGATAAAACACTTAAGATTTTAAAAACAAGAATTTGGGAGTACATACCTAATAAAAATCTAAGAGATCTAGTTAATCATCTTCATCACGATTACGCGCAGTCGGATATTCCAAAGCACGAAAAGCTTTTTCACTTAAGAAATAAAATCACGATCCTAAAAAAGCATTTAGTTTTTTTAAGAGACTACTGCATGAAAAAGAACGAAACGCCTATAGAAGTATTCAATTTTCTTTGGTGGGTAGATTTCGCGTTAGCGATGCATAAGTACAGCAAAGATTGGGACAAGTACAACATGGTTTTAAAAGAATTAGACGAAGGGTTTAACTAATGACAACCATCGAATGGATTGAAGCGTTTTTTAGACTTGATCCACAAGCTTGGAAAAACTTCTTAGCTTACACCGCTGGGTCAGCTACAGCTATTTGCGTATTTGAATTTATAAAAAAAATAATAAACAAACATAAAAAGGATAACAAAAAATGATTACGTCTTTACTTATAACGTCACTACTACTTTCAAACTTTGCAATAGGTAGCCAAGCTCGCTTTCACGATATGTCGGACGAGGATTTTTCTGATTTCGTAGACGCACACTACGATATGTTTGAATCTGTCGTAGAGTTTGTTTCCGAAGGAAATAAATATCAGATACTTTTCGAGCGAGGCGTTGTTGGTGCAGCTACAGGGACAGCGATTAAATACATCAGTGCGCACGCTGGCGCTGCTTACCTAGTCGGAGGAGGTGTTGAGATCGCAAAAGGACTATATACAGACCTTAGAAGCGAAGCAGTTAAAGATCAGAAAATTGAACAAATGGAAAAGCAAATAGAAATGCTAGTAAGGGAAGTAAACGAGCTTAAAAAAAGTATTAACGGAAATAATATTCCGACTCTAGGTGATTTTACGGCCGGTCATGGTCACGAACTGAGAAGTGAAAATACTGGTCGAGACGACATCAGAACGTCCGTTTATGGGTTAAACGGCAGGACTTTTACTACTGACTCTAGAGAAACTGGTCCACATCGTGACGGTTATCGTGAATATAGAGACTCGTCTACTCGTGAAATTAGAGATACGGTTGATAGAATTTACCATGATTCTATGCGCGATCGTAGTAGAGATAACTATGTTGAAAAGAAGTAGACCTATCTTGATTTAACTTCACTACATGCCTCGTATACGAGGTAATTATCCTCGTACCAGCTCTTCGGCATTTTTTGAGAAAAACTTTAATTATTACCTAAAAAACACTTGCCTAAATTCAAAGCGTTAGAAAGAATCTTTCATTATTACAACTTAATTTAAGAGAATCTATCTATGGAATACGCGCCTATTTCTGCTCTTATTGAAGATCCCTCTAACGCAAGAAAACACTCTAAAAAGAATCTAGATGCTATCAAAGGCTCCCTCGCTAAATTCGGCCAACAAAAGCCTATAGTGGTATCCTCGGACAATATCGTAATAGCGGGTAACGGTACGCTAGCTGCAGCGAAGACTTTAGGTTGGGATCAAATAGGTATCATACGATCAAAGCTCACAGGAATCGAAGCTATAGCCTATGCCATAGCTGACAATAGAACGGGTGAGCTAGCAGAATGGGATAACGATGTTTTAAGTAAAACTCTCGAAGGTCTTAAAATAGAAGACTTCGATCTTGGAAGCATTGGCTTTGATGATAAGGATCTTGAAAGACTTTTGAAAGAACATGGTAACTCTGGTTTAACTGCAGATGACGAAATTCCTGATAAAGTTGAAACACGCTGCAAGGTAGGGGATCTTTGGATTCTCGGTGGGCATAAGCTTTTATGTGGTGATAGCACTGATACATTATCCGTGCAAAAGCTTATGAATAATGAAAAAGCTGATATGGTATTCACCGATCCACCTTATAACGTTGCGTATGTAGGAAAAACAAAAGACGCTCTTAAAATCCAAAATGACAAAATGGATGAGGGAAAATTCATTCAATTTTTATCAGACGCTTTTAGCAATATGAGCTCATCTATGAAACGTGGTGGAAGTTTTTATATTGCCCATGCAGATACATTTGGCCTTCATTTTAGACAGGCAGTTAAGAATGCTGGGATGACACTAAAACAGTGCTTGGTATGGGTTAAAGACTCTATGGTCATGGGAAGACAAGATTACCATTGGCAACACGAGCCGATCCTTTACGGTTGGATTGAAGGGCACGCTCATAGCTGGCATACGGATAGAAAACAAACTACAGTTTTAAACTTTCCAAGGCCAAAACGAAGTGAGGAACATCCAACAATGAAGCCCGTTGCCCTAGTGGAATACCTCATCAGTAATAGCTCAAAGAAAGACGACCTTATACTTGACGCATTTCTAGGATCTGGAACAACGCTAATAGCATCTGAGAGGTTAGAAAGACGGTGTTTTGGGTTGGAAATAGATCCTCATTACTGCGATGTGATTTTAACTAGGTGGGAGAAGTTTACAGGGAAGGAAGCAAAGCTCACTTAAGCTTTCAGAGGTGTCTCAAGTTGATTTTATATGAGAATTTTAAAAACCCACGCTGGCGCCTGAATAATCTCTACACAATCGTGAACAAGAGTTCTCAAAGAATCAAGTTTCAAGAAAACCCTGTTCAAAAGATCCTTAACGACTCACCTTCAAAACGAAAAATGATCTTAAAAGCTAGGCAACACGGAGTGACGACTGGAGAGGTTTTACGTCAACTGGATAAAGTTCTATTCACGAGAAACTTTACTGCTTGTATATTGGCGCACGAAGACGATGGCATAGCAAAGATCTTCAATACCCCTAGAAACGCCTATAAACTCCTTCCAAACAATCTAAAGCCTGAACTTGATCGAGGAGGTGGATCCAAGTATGAAATGTTCTTTCCTGAGATCAATTCTAGGATCTATTGCGATCTTGAAAGCAGAGGAGACACTATCCATTGGCTTCACGTTTCCGAAGCCGCTTTCATGGATCAAAAGCGATTAAACGCAACTCTACAGGCTGTTCCTATCGATGGGATAGTAACAATTGAAACGACTCCGAACGGCCTTGAGAATTTCTTTTATGAGATGTGGGCAGATAACGAGTCGAACTACGAGAAATTCTTCTTTCCTTGGTTTTTTAACCCTGAGTATAAAATAGACACCGATGTTTTATATAGACCTACTGAAGAAGAAAAAAAGTTTATAGAAAGTACGAAGTCATCTTTTAATATCGATATTTCTCCATCTCAAATAAATTACCGTCGCTTTAAGCAAGAGGAACTTAAGAAAGAGTATATTCAAGAGTATCCAGAAGACGATATAACCTGTTTTATTCACTCAGGACGAACAGTCGTCAACCAAGCTTTATTCACACTTCTTATCGAGAAAACAAAGCCTGTCATTGAAGTCATCGAAGAAATCCAAATCTTTCATAAAAGAAATCCGAAAAAAAACTACATTCTAGGAGCTGATGTTTCTCAAGGTGTCGGTGCGGACTTTTCGGTTTGCTCGGTTCTTTGCGTGGAAGATCTTGAAGAGGTTGCATTTTTTCGAGGACACCTATCGCCATTTTTGTTTGCAAAAAAATTAAAGCTCATGTGTGATATTTTTACATCGGCTAATAAGGTACCCTTGTTAGCAGTGGAACTTAATAACCATGGGCACGCAGTTTTGTTGGAACTTCGAGAAAATATAAAATATTCGAATTTATATTACCGTGAAGACAAGTTTGACGAGCCAGGTTGGCTAACAACTTCTCTGACACGTCCAATAATGATCGATCAATTTATAGAAGCTGTTAGCTCAGAAACAGTAATTATGAATTCAAAACAGACGCTTAAAGAGACAAGAATGCTAATAGAGGAAAAAGGCAAAATTCAAGCTCCAAAAGGTCGATTTGATGATTGCGTAATAGCCGGTTCTATAGCCGTACAAATGCTTTTGCAAGGGATTCAAAAAAACAAGCTCTACGAAGATGTTAATAACTCGATTAGGATTTAAAAATGCCAAACGAAGAAATCATAAAAAGCTCTGAAAGTAATAACCCTTATAACGAAAACTCTGGAATATCGTTTATAGAAACGACGACGAGAGACTCCTATCTATATCCAGATTCTATGCTTTCTCCATGGAACCCTGATGAGCTTATACAAAAACATCAGGATTATACTATTTATGAAGAAATGCTAAAAGACGATCAGGTATCCGTATGTCTTCAAATCAAAAAAGATCTGGTTCTTTCATCTGGCTTTGATTTTATTTCAGCAGAAGACGGACACGAAGATATTGTCGAGGATCTTAAAATTGCTATCTGTGAAGATCCTGAATGGTCTTTTGAGGAAATGCTCGAAGAAATTATTAGTGCGTATGAGTTTGGTTTTTCCGCAAGCGAGAAAATATTTAAGCTAAGAGACGACGGAAAGCTTTCTCTTAAAGCTATTAAAACAAGATACCCAGGCACTTGGCTTTTTGAAACAGACGATGCTGGAAATATTAAAAAGTATCAACAGCAAGGATCTAAGAAAAATATAGAAATTCCAAAAGATTGCCTTATCCATTATATAAACAAACGTAAATTCCAAAACCCTTATGGAACTTCCGATCTAAGGCCAGCGTATCAAGCTTGGTTTACAAAAAAACATATAACACGTTGGTATGCGATTTTTATCGAGAAGGCCGCTGGTCCCATACCAATCGCAAAATACGATTCTTCAGCAACAAAAGAAGCACAAGAGCAGGTTTATAATGCGATTAAAAAATTTCAAACCAAAACTGCAATGCTTATACCGAAGCATTTCGAAGTAGAATTTCTAGAAGCAAAATCAAACGGTGAAGCCTTTATAAAAGGTATAAACATGTTCAACATGTTTATTGGAAGATCGCTTCTTATACCAGACTTGTTAGGTTTTCAAGGTAGCGAAACAAGCGGAGGAAGTTTTTCTCTCGGTAAATCTCAAATAGAAATATTTTTTAAGCATATAGCTAGAAGAAGGGAGCTTTTAGAAAAGGTTATAAACAATGAGATCGTCTGGCCGATTGTTTTATATAATTTTGGTTTTGTGGATAATTATCCTAAGTTCAAGTTTCGAGATATATCGAAAGATGACACAATCGAATATGTCAAGCTTTGGCTCGACGCAACTAAATCACATATCTATACACCATCTCAAGAAGAAATAGATCATTTCCGAAACATAATAAATTTTCCTGTTACAGATATTGAAATGAATCCAACAGAAGAAGTTCCTTCTGAACCGCCTGATGTCGCAGTTTATCCTACAAAAGACGGTGGGCCGACCTATTCCAAAAACAGAAAATATCAAGCGTCAAGCGGATCTTTTGGAGATAAAACCAATACCGATTTAATAGAAAAACAGCTTGATACTGCCCTTGATGGATTTCTAGCAATTTCAAAAGGCGCTGTAGATGATATTTTTAAAAACTTTATAGATAATATTGATCAAAAAAAAATAGTACAAAGACAAAAAGTAGACAAGCTCGGAGATCTCTCACTTAAGAATCTTGCAGGTTTAAGGCAAAAACTTAAGAAGGCTTTACTTGATTTATATAAAACATCAAAACAAACAGCGTCCTCGGAAATATTCAAATCTAACTTTGCAAAACCAATTGTTTCTGACGAATTTTTAAAGATACTAGAAGAAGAAACTAATCAATTTATTGGAGATTGGGAATACAATGTCACAAAAAATGCACGTCTGGCTATCATCCAAGCTATTAAAGATGGAAAATCTATTGCTGAAGTTATTGATATCGTCAACAAAGAGACTAAAGAAAAGGCAAGCACGAGCTTAGAAACTTTCGCACGAACTAAATTTACTGAGGTGATGAACAAGGGACGTATTGCTTTTTTTGAAGAAAGCGGAGTTGTCTCAGGTTATCAGTACTCTGCAATTCTCGACGATCGTACTACAGATATTTGTCGAGGACTTCATGGAAAAACTTTTAAGGCAGGTGATCAGCCTATCCCACCTATGCACTTTAATTGTCGTAGCCTCTTAATACCGATTACAATTTACGAAACTTTTGAGCCTGATTCAAAGGTTGGAAAAACTCCGATCGAAGATTTCATAAAAGAAAATAAAGGCGCAGGCTTTCCTAAACAATAAATAGTCGTGCTATGATATCCCCAAAATCAATTTTTATTAAAAAAAAGGGGGAAACCCAATGGCTACAAAATCATTGTCAACAGGTTATGGAATACCTCACGACGGAGCTGATACTACATCCCTTTATCCTATCAAAGTTGGCGCAGTGGCTTACGATTACGACGGCACTGACCCTTCTGCAGTTTCAGCAGAAGGTGATCGAACTCACCTTAAAACTAATTTGCAGGGTGCTCTTTTTGTAGATATCGGAAACCCACGCTTTTTTCAAACAACGCTTTCATGGTCAGCCGGTGCAACAACTGGAGGAGCAATACTTGGAGCTCCAGCAGCCGGTCTTAGTCTTTATATAACCGATATCCAACTTTCTTCGCTCACTCTTTGTAACTACAAGCTCATCGAAGCAGCTACTACAACCGTTTATTTCCAAGGTGATTTCGGTTCTACAGGGGGCATGCACTTTATGAGCTTCCGTCAACCTATCAAAGTTCGTGCAGCTTTAGGTCTTAACGGAACTACAAGCGATAAATTACATGGGATAAATATCCAAGGTTACATAGCTCCATAGTAGGAAAGCGAAATGCCAGACATAAAAGGTGTAGAAATTTTTGCAGAAGGGACTTGGAACGGAAACGAAATTACTTCCGACGTTTTGAAAAGTATCGTTTCGGGTTTTGAGTCTACGAAGTCCTTTGTTAAGCCTGTCCTAAAACTAGGGCATAGCGAAGAACAGTCTCTTTTGAGAAACGAAGGACTTCCAGCCGCCGGTTGGGTTGACAATGTTTACATTCAAGGTAAAAAACTTTTAGGGGACTTTGTAGACATCCCTCAAAAGATTTACGATCTCATAAAAAAGAAGGCTTACAGAAAAGTAAGTATTGAACTTTGTAGTGGTTACACGTTTGACGATCAAACCTATCCGTATCTTCTAACAGCGGTTGCTCTTTTAGGAGCTGAATTACCAGCAGTTAAAACCATATCCGATATACTCGGACTCTATAAAACTGCTTCACAGAATTTTACAAACGATATTAAGTCAAATAAGATTGAAACCAAGATCTTTACAAAAGATTCAAATGAGGGTGACTACATGTCTGAGACAGTTCTAAGTCAAAAAGAAATCGAAGATCGCATAAACGCAGAGGTCGATAAAAAACTAGCTGTGTTTAAAACAACTTTGGATAAAACAACCAAAGAAAATGAAGAATTAAAAACCTCTTTTACTCAGTACAAAGAAGAGTCTGAAAAGAAAATTGTTACTCTCGAAGGGCAAAAGACAGAAGCCGAGATCGAGAAATTTTCGATCGATCTTCAAAGCAAGGGTTTGATCGCTCCTTCAATGACACCTTTCGTTAAGGCTCTTATAGGATCGACTTCAAAACTTGAATTTTCTGTAGGTGACAAAAAATATAGTTCTCAACAAGCCTTAGAAGAAATTCTAAAACTTGCCAAAGAAGTTTATAAAATCAACAAAACAGAAAAAACAGAGAATATTGAACCGAAAGAAAATGAAGACTCTCTGAAGGAATTAGAAAAAAAGATTGATGAGTATATGACTACTCATAAGGTTTCATACTCGGCAGCGTACCGTCAAATCATGAAACAAAACGATAAGAAATAAGGAGCTTCAATATGTCAGGAGCATTAGTAGAATCTTTTGGAGTATTGACAACGCTTGCAGCACAGAGAATTGTTTGCTGTAGTACTGCAAACGCGCATAAAGTTCAATATCCCGACACGATCACAAGCTTACCGATCGGTATTACGATCGATACTGTTTTAGATACAACAGGCGCAATCCCTGTTCAATTAAACGGAATCGCAAACCTATATTTTAACGACACTGTAGTGAGTGGACAACTCGTTACATCAGATAGCTCAGGACGTGGAATTCCATTCTCCTTAGCTATGACATCAACATCTATTTCGCATCCATCGGCTTATCTTGGTATCTTGGTAGGTCCGAAAGTTGACGGAACTGGAACCATAGCAAAAGTTTTAATTATCCCAGGTTACGACAGAGCGAGCTAAAAATTTTTTAAAAAGGAGTAAACAACTATGCCATTTAAAGGCCAGTTACATGTAGACCAACTTCTTAGCAATGTCTCTGTCAAGTATCAGAGTTCCGAATTCATTGCGATGAAGCTTTTTCCAGAAGTACCAGTCATAAAAGACTCGGATAAATACCGTATTTACGCACCTAACTTTCGTTTGCCTCAAACTTTGAAAGCGAATAAGGGTGTAGCACAAACTCACTACTTTGAAGTTTCTACAGGATCTTACATTCTCGAAGATCATGCTTTAAAAGATTTCATAACAGACGATGACATAGACAACTTTGATCAACAAGATCTCAGAGTTGATACCACAGAAGAATTGACAGAAGTTATTCTTCGACGACTTGAAAAATCTGTTTTGGATCTCATGACGACAACAAACTGGTCGTTAGGAACATCCCTTGCAGCAACTGGACTTTGGACTCTTGATACGGTTCAAAGTAACCCAATTCCTGTGGTCGATACTGCGATGAGTACCGTACTTCTTAACTCAGGTTACACACCTAACTTCGGTGTGATTTCCTTTGCAGGATTCAACGCGGCTAAGAATCATCAAAGCGTTATCGATCGCATCAAATACACACAAACTGCGGTCGTCACAGAGCAGCTTCTTGCTTCGCTCTTTGGTGTTTCCGAGTTTTATGTATCGAAAGCTCAACTCGACACAAGTGATCTCGGCCGCACATCGACGGTAGCTCCGATGTTATCCGATAAATGTTTCTTTGGTTGGAAACCAGCGCGTCCAGGTCCAAAGCAACCTTCCAGCGGATACATTTTCCGTAAAAACGTTCCAATGGTTCGACGTTGGCGTGACGATGAAAGAAACGCTGAGGGTGTCGAAGTTAGAATGAAATATGTTGCTAAGGTCGTTGCTTCCCTTACAGGGTATCTCATCAATA
>CAZSXR010000006.1:0-39857 GCA_964611335.1 uncultured Pseudobdellovibrionaceae bacterium | reverse complement strand
TAGGAAGGAATTAGCAGATGACGGAATCTAAGTTTAAAACAATGAGGCATATTGAGACGGTACGCAATTATATTAACGCCGTTATAGTCGACCTGTTAGGACGTGCTGAGAGTCACGACCAAAGTAAACTAACACCGGCGGAGGTAGATGTTTTTGACAAATTCACCCCCTTGTTGAGAACTTGCACCTATGGCTCAGATGAATATAAATCATTTTTAGAACAAATGGAACCAGCTTTAAAAAACCACTACACAAACAACCGGCATCACCCTGAGCATTTTGAAAATGGCATACAGGATATGAATTTGGTCGACATTATTGAAATGCTGATAGATTGGAAGTGTTCAGGGTTACGCCACAATGACGGCTGTATTTTCAAGAGCATTGAAATAAACCAAAAACGCTTTGGGTATTCTGATGAAATGAAAGCTATTTTTATTAATACCGCCAATTGGTTGAACAGCACCACTGTTTACCACCGAGCGGATGAAAGCTAGAAAGGAGCTTGAAGGATGAAAGAAAATAAGTTTGCAAAATATAGGCGCTTCATCGGGAAGTCTCAAACAGAAATGGCTGAATTGCTGAATGTAACTCAACCAGCTATATGCCAATATGAGCGCTCAAAAAGAAAGCCGGATATTTATGTACTGGATAGGATGCGGAAGGCTTTAAAAATCAGCGCTGACAAACTCTTAGATATGTTTTTAGAGGAGCAAGGACGATGATTGAGTTTCAGCCAGGTTTCTTAGTGGGTATTTTTATTTGTTACTGTTTAACAAAAATCAAAGAGGGAATTTAATGAAAACAAGTAGCGATATTTTGGTTGAGGCTTTAACCTTTCATTCAGGCTTTCTAGACCCACGGCAAACCAGAGGAAAGGGAAGACTATGATCACAATTGAGGACATATCAATCGCCATAAGGTTTAACAACCCTTGTGGGCTACTCTATGAAAAAGAGTTCTACTGGCTCCCAAAGCCTGATTTTTATTTAGGCCATGCAGGGCTGTTTATAGGCATCAAGTGGCTAATCTTTGAATTCCGCTTTGATGTTGAAACTAGCACACAAGAGAGCCGAGATCGGTTGAGTGAAATGATTAAGAAACATTCCCAATAAAAAAGCCCCCGATGTTTAGTCGAGGGCTAGGGAATGGGAGAGAGATGGAGAGTTACAGCCCAAAGCTGTGAAGCATCCTAATGGCCTCATCTTCTAACTGCTCATGAGTGCCGTTGTTTCTAATGATGTAGTCTGATCCTGGCCTTAACCAGTCCAGACACTCAGTGCTGTGAGATGAGCCAGCAAGCTCCCCCCGTCTGGCTTGCCTGATATCCTTATCAGCTTCTACAAATACGATTTTATAGCCGTTCTTTTTAAGATAGTGAAGCTCACAAGGGCGACGGATTGAGCAGAAAATAACCCCGTCAAACTCAAAACCGGTCAGGGCGTGCTTGGCAAAAGCATACTTTAAAACCCCTGCCAGTCGGTCTTGCTCTATCTCGTCCCCTAAAGCTTGCAGCGCTTTTCTGTGCTTCTGCTTGTCTTTTAAAATCTGGTCTTTGGTTAGACCCACCCTACCACTATAGATTGATAGCAAAGCGTCTGAGGTGTCTACGACCCCCCATTGCCTTTCAGAGCAGCGCATCAGGATCTCAATCAGGGTATCCTTGCCAGCGCCTTGCTGCCCACCGATTGCTATCTTAGGACTCGACAAGTTTGAGATGCCTCTTAAACTCTTTATAAAACTGGCAGTTCCTAACGACAAACTCCCCATCCATATAGACAACCCCCTCAGCCAGCGCTTCAAGCAGGGGACAACTAACCCCCCTAGCGAGGTGCTCACAGGTGAAGCATTGGTCATCTTCTTCAACAATGGCGGTTTCATCAAAATACACTCTCCTAATCTCCGTACCGCTTTTTTATGCGTTCAATACTGATTTTTTCCAAGTCAAAATCCCCATTTTTAACATCGTGCAAAATGGTGATACAGCGATCCCAGCGCTCATTGCTTTGCACCGCATAATCTTCGTGGTGTTCAAAATAGCACCCAGCCACCAAGCCATGTAAGCGCTTACCCTCTCCGTTGACTTGGCTGTGATGATCCCAAATGTGAGAATGCCCAGCGACTGAGGAAACATGCAGCTTATTGATCAACGTTCTGGCAGGGCTAACGCCTGATAATGGCTTACCCATCTCATTATGAAAGAAGTGGCAAAACGTCACCCCTTCAACTGTCACCTTTTGCAGGAACGGATACCACTCCCACCCTTGCTTTTCAGCCTCTGAGATATCTTGACTCATCATGCCATACAGCTCTGGATGGTCATTCATATAGCGGTCAACGCGCTGTTCATGATTGCCACCAAGCGCAATTAAGCGAGGGGTATAAGAACTCTCTACAACACGCCCCCAAGACTCAAGCCCGAAGTGCAAATTCTTTAAAGGCTCTGTAAGTCGTCTGCGTGCGTCTACAGCAGCTTCAATATCCAGATCCACCCTCTTCCCCTCTGCCTTCTTTTTGCCCTTGTCATAGGCCGACAGAGCAGGCACATCGGCAAAGTCTCCGAGGTCTACCACAACCTCTGGCCGGATATCTAAAATCATTCGGGCTAGCCAGTCATAGCGATCGTTAGGAACGCCATGCTTTGCGTGCGAGTCAGGTAAGACCAGTATTTTCATGGCTCAACTCTCCCAAATATTCAGTAAGCTGATGCCCACAATGCAGCTTGAAATTGTCAGCCTTTGCCAACGGCCAACGCCCAATCCATTCTCTATCTGAATAATAGTTTAGCCAATTTTTTGCTCTTATTAAAGTAGTAGGCCAGATGAAGGGCATCCAAAGGGGTGATCCTAAAGTGACCAGTTTGTTCACTGTGACCTTATTTGAAGCTGCAATAACAGAGCCTAAAGAGTGCCCCCAAATCTCAGTAGGTTGATACTTGGTAACCATGTTTTTAAAGTGCTTGTTAATCTCAGGCGCTTCTATCTTGATAAAGGCATAATCTAAAACGTCATAGGCTTTGTCTAGCAGCCGGTTAATGCTTACCAGCTTAGCGACTGCTGAGTGATCCATATAGCGTTCAGGATCAAACAAAAAAACAGGCTGCCCTAGATAACGCTCTAAAGCAGCCCGATCTTTTTCTCTGTTATTATTGGCTGAAACGCCAGTGACTAGAATGACAGTCATATAAGGTCAATTGGCCTTATTTTACGGTCAAAGAAACAGATATTTTGATTATATCCATGACAATATCCACCAGCATTGTCAACTTTTCGATCAGCTTGTCTAGCTCTTCAACGCTTGCCTTTTCAGCAGTGTCTTTAGGTAAGAAGCTGTGAGCAACCCCAATTAGCTTAACTTTCTGGCCTTTTAAATCAGCATCAACTTTGGCAAGCCCTTTATCTTCCACGCTGGTTTGTTGATTCTTTGCTATGGCCTGCGCTTTTTTTTCCTGCAATTTGGTGCGCTCTTTTACTAAGTCCACCAGCTTAGCAATAGCGTTGATTGCGTCTAAGGCGACTGGCAAGTATTTTAAAAATAGAAGCATTACAAAACCTCCAATGGTATGTTTTTCTGACTTTTCCCTAGTTCCCGTAGATATTCAAATAGCTCTATAACTCTCTGCTTGCGTTCTGGCGTGTCTACCAGCAGGACAATGCAACCAGCAGAGCCAGGATATTTGTTTTCTGGATGCAAGCCTATATCCTGCCGTGTGCCGTCTTTCCCCCAGATGACACGCTTTGCGCCTTCTCTATTGCTGATCGGGTAGAACTCCCCGATGCCGTTATAGTCAGCAAACTTGCCCGTATCTAGTGGAGAAAGCCAAAGCAGATGTTTTCCGTATGGGATAGGAGACTTGCCCCGTATCCAGTCAGTTTTCGTATACCCTGCTTGTCCACTACGGGCGGGAAGGCGCTGGAACAACGGTTTCACTTCCAGACCTTCAATCTCAACCAGCGTAAAAAAGCCCTCAACGTTACGAGGGTTTCTGTCAAAGTAGGCCTTGATCACCCTATTAGCCCCACCGCTTCGATGTAGTCTGCACCAAGTAAAACGGGGATGTTTTGCATGGCTCGTCTAACATCATCTGAAAAATCAACCACAACCACAGAAGGCTTAGAAATGGTGTCGGTTCCAATAACAATAGCGTCAAGCTCCTTCTTTGCACCCTTTAGCACCCCGTCCCCAGTCTGCACCTCAGTGTATTGACCAAAGCGCACTTCTGGATCTAGCTGTAAACTATAGGCGACACTTTTGTCGATGATCGTGTGGGTTGCGCCAGTGTCCACAATAGCGTCAGTTAAGAGCTTGTGGCCGTTCGCTTCTAAGATAATCGGCTCTACAAAAAAGGTTTTATTATTGCTTTCATTTACTAAGCGTCTCATCAGCTTGCCTCGTATCGTTGCCACACTCGCACATAATCGACTTCCATATTGAAAGGGAAGCCCGTTCCACCACTAGGAAGGCCAATAAAATCCCAATGCCCACCGATAGCCAGATCGACCAGTAGATACATTGGAATCTTAGGAATAGCGGTCGACTCGGTAACGGTATGAACCAGAACGCCATTAATGTAAAACTTGATATAGCTAGCCGTCCAGTCCATCGTACAAGTCACCCATTCAGCTTGTGAGTAGCTTAGGGTGTACTTTAAATAGTCTTGTTGATGATCCTCGCTTGAATCGTTGTAATGGCTGTTTACTTGAATCTGTGTAGGATTAAGCCCTGACCCTTCCATCACATCCAATTCAGGAGGCCAAGGATAAGCACCAGAGTCATACTTGAGCAACCAGAAGGCAGGCCAAGCCCCTTGCACGGCAGGGCATTTATAACGGCATTCAAAGATCCCGTAAGTCTGAGAAAACTTGCCCCGTGTGTTAATCATTCCGCCGGTATAGTGATAAGTGCCATCTGATTGTACTGAGTCCTCGTACTTGCCAGCGATTACCAGCTTACTCCCACTAACAGAAACGTTAGCCTGTAAATAGGCTTGTTGCTCCCCGTTAGCGCCATTGTTCCAACCACCCCACGGTAGGTTGTAATTCCATTTAGCCGTATCTAAAGCACCGCCGGTAAACTCATCTGAGAAGGTAAGCTCTACCCTTGCCGGTGTTGTGACTCTAGGGATGCGAGGTAAGACTGCCATTACGCTACTGTTATCCCATATTGAGCGCCTAAGTATTTCTCTGTAGCGTTACGCTCCCCAGCGGTCAAAGCGCCTGAGTAGGTCAGCAGTTCAGCAATGTTGCCTATCCACGGGCTACCCCCAGCAATGCCGATTTTATTGAATGTCATTGTGCCTGACAGCGTCCCTGATCCGGCTGAGGTTCCATCTTGATAAACGGTGACAGTCGATCCCGATCGTTGAATCGTGATAACGTGAGGGTTAGTATCCCAAGCGCTGTGGGCTACGTTCAGCAGGGTTCCTGCATCGTTGCGTAGTCTAAAGTTAGTTGTTGAGGTGTTAGCCACATAAGCCAAGGTGCCGTGACCGAAAAGCACACGGGTAGCAGCGTAATCGCTACAGCTTGCTACCGCAAAGACCGTAAAATCACCCGTAAAGGCAATAGCAGATCCTAAGTCATAACTATCGTTAGTGCCATCAAACTGAGCGCTTGGATTGGCTGAACTGTTGTAGGCTGTTTTCAATAGCGCTCTATTGGCAAAAGTCGCTTGAGTGCCGTCATTGTTGGAAGCGCTCATATCATTGAAGCGGTACACGGGTTCATCTGCGTTCACATCCCCAATCACTTTGCCATCGACTTGATCGGCTCTTGTGCCAAAGTCTAAGCGAGCCAGATCGTTAGTGCTGTAATGATCAACCAGTACGCCGGTATCATCATTACATTCATACCAAGCCCACATATTTACTTTTTGAGCGGCAGATAAGGCGCTGTAAGCTGTACCGGAACCACTGTTATAAATAGCGTCTAATTCTGCGTTTGTCAGGGTTCGAGTCCAGAAGCCTATTCCGTCCATAATGGCGTTACAAGCGTTTGAGACTGTCCCCCCGTTTAACTCCATCCCGATAGACAAAGGGCTATTGATATCATCAAGGCCACCAGATAAAGAGGCTGTTACTAGGGCGCTGTTATTGCGCTTGATAAAGACTTGATTGTTTACTGAGTCATACCCAACCGCCACAAAATACCACGTTCCAGTTGAGATAGCAGCGGCATCGTCTAGGTTGAATTGAGTTCCTGAACTATTGGTATAGATGAAGCGTAATTGGCTGGTTACGTCCCTGACTTCCCAAACCATCTTAGAAGCGCCCCAGTCCCACTTACCCATTAGGACACCACCGAGGGCGTTAAAGTTTACCCAGAAGCAAGCTGTCCAGTCAGTGTCAGCGGTAAAGTAAGCGTCATCAGTGCCAGCAAAGCCGCCTACACTATTAAAGTTATTGGCGGTCTTTCCAGAAGTCGAGTTTTGAAAGCGGTTTGTGATCCACAAGTTAAGCGTCTGTGAGAGCGCCGCAAGATCAAAGCCTGATTTGAAAAAGCCACCGTTAAAGCTGCCAGCGTTAAAAAAGCCCATTGTTAGCCCCCTAAGCTACAAACGTGTAAGCGTGTTCACTACTGCCACCACCAGAAGGCGGCTCTGTGTGTGTAAATTCAATCTCAACTTGGAAGGTTGAATAAGGTGATGCGTTATTGACTATGACCGCAAAGAGTTCCTGTGGCCTCAACACGATCCCTGAAATATTAGCGTCTTTCTGTAAGTTCATCCCGTGAGCGGTTTGGCTATTGGTGAACTCAGAAAAGACAGGGGAGCCAGTTGCACCACCGACATTGATGTTATTGACGCAATTCATTAAGGCTTGCCTGAATGTGCCAATCTTCCGGTAAATCGTCTGGTTCGATTCAGGATAAGCAAGCTCACCAGCGCCCACGCCATCAAACGAAGGGGTGACAGTTAAAGGCGCCCAAGCCTGATTCCGCCTCATTACCATAGCGCTTGGACTTGATGTCGATGTGTCTAAAAGCGTAGGGGTTATAGATTCCCCACCATTGTAACCATAACCCCGAATAAAGCGTAAATAAGGGCTGTCGATTAAAGCGTTGATGCTGGTTGATTGCCCTACCTCAGATACTTTTATGGACGCCACTTCCACTACCACGCCAGACCCAGAACCGTTAAAGATCCCAAAAGCAGCCTCAGACGTACTGCCCACCGCTGCGGTAAAATTGAGATAGTGAGTTGCTGAGCCGATAACCAAAGTGACTTGGTAGTGCATCGTGTGAGAATGGGCTGAGCTGATCGTGTCAGTTTTCCCAAGCGCTATGCCTTCACCCTCTCTTAGGATAATTCTTTGCGTTGAGCTACTAACAAGGCCAGAATCAAAGTATCTTGAATTGCCACCCATTGATCGGCTTGCAAGGCCAGCATTGCTGATCGTATGAGGCTGTGCGCTTCTTATTACGCTACTGGCTGTATAAGACGGGTAGAGCTTTATTGCTACCTGAGAGGGGATATCTGTAGAGCTGCTGTCCGCTTTTATCGATGGGATCGTATCACCACCGCTGATTGCTGTAATTTTAAACAGTCTTTCAGGGTTTGAGCCAGTGGTGACAACCGGAGCAAAGGGCTTCGCTTCAAATCGGGTAACAGTAAAAACCCTGCGTTGATCGCTGGTTTCATTGTTAAAAAGGCAGAATAAAGCCTCATCCCTATTGGCTGAGCAGTATCCGTTCCAGTAGAACACTGTTAGCTGCCTGCATCAGTAAACATAATTTCAAAGTCAGCGTTACCCACGGTCTGCGTAACTGATTGAATGTAGAACCCACGGCTTTCAGATGCACTGAGTGTCACAGGCTGAATATTAGTGTCCCCATAGCCAGCATTCCAAATTTCAGCAAAAGGCACTAACGTTTGCAGAGCGTCCCAATCAAGCGTGGTAACAGTTGCTTCATCGGGAGAGGTCAGGAGCGTTCTAAGAACAGCAGAAGAGGTAACAGTTCTGTTATGCCCTGCGGTGGTGTTGGCGTTTAAGGTTGAATTTGAGGTGTCCATTGTGATCGGGGTTACAGCCGTACCACCTGTAGAGGCTGAACTGATGCCCACACGCATTACGTTTAAAACGCCGGTAATCGCTGCGGTCTGGTTGTTGAAATAGTAGGCTCTGTAGACTCTAATGTAACGTGTCGAGCTTGAGCTGTTGAAAACATCAAGCATAAATTTGTTAGCTGCAAAAGTTACAGCCGTTTGGTTTGCTTGCCATGTGTTAGCCATGAGAGATGATCGCTCCTGTTCTTTCAGTCGATGTAAAGGCGAACCCGTTGTCGCCTATTTGGATTTGACTTATTCTGCCAGCATCTAAGGCTTGAATTGCCCTAGTGATAAACTCTTTTTTAGAGCCGTGTTTAAAATCACTTAACCCTGATAGCTCTTTTGCCCATCTGGCTCTAACGTGTTCTTTAATCCTATTGACAGCCGTTTGAGGCAAGGCCAATTCTGTTGGCGCTGTGAAAACCCATCGGTTCTCATTGTCTAGGTATCTAACATCAAAGTTTTTCATTAGGTCTTTGTCACGTTAATAGATAAATTGACTCGTGTTACGGTGCTTACTGAATCCACGTTAAAGGCCACAACGTCCCCAGCCGTTACGCTGGTTGTCCAACTACTTAAGCTAGTGTCTTGGTTTTTCTGAGCGCTTGATAGTGTTGGCTTCTCTGTCCCTGCGATTGAGTCCCCAGCGATCGGCGGAAAGTTTGTGTAAGTATCTTTCCAGACATCGATCACAATCGAGCCGGTTTGATCGGCGTATAAATCCCATCCAGTAATCGTGCAATTAAAAGGGACACGGACAAAGCCTTTCAACCCCGTTGTAATGGCAGAGCCTCCCCCGTCTATGGTTATCCCAAACGCTCCTGTAGCGCTTGCACCTGAAGCACTGAGAGTAGTCCCTGTCATTGCCAGCCCTGACCCTATGGTGATCTCTTGAGGATCGCCAGCGCCGGAATCACCACGGCCAAGCAATTTACTAGCAGCGGACACGTTTTGCATTTTGGCGTAAGAGACAGCATCATTGGCTATAGTTGCAGCAAATGAGCCAGTCCCAGAGCCAGTGACATCCCCAGTAAGGGTGATTGTCTGATCGCCTGTATTAGTGCCTGAGCTTGTCCCTGAGAACGTGCCAGACTGAGTAGCCAGTGTCCCCAAGCCGGTGATTAAACTAACAGGGATAGAGCCAGCAATAAGCGTTCCTATTGTTGTAATAGCAGATGAGCCAGTCCAAGCATTTAACCTTGTGGTGTTGTAATACTGGCTATGATCATCATCTGCTAAGCCGGTCAGGGTTCCATGATCTGTTGAGCCACTTCCTCCAGTCCAGCGTGAATCTCCAAAGCGCTGAATCCAGCTTTTATCTGAAGGCTGTAACGGCACTAGATTTTGACTTTCTCATACCAAACACAGTAATAAAGATCGGTTGCAGCTGTTTTGGTAATAACAATCGACTCGTTATTTGTGCCATTTTCTAAGTACAAGGGATACAGGACTTGAGAGAAACCGCTGTTCGCTCCCAGTTGTAAGCCTAGTAAAGTGGTAGAGCCAATTTTAAAGAGGACATCATCAGCATCATCAGCAGATGCGAACACCCCAAAAATGCGGTAATAAAACCCAGATGCAGCAGATACCGCAGTTATTGATGAGTTGCTATTGTCAAAGGCGCAAACTTTTGATGCTGCCTTATCCCCTGACAAGGCCAATGCCCACGGGTGGAAAATCATTAGAGTAAAAACACTCAATACAACGGCAATAAGTTTTTTCATTTCAATCCCCTATCTGTCTGTGATTCGATCAATGCGATCTCTAATGTAACGGATGTCCTCTGCAATCGGGTCTAGGTCTGATTTGGCAGCGTACTTCTCAGCAGCCAGTTTCTCAGACTCTGCTAGTTCCCTTCTAAGCTCTGCTTTTGCAAGCTCAATCTGTTCAGGTTTAGCAAACATTTTTATAGAGGCAAGGTAGGCAAGGATAGCGCCTGCAAGACCGCCAGTGCTAGCCGATGGAGCCTGTTCTGCAACTTGTCTAAAAAGATCATCTGCCATCTCTACGGAAACAACGCTATTAAGGTTTGCTTATCCGCTTCCATCTCTTGCGGTAGCGTTAAGCCCTGAATCATCTGCTTTGATAAAGCATACAAGCCAAGCCGGTTAAAATCGGTTACGGTTTGTTTTAATGAGCCAATAGCTAGCATCACTTGGGGGGTTAAGTAGGGTTGCTCGATATGAGCCGGTAATACTGCCAGAAAAGCATCTTCAAGGACTTTATTAATATCTTTCTGTACAAAAGGCTTTTTATCCGGATCAGGCTTCCCTTCTATCCATTGCCCATCTTGCCTTTCTTTTGGGGTCTCCGAATAATCGGCAATATCGCTTACAGTGCCATCAGCTCTTAATAAATGGTAAACAGGCATTTACGCTATCTCCGTTACTACATAACCTAAAACGTGGATATCAATTGCAGAACTTGATACTTTATAATCAATCGACTGAGACGAATTGGTTTTACAAAACAGACGATAGGTCGACTCATCATACCCTTCCACCGGGTTGCCATTGGTGAAGCTAGAGCCTGTAGGTCTGATATAACCAATCGTTCCAGATGTGGCTTTTAGAACATAAAAATAGCCAAGCTGTGCAATAGCTGGAATATAGCTTGAGCAAGAAACCCCGGCAAATGTTGTCGATGTTCCTTGATCTAAAACCTCTGTTGATTTCGTTGAGCTTGTTCGACTTTCCGGGAACTCAGTATTGTATAGGATTAGCGGACGATACGGCCAGCCATTGGCCACGGTAAAATCCATCACATTGCTAGAGCCATCGTTTCGAACCGCAATGGGCAACTGACGTTTTTGGTCATAGCCTGAAGGATAAGTGATCGATCCACTCACCGCTTCATTGGTGGTACTAAAAACAGCAGAGCATGTGCCATCAGATGATTTCCGAATCAGGTAGACATAATACCAAGTGTTAGAAGCTTCTGATCCTGTATCCAATCCAGCAGCGCCAGAGGTGGCAAGAGACAAGGTAACATCCCCAGTTAATTCAATATTGTCGGTATCAGCGCTATTTCTGGCTCGTGTTCCTGCTTTTAGAGTAATCCCAGTAACAGCAGCCCAAACAGGAGCAGCCCCTCCGATATAGCCCTTAGGCCAAACGCTAGATAAGCTTAAGTTCCCTGAGTGATAAAAAGTAACGTTGTTTCCGTTAATCCGGCCTTCATAGGCGTGTGCTGTTGAGTCATAACCAAAGTCCCCGTTAGTGGCCGGAGTATAGCCAGCGGTACTTGCTAAAGTAATCGCCCCATCCTTGAGTAATACCCCATCTACTGTAACCCCAGCCGCACTGGTACGCTCATCGATCCCGTTTGTTTTAGGGGATGAGGTGAACGTTTTAACCCCTGAGAAGCTGTAAGTCCCTGTACCAATGGCGGTTAATTCAGTGTCATTGGTATTATGCGCTGTGATAAGCTGGTTAAACTCAGCATCTAGATCATCAGCATCAATCGTTTCACCGTTGCTTATTTCAGCATCTTTTAGTCTTGAAATCTGCGCCATTGCTTACCCCTTAATTCCAGTGACTGCTTAAACTGCCTACTTCTGTTTGCATAGATAGCCCCAAGAACTCTACCCCTGTGGTGGTGGTTGTTCCTGACAGCTTGTATTTTAAACGCTTGCCATTGCCAGGAACGTTAAATTCCCTAGTAACCTCATCACGTTCCCCGTACACTGAGGAGCCGTAAACCCCAGCGCCATAAAGCGCACCACCTACTGTTGTATTGACATCTAGCGACTGGGATAATGTGTCGTTATTGCCTCCACCTTTCCACGTCGTTGTCATGGAAACAGTGTGATTGCTTCTTAATCTAAAATGAGCTTCAGCATGGGTAATTCGCTTGTACTGCAATTCATTGCCTAAGTCCCAGTATGGATATTCATAGACCCAGTTGATCCCAGTCTCATTGTATTTTGAAGAGTTGAACATATAGCCGATATAGCCGGTATAAGTCCCAATATAGAAGTCCTTGCCATAGAGTACCCCGTGAGGGGATGTGAAGCCGGTACGTCTTGACCAACGGGCTGAGCTTCCTTGCTCACCAGGATCAGGGTATTTGTACACGATAAACTCATTGACCTGAGTGCTTGAGCCTGTAGGAAGCCCAAACCAAACCTCCCTGCGGTCTTTTAAATGAATCGCCCAGCACTTCTCTCTAACGTTCAGGTTCACCCTGTCGATAACATCACGGACACGGTTTACATTTACCCCGATAGGCTGAACTGTACCGCTTGTACTTGCTGAGGTGTAGGACACAATGCCGTACTCACTGATAGCCAGTAAGTCTTGACCGACTTGGACAATACATCTATTATTGAACGCCCCAAACTCGCCATTGATACGAACAACCTTAAATTCGTCAGCATCCCCAGCAAGGCCAGAGCGACCAACGATTGAGTAAATCCCACGAGACTTAAAGACAACCAAGATATCATCATTACTGTTAGGGATCGTTAGTGATCTCATCCCTGTGATAACGCCCCCATCCCCTGGGGCTACCTCAGTGATAAATGAATCAGCTGCGGTTACTGCTGGCTGGGTGAAGTTCTCTCCATCGCCCTGATCGCTAATAATAACGTGATCAGGATAATCAACCATCCCACCATAGACCACACGGTTTTGGTGCAGCTCTACATACTTGGGAGTGTCATAGTTGTTGACCCCATCACTAACAGGCCAGCCACCAGAGTTTGCACCTGTTGAACCGTCAAACTTACGAGGGGTAGCAATTGACCCATCACAGAAGTAAACAACCCCGTTATAATTCTGGAAGTCTACCGGGTTCCCTGCTGTCATTGCTGCTGAAGCATCCGCATCCGTCACCACCCCTGAGCCGGTGTTGATCTTCTTTAACTTCCCATTAGAAGCCAAAAGCAGGAAGTCGACCCCAGTAGCGTCAGTGAACCAGTGAACCCCATCAATAACAGCGCCAGACTCTACAGCGGTATCGTTCAAGTGGCTATAGCCAGCCTTGTCAGAGCTCCAAGTTCCATCCTTAATAGAGTGCATGTTTACAATATCTTGAGCCTCTGAAGGGACAAGAAAACGCTCATCCCTATTCTGGGATATCCCCCCAAGATTGCTTTGTAGCTTCTTGGTTTGAATATTTGAACGTATACCCCTGCTCTTTTTAGACGCCATATCGTCTATACCCCATAAAGCCCTTTTTGCGTGTTTTGGCGTTCTTAGCTACAACCCTAGCCCAAACCCCATCTCTTTTATCCATTGTCGAAGCTGGCTGTCCTAAGCCCTTGAAAACCTCATAATCAAACTGAGCAGATAGTTTAACAAACCGCATTTCATCTGAACGATCTTCAAAGGGAAAGGTTGCCGTTGTGGTGGTCAGTTTAACAAACTGAGCAGGGTAGGTAAATTGCATTGTGAGACTTGAAGCGCCTGTTGTGAGCAGCGGATAAACCGCTATTTGCACGTTATCAATGTAGACATATTTAGGCACATCAGCCTCTTCTGTTTCAAACAGGGGGAAGTTCTCAGTAATGAATTGACGGGTTACGACTTCCAGCTTTATATCCCCATCAGCGTCATTAATTCTAAATGACCAATCATAAATCCTAGATGGATCGGTATCTGCTGGTGCGTTAAATTTACGAGTAGCGGCAGTCACTGTGATCGTGCCGTCTGTGTCTATCTCTGTCCCTTTAAGGGCATAGATATCTTCTAAGGCATCATTGACCCGATCGACAATATAGTTGGTGTCGTCATTGTTTGAAAACGAAGTTTTATCACAGCGCTGTTGTGTCGCTCTTAAAACCTCATTTACGATTGCTATCAATGTATCGGCCATGATTACCTCTTGTTATAAAGAAGGGGGAGAGTTTCCCCTCCCCCAACTTCGTTACTTTGCCCGTTTAACTGCTGCGTAAGCTACGCCAGTCCAGCCAGGGGTAGAAGAACCACCCACGGCAACTCTCACCTTGATATAAGGAGGGAGATCTTGAACACCAAATTGGCTGGTACAAATACCAGTTCCAACGTTGGTGCTGGATGCGGAGCTGATACTTAAAGCAGGGGAGGCCATAGCGCCCGCGGTGCCTGCGGTATCCGCTTGAGCTGTAGTGAGCGCATGAAAGACGGTACCGTCATGGCTGCCCAAAAAGCTAACAGTTAAAGTAGGGGAAGTACCAGTCTGGTTAGTCGCTTTAACACCAGCGCAAATGTTTTTGATAGAACCGTCTAAATTGCTGATTACATTAGAATCAGCGTTGGCGGTCGTATCGTTGCCAGTTGCAGTGATCAAAGCTGCAAAAATAGATTGGTTCCCGTGTTGGCTTGCTGTATTGCTGTTAGTCAGGGTAGCGTGGCCGTTAAGGGCAAACCCTGCAACAACAGACAAAGCAAGACCGAAAGAAAATAGTTTTTTCATTATTTCTTTTCCTTTGCTTTCTTACTCTTAACAGCACCGTCAAACCCCAGATCATCGAGGTTAATTTCAACTTGGAAGTCACTAGCGGATTTATTCGCTTGCTCTCCAATGATGCCCTCTTGCGCTTTGTCGATCTCTTTGATCATCTCAAGCACTGATTCAGCTTTCGCTTCACCCAGATACTTGTATTCAAAAGCGCTATTGAGAAACATTGAAATCACTTCACCTGAGACTGGAACCCAGTATTGCTTATCCTTGCGTTTCTCTGTGTTTTTTACCAAGAATACGTGGTCTTTACTGAGCTTTTCCTCTTTCTCTAATTGAGCTAGTAGGATGTGTCGTTGTTGTCTATTCATTAGAAACTCTCCTTAAACGCCAGCTGCCCAAAGAACCGCACCCTGTTCATCAGGAGCAGCGGAGTTGGTCAGGTTAGCATTGGTAAACACTTTAGAACCGTAGACATACAGCCCTTTGAATTGATCAACAAACTGGTTAGAAGGACGATCCATTTCGGTGTGTGCCACTTGACCAGCATAGGAGATCAGATCACGGGTTAATGCCAAGATAGGACGGTTGCCGCTGGCGCTGTTCAAGTTGGTAGAACAGTGAACTTTGAAACCAGCAATGGTCCCAATTTCGCCATCCTGTACAACACGATCGCCTAGACCAGTTGAACGAACAAACTCAGGAGCGTTCAACATGAGCGCTTCACGAGTAGGGTCAACAACAAGGTGCATTTCACCGCTGGCATTGTCGTCTTTCATCAAGCGACGAAGCTCAGTACAGTAAAAATAGATGTTGTCTTTGGTCAAGGTTACAGGCGAGCCACTAGAACCGATAATGTTGCCAGAATCCACGTTTGCATAGTTGGCGTGGATGTGTTGGTCAACAGTTCTAGCGATAGCATCAGCCGCACGCTTGATATAACCATTCATAATGTTGATGTCAGATTGAGCCTTGTCAACGTCATCGACGATGAAGCAAAAATACTTCTCTTGATCGATAACGAGATCGCTCATTGGATCAACGAGGGTATCATTGACCAGCGTTTGCTCACGGGTGTAGTTACGGATAGTAATCTCACCGAATGAACGAACGTGAACGGTATCCCCTGCTTTTTTAATTTCGCCTTCATAATCAGTGTTCACGATTTTCTTCATGACCATTGTTTTATCAGCGATTTTCTGAGTTTTGGCGCTCCAAACCTCAGGAATAAAGTTAGCTGCGTAAACCATTTATATAACTCCTTATTTGATCCGGCCTTCAGCAAGCGCTCTGTCTAACTCTTTTTCCATTTCATCGGTTAGACCGCTTTTGGTTAGCTGCTTGACTTCAGCACGGGTATAGATTTTTTTGCTACTACTGCCAGCAGGAGTACTCTTCTTACCCTTCCCTGCGCCGCCAGGCATCGCTAGGTTAGGTCTGGTTTTAGCGTTTATTTCGCTTTCCACCCGTTGCTTGATTCCACTGTCATCCAGCAATCGGTCAATAAATCTAAATTTGTCACGCACCCCACTCCAAACGAATCGCTCCATTTTGGCAGGGTTAGCTTTGAACTCCTCTTCCATGAGGGTCTCAAGCTCTTTAAAATGCTGTTTGTATTCAGGAGAGATATCAGCTAAAGCGCTTTTTACTTGCTCAATATCAGCCAGCGTTTGCTTGATGCGCTGCTCTGAAACCTTGTTAAAGCGTGGCGCAAGGGCTTGCACCTTCTTCTGATATTCTCTGCGTTCTTTTCTGGCCTGTCTTAGAAGCGCAATCATGTCAGCATTGCCAGAGTCTAAGATTGCATCTTCAGCCGCTTCAAACTCTTCGTCTGTAGCAAGAAAAGCTGGCTTGCCATTTAAGGGGACAGGATTGGAGAAGCTGCGCTCTACGGCCTTGTGACTCTCCTCAATATCCTGCCAGTCTTGTTTGATGTTGGCCCTAGTGTCCTCAAGCGCTTTGTCTTGTTCTAACAGCCTTTCTTGGATTTCTTTGCGCTGATCTTCGGCTGTTTTGGGTTCTTCACCTTCGGTTTCTTCATCGCTTGGTTCAGATCCATCTTCATCATTTTCTTGATCTTTTTCATCGTTAGGGGCTTCCTCTTCTTCTTCAGGTGCAACCACCTGTTGATCAACTTCTAATTCATTTTCTAGTTCTACGCTCATTTAGTCTCTCCTTGTTCGTTTGATATTTCCTGCCATCTGATCAGGCAGTTGTAAAAGCTCATCAATCATTTGGTTTCGAATTGCCGCATAAAAAAATGCCTCTTTTGTGTCGGCGTTCGTTACTGCTGGCGTTTGTAGCTTGAGTTGATTAAGCTGCGCCGAAACCAGCGCCCATCCCAAACCCTGCTGGAAGTCCTCCAAGATCGAGAGGCGATCCTGCTGTGTTAGCTGCTTGTCCATTTCTCAATACCTCTTCTAGTCCCCCACCCTGTTGCATCTCTTCCTGAGTCGCAACGACATTGAGGTAGTCATCAATATTTCTAGCCCCTTCAGAACGGCCAATCTGCTGAAGCATCCCGTTGATATCAACCTCAACCTGATCCTGTTTAGGCTTGAACAACCCAAGCTGGAACAACTGAGGCAACATGCCCATAATGCCTATTAATGCTTTAGCTTCTCTTGATTGACTCATTGCTGTTTTAGAGCCGATCACTTCAAACTCAAAATCCATCTGTTTGATTTCATCAGGATCGAGCATCTCTTCATCAACCAGCACCGGCTCACTCATAAACTGGCGATCATTCTCAAACCACATCCAGCAAAAACGTTTCAGCTTGGCGTCTTCATAACCCTGAATAACGTCCTGATAGCGTGTGCTTGTCCCTGATGCAAGCGTACTAACCTCAGTGGCTGTTCTATCCATATCAGACCCAGACAGGCCACCAGTGGCATAAGGGACGCCCCCCGTTGATTCTCTGATCTCTTCTTTGACTCGCTGCATCAACTGAGCGATAACCCCTAAGTTTTGCAGGTCTGTCTGGTGCTTGTTTAGTGACTCATGAGACTGAGTAGGAATAGCAAGCCCTGGCTCAATAACCACCATTCCCTCGGAAAAGTATTCCGTCAAGGCGTTATCGTTAACCAAGTAAGTCCAGACAGGAGCAGCGGAACTATTGATGATATCAATTGCCCCGTTTAAAAAAGCGTCATAA
The DNA here is from genome assembly GCA_964611335.1 of uncultured Pseudobdellovibrionaceae bacterium. Lineage (GTDB taxonomy): Bacteria > Bdellovibrionota_B > Oligoflexia > Oligoflexales > Bog-1112 > BOG-1112. The sequence continues at coordinate 22,273 of CAZSXR010000006.1, read as the reverse complement.
GCATGAGCCAAAGGCACAATGTCACGGGCGATAGACTTGCCCATTAACGTCCCTGGCATTGGTAAATAGGAGCTGATAGAAAACGGTTTTAAGCCGTGATCATAAGGGTTCTGAAATAAGCCGTGAAACACGCTGTCATTGCTATAAACAAAAACGCAATTTTCAAAAGCCTTCCCATCTAGATAGAAGGTTCCCCACTCTTCAAACAGCATCACGTTATCTTTGCCTAGTGAGGTTTCAGCATCACTCATTGAGATCTCAAAGCCGAGGTATTGATACATCTCTTGTAAATTGCTGTCTGAGTCATTAAAGGCTGAGCCGAAAGCTTTTAAATCGCTGGTGTTCTTGTAGTTTTCAATCTCTTTGACTTCCTCGACTGGCTGCCATTTACGCCAGATGAAATTGGTCTTGTCAAAATTATCAACAGTAGGATCGATCCACCAGTCCTCTAGGTTTAGCGGCACAAAGTCGGTTGACTCAAGAGTAACCTGTTCTTTATAGCTTTTTCTAGGTTTACCGTAAGGAATCCCAAAGATAGTTCTAGGCGTGTATACAGGGCGCAAATGCTCTTCCCTAATGTAGGGATGCCAGACAACAGAAACGCCGTCCAGCATTGCGTTCAGCCTGTCCATTTTAGACTTTTGGACCAGGTTGATCTTCTGCATCCGGTTTTCGCTTAAATCCTCGTAAGCAATCTGGCGCTCTTTAGAGAGCTTGTTTCTAGGATGCGCTTTGAAAAATCGCTCATCTGTTGGAAAGGTTGCTAAGTGCTGTTGTGCTAGAGTTGAATCAACCGCCTGAGCGACAACAGGCATGCGCACGTTAGAGCGTGAATTATTATCAGCATTATTAAATTGCTGGCCGTCTGGTCTGTTCTCAAGATAAAGCTGCCTAACTTCAAGCGCTTTGTCTCTGTAGTCTCTGGTCATTTCATGCCAGCGAAGGCGACGCTCAACAGAGCCAGAGATGAGCTGATTTTCCTGCTCAGGAGTCAGCTGTATAGGGGTTAAGTGATCGTCATATATCATCGGCCGGTATATTTGTTCCTATTCGTTCTCGGCTTGGCTTGCGCCTCAGGCCGGTAAATAGACATCGTTTCAAGCAATGCACCACCAAAGCAGTCCATTACGTCCTCGTATGGATGGATCTCTTCCACATCATCGAGGTTTACTTCACCGTTACTATTGATAGGGTGTCTATAGCCCCCTTCAAAAGCATCGATTAAAAACTTGCAGCTTTCATGAATCTGCACCACTTCCTCACTGTCCACCCGTTCAGACAGCTTTTGGTGAATCATCTCGATTCTAGCCGTCCGTCTGCTTCTGTGTGAGGCGCTTATCTGGTGGGTAGGGAAGATGCCATTCTGGTTCATAATCTGGATTGAAGGGCATCCAGTGACCCAGCCGTCATGCTCACCTGCTGGATCGTCAAAGTCTCTAAACTTACTAACAGGCAACTCCCCTGAATACGCCACCGCTGCGTTGGCTAGCTTGTTAGCGTTCCCTTGTGACTCGATCACGATCTCGTGAAAAACTTTTACCCTGTTGTAGCTATCAATCTGGAGGAACAAAGCAGCGCAACAAGCGCCGTAGTCAAAATAGCGCACCACTGCCAATTGAGGGTTAATAGCGATATCCCCCTTGTAAACATGTAAGCGCCGGTTAAACTCTGGGAATATAATCCCTTCAACTGACCCTTCATAGCTTATATCGAGTTCTCTGGCCACAGCAGAAGGGGACATCTTTTTTGTCTTAATTACGTTGTCGTACCACTCAGAGCGAACCCGATTATTCTCATCAGTGTAAAGCCCCTTGCATTTTTCATCATGCAAAGTCCAGTGAAGCTTCAGCGCCTTCATTTACTCTATCTCCACCCAGTCAATATCGGTTCTGCTTCTTAGCTTATAAAACTCGTTTGTTTTACCGTTTGGGGTGCTTGGCATAATCACGCAATTAGTCGAGTGACTGACTGACTCATAAGCGGCTTTACCGTAAGGGTGAAAAGCCATCTCATCCATCATTGCTGCTCTGTATCGTCCAGACCGGCCAAAGTCAGGTGTTGACGTTGTACCATTGATTGTGTTCCCGTTTACAGGGTGAATCATCTTTAAAAAAGTGTCGTGATTTTTCCCTAGTTTAGGGAGCATCCACTTAGGCTGGAACCCTGCGTTATAGCGCAGCTTCTGGAAGATAGTTGAGCGATCGCCCTTTTTGTCTACCAAGTCCTGAGTCTTAGAACCGATCAGGAAGTCTGACCCCTCTTCAAACATCCAGAACCATTGGAACACTAGAACGACTAGCCAAGTAGCGCCCATGTCCCTGCTTTTCTCTATCAGCAGCGGCTCCCCTTCTCTAATGCACTCTTCAATCGTTTTAACGGTTTTAATTTGGAAGGGCATTAAGTTAAAAGGCAAGTCTGCTGGTTGTCGGCGTGGGTCAAACGTGTAGGCGAAATACTCAAACCAGAATAGGATGTCTGATTGAGCAGCAGCGATGCACTGGGCTTGCAAGTCCACGTTATGACGAGCTTCATATAGAAGCTTGTAGCGAGCTTTAGCTGAGGCCATTACCTAGCCCGTTTAATCGGGAACAGGTGGATCTCTTTAAGAGGCAACCCCTGCATCATCGCCTGTTCTGCTAGTTGCTCAGCATACATGTCAACTTGAAACTGAGTGCCGATAAACGGTTTTCCAGCCCAGTTGATATCGTGCATCACCCCGTCATTGGTTTCCAGCATAATCCACCAGTCTCTTTTCTCAGAGACTATGTTTCTCCCTATAAGCATTTTTAGTCTCCCAAGAACGGTAAGAACTTCTCTTGCGCCTCACTAGGCACATCTTCTAAATCTAAATCACCCTTAAACACATCCACGGCCATATTCTTAGCCTTCTGGAATTGCATATCATTGACCCATTGGCCTTTGCCAAAAGGCAGCAAGCTCAAGGCAGCATCACCCAGATTGACAGCAGCAGCAGCCAAATCGCCTTCACCAAGACTTTCAATTGAGTCAGATCCTGCACCAATAACTTTTCCCATTTGTCGCTTGAGCATCTCAAAGGGAATGCCCACCTTGTTTAGATTGGCGGGCTTTATCAGCTTTGAGAGTGAACCCTTGTTACTGTCAAACCATTCCTCAGTTTCAGGGAAAGCCATCTTGATAGCATCCTCAATAGGCTGAGGCATCCCTGATGCAATCGTGCTAGAGATTGGATCGCCTGACTCACTGCCAACGCCACCAATCGCCCCAGCAATCACGTACATTGTGAGCAAGCCCCTGGCAGCTTCAGCATCGCCTTTAAGAGCGTTTTTGCTTAATTGTCCTATGAGCTTATAAGTGTTGATCGTGTAGCTTAATAAGCCTACTGTAGCCCTGCCTAAGTCATTGTGGTAGATTTCAGGGACATCAGCAAAGCGAGGCACAAACATAACCTGCTGGAGCGCTTTGGTTCCACCGCCTTCTTCAGCCAGTTCACCAGCCCAATAAGTAATGTTTTTCATAGGGATATCAGTTAAGCCAATGATCCCCTCAAACTTGTTTCGCTTGCCCAAGACGTTCTGTTCAGCCCCAATACTGGAACCATAGCCGCCTTTAGCTTCAATCTCTGGATGGCGCTTTGTAATACCTTCAGCAAAAGCCTTTTGAATCGCTGGGATAACCTGCTTAGGATAAAGCGCTGGTAGCTTATAGGACAACTCCAAAGGGTTCCCCAGTAACACGGTAGGGCTTGATTGGATCGTGTTAGAAACGATATTGCTAACGATTGCCAGCTTGTCGCTGCTCCCGTAGAACACACCGCCATTACGATAGATAGCCTTATACCGATCGACATCTCTCAATTGCGCTTCGTTTAGCCCTTCCGTGGGTAAGCTATCAAGCACATCGTCAATCTGGTCAAAGTAGTCAGCCTTGCCAGCATCCAGATCATCGGCGTAGTCTTTGTAGTGTTGTTCTAAAAAGTCCTGCATTGGCTGGATGAACTCTTCAGAGATGCGCCCTGACCAATTGCGGTTAGCTGTGTAGAGATAGCCAGCGCCTTTAAGTGGATCGCCTGTTGCTTGCTTTAGCCAGTCCCAAACGCCATCAGGCTTAGACTCTGCTAGCTGCACTCTGTCAGCCGTAACAGACCGATCAAACGCTTCTGCTTGCTCTGAGTTGTCGAAGGCATTAAAGCCCCCTTCTACCTCAGCGCCCTTGATATTAGCCAGAGCATCAAGCTTGCCCATTACGTTATTGACATTACAAGCGTCAGCCATTAGCTAAGTCCCATCGTTTTACAGAAGGTTTGCAGCGCTTCCACATCAGCCTCAATCATCTTAGCAATCTCGTTTCTAGTCGTTTTGCTGATTTTGCCAGAAAGTAACTGCTGATTAAAGCGCTGTGCAGTTTTACCGTGTACTGGATGGCTTGAAAGCTCTTCCAGTGCTTTGAAAGCGCCAGCGACATCGTTTTTATACCCTGTGGTATTTACGCCCTCAAAGTCAACTCCAGTCAGCTTGCGCCCTGTTAAGCTGGTACGCTTCAGGGTGTCTAAGCGAATGCCTCTATCTCTAGTGACATCAAGCCCCCCTCTGGAGGACTCTCCCAAGTTAACCCCGTGAACCCGTGGGCTAAGCAAATAGCGCCCTTCACTCATATCGTCAAGCGCTTGAATTAAGGCTGTAATCTGAGCAGCGCTGCCCTTTTCTTTGCCGTTCTTAAAGCTCAGTGAGGTACTGTGGACATCTCCACCCTTTGCTCTAATTTGATCCATCAGGTGAGAGATAACGGCTTGATCATCCCCAAGCAGGCGACGTAAGAATGAGCGCTGTGTGCTTGGCTTGATTGGCTCTAGTGAAAACGCCATTGGTGCATAGTTATCTCTGGTTCTAATCTCGTTAGGCGCTTCCCGTGGCGCATAGTCAAAAGAGATAGCCTCAGAGTTCTTAGCAGAGCGGATCAGGTCTTGCAGGTAGGAGGCTGCTTCTGGATGGTATTGGTTAACGTACTCTTCCAGCTTAGCAATACTGACCAACTGGCCGTTGTTAGCTTTTACGGCAGACTGTAGCGCTGCCATATCTTGAGCAACAGCGGCTTCAGGTCTACCGTGGGTAAAGACTTCAGCCCCTTCAGGCGTGGTCTTTACAGAGGGGTCAAAGACTGTTTCAGGCATAGAGCCTAAGTCTCTTACAGGAGCTTGCATATCAGGAGTTGCAGCTCCTAAAGGCTTGTGTCTGTTAGGCGCTGCGAGGTCTGGCTTGGCAGTTCCTAAAGGCTTATATCTGCTAGGCATTGCCAGATCAACCCTTTGAGGAGGCTCCCCCATCACCCTGCCTGAAGCATCGTAAAGGCTAACAGGAGGCTTGGGCGCTTGGGTAATCTTAGGCGCTTCAGGGGTGATCCCTAAGTCTTTTGGTGCTGTCAATCTGGCTTCAGCATCATCAACCGCTTTAAAGACAGCATCAGCCGCTGGGCTTGAATGATAGCGGTCATAAGCCACTCTAGCCAGATCAGCCAATTGCTCTGGTGTTTCCACCTGTGATAAGTCACGGATAAGGGGAGCAACTTCTTGGGAGTCCTTCAGTGATAACTTGGGAGCTTTAACAGGTTCTGGCCGTGCGTTTAATTTTATTAGCCCTTTCTCGTTGGCAATAAGCAGATTTTTATCAATCCCCCACTTTAGAGCTTCTCCATACTTAGTATCTGGGATGGCATTAATATTCCCAAAATTATCATTAAAAACCCCTGCTTTATCCCTGTTATAGATAGCCAATGCTTCACGGGTGTCATAAAATTGAGTCTTGTTTGCTTTGTTTGAAGTATGATGCCACTCCCCAGTTGTTAAGATGGTTAATTTTTCAGCATCCTTTGATGGTATCCCAAGCACCTTAGATATTATGGATCTAGCTTTAGGTAAAGGATATCGGCCTTCCGTCATTGCATCATAAGCATTTCTAGAAACCCTGACCCCTGACTCTAAAACATGGCCGTAATTACCATCATTATAGGAGATTTTTGGGGTGTTTTTTTTAATTTCATCTTCAAGCGTTTGGGCTAAATCGTTTTCCATGCCCCTTATTTTATCAGAATCAAGGCTATTCTCCCCTTTTAATTCAAGAGGAACCCCCTGCTCCACAGCCTTGTCCGATGTAGGAACGTTTAGCGTTTCAGGTTGTGGCGGCTTATACCCAAATGGGAGCTCAAGACTTTGAGGCTGAGGTTTTGTTTGCCCTTCTTTAGCAACAACAAGACCAGTATCAGAAACCTGCTCAATCACTGGCTTGTTCAGGTCAAGGCTATAAGGGCGTTCAGGGGTGATAATCTCATTCTGAGATGCAGCCCGTTGGGAAAAGGCTTCAGCTAAATCTCTAGGCTGAGCCGTCATTTGTTCAGGTCTTAACTTAGCAGCCCCACTAGAAAGGCTGCCGTGCTGTGTCTTAAACCCGTATTGCTGAGGGTTCTCAGGCATAGCCAAGTCTTGATGGGTCTTAAAGCCGTAGCCGTCTACAGGTACATCTGCAACAGGCGCTTTGATCTTCCCTGCTTCGATCTTCCCAGCAATCCCCCCAGTGCCAGCACCGATGGCCGCCTGTCCAAGTGTTCTCCCCACATCAAGCTGCCTGGGGTCAATCGTTCCCTTTTCAATGGCTTGCAAGGCCACATCACCACCGGCATTAATGCCAGCGTCTATGGCTGCGTTCTTGAGGATTGTTTTGGCAACAGTAGAACCAACACCACCGACAGGTAGAGAGCTTACAGCCCCTACAGCCCCTGCGCCTAAGTCTTTTAAGATGTTACGCTGTTCACCGGCTAGTCGTTGTCTTTGATCCTCAGCTAACGCACCAGCAGCCCCACCACCGGCAACAAGGCCAGCAATCGCACCGCCAGCCGTCCCAGCCCCAGGAACTACAGACCCAAGACCAGCGCCACCAAGAGCAGACAGACCAGCAAAGCCAAGCGAACCTGCAATATTACCAATACCAGATCCCCATCCGCCCCCTTGTGCTTTAGCGAGGTCGTCTCTGGTAAATCCGGTAATAGCATTAGTAAAGCCCTTTTGTAAGTCTGAGAGGAAGTTTGTAGCAGGAACAGCCACCGGCTTATTAGCTGGGGCTGGCTCAGGTTTGAAATAGAGGTTAGCAAACGGATCACTATCATCTCTCTTTACCGGCTGTGCTTGTGGAGCTGCTACAGGCTTAGGCGTGTTAGCTTTGACGTAAGCGTCAAGCTCAGCAGCGATATCAGGAGCTTGTACCTGATTAGCAATAATATTGCCTTCTGCGTCTGTAGTATATGGCAAGGGGGAAGGATTAAAGCTTGGTGCTTGTTGTGGCTGGCTGGCTTTTGCTTGGCTAACCTGTGGCTTACCGCCCTTCTCCAAATGGATATGAGCGCCGCCCCAGACCTTCTGCCCTGCTGGCCTTACTCTCTCATCACGAACGATAAACCCAGCGGCTTCAGCTTCAGCCTTAAACTTGTTGTAATCCTTGATGCGCCGATGGTCAATATCGATCGCCATAGGATCATCGGCTGTGCCTTGATAATGCTTTGACCCTGCGTTATGACCGCCTTTACTGTAGCCTGAGGTTACATATTGGCCGGTGTCTTTAGCCCAAGCGAGGAGGTTCCCCATATCTTTAGGCTCAGGCTTGAAATAGAGGTTAGCAAACGGGTCTGTCTGTTTAGGCATCTTACCGCCCTATCGGTACAGGCATCCCTGTCTTAGGATCAATGTTGTACACTTGCCCAGTTGTGGCATCGTAGAATTGTTTAACTTTGCCCTTTTCAGTGACAGCCTTTAACTCGCCTGTCTTCTCATCCTTCTCAGGCAACTCAAATGGCATCTTGTTGGATTTCATTTGTGAGTTAAAGAGCTTTACTTGCCCAGGGGTTAATTGGGCGTAATTGGTCAGGTTGTGGTTATAAACCGCTTCACCCTGAGAGAGCTTTGTTTTCATCTCTTCAGCTTTTTCCAGTTCTCCTTCACCCACCAGCTTGTCAAGCGCTGCTTTACTTTCAGCGTACTTGGCCGTTACTGCCTTGATGCTGTTCTCTAAGTGAGCGCCTAGCAGTTGCTCTTTCAGTAGTGCAGGTTGAGCGCCTAGCTCATTTTGGGCCTTTTTAATTTCAAGGGCTTGCTTGTTTAAGTCTGCCGCTGTAGTAGGAGCAGATCCCAACAAAGCTCTGTTATAGTCAATATTGGCAGGCTGTGGAACGCCGCCTATATCAGTCGGCTTGCGCTTTTGAATAAGCGTATCAACTTTAGCAGCCTGTTCAGCCCCTTGCCCTTGCCCACGAGGAGCACCCAAGAATGGCTGTGCTAAGTCTGTCAGGATCGCACGTCTGCCAATATCATCAGACTGTTGATAAAAAGAGCGTAAGCCTTCTGGTAGCGTGCTAACAAACTCGGCTTCTTTTTGCGCCTTCTTTTGTGCTTCAGCCTGCGCTGCCAAGTCTCTCTGCCTAGCCAAGTCCATCAAACTCTGGCGCTGTGCGTTAGCTTGCCTGTATTGCCCCATTTGCATAGCGTTGTTAAGCGCATCGCCTAAGCCGCCTACAATGCCACTGCCTGTAGACTGCGGATCAGTGTTGATCGTTAGTCTAGGCGCATCAGGAACAGCGGTAGGAGCGTAAAGCATGCGAGCGAGCTGGTCGCCCTTGCTGCCCATTAGCGTCTGCTGTAAGGCGTTCTGTTGCAACAACCCAGATTGCTGAGTTGCTTGGCTCATTAAGCCGTTCGGGTCTAATGCGCTCATTTACTGAATCCCCATAGAGAACTCGTTAAGCAAGCCAGGAGCTAAAGAACTAGCCAGGCTGGATGATGATAGTGGGCTATTGGATGGCAGACCGCCACCGAACATAGAAGAGAGCGCACTAGGCGCACCAAGCAATGAAGCCCCACCAGTGAAGGGAGCACCAGCAATAGACCCTAACAAGCCAATGCCGCCCCGTAGAATACCGCCTAAGCCGCCAGCGTTCGCTTGGTTGTAAGCGTTCATTGCGTTAGCATATTGCAGGTTAGCTGCGTTCTGAGCTGCTGCTGTTGCCGCTGCTGCCGCATCCGCTTGCCCAAGCCCTGCAAACTGGTTAGCGTTAGCGGTAGCCGTCATTGGGTAAAGCAAGCCAGCTAAGCCTGAGAGCGTTCCCATATTCAAGCCAGCATCAGCTCTGGCGTTCTCATTGCCAAAGTTAAGCGCATTCAGCAGGTTAGTATTGCTGCGGATGATATTGTCATTCAGGATGCCAGCCTGTGTCGCCCCAGCCGTTGTGCTGTTGCGTGTCCCCATCCCTTGAGAGTTGACAGCAGCCCTTCCCATCGCTTTTTCAAGATCCCGTGAAGTTTGTTCTTTTAGCAGATTGTAAAGCGGGTCAGAACCACTGTTTAAATAATCGATTCGCTGATTGGGATCCATTTGCAGGAACCCCATGTTATTAGATAAGCCCTCAGTGGCTTGATCTTTGATATAGCCTAGCTCTGGATTGAGTGCGCTAGTGGTTGTAAACCTGGTCTGGGGCTTTACTTTACCCGTGAGAGGGTCTGTATAGTTAAACTTTTCATGAGTTGCTAATGCACTTCCAAAATCAGAAGAGACACCAAAATCTCTAGCGTCACTAAATACGCTTTTTGTAGCCACGACTTTAGGTTTTTCAGGCTTTTTCTTTTTACCAAATGACATCTATTATATACCCCTCGTATATTCTGAGCGCTTCAGCCTGTAGACAGCCTTGCCAGCTTCCCAGTTAATGCGCTTAAAGCCCCACTTGCGACACCAGCCAATTGCGCCCTTATTACTCGGCGGTACTTTGGCAATAATTGTTTTCTTTACTTTGAAAGCAGCCTCAATTACCAGCTTGCTTGCTCTGTCTGAGAACTGCAAACCTTCAGGCGTAAAGCCACCATGAATCTCAACTGTGTTTTTACCTAATGCCGGATCGACCATGCGGTCATCCAGTCGGATCATGCCCACAGGCTCAGATCCATCATAAAAGAGGTAGATCGAGTGAGGCACAGTAGCCAGCCAGCGGATATTGTCCGGATCTCTGAACGGGTCAAGGCTGGTCAAATAGTCAATGTCAGGCGCTTTGTCTAAGACGTCCTGAGCTGTTTCTGGGAGGTATACCCTCAACATAATAGGAGTAGGGGGGACGAATCCCCCCACATCACTAAACCGTAGCGCTGAAACAGGTTGCTTCAGTGCCAGTGCCTGAACTGGTCACACGGACAAACCACAGATCAGCAGCAGCATCGATCAACTCGATGTAGTCGCCTTTAATACCGCCAGTGGTTGAACCGTTGAAGGTGATTGTATCGTCAGTGCCTGAAGCTTCAAAGCCAGCAAGCGTGCCACCGCCATCTTGATAAACAATCTGGCCGCCGACCATTGTGTCGTTACCAACTACCTTAACAGTAGTCGAGTTGCTGGTAACAGTAGTGCCAATCAAGATGCGGAATATAGCACCCGATCCAGTAGCAGCTGGAAGAGTCAAGGCACAACCAGCAGCACGATCAACAGTCACCAAGGCATTGCTATGCTCAGCAGCGGTCAATGTCAAAGTTGATGCGGTGGTGTTGACAACCTTCAAGGGAGCTAATAGCGTTCCTGAAGGGATAACCAGTGATCCAGTGGTCAAGGACAACACACCAGCAGCAGAACGCTCTAACACGACATCAGGCGCATCAGTGCCATTGCCTAAAGAAATCTTACCGTTAGCTTGCAACTCAAAGCGATTGTCTGCATCTTCTGTTGTGCCTGTATCCACGCCTAAAGCTAAGTAGATATCGTTGGCGCTGTTCATCTTCAATTTGACTTGTTGATCTGACATGTCTATTCCTCTTTCGTTAATTGCTTAATAAACTCTACCGCACTATCAGCATTGACGCTCTTAGGGTCTGGCATCGTCGCTGTAACTGATATATCCGCCTTGTCACCAAACATCTTAGGCGCTGTCTTTGAAGCGTGCCACTTGCGAGCGTCTACCCGAAGCCTAGCCCTGTTGACATACTCGCTGTTCTGCTTCATATTGCCGAACTCATCAACAATGCTGTCACCGGCTGAATCATCAGAAATATCAATGATTTCATCAGCGTATAACTGCGCTTGAACCTGCCTGGCTTTTCCGTATTCTTCCCGAAACTCAGGATGGGACTGGAACCAGCGGAACACAGAGCTTGTGCTAGGCATGTCAGGCATCTGGCATATCTTAGTAAGCGTCATTGGCTTCTGCAGTAGTAATAGTATCTCGGCAGCCTTTTCATCAGTGTAATCACTGGGACGACCGCCTTTATTTTTCTCTTTCATAGTCTCTCGCTATTAGTCGATGTAAACTTGGCCAGGGCATCGTTGAGTCCTCCATAATGTACCTTTAAAAAGAGGTACATTTGGTGTGTTCATCAATCTGATCAACCCAAAGACCCATTAAGCCGCCACTACCGGCAACAGAGAGTAACATCATAACCTCCCAAAATAGGGCGCCTCCCCTCCGTTTGAGCTTCAGAGGCTACCGCTTAGCACTAATGCGGCTTGAGGGGATGACTTCAGGGGCGACCCTGCAATTATTAAGTAATGTAAATAACCTATTGCAATTATAATTAATTGTGTTACTATTAAATAGTAGTCAGTCAGAACAAAAAGGAGTTAAACAGATGACAAAAGATCAATTAGAAGCACTTATAGCGGATGATGAGCTTGGTCTACTTGATGAAAAATACACCCAAGATGAAATTGAAATGGCAAACGAGTTTATTAGGTTTTTCAAATCACAAGGTTTGATTTAACAACAACTAACGAAAGGAACTAAGAAGATGTTATACACAACAGATGATTTATTAGATGGATGCAATATCAACTCCCACAATGGCGATTTTGAGAGCCTAACAAAAGCCGTTCAGCCCCGATTTATTGGGTTAAAAATCACCGGGTGGGAGCCAGTAAAAGAAGGCGATTGCTGGATCAAGTCTTATAAAGAGCCTGAACTTGATGATGAAGGCTATACCGTCATTGATGGCATTAAATGTTCAGTACGTGCTCCCGGTGGTCATCCTGGCTTAAAATCTTGGTGGTGCGATCCTATTGAGACTGTATGGGCTCCAGTTGTGGAGGAAGAACTAGATGAACCAGAATAAACCCAAGCGAGGCCGCCCAGTCGGCTCCACAAAGGGCGTGATGACCTACTTCCCTATGAAGCTATGGCCTCATCAACTAGAGAAGCTCAAGCGGCTTGGTGGGGCTGTCTGGATCAGGGAGATGATCGATAAGGCTAAAGTTACTTAACCGCCACATTCTGCTTCTGATACGGAAAGACCGGATTCGAGCGCTGCACCATATGGGCACCCTGCTTCTCCAGCTCCCTGCCTATAGCAACATAGGTTAGCCAGTAGTCAACGTCTTTAGGCCTTATGGACTGTAGAGCGCCTTCAGAGCCATCATGCTTGGTGCCAGCGTAGGCGAGTAATACGCCGTCTTTGCCTGACTTGTAACAGGTGTAGCAGAAGTACTCGTAAACCGTAACAAGCCGGAAGTCTTTGGACAATACTGGTGTTGGTGTAAGGATGGTGAAGCGTTTGGGCTGTAAACGTTTCTTACAGTGTAGTAACTCATGAAGCATGGTTCTCCCCTAGCTGGGTGTTAGCCCAATCTTTATCGCTCTTACCCAGACCTATGAGGCTTGAAACCGCGGATTCTGGAGGTTGTCGAAGTCAGCATCATTCCAGACGTATCGTCTATTATAATGAGTGTTTTCATTTTTTAAACATTTAAGCGTGTGAAACACCCTATTAGTGGCATTTACCGCTGATTGATGGCTTACCCCCACCAATGCGCCAGAGGCTCTATAGGTCATCACGTCACGACCGAACAGCCCGTAATGGCTGATAAAGATCAGAACGTCCTTAGGCTTGAACCAGACGTGATGCTCTAGCAGCATAGCCTCTACCCATTCAGCAGCCAGTTCGCCCAGTGTCGGTTGCTTTTCTGGCCTTGCCTTGACTAGATCCAGCTTCTCAATTGGGGATTTGCTCCCTTTTGAAAGGTTTGTATAGACGTTCAGTGAGTCAACAGGGATATACAGCTCATTGGCTAAATGCTCAGGGACTTTGATCATCCTGTCCCTCTTCTGCCAGCGCTGGATGAATGAGCGAATCCAGCCGGTAGCATAGGTGCTGAACTTCAAGCCCCTGTTAGGATCAAACTTCTCAATAGCCCTAAGCAAGCCCAAGCAACCCTCTTGAAAGAGATCGTCAGGATCGCTAAAGCGCTTGCCTTGATTGACCACCTTGACCACCAGCCGTAAGTTATGCCTGACTAGGTTGCGCTTGGCTATCTCAGCTTCTAAAGGCTCCCCGTGCTTGTACTTACGAAACAGCTCCTGCTCTTCGTCAAAAGTCAACACAGGATATTGCCCTACTTGAGTCAGTAGGGTTGCAGTGTTTGTATAGTTCATGTTAGTCCCCGATGCTTAAACTAGAGAGGGCATCTGCAACCCCTTGCCGGTAGCCTTTAAACTCAGACCACAAATTATTGTAGTTTTTACAGCGCTCCTCATACAAAACGGTTAAAGTTTTTATATCACCATTCAGACGCTCTAACTCGCTATTCTTTGCCATGCCGCAACTCTCCTACGTAAAACGAACGTGGGACACACAGGCAGCCCACTTCTGGCCAATAGTCTAGTACCCTAATGGCTGTTCCTTCTAGTCTGCCTGACCTCCAGAACGTTTAGGGGGTGTGTCCATTACCATAATAACAATGGTTGCTTAAATAATGTTTGCTTGTAAAGAATGATTTACTTTAAGGAACAATCATTTTGCGTTACAGTGTGCCTGTAGACACATTTGCCTTCTTTCTTTTCTTATCCACCGTTCTTTCCCCCCTCGCCCTGCTGAGGGGGTTTTGTTTTGCGGAGAAAAAACAAGATAATCTCCGCAAATGTAAACAAATGTAATTTATACTATAAATATGTTGACCATGAACACAAAAAGAGTTATAGTATAAATATGTTGATACTATTAATAAGGGACATCAATATGGCTTATAAATCTTTGCAAATAAAAGATTCAGACCTTGAAGAATTAAGAGCTATTGCTCAAATTGAGAACAGATCAATGGCTTCTCAGATAGCCCAGTGGATCAAGCAATACAAGCAGGCGCTCCTCAAAGAGTCGGCTTAGTGTAACACAAAGGAAACAGGCAAATGTACTACAATTCACACCCTTGGGACAGCACCCCATGGCACCCAGCCAACCAGCCAGACCCGAATTACTGCGAGTTTTGCGATGAGCCTTTAGATAGAGATGGCTTTTGTGAGAATACTTATCGCTGCTATGCGGATGGCCGTGATGTTGAGTGCTATGAGTGCGAGGCGCTTATAGATGAGACCACTGGCAAGATGGTTAAAAACAAGATCGGTGATCTAGTCGCTGTATGCGCTTGCAATCACCAATTGGAGGTCGCTTAAATGATTCACCATACACCAAACTCAACAAGACTGGCCAGAGTTTCTCGCTTTCACTCTGGAAACCCCTCCTCTGGTCAGTCCCCTTCTTTTTTGCAGTGGGTGCTGATGGCGGTTTGGGCAATGATATGCGTTTTCCCGTGGTTATTATTCGGATAGGAGAGCAGGCAAATGAACGAGATAGAGACACTGAGCAAAATGATCATCAACTTTAATAACAGTTTATCAAACTATGTAGCAGCATTGGCCATCCTGCAAGAGCATTGCGCCCCACATCCAGTAGTTCAGCAGATTAAGGATGCAATTAAGAGTAATGAGCAATTATTACTGTCATCCAAAGCACAACTTGACGCAGCCACTCAGCTAATGAAGCAGGCAGATATACCAGCAGGGAGTATGGATTGATGCAAGTCTTTTTACCCCTAGAACTTGACGGTGGAGACTATCCGCCCAGCACCACTGATCAGGTTTATGACAGCTTTTTTGAGGCTGATGATCGCATACAGTTTTTAATCTTTGGAGACGTAAAGCTATGAACAAACTAGAACGCATTGATGCCTTGATTGTCATGCTTGAGGACACTGCCAATGATTTAGAAGAGCTGGCAGGTGATTACGGCTATACATTGAGCGATGAATATGAAGATTTTTTATCAGCAATGAAAACATTTAGGGTGCTTTGCCTTATTCAACGAGAACAGGGGATAAAGCCACACTAAAGACTACAAGATATCAGCATTATTAGGAGACCGAGAGAATGAAAACGAGCGAAACAGTAAAAGAGTTAATTCCTGCCTTGATGGCAGCTCGGGCGAATATTGGCACGATTGTTAAGACTGCCGAGAATGATTTTATTAAAAACAAAGGTAAGGCTTTTAAATACGCTCCCCTTGATGTAGTGCTGGAGGCTGTATTACCGGCACTAACAGAACAAGGCTTATTCTTATCCCAAGATAACGCCCCCACCTCATCAGTTGATTTAATGGTTGTAGAAACAACGATTTTTCACACATCTGGCGAATGGGTAAAATACACCCATGACGTATGTATGGGGAAAAAAGATCCGCAAGGATCTGGCTCTTGTCATACCTATGGCAAGCGTTACGCCCTTAACGGCATTTTTGGCCTTTGTGCAAAAAATGAGGATGACGACGCAAACGGAGCCATGCCTGTCCCCACCACTGTTATCAATGGCGAAACAATGATCAAGGGTGCTAATGGTTGGGAGCGTCCACCTGAAGCGCAGAATCAAGCCTCAGCCATGTTGCAAACCATTAAAGGGTTAAGGCTTCAAGCAGGGTTATCAGCAAAAGAGCTTGTGAGCTTATTAAAATGCACACCGTCAGCAAGCCTACCACTTGATAAGTTAAGCTCCCTAGTCGATCAAATGACTGACTTTATTGAGCGTAAAGAGTCAAACCAACTTACAAACGATGAAATTAAGTTAATCACAGGAGAAGCAGCGTAATGAAGTATGTAGACCTTTTTGGTATCTGGGAGAACGAGTACGGGATGAGCTTTAAACTCACTGACAAGGTGAAAGAAGCGATCGCTCAAGCCCCAGCAGACACGTTTGTGAACATCAAAAAGAACAAGTATAAGCAGGAATCAAAACACCCTGATTATAAGGCTAGTTATAAACCAAGCGAAGAGTTTTAAACCCAGCGTAACATCCCAATATAAATAGAGAGAGGAGAAAACTAATGTCAGATATGGAATTAATCTTAAACGAGTTAATTGAGATTAGAGGCCTTTTAGAACAAAAACAAGGAGGACAACCACAGCCAAAAGTACACCAACTGCAAACACAAAAAGCCAGAGAAAAGGCTGTCAAAAAAAAGAGAGAGTCTAGTTGGCAAAAAGACTCATTAAGAGCTGAACAACTCAAAACCATTAACGATAAAGTTAAAAAGCAAGGGATTAAACTAACTTCCAAGCAGTTAATGGATGCTATTGGTATTAATTATAAAGCCTTCCAGCGAATTATTGACAGAGGGTTATTTGAGTACCAGAAGTAAAAGACCCGCCCTCGGTTTCCTCTCCAGCCTAGTGAAATTCTTGACAGACTGGAGATAGCCGAATGACTAGGGAATAAGGCTTCTAGGGCAGTCAGCGCATAGAGAGAGTGAGAGTTATGAAAAATCCAAAAGCTAAAGGGAATAGAGGTGAGGCGGAGCTGATAAGCGTTCTGCTAGGTATCTTAGGCAGAGAGCGCACCCCTCAAGACCGCAGAAACTACCAGTTTACCGCTTGGGGAGGCCAAGACAATGCTGATATCAACGTTAAAGGCCTTGAGAGTATCTTCTTTGAGGTCAAAAACACCAAAAATTACAGCTTCCCAGCCTTCCGCAAGCAGGTTGAAGCAGACTGCCCTTCTCACAAAGTGCCAGTCATTGCCTACAGGGTGCAGGGAGAGCCAAATAACTTCTGGCTTAACTTACCCATAGCCAAGCTGGAAAAGTTTGTCAGAGAGGTTTACGCAGCGCTAGAGGGAGCAAAGCCATGATGCTAACCCACATATACAGCGATCAGCCCATTCTGCTAAAAGCAGAAAACGGCAAGCACTATATTTTGAAGCATGACGGGCATTTGTCGGTTGTGGCTTTTGACAGTGAGAGTGAGTTTTATAAAGAGGTTTTTAAAAGTGAGTAAGCTTAAAGAAAATGACTTTTGGCAAACCCCCAGATATATTTTGGACGCTGTTGATAAAATGTGGCCTGATGGATGGTTTGATCCCTGCCCCGTAAACCCTATTTTTGATGGGTTGGCTTTAGTATGGCCTGAGTGCACTTTTATTAATCCGCCATTTAGCCAATACAAACAATGGGCATTAAGGGGGATGTTTCAAAATTTAGAACAAATCTGGATTATGGATCATGACCATAGTACCGAGCGGATGCAGGCATTGTTCCCTGGTGCTGTTTTTTGCCTGCTGTATAAAAGAGTTGGTTTTATTGACCCAAAAACCGGCAAGCCAGTTAAAGGGAACCCCCGTTGTCAGACATTGATATACATAGGGAATGACCGCACACGCTTTGCGCAGTGCTTCGAGCATCTAGGGCTTGTGTTAGAGGAGGTGCAGCATGAGTAAGTACCCAGCGTTTCAATTCTACCCAGCTGATTACTTAGCTGATGCTAATGTAGCCCTAATGCCTCTTGAAGCTGAGGGCGCTTACATCCGTTTAATGGCTTACTGCTGGAGAGAAGACGGACTCCCTACAGAGATGGAAAAATTAGCTAAGCTGTGCCGTGTTTCAGTTGAGAAAATGCAAGAACTTTGGCCGTATTTAGAAAATTGTTTTGTTAGCACGTGCTATAACTCTGCTTCAGTTTTGCATCATCCAAGATTGGAAAAAGAAAAAAGAAAACAAAAAGAATATAGCAAAACAAAAAGCGTTGCTGGGAAAAAAGGGGCTGAAAAGCGCTGGGCTAGCGCATCCGAAGATAATAGCACGTGCCATAGTTCTGCCATCGATTTGCCATTGGCAAAAAATAGCTTTTCATCTTCTATTTCATCTTCAATTATAAGTAATACCCCCTTACCCCCAGAGGGGGATGTCGATGGGTTTGAAATATTTTGGAAAGCCTACCCGAAAAAAACAGCGAAAGAATATTGCGAGAGGATTTGGAAACGTAAACACCTCTCAGCCAAAGTGCAAGCAATAGCGGACACAGTGGAGCGCTACAAAGCTTCTCCTGACTGGAAAAAAGACAATGGCCGTTACATCCCCAACCCGTCAACCTTCTTAAATCAAGGGCGGTGGCTCGACGAAGTCCCTCAACAGGCTAAGCCGGAATGGAACATGCGAGGATGATGCTAGAGAGCAAAACCCACTCTGTTGAGATAGAGCAAAAGCTGCTTGGTGGCATCTTAGCAGGTTACTTTGACCCTGCTTTAGTGCTGGCTGAGCTAACGCCTGAGTTCTTCTACCAGCCTACACACCAGCATATTTTTGCTGTGATCAAGCACTGTGTTGAACAGAACACAAAGCCTGATATCGTCTCAGTGCCAGAAACAGCGAATGATTTAAGCCTGTACACCCATGTTGGCGGTAAAACCTACATCAACGATCTGGCTATAGCAGCTATGCCACACGGTTTAGAGTATTACCTTGATGTAATTAAGGACAAATTCATCAAGCGTGATCTGATCCTAGCCTGTGAGCAGGTTGCCTATGAGCTATCTCCTGACTGCCCAGATGAGACACCGTCTGCCATTGACTTTATACAAAACCTGAGAAACTTCTTGGATAACGCCTCTAAGATTGGCTATAAGGGCAAAGAGTTCACTAATGAGCAACTAAAAGCCAAAGCCTTAGCAGAGATTGAACGCAAACTTAAGGGTGAACTGCTTGGGCTTCCTACTGGCTTCAAGTCAATGGACAGAGTGCTTGACGGCTTTTCAGAAGGGGAATTGATTATTTTGGCAGCTCGCCCAGGAATGGGAAAAACCTCACTTGCTATTAATATCGCTAGCAATGTAGCAGACAAAAAACCTGTTTTATTCTTCACTTTGGAGATGCCATCGCATCAAATCATTAAACGAGTGGTCGTCGGCATGGCCGAGAGCAAGAGTAATATGGTCAAGCTAAGGTCTATGCACCCCCCTGACAATTTGAGAGTTCTGGACGCCTCTGGGATAGGTCTGGAAAAAATCAGAGCAGCGATCTCAAAATATCGGGCTGTGTATGGTGAGCTTGGTCTTGTAGTAGTTGACCACTTGGGGCTTGTTCAGGTTAAAGGTTCTAATGCCTATGAGCGCACTAAGCAGGTTAGTAATGGCTTAAAAGGCATTGCGCTTGAGTTCAACTTACCGGTTCTAGCATTGGCTCAGTTATCAAGAGCGACCGAAACCAGAGAAGATAAGCGGCCGAAGATGTCAGACCTGAGGGATTCAGGCGATATTGAGCAGGATGCCGACAAGATTATTTTTCTGTTTAGAGAGAAATACTACGACCCAAGCGCCTCTAGTGGGGTTGATGTTGGACTGGCAAAAAACCGGAATGGCGAAACCGGATCATGCCGTCTGGATTTTAGAGAAGAGATCACCAAATTTTACGACTTAGGAGACTAAATGAAAGGACTCACACTACATGAGAATTATCTTTATGCTCGCAGTGATGCTTATAAGCATCGCCCCCGTTATGCACGCACCACCAGCACAGGCATCCTACTGGGAAGGTATCTGCTGAAATTCCACTTAAGGCGCTATTGGCAGGCTAACAGAATGAGGATCAGAAAATGTATGAAATTTTAGAACAGCCCTGCGCTTGTGCAGCAGGTGAGCAATTTTTAGCCAACAAACCCATCACTGAGGCAGGATGTGACCTTTGCCTCGGCAGAGGCTGGAAGTTCTGCCGATGGGGTTTGGGATACTGGTGCGAGGCTTTCGCAAAGCCGTCACAGACCAGAGAGCGTTTCCATCGTGATTTTTATGAAATGAGAGGACTAGCGTAATGAAAACCACTAAAAAACTAAAAGCATACAAAGCAATGAATATCTTAGGTGATGGCAAGTATGGTTGCCGTGATAAGGTCTTTGAAATTGGCAAGACTTATAAGCACGATGGCAAGCTAGAACCTTGCGTTAGTGGTTTTCATTGCTGTGAAAACTCAGCGTCAGTTTACAACTATTATAGCTTTGGCGATAATACTGAAGTTTTTGAGATTGAAATCCCAAAAGGGGCTGAGCTAATTGAGGAGGGGGATAAGTGGTGCGTTTCCTCTTTTAAAATGCTAGCTCCTGTTCAGGATAAGTCTTTTAATATTGGATCAAAAAATTCAGGCTACTGTAACACAGGCAACTGTAACACAGGCGACTGGAACACAGGCAACCGTAACACAGGCAACCGTAACACAGGCAACCGTAACACAGGCAACTGGAACACAGGCAACCGTAACACAGGCTACTGGAACACAGGCGACTGTAACACAGGCAACTGTAACACAGGCTACTGTAACACAGGCAACTGTAACACAGGCAACCGTAACACAGGCAACTGGAACACAGGCAACTGTAACACAGGCAACCGTAACACAGGCAACTGGAACACAGGCTACTGGAACACGGCGAGTTATCAGACTGGCCTGTTTAACACAGTTGAGCAACCTAGCAGTCTATTTAATGGCGCTGCTTTTGTTTTGATGAGCGAGTTTAAGGATACTGAGAATTACCTAGCGCTTTTTTACGCCCCGTTCAAGCTGACTAAATGGCTAGAAAATAAAGATCTGTCCGAAAATGAGCGCACTGGAGAACATACCAACGGCAAGCAAGTTCCTGTTGCTTTTAAAGACGCTTGCAAAGAGTGGTGGGCTAACACGCCTAAAGCTCAGCAAGAACTGATTAAGGCTATTCCGGGTTTTGATAAGAAGATTTTTAAAGACGTTACAGGCATTAAGGTTTAGGAGCAGCAAACAATGAGTAAACCCCTTACATTCAAAGAAGCGGTCAAGCTACTAGTTGACGGCAAAATCATTAAAGACAGTGATGGTGATTTGTGGCGACTTGAAGAGGACGGCTATCACCGTAAAAACAGTGGAAATGATTTTTGGGCTATCCAGACACACCTCCCATTTGATCCAGACTTCGCCCCATTTACCCTCTATGAAGAGCCTAAGCCGGAAAAGAAGGTTGTTTTGATTGAGCGGTATATAGATTACTGTGATGAAGTGTGTTTTATTATCCCCGAAGTCAATGAAATACAGTACGAACTAGAGAACGACGCTATTCGGGCGGCTATGGAGTATTTGTTGGGGTGCAAATGGATTAAGTTAGACGGCTCCCCAGATTTATACCCTTCTTACCTTTTAGATGAAAAGGTAAAGATCCACACAGCGCTTTTTCACCGTTGGCCAATTGAAGTTATAGAGGAGTAAATGAGATGAAACTTTCCCTAACCCCTGAGCAAGAAAACGCCGAGCTAAAAGCCCAGCTTGCTACGCTTAGAAAGCCTTTGCTGGATTGGTATCACAACTGGACGGATCCCAGTCATCCTTGTGAACCTATGACGCTCTACAAGGCCATCGAGCAGGTTTACGGTGTTGACGTTACGAAAAGAGAGGTGCCGAAAGAATGATTAACTCAGCTTTAAAGCAGGTAATGACAGATAAAGAGATTGAAATATATTTAGAGCTTGTCATTAAAGACTTGTACGATGATTTCCGCAAAGAAGTAGCGGAGTACGATGAGAATCTAACAAAAAACCACAAATATCTAGGAGAACGTCACCAGCTGGAGATGATGAGTCGGAACTTCGAGTATAGAAGGCGAGAGTTTGAGGAAGCGGTAGACGCTATTAAATTAACATTACTAACTAAAAGAGAGGTGCCGAAAGAATGATTAATGAGATTAGAGATCAAGTGGCTCAGTGTATTCAGGATGGCAACCAAGTAGGCTTTTATGGTTATGTCGATTTTAACGACGTGCAAGCCCTCCTTGCCGAAATCGACCGGCTGAGGGCTTTGAACGAGTGGCAGGATCTTGCAACAGCACCGAAAAATAAACGCCTAATGCTGAGAGGTTATAACTCAATGGGTAAATATTGGGATATTTTTGGTTTGTATGCCGATAAGCACAGTCAAGTAGGCTTTTATGGTGGTGATTATTGTGAAAAACTAGACTTGTACTATTGGCCTGAAGGTTGGTATGAAGAAACCTATGAGGGTGAAACAGCTTACCCTGTTTCATTAACGCTCACCCACTGGATGCTACTCCCACAACCACCAGAAAGCGAGGAGAAGTAGATGGAATGGATTGTTTGCTATTGCCAATTTTGCAGTAAAGGCACAGAGGCAGCCTATAGGTCTAAAAACGGTAGTACGGTTTGCCTAAAGTGTTATGACAAAGAA
>CAZSXR010000005.1:0-103428 GCA_964611335.1 uncultured Pseudobdellovibrionaceae bacterium | reverse complement strand
AATCTGAAGTATCTCGCGATACTTCCTAGCTTCACTATTCAGTTTTCAAAGAACTCCGACCGCCATTCGGCTGTCGTTTATTTCGTCAATCTTTCCGTCGTTGACTTGGAGGGTTATAGTGAAAGTTGTTTTCGATGTCAAACTTTTTTTTCAAGTTTTTTCGGCGACTTTCACACCCTCTTGCTTTGTTCATTTTCGTGTTTATTCTTCTCCTATCTAGAGGAGATTGAATAATGGAACTAAATAAGTTCACCGAAAAATCACAAGAGGCAATCCAGCAATCGCAAACGCTTGCTATCGGACTGTCACATCAAGAGATCACACATTTACACTTGGCTTATTCACTTGTCACTCAAAAAGGTGGAGTGATTCCAACTATTCTTGAAAAATTTAACTGCAACGTAAAAGCGCTGGGAGATGATGTCTATCGCGAGGTTAAAAAAATCCCGAAAATTTCAGGAAGTGGTTATGACGCAAATCGAGTTTATTTTTCAAGCAAACTCACACAGCTCTTGGCTCAGGCAACTTTAGCAACGCAGGAAAATAATGATGAACTTGTTTCCTCTGAGGAACTGTTTCTCACACTTATAAGGGGCGACAATTTACTCAGCTCTTTGTGCAATACCCATGGACTGACAGAGAAGAAATTTCGCGCAGCTCTCATGGAAGCTAAACAAAACGAGAGTTCTAGAGAGGGGGATTCTCAATACAAAACTCTCGAAAAATATGGGCGAAACCTTATCAAAGATGCTCGAGAAGGAAAGCTGGACCCGGTCATTGGTCGAGAAGAGGAGATCCGTCGCACTATAAGAATTCTTTCCCGCCGAACAAAAAACAACCCAGTTCTCATTGGTGACCCTGGAGTTGGAAAGACCGCAATAGTCGAAGGGTTAGCACGCCGCATAGTAAGTACGGACGTTCCTGAAACTTTAAAAGATAAAATTGTGTACTCACTTGATATGGCTTCGTTACTCGCAGGTGCAAAATATAGAGGGGAGTTTGAAGAGCGCTTGAAGGCAGTACTTGATGAAGTAAAAAAGAGTGAGGGGCGGATTATTTTATTTGTTGATGAGCTGCATACAATTGTCGGCGCTGGGAAAGCAGAGGGCGCTATTGATGCCGCAAATATGTTGAAGCCTATGCTTGCTAGAGGTGAATTGCGTTGCATCGGAGCTACAACCTTAGATGAATACAGAATTTATGTTGAAAAAGACCCTGCATTGGAAAGGCGCTTTCAGAAAGTTCTTATCTCTCAACCCACAGTTGAAGACGCCATCTCAATTTTACGAGGATTGAAGGAGAAATTTGAAATTCACCATGGAGTACGGATCCTTGATAGCGCTCTTGTCGCTGCAGCTGTTCTTTCTGATCGCTATATCAGCGATAGGTTTTTACCAGACAAAGCTATTGATCTTGTTGATGAGGCTTGCGCAAAAATCCGCACAGAGATCGATTCAATGCCTGCCGAGCTGGATAGCATTATGCGTAGACAAATGAGGCTTGAGGTTGAGGAAGCCGCATTGAAAAAAGAAAAAGACGCAGCAAGCAAAGTTCGCTTGAGTGAGTTGCAAAAAGAATTGAGTGAATTAAGAGAAAAAAGCACCGTCATGAAAGAGGCCTACAAAAAAGAAAAGGCTTCTATCGGTAAAGTTCAAGAAATTAAGAAAAAAATTGAAGAAACAAATATAGCGATTGCAGAAGCAGAACGCGTTTACAATTTGAATCGCGTCGCGGAATTGCGTCATGGCATACTTCCTGGACTCGAAAAGAATCTCCACGAGGCAGAGGCAAAAAGCAAAGAAGGAGAACGGGTTTTGCAGGAAGAGGTCGATGAAGCTTCGATTTCTCAAGTTGTCAGTCAGTGGACGGGGATTCCTATTTCGAAAATTCAAGAAGGGGAAAAAGAAAAACTTCTAGAATTGGAAAAAGTACTTCATGAAGAGGTTGTCGGACAGGAGCAGGCTGTCCATTTAGTAAGCGAGGCGATTTTGCGATCTCGGACTGGTATACAAGACCCCATGCGTCCATCTGGGTCTTTTATCTTTTTAGGACCCACAGGAGTAGGAAAGACACAATTAGCAAAGGCTCTTGCTAAACATCTTTTTGATTCAGAGAAGAACCTACTTCGTATAGATATGTCCGAATATATGGAGAAACATTCAGTTGCTAAACTGATAGGAGCTCCTCCGGGATATATAGGTTACGAAGAAGGAGGGCAACTTACGGAAGCCGTTCGACGCAAACCTTATTCAATAATATTGCTAGATGAAATTGAAAAAGCACACCCTGATGTTTTTAATTTGTTATTACAAATTCTTGATGATGGAAGAGTAACCGATAGCAAAGGTCGTACAGTTAACTTCAAAAATACAATTATCATCATGACAAGCAACATTGGTTCTCAACACATACTTGAGGTTGTTGAAAGAACGGGATCTTTGTCTGAAAAATTGATTTCGGAAGTTCATCAACAATTGCATCAGCATTTCAAGCCAGAGTTTTTAAACAGGGTAGATGAGATTCTGGTATTTAAACCTTTAGCTCATGTTGAAATTTTGAAAATTACGGAACTTTTGATCGATGAATTAAGAAAACGATTGAGGGGACGGGATTTAACTTTGAAAGTGGATAAGGAGTTGATTGCTTACTTTGCAAAACGTGGGTTTGACCCTAAGTTCGGAGCAAGGCCTTTGAAGCGGTTGATTCAACGAGAGTTGGAATCTCAAATTGCGCATGCCTTGCTTAAATCTAAGTCAACTCAGGATATGACACTTCATGCCGGGGTGAGTGAAAAAGGAGTGAGTGTAGAAGTAAAGTAAGTGGTGTTCGCAAAACACTCATATAAAGAATCGACTCAAATCTTAAAAAGCCGTTCTACTTTGCGACCCTAGGTTTTTCCAAGTTCAGATTATTTTCAAAGAATTGAAGAAAAAATAGGTTTCGTAAAGTAGGCTTATAGTTCAACCACCTCGAAGTACTCAGACTTAATCAAAGAAGGATGTTGAATTGATGGGATTCCCTCTCGGAGGGCAAAATGCTTCGAACTTGAAAAGTGTACTGAATTGAGTGATTCATCAACTTTTAAAGTGAATTTTCGTTAACTAATAGAGTCAAGAACAAGAAGCAGAAATTTCACTTGAAACTCACTATTCCACAACCTTTCTCATAATTTCTTTGTGAAAGTCTGCAATTCGAAGCGTTTCCTTTTTTGTTTTTCTAAGCATGTATTTTACAAAATGACTGTATCTCATAAGATAGGACCTTCTCTTTCTATCCAACTCCCTAAAAACATTGAGAACAAGCATTTTTGTTCCGTCTTCATATTTTACTATCTCGTAGCGAATTCTAGTCAGTCTCGAGGCTTCACCTTCTTCGACATCTTTGCCAATTACATCAATAATAAGAAATGATCCATGAGTATAAATTTTTAGATAATTAAATCTCGACTCAGATGATCTATAAATATCTACATTTTCATTGAATACAAAATATTTTCCTTCCTTAATTGCAGAATCGTTAATCACTCCTCCATTTCCTTCGATAGAAATTTTTAGAGTTTCAAGAAGTCTAGAGTACTCAATGCGTTCCCCTCTGAGAACGCATGTTATATCGCCTCTAAATTCTTCCTTTTTGTCACTGTAGTTCATAGTTCTAAGTTCACCACAGACAACTTTATTTGCATCTCCAAAAGAAAGTGAATTGCTCATTAAAATATAAATAATGAATATATTTTTTAACATAACTTTCCTCTACATTAAATTCTCAAGAATCTTTTTGTTCACTTCTAAAATGACCTCCGTTTCTTTTTTCACTCTATCCAGCATTTTCGCTTTGAATCTTTCAGAATTTGTAAAAACGGGTTTTCGTGGATAGATTTGTCTTTGAACTCTCAATCGCACCACTTTGATTTCCCCGTCAATAGAAGGTTCATACGACAAACTTGTACGAGCACGTTGCTTTTCATCTATCAGCCCACCCAAAACACTGACCATAACTGAAGAGCTTTTCCACGTAAATATACTAAGTTTGTTTTTTGTATGATGTGGAACCCCGTAGAGCGTTTGTTTTTCAGAGAACAAATAGCCATTCGAATCCTTAGGATCATTTTCAAATTCTACACTGTTATTTCGTATTGATTCTATGAGAGCCCTTCGTACGTAGTTAACATTCATTGAATCAGTTTCCACTTCACACACCATGATAGCTGAAAAAGAAGAATCAGATTTTTCACCCTCTGACCATTCATAAACATTATCTTCCCAACATTTAACTTCAGATGCATAGGAGACAATACTTATACCTACTAAGAATCCACTCATGAATAGAATTTTATACATAATGATTCCTTTGAAAGATCATTAACACTCTCACCCGAAAAATTAATAACAAAAACTTACTTAACTTTGCATAAGAGAACTCTGTCATTTTTTTTGAATGCGGATATCAAAAACTTGGAAAATTATTTTATTCAAGAAGATCTTGCCAGAATCATTTATGGTAGACATACCGGTTCTTATCAAGCTTGATCCGGCTACTTAATAGGCCTTAAGATCCTCATGAGAAAGCTACGCATTTTCAGAAATTTGTTTAAAGCTCCCAACACCCGTTAATTTGGCTTTAGCCTAAACTAAGAACAGCGTCTCCATAACGTGCAACAAGTAAGGAGTCGTGACAAACCATCACCGCGATTAGATTTTTTTCTCGAACCCACTTCTGCAATTGACTCATAATTTCGTGACTTGCGTTTTCATCAAGGGCAGCGGTGGGCTCGTCTAGTAAAAACACTTTTGCTTCGGAAGCCATATTCATCAAGATGCTTAGGAGCTGCCTTTGCCCACCAGAAAGGGAAGAAACTTTTTGCTCCAGTTTATTTATAAACTGAGGCGCATTTTGTTCTAAAAATGAAATAACTTTCTTCTTCTCAGAAACAGCAGATCTAAAAAAACTCAGTGATTTTCCTTTTTTCATAGCAAAGCACAAATTTTCTAAAACTGTAAATTCAGAAAAAGTTCCTCTTTCATTGTCTTGTAAGACGTGAGCGTACAAATTGGAAATTTCTTTTCTGGAATATTTTGAAAGTTCTTTTTCAAACAGAATAATTTCGCCGGATTGGCTTTGTATTTCTCCGCGAATGAGTTTTAGCAAGGTCGATTTGCCAGATCCGTTTTTGCCAAGCAACATGAGAATTTGACCTTGCTGAGCTTTGAAGCAAAGATTTTCAAAAAGAATTTTATTTGAAAACGATATTTTTATTTGCTTAGACTCTAACATAGCTTTCTTTCCTCGATAGACGTCGGATTAATAAAAATCCAACGAGCATGACTGCAGTGATCATGTTCAAATCAGTTGCTATAAGTCCGAAATTTCCAGAATGAAAGCCCATGTGTATGGCAAGTCGATAAATAACACTTCCTAAAACGCATAGAATAAGAGCGAAACTTATATTTTTAGAAATGCTTTCTCCAATTACCAAAGATGCAAGCCCTGCAATTAAGGTTCCACTCCCTATATTGATATCGTAGAAACCTGAAACGAGAGTAAAGAGGGCACCACCTAAAGCAACGAGAGCGTTGCTGAGAGCAATACCGAAAAATCTCAGTCTTTGAAGAGGAAAACCATACTGACTGAGAAGTTGGGAATTGATTCCTACCCCACGAAGACTCATGCCGGTTTCCGATTTGAGAAGAGTGAAAAGAATAAGAAAGGTGACTATTATAAAAGTTGCTAAGAAAAAAATGCTATCAGAAGCTAGTAATTCCTGATTGATGACAAGATTGGAAGACCCCACGATTCGAAAATTTATGGAGTATAAAGCATACATAATGAGGATACTTCCTAGCAAATCTCCAAATCCTAGAGTTAAAGCAAGAGTGGATGTTGCTATTCCAGCTAAAGCTCCTGAGAGAAAGCTAAGAATAAGAGCGGATGGGAGATTGAAGTTGGAGTTTATAGCAGTAGCAAAAACTGCAGCTCCGAGCGTGAAGCTTGCATCGACTGTAAGGTCGGAAAAGTTAAGAACTCGGAAGCTGAGAAAAATAGCGACTGCTACAAGACTGTAGATGAGACCTAGTTCTGTGATATTTGTGATTTCGTTTATGTTTAGCATGAGCGTCTCTGTTGTTTTGCGTGTGTTTATTTGCTTCCGCCTACGCCAAGGCTACGGCGGACTCTTTCATTAAGAAGACAAGCCAAGTTTTTTTGCCTGGGCTTCGTTCAGCTTCTCAATAACCCGTTCAGGATAGGAAACAGGAATATCACTCACTCTCTTTCCCTTTAGAATATTCAGAACTTTTTCTGCCGTTTGACGTCCCAACTCATACTGATCTGCACCCAAAGCTCCCAAGACCCCTAAAGTCACTGTGTCTACATCACTTGTAAACACGGGTTTTTTAGCTTTGTCTGCAATTTTAAGAATCCCACCTAAAGCAGAAAGAGCAAGGTTGTCATTGTGTATAAAAATGAGGTCAGCTTCTTTAAGCACCTTCTGAACTTGGCTAAGCATATCTGCAAGCTTGATTGTGGGAGCTTTGATCAAAGTCAGAGCTTCTTTTTCAACAGCTTCCTCTACTTCTCTGACAGCAGATATAGAATTTGCATCGCTTGGATTGTACAAAAGAGCAATTTTTAAATTTTGTTTGCCCATTACCTTTTTAATGAATTGTAATTGTTTAAGAGCAGCTACGTTATTAGAGACTCCGGTTATATTTGCTTCGGGTTTCTCCAGACTTTTCACAAGCCCTGCTCTTAACGGATCTGTTACAGAGCTGAAAACAACATCAAAGTTCTTTTGTTTTTTAAGACCTAAAAAAGCCTGCGCCGCTATAGTCCCCAAGGGAATGGCAATTCTTCGATCTCTCGAAAACATTTGAGCAATTTGGGTTGCCAAAACGGGATTTCCCTGCGCGTTTTGGATGATGATATCTTCCTTTTTAATTCCGTTTTTTTCTAAGGTATCCTGTATACCTTGGATGTTTCGATCGAACGCAGGGTGTCCGATAGTTAAAGAAATTCCAATCTTATCGCCAGCTTTAACTGTGCTTGAAAGGGTTAGGATGAAAAGACATACGCTCATTCTGGAAAACATGGTCTACTCCTTTAAAGGGTCCAAAAATTTGTTTTAA
Organism: uncultured Pseudobdellovibrionaceae bacterium; assembly: GCA_964611335.1. Classification (GTDB taxonomy): domain Bacteria; phylum Bdellovibrionota_B; class Oligoflexia; order Oligoflexales; family Bog-1112; genus BOG-1112. The sequence goes on along the minus strand of CAZSXR010000005.1, from coordinate 96,307 downwards.
CGTATTAAAACACTAAAACATTAAGGTCAAGGTGAAATTATGGCTGTTTCTTTATTCAAAGCTTTTGAACAGATTAAAACACAGAAGGAATTTGACAATTTCATGAGGGATCTTTGCACCCCGAGTGAGATACAAACTTTGGAGGAGCGTTGGCAGGTCGTTCAAGCTTTGCATGAAGGAGAACTTTCCTATAGGGAAATTGAAAGTCAGGTTGGTTCGAGCCTTGCTACGATCACTCGTGTTGCAAGATTTTTGAAAGATGAACCTTATCATGGTTACAAAACGGTTCTTGGGCGTTTGCAAAAGAAAAAATGATATTTCACATATAAGTTTTTCTTATCACACTCATAATTCTAAGTTATTGGACTCTAGAATCGAAGTTCCGATAGAGTTATTTATAGAAACAATAATCACTAAGGAGACTTTTATGAAAGTAAATCTGATTGAAAAAATCGTGCAGGCGAAACTTAAAAAAGGCATCCGTTGCAAATGCTGTACAGGAATTTGAGACATGAAAGTACCGCAGCTCAAAGATGTTTTAACTTATAAGAATCCTCGGGTACTCCTTCGCTTTCATGAATTGTATCCACAGCATCAGGACAAAGCGGACTATCTTTTTGAGGAGTTGCTGAAATATCTTTGGCTCGGTCGTAAACATGAGTGGGATAAAGCACAAAATCCTCACAACTTAGATCTCGACTTTATCTGCGTCATGCATGAAGAGATGAGAATGATAGATGAAATGTGGCATGCCTTTATCATTTTCACTCGCGATTATGCAGATTTTTGTCAGAGTTATTTCGGGCACTTTATCCATCATGTACCCAATGTGGTGGAAGACCAGCCTATAGTGAGCACAGATTTTGAAAATCAAACTCGTCTTTTTTTAGACTATGTTTACGAACAACTTGGAGAAGAGACTCTTTTAAACTGGTTTGGTGAACATTTAGATGCAGCCTAGAGATACTTACTGAGTTCTTTTTCCGACCAGAACGGAACTCCCAGGTCTCGGGCTTTCTTCGCCTTGGAAGATGTCGAATCTACATCTTCTGTTATCACCGCTGTTACCTTTGAAGAAACAGCACCCACAACTTTTCCACCTGCTTCTTCTATAGCTTTTTCTATGTCTTCACGAGGTCGAGAAAGAGTCCCTGTGATTACAAAAGTTTTTCCACTGAGAGGAAGGTTCAGATTTTTATGTTTTTTAATATAGGGAGCAGGGCTCACCCCCACTTCAAACAATTTTTCGATATCTGTTTTTTTTGTTTTCAACCCTTCCACAATTTGATGTGCCATTTTTTCTGCAAAACCCTCTACAGAAATAATGTCTTCAACACTCGCATTTCTTAAGTTATCCAAAGAACCGAAATGTGCAAGCAAAGCTTCCCAAGATGTTTTTCCCATTCCGTTAATTCCTAAGCCTGTTAGGAAATTTACAAGAGGAATTTTTTTAGAGTTTTGAATATTCTGAAAAAGTTTCTGCGCCATCTTTTCTTTAGTAAGAGGCAATTTCATTAAATCTTCTTCGGTCAACGTATACAAATCGGAAAGATGTTTTACCATTTCCAACTTCAGCATCTCCTGAAGACGTTTTTCACTCAGAGAATCGATTTCTGCAGAAGCAATCCAATTTAAAATGGCCTGCATTTGCTGAGCAGGACAGGAATCTGTATTGTTACAAAGAAGTCGCACTTCGTCATATGTAAGAGATCCTTCACAGGAAGGACAATGTTTAGGAAATTGGTAATGTCCTTTTGCTTCTTTGTTTACTTTTAAGAATTTCGGAATTACTTCGCCGGAACGAATGATTTCGATTTCATCACCGATTTTCAAATTAAATAATTTTACGAAAGAAGCATTGTGCAAAGTCACATTGGTTATCGTTGCACCACTGAGATATATGGGTTTAATAACCGCAACTGGAGTAACTATTCCAAGACGAGATGTGAGCCATTTGAAGGCTTCGATTGTTGAAACTCCTGTTTCACCAGCCCATTTGAAGGACATTTTATAGCGGGGATGATGGGAGGTTGCTCCCAGTTCCTCATGAAAGTTTAAATCATTGTAACTGAAAACAACACCGTCCATTCCGATTTCACTTTCAACCATAAATTCTTTCGCATGATTTAGGTAAGATTGAATCTGTTCGGAATTTTTTAACAATGCTATTTCTGTTGTTCTAAAGGAATGTTTGCTAAGCCATTTAAATTTTTCTATTTCCGTGTGAAATTCTTTTTCAACGGCTTTTGAAAAGAGAACTTCAAACGCAGAAAAGTTGAAAAATCGAGCAAGTTCTCCGAATTGTTTGCGGCCTAAAATTCCTGCAACGATATTGCGTGGATTGGAAGGTTTCTCGAGATTTAAATTTTCCATTTCTTTGAAGAGATGAGCAAACTGTGTTTCTGTGCAATAGAGCTCGCCACGCACTTCCACTTGAGAGGATGTGTTTATTTTTGAAGGACAGTCTTGAACCCATCGGATTTTACTGGTGACATCTTCACCTACCGAACCGTTGCCTCGCGTTTTTGCGAGATGCAATTTTCCATCTGTGTAAACCAAACTCAGAGCTACGCCATCTAATTTGTAAGTTCCGACGATTTCCCGATTTTTAGTCCATGAAATAAGTTCGTCGAAGTTATAGGTTTTCGCGAGAGAAAGCATGGGCGGATCATGGGAAACTTTTTTTTCGCTATCTTGAGATTGTGGAGAATCGCTTCCTATCATCTTGAGCACAGGATGATCCGGCGCTAAAGAACGGAGCTGATCTTCCAAACGGTCGTATTCCACGTCACTAATAAGGGGATGACCAGAATAGTATTTTCGTTTGTGAAGGAGTATATCTTCTGCGAGTTTGTTTATTTTTTCATGGGAGTTCATGCGCAATCTCTTTTGAAAATGAACGCTAAAGGTAGCACGAAATTAGGGGACTTAAAAATGACATCTATTTCTTGGGCAGATTTTGAAAAAGTTGAATTGAGGGTTGGAACTATTATTGAATGCGAAGATTTTCCAGAAGCTCGTAAGCCTGCTTACAAACTTATGGTGGATCTCGGCGAGTTGGGGATTAAGAAATCCAGCGCCCAGATTACGAAGTTGTATAATCGCGAGACTTTGATTGGCAGACAGGTTTTATGTGTTTGCAATTTTCCACCAAAGCAAGTGGGGCCTATAAGGTCGGAAGTTTTGGTGACTGGGTTTTCAGATCGTGATGGCGGAATTGTTTTAGCTGGGGTTGAGAGGGGTGTGAAAAATGGAGAAAGACTTATTTAAGAAGATCAGGGCGACATTTCTTCGTGATACGTTGGGATTCTGCATCACGCCATTCTTCGATAGCTTTGTGGTTTCCTGAAAGAAGGACTTCGGGAACTTCGGAGCCTTCGAAAGTTTGCGGTTTACTGTAGAGTGGGAATTCGAGCTTTCCTTCAAGCTGTTCAGAAAAAGAATCGATCTGTGCACTTTCTTCATGTCCTAGAACTTCAGGAATAAAGCGGATCATTGAATCAATAATCGCAAGTGTAGCGAGTTCGCCACCGGAAAGAATAAAATCTCCGAGGGAGATTTCTTCATCTACATATTTTTCAATAAAACGTTCATCGACACCACCAAATCGTCCACAAATAAAAATAAGTGGTTTTTCTATTTTCAATAAACGTTTTGCTTCGGATTGCTTCCAGATTTTTCCACGAGGGCTAGTAAGTATCACATATGGATTTTCAATAGTTTTTACAGCTGCTGCGAGTGGTTCTGGTCGCATAACCATACCGTCTCCTCCCCCGTAAGGACGAGAGTCTATGGAACCATGTTTGTCTATAGCGTAGTTACGGAGATTGATGGATTCGATAGAAATTAAGTTTTTTTCTTGAGCCGATTTGAGAACACCGAACTGAAAGTAGCTATATATAAATTGAGGGTGGATGCTGATGGTATATATTTTCATTTTGTTCATTGATTCATCCATACTGATAATAATCCACTGTCCTGTGGTTACCCATAGTCTTGGAGGAGCGACGGTTCCCTCCTCGCCCCTCCAAACCTCCCTCTCCCTTCTTGGTAGCTAGTACCAGAGATCTTCGAAATCACTTTGTGGAATCTGGAGTTTTAGAAAGTCTGTGGGAGGGAGAATAAAAAAATCTGCTATGAGTGGCAGATCTACAAATTTATTTGCTTCATTTTCAATAACGACAATGTCACTTGCGCCATGGTTAGTGACTTCAACAACTTTACCAATTTTGAAGTTGTTCCTATCCACAACCTCAAGACCTACAAGAGGGTTGGATATGTCCTCACCAGCGTCGATCCACAGCGCTTGACCTCGAATGTCTTCGAGAGCCTTTCGGTCTTCAATTCCACGGAGTTTGAGAACCCACTGTCCCTGGACATATTTTTTTGTGTCGAGGTATACGGGAATGCCACAGCTCGGATCCTCGCCGATTACGAGGTCCTCACCAGAGGGGTCATGGTCTCGATTTCCGACCAAAAAAAAGGATCCGCTCAACCCTTGGGCTGAACCGACCTTTCCTATGCTTTTCCAATTCGTCATGAGGCCTAAGCTGTTTTTTTGCGGCTAAGTTTAATCTTCTGAACTTTAACCATACTTTTTACAGCATCAGAAAGCTGAGCACCGCGCTCAAACCAGTACTGGAGTCTTTCCTGGTTGATGTGGATTGTTGAATCTTTTGGATTTGGATCGTAATATCCTAATTTCTCAATGAAATTTCCATCTCTACGAGCCTTATGATCGGCTGCTACTAGGTGAAAAAAGGAACGATTCAGGGTTCCTTTACGCTGAAGTCTGATATGAACTGCCATGGGCACTCCGTTGATTTTAACGCACAATAAAAAATAGCTGGGGTTTGTTTAACATAGTTTTTTGGCTTTCGTCTAGCCTTGACTTGGGAATTTCAGCCTCAACTAAGGTCTTCTCAGACCCAGTCTAATCATGGTCTAATAGTCGAGTCCTTGATTATTAAGTATTTATAGCGAATGAGGAATACCGTGAAGGTTCTTTTAAGCAGTTTGTTTTTATTTCTGACAAGTTCTCTTTATGCGCAGCAGGTTGAAATCACTAGTTACACTATATATACCGACGCTAATGGGAATTGGAACAGGGTAAACCTGAAAGTTGAGATTAGCGGAGTTATTTATAACGCCTCACAGACTAGCAATAATCAGGTAAAATCTCTAGACCCGAACGATCTACAAAACAATCTTGCTATTACTTTTACAAAATTTACAAACACTCTTCCCATTCTTAACAGTCCTCAATTAAGTTCAAGCAATAACGGAAATTCTTTATCAACAAACAATGTGAATCCCTACTTCTATTGGGACTATATTTCCAACGGTGGCAAGATCACTTCAAGCCAAACTAGTGCGACGACATTTGCGAATAAGATTACGTATAATATTAATATCTATTCCAACACCAACTATTCACCCGTACAAACATTTTCCGATATTTTAACTATAGGGGATCAATCAAAAGCAGGAGCACCTAATCCTGCAATTCTTACCGTAGGGGCGCAATTTGTTCAGTATGCAAATGGAACTTATGCAGATCCAGTAAAAGATGCGACTTCATACAACACAAAAAAAACAACAGATGTTCAACAGATTTTCTCTTCTCCCGATGCTGCACCTGTCAACTTTAAGCTCACATCTACAAATAAATCATTGGTACTCTCATGGGAACCTGAAAGTGTAGATTATACACCTACAAGCAATCCTGCTATAAACCAAACGCCCTCTAAAGTCTTGATTATGGTTTTCACCCCTGATGCTGTTAATGTCCCACTCGATGCGTTTGTTGCAGGAAATTCTTCCAATTATACCGAAGACACAAGCTGTTTCTTTAATTCCAACTTCCAAGGAGGAGGGGATTGCATCAGTTGTAGTTCGGGTAACACTTCCTGGATTTCAGACAAGCAATCAGGTAACGCCATGATTCAGTCCTTTTCCTTGCAAGATAATAATGGAAGTTACACTATTACAGGGCTAACCCCCGATGAAACATATACCGTTGCCATTCAGTATCAGAGGGGAGTTCAACAGGAATGCCTTCAAGGAACCCCTATTCAAACATTCTCACTCACAGAAGCGAATGGTGGAGATGAAGCGAGACAAGGGGACCCTCGATGCTTTATTGTGTCTGCAGCTTATGGTTCACCGCTTGCTAAAGATGTTGATATTTTTAGATGGGGACGCGATCACATTTTAGAACGCACTAAACTTGGGCATGATTTCGTAGAATTTTATTATAATCACAGTCAGCCTTTTGCAGATCTCATTAAGGTTTCTCCCTTTTTACAAGTAACTGTACGAACGCTTTTGTATCCTATTGCGTTTTTTCTTTATGCACTTCAGGAATCACTCGAGTATCCGTGGTTAAGTTTATTGGGATGTTTAATGTTATGCGCTTCTGTTATCTGGATACGCCGTAGAAAGTTTGTATGACACAGCTGATGGGATTGGATCTTTCCGTATTCAAGTCGGTTTTTTATCCGATTAAAAATGAAAATACAAATGACCTTGTAGAAGATTTGATGTTGAGACGTTCTTTACGTTTTCGCATCGACCCCTTTTCTCGTTTTCGCAATTATCCCTTTGTAATTTTCGACTTTGAAACAACTGGGTTGGATTCCAATAGAGACCGCATTATAGAAGTTGGTGCGATTAAATATTTGAACCTGGAACCTGTTGAAGAATTCTCTTCTCTGATTGCATGTCCCTTTCCTATATCGGATCTTGTGCAACGTATGACGGGTATAAGTCCCGATATGCTTATAGGAAAACCTACAATACAAGAGATATTGCCTCGCTTTCTTAATTTCATCGAAGGCTCACTTTTAGTTGCACATAATGCGAGTTTCGATATGGGTTTTTTGAAAGCGGAATGCCTGCGTCAGGGAATTGATATCGAATGGCCCGTCTTTTGTACGCTTAAAATGGCTCGTGAGTATTTATCTCAATTGGAGCGCAAAAGTTTGGATTCTTTAGCTGAATTTTATGGTTTTGAATTTGAAGCACGACATAGATCTATAGGTGACGTGAAAGTAACGGGTTTAGTTTTGAAAGAATTGCTTGGAGAGGAGGCTGCACATTTAGAAACATGGACGGATTTAACACCCTTTCAAGTCTGATGTGCTCAACTTTTCCTATTCGGAGAATTTTTCATGAAGCTCATAAGCAACATCCGAACTCAAGATCCTCAATTTAAAAAACAGCATGCTTTTCATTTAAAAACAGTCGAGAAATTCCGAAAGATTGTTGAACAAACACAATTAGGAGGCGGCTCAGCAGCTATACAACAACAGAAAGATCGAGGTAAGCTAACCGCACGAGAACGCATTACCGCTCTTATCGATTCTGAAAGTGAGTTTCTGGAATTATCTACTTTAGCTGGGCATGAATTGTATGAGGATCTTGTTCCTTCCGGTGGTATTGTAACTGGACTTGGTCAGATTCATGGTCGCATTTGCATGATTGTTGCAAATGATCAAACTGTAAAAGGTGGAACTTACTATCCCATCACAGTAAAAAAACACCTCAGAGCACAAGAAATTGCACAAAAAAACAAACTGCCTTGTGTGTACCTCGTAGATTCTGGCGGTGCATTTTTACCAATGCAAGATGAGGTTTTTCCTGATCGGGATCACTTCGGAAGAATTTTCTACAACCAGGCACGTATGAGTGCAGAAGGGATTCCTCAATTATCCGTTGTTCATGGATTTTGCACTGCAGGTGGCGCTTATATTCCCGCAATGAGTGACCAGTGTATTATTGTACAAAATACTGGAACTATATTTCTGGCAGGCCCTCCTCTTGTAAAAGCAGCAACAGGAGCAAGCGTTACAGCAGAAGAGTTGGGTGGAGCTTATGTACATACTTCCATCAGTGGAGTTGCCGATCATTTAGCAGAGAACGATGAGCATGCTCTATTGCTTATGCGCGACATCATCTCACGTTTGGGAAAACGATCTCATGCTCCTGTTCTTCTCAAAGAATCCGAAGAACCTGCCTATGATGCGGATGACATATTGGGAATATTACCTACGGAACTTACGAAATCCTACGATATCAAAGAAATTATTGCACGCATCGTCGATTCATCAGAATTTTTTGAATTTAAGAAAGAGTGGGGACCAACTTTAGTTTGTGGATTTGCTCACATTAAGGGTATTCCTGTCGGAATTTTAGGAAACAATGGCGTTTTGTTTTCCGAAAGCTCACTGAAAGGAACTCATTTCATAGAACTCTGTTGTCAAGAAAATATTCCCCTCGTGTTTCTACAAAACATAACAGGTTTTATGGTTGGAAAAAAATATGAGCATCAAGGAATTGCAAAGCATGGAGCAAAACTTGTGCATGCAGTTGCGAATGCAGGGGTTCCCAAAATTACGATGATCATAGGCGGAAGTTTCGGAGCTGGAAATTACGGAATGTGTGGTCGAGCATTTGACCCGAACTATCTTTTTACATGGCCTTCTTCACGTATTTCCGTGATGGGAGGGCAACAGGCTGCTGATGTTCTTGCTGTTATAAAAGAACAACAACTTAAAGCTAAAAAAGAAATATTCGCAAAAGAAGATGAAGAGCTGTTGAAAAGCAAAATTCAAAAAAAATATGAGAAAGAAGGTGATTCGTATTATGCAAGCGCTCGTCTTTGGGATGATGGGATCATTGATCCTAGAAACAGCCGAGATGTAATTGCGAAAGTTCTTGCTTCAACTTTGCACTATGAGTGGCCAAAAACAAAATTTGGGATTTTTCGCATGTAATTTAGCTTTGACGGAATGGGGACAAAGAGTTCCAAAGCCTCTTTTTTTTGATGGTGTTACTGATTCTTGTTGTTCAAAAAAAGGAAAGATAATGAGTCGAACAAAGACGCTCAAAATTGGAAATGCTGGTGGTTTTTGGGGTGATGATCCTTTTGCGCTGAAACGACAGGTTGAAAGGGGGCATCTTGATTATATAAGTATCGACTTCCTTGCAGAAATCACAATGTCTATTATGCAAAAACAATATTCCTCGGACCCCACAAAAGGGTACGCTTATGACATCGTTTCGATGTTAAAGGAAGTACTTCCTCAACTTCTAAAAAACAAGACAAAACTCATAACAAACGCAGGGGGTATCAATCCGAAGTCTTGCGCAAAAGCTATTCAAGACATGGCACAAAGTTTAGGTTTGAATCCTAAAATAGCCGTTGTCTATGGTGACAACATTCTGAGCGAGATCGACGAGTTGGAAAAAAAAGGCGCACAATTTGTCAACATGGAAACAGGAGAAGATTTCTCTTCTGTAAAAAATCAACTTGAAGCTGCGAATGTTTATTTCGGTGCGATGCCTGTTGTGGAAGCTTTACGCAAATGGAATCCTGACATCATCATCACAGGCAGAGTGACCGATACAGGAATCACACTTGCTCCCATGATTTATGAATTCAACTGGTCTGAAAGAGATTGGAACAAGCTAGCAAGCGGAATTATAGCGGGTCATTTGATTGAATGTGGAACACAGGTAAGTGGAGGGAATTTTTCAGATTGGGAAAAAGTTCCGACTTATGATGAGATCGGTTTTCCATTTGTAGAAATGAGTGAAGACGGTTCTTTTGTCATCACAAAGCATGAAAACACGGGTGGTCTTGTCAGTATCGATACTGTTCGCGAACAATTATTTTACGAAATGGGAGATCCCCATTCATATATTACTCCGGATGTTGTCGCAGATTTCTCAACGGTGCAATTAAAAGCTTTAGAAACAAATAAAGTACATGTGAGTGGGATTAAAGGCTACGAACCAACTCCTTTTTACAAAGTTTCGATGGCCTACAAAGATGGATTTAAATGCAGCGGTTGCATTTTGATTTCAGGTCCTCACGCACGAAAAAAAGCTGAAACTTTTGCCAAGATTTTTTGGAAGCGTTGCAAAGTTTCATCTTTCGTGGAAAGCAGTACTGATTATTTAGGATGGAATGCATGCCATCGCTCCTTAGGACATCAAGACGAGGCAAGCGAAGTTTTACTACGTCTCAATGTTAGATCTCGCTCCGAAGGTGATTTGAAAACATTCCGCAAGTTGATTTCAGCCCTTATTTTAAGCGGCCCTCCTGGCGTTACTGTGTTGAGTGATGGCATAGGAAAAATTCACAGCGTTGTGAGTTATTGGCCTGCTCTTATGCCTAAGAATTTGGTTCATGCAAGAATTGCTAGCAACGGTGAGGAGTTGATTTTCAGCGAGCAGGTTATAGGAAATTATAAAGCAAGCCCTAGTTCCGATCAGTTAGCAAAGTTTGCGGATAAAACTTTAGAAGAAACTTTCGATTACAAAGACGTTGAAAAAGGAGAGTGGGTTTACTTTGAACAAATCTGTTTAGCACGCAGTGGTGACAAAGGAGATACCGTCAATATAGGAGTGATTGCTCGCAATGCACAGGCTTATGAGTTTTTGAAAAATCACTTAACCGCACAGAGAATTAAAAATTTGTTTCAGGAATTTTGTGCAGGTCAGGTAACTCGGTTTAGATTGGATGCTTTGCAAGGTTTGAATTTTCTTCTTGAACAAAGTTTAGGTGGAGGTGGGAGTCGCTCTTTACGTGCAGATGCACAGGGGAAGACTTTTTCTCAGGCTCTTTTGAGGCAGAAGATTTTTGTTCCGTTTAGCGTCTTGAAGAGTTGATAATATTTGCCCAACTGGTAAGACGCGAGAGTTAACTGGAGGTCTCTCGACTTCGTCTTCTCTTCGCTCAGACTTTCACGCGAGAGGATGGGAAGGAAGGCGACGCACAATACGAAGTTTCATGAATAGAGGAAGTAATGAATACATCTGTACTTTTAGAGTTTCAAAAAATTGAGGCAAGACAGGACTATGAAATAGCCCTCATAACACTGAACAGACCAGATAAAGCCAATGCTTTGAATGAAGATATGATTCATGATCTTTTAGACAACTTCGAAAGCGTAAAGAAGAGAAGCACATGTCGACTTCTTATTCTTCGGGGGAATGGAAAGCATTTTTGCTCAGGAGCAGATCTGCATTGGATGAAGGCTTCAGCAAAAATGTCTTATGAAGAGAATATTTCTGACGCGCAAAACCTTGCAAAAGTTTTTGAAGCTCTTGCTGAAATCCCTTTCCCAACTATTGCCGTAATCCACGGAAACACAGCAGGAGGAGGACTTGGTCTTATCGCTTGCTGTGATATTGGAATTGCATCCATAGAAAGTTCCTTCTCTTTGAAAGAAGTACGAGTGGGACTTCTACCTGCCATGATTGTCCCTTATTTGTTAGACAAAATTGGTCGATCTTCTTTGGTTCACTTTGGTTTAACTGCAGAAGCCTTCTCCTGCGAAGAGGCACTCAGGGTAGGGCTTGTGAATAAAATAGCGTCACAGGAGCAATTTTCACATGTAGTTAGAGAAGTTGTGCAAGAGATTTTAAAAGGGGGACCTCAAGCTCAAAAGGAGTTTAAGCATCTGTTAAGAGCCTTTAAAAATCCCAGAATGCAGCTTACATGTACAGAGGCTATTGCAAAAGCAAGAACAGGAGAAGAAGGGCAAAAAGGTTTGAGTGCTATATTAAATAAAACTAAACCCTATTGGGTACAAACTCTTCCTGATGATTGGGCGCTGTGATGAAGCGGATTATTCGAAAAATATTTATCGCAAATCGAGGAGACATTTGCAGAAGGGTTGCTCTCACTGCAAAACGTATGGGGATAAGCACGTCCTGCATAAGTGGGAAAAAAGAAACTCCCGCATTTTTATCTGGTCTTATTGACGAATTTATTTTCGTTGAAAATGAATCAGTTTCTCTCTTTCTCGACGGAGATCTGATGATTGCTTTTGCAAAGCAATCAGGAGCTGATGCTATACATCCTGGATATGGATTTCTTTCCGAGAATGAGCATTTTGCACAAAAAGTTCTCGATGCAAAATTGATTTGGCTCGGCCCTCCTCCTAAAGCTATAAAAGCTATGGCACATAAATCGGATGCAAGAAGTTTAGCAATTAAACTTGGAGTTCCTTGCATACAAGGTGTGAGCGTTCCTACCGACGTAGAGGAAGCTCATTTGATCAAACTTGCGGATAAAATTGGCTATCCTATATTGCTCAAAGCTGCAAAGGGTGGTGGTGGGAAGGGAATGCGTGTAGCAGAGTCTCGCAAAGAGCTATATGTAAAAGCGCAACAAGCATTTTCAGAAGCTTTGAATGCTTTCGGTGATGGTACCCTCTTGCTCGAACGTTGCATTTCTCAATCTAGGCATATTGAAGTGCAAATTCTTGGCGATCTCCAAGGAAATCTTATAACGATCGGAGACCGAGATTGTTCACTTCAAAGACGTTATCAGAAGATTCTTGAAGAAGCTCCTGCTTTAGGACTGACTGAAAAGACTCGCGAAAGTTTGTATAAGTATGCTCTGCTTCTGAGTAAAGAAGTTGGGTACAGCTCCTGTGGGACCATCGAGTTTTTATTAGATTGGTCTGAAAATTCTCGCAGTAAAGATATACAAGATTTTTTCTTTCTGGAAATGAACACTCGCCTTCAAGTGGAACATCCCGTCACTGAGAGTGTTTTTGGTTTAGACCTCGTAGAATGGCAGATTCGTGTGGGGCAAGGAGAATCTGTACCTGATGCATTTAAACATTTAAAAGCTCGCGGGCATTCTATTGAAGTTCGTCTTTATGCAGAAGATCCTTCACAAAATTTTTTCCCCTCACCAGGAAAAATTTTTAGTTTTATTCCTTTCTTTGGACCTGGGGTCCGTTGGGATATTGGTATTGATACTGTAGATGAAGTCACATCACGTTTCGATCCTATGATTGCTAAATTGATTGTAAGCGCGGACAACAGAGAAAGTGCAATAGAGCGTCTCCTGCAAGTTTTACAAGAAAGTTTTTTTGCAGGTCCCGCGAATAATCTAGAATTTCTGCAAGAAGTCTTGAAAGATCCTGAGTTTAGAAAAGGACCTATCGATACTCATTATATCAAAAAACAGGGTCCTAAACTTTTTTCAAAGTTGAAAGAATCTTCTTTAAACGCCTTAGCTCAAACTTTGTTAAATGAACTTCAAAGCAGAGGTTCTTTTCTAAATATAAACGAAGAAGATAGCTCCGTTTTAAGCAAAAAAATTGAATCCATTTTCTCAGGAAAGAAAGGGGATTCCAATTCAAAGGATGAACATATACAGGTTATTTACGAGCAAAAACGCATTTTTTCCCAAGAATCCCCTATAAAAATTTGTTTCGGGGAAGCTAGAAAAAATGCAACTCGTTTTTTCTATGCGTCTGCAAAAGATATAAGCAAACGCATTTTTTATATACAGATACATGGAAAAGTATTCTCTAAATTTGTTGAAAACAAAAGTGCCTCACAGGGTGGAAGCCAAGCAAAGAACTCAAATCAAATTCTTTCCCCTGTACCTGGTCGGATATTGCGTATTTTGGTTCAAGCAGAAGACACCGTTGAAGATCAGCAATCTTTGTTTATACTTGATTCTATGAAAATGGAATTTGTGATCAACGCACAAGGCCGCGGGATCATTCAAGAATTGAAAGTAAGCGAAGGAGAGCAGGTTGATTCAGGACAAATTTTAGCAGCATTCAAAGTTTCGGAATAAAATTCGCAAATCAAAAGATAAGGATTGAGTATGCAACTGAACAAGTTTATGAAAGATGCTGGTTTTAAAATCCTCGCACTCTCCGGATTAAGTTCTCCACAGTACGCTATTGTTCTTTACATGATCAATTGTGCTGCTTCAGGAATGGATGAGATACAAACGACGCATTCCGAATTTTCGTCTTTGATGGGTTATAATGAAGATAGACTTCGAGAAGCACTCATCTCTCTTGCAGAAAAAAATATAATCCGACTTCTACCTGGTGAGAATTCTATGAATTCCATTAAAATCAGCTTCGAGTTTGATATTCATAATTGGAATATTAGACAAACTCAAAACCTTACACCAAGAGATGCCTTAGTCTTTCCTTTCCTATCTCAAAAAGGGAGAAGAGATAAACCCATATTACAAAAACTCCACGAATCTTCACAAGCGGAAGCTTGGGAAACGATTCTCAACGCATATTTGGAAGAGCAGGATTCGGAATTGGTAGATCTTCCAACAGAGACAAAAGCAGCGCATCTTCTTTCTGAAACACATCCCTTGAGTCAGGTTACGATAATTATCAAACATTTTGGAAAGCGTATAAAGAGTTTAAATCTGCTTGCAAGCTCCTGGCAACACTTCCAGGAACTTTTCGAAAATGAAACACAAAAAGTAGATTTTGAAGATGCTCGTAAAAAACACCACCTCCTCGATGAACAGTTGCGAACTTATGCAAAAGAACACTTGGACATGGCTCATCAGAATAATTTATCAGAAGAAGAAGTAGCTGTTCTCAAAGTGATTGTATATCACCAGCATCCTCGAAGACAGTTGTACTGGGCTTATCAATTTCATGAACGTTATCCACAATTGCAAAAATTTTTCACTGAGAACGCAAATTTGATGCTTTCTATAACAACACATGGGACACATATTAAAAAAGGCAAGCCAGACAAAAGAGATAAATAATCAGATCAATTCACACGATCCATATAGTCACTCAAGCGTTTGCTCATTAGGGCTTTAGAAACCCAGAAAACACGTGTGAGTTGACTGATAATATCAAAAGAGGAGTCCAATCTATCGACTTCTTTTCTGAGAAGACTTCCTGGAATAAGCAAAGATCCTGCAAAAATATTGGCTTGTACATCCAAAATATCTTCAGGAAGTTTTACGAAGTCTTTCACAAGAGAATTTTGTGTTTTACATAAAAAGAAAAAAAGCTCTTTAGCCATAAGAAAACGTGTGTAAGGCCTTATGCCAGCATCTCTGTAATAAATCTTAGCTTGGATGTTATTGTCGGACTCCATGTAATCGGTTTTTATATTTTTTTCTAAATTGGGGTCATGGATGATATCTATGTTTTTAAACTGTTTGAAAACTTCAGGTAGATATACAGGAGCTTCATCAAAAGATCCCTTATGAACCAAAATTTCAGCAACTTTTGCTACTGAATTTTTACTAAGACGAAAAGTATCCTCAAAGGGTTTAAAATTTTCTAGATTATGCTTTTGAAAGGAAAAAGATCCGTAACCTTTAAATTCAAAGACAGCTTCTTCGAGATCTATTTTTCCAGATGCCAGCTCTATAAGTAAGGTCTCATCGATTTGTAAGTAATTTGCAAGGTTTTTAAGTGTGGTGAGTGAACGTATATTCTTTTTACCCTTCTTCCAGTGACTACAATCTGCAGGATCATAGGAAAGAATAGCTCCTACATCTTGATCTATGACTCTTGCTTGTGAGTCTAAACGTAGAGCAAGAGCTTCTTTACAAAATTTAAAAAGGGTTGCGGAATGCGGGTATCGGTTTTCAGCTATTCTTTTCATAAAAAAATAACTCCCAGGATTTATCGATAGGAATGCAAAGGCGTCTATAAAACCCTCGCTATTGCCTATGTCGATTGATTTAGGTCTTATTATTTATTAGAAGCTAAAATTTTGACTACGTCAATGTTGAGGATTTAAACTGTCCCTTGAAATTTTTAAATATTACTTCGCGAGAGCCCAATCTGAGATCTCCCAACTTCGTCCTCGCTTGCTCAGACTCGATCAAGATGATGTGACTCTCAGATTGGCTTTTATACGGAGAAAATTATACGGAGAATTTAGGTTCTTCTTCTTTCTTAGAAGAAGTTACTTTCTTTGTAGTTTTCTTCACAGGTTCAAGTATTGAAATCGCAATAGGACCTGGAATGAAGTTCACCTTGCATTCGACGGAGCTTGAAACTTTTTTCAGAAGTTCAAAAGCTCTTTCAGGATTTTCTCTCTCACGACCTTTGAGCTTAACCGAGATTTTTACCTTATCCCCTCGATCAAGAAACTTGTTAATTTTATCAAGCTTAGTTGCCAAGTCATGTTCTGAAATATTGACTTTAAACTGCACTTCTTTCAAAGCACTCACAGCCTGTTTATTAGCTTTTTTCGCTTTTTTCTTTTCGTATTCAAGCTTCTTAAAATCTTCAATACGTACGACGGGGGGTGTAGCCTCATCACTAACCAAAATTAGGTCAAGTCCCATATCCTCTGCTTGTCTGACAGCATCTTGGATAGTGGTAATCTCATTAATACCTTCACCAACAAGCCTTACTTTGCCAAAGCGATGAGCCGCTGAACGTCCAATAACTTCCAAAAAAATCACCTCATATGATGTTTAATTACTGCTTAGCAGCCTAATCTTCTTACCTCAAGTGCAAGAAAAAAGACAAGGAGGAGTCTTAATCTTCCTCACTTATGCCCTTTTATTATGAACTCCAAAAAGACACGAGCTAACACGCTATTATTATTAAACATTTTTTTAGATCCAAAGGCTTTATCCAAAACACTCGGCTGGAAAATTAGAGAAGAAGGGAGCATAGACGGCGATGCCCCCTTCTTTTGGAAGAGATTTCTCAGAGAAGTTGTGCGGCGAGAGTCGCAAGCTCACTCCGTTCACCCTGTCGCAAGTTTACATGTGCCGCGAGTTTAGAATGTTTGAAACGTTCGATCACATACGTCAGACCATTATTTGTGGAGTCGATGTAGGGGTTATCGATTTGAAAGGGATCTCCGGTGAGAACAATTTTGGTTCCATCTCCTGCTCGTGTGAGTATGGTTTTTATTTCGTGGGGGGTGAGATTTTGTGATTCATCGACAACGAAGAATGCGTTGGGAAGGGAGCGTCCCCGAATATAAGTAAGGGGTTCTATAGCGAGGAGGCCTTGATGAATGAGCTCTTGGTAACCTTTTCCTAAACGTTTTTGTCGAACAGGATTATTTCCTCCCAACAGGAAGTCCAGACTGTCATAAATGGGTTGCATCCACGGATTCAGTTTTTCATCGAGATCACCCGGTAAAAAACCGAGGTCGTTACCCATTGCGAAGATTGGACGAGCAACAAGAAGTTTCTGATAAACATCTTCGTCGGTAGTTTTTAAAAGTCCAGCTGCAATTGCAAGTAAAGTTTTACCAGTCCCTGCACCACCAGAAAGAGTGACAAGTTTAATGCGATCATCGAGTAAGGCAGACATAGCAAATTTCTGCTCTACGTTTCTCGGTGCTATGCCCCAAATATTATCTGTACGTTGTTCTAAAGTTTTAATACGTTTGGATTCAGGATCGTAGATACCGTAGGCTTTCTGATTTGGATCTTTTTCATTTTCAAGTGTGAAAAATTCGTTTGCAGCAATCTGCTCACCGATTCCTAAATCGTCTGCTGCAATGACTCCAATTTTGTGTAAATCATGAACAAGAGATGCAGTTGTTTTAACAGATCTCACACCGCTGTAGAGATGAGAAATATCGACTTTATCTGCTTCAAAATCTTCGGCTTCAATTCCGAAAGCATCGGATTTGATTCTAAGATTTGAATCTTTAGTAATGATGATGACTTTTCTTTTACCTTTAAACTTTTTCTGAAGTGTAAGACCTATTGCTAGAATGTGATTATCGGTGCTGTTTTCCAAAAGCTCAGGGAGTATATCCATATCTTGACCTAGATATACGAAAAGATGGCCGGAATCGTTTCGCTCTTCGAAAAGAGGAATTCCTTGGGAAAGAGTGCCCCTTTTCCGCAGTCGATCGAGAATCCGAGAGACTTCACGGGCGTTCCTTCCCGTTTCGGTTTGATCTTTTTTGAAATGGTCGATCTCTTCGATGACGGAAATAGGGATAACGACATCGTTATCATCAAATTTGAAAATACTGTTAGGGCCGTTTAGCAGAATGTTAGTATCGAGAATAAAGATCTTCTTCACTCCGCAATACTCCTTCCTTTTTAAAGGTTAAAAATAAAACTGCACACAATTCCAGCCTTCTGAAATTGTATGCAGTTTAGTGAAACTCTTTTGTTAAATTGGTAGCTATAGTGACGAGACAGCAGCCACCAAGTTATAATAGAAAAAACAAGCCTATTTCTCTTTGACCGAGCGAGGACCTTATGCCCGATAAGCGCGCCTATATCGATGACATCACCCATCAATTTAGAGATGTCTACGTCAAACGCAATGTACTCATGACCTTCCAAGAATACGTCGACTTAGTTTCTCACAACCCACGAAAGTTCATTCGAAACTCAGCACAGTACCTTCTTGATGCGTTTGCCTATTTCGAAACAGAAACCGTGACAAGCCTCTTCCACCCTGAACAGGTCCGTTTCAAGATGTTCAACATCGGAACAGAGCGGGCTGGACCGATCATCGGTGGAGAACAGTTTCAAAATGAATTTTATTACATTTTAAAAAACTTTGCTCGCAATGGATTCAATTCCTTGCTCACTCTCTTTCATGGCCCTAATGGTTCTGCAAAATCTTCCACGGTAGAAACTATCGCCAACGCTATGGAAGCCTACAGCAAAACGGAAGAGGGTGCGATCTACCGATTCAATTGGATCTTTCCCACAGACAAAGATAGTTATCCCGCGCTCGATAGTCAGGCTATTGGCTTTGGAAAAGATCGCGAGACCTACACAGGAAAACATTCGTCATTTGCCCTTCTCGAAGATGGAAAAATAGCTGCAAAGCTCAGTTCAGAATTCAAGGAAAATCCCCTTTTTCTACTTCCTATGCCTTTCCGTGAACACAAACTCAAAACCTGGCTAAGAGAAAGAGACAAAAGCGATACGCGTGACGTATCTTTACCGCCACATATACTCACGAATGGCTTATCAAAAAAGAACCAAGAAATTTTCGAACATTTGTTGAACAGCTACCATGGTGATTTGGGAAAAGTGTTCAGGCATGTACAAATTGAAAGATTTTACTATTCCAAACAATATCGCGTTGGCATTTCCACAGTTGAACCCCAAATGTCAATAGATGCCTTTGAAAAACAAGTCACACTTGATAAGAACTATGTAAATCTTCCTTCCTTGCTACAAGCTATTAACTTTCATCAATACTTAGGTCCCATCGTTGAAGCGAATAGAGGTCTTCTCGAATTTTCAGATTTACTAAAGAGACCTATCGAAACTTTCAAATATCTTATCAGTGCAATTGAAAAAAGTTCTATCAATCTCCCCTCAGGAACTGCAGGACTCGATATTATTTTCGTTGCAACAACCAATGACAAACATCTTGATGCCTTCAAATCGATTCCCGATTTTAGCTCATTCAAAGGGCGCTTTGAATTGGTGACTGTTCCCTATCTACTATTACCAAAACAAGAAGAGCTTATTTTTAAAAGAGATGTGGAGCTTATCCGCAAAATAAAGCCTATATGTCCGCATGCAATCAATACTTTATGCACCTGGGGAGTCCTCACACGATTGAAGCAACCTGATCCGGAAAAGTATGCACCAAAATATAGAACACTCATCACGCGGCTTGATCCTTTTTCCAAACTGAATCTTTATCAAAATGAAGCACTCTCTTCCAATTTTACAAGACAAGAACAGGGATTGCTCAAAGAAGTAAGAGATAAAATCATTTCAGAATCGCAAGGGACTTTGATTTATGAAGGTCGTTTTGGAGCAAGTCCTCGTGAGTTAAAAGCTATACTACATCGAGCGGCTCACAATTCAAACTATTCAGATCTGACTCCCATGTCTATTTTCGAAGAAATTGAAAATCTTATGAAAGATATCAGTGTCTATGAATTTCTCCAGTTCGAATCAAGAGGCAACTTCCATAACAACAACTACTTTCTCGAAAAATTAAAAGAGAATTTTACTCGAACTTTCGAAAACGAAGTTATTCAAAGTATGTCTATGGTTGGAGAAAAGGAATACAGCAGTCTATTAGAACGTTATGTGATGAATGTTGTCGCATTTTTAAAAAATGAAAAGATATGGGATGAAGTTTCACGAACGCACATCACACCTTCTGAAAAACTGATGAACGATATCGAAAGCGTACTTCCACTAAGCGCATCGGTAGGCGAACATAGAAATAACTTACTAAGTAGAATTGCAGCATTTCGTATCGAAAATCCTAAAAAAGATGTCGTTGTCAGCGAACTTTTTCACGATTACTTAGTTGCTATTAAAGAGCACTCTTACAATGAAAAAAGGAAGGTTATAGATCAAAATTTCAAAACAATGCTTGCGCTTGAAAGAGGCGAAAGTGTTGATAAAGAGAAAGAGGACCTAGCTCTTTTAACTTATAAAAATATGGAAGAAAAATTCGGCTATTCCCGACGGGCAACATATGACTGTATGGTTTTCATATTCAAACAAAAAACAACCCAGAAAGAATCCTAATTTCTTCTATCTTCTAAGAGTAAAAAAAATCACCCAGAAGATTTTCCAAAAAGATCTTTCGCGTCCAGCATTTCTCTAATCACCATCCTTGCTTCACTTGCATCTTCCTGACGAACGTAGACTCGGTGAAAGAGAACTCCTTTTTCCTTGCTCAACACAGAGTAATCCTCCACAGCTTCCACTCGAGGGAATTGTCTGCTATCCATTTTGATTAGACGCAACGCTTGTTTTTTCTTACTCTTTTGTGTTTTTAATTTTGTAAGAACATTATGCGAAGAAACCACCTCGAATTCCATACTCTCCTCTTTGAGAAGTTTCGTAACAGCTTGCAATTCATGGTTTTGAAAGTCGCGGAAATTTGATTCTTCCGTAATTTCATAAACCATCTTCCATAACTTTCTATTCACAAAAAGGTCTTTCAGAAGTGCCGAAAATTTAGAAAATTGAGTTTTTAAAAGATGATTTTGAGCGAGTTCAGAAAAAAATTGACGAATTTCATATTCATCTATAGTGGCATATTCCTTAATTTCAGCAGGTAAACTATGAACCCCTATTTGAGACGCAAGTTTCTGCATCATAGCTTCACAAGCTGTAGAAGTTTTATGAAAATAGAGTTGAACATACATAGATTGCCGAGATCGAAGATAGTCTTCCAATGCAGCTAACCCACTGTATTGCAGAGCAAGATGTATGGAAGAATCGTCTTTATCGGAATAAATGGCTAAAGAGTCTAAAATTCTGTCTACATCGAAATGTCCATAAGCCACTCCGCACTCTTTTGCATCCCTTCGTAAATAGTCCATACGGTCTATATCCACTTCACCTGAAAGAAGTTCCCTACAAAGAAAGAGAGCTCCCGAATCTTTAAATTCCTTTTGTGCCTCTATATCAGGAATGATGATCGAAGCTATATCCTGAGCAGAAACCTTCAAATGTATGTTTGGATTTTGATAATAAAGATCAGAAAGAATTTGATTCACAATCAACACACTCATAAGTTCGTGATGCACACGTTCTTTTCCAAAATTATTTTGGATCTGTCTTTGAATATATTGTTTTAAAAAAGGAGGGAGATGAGGATTGTGTGTATTTATGTCTTCCCATGTGGGTAGAAATCTCTCCCCACTGTGAGAGAAGGGAGGATGACCGACATCATGCAGAAGAGCAGCAAGACGCAGAGCTTGAAGTGAATACGCGGAAGCAAAGATTTTTTCCATTTGAGAAAAGGTTGGATGTAAAATGCCTTGAATGATTTCTCCTGTATGCCTTTCTTTCTCACGCTCTGAGAATTGTCTATAGCGTGAGCACAAAGATTTCAGACGTTCCTGATTATCTTTTATTTTTGACCACGCAAGTCCCGCAAGGTGCATAACTCCAAGAGAATGTTCAAAACGACTATGAGAAGCTCCTGGAAAGATCAGATTTAAAAAAGCAGTCTGTTTGACACGACGCAGTCGTTGAAACATAGGATGAGAAATCACTTCTCCTTCCAAAAGTGAAACGTCTATAGAACCATAAAGGTTATCCCGAATTCTTCTGCGAATCTCCAAATTCATAAAAAATACCCCCCTTAAAGACCATTCCTATGCACCCAAAAGCGTTTTTTTAACAAAAATTTTGCTCTTTCCAGCTTCTAGAACTTTTATGCCCACACTTAGTCTACACGCCTGTATTCATTAAATAAAATAGAAAAGAAATACCACCTTTTACAAACTTTACACCCTATTTAGGGGAAATTAGGTATCTTTTTTTCAAAAAACTTCACTTTCAAGTTAAATTTTTTATAAAGAATTCCGACTGTAGAAGTAGGAACCAGCATTGCTTTGGTTTACTGAAGCAAGATCTTTAACAAAATAGGAGAGAGAGAAATGCTAGGTTTAATAAGTTCACGTAGAAAAGCTTCTAAACGTAGAAAAAAAGTCGCTAAGAAAAAATCTTCCAAAAGAAAAGTTTCTCGTAGAAAAAAAGCTTCTAAGAGAAAAAAAGTAGCGAAGAAAGCTTCTAAACGTAGAAAATCTTCAAAAAGAAAAAAATCTACACGTCGTAAAAAAGTAGCGAAGAAAGCTAGACGTAAAGCTCGTCGCCGCTAAAAACTCAAAAATTGTCCACACTCTCCTATCATCTAAATGAAGAGAGTGTGGTCTTCTTCCTTAAAAATCTTCACATAAATTCTACTTAACATTCTTTTCTATACGTCTGTCTGGAATAATCCACATAATAGCAACCAACCAATACACGCAAAAACCTACACTTGCAGAATAGAAGGATACAACAATCCCAATGGCATAAAAGAGTATTGAAAATTTTTCTTTCACATCTTGACCAAGAGCTTTAGCTAAAGTGGAATCTGATCCATGAGAATTAACAAGAACCCTCGTTAAAATATAATAAGCAATCGCTGAAAATAAGAGCACAACTCCATAGAGAGCTACAGGGAAATCTGCAAATTGATTTTCTCCCGACCACGCTGTAACAAAGGGAAGCAAGGAAAACCAAAATAAGAGATGCATATTTGCCCACAAAATAGAGCCGTTGACATGCTTCACAATTTGAAAGAGATGATGGTGATTGTTCCAATATATTGCTAGGTAAAAAAAGCTAAGCATATAACTCAAGAATGTAGGCCAAAGTTCAAAAATGGCCTCTATATCTGCGCTATGTGGGGTACGCAAAGACAGAACCATAATTGTGATCAGGATTGCCATGACTCCATCACTAAAAGCTTCCAAGCGACCTTTGTCCATATTCTCTTCCTACATAAAAATGTGAATTAACATTTCCACTTAATAAAATATTTAAAATTGGGGATAAAAGCTGGAGTACTTGCAATATATGCGGCATATTCCGGTTTTGTTTTTTTCAAATTTTGCTCTAGAAGACTTACACCCGAAATATATCTCAAAAAAAGATTCATAATGAGAGGACCAAAAAAGCTTAGAAAACCATAGGGAACCGAGAGAGCAAAAATATAGAAAGACCACCAAACCAGAGCATCACCGAAATAATTAGGATGTCGACAAAGAGCCCAAAGTCCCTCTTTGCAAACTTTTCCTGTATTCGCAGTTTTTGCTTTGAACTTTGCAAGCTGATAGTCACTCATAGTTTCAAAAAAGAATCCCAACACCCATACAACAAAAGCTATCTTATCGAGAAAGAAAATCGATTTACCATTCGACATAAAAACCCATAGGATCGGTGCGCTAATAACCCATGCCAAAAGCCCTTGAAAGAGAAAGACCGAAAACAAACTGTACCACCAAAATCGAGAACCATGTTTCTTTCTCATGCTTCTATATCTGTAATCTTCACCACGACCTGTGTTTCGTTTATGGATATGATAGGAAAGACGTATTCCCCAAATAGAGACAAGCGCCAGAAGAAGAAAGTGACGCATATTAAGAGCTGGGTTCACAATAAAATAGACGAAGGTTATGAGGACAAAGTTTAAACCCCAACATCGATCAACAAGACTTGCGTCTTTCTTTTTTACACTCAAAATCCAAACTGCTATCATGAAACACAGAACACTTAAAAGTCCGTATAAAAACATAGAAGCTCCTCAAAGGTCTTACTATGAGTTTAAAGGAATATGGCGAGAAACGAAATCTCTGTGCTTCCAAAGCCTCGTCTTGATCTTTCACACTTTATTTCTACATCGGGTGAACTTCGCACTGTAGGTGAGTGTTAAGAAATTATACGAGACCATCAAAACACCTTGAAGGTTTGATTTTCAAATCCCTTCACACAAAAGGTTTCTCCGATCTCCCCATGGTCCGCTGTCGAAAGAAATAAGAATCAAGTCTGTGTTTTAATTAGCAGCCCTTTCTCATGAACCGCTGGTTTTTTACTTTTTTTTATTCTCAAGAACTTATATAAGAAAACCTAGTTTTTTAGGTAAACCACCACAAAATTGAAAGAGGTTAGCCTTGACGGTCTATTTCATTTTCACCTGTGCCATCCTAGCGTTAGCTGCCGCAGCTATTTATGCAAAAAGAGTTATGTCGATTACGATCGATGGAAAGCCCGATGAACTTTCACGCCTTAAATTTATTTCCGGCGCTATTTCGGAAGGTGCTATGGCCTTCTTGAAAGCTGAATACACTTATGTCGGAATCTTCTGTATTTTTTTTGCTGCCGTTATTTTCTTTTCACTAAATCACAGCGGTGCTGCTATCAACGCGGGCGCCTTCAGCGCATGCGCGTTTCTAGCGGGTGCTTTGACTTCTAGTCTTTGTGCTTTCTTAGGAATGAGCATTGCAACACGGGGGAATGTACGTACAACTGTTGCTGCAAGAAAAAGTTTGAAAGCTGCATTTAGCGTAGCTTTTAATTCAGGTGCTGTTATGGGAATGGCTCTCTGCGGATTTGCGGTACTTGGATTGATCACCATCTGTTTGATCTTCACAGGAATGATCGACAACGTGCATCTTGCGATGGAAATGGTTTCTGGCTTTGGTCTCGGTGGGTCTACCGTAGCTTTATTCGGACGTGTCGGTGGTGGTATTTACACCAAAGCGGCAGACGTTGGTGCTGACCTTGTGGGAAAAGTGGAAGCTGGTATTCCTGAAGATGATCCTCGTAACCCTGCTGTCATTGCAGACAATGTAGGCGACAACGTGGGTGACATTGCGGGTATGGGGGCAGATCTTTTCGGTTCTCTTGCAGAAGCAAGCTGTGCTGCACTCGTCATCGGAGCTTCAACACTTGCAATCTCACAATCTCTTTCTGCTCTTTATTATCCACTTTTAATTTCTGCTACAGGTATTCCTGTATGTTTACTCACCTTGCTTTTTGCGCGTGTTACAGAAGAAACGCGTTCTGTCGAAAAAGCTTTAAAACGTCAGCTGCTTTTCTCTACTATTTTAATGACAATTGCTTTGTATTTCCTCACAGATATTGCAATGGTTGATCAATTCGAAATCCCACAAAAAATCGTTACAAAATGGAATGTTTTCTATTCCGTTCTTTCAGGTCTTTGGGGTGGGTTGATCATCGGTTACGTTACAGAATATTTCACTTCTCATTCTTATAAGCCAGTTCGTCAGATTGCTCTCGCTTCACAAACAGGCGCTGCTACAAATATCATTTACGGTCTAAGTGCGGGTTATATGTCTGCTGTGATTCCTGTACTTACCATTGCTGCTATTGTTTACACCTCCTGGGATTTAGCAGGAATGTATGGTATTGCGATGGCTGCTCTCGGTATGATTTCAACCATCGGTGTAAGTTTAACAATCGATGCTTACGGTCCTGTTGCAGACAACGCAGGTGGTATTGCAGAGATGTCACACCTTGAAAAAGTTGTACGTCAGCGTACAGACGTTCTTGACGCAGCAGGAAACACGACTGCCGCAATTGGAAAGGGTTTTGCCATTGGATCTGCAGTCCTTACAGGTCTGGCTTTATTTGCAGCATTTTTAACAGTTTCGGGTGTCAGCCATCTAGATTTACTGAATCCTAAAGTTTTTGCAGGATTATTTGCAGGATGTTCACTTCCTATGTTGTTCTCTGCGCAAACCATGCGTGCAGTAGGTCGTGCTGCATTCGGTATGATTGAAGAAGTACGTCGTCAGTTCCGAGAAATTCCAGGTTTGATGGCAGGAACAGGCAAACCGGATTACGGTCGTTGCGTATTTATTTCCACACAATCTGCTTTAAAAGAAATGATTGCACCAGGTCTTCTCGTTCTTCTTGCTCCACTCGTATTCGGTGTTCTTTTCGGCGTCGAAGCACTTGCAGGTATGCTTGCTGGTGCTTTGGGTGTGGGAATTGTACAAGCTATTTCTTCTTCAAACTCTGGTGGAGCATGGGATAACGCTAAGAAGTATATTGAAAGCGGAGAACTGGGTGGAAAAGGTTCAGACGCACACAAAGCTGCTGTTGTAGGCGACACTGTAGGTGATCCAATGAAAGATACGTCCGGCCCTTCATTGAACATCCTGATGAAGCTGATGGCCATTTTAAGTCTGGTCTTTGCACCGTTTATTATTTCCGCACACCAATGGATTCTTGACCTCTTTAGATTCTAACCGTTAAGGCAAGAGCTTCTATTTGGCGTAGGAGCTTTGTTCTCCCCTTTCGACCCATTTACTTACATCCATTGTTTTCTAAAACTCTTTGCTCCCAGCCTGTTTTCTTGAAAAATTTTCCACGGAACTTTTTATGCCGAGGATTTTCAAGCAGAAAGCCTTTGCCCCTCTCATCATGAACCCAAGTCACTGTTGAACCTTTCACAAATTTGTAAGTTTCAGGATCTATGACAATCTCTAAAGATTCTCCTTCCTCACTTTTATGAACAATCCGCACATCATCGGATTGTGCGGGATCAAAACTCACACCGTAATTAAAACCATCGCAACCCTTACCCGCTATGTAAATCCTCAGTGAAAAATCCGCCCATTGTGGGTTATTCTTTTTGTAAAGAAAGGCTTGTTTTAAAGCCTCCGCGTCCAGAAAAATCTCACATGTTTCTTGCATCTTATCCTCTTGAATCGTAGATTCTCGGTGACATGTCTCAATCAAGCACCGCCTAAATCTATTTAAGTTTTCCATAGATAAATGTCGACTAAATTGATAGACATATTGCGAACTCGCGCAATGGCAAAGAATTGTGTCATAAAGAGGATTTCAGGTGACCCAAAGTAGAAAACAAGAATTCTCAAACAGCGAATACAAATTCGGCTTCGTGAGTGAGGTCGAGACTGATATTTTTGCTAAAGGCCTGACCGAAGATACCATCCGCCGCCTCTCCCTTCTCAAAGAAGAGCCTGAATTCTTATTAGAATTCCGATTGAAAGCTTTCCGTCACTGGCAGACACTGGAAGAGCCTCATTGGGCCAACGCTCATTACAAAGCCATAGACTATCAGGACATAAGCTACCACTCTGCACCTAAAAAGAAAAAGCCTAAAGACCTTAAAGATGTTGATGAAGAAGTTCTCAAAACTTTTGAACGTCTTGGCATTCCTCTTTCCGAACAAAAAAGGTTGACTGGAGTTGCTGTCGACGCTGTGTTTGACAGTGTATCTGTAGGGACAACCCATCAGGAAGAGCTTGCACAACTTGGAGTTGTCTTTTGCTCTTTCACGGAAGCTTCCAAAAAATATCCTGAACTTATTAAAAAGTATTTAGGGTCTGTAGTTCCTTATAAAGATAATTTTTTTGCAAGTTTGAATTCTGCTGTATTTAGCGATGGTTCTTTTGTTTACATTCCGAAGGGGGTGCACTGTCCGCTGGATCTTTCAACATACTTTCGAATCAATGCCGCAGAAGTAGGACAATTTGAACGAACACTGATCATTGCAGAAGAAGGTTCAAAAGTGAATTATCTCGAAGGCTGCACAGCACCGATGAGGGATGAGAATCAGTTACATGCTGCAGTCGTTGAGCTTATTGCTCTCAAAAATGCAGAAATCAATTATTCAACAGTGCAAAACTGGTACACAGGAGATGCAAACGGAGTTGGTGGGATTTTCAACTTTGTAACCAAACGGGGTTTATGCAGAGGTGAGCATTCCAAAATATCATGGACACAGGTAGAAACAGGGTCTGCCATCACTTGGAAATATCCGAGTGTGGTTCTTCAAGGAGACCATTCGCGAGGTGAATTTTACTCTGTTGCATTGACAAACAAACGGATGCAAGCGGATACGGGAACCAAGATGATCCATCTTGGAAAAAATACTTCGAGTCGTATTATTTCAAAGGGCATTTCTGCAGATCGCTCCTCCAACAGTTACAGGGGGCAAGTAAAAATCGCATCTTCAGCGGAAAATGCACGTAATTATACCTGCTGTGATTCCATGCTTGTGGGTTCCGAAGCCAAAGCAAATACATATCCATATATCGAAATTAAAAACAATACAGCAACAGTTGAGCATGAAGCAACCACATCAAAAATAAGTGGTGAAGAAATCTTTTATTTCAAATCTAGAGGAATCAATGAGGAAAAAGCTGTCAGTCTTTTGCTCAACGGATTCTGTAAAGAGGTTTTCAATAAGCTGCCTCTTGAGTTTTCAGTAGAAGCTATCAAGTTACTCGAAATGAAACTCGAAGATAGTATTGGTTAGCCAAAGGACATACTTATGTTGGACATTCAAAATTTACATGCTTCCGTTAACAAAGTTCCTATTTTGAAAGGGCTAAACCTTCATGTCAAAGAAGGTGAAGTTCACGCTATCATGGGCCCTAACGGTTCGGGAAAAAGCACTCTGTCAAAAATTCTCGCAGGTCATCCTGACTACACCGTGGATTCAGGTGCTGTTCTTTTCGACATCAATATGAAAATGAAAAATTTACTCGACCTTTCCGCTGACGAGCGTGCACGCGAAGGATTGTTTCTTGCATTTCAGTATCCAACAGAAGTTCCTGGTGTCAGTAACTTTGAATTCCTTCGAGCTGCTTTCAATTCCGTTTCCGCTCATCAGGGTGGACAGGAGATGGACATACTCGATTTTAAAGACTTCCTCAGCGATAAAGCCCGCATGCTTGGAATGGACGAATCTTTTATCAGTCGCCAGTTGAATGTGGATTTCTCAGGTGGAGAAAAGAAACGGAACGAGATCTTACAGATCGCAGTCTTAGCTCCACGATTGTGCATACTTGATGAAACAGATTCAGGACTTGACATCGATTCTTTGAGAGCTGTTTCAGCAGGAATAAACAGACTGCGTACAAAAGAAAATTCTTTCGTCTTGATCACACACTATCAACGCATTTTGAACTACATAGTTCCCGATAAAGTTCATATTTTAAGCAACGGGCGCATTGTCAAATCTGGAAGCTACGAGCTGGCTAAAGAAGTTGAAGAAAAAGGTTACGAGCCTTTTATCAACTAAACGGAGCGAATATGGAAACTCTCAATACCTTTGACAAAGCCTTTAAAAGTTTTTCTAAAATAAAGAAACCGAGTCCTCTTTGGGTAGAGGAGCTTCGTAAAAGCTGCAAAGCTCGGTATCTAGAAACTGGCTTGCCTTCACTCCGCGATGAAAACTGGAAATATACAAGTTTACGAAATTTGTCAAAAAATGCTTTCGATTGGGATTCCTCTTTAGAAAGCCCTCCTTCAAACTATCGTCAATTTTTCGTTGAAAATGCTTGTAACGTTGTTCTTGTAAATGGTCATTTAAATGAAAATAAACAACTTCCTCAACACGTATCTCTCTGCACTTTGGAAGAGGCCTTTCAAACATTTCCAGATTTGATCAAAGAATCTCTAAGTGCTCGTTATCGCAAAAATGCTTTTACAGATCTCAACAATGCTTTTTTATCGAAAGGGATATTTGTTCATGTCCCTATTTCTGCATGTGTTGAAAAAGCACTTCATATTATCCATTTTATAACAGGACATAAATCTTCTCGCTCTATACACGCGCGCAATTTGATCTATATTGGAAAAAATGCCCAACTTTCTCTTATGGAAACGATCGTATATATCGATGGAGATTCGAAAAGTACTTCAACTTTTACAAATACGATCACAGATATGATTCTTTGCGAAGATGCACGAATGAGTTATTCCAAATTTCAAAAAATGGACTCTACTCACTTCTATATGGGTCATACTCGTCTTTATCAAAAAGCGAGGTCTAAAAGTTTTTGTTTCTTCGAACTAGGACAAGCGGATCTTGCACGAGAGGGAGTGCATGCCCATCTTGCAGAAGATGCTTCTGAAACTCATTTGAATGGGGTTTTTCATACTCGAAAAAATGAGCAGGTAGACTTTAGCGTGTTTATAGATCATGCAGCTTCTTATACAAAAAGCAGACAATATTTTAAAGGTGTAGCGGAAGATCAATCTCGTGGTGTTTTCAATGCTCACATTAAAGTGGCTGAGGGCCTCCATAAAATTGATGCACATCAGCTTACAAAAAATCTACTTTTGGGAGCAGAAGCTGAAATCGATGCAAAACCACATCTGGAAATTGAATCTGACGATGTGAAATGTGCTCATGGAGCCGCGATAGGACGCATGCGTGAAGACGAAGTCTTCTATCTCCAAACACGGGGAATCCCTCGATCTAAAGCAGAAAACATACTCAGCAATGCTTTTACGGAAGAGCTTGTGATGGAAATAGCTGACGAAACTTTGCGTTTCAATATCCGCAACCACAGGTTGAATTTGAATTCTCTTTTCAATGAGAAAGCTACGATATGAGTTTGAGTCCTTTTGAAATCGATATTTATCAACAGATGATTTTGGATCACAACCGTTCCCCTCATAATTTCTGTGAAATGAAAGATGCCTCCTTAAAAGCGGAAGGTTATAACCCTTTGTGTGGTGATCACTTATGGATTTACGTAAAATTTGACGTTCAAGGAAAAATAGAAAATGTGTGTTTTCAAGGTTCGGGTTGCGCTATTAGCAAGGCTTCCGCTTCCATGATGACTCTCAGCCTTAAGGGGAAAAGCAAAGAAGATGCGGAAAGTATTTTTAATGAGTTTCATCATTTGATTATTGGTGAATTAGAACCAGAACAAACTAAAGTTTTAGGTAAGTTAAAAATATTTGCAGGCATTTGTAAATATCCTTCACGTGTAAAATGTGCAGGTCTTGCATGGCATACTTTGCATAATGCTCTCGTTGGAAATTCAGATAAAGTAGCGAATACAGAAACGGGGACTTTATGATTTCTTTCCGCATCCAGGGAACTCCGAATCCCAAAGCGCGCAAATACATTGTAGATAGGAATTTAAAGACAAGCGGAAAAGTAACATACAAGTCTGCAAAAGAATGTCCGCATATTCCTCTGGCACAAGTTTTATTCTCGATTCCAGGTGTAGAGCAAATTCACTTTTTTGAAAATGTTGTAACTGTAACCCAAGGTGGTTTTCATGATTGGGGTGGATTAGATGAGCAGATACAGACTCAAATTCTCACTCATATTGAAAAACATGATCCTAACTTCATCGACTTCCCTGATCTCCCTAAACCTGAAAAACCAGCAAATTGGACGCCCCTGATGGATCGTATAGATCTGATACTGGATCAGATGATTCGTCCCAGTTTACAAATGGACGGAGGAGATATCGAGATTCTGGATTTTACAAATAACATTTTGACCATTCGCTATATGGGCGCGTGTGGAGGTTGCCCAAGTTCCATGTCGGGTACTTTGGAGGCCATTCGTTCTATTGTCAAAGATGAAATTCATGAAGATATAGAGATCGTCGCAATTTAATTCATGTTTAGAATCGAGTCTAAACAAAGGAACTAACTTGAATATTACAGCTAAAAGTCGATATGCACTTAAGATCATGATGGACTTGGCAGAGCAGGAAGAAAATGGGCATCAGCAACGTCATAACATTGCACAGAGACAACATATTCCACTCGATTTTATGGATCAGATCACGTCCCGACTGAGAGCTGCTGGACTTGTGCATAGTATACGTGGTCGAAGCGGAGGTTTTGAACTTGCAAAGCCTACCAATGACATTTCTCTTTGGGATATTTTCCAAGCAGTCGAAGACAGTTTGTATCCCGTTAAATGCTTAGAAGATGAAATGTGTGATTTGGAGGCATCTTGCATCAGTTTTGGCATATGGGAAGAAGTTTTTACTGTAATGCGACAGGCGTTAAAAGAAAAAACCCTTGCTCAGAGCGTTCGCAAATGGCGCATGCAACCTCTCAAAGAAATCCCTTTTGTAGAGGGTTCAAACTATGGCACTTGCAACCGCCCGAATAGCTCCAAATCGACAAGTAACACAGAAATCAACATTTAGATTCTCCCACCTTTTTAAATTATTAGAACTTTTTTCAAAGTCCAGCTAGTGTTTTCAAACAACACTTAAGTTCGGAGTTATCTATGCGTACAAAATGGCTACTTACACTTAGCATCGTTTCGGGCGTTCTACATGCGGAAGATCGTTTACAATTCCATTGCTTTGAACCCAGTAGATTTTTCAATGGCGCCAGTCTTGTGCAAACGGAAACAAGCTTCGAAGTAGGGATCAAAGGAGGATCACTTGGAGATACTTATTTTTCAGATCTTTCAGGTATACCTATCCGTTTTGAAGAGCTTTCCCATTCTCGCATTTTTATTTCGTTCACAAAGGATGAATGTTCGATTTCCTACGATAGAAATACTGTGTTCTGTGAAAAGAAAATAGATCCTCCACAAAAAATTAAATTTTTCGTAGAACAAAGTATGTCCGATATTCGCAAAGATCTTATTGCGATTACTCCTGTAGAAGCAGAGTCCGTACGTGTTAATTTCGTATATGGGCAGACTTTCGATGCCTATTTTAAAGGAGCTAGACGCGTAAGGGATAGACACCTTGATACTCAAAGAATCCATATACCAACCCGAGAATTGCATTTTCCGATGATTTGCGATCACGAACCTCGACATTTAAACAATGCCTTGTTTCCTGAAAGATTGAAAAAATTCTTGAAAACGGGACTTTAAAACATGAAGTCTAAAGAGACATTGAAGATATTAATATTTCGCGCAAGGGGCGCTTTTGGATTATTGAGAGCATCGTAAGTGTAAAGCCCAAAGGATCCTGGTGGGAGATAAGTACGTTGGTACTCAAATTTTACATCCGCAAATCTATTAAATTCGTAGCTAATGCCCACCATATTGGAACTTTGAGCGTCATAAAATGCACTTTTTTCAACACCCGAACTAAGATTCATCAATTGAGAAAAGGTGTAGGTCAATAATACAGGGTTGATTATTTTATAACCAAGAGTTGCATAATAGGCATTATGGTTAAGTACTTTCTTTTGAAGAATCCCATAATTAATTTTAGCTTTGTCTAATACAGCTTGAGATGATTTTGACGCAATAGCATTCACAACAGCCTGTTTCGCTTCCGCAATATCGCTATCATCCGTTTGACTCCTTGCACTCAAAAATTCTGAGTATAATGATAGTTTTTTCCAGTCAATTCGTAAACCAGCTGAAAAATATTCTATAGCGAGTCTATTGATTTGAAAATTTGTCTCCCCTAAGATGGAATCGCCTAACGAAGTAATGGCTTTTAAGTAACAGAAGCGTAGGAGAGTATTTGTACTTTCAAAACTCAAACCCGTTCCTCTAACATCATAAGCATCATATTGAATCTGGTTGATGTTAGCTCCGCTTTCTCTTTTGATAATTCCTCTAATGGCTCCTCCGTAAACAGAAAACAAAGTACGATAGGAACCCATTGTCCACTCATAATTGACTTTGCCACCATGAAAGCGTTGAACTTTATCGAGATTATAAAGCTCCATTGGAGGGCGGACCCACGGATATAATTTACCAATTCCTGCATAGTCGGAGATTATCGAGACGGGTAGTTTGTGTTTTCCTACCTGAAAAGAAAGCCCACGGACAGGATAATAGGAGGCAATAGCCCAATCCACATCAAAAGTATTGCCTGTAGGTCGGAATTGAGAAAGGTATTGAGCTGCGATATCCCACTCTGAACTTAAACGTTTGCTGATATTTAACCCAAAAGTGGAGTCATAAACATAGTTAATACGTTTTTGAATACCATTATTAAAAGAGGTTGCATTATCAGCTTTTGTTGCACCTGACGTCATAAAACCATGAACATTGACAGGCAGATTATCTTCCTTCGAATCCGCATAGATAGAGTGAAAAGGTACTAAAAAAAAATAAAGAGCAAACAACTTAATAAGTTGATTCCAAGTTAAAAATCTATCTTGTTTCATATCTTTTTCCAAATAAGATTCATGATGATTGGTTATGAAGTCTGAAAATAATTTTCACTCGACGTTCTTCAGGAGTTATGGATTTTTTTTCAACAAATCCAATACCTTCTGAATTGGCAGAGATCCAATTCATGACACCTTCATCATCGGAAAATTCGCGAGGTGAAATACCTTTGGCAGTAAATTGCCGAACATTCCAATATGCATCGAACTGTTCTTGATTTTTCTCAAGAACCGTCATGAGAAAGCTTTCACTGAGTCCTTTATTTACCGTGGGGACTGCTGACGCCCCTGAAGGAAAGGATCGAATGTTACCTAAATAGATTTCGCGAATATCTTCCAAGCTCATCGATTTCACATCTGTTTTAGAATTCACAACAACAACAATATCTGGCTTTGACTCATAATTCTTCTGCGCTCTCGCTTCAAAGCAAAGCAAGCACAAAAAGAAAAGAAAAACGTTACCATTGCGATATTTTAATTTCACATCCGTTCCATATTTGTTGAAATAAAGGGTGTCTTTCTTTCAATGCTAACTCCTCTTCTAAAAAACTCAAAAGAAAAGAAGATAAATCCTAGAATGTGAGAGTGCGATGTTTTAATCTGCTTTTGCTGGAGACGCTTTGGGGAAGCGAATGACAAACCGAGTTCCTTCGCCTATTTTACTGCTAACTTCAATTGTACAATTATGATTTTTAAGTATTTGATGCACAATAAATAGGCCAAGACCTGTTCCTGACCCTACAGGTTTAGTTGTAAAAAATGGATCAAAAATATTTTTAACTTTCTCTTCAGGTATACCCATTGCATTGTCTTCAAAAATAATAACGACAATGTCACCCTCAATTCTATTGGAAACTTTTATAACCTTCTTTCTTTCATCAGTAACTTCCTCAAAAGAGTCACAGCTATTTGTAAAGAGGTTTAAAAATACGCTCTCAATTTGATTATGGTCTCCCAGTATGAAGCTATCCTTCTTGTCAAAATCCAATTGAATATCAACACCCATGGACGCAATTTTGTGCTGCATGAAAACCAAAACACCCTCAATCGTAAGGTGTATAGGAAATACCTCAAAATTAAGTTCAGAAGTATCTCTTGAAAATTTTCGAAATTCATCGATGATACCCGTCATCCTTTTTCCACATCGGATGATAGTATTCCCAAAATCTTGAATTTTTGTAGGAGCTAAATCCTTATTATTTTTTAAAAGCTCAGCATAACCCATAATTGCAGACAATGGATTTGCGAGTTCATGAGCAATTCCTGCTCCTAAAGTTCCTAATGAAGCAAGTTTTGCAGATTGCGTTAAATGTGCTTGCAAAACTTGTTTTTCTTCTTCTCTCTTTATCTCACTCGACAGGTCACGAATAATGAACACAAAAGTATTGTTGAAATTTACAGTAGGAGTCATAGCAGCAGCAGAAACATGGACCGGAATTAATGTGTTTTTACTTTTTAAAAAGGCTTCTCCTTCAAGAATACCTTTTCTTATAAGCTCAAATTTCATTTCTTCCACAGCAAGGCCCATTCTATTTTCATTTTTTTCCAAAAATTCAAAAATATCTTTTCCGAAAGGGCTACCGCCATATTCTTTAAAAAATTCAAGACCTTCTGTGTTTATTCGAATAATTTTCCATCCACTGTCACAAACGAGAAGTATATCATTAAGAGTGTTGATAATATTTTCTACAAAATGCTTTTCAATAAGCTCGGAACGAGCTTCCTTAATATTCATAAGCATTTTGTTACTTGCTTTAAGCAAATCACCTAACTCGTCCTCTCCTGTATTCTGTATAGGCTCCAAGCTGTCGATATTGATCACACCAAAGTGCTCCTTCAATCGACTGATTCTTTTTAAAATGGAACTCAATAAGACTATAGCAAAGAAAATGACAACTAAAATGAGCCCCGCTAAGGTTACACCTGAAATAATTACAAATCGGCTATTCAATTGATTTGTGTGTTCAGCAGCTGCATCAAAATCATCTTCCGCTTTCTGTTTCAAATCTCTTAGAGATTTTTTTACATTTTCAATTTTATCACTGTTAGCTTTCAGGGCTTCTTGAGTAACTTTTCTATCCGAGTCTGTCGCTTTAAACATGCCTCGGATATAAAGTAAGGAAACCTCATGAATCTCCTCTAAAAGAGGTACAAAAAGTACATACGATTTATAAGTAGGATCTTGCTTTTCTAAAAGAGCCATGTTTTTCTTTATACTATCGATACGAAACTTATTATCGACTATGACCTGTGGTTCCTTCGTGGAAACAGCAACCACTGCGGAATTAATATAATTTTCGAAGTTATTATCTGCATCATGCGCAATTAAGAGATGTTTTAATTTGGCATTTTTAACATCGTTAAGACTGGACCTACTTAATTCGATGAATTGAAAAGATGTTAACCAAGACAAAAACCCAGTCAGGATCAGTAAGATCAAGACAACCGCAATTTTTGTTCTTATATTCCAATTCATCCTGCACCCACACAAGAGTAAGGAACGCCTACTTCAGGTGTCGGAATCATACAAAACAACTTGACAAACTAAGTTTTAACACCTTAATTTTAAAAGAAAATTTGATAAAATTTAAGCGTTTTTCCAGAAGAAAAATAGGAGAAGATTCTAACCCTTTTCTACGACCCATTTCCCGTTTTGGTAGCTGGCACTCCACCCTGTGGGTTTGGCATCGACCTCACTCATGATGTAGTGTTCTTTAGTTTTGCGACTGAATCGAATAATGGCAGGATTTCCATCAGGATCCGATTCAGGGGCATCTGCCAAGAAATAGTACTTTGGGTTGAGTTCTTTTCTGTGACGCTTGAGATCGGAAACCGTCGGGCGTTTTGTTTCTTTAGATCGAGGAAATTCACTGGATGCCAAGAAAACTCCCGCTGCACCGTCTCTCAATATGAAGTAGCCTGAAGATTTTTCACATTTCAATTCAGGCATAGGAACAGGATCGGAAGAAGGAGGAGCTGCTTCTCCATTTTTCAGAACCTTGCGAGTATTCTTACATGTCTCATTACTGCATGCGAAATATTTTCCGAAGCGACCAGATTTTAAAATCATGGAAGAATGACATTTGTCACATTCAATACTAGGTCCTTCGTAACCCTTCACTCGAAATTTACCAAGTTCAAGAATATAACCATGACAGTTTGGATAATTTCCACATATATGCAATTTACGAGCTTCATCTATGAAGAAAGCGTCCATGAATGTTTTGCATATAGGACATGTTTTTTTCTTGCGAAGTTCTTCTACGTTCCCTTCATCGGAATCTTCATCACCATAGGCTTCCATCTCATCACCAGGAATGAGATTCAAAGTCCCTTTGCAACGTTCTTTTGGTGGTAAAGCATAACCTGTGCAACTTAGGAACACTCCTGTTCTTGCAACTCGAAGGTTCATATCTCGAGAACATGTAGGGCATTTGATTTCAGGAATTAGAGTAGGAATATTGCCCTGCATATTTTTAGAAGCAAGCTTCAAAAGCTCATTGAAATGCTTATAGAATGCATCAAGAACTTTTTGCCAATTAACTTCCCCTCTAGCAATTTGATCAAGCTCCTCTTCCATATTTGCTGTAAAGCTATAATCCATCAGATCCGCAAAACTTTCTGTCAAACGGTCTGTAACGAGCTCACCCATCTTCAAACAATAAAAACGTTTGTTTTCAACTTTAACATAGCCTCTTTCTTGAATAGTTGAAATGATCGAAGCA
This sequence comes from uncultured Pseudobdellovibrionaceae bacterium, assembly GCA_964611335.1. Lineage (GTDB taxonomy): Bacteria > Bdellovibrionota_B > Oligoflexia > Oligoflexales > Bog-1112 > BOG-1112. Next base: position 58,642 of record CAZSXR010000005.1, on the reverse strand, counting down.
TAAGTGGAAGGTCGACCAATACCTTTCTTTTCAAGCTCTCTCACAAGACTTGCTTCGCTAAATCGAGGAGGCGGTTTTGTAAAATGTTGAGTCGGGAGCACTTCTTGAAGATTGAGCTTTTCGTTCTCTTTGAGCTCAGGAAGGTTTTCTTCTTCATCTTTTGATTTCTTTTGAGGTTGAACTTTCAAAAATCCATCAAATTTTAAAACTCTTCCGCGGGCTTTTAGCTCGTATGGTCCCGATTGAATTGAGACAGAGGTGCTGTCAAATAAAGCTGGGTTCATTTGACAGGCAACAAACTGACGCCAAATCAAATCATAAAGTTTTAAACTGTCTGCTTCTGCATCAGGAATCGATGTAGATTTCATATTCACATCAGTAGGACGAATCGCTTCATGGGCTTCTTGTGCAGATTTTTTACTTGTGTACTTGTTCGGTTCAGTGGGTAAATATTTATCACCGAAAGTATTTTTGATGTAGTCTCGGCAACTGCTCACTGCATCTTCACTCAAATTGGTTGAGTCTGTACGCATGTAAGTTATAAAACCATGTTCATAAAGTCGCTGAGCAAGCATCATTGTTTTCTTTACACCAAAGCCCAAACGAACACTTGCTGCTTGTTGCAGAGTTGACGTGATAAAGGGAGCTGTAGGTTTTGTGCTGGTAGGCTTGCGTTCAATACTCTGAATGGTAAAAGTACCACTTTGCAAGTTTTTGACGACAGTATCCGCTTGCTGCTCATTTTTAGCAGAGAAAGTTTCGCCATTAACTTTTACAAGTTCTGCAAGAAATGCTTCTTTACTAGCCCCATTAAGTCTGGTTTTTATTTCCCAGTACTCATCAGGTTTAAAAGCATGAATAGCTCTTTCTCTTTCTGAAATTAAACGAACAGCAACGGATTGAACACGACCAGCAGATAGACCTCGGGCAATTTTTTCCCACAAAAGTGGAGAGAGCATGTATCCCACAACCCTATCGAGAAAACGACGAGCCTGTTGGGCATGCACACGATCATAATTCAATGTAGTCGGTGTCAGAAAGGCTTGTTGAATAGCTTTTTTCGTAATCTCAGTGAAGGTCACGCGTTTATAACGTGTTTTGTCTCCTCCAATAGATTCCATCAGATGCCACGCGATGGCTTCACCTTCTCTATCAATATCAGTTGCAAGATAGATTTCATCAACCTTTGCAGCTGTTTCTTGCAAAGATTGAAGAACCTTCTCTTTGCCTGGAAGTATCGCGTAACTTGCACTCCAGTTATCATAAGGGTTCACCCCCATCTGAATCACAAGACGCTCTCGTTCTTGTTTCTCTTTCTCAAGGGCGCTTAATGAGGTCTTTTTTGCCTTCCCTTTTTTAGTTTTGGTACTCGTCACTGCAAGTTTTGCAAGATCACGAATATGTCCTACACTGGATTTCACAATGTAGTTTTTTCCCAAAAACTTATTAATAGTCTTTACTTTTGCTGGGGATTCAACGATGACAAGAGTTTTACTCATGCGATTTAACCTACTCCACTCGACATAGGATCGATTGAATTGACTTTCCTCTCATTGTCTTATTCTTTGTAAAAAAAAAGCAACGGGAAATTTTTCTACAGTTCCAAATTCTTAAATTCATTTTTACTCTTCCGACAAAGCATACTTTTCCAAGTAAAACCAGTCGCTAAGAAATTTCCTTTATCATTGATAGGGGCATCTGACAAGTTTTCGAGAAGGGATTAAAGAAGACATGGTCTTCAGAAGCCGTTTTGACTCGACTCATATTCACTCGAAAATGACTTGAAATGAGTTCTTGTTCAATAATTTGAACAGGTGAACCCTCTCCCATTTTTTTCCCATCATTCAAAAGAATCACATGATCTGCATATCGATAAGCCACTTGTAAATTGTGCAAACTCACACAAATTGTTTTTCCTAAACATGAAAGTTCTTTCAAAAGACTCATCACTTGAAAGACACAGGCAATGTCTAAATGTGCATCAGGTTCATCAAAAAGCATCACCTTATTCTGTGAAGCTAGAACTCTGGCTATCATCAATTTATGCATGGCGCCACTGCTTAATCGATCCGTAGTCTGATCATACAAATCGCTCAAACCTAAAATTGCCATAGCGACTTTGGCAATTTCATAATCTCGTGGTTGAGGAAAACCTGCATGGGTTGGAAACCGCCCCATACAAACCAACTCCAAGCAAGGATAAGAAAAAGCAAGTTGGGTCTCTGCAGGACACCAACTCAGAGTTTGTGCGCGCTGTGCCAGTGAATAATCATTTATGCTCTTTCCAGCAAGCAAAATTTCCCCGGACTGATAATTTTGCAATCCTGCTAGGCACCGCATGAAACTACTCTTACCTGCTCCATTGGGACCTATGAGGACCGTTAGACTCCCGTGAGGAATATATACTGAAAGATCTTGAAGGATCTTTTTTCCATTTTTTCCCCATTCCAAGTTCGAAATTTTAAAATCAAAGTTCATTTTTATTTCTGAGCAGAATCGTGAAAAAAAACAGAACACCTATCAAAGCTGTCAAGGTTCCCACTTCTATCTCTTTTGGGTAAAGCAATCTCTGCGCTAATAGATCCGCCATCACTAACAATGTCATCCCATTTAAAAGACTGTAGGGTAATAAGTTTCTATTCAAAGGTCCTGTGAAAAATCGAGTGATATGAGGGACCATCAAACTCACAAAGGGTAAAGCGCCTGCAACAGAAACAGAAGATGCGACTAACAACGCGATTGCAAAAACACTAACAAACTGTAATTTCTCAACATGAATATTTAAAGAACTTGCAAGCTCTTCACCCAAAGATAGGACATCTAGTTTTCTAGCTACTGAAAAAGCAAATAAAATACCGAAAAAAGCAGAGGGCAAAGCAAATAAAAAATAGTTCCACCCTCTTCCATTAAAGCCACCCATCATCCATTGCAACAAAGACACAGCACGTTCTCCTTGCGTCAAAAGCAAAGAAAGCACCAATGAACTGATAGCACCCAAAAGAGTTGTCATTGCAAAACCACACATCAATAAATGAGCATGGTCTCCTTTACAGAAATTTTTAGATAAGCCCAAAACACAGAGCATAGTGATTAAAGTTCCAGCAAACGCCGCAGCAGGGAGCAAACACCAATGCAACCATGGACTCACAAAATAGTAAATAAGTATTGCTCCCAAAACACCACCTGAACTGGCTCCTAACACCGACGGGCTCGCAAGTGGATTTCTAAACAAGGCCTGACTTAAAACTCCAGCAGCGGAAAGAGTTGCACCACTGAGAGCAACGAGGAGCAATCGTGGAAGTCTAATTTCTAAAAAGATCGTTTCTACTATAGCTCGTTCTGAAAAATCAGAGATTCCCATAAACAAAGCACAAATACTGACAAAAAGAAAAAGTCCTCCACTTAAAAATAGCATCTGCATTTTTTTGGTTACTTTCTCATTTTTTTATCAAGGACGTCAGATTGCGATCCCATCTCTGTAACTCTGCAGAAAAACCACCCATGTCCACTTTGGACGCATAGGTTTTTCTAAAATTCATCTTGGAAAGTTCTTTGTCCAAAACTAAAGGAAAGGGAGACATCCAAACAAATCGTCCATTAGAGGAAAGAACTTCATCCAAACGTTGCACAAATTTTATAAGCAATGTTTGAATATCTTTAACAGGAACTCTTCGACCCATTGGAGGATTTGTTATGATAAGAGTACAAAGTTCTTTCGGTTGATAAGAAAGAGCATCTGCTTTTTCTAAAATAAAATTTTCAACACCTGCAGCTTTTAAATTTATTGACGCCCCTGTCAAAGCTTTCTCATCACGATCCGTGCCTATACACGTGCAAACATGATAACGGTATGACTCGATCAATTCTGACCCCGAGCCAACAAAAGGATCCCATACACGATCATTTTGCTTAACATTCGCAACATATGCGAGAGCAGAAGCAATTGTGGGATGAGAAGCTGCGGGAACATCTGTCATGCGATAATTAAAACGAGGGTCTTCATAACTTTTAGGACAGAGAAAAATCTGCGCTTCTGACGCGGAAATCACGGCTTCCCAATCCGCTTGACGAGGATCGTTGATAATTTTGAAGCCACTTTGTTGCGCTAAGTTATGAATCTCTTCTGCGGTCTTCCATTGCAAAGATCTTTGATGCCCTCCCTTGGAATGTTCCAGTCTCATGCGAAAAGGGGGACTCGAAAACGTTGCAAGTATTTGTCGTGTGCTTTTTTGAAACAAGGCTTCTGATATAATTTTAGGATTTTTAAGTGCGTAAGGATTCTTTAAAGGAAGGGGAAAACCAAAATTTAAAAAAATCCGATTTTTAAAAAGCAAACTTACTTTCGATTTTAAAAGTATATCTACCCATGCAGGACCCACTTTTGAAATTTCTATCTCTTGGGTGAAAGAATCAAATTGTCGAACCAAAAGAGACTCTAATCCCCGTCTGCACCATAAACGCACAGGAAGGGGACTTGGAAAAACGTTATCCCATTGCCATTGGGTTTTGTGAACCTGAGACATGCGTCTTTCAAAAATAAGTTTTGCTTTTGTAAGAGCTTTGAAAAGCAAAGGATCTAAAGTTTTTACAGAACTGAGCAATTCGAAAGATTTCTCACCACCAATCTTTCCAAGAGATTCCGCAATAAGCCTTCTTTCGTTATCAAGTTCAGTAGAATGCCATGCTTCCAAAAGAGCTGTTTCTAAAGTTTGCATAAGGGAAGAAACACCCCAGTTTTCTCGACCTGCAGCAATTGCTGCATACCGACGGACTCGGGGACGAATATCTTTCAACCCTTCTATAATAAATTGAGAAAACTCTTTGTCATTTATAAAACGTTCTTGCTTGGAACTTCGTGTTCTTAAAAGTTCACAAAAAAGATCTTCTGATAATTTCATGAAAAACCTTAGAAAAGGAATTTGGCAACCCTACATGGGAAATTACCAAGTTCCTAACTCATCCATGTTCGGATCGCAACAAGGCAGAGAAGAATCGCAAAACCTTTACGCAAATATGTTTCCGGAATAGATATTGCGAGGTTGGCTCCTATGTACGTACCTATAAGTATCCCAGCGGCTATAATAAGTCCTGAATAAATCTCAGGGCTTCCGATCTTCCCACTTTTTAAATACTGCCATGCACCCAAAATCCCAACGGGGAGCAAAAGAGCCACCAAAGAAGTACCAGTAGCCGCATGATAGTGCATTCCAAAAATGAGAATAAGGGTGGGAACGATAACAATTCCGCCGCCGATTCCAAAAATACCGGACAAAGTTCCCGCTAAAACTCCAAGTATTAGCATTCCCACTATGTTCATAAACTCGCTCTCCTGAAAGTTCATGAAGCCTAGAATACCTGAATTGAAGTTTAGGAACCCATTGTTTTAAGAATACTGGCGGACAAAGTGATGGGATCGATGGGTTTAACGACATAGGAATTGAAGGGTGATTCATTTTTTACAAATTTCCCTTCGTCTATATCACCCGTCAACGCGATGATTTTTACTTTGGAGGAAAGATTTCGTATTTTTCTTGCAGTATCGTCGCCATCCATTCCTGGCATTTTCATATCCATAAGAATGAGGTCATAAGGTACACTTTGTGTTTTATTGACAGCTTCTGCACCATCGCGTGCTGAATCCACATCTGCCCCTTTCGATCGCAGAATAAATTCCAAAATCTCACGCAATTCATCGGAATCATCGACTACTAATATATGAATGCCCTTTAAGTCAGCTTTTGTAACATTCAAGCTCATACCTTTTCTCCTTCCGTGATTTTAGCCATCATTTCACCAATCTTGCTTGCGAAAACATCGACTTCACAAGGATACTCCAAAGTGTCGACTCCTTTTTGCAATTCAACGGGAGCTCCACCCTCGGATTTCATAGGATTATTTGCATCTCGAATGAGACAGATGGGACCTGAGTAAAAATTCACTGCTTCTTTTAAGAAAGCAATACCAGAAACAGGATACATGTTTTCAACACACATAACGAGATCTACGTGGTTGTTGACAAGTGTTTTCACTGCTTCTTTAGCTGATTGGGATCTAATCACTGTTATGTTCTTGGAAGCCAAGAAATTCTCAAAGGATGGAAAGAGAGAATCCTTATCATCAACATAAAGAAGAACATAGCTTTGTAAATTGGTCTCAACACCTTCTTCTTTTTGTTTTTTGAAGGTAAGAATAAATTCCGTACCAACACCCACTTCACTTGTAAAGGTCATATCGACTTTATTTGCAAATGCTAGTTTTTTTGCAACAGAAAGACCAAGACCCAAACCCACACCCATCGGTTTGGTTGTAACAAAGGATTCAAAAAGATTTTTCTTTACTTCAGGCGGAATACCACAACCGGTATCTTTAAGTATTAAAACAACATTTCCATTCTCATCGCTCTTCACCGCAATCAAAAGCTTGCGAACTTCACTGCTGATCATGGATTGAATTGCGTTTTTCATGAGTATGAGCAAAATCTGTTGAATCTGATTAGGATCTACACTAATTGGTGGCAAATTTTGTTCAACTTCGGAAATCACTTCAATCTGTCGATTTGCTACATAACCTTCCAAAATCTGTTTTGAACTTTCTACTATGGAACTCACAAAAACATTTGTTTTACCGGAACGAGAGAAGTGCGTGTAATTCTGTATATTTCTTACGACAGAACCAATATGCGTTACGTTCATTTCAATTTTTTCAATACGTTTGAAACAGTCTTCAGGAAGTCTTGCTTTTTCTTCTTTCAACAAATAGAGATTGAATTGAATAGACTGCAAAGAGTTGTTGATTTCATGAGCAAGAGAAGCACTGGCTTCGCCAAGCGCTGCCAAACGTGTCTCTTTAAGGAGGGCTCTTTCTCTTTCTTTCTCTTCTGAAATATCGATGGTATGGACCAGACAAAGAACTTCAGGTTCATATTGGATGACGAACGAACGGATCCAGATATCTCCGAGGTCTTTTCCTTTTCTGTATATTTTAAGTTTTTCTTCAGCAAAACCATCAGCAGCTAACCGTTGAAAGGAAGCTCCCAGTTTCAGCAACTCTTCTGGAGGATATATTTTCTCAATGGGGACATCATTCAATTCATCTTTGGAATACCCCATAGCAATAGCTGCCTGCGGATTCCATCTTAGAATTTTTCTTTGCGTCATTGAAAAGAGATTCATTATATCTTTGCTATTTGCAAAAAGACGCTCAAAATAACCAATCCATTTCTTCTGAGCCTCTTCTTCTTTTTTACGAGCCTCTACTGAAACATCTATAATGTGGGAGATAGCCTCATTATCACCTACCAAATAGGCTCTCACAAGAGCATCAAACAGTCCACCACCGGGAAGAGTCATGCGACAGTTAAACATCGACTGATGTTTTGTTTTGAGTTCTTCCTTAAACACATCATAAGCGTAGAGATCATCTTTCACTATCAGTTGCCGAAAATCTTTATGCGACGCTCCAAAAATTTTTTTAAATGTATTATTACCATGAAGAATTTGATCATTGCTTTGATCAAAGATGATAGAAGAGTCAGGACTGTCTTTAAAAAGACTCGTGAAGTGTTTCACAAACTGTTCTTTCTGATCGCTACCCTTTGCCATAAAAACTCCAAATTAAATAACAGCAGGCCCTCAAACGGCCTGCTGAAGCTCGGAAAAGGGCTCGTTTTGGGCCTTAACAATTTCGCTCAAAATACTTTCAATTTGCATCGAATTCACAGGGCTCGAAAGAAATGCAACAGAACCATCCAACACCCATTTTTCTACTTCAAAAAAATGAATCGAAGGTCCTACTACAATCACTGAGCGCTGTTCTAAAAATTTCTTAAAGTTATTATATTCAAAGATCTCATTGTAATGATCCCATGGAAATACAATCAATGCTACAGCATCTTCCAATTTTGCTTTTTCAAAAGCGTCCTTTTCTAAAAAGCTCAATTCGAATTCTGGGAAATTCATAGAAACTTTGTTTTTTTGAAGGTCGTTTTTTTGACCAACAGCATAAATTTTTAACATAAGAACTCCTCAATCTTCCGTTGTTAGTCTTCGAGACAGATCAAACGCAAAATACCGTCCCTGATGCGGTAATAAAAATTTAGGTTCAGAAGTCACACCTCCACGTAAAAAATGGTAGGAGTCAATCTGATAGGAAAGCTCTTTATATTCTTGATCTGAACTGAAAATATTTGCTGCAGTCCAAGCTTCACGACCATTCATAGGCAAACTTTTTTGCGCAATACTCACAGCTTCTTCTATGCTTCCAAAAGGAATCATAGCAAGAAGAGTCCCAGGAAATTCCTGATACAAGCAAGGAGAATTCGGAGATACATCCTCGAGTATCAAAACATCCATACTGTCTTTTTGGAAAGTTCCCTGCACTATGTTGCCTCCAAACTTCGTTGCAAGCCGACTCAACCCCTGAAGTTCCTCAGAATCCCACTTACCTTTCTCGACTTCTCGGTCTAATAAGTCTCCAGCTTTAAGATTTGCTGAAAGCTTGATCAGTTTGGAAGAAAGTGAAGAATAAATATTTTTGTGAGCAAGGACAGGACTATGAGACAGACAAAATTTGCCATTTCCACGCCTTGCGCCGAGGAAAATTGTCTCAGCTGCCTTATCCAAATCCGTATTTTCTGTAACTACTACTATAGGAAGACCGGTTCCGTATTTATGAATTTTGCTGCGCAAAGTTGCGCGGTTTTCTTCACTGAAACCCTGAACTAATTCTTCGAAAGTTTTGTCAGAACAAAACACAATCGCTTGCTCTACGTTTTTTAGAAGTTGTTGATTCAACGTCATGGTGTCACCACCACTCGAAGGCCATCGAACGAGTTGAGCGTAATGATCAAGTTTATGCTCATGGAGGATTTCGAAAAGATAGTGTGTTGCAACATCCTTCCAACTTGGACGTACGATCGCATGTGTACCTGAAAGAATAGCATGACATATTGCAGCAATTCCGGGAGGGCCGTCCATTGTCGAAGATGTGATAAAAGCTCCTTTTCCTTTGGAGCGATAACTTAAATTCCCAATTGTTTTTCCATTTTGAAACATTTTTCTGAAGTTGTTCTTATCCATGTCCCAAACCGCACCAATAAGCTCGTCTACTTGAAGCGACCATTTCAACAAGAGATCGCACATCCAATGGCTATCCATTGAAACTTGACCTCTAAAAGTTGACAACCCCCAAGCGATCTCATTTCGGTAACGGGCTGTTTCGTTGAGAACCAATTTCACAACTTCGGCTCTTTCACTCACAGGGGTTCTCAGTAACTTTTTCTGACATTCATCCGCATAACGAAGAGCTTCACGAAGCTGTGATGCATTTGTAACGGAGGAAGGTATAGAAGTTTTTCCATCCAAGGATTTTACTAAATTTTCTGTTCCCATTTCAGGTTCACAACGAACTCCTGCAATAAAAGTGGGAAGGTGTTGTATTAATCCCATCGCTCACATCCTCCTAAAATTTTTTCTTCGTCATTAGGTAATCTTTCAATCTGACTGATTCGTGGAACAGTCGATCCACATGCACATTTTTCACTATGATAAACGGCACTATCTCCTACAACAAATCGGAACAACTGAGAACCTTCAGCAACCCCTATGCTGTCTCCTCTGCTTGAAGCAATACGAGAAACAACAACCGTCCCTTTTTTTCCTGAAGAAACTTGTTTTCCATTTTCATCAAGAACTTCTAGAAAAACATGCCCTTGACAGAGATGGAAAACTTGCGGGTCTGCACTACAGGAAATTGCATTAGGCATGGACTCGGTACTTCCATAGAAATTTGTAATGCTTTCCACACCAAGGCTTCGAAGTTCCTTGATCAAATTTTTATCGAGAACTGTGCTAGAAACCCAAACATGTTTGATACCTAATCTCTTAATGAAGTTTGGATCTGCTGCTAGGAAATCTTCCAAAGAACCACCTTTTCCACTTCCACTTTTAGGCGTGAGAACCATTGCATCGATCTTAAGCTCTTCCATTTCTTTAAGAGCCTGTTGGTCCGTGCTTTTAAAATGTCTAGGAACAGGTGTAGCACCAACCCCACGAATGATGTCATCGAATGCAGGACCTGCAACATGAGCCTGATTATAACCATTCCAAATGCGCATTCCTCTCCAGTCTTTCACTTTCTCAAGGTATCGAATGGATGTTTCGATAGCTGCTCTCCAATCGGCATGTGTCCATAATACATTGGTAGGAGTTCCCGTTGTTCCTCCAGAACCGCGCACTATGTACCAGGACTTGTGAAGATCTGAAGTGAGGTCAAAGGGATTAAGAATACGAAGTTCTGATTTGAAGAGAACTGGAATTTTTTCTATAAGTTCACGTGTAAGAACATTGGTCAATGGAAGTTTAGAAAGCCGCTTTTTCCAATAAATAGAATGCTCTTTCGCATACTGAAGTTGTTTTTGAAATTGTGCAAGCAACCATAAATCACGAGTTTGAACATCAACCGTATCCCATTCACGACTTAAAAAATTTGAAGGAAATGGCTTCTTCAAATCTTTCTCTAGATTTCTTGCAACGTTTGTAGAATTTTTTTCAGCTTTTTTAGACTGAGAAAAAAACAAAGTGGAAGGAGGAACAGGAGAACTTACAAAATAGATTTCATGTCCTATAACTTTCAACATTTCATTGAAGTCCGAGTACGAATAAACACCACCACCTGAATTTTGCAACACCATACTTAATCCAAAAATTAAGCTATAAGGTGGATAATTTTTTTTCTCATTCACTGCAAATTCGTTGATGATGATTTCGCTCTCATCATGAACAACATTACCTATTCTTCGTATGAGAGTTTTCGTGCGTGCGATGTCTTCCTGATGGATAATATGAGAAATAATGACAACATCGAAGGGACCTTCTTGTTCCCAAGGGGTTTCGAAAAGATCTCCATCTATGGTTTTAAATCTTCCCTCTTTGAAAGCATCTGCATTAAATTTTCTCGCTTCCTGATTCACTTGAGGCCAGTCGACTTGAATCACTTTCGCCTTTGGGAACGCTTTTAAAAAAGCATTTCCAAACACTCCAGAACCACCACCAAGATCCAGTATTTTTTTAATCTTATCTTTTTTCCACTGAAGTAAATGAGCAGAACTTTCCGCTACAGGGATGTTGAAAGGACGAATAGCTTTTGTCAGTTTAGGCCAAAACTCTGCTTCGGTTTTGTCCGTTCTTTGTATAGCAATGGGCTCTCCCTTCTGTATTGTTTTTGTAAGAGACCCCCATGTATCTTGGCCAATATCGAAAAGCGCGCGTATCCCTTCTCCCAAATAAAAGGGTGAAGTTCGAACCAGATATGTACTCGCTGTCGGATTGTTCCGATAATAGGTTCCATCAAAAGAAACAAGATCCAGCGCAACCAGGGCACCTAAAAATTTCTCAACGCTGCGAGTGCTAATATTCATAGCTTTCGCTAGCTGTTCTGTATCCGCCTTTTTCAAGGTTTCCAGTATAGAGAACACATCAAAACTGATGGCGCTGAGTAAAATATGGCTTTTTCTATAGCCTGCTGCATTTGTAAGAAGTTGTGTAAGGTCACTTTTTTGAATGTCTTTTACTTGGCTCATAATCTTCCCCATCCTCTGACAATACTACCCGGAAAGATCTATCGGCCGAGAATACAAGAGACTTAGAGCTTTTCTTATTTTTTCAACAAAATCGGCAGGGTACTTTTTAATAAAGCATCTAAACTCCCATTTCCTCCCAAGTCCACTCATGCTAAAACTGGCGCTAACGAAAAACACACACTCCCATAAATTTGAGATGTCTATGTTGATTTCGCTAAAAAATAACGAAAATATTGACCGTTTATTTGCAAAAGGTTCTTATCCTATACCTTTTGCATTTAATGAAGACGTCGCACAAGTCTTCGATGACATGGTGAAGAGATCCATTCCTTTCTATGAAGAAGTTGCAAAAATAATTGTCGATCTTGTCCAAATTTTTTGCACCTCTGATACCCGCATTTACGATGTCGGTTGTTCTACTGCTTCCACACTTCTCTTAGTCTCTCAAAACACAAGCTACCCTTTGGAACTCATCGGCATAGACAAGTCTGAAGCGATGATCTTACGAGCACGTCAAAAAATGAGCGATGCAAAAAAAGAAGATTCCATTCAACTGCTTTGCACGAGCGCACTCGATCAGAACTATGAAAATGCGGGACTGATCATCTGCAATTACACTCTTCAATTTTTAACGATCCGTGAGCGCAAGGAACTTTTAAAAAAATTTTACACTGGTTTAAAACCGGGAGCCTTGCTCTTTCTCAGTGAAAAAATTCGATATGCCGACCCCGAAATGCAAGAAGCTATCACAGCTATTTACGAAGCTTACAAAAGAACGAACGGGTACAGCCAAACAGAAATTGAGAGGAAAAAAGAATCTCTCGAAAATGTTCTCGTACCTATCACTTTGGAAGAACAGATTGCATGGTTGAAAGATTGTGGATTTAAACATGTGGAAGTAGCCTTTAAGTGGCACTGTTTTGTGTCATTGATTGCGATAAAATGATGAGTACTTTCGAAATGATGAAGGAACTTTCTTTAAGCGAGTCTACGAATTGTTTTCGGAACGATAAGTTTCAGGAGAAAACACGCCCTGAAAGCGAAGTTCTCAGAACCCAGCTTTCAAAACTCCGAAGCTTCAAAAGTTCTTACTGTAATTTTAGCGGACCAGAAGTGATCATTGGAGATCGCTCTGAACTTAGCGATGAAGAACACTCTCAACTGATCAAATGCTTGGAACTATTTAAACCTTGGAAAAAAGGTCCCTTCCGAATTTTTGGAGAGAGCATTGACGCAGAATGGAGATCTGATTGGAAATGGGGACGTATACTCCCTCACTGCCCAAGTTTAGAATCTCAAGTCATTGCGGATATCGGAGCCCATAATGGTTATTACATGTTCCGTATGGCTGCTGAAAAGCCTAAGCTTGTGATGGGATTCGAACCTGTTGTGCGACACTGGCATTGCTTCGATTTTTTGCAAAGTTATGCGCAGGTTCCCAATCTCCTATTTGAACCTTTGGGAGTGGAACATATCGATGAATTTCCGAATATGTTCGATATTATTTTTTGTTTGGGAATTCTCTACCACCACAAAGATCCTATCGCAACTCTGCAAAAAATAAGACAAGCGCTTAAACCCAATGGAACACTCATCATCGATTGTCAGGGAATTTCTCATGACGACCCTATAGCCTTATTTCCAAGCACGACTTATGCAGGAAGCTATGGAATGTGGTTTCTTCCTTCCTTAAGTTGTCTGACACACTGGATGAGGCGCAGTGGGTTTAGAGACATCGTATGCTTTTACCAAGGACAGCTCTCTGAACTCGAACAGCGTGCTACATCATGGGCTTCTATTAAAAGCTTGCGCGATTTTCTCTCTCCTATTGATTCACAGAAAACAATAGAAGGGTATCCTCGCCCTTGGCGTTTTTATCTCAGAGCAAGGAATTCTTAATGAAACCCTATTTACCAATAGAATATCTTAGGGGAGAGCAGAGTAAAAAATATTTCCAAGGTTCTTCTATTGTAAAAACATTTCAATCAAGTGGGACGACTGCAGAAACTCGTTCACTTTCTCATTTTAGTGAAAAAGGTTTGGCACTTTACAAAGAACAGAGTTTAAAAATTTTTCAAAGCATTATGCAAAAATTTTATGGAGACAGGCAATTTGCAATTCAAGGCATCTCTTTGATTCCTTCTAGCAAAGAGTGGCCATCTAGCAGCCTTGCACAAATGCTCACTTGGATATCAGAATTTTGGAAGCTTCGTTTTGTTAACATTCAAGACTTTAAGAAATTAGAAAAATCAAAAGATCCTTTATGGATTTTTGCAACACCTTTTCAGTTGATAGATCTTTTCGATGAAGGTGTTTATTTTGAATGTTCTCAAGGATCTATTCTTTTCGAAACAGGAGGGACAAAAGGCAAAACGAGGGACCTACAAAGAAACGAATTGTACGAACTTATTACACAGCACTTTCATATTTCTCTGGACCATATAGTGAGTGAATATGGAATGTGTGAGCTGGCAACTCAAGCATATGACTACACCCTTCCAAAGCAAACACGTCGTTTTCGCTTTCCGGATTGGGTTAAAACCTACGTGCTTCCAGGATTGAATTTGTTTTTAACAGAAGGTGAAGGAGCACTCGTAGTTGAAGATCCTTTGCGTGTGGATTACCCACTACCTTTACGTACGCAAGATGTAGTCCGTTTGTACAAGGATGGATCTTTCGAAATAATTGGCAGAGTCCCTCGGTCTGTGCTGAAAGGATGTTCCTTGCTAACAGAAACTGAAAAAGTAAGAGAACTGCATCCTAAATCACATAAGTTAACAAACACTTCTCAAATAAAATTTTCAAAAAATGATATTTCGTACTTTTTCGACAATGACTCAACCGAAGCACTCAGTAGAGAATTGACTTCGTTATCTGCTGCGCAATCTGCAATATCGGATTTAAAAATAGGTTTTGAGAGCACTGACTGGGACCGATGCGTTGCCAATTCTCAGGCAATAAAAGGTGAACATTGGCTCTTTATAGCTCCTAGCAATCACAGCATTGCTGTAGTTTATCCCCTGATTATGGGGCTTGCAGCAGGATTAAAGATGACTGTGCGTATTCCAAAAGAATTTGAAGCAGATACTTCTTTTTTAAAAATCTTTCTTCGTAGACTTTCCAAATTTGCAAATATATCGACTTTGTCTCATGAGTTCCGTTTAGGAACGCATCCTCTCCCTAAAGGTACGGATAAAGTTTTAATCTTCGGAGACAGTGAAACCGTTCAAACTGTTAAGCTATTAAGTTCCGTACCTGTCAGCGGTTTTGGATCTGGCCTAACAGTGAATGTTTTGGAAAATGCTTCGAAAGAAAAAGCAAAAGCACTCGCAAAAGATATGCTGAATCTAGGTCAAAAAGGATGCATGTCAAGCCGCGCTCTTTTTATCTTAGCTAGAAAAAATGACTTAGAAGATTTCCTTTCAGAATTAAGAAAAGAAACTAAGAATTTTTGGGATACCGATCTAAGTACTATGCAAAGAGTCGCAGTGGATCATGAAATTTTCGCTTTGGAGAATAAAGGATTTGCGTGTTTTGAACGCAAATCACTGAATGACTGTTTGTTTGCTGTTTATACAAAACAGGATTTTCAAGAACATGTTATGGAATTATTTTCCATGCTTCCTTTTGTACTGCCTATATTTGTATATGACAATTTAGAGGCATTGCTTTCAGATTTAAAAAAGATACCTTCACTAATTTGTGTAAGCGCTGATTCAAATCTCCATACACAACTCCGTCTTCAAAATAAAAATATCCGTATTTGCAATTTGGGGGAGGCCAACGCCCCTTTATGGGATGGTTTGCATAATGGAAAAGCTCTTTTTAGTGCAGAGTCCTAAACACGCCACAAAGATACCTTTGTACAAAAAGAAAGTATCTGTTATGCCATTTCTAGGTCCTTTTTTTTGGGGGTTATGTGAAGATTAAAGTTCAAAATCCAGTAGTAGAGCTCGACGGTGACGAAATGACACGGATCATTTGGTCCAAAATCAAAGAACGTTTCATTTATCCCTACCTCGACCTTGATATTAAATACTACGATTTGGGCATTGAAAACCGAGATGCAACGGAAGACCGAGTTACCATTGAATCGGCGGAAGCTATAAAAAAATACAATGTCGGCATAAAATGTGCCACGATTACACCTGATGAAGCGCGAGTGAAAGAATTCAACTTAAAAAAAATGTGGAAGAGTCCCAATGGGACCATTCGCAACATTTTGGGTGGAACTGTTTTTAGAGCACCGATTATTTGTAAAAATATTCCTACTTATGTCAAAACTTGGAAGAAACCGATCATAGTGGGAAGACATGCTCATGCAGACCAGTACAAGTGTGTGGACACTCGCATTTTAGGGCCAGGAAAACTCAAGCTAGTCTTTGAAGGTAAAGAACACAAAGAGTGGGATGTCTATGAATACAGTTCACCCGGTGTTGCCCTTGCAATGTACAATACTGATGAATCCATTTATGGATTTGCAAGATCGTGTATGGCCTATGCTTTGATGGTTGAATACCCTCTGTACTTATCGACAAAAAACACGATTTTGAAAGCCTATGATGGGCGCTTCCGTGACATTTTCGAAGAAGTTTTCAAAAATGAATTTGAATCGAAATTCAAAGCTAAAAATCTAAGCTACGAGCACCGACTCATCGATGACATGGTGGCAAGTGTTTTAAAGTCCGAAGGCGGAATGGTCTGGGCTTGCAAAAATTATGATGGGGATGTGCAGTCCGATACAGTTGCACAAGGATTTGGCAGCCTAGGACTTATGACTTCTGTTCTCATGTCTCCCGACGGGAAAACGGTGGAAACCGAAGCTGCGCATGGAACCATTACGCGGCACTATCGTATGCACCAAAAGGGCGAGACGACGTCTTCCAATCCCGTTGCCAGTATTTTTGCTTGGACTCAAGGTTTAGCGCATAGAGCAAAATTGGATTCCAACGCCCAGCTTGCAAAATGGGTAGATGGACTAGAGAGAGCCTGTATTCAAACTATTGAAGCAGGCAAAGTTACTAAAGATCTTGCGATTTCCATTCAAGGGAATTCTAACCCGCCAAGCCATACATACCTCAGCACAGATGGTTTCTTAGAAGCCATCGATCAACAATTCAGAAGATAGTTTGGATAGAAGAAGATTTGACTTTGCCTCCTTTTTTTTTATACTCCTCTTTAAAAATAAGGAGCAAACGTGTTTAAATATATTTGTTTTATATTAATGTTAAATTCACCTTCTATCTTTGCTGCTGCTGAAGATGATTTTAGGTTCGAATCTCTCAAAAAAGATGATTCACAGTTAGAAATTTACGAAGATGAATGGTGGGTCGTAGCCCCCGCAGCTGAGAACAACAGTTCTGAAGAAAAAAATTGCAGCGTAAAAAAAATAACCCAAGAGGAGATAAAAAAAATCGAACAATATTTGGAATATTTTGAACTCCCCCATAATCCACGCAGTTTCGGCTCTATCCCCTACTATGGAGATAGTTCCCTGCTTGATCCAAATGATATTAGTTATTTTAAAATGAACGCCTTTGAGTTCATAAAGTCCGATTTTAAACGTTGCATTTATCATATTTCATTTGAGAAAAGAAAAGAGATCGCAGGACGAATTGCAAAACTTGAAGAAAAATTCCAAAATTTTCTTACTGAACATTCTGCAAAAATAGATCACTCGATTAAAGATTTAGATTTCAAACAATTCTAATCTTCAAAATAACGAGCCCCCAAAGCATTCCGCAACAATCCCTTCAAGCGTGTTTGTCTCTTCTGACTACTCTTATTCCGAGCTGCAAGAGCGAAAGCTTTAGGAGAGCCTAAGAAAATCGCGAGTTTCTTTGCACGGGTCAGTGCTGTATAAATGAGATTTCTCTGCAGCATAATGTAATGACTCATGCTCATCGGAATCAAAACTACTGGAAACTCACTTCCCTGCGATTTATGAATAGTAATGGCATAGGCAAGTTTTAAATCCCAAGACTGCTCTGCCGTGTACTTCACATAACGGTCACCGAAACGAACAAGCACATCTTTCTTCTCTGTAATCTGTTCCACAAAACCTATGTCACCGTTGTAGACAGTCAACTCATAATTATTGACTGTTTGAATGACTTTATCTCTCACTCGAAATCCGAATTCTTTGGCTGGTGTAAGACCTTTTTCAATAGGATTTAACAAATCCTGCAGTACTGTATTAAGATTTTGACAACCTAAAAGACCCTTATTCATGGGACTTAAAATTTGCACATCTTGTACGGTGTTATAACCTGCCTCAGGTAGATTTTTCACAACAATTCGTTTAATATTTTCTAAAACATCTTCATCCGATTCCGTCTCAACAAAATGGCAGTCACTTTCAGGTTCACTGCTAAATTCACTTATTTCACCTTTGTTTAAATCATGTGCTACTGCTGTAATTTGAGACGTTTTTGCTTGTCGAAATATCTGTGTCAAATGATTCAAAGAAATCTGTTCAGATTCAATAAGATCTCTAAAAAAATTCCCTGGTCCAACAGGAGGTAGCTGATCTTTATCTCCTATAAATACAATTTGTGAACTTTCAGGGATTGCAGATAATAGTTTCTGAGCTAAAAGCACATCCAACATCGAACTTTCATCTATGATGAAAACATCCCCTTCGAGTTTATTATCTTCACACCGTAAAAACCCACCTTCTTCACTCGACCATTCAAGCAGTCGATGAATGGTTTTTGCAGAAACGGAACTCAATTCTGTCATTCTTTGAGCAGCTCTTCCGGTAGGTGCAGCTAATACGACTTTTTTTCCCATAGCTCTCTGCAGATGGATAATGGCATTTGCCGTGGTCGTCTTACCAACTCCTGGGCCTCCGGTAAGAATGAAAATTTTTGAGCTTACAGCACCCATCACTGCGTCTTTTTGCTGCATAGATAATTTTCTCGAAGTGATCTCAGAAAATTTCTCCAACCAACCTGAAACTCTTCTTTCAAAATCCTGACTTCGCGGATCAAGTTTTCGAAAGGGCGCATTAAGGATGCTTAAAAGAAAGTCTCTACAGAAATCTTCTGCTTCGTAAAGCTCAGGAAGAAAATAATGTTTTGACTCTGAACCTTCCGCAGAAACAAGACGCGCATCTTCAAGAAGTTGTTCAAAAGCATTTTGAATATTCGTTGGTTCACGAATACCTAGTTGTTGAGAAAGACCTGACAAAATTTGCGTCTCTGTTTGAAAGCAATGCCCTTGGTCTTCTGCAAGTTGGAGCAGATAAATAATCCCATGTTGTATACGTTGTGGAGAATCATCTTCAATGCCTACCGCACGCGCAATCTGATCTGCTCGGAGAAATCCAAATCCTTTAATGTGTTTGATCAAACGATAAGGATTTTCTGAAATAGCGGAAACTGTTTCGTTTCCATAAACTGCAATAATTTTTTGAGCAGCATTCAGCGTGATCCCATGATGAGAAAGGAATTGCATAGCTTCCGAATTCTTAGACTTTTCTCCCCATGCACGAATAAATTTAGATGCGGTTTTTTTACTAAGATTCGGAATTGTTTTAATCTTCTGCGGCTGTTCATCCAAAACTTTAAGAGTATCTTCTCCAAAATGTCTAACAATTTTCTGAGCAATCTTCGGCCCAATACCTTTGAACATTCCTGAAGAAAGATATTTGATGAGAGAATCCGAATTCGAGGGTCTTGTAGATACCGCGCGAGAAATCTGGAACTGACGTCCAAAACTGCTATGAAGTACCCATTTCCCGAAAATCATAAACATTTCGCCAGGTTGAACTGTCGGAAAGGTCCCAACCGCTGAGAACGACAGGCCATTCTCACAGTTTTGTACCTTTACAACACTCCAACCATTTGAAGGATTATGGAAGGTGACATTCTCTATTTGTATTTTAAATGAGACCTGTTCGATGACATCTGCTCCTTTTTTCAATACCTTTTATGATGAAGGAGTCTTGTCACTCAACTCCTTAATTTTCAAAGCTAAAATTATTTTAAAGACCCCCTTGTCAAGATTCAAAGAAGATTTAAGTTAACATTGTGGAAGTTAGTTTCGTAAGCGGTAAAGGTTCTTATGACATATGCCGTTCTTATATGTAGGAGATAAGTTAGAAATTCGAAAGAATTTCTAATTGATGTTTTTATTTTCTGCAACCCGTTGGAAAGGAGCATCGGTTGCAAAGCCCGGGAAAAGGAAGTGCAAGGATTTTCACCCAGTAAAGGAGAAGAAAATGGAATGCCGTTTTTCCTTCAAACAAATCAAAAGGTCAGATGTTTTAGTTGAGTTTGCAGAGCCTAAAATTCTAGCGCGAATAGAGAAGTACTCAACAAAACCCATAGATGCACACATCACTTTCACGAAACAGGGCTTCAATCACGAAGTCCGTTGTACACTCAAAGGAGGAGATGGCTTTAACTTGCAGGTTGACGCACTCGCGCCTGATCTTCATAACGCTCTTGACCTCATGCTCGATAAGCTTGAGATCCAACTGAAAAAGCATAAAGAAATTCTTAAACGTCACAAATTTCCTGAAGCAAAGGAAGTGCGACACCTCAGACTCGTAGCAGCAAATGAAAATCTGACAGAAGATTGGGATTCCATCCCGATCGATGCTAGTGACATCATTAAATACGAGAGAGTCCGACACCAACACACAGGTTAATAAAAGTCCGGGCCTAGTGGAGGAAGCTAGGTCCGGAACAGTTCTCCCATTCTCTTTCCAAGAATTTTAGCAGCACCCAAAATAGACACTGTAAGGATAAGCATTGCGATCATCCCTAATGCACTCGCGACGAATTCACCACTACCTTGTTCAAGATAAAGTACATAAATGGCTTTGGTAATCGGATAGAAACGATCTTTCATCGCAAGTATTAAAGAATCAGAAACATCTAAAATTGCATAAGAGAAACAGAGCAACCCCCCTGCTATTAAGTTTGCAGTAACAAGAGGCATTGTAATTTTACGCAGAGTAAACCATTTAGAAGCACCAAAACATTCGGAAGCTTCTTCCAAGGAACTGCTGACCTGTTGAAAACCTGCAGTTGCAGAACGTACCATGTAAGGCAGACGACGAATTGCATAAGCTATCACGAGCAAAGGAACAGGATTGTGCAAAGGATCTAAAAAGGTGTCGGAATAAGTGACAACATAACCAAAAGCTAAAACAATTCCTGGCAGCGCCAAAGGAACCATAACAATTGCATCTAACAGTGGGCCAAAAGGAATAACCCTACGTGTCACAACAAAAGCAATCAACACACCCAAAATAAGGTCCAGCAAAGTTGACAAACTTGCAAAAAGCAAACTGTTTTTCAAACCTATTGCTGAAATTTCCTGATTGAAAACCATTCCATAGTATTTCAGGGTATATTTTTCGGGAAGAGCTGTCATGAACCATGAATCACTCAAACTTGTAATCAAAACTGTAATATGAGGAATCAATGCAAGAAATACAGTTCCAAAAATCAACGGATAGATAACAAATTTAGCTCGTAAAGAAGCGTGTTTTTGAGCACCTGAAACATGCCCTCTTGCAAGCATTTCATATTTTTTTCCGCTCACAAATAATTTTGAAGTAAGAAAGAAAGAGACCGTCAATATAACGACAAAAAATACAAGGGCATAACCGATTGGATTTTCGTTGATGTCCGTAACCAAATTGAAAATGTGCACAGGCATCGTATTGTGGAAACCCACTAAAAGAGGTGTTCCTAAATCTGTTAGAGACCAAATGAAGACAACGATTGCTCCTGCAAAATAACCTGGTCTTGCTAATGGCCATACTATATTTTTATAACGACGAAGCTTTCCTGCCCCAAGAGTTTGTGCCATCTCTTCAAGAGAGGGATCGATATTTGCAAACGCAGAACTGAGATTCAAATAAAGAATAGGATAGAGATGCAGAACCTCTAAAAAGATAACAGCCCAAATCAGGTGATCATTGGATAACCATTCGATGGGTGTAGAGATAATATTGTGTTCGAGTAAGAAAATATTGATAGAGCCAAATCGCGCAAAGAATCTTTGCATACCGATAGCACCCACAAAGGGTGGCATAACCATAGGAAGCAAAAGCAAACCCGTAAGCAAACCCTTTCCGCGAAACTCATAGCGAGCCGTCACTATAGCTAAAGGGAAACTCAAAAGCGTCGCAAAAAATGTTGTGCCTAATCCAATGATCAAACTATTCCAAATTCCACCCGTTTGAATGTTATTGGAAAAGAGAAGGTGAAAATATTCGAGAGTAAATCCTGTTGGAGAAATGAAAGCTTTCGAAATAATGATACCAACAGGATAGATGAGAAAGAAAAAAAGTAATGCAGCGGTCGCTAAAATTGTACCATAGCCTAACAACCGAGAAAGAATTTTGGTTGTACGACTTTGTGTTCGTAAATTGTGCATGTATTAAGACTCTATTTCTTCAAAGGGTAGAGTGATCACATCTTCTGCAGCAATGCTAACTCGAACTTGTGCACCAATTGGCAATTGCGACTTTGGATTATGAAGGTCAATCTTAAGAAATTTGTCCCCTCCATAAGGAAAACTAAGTTGCTCCATCTCTCCCAAATAAGTTGAATAGCTCAATTTAAGCTGCAACATATTTTCTACGTTTTCACTGGAGCCTTGTGTAAGGAATTTAAAATCTCCAGGGCGCATAGATAGATTGACTTTGTCACCTTTCTTGAAAACACCATGAACTTTTGTAGATCGAATTTTAGAAAACTCTGTTTCTATAAGTGCAGACCCACCTTGATTTTCTATAATAGTTCCAGTGATAATATTCGTCTCACCGATGAAATTTGCTAGGAAGGTCGTCACAGGATTACAATAAAGTTCGCGAGGAGTTCCGGTCTGAACTTCCACTCCATGATGCATAACTGTAATCGTCGTGCCCATGGAAAGAGCTTCTTTTTGATCATGAGTAACATAAAAAGTTGTGATCTGTGTTTCTCTATGTATGCGAGAAATATTGTCACGCATTTCCATACGCAATTGCGCATCGAGATTGGAAAGAGGTTCATCTAACAGCAAAACTGTAGGACGAATAGCGAGTGCCCTTGCAAGAGCTACTCGCTGTTGTTGCCCACCTGAAAGCTGTCCAGGAAGGCGCTGTTCATAACGTGTAAGCCGCGTCATCTCGAGTGTTTCACCCACTCGGTTTTTAATTTCGGAAGACGACAACTTACGCAGTTTCAAACCGTACTCAATATTTTGACGTACAGTCATGTGTGGCCATAATGCATAATTTTGAAAAACCATTCCAATTCCGCGTTCGGAAGAAGGTTTGTTCGTTACGTCTTGACCGTTAAATAAAATTTGTCCTGAAGAAATATTTTCAAGGCCCGCAAGAAGACGGAGTGTGGTGGTTTTTCCACATCCAGAAGGCCCAAGAAGAAAATGAAAGGAACCTTTGGCAATCGTTAAATTAAGGTCTGAAACTGCTGTAACAGCTCCGTATTTTTTAAATACATTTCGAAAGACAACTTCCATCGATGAGTCAACCCTACTTTAGAGTACGTTCGTGATTAAGATTTCCTCACTCAATCTCGTCACTTCTGAGATTGAGCAGCTTTGTACATAACACGCGATTTCTCAAGCCACGCATTGATGGTTTGATTACGAAAACTAGGATCGCTCCACTTGTCCGCTAGTTTGCGAATCTCATTATCTGTTATCGGAAACACAATCTTCTTAAATTCACTCAACTGTTTTCGATCTCTCAATATACGCACGGCAGTTTTTAACTCTTCATGTGCGTCAATAAGCACCGTTCCGATCAAATCTGAAAATACAAACTGCATTTTTGTAGCATGATCTCTATCTAACACGAATGAAGGTATTTGCAAATCAAAAGGATTTAATGGTGTAACACGTTTTCCTTCAGTCAGCTCGTAAACCTTCTTGTTCACGGATAAGCGACCAAGTGTAGAAAGACGAGGCCCCCCTGCGGCGCCTTTAGGAAGCACAAAAAGTTTTTGCGCATCTATACTCAACAAAAACTCAATAAACCTTCCGGCTGCTACAGGATTTGGCGCACCCTTCAACAGTGCAATAGGATCTGTATTCACAATGGACTGAGAAAAAGGCAGCTGAAAACCTAAATTAACGGTTCCAAGATCCCCCAATTTTGCTAACGCAAAATAATCAACACTCAACGATGCAACCGCATCACCCGACACAATCGCTTTTACAGGAGCAGAACTTGAAACTGCAAATTTCTGTGTGTTTGACGCAATTTTTGTAAGCAACTCCCAACCTTTTTCCCAACCCAAAGATTGAACAATCACCGTATACATTGTGAGATGACTTGATGAACGTCGCGGGTCAGCGTTGCTTAACAAGTTGAAAAATTGCATATCACCAAGATCTTCCCAATTTTTAGGCTCTGCTATTTTCAATCTCTTCAAAAGATTCTTATTATAAAAAATTCCAAAAGAAGAAAAATTAATCGCATGCCAAGTCTCTTCCTTATCGTAAAGAAGTACAGGACCTAACTTGGGCGGAATTTCTGATTTTAATGTTTTTGGAATCTTATGACTTTGAAGAAGATGAAGCTTTTTAAGTTCGAAAGTGGGCTGCTCACCGCCTCCCCATAGGAGGTCTATTTGCGCCGTTTTCGAGTTCTTCTCAAACCTGGCGAGTATATAGCGAAGGGCTTCCGAGGCTCCTCCTTGATCCAGCCATTCGACTTCTACTGGAACATTATACGTTTTTAGATAATACGCTTTGAACGCAGGAACCACTTCTTCTTGTATGGACTTTCTATGCGGAGAAAGGACCACAACTCGATCAATAGCAGACAGGGCACGAACTGAGATCATGAGCGTTACAAGAACGCCGCAAATTATTCGGTAGACCATTTCTAAGGAATCCTTGGCGGTAAATCAGGGTTAAGGGCATTTTAACTGCTGAGAGGAGATGTGCAAGCCTGTTTTTTAGAAATGTCACTTGATCTCTTGCTGCTCTTTTCAACCCCTTAGACTTACACACTTTCAGAAAGTATATAATAGGAGTGGCGCTTAATAACCCCCGCTCCAATGAGGCACCTGTGTTTGAAGTTTACAAAAAATATCGTTCTTTTTTGATACTTATCTTTCTAACTCTATTTTTTTCATCTCTCATTTCAACCCTCTTAGCTATCACTTTGGATGAGGCTTACTACTACGCATGGGGTCAAAAACTCGCTTTTGGGTACTTTGACCATCCACCTGCTGTGGCTTTACTTTCTTATTTTCCTCAACGTTTAGGAACTATCTTCTTAGGCCTTCTTACTCTGCTCCTTGCTGCTAAACTTTTTAAAAGCTGTGGCATCGAAGAAAACTCAACCGCCCTCTTACTTCTTATTCTCTTCAAGTTCAATCTCGCAGGTCTTGTTTCGGGATTCTTAACAACACCCGACACTCCCCTTATTTTCTTTTGGCTACTTGCAATCCACGAAGCATTTTACGCATTAAAAACAAATCCTATGCGTTGGCTAACAGCAGGTTTAGCAACAGGACTGGGTCTGCTGAGCAAGTACAGCATGGTTCTTATGGGGCCTATATTCCTCATCACCTTGTTAAAAAAACCAGAGCAACTTAAAAAACCATGGCCCTATTTAGGTGGTCTCTTAGCCTTGCTCATCTTTCTACCCAATTTGAATTGGAATTATGAAAATGATTGGCCAAGTTTTTCATTTCAACTTCGGAGATTGGGAAGCATTTCCATTTCAGAAAATGAGGAGCTTCCTAAACCAGAAGCTCCTCAGAAAACGGAACTTGCCTTACAAAAATTGCTTATAGAAAGATTAAAAATAGTAGGAAGTGAAAAAGCTAAAACTCCCACCTTTCAATTACCAAAAAGTCTGAATAGTTTTTTAGAGTTCACAGGTGGACTCTTTGTTTTATGGGGAGCCTTAATTATTCCCTTATTGAGTCTCGCCTTTAAATATCGCAGAATGCCAAAAATAAAATCCCCACTCGTACCTGATGCACAAATTCTTTTCAAAGCAGCTTTGTATGTCCCTCTTTTATTTTTTGCATGTCTTTCTTTATTTACAAAAGTTGAAGCTAATTGGTCTGCAATATACATATGTTCGGCTATTCCTTTTCTTGCACCTTACATTTCCAAAATCAAAAAAGGTATTTATGCAGCCGCTTTCATGAACGTTACCTGTCTCTTTCTCTTAGCTCTGCATGCAAAAAAACCTTTTCTTCCGTTAAAAAAAGATCGCATTTTAAAAGAAACTTATGGCTATGAACTTCTTGCAAAACATACTGAAAATTTCAGTCAACCTGTTTTCGCTGACACCTATCAAACAACAAGTATGCTTCGTTACTACAGACAAGATTCTAAAACCTTTCAATGGCCTTACATCAATAGGCCTTCTGAATTCACACACAACCCGCACTACTCTTATGATTTTTCTTCTCTGAAGGAGGGAAAGGGGTTTTGGTTAGTGTTCTCTGAAATGGAAATTCCTCACTTTGCTTCTTTCGAAGCCCATTCATTTGAAGTGCTTAGAGATTGCAGAAATGGGAAACTACAGGTTTTTTCTTCAAAAGACTTCGTAGAAGCCCTTCCTGAAGAGTGCTCTCACGTTCATGAGTGGTTGCTTGTAGAGTATGTACACTCACAATCTTATTCTCAGCCGTTATAAAGTCTCCTCAGCGTCGGATTGACCCACTCGATCCCTCATATTAGTCTTTTAATAGGAGGAACTCATGAATCAAAATGTTCAAGAAAAGCTCAAAGAATTTTTAGAGGCTTATGGTTGGGTTTATCGATTTGATGGACACAATGTATTCTATTCAGGATGGAGATCTTTGAATAGAACTTACTCTTTAAGAGTACAGTTGAATGAGTCCTTACTTTTTTTCGAAGTGAAATTACTTCCACTTGGAAACAATGTACAGGACAAGCATTGGAAGGAGCTCCTCGAATTTATTCTTCGTCTTAATCGTAAAATTTCCACAATCAAACTTGGAATCGATGATGAGGAATGTGTAGTCCTTCTCGCGGAAGTTTTTGCAGATCAAATCTCTTATGATTATTTAAGTAAACTTCTTGGAATCATAGGGTATTATGCTGAGAAGATTCACGAACAGATATTGACACGCATTCATGAACTTCAGGCTGAAGATCATCGTATGCATCGCTATTTAATTTGAAATAACTTTAAACCTCTAGAGCTTCAATCCTGAAATCTCGTCGATCACGTCTTTATCTGCGCTTATTTTTTTCAAATCATCAAGAAACAAAGACATAACAGGTGTCAAACGTTTAGAACTTCTTTCAATAAAGGCAATTTGCATCCAGGAAGGAAGTCTTGCGAGAGCGAAAGCGAAAGCTTCACTATCTTTAGGCAGATATTTCTCTAATATATCCCGAGCCATTTCGCCAAGTGCATTATTTCTAGAAATCGAATAGAAAAACAATGTTTCAATACGCGGACTAGATGAAGGTGGTGGATAAGAACGGAAATGTTCAAGAATCAAAGTGCAGGTGTAAACATCAACACTTTTCAAAGTGAGTTGACGTAATTCTTCAATAGGAGCCTTCGCTAAGTAGTCTAGAAAATCTATAGAAGCTTGCTGAGGATTCAAAGTGATCATTGCACGTGCAAATGCAATATCTCCTGAAAATGCTAAACCTTCCCTTAAAACTGTATAGGATTCGGTCAAGCGATTGCTAGCAACAGCATCAGCCATCGCAGGTATAAGAACAAGGTTGAGTTCATTTTCTGTCAAAGCTTCCGTCAAATGTGACTCAATTTCATGGCCCATTTGCTGAGAAGGAACATCTGCTGCAAGCTGCCATGCCAACTGCCTTCTGAGCAAAGTCCCATCGTGCACAAATTTTTTAAAAACTTGAGGAGCTCTTGTCGATTGACTCGCACGGAACAGTTCCATCGCATTGATTATAGGGGACGCATAGACTTCGCTATCAGACATTAGGATTTTGAAAAGAGCCTCTTCAGCTTGCTTCCACTCTTTACGTTTTTTAATGAGTTTGCGAACATCATTTAACGTTTGACCACCATATTCCACTCCTGCGAGAACTGCTTCTTTGAGAGGCATTTTATCGGTAATTTTAGGTGGTTCTTTTTTAGAATTGAAACTTACACATCCTGCACATAATGCAAAAACAAGAATGAGATATCTCACAAGCACTCTCCTTAATTTTCGTTTGGAAAACAAATTTTCACTTCTACACCCAATGCAGAAGATAACTCTTTCGAAAAAAAATCTCGATTGGGAACTTCTTTCAAAGTCCTGAGCTTTAGAAAAATATTCGAGCGACCCTCTGTTCTATATTCTATACTATGGATGCCATAGAGTAGAAGAGTTTCGAATAGGAGCTGCTTACGCATCTTCAGTGGACGCCCCGAATAAACCCTCCCCATACCATGAAAAGGTATTTCAAGTGCTGAACAAAAATGAGCAAGAAAGCGAAGAGGCCAATCCACTTGCACACGTCCTATCAAATCCCCCCGCAAATACCCTCTAAGCAGAGCTCTCTCTCGCTGGATTTTCAGAAGAAAAAACAAGCCTGAAATGAAAAAAACTGCAGCGAAAATATGAACAACTCCGTTGATAGACGCGCTTATCATCCCCTCTCAATTCCCACTTTCTGCAAGTTCCATACCCATTTTAATAAATCGTGATTGGGTTTTAGGATACTGACTTAAATCGAGCACTTTCATTTTCACAGAACGCAAAGTCTCAGTTTCTTTCTTTTCCATATTCAACAGATAAAACAATTCTACAAGCTCTACCGCCAACAACCATTCCTTGGCATAGTCTTTCATTAACTCTGCACAAAGATTTTTTAGAGTCCTAACATCTTCGCTCGTTTTCTTCCCCTCTAAAATGTGTTCACGCAAAGTACGCGCTTGAGAATACAGTGAAAAAAGGTGTTTTTCTTGAGAAGAATAAGGAGTCACTCGACCTGGCTTCGTAGAGGAACGACCGAAATTTCCTTCTCCGTATTTCTCCCAATCTGCAGGACCTCCGTAAACAGAAGAAACCGAGCCGCCAATCGCAAGATCGTAGTGTCCCCAAGAAGGTTCAAAGTAAACTTTTGAAGCTTTGCTTACAGTGCAATCGGCCCATGTGAGAAAAAGGAGTTTTCCGTCAGCAGATCTTTCCCAATTTTTCAACAGGCCACTGACTTTAAAGCCAGAAATGAATTCCAAGTCACAATGAGAATTCTTTTTCAATCCACCATCGTTCAGATCTTTATCACTCAAATCTACAGGTGCTTTTTTAAATCCCTTCCACATTCCCAAAGGACTGCTGAACCCTTCAGGATGACGCTGAGGACCTTGATCTTCCAATTGTTTTCCATCACAACACAATTGAACGGGACCTGTCCATTGGACAAAAGTCAGTTGACCTTTTTCTATTACATACTCTTTGAGAACTCCTGAAATCTCAATTCCTGAATTCAACTTTGTAGTCGTTACACTTCCCGCTTTTTTTGCAAGAGCAAGACCCTCTACTCCACCTTTGATATAAACAAGTGTCGACTCAAACTCTTTGAGAACCTCATTCAACTGATCAAAATTCTTAGCTACAAAGAGTTGGGGTTGAGGTTCCGTAATATCGTAAGAGGTAGAAGTACATACTTTGCTCAACGGAATTTTTTCAACTTTCGCATTCAAACAATCTCGACCTTCTGCGAGAGAAGAAAGAAGACCCGATCCATATATCTTAGGATGTTTGATGTCTCCAACAAGACCATACTCCACTGTCCACCAATACATTCTTGCAATCATTGAGGCTTCAGAAATCCACTCTATTGATTCTTGTGCATGTATCAAATCACGTTCGGCTTGTTTAATTTTCTCGGGACTTGAATCTGGATTTTCTTTGATATCTGAAAGGTAGCGAATCGCTTCGTAAAGTCGAACATCTTCCTGTGAAAAAACAGCTCGACGAGCAACCATAGCATATTTCGATAAATAATTTCTATATCCTGGATCTGCAAGAATAGGAGCGTGTCCTAAAGCTTCATGTACTATATCGGGAGCAGGAGTGTAATCAAAGTGCTCCACGCTTCTCATATCTGCAGCTATGGGTAGTATATTACTGGATTGAAATTCTAGAAAAGCAAGAGGAGGAATAAATCCGCAAACGCAGACAGCTCTCCAACCAAATTTTGAAAGCTTTTCATCCATCTCACTTATGCGCGGAATACGATCGGTTGGAATTCCCGTCATCTCCAAGCCAGTTAAGAAAGAAGAATGAGCATTCTCAACCATAAAATCTTTCGCATTGCGAACAATGAAACGCCAAAGGGCATGATCACGCGCAGTGTACTTGTCATAGTCTTGTTCAACGAGATAGTGTCTTAGATGAGCGGGGATTGTATTTTCAAATTTGCGAGGCATAGGTTTCTTTTCCTTTCCTTTCGTTGCAAAATTAATACAAAAAACAAAGGCGTCAAAAAAAATAAATGCTCCATATTCATGGATGTCGAATCACGATTTATAAAAATGGACGCACAATGTAACTGAACTCTCTGATTTTGTTTTACCGTACTTTTTTGTTTTTTTATACCTTGAACTGCTGCCGACGCATCTAAGATTCCAAGACCAAGAAGTGGTACATTTTGTCCATCAATGACAGGATAGTAATTGCGATAATTATACCCATCCGCAAAATCAGCACGGTAAAAAGAATGGTCTGAAGAATTCAGTATACCTTCTCTTAAGTCCTGATAACTCAAATCTGGATTTATTGTCAGCATCAACCCTAAAACTCCTGCAACTATAGGGCTTGCCATCGAAGTCCCCTGACTGTTGCTAATCCCACCTCCTGGAATACTTGATTGTATTGCAAATCCACGTCCTTCACGAATCTCTCCACCCGGAGCTGCTATATTCAACCATGATCCATAATTCGAATAAGATGCTTTACGACCTGACGCCGCAAGACCTACAACTCCAATCACGGACGTATATGCAGCTGGATAAATTCTCCGCTGACTATCTTCATTTCCACCTGCAGCAACAACAACAATCCCATCTCGTAACTTACTCAAAGAATCTATGTAGAGTGCTACGGCCTTTCCTTTCTGATATTTTCCAAAAGAAAGATTCACAACACGTACCAAATTTTTTCCCGGCGCCCTTTCAAACAGACTCAAATATTTTAGAGCACGCAACACAGCACTATCTGAAATGCGACCGTACCCATCAACATTTTCCAAAACTCGAAGATTCATCACCTTACAATAAGGACACACACCAGGAATGTCTTTTTCGACATTGCCTGCTATAATTCCTGCTATATGTGTTGCGTGCATGCAATCCCCTTCTCTCACTCTCAGGCCATATTCATTACACATTTCTCCTGCAGAGTCTGTTCCGTAGGGATGTGCATCACCTATTCCTAAATATCCTCTATCAGCTTCTACAGTATTGCATCCCCATCGATCATTGGGACATAAAGAAGATGCATGGGGATTCTCCCAAATTTTTCCTTTCAATGCAGGATGCAGATGATCAATACCTCCATCCAGAACAGCAATGACGGGAGAAATAATTTCTTTGCCTCTCACATGCTCCTCGACATATTCCAATGCAGGAAACAAATGAATAGTGTCTGTCCACCAACGTCTACCTTCATCAGCATAGAGATTTAAATTTGAAGCATCGAAATCACTTAAAGTATTCCAAGCATTTTCTTCCCAAAAAGCAATACGACCTGAATGCTTCCATGATTTCAAAAGAGCAAAAGCATCCTCCGAAGAATGGAAGTCAATTTGACCAATGACAAAATCTTTACAGGAACTTTTGAATGAAGAGGATTCATTATGAAAGGTAGAAATAAAAGAATGCTCCTTGATTCTTTCATCTTCAATGCCTTGAAATGAAAAATTCTCTAAGTAATGAGTTTCTTCTTGAAAAGAAAGAAAGGGAAAGCGAGATTTTTTCTCTGATGGACAAAACGCTACAATATAACTATTGGGAACAGAATCGTTATGGGAAAGATAAGAATCGTCTCCACTTTTAAAGTCCGTTCCACAGCTGAAAATAAAGCTCAAACAAAAAGAATTAAGAACTGAAACAAGGACCGCATCAAACCGCACCGCTAGACCTCCTTTTTTTGGAACTCAAGCAGCATTGAACCCTGACTTTTGTTTTTTGGCAAGTCTATGGAGTGTTGACTTTAGACTATTTTCAAATAAGTCCCCTGGCAATGGTTGCTAAAGAAAATGTCTTGCCCATAAACCAAAAACCCATTATGTGAACATATTTTTTCATATAATGGGGTTTTATGATTTTAAAATTTCTTTTACTCATGGGCTTCCTTCTTCCGCTAAATCTTTTCGCCTCATCAGAACATTTGGACTGGACTCCGAATAAAATTACAGTAGAAAATTTTAAAAAATTTAAATCAGACCCCACGACAGAAAATGCCCTCATCTTATTAGACTTCCCCATAAATCAAGATCAAGCCCTGCATAGACTCAATGAAGCCCTTAGAGAGTGGGAACATTATTTAACTATGAACCTAAGTATGAACAGAATTGCAGAGGCTGTCGGAGAGGACCCTTGGAAATTACTAAAATTAGCTGAATTTCGTATGCGTGAATTATCTCGCAGTGAGTGGTTAAGACTTGCAACTGAAAATAGAAAGAAACAGGAAGAAATAAAGAACAAAAGAAATGAAAAAGCACTCGTCGAAGCACTAAATGAAGCAAACGAGAAAGAAGTCATTCGTCTTCTCGATCAACATGCGCCCATAAATAAATGCGCGCTTGTACTCGCTCTCAGCAGAGGTCTAAACACAATAGCAACTTTGCTTATTGGCGCCGGAGCGGATGCAACACGGAGAGTGTCGGATGAATTGACCCCTCTTCTTATCGCTTTGAACAACAATGACCTTCCCATGATGGAGATGCTCTTTATCCACGGAGCAGATATTAATGAACGTTATATTTTAGAATATACACTTCTACACAGAGCTATGCATCCACGGGTGAGTGCTGATATACAGAGATTCCTGATTGAAAATGGAGCTTCTTTAGTCGCAGTAAGTTCCGATGGATTTTCAATTCTTGACTTAGCTCTTAAAAATAAAATTTCTGAAGATATTATTTTTCTAATTTTCAACAGAGGTGGACGTCTTCATAGTTCTGATCAGTCCACAAACTTACACCTTGCAGTAGAATCCGAAAATTTCGACACGATTCGACAGCTTGTCGGACAAGAACATGCAGACGTCAATGCCTACAGTACTCATGGAATAAGACCCTTACACATCGCTGCACGCAGAGGGAATTTAGAAATCACAAGATATCTTATAGAAAAGGGAGCACAACCAAACATTCAAGATGCTTGTAGCCTTAATGCTTTAAGACATAGTTGGTTTTCCTCAAATGAAAGCCTCATAAGCTATCTTTTGGAAAGAACTCAAATTATGGATTATGACCTTTCTGCAGCTGTTTATGGTGACCATTTAGTTGCTGTTCGATTACTGGTACAAAGAGGCCTTCGATTCAATAGAAACGGACAATCCGCTTTGTATTTTGCTGCATCTTATAGAAGGTATGAGATTGCAAGATACCTCCTTTCGATCGGAATGGATCCTCTCGCACAGGATCAGTTTGGACTCACACCTCTCAGCATTGCAGAAAACGACCCTCATATGATTGAAATCCTGCAAAGACCTGTGAATTACAGAAGACTTCGCTATGGAATAGCCATAGCCCTATCTACCATCAGCTGGTGGACTACGAAAAAATATTAGAAGGAAGCATGCAAACCCGAGCTCTTTGTTTGAAAGACTTTCTTTGCTAGAATGAAGCAAACAACAGAAAAGAGGCTTGCATGTTCAGAAAACTATCGTTTATTTTCATGTTTTTTCTATGGAGCGCTTGCTCAACTTCATCAAAAAATTCGCAACCTGAATCAACACCACCTAGTCCAGAACCTCATAAAGCGGAATGCAAAGAACTTCCCAACATAAAACACGGAACTTGGAATCAAAAAGCTCCGATTAAATCTGGTTTTCAAATTAGTTCTTCCTGTTCCTCCGGTTTTCATGGAGATCCTTCCCCTACAGCACAGTGCGAAAATGGAAAGTGGAAAAATACTGCAGGATCTTGCACTGCTAAGCACAAAAAAGAGTGTAAGTCTTTACCAAGAATTACGAATGGAGAATGGATTGAAAAAGCTCCTATAAAGTCGGGTGTGACTATTAGTTCGACTTGTTCACAGGGATTTCATGGAAATCCTTCTCCCACCGCTGAGTGTAACGATGGCAAATGGGAAAAAGAAGAGGGCCAGTGTATCGTAGACGCAGGTGGTAATTCAGGTAATTCAGGTAATTCAAACGAAGAGGCTATCTTAAATTTTTCAAATGAGACTGGAATTTCTAATCAAGTAGTTCTTGGAATCCCTGAAGGTATGGAATTAAACTATACAGGCATTAATTTTGATCAAATTTACGCTGGTTCAGGAAATCCTGATTTTATAAGCTTAGGATATACGTGGTACTTATTGAACAATAGTTTTTCATTCATAGAATACACAAATCTATGTGAGCAAAATACTCCCGAAGTTCAAATTCCGAAAACCAAATCACTTTGTAAGCTCAACGCAAATCAAAAAGGAACTATAGAAAATACACTTACCATTGAAGCTGCAAATAATTCGATTAGTATCTCTACTGAAACTTTTAAGGAAACACTTGAAATTAACCAAAAACAACTCATTTATAAAAAGGCTATTCTTTCCGAATCTGGAAAGTATCGAATGCTAATTGAGTACTTAGAGAACTTTACAGGAAGGTATTCAGCGTACCGCTTTTTAGAACCTAAAATCCTCGGATTCGAAAAAGTAAACTAAACAAAAACCACAATCCCCAAACAAGCCACTTATTGACAGAATCACCCTTATCCAATCACCCCCTTTATAAACTCCCAAGACTCAGAAAGACGCCGTCAATAAGATGTGGTTTTTTGCTAGCTTGCAAATAGTAGGTAAACCTAAAAAGGGGAATCTCCGATAACACCTACAGCAACTTAGGACCTGGACCCATGATAGTACCACTTAGCTCCGTCATTATAGTCACAGCCCCTTCAGGGACGGGTAAAACAACCCTAACCCGCCGTCTTGTCAAAGAAAATCCCTCACTCAGTTTTTCCATCAGCATTACCACACGACCTATACGAAAAGGCGAAACTGATGGCGTTCATTATTGGTATGTGGATGAGAAACGGTTCATGGAGCATGAGAAAAACCATGACCTTGTAGAATGGGCTCGCGTATTTGGAAACCTTTACGGAACCAGCAAAGCTGAAATCGAGCGCATACACAAACAAGGACGCCGTGCACTTCTAGAAATCGATGTTCAAGGTGCAAAAAAAATACGTAAAGACTATGCTGACGCATGTGCGATTTTTATTATGCCGCCTTCCATAGAAATTTTATGGAATCGACTCAAACTTCGTGGAACAGATAGTCTTGAAGTGCGATGGCGTCGTTTGAAAACTGCGCAGGAAGAAATTTTAGCAGGAAAAAATTTCGAACATTTTATTATCAACGACGACCTTGAAAGAGCTTATGGAGAACTTCAAAATCTCGTGATCAAAGGTCGACCTGTAACATTGACACACGAAGAAGGACTCAAGCACTGTCAATCGCTTATAGATGAACTTCAAAAGCATCCTTGGAATTCAGACACCATTCCCGCATCAATGCGGACGTAGAGACGAGGCCCCATGAGTGACAATGAAAAAGCGATAGACTCCTCTGAAGAAAAAGTCTCCACCCGTTTGCCAAAGAAAAAACTGGCAGAGCCCCTTACACCCGAAGCCTGTCTCGAAAAATTCATGAATAAAGCTCGTCTGTATATTAAAGATGACGCCTCACTCGCTCTCATTGACAAAGCCTACCAATTTGCAGCACTGAAACACAGTGATCAAAAACGCAGTTCCGGTGAACCTTATATTTGTCACCCCATCGCTGTTTCCGATGTACTCGCAGATTTAAAAGTCGATGTAACAAGTTTAGTCGCTGCTCTCCTTCACGATGTCGTCGAAGATACAAACACCTCTCTCGACGAAATCCGTAAAGAGTTTGGAAATGAAATTACAGAAATCGTAGATGGACTTACCAAACTTTCCAAAATCAAATTCAATTCCAAGCAAGAAAGGATGGCAGAAAATTTCCGCAAGATGATTATTGCGATGGCAAAAGATTTGCGCGTCATCATCATCAAACTTGCGGATCGTTTGCACAATATGCGTACCTTGGGTTCCCTAACAGGTGAAAAAAGAAGACGCATAGCACAGGAAACACTCGATATCTACGCACCCCTTGCAGGACGTTTGGGTATTTATAATATTAAAAGCGAGCTGGAAGATCTGTGTCTCAAAGAAACCAAACACGAGATCTATAAAGAGATTCGTCGCAATATTTCTTCAAAGAAAAAAGAAAGAGAAGTCTACATCAAAGAAGTTGTAGAAATTCTTGAAAATGAATTGAAAAAATATGGGTTTAAAAATGTAAAAGTTTCAGGTCGACCTAAACATTTTTATTCCATCTATAAAAAAATGGTAAATAGGCAACTAGCCTTCGAAGACATCCATGATCTTTTCGCCTTTCGTATACTTGTAGATTCGATCAAAGACTGTTACGAAGCTGTAGGCATCGTGCATGCAATGTGGAAACCCATGCCAGGTCGTTTCAAAGATTATATTGCGATGCCTAAACCCAACTTCTACCAGTCTCTACATACAACCGTTATTAGACCCAATGGAACACCTGCTGAAATACAAATTCGTACTCACGAAATGCATCGCATTTGTGAGTATGGGGTTGCTGCACACTGGTCTTACAAGGAACAAGTCGATCCTAAAGCTGAAAAAACGGACCTCGAAAAATTTGCATGGCTCCGACAAATGATGGAGCTTCAAAATGAAGTGGAAGATCCCAACGAATTTCTTGCCGCTATCAAAGTCGATCTTTTCGAAGAAGAGATCTTCGTATTTACCCCCCAGGGAGATGTGATACAACTTCCCGCAGAAGCAACCCCCCTAGACTTCGCATTTTCCGTACACTCAGACGTAGGACTTTGTGCTGTAGGCGCAAAAGTAAACGGACGCATTACACCCTTAAGAGGAAAGCTTCATTCAGGTGACATCGTAGAAATTTTCACGTCTCCAAATCAGAAACCTTCCAAAGATTGGCTTAATTTCGTAATCAGCGCCAAAGCAAAGAATAAAATTCGTTCTTTTTTCAGAGAAGAAGAACGCACTAAAAGTAAGAAAATTGGAAAAGAAATTCTCAATGAATGCTTGCAACGCAGAAATTTAGATCTGAATAAACTTGGGAACAAACTCGATGCTCTTGTGAGAGCAGCTAAAGAAAGTTCTGCAGAAGAACTCTACAGCGCCATTGGCTACGGACGTGTTAATGTTCCCGAACTTCTACTCAAGGTCTTTCCTGAAAAACAAACTTCTAACACTACAAGTCTTATTCCCGAAATTGTTAAAACAGAAACATCCTTACCACGCGTGGGGGGGTCGGGTGTTCTTGTTTCAGGAATGGATAACATACTCGTAACTTTCGGACGCTGTTGCAACCCGCTTCCAGGTGAAGAAATTTTTGGTTTTATAACACGCGGGCGTGGAGTTTCTGTGCATCGTATAGATTGCTCAAGAGGTTTGGATTTGGATCCTGCAAGACGCATTCCTGTAGCATGGCAAAGTGGAGAAAGTTCTGACGAAGTATCTCATAAAGTCTACTTACGTATACTTTCCGGAGACAGACAAGGACTTCTTGCTGACGTCACGGCTGCCATATCCTCCTGTGGTGCAAATATTTTGAAGGCACAAGTCAAAGTTTCTTCAGATAGAAAAGGCACATTCTATTTTGAAATTGCGATCCGCAACCTTACTCACCTTCAAGAAGTAAGCAAGAAAATAGAAGCTATTCCGGATGTCATTCTTGTAGAAAGACAAAGCGTGAGTCGCATACCCAAACAGAAAACTAAAACACAAAAAGAGTCCTAAAAAACCCTCTTAAAAATCTGTACTGCGTTCGATTTTTCCCTGTGAATACAATAAAGCTCCACATAGTTTATACAAAATACGTGAAGCCACATTTCCATCCCACTCCGAATCTGCAGATCTAGCAACTTCACATAGGTCAAACCCAATAATAGTCTTTCCACTCAACGCTAATTCTTCAATCAAATAATTAGCCTCAGCAAATTCCAATCCTCCAGGAACCGGAGTTCCTGTCGAAGGACAGAAGCGTTGATCCAGACCATCGATATCAAAAGAAACATAAACTTTTTGAGGCAATTGAGAGAGAATTTCTTTTGTTATTTTGGAAAACAAAAAACCTTCCTGTTTTAATCGGAAACAATGTCGATCCGAATAAACCTTCACACGATTAGAATGTTTGCGACAAAAATCCTTTTCCATAAAAGAAAAATCACGAATACCGATTGAAATCAGTTTCGTGACCTGTGGAAAATCTGTGAGAACATTGTTCATAATCGAGGCATGAGAATGTTTGAACCCTTCAAAAGAATCTCTCAGATCCAAATGAGCATCGAAATGTAAAATTCCAAA
This sequence comes from uncultured Pseudobdellovibrionaceae bacterium, assembly GCA_964611335.1. Classification (GTDB taxonomy): domain Bacteria; phylum Bdellovibrionota_B; class Oligoflexia; order Oligoflexales; family Bog-1112; genus BOG-1112. Next base: position 20,490 of record CAZSXR010000005.1, on the reverse strand, counting down.
TTGGGAATGCGTTTCCGCAAGATGCTTGATATAACCGTAAGGAGAAGAATGATCTCCACCAATCACACCTACAAACTTGCCATTTTTTGTTAGACGAGAAGTGTCTTCATAAACAACTTTATTAACCTGAGCTGAAAGTTTATTCACCGCAGCTATATCTTCCTGAGCGGAACCTTCACCTCTTTCACGAATAGAATTCACAAGAAGACCAGCTTTCTTATTCCATTCGTTAATATCATTGCATCCACTGTCAAGGTAAATTCCCGATCGGTAAGGCCTATCGAAACAAAGATCTTCCAGATCCATCTGACGACTCGCCTCTAAAATAATATCCGGCCCTTCGGAAGTTCCCCCTCCATAGGACGTCGTTGGCTCCCAACGCACAGGATAGAGAACTAAGGAAGCTTCGTCTTCACGCGTATAGGTTCCAAAAATCCCCGTATCGTCCCCTGCTGCTGATCCACTCTCAATCATTTCCAAAGTTTCACGTGAAAGAGTTCCCATTTTCCCATCCTTAAAGCTTATAAAGGGCCCACACTAGCAGAGCCTTCCAAGGAGTCCACATAAAATTCAATGCCTTGAAAATAGACCCAAAATCACAACGTTAAACCCAGCGGACTCATCTTTCTTTAAACAAGCAAAGTCGTCAAATAGAATATTGAAAACAAGAATTATATCGAAATCACCAAGTGGGGTTTTCCATGTTAAAGCTTTTTTCGATTTTTCTAATTTTAAATGCAACAAACTGCAACGTTAGAAGGAATTTGAAAAAACCTGTACATACTCCCTTCAGTGAAAATTTATGCGCACTGCCGCATGCTCCCGAACATGCATTTTGGAAATTTGTAACCCTTCCTTCGCAAGCGCGTAAAGATGTTAACGGTATAAATTTCTTTTCGGATGGAAGCATTCTTGAAGCCCTTTGTAAAGAATCCTACAAAATCAAAGGCGAATATCCCAAAAGAGAGTGTAAGGACGGGAAATGGCAGGATCTCAGTTCTCACGCTAATGGAACTTGCGAAAAAGTAGTCGATTCACAAGAATTTCCACACATTAAAAATGCAAAATTCACCCATTTTCTAGATAACAAGTCAGGGAAAAAAGAGCTTTTATATCCTAAATTGAAAGTGGCAATAGAAAACTCAATTCTAGCAACATGCAACGAAGGGTTTATTGCGTACCCTTCCGAAATACGATTCAAACTCAATAAAAATGGAGCATGGATAGAGGAAAACAAGGGAGCAGAATGTTTAAGTTTTGCTCAAATCAAAACAAAATACTCTGATAAGAATTTCGCTATAGTTTTTTCTAAAAAATTTCCTGAAATATTCGATTTTTCAGAAACTGCTTGCAAAGCAAATCCCAATGACCTCGTTTGGCAAGATGGCAAATGTCATATAAGTGAAGAACTCAAATGCCAAGAAAACGGTAAAGATCTACTACTATTTAAGGAAAATCGATATTCCTGTATTTGCGATGCAGCGAAAGATCACTATTTATTCGTTGAAGCATCAAGCAGCTCTTGTAAATTAGAAAAAGACATACATTGTCAAAATCATGAGGATATAATTTTTAACGAAGATGGAAGTCTTCAATGCAAAGACAGCTCTGAATCTAAAAACTCATGCCAACTCTCACAACTTACAGATATTGCTAACGCAGTCTATAAAGTCCAAGACAAGATTCTTTTTTCAAAAAAACCTAAGCATGAAATGTCTTTTAAAGACGGCCTTCAAATAGACATAGAATGTAACGACAAAACCATTCCCTTTCCCGAAAGTTACAAAAAAATCGATGTTACATGTTCTCAAGGAAAGTGGTCAGTTCATGCTAATTTTGAATGCAGAACTCTAAATGAAATAAAACTTTCTTTGCACTCACAATCAGCCAATCAAAAAAAGCCACTTAGAGACCTCATTCTCTCATTAAAAGAATTCACAGATGCTGCGGAATGTTCACATAAAGGTTTAGAATGGCACGAACCAGCGACAGATTCAGCTTATTGTGCAGTGACAGAAGAAGAACAATGCGGTCAAGGCCAATCTTTGATTTTTGACTCTCAGAAATCCCAATGGATCTGCGCATGTTCAGTAAACACAGAACTGTTTAGAAACGATCCGAGCGAAATCGCTTCGTGTAGGGATCTCTCAAAAATCAGCTGTGATGACGGCTTGACTCCTAAATATGAAGACGCAAATAGCAAAATCAAAACATGCAAACCCAAGAGTTGCGATAAACTTCCGAACAAAGAACTTTTTACGAATGCACATTTAAAAATTCCGACCGTGAATGAAGAAAGTCACGGCACCAAAATACCTCTTACTTGCGAAGATCCATCCTACATTTCAAAGTCAGCTCTTTTTATGACCTGTGATTTAGGAACATGGACACTAGGCCCTGATGCAAAATGCACGGATAAAAAGGGAGTCTACGAATCTTTAGCAACGGACACCTCCGTCGATATTCAAACCAAAGAGTATACGAGCACTCTTACGAAAGATGATTGCATAGGGCCTCACCTGCATTGGGGAAAAATTGGAAACGAAAGCGATCACTGCGAGCTTAAGGATAATTTTGAGTGTAGAGAAAAAGATGGTGTTCTATTCGCTGATGGTTCGGGCAAATCCGTCTGCAAATGCCCCATTGGAAAGCACTTCTTTCGAAACGGAGAAGGTATAGTCCAATGCAGGGAGCTCCAAAAGCCTCTCTGTACATCACATGAAAAACCAGAGATTTCCAAGGACACCTATGACGGTGAAAGCATTTATGAATGTAAACTGCAGGGCTGCACACAACCCCCATCCAAAACTATCGGATTCGTCGCAAATTTGAGCACATATTATCCTATCAACTCACTTTTTACAGAGAAATGCGGAACAGATACTTTCCAACAAGGAAATCCCATTCAATACAAATGCACTGGGAATAACTCTTGGGAAAAAACTCAAGGAAGTGGCAATTGCGTTCTCTTTGCTGAAGTTATAAAAACAAAAATTTTAGATTCTTCTTTAGATGATCTTAGAACTCAAATTGCCCTTTTTGATAAGGATGCATGTTCGAAAAATAATCTCGAATGGGATGCAAAAATAGACACTTGTTTCATTAAAGAAGATAAAGACTGTGAAGCTAAAAACCAAGGAAGAGCAAGATATGAAAATGGTAAATACATATGCTCCTGTGAAGACTTGCCATCTCCTCATATCATGTTTAAGGGCAAGAACCAGAATACATCATGCCAACCAAAACCCATAAAATGTTTAGACACAGAAGCTCTTTTCTTTGCTAATGGATACGCCTATTGTGGAGAGATAGGGACCTCAACAAATAATTGCAGCTTCCATAAACTTAAAAATATCCCACATGCCTTTTACTATCAAAATGGCAGCCGAATCGATCTCACGCAGGATATGATCTCAAATAAAAGCGTTCAGATTCATTGCAGCCTAAGTACAATCCCCTTTCCCTTTCCTCAAGCTGCACTCAGCATAGGATGTGTAAATGGAAAGTGGGAGGACACACCTAAAGACTTCTCTTGTAAAACGGTAAAAGAAATCGTTAGTGAACTGCACAAAGAACCCAATAATCATAATAAGCCTTTAAGAGGTCTGATTCCCTCTCTTGCAAATATTTCTGCTGATGGATGCCTTAGCAGTAGATCTCTCATATGGCATAACGGACAATGCACCTTTGAGTATGAATACTACCACTGCTCTAAAAGTCGTGAAAACAGCATTCTTTATTTAGACAAAATTGGTGATTCGCGATTCAAAGAAACAGACTATAAATACAGCAAATGCGCATGCCCTCCTGATTTCACATATCTATCCAACCCTAACGAAATACCGAAATGTGTTTTAGAGACAGCTCTTCAATGTCCACAGGGTTATGAACCCATAAAACATGCAAACAACTACGCATGTGAAGAAGCAAGGTGTTCAACGGAAGACCGTGCATTCCAAAAATTTACAACTATAGACGTCATAATTCCTACCGACTTAGAAAAGACAAAAACAAAAATACCTCTTGATTTCTCTTGCAAGAATCAATTGTTTCCGAACATTGAAACAAAATTAACTTGCAGTTTAGGTGAATGGAAATTAGATGAAAATTTTAAGTGCGTAAACTTAACTGATTTTCTTTCCTCAGAGAAAGATCTCGAAACAACAAAACCGATTTCGGAACATCTGCCTCAAATTGGAAAAATAGATGAGCATCATTGCATCGGTAGCGATTTATCATGGGATAAAACAAATAGCATATGTATCTTATCGAAAGAAAATGAATGCAAAAAATCAAATGCCAAACTTTTTTACACCAAAACAGGCGAAACAGAATGCCTTTGTGACAATAGAAATAGAACTGAAGGAGAAAAACTCTATAAATACATTCTAGGAGAGAATAGTTTTATCTGCGAGACAGAAGCAGATGCTTCGAAGAGATGTAAGGTCGGTGAAGGAATATATAGAGGTCCGAATAGTGAAACGATAGAATGTTTGAGCCCTGCAAGTATTTGCGGACGCCCTGAATATGCAAGCACTCATATCTGGGATGGAAATAACTGCATTGACAAACAGGTATTTATAAATAACTGCACGGGTACAAAAAACATTCTAACACCGCCCGGAATTTCAACATGTATAACTCAATGCGACAAGAAACCCTACGATGGACCAAGAGCTTCCTTCTCGCAACTTTCACTTCCTTACTCGATTGGGGGGCAATTAACTGCAAGCTGTAAGCCTGGATACATTCAGTATAGACCCCTAACATTCACTTGCACAAACGACGGTTCTTGGAGTTCTGAAAATGTAGACTCTGCATGTTTAAGCTTCGACGAATTAAAAAAGCAGCTAGCAAAAGATAACCATCCTTCTATCTTGTCAAAAGAATATATAGACATTGCGAACATTCCTCAGAATTTATGCAAGAGTGGATTATTTTTCCAAGATGGCAAATGTCATATTAAAGAGGATATAGATTGCAAAAATAAAAAAATGGGACTGGCACAATTTATAGGAAAAACGAAATTTACATTTTCTTGTACCTGTGAAGGACTTGGAAAAAGTCATGTACTATTCAAAGATCACAAAGGAGAGGTCTCTTGTACTCAACATGTAAAATGCGATTCTCGTGAACTCTCCGTATTAGCCGACGGAGTTGTGACTTGTCAAAGCAATGAATACCTGGAAGGCTCTTGTGATCAAGGAGACCTTCCAGAAATACCAAACACACTAACACAACGAAGTCCTGGCATATTCACGAAGGACAAAGATAGTTTAACCATCCAATGCGATGAATTTACTATTCCGTTTGGAATAGACACGCATATGAAACTCCAATGTAAAAACAAGCATTGGATATACAGAGATACAACCTTCAAATGCCTTAGCTTAGATGCTATAAAAAAGAAAGCACCAAAAGATAACAAACATGATCTTGAATCACAGATTCCATTATTAAGCTCTTTAAATTCTTCAGAATGTACAGATAAAAGAGGCTTAAAATATGATGGAAAATGTCACATTAAAGAGCACGCTGCTTGTGAAGCAAAGAATATGAAATTAGTTTATGCCGAAGGCTCATTCACTTGCGGATGTCTTGAAAACGAAAAATATTTCTATTTTAAAGACAACAGCCAATCAACTTCACCGCAATGCACAAGCACTCATAGCTGTCCAAGTGGATATAAAGAGGCTAAGGCTACCCTTCAGAATTTTGGTGAATATGACACTTGTATCCCGAAAAATTGCACAACAGAAAGCTTGATCTATTACCTGAAAGGTACAAATCTTCTCCCATCTTATCCAAGAACAATACACGATGAAGAAACCTATGTTCATTGCAAAAACGGTTTTGTATTAAAAGCAGGATCCTCTTCCAAAGTTAAATGCGAATACGGACAATGGACGGGAAAAGAAAACAGCACATGCAATCCCATCGATTTAGAAATTCTAAAAAGAGAAACAGATATAAAAGATACAATTCCTCATCACAAAGAAGTTTGCAAGAAACCCTTAGTTTGGAATGAATATCTAAAAAAATGTTACGAACCGATCTCAAGTCAACAAATACCTGAGTTAAATTCAGTACATGACTCTAAAACTTGTAAAATAATTAAAAACACCCAATGGAAAAATGGCAAATGCGTTCTAGCAAAGGAAGCTTCTTGTAAAGATGGCGAAATTCTTTTGATGGACAAAGACGGACATCAAGTTTGTGGATGTGAATTTGGAAAAGACTTTTTCGAAGCAAAAGACTCCACTCATCCTATGTGTGTTACGCAATCAGAAATGAAATGTGAAGGTTTAGACAAAGTTGAATTCACTCATCATACTCGCGATGGATTCAAAGTGTATGCTTGCTTACTCCAAGGTTGTAGAATCCCTCCTCATCTAAAAAATGCATCCTTTCCTGAAGGAACTTCAGGTCCTTTCGCATTTGAGCAAACCCTACAAGCGAGATGTAATCCAGGACTTATAAAATATAACGGTGATATTGAATACACCTGTACCAAAGAAAAAAATGGTTGGGTAAAAAACAATCCTTCAGCAGAATGCTTGAGTTTTAAAGAATTGAAAAGCAAACATGTTCAGAGCAAAAACTCTGCCATCCTTTCTGAAACATACAAGGATATTCAAACTATTCCAGAAAACTTGTGTAAAGGTGGTCTGCTCTACAAAGAAGAAAAATGCCGCATAGAAGAAGATTATAAGTGCGAGCAAAAGTATCATGGCACAGCAAATTTTGTTTGGAACGCTAACGGCTTTGAGTGTACCTGCGCTAAAGATTCTGTGATGTTCAAAGCGGACAATGGAAAACAAGAATGCAAAAGCGAAATAGAATGTGGCTTACGTCAACACCCCGTTATGAAAAATGGAATTGTTGTTTGCGAAGATGCTTCACACTTAAAAGGCTTATGTAGCTTAAAAGATCTTCCGACGATAAAAAATGCCGTATTTAAATTGAATGAGACGAGGGTAGGAAACTACCGCGATATCCTTGTATTCGATCCTTCAAGAATAATTTTAAGTTGTAGTGACAGCACCCTTCCCTTTCCTTCAGGAAATTCTCACATTGAAATAAAATGTGAATCTGCACACTGGAGTTCAATTCCTGAAAACTTTCAGTGTCTGACTCTTGAACAAATTAAAAAACAGTCCTTTACAGAGGAAGATGAACAAAAACCTCTCTCAGAACTGATACCGTCTCTAAAACACTTCAAAGACACCAAATGCAATGACAAAAGAAGCCTCCTATGGGACACAGAAACCTGCCATATTAAAGAAGAGTATGACAATTGCAAAGATATAAACAAAAAACTGATTTATAAGCATGAAGGGAATGAAAATAAATTTGAATGCGGATGCGAAAAAGACCAAAGCTACTTTAGGGCGATCAATGAAGCTCCAAAGTGCGTAGCGAATGCTAACTCCACCTGTGACAGTCTCACACACACAAGAGAAGAACGTTCTGAAGAAAAATATGGAAAATATCTAACTTGTATCCCTCGCGGTTGTCAACTATACACTGACATTAAGAAAGTATTAGAAGAACGGAATTTTGACATTCCTCAATTTACTGGTGTAATGGAGCATGAAAGCTCCATCTCTCTCACTTGCAAAAATGGTTTCAGTCTTGGAAACGAAACTGAATTTCTAAAATGCAAATTCGGAAAATGGGAGCTTACTACAGCATCTTGTATTGAAACAAGCCAACTCCTTAAAGATAGTATTTCAGAAGTCGCAAATACAGTTGAAAATATAACAGAAGAGAAAAACTGTATAGACCCACACCGCTGGCACAATGGGAAATGCTATACCCATCTTTCTAAATTGCAGAAAATTATTAGATTTGATGATTGTCCACCACCAGCAATATGGAAAGACAACGCATGCCACTTACAAGAAGAAATTCAATGCACAGACAAAAATCAAATTCTTTGGATAGATAAAGACAAAAAAACAAGATGTGGTTGTCCGATAGGCCAAGACTTATTTACAGACTCTCATGGAGTAACAAGCTGTAAACCAAAACAGAATATTCAAAGCAATCTATGTCCAGAACACCACACAGCTGTTCAATATCCAGACCAAACCGAATTTCCCGTATACAAATGTAAAATCCAGGGATGTATTGGCAATCCAACAAAAGATATTTCGGGAGTAAATCTTACAGAAAACACTTACACTCCAAAAGGCTCTTCTATTACAGCTGAATGCAAAGAAGGTTTTCTTCAGTATGAAGATAAACCCACTTACAAATGCACAGAAGAAAGCGAGGGCGCTGATCCTTCTTGGCAAAAGGCAGGCACAGGTGAATGTTTAAGATTCAGAGACTATCTGAACAAAATACGTGGAGAAAATGATACTATAGAACTGACAGAGCACTTCGTCAAAGACTTGGAGAGTAAAATCCACTCTTTCTATAAAGTTACATGTGAAGAAAATTCAGACTTAGAATTTGAAAACAAATTATTTTTCGAAAAATTCGGACAATGTAAAATAAAAGCTGTCAAAAATTGCTCTGAACAGGGAGCAAGTGCGGAATTTATGAAAGATAGGTTCAGATGCAAATGTCCTAAGAACCAAGTCTTGTTTGCGCAAGAAAAAACACTCAAATGCCTACCAGTGAAAGACGTTAAGAACATATGCTCTGGATACAGAAAACTAGGCAACCCGGACAACAACAACATACAGAAGTGTGAAGATAACGAAGAAGTCGCTAACCATTGCTCAAGAAGGAACCTTCCACATGTAGAGAACGGAATAGTCGAAAATAAAGATTACGATGAACTAGAGGCTCCAAACACTCTAGTTTCTATAAAGTGTAGCGATAAATTTCTTTCCTACGAAAATGGATCTGTTTCTATAGACACCACTTGCATCTCTGAAAAGAAATGGTCCGAAATTCCTTCTAACTTTAGATGTGAAAACTTAAATACAGCTTTAAGTCACATTGATTCCCAAAGAAATGGAGATACAGTAGCACAAATTTTTCCTTATCTGGCAAAGCTCCCTGAACAAGATTGCAGCGAAAAGCGAGGACTTAAATACGAATCCAATCGTTGCTATGTTGCAGCTGAAGACACATGTAAAAAAGACTATTTCAACACCATGCTTCTCTTTGATTCTACATCAAAAGACAAAACTCGTTGTGGTTGCCCTAAGGGACAGAAACTATATAAAAGATCCGATAATTCTTACGAGTGTACAACTCCTATAAGCCTGACGGATAAGCAAGAAGAAATCACACACACAGATTCTGGTATAAAAGAAATCATAAATAAAAGATGTACAAATTCAGATCTTAGAAAATTCGACGTAGCCTCTAAAGGTCTTCTCCTGGATGCCTCTGAATCTGTTAAGGATCACTTTGATCATAACTCTCTATTCCCTTTAATCTGCAACGAGAATTTGATTCCAAACTCATATCCACTGAATCTACGTTGTGATTTTGGAGCGTGGGTATTAGAGGGACATCCTCACTGCTCCCATCTTGAAACCCTTGTCGGAGATATTTCGCATCAAAATACCCCTATAAATTTGCAAAACATCCATCAAACCTTGAGTAAACTCACGACAGAGGAACTCTGTAAGAAAAACACCGCATTTATTTGGGATGAATTAAAAAGAAAACAGGGCTGTCACTTAAAGCAAGAATACGACTGTTATAAAAATCAAAAGGGAATTCTGATTTCAAATGGCTCCAAAGTCGTCTGCGGATGTGAAAAAGGGAAATCACTCTTCAAATCAGAACCGAACAAAGCCCCTGTCTGCACAAAGGATAGTGATATAAGCTGTTCAGACATGCAAAAAAAAGTTGTATCTTCTACCCTTCCTTCAATTTCTAGTTGTGAAGACATCCAATGTACTCATGAATTTCCTGATCTTGACGTTCTTAGCTTTTCTAAAAAAGTTATAAATCAGAACGATCATTCATCGATTGAAGATATTACAACTGAATCTAAATTCATCAAAAACACAAAAATCATAGGTAATTGTATAACTTCACTGATCCCTTATCCATCTAAAGACATCACTTATACCTGTACAGCTGATGGGTGGAGTAAAGACAACCAGAATTATGCATGTCTTAGTTTTAATCAACTTCTTGACAAACTTCAGGAAACGAAAACCGACAGCATTTTGTCTAAAAACTACCCTGAAATAACAAGTACGGATTACACAGCAATACTAAAAGAATGTAAAAATAAAAATTCAGAAGTCATCTACCGATCTTCCAAGAAACGAATGGAATGTGCTTGCACTGAAGAAGGGCAAGTTTTATCAGAGAATGGCTGTGTATTGAAATCTGCTCTTAGAGAAAAGTGTAAAAGTATTGAAAAATTAGCAACTGACGCAAATGGCGTAACAAGCTGTATCCCTGATAAGGAATTGGAAAATTACTGTTTACTTGAAAAGAAGATTCCGAATACGATTTATACCCTCGATGCGCACCTTGTAGAAGTGGATGATTTTTTCAAAAACGGAACGAAAATTAAAATTTCATGTGATGAAAAGACAATCCCTTATTCTGGATCTGCAAACTTACCCACCAGAGATACATTAACATGTAATTCAGGACCAAAGTGGTCGAATGTCCAATTTTCTTGCAAAAAACTAGAGGATATAAAAAATGCGATTAAATCTGATACGAATCAATACAATAAAAATATAAGAAATTTTATTCCCATTTTGAGCCAAATCGATCAAGTGGATTGTACTGAGGAAAGGGGTCTAAGTTGGGATTCAACATACAAGTGCCATATTATAGGTGAAAGAGACTGTTTAGCCAGCGGCAGAAAATATATGTTCGACGGAAGTTCTTGGACATGTAAATGTGAGAATGGAGAATCTTATTTCAAAAAAGAAAACAAAAATCCTGCTTGTATAAGCACTCAAAATGCGACATGTTCAGATTATTCTAAATACGAAATTTCTGATAAAGATGGTTATAAATACTGCAAACCTAGAGACTGTATGGTTGAAGGGATTGTAAAAGTATTAAATAACAAAAACTACAAAACACCCACAACCACTATTGATCACGAAAAAACAATCCCCCTCACTTGTGCTGACAATCATATTCCAAAAGAAGCCGGTGACGCCAAGCTTAGCTGTAGTTTTGGCACTCCCACGCTTTCAGAAAACAGCGGCTGCATAAAACTAACGGATCTTTTGAATCAGGTTGATGGAAATAAAAAAATTTCAGACCTACCAAGTTTCAAAGTGATCGAACAACTCCCTAAAGAGGCCTGTGAAGCTGCGGGCTTATCATTCATAAATGACCAATGCCATTTATACAAATGTGCACTTTCAGATTTAAAAATAGAACTTGATTCGCGGAATTTTACTTCGAGTCAGCTCCCGCAGAGCAATCAATTTTACAATGAGGGACAAAACCTTAACGTCTCTTGCACAGAGCCGAAAATACCATATCCTTCAGCAAAATTAACAAGTTCTATGACCTGTAAAGAAGGTAAATGGGAATTAGAGGATAAGGATTTTATCTGCAGTGATTTAGAGACAGTCATTGCATCTCTAAGTAAACAACACGTAGGTCAATTTGTTAAAGATCATATTCCTTATTTGAAAACAACGGACACAAGCCACCCAGAATGTTCGAAATGGCCTGGCACATCAGCAACCTTTGACGGAAGCGCCGCAAAATGTGGTTGTGGGCCTGGTAAAAAATACTTTGAAAAGGAAGGTGGAGGCACATGTGTTGCTGATGTTAATTGTGAAAAAGGATTTAAAGAAACTAAATTAAATAATACAGAATTGTATAATGTTTTCAAATGCACGGAAGAATCCTGCACTAAACCTAATCTCACGTCTCTCGAGCTTCAGCATTTTGAATTTGTAGAACAACTACAAGCAGATGTAAATGATTACGAGATAAACACAGAATTACATTTATACTGTAAAAATACTATTCCTAACAAATCAAAAATAACTCTAAGCTGCCACAAAGGCGGATGGCTCCTTACAAATGATGCTGCATGTAAGGAACTGAAAGACCTCATTTTCAATTCAGGTAAAACATATAAAATTCCATTTTTGAATGATTATATAAAAATTAAAGACAATGAAAACCTTAAATATATATCATCTATCGATAAATCAACATGTGAGAAAACATCTACGCTCGATTGGAAAGAAGTAACCAACAAAATCAAAGGGAACAAAAAGCATATTTGCTTAATAAAACACGAATGCAAAAAAGGTACAACACTAGCCCTTGCAAGATCAAATGATAACCCAATATGCATGTGCGACAACTTCCAACCCAAATTTGTAGACAATGAAGAAAATTCTCAAACTGATTTAGGCTCTGTTTTGTATTTTGATAATGATGGTAATTGTAAAATGGAAAACACTCTCATAGATGAATGCAAAAACTCAGGAGGTATACTTAATAAAGATGATAAGATCCATGCTAAATGTCTTCATGGATTTGAAGCCTGCTCGTATTTAGATTCTAAAGCAAAGAGCAAAGATGAGAAACGCGTATGGTATGACGACGGTTCACAAAAACGATGCGAATTCAGAAGCAGGTTTAATGAATTCTGTTCAAATGAACAAACTACTTTAGACGCCTCAACCCCCCCTAAATGTACTGTAAAAAGTGGTAAATCATCAGAATGGGACAAAATTTGCAAATCAGATTATTGGCTTGACGGCAAGAACGATGACTTATGTAAGACCCCAGACGATAAATGCCCCCAAGGTAGCATATGGAATGAAGAGAAAAAAAGATGTAAATATAATGACAAAGTAAAAATGATTATTTTGAGCGGATTTGATTATTTTGGAAATACAGAATCTGAGGTTATAGCAAGAAAAGTCATTAAGGATAGTCACAGTAAATACATTGAAAATCAAAAGGATAAAGATTCTTATAAGAAAATTAGCTTTTCAAAATATAAGGACAAATGCAACAATGAGATAAGCTTTAACGGAAAGAACTCATCCGAGAAATTGGATCAAAAACAACATAGAAACGTGGTATCTGATACGTTAGAGCCAAACTGTCTTGGATATTGGGGTAAAATATACTATCTGAAGCAAATTCTAAATGACGATATATATCTAGATGGCAAAACGTGGATGCTTTGGTTAGATGACGACATGGTATTAAGAAAAGACCACAGTTACTCCTTGCTGCAGTTGTCTGCTAATATTCCTGATACTATTCATATTGTCATGGCTCACGACAAAGACCTTCTCAAAATAAAGGAGAACGAAAATAAAAAAATTGAGTTTAAAGATGGTCATATTTCTACAAACTCCAATCTATTCGAAGTCAATACCGGCTTTATAATGGTTAGACTATCTGAAAAAAGTAAAGAAATAATTAATAAATGGTACGAACTTCGCAATCAAGTCGTTATGAAAGGTAATCTCCCCATGACTTTGGGCTTGTGCAGAAATCAAATCTGCTTCCACGAACAAGAAGCCTACAATGACTACCTAAGAAAAGACTTTCCCGAATCGTTTAAAATTTTTCACCCAGACGAAGGGCTAAACAACTTAACAGGCATCAACCGCTTTGTTCGAGTTTCTCACTATGATCCATCAAAAGAGCTTGATCAAAGAATACTCGCATATGAATCCAATGAAAAGGGTACAGGAGACCCTGATTTTATAAAATGCGATGTAAAAAAGGACATTATGTGCCAATGTACAGGTTTAGCAAGAAAAGGCTTTAAATTAAGCACACAAAGTTATAGAGCCCTTGTCATCAGCAGATGGTACTCCATTGAGAATGCCCAACTACCTTCCGATATAACCAAGTTTTCAGAAGACGAAAAGTTTCATTTTTTCAAAAACGTTGAGATAAATGACGACTATTCATACTCTTCTTACAATTTCAGAAAGTTCTGTATCGAAAAACTCTTAGAAGGGAAAAATATGAAAGATGACCTTGGTAATATGCCCAGAACTCTTGCGCCATCACCCACACCAAAAACACCTCAGTAAACCACAATCTTCTTAATAACCGGAGGAGGCGCACCAGGATCCTTCGGTATACTCAACTTATAAGGCTTACTCAAAATCCCCTTCTTACCATCCCTATCCGTTGCCACAATCTGTAAAAAATAAATCCCTTCTTTCAAATCCGTCAACTCATGATCCGTTCTTTGTGTCGTAATCAAAGTTTCTTTTCCAGAAGCAGGTCTAAAAAAAATCAAATACGAAGAGGCTCTCCCAATACTGTTCCATCGCAAACGCATTGAACCATCTTCCAACCCCTTTAAAGAAAAATTGCTAGCCCCTAAAAATACAGGAGCAGGTAATATTTTCGGAGCGACTATACGCAAAGGATAAAGCTCAGATTTAGCAATCGCATTTCCCTTTGCATCAAATCCTGTAATTTGAAATCTCCAATTACCGAGTGTTGGCAATTCCAAATCAAGCTTATGAGCTTTCAGAGAGACTGTTTTTTTAAAATGCGTATTGATATTCTGATACTCTAGAGTCCAAGACTCTACTCCCGTAAATAGACTCCATTCCAATTTAACCTGTGGTTTATCCGATGAACTTTCGATTTCAGACTGTGTAGGTTGTTTCCACTTAATTGGAAACTCCGGTAAAATAACAACACTTAAAAAGGGAGTCCAAGGAGATGTGTCATGTGAGTTCATTGCTTGAACAGCCCACTTCATCTTCCCTTCTGCACGTACTTTCAAATTTAAAAAGGGCTCACTTGTCTGATGATGAGTTGTCTTTCCATCACCCCAAATAGCTTCAATATTATAGCTTTTGGCATCCGGCACAGGAGTCCAAGACAAATTCAAGCCACCTGTAGTATGGGCTGTATGCATTGCAAATTGCTCACCTTCTCGCGGAAGTGTAGGAACAGGAGGAACAAGAACAGTGCTATTTTCAATAGAAAATTTTCTAACTTGAGAGCTTAGATCTTTGAACTCAGGATTTTTCCAAGATGCAATAACCCTCCAATAGTAAGTAGCGTTTTTAGGTAGAGTCACTGTTATTTCATTTCGATCTGTATTTCCTTCAAAAACTATATCTTTTGTAAAATTCTGATCTTTGCTGACTTGTAAATGAAACTGTTTTGCGTAAGGGGAAGTTGACCAACTCAAAACAAGTTTTAGAGTGTCTGCTTTAGATTTAAACACAGCTCCTTGTTGTGGATTAAAAAGCTCAGGGGCTACTACGGTGATAGCCTCAGATTCGGAGACTTGAGTTCGAGCGTAGTCTTTGTCCGCTTTTCGTGTCACAACTTGCCAATAAAAAGCTCCCTCAGGGGGGCTTGCGTAAATAGTTCCCTTAACGGTATTTCCTTGGATGGATGCCACTTTGTTCATCGTCTTAGCTTGAGTTCCAATGTATAAATCAGCTACGTATTCAAAATCATGACCTACAAATTCAAAAGCTGTTTGCCCCGTTTTTCCAGTTCTCGCAATGACGGAATTTGGTTTTGGACTGATAATAGGGATAACTTTTTGATCAGAACAGTTTCCCTGATTGAATTTTTTCTTACCAGTATTGGAATCCATGCTTACAGAACCACTATAAACACAACCATCCAATCCAGTCTCTTTGTTTACAGCTATAGCAACTTCGGTCTTCTGTTGCTCTAAACGGATAACTGTATTCTCATACACAACAATAGGAGCTTCACCACTTCCTTTCGCAGTTAAGGATCCACTCAGTACATTAATAGTCAAATCCCCCTTTCTATCTTCTATGACCACCTGACTATTTTCATTCAGAACTATAGAAGTTCCTGATTTTGTAAAAACAATTTCAGCTTTACTTTCATTGGAAGTACGAATGGTATCTCCACGAAATACCGTTTCTCCTTCTCTTGAATTTTTCCATATCA
Source organism: uncultured Pseudobdellovibrionaceae bacterium (assembly GCA_964611335.1). GTDB lineage: Bacteria > Bdellovibrionota_B > Oligoflexia > Oligoflexales > Bog-1112 > BOG-1112. Next base: position 4,638 of record CAZSXR010000005.1, on the reverse strand, counting down.
ATCGGTCATATGGCTTTTGCTCAACGTTATTCTTTTTCTCTTGAATATAAGCAACAGGTGCACTTCCTGTTCCTTGATACACAATAGCACTGTGCAAATACCAATAACGTGTAGAAATCAACCCCAGAAGCGAAATAATCAAAATTACGTAGAAACGTAAAGAGCGCCACACTAGACTCTCCCTCTAGCAAGGATTATTCCTAGCTACTCCGTTGAGCTCGCACCCACGGATTTCATGAATTGTTTTCACATCTCGTATTGTTCACGTATATTATATAACTAAGATACTAAAAACATAACCCGATAGTTCTAGCAATTCTTAAGAGGACCTATGCATTTCTCTTTAAAAATGTCGATTTCGACCAAATTGCTCCTCGTTATCTCAGCAATTCTACTTTCAGCAACTATTCCGCTATCTTTCAAATCCGCCAGCCTATTTCGTGATGTCTCAATGAAAAGAGAAGAAGGCGCAAACTTCTCACACGCAAATGCAAAAGCTCACGAAGTCTCCATCATCCTTAAGAACATTCAAGATCGTGTTTCTATCATGGGCTCTATGCTGCTCTATGCTCAAGCCCAGTCGTTAACTAATATGGATGACTCTTTAAACAATATTTTCCTAGCAGATGAAAACACACTTTCCCTCGCTTTTTACAAAAACGAAAAGGGTTTTATTAAGATTAAGGAGTTCATCAATAATGAAAAACTTCTAGAAACAGGAGTAAAAGAAAACTATCTCCTTAAAATAGAAGAAAAATACCCCTTTCCTTTGCAACGCGTAGTGAATGGAGAATATGTTGTTTTAAATCGAAGCGAAAACCCCGCACTTCCTATTATTACAGTTGGGATTCCTATTTTTAGAAATAAAAATGGGGAAGTTACACACTTTATCGTAAGCAATATCAAACAAACGCTATTTCAAAAAATTTTCACAGATCTGAGTGAGAGGAAGAGCTATCTTGTAAACAAAGAAGGTATAGTCCTAGCTCATTACAATGACTCCTTAGTTATGAAAAAAACAGATATAAAAAATATAAGTATTGTTGCTAAAGCACTTGAATCTAAGATGTCTCAAGGAGCGAGTTCGTATTCAAACCCAGGAGATGATCAAACCTTTTTTGGCGCTTACTCACATACAAATGTTGGACCTGTTGTTATTTCTGAAATTCCTGAATCTGTAATTCTTGAGCCTTCTCTTATGATTAAAAGAGAGGTTTACTACATAACAGGAGTCATTCTTTCTTTATCTCTGATCATTGTTTTCCTTTTTTCTCTTACACTCACTCGTCCTATCATCTTACTTTCTAACATTGCAAAAGCAATAGGACGAGGACGCTTTGACATTCCTGTAGCAAAACTTGTGCACTCTTCTGATGAGGTAGGAAACTTAGCAGTATCTGTACAATCTATGCTAGGAGGTCTCATAGAGAGAGATAAGGCTAAATCTATTCTTAACAAGTTTCACGGCTCTTCTGTTGCAGAAGACCTCATGTCTTCTGCCTCCATTGAACGTCAAGGCGTCAGGAAAAACATTGTCATTCTTTTCTGCGATATCCGTGGTTTTACATCAATGAGCGAAAAGATGGAACCTGAAGAAGTTGTTCTCCTTCTTAATGAATATTTGAATACGATGGTTCGAATCATTATGAAGCATAATGGAGTTATCGATAAATTTATCGGCGATGCCATCATGGCTATATGGGGTGCTCCACAAGCTACAGGAACAGAACCCTACGATGCAATTAAAGCTGCTCTGGAAATGCGACAAGGTCTAGTAGAATTTAACAAACAGCGTATAGCTAAAAATAAAAGCCCTATAAAATTCGGTATTGGACTTCACTATGGACCCTGCGTATCAGGTATTTTAGGTTCAGAAGAAAGACTCGAATACTCTGTAATTGGCGATACAGTCAACGTATGTTCAAGAATTGAAAGCATGACCAAAGCTAGAGGCGTTGACATTCTTGTTACTGCATCTTTAAAAGAGAAGATTTCAGATAAATTTGTTTTTGAACAGGTAGAAGAAGTCACTGTAAAAGGAAAAGAAAAGCCCATTTCTATATTTAAAGTGAATGGATATTACGACGAAAGTGGACAAGCAATTTTAGTAGAATCCCCCTATGCTACCTATCCAGCCGAACATTAAGTTAATAAAAAATCCACTTCGCAAAAACACCTAGACGATTTGATTTAAGAGTATTGTTAAATTGCCCTCCGTGATCATCTTTATAATCATAAGATCGTTCTTGATAAGCATATGTTGCTCCATACGAAAGATAATCACTAAAATTTTTATCTATCGTTAACCCAAAACTATATTCCAAATAGGGATAAAGAGCAAAAGGGCTTGATTTCACGAGTGGATTATAAGAGATAAAAGGATAGAATTGATAGGTTCCTATGTAAAATTTTGGTCCAAGTTCCAAATTAAGAGTCCCAATATTTTCGGAGTGCGTAAATATGGTAGGACCAACAAGTGAAAATAAATTGCGTATTTCCCGTGTATAGGCCACTCTCGTTGCAATTGCGTAATCTAAAATATAATACTCATACTTAATGCCGTAATTTATTTTTGCAGATTTTAATGCAAATTCGGTTTTTGTTCCCAAAATTATATTTTGAATAATAACTGTTTTAGAACCTTGTTCATATTCGACAAAAAGACCTACATTTTTCAAAAAAGCAGCGCCTGAAACTATAAAATCGTTTGGGATATATCCTATGAAATCTGCAGTCAAAAACTGACTCTTAATGGTTAAGTGCTCACGATCCAGCATATAGGCCCCATAAAATTCAAGTCTATTTTGAACACTTAAAAAATGCCTATAAGAAAACACATAAACAGCTGGTTCTGAATTTTGATAAAGCGGAGATTTTGCAATAACTGTGATTCTATAATCGCCTAATGGCAAAGCTTTAGAAATAATAAATCTTGATGAATCCGTATTATTTCTTGATTTTATATACTTCCATGTCATGTCATAATGACTACTTCTTCTTTCAAGAAGATAATCATATGTCATTTTCTCATTCTGTCGTGTCCATTGGATTTCATTACTCACCTCTGAAATTTCAGGTGTTTTCAATTTTCCTATCAAATCAAAGGTAAAAATTTCTTCTCTCGCAAGATCAAAAACGCATCCTTTTTTGGAAGAAGTTAGCCTCCAACTATAAGATTGCCCGACAGGCAAAGTAAGGGTGATTTGCGTGTTTAGTGTTTCTCTTTGTACAATTCGTTTTTTTTCAGAGTTAAAAAGCTCAAACTTATATCGAACACCTTTACCACTTTGTTCCCAGATGAAGGTGACATCAGACTTCACAGTTTCATCTGTTATAATTTGATTTCTATTTTCGGGAAAAATTCTTCGCGCAGGTTTTAATGGAACTTGAAAATTTTTGTATGCACTCCATTCTCCCGGAACCCCTCTTTTATTGAAGGATCTCGCTCTCAAAGAATAGCTTCCGCAAGTGAGTGTCGTTTTTGTTGTATTTTTAATGGATTTCAGAATTTGAATACTACCCTTCTCATTTTTAATTTCAACCTCATAGTTCTTAGCATTTGGAACAAGATCCCAATCAACTTCAAGCTCCGATACAGATTCCTTTTCTTCTATTTCTTCGATTTTTTCCTTTTGTTGAACTCCAAAAACGCTGGTATTGAAAAATACACTTAGAAAGATATATCTCTGTAGGATTTTAATCATCTATGAGTACCTTCCATACTGCTCAAGGAATCACAATTCTATACCAAATGTATCCAATCCACTCATGAAGGGCTCTTGATGAAACACTCAGAGATTCAGCATGGGGAAGCCAGTTTAAAAAATCACTTCTGGAAGCAAGATCTTGAAAATTTGTAGGTGCAGGAAGAACTTTTAACCCTGTGGATGAGAATGCGAGCATAGCTCGTCTCATATGCCATGCTTCTGTCACAAGTATGACTGTACTCAGTCTGTAACTTTTAAGAATTTCACTTGAAAGTTGAGCATTCTCAAGAGTGTTTTGACTGAGTTCCTCAACCCATCGAGCTGAAATTCCAAAAGTCTCTTTAAGAGCTCGTTCCATAACTTTTGCTTCGGCAGATTTATCATCAAGTAACTTTCCACCTGTGACAAGAATAGGGAGGTTTGTTTTTCTGTATAGATAAGCGCCATAACCAAGACGCATAAGTGTAGGAGATCGAACAGCACTCTGTCCACCATACTCAGGCGCATCATTTCTTTGTCCCCCACCAAGAATAACAATCGCTTGAGCACCTCCTGTATTCAAAAGAGGATGAACCTTCTCTTCAAGTGGTGAGGTTAAATAATAAGCAATCTGAGGAGTGCTTAATAAATAAAGAAATAAAAAAGAGAGGACTATTAATAGATTCCCCTGCCATTTTTTTTTAAGAATTTTTAAAATTAAAGCCACAATTACGAATAGAAAAAAAATCCCAGGAGGTAAAATGAGGGACTTGATGAGCAACTTGAACCAAAGCACAATAATACTCCTCGATTTTTGACTGACACTTTTTCAGTGTATCACTGCACGCAAGTAATTTTTGAGATTGAAAATCAAGTTCTTGTGAAAGATCTAAAAATAGCCAATAAAAAACCCCCTTGTGAGTGATCACAAAGGGGTTTTAATAAAGGGCTG
>CAZSXR010000004.1:0-201094 GCA_964611335.1 uncultured Pseudobdellovibrionaceae bacterium | reverse complement strand
GCCCGGGGAAGACGGGTCATTGCTTTGAAAGCGAAAGCTGGATAAGAATCCTCCATGTTTACGTGGAGGAGCTTCAATCTTACAGGATTAGGAGTGGTGCGAAGGTTTTTTGGGTCTGAATCATCTGATTTTCTTAGAGAAAATTTCCAAAGGACTACAAATCACTACTTTTTTGAGAAGTCCAGAATCCTCGCTGTTTCAAACCTCGGGTTATGAAGATCCAACTTGTCCGTAATCCCTTTGATATCAATCTCAGCTTTCCGCATGTAGATCATCATAGTTTTGAGATCTTTCCAGCCACCCATGACCATTACTTTAGCAGGTGCCACTCCTTTCGAAAGTAAGATCGTCGCCCACGTTATGATTTCAAAAGCCTTGATAACTGCGTAATGGATCATACGGTTAGATTCAAATTCACTTTGTGAACAACCCTTCAGAAAAAGATGGATATCTATACAAGCATCCATCATATCTTGAATAAGAAGTCGGTCATCCCGCTTTGGCATAGATTACCCTTTGCTGAATTTAGTATCTCGTTTTTACGGTAATCCCAACTCCTTATCCGAGGCAGAACAAAATCAGTAGTACCCTTAGCAACTTTCAAGTGTTGTAAAACAAGCAAAAGATTCTGTGCAATTTCAACAACACGGTCATCTCCCGACTTCGTCTCTTTGAACCCGTCCTTATTATTCCATGCTCTGTCGACTAGGATATTCCGTTCAACAAAATTTACTTTATCCCAAGTTAAAGCGTACAATTCACCACTTCGCAATCCTGTATAAAGAGCTGTCACCCATAAAGGATACCAAGCGGAATTCATTTCTTTGGCAGCATTAAGAAAAGCTTTAACTTGTTCCTCAGTAAGAACCTTCTTAATTTTGTCACCAACCCTAAAAGCAAGTTGCGGAACTGGATTTCGCACAATCCACTCATTCTCGACAGCAAACTCGAAGACTTGTTTAATGTTCCTGAGTATCAATTTTTGATATCTAACATCGTGATTACCGAAGTCTTGCAAGATTAGATCTCGAATTTGAGCTGTACTTATCTCATTGATGAAAAGTCCCAACCACTTACATGTTGTAGCGTCCAAACAGGCTTTAGTGTCGTAAATAGTTTTAAGGGTAAGCTTCTTCGCATTCAATGAGGAGTAGTAACTTTCTAAAACTACTTTCCACTTTGGGACTGTCTTTTCAACAATCTTTCTTTCAACCAAAGCAATCAACTCACGCTCGACCATTTTCATTTTGGACTTTTCCTTAACTTTCCGCTTCAGCGTGATAGGAACTCCAGTAATGGGATGTCTTTTAGAAAACCAGACCAAGCCAAAACCTTTATTGTCAAAGAATTTATAACCCACTGAAAACTCCCTTTCTGTTTCCCAAAAGGAGCTTTCTTGAGCGGAGCCTCGTTTAGTTTCTTTGTGTTGCTCTTTGCAAACCTCTTTTACGGTTTTGCAGAAGGTGGCAAAGGCATCGTAATTCAACCTTACATCATGGCTATCAGTGGGGGCTTTGTTGGGATCTTAACGATTCACCAATTATTGTGTGTGGTATTTCGATTTGCGGGAATTATTTTTTATAAGAAAGTGTTACAAGGTTATGCGAAGGGACCTCAGTTCGTTGCACTGTCTACATTTTTCATGTTCTTAAGTTCCGTGATTGCACTTTCAACAGAGAGCTATCTGGTTTTCATGGTGTTCTTTGGACTTGCAATTGTTGCGTTAGGTTGGGGTGAACCTCTTATGGATTCAACGATCAACGACAAGATTAAGAACTCGGAGTTGAAAGCAACTTACTTCTCGATGAACAGCATGTTCATAAACATTGGAGAGGCTTTTAGTTTGTTGTATTTGAGTTTTGTTTTGACGAAGGAAAACATGGCTCTGATGGGATGGGGGATTGCAGGTGTTGGGTTTTTGTTGAGTGTCGTAGTGTTTTCGGGAGCTGTTGTGTTGAGGAAGAGAGAGTTGGTGTTGGAGCAGGAAGTTGCTATTGCTGAATGAGGCTCAACTTATACCATAAACCGTGCCTTCGCAGCTTCCACCAGCTTCAAAAAATATCACTAAAAGCTTCTATTTAAAAAGAGGCATTTAATCATTTTGTTTATCAATAACATGCAATCCCATTTGTTCCACATTGCCAGTTGAGTACAGGGCTCAGCAAACTATTTGGTGAGAGAGGGTTTGCGGAAGGCATTCTCCATACAGGCGTCACATTGAAGTCAAATCCAACAAAGTTTGACTCTGTTTCCATTTGTGTCGTTGTCGTGTAAGAAGTTAGACCTGTATAAGTTTGTGCAGGCACATTGGCGTTTTGATAAAGATAACTACTCGTAATGGAAACCGCATTCCCAAGTGCAACAAAACCACTGATGACCGTCGCACCCGCACCAGACACAGAAGGTGCAGCTGAGTACACCTTTGTGAAAACAACAGAGTTGTTAGGTCCTGAATTACGACCGAGAGCACCTGCTACAAAACTGGTTCCAGAGGGCGTTCCTGGAAGTGAAAGACTAACCATTGTGTAGCTATTTGTGATATTGAGGCTCGCCCCACTCGGTAAAAGAGACAGGCCCACTAAACCACCTAAACTGATTTTATCCGTACTCACTCCATTCACAACGTAGGTTCCATACGCAGCAACTTGGGTCAAATTTATAGCAATCGCAGAATTAGGATTCACCATCCCGAGTATGCCACCGACACCAAAATCACGTGGCACACTGTTATAGATACTGTGAGTTTGATTCCCTGTGGAATAAGAGTTGCTAATGGTAAGAGGGCCTGAAGCAACCCATCCTATAAGCCCACCAAAACCCATATGCGCATTGCTTGTTGCGCCCAAGGTAGAGGTTATAGATCCTGAAAAATGAGAATTCGTAATAGAACCCCCTCCATGAACACCGATGAGCCCTCCAATTCTTTTATAATAGAAAGTAGAGGCTGCTCCAGGATTCAAACTAAATGTTATCGTAGAAGATGAGTTGCTAATAGTCCCCGAATTGTTAATTCCAACTAAACCTCCCACACGAACGTCTCCCCCTGATACTGCTACTGAAATCATGATGCCTGATGTTGTTACATTCGTGATAGCTCCACTCGATTGCCCTGACAAACCACCTGCTATATTTGCTGTTCTCATATTGATCAAAGCGAGATTTAAATTTGAAACGGAAGCTCCTGCAGCAATATTCGTAAATAAACCAGGTGTGGCAGCAGCCGTTGTATTATTGATGTACATGTTCGATAATGTGTAATTGTTCCCATTGAACTGACCATATAGAACTCCTGGATTCCATGGAGTCAGAGAACCACCTAAATCGAGGTTTTTAGTAAGCAAAAAATAATAAGAAGACAATGTGCAAAGAGGGATATGTGAGAGAGAAGTCACAGTGCTAATGAGATAAGGATTTCCTGGAGTGCCGGCTCCACCATCAAAAGTGGTTCCGCAACCGCTCACGAGAGTGCCCGTTTGAGAGATGGCTATAATATAGATGTAAAAATAAAGATAGGCGAGCGTATTTCCACTCGCATCTTTGCTTCGAAGGAAGATGACGTAATTGAGGTTATTAGGGTAAATGGGTGTAGTCCCTGTAACAAGAGGGGTCGTGTCACTTGTATAAAATCCACCATTAGGGACAGAATTGGAATGTAGGTCAACTCCATTAGGAGCCACGATTAGAGAGTTCACAGATGTTGGTGCTTTCGAAGCATAGGCTGTATTGGCATCTGCTACCGAGATAACTCCTTGCGAATATATATCCGGAACAAGCATATAATCGAGTTGAGAGTTCAGCAAAACAGAGCTACACGCATAAGTTGAATTCGAAGAACCTGTAAGACTTGAACCACACTGGAAAGTGAATGATAAATTTGCCGAACCATTGCTATTGGTAGAAAGATAACGTGCTTGTACCAAAGTAAAGTTAGGAGCCGCACTGCCTTGAATAATGATAGGAACAGGAGTCTGTGAACTTATACTGGGAAGAGTCACAGAAGGGCCTTGACTCAAATCTGTAAACTTGTAAATAACAGTGTCTGTGGATTGAACGCCTGTTTGAGTAACTTGATTTTGCACCCTCACATAGATAATGCTTGAAGAACTCACATCTTTAAAAACAGCAGTATCGTTTGGTAGCCAAGTTGTAAAATCAGTACCACCTGTGTTTGAGTATGTCGTTGAACCGAATGTAAAACCATTCAATTTTATCAAACAATTTATATCACTGTTGTAAAGACTAATCTGACCTGAACTAATGGATCTTGCACCCATAGTATACCCACTAGAACACCCTGAAACTGAAAACACCAAATTCGTCCCCAAAGAAGTGAGTTCAAAAGCTCCTTCTAAATTTAAAGAAAATTGAGGCGTTTGTGATACTTCTACTGGAATGCGAAGAGGTTTTACTGAAAGAGAAATATTTTCCTTTGAGGAGCATTGACTAATGAACACAAATCCTATCAAGTGAAGAAAAACCCATAAGCCCATTTTAAAAATGGAACGTGATTCCAAGATAGCTCTCATAGACCGAAACGCCATACCCAACCCTTATTCTGAGAGAGTGTGTAGCAAGTTTCTCAACACAGACGAATCCCATCCCATTATCGGAATCCTAAAACACAATCTTTAAAATAGCTTAAATTGAACTCTATCCCCTTTAAAATTATAGACTTTCAGACTGTAAAAGAGGGCATTTAGAGTCCTCCGTTTTGTACGTCAAATTTTAAGGCTTGCTTTGTCAAACTTGAGAATTTATTTTTTCATAGAGTTTTTTCGTCACGTTAGGCCTGCGTGAATTTTTAACCCCTCAAATTTTATGCAAATTCTTAAGATTCTTTTTCTCGTGCGACAATTAACTTGCTTCTTATCTAAGTGATTAAAGATAATTAAGAGAGTAGGAACAATAAGCACGTTCCCCTCCTGAGACTTACCCCGCCATCTCTATTTTGAATGTCAACTTATACCAGGGGATGTTGAAATAATGGAATTCAGGAAGCAGTTATAAACCGTAAGCAGAAATCCACTTTAACGAAAGCATCAATAAATTTTTGAAAATTTTTACGTTTCTAAAAATAAAGATAAAGTCAACAAGACGTCTTAGGTTCTGTACCATTGCAATTAGATATACTTGAATCTGGAATTTGCTCTTACCTCTATATTTAGACCTTCGCAAGCCGTGTCTTTCTTTTCCCTCACCAAATAAACCTTCCAACTTCTACTGCCTTTCATGCAAACGACTTTTGAATAATTCTATTTGGCACCTTACTTTTACTTTTTCGATTTCATCATGAGTAGGATGTCTTAGGCATACTTTGTTTTTCTTAGTAGATCGTTCTGGAATGCATGTTTTTCGAAATGAGCAGTTGTTACAATGACCACCTAGCAATCTATAGTACTTGCTTCCTCCGTCTGCAGGTTTGTCGTAAGGATATAATTTGTGACCTGCTGGACATGTAAGATAATCTTGAGTAGCATCATATTTGAGGCCATTAGCTGTAAATACACCCTCACCTTGTTTTGTCCTTTTTAGTGGAATGTAATTTACAATTCCCTCGTCGTATGTGGAAACTGGACTTTTCCCAAACTCTTAGAAGAATGGTCCCATAAATTACATCAAAATTGGGGTGGGGGGGTCGATCCGCTAACTACAACGATAACTACAGAAGGACTACAAGTCCCCTGATTTGACATGATGAAGCCTGATATAGACGTAGCCTTGGAAAAAATCGTTTTGTAAGTTGTTGATTCGATTTGTAAGTATTTTTCGTGTCTTTGACAATGTTTGGGAAAAATCTAGTTAGGAGTGGTGCGAAGAGAGGGACTCGAACCCTCACACCTTGCGGCATACGCCCCTCAAGCGTACGTGTCTACCAGTTTCACCATCTTCGCAAAAAACCAAATTACTCTTGAGTGCCATCTGGCGTTGTCTCAGGTTCAGCGGGAGTTGTTGGTTGCTGTTGCTCAAGCTTGTGAGACAGTCCAATTCTATTTCCGCCTTGCAAGACTACAAGAGATATAGAAGTGATCATGAATATGAAAGCGGCAGCGTAGGTGAGTTTCCCAAGAAAGGATGTTGCACCTGATGCGCCGAAAACGCCCTGAGTGTTGCCGCCACCAAAGGCCGCGCCAACTCCTCCTTGATTGCCACCTTGTACAAGGACAACAAGGATCATAAAGAGGGCTACTAAAATGTGTATGACTGTAATTAAGATATCCATACATTCTCGCATTTGATGTCTTTGAAGATGGTGGCGCCTCCCGGAATCGAACCGGGGACACATGGATTTTCAGTCCATTGCTCTACCGACTGAGCTAAAGCGCCGGCGGCTTCAAAGGTTTTTTAACATACGATGTCATCTTACATTAGTCAATTGAACATTTACGAGCGGAAAACCGTTTTACTCGGAGCTTCATTTCTTTGTCGCCCATAATTAAGGAAAATTTAGCAGATAGCTACCTATTTAAAAACGATTGTCTGATCTTTTTGATAAAGCTTATACTCGTGCGATATTTACTGCCTTAAGGACGATCAATGCTTTTGGATCTTTCTCTTTCAAATAAGCCTTTAATAATCGCCGGACCTTGTGTTGGCGAATCTTATGCAATGATGGATGAGGTTGCTGCAGCCTTTGTCAATTTAAGTCAGATCTTAGACTTTACGTACGTGTTTAAAGCGAGTTTTGACAAGGCAAACAGACAATCTATAGAAAGTTATAGAGGCCCTGGGATAGAGACTTCACTCTCTTGGTTTTCAGACATTAAATCTCGATATCGTTGCCCAACGCTTACAGATGTTCATGAAGTCTATCAAGTGGAAGCGGTCTCCCCCGTTATAGATGCTTTGCAGATTCCTGCTTTACTATGCCGTCAAACAGATTTGATTCTTGCAGCTGTGAAGAGCAAAAAATTTGTAAACATCAAAAAAGGACAGTTTATGAGTCCTTATGCAATGGCGAATGTTGTTAACAAAGCACAGATTGCGGCTTCTGAAGAGGGATTAAGTTCCTCTCTTGCGCTCACCGAAAGAGGCACCTCTTTCGGTTACGGTGATCTCATTGTGGATATGCGTTCCTTTGCAATTATGTCTGAAACTAAAGTTCCACTTATTTTCGACATTACTCATAGTACGCAAAGACCTAGCGCAAAAGGAGATGCCTCTTCAAGTTATACGCGTGAATTTGCACCAGTTCTTGCTCGTGCTGCTGCTGCAACAGGAAAATTGACTGGGTTTTATATGGAAGTGCACCCAAATCCAAAGATTGCAAAAAGCGACGCTGGCGCTCAGCTTTCTATTTCTCAGGCAGAATCTCTTCTTCGTCAGATTATTCCTTTGTGGAGAGAGGCAAAAAAAATGCAGAGCATAGATGATCAATTTTCTTTTGTTTGAAACTACATTCCACCCGCCATATCGAAGATAGGCAAATACATCGCAATAACAACGAATGCGATAATTCCACCGAGAAAAACGATCATCATAGGTTCGATCAGCGAAAGCATTGTCTTTACGGCTAGGTCGACCTCTTCCTCATAAATATCACTTACTTTACGAAGCATCTCGTCAAGAGAACCTGTAGATTCTCCAACCTCGACCATTGAAACCACCATGACAGGAAAAAGATCACCTTCTGAAAGAGGTGTCGAAAATTTTTGGCCCTTTTCAAGAGCTGCTCGAACATTGAGAATAAAGGCTTCAACAATTTTGTTTCCTGCGGAAGCAGCACAAATCGATAGAGCTTGAAGGAGGTTCACACCGGAACTAAGCATACTCGACATGGTTGAACAAAAACGTCCGACAGCAATTTTTTTTAAAACATCCCCGATGATGGGGGTCTTTAAAATATATTTGTCGAATAAAATACGTCCTCGTGCAGTTTGTTTCCAATACATAAATCCATAAACCATAGCACCCAGAAAGGAGAAAATTATGTACCAGTATTGAATGAAAAAATCGGAAAAATCGACAACCGTTTGAGTTAACCAAGGCAAAGGTCTTCCCGTTTCTGAAAACTGCTTTGCAAATATGGGAATTACAAACAATAACAAACCACTCACGACACCTACAGCAATGACAAGAACTAAAACGGGATAAGTCATAGCAGATTTAACTTGGCTTTTAATTTTCTCAGCTTTCTCAATATAGGTTACAAGTTTCTTTAATATGAGATCTAAGTTACCACTGGCTTCGCCAGCTCCTACCATAGCTACATAAAGATCATCAAAAATTTTAGGATATTTCCCAAGTGCAGTAGAAAATTTTGAGCCGTTTTCGACTGTTTCTCGGATATCAACAAGCGCTATGCGAAACCCCCGAGAAGGCTGTTGTCCCTCTAAAACATTGATAGATTTGATCAGAGGAACACCACTCCCGATCATTGCAGCAAGCTGCTTTGAAAATATTATAATTTCTTTATTACTTGGATCTTGATTTCCAACAATTAATTTGTACTCATTCTTGGCATTCTTTATAAGAAATTCACCGATAACGCTAATTTCACCTTCAAGAAGCATGGAATTTAGTTTGCTTGAAACTGAAAGAATGCGAAAACCGCGTTTTCTTAAGAAAACCTTTGCTTCAAAGCTATTGACAGCCTCAATTTGACCTTTCTTAATACTGTTATCTTTAGATTGAACTATGTAAGAATATTTCGCCATTGGAATTCCTTACATTAAGATTCAGTTGGTTTTTGAGTTGATGAAGTTACAGAATCATGATCGGGACTGGTTGTTTTGATAACTTCTTTTGCGCTTGTAATACCCTGCAACATTTTAGTGAGACTTGATTGTCTCAGTGTTTTCATCCCTGTTTTCATAGCAATTTTCTTTAATTCGCCAGCGGACGCTCCTCTCAATATTCCCTGCTTTATAGCATCATTCATAATGAGAACTTCGTGTACAGCTATACGTCCCTTTGATCCCGAATTTCCGCAATGGTTGCATCCTTTCCCAACATAAGCTTTCACTTTACCTACATAGGAAGGATGAATTCCCAAATCTATAAAAGCTTCCGCATTCATACTTGTATCTTCTACTCGACAGTGTACGCATATTTTTCGAAGCAAACGTTGAGCTGTAATACAGTTGATAGCAGCTACTAAGTTGAAAGGTGCAAGACCCATATTCAAGAGTCTTGAAATCGTATCAGCAGCGCTATTTGTGTGAAGAGTGGAAAGAACCATATGACCAGTGAGAGCTGCTTTTACACCAATCTCTGCTGTTTCAAGGTCACGAATCTCACCCACCATGATAACATCTGGATCTTGTCGTAAAAATGCTCTGAGAGATTCTGCGAAATTAAGGCCGATGTCAGGTTTCATCTGAACCTGGTTGATCCCGGTAAGGTTGTATTCCACAGGATCTTCGGCTGTCATGACATTTGTATCTTCGACGTTTAGTTCTTGTAATGCAGAATAGAGCGTCGTTGTTTTTCCAGATCCGGTAGGACCCGTTACAAGAACCATACCGTTAGGTAGATTTATAGCTTTTTTAAAAGCTTTCAGTTGATCTTCTTCAAACCCAAGCTGTGTCATATCTACTTGCAAATTTGATTTGTCGAGAATACGCATTACGATTTTTTCACCATAGACGGTCGGGAGACTGTTTACACGAAAATCTATAGGTTTTTCACCTATAACAAGATTAATAGCACCATCTTGTGGGAGTCGGGATTCTGCAATATTCAAACCAGCCATGATTTTGATGCGAGAATTCAACGCATTTTTAAAAGCAATGGGAGGTTTTGCTATTTCTGTTAGCGCTCCGTCTATTCTCAAACGAATACGCATATGATCTTCATATGTTTCAAAATGAATATCTGATGCACGAGACTCTAAACATTTAATAAGCACGTCATTTACAAGTTTGACAACTGGACCGTCATCTTTGCTTTCCGTTCCCGTCCCTATAATTCGACGGGTCGATGACATCTGTGTTGTTTTAGCTGTTTCTTGCGGGGCTTTTTCCAAATCGGAAAGATCCATTTTCCCATAATATTTAGTTATGGATTCGTTAATTTTAGATTCAAGAGCAAGAACCGCTTTTGCAAGATAACCGCACTTAAATCGAATAGTATCTATAGCTTCCGCATTTCTTGGGTTTGATGTTGCGATGATAAGATTGTTTCCAACTCGATCAATAGGAATGAGTCGATATTGAATTGCTATAGCTTTGGGAACAATATTGATGATTTCTGGAGAGATATCTTTTTCGCTCAGATTTACAGAAGAAACTTTATAATAATTTTTAAACGCCTCTAGCAGAGTTTCTTCAGGAATTTTTTTCAAACTTTCAATTGCAGACATTAAAGAAATATTAAGCTCTTTACTTTTCGCTGTAGCCTTCTTCAGGTCTTCTTCGCTGAGCTTAGCGTCTTTCACTAAAATTTCTTCAAGTGTTGCCATTTCAAAGTGTCCAGACACGTTATCTGGCTTTAATGCCGCGTGTAGGTCTTCGGAAAAAGAGCTAAGCTCTTTAGAGAGGCCACATGTAACTCGTTGATTTTAAAACAGAAAATTTAAAAAATAGAGGGATGTTAAAACTTAGCTTTCCAAATAAGTTCTTGGATTTGGAAACTATGATGAATGAAACGAGAGAGTGCAAATAGCCAATCACTGAGTCTATTAAAATAGACCAATAAGTCTGAGCGAAGTGGTTCTTCCTCATTAAGATAACACAAAATGCGTTCAGACCGTCTACACACGCATCTACAAATATGTGTTTGAGAATTTGCGAGATGTCCTCCAGGTAAAATAAAATTTTTAAGTGGGGGGAGCTGAGACCAAAATTCGTCTATTTCTTTTTCTAATAAAGTGATCGCTTCGGTATCAATATGTTTTTGATTTGTTTTAATAGGAGCAAGAGCAAGTTCCGCTCCTATTTCAAAAAGTTCTTCCTGTATTCGAAAGAGGGATTTAATCACAGGTTCTAGCAAGTGTTGTTTTGATGGGTCTTTGATGAGAAAGTCTCTCAAGTTAGCGATGTTTGCATTCAACTCATCAACAGTGCCATAAGAGTCGATGCGTAAGGAAGATTTTTTAACTCGTGTTCCATTCGCGAGTAGGGTCTCTCCCTTA
Organism: uncultured Pseudobdellovibrionaceae bacterium; assembly: GCA_964611335.1. GTDB lineage: Bacteria > Bdellovibrionota_B > Oligoflexia > Oligoflexales > Bog-1112 > BOG-1112. The sequence continues at coordinate 190,023 of CAZSXR010000004.1, read as the reverse complement.
TCTCCGATTTTAGTATAGATTTTCAATGAGAACTCCTTTGAATTTTAATAGAACTTTCTAAAATGAGAAAGAGACCTATGAGTAAACTCAGTCCTTGTGAACTTGAAAGTTTCCCTTCAATTATCCAACCCCGAAAATCATCTCGAAAATATTCTAAAACAAATCGTAATACGCAATAAGAAAGGATTCCAAGTGTGCAAACTAAGCCGTGTTTGTATCGAGAGAGAAATTTAAAGTTCAATGTTAGAAGAAGACATAGAATCAGAGCAACCCCAGATTCTATAAGTTGTACTGGATAACGCGGAATAGAAATTTCATGGTTAGGAAAGCTGACAGCCCACCAAGGGATTTTTGCAGATACGTTTATGGGAGTTCCAAAATCATCCCCATTGAAAAAACAGCCAATGCGACCTATACAAAGACCAAGAAAAAGAGGAGGGGTAAAAAGATCATAGAAAATTTTCGAATTCAATTTTTTCCAACTTAACCAAAGTTTAAGCAAAAAAACTCCTCCTAGAAATCCACCATAAAAAGTGAAAGAGCTTAGTTGAAAGAAAGTGCTTAATTCAATTGTATCCTCTTCAATCCAGACTGAAAGGAATCGGCCTCCCAAAAGAGAACCTAAATAAGCACAAATATATGCTGAAGGAATTTTATATATGTACTCTGGATAAAAGTTTTTAGACAAAGCATATAAAAAAATAAAACTAGAAATCCATGCAAGAAGAAACAGGGCATGCCAAGTAGGAAAAACAAGGGGACCCCATTGAAATAAAATAGGATACACGATTGAATTAGGGGTGAAGAGTGAAGTTAGATGAAATAGGTTTGAGCACCGACATGAGATCTTCTGGCATAAAAGTGCCTAAACCGAGAACTGCAAAGCAAAGCGTCGCGATAACGACGGTGAGAATCCAAGACTGCTGCGGAACGAGTGGATGAAAAGAAGATTCTGGTTTTCTCATATACATCGTAACAAGAACTCTTAAATAGTAGAACAATGCAATACAAGAACCAGCGACTCCAGAAAATACGAGAACGTATAAGTTTTCTTTCAGAGCAGCGTTGAAGATAAAGAACTTTCCGAGGAAACCTACAGTCGGAGGCATTCCTGCAAAGCTAAACATAGCAAGAGATAAGGATAGTGCAGCCCAAGGATGGGTTTTAGCAAGCCCTTGGAGATCTTCTAATTGGAGATTTTGACGAGTTTGATCTTCAAGCCACATCAAAACTCCAAATGCTAATAAAGAACTGAGAGTGTACCCCACGAGATAGAACATAAGTGATTGGTAGGACAGAATATTCGTGTTGTTCATTGCACAAAGAACAATTGCCATATAACCGCTATGTGCGATCGAAGAATATGCGAGCATTCTTTTTAAACTGGTTTGCACAAGCGCTAAAAAATTGCCTCCAATCATTGAGAGAACCGCTAATATTGTAATCAAGGTAGACCAGGAACTTTCGTAGAGAGGAATGCTAGGACTCATTCTCATTGCTAAAACAAGAACAGTGATTTTTACGGAAGTAGCCATGAGTGCCGTAATTCCAGTAGGTGCAGACTCATAAGCATCTGGAACCCACATGTGGAAAGGAATGAGTCCAAGTTTAAAAAATAATCCTACGAGAGTGAAAAGAATCCCCATTTTCACCCATAAATGACCTATGAGATGAGATTGTTGGGCAAGCTCAAGAAGATCCATAGTCCCGCTTGCAAGGTAAAGAAGCGCAAAGCCAAAAAGAAGGAAGGCTGATGCAAAAGAACCCAAAACCAAATATTTTATAGCTCCTTCTAAACTAGGACGTGTTGGAAAAACGTAACCAACAAGAATGTAGATCCCAATAGAACTCAGTTCCAAACCTACAAAAAGAGTCACGAGATTGCTGCTCGCAAGCATAATCATCATACCAAGAAGCGTAAGAAGGAAAAGACTCACAGATTCTGGTGTGTAAAACCGATCGGAAAGACACGAATTTTTAAAAAGAATTAGTAAGCTAAACCCAGTGAGAAGTACAAGGGAATGACCAAGCCACGCAAGATTGTCAGAAATAAAGGCCCCTTTCCAATACGATTCTGTTTGAGGGAAAAAGGCAAGTGCTAGCAAAGTTGCGCCTACAGCAATCAACGAGAAGAAGTATAAGGGATATTTTTGCTTCCCGCCAAAAGATGGAAATAGGACTGTGATCATACTTGCAATCGAGAGAAGAAGTATCGGTGAGGCATTAATATACATATGAAAAGGAATACTCAATGGAGCCTCCGTTAGTTGTCAATAGAGTGTGGAAGCAACAAAGCATCTTCACTTACATGAGTATTCTGAACGACAGTACTCAACCTGTACTGTGTGAGATGCTCTGCGAGATGCTGAATCGATGCTCGAGATTTATCTAAAAAGAGATTCGGGTAAATCCCCATAATCAAGATTAAAGCACAGAGGGGGATCAAATATATTTTCTCAGTAAGACTCATGTCTTTTAGGGTTTTGTTTTCAGGATGGTTGAGCGGACCAAAAAGTATTTTCATAACCATATTCAACATGTAAATCGCACCTAAAACAACTCCGCTCGAAGCTAGTATTCCAGCTATAGCATTAAACTTAAATACGCCGAGAAGAATCAAAAACTCACCTATGAATCCACCGGTTCCAGGTAAGCCTATAGAGCCTAAAGTTGCTAGAATCAAACATATTGAAAACCAAGGCATTACATTCGCAAGTCCACCGAAGTCGCATAAATTTCTCGTGTGTCTACGTTCGTAAATCATACCTACAAGAAAAAATAATGCTCCTGTACTTACACCATGGTTGATCATCTGATAGAGAGCGCCAGTTAATGCTTCTTCCGAAAGTTGATTGTTCAAAACAACAACAGAACCAATCACAACAAAACCTAAATGTGAGACAGAAGAATAAGCAACCAATTTCTTCGCGTCCTCTTGCATCCATGCCATGAGCGCTCCGTAAATGATCCCTATAACTCCCAGGGCAAGAAGAAAAGAGGAGTAGTGCATCAAAGCCATAGGGAACAAAGGAAGTGCAAATCTCAAGAATCCGTAAGTCCCCATTTTAAGCATGATCCCCGCAAGGATCACAGATCCACTTGTAGGTGCTTCTGTATGTGCATGGGGTAACCACGTGTGGAAAGGCCAAATAGGAACTTTGATTGCGAAAGCTAAAGCAAATGCAAGAAATAATAGATTTTGCATATCTGCATTGAGAGAGGTTATTTTGTAAAGATCGAGAAGATTAGTAGAATAAAAACCAAATTCTTTTTGATGCAGAATGTAAAGAGTGATGGCCGCAATCAGCATCAGCAAAGATCCTACGAAAGTATAAATAATAAACTTCGTGGTTGCGTAAATTCTATTAGCTCCCCCCCAAATCCCAATGATGAAATACATGGGAATAAGCATGACTTCCCAAAAGACGTAAAAAAACAAGAGATCAAAAGCTACGAGTGCTCCAATCATCCCACTTTCCAGTAATAAAAGACAACTTAGGAAAGCCTTGAAGTGATTTTGTGTGCCATTCCATAAGCTTAACAATACACAGGGGGTGAGAAAGGTAGTGAGTAACACCAGTAACAAGTTTAATCCGTCTATGCCGACAAAATACTCAATGCCTAAAGAGGGGATCCAATTATATTTTTCAACAAATTGTAAGGAAGGTGTACCGGTTTGAAAATGACACCAAAGGTGTAAAGAGAATACAAAAGTTAATAAGGATCCAGCAAGAGCAAGACTTTGTGAAAGCTGTCTATTGGGGACTGCAACAACAATTCCTGCAAAAAACAGAGGCAAAAAAATAACAAGAGTCAGTATATGTGCACTTATCCAGTCAATCATTGTCGCTTCGCCATCCTGTCAAGGAATGAAATTCTTAAACACTAAGTCAATATCCAAAAAACCAAACCCATGAGTCCAAACATAAAGACAGAAGCGTAGCGATGCAAGCTCCCAGAATTTTGTAAACTCATGAGACTGCTCAAGAACAAGAGAGTCTCACCAATTAAATTAATAAATCCATTGATAATTTTTATATCTACCACGCGCCACAAAAAATCAGCCATTTCTTTCAAAGGACGAATACATATTTTGTTGTAAATCTCGTCCACCCAATATTTATTTAAAAGCAAACGGTAGATTCCAGGGTTATCACTCTCTAATTTATCAAGAAGAAGATTCGGCCCATCTTTGTACAAATAAAAAGAAATTCCTGCGCTCGTCAACCCGAGTCCTGTTGCAAGCAACATCATGCTCCATTCCAATCGTTCTGAATGGTGTTCACTTGCAAAATTCCAAAAACCATTCTGTGGCACATGCAGTAATGTGCTCATATAGTGTGCGAAATAATTTTCAACACCGACACTTTTCGCCATAAATTCAGGAATACCCAAATACCCTACAAAAACACTAAGAATCGCGAGAACAACAAGAGGAGCCCACATCATCCTAGGAGTCTCATGCAAATGATGTCGTGTATGTTCATCACTTCTGTTCTTCCCATAAAATGTTAGGCAAAGTAAACGCACCATGTAAAACGCTGTACACATGGCAGCCAGTGTCGCGGTTCCCCATAATACCCAACCCACTTCTGGAAAAATAAAGGCACGCCATAAAATTTCATCTTTGGAAAAGAATCCTGAAAGTCCAGGAAAACCAATAATTGCAAGAACGCCAATAAGAAACACTTTATGAGTGATCGGTAAATATTGAGAGAGACCACCCATCTCTTGAATATCTTGTTTATGATGCATAGCAACAATTACGCTTCCTGCTCCGAGAAAGAGCAGAGCTTTAAAACAAGCGTGTGTCAAAAGATGGAAAACTCCCGCATCGAAAGCTCCGACCCCGCAAGCGAGTACCATAAAACCAAGTTGGCTTACGGTTGAATATGCGAGAACTTTCTTGATGTCATTCTGTACTAAAGCAATTGTTGCAGCAAACAGAGCGGTGAAGGCTCCCACCAGTGCTACAAAAGTCATCACATTTGGTGCTAAATAATATAGAAAATTTAAGCGGGTCATCATGTAAATTCCAGCTGTCACCATTGTTGCAGCATGGATCAGAGCAGATACAGGGGTTGGTCCTGCCATCGCGTCAGGCAACCAAACATACAACGGAAATTGGGCAGATTTTCCGCAAGCTCCAATAAAAAGACAGAGGGCAATCCAACTGATAGATTCCAACATGGGGTCTGTAAGACCGGTATTTCCTGTCAGGAGATCTCGAAGTTCTGAAAAAGAAAGTGTGTGAAAAGTTTTATAACATAGGAAAATACCGAGTAAGAAACCGAAGTCACCTATACGGTTCACAACAAAAGCTTTCATCCCTGCTGCTGCATTTGCCTTCTTTTCATACCAGTAACCGATGAGAAGATAGCTGCACAGTCCGACTCCTTCCCAACCAATAAACATGACAAGCATGTTATTTCCGAGAACAAGAAGCAGCATCATGAAAACAAAAAGATTGAGATAGGAAAAAAACCTATATGTGGTTTTTTCCTCGTGCATGTAGGCTCCAGCATAAATATGAATCAAGGATCCTATGCCTGTTACAATGAGGAGCATCATTCCTGACAAACGATCGAGAACAAATTCTAAACCTAAATTTAAAGGTCCTGCATGAATCCAGGAATAGGCGTAATGAATACTTGCTTGTGAATGTTCACCCACAACAGACATAAAAAGTGGCACAGAACATAGAAAGGCGCATAAAACTCCAGCAACCCCCACTGCATGAGATAGCTTTTTAGAGTTTCTTGGGAGCAAAAGCCCGTTGAGAAGGGAGCCAAACAATGGAAAAAAAAGGAGCCACCCAATAAGCATGTTTATCCCCTGACTTTCTATCCTCTTAAAATTCGATAAAAGTCTGTTGAAATGGTGCCATAACGACGAAAGAGAGCGACAGCCATTGCTAACCCTACAGCGGCTTCACAAGCTGCTACAGTAATAATAAAAAAAACCATGATCTGCCCATCAAGATTTTTTAGAAACGTTGAACCAGAAACGAAAACCAAATTCACAGCATTCAACATCAACTCTATGCTCATCAAAACAAAAATTAGGTTGCGTCGGAATAAAACCCCGCAAATCCCACAGACAAACATTATCAGAGCAAGATACAAATAATATTCAATAGGCATTTAGGAGTTCTCCCACTCACTTATCTTTATGTTTGCGTGCAATCGAAATAGCACCAATGATCGATAAAAGAATCAACATAGAAACGATTTCGAATGGCCAAACATAGGTTTTAAAAAGAAGAAGAGCAAGGTCCTGCGTGTTGTCTGCTACTTGAAAAGTGGATTTTCCTGCTGCTCCCACATTTTTCAACTTCAAAGCTAGAAATGTAAAACTTGCAACAATTGCAAAAAGGATAAGCTGCTCTCTTATTCGCCAAGGTTGGTCTAAAAAAATCCGTTTCGGATCCAAATTCAAAATCATTATGACGAATAAAAACAGAACAAGAATCGCACCGGTGTATATGATAATTTGAATAGCAGCGGCAAAATCCGCACCTTGAAAAGCATAAACACCTGCAAGCAAAAACAAATCGATAACAAGAAATATAGCTGCGCTTACAGGGTTGGGCAAACTTACAACAAGTATAGAACAAAGAGTGATGAGGCTAGCAAGAGCTCCAAAAAGAATCATCTCATTCATAGCAAATCTCTCTAAAATTTCAGAGCTAAAACGCCTGCGGTGATTAAAATATTAGCAAGGCCTAGGGGTACTAAAAATTTCCAACCTAATTTCATCAACTGATCATATCGAAATCGTGGAATCGTCCATCGTACCCAAACATACAAAAACATGAAAAAAGCTGCTTTCACCAAAAGAACAAGGACTCCGATGAAAGCAACTAAATTCTGATTTCTTAAAACCTCAAAAAGAAGTTTTTGAGAAACAAAAGGAATTTGCCAACCACCAAAAAACAACACAGAACATACACAGCTAAGGCCAAACATGCTGACATATTCGGAGAGAAAAAAAGCGGCGAATTTACCGGACCCATATTCTGTGTGGTAACCTACAACTAGTTCGCTTTCTGCTTCCGCCAAATCAAAAGGAGTGCGGTTTGTTTCTGCAAACATACAAATCAGAAATATAAAAAATGAAATGGGACAAAGTATTACACCCCAATTCCAAACATGTTCTTGTCCTCTCACTATTTGAGTGAGGTCTAATGAATCAAAAACAAGAACAAGAGGAACTAACGATAGCCCTAGTGGAATTTCGTAACTGATCATTTGAGCGGAGGCTCTCAAAGAACCAAGTAAGGAAAAAGTGCTGTTTGCAGCCCAACCTGAAAGTGTGATGCCATATATACCCATGCCAGCAATGGCAATGATGAAGAGAAAACCTACATTGAGTCTGATGAGGACTAGTGGAATTGTATAGCCTGCAATTGTAAGGGATTCACCAAAAGGGATAGCAGAGAGGACGAGAAAAGCTGGAAAAACACTAAATACAGGAGCAAGATGATAAAAATATTTATTCGCCCCTTCTGGTACAGATTCTTCTTTAAAAACCAATTTGATTGCGTCTGCAAGAGATTGAAAAAGCCCCCACAAGCGAAACTTAAAAAGACCAACGCGATTTGGACCTCTACGCCTTTGCATTAATGCAGGAATGCGTCGTTCTAACCACACCATTACAGGAGGAATATGCAAGCCCACTAAAAAGATAATGACAATCTTTGCTAGTGTAGCAAGAAGACTGACAACGAAGGGAAGATCGTTAGAACTGGTATCTAATCCCATTCGAGCGCTCCACGTTTCAATACATAAATGTAGCCAACGACTAAAATCACAACAAAAATTGCGATCTCAACAACGCCAAACCAACCCAACACGCGAAATACTTTCGCCCACAAATATAAAAAAACCGTTTCAATATCAAAAAGGATGAATAGTATAGCGGTCAGATAGAACTTAACACTCATTCTGTCTTGGTGAGGAATGGATGGGACGCCGCATTCAAAGCTGTCTTTTTTACTAGCTGAAACGTGCTTAGGTCCTAACAGAGCAGAGAAACTGGAAAGGATGAGCCCCAAAGCGATACCTAAGGCAAGAATCATCAGGATCGGTAAATAGGGATTCATGAAAATCCTTAATAGTTAGGTGAGCAGACCAAGATACTACTGAATAACTAAGGGATAATAAATGCAAAGTAAAGTGAAAGGCAATGTAACGATTTTGGGCGCGGGTAACTTCGGAACCAGTCTTGCTATACACCTTGCTCGCAATCACTATCATGTAGAACTTTGGACTCGCGAATTGGATGTTGTCGAAGGTATAAATACCAAGCATCGGAATCCAAGATATCTTCAACACATCGAATTATCCAATCAAATTCATGCTTTTTCGGACTTTGAAAACAGCAAAGCTTTAACAGAGTGCGAAATGATTGTTTTCGCTTTACCAACGCAAGTTCTTCGTCAAGTCTTGCAAGGGATAAAAGACATTTTCCCAAAAGATAAACTTCTTGTCAGTGTTGCAAAAGGGATTGAGATTAAGACCGAACGGTTCCCCTCTCAAATTATAGTGGATGAACTTGGTTTAGAATCAACACGCGCACTTGCTATTCTGTCGGGGCCTAGCTTTGCAATTGAAATTGCAGAAGGGCAGCCGACTGGAATCGCGGTTGCAAGTAAAAACCCAGCGGCAGCTAAAAAAACTCAGGAAATTTTTCATTCCCCACAATTTCGGGTTTATACAAACAACGATCCCATCGGTTTAGAGGTCGCAGGCGCTTTAAAAAATGTCATTTCATTAGCTGCGGGAGCTTGCACGGGACTGGGTTTTCAAAGCAATAGTATGGCTACTCTCATGACAAGAGGCCTTTCTGAAATAACACGCATAGGTGTTGCCTTAGGGGCTAATCCTCTAACTTTCAACGGTCTTGGGGGGGTTGGAGATTTGATACTCACTTGCAGCTCACAAAAGAGTCGCAATTTCAGTGTGGGTTATCGACTAGGTAAGGGAGAAAAACTCCAAGATATATTGAACTCTCTGCACGAAGTTGCGGAAGGTGTCAGTACAGCTTATTCTGCATACAATTTATGCAAACGCATCCATGTGCGCGCTTCTATTATCTCGTCTGTCTATCAGGTTTTTTACGAGAATAAACCCCTCAAAGAAGCCGTGCAGGAGTTGACACATGGAGACGCGAAAGAAGAATTAGAATTTAGTTTTTCAAATTCTCAGCAACAAAAGTCCAATTAATAAGATTCCAAAACGCATCCATATATTTGGCTCGTGCATTTCTGTAGTCGACATAATAAGCATGTTCCCAAACATCACATGTAAGCAAGGGGGTTTGGTCTTTGGTGAGGGGATTTCCAGCGTTTCCTTCTTTAGTGATTTCTAAACTGCCATCTTTGTTCTGCACTAGAAATGTCCAGCCTGAACCAAAAAGAGTGAGTGAAGCTTCTGTGAAAAGTTCTTTGAATTTTGCAAAGGACCCGAAACTTTGATTAAGTTTTTCTGCAAGAGAACCGCCAGGATTTCCCCCTCCCTTTGGCGAAAGGCACTTCCAATAGAAAGTGTGATTCCAGACTTGTGCTGCATTGTTGAAAATCGGGCCTGAGGATCTGCGAATAATATCTTCCAAGCTTGCATCGGAAAACTCCGTGCCTATTACCAATTTATTGAGGTTTGTCACGTAAGTGGCGTGATGTTTTCCATAATGATATTCTAAAGTTTCCGCAGAAATATGAGGTGCAAGAGCAGTCATTGCGTAAGGTAATTTTGGTAATTCAAAAGTCATCATTTACTCCGAATCTTTGAAAAGTGTATGTGAAGCGATTCTTGTTTAGACTCGCGTTTAACTCTAGGATATTGATGATGCCATGCTTCTAAGTCAATATTTTCTCAGCTGCGTCCAGCTGGCGACGTGAGGTTTCTCTTGAAAAAAATAGCAGGTCTTTATTCGCTTCTTCAAGAATTGAAGAGCTCATTGTTTTTAAGCGAAAACACGTCTGCAAACATAGTTGGTGCGGGTGACTCTTTACTTTTTCTTTTTTTGAAAGCCTTTGTAAAAAGCGAAGATTTTCCAAGTCAGTGCTTTCTTATTTATCCACATCAAAAAGATGTTTTTTTAGCTTTTGAAAAGATCAAATTCTTATTTCAGGACTCGGGTGAAGATGTCTCTATATGCGAACTTCCCTACTATCTTGTTTGGGGGCCCGAAAAATATAGCAGTCATTTTCAAACTCGGTTTGAAAAGCTTTCAACGCTTTACCAACTTCTGAGCGGTAAACATAAAAAAACAATAGTCCTCACGAGCCTTCAAGGGCTCTCTCAATTCACTTTGGAACAAAAAGAATTTGTCGCCTCGTTTAAAAAGATCAAATTAGATTCTGTGTTGGATCATGATGCGTTTTTAGAAGAACTCGAATATCTAGGATACAAAGCATCTTTAAAAGTTGAAGAAAAAGGGTACTATTCTCTTCGCGGTGGGATCATAGATATATTCCCTATTCAGGAATCCAATCCGATTCGTGTAGAGATGATGGACGATAAAATTCAATCGCTCCGTTATTTTTCAATGGACACACAAAGATCTTTAGAAAATTTAGAAGAGTTCACTCTTATTCCTTGTACAGAAATTCTGATTCGTAAGTCAGATAAAAAAAGTAAAGCCCAGATTTTGTATAATGTTCTTATCGAAGAAAATGTTGATCCTTCAGAAACCAACGCTCTGATGGAATCTTTTGACAATGATGAGAGAACCCCTACACTCGATGCGCTGAATTTTTCTCTATTAGAAAAAAAACAAAGCGGACTAGACTATTTCCGATCTGATTCTTTTGCTTTATTTCCTCAAGCTATAGAGAGAAGTATTCAATCTTTAAAAGAATTTCACGAAGAAATTTCAGGTTTATACGCGAAAGATCAAGAACTTCGTCATGCTGTCACTGACCCTTCCCATGTTTTCCAAAATCCGTTGGATTTTTTAAGTCGTGTTTCTCAATTAAAAAAATTGGAATTTGCAAATCCTCTTCAAAAAGAAGATAGCATTCAGCTTGTATGGCAATCAAATCTCAATTTTAAACCTTTTAAAAATCTAGATAAAAAACAAGTGCTATTAAGTTTAGATTTTTTTAAAAATCTTCTTGAAGAATATCAATCTGCGGTTCTGTTTTGTGAATCAAAGGAACATTATGAACGTGCAAAAGACATCTTTCAAAGAGCGTTTAAAGATAAAGTTCAGATCGATGTAGATGCTCTTTCGCAGATGTTCTCAGGTGTTATAAAGGAAGGGAAAATATATATAGAAAGAGGATATTTACCTGGTGTTGTCAAAGATGAGGAACGTAATGTTTTATTAATTCCTTCTTCTGAATGTTTTGGGGGAAGATCTAAAAACACTCTTCCTGCAAATAAGAAACTTAAAAATATTTTATCTTCGTTTCGTGATCTCTCTGTAAATGATCTTGTTGTGCACATTGATCATGGAATTGGTCGTTACAAAGGGATGGAGGTTTTAAGTTTTCCTGATTATAGGGGGGATTTTATCCTCATTGAATACAGAAATAACGACAAAATCTATCTTCCTGTAGACCGATTAAATCTCCTTCAGAAATATAAAAAAGACGAAGCCGGAACTCTTCCCGTCCTAGACAGATTGGGAACAGACTCCTTTGTGCTGCGAAAGGCGAAGGCTTTAAAATCAGTCGAAGATCTTGCGGATGAGTTGATTAAGATACATGCTGAACGAAAGTTATTACGGGGGCATTCTTTTTCTAGTCCGAGTGAAATGTTTGAACGTTTTGTGGAAGATTTCCCTTATCAGGAAACTCCTGATCAGTTGCAGTGTCTTGAGGATCTCGAAGCAGATTTTAAAGGCGCTCATCCCATGGATAGGATCATTGTAGGAGATGTCGGTTTTGGAAAAACTGAAATAGCCTTAAGAGCTGCTTTTAGAACAGTTTTAGAAGGTTTTCAGGTTATGTTCCTCGTGCCTACAACTGTTTTGTGTTACCAGCATTATCATAATTTTGCTTTAAGACTTGAAAAATATGGTGTGAAAATTGCTCAGATTCACCGTCTGATTAAACGCTCTGAACAAAAACAAGCATTGGTAGATTTTGAAAATGGAAAATTGGATTTTTTGATTGGGACACATCGGATTTTGTCGCAGGATGTCAAACCTAAAAATTTAGGTTTACTCATAGTGGATGAAGAACAACGATTTGGTGTTATGCAAAAAGAGAAGTTTAAGAAAATTCGTGCCAATATCGATATTTTATCTTTATCCGCGACACCGATTCCTAGAACCTTGAATATGGCAATGATAGGACTTAGGGAAATTTCACTTGTTATAACCCCTCCACCCAATAGACTTCCTGTAAAGACGATGGTTGCGGAGTATGACGAGAGGTTGGTGAAAGGTGCTATTGAAGCGGAACTTATGCGTGGTGGACAGGTTTTTTACGTTCATAATCATGTGGGAAGCCTTGGTGAAATTGCACGAAATCTCAGTAGTTTGGTTCCTTTTGCGAAAATAAGAACGGCTCATGGGCAGATGCACGAGGAGAGTCTCGACTCTATCGTTATCGATTTTGTAGAACAGAAATTCAATGTGCTTATTTGTACAACGATCATCGAATCTGGCGTGGATATGCCTAATGTGAACACTTTAATTGTGGAACATGCGGAGAATTTTGGTCTTGCACAGTTGCATCAGTTAAGGGGGCGTGTAGGTCGCTCTTCAACTCAGGCCTATGCATTTCTTCTTACAAAAAAAGCAGAAGCGCTTTCGGATGAAGGAATGAAGAGACTGGAATTGCTTATGATGCATCAGGAGTTAGGAGCTGGTTTTCAACTTGCAAATTATGATTTGGAATTGCGTGGTGCTGGGAATCTGATTGGCAGGCAACAGTCAGGACAAATTGCGGGAGTAGGTTTAGAATTGTATATGGATATGTTAGAAGAGAAGGTTAAGGAACTTTCTTCTGTGAAAACAGACAAAAAATATGATCCTGAGATTCGTATTAAAGTTACAGCAGTAATCCCGACGTTCTATGTGGGTGATGACAAACAAAGACTCGATATTTACAAACGATTTTTTTCAGCAAATACAATGGAAGAGATTTATGATTTGAAGCAGGAAACGATTGATCGATATGGGGCTGCACCTACGGAGTTTGAAGTTTTATTTTATGTCGCGATTTTAAGGCTGCATTTGAGAAATTTAAATGCTGAGAGCATACAAGAATTAGATAAGAATCTTTGTGAAATACGTTTGAGAGAACCAAGGGGAAAGAAAATAGAAGTTCATTTGGGTTCTAGGGCTTTGAATCTTTCGGATAAAGTGAGGATGGAAGTTTTACTTTCTAATATTGAAAAACTGAAATCAGGAAAAAAATAATGAAGTTTAAATTTCTAACTCTGTTTTTAATGCTTTTTTGTTTCCTCATAGGTGCCTATGCTTGGCGTATCAAAAACACGGGAAAAAGAAATCTCTTAAATTCTTCTTCAGGAATAAGTGAACTGATTTCCAACGAAGACCTTCTTGCCGAAATAGAAGATGAGTCTATTTATTTAGAAGATATTGACTTCGAAAGTGACTTTTTTTTGAAGAATATGAAGGAAGTGAGTGCCCTTAATCCGAAAGCACCTGAACTTAAAAAACTTAACAAACAGAAACTTCTGCATGCTGCTATTGAACGAAAGATTCTTTATAAATTTGCTACACGAGATAGTTCATTCGATAAAGATAACGAAAAGCGCAAAAAATCTTGTCAGCAATTTTCTGAGAAATTCAAAGCAGGACTTAGTCATGCAAACATTCAACGATTAAAAAATAGACTCTGTGAACAGAGTTTGATCGAGCAGTATTGCCGCGAGAAAGTTTTCAAAAAAACGACAATTTCAGAAGGAGATCTTTTAAAATATTACAAGGAGCACATGTTGGATTTTAACCAAAAAGCGGAAGTAAAAATTCGCCAAATTGTTTTAGATACGGAAAATGAGGCGAAGTGGGTTCTTGCGAGAGTGTCGCGAAAAAATTTCTCGGAAATGGCGCAAAAATATTCTGTAACGCCCGAGAGTAAAAATGGGGGAAGGCTTGCTCCTTTTCATAAAGGGGATTTCCCACAGATTTTCGATATGACTTTTAGCTTGCCTCTGGATCAACCGCAGGGGATATTTAAATCAACTTATGGATTTCATATATTTTTGATCGATGAGCGAAGGGTAGCAAAGCAGCTTAGTTTCCAAGAAGTGAAAGGCCATATACAAAAAATTCTGATACAAGAAATGCAAAGTCAAGAGTATAGGGATTGGGTAGAATTGGCTTCCCGTTCCGTCAATGTTCGAATTTTGAGAAGTTTCTAATATGCGAAAAAAAATTGGTGCTTTCGGTTTTATTCTGATTTTGAATTCGAGCGTTTCGCTTGCAAACGAAATTCTGTTGGATCGCATTGCGGCAGTTGTCGATTCAGAACCCATCCTTTGGAGTGAGATCAAAGATAAAATAGAGCATGGTCCACTCGTTAAATTTTCAGATTTTCCTGCGGTTGAACATGCAGATGAAAAAACGCGAGCACTGAATGACTCTATAAATGCACGTATTATTATGCGTAAAGCGGAAGAGCTGGACATACAAGTTAAAGATGATCAGGTTGAAAATCAAATTTCACAAATTCTTTCGGAAGGTAAATTTACGAGAGAATCTTTAAAAGACTATCTTGCAAAGCAAAACAAAGACCTCGATCAGTATAAAAAAGATATTCATGATCAGATGGTTTTTATGCGGTTCAAGGGGCGAGTCATTCTTCCTTCTATTAAAATCAGTGACCATGATCTGGAAGTTTACTTTCTCAAAAAACAAGGTACGAATCTTGAAGCGGGGCAAATTTCTTTGAAGAAAATTGTGATCCCTGTCGAAAGCAGCTTATTTGCCAATGAGAAAGAAAAACTAGCACAAGAAGTTTATGACAAGCTGAAAGGCGGGCTTTCTTTTGAAGAGGCTCAGGCGGTCTATTCTAGTGCTGAAAAAGACCGTCCTCCTCAGGATGTACAGATTCGAGATTTGGACGGTTCACTTCGTAAGAATTTAAAAGATTTGAAGGTGGGAGAGTTCACCCATCCTCTACGCTTAAATAACAGTTGGGTGCTTTTTTATGTGAGTGATAAACGTCTTATTGGCAGTAAAGCTTTCGAACAGTACAAGCCCCAATTGGAGAATGAACTCCGCGCTATCGAGGTTGTCCGCCAGACAAACTTCTGGCTTCAGAACGAGAGGGAGCGATCTAAAATTACGATTTTAAAAGACTAGTTAGATTGAAATTTGATCTTTGCCTTCTATCTTTTTGAACTTTTCTGTTGTGCAAATTTCTGAGTTTATTATGATGCGAGGGCTTTATGGTGGAATTGGCGAAGGGGTTAACGCACCGGATTGTGATTCCGGCACTCATGGGTTCAAATCCCATATTCCACCCCAGCCGTTTTTTTAACAACTGATCGTACCATCACTATCTATTTTGCAATTCTTTTATCGTTTGAAAAAAGCACGTTTTTATCTCTTTTTCATTTACAGAATGCTGATTTTTAACAGCCCATTTCCCGTTCACAAGTGTTCCCAAAGCATGGCTAGCATCTGCTGTATAAACAATGGTAGCCAATCTATTTTTTTCCGAAGTCTCTCCCAATAAATAGGATTGAGCATCATAAACGACAGCATCTAAAGGATGTCCGATTTCAAAATGTGTAGAACGTATGAGACCCATAGCTCGTCTCCCCGATTCAATTTCTTCATTTACCAAATATTTTGCAGCATCACCTTGAAGAGAATTTCTCTTATGAGAAACTAATCTTTGTCGGTAATCCAAGATTCTAAACTCTTCAAGAGGGTTGAGTCCAATATGACTATCTGTTCCCAAACTCCATCGACCTCGTGATTCAACATAGTCTTTCATTCGGAAAATACCGTCGCCTAAATTGCCTTCGGTCGAAGGGCATAGAGCTACAACAGCCTTTGAATTTGCAATTGCATTCAACTCTTTGTCATTCAAATGCGTTGCGTGAACTAAATGAAAACGTTCATCGACAGGAAGATTTTCAAATAGCCATTCTACAGGACGTTTGCCGTAATATGCCAAACAGTCTGTGACTTCTTTGATCTGTTCTGAAATATGGAGATGAAAAGGGAGATCTTTTGGACCCTGATTAAAAGTTTCGATGATGTCTTCGCCTTGTACAGCTCTCAAAGAATGTACACCAAAAGCGAAATAAGCATCGTTATAGTGTTTTATGCATTTTTTAGAAGCTTCCAATAATTTGAAATATTCAGGTACATTATGGGAAATAAATCTTCGTTGTCGAATAGTAGCTTTGGTTCCAAATCCACCCATCTGGTAAAAAACAGGAATCAATGTAATTTTAATCCCTGCTTTTTTAGCAGCTGCAAGCATGCGTTCACCCATTTCCGCAAGATTTGCGTAGGGCTTCCCATCTTTGTCATGATGCAGATAATGAAACTCTGCAACATGAGTGTAACCATGTCGAAGCATTTCCGAGTACAGTGCACAAGCTATAGCTTGTGCCTGATCTGGATTTACGGAAAGAGCACATTCATACATTGCCTCTCTCCAAGTCCAAAAATCATCATAGACCCCAACCGGATGGTTTTCTGCTAGGCCTGCCATTGCATATTGGAAGGCATGAGAATGCGTGTTTTGAAATCCAGGCAAAGCAAAACCTTCTACGTTTTCTATAGTGCTTTTATCCGCAGGGGCTTTTTTTGAGAGGTAATGAATGATGCCATTTTTATCAACGCCGATATAAGCGGGACTCATCCATCCTTCTTTTTGAAGAAGGGAATCGAATTTATAATATTGCATATGTGATTCCTAACCTATGTGTTCAATAATATTTTGCAAGGTTTGTTTTAAAATAATTCTAATTCGATCTGCTTTCTCTTTCACAAACTTTGTTTCGCTCTCATCCATGTAAACCGTTTTACTCATTTCCAATTGAAGAGCGTGTTCTTTCAAATCAGGTTTTCCAAAATGGCGAGTAATGTATCCCCCCATAAAGGGATGATTTTTACTAACGTTGTATTTTGAACTCGTGAGTGTATCAAAAGCAATTTTTGCAATAGTGGGATCACACGATTTTCCATTTACATCAGAAAGTATAAGATCAGGAATTTTATTTTTGTAAATTTGGGGAATGAACTGTCTGTTTGAATGACAGTCCCAAAGAAGGACTTGACCGAATTCCGATTTTAAATTGTTAAGGATCTCTCGAGTTTTATTGTGATAGGGTAAGTAGTATTTTTTTAATCTTTCTTGAACCTCTCGATCATCAACAGAACTGCGCTCATCTTTGTAAATGGGTTCGGCAGAAAAAGTTGCAGTTGTACACAAACTCGTCGAATTTCTTCCATCGGTGTAGAGCTTTTTATTTTCGGGATCTCTGTTCAAGTCGATGACCCATCGACTGTAAACTGCAGAGATCATCGTAATGCCCATCGAATTTGCGAAATCATAAAGTTGATCTACAAGAAAATCCGTATCGTCTTGGGTTTTTAAATATTCTTGTTTGAATTCTTTTTTTAAATCTTCTGGGACATGAGTTCCGCAATGGGGAACACTCAGAACTATGGGAACTCTTCGGGTTTTAGGCTCTGAAAGATGGAAGGGATGCATCCTAACCTCAACATATTTAAGTAATGATTACCTAAGACCTAGCTTCCCACAACACTTAATGTTTTTAAAAGAGCTTCGAAGTTTAAGGGGATATTCCTGAGTTTTGGCGGGGTTATGTGCCCTAAATATGGGCAGTTGAATCACGGCGTGATTAATGTTATAACACCTGCCTGCTAAAATTTTAAATACCTTGAAAATTAAGGGATGATTATTATGAGAACATCTAAAGTAGTTAAAACCATTCTTACTGTTGGAAGCATGCTCTTGAGCGCAGGAACTTTCGCTAACTGGATTGATGAAGCAAAACCTCTAACAAAATGCCAAGAGGACTTTCACGTATGTGTTAGTGAAACACAAGACTCCCTTACAAAATATATGCAATCTGTAGCTAACAAACAAGTTGCTCCCTTTGATATGGTGAAACTCCAATCTCACTTATTACTCTTGAAAAACAAAAATAACGACCTTGCTGTTTCTTTGAAAGATGCAGGAGAAATCGTTCAGCTTGAAAAAATCATAGTAAAATATGCAAACTGTTCTGCTAAAGAAGATAAAGCTCAGTGTATTCAAGAAATCGATGGTCTTCTTCACGCAGCAGCAGAAAACTACCTTAAAAAAGATTACATAACACAAATCCTTAATTCTACACTTGTAAAAGTTGCTACGGGTGTTATTGAGCATTTCTTTTCTGAAAAATTAGAACTCTGCAAAAAAAATGTAAAGAGCGCTGAAACTCACGTGAACTCTTTTACAAAAACTAACAACCAAAAAATCAAAAATCATTATGGTGAAATTGCAAAAATTGTGTCCGATAACTTTAATAATAATGAAAAGCTTGCTAATGACACGAATAAAAATATAGAGGAATTTTTCAAACTTTTGGATGAAGAAAGCGATCTTAATATTGCTTATATGAAGGTTTCGATTGTTTTATTCAACTTGATAGAGAAGAGTAATACATTAACTTCTGAAGAAAGAGATCAGCTTCAAACTCAAGTTCAAGAAGCATTTTCTTTATTAAGCAAGAAAGCTGAAGATTTACAAAATCCTGCTCTTACAAACGCAACACTTCCAGCTCCCATTGTTCTTGAAAATATCAGTCTTAATAATGTCTGTAACAATCAAACCATTCTCGAAGAAATTAGAAACTCAACGCAATGGTACGAAACGTTCAAAATATTGAATGGCGGTGATTTATGTGTAAACATCTAACAAAGATATTCGCTATTCTTCTTTCAGGATTTCTTATTTCTTGTGGAGATGGAAAAAATCTTAACGACTCTCAAAATAAGTCTAATGATGAGCCTACTCTGAATCAAGACAAGGATTCCAAAAAAAAGCCATCTTGTTGCGACAGTTGTGAGAAAAAGGAGACCAAAGAAGAAGCAGAGTTAAAATTTCAAAAATGGATTGAGAAATTCAAAGAATCTTCTGAACTTGAAGTCATTATTGAAGATTTAAAGCAAGCTGCTCTTAAGTTTGTAAAAGAAAAAGAGCCTAAGCTGGATGAAGTAAAAGCAGAAAGTAAAGCGAATCAAATTGTTGTGACTATTGCTAATCAAGATCTAAATAGGCAACGAATTAAGCGAGAATGTTACAGTACTGATATCAGTGAAATACAAAATAAGTGTATTCCTGATTTCTACGACTTCGTCGAAGTTCTTAATGCTTATAACTAATGGGTTCATCGCCATTGGAGGGTAATATGTTTAAAATGATAAAATGTTTTTTAGTATGCAGCTCTCTTTTTGCATTTCAATCTGCGTACGCAGCGATAGCTGAAGATTGCAAAAAACTGTTTGTTGATAAAACGGACATAATAAGTCGCGACGCTAGTCTTGAATTTATACTGAGTACTTCTGCTAACCATTTTGAAGGTTATGATATTTCATCTCAAAATCTCAGAAAGATTGCAGATCTTATAGCTTCCATGACTCTTCTAGCAAACGACAAGGATTGTTCTGTAAATCTTTTCTGGAAATCAAGAACAGTCGATGTTCGATCTGAATCAGAAATCATTCTTAATAAACTGTGGAAGTGGAAAAGAGTTGTAGAAGAAAATTTTGCTGAAGTTCAAAATCATGAAAATCCACCAACGGATGACTCCTATTCTTGGCAAACCATTGCTATTATCGGTGGAGTTGTTGTGGCCATTCTAGTGGTAGGGGTTACGACCTATTACTACCTAAACTCTCAGCGAAATGTTGTGGTTGTTGGTGAGGATCCTCCAGTTGGTGGAGATATAGCTTTTGGTGCTGACTATTTAGCTGGGACTCCAGATCAAGGGACTCCTCCGCTTATTCTTGATGGGTATGATTGTGTGGATCCGATTGAAAAGCGTACTCGTTTTAATGATGCAGCAAAATTGTTAGATGAGTTCTTTGGAGGCTATGCGATTCATCCTTTCAGTTCATCAAATCATATTAATCAAATGAATCAATATACTGAAAGTAAACGACAAAATATTAGATTGCTTGCAGAACACATGAATGAATTTCCGAATGCGGGAAAGCAGTCCTATCTTGGATACATCCAAGAGTTTATTCAATTGTTTCGCAACTAGATCTTAAAAAGGATAATAAAATGAAAAGATATTTTACAAGTTTTATAACATTCGTAGCGTTGTCATCCTCTTCTCTTTCTTTTGCAGAGGTAAGTGACAAATGCTTTTCAAAACGCAAACGACACACTAGAAAGACAAATATTGTAAGTCGCGCTGCTGCGCCAGTCGTCTTGCAAGACAAACACATTGCAGTAAACGAAGCTCCTCATGCTCCGAAAGAACCTGCTCTTGTTAAACCAGAAGATACTTCCATTATGAAGTCTTCAGAAGTTTCTGTTCATATGGGTCGTGCAAGCTACCTAAGACAAAACGGCAACAATAAGTACTTCAATACAGGTGTTTCCTTCGAACAAGATGCTAACACTAGCAACAGCTTTCTGGTGCCTCGAGTCATACTCGGAGTTGAAACCAATCAGTACATCGGTGGTCAGAGCCCGAACCTATATGATTTCAGTTTGAAATTGGGGCCTAGGTTCCAATCTCGCAACTTGGAATTTGATTTGCAAGGTCTTGCAGGTATGCTGTTCAATTCGAAAGGTGATTCTAGTTTCGATGCTGGTGCTCAAGTAAAGGTTGGTTTGCGTTTCAACAAAGTCTCCACACAGTTCTACGTAAGTAGAACTCAATCCTTCAGTCGTTTTGGTTTGTCCGTAGGTTATTCTATCTAGTCACGATCTACTAGCGGTTGTTATTGGAAAGCAACGGCCGCTAGTAAAATACCCAAGCCAATAAAGCCTCCCAAAAGGGAAGCTATTTCTTCACCCTCATCTCTGGGGGCAAAAATTCTACTTGCCCCAGTTTCATCTAGTATACAGGAAGACTCCTCCTCAAGCCATTTACATGCTTCTTTTGAAATACACTGAGACTCTGAGAGCTGACTGTTGCATTCTAAGAGTTTTTTTGTAAAAGGGGCATGTTCTGCAAAAGCTGTAGAGGTGACTAGCGAAGAGCAAAGCATCAAAGCGGGAAATTGAGAAAGTCGCATAAAATCTCCAAATAGAGTTTAGAATAGGCGAGGAGGCATGAATTCGTCATCACCAAAAAAGTCAGGTTCCCAAGATGCACGTTGACGTCTCCACTCAGAGATGTTGATGTCCAATATTTCTAAAGTGTCATCGTTCATCTTAACGCTTGCACCATAAGGTTTTTTGGGTTCTGTATTTAAGATCTCATGAGTAGACAAATCAAAAACTTCCTTTCTTACTGCGAAGGTAAAATAAAGATTGAGAGTGCCTCTGTTGTAAGAAAAAGTGGGATGTAGAAGTACGTTGGATACTATGTGTCGAGCTCGACGGTTATCATCTGGAAATGCAACTTCATATTCATAGATCTCACGTAGATAGGATCGAACCCTATCAGTCAGGAGTTCTTCTTTTCTTTTGTACTCAACGTTTATTTCCGATGAATCAGATAGGTGAGTGACTTCCATGAGTGAGTCATCTGGAGAGATAGTAAAACCAAAATCTGAACGGTGGAGGGAGTCCACCAAGTCTCTCCTCGCTTCTATTTTCAACGACTTGGTTTCTTCTTTGATTTTTTTGCTTGCGGCTTCAGCTCTTTCTTTTTTTATTCCCAGTGCGATATCGTAAATTTTAAAAAATACAGCACCTAAACTAAGACCGCTTAAAATATAGGAAGCATAGCTTCTATAACTTGTCTCTTCTTTGTTTTGTTTGGATTCTTTTGCGTGAGAAAGGGTTGGGGAAACTAATAAACTCAGTGATAGGAATGAATTTAAGAGAAGCTTGGTCTTCAATTTTAACTCCGAGATAGAGACTTTATTGCGCGAGGCAAAGTATCTCTCTCAAAATGGACTGTCAATAAAGCTAGATACTTTAACCGGTGGCTGGACTGTTAACTTATGAGCTAATGGCGAGCACAAACTGCTAGGATCTGCTTTAAAAGTATTAGCTAAACTCGTTATTTTTCTGATGGATTATAAACTGGTCGGGGCGACAGGAGTCGAATTTATCTTCACTTCCTTTTGTCTCCCCTGTCTAAGAGGCTGAGTGCCTTACTGTATAAGGCAAAACAACGCTTTTTTCGTTCTTTCCCAAGCCCGCTTTTACCCACCTTTTTGAGGGGGGACTTTAACCAAAAATTGACTGATTTTTGAGATATCTGGCGTCATTTAATTAAGATCAATTCATACATTCCCTAATTAATACTATCAATTTACAACAAATCTCTATCCGCAACATGTTTGTACGCTGGTTTGCATGAAAATAACATCGCACTAGCTGAAGTGGCACTCATACTTGACAAAACCCCCCATAAATAGTCAATCTACTAGATGAACCTTTTATAAAGAGGCATGTTTTTGAAAGAATTAAAATCATATTTAACCGCCGAGGAGGCGAAAAGAAGAAGATACCTAGCGGCAACTGTTTTTAGTCCATCTGCCCCCATTGATCGTCAAAGTCTTTTTGCTGGAAGAACGAAGCAGCTGGAAACTCTTATAGATTCAATAGGAACCCGGGGTCGACACGTTGTGCTTTTTGGAGAAAGAGGAGTGGGAAAAACCTCACTTACAACTGTTCTGCGAGATATTTTCAACGAAATTTCGCAACCTATTCAATTTGTGAAAATCAACTGTGATAGCGGAGATAATTTCGACAGTATATGGCGCAAAGTCTTAAAAGATGTTCGACTAGTTTCTCGATCGCAGTCGGTTGGATTTTCTCAAGAAGAACAAGTTAAACAGATTTCCCTTGATTCCTATTTTCCAAACAACATTACCCCTGATGACATAAGAAGCGCTTTAGAAACTGTTGGGCGTCATACAGTCGTCATTCTTGATGAATTTGATCGCGTTGAAAATAATGAAGCTAAATTAAGAATGGCGGATACTATCAAAAATTTATCCGACAATTCTGTAAATGCTACATTAATAATCATTGGTGTTGCAGATAATATTAGTGAACTTATATCTGAACATCATTCAATTGACAGAGCTTTAACCCAAATTTTAATGCCAAGAATGGAATCTTTAGAAATCGATGAGCTTATAACAAAAGCAGTTCGTCAGTTAGAAATGGAAATCGACGTATCCGCTTTGCAAATGATTACAACGATTGCTCAGGGTCTCCCTCATTATGCACATCTTCTTGGGCTTGCTTCCATCAGATGTACTCTCGAACGGTTTGAGTTAAGGGTTCATATTCAAGATGTAAATAAGGGAATCAATAATTCAATCAAAGATGCACAACAAAGTATTATGCAAGCTTATCATGAGGCCACAGACAGCAATCGACAAGATAATCTTTTCAAAGAAGTGTTACTTGCCTGTGCACTCTCAAAAGTAGATCAACGTGGATATTTTACTGCTGGAGATGTGCGAAAACCTATGTCTCAAATAATGGGAAAATCATACGACATTCCAAATTATGCAAGACACTTAGGTGAATTTTGCGAATCTAAAAGAAGCTCTGTATTGCAAAAAATAGGGAAGAGCAGAAATTTACGCTATAGATTTTCAAATCCACTTCTTCAGCCATATGTAATTATGACTTCATTAAGTAATGATCTTATCAAGGAGGATCTCCTTGATAGCCTTGTAGCGAAGTAAATACTAGAAACAACAAGAATTCGGATTTTCTACCTCATCATTAAGAGGAAAATCAATTGTGCTAGAACAACGCGAAAAGACAATTCGAAAAAATTTTTTGATTAAACCAAATGAAAAACTAATAAAACTAGATTTGAATTATAAATTGTCCTATTCACAAAGATTTACATGAATAAAATAATTAATTTTCAGATTTTCAACGGATTGCCGTATCACAGTCAAAAAGATATATCAGAATTTCTTGGACGCTCGACGAAAACAATTAATGAACATCTTTCTCTTTTGAGCAAAAATAATTTCGAAATTATAGATCAACCACGACTTGAAGGTGAAAGACGAGTTGTCAGATCTATAAAACATTACAATTATAAAATAGCTGCAGGCTTATGCTCAAAATTTGGAACTTTTGAACATACACAATTGTATCGACTTTTCTTGGAAAGTAGAGGAATTGTTTGGCCACATGAACTTCCAGTTTTCTACAACGAAAGAAATTTTCGCGATTCTCTTTCTTTAATTTTTAAAGATATATTAGTTATTAAATTTGAATACAAGGTTGATAGATATCGATTGGATGGTTTTATTGAAGAGTTAAATTTAGCTTTAGAATTAGATGGTCCAAACCATTCAAGCTCTTCTCAATCAAAAAAAGATAAGTTAAGAGAAGAATTTATTAAGAAAAAAATTCCTGGCATTAGATTTATAAGAGCATCTTTTAAGGACTACGTCAGCATAGCAAATCAAATTATCAAAATTTATTTGATCAAGCAGGAAAGTCTTGTGACTCCATTTATAAACTAGACTACCTAGTAGGCATTAAAGATTAGGAATATGACTTGTAGGAGCGATAGCGATGAGTTTGAAACCAGAAAAAAATGAATCTAACAAAAAGAAGAGAAAAGAACGCCATAAATTCAGAGCTGAGTACAAACTTCGATCTACCTTTTCATTTGGTGAAAGCTTAGTGCAAATCAACGAGGCAAACGATGAACTAAAAGAAGATACTCCTGAATTTATAGTAATCGGTTTAAAAATTGTCTCTTCTTATCGCGCTCTTGCTCATGCTCTTGAAATGTTCTCCAAGGCAGTTTTAGAACGAATTTCACCTTACTTAAATTTGGAGAAATTAGATCTTTTGAGCACTGATTTTCACGATGATAGCAATTTCGTCAAATATGCTTGCTCAGGAAGAACCGCCTTAGCTAGAGCATCAAAACTATTTAAAACTAAAATTGAAAAACCCCATCTTGGATTATTATATCGGATAATTGATGCACGCAATGATTGTGAGCACCGCGAATTTGCAATTAAAAATATTTCGATCGCTATTAACGAAATAATACAAGCACAGGATCTTTTTATTAAAATTTTTAACGATCAATTTCGAGACGCTGATCTTTTAAATGAAGCAGAAAATTTATTGGGCATTGATTGTATAAAAAATTTTGAAAAAATTAAAACAGAATATTCAAAAGATTTTAAAAAAGTACTAAAGAAACTTAAGTCTATGCGAAAAACAAATTCGGTTATTATGTGCAATAATTGCTTCTATGAAACCGCTGTAGTGGTGGGGGATAAATATAGCTGTGTTTGGTGTGAAGAAAATAGATTTAAAGTGAAATGTCCTGCATCAGAGTGTAATAATCTAGTATGGTGCCAAGATGTATCTAAAGCAAAATTATGTGAAACACATTCGTGGATCGAAAGTATTGAACGCGTTGATTTCAGTAAACTTTTGTCATCTGATATTTTTCGAGAAATAAATCTTACTTCGCTATCTAAAATGAAATTAGAAGTACCGGAAACCAACAAAAAAATAGAATGAGTTTATTTTTGATAGAATAAACTCATTCTATTTTCATCGCTACTTCTTTAGAGTATTAGACTTCATTACAAATAACTCACTTTGTTGTGCTGCTCCCCCTGAAGTGTCTCCGACGGGAAACTCACCTCCCGACCCGCTGCGTGGGTGCGGAGGAGCCGTTGATTTCGCAATGACATAGCTACCGCGTCACTGCAAATCAAGAGATGTCCTCCAACGGATTTTGCTTCGCAAAAGTCCGCGTCCGGGATCTCTTGATTTTCGTTCCGCGTCCGCTATCGGTTTTGCGAAACGGCTCCACACCGACCCACTTGCGATAGATAGGGAGATTTTTAAGAAAATTGTTCTGGGTTGTTTCGATTTTGCAGTGATTTGATATAGGCACAATTATTGATGCTCTCGCTTTTAGCAACTTCGCTTCGCTCAGTTGCTACGCTCGGCTTTTTTGTACGAAATTTTTGGACAATACAGAGTTTTACCTAGTATGAGGGAAAGGGCGGTTAATTCTAATTCTTGATCTTGAGATAAAATATAGGAAAGAAGCACATCCATATGAAACTGACATTACTGACAAACGACTGTTGTCAGTAATGTCAGTTCTCTCTCTTAGTCCGTGGAGGACAATTTTTTCTTTGGAAGGATTTTTTCGTTCCAAGGGCTGTTCAATATATCTTCAACTACGACAGCAATCCACTCACGCTCCGTTGATGTTAATTCATCAATGCGATTAACAACACGGCCCCATCTAGAAGAGTTTGCTTTCTTCGATAGCTTACTCCCTTCAACTTCTCGAAATAGATCTGTGAGGTTCGTATCGAGAGCATAGGCAACTGCAATAAGGTTATCTAACCGCGTGCCCACTTCTGATGATTCAAGACGTTTAATCGTCATTTGTGACGTCCCAGCTAGTTTTCCCAGCTCATCTTGAGAAAATTGTTTTTCTTTTCTCAGCCGAAAAAGAACTTCACCCAGGCTTTTCAGCGCTAAATCTTTTTTGATCACTTTTGCTCACTTTAATCATTTCTGATTGATACAAACATTTTAATCATATATGTTTCAAACCGTAGATGATTGAAACACTTAAATTAATCTTATCTGACCTAAGGACTAAATCATGCGTGAAAAAGTTTTTCAAGATCCAAAGAACTCTATTCCAGAGTGGGCGAGGTATTATGTAGATCGCGGATGGCCAATTATTCCTCTTCATAGCCCCACAGATTCTGGTGAATGTGGTTGTTTGAGGAAGAATTGTTCAAGTCCTGCAAAGCATCCACGAACTAAGAGTGGCTCTAAAGATGCAAGTATCGACTTAAACGTGACTAACAAATGGTGGCAGATGTGGCCTGATGCAAATATTGGAATTGCAACAGGAAGTAAATCAGGACTTGTTGTCATTGACATAGATCCACGACACGGAGGTGATAAAGCGTGGGAGGCGTGGAGTGTGAATGAAAATATTCCTCACACACTTAAAGCAATAACTGGTGGAAATGGATTTCATTTATATTTTTCATCAAAAAAAATAATCAAGAACAAAGTAGGGATTCTTCCTGGAGTCGATATTCGTGGAGAGGATGGTTATGTTGTTGCGCCTGGGAGTTATCATTGCTCAGGGAATTTATACGAATGGAATGAAGATCCAACTACGACTCAGATTGCCGAATTACCAAAGTGTATTGATACACTTATTTTTAGTGAAAATGAAAATGTGATTTCTCTTCATGGCAACAGTCACATTCCTTCTGGAACAAGAAACAACACACTTACAAGTGTTGCGGGTTTACTTCGTAAACATGGTCTTGAAGAAAGTGGAATCCAACAAGCTCTTACTGCTCTAAACAATACAATTTGTGCGAGTCCCCTTGCAAATGAAGAAGTCCGTGCTATTGCGAAAAGTATCTCAAAATATGAAACGAAAAATAATGTATGGTCTAAACTTTTACAGTTACCGAAGAGTGATACTCAAGTCCCTTCATTATCTCTTGACTATATTCCAGAGCCTTTACGATTATGGATGGGAGACATCTCAGAGCGAATGCAGGTTCCTATTGAATTCATAGCAAGTCCGGCACTCGTTGGAATTTCATCTGTCATCGGAAGACAGATAGGTATTCACCCTAAACAAAAAGATGATTGGCATGTAGTTCCGAATCTATGGGGAGCAATTATTGCAAGACCTGGCTTTTTTAAATCACCTGCCATAGCAGAAGCGCTGAGGCCAGTAGATTTTCTAACCAACAAAGCTCAAAAAGAATTTGAAAGTGGAAAAGTTGGAGTAAAAACAAAAGAAGAAATTCTTAAAGCTAAAATAGATGGACTTAAAGAATTAATTAAAAAAGCAACAAGAAAAGGTAATTTCCATGATGTAGATCCTCTTCGACAAGATCTTGAGAAAACTCTCGAGGAGTTAGAATCAAATTTTATTATTGAAAAACGTTTTAAAACTAATGACGCCACCGTTGAAAAGCTTGCATGTTTAATTAAAGAAAATCCTAAAGGTATACTTGTACTTCGTGATGAGTTATCTGGGTGGCTTAAATCGCTACAGAAATCAGGACGAGAAGGTGATCGAGAATTTTATCTTGAATCATGGAATGGCTATGGTTCTTTTACTGTAGATAGGATTGGTAGAGGCACTCTACATGTACCTGCATTGTGTCTTTCAATTTTTGGTGGTCTTCAACCATCAAAAATTGATGCATACCTTAATCAAATTACAAACAACTATGGTGATGATGGTCTACTTCAACGTTTTCAAATACTCGTGTATCCTGATATTCAAAAAAAATGGCGCAATGTAGATCGTAGACCTAACAAAGAAGCTGCAGAAATTGCGCAGAAAGTATTTTCTGCACTTGCAAATATAAAAATAGTTAACGCTCCAGAACACTCTTTGCTTTGTGGTCTACATTTCAGTAAGGATGCTCAAGTTATTTTTGATGAATGGAGGATGCAACTAGAATCTCGTTTGAGATCTCCTGATTCAAAGTCACCAGTTTTCGAATCACACTTAGCAAAATTTCGTTCACTTGTACCTTCGTTAGCACTTATCTTTCATTTGATCGAAAATTACGCACAAGCAGAGATAAATATTACTGACGAGATTCAAGTTGGTTCTATCCGACTAGCTTTAAAGTGGGCTTCTTTCTTAGAACTTCATGCGAAGAAAGTTTATGCTGATCTTTTGTTTCCGAATCTCAAAGCTGCTCATGTTCTTGCTAAAAAGATTGCACATAATCAAATTCAAGATGGTGATTCTTTACGTTCGATTTACAGACGTCAGTGGACACTTCTTCGTTCTTTGAGTGAGCTTGAACCTGCGTTGTGCATATTGGAGGATGCAGGATGGATAAAAATAGAAACTGTGAAATCTGGTTTGAAATTAACAGAAGTGATTCGAATCAATCCAAGTTTAGGTTCATCGGAATTGTTGACGCAATTCCGATGATTTTATTAACACCCCGGTTAAAGGAGTTAACATGAAGAAGGCAGTGTACACGTTTAATCTTAACAATGAAATCAAAGAAGATACTTTGTTGAACACCACAGAGTTGGCAAAGGCTCTGCATGTTTCCGCGAAGACTATCAGGCGATGGCATTTCATCGGTTATTTACGAGGTTTGAAGATTGGTCCTCATCTTGTCCGTTACCGTTGGGGTGATGTTCAGGAATGGTTAGAGGAGAAGCAGGGGCGTTGATGTTTCTACGCGAGAGCTTCGTCTGAGATCTCTCGACTTCGTCGGTCCACGCTACGCGTGTCCCGACTCCGCTCGAGATGACGGGTCGTGTGTATGCACGACATGCGACCCCCGCTCGCGTAAGCGAGCACAAATAACTGAGCCCGTAAGGGCGAATTCATTAATTCACAAACATCGTTGTTGTTGCAGATCTTGCTCTTTCTGTTTAGAGCCTTTAGCCTGAAGTGTGTTCTTTGAAAAGTAAATAGTGGGCTTTGGATCGAACGGAAAGAGCTTCTAAAATGGAGTTTCTATGTCGATTCATAAACGTGTAATGAAATCTGGTGTTCGATATCTTGCTAGTATACTTACACCAAACAGAAAACAAATTAGCAAAACATTTAAAAGAAAAATTGATGCTGAAAATTGGGAGCTTGAGCAGAAACATGTACTTCAAGCAGCTCCTATAAGTGTTAGACAGACCATACTTGAAAATTCAAATACAACATTAAAACAGTTTTGTGAGCATTGGTTAGAACACTATGCTGTAAAGCACAAAACACAATCTTCAGTAAAACTTGATCGTCAAATTATTGCAAATCAAATTGTTCCTGTTTTTGGAAGGCTTCGATTAAACGAGCTTTCTCAAGAAGCTATTGAAAAATGGTTAAATGATTTGAAAGAAAAATCAGGTTTAGCGCCAAAAACTTGCAACAATTGTTTGCATCTTTTTAGAAAAATATTGAATGATGCATGTCGTTGGAAATATTTAGAACGAAATGAGACTCAATATATTTCTGGTTTTAAATTGCAAAAAAGAGAAGCAACATTTTGGACTAGAGATGAAGTTTTGAAATTTATGGAATTTGTTCTTGCTACGCAACCTGAAATTTATCCCGTTTTTGTGGTTGCATTGAATACGGGAATGAGAAGAGGTGAAATAAGAGCTTTGAAATGGGATTGTGTAGATTTGAATAGAAGAGTGATTCTTGTGAAACGTCTTTACTGTCATGTTGAAAAGAGAATTATCGATAGAACAAAGGGTAAGAAGGATCGTATTGTACCTATCAATCAAACACTTTTTGATGTGCTTGTAGAACAAAAAAACAAACCTGAATGTTCAGAATATGTTGTTCCTGTTTTCGATTGGTCACACTCGTACAGAGTGATTGCACGTTTGTCTAAACGAGCAGGAGTTTCTTTGATTCGCTTTCATGATCTACGTCATACTTTCGCTTCGAATTTGGTCATGCAAGGTAAACCACTTTATGATGTTCAAAAATTATTGGGTCATTCCACTTCAGCAATGACGGAAAGGTATGCTCACCTTTCGCCAAATTATTTGAGTGGAGCGACAGAGTGTTTAGATTTTGCGCCAAATGTTGGGGGGAAAGTTTTGAGTTTAGTGAAATAAAAAATGCCGACTCAAGAGTCGGCATTTTTTGTCTGTTTAACAAAAGTTTAACAGATTCGTAACTTCTTCAAATTTTCTGTGGAATTTCTCGATACAAAACTGGTCGGGGCGACAGGAGTCGAACCTGCGACCTCATGGTCCCAAACCACGCGCGCTACCAACTGCGCTACGCCCCGGAGTGATGAGAAGCTCCTTTGTAGCCTTATGTTGGGATTACGTCAACTTGCCTTCGCAAAAAAATTGTCCGCGGGTCAAATTAATACCAACGGAAAAGTTTTCGAGCCAGCAAAGCAGAAAGGGCTGTGTAAAAAAATAAAACAAGAAGGGGACCGCTAAGGTTTGCCAACTTCTGACCTTCCAGTGCAACGGCTCGAAGTGCTTCAACTAAAGCAGTTAAAGGTAAATATTCCGCAGCTTTTTGCATCCAGTCGGGTAAGTAGGTCTTAGGAAACCAAATACCAGCAGGGAACATCATCGTAAGCGTTACAAGGTTAACCATACCATTATAAAGTGCGGTATTTTTTGTTCTCGAACTAAATAAAGTACTTAAGGCGGTAAAACAAGCGACACCGCACATACCTACAAGTAAGTAGTCCAACCAAGATCCTGCGACTTGGAATCTGAAAAAGAGAAAGCCACCAAGGGCAAGGACGGAAAACTCAAT
Organism: uncultured Pseudobdellovibrionaceae bacterium; assembly: GCA_964611335.1. GTDB lineage: Bacteria > Bdellovibrionota_B > Oligoflexia > Oligoflexales > Bog-1112 > BOG-1112. The sequence continues at coordinate 158,653 of CAZSXR010000004.1, read as the reverse complement.
GGCGAAAATCAAAAAACGGCCAAAGATGTGAGAAACTATGAACTCCATAGTGTTCATAGGTGTTGCTGCATAACGTTTGAGTAAATTCTCTCGACGATTGGCAACAATCGTCATTCCCGTTCCAAAGAGTGATGTTGTGAACAAGCTCAATGCGAGCAAGCCTGGAATAAGAAAATCGACATAACGTTCTTCACCAACATTTGCATGAATCGTTTCGCTCGGGATTGGATCTTTTCTCCCCATCTCGGATTGAATAAGATCATTCACCCATCTTCGGGTGATATCAGCGTCCCGATGGTTAATGTTCTGATGGTAAAGAATCGCTTCATTTTGAACTTCAAGATAAACAGGAATATTTCCCTTCTTTAAATCCTCGGGAAATTTTAAAAATTGAACTTTAGAATCTGTACTCAATAAATTTTTAATTTTCGTCTCAAGAGCACTGTTTCCATGTTCTAAAAAACCTACTCTATATAATTCTTTGTTCGAAGGATTGAAGGCATGTCCTAAAATCAACATCCAAATAAGAGGCATTGCAATAACGAAGAAGAAAGCAGAAGGCTCCCGTCGAAATTCTCTCCAACGTCCTTTCGTCATTTCCCAAAGACTTCTGAAATTCATTCGCCGAATGTCCTTCCTGTGATTTTCAAAAACACATCTTCGAGTGAAGCCTGACGAATATAAAAAGAATTCAAAATTGTCCCCAATTGACTTGCTTTTAAGGTCAATTCCTGAATGTATCTGCTTGCCTGAGCTAGGTGAATTTCCCATCCAAATTCTGTTCTAAAGGCCTGCCCTAACCAAGGCAAATGAAGCTTGAGTTCTTCCCCTCTGCTTGCAATGTCTTGCTCCGAGCCTTCAATAGCAAAGCGTAAAACTTCCCCAGGACAATGTTTTGCTACCAACTCTGATGGACTTCCCTCGGCAATGATTTTTCCTTTGTCCATAATGGCTATGCGATCTGCTAATCTCTCTGCTTCTTCAAGGTAATGCGTCGTCAGGAAGATCCCCCTCTCGTCATCTTTCACTCCATGGATAATGTCCCATATCATGCGACGAGCGCGGGGATCTAGGCCCGCTGTCGGTTCATCCAAAAATACTAGGCTTGGACGATTTATAAGTGCACAGGCAAGATAGACAGCCTGACGCTGTCCTCCAGAAAGATGCTCCAGTCTCTTGCCTTTGATCTCTTCCAATCGTAGAAGATTGATAATCTTGTCGTTGTTTTCTGGCTCGCGATAAAAACTTGCAAAGAGTTGAAGAGTTTCACAAACTGTATATTTTTTATACAATTGTGTCTCTTGGAGTTGAACTCCGATCTTTTCAAGTATGTTCTTTCTTTCTGACGGGTACTGCATTCCGCATATGGATATCTTTCCAGAGTCTGGAGAGATAAGGCCTTCAAGCATTTCACACGTTGTAGTTTTGCCAGCACCATTGGGGCCTAGTAGAGCGAAGCATTCCCCTTTGCGAACGTGAAGGGAGAGATCATCCACGGCTCGAAGACCTTGATAGTATTTCACAAGGTTTTCAGCCTGTAGTAAGAAAGGTCTTTCGTAAGTGTTCATGCGACTCAAAAAATTTGAGGTTTAAATCTATAGATCGAGGTTTCATCGCCATTCGATGCTATACTTTTAGAGAAATTAAGGTAAGCCAACTAATTTTGCACTGGAAAAAATGCAGTCTACAAAGAATGATAACGTCTTCGACATTATAATAGCTGGCGCAGGCCTTGCGGGTCTTCTTGCGCTCACTCGTTTTCGTCAAATTCATCCTTCAGCTAAAATTCTATTGCTTGAAAAAGAATCGCGTTTGGGCGGTCGTTTGCGTGTTCCCGAAGGGAAAGAAAATTTGGGTAGTGGTGGTCTACACTATGTTTCATTGGAGCTTTACGATTTTTTAAATAGAACCCTTGCGGGCTGTTTTTCCAGCGAAGATGATTTCAGTTTACCGAAAGAAACCCCACACAAACTTGCTATTCTTCAAGGAAAGAAACTTGATGAGATTCTCCTTTCCGAGGTGTGTTCTTCGCAGTTCGCAAAAATACTTGGTGGAAATTCAGCTGCTAAACAGTGGGAGAAATTTATTGAAACATTCAAAAATCGAAGTGAAGAATTCAATTACCAATCTTTAGGTAAGACTGCAAATATCACAAAAAAGGACCCCTTTTTAGATGTGTTAAACATCATGAGTATTCCTCTTGGTATTGTGGATCCTTGGTTTGCTACGTCTCAAAGTTTTGAGCAACGTTCACACTATATTGAAAGAGGGTTCTTTGGTGGTCCTTGGAATGATTTTATTGAAAAAATTCTAAACTGGGCAGAGGCAGAATGCATGATGGGAAAACCCATTCTGGATTCAAATTATGAGAAAGGAGAATGGGACCTACATTTAGAAAATGAACACGTGTATTCCAAAGTTCTAGTCGTTGCCCAATCTCCATGGGAAGCTATCAATTGGTTGAAACGAGATCACGCGCCTGTAAATCTGATCAATCTCGCATTAAAATTTTCACCTTTGAGTGCGGTTTCTCTAAATTTATATTTTGAAAAAGATCTCGATTTGCCCGATAGAATTTTAATCCCCAGCGAGAAAACCCAAGTCTTTCAACTTTCAAAAAGACACTACTGTATACAAAGTCTAATTGATTACGAAACCTTTCTCGATGCACCGCGTGTTGTTCAAGCAGTTAAGCAAGTGAAAAGATCAAAGACAAAAATCTGCAAACAATTGAGTTTACCAGATCCGTTAGAAGATTTTCTTTCACTACGCCCTGTGGCTTGGGCTCACGATGCGCATTACAATTCGCGCAAACAGGTTGAAGACTATGATGCTTCTAAAATGAACTCCAAGAGCCTAGTTTTCTGTGGAGACGCTTATGGAGCTAGTTATGACCCCGATCAGAACACAATAAAGTCTTTGTTGGCGGCTTGTTCTACTGTTGTGCTTTAAAGTTTGAAAGATTCTACAAACAAAGACCCCCCCAACTTTTTCAATCGTTGCGCCCCCTCGCAGACTAAGCTATGAGTGGTTTTTTCCTCAAAAGACATACAGGGCTTTGCTTTGCGTCCTACAACTCTCAAATTAAGTAATCCTTTACAGTTGAGCATTTTGATAAGTGGTCTCACTTTTCTTTGTGTTTTTGTGGCTGTTGTTTCAATGTTATCTCTTTCTTGGAAAGAGAATAAAATTTTCGTGAGAGCACTCTCACAATCTTTGATTAAAGCTCATTTCGAACAGATCAAAGAAGGTGACTATCGAAATTTTACGGAAAGCATAATTCAAGAATTCCCAAATCTACATTTGAAAATTAAAGAGCAAGATCGGATTCTTTTTGAATTTCAGAAGAAAGAATTTTCAGCAGCATGTAGCACAACTTTTATAGATAAATCCAGCATATCTAAAAACCTTTCCATTTATGTTTGCAAACCCTTTCGTTCTAGTTTTTACGGAATTATACCTATTGCTGTTTGTTTTTTGCTGGTTCTTGCAGGGATTATGGTTATTGCTTTGAATGCAGAAGAATCTTCGAGGCGCTCTTTGCAAAAATTTATGAAAGAAGCTGGACTTAAATTTAGAGAGAAAACAAGTTTTGGTGAAACTCTTGTTCAACTTGGTTCATTACAAAAAGAATTTATTCGGTTGAAAAAAAGAATGGCTGAATTTACGGAGCAAAAAGCGAGATCAAAAATAGCAGCTTATTTGGCTCACGATTTAAGGTCTCCGCTTCTCGTCTTTCAAGAAGTTTTACGTGTTGAAAATGAAAATGAACTGACAAATTTAAAACCGAAACTTTTAGCCTCGATCTGTCGAGTACATTCTATGATCAACAGTTTGAATGAAAAGGATTTGAAAACAATAACTCCGTACGAGATTTCGAATTTTGATTTGCAAACCGTTATAGACGAGGCGAAGTTACAAGCGCGCAATCATAAAATACGATTTCATTCACAAATTGAGCAGGGTAGAACTTACGTTTTGGATAAAGATAAAATAGAAAGGGCCGTTGCTAATCTTTTACATAATGCTATAGCTTTCTGTTCTACCTATGTGAGTGTTCGTATGTTTTCTAAAGAGCAAAAGCTCTATATACAGGTTTTTGATGATGGTCATGGTGTTCCTCAGGAATTTGATGAGATGATCTATCAAGAACAATTTACTTTTGGTCGATCCCAAGGGACGGGTTTAGGTTTAAGTTATGCGAAGGATGTAGTGACTGCACACAAAGGAATTTTGAGGCATTTTCGCCGTGGAAATCTAACGGTATTTGAAATGGTTCTCCCACTTTATCGAGAACGTCTTCAGATAAGTCCTATTCCCATTATGTCTGTGCTACAAAAGCAAAGAGATCTCTGCTTATCAGCAAAAGGAGCCGAAGTCTTACCTGTGGTTTTTAATCAATACCGTACTACAAAAGGTGTTTTGATTGTTTTGAAAGATTCAGTATTAAAAAAATCCCTTCGAAAAAAAGCCCTAACAAAGAAGTGGGTTTTCCAAACGGAACTCCCCCATCTCGTCGAACTTAAGGCTTTTGGAGTCGTATATTCGGATATTCCTGAAGTGATCTCAGTTGCATGCAAGGAAGGTTTGAAAACTATAGTGGCATCAGATTCTGATTCTTGTGAAAAAGCACTATTGAAGATTTCGAGAGTTTTGGGTTCCTTATGAAAAGAGAAGATGTTCTTCTAATTGTCGAAGATAACAGTTTTGAACTTCAAAGTTACATGATCCTCGCAAAGAATGCAGGGCTTAAAGCTTTGGGAGTGAGCACTATACAGGATGCTAGGAAAGTGCTCGAAAGCTGTAGAGTCGATATACTTTTGACAGATATGTTTCTAAGTGCGGGCAGTAAGTCTCCTGAAGGTTTAGACTTGCTCGAAGAAGCGAGAGAAATGCAAGTGCAGATAGTTCCCATTGTTATGTCTTCTCATCCTGATGTGAAGATTTATCAGCAGGCTATGGATCGTGGTGCGTTATTTGCGTTGAAAAAACCACTGATCAACGCGGATGAGATTCTCATTGCTATAAATTCCGCAAAAGAAAAAAGGCTTTTAAAGCATGTTCAGAATAATGAGCAAAGAGCTCTTTCTCCTGAATTGGAAAGCATATGTCCCGATGGCCTTTGTGTAGAAGCAAATGTCTTAAAGTGGATTCGTGTTGCCGCAGAAACAACGGATCTACCCGTCGTCATCCAAGGAGAAACAGGTACAGGCAAAGAAGAAGTAGCAAAATTGATTGCGAAATATAGGAAGAAAAAAGAGGGTGAGATACCGTTTCTTTCTGTGAACTGTTCTTTGTTGGATGGGAATCTTTCTCAGTCGCTTCTTTTTGGACACAAGAAAGGTGCTTTTTCAGGTGCCTATACAACTACTCAGGGATTTGTTGGTGAAGCGGACGGTGGGATTTTATTTTTAGATGAAATTCATACGCTTTCGATTGCATGCCAGCAAAAATTACTGAGAGTGTTGAACGATGGAACTTATAATAGAGTGGGGGATACCAAAGAGTTATATTCCAAATTTCAGGTTGTAGTGGCAAGCACAATTGATTTGGATCTTGCTGTAGAGTCTTCGAAGTTTCTATTGGATCTACGTGTTCGTTTAACGGGATGTGAAATTACTTTGAGCCCTCTAAGAGACAGGATGTCTGACCTTCCATTGCTGATCCAACTTTTCTTTGCAAAGAGAGGAATGAGGGTGGGGGAAATGGAATTTGAGGCAATTGTAAGACGTTGTCGAGACTTCTACTGGCAGGGCAATATCCGACAGCTTTTTCAGTGTTTAAAAGCACTTGTAGCAATCTCTCATGCGGATGGGAAAGCCCCCCTTGCTGAGAATCTTCCGATTCTAAAGACTATGAAAGCCCCATCGAACAATTAAGTCTTGCAATTTTCTCTTTGCCCTCCTAAGCTCCAAACCTTCGATAGAAGAGGAGCGTTTCCTAAGATCTTACATAATCTGTAAAGGAGGAGAGAAATGCCGAAACAGGTAGCAGCTATCTGTTGGGTGTGGAGGTTAAATCCCCACAACTGTCACAAGTTTTCTTGTGAAGAGCTTCTGAGAAATATAAATGAGTAGGGTGTCACTCTTCTCATTTATATTTTTTTCATCTCAACACCTCTCTTCTGTCTTCATACACATTCGAAAATTTTTTTGGAGTCTTCTTCTATGAGCTGGGCTGGTTTATTTCGTAAAAAACAATTAAGTGATATCGTTCGTGATCACAATCTTCAACAAGAAGGAAGCCAGCTTAAACGTGTTCTGACAGTTCGTGATCTAACCATGTTTGGGATTGCTGCTATTGTGGGGGCAGGAATTTTTTCAACCATTGGCAGTGCAGCTTTTAGTGGTGGGCCTGCTGTTATTTTACTTTTTCTCTTTACAGCAATCGCCTGTGGATTTTGTGCTCTGTGTTATGCGGAATTTGCTTCCTCAGTACCTATTGCAGGGTCTGCTTATACCTATTCCTATTTAGCTTTTGGTGAATTTATTGCTTGGGTCATCGGTTGGGACTTACTGATGGAATACGCAATTAGTGATATTGTAGTGACCATCTCTTGGAGTCAGTATTTTGTCGGGCTTTTGAAATACTATGGTTATGAAGTTCCTCTTCATTTCACTATGGATTACTTCAGTGCTCATACTGCATTTAGTTCTGTCCAACATATGATCACTGAGAGTGGTAAGTCTCTTAGTGAAGTCTTAAGTTCTATCAGCGATCCTCAGGTTTTAAAGGGTTATAACGCCTGGATTTCCGCACCACGTTTGGGGAGTCTAGCTATTATTTTTGACCTTCCTACCTTTCTCATCACTGCGCTTATTACTTGGATTATTATCATGGGTATAGAAGGTTCCAAAACTTTCTCGACCATCATGGTTGTTTTGAAATTAGCTGTGATCTTTTTTGTAGTAGCTGTTGGATGTTTCTACATTAATCCCGATAACTGGGTGCCTTTTGCTCCTAACGGTGCCTCCGGAGTCATGAAGGGGGTTTCTGCCGTATTTTTTGCCTACATTGGTTTCGATGTGATCTCTACAACAGCAGAAGAATGCAATAATCCTCAAAGAGACATACCCAAAGCTATGCTTTATACACTCGCGATTTGCACGGGTATTTACGTTATTTTAGGCTTGGTCGTTACCGGTGTTGTTCACTATACGCAGCTACAAGTGGGTGATCCTCTTGCTTTCATCTTTGGGCCACAGGGGGCAAATATCCCATGGTTCTCTGGTGTGATTGGAATGACTGCGGTGATCTCACTTGCGGGTGTTTTATTGGTGTATCAATTGGGACAAACCCGTATTTGGATGGTGATGAGTCGAGATGGTTTATTGCCTCCGATGTTTTCTAAAATTCACTCTCGGTTTAAAACTCCATGGATTTCTTCTTTGTTAGCAGGTTTGTTTGTCGCAATTCCCTCTCTCTTTTTAAATCTTCGTGAGGTGACAGACCTCAGTAGTATAGGAACCCTTTTTGCTCTCGTTCTCGTTTCAGCAGGTGTTTTAGTTCTTGATCCTCACAACAAAGATGTGAATAAAAAATTTCGCATGCCTTACATCAATGCGAAATATATTTATCCTGGAATTTTATTCTTTGTTTTTTTAATACTCTGCGTTGGGCAAAATGCTGGGTATTTCACCTTTATGGAGATTCAGGATTTCAAAGAATTACATAGATTCAGTGCGAAGTTTCCTATCTTATTTTTTATAGTGGAAGTTTTACTTTTAGCCTACTGGAGTTTCCGAAAAAATCTTTCTTTGATCCCAGTAATAGCAGTGACTTTGAGTAGTTATTTGATTACGGAACTTGGAACCGTTACATGGATTCGTTTTGGTGTATGGTTGCTTGTGGGAGGAATTGTTTACTTCTTCTACGGATACAAACACAGTCGTCTGAATACCAAAGACACTGCAAATGTTTTCAATAAAGTTGCTATTTCTTAATCAACAAACTTGGCTCATAGTGAGAGCGTGTTTTCATTCCTAGAAGATCTAGAACTGTATTTGCAATGTTTGCTAAAGTTCCAGTTCCTTCTTTAAGAATAGAATCATTTCTTCCCAAAGGATCGTAGATGTGGCAGGGAACTTCAGCGAGAGTGTGTGAAGTTTTTGGTTTAGGTCTCTGCCACAAAGGTGGAAAATCAGATGCGTCTGTAGGGGCTTTCTCAAACATCTCATCACAATTTCCGTGATCGGCAGTTACCAAAAGTATGGTTTCTGTTTTTTGTGCAGCGAGAATGAGTCGTTTGATCATCATGTCAACCGTTGCAACTGCGATAATAGCAGCCTCCAAATCTCCCGTGTGTCCAACCATATCTCCATTTGCATAGTTGATTCTGCCGAAATCGAAAGAGGCAGATTCCATTCTATGTATAGTCGCTTCTGTTATCTCATGTGCTTTCATCCAGGGTTTGAATTGAAAGGGTGTTTTGTCAGACGGAATTTCTACATATTCTTCAAGTTTGTTGTCGAAATATCCCGAACGGTTTCCATTCCAGAAATAAGTGACGTGTCCGAATTTTTGAGTTTCACTGCACGCAAACTGACGGATTCCATTGTTTGCAAGATATTCCCCCAAAGTATCTTGAATAAGAGGTGGATTGATTAAATGATTTTTGGGAATATGAAGATCTCCATCGTATTCCAGCATTCCTGCGAAAAAAACTTTTGGAAATCGTTTGCGATCGAAAGCTTTGAAATCTTCGTCTTCAAATGCTTTTGAAATTTCGATCGCGCGATCTCCTCGAAAATTGAAAAAAATAACGCTGTCACCATTCTCTATGGTTCCTATGGGTTTGTTTTTTTCAGTGATGACAAAGGAAGGAAGAAATTGGTCTGAGATTGAAGGATCTTTACGAAAATTTTTCAAGGCGTCAGAGAGTGAAGAAAAATAAGATTCGGCCTCACCTAATACATGTGCTTTCCAACCTCGTTCAACTATAGACCAGTCTGCTTCATAACGATCCATAGTTACGTGCATGCGTCCTCCACCGGAGGCAACACGTGCGTCGCAATTTGAATTTTGAAGTTCCGATAATACTTTGAGTAAGTTGTCACAGTATTTTTCTGCTGAATGTGCGCCTACATCTCTTCCATCAAGTAAAGTATGTATGCGAACTTTTTTCACACCTTCCTTCGCTGCATGACGAAGCATTGCAAAAAGATGTTCTTCATGACTATGAACATTTCCGTCTGAGAGAAGCCCGATAAAGTGTAAGCAGCTGTGATGTTCCAAAACCTGGTTTATCGCCCTTTGCCATGCTTTCCCTTTGAAAAGATTGCCGTTATTTATAGCTTGGTTAACAAGTTTTGCTCCTTGATCAAATATGCGACCTGCGCCGAGGGCGTTGTGTCCAACTTCACTATTACCCATATCGTGTTCGAAGGGGAGACCGACAGAGGGGCCTGAAGCCTTCAGGGTTGTGTAAAGACTGCTTTCTTTGAGGAAATGAAGGGCAGGTGTAGCGGCTAAAGCCACAGCATTGCCGAAACGTTCCTTTCGAACTCCAACTCCATCCATCACGACGGCTAAGACTTTTCTCTTATTTTTTGCTAGGCTTGTCATGGTACTCCAGCTACATAAATGGTTCACACCTACGTGAAACTTAGGATTTAAAGATGCAGACAACAATCGAAAAAAGACTACAGGAAGCCCTCCAAGTAAAACAGAAAATTGCTAGCGATGCTGAGTTGAAACTTCGTTTAGAAAAAACGGCACAGCTGTGTATTGCGACTTTAAAAGCGGGTGGAAAAATTCTGTTTTGTGGAAATGGTGGGAGCGCTGCAGATGCTCAGCATTTAGCAGCAGAATTATCAGGACGCTATCTTGTGGATCGACGTCCTTTGTTTGCAGAAGCTCTTCATGTGAACACTTCTTATCTTACTGCTGTTGCAAATGATTATTCTTACAATGTGATTTACTCTCGTTTGGTTGAAGCGATGGGTCGCAAAGGGGATGTCTTGTTTGCAATTTCTACTTCAGGAAATTCTGCAAATATACTTCAAGCTGCAGAGAAGGCTCGTAGCATTGGAATGACTGTTATTGGAATGACAGGGTTCAAAGGTGGAGAGCTGAAGTCGATTGCAGATGTGTGTTTGCAAATGCCTACAAATGATACCCCTAGGATTCAGGAAGGACATATCTTAGTAGGACATGTTCTGTGTGAGCTTATTGAACAGGCTTTTGTAAATTAGTCTTTTCGTAAGAACGAACTTCGTCTATTACCCAATTCAGAGATTCTATAGGGGTGAGGGGAAGCAATCCGTGTCCAACATTAAAAATATGTCCGGGAATATCTTGTTTCTTCACTTCCTCTAAAATTAATCTCACTCTCTCTCTTACTAAAGATTCCTCTCCAATTAAAACTAAGGGATCTAAGTTTCCCTGCAAACAAAGTTTCAAACCTTGTTCACTCAAAATCTTGTGAGCTTGACTTAGAGTTGTTCTCCAATCGACTGCAATAACGGAAGCAGCAGTATTCGACAAATCATGCAAGCGATCGCTCCCTTGTCCTGGATAATAAATTACAGGTACAAGTTCGGATATTTTAGCAATAATGCATTCCGTCGATTCTTTTACCAATTCTACATAATCTTTGCGGGTGAATTGTTGAGCCCATGTATCAAACAACATGATGACTTCTGCTCCTGCTTGTATTTGCATTTGCAAATAAGAAATAGAGACTTCCGCAAGTTGAAAAAGAAATTTCTTAAAAAGCTCTCTTTTATGAAAAGCAAAACGTTTTGTTTCTTCGAAGTTCGTTCCCCCTTCTCCTTCAATCATATAAGAAGCGAGAGTGAATGGGGCTCCTGCAAAACCAATCATAGTTTGATGGGGAGCTAATTTTGATTTTACAAGACTGATAGCATCTCCTACGAAGTTCCAATTGTTTGCACAGCCTTCTAAATTCAATTGAGAAAGAGATGTTTCATCTCTGACAGGTTGGGAGAGTTGAGGGCCGTGATCTTTTTTGAAAGTAAGGGTTTGTCCTAAAGCGACAGCAGGGATGAGAATATCGGAAAAGATAATGGCCGCGTCGAGGTCGAAGCGACGTAAAGGTTGCAAGGTTACTTCAGCTGCAAGTTGAGGATTTTTGCACAGATCCAGAAATTCATGTTGGCTACGTAACTCGCGATATTCAGGGAGATAGCGTCCGGCCTGACGGAGGAACCAAATGGGGTGACGGGTTGTAGGAAGGCATCGGGCTGCCTTTAATAGAGCTTTTTCACTCATTTAAAACTCCTCGTAGGTGTCTAAGAATCTGGCAGTTTGCAATTAAAATGGGCATCCAGGGGACAAATTATAGATATTTTCAGAGAAAAGTCTCTTCGTTAAAAAAATAACCGTCTGATAAGATTGCTAAGTTTTAAGTTTTTGTGCGTGGCGGAATTATTTTCTTATGGAGTACAAATAGCCGTGCTTCCCAGAAAGGAATCATGCTATAAAAATAGCAATTGTTTTGATCGCCTTCTTTAGAGAGGTAGGCATAGTGCCCTTCGCCTCCAAAGTGGCGCCCCTGGCCTTTAGGAGGTTAGCATGGGTAAGAAATTGTACGTAGGCAATTTGCCATTTTCCGCAACAGACCAAGTCCTTATGGATACTTTTTCACAAGTTGGAACTGTAGTCTCTGCAAAAGTCATTACAGACCGTGATACAGGTCGCTGCAAAGGTTTTGGATTTGTTGAAATGGCAACAGATGCTGAAGCTCAAGAAGCGATTACGAAGTTCAACGGTGCAGATTACGAAGGACGTGCTATCAACGTAAATGAAGCACGCCCAATGGAACCAAGAAACAACCGCAGTGGTGGTGGTGGTTTCGGTGGTGGACGTGAACGCAACGGAAACCGTGGTGGTTTCGGTGGTGGTAACGGTGGTGAAGGCCGCGGACGTCGTTTCTAAGACGATTTCTTTCGTTTGAAAGATGTAGGGTTTTACTCTACATCTTTTTTTTGCTCAAAATTCCCGTATTAACTTCTTTTTCATCTTCACCTAAGATCTTCTTTGCTTTGATGACAAAATTCAAATCTAGCACGAGGATTTTATGAATGCAGTGACCGTTCTTTCCGAAGATGAGAAGATGTTCCGCAATGAAGTTCAAAAATTCGCACGCGAATGGGTTGCTCCTAAAGTCATGAAAATGGATGAGCATGAAAGTCTCGACCCTGACATTATGAAGCACTGCTTTGAACTCGGTCTTATGGGCATAGAAGTTCCCGAAAAATATGGTGGTGCGGGTGGAAGCTTTTTTATGTCTTGTCTTGCTATCGAAGAGCTTTCCAAAGTTGATCCTTCAGTGGGTGTCTTCGTTGATGTTCAAAACACACTTGTAAATAATATTTTCAAGCGCTGGGCAAACGAAACACAAAAAGCGTCATATTATCCACGTCTGTGTTCTAAAGATGTCGGTGCTTTTTGTCTTACCGAATCCAGTTCCGGCTCTGATGCTTTTGCATTGAAAACACGAGCCGTCAAAACTTCTTCTGGTTGGAATCTCGAAGGTAAGAAAATTTTCATTACCAATGCAAAAGAAGCCAACATCTTTGTTGTTTTTGCAAACGTAGATCCTTCTCAGGGATACAAGGGAATTACTGCGTTTATAGTCGAACGTGGAGCTCCTGGTTTTTCCATTGGAAAGAAAGAAGTTAAACTTGGCATCCGTGCATCTTCAACGTGTGAGGTTATTTTAGATGGTGTTCCTGTTAAAGAAAAAGACATACTTGGTGAACTAGGCAAAGGCTACAAAATCGCAATTGAAACCTTAAACGAAGGTCGTATTGGGATTGCAGCACAAATGTTAGGACTAGCGGAAGGTGCTTTCGATGGAGCTTTCCGATATGCACATCAGAGATCTCAGTTTGGAAAAACTCTCGATCAGTTTCAAGGCATACAATTCCAATTGGCAAGAGCGGCAGCTAAAATCGAAAGTGCAAAATTGCTCGTGTATAACGCAGCTCGCATGAAAGATGCTGGATTGCCCTTCACCAAAGAAGCAGCAATGGCAAAGTACTTATGTTCTGAAATTGCTGAAGAAGTTGCCTCTTCTTGTCTGGAAGTTTATGGCGGATATGGTTTTATAAAAGAATTTCCAGCTGAAAAGTATTATCGAGATGTAAAAATTGGTAAACTTTATGAAGGAACATCGAATCTGCAATTACAAACGATTTTTAAATTGTTGGAAAAAGAAAGTTCCAACTAAAGGGTTGTTTTACGCGAAGGCAAGCTGTCAATTTTTTGACAGGGTCTTCTCTTATCCTGTTGTGTCAACCTTCTTTCGCTAAAGAAGGTCTACGGAGTTTTCGTCCCGATCTTCAAAAAAAGATTTCTTTTTTTTGTTCAAATCAAAATCTTTCAAACAGCTCTGATCTTTTGAAGCACGAAATTTTTGATAGCCAGTCTCTTGTTTATAAATTTCCCAAAAAGGTTCTAAGAAAAGACTATCTGAATAAACTTCTTGATAAGAAGTCGCACGATGGATTTTATGGACATGCTTTTGTTTCGTGCGAGGATGAAAACACAATTTTGTTTGTCACTCGCTCTCCTAGTTCACTTGAAATCAAAGACAGTAACGTTACTGTTCCGCGTTCCATTCAAGATTTATGTTCTGAAATCGACTTGCGATATATAGATTCCTTACATGGGCTTTCTCAGAAACTCATGTTTCGCAAAAAACTGAAGCTTCCTCTAGGAAATGGGGTTTTTTCTTTGTCGTGTCTACCAAAAGAGCATGTTTTATGGGGCTTTGAAACCTGGTTTCTTATTCCAGTTGGAAAAGGGGCTGAGGATAAAGTCCCTGAGTTTCAGTTTCAAAAAACAGAGGATAATTCTAAAGAACGCATGCAGGGCTGGTTGAATATGATACGAAAGAGAGAGGGTCGTTCCTCTGTTGATTTTAATAATTCTGTTCTTAGAGAAGTTGCTCAAAATTTTGGTGTAAAGGGATCTATAGAACATGAAAAATCTATGAAAGTCAGGATGCAAAAACTTGCGCTTCATTCCGAATTGCGACTTGTAGGTGAAAATCGCGTACAAGGTAGATCTTTGCACGAACTTGCATGGTTGCTATGGAATTCTCCGCGACATCGCGATTTACTTCTTAGTCAAGTTTCCACCTCGGTGGGAACGTACTTGAGTTTTAAAGATCAAACATGGTTTTTAGTCTGGGTTTTCGCAGAGAAAAAGGGGAATGAAGGTGTTTAAAAGACTTAAATATGTCATCTTTATTGTAATGTTTGTTCCTGTTCCTGTCTTTGCAGATTCGGAAGATGGAGATATTTTAGATCGGAGGGATGTTCAGAGAATACTCTTTGGAAACGAGTCTTTTTGGAATGATGCTGAAGAAAATCCTTTTATTTTTCGTGGGGAATTTATAGGCACTTTGAATTCTCTTTCTGTTGGAGCGTATTTTTATAAGAAGATTAATCCTCTTATGAAATCTTATTGGGGAGCAAGTTATACTAATGGTTGGAAACATGACAGACTTCTTGCTTTAAAAGGAACTGTACTTCTCACTTGGGAGAGATTTTTTTTACAACCCGTTATGGGGCTTGATGCTGGTTTTGGGGTCTTGCCTAGAGATGAGCAAAATTTGTTTTCTCATGGGATTGTAGGGATGGATTTTTTGTTGGCTGGTAATTTTGGAATTACTGCGAGAGAGACTTGGGAGTTTAGTAATGAACCTCTCGTTTGGGAGGAGGTTTTCTATTTTGGTTTGAAAAAAGCTATGTTTGAACTCGGACTATTTTGGCAAATCTAGTCAAATGTAATCAGATTCAAAGAAGACGGTGTCTTTTAAAATGTTGTTCTACGGAACACAATTTGTTGAAAAAGAGGGTCGTATGGATGCTTTAAAGAAATTGAAAGTTCTTCGTTCGGATCACAAAGTTATTGAGACAGAAGGAATTGAAGACAAGGAACTGGAATTCTTTCTTGAAAAAGATCCGCGCCTTGGAAAATTGATTGATGATGCTCTTCTGCAATATGAGCATTTGAAAAAGCAGTATCCGAATATACTTCGACATGATGAAGCGGAACAAATTGAAGAGATTCAAAGAGATTTTTTAAACTTCTATGAAGAACCCAATGTAAATCCCTATGTTGCACTCGCTGCAAAAGGGCCTTGGATTGTTACAACATGTGGTGCGGTTGTCTACGATACAGGTGGATATGGAATGTTAGGATTTGGTCATAATCCTGATTCTGTACTCGATGCACTTGGAAAACCTCAAGTGATGGCGAATATTATGACTGCAAATCTCAGTCAGTGGAAATTTACAAGAGCTATGCACGAAGAAATTGGTCATCACAGAACGGATGGTCAACGTTATCATAAATTTCTTTGTATCAATTCTGGCTCGGAGGCTGTGACCGTCGCATGTCGTATTGCAGATGTTTATGCAAAGATGATGACGGATGCAGGGGGAACTCATGTTGGAAAGAAAATAATGTTTCTAAGTATGAAGGGAAGTTTTCACGGAAGAACGGATCCCTCCGCTCAGGCCTCAGACTCTAGTATGAAAGTCTATCAAGAGACTCTTGCCTCGTTTAGAGATCGACGTAATTTGCTGACAGTCGAAGCTCATAACTTAAACGAATTAGAGAGTGCATTTTCGTGGGCCGATCGTGAAGGAATTTATATTCAGGCAATGTTCCTCGAACCTGTAATGGGTGAAGGAAATCCTGGGAAATCTGTAAGTCCAGAATATTATAAACTCGCTCGTGAACTTACAAAAAAACATAGTTCTTTACTCATAGTTGATTCTATTCAGTCGGGATTTCGTGGAAATGGGTGTCTGAGTATTGTGGATTATCCTGGTTTTGAGAGTTTTGCGTTTCCTGATATGGAGGCTTATTCTAAAGCATTGAATGGCGGTCAATTTCCACTTTCTGTTCTAGCGCTGGGAGAAAAAGCGGCACGTCTTTACAAGTATGGAATATACGGCAACACCATGACGGCAAACCCTCGTGCATTGGATGTGGCGTCTGAAGTTCTTAAAAGTATGACACCCAATATTCGCGAGAATATTCACAGGCAAGGTCGATATTTTTTGAATGAATTGCAAACACTTGCAGAACAGCATCGAGATCTTGTGACCAGTGTTCAGGGATCTGGGCTTCTTTTTTCTATTGGCTTTGATCCAAAGCGCTGTCAGGTTCTCGGGATGAATGGTTTAGAAAGGTATTTGAGAAGAAGGGGTCTCGGTGTAATACATGGTGGTAAAAATGCTCTTCGATTTACCCCTGTCTTTAACATCACAAAACTCGAAGTTGATTTTGTGATGAGACTTTTGAAAAAGGCGTTGAATGAATTTCTTTCCCGATAGCTTCCCTGAATTTTCTTCGTTGTATTTTATAAGTGGATTTGTGTTGGGCTCATTGCTGACTTTTCTTCTTCAAACTCTTTTAAATCGAAAGAATCAAGGAGTCCTTAAACAGACCCTGAA
Source organism: uncultured Pseudobdellovibrionaceae bacterium (assembly GCA_964611335.1). Lineage (GTDB taxonomy): Bacteria > Bdellovibrionota_B > Oligoflexia > Oligoflexales > Bog-1112 > BOG-1112. Next base: position 142,214 of record CAZSXR010000004.1, on the reverse strand, counting down.
AGAGAGTGAGTTACAACATCGAGCTTTGTTGGAGAATTTTTCCATACAGCTTTCTTCAAAATTGCATGAATCATCCGTTGATTCTCTTTCTAAATCTACTGATTCGATGTTGAAAATAGCAAGCCATCAATTGAATAGTGATCGTGAACTCATCACGCACAGTCTTAAAGACAACAAAGAAGACTTAAAACGTCAATTTGAGATTATGAGCTCTCAACTTCACAAAGTTTCAGAATTGTTAAACAGTTCCGAGCGTGAAAAAAGCATACAGATGACAAAGATTTCATCTCTTATTTCTACTGCGAATGTTCAGACTGCGGATTTGCTTGAAACGACTTCCAGTTTGAAAGCTATTTTAGCGAATTCACAGGCAAGGGGGCAACTGGGTGAGAGGATTGCTGACGATATTTTGCGTATTGCGGGGTTTATAGAAAACATCAACTACATTAAACAAAAAGCTCTTTCAAATGGGAGTAGACCCGATTTTACTTTTCTTTTGCCAAAGGGGTTGATTTTGAATATGGATGTTAAATTCCCTATTCAGAATTATACGAAGATGATTCAAGCTACAGACAAAATTGAGAAAGAACGTTTCTGCAAGAGTTTTATTTCGGATGTGAAAGCTTGTTACAAAGAGCTTGCAGATAGGGCTTATTATGAATTGCCTGAGTCTGTGGATTGTGTAATTTTATTGATTCCTCACGAGCAAGTTTTTTCCTTTATTATTCAGGAGGAGCCTACTTTTGTGGATGCTGCGTTGAAACATAAAGTGATCACATGTTCGCCAATGACGCTTTTTGCTGTGCTTGCAGTTGTGAGAAAAGCTATAGATCATTTTAGTGTGGAAAAAACTTCACAGGAAATCCTAGAACAAATAACAGGCTTTCGAAAACAGTGGGATATGTATATTCAGAAGTTTCAAGTTGTCGGGAAGAAAATCAACGAATTGCAAAGTGAGTATGAAAGTTTAGCAAATACAAGAACTCGTCTTCTTGATAGGCAATTAGAAAAACTCGAACGCATTCAGCAAGGCGCTGAAGTACACTAAGGAGTGCATATGGCACAACAACTGCTTATTCTTTTTATATTGTTAAAACTTACAAGAGATCTATTGGAAACATGGTTAAGCGCTAGAAATAGAGCTTATTATCTTGATCCTGAAAAACAAGAAAATGCAAAGAAAATTTTAAGAATCTCAGACGAAGAATTTGTAAAAATTCTATCTTATACCGAAGATAAACATGCGTTTAACAAATACACTGGATGGTGTCACGTTTTTGTCTTCTTAAGTTTCTTATGTTTTGGTGGATTTACAATTGTTGAAAATTTTGCAAAAGAATTTGTTTCTACTCGAGGGGGTGGAGAACTTTGGACAGGATTAATGTTCTGGGCTGTGATGGGTGTATTGAATACGTTGTATTCTATTCCCTTTGATTTTTACCAAACATTCAAAATTGAAGAAAAGCATGGATTCAACCGACAGACTCCGAAAGGATTTTGGGGAGATCGCGTTAAGATGGTCTTGCTGAGCATGATTCTGGGAGGTGCTTTTCTATCCTTGATTCTGTGGGCAATGAGTACAGGACCTTATTGGTGGCTTTTCGCTTGGGCAGCAACTGCAAGCTTTGGTATTTTAGTATCCTGGTTATATCCCACTTTGCTTGCTCCTATTTTTAATAAGTTTTCACCCCTTCCCGAAGGAGAACTCAAAGATAAGATCTACGAATTGGCAAAAAAAATTAATTTCCGAACAAGTGGGATATATATTATGGATGCTTCCACTCGTTCTTCTCATGGAAATGCGTATTTTACGGGTATTTTTGGAGAAAAACGCATAGTACTTTTCGATACTCTTTTGGAATCTTTGTCTACAAATGAGATTGTTGCGGTTCTTGCTCATGAGTTAGGTCATTTCAAGTTGCATCATGTACGAATAGCCTTGATACGATCTATGATTCTAATGGGTCTTATGTTTTTTGCTTTGAGTTTATGCAAACCTTTGGAAGTTTTTTATCATGCTTTCGGGTTTGCTGGAGTATCGGACTATGCTGCTATTTTAGTTTTCAGTATGTGGTATGGAATCGTGGGATTTGTATTTAGTCCTTTGCAAGCATTTCTTTCACAGAAAAATGAATTCGCGGCAGATGCTTTCGCAAAAAAACATATTACATCTTATGAAGAACTTTCGAATGCCCTAGTAAAATTACAAAAGAAAAATCAAAGTATGCCTTTAACAGATCCGAAGTTTTCATTTTTCTATTATAGCCACCCTCCTCTCCTGCAAAGGCTTGCAGCTTTAAAAAGAACGGAGTCTATATGACAGCATCTTTAGCAGAGACCTTGAAACAACTTCTTATTGAAGGTCAAACAGGAACTCAGGAAGAATTATGTGAGGCGTTGGCAGCCAGAGGATTTAAAGTCAATCAGTCTACAGTTTCGAGACTTCTGAGAAAAATTAAAGCCATTAAAGTTGAAAATGAAAGAGGAGAGAGCGTCTATTCCCTCCCGCGAGTTCCTGCTCCTCCAACTATTACTCCCGATCTCAGATCTCTGGTTATCGATATTGTTGCGAATGAAACCACCGTTGTCATTTATACAAGCCCAGGTTCTGCTTCCATGCTTGCTCGTATTTTAGATTATAAACAGGCAAGTTCAGAAGTTTTAGGTACTATAGCTGGTGATGACACCATTTTTGTAGTGCCTAAATCTATACAAAATATCCGTAAGTTATTTAAAGAGATAAAAAGTCTTTTTACTCCTGATTAGTTTAGAATTTTGCCGTGTAAAATAGACGCAGTTTTCTTAGAAAGCTTCTTCATGTTATGACAAACACAACATGAAAAAGGAGCTTTTATGCGTTTGTTGGTTAGCGGACTTATTTTGTCGACTACACTGAATTTTACTTTCACTGCTCAGGCTCAAAAAACATTGGATACAGAACAAGGAGATAAATCTCGGGAAAACTGTGGGATTTTAAATGGTATAGAGGAAAGACTTTCAAAACTTTTCTCAGAAAACGATGTTGCACTTATTAGCCGACTTTATAAGCTTACAAACGAATATATGGAAGCTTACGAGGCAGCAGTTGAATACAATAGGGAGGCTCTTCGGAATCACAAAGAGCCTGAAGGTGTATCTTTGAAAATGAAGGGAGTCGTGGAAGAAGGTAGCCCTTGGTATAAGGGGCTTGTTCGTGCTCAAGAGACTCAACAATTCGCTGGTTCAGCGGTTGGTGAAATTCCTGTCTATCCACCTCTAGCTTTGGTTGTTATGTTGATACAGTCAAAAATAGCTTCGGATCGAATCACAAAAGTTGACAGATTGGGTTCTAGTATTATTTTTCATTTTGGAAAAGAGGGCGTAGTTCATGTAGAATATTCTTGGGTAAAGAGAACAATGAAATTTACCGCTTACGATATGCCTTGTTTAGCGGATGTGTATAGTCAGCAACTTTTTTAGACCTTTCTTAGGAAGAAAATGAAAAATCATGTTCTTGGTTTTTTTCTTTTCCTGTTTTGTTTAGCTGCGTATCTTTGTAACGGAGATTTCTTACCGGGTTTTGATGCAAAACCTAATGCGATTATGGGAGTCAATTTCTTTAAAGATTGGCGATTGCATTTTAGTCCATATGAAAAACCTTATCTTTTTGATTGGAATAAAAAACCTTACGTGCGGATTCATGAAGAAGATTCATTTGGGTTGAAAGAACGTATTCTTTGGAATGAAAGAAACGCTGACGAAGATGTTAGCGGGGTTCCTTATTTTATGATTTCAACTCGCTTGCCTCATATTTATGTAAGTACTTTTGGTCTTGGAGCGGGTCTTATTTCTGCTCCTTTTTTTGCAATGTTAAATGTTCTTATCCCTGATTTGGAATCGCGTCCTTGGTGGATTTGGTATGGTTCCAAGCTTATCAACTCGTTTTTTATAGCGGTTTCTGTTCTTCTCATATTTTTGATATGCCTGAGTTTTGTTTCACAAAGTTCTGCTTTTCTTATTGCATTGGGAATGGGTTTAGGGACTTCCCTATGGAGTATTAGCAGTCAAACCTTATGGCAGCATGGTCCTAATACCTTATGTTTATGTTTGGGTCTCTATGCTCTTTCTTTTCTAGAAAGGGAATCAGAGGTTTATAAAGAAAGATATGCGCTTTTTGGAGGATATGCCTTAGGTCTTGCAGCACTTGCTCGACCAACAAGCCTTGCGCTGATTCCTGTCTTCGGTCTCTATGTTCTTTTAAAAAAAAGAAGATGCGCTTTATATTATTTATTAGGTCTCAGTTTACCTTTGATCCTGTTGCTGTCTTACAACGCTTATTACTTTGATTCTCCTTTTTCTTTCGGGCAGCTCTCTGTTGGAAAAACTGTGGCTGAGTGGAAAACTGGTGTCTCAGATACATGGCAAACACCTATATGGACAGGTCTTTCAGGATTACTTTTTAGTCCTTCTCGTGGGCTTTTGATTTTTTCTCCCGTGGCTATTTTTGGATTGTGGGCGTTGTTCAAAGTGCTTTTTCTTAAAGAGCAGTATTTCTTGAAAGCGGTAGCTTTGAGTTTTCTTATTCTTCTAGTCACAGCATCCAAGTGGTTTGATTGGTGGGGAGGTCTTTGTTACAGCTATAGACCTATAGTGGATACTATGCCTTTCTTAGCAATTTTATCTGTTTTAACAGTTCCTATAATGATGAAAAATAATGTGAGAAAATGGATTCTGTCCCTCGCTCTTTTATGGTCTATTTATACTCAAGTCTTAGGTGCTTTTGCTTATAATCTTTATGATTGGAACACTAAAAATGGGGAAAGCATTGATGAGCCTCAGTTTCGTAAAAGACTATGGTCGATCAATGATGCTCAAATCGTTTTTTACACTCAGAATTTTTTCGAAGCTCGCAAAAGAAAATTAGATGAGATTAATTTATGGGTTTCTCAACTTTGAGAAGTTCTTGTTCTGCCATGTTTTCTTGTCTTCTGAATCGCAACCAAACATATAATAAAGAGCCCAACTGGAAAAGGAAAAGTGGAAGTATACTCCATCCATCAGATAGATTGAAAAAATTTCCAACATTATAAGAGTAATAATTTTTAATGGAAATCTCCCCTCTAAAAGCAGGAAATATGTAACCCCAAAAGGGACTGAAAATGTTGTCCCCAGGTGTGAGGAGTACTGTTGTGGCTACTATCACATAAAAATAACCTACGAGTGCTACTGTCCAAAAGAAAGCGCTACGAAGTAAATTTCTTGGCAAAAACAGTATAGGAACAAAAAATAGGAGCAGAGAAGGGACAAGATGTCTTGGTCCAAAACACGAACCTCCTGTCCAATAAGTGTAAGAAGCATTCACAAAAAACAGAAAACAAAAGGGGATGAGGCTTGAAAGAAATATATATCTTCGATTTGTTTTTTTAAAAAGATAATTAATCCCAAAGAGTGAAAAGATAAAAATTGGGTTATAATAAAATAACCCTCTGAATTCTGAAAAACTGATTCCGTAGAGTGCTGAAGGTGATAGAAAGTTCATGCCAAAAAAACCATTGTTCATTTCAGAAAACTCTGTGTTGACTATGTAATTGTATCCAAGCCTCCATGGTGCTCCAAAAGCTGTGTTGTTATAGTAAGCAAGGAGTATACAAACAAAAACAAGAGGGATAAGAGTATAGAATTTTTCCTGCTTAAAAGTTTTGTAATTTAAATATGCATAAGCGAAGATAAATAGGGGTGCAGTCGTATATTCCAGAATACATGCAAAGGCCATTGTTGCTGCAAGAGCGTGGATTTGAAAGCGACTTAAAGAGGGAATGTTTCTTAAATAGTAAAAACAGAGAAATAAAAGAAATCCAACGATCTGATGTGTCATAAATATAGTCGAATATGCAAAAATAAAAGTTCCAGTAAAGCACAATACTGTTAAATAAAACGCGAGAAGATTATCACCTATAATTTCAATTGTGAATTTGTAGAAACGAGTTGCTGTCCAAGCTGCTAGTAAAGAAAGAAAGACCAAACACACAAAATAAAGTTTTAAAAGGAAATCATTTTCGAGAGAGAGATTTAGAATTTTGAAAAAAGGGTTAGTAATTTTTAAAAGCAATGCTGAAATAAAAGAGAGTCCAGGCGCTTTATCGGAGTAGTAATGATTGTCATAGAAAGATTTATCGACGGTATTCCGATGATATTTGTCTATTTGGATAGTGGAGTCGTCACTGATGGCGAGAGTTAAGTTGAATCTTGAATTGACATTGGCACTTGGTCCTTGAAAGAAATAAGAGGTGGAAAGAAGAACATAAATAAAAAGCCATTTGCTTAAGCGCGAACTCACAAAGCCCCCTTATTCATGATTGCATCTCATATTTTATTCTGAATTTCACTGACTTAGCAAATCGTCTTTCACCTTGTTTGAATTTTTTAAGAATGATAAAGTCCAAGTTTAAGTAAGAAAATTCAAAGAGTTGGGTTTTATGAAAGATGCTAATCCAAAATTTAAAATCATAATGTTATCTACAGGTGGAACCATTGAAAAGACCTACGATGAAATCGCGGGTGCTTTGGAAAATAGAGATTCCATAACGGAAAGACGAGTTATTAAAAAGCTACGTATTCCCTACACTGATGTGGAATGTCATACCATTATGAGCAAAGACTCTTTGGATATGGAAGATACAGACAGACAAGAGATCTGTGATCAGATAGAATTCTTCCAAGAAAGAGGTCATCCTATTGTTGTTCTTCATGGAACCGATACTATGACAAAAACTCTCTATTATTGTGCAGAGCGGTTAACTAGCATTAAAATTCCTGTTATATTTACAGGTGCCATGAGGCCGCAAGAGTTTGAAGATACGGATGCCTTTCAGAATATCACAGAAGCATTGATATCAGCTAAAATTCTCTCTCCAGGTTTTTATCTGATCTTTCATAACCGAGTTTTTCCTTCAACCTTGAACATTTTCAAGAATGTGCGCAAGGCAACTTTTGAAGTTGATTAGTAAGCCATTCTTGATTTTTTAATATCCATTGTTTAGCAAGTAGGATCTGACGTTGAAGTTCTTCGAAGGAGGTTCCTCCTTTGCTTTTTTTACTTGCAACGACTTCTTTAAGTTCAATGGCGCTAAAGACCTCTATATCAAACAGAGAGGAAAATTCTTGATATTGCTCAAGTGTTAGAGAATTCAATCTAAGTTTATTATCAATACAAAATCGTACAAGTTTCCCTGCAACACTGTGAGCTTCTCTGAAAGGCATGTTTTTTGAGACAAGATAATCTGCTAAGTCTGTTGCATTCATAAAGCCTTCTTCAGCAGCAATTAACATATTCTCGGATCTCACTGTCAAAGTCAGCAGAAGTGGTGTCAGAATGTCTAGAACTCTAGACACTGTTTTTACAGTGTCAAACAAGGGTTCTTTGTCTTCTTGAAGGTCGCGATTATAAGTTAGGGGAAGTCCTTTCATAATCGTCATCATGGAAAAAAGAGAGCCGAAGACTCGTCCTGTTTTTCCACGAATCAATTCGGGAACATCAGGGTTTTTTTTCTGTGGCATCATGCTGCTTCCGGAGCAAAAGGGATCCGCAAGGTCAATGAAAGCAAATTCTTGGGAAGACCAGAGAATCAATTCTTCACTCATGCGGGAGAGGTGGATCATAATTTGGGAAGAGTGAAAGAGGAATTCACATATAAAATCTCTATCACTGACCGCATCCATGCTATTTTCATACAGAGAATCAAATCCCAAAAGAGTTTTGGTATATTCTCTGTCTATAGGATGTTTGGTTCCTGCTAGAGCACCCGCACCGAGTGGCATTTGATTGATACGTCCCCAAGATTGAGAAAGTCTATCGAAATCTCTCTGAAACATATTCATATATGCAAGCAAGTGGTGACCATAGAGTATGGGTTGGGCTCTTTGCAAGTGTGTATAACCTGGCATGACGTTGTGGCCATACTTTTCAATTTGAAAGAGCACAGCTTTCTGCACTTCACATAATTTTTTTGAAATTTCTAAAACTTTATTTCGTAAATACAAATGTAAATCGGTGGCAACCTGATCATTGCGACTTCTGCCGGTATGAAGTTTACCAGCAAGAGGTCCTATTTCTTTAGAAAGCAAGCGTTCGATATTCATATGAATATCTTCGTCCGCATCGGAGAAAGAATATTCTTTGCTTTGTATTTTAGAAAAGACATTTATTAAACCAGTGCATATGTGTTGACTCTCTTCTTCTGAAATCACAGCGCATTTGCCAAGCATTTTAGCGTGGGCAATGCTTCCCATGATATCTTCTTTGTAAAGTTCATTGTCGAAAGAGATAGAACTTGTAAATTCTTCCATTGTCGGATCGTTCTGAGTTTGGAAACGGCCCTGCCATAATTTACTCATAGAGTTTTCCTGCTTTAGAATCAGATATAAGTCTGAGTGCGTTGAGACGTATAAATCCTTTAGCATCGGTTTGGTCATAGCCGCCGTGCTCATCCATACTTGAAAGAGTTGGATCGTAGAGAGAGTAAGGAGACTCTCTGCCATCGATGATCACATTACCCTTGTAGAGAGTTAAATAGACTTTGCCACTTACGCGTTTTTGACTCTGATTAATAGCTGCCATTAGAAATTCCATCTCAGGACTGAACCAGAAACCGTTATAGATAAGTTGGGCTATTTTCGGAGCTAAACTTTCTTTGAGAAGCATCACTTCTCTGTCGAGTGTCAGGCCTTCAAGGTCGAGATGGGCCTGTCTTAGAATGGTTCCTGCGGGTGTTTCGTAAACTCCGCGAGATTTCAAACCTACAAAACGACTTTCGACGATGTCTATTCTTCCAATCCCATGTTTACCACCGGTCTCATTCAAATAGGAAAAAATGGCTAAAGAACCTGTTATTTTCTGAGAGCTTTCGAGATCCTCTACACAGACTGGAAAGCCTTCTTGAAATTCAATTGTGATTTTCTGTTCTTTGTCAGGAGCTTCTTGAGGAGAACGTGTTTTCTTGAACATGTCATTGGATGGTGCGCACGCTGCGTTTTCAAGTTTCCCTGCTTCGAAACTTGTATGCATTAAATTCTCATCAATGCTGTAAGGTTTTTCCAAAGTAGAAGAAATAGGAATTCCATGTTTTTGAGAATAAGCCATCATGCTGGGTCTTCCTGAAAATTCTTTTAAAAACTCAGGATTTTTCCAAGGGCTTACGATTGTAGCGTTAGGCATCAATTTTAAAATCGTAAGTTCAAATCGAACTTGATCGTTGCCCTTTCCCGTAGCTCCATGTGCGAAACTCGTAACTCCTAAATTTTTTGCAAGACTTACGAGCTTATCTGCAATAAGTGGACGAGCAAGAGAGGTTCCAAGCAAGTATTTCCCCTCATACAAAGCATGTGAGGCAATCGAAGGGAAAATATATTTTTCTACAAATTCCGTTTTTGCATCGATGATGTGAACATCGCTAGCACCGATTTGTAATGCTTTTTTCTTTGCATAATCAAAATCTTCCTGTTGTCCAACATCTATGAGTGAGCAGACAACGTCGTAATTACGCTGCAAGAGCCAATGAAGAATGACAGAGGTATCAAGCCCGCCGCTGTAAGCGAGTAGCAATTTTGTTTTCATGAGAGATCTCCTTTTAAAAGATGTATCAATATTGCTTTTTGAATATGTAGACGATTTTCGCTTTGTTGAAAAATAATAGAGCAAGAAGAGTCTGGTAAAGTCACGCTGACTTCTTTGCCTCTACACATAGGCATGCAGTGCATAAAGACAGCGTTTTTATCCGCGAAAGACATCAATTTTTCATTCACTTGAAAGCCTTCAAAAGTACTTTCATCTTCCTGTTCTTCGAATCCCATGCTGGTCCAGACATCTGTGTAAACAGCGTTCGCTCCTTGAACAGCATGTTCAGGGTGTGAATAGGAGAATATTTTTTCTGAAAGACAGCGATTCAAGATTTCGATTGAAGGTTTGCGTCCAGTAGGGGAAGCGTAATGCACCTCAACTCCAAAGTGAGGTGCAAGAAGAATAAAACTATTGAGAATGTTATTCGCATCTCCAATATACGCAAATTTGAGTCCTTGTAGATTCCCAAATTTTTCTTCGAGTGTCATAATGTCAGCAAAAATCTGGCAAGGATGATGCTTAGCAGAAAGACCATTAATAATAGGAATTTTTGTGCATTTTGCCATTCTTTCTAAATTTTTATCATCGTGGGTTCTGAGCATAATGCCTTTGCAGTAACCGGAAAGCACTCTTGCTGTGTCTTCAGGTTCCTCGAATTTGCTTTGTTGTATAAGGCTTTCAATAACATCTCCTCCAAGCTCTCTCATGGCTGCAGTAAAGCTGAAACGTGTTCTTAGCGAAGCTTTTTCAAAAATCAAGGCGAGCTGTGATCCTCTTAATGCATTTTTAGCAATAGCTTTATTTTTTTTAAGAGTATGAGCAAGCTCAATTAAGTTTCTCATTTCTTGTTTTGAAAACTCTTCACCTGTAAGACAGTGCTTAGGCATTGTAAACCTCTTGCAAAGCATAGACTTCGCTCTGGAAGGGAAGGGTGCTGTGACCTGCAGCTATTTGTGCTTTGTGATAAGCTTCATTAAAAGTTTTCCCGATACCCATCACTTCCCCGGTGGATTTCATCTCCGGACCTAAATCTCCAGTAGGAAGTTTTGAGCTGGAAAATACTGCTTCTTTTACAAAGAAAAATTTTGTTTGTATCTTCTTTGGATATGCAAGTTTTTTTAAGGTCTCACCCATCATGCATCGTACAGCAAGATCTATGAGATCAATACCCGTCGCTTTGGAAAGAAAGGGAAGAGAGCGTGAAGCTCTTGGATTAACTTCAATCACATAAACACATTCGTCTTGAACAGCAAATTGTATGTTGAAGACTCCTTTGATTCCTAGGTGTTTCGCTAAAATTTTTGTGTGCTTGTAAATAGTTTCTTGAGTCTTATTTGTAAGTCTTAATGAAGGTAAGTAAGACGCTGAATCGCCCGAATGAACACCCGCGCACTCTACCTGTTCCATAATATGAGGGATAAAAACATCGTCTCCATCGGAAATGGCATCAATGTCGACTTCAATAGCGTTGCTAAGAAAACTTTCAACTAAAACAGGGTTTGCTTTCGAAGCTTCTGAAGCTTTTTGCAAATAAGATTTCAAATCTTTTTCAGTACTAAAAACTTCCATTCCTCTTCCACCAATGACGAAAGAAGGCCTCACGATTACGGGATAGGAAAGTTCAGGAATTTTGAATTGATTGCATTCAATAATATAATTTGCAGGCTGTTTTAAACCTAAACTGAGAAGTACTTTTCTAAATTCCGAACGATTCTCGCTCAGTTCTACAACAAGGGTGTCGAGTCCAAGGAGTTTAACTCCATTTAACTCTAAATCTCTCGCGAGATTAATAGGAGTTTGTCCACCAAATTGACAGCAGACACCTACGGGTTTCTCTTTATCTATAACTGCAAGAACATCTTCCAGTGCCAAAGGGCCAAAATACAAACGATCTGCACAATCATAGTCTGTCGAAACCGTCTCAGGATTACAATTGATCATGATAGTTTCGAAGCCCAACTTCATAAAAGATTTCACAGCATGAACACAGGAATAATCAAATTCAATACCTTGACCTATGCGATTCACTCCGCTTCCTAAAATAACAACTTTAGGAACAGGGGATGTTTTAATTTCACACTGGGAATCATAAGTAGAATAGGAATAGGATGTTGGTGTTGAAAATTCAGCAGAACAGGTGTCGATGCATTTAAAATTAGCTTTGATTTTCCATGAGAGCCTTTTTTTGCGAAATTCATACTCGGATATTTTAAAAATTTCAGATAATTTTAAATCTGAAAAACCTATTTTTTTAAGTTCTAATACAGATTCCACATTTAGTTTTGCGTTTTTTTCTGCTTCTACAATGTTTTTTATTTCGTGTAAAAACCAAGGATCTATGTGTGTAAGTGAGTGAACGTCTTCAACGCTCATATCTTTTTGGAAAGCAGTAAAAATATGGTGCAAACGTTCGCTTGATGGTGTTGAAAGAGCTTCTTTGGAAAATTCTCCAGGCTTTTTACTTTCCATGCTTCTCATTGCTTTGAGAAGAGCGTGGGAAAAAGTAGGGCCAATGCCCATTGCTTCGCCAACAGACATCATTTGTGCGCCTAGTTTGTCGATGCTTCCAGGAAATTTTTCAAATTGGTGTCGTGGAATTTTAACGACGATGTAATCCAAAACGGGTTCAAAAGATGCTGGGATTTGATTTCCTGTTATATCGCAAGAAAGCTCATCCAAAGTGTAGCCAACCGCTAGTTTTGCAGCAATTTTTGCTATAGGAAACCCTGTAGCTTTTGAAGCGAGTGCTGAGGAACGTGAAACGCGCGGATTCATTTCTATGACCACGAGTCGTCCATCTTTAGGATTGACTGCAAATTGTACATTTGATCCACCTGTCTCTACTCTAATTGCATTGAGAACAGCAAAAGATGCAGAACGCATTTTCTGGTATTCTTTGTCCGTAAGTGTCAAAGCAGGTGCAACGGTTATGGAATCTCCCGTATGAACTCCTAAGGGATCAAAATTTTCAATGGAACAAACGATGATACAGTTGTCGTTTCTGTCACGAACAACTTCCATCTCAAATTCTTTCCATCCTATTAGAGCTTCGTCGAGAGTCAGTTCTTGTTTGGAAGAAACAGAAAAGGCAAGTTTGCACAGCTCCTCAAATTCCTTTTCATTGTGTGCTATGCCGCATCCTGTTCCACCAAGTGTAAAAGAAGGTCTTAAAATGATCGGAAATCCAAGGTCTTTTGCAGCTTTTTTAGCGTCTTTCATCGAATAAGCTGTAAGCGAACGTGGTAAATCAAGTTCAATATCTGACATTATTTTTCTAAAATAATGTCGATCTTCTGCTCTTTGTATGGCTTCAACAGAAGCTCCGATCAGTCGCACCTTATATCGAGCTAAAATCCCTTCTTTGTCTAAAGCAACAGCAAGATTCAAGGCTGTTTGTCCACCCATGGTGGGAAGTAGAGCGCAGGGCTTTTCTTTTTCAATAATTCGTTCCAAGCTCTCAAGAGTAAGCGGTTCAATATAGGTTCTATCTGAGTATTCAGGATCTGTCATGATGGTTGCAGGATTAGAGTTCACAAGAATCACTCTGTAGCCTTCTTGACGAAGAGCAAGACAGGCTTGAGTTCCTGCATAATCAAATTCGCAAGCCTGTCCAATAACTATAGGACCTGCACCAATTACAAGTATGGAATGAATATCAGTACGCTTTGGCATAAGTTTTTTCCATTAAGAGACTAAACTCTTCAAACATAAATTCTAAATCATTAGGTCCTGGGCTTGCTTCTGGATGTCCTTGAAAACTGAAAACCGGCTTATCAATGCGTCGTATTCCCGCAATGCTTTGATCAAACAAACTTCGATGTGTGATCTGTAGGCATTGTGGAAAGTGATTTTCAGAAACAACAAAGCCATGGTTTTGACTACTGATGTAAACTTTTCGAGTTTTTAAATTGATAATTGGGTGATTAGATCCATGGTGACCAAAAAGCATTTTTTCTGTTTTCGCTCCACTTGCTAAAGCGAGAAGCTGATGACCTAGACAAATTCCAAAAATGGGAATTTCATAATTCATTAATTCATGAATAGTCTGTATTTCTTTTGTACATGCAGCTGGATCTCCGGGACCATTTGAGAGAAAAATTCCATCAGGTGCAAATGATAGAATGTATTCCACTGAGCTAGATGAAGGAACTACAACAATTTCTGAAGAAAATTTATGCAAGTTCTTTAAAATGGAATCTTTGATTCCAAAATCTAAAACCACGACACGATGACGTTGCTGTGGGCTTCCGATTTGTTTATAGGTTTTTTTTGCTCCTACCGAATTAGCTAAGTTTAACCCTTTTAATCCACTGAACATCTTTGCTTTTTGCACCGCATATTCAGAATTCGGATTTCCAGCCATTAAGTATGCATTTTGTGAACCCTTTTCTCTTAAGATATGAGTGAGAGCTCGTGTATCGATTCCTGAAATACCAATTTTCCCATGTTTAAGAAGATATTCTGTGAGTGTGTTTTGTGAACGCCAGTTACTCGTGTGGTGTGAAACCGATCGTACAATGAGTCCTGAAGCGTAAATTTTAGATGATTCTTCGTCTTCAATATTAACTCCCACAACTCCAATGTGAGGAGAGGTGAACACGATAAGCTGACCAGCATAAGATGGATCCGTTAGGATTTCTTGATAACCGGTTTGAGCTGTGTTGAAAACAAGTTCACCTGCAAATCCCCCTTCTGCACCAAAGGAATTCCCCCAAAAAAGAGTTCCATCAGCTAAAGCAAGAAGAGCATTTTTTTTCATAGCGTCTTTCCTCGAACATAAAAGGACATTTACACTGCAGTGACTATTTATTATAAGGTAGTGCATAAATATGCAATATGAATTTTTTTGTGAATTTATAAGTTTATAAAATGATAGGAATAATGCAATACTCTCTGTAAATTCAGATGAGATATAGAGATTTATATGCACAAAATGGCAGAGCTAAAGGAGTCTATATGAAAGAGATAGCGGGAGGAATTTGTGCAGCTAAAGGTTTTATGGCTTCAGGAGTCAAAGCTTACATAAAAAGCCGCAGAACGGAAAAACTTGATGTTGCAGTTCTTTATAGTACGACGCCTGCGACTGCAGCGGGTGTTTTTACAACGAATAGAGTGAAAGCTGCGTGTGTTGTTCTTTCCATGGAAGCTGTTCATCGAGGTCCTCTCCAAGCGATTGTTATGAATAGTGGGAATGCAAATTGTTGTACGGGTGAGCAGGGGATGAGAGATGCTTGTACAATGCAAACTTCGACTGCAGAGTGTTTAAAGCTTAATCCTGAGAGTGTGGCAGTTGCAAGTACGGGTGTGATTGGTGAGCCCTTACCGATGGACAGAATGCTGAATGGGATTATGGATGCGTGTGCGCAGGTTTCATCTGAAGGAGCAAGTAAGGCAGCATCTGCAATTATGACTACAGATACTTTCAAAAAAGAGTATGCGCTTTCTTTTGAAATAGGTGGGAAATCGATAAATATGGGAGGGATGGCTAAAGGATCAGGGATGATTCATCCGAATATGGCGACGACCCTTGCCTTTGTAACAACAGATGCAAAGATTTCTCATCATGCGCTACAAGCAGCTTTAAAACAAGCTAATGAACGTTCTTTCAATATGATCAGCGTCGATGGTGATACGTCGACAAACGATATGATTCTTGTTCTTGCAAATGGACAAGCAGAGAATATGAACATAGAAGAAGATAGTCCTGAATTTAAGATTTTTGTTGCAGCATTGGAAACGACTCTGGTTTCTCTTGCAAAACTTGTCATTAAAGATGGTGAAGGTGCAACGAAAATGTTCGAGGTCAATGTTATCGGTGCGGCATCTGAACAAGATGCTCGTAAAGCTGCACGTGCGGTATGCTCTTCTTCTCTAGTTAAATCTGCAATTTTTGGTAATGATGCCAATTGGGGGCGCATATTATGTGCTCTTGGATATTCGGGTGCTGAATTTGACCCGACTTTGGTGGATCTTTCGATTGGTGAAGTTCCTGTCATGCGAAAAGGCACAAATCTTGCGTTCGATGAGAATGAAGCTACAAAAGTTCTTCAACAAAATGAAATGGTGATTACAGCATGTTTGCATGCGGGTGCTGCAAATGCAAAAGCATGGGGATGTGATTTGACTTACGATTATGTAAAAATCAATGGTTCATACAGGACGTGATATGAAGAAAATAATTGTGATCAAGTATGGTGGTGTGGCTTTAAAAGACAGTGATTTTGAAGAAATTGTACAAGTACAAAAAGATGGCTATCAACCGATTATCATTCATGGTGGTGGAAAAGAAGTCACGGAACTTTCTCTTCAGCTAGGAATACGACCTATTTTTAAAAATGGTTTGAGAGTCACGGATTCTTCGACCATGGATGTTGTACAAATGGTTCTACTTGGACGTGTGAATACACGTTTAGTAGCTGCATTGCAGAGTCGTGGAGTGAAGGCTTTGGGTATCTCGGGGATTGCAAGAGGGATTCCTTTGGATGCTCAATCAGGGCATGTAGGTCAGGTAGAATCCTGTGATATTTCGGGCATCAGGGCCTTGTGTGAGCAAGGATATATTCCCATTATCGCTCCGATTGCTATTGGCAAAGACTCTGCTCTTTATAATGTCAATGCGGATTCATTCGCTGCTTCTGTTGCTATTGCTTTGAATGCGGAACGTTTGTTTTTGATGACGGATGTCGATGGTGTGTATTTGGATAAAGATAAAGCAGAAAGTAAGTTTAAACATCTCTGTGTGGATGTTGCGAAATCTTTGATTGTGCAAGATGGGATGATTCCAAAATTGAATGCAGCAACTTTTGCAATTGAAAAAGGAGTAACCTCCGTTTTGATTGGAAAGTCTTTGGAAGCGAATACGGTGGTGACAGCATGAACTATGAAAACATAGTAAAACTCGACGAATCTTTGCTTTTCAGAACCTATCAACGTTATCCCATAGCTCTGGAAAAAGGAAAAGGCACTCGAGTTTGGGATTTCGAGGGACACGAGTACTTAGATTTTTTAGGAGGTATTGCAGTTCTTCCTTTAGGGCATTGCCATCCTGCGGTAGTAGAAGCGATTTGCAAACAATGTCAAACTTTGATGCATACTTCGAATTTATTTTACTCGACACCTTCTTTAGAGCTTGCGCAATGTCTAGTTGAAATGGGCGACTTCAATAAAGTCTTTCTTTGCAACTCTGGGACAGAAGCCAATGAAGGTGCAATTAAATTGGCACGCAAATATCAATGGAGAAAGGGTCGAAAGGATAAGTCTAAAATTGTAAGTGCAAGTCACTCCTTTCATGGTCGTACTTACGGATCTCTTTCTGCAACAGATAAATCTGAATTAAAAGAGGGCTTTCAGCCTTTGCTGGAAGGCTTTTCAACCGTCGAATGGAATAATGTTGCCGCATTAGAAAATGCTATCGATGAATCCACTGCAGCTTTCTTAGTGGAACCCGTGCAAGGGGAAGGTGGAATTTATTTAGCGTCAGAAGAGTTTTTAAAAGCTGCAAAAACACGTTGTGAAAAGGTCGATGCCCTTTTGATTTTTGATGAGATTCAATGCGGTTTGGGTAGGTTGGGTACTTTTTATGCTTATCAAAGTTTCAATGTTGTACCGGATGTGGTGACTCTTGCGAAAGGTTTAGCAAATGGATTGCCTATTGGAGCGATTTGCGCAAATGCTGAGGCGGCAAGTGGCTTTCAGTTTGGAGATCACGGAACGACCTTCGGTGGAAATTTGGTCTGTGCTGCTGCAGCGTCTGCGACTTTGAAAGTCATTCTAGAAAATGATTATTGCTCACAGGTGAAAAAAACAAGTGAGTATTTTTTTAATGAACTTGGAATACTGCACAAAACTTTTCCTGATTTAATCAAAGAGGTACGTGGTAAAGGGTTGATGGTGGGAATTGAAGTTGAGGGGGTGGCAAAGAAAATTGCGGACTTGTGTTTTAGCAAAGGCTTGATTCTCAATGTGACGGCTAAGAATGTTTTACGTCTCTTGCCTCCTTATGTTGTTACGAGATCGGAGATTAACAGGGCTGTTGAGGTCTTGTATGCGAGCTTTAATGAGGTTCAACAAGAAAAGGAAATTCGCTAATTTAGTAAATATCTTAGTATAGATTTCGTAAGACCTTTTCTGCTTTCGTCATGCACATACATCATATGTCCAGCAATAAAGGCTTCTATGTGAATACGTTCTTTTATTGAATCTGTATCCGCAACTTGCATGAGATCATATTCGATACTGGAGAGAGGAACGGCTAAATCGTAGTAGCCACCTGCTGCATAAATTTTCATGTGAGATTGTAATTTCATAACAGCCCTCAAGGCGTCAAACGCGGACTCTGAAAAAGGATTTTCCATACGCCACGCGTTATTAACTTTCATGGACAAGCCTACATAGAAATCTTTGCTATCCCATCCAACTTCGTTGAATAAAAAAGCATTCATCATGGGTGAAAGTTTATTTCCAATGAGCACACCGCTTGCATCGATATAGGGATTCATAGTGAAAGGATGTTCCAATGTATAACGAGAATCGATACGACCTGGATAACGTTTAGAACCCGAGAAAAGGTGATCGCAGAAAGTTTGTATGTTCAAGGGTTCTTTTTTCAGAACTTCGATGGAAATACCAGTCATTTCACTCAGAGTATTGAGAATAGGCGTCGGTATTTCATGGGGATGTCTAAGAATACGAGCTGGTAAGTAACTTTCAAAAGCAAAAGTACGTGCTTTTTTATAGGTTGATTTTTCATCTGGGCAAGTTTGGTTCAGGGAAGATTTTTTATGGTACCAAGCTGAAAGTGCGTAAGCAGTGAGGAAGTTTGCCTCCCCAATGATGTTAGGTTCACTTTCTAGATTTGCAGCTAAAGAAATAAAAGGTGCAACAAAAATTAATCCTTCGCAGGGGAGATCATATTTTGTAAGTAAAAGATGACTAAGAAGAGAAACTCTAAAGCCTCCGTAACTTTCTCCACAAAGAAATAGACGACGTCCCCACAATTTATGTTCTTTAAGAAAACGGGTTATGAATTGAGCAAGATAGGAAGTATCCGCTTTTTCAGTACAAAAATCTTTGAAGGAAGCTTCTTTATTTGTGCTGAGTCCTGTTCCTATAGGGTCTACAAAAACTAAATCTGCATTGTGCAGTAAAGTCTCATGATTGTCTACTAAGCTAACTTTATCGGGAGTGTTGACATCGAGTCCTTGAACAATCCGAGGTCCGAAGCATCCGAGATGCAACCAAATCGAAGCAGCACCAGGCCCTCCGTTAAAGAAAAATATCAGGGGTCTGTGACTTTCTGTTAGATAGGCTGTATAGAAAACTTTGCCTGTATCTTTTTTTTCTTCTTCCCCGCTGGGGCTATCAACGGAAATTTCACCACAGATTTGAGAATATTCTAGTCTGTTCAGTTTCTTTTTAGTGGTGATTGTTTTTGTAGCTGAATTCCAAATATCTTTTTTTTCGTTGGGCTCTTTTTCTAATTCGCGAAGTGACATGGCGTGTCTCCATGGAGGTTCATATGGAACGATTCTATCATGGCTTAGTTGTTCGAACCTCTAATTAAATGTCCGTATACTGACACAAGAATTTTTTCTATTCAGGGAGGATGGAAATTTGTACTCAAGATTTTGTCATTTTCACGATTTATGCTCTTTGTTTTGTTCTGGTTTTTTTACGCCTAAACAAACAGAAGAGTCTGATACCCTTATTAGAGACTCTCTCAGATCTTCGTATAGGTCCGAGTCTTTCAAATAACATCGACTTTGAAAAAGGTGTTTGTGATTCAGGAAAATACATAGCTGAGCTTATGAAAGAGGCGTGTTTTCAGGCAAAACCTCATTCGTATATTTTAGAAAATATAAATGAGCAGATATTGAAGGATGAAGACTTTCGTCTTGCGAAGCAAAGATTTTTTTTCGTTCTTCTAATAAGAATGGTTACAATTTCAACTTTAAGTATTTTCGCACGCGTTTGCATTCATTTGAGTTTTGCACAGAATTCAAAAATGATAATAGACTGTTTATGTCTTATTTTTTCCATTGCTGTGATGTTTGCTTTCTTTTTATTCATGGAATCGCGTTATCCAAAGTCTTGGTTTCTCGATGAAACTTTTACTACAGAAGCAAAAGAGTGGCTGCAAGCAGCCTTTGAGGGAGAATTGCAGAAAACTTCGCCGGTCTATGCTTCTTGGCATGAAATATGCGAGCGAGAAAGCTACTCTGGTATTTCTCTTGCGTCGACAAGGCATCTTCTGCTATCAACGTGGCGTTCCAAGAAAAATATTGAATTGCAGAAGCGGCTTCGCGTGTTTGAAGATTATGTTCCTGTAATCGAATTTGCCAGTTTGGGAATAGGTTCAACTATGATTTTGGCCTGTCCTGTGTGGTTAATATTAAATTCTACTTTTTAATGAAAGAATGTTTATGAAAAAAATTACTTTTTTAATTCTGGTCGTAACTTTATTGGCATCTCAAGTACAAGCGTCTAGTATTGTAAAAAATTCTAGAAATGTAGCGCGCGGTCATCATGGTCTTGGGCATTAAGATCTATCCTCCCAAATATGCTTGTCTTACGCTATCCATAGATAGAAGTTCGATGGCTTTCCCTTGGACAGCAACCTTTCCCGTTTCCAGGACTACTCCTCGATGCGCAATTTCTAAAGCTTGGAGTGCATTTTGTTCGACAAGTAGAACGGTTTTGCCCTCTTTGTTTATTTTCTGAATGATTTCAAAAATGCGTTCTATGATTTGAGGAGCGAGTCCCAAGCTTGGCTCGTCTAATAGAAGAATGTCTGGATGTCCCATCAAAGCTCTTCCGATAGCAAGCATCTGCTGTTCTCCCCCTGAAAGGGTTCCAGCGTTTTGTTTGCTTCGCTCTTTTAGTCGAGGAAAGAGTTCGAAGACGTGTTCAAGATCTTCTTTATAAGTATGGCGAGAACGATTAACCCATGCTCCGAGATCTATGTTTTCTTCGACAGTGAGGTTTAAAAAAATTCCCCGACCTTCAGGAACATGAGAAATATGACGCTTTACAATTTCATGAGAGCGTAAATTTTTTATAGACTGACCTTTGTGTCGGATGTCTCCTTTGCTGGTTTTCACCATTCCTGAAATAGCTCTTAAAACGGTAGATTTACCTGCTCCATTTGCTCCTATAAGTGTAAGTATTTCTCCTTGCGCTATTTTAAAACTTACGTTTGAGATTGCTTGAACAGATCCATAGTAGACTTCAACGTTGTCAAACTCTAGAAAAGTTTCAGGATGCTTTGTATGTTGGAGATCCATGATCTTTCGCCTTTCCGCCAAGATAAGCTTCTATTACACGAGGATCATTCTGTATATCTTTAGGGTTTCCTTCCGCAATTTTTACTCCGTAATCGAGAACTGCAATTCGATCGCAAATTTCCATCACGACTTTCATATCATGTTCGATGAGTAAAATTGTGAGTTGGAAACGTTCACGAATCATACGGATTGTTTCTCGTAGTTCAAAGCTTTCTTGAATGTTTAAACCTGCAGCAGGTTCGTCAAGTAATAGAAGTTTAGCGTCGGTAGCCATTGCTCGTGCAATTTCCAAACGACGTTGATCTCCGTAAGGTAAATTTCTTGCAAGTGTATGTGTTCGATGAGTGAGTTTAAAAATGTGAAGCAATTCCTGACATTTTTCTTCCTTGTTACGTTCGTTATAAAGAAAAGATTGTGTTTGAAAAATAGATGCTAAGAAACCCACTTTTGGCATTGAAGGATTATGATCCATAGCAATTTTAAGATTATCAAGAACGGTAAGATCTCTAAATAGGCGTATATTTTGAAAAGTTCTTGCGACGCCTAGAGCATTGATGTGAAAGGGGCGTAGGCTTTGAATTTTTTTTTGAAAACTGAAGATGTTGCCTGCTGTAGGTTTATACACTCCTGTAATCATATTGAAGACAGTTGTTTTCCCAGCTCCATTCGGTCCTATGAGCCCAAATATACTTTTTGGTGCAATTTCCAAGGATAGATTTGTTACGGCTTTTAAACCACCAAACTCTATGGAAAGGTTGTCGATGTGTAAAGCTAAGGAGTTTCCGTTCATGAGTATATCCTTTAATCAGGACGTAGGCTTTTCCTCTTAAAAATGGAGAAAAATGAATAGTCCCAAATCTCTTTTGCACCAAACAATCCATTAGGTTTTAAAATCATCATAAGAATCAGGATGAGAGAGTAAATGATCATTCGAAAGTCGATTTGTGTTATTTCTTGTAAAGATCTGAGTAACTCTCTCAATACCGTTAAAAATCCCGCAGCAAATATAGATCCTGTAATAGAACCCATTCCTCCCAGAACAACCATGATGATGATATCAAAGCTTTTGTTGAAATCGAAAGTTCCAGGATTCAAGTAACTCAGAAAGTGTGCAAACAATCCTCCACCGATTCCTGCAAAGAAAGAGCCGATGACAAAAGCGCGCACTTTTGCTTGCGTTGTATTAACACCCATAGCTTCACTTGCGATTTCATCTTCACGAACGCTGAGAAATTCACGGCCCATGGGTGAGCTCATAACCCGCTTAATGACGTAAATTGTGATGATGGCAAAAGTATATACCCATCCAAATGAAGAGAGAGTTGGAATTCCAGGCATCCCTCTTGCTCCACCAATTGCATCGATATTTAAAATGAATACACGGATGATTTCTCCAAACCCTAAAGTGACAATTGCAAGATAGTCACCTTTGAGTCTTAAAGAAGGGAGCCCTACTAAAAAACCAACAAGCCCAGCAAAAAATCCACCTAGAAGCAAAGCTGCAACAAAAATGAAGTGTGATTGCAAACTGGATTGGAACAGTGTGGGATCATATGCTTTCAATGTTGTTGTTAAGAAAGCAGAAGAGTAGCCTCCAACAGCCATAAAGCCCGCATGCCCCATGGAGAATTGTCCTGTGAATCCATTGACAAGATTTAAACTCACAGCAAGGACAACGTTGATCCCTACATAGATGAGGATGCTGAAATAATAGGGATTAATGAAAGGAGTGAGAAAGGTGCTGACAACCCACACTCCAATGATTGTGATGATCCACGAAATGTTTCTGACTATTTCAGGTCGAGTAGTTTTAAAAATTTCCAATGCACTAGGTCCATAAGTTATTTCGGCATTTTTCCCCATACTGCTACCTAAACCTTTTCTGTAGTTTGTACCGGAAACAATCCCATCGGTTTGAAGAGGAGAATGAGAATAAGCAAAGCAAAAGCGAGAGCATCTCTATAAGTGGATAGCCAATACCCCACTAAAAATTCTTCGGAAATCCCTAAAAATATTGCCCCCACGACAGCTCCTGTGACATTCCCTATCCCTCCAAGAACTGCTGCTACAAAACATTTTAACCCTGGCATGACTCCCATAAGAGGTTCAATTTTAGGATAAACCAAACCCACTAGAACACCTGCAGCTCCCGCGAGAGCGGAGCCCAACATAAAAGTGAGTGAGATGACCTTATCAACAGGGATACCCATAAGTCCTGCAAGATCGTGATTAAAACTTACAGCACGCATGGCTCGTCCATAACGTGTTTTGAAAATTATGTATTGAAGCAACAGCATAAGAGTGAGTGAGATAACTAGAACTATGATCTGAATAGGATTAACTTTTAAAGGTCCTATAGACCAATCCACTGCAGGTTTATAAATTTGAGGAAAGAATTTTGGATCAGAACCAAAAAACAACTGACCTGAAAATTCAAGAAACATTGAGACACCAACAGCTGTAATCAGTGCGTTGATTCGCTTAGATTTTCTCAAAGGCCTGTACGCAATGCGTTCAATCAAAAATCCTACAATGGAACAAACCGTCATGGAAATTGCCATGATGCTGATTAAACCGAGTAATGACGAAGCTCCATCGGGATAGAGATATCGAGCTGAAAAGTACCCGATAAAAGCACCAAGCATGTAAATATCACCATGAGCAAAGTTGATAAGCTGCAAAATACCAAAGACCATGGTATAGCCCAGTGCGATCAAAGCATAAATGCTACCAATTGAGAGTCCATTAATAAGATGTTGTAAAAATTCAATCATAAATTCATCGATTGTGGGCTAACAGTTGTAAAATATTTGAAACCATCTTTGTTCACTTCCAAAATAACAGCAGACTTCACAGCA
This sequence comes from uncultured Pseudobdellovibrionaceae bacterium, assembly GCA_964611335.1. GTDB lineage: Bacteria > Bdellovibrionota_B > Oligoflexia > Oligoflexales > Bog-1112 > BOG-1112. The sequence continues at coordinate 118,479 of CAZSXR010000004.1, read as the reverse complement.
TTACGATTTTGATCTATCGTGATTCGATCCGTAACTCCTTGAAAATCTTTGGTCTGTGCAAGTGCATCTCGTATATCTGCAGGATTGAGAGTCTTTGCTCGTTTCATAGCATCAGCAAGAACAATCGCTGCATCGTAACCCATTGCTGCAAGACCATCTGGAGTTTCGTGATATAGTTCTTTGTATTTATCTACGAAGTTTATAACGCTTGTAGATTTGTTATCGTGTGCATAATGATTTGAGAAATAGGAACCATCTATAGAAGAACCTCCTATTTCTTTCAATTTAGGTGAATCCCAACCATCTCCTCCCAAAAGAGTTTCCGTCATACCTAACTCGCGAGCTTGACGTGCTATGAGTCCCACTTCAGTGTAGTATCCTGGGACGAAAATAGCAGTTGGAACACCTTTTGCGTTGTCTGCAATTCCTGCACGGATTTTCGTGAGCTGTGATTTGAAGTCGATGTCTCCAGCGCTGTAACTTACGTCTGTAAGTATTTCTCCACCCAATTCTTTGAATGTTTTTTCAAAATAATCTGCAAGGCCTACACTGTAATCACTTTTGACGTCTCGAAGTATAGAAGCTTTTTTCAGTTTTAATTGCTCGAAAGCAAACTTTGCCATCACAGATCCTTGAAAAGGATCAATGAAGCAGACGCGAAAAATATAATCTCCCTGTTGAGTAACTCGTGGATTTGTAGAGGAAGGGCTTATCATCGGTATTTTATGATTTTGAGCAATCGGTGCCATTGCTAAACTTCGAGAACTTGCAACTTCGCCAATGATCGCAGTGACTTGGTTTTGAGTGATGAGCTTCGTAACTGCTGTAGCAGCTTCGTCTGGTTTTCCCTGATCATCCATTGTTGTAAGAGTGAGCTTTTTCCCTTTGATCCCACCTGCTGCATTGATTTCGCTGATTGCGAGTTCTATCCCTCTGTGTGTGGAAATTCCAAAGGTTGCTTCGGAACCAGTTATAGAATCCACTTCTCCTATGCGAATCACATTATCTTCCGATGCATGCTCTGAAGTTTTTTCCGAATTTAATCCTTGTTTTGATTTTGTAGAGCACTGGTCGCATGCGGTTATGCTGAAAAGAGCGAGCACATAAGACATTCGAAGAAGGAGTTTTTGCAAAGGCGGTTTTCGGTCACGCATAGAAAAGATCCTCATTTGTCTTCTTATTAAAAGTAAGTATGTTTTGTGATATATGAATAAAAACGTCTCATAGTGAATTTTTATTGTCAATAAAAACGTAGAATTAAAAGCCAATTTGGCACTTTCAAGTGAGTGCAGAGGATTTCAAAAATGAAAAGAATGGTATTGCTTCGACATGGTCACGCCGAAACATATTTTGAAGACTGGGAAAGACAGCTCTCTTCTCGTGGAAAGGGAGAAGTTCTCATTACAAGTAAAAAAATTCTCGAACATAAAAACTTCTTACCACAAATTTTAATTTGTAGTGAAGCTCGTCGAGCAAAAGAAACTTACGAAATTTTTACAAAAGTATATGCATCTGAATTTTACAAAACGATATTTGTCCCATCGCTTTACTATGGCCCAGTCTCAGAAGTTCTCAAAGAATTTTCTCATCTTCCTGAAACTTGCAAGAATCTTATGGTTATTGGTCATAATCCCATACTTTCAGAGCTTGCTTCTACGTTTTCATCAAAAGATGTGTATTTGTCTACAGCGCAAGCGGCTCTTCTGTCGTCAAAAGAAGAAGATAAGGAGTGGGAATTTGCAATTTCTGATACTTGGAATTTGGAAGCGAGTATCTAGAAAGCTCGATAAGAAAGATAGTGAGCAAGATTTTCAAGATGTGTACGTTCGAGTGAGGGGGGAAAATTGTCACTTAAAACATTGAGAGACATATTACTTAATTCGCGAGCATGTTGAAGTGTAAGTTCTGCTGTTTTGTATTTTTTTACGAGATCTGAGATTTCGGTAATTTGCTCGTGAGAAAGTACCCCTTCTTTATAAATCTGTCGAAGACTTTCACGCTCTTTTACATTTAAATATTTTCTAAGTAACAAGAGGGGTAATGTCATTTTTCCCTCTTGTAGGTCGATAAAATTTTTCTTGCCTAAAAGACGATCTTCTCCCAGAAAATCTAATGCATCATCAACGAGTTGAAAAGCTAAACCGATATTTATACCGAAATCCTCTAGGCATTTCAATTGTGCTACCGAAGAACCTGCAAGTAGACCTGCACTTTTGCAAGTTGTTCCAATGAGAACCGCTGTCTTGCCTTGCAGAATTTTAAAATAAACGTCTTCGTCTAATTCGAAATCAAATATGCTTTCTAATTGCAAGAGTTCACCTTCACTCATAAGGCGTATAGCTCTTGCGAAAGAAGATACGATTTCAAGATTGGATGTTCGAGCCATCAGCTCACTAGCGCGTGCATAGATTAAATCACCTAGCAAAACAGCTGCTTCATCTCCCCAAATTGAATTTGTAGTGGGTTTGTTTCGACGCATGGTGCTGCAATCAACAACATCATCGTGAAGCAAACTTGCAGTGTGCACAAATTCACTCACAGCTGCCATCGTGTGTTTGTGCGCTCCGTTGTATCCCACTAGCTTACAACTGAGATAATAGAGGGCAGGTCTAATCATCTTTCCTGGTGTAGAAAACAACTGATTGACCATTTTATGAGCAACCTTGGTATCGCAGGGAATAAGCTCAGGAATAAGGTTCAATAAAGCTTCCAAGTCGTCTGTGACAGGGCTTAGAGCTTCAGCGACTTTCGTTAACGCTTCTAAGTTGTTTTTTTCTAATGAATTCAAGGTATTCTGCCGACAAATTGAGTGTTTTGAGGAAATGCTTCTCTCTGCGTTTTGCCTTGAGAAAATAGCACTAACTCCTCTAAATCTAAAACGTTTTTAAAAGAAACGTCGCCAGCCTAATGCCTTTGTGGTAGAACCCTAATCCCTATAAAGACCATCAATTCCCTTAGGACCTTATTATGGATACTCGATTATCGACAGAGTCTCTTCCAGCTATTTATCATAGCGGGTGCAGTGGATTAGCTTTCGATCGCAATGCATTCGATTCCCAAATTTTTTGGGAGCGAGTGGACTTCCATAAAATTCTTATGAGTTCAGATCCTGCAGCTCTTCTTTCTGACATCAGCACACAAAATCTTTATTATTCACTTCTTGAGCGAGGGCCAGGAGAATGTCTGGAAATACTTGCTCATATCAACCAAGAACATTTTATTCGTATTTTAGATTATGATGCATGGTCACAAGATGACTTTCTTCCCCAACGCGTTTTGTATTGGGTGAACCTTCTCCGTCAGATGAGTCCTGAACAAGCTTTCGAAAAATTTCGTAATTTGGAAGAAGAGTACCAACTTGCCACTTTAAGTCCTTTTATTCGCATCTATGATCAGGAAGCTTATGAGAAGATGACCGATGTTGATCAAGATCGTTTGCAGAGACTCCCAGGAGACGCCCTATATTATGCTATAGAAACGCAGGATGAAGATATACACAATGGGATTGTGGGGCTTCTTGATGCTATCACAGCTTGTGATATGAATTATGCGCTATCTCTCATTGCTCATTCTGCTTACATGCCTCAAAATGAATCAGCGCAAACAGCGGTGCAATTTCGAAAAGCTCGTCTTGAAGAAGACGGCTTTGTTTCTTTCGAAGAAAGCCTGAACTGTTTTGTGGAACTTGATCCTGTTCTTTATAAATCTCAATTGAAATTGAAGAAAAGTGTCGATGTTAACAGCTTTTTAATTACCGATAAAAAAGACATCTATTTTATAGATCAGGTTCTCTCTTATCAGAACAATTCCATGCAAGAAGGTTTTGCAAGTCTTGCAAATGCTCTGTGTACAGCGAGTGAAATTGAAATAACCGATTTGGATTCGTTGAAATTCGTTTTCACGAATGCAAAAGCACTGTGTTCCTTAGGGCTCGAATTTTTATCGGATGGAGATTTAGATTTCGCGTCGAGAATACTGCTCGAAAAGTATCCAAAAGATATGTTTAGAGTGGGTTTGGGTCTTGTTCGAAATCACCAGCGTGATCTGATTCGCATTATGAAGGATCTTTCTCTTCCTGACAGAGAACGTTTCCAAAAATATTTTGTACAACAACATTATGCTCTGATGTTGGATTGGGTTGATAAAACTCTTTTCGACAAGATGGGGTTTGAATTTTGTGAAACTTTGAAAGGTGTATTTAACCGTTTCCCTCAACGTCCTGAGGAAGTTTTAGGGGAAGATGGTCTTCCTCGTGTTCGTTTCTATCCGATTGCTTCTATGAGAGAGCTTAAAATTTTCAAAGATATTTGTGAGGGCTTAGCGCTATGCTTTCAAACAACCTAGAAATTCTTAACGTTGAAGAAAAAAACAGTCTCATTAAAATTCTAAATACGAAATATGCGAGTTATTTAGATGGTCGGTTTTTTGAATTGGAATACGGCGTTGATACGGATTTTGCAAAAGTTCGTATTTTGCTTCGTAATTCTATAGATCGATTCTATTACCCTGTAGAGGCGCGCATAGCTTACAAAGAAGAAAATCTCAGCGCAAAAGACGCCGTGTTGTTCCTCATAGATTATGCTGATTTCTATTTCGAAGAGTTTTTCAAAGATGAAGTCATGCTTACTATAGATTGGAGCAAACACGTTTTTGAAGATAAAAAATTCGAAATGAAAGGTCAAATCTTCAACATGGAAAGAGAACGCTTAGCGGATGAATGGTTGAAAAAAGCATCTGAGAAAGTTTAATTTAATCTCGGATTTTTCCATTCTCGTTTACGAGAGTTTTATTTCTTCCTGTTTCTTTAGCTTGATATAAAGCACGATCAGCTCTAGCTATAGCCTGCTCTGATTTTTCCATCCCCACTTTGATTTGAGCTGCTCCTATGCTGATTGTGAGAGCTATTTTTTTACTCTCGAATTCTATACTATGATTTTCGATAGCTTTACGTAGTTTTTCTGCAACTATTCTTGAATCATGAAGATCAGCTCCAGGAAGTATAATGAGAAATTCTTCTCCACCATAGCGACAAATAATATCGGATTTACGGCAGATCTCTTTGAACTTTTTAGCGACGGACTCAAGAATAATATCTCCCGCCATATGCCCATGGGTGTCGTTGATACTTTTAAAATGGTCAACATCGATCATAAGCACAGAAATAGAGTATTCTTCGCCTTCTCCTACCATCTGGTCAAGTATAGAAGGTAGATACTGTTCAAAATAGTGTCGGTTGTAGAGGCCTGTTAGCTGATCTGTGATGGATTGAGTAGATTTGATTTTATACTTGTCTTGCAAGAGCGCTTCCGCACTCATGTCGCGGATGGTGATGAAAATACCTAGTTTTTTATTTTTATAAAATATGGGGAATATACCGATAATGAGACTTAGAACTTTTTTCCCAACCGTTCCATGAATTTCATCCATGCGCGTGGGATGGTCGTTTTCCAATAGATTTTTTACAGAAAGCCTCGTTTCATCTATTTTCAAAGTGAGTAAAGAATCGAAACTTTCTGTTTTATATATTTCTTTGGTTTTTTTTTGAAGAAGCTGAGCAAGAAGGAGGTTTGAACGTTCAACTTTGCCCTGCATGTTGATCACTGCAAATGGATCTAAGAGAGACTTTGCAAATTTTTCAAACACTTTAAACGCACGAGTGAGTTCACTCTCTGGCAATTGATCTTCCATTGTGACGGATCCTCAATCAAACTTATTGGAGACAAGCAAAAAATTCTTCTTCGAAGTCTTCCATTTCCATCTTACTACCACATTGAGAACATTCTAAGATGGGAAGATTGAGGTGTGTGGAATTCTTAGGCATATTTTTTCCAGCCGCGAATAATTCCAAATGGTTGTTTCCGCATTTTCCACAAATGTATCGAGCATAGAGGGAGTTTATAGAGCTTTTACCTTTGAAGTTGGGAATCATATTGATCTGGTTTATGACTTCAGGAGTACATTCTTCCAAAATGACGGAGCGTGTTTTTTCAAAAATTCTTATGAAGTGAATCCAAACACGTACACCCAAACTATTGATCTCAATTACATCTTTGAAATTTAATTTGCACTTGGATCCTATCTTATCCAGAAGGCCATTGAGGGGTATAGCTGCATCCTCGTTGATTCTTCCGCTGAGGAATACAGTCTCCCATTCACCTTCTTTTTCTATGCGATAGACAAGAGACAACACGGGCCGACCCCTTTTGAGTTCCTGTTTTGTGTAAACTTGGACTTCAAGAAAGTTATCGGCAGATTTGGTAAAAACTTGAGAAATGGCTATTTATGCCTAAGAATCTAGCGGGTTAGAAGTGTTTTCAGCGAGGTATGGGGATGCATCCAGATAAGATTTAAGCTTTTTAAGAAGGTTGTTTGCTTCATCTTTTTTAAGAAGAGCCTTCTTTTTGGCGTCTCGAATCTGTCTTCCATAACTCTGAACAATTTGTTGCATTTTGTAGTTTCTGCAGACGAGGAGTTCCTTGATAGGATCTCCTTTGGTTGTTTTAGAAATTTTCCAGGAGCCATCGTTTTTAATGACTACTTCCACTTCGTTGATAGCGCCAAAAAGATTGTGTTCGTTTGCTAAACTTTCTTGGTAAGCGCCTACGAGGAAGAAACCAAGATAGTAGGGTTCACCATTAGGTCTGTGGAGATTGAGTTCGGATTTTTCATTTCCCGTATCGGAGTACCTTTCAATGCAACCATCGCTATCACAGGTGATGTCTACGATTGTTGCTCGATGCTCTGGTGTTTCGTGGTGACGAGAAATAGGAAGTATGGGGAAGAGTTGGTCAATTGCCCAGCTGTCTGGAATAGATTGGAAAATCGAAAAGTTTGCAAGGTACTTTGCAACTTTCAATTTCTGCAAACTATAAAACTCCTCGCCGGAACCTTTTTGTGCGGTTTCCAGTTGAAGCGTTCGGAGACAAATTTTGTGGAAAAGCTCTTCTGCAAAAGCTCTTTCTTTCAAACTTAAGTAACCAAGATTGAAAAGCGCAAAAAGATCTTCATAAAGCTCTACCGCATCGTGGTAGTACTCGACGTAGTTTTTGCTCGTCATATTATCGAGTATAAAAGAAAACTCACGAACACTTTTGTGAACTTCACCCAAGCTTGGACGGAATTTTGGGTTGTCAATTCCGTCGAGTGTTTCTTCTCCTTGAACTTCACGAACATCGGTAACAACTACGGAGTGATAAGCAGCAATAACACGCCCAGATTCAGTCACGATATTTGGACATGGAACCTTTTCACTTTGGCATACTTCACCGATCACATAAACAGCGTCATTTGCAAATTGTTGAAGACTGTAGTTCGCGCTGGATTGAGCAGAGCTTTGACTTCCATCATAGTCCACTCCCACACCCCCACCAATGTTGAGATGTATAGGGTTGAAGCCAAGTTTCACGATTTTTGCATAGACTCGTGCGGCTTCGCGTAGAGCGTTTTTAAATTTCTTGATTGCTGTAATTTGAGAACCGATATGAAAGTGAAGCATCGTGAGCTTTTCTGTAAGCTCGAAGCTTTCAATCATGCTGAGAGCATGCATAATTTCAATGATGGTCAGACCAAATTTAGAAGTTTCCCCTGAGGACTTTTCCCATTTCCCTGAGCCTCGACTATAGAGTCGGATGCGGAGTCCAAGCTCTGGCCAATGGTCTTTGGGTAGCTTTGTAATTTTCATTTGGTTGATGAACATTTGAAGCTCATCGGGGCCCTCGACGACGAGGACGGTTTTACGGCCCATAGAGGCGGCAAGAAAGGCGAGCTCTATGAATTCTTGGTCTTTGAATCCGTTGCAGATAAGAAGGGCATTTTTATCGATAGAATAGCTGAGAGCTGCCATAAATTCTGTTTTGCTGCCGACTTCGAGGCCCCATTGAACTTCACGACCGCATGCAACAATAGCATCGATAAATTCTTTTCGCTGGTTTACCTTGAAGGGGAAAACTCCGAAGTGTTGGCCTGGGTATTTGAATTCGGCTTGTGCATTTTTGAAGGCTTTATGCATCGAGGTCATTTGACTTCGAATGATTTGAGGAAAGCGAATGATCATTGGAGTACGAATATTTAACTCTTTAGCTTGAGTGACAATATCGTACAACGGTATAGAACTCTCTTGTTCTGCGGTTGGATGGCACACGATATTTCCAGACTTTGCGATGGAAAAATATCCTGCTCCCCACTCATTGATACCGGAAGCTTCGATGGCTTCGTTGACTTGCCTTATACCCATGAAATGCCTGCGCCCCCTGAAACGAAAAGTTTGGTTTAACGGGTGTGATCAGTGATGAAATTAAAATAACAGACGGTTAAATCAATATTTATTAATCATACGGGATTGAGAAACAGTGAAAATCAGCTCAGGTTCCCTCCGCGGAATGGGCATTATAATGCCGAAGAATCAGATTACAAGACCAACTTTATCCAGAGTTCGAGAAGCCGTTTTTAACATTTTGATGAATGACCTTTCGGGTCTGGTATTTTGGGACCTCTTTTCAGGATCCGGAGCCATAGGCCTTTCAGCTTTGAGCTTAGGTGCACGTGAGTGCATTTTTGTAGAATCGGAAAAGCAGGCAATTTCAGCTCTTAACAAAAACTTAGTTGAGGCAAAAAAGCGTTTTTTGAGCAATGGAGAATCGCCACCTATATCCCTACTTTTTTCAAATGAACTGGATAAGGTATGGAAACGGCTTCTTTTACGTGCCCCGCCTGACATCGTTTGGGCAGATCCTCCTTATGTGGAAAGTCTCCAGTGGAGTCTTTTTTTGAGAAAAGAATTGTCTGATTTTGTACAAGCAGGTGCTTTGCTTTTCATGGAGATGCGAGCAGAGGACTTGGAAAAAGCAGAGAAGGAAAAATTACTTGTAGACCCTCAGTGGGAACTGGTGAAAACTCGCAAATATGGTGCTTGTTCTCTCGTTCTTTGGAGAAAGCTATGAATGGAATCAATAGTCATGGAATCGGAATTTATGTGGGTACCTTCGATCCACTTACCAAAGGCCATTGTGACGTTATTCAGCGCGCAAGTTTACTTTTTGGAAAATTGATTGTTGCCATAGGGGTAAATGTCCAGAAAGCTCCTTTTTTCACAGTGTCTCAGAGAATTGAAATGCTCACTCAAGTTTGCAAAGGCATCAACGACAATATTTCCGTGCATTCCTTCCAAGGTCTCGCTGTTAACTTTGCAAAATCACAAAAAGCTACCGTTATGGTCCGAGGTATACGCTCAGAAGCTGACTTCGGTTATGAAATGCAGATGGCAATGATGAATAAAAATCTAAATCACTCTATAGAAACCATCTTTATTCCTACCAGCCAGGAACTTGGTCATATTTCCTCTTCTCTTGTGAAAGACGTCGCGCTCATGGGGGGAGATATCTCTCGTATGGTTCCTCCTATAGTTTTCGAAGAGCTTAAAAAAAAATCAAAGAGTGCCTCCTTTCTCTAATTGATCCACAGTCGGTTCCGTTTTTGTCAGATAAAAATACAGAAATATGTGAGACTCACTTTCTGTCTCCCCAACTTTTTTCAATAAAGGACCTAGAATGGGTATGGACTCCAAAAACGGAATAGAACTTTTTTCTTCTCCATTTGTTTTAAATTGAATGCCACCCACAACAGCGGAGTGTTCTAAACTCAACTCAATTTCACTCTCCAATCGGTTGCGATGAATAATTCCTGTTTCCTTAGAAGAAGGAGTCGAAATCAAAAAAGAATATTGAAGTCGTACCTTCGATTCATCTATGGGAAAAACTTTGACCTTTAAATCCAAACCGACTTTTTTCCAAGTATAACTTGCAGGGTTTTTGGAATCTTCAGAATCACGATTATGTCTCTTAACTAAAAATTCGGAACCGCTTTCAGCTCGTGCTTCCACACCACTCAATAGATAAATGACAGGTTCCCCTACAATTTTTGCTTTGTGATTCATAAGTGCTGCATTGAGATTCAAATCTAAGTTGCTTGAGAACGTTGGCCTACCTAAACCCAAATTTGCGTCTGTAAGCAGATTACTTTGAAGCCCTATGTCTTTAGCTATACTAGAATCCATCACAATCATTTTTGAAAAAAGAGTGAAAGATCCCGTGTAAACATCTTTTTTACATGCGATATGCACATTCTTTCTTATGTATTCACTTCCTATTTGATGCTCGATTATTTTTTTTTGATCATTATTTTTTACGTTGTCGCTGCATGGTGTGAATAGAAGTATCGAGCCCTTTTCTTGGATTTGTATTTCATTATCTTTATGTATAGATTTTTCGAGTGAATTTTTTAAATTTATAACGGCTTCTTTAGAAAGTTGAGCGTCAAAAGAACAGTTTTGTTTTTTCTCACATAAAGTTTTGACTTTATAAAAGAACAGATAGTGTTTTGATATCCCTGTTATATGTACGTGGTCTTGAGAGTAATGAAGACCCGCTGCATGAGCGAGCTTTTCAAGATCTTCAGATACGAGGGGGAGGTCTTCTTCTTTCCTAACATTGATAAAATATTTGTAGTCATCGTACTGTTCCTGTCCTTTTGAAAGGGTAAGGACTACAAGGCCTTCTTTGATCCCCACTATGCGAATGAAAGAGGGAAAAACTTGAGCGTCGATGAGCCCCTTTCGCGAGATCTGAATCTTCATTCCTTCCTCTGATGGGATTTCATAATGTTCACCAATGGAGACAAGGATGTTTTTATTTCGATCAGGATATTTGTTTTTATAAGCACAAACCCTTTCAGGAGTTAAAATAAAAAAGAGAAGAAAAATTTTATTCAGAATAGCCATATTCAATCTCGGTATGTGAACAAAAATTAAAGGAATGAGTAGAGTCAGGAATGATTTTGAGTTTTGTTTTATTTTTCTCTTTGAGTAGTTCGGAGATTTTTCCAGCAGATTTTAGGGGAAATGCTGCTACGAGAAAAGGTTCGTTTTGAACAACCACTGCATGGAGATCTTTGAATAAGCATAAAGAATTTTTGGATTCAGTTTTCCCGAAGAGAATTTTTCTACCAGGTAAAGTAGAACTTAAATCTTTCTTAAAAGAATATTCACTAAACGAAAGATATATTTTTTTAGGTAAAAAATCTGATTCAGAAACGGTCTCTGATGAAATGTAATAAGAAAGAAGAAGTCCGATACAAATGCAGCAGAAATGAGACAGTAAAGGAGGAAGTTTTTCTAGAGATACTGGCATCGCGGATTTTCTTTCTCGATTTTGATGAGAGTGTCATGATTAATTCTTAGTTCCTCCGTAAAAAGACAGAGGGCTGGTGGATGGGCTCCTTTTGGTATGTATAACGCGTTGTGATCGAAAGAGGGAGCGATACAATGTTTTGGATTTTCAGAATAAGCATAAGCGGTCCAATTTGCCGGACAGTCTTCAGTGTTGTTGAGAAAAGAGTGTGAGGCGTTTTGTAGTTTTATGAAAATTCGTTTTGAGAACTCCAAAAAACAAGAGAAGAAAAAAATGCAAATAAGGAATCCGTAAAAGACTTGCATTAGAAAGCCTCCTGCGCGGAATAAATCCAGTTAGGCCAGTGTTTGGGAAGGTGAAGATTGTGTTGATATTTGGCGTCTGTCTTCGTGTTTTCAAAAAATTTATGGGTACAGGATATTCCCTGGTTTAAAAGTACACTTTGAAATGTGTTGCGAAGGAAGAAAAGTGTGTCTTGTAGATGCGGATATTGACGTTCCAAGTATCGATAAGAGTCTTCTATATTTTTGAAATTCGCCTTCCTTTGTGCGCATGCAAGGAATTCTGCATCTGCTTGTGAAAGGGATTGAATACGAAGATGAAGTGATTCGAAATGAGAGAGCGTATGAATACAGAGACTCATACAAAATACGAGGAGGATGGATGTATAAATTGTAGGAATCAAATAAGTCATAAGCTCTCCTAGGGAGAGTTCTAGGACTTTTTGTGTGTGTCAGCCAGTGACATGTTCAAAATTTTATCGAAAAAACCTGAGAAGACTCCTTCCATAATTTGATTGTGGAACTTGCGAAGCTTGTGGAACTTTCAAATTTGGGAGGGGATGAATCGGAAAAAAAATTGCTAGGGAGGAGTTCATTCTCCTTCCTAGCAAGCACGAGCGAGAACGCGAAACGCTTCGAGCGAGTTCAATTTTGATTTTCCACATATTAGGTCCTTTGATCCTTTTGTTGGTTTTGATTCTGTGATTGGTAATTCACTTGAATTTTTCAAAATACATGATGAATGGGGGATAAAAGAAAACTAAGTTGCAGAAGGTTGACAAGCCTCTTGCCAACGAAGAAGCTTAACCGCAATCTCGTGATCCAGTGCCTGTTCTGAGAGCTTACGAGACAGACAAAGAAATACAAGCAGTCCGCGGAATTCTTCTGGACCGAGTTTATATTTAATTTCTTTCCAGTAATCAATGAGAGGGATTGGAGAACCGGAATCATCTAGGGGTGGAAGTACAGGTAAGTAATCTGTAGGCTCTACCCGCATTTTCTTTTCAGCAAGTTCACCAACTTCTAAAATCTTTCTGCGCCAACCATTCAAACACAATCCTTTGCTTTGCCACACTGCAAAAACAAAAGGAAGGCCACTAAGGTCCTTCCAGAATTGTCCGAGGTCAATCGTTTTCGCATACGAATTTTGTCGAATCAGGGCTTCGTCACCAATCAAAAGTTCTATTGCTTTTTGTCCGCCTGATAGTGGAGCAAAATTTCTTGCAGACATGAATTTGTAAGCATCATGTCCGAACCATAAGAAATATAAAATTTTACTCAGCATTACACTGCTTGCTGAGGAATTTGGAAATTTCAATGGAGGACATTCGTTGAGAGGAAGTGTAGGCATATCCTGGACAGCTTCTTTGATGTGCTGTGCAATGTATCGAGCATTAAAATCAAATCCTGATTGAGCAGATTTGAAAATGTTTTTGAGCAAGGGAAGACGTGCGCTCAAAATCTCAAGCAAAGGTAAGTGTTCAGCTTGAAGTCCAACATAAACACTTCTTACGAAACCATCGCTGGCAATACCAAGAGGTAAAGCCATTTCGAAACCAGGATAGTTCAAGCAGATGCTCGAGCTCGGTGCAAGATGAATCTCTCCATCTTGTAGACATTTATTGACAAAAGTAGGTGAACCTACTTTCATATCTATATTCAAGTTGCGATCGCGAAGAAGTTCTTGTCTAAATGGAGCTAGATTCCAAAAAGGAATCATACCAATCTTCAGACGTTGAATTTTAGGGTCGTGATTCATCAAGCTATGTCTCTGAATACTTGTTCAATGATGTCTATCGTTTTAAAAATATCGTCTTCTGTGTGAGCAAGAGAAATAAAACCCGCTTCGAAAAGAGAAGGCGCCCAATAGATCCCTCTGTTTAAAAGGCCTTTGAAAAATTTTTTAAACATTTCAGAATCGCTTTTTTTAGCATCTTCAAAAGATCGAACGGGTTCGTCCGAAAAAAAGATTCCAAACATGCCACCTTCACCATCCACTTGAACCTTTATGCCATATTCCGCTGCTATTTCCGAAATACCCTTCAAAAGCGTTTGCGTGGTTTTTGTGAGTCTAGCATAGGTCCCTTCTTTACCCAAGATCTCTAATGTTTTAAGCCCACAAGCTACGGCTATAGGGTTCCCGGAAAGGGTTCCTGCCTGATAAACATCGCCTAAGGGGGCGAGATGAGACATAATTTCTTTTTTCCCCCCTACAGCAGCAAGGGGCATGCCTCCACCTATGACTTTAGCAAAGGTGCTTAGATCGGGGGCTATATTCACGAGATTCTGGACTCCCCCCCAGCAAACGCGGAAGCCGGTCATAACCTCGTCAAAAATGAGCAAAGCCCCTTCCTCCGAGCAAAGGTCCCGGAGACCTTGAAGAAAATTCTCAGAAGGGCGAATAAATCCGGCATTCCCTACAAAAGGTTCAAGCATAACAGCTGCGATTTCACCCTTATTAAGGCGAAAAAGCTCTTTGACATAATTTAAATTGTTGTAAGGGGCGACTAAGGTGTTTTCTACAGCGCTTTGAGGAACGCCTTTGCTGGAAGGCAAGCTGAAAGTAGCAATTCCGGAGCCCGCTGCAACAAGAAGGGGGTCGGAGTGGCCATGATAATTTCCAGTGAATTTGACAAATTTTTCACGCTGGGTGTACCCCCGTGCGATGCGGATGGCTGTCATACAGGCCTCTGTACCGCTGGATACAAAGCGAACAAGGTCCATAGCTGGCAGTGCAGAAAGAATACGTTTTGCGAGAAGGTTCTCACCTTCGGTTGATGCTCCGTAACCGAAGCCTCTTTGCGCAGCTTCACATACGCTTTGAACAACTTCCTCGTGAGCATGACCAAGAATAACGGCACCCCAACTCATAATATAATCGATGTATTCATTACCATCGACATCCCAGAGTTTCGAACCTTTCGCTTTTTGAATAAAAGAAGGGAAGTCATCAACTGCACGGAAAGATCTCACAGGGGAATTGACTCCTCCTGGAATTAATGTTTGCGCTACTCTGTACATCTCTTTTGAGCCATTACGATTCATCAACATGAAAAACGCTCCTAGGTTGGGAAAACATAGTATCTTTGATATGAGCAAAGAGCGGGAATATTACGACATCTAAAAAGGGCTGCAAGCTACAAATGAATAAACAAGAGTTAAGAACTTTCTATCTCGCTGAACGAGAAAAAATTGAAGAACGCGAAAGACTTGTACGAACAGAAACTCTTTGTAAGCATCTATTAAAATTCATTTTAGAATTTAAAAATTGCTCACAACTTTTTTTGTTTTATTCCATTGGCAAAGAACCAGCGGTGGAAATGTTATCAACTCAATTGTGGGGGCAAATAAATCTTGCTTTGCCCTGTATCCTTTCTAAAGAAGAAATGGTGTTTAGAAAGTGGGATCAAGACACTGTCCTAGAAAAAAAGTCATTTCAATTGAAAGAGCCTCCTTCGAGTTCGGAGCTTTTGCAAGCAGATGCTAAAACTGTAGTTCTCGTCCCTAACTTAGCGATGGATCAATATGGATATAGATTGGGTTATGGAAGAGGTTACTACGATAACTTTCTTGTGAAGCATCCAAGTGTTTATTCTATAGGAGTGAATTTCTCTGAATTTTATGTAAAAAAAGTCCCAAGAGATTCTTGGGACTTTAAATTGAAATTGATGTGTACAGAAAAAGGCTTTGTGAAAGTGCTTACTGAACCGTGACTTTGATGGGGTTTGTATATTCCCAACGTCCAGAAAGTTCAGAAAATGCTCCGATTCTCATGTCATAAGCGCCTTGTGGGACGTTATGAACTTGCATTTGTGTTCCGGTAGTTGCGAAGCGGTAACTTGGGTTTGCCCAACCTTTGTTGGTGATCTCAACCCTGTAATACGTTACGTAATGATCACCTCTCCATGAAACCATTCCAGTATCTTTCACTAGGGTGGCACCATTTTTAGGTTCGAGAATTGCGATATCTCTTTTTGCTGCATTCATTTGCTTCATTCTTGTATGTGATGATGCAGCACCTTCACCCATGCTTTCGTTGTCCATTTCAGCTTTGTAATGATGGTGTCTTTTCACAGGGCGTTCTGTATTTTCTTCCATAGGAGGCAGAGTTTTTGCAGGAATTTCTTCTTTTGGAGGATGATTTTGCATTGCATTCACATTGCTCGGTGTTTCCATTTTCTGAGGTGTTGCTGGATTATTTGCAGCATTCATTTCAACAGGAGGAGGTGGTGGTTTCGGCATTTGATGTTCTTTTGGAGCTTTTGGAACTTTTGGCTCTTCCATTGCAACATTGGAGATTTCTTCTTCTTCTTGTGTAAAGTAATAGACTGCGCCACCAGCAAGTCCAGCGAGAACGAGTGTTGCGAGAATAATCCTATTACGATTACCCCCTCTTTTTGGGAATCCACCTGCAGGGTCACTGAAGTCGATAAAATCTTCTTTGGACTGCCCATCTTCTTTTGTAAACGGATCTTGCTTTGCCATATAAGTCTCTCCGAAAGGTCAGTTTCTTAAGATAAAAAATAAGAAAGTAGATCAACTTCATTATAGTTTTTAATAGACTTCACTCGCAAGGTTTCGACTAGGTAAAATAGGATAAAAATTCTAATACGTGGGACTTAGAATCAAATTATAATTTTTTATTCAAATGATAAAGGAAAGTAAAAAGAGAATTTGAATCTGATTTAAGTGGAGAAAGTTCTAGTTCTGCTAGGAAACAAGGTTTGTCGATATTGCTAAAAATTAAAGGATTTCTCCAATAATCTTTCTCAGTACTAAGAATAGATTTGCAATCTTTTAGGAGACCCTGCATTTTTTGCCTATCAAAGTCCCCATGGTCAGGAACTATGTAAGTTTTTGCGAATTCAATGTTCTTGTTTTGAATCTGCGAAAGAAAGTACTCAGGTTGAGCAATCCCACACATCAGGAGTACCGGTTCCCATTCTTTTGTGAAAGCTATTTCTGGGTTCAAACTGCGCAATTTGAAATCGAATTGTAGGTTGAAAATAGGTTTTGAAAAATGAGAGACAGTATTTTCATCTTTCAATGAGGGAAAATTTTCATCAGCTCGTGTAAAACATATACAGTCTGCTCTTTTCAAAGAGGAGAGGGGTTCTCGCAAAGAGCCTAAGGGGAAGAGTTTGCCATTGCCAAAAGGTTTTTTTGCATCAAGGAGAACGAGGTCATAATCCCGGGAAATCTGTCTGTGTTGAAATCCATCATCGAGTATCCAATGACTGACTTTTTGTATATCTAAATTTAGAAACCAAAAAGCTGCTTGAGAGCGATTTCTTCCTATGATTACAGGTACTGTAGGAAGCTTTTGAGAATACATGCGAGCTTCATCGGGAAGGGCGAAAGAATTGTGATTAAAATTTTTCTTGATGATTTTCCCATTAAGCATGCATGCGAATTCATGTTTCTTGAGTGAACTTTTATACCCTCTTGTAAGAATAGCAGGGTTTGAACGCTTTTCGAGAAGATCCTGAGTAATTTGCATAAGGACAGGAGATTTTCCTGTTCCTCCAAGGGTTAAATTGCCAATAGATATTGTAAAACCTGGAACTTTTACAGATTTTATTATTCCGTAATCATAGAGGGTGTTACGGGCCTTCACAACGACAGAAAAAATAAAACTTAAAAAGCTGGCAAAATATCGATAGACTTTCGATTGTTCTTTAAGCGGAAGATAAAGGTTATAGTGATGCATCGTAAAAAGCTTTAAACCGTTCTTGATTCATAAGTTCTTTAAAAGTACCATTGGCAACAACCCTTCCATTTTCTACAAACCATATACAGTCGTATTTATGTACTAAGCTGAGTCGATGAGTGACAGCAACTATACTTGTGCTTTGACTTCGTCCCCATTTAAGGAGTTTGCTTACTATATTTTCTTCCATCTTAGGATCTATAGAAGAGGTAGCTTCGTCAAGTAGGAGTATAGATTTATTGCGGAGTAAGGCTCTGATCAGGACCAATCTTTGTTTTTGTCCTCCTGAGATATTGCTGCTTATAGCTTTGATATTCGTATGAATCCCGTTATTAAATTTCAAAAGCTCTTCTTGGATTTCAACAAGTTCGAAATACGGGAGGAGTTCGGATACTCCCCTTTTTTCATGTAAACCATAGTTCAAATTTCCAAGTATAGAGTCGTCAAAGAGAAAGGGAACTTGGCTGACAAAAGACGTATAAGAAGCAAGATCCTGATGACTTAGATTTCCTTCCCAGTGCATAGAATTCAAAAGACCGGAGAGTGTTCGTAAGAGTGTAGACTTCCCACCCCCGCTGGGGCCTATGATGGCTATAGATTGTCCTCTATAGATATTCAAGGGTCCAGCTTCCATCATGATGCGCGTGTCAAAACCAGAACTGAGCTTTACAATTTCGTAAGCTGTATTTTTTGAAAAAGAATTTGGCAAAGGTCTCAAAGGCTCATCAGATTTTTTAGATAGATTGAGAAGTAAGAGCAGGCACTTTCCTAAAGCACCTTTCGTTTCATGAAATTGTGTGAGCTGTTCACCTATTTGTCTCAGAGGTCGCATAATAGCACCTAAAGCAGCAAGAAAAACAATCATATCAGTTGCAGAAAAGTGACTGTTTATCCCTCCTCGGGAGAGGTAAATGAGAATGCATGCAAAAATCCCATAGCTCAAGAATTCCAAACAAGGGGCGAAAATAGATCGTACGAAAATGGATTTACAGATGGTTTGGAAGTATTCATTGTTAATCGTTTCAAAGCGGTTATGTTCGAAAGTTTCTGCATTATGAGCTTTTATAAATTCAAATCTTTTACGTGATTCCAAAACGAGGTCCGCAAGTTTTGCTAATTTTTTTTGGAAGGCTTCAGTGTATTGAGAAATTCTTTTTCCAGTTTTTCCCACTCCCCAAGCAATGAAGGGGGTGATTGTTAACATAACTAAAGCTGTCTTCCAGTGTATAAAAAAGAGTGTGCAGAAAGCTGCGAATGTAAGTATGGAATCACGTACCAAACCGTTCGCAATATCTGAAAATTTATTTTGAAGAAAGAGAACATCGTTCATAAGAACAGACATCCACTCTGCAGGGGAGCGTAGGAGTATATCTCGGAAAGATTGATTTAAAATCCCTGAAAATAGCCTATCTCGGAAGCGTTTAGCTACGAGCAATCCAAAATAAGCTGATTGAACTTGATAAAGATAACTTGCTATGTTTTTAAGAAAGGCTGCAAGGACAATGCAAGCAGGGACAGCCATTATAAGGGTGCTTTTTTCAAAAGTCATTTGGCTGAGTGTAGGTAATAAAGCTTGCATTCTTGGAGAAAGAAAATTTGCTCCACTAAGAAGTGCGGATCCTTTTTCGAGAGAAAACATGGTTTTCAAGAATGGACCAATAAGAAGAAGAAAAAGACTTTGAGAAGCTGCTAAGAGAAGAAGAGAAAATATAAGTAAGCACAAATTTTTCTTCTTTTCCCAAATAGGATCAAAAAATATGCGGAATACAATTTTTCGCAGACTAGCTTGTGACATGATTCATCTTCAATGCGTTGAAAATGTGTGTGATGGCACTTGTAGATTTAAGTTCTATTAAATCCCTACGTAATTCAGCAAATTCCTTTAACATGGAAGCTCGTTTCTCTTCATTTCTAGCGAGTGATACAAGTTCTTCTGCAACTTTGGATTCATCAAAATGTTGGAGATATTCTCGAACAAGAAATTTGGATTTCAAAATATTGACCAAACTAGCCCAAGGTATTTGAACTTTCTTTTTTGCAAGAAAGTATGAAAATGGGTTCATCGAATAAATCACCGCAAGAGGGGTCATCAATAAAGCGCACTCTAAAGTGGCTGTCCCTGAAGCAACAAGGGCTGCATCCGCAGCAGACATAACTTCAAGACTGTTTCTCTCAACAAAATATACAGACTCTTGTTTATGTTGAAGCATCATTTTCCGCGATTTCGAATTGCGAAGGGAGCTTGCAATGGGAATGATAAATTCTGCTTCTGGTAGAAGTTTTTTTACTTTTTTTGCAATAGAAAGCATGGGGGGAACTAGGCGATGTACTTCTTGAATACGACTTCCAGGCAAGAAAGCAAAGACGACTTTGTTATCATCAAATCCTAAATCTTTTTTGTTTGCTTGAATGGATTCCGTTCTGATTGCAATCGGGCATTTAATGTAGTGACAGTTGATACCCTCTTTGCGGAAGTATTCTTCTTCAAAAGGAAAGGTTGCTAGAAGAAGGTCTACGTTTTCCCGGAGCTTTGATATGCGATGCCGACCCCAAGCCCAAAGTTTGGGAGCTACGTATTGAATGACGTAGACACCTCGCAATTTAAGTTCTTCTGCAAGTTGTAAATGAAATCCTGCAAAGTCGACTAAAATTGCTACTTTGATTTCATTGCGATCTACGTATTCGAGAATACGACGTTTAAGCATGCTGATGCTCGCAAGTTTTTTGAGAACTTCAGAAACACCCATTACATTGAGTTCGTTGATACTTGCTACAGCATTCACCCCTTCTGCTATCAAAGAAGGACCTACAATCCCGCTGAATTTAAGATCCGGAGCTGCGGCTTTCAGTTCATGGACAAGATCTGCCCCAAGCAGATCTCCTGAAAGTTCACCAACTGAAATCAACCAATGGTTCGAACGCTTCAACGGCAAACACCTCGACTACTTCGGTTGAGGAAATCGATGAAAATTTTTATTTCGTTACCTTCAGAAGTGAGCTTGAGAATTTCTTTTTTTGCATCTTCTAAAGAAAGAGAAGAGAGATAAAGGGATTTGTACATTTTTTTGATATTGGCAACAGTTGTATCGCAGAATTTTGCACGTTCGATGCCGGTTTTATTCAGACCTATAGGTTTTGCACGATCACCAGAGACCATCACGAAAGGAGGAACATCTTGTGCAACCATGGACCCTCCACCAAGCATAGCTAAAGAACCAATTTTAACGAATTGATGTATTGCTGCAAGACCACCGATCACGGCTCCGTCATCGACTTCGATGTGACCTGCAAGTGTCGCTCCGTTTGCAAGAATGCATCGATTCCCGATTCTACAATCGTGAGCAATGTGTGTACTGGCCATAAAAAGATTGTTGGAACCTATCGATGTAAGACCTCCACCACCTTCCGTTCCAATCGAGACGGTGACATATTCACGGAACATGTTGTCTTCACCGCAAATAAAAGCAGTGTCTTCTCCTCGATATTTCAGATCTTGGGGGCTTGTCCCTAAACTTGCAAAAGGCCAGACTTGAGTACGTGCACCGATGTGAGATCTTCCGCTGATACAAACATGTGAGCCGAGTTTGACCCCATCTTCCAGAATAACTTTAGAACCGATGACAGAATATGCTCCAATTTCCACACCCACACCGATCTCTGCTCCGTCTTCGATAACAGCAGTCGGATGGATTTTTAGTTCTTTTCTACTCACGTTCAGCCTTTCTCTATGGACCTATTTCATTAGCGCTGAAAATGTAACGTTTACAGCAATTTCTTGGTCTACGTATGCACTTCCTTTAAACCAACAGAACCCACCTCTTTGCTTTTCCAAAGTGACTTCGTATCGCAGAGTTGTTCCAGGTTCTACAATGCGACGAAAGCGGGCTTCCTGAATAGCACCCAACAGAACAGTCTCCACTTTTTCGTCGACAGATAACACACCAAGGACACCCGCTGCTTGAGCGATACCCTCGACCATTAATACACCAGGGTATATAGGTTTCCCTGGAAAGTGACCTTGTAAGATCGGATCTGAAATCGATACATTTTTAAGGGCAACAACACTCTTGCCAGGAACGAGTGCAGTTACCTTATCAATAAGGAGGAAGGGATAACGATGAGGAATGATTTTCTGAATAGCCACAACATCGAGTGGAAGTTCAAATTTAGGTGTTTCCATAAGAGATCCTTGGGAGGAAAAAATTAGAGATTCTTTTTATCTGTAACAGGTTTTGAAGCTTCCTTCGTAACGCCTTTTGTTTTCTTCTCTAATTTTGCAGTTTCATTATATTTCTTAATCACACTTTCGGTGAGATCGACTGGATTTTTAACATAGAGCAAACCAGAGCTGTTGACTTCAAAAACGGCATCGATGTTTTCATTTTTAACCAAACTATCGACCAAGCTTGTAACCTTCATCGCAATACGCTGAGTTGCTTGACCTTCTTTTTGTTTGATTTGATTTTGAAATGTCATCTCATCGTTACGAAATTCGACGACTTTATCTTGGAAATCTTGTTGCTTCCTCGCGCGTGCTTCTTCGCTCAAGATGGGAGCTTCTTCTTTCCATTCTTTGTTGAGCTTATCGAGTCCTTCTTTTCTTTTCTTGAACTCTTCTTCTTTTGCTTTGATTTCTTTTTCTAAACCTGCTCGAGCGTCTTTACCTTCATCGACTGTAAGTATGATGCGTTGCATGTCAACGATCCCGAATCGTGGAGATTGTGTTTGCGTTTTTTGTTCATCTGTATTTTTGTCAGTTGCTAAACAAACTGCGGATAATGCGAAAGGAAGAAGAACAGAATTTAATTTTACTAAAAATTTCATCTTCATAAGAACCTCATGTTATGGCTAATAGCCAAGTGTGAAAATAAACTGCAAGTCACCAAAAGTACGCTTCTCATCGATGTAAGGATAAGCCCATTCAAAACGGAAAGGTGCGATGGGAGTCAACCAGCGGAAACCAAATCCTACATCTTTTTTCAAATTTTCAAGAACAAAACCTTCTTCTTCCAGATAGGTACGACCAGCATCTGCAAAGAAAACAGCCTTAATCCCTGCTTTTGGAATCAGAGGAACAATATACTCGAATTGGAAATATAATTCCTTATCTCCCCCCAAATAGTAATCATAATAGCCGTTTAGCGGTGTTTTGATCCTTCGGTCTTGAGGACTTACGGTCCCATATGCGTAACCTCTAAGGTTATCATAACCCCCTAACCTATAGCGTTCGGAGGGGGGGATAGCCTGATCTCTGAAGGACCAAAGTTTCCCCATTACCCCTCGTAAACGGAAGTATGTTCGGTAAGTTTCTGTGAAATCGACAGGTAAATACAACCATGCATCACCGAGACTTTCCATATATTGAAAGTCTCCACGCAAGGGTCCTCCATTGATCGCATGAGAAACAGAAACCCAATTTCCTTGAGTTGGATCAAGATTATTGTCGAGATCTTTTCGACTCAATCCCAGTACCATAGTGTTTTTAACACCCTGAGATACGAAACCTTCAAATACGAAAACCTGTTTCAATTGTTTGGTATAGGTGTGTCGAAGTGTAAGGAAGCCTCTGACAAGTTCGATGATATCTCGACCTACAGTCAAACCTATGCTGGATTGAGATTCAGGAATTTCGATTTCTGAAGTATAGATTCTCGTTAGTCTGCGTTCTGCAACAGAGAGACCTAAAGACCATGGGCTGTCGTAAACTTTCGGATCGCTGATTCCAGCTTCAAGGTCCCAATCTTTTATATTTGCATAACGGCCCGTGAAGGAACTAGTCCATGCACGACCTGATTGATTTTTTTCATCATAACGAGCTTGACCAAACCAGGAAGCTCTACGCTCTCCGCCAGGGGAATAACCGAGAGAGGCCTGCACTTGGCCTGTTGGTTTCTCTTTAACTTTAATTTTAAGATCAATGACATCTTCTTTGTCTGCTTGACGTTCTTTTAAAACTTGAACTTCTTCGAAGAAGCCAAGTCTGTTTACATCCGCTTTTGATTTCGTGAGTTTGGTTCCGCTATAGAGTTCACTTTCATTGACAGCAAATTCCCTTCGTATGACATTGTCTCTCGTTTTTGTATTTCCACTGATGACAATTTCACCGAAATAGACTTTTTCACCCTTAGTGACTTCGAAATGAATATCGACTGTTTTCGTGTCGTCATGAAATATTGTGCGGGGATTTACATCTGCGTAGGCATATCCTAAATCTCCGTATTTATCGACGAGAAGTTCTACATCTTTTACAAATTTCGAATAACGAAATAACTGTGAAGATTTGAGCTGCATAACTTTGAGTAAGTCTTCTTCGGGAATCAATCTCTCAAC
The DNA here is from genome assembly GCA_964611335.1 of uncultured Pseudobdellovibrionaceae bacterium. Taxonomy (GTDB): domain Bacteria; phylum Bdellovibrionota_B; class Oligoflexia; order Oligoflexales; family Bog-1112; genus BOG-1112. Next base: position 94,975 of record CAZSXR010000004.1, on the reverse strand, counting down.
GCCATCTTCGGAAGTGCTGAGTGTCCCTATGTTGTACTGTAAGCCTTCTTCCAACTGAAAACTCACGCGTACAAATTTCTGATCCGAATCCATAACTGTAATGGGTTTGGAAACTTTGACATTCGCAAAACCGTTGTCTTTGTAATAAAAAGAAAGGAACTCAACATCTCTATTCAAATATTCTTTTTGAAAGAGAGAACCAGAACCGTAAGCTCCTGCACGCGTATAGGGTCTTGTTGCAAGATTTTCGATCAATTCACTATCTGAAAAATAATGATTTCCGAAAAGATGAACATCCCCTACTAAGACTTTCCCCTTTTCATCCACTATAAAAACAAGTTCAACTTCGTTCGCATTTTTTTCTTCAAGTTTGTAATCGACTTTCGCTAAATAGAACCCTTTTTCAGCATATTTTTTTTCAATTTTTCGAACATCGTTTGCGATCGTTCCTTCTTTCACAATCATAAAGGTTTTTGTGTCAAGAAGGGTTTTAAAATCATCCTCTTTGAGCTCGTCTAAACCTTCAAATCGGATGTTAACAATCGCTGGTTTTTCAACAACTTTGATTTTTACGATGGTCCCTTTTTCAGTTTCCATTTTGAAAATACGAATGTCTGAGAAATATCCGAGTTCGAAAAGTGATTTGATGTCTTTTGCAACAGATTGAGGGTTAAGAGGACTCCCTTTTTTCAAAGACAGAATTCCGAGTATGGCATCGGATTCTACCCTTGTGTTCCCTTCTGTGATGATGTCTGTAATCACAGCGGCATTGAGAGTATTGGAAAGCAGCAACAAAAAGATGAAATATCTAATAAACTTCAAAGATCACCCCTATCCATAATCATTCCATCTTCCATCACAATTTGGTGAGGCAAGCGACTTGCAAGATCCAGATCATGAGTTACTAAAAGCATGGTTGTTTTATATGTTTCACAAAGCTCAAGCAGTAAACTTTGTATCGCAAGACTTGTGTGTTTGTCCAAATTTCCTGTAGGTTCATCCGCAAGTAGTATAGGTGGTGTCATCAAGAGCGCTCGCGCAATGGTAACCCTCTGTTGTTCACCCCCCGAAAGTTCTCCAGGCCTGTGTTGCTCCCTGTGCGGCAACCCTACAGCTTTGAGCATTTTCACAGCTTTTTCTTTGACCATAGGCTTTGGCAGACCAGCTATAAGGCCTGGAAGCATAACGTTTTCAAGAGCGGAAAATTCATTAAAAAGATTTCGCATTTGAAAAACGAAACCCAAGGAACGATTACGAAAAAGGGATTGAGGTTTGTCGCTCAGAGTCGACATGTCTGTTCCGTTGAGCCAGACCTTACCATGTGTAGGTTTGTCTAGAGTTCCTATGATGTGAAGAAGTGTGCTTTTTCCAGAACCTGAACGTCCAATAATTCCGACGATCTGATTTTTTTTTACACTCAAACTCACACCACGCAGCGCTTGAACAGACTGCGCCTCCACGTGATACACTTTGTGTATGTCTTTAAGAACTATAACTTCGTTTGGAATATCAGGACTCACAAATACCTCAACAGTGCACCCGGGTCTTGTCTTGCAGCGACCAGAGAAGGATAAAACGCCGCAAATATGCTTAAGATCCAAGAACAAAGCGCAATGATCACATATTCTGTAGGTAAGAAATGTACAGGCAATTTACTCAAAAAGTAAATACCTGTAGGGAGATCAATGAACTGAAAGTAGTAGAGCGCTACGCAGATTCCAAGTCCTATTATAAGGCCAATAACAGCGCCGATAGTTCCGATAAAAAAACCAATCGCTAAAAAAACTTTAGCGATATCCGCCTTACACATTCCCAACGAGCAGAAGAGTGCGATCTGACTGCGTCTGTGAAAGACGGTCATCATGATGGTCCCACTTATGGAAAAAGCTGCAACAAGAACGATGAGTAATAAGATGGCACTCATAGTGAACTTTTCTAATTTGAGTGCAAAGAGAAGAGATTTATTGGTGTCTTTCCATGTGATCGCGTCGAGGTGTGGGAACTTTTTCAGTCGGTCTTTGAGAGCCGTAACCTGTTCAGGATTAACAAAACTTAAGGCAACACCGGAAACATACTGTTCACTTTCCAAGGTTGGATCATAGTCAGGGAGAAATTTGCGACCTGATGTCAAAGATACAATTGCGTACTTACTATCGATTTGAGGACTATCTGTTTGCACTATTCCTATGACTTTAAAACGTCCTGAAATCTGCCCACCGCTAAGAACATCTCCGATTTTAGGATAGGGACTCAGAATGAAAACTTCCTCTCCATAACTGACCCCTAATTGGATAGCTAGGCTGTCGCCAAGAATTAAGCCACCGACGAGTTCAGAATTTTCGTTTGAGGATTTTTTCTTCAGATCAAGTTCGTCAATTTGCCCATCGAATTTGTTTGAAAAAAAACCCCAGAGTTTTCCACCGAGTTGGGGGTCAATGCCGAAAAGAGTCGCAGAGGCTAGGTTTTTACGATGTTTGAGAACGACATCTGCTTTGATGAAAGGTTCAACAGCTTCCGCTTCAGGATATATTTTTTTAAAGCTATCGAGTGAATGTTCTAGAAGGCTAAAACCTGCCAATGTTTCCTTATTAAAAATTTCAAAATGAGGTAAGCCTCGAAACATTTTACTGCGCAGGTCGTATTCAAAACCACCCATCACGGAAAGGACAGTGACCAAAGCCGCTACGCCAATGGCAACACCACAGATGGAAACTGTGGTCATAAAAGAAAGACTTTTACCTTTTTTCGCTACGATGTAACGCCACGCAAGCCAGAGGGTAAAAAAATGAGAGCGAGGAGTCATCACGCAACCTTATCACTTTATCGAGAACTCAGATGATGAGTTTCGTTTACGATCTTCTATTGAGTCTTAGCACGTTTTTTTGCTCGCACAAGGTTTGCTAATGTTTTTAAGATGGCATCAATGTCTTCCTGCATACTTGCTTCACCAAAACTAACCCGGACAGAATGGGTTGCTATCTCTTCTGAATAACCCATTGCTTTTAAAACGCCACTGGGTCGCCCACCTCCTGAAGAGCATGCACTGCCATTTGAAAGAGCAATTCCTGCAGAGTCAAAAGTTAACAATAACTCTTCACCCCTAAGACCATCGACATGAAAATTCACAGTTGTGGGAAGGCAATGAGCGGGATCACCATGAAGATGAACTTCTGGAATTTTAAGCAGACCGTCTACAAGGTAAGAACGAAGCTGTTCCAAGGCCGGCAAGGTGTTTTTACCAATTAACTCCTCTGCACGAATTCCAAAAGAAATGATGCCAGGTAAATTTTCTGTACCAGCTCTCCAGCCGCGTTCTTGACCTCCACCATAAATCAAGGGGCTAAGATTTACTGGGTTTTTAACATAAAGACAGCCGACTCCCTTAAAGGCTCCAATTTTATGTCCCGATGCAGAAGCAGAATCGATAGTGGATGATGCGAAATAAGTGAGGTCCATTTTCCCAAAGGATTGAACAGCGTCAATATGTATGTGTGTATGGGGAGCGTGTTTTCGAATAGTAGAACATAATTTAGAAAGAGGATTGATCGCACCTGTTTCGTTATTAACATGGATCAGACATACTAATTGCGTCGATTTGCTGATGTATTGTGATACAGAAGAATGATCTACGAATCCCATTGTATTCAAAGGGATGTATGTCACATTACACAAACCACGTTTTTCAAGAACCTCTACAATCTGACGCACGGAAGAATGTTCTCCTTCCGTAATAACAATTTCTGTTTTTGTCTTTGTCTTGAAGAAATGTTCATACACAAAACCCTGGATAACAAGGTTGTTTGCTTCCGTTGCTCCGGATGTAAAAATAATTTTATTTTTATCAGAGCCAAAGAGTGCTGCGACATGATGTCGAGATTCTTCGAGAGCTAGTTTCGCTTTTCTACCAAGATGATGGATGCTGGAAGGATTAGCGAGAGTTTGGTTGAGTATAGATACAACTTTACGATTGTGCTCAGGAGTGGAGGGAGTGCTCGCATTGTAATCAGCGTAAATTGATTTCATCAAGCCATCTCTAAAGTTCTTTGTCTCTGGTAAAGCGATGCTTTAGGTTTTGTAATTCCTTCAACCCCTTCAAGCAAGCCCGTAATAAGGAGAGCTTCCATCATGTTGTCGATAGGATAAAGATTGAGGTCTTTGAATACATCCAAAGGAAGATCTTCTAAATCCGTCCAATTTTCGCGAGGAAAAATAATATCACGTTTGCCATACCGATGAGCTGCAAGAAATTTTTCTTTTATACCACCAACAGGAAGTACTTTTCCGCGCAAAGTGATTTCACCAGTCATTGCAAAAGAAGCAGGAATAGCGCGTTCTGAAAAAAGACTAACAAGTGTGCACAAAATGGCAACACCCGCACTCGGTCCATCTTTAGGAGTGGATCCGTCAGGAAAATGAATATGAAGATGAGATTTTTCGACAAGTTCAGGTTGAAGTTTGAGATTTACACACTGAGACAAAATAAAAGAAAACGCAGTTTGAACGCTTTCTTTCATAACCTTGCCTAAACTTCCTGTAACATTCATCGATCCTTTGCCATCAATCGCTTGAGATTTGCGCGACTCGATGTAAAGGATATCTCCCCCGAAAGATGTGTATGCGAGTCCAATCGCTACACCATAGGGAAGCACAGAAGCATGAGGCTCTTCGCTAAATCGCGGCTGACCAAGAAATTCCTGAAGGTTGCTTTCATTTACAGAGATTGCTTTCTTTTTAGCAACGATTCGTCGAACAAGTTTTCGACCTATTGCTGAGAAATCTCGACGTAACTGACGTACACCTGCTTCTCTCGTGTATTTTCTGATGACAAGTCTAAATACAGTATCATCTACAGAAAATTCTTTTGCAGAAAGATTCAATTCCTTGCGAATGCTCGGAATAATATAGGTCTTTGCAATATGGAGTTTTTCAGTTTCAGTGTAACTCGAAAGTTCTATACTCTCCATTCTATCTAAAAGGGGAGCGCTGATGCCTTCAAGAGTGTTTGCAGTCGTAATAAATAAAACTTTGGAAAGATCAAAAGGAAAACCCAAATAGTGATCTGTAAATTGTTTGTTCTGACAAGGATCTAAAATTTCTAAAAGAGCAGAAGAAAGGTCACTCTGCATAGAGTTTCCGCTTCCTGACTTGTCGATCTCGTCTAGCAAGATTACGGGATCTTTTCTACCCGCACTCTTCATAGCTTGAATTATTTTTCCAGGCATTGCACCAATATAGGTTCGACGATGTCCTCTAACTTCCGCTTCGTCTTTCACTCCACCTAGAGAGATTTGTACAAAGGGTCTATCCAATGCTTTCGCAATAGATTTCACAAGTGAAGTTTTTCCAACACCTGGAGGTCCTAATAACAAAAGGACCTGACCATTCAGATTTCCTTTTCTCTGCAAGATGGCAATGTATTCAAGAATACGTTCTTTAACCTTCTGCAAGCCATAATGACTTTTATCAAGAACTCTTGCTGCCTTATCAAGACTTGGAAGAGTCGGAACAAGATTCTTTTTTGAATCCGATTGAGCCCAAGGAAGGTCTTTGATCCAATTCAGATAGTTCCACGAAACCATATATTCAGGTGAGCCTGGATGCATCATGGAGAGACGTTCCATCTCTTTAGTGACGAGTGCTTTCGCTTCTTTAGAAAGTGTCAGTGCATCAAACTTCGTTTGAAGCTCCTCGATCTCGTCGACTTCTCCATCAAGATCTCCCAATTCTCTCTTGATAGCTGTGATCTGCTCACGCAAAAAAGCTTTCTTCATATTCTCTTGCATGTCATTACGCACTTCGTCTTGTATGCGTGTTGAAAGCTGTAAAAGCTCTACCTCGCGCGACAGATATTTAAGTATGTGTTTCAAGCGTAGACGAAAGTCATGCGAACTTAAAATCGCAAGCTTTTCCTTCGTTGCAATAGATAGATAAGGCGTTATGAGATCGCAAATCAATATGGGATCATCAGTTGTATACAAGAGTGCAATAGTCTCTTGTGAGATTGCCATGTTCAGTTTGATAACTTTACTGATGAGATTCTTTAAAACCTTCACACTTGCGTTAAAGGTTGGAGTTTTGCGGAAGCTCTTGTCACCGAGTATGGTGACATGTCCAGAATAAGAACCAGATTTTTTCTTGGTTATGGAATTAACAATTAGTCGCCTTACACCTTTGAGTATAGCGCCAAACCCGCCGTCATGAAGTTTTACAAGTCCTGTGACTATAGCCTCCGTCCCAAAGCGCGAAAGCTGAAGTTCTGTTTCAGAGCCGCCGTCCACTTGAGAAAGAACGCCGACGCGAAGCAAGCCCTTTTGGGCAAGTTGAAAATCAACACCGCGCAAACCATCGAGTGATGAAATAGGCAGAGTCTGGCCAGGAAAGAGAACTATCTTTGGAAGTATCAAAATGGGAATATCATCATGTTCTTCCAAAGGCTCAAAACGCCCAGAAATCTCTTGATTCGCGGTACTTGGAGCTAAATTTGTAATTTTTTTTGTACTCATTTTAAGTATCTGAACGTTCGAAGAATAATTGGTGTATCGAAGGCACTATTGCGGAGAACCTAATCAATTATTGGTTATATATCAAGAGTAGTTCTCGTTTCTGAGACGGGAGCTCGAAAATGTCACTGCAGGGTTGGCGGTGTTTAGTTTGAGAATTTACTTTACAGGTGCGAGCTGTCGGAAATCTCCCCTCTATGCTAAGACAGAGGGCCTATGCTTGTTATTCGGAATTTAAAATTTTCATACCAACAATTCACTTTGTTTGAGGGTCTTAACTTTGAACTAAAGGGTGGAGATGTATTGCATCTCCAAGGATCAAACGGTAGCGGGAAATCAACTTTACTTTCTTTGATTGCAGGTCTTCGTAATGCTTATGAAGGTCAGATTTCTTTTTTCTCAGATTTAAATAAAGAGGTTCCTGACAGGAGGTCCCGCATAGCTTACTTGGGTGCGGAGAATAACGGCTTGTATGGTCGCATGTCTGCAAAAGAGAATATTCGATTTTGGTCTTCACTGAACGAAATAACTTTGCCTGCTGAAGCAAAAGAGAAATCTTTAAGTGAATGGGGATTATCAAAACCTCTACTGGAAACGATGCCTGTTTGTAGGTTTTCGACAGGAATGAAGAGGCGTTTAGGACTTGCTCGAGTTTTCCTACTACAAAGAGACTGTCTTTTGTTGGATGAGCCTTTGAATGGACTCGATGCACAGGGAGTGCGCGTATTTCAAAAATGCGTGGAAGCGCATCTTGCAAAAAATGGTTTCATTGTACTGGTGAGTCATGAAACGCAAGCTATAAAAAGTTTTGTTACGAAGGAACTTTTGCTTTCATGAATTCATTTGATCAGTATCACAAATTATTAAAACAAAGTTTTTGTGTGGAAAAAGCTGAACCGCAACGTGTTCTTTCCTCACTTTTATTTGCATTTACGATGGTGTTTCTGTTTTCTTTTGCGGTGGATGAGATTCCTCCTGTTTATAAAATGCAATTTATACTAGCGGAAGTTTTTCTTTGCATATTTCTTGTTTTGCAAATTGTTCACCAGAGAATTTTAGCAACAGAAGAACAAGATAGAGCCATTGATATTCTCATTAGTTCACCACTTTCTTTTTCTGTGTTTTACATTGTGAAGGTTACGGTCGCTTTATGCCTGTCCGGAGTTATTATTTTTCCTTTTCTTGCTTTTATGCAGATCTTGCATGGTGTGAGTTTGTGGAATCTTAGTTTTATCTGTATTGTCCTGCTTGTTATTTTCTCTTTATCTGCGATGGGAGTTTTACTCTCACAGATGACGGAAAGAGCATCAGGGCGTGATCTTCTCTTTCCTCTTTTATATTTCCCGCTGACTATTCCTGTATTGTTGTCTGCTGTGCAAGCAAGTTTTTGCTATTGGGAAATTCGAAATGCGGAAAGCTTGAATCTCTGGTTAGGGCTTCTTTGTGTCTTCAGTGTTGTATATTTTACCTTAGGCGTTTTGTTGTTTGAAGAATTGATAGGTTTGGACTGAGATATGGGAATTGAAAAAGATAGAACAGGGTTGTTGCTAAGTTTGTTTTCTTTGATAGGCCTTTTCTTTTTTTGGATGCGATCTTTGTGGTTTGTCACGGAAGAGTTGCATCAGGGGAATGTCTATCGCATTTTGTATCTTCATGTTCCCAGTGCATTTTGTTCTTTTTTTTGCTCGTTTTTACTTCTTGTCTTTAGTGTTTTGAGTCTCAGAAAGAGATCTCAAACATCCTCTTATTGGGGAGTTTGGGGGCGTTCTGCAGCGGAAGTAGGTTTGCTTTTTACGGTGCTGACATTGATAACGGGTTCTATTTGGGGAAAGCCTACGTGGGGAACTTGGTGGACATGGGATGCTCGGCTTACTACTACATTTGTTCTTGCTTTGCTTTATTGCTCTTATCTTCTGTTGGCAAATTCTTTGGGAGGAGGAAGCAAACAAGAACGAGCGTGTGCGGTCATGGGGCTGCTTATTTTTATGGATCTTCCTATAATATATAAGAGTGTGAGTTGGTGGAGAACTTTGCATCAACCTCCCACTCTATCTTTAGCAGGAAGCCCTGCTATGGATGGTGATATTTTGCAGCATTTGCTTTTGAATATCGCGCTGATGTTGCTCGTGTGTGGGTGTTTTATTTGGCAGAGGTATGTAAATTTACGATTGCAGAGTGACTTGGATTCTTTGTCTCAAACTTATCTAAGGAGAAGTGAGTGATGCAATCTTTGAATTACGTGTATGCGGCCTATGCTTGCGGGTTGATTTTTATTATGGGATATGGCCTCTATGTCCTACGACAGAGGAGGCAGCTTCGATCTTTAATTTTAACACTGGAAGAACACGATGAAGCAAAAGAGTAAGTCCTGGAAGTGGATTGTAGGAATTTCTGTAATAGCAGCTAGCGTCTTAGTTTTGTCGTTTATGACATTAGAGGGAAATTCAGTATATTTTTATACGCCTCATGAAGCTTCGGAGAAGGCCTCTACCTTAAAATCTGAAATTCGAGTTGGTGGAATGGTGAAATCTGAATCAGTGCAATGGGATCGTAAATCTCTAAATTTGAATTTTGTTTTAAGTGATCTAAAGGGAACAGAAATTGAAGTTTCTCACAAAGGCACTCCTCCCGACATGTTTAAGGAAAATTCTGGAGTTGTTGTGGAAGGAAAAATATCTGGGGATGGCAGAACGTTTGTTGCTTCCAAATTGATGGTAAAGCACTCTGAAGAATATCGCAAACCGGATGGCAGTCATTCCATGGATCGTGCTTTGTTAGAAAAATCTATATTTAAAGGTGAGAAACTCTGATGACTGAAATTAAAAAAAGAGGCCATATATTTGTTGTTATTCTTGCGTGTGCATTGGTCCTTCTCTTCGTTTTTCTCTTTGGGAAGAGCCTGACTTTAGATGCAAAAAAAATGAATTCTCCTTTGATTGGACAGCGCGCTCGTGATTTCAAAGTTCAAGTTTTACAAGGGTCTGAATCTATTTTAGGTCACCATGCAGAAAGTCTAAGTCTTTCCGATTTGAAAGGGAAACCCCTTATTCTCAATTTTTGGGCCAGTTGGTGTTCCACTTGCGCAGAAGAAGCGAGTATTATTGAAGCTTTTTGGAAAAAACACAGCTCAGAAGGTGTGCGCATTCTTGCTATTGCGGTGCATGATCGTATGGAAGATGTTCGTTTTGTTACAAAATCGCTTGGGAAAAGTTACCCCATTGCAATCGACGATGAAGGGAAAACTGCTTTGAACTATGGTGTAACAGGTGTGCCTGAAACCATTTTCATCAATGCTCAAGGTCTTGTGATTCACAAAGAAACAGGTCCTGTTACAAGAGCTTTATTGGAAGAAAAAGCAAAGTTATTAGCAAGTCATGGAGACAATACATCATCCCCTTCGATGTAAAAACATTCGAACTTTTTTGATGCTTGACTGGTTGACCAGTTTTCGATACTTTCCGGATCTAGCAACTTTTAGGTTCATATGAGTCAACGCGTAAGTACAATTCGAATATCTTCCTTCTCTTGGCGTAATGCCTAATATATTTTTTCCAAATTAAAATTTCAAAATTCGTATATTCTTTTTCTATGACTTTTAACATGTCAGGGACATTTATGAGTTCTGCACACTTAAAGCGTGAAATGACGGGTACTCAACTTTTATTTTTATCATTTGCTGCTATTTTTGGATCAGGATGGCTTTTTGCCCCCTTGTATGCAGCGCAAATTGCGGGACCTGCAGCTTTGCTTGCATGGCTTTTAGGTGGGGTGATGTCCGTTATCATCGGTCTGACGATGGCTGAGGTTGTAGCTTTGTATCCAAAGACAGGCGGGCTTACACATATTTCGAAGATTACACATGGAAGTATGTTGTCGATCAGTATAACGATTTTAAATTTGCTTGTTTTCCTAATTTTACCTGCAATCGAAGTTCGTGCGGTTATGCAATACAGTTCTTCTTACGTAGGGGGGCTGATGAATGGGGAAGATTTTACTTTGTTGGGATATTTTCTCTCTTTCTTTTTGCTCATGCTTATCACTTTGGTGAACCTCTATGGAGCAAAAATAACGGCACGTTTGACAGAGTTGGTTGTTTTCTTCAAGGTTATGACTCCTGTTTTGATCTGTATAAGTTTTTTTTATGCTTTGATGAAATCAGGCCTTATAGATAACGCAAGACTATTTGAAGGATCTCCCTCTTTGTCTTCGGTCTCGTGGAATGCTATATTTAAAGCGATTGCAACGAGTGGAATTATCTTTTCTTTCAACGGGTTTTCACAAGCTGCATTGTATGCTGGTGAGGCTAGAAATCCGCAAAAAACAGTTCCTTTTGCTATTCTAGGTTCCCTACTTCTGTCGAGTTGTTTGTATATTCTTGTTCAATATGTATTTTTAATGGCTATACCTCAACAAAGTTTACAAGAGGGTTGGGCGCATATTTCTTTTCCAGGAGATCAGGGGCCTTTTGTAGGTTTGTCTGCTTTGTTGGGGCTTACATGGATTCTAAGTCTTGTTTATGCTGATGCAATCATTTCTCCATTAGGAACAGGTTTTGCTTATGCAAGCGCTGCTCCGCGACTGATTTACAGTTTGGGTGAGAGCACTCCTGCTTTGAAACCCTTGTTGAAACTGAATCGTTTTGGTGTTGCAAGTTTTACAATTCTTTTCACGTTTGTAGCAGAATGTCTGGCTTTTTTGTTCCTCCCTAGTTTGAAAATGATGATAGCTGTGCTTGTTGCTGCGTTTGTTCTCTGCTATACGGTCGCTCCTGCGAGTCTTCTGGTATTGAGAAAAAGAGAACCCAACGCGCATAGACCATTCTGTGTATCTTCACCGGTTCTTATTTCTTATCTTTCAATGCTGTTTTCGAATCTCATGGTGTTTTCTTGTGGATGGGTTGCATTAAGAAACCTTAGCATTCTCGCAGCTGTACTCATCTCTTTTCTTGTCTTTTTGCAGCGGCATGCCTCGAAACAATTCTTAGGTTGTCTATGGTTTCTTTTACAGCTTTTGGGGATTCTTGTGTTGAGTTACATAGATCACCTTGAAACTTTAGCTTTCCCAACAGTTTTGGTTTCAGTCGCGGGAATAAGCGCTCTTTCTTTGTATCTTGCGTATATTCAAGATTCAAAATCGTTGCGTACATAATTAGATCCTCTTTGTGATATTATAGTCATAAGCTTTCATATCATGGGGAGATTTCGATGAGAAATTTGAGGATACTCTTTTTTGGATTTTTATATTTAGGGAGTGCGTCTGTTTTTGCAGATGATGCAGAAACTCTTCGTGCCAAAAGCAAAGTTCAATGGACCGCAGAGAGCGATGAAACCTATAAAGCGGGTATTGCTTTTGGTGTGGGTTCTGATAGTGAAATTATCAGACTTGGGTTGGAATCTCCTTCGTTTTTATCGGCGAAAAATGAGTATTTTAAAGGGATTTACGACGGATATTTTGATGTTCGTTTTGTGAGAATTAAAAACTTAGTAGATGCAAATTCAGGTATACTGATTCAATCTTTTAATATCTTATTTGGCCTCGGTTTGCTTACGCGTGCTTATTTTAAAGAAGATCAAGCCATGTTTTTCAAGTTGGGATTTGAATTGATTCATCCTGATTCAAAAATTGTTACGCTACCAAATTACTGGGGCGCGCGTATTGAAGTTGGTTATGAGAGATTTTTAAAAAACATCTTTTGGTTTAAAGAAATAAAACAGTCGGTGTATACATCAGCTTCTTACGACTATAATAACATCACAGCGGATAACATTATCAACTCTCCGACACATTTTAATACCATTGCATTAAACTTGGGTTTTAATTTTGAATATTAATCTTTTCGAGTTTTGATCCCGAGTTCGTAGCGATCTAAGAACAAATAAATCACCAAACTTAAAACAAAATAGTTGAATAATCGTTCTTGCCCTTTCATGTCGGAAGCAACAAGTACACCAAATTCAAGCATTAGAAAATTTACAACACCCATGAGAAGGGCTGCTCTTAAAAAAGGGAGTCGATCTTTGAGAAACTCCATTCTGAGAAGGCTGATAAGAGCCAAAAAAAAAGGCTGTAAATTCAGCTGCAACAATCATCCAGAAAGAGGCGGAAAGGCCAGGGATCATTTCAAAGTGCGTGTTTTTAAAAAGTTCTATGAACCAGTTTGGGACACCACTATGAATTTTCCCAATGCTGGCAAAGCCCCAAAGTTCCAGAACTAAAAGATTGACGACTAAGACCACAAGTTGGTTGGCTTTTGGGATGATGAGCTTCATGCATTTTCTCCTATTTTTTGGGTTTAAATATAGGATACAGTGTTTTGATTTTTCTCAAAATTAAAATTGAATTGTCATTTCTTTATTTTATCTATAAGCAGGGAAACTTTACTCACAATTTATTTAGAAAGTTCGCTGTGAATTGGAATCCGTCTCTTGCTTTTATGAAAGCAGGGGTTGCAAAAATAAAATTGAAATGGTTTGCAGAAGAAGTTTCTGTGAAGTGGACTTTGAGCTCTGTGAAGAGACCTCTTTTTCCTTCCAAGCTTGTGCAATGTTCGATGAGCGCAATGGGAAAAAATGTTCAAGGTTTTGGATATGATTGGCATCTTCAAAATGCTGCAATGTACGCGCTAGCAGAAGCATGGGAACGTCTTCTTTTTCAAATTTATAGAGAGCAAGCGGATTCTTTTTTGCAAACTCGATTTTCAAGTTGTGGTTACGCAGCTGGAAGAAATGTTGAAGAGTCTGAACTTTTAGCAGAAGCCGAGTATAAGGAACGCTATTTAGTATTTCGTGCAAGTCTGTATCCAGAAAAAATGCATAAATTTGAGTTTAAAGATCTGGTGGGGAAAACTCTTTATAGAATGCTTGAACGACGTTTTCAGTCTTCACTTAAATCTTATCTTTATAAAGAGGAAGAATGGGGATCCGTATTGTTATTATGGATGTATACAGAAAATGGGATAATCTTTGATAGTCAGTTTGTTTGTAAAGATGAAGTTTCGAGTAGTCATCGTATATTGATGTCTTTGTTTGCATCTCTTTCTATTCCGAATGAGGAACTATTGAAATCTAAGCCTTTCAATTTTCCTGTTTTATGTTTAGAAAGAACTTTAAGGACATACGTTCTTCATGAAGGGGCTGTACTGCCTGCTGTGGCTGTTGCCTATCATGCGACAATGCATAAGCCTTATTTGAATGAAATTTCTCAGAAAGAGTTGTTTGGGGCCCTTTTTCGAGCGCTCTAAGCGCATTGTTAGAAACTGATGCATAGATTTCGATTTTATTGTTAAATGTTGAGTCTATCCGAAGAAAATATGTTTGGGAGCAAATATGAAAGTTGACGGATCTACGTTCCTTTTTACTTCTGAATCTGTAAGTGAGGGGCATCCCGATAAAATTGCGGATCAGATCAGTGATGGTATTTTAGACAAATGTTTAGAGCAAGATAAGGCTTCACGTGTCGCTTGTGAGACCCTTGTAAAGGGTGGACTTGTCGTTATCGCTGGGGAAATTTCAACGCACTCAAAAGTGGAATTTCCAGACGTCGCTCGCGACGTTATTCGCGATATTGGATATGACAATAGTGAGCTGGGTTTTGATTATAGAAGCTGTGGCATCATTACGAGTATCAATCGTCAATCCGAAGACATTGCAATGGGTGTAAATGAGGGGCAAGGTCTTTATGAAGAGCAGGGCGCTGGGGATCAGGGTATGATGTTTGGTTTTGCTTGCAACGAGACCGATGAATACATGCCTGCTACGATTTCGTACTCACACCGTATGTTGCGAAAGCTTTCCAGTCTTCGACGAGATAGAAGAGTTTCTTGGTTACGTCCTGATGCTAAGAGCCAAGTTACAGCTGAATATAAAGACAATACTCTAACACGGATTGATACCGTTGTTTTGTCAACTCAGCATGGACCTGAAGTTAAGAACGAAGAGATTCGTGAGTTTGTGATCGAAGAGTGTATTAAGAAAACAATTCCTTCTGAACTTCTCGTTAACACGCGCTATTTTATCAATCCGACAGGCCGTTTTGTGATTGGTGGTCCAGTTGGAGATGCCGGTTTGACAGGTCGTAAGATTATCGTTGATACTTATGGTGGTCATGGTGCTCATGGTGGAGGGGCTTTTTCAGGAAAAGATCCTTCTAAAGTAGACCGTTCAGCTGCTTATGCTGCTCGTCATATTGCGAAAAATTTAGTAGCAGCAGGAATATGCAAAAAGGCTCTTGTGCAAATTGCTTATGCTATCGGTTATGCAGAGCCTGTGAGCATCAATGTAGACTGTTATGGAACGTCGCGTTATTCTAGAGAGCAGCTTACAAAGATTGTAAAAGAAAATTTCAGGCTCAAACCTCGTCAGATCATCGAAGATCTTCACCTTTTGCAACCGATTTATCTTAAAACAGCTGCTTATGGCCATTTTGGCCGTTCAGAGTTTCCATGGGAGAAATTGGATAAAGTGGAAAAATTAAAAGCATCTCTATGATTGAGTTTTTGAAAGGTAGACTTTTAAAAAAATTTCTACCTCATATCATTTTAGATGTGCAGGGTGTGGGCTACGGAGTTGAATTGACTCTTCCCTCTTTTGCGTCTTTGCCTATGGAAGGTTCAGAACTTGAACTTTGGATTTATACACGCGTTAAGGAAGATCTTTTAAAACTTTACGGTTTTCAGAATTTAGAAGATCGTAAAGTTTTTGAGATTTTACTGGATGTCAATGGAGTGGGTCCTAAGGTTGCTCTTGCAATTTTATCAACTCTGTCTGTGTATCAGTTGAAGTCCGCAATCGAAAGACGTGAATCTGAACATCTTGAGACTGTTCCGGGTATTGGTAAACGTACTGCTGAAAAAATTGTTCTTGAATTACAGAATAAGATTGAGAAGTTTCCTTTGTCGTCTGCTTTTGAAGGTCTAGTACATGGATCTGCAAAAAAATCCCTGGAAGAATCTTTCGAAAATATAAAAAATGAGAAACTGCATGATCTGTCTTCAGCGTTGGAGAATTTAGGTTTTCGCAAGAAAGAATACTTACCTGTGGTCGATAAATTGTGTGCGCATCACTCCCATGAAAATTTCCAAGATCTTATGCGTCGTGCTTTGGCGCTTTTAAAACCTATAGATAAAACAACATCTGCAAAAGAACTCGATACTTTATTTTAGGAAATTCCGTGAAAATTGAACGTTATGTTTCGGGTGAAGAACAGGTTCATGATCTTCCTGAAAATTATGAGCATAAGCTCCGACCTTCTTCGTTTGAAGACTATCCTGGTCAAACTTTTGTAAAAGAAAATTTAAAAACCTATGTACAAGCAGCTCGTTCTCGAAACCGCTGTCTAGATCATGTGATTTTGCACGGTCCCCCAGGTTTGGGTAAGACTACTTTAGCGCATATTATTGCAAAAGAATTGCAAGTTCCTTTCCATCCCACTTCGGGTCCTGCTATTGACAAGCCTGGTGATTTAGCAGGAATTTTAGCGGGGATAGAGGCTAACTCCCTTCTCTTTATAGATGAAATTCATAGGTTGAACATTCAAGTGGAAGAGGTTTTGTATTCTGCTATGGAAGATTTTTGCATGGATATTGTTATTGGACAAGGTCCTACTGCAAGAACGATTCGCATGCCTGTGCAACCATTTACTTTAGTTGGTGCAACAACTCGTTTGTCGAGTTTGTCTCGGCCTTTTTTAAGTCGTTTTGGAATTCAAGAAAAGCTTGATTATTATGACGAAGAATCTCTCATTTTTATTTTGAAACGAAGTGCTCGTGTTCTCGACATTGAGCTTTCAGAAGAGGGCGCAAGAGAATTGGCCTGTCGTTCGAGAGGAACTCCACGAATTGCAAATAGACTTTTGAGAAGGGTTTGGGATTTTACACAAGTTGCAGGAAAAGATGTCATAGAACAGGATATTGTGAATTTTGCATTGAGTCGATTGGACATAGACTCTTATGGTCTCGATAGAACAGACCGAGATATATTACGTGCCGTTGCGGAAAAATACGGAGGAGGCCCCGTGGGGATTGAAACTCTTGCTGCAACTTTAGGGGAAGAAAAGGCTACAATTGAAGAAGTGTATGAGCCTTATCTTGTGCACAAGGGTTTTATTAAACGAGGCCCTCGTGGGCGTTCATTAACAGACCTAGGTTCTTCTCATGTAGGGTTTAAGTCTAATATGTAAGGAGTTAGTTTATTCACGCAAAGATCAAGCAGCATGATCGATATCAGTTTGAAACGCGTTTCGATTACTATATCGATACGAATAGACGCCACACTTTTGATCTCAAGAAAAAGCAAACCTATTCTGTAGAAGCCTATTTTTTCATTCCAAAACTTATGGGTATAAATGCTGAAACTTATAAGAAAAGCCATTTCTATGAAGATATACGACAAATTTTTCGTTTTAAGGAACCTCCTTATACGCATCAAGATCTTTTAGGATCAAAGCCTGGAAGAGAAAGTCCTTTTGCAAGAATAGAATTTTTGTTGGAGTCACTTCAAAATGTGGAAGATCCTCATCGTCACGAAATGAAAAATGAAGTGATCGATTTGATAAAATATTTTGCATGTTGTTATGTAAGCAATTTTAGAAAAAAAATACGAAAACAGTGCAAAGCTTTGAAAGACTACCAATTCCAAGCAGATGTTAGTGAGGAAGCTTTCAAAGAGATATTTACAGGGTTGGATCCTTTTTTTAGAAAATATTTTTATCTACTTCGGCTCTTCTCTTTTTTACGAGACAAGTATTCATTGGCGGAAGATTTACGAGAACATCTGGTTTTAGAAATGTTGTTAGCGGAAGAGTACTGCTTTTATAGATTTCGAGAAGGGATTGCTCTTGCAGTTGAAACATTAAGAAGTGTTAGTGCAAGCAAAATGGAAGATTATGAATTGGCTGTCAAGAAACTCCGAATATGGTCGCGTTTTATAACTTGGTTTGAATTCAAGCATCATTTTTTATCTGTGAATGAGAAAAGTTCATCGCAGGAGCGCGAAACATTTTTGTCGAGATTGGGTAATATTAAAAAATATCTAAGTCGTGTTTTGTATTTGGATATTAAGCCCGATGTGTTTTTTTCAATACGCATGCAAACAGGCTATATGATCGCTGCAGCATTAGCAGCGTTTTGGTATTTTTTAGCGAATGTAATGATTTTCTATTATCTACAATATGGTGGATTTGGATCTTTAGGAGGGGTGAAGAATTATCTGGGTCTTGGTGGTATTGCTGTCATTGTTGCTTTTGTCGTTGCTTATGTTTTGAAAGATCGTATTAAAGAAATCAGTCGTGTTCGTTTCAAGAAAGGTCTTTTTGGAAATCTGCCAGATTATTTCTATAATATCTATTATACAAATAATATGAAGCATAAGTTTTTTGTGGGGGATATGAACGAATCAGTGAAATTTGTTCGTAAAAAAGAAGATATTCCCAATGAAATTTATAAAATCCGAGAACAGGGTGATCTTTGGGATGAAGAAGATCAATTCGATATTCTGTTTTATCGTAAATCCGTGGAACTTGATCCTTTCGCGATACAACAGGTGCGACCGCATTTCGTATCTGTAAAACATATCATACGCTTTAGTATTAGACGTTTTCTGACTCGTTTGGATGATCCTATTCAGATTTATTTGTCCTTGAATAAAAAAGGATCCGTACAAGAAATAGGAATGCCAAAAGTTTACTACATCGGAGTGGCTCTTAAATTTACATCTCATGAACGAGTAGATTCATCAGGATTCAATTATCATGTTTTGGTTGTCGATAAAAATGGTCTCGTTCGTATTGATGAACTTGCAAGGTCTGTACTTGTGAAAGAAAAGAAGAAATAAAAAAGCGAGGTTTAATCCTCGCTTTTTTATTTTACAAAACAGCTAATACTAACAGTTGCAAGATGGTAAGGCTTGAAGTTGCACTCGGAAGCTACGATAGGACTTAATTATCTGACCACTAGCAGTACCAGTTTCTCTCAAGATAAGAAGCATGTCGCTCGTTGTAGAGATTTGACCAGGTCCTGCCATGATCTTTGTTACGAAACCACCGTTACCTGTCGTGATAAGGTCTGTACTCGTGCTGATAGTGTTTAAAGTTGCCGCACTGTTCATTAAGCTTTCCAAGAGATTTGCTGTAATCGTTTGAGATGGGTATGCTACGAGAGCATAATCGAGTTTGGAAGTTGGAACTGTGTCGCAGTTTCCATTGACCTGTGCATTTGCGCACAGTAAGTTGAACGCAAAGTTCCCTGAACCATTTGCGTTGATACCATAATAGAAGAGACTTGAAATTTGGAAGTTAGGATCCAATTGCTCAACAACACTGTTCTGCACACCAAATCCCAACTGAGAAGATGTAAAGAGCTGCGCTGTACCTGTACCTACTGCACCAAATTGAAATGATACGGAGTCAGTGTTTTTTGTGGGACTTGAGAGTTGTGAAAGTACAACTACGTTCAAGGAATCAGACGTATTTGCGGCATTGACGAATGAGCAAGAAGAACCCGCTTGCCATGTGATAGATGAGCAAGATGGTCCCGCGTTATAGGTTTTTCCACTAATTTTGAAAGTTTGTAGAATACCAAGACACTTTGTATCACCGTTATAAACTTGGAAAGAGTTCGATGAACAACTCGTGTTCCAACCAGACACGCAACCTGAAATATCGATTGTCCAACTTGTAGCTGTCACTGTATTTGTTCCGGTAGGAGCAAGATCCAACCCAGTCGTGCCTGTTCTTCCGCCAATAGCGACAGGTATAGTCATAAGATTCGATGTGCCTCCTGATTTAGAACCGCAACCTCCATTGAGGAAGAGTGCTACCGCAAAAGAGCCACACACAAGTGAAAGAGAAAAAATACCCAAAATCTTTTTCATATAATACTCCTGTTCAGGGTGTAGCACCCATAGGTTCGTAAGCGAAGTACGCTCCTTGAGACACCAAAAGAATTACATAGCCCCCTTCGGTTATTTTTTAAAAAAATGAAAGGGAGATTCTAAAGTTCTTGTAACACAATGAAATATAAAGGATATTTTTTATGTTTTTGCTAATTATTAAATTGGAATTTGATGAAAGAAAAGGAGGAGATTCAAACAAATGGATCTGATTTTCCTTACATAAGGAAGGAGTTTAGCTGGAATGAGATTGAAAGATTATGAAAAGAATGGCAGCACTTAATAAGACTCTGTAAATTGCAAAAGCTAAAAAACTAAAACGTGAAATAAATCGGATAAAATATTTTATAGTTATGTAACCTACCAAAAATGAAACTGTGACACCCACATAAAAAATGGGACTTCCAATATGAGCTGCTATTCCTTTTGCGTGAATGAGGGCGGCTCCGAACATAACGGGAGTTCCAAGTAGGAAGGAAAATTCAACAGCAGCCTTTTTTTCCAATCCTAATAAACGACCACCGATGATCGTTGCTCCACTGCGAGATACACCAGGAATCAGTGCGCAAGCTTGAGTGATGCCGATAAGAAAAGCGTCTTTGTAATTTAAGTTTTGCATATTTTTTTGTGAAACAGCTTTCATATCGACAATCCATAAGAGCAAACCAACTCCAGCAAGAGGAAGAAGAGTCGAAAGTGGGCTATAAAAAATTTTTTCGATAGTGTGACCTCCTAAAAATCCAACGACTGCTGCAGGTATGCTACCGATTACGAGAACAGGAAATAATTTTGAAGCTGCAAAAGAATCTTCAGAATAGCGAATTTTTCTCCACAAACCGATAAGTATGCGAATCCAAAAATTTCGAAAATAAAGAAGGAGAGCTGCAAAAGTTCCAAGATGCAGAGCGACTTCCAATTCCATCGGGAGTGCTTCACCCGACATTGCCCAATTTGCAAGAAGCAGATGTGCTGAACTGGAAATAGGTAAGAACTCAGACGCTCCTTGAATAGTTCCGAGAATTGCTGCTTGTAAAACGGAGAGTTCCATAAAGTTCCTTATGAAGTGAGGACGCTCATTGAAATTATAAAGTCATCTTCATTATAGAAGCTGACACCGCTCTTGCAATCAAGAATACTTTTCTTGCAAAAAACAATTCCTTCCACTAACCTTTTTCCCCCAAAGAGGCTCTACATCTCTATAGCTCAACTGAGGGCAATAAAAATGGCAAACTCTCTTTCAGATTTTTGTTCGCAGTCTGCGTTCTATGCAGCAAAGAAGACCTTTCTGAATAGAAAACACAAATGGGGTGAAGCGGCACCTACTTTGGATCACTACTACTGCCAGCTCTTACGAACGCCAACACATCTTCTTGCAATCACATCCGATGGAATAGGAACAAAAATTGAAGTAGCGGAACGCTGTCAAAATTACGCGACGCTCGGCTATGATCTTGTTGCTATGATTGCCGACGATATTATTTGCAGCGGGGCAGAACCCACACACCTTTCTAATATTCTTGATGTGGATGTGCTGGATGCAGACATTATGAAAGAACTTTTCGAAGGTTTGCAAAAAGCTGCGGATGAAACAGGAATGATGATTACCGGTGGAGAAACTGCAGAGCTTGGAACACGTATAAGTGGTTACGGTTCAAGAATGCATTTTAATTGGTGTGCTACCGGAATAGGGATACTTCCGAATGGGAAAAAGCCCATAGATGGATCTGAAATTCAAGAAGGTGATGCGATTATCAGTCTTCGCTGCTGTGGATTGAGAAGCAACGGATTTTCTCTTGCTAGAAAAATTTTGCAAGAACGCTTTGGTAATGAGTGGCATAAAGAGACTCTTTTCGAAGGGAAAACTTGGGGACAGCAGCTCCTTACACCTTCTGTAATATATGCGTCACATATCGTCTATCTGCTTCAAAGAGAGTATCCCCTTCGTGGAATAGCTCATATTACAGGAGGAGGAGTTGCCGATAACCTTGAACGCATACTCTCTCCTTGGTCTAAAGGGGCCTATTTGGATAATTTGCAAGAACCTCATTATGAAATGCGTCTTCTTCAAGAATGGGGAAAACTTTCAGACAGAGAATGCTATCAAACTTGGAATATGAGCAACGGAATGCTTCTTGTCGTTCCTCAAGAAAGTGTTGAGAAAATTCTCTGTGAACTTCAGGAAAGAAAAGTCAAAGCAAAATTAGCAGGAAGGATCACTAAAGAACCTTCTATTGTTTTATGTTCTCAGGGATTAGAAGCTTCCACTTTGAAATTTGAATGGGAATAGAAATGAACACCTGCGTGTATGTGCTTCCTAAGAACGAAGAAAGAAGTCATCGTTGTCAAGACATTAAAAACGCAGCATTCCGTCATCTCAACATAGAGACAGGTGATGTGAATTTTTTTAAAATTTTCGAATTTCAAAATTACAATTTAAATGATGAAGAACGCAATTTTGTAGAACATTTTCTTGTAGATTCTGTTGTTTATAAACTTTCCTTCTCTCAAAGATACAGCGACTCGAAATTTGCAAGTTACTGCGTGGTTTCGAAAAAAGAAGGCATAACAGACGATGAAAGTCGTTGTGCTGAAAAGACCTTCGAAGATCGTTTTTCAAAAACATCACCCGTCGTATCTACACATACATTATACATGTTTGAAAAAACTCTTCCCGAAGAGGATTTTGAAAGGTTAGCGAGTACTCTTCTTGGGAACCCTCTTATAGAAAATTTTACCTTTAGTCGTGATTCTATTTGCGGGCCTTTTGAGAGAAGTGGTTCCACCTTACTGAACCCCATCTCCCAAAGAGGGATTGGGCTCAGTAAGGTGGAACCACTTCTTCTCTCTTTGAATGATGAAGAAATAGGCGTCATTAAAAATTATTTTTCTCAAGAAAATGTTCTTCAGATTCGTTCAGAAAAGAACTTAAAAGAAATTACAGATTGCGAATGGGAAATCCTTGGTCAGACCTGGTCTGAGCATTGTAAGCATAAAGAGTTCAATGCTGAAATTGAATTTACCGATTTAGATACGGGTGAAGTGCGAAATATCAATTCTCTTTTCCATTCCAAAATAAAAAGAGCGACGGAAGACATAGACGCTGTTTTCAAAGCAAAAGGAAATTCCTTTCTTGTAAAAGTGTTCAACGACAATGCAGGTGTCGTTCGTGTAGATGACGAAAATCTCTTTGTGTGGAAGGTAGAAACTCACAATACGCCCTCTGCTCTTGATCCTTATGGGGGGGCTATGACAGGTGTTCTGGGTGTAAACAGAGACGCTTTTGGAACAGGTGTAGGAGGCGCAAGGCTTCTTTTCAACACCAATGTTTTATGTTTTGGAAAACCTGACTACGTTAAAGCTTTGCTGAAGGGTCAAAAACATCCACTTTATATTCGTGAGGGTGTTGTTAAAGGTATTCGAGATGCAGGAAACCAATCAGGAGTTCCTACAGTAAATGGTGCTGTGATTTACGACGACCGTTATAGTGGTAAACCTTTAGTTTATTGTGGAACAGGTGGTCTTCTCCCACATTCATATGGAAATCTTAAAGCCTGGGACAAATATGTGGAGCCTGGAGATAAGATTTTGATGCTCGGAGGGCGAGTAGGAAAAGATGGCATTCACGGTGCAACTGCATCCTCTACCCATACAGACGAAACAACCCCGACAACGATTGTTCAGATTGGAAGTCCGTTAACGCAGAAGCTTCTGTCGGATTACTTAGAATTTCTTACACGCAGGGGCCTTGTTAAAAGTTGTACGGATAACGGAGCTGGTGGTCTGTCTTCTTCCATCGGTGAACTTGCGAGTCTTGCAGGAGGTGCTCGTGTTTATTTGGAAAAAGTTCCACTCAAATATCCAGGGCTTGCTCCTTGGGAAATTTTTGTTTCGGAATCTCAAGAGCGTATGACCCTTGTTTGTAATGACTCGCAGTACAAAGAAGTTCTTACTTTTGCTTCTACGTTTGAAGTGGAAGCTACAGTTATTGGTGAGTTCACCAATAGCGGCTTTCTTGAAGTTTCTTACGAAGAAGAAACGCTTGCGTACTTATCGTTGGATTTTTTGCACGACGGAGTTCCGAAGAAAAAGCTCTTAGCGGAATGGAAAAAGCCAGATTTAAAAGAACCTTCTTTCGATACGAGCACTCAAGATCTAGATTATTATAATGAAACACTTCTGAAATTACTTGCAAGCCCGAATATATGTTCACGTCGTAAGATCATTCAACAGTATGATCATGAAGTCAAAGGTCGGACAGTTTTAAAACCTCTTATGGGAAAAAATCAAAATGCTCCCCAAGATGCAGCTGTCTTGCGTTTGAGTTATGACCATTATCGTGGAATTGCGGTGTCAAATGGAATAATCCCTCGATATGGAGATATAGATGCTTATGAGATGTCAGCAAATTCATTCGATGAGGCTCTAAGACAAATCATAGCAGTTGGAGGAGAACTTCCCGATCCCGAAGTTAAAGATCCTGTGTTTTGGTCTGTAAATGACAATTTCTGTGTTCCTAATATTGTCTATGATCCAGTGTCTAACCCAGATGGAAAATTAAAATTGGCAAAACTCGTGCGTATGTGCGATGCGCTCTATGACATGTCCACATTTTTTTGCATCCCGATGACATCGGGAAAAGATAGCATGAAAAATGATTTTGGAGTTGGTAAAGATAAAATTTCAGTTCCTCCTACAATACTGTATTCCATGGTCTCGGGAATTAGAGATGTGCGAGCTACACTCAGCAGTGAATGGAAAGAGGCTGGAGACCTCATTTATCATATTGGTCAATGTTATGAAGAGTTGGGAGCTTCAGAATATTATGCACTCTTTGGATATATAGGGGCGAAAGTTCCTCGAGTGAGAAAAGAACAAGCGAAGAGGGTATATACACGTTTTTCTAAGGCTCACAAAGCAGGCCTTCTTCAATCTGCACATGATATCTCAGATGGAGGACTTCTCGTTGCGCTTGCAGAATCATGTATAGGAAGTGAATTGGGAGCGCGTATTTGCTTTTTAGATTCTTCTTTAAGCTCTCAAGCGGCTTTTTTCTCAGAAAGTCCTTCTCGTTTCATTGTTTCTGTCTCAAGAAAAAACAAGAGTTTTTTTGAAGATCTTATGCAAGAAGATGCACAGATTTTAGGAGAAGTTACAAAAGAAGAATTTTTGCATTGTGAATGGAATTCTCAACTTTTTGTACACACATCTCTCACACATATGGCAGGCGCATGGGAGGGATCATGGTACGCGTAATGATTCTATGTGGTCTTGGAATCAATTGTGAAGAAGAGACACAAGCCGCTTACAAACTCGCAGGTGCTGAGACAGAATTGGTTTTTATCAATGATCTTTTGAATGAGAGATATCGTATACAGGATTTCAATATAGTGCATTTCCCTGGAGGATTTTCTTTCGGAGATCATCTTGGTGCAGGAAGAGTTCTTGCGAATCGTATTCGATTTAAAAAGACAAAGGCAGGTAAAAGTTTCAGAGAAGAATTTCTAGATTTTTCCAGAAATGGGGGATTCATTTTTGGAATTTGTAATGGATTTCAAATTCTTGTGAGTTTGGGGTTGCTTCCTGGGGGAAGTGAGGAAGCTTCTGTTTCTTTGATTCAAAATAAGAGTGGAAATTTTCAAGATGAATGGGTCGAGTGTGAGTTCAACGCTGCAAATCCACTCTCGAAATTATGGCCTTCCAAAGATTTGTATATGCCTATACGTCATGGAGAAGGACGTCTTGTGGTTCGTGACGAAAGCATTGCGAAAAACATTCGAGATCAAAATTTAATTGTTATGCGATACAAAGGAAAAGATCCGAATGGTTCCCTTGATCGTTGTGCAGCTTTGACGAACGCAGGTGGAAGCATATTAGGGATGATGCCGCATCCAGAAGCTTATCTTTCTTTTTACAATAACCCTCAGTGGTGTGGAAAAATTCCAAAAGATGAAAAAGGTGAGGGTTTAAGGTTTTTTGAAAATCTTGTTCAACATGTCGGAGTTTGAAATGAATATTACTGTGAAAAGAGCCCTTATAAGCTGTTATGATAAGACAAACCTTCTCCCTCTTGTCGAAGTTTTACATGAGTTTGGTTGCGAACTCATTTCTACAGGTGGGACAAAGAAGCTTATTGAAGAGGCTAATTTTCCAGTGAGGGATATTTCAGAACTGACACAACAAGCAGAAGCTTTTGGAGGACGTGTTAAAACCTTAAGCTTTGGAATTGCGGCATCACTGCTTTTTGATCGTGAACGAGACCGTTTAGAAGCTGAAAAACTTGGTGTTCAACCCATAGATCTTGTTGTGTGTAATTTTTATCCTTTTTCAGAAAAAGCGGATTTTAATACGCAAGGTGATTCCTTCATCGAGTGGATTGATATTGGTGGGCCTACAATGGTTCGAGCGGCAGCAAAAAATTTTCGCTATGTGAGTGTTCTCACCAGTCCTGCAGACTATCAAGATCTAGCCGCAGAATTAGAGGAAAACAAAGGATCTATTTCCTATCAGTGCAGACGCAATCTTATGGCAAAAGCCTTTCAACAGGTTGCAAATTACGATGCGGCTATTGCTAGCACAATTGATCGATGGCAGGAGCAAGATTCTTTGCGTTTAAGTTATACGCATAAAATGGATCTTCGTTATGGTGAGAACGCTCATCAGAATGCGCAGTTTTTTCAGGAAAGTCCATCTAGTTTTTATGGGATAAAAGTTCATCAAGGAAAGGAACTCTCTTACAATAATATTCTTGATATTCAAGCGGCTTTTGATTCTATCCGTGATTTTAAAAATCAAGCTTGCTGTGTGATCAAACATAATACGCCCTGTGGGATTGCAGAGGGAAAAGATCAACTTCAAGTTTTTAAAAAGGCATGGGAAGGGGACACAACTTCAGCCTTTGGTTCCATTGTTATATTTAATCAAGAAGTTGGTTTAGAGACTTTAGAATATTTGAACTTAAATTCTTTGAATAAAAAATTTGTTGAAATCATCATTGCTCCCCAATTTTCAGAGGATGCTAAAGCTTACTTAAGTTCACAGAAAAACTTGCGTGTGATCTCTTATGATAAAACTTTTAAAGTTTCCAAAAGAGAAATACGATTTGTGGAAGGAGGAGTCCTTGTTCAAGATCGTGATGTGAAAGCTTATGAAGCATTGAACTGGGTAACAAATATAATTCCAGAGAATTTATCAAAAGAGCTTATTCTTTTTGGTTTGCATGCCATACGGCCCATGCGTTCGAATGCAATTGCAATCGTACGAACATTGCAGGATGGAACTTTTCAAGTTTTGGGGATGGGCTGTGGACAACCTAACCGTGTGACCTCTGTAAGACTCGCTATCGAAAAAGCTACGGAAAATTTGAGAGAAGAATTTGTAGGACACACCAAAGAGCGGGAAGCCTACGTGCAGCATAGTTTAGGTCAAACTCTGTTGTTATCCGAAGCTTTCTTTCCTTTTGCAGACAATGTGGAACTTTGTCATCGTTTCGGAATTCGTCAAATTGTGCAGCCAGGGGGGTCAATACGTGACAAAGATGTCATTGAGACTGCTAACCGTTTAGGTGTTGCGATGATGTTTACAGGAATACGACATTTTAAACATTAGAAGAGGAATTCAATATGCAAACTCCATTGACGCATTTTTCAAGTCCGCAAATTCAAAAACTTCATAGTGGAAAAGTTCGCGAAAGCTATAGAGTAGACTCTCAGCATCGCATGCTTGTTGCAACGGATCGCTTGTCCTGTTTTGATGAAATACTGCCGCGTTCTTTTCCAAATAAAGGTGTAGTACTCACACAAACTGCTGCGGAGTGGTTTGACAGGACGAGGTCTATAGTTCCTAATCATTTTGTGAGAACGCTTGCTCCCAATATCTCTCTAGTAAGAGAAGCCAAACCTATACCTGTGGAGATGATTGCTAGACAGTATCTTACAGGTTCTTTATGGAGAGCTTATGAGAAAGGAACGCGAGATATTTCAGGAGTAAAACTCTCAGAAGGGTTGAAAAAAAATCAGATCTTTTCAAATCCCATACTTACTCCAACAACCAAAGAAAAAGTGGATAGGCCTATTACTCCTTCCGATATTGTAAAGGAAGGATGGGTCACGCAAAAATTGTATGATGAGATGGCAGAAATTACTTTGAAACTTTTTTCTTTTGGTCAGGACTATTGTCGAAAACATGGTCTAGTGATGGTCGACGCGAAGTATGAGTTTGGTCTTATCGATGGGAAATTAGTTTTGATCGATGAAATTCATACTCCTGACTGTGCAAGATTTTGTCTTGCCTCTGAAACGAATCCTCTCGATCAAGAATCTCCTTGGTTAGACAAAGAATACATTCGTCAGTGGCTTCTTACAAATAAGAGTAAAGATCTTGTGTTGCCGGACTCTGTTCTTGAAGAGGCAAAGAAACGATATGAGCGTGTTTATCACCAACTCTTTGATAGGCCTCTTCCTATCCCTGAAAAATTGTCATTGAGTTCGGAGATCTATCATAGCCTTGTTTCTGAAAATATAATCAAACCAGGATATGTTGCTCTTGTTATGGGATCTAAAGAGGATTGGGAATTTTCAAAAAAAATTCGTGAACTTCTTTCTTCTTACAACGTGATGGTCGATGTTCATGTTGTTTCAGCACATAAAAACGGTGAGTGTATTGCCAATATTGCAAACATTTACAATAATTCCATTGAACCTGGTTGCATTATTGCTATTGCTGGAAGATCTAATGGATTAGGCGGAGCTCTTTCCGCAAACGTTAATATTCCCGTTATCAATTGTCCTCCATTTAAAGACCGCACAGATATTCAATTGAATCTAAATTCCTCCTTATTTATGCCTTCGCAAGCTCCTGCAGTGACGGTTGTCTATCCAGAGCAAGCGGTTGGTTCTGCTATCCGTAGCTTGAATATCTCCTCTTTGAGATGGAAAATAAGTCAAGATATTCAATCCATGAAAGAGAATCTTCGTGAAGACGATATGCGTCTTCGCAGGGAGCTTGGTTTATGCGAATAGCAGTTATTGGTGCTGGCGCGCGAGAACATGCTATCGCGTGGGCTTTGCAAAAAAATACTCAGGATGAAGTATGGACTCTTCCAGGAAATGCAGGTTGTTCGCGATCTGTCCCCATTGATGTGGATGATTTTGCTTCTATTGAAAATTTTTGCAAAGAAAAGAAAATCGATCTTATTATCGTAGGGCAGGAAAAATCTCTAGCATTGGGTATTCAAAATATACTTGGTCAAAAAGGATACTGCGTTTTTGGTCCATCGAGAGAAGCTGCACGCTTGGAATCTTCGAAAATCTGGTCTAAAGAATTTATGAAAAGAAATCAGGTGCAAACAGCACCTTTTTTTATCGCTAAAAACGAAGCTGAAGCAGAGGTTGTTATCAAAGAATGGAAGGGGGATTGTGTCATTAAGTGGGATGGACTCGCAGCAGGTAAAGGTGTTGCTGTCTGTCTTAATGAAAGCGAAGCTGCTCTTGCTCTTTCCGAATTCCATTCTAAATTTTCTTCAACTGAATTTGTAATTGAAAAAAGATTGGAAGGTAGAGAGCTTTCTCTATTCGTTATTACAAATGGGGATCAGTATTGTCTGCTTGCTCCTGCAAAAGATTACAAAAGAATTTATGATGGAGATAAGGGACCTAATACGGGTGGTATGGGCGCTGTAAGTGCTGATTCCTTACTGAGTGATAATTTAAAGAAGCGAATCGAAGAAGAGATAATAAAGCCGACTCTGAACGGATTGAAAAAAGAAAATATCCCTTACATGGGATTTTTATACTTTGGTTTGATGATCTGTGAAGAGGGTCCATATCTGTTGGAATACAACGTAAGACTGGGTGATCCTGAAACGTCCGCTGTGCTTCCGCGGTTGCAAACACCTCTTCTGGATCTGATAACAGCATGCTTGGAAAAATCACTAGATAGAATCGAAGTAAAGATTCGAAAGGAACCCTGTGTGAATGTTGTTCTTGCTTCAGAAGGCTATCCTAGTAGCTATAAAGCAGGTCTTTCCATAGAAGGGTTGCAAGCACTTCCTGAAGAAGCTTTGATTTTTCACGCAGGAACTGCAGTTAAAGACAAAACACTCTTGTCCTCAGGTGGTCGCATATTGAATTGTGGTGCTTTGGGAGCATCCCTCAAAGAAGCTCAAATGAAAGCCTATGAATTTTGTAGTCACATAAAAATTTCTTCATCGTTTTATAGAAGAGATATTGGAGAGGACTGTCTTGAAGAAGAAAATCGTCATTCTGATTTCAGGAAACGGTAGCAACATGCTTCGCATTGTGGAGGAAGCTCAGGGTGGTGTTTTGAGAAATCTGTGCAAAGTTTGTGCAGTTATTTCTAATAATGCTGAGGCCAAAGGACTGAGATATGCCCTTTCAAAAGACCTTCCTGCTTGCATAGTTTCGTCTCAGGGAAAGGCTTTAGCTGATTTCGAACGAGAACTTCTAAAACAGGTTGCGCAATGGTCGCCTGATTACATTGTGCTAGCTGGATTTATGAAAATTTTGTCTCCGGAATTTGTAAGCCAATTTCCTCGTCGTATCATAAACATACATCCCGCAGATACAAAGGAGCATCGCGGATTGAATGGATACCGATGGGCTTTCGAAAACAAACTTTCCAAAACGAAGATTACAGTCCACTATGTTGATGAGAACTTAGATAGTGGAGAAATCATTGACCAAGCAGAAGTGGATTTAGTCGGGGCTAAGTCTGAAGAAGAGGTTCGAAAAAGGGGTCTTGCCGTGGAACATGTTTTGTATCCGAAGGTTCTTCGAAAAATTCTAAGTGCTCCCGAAACAATGTCTGTATTGGCTTAACTCAACTTTCTAAGGAGTATACTATGTGTGGAGTCATAGGAATCTATGCACCCTATGATGTGCATGAAGAACTTCTTTACGGTCTGAACACATTACAGCATCGAGGACAAGACAACGCAGGAATAGTACTCTTTGATAATGAGTATCACATTCAAAAGGGACGAGGTCTTGCAAATTTCATATTTCAAAATGCGCAATTTCAAAAAGGAAATATGGGTCTTGCTCATATCCGATATGCGACTCAAGGTGACACCTCTCTTGAAAATGCACAACCTATCGTTTTGC
Source organism: uncultured Pseudobdellovibrionaceae bacterium (assembly GCA_964611335.1). Classification (GTDB taxonomy): domain Bacteria; phylum Bdellovibrionota_B; class Oligoflexia; order Oligoflexales; family Bog-1112; genus BOG-1112. The sequence goes on along the minus strand of CAZSXR010000004.1, from coordinate 64,471 downwards.
AAGAACCTTACAATTTAGCGATGATCCACAACGGAAATGTGACTAATTTTGAAGAATTAAGAGAAGGTTTTTTACGAGAAAAAAACATAAAAATGCAAACGACAAACGATGTCGAGCTGATATTAAATGTATTTTCGAATGCCCTCTCTTCTCAAAAATCTTCACAAATCACTCCGCAAAACATTTTCAATGCGGTGAAAGAAACGCAGACCTTGGTGGAAGGCGCTTACGCAGCTGTTGTATTGATGCCGGGGTATGGAATGCTTGCGTTTAATGATCCCAATAATATCAGACCTCTCATTCTAGGTGTAAAAATAAATGAGAATGCGGAGTCATCGTATATTTTTGCATCAGAATCGACCTGTTTAGATTATTTAGGCTATCAGAAAATTTATACTCTAGAAGGCGGACAGGCTGTTTACGTTGACAAAGATATGAAGCTTCATTTTTACAATGGAGTGAAAAGACGTAAAGCTTTTTGTGTATTTGAGTTTATTTATTTTGCGAGAGAAGATTCACAATTTTTTGAAAGATTGGTTGCAACAGAACGTGAGCGCATGGGGCGTGCGCTTGCGAAACATTTTCGAAAAGCTCATTTGAAGCCCGATATTATTATAGATGTTCCCAGTTCTTCATATTTTTGTGCGCAAGGAATTGCAGATGAGTTGGGTGTGCCCTATCAGAGGGCTATTGTCAAAAATCATTATATAGGTCGCAGCTTTATTTCACCGAACCAAGGAGTTCGAGACAACTTAGTAAAACAAAAATTGAATGCAGTGCGATCACTTGTAGAGGGGAGAAAAGTAGCAGTCGTGGATGATTCGATTGTGAGGGGAACAACTTCGAAACATATTGTTTCTTTATTGAGAGAGCGAGGTGCTCGTGAAGTTTATTTTGTTTCGGGTTCTCCTCCTCTGAAATTTCCCTGTATTTATGGAATAGACATTTCGCGTAAAAACGAAATCATTGCTTCGACACGTTCTATAGAAGATATAAGACAGTATATTGGCGCGGATGCTTTGATTTATCCTTCGTTAGATGATCTTCATTCTCTTTTTTCACCTTCGTCGCATTGCGATGCATGTTTTTCAGGAAAGTATCCGACTCAAGTGGATCAAAATACATTTTCACTTTTTGCGAGAGAGAAGGCGATAGCTGGTCGTTAAATTCCTCTTTACTGAATTTTCTTTTGGTGTATAAGTCATCAAAGGAAATCATTCTATGAATTCATTAGTCTCGTTTACAAATTCCCCCCATCCCTTATCTGGACAAAAAATTTCGCCTGAAGCTTATGCGTTGATTTGGAATCTTCCGAAAGTACTCCTGCATGAACATTTTAGTGGCAGTTCTGATCTTTTTGAGATGGCAAGGATTGCGCAACTCTATATAGATCAGGGTTTGAGCGAAAGTCTGGATTGGATAGAACCCGAGTCAGGACAATTTCAAACTCTATCTTTAGAGAGACTCAGAAAAGATCGAGCTGCTCGGTCTTATTTTTTAAGTCCCGATCATCTTGCGCGACTCTATCGTTTTGCAAATCCTCCTGAAAGACATCAGATTTTTGTTGAGAGGTCCCATCTCAATGAAGATGGAACTCTTGCGATTCCTGAAGAAGAATTGGAGAAAAAGGTCAACGAACTGAAAGTTCAAGGATTGTCCAATTATCTTGCAACATCGAATCGCATTAACAAGTTGGTAAAGAATGAAGCCTTTGTTTATGGGCTTGCTTCAGCTTTTTCAAGGCAGCTTGCTTTGGAAAATGTTTTGTATGCTGAATGTCGGGTGAGTCCCCTTTCTTATCATTGTGAATCTATACAGAGTCTCATTGATAGAATGAGTGAAGGTTTAAAACTTGGAAAAGCTGAAGCTTCGAATAATTTAAAATTTATTAAAACGGGAATTATAATTGTTATAGAACGTCATTCCAAAAACAGTGTTGAAAATGCAATGAAGCTTGCAAAAGAAGCGATTGCTCTCAAGCAAGATGGATATCCCATAGTGGGAATAGACCTTGCAGGAGATGAGTGGAATTATCCTGTGACTCTGTTTTCTTCAGCTTTCGACATTATCAAAAACTATAATGAATCCCCTCATACTCCGGAATACATGCGTTTAGGCATTACAGTGCACGCGGGGGAAGTTTCCGTTTCTGGTTCCTTAAAGGGTTATGAGTCTATCCAGTATGCTATCGAACTGGCTCATAGCAAAAATACCCCTGTTCGTATTGGGCATGGTATTCAGTTAATATTTAGCAGTCCTGTTTTGAAGGAAGCTTTTGATGAATTTCGTCATTATCCTGAAACATGGTTTAAAAAATATTCTTTAGAACGGATTTTGCAAGAATCTCCATTGTTGAAGAAAGCTATAGATCTTAATATTGTTTTTGAGATGTGCCCTAAAAGTAATGTTCATACTTTTGCAGTTCCCTACCACGAATTGCATCCTGCGGTTTTTCTTTCACGCTTGGGTTTAAAAGTAAGTATCAGTTCAGATAACAGACTGATTTCGAAAAGCAATGTATGCAATGAATTTGTAAAACTTTATAAATATGCACATGCTTCTTATGAAGATATGAAACGTATGGTGTTGGCAGGTCTTGAAGGTGCTTTCATTATGGATGTGAAAGAGAAAGAGGCTTTGATTCATCGTGCGAAAAAAGATTTTGCGAGTTTGGAAAAGCATAATTATCACAAATTGATTTAAGCATGTTTTTAGCTGAATTGTTCGCCGTAACTTTAACGAAGGCGGATGAAGAAGATTCCCCCCTCAACTTAGAAAGAGGTTTTTATGGATTTACGATTCCAAAGTGGTTTTACATTTGATGATGTTTTGCTTGTTCCTCAGTATTCAGAAATTCTTCCCAATGAAACTGTGATCAAAACGCGATTTTCTAAAAATATTTTCTTAAATACTCCTATACTTTCTGCTGCAATGGATACGGTTACAGAAGCAGGTGTTGCTATTGCAATGGCACAGGAAGGAGGTCTGGGGATCATACATAAAAACATGAGCATTGAAGATCAGGCTCACGAAGTTTTGCTTGTAAAGCGTTCACAAGCAGGGATGATTGCAAGGCCTATATGCATCCAGGTAGATGCAAAAGTAGGGGATGCTATTGAGGTGATGAAAGAGAATCGGATTTCAGGACTTCCTGTGACGAATGCTCAAGGCCAGCTTGTAGGTATATTAACGGGAAGAGATATACGATTTGAAAGTGACCCCAGTAAAAGCATTGAAACTATCATGACAAAGCAAGTCATCAGTGCGGATGAAAATACAAGTCCCGAGGAGGCTATTCGTATTTTGCAAAAGCATCGCATTGAAAAACTTCCGGTTCTTCAAAAAGAAACAAAAGCTTTGCTTGGAATGTTTACATTCAAAGATATTGAGAAATCACAAAGACACCCTTATTCTTCCAAAGACAAAACAGGTCGTTTACTTGTTGGAGCGGCTATTGGTGCTGGAGCCGATGCTTTAAGGCGCGCAGAAGCTTTATTAGAAGCAGGGTGTGACGTTCTTGTTGTAGATACAGCACATGGGCACAGTCTCGGTGTTATCCAAGCTGTAAAAACAATTTGCACACGCTTCAAAGCCTTTTTTGACTTCGACATCATTGCAGGAAATGTTGCAAACGGAGCAGCGGTGAGGGCGCTTGCGGAAGCTGGTGTAGATGCAGTGAAAGTGGGTGTGGGTCCCGGTAGCATTTGTACGACACGAATCATTGCTGGAGTAGGTGTTCCTCAATTGAGTGCAATTATGGATTGTGCAAAAGTTGGACGTGAGTGTGGAGTCCCGATTATTGCAGATGGTGGTATCAAGTATTCAGGAGATCTTGTAAAAGCCCTTGCGGCAGGTGCTTCGACTGTAATGATAGGAAACCTTTTTGCAGGTACAGATGAAGCACCTGGTGATCTGATTATTTACCAAGGTAAAAGTTATAAAAATTATCGAGGAATGGGATCTCTTTCTGCAATGGCAAAGGGGAGTAAAGATCGCTACGCCCAAGGTCATGTTGAAGATAATGGAAAACTTGTACCTGAAGGAATAGAAGGTCGTGTTCCTTACAAAGGACCTATTTCTCAAAATGTATTTCAGATGATTGGTGGACTTAGGTCTGCAATGGGATATTTAGGAGCACGTACTATTCTTGAACTTCAAGAGAAAGCTGTGTTTACAGTGATCACTTCACAGGGGCTCAAAGAAAGTCACGTCCATGATGTTTATATCACCAGAGAGTCTCCAAACTATCATTTTTAAAAACAGGTAATTTATTTATGCAAGGTCAAGATAAAATTATTATATTGGATTACGGTTCTCAGTATACTTTTTTGATTGCACGAAAATTGAGAGAATTGGGAGTCTATTCTGAAATAGTGGATGGACGGCATACACAAAAAATTACGGATCCTAAAATTAAGGGGTTTATTTTATCGGGAAGTCCTGATTCTGTAAAAAATCAAGATGCGGCATCTTTGCCAGAATGGATTTTAGAAAGTACTCTCCCTGTTTTGGGAATCTGTTATGGAATGCAAATTCTTTCACATTCCTTGGGTGGAACCATAGAATCTCTAGAAAAGCGTGAATACGGTGGGGAAACTATTGAGAGAACTTCTATTGAATCTTTTTTGGGAAAAAAACTTTTTCTCAATACACCCGATTTACAAAAAGTTTGGATGAGTCATGGTGATGATGTCCGTACGCTTCCTAAAAATTTTGAAGTTTATGCGCGCTCACATAGTGGTGCCGTTGCGGTAATGGTGCATAAAACGCATCCTTGGATTGGCATTCAGTTTCATCCGGAAGTTCATCACAGTGAGTATGGATCCATTTTACTTTTAAATTTTGCAAATGGAATCTGCAAAATGCAGACGAATTGGTCGTCTATAAGCATTATGGAGCAGATTTCAGAAAAATTGAAAAAAGAACTTTCAAAAGAAAGTAAGCTTGTTCTAGCAATTTCAGGTGGGGTGGATTCAACTGTATGTGGAGTTTTATTAACTAAAATTTTGGGTAAAGAAAAAGTCACATGTTTGTTTGTAGATCATGGATTATTGCGTGAAGGCGAAGCAGAAGAAACTTTTGAGAACTTAAAAAATTTGGGGTTGAATGTTCACCTTCTCGAACGTGGAAAACTTTTCTTAGAAAAGTTAGCAGGAAAATCGGATCCTGAAGAAAAAAGAAAAATTATTGGCCGAACATTTATTGAAGTTTTTGAAAACTTCGTAGAGGAAAATCCCGGGTTTACTCACCTGGTTCAGGGAACTTTGTATCCTGATGTTATTGAATCTGCAGGCGCAGGTTCTAAAGCTTCTGTAATTAAAAGTCATCACAATGTTGGTGGGCTTCCCGAAAAATTAAAACTTTCTTTGTTAGAACCTTTCCGGTTTCTGTTCAAAGATGAAGTTCGCCAAATTGGTAAAGAACTTTCTTTATCTCCAAGCTTGACTCAACGTCACCCCTTTCCAGGTCCAGGTTTGGCTATTCGTATTGTAGGAGAAGTAATAGAAGAGAAAGTTCGTATTGCAAGAAAAGCAGATCATATTTTTATTGAGAGTCTACGCAAAGACGGATTTTATGAAAAGATCTGGCAAGCGGGTGTTGTTTTGTTACCTGTAAAATCAGTCGGAGTTATGGGTGACGAACGTTCTTACGAATGGGTGTGTTCACTGCGAGCTGTTCATGCTGTGGATGCTATGACTGCACATGTGGGTGAGCTTCCGCTTTCCTTTTTGTGTAAGGTTGCAGATCAGATAGTTAGGAATGTGCCTGGTATTAACAGAGTTTTATATGACGTTACCAGTAAGCCTCCTGCTACTATAGAATGGGAATGATTTAATATAAGTACTCTGCCTCCCCGTTCTTGAGCTTTGATCCATAACTATAAGTATCGAGAATATTTCCTGACTTTGTTTAGTTCTAGCCGAACGGCTACAAATAAGAGATAAGGCTTTTAAATTTGGAATGGCAGCAAGGGGAAGGGGGATTCCTTTCCGCAGCGCCGACCTTCCAAATTTAAAAGCCTTATCTCTTATTTTTATCCTATTCAGACGGGACTACAAATTCATGACAGAATTTTCAAAACTTCCACTCAGACAAGAACTGCTTTCAGCAATAGACGAGCTTGGATTTCAAACCATGACTCCTATTCAAAAACAGTCTCTTCCTACAGTACTCAATAAACTCGATATCATTGCACAAGCTGCAACAGGAAGCGGAAAAACAGCCGTTTTCGGACTCGGTCTTCTTTCGCAAGTAAGTTTACAAAATAAGAATATCCAAGCACTTGTTATGTGCCCTACACGTGAACTCGCTGAGCAGGTTGCTAAAGACATTAAAGCTCTAGCACGTTTTCTACCAAACTTAAAAGTCATGACTCTCTGTGGTGGAAAACCTCTACGCACCCAAGTAGCTTCTTTAGATCAAGGTGTCCATGTTGTAGTTGGAACACCAGGTCGTATTATGGATCACCTCAGTCGTGGAACTTTGAATACAAAGTTTCTCAAAGTTCTTGTCCTTGATGAAGCGGATAGAATGTTGGATATGGGTTTTACGGAAGTAATGAGTGAAATCATGGACCGTATTCCTAGCAATAGACAAACGATGTTGTTTTCTGCAACTTATCAGGACAACATCAAAGCTATCAGTAAAAAATACCAAAGAAACCCTGTTGAAGTTCGTATACGCACTTTGCATAGTGCAGAAAAAATCAGTCAGATTTTTTATAAAGTAAATAATGAAAGTCACCGACTCAATGCGTTAAAGTCTATTTTAAGTTTTCATAAAGCCTCTTCTGTTGTTATTTTCTGCAATACTAAAATTCAGTGTCAAGACATCGTTCAAGAATTGCAAAATGCCTCTTATAAAACTTTAGCTATTCATGGTGATTTGGAACAAAGAGAGCGTGAAGAAGTTCTATTGATGTTCTCAAACGGATCATTGCCTGTGCTCGTTGCAACCGATGTGGCTTCGAGAGGTTTAGATATTAAAGATTTGGAAATGGTTGTGAACTATGAGCTTCCTAGAGACCCCGAAGTCTACATTCATCGTATAGGAAGAACAGGAAGAGCCGGAAAAAATGGACAGGCGTTGAGCCTGTTTATTCCCCAGGAAAAAAGAAGAGTGGATGCAATAGAAGACTTCCAAAAAGCTCCCGTGAATATAGGCAATATCGAAGACGTTGCAGGAAAAAGCGCGACACCAGATATAGCACTTCCTAAAATGATAACTTTGCAAATTGCTGGTGGAAAGAGAGATAAAATTTGTAAAGGTGATATATTGGGAGCGTTGACTGGAAAGAAAGAACTTTCAGGAGCGGATATCGGTAAGATAGATGTCTTCGACTACTATTCCTGTGTTGCGGTTCAAAGTTCAATTGCGCATAAGGCTTTAGATATTTTGAAACTTGGCAAAATAAAAGGTCGAACATTCAAAGCTAGAGTGCTTTAAATGTTCGACCTTGTTATTAAAAGGCAGATTAACTTTTTTTATTAGCGATCAATTTGAAATCTGCTTCTGCAAGTTCCTTATGAGTTACTGTTGAATTCTTAGCAAGTACTTTCTGTACACGCTTTACGTAGTAACGATTCAACAAATCTCCTGGCTTACACTTTTGAACCTGCTCACCCTTCTTGTTAATAACCCATCCCGTCTTACTACATTTCCGAAGTGACCCTGAGTTGTAAGCAGCAGCAGCTTTAAACATGTGACCATTGTAACGGTTCAACTGCTCTTTCAAATAATAAGCGGCAGCAAGAGCATTTACTTTCGGACCAAATAACTTACATGCGGCAAAATTTTTCGTCTGTCCTCGAAAATCACTTTCACACTTCTTGTCTTTGCCAACATATTTCTCAGCAGTTTTTCTGAGAACCTGACAAATACCATAGGCGTGGTTGTTATCTCCACCGTCGCCATACACGAAAGCATCGACTTGGAAGTTGCTTTCTATAGAACAGATAGCACGCAAAAGCTCAACAGGTACGTCTGCTTTTTTCGCAGCCTGTAGGATTGCGTTTTCTATATACTCCTTAGAAACCTTAGCATGCGCTTGTGGATGAAACACAGTTGCTAAGATTAAAGAAGTAAGTATTTTTAAAATATTCTTAATACTCATATAAAACCTCCCGGTCTTAACCCTATTCAATGCACAGATGATGCCAAAATCAGAGATAAAGGATTCTTCGTGATTACAAAGAGTTAGATCAACTCTTTCGCGTTTCTTTCAAAATCAGGGCGGAGAGAGTGTACAACGATTGGCCATACTAGCAGAAACTAGGTGTTTTGAAAAGGGTGCGAGCTTCTCTTAAATTACCGAAATCTTTGCATCTCTAGTGATTGCTCCGATCACTGTTCCTTGCATGCTTGAGTTCTCAAAAGATTTTAACACATTTGTAAGTTCATTTTCAGAACAGGTCACTAGGAGTCCTCCACTTGTTTGAGGATCTGTGAGTATATTTTTTTGAGAGGATGTTAAAGAATCCGCATTTGAAATCCAATCCACGCAACTTTTCCAATTGCTTTGAGAAGCACCTGTCACATAACCGAGTTCTACAAATTCCATTGTTTTTTTGAGGAGGGGTATCTTGTTGAAATGCAAATCTGCGCCTACATGGGATCCCTTGCAAATTTCAAGAAGGTGTCCAAGCAATCCAAATCCTGTGATGTCCGTTAAAGCATGTACACCTTTGAGTGAAGATAAATTTTTTCCAACAATATTAAGTTGGGTCATCTTTGAAAGTAATTCTTTGTAGTCTTCATCTTTTAGAAATCCCCTTTTAAGAGCAGAGCAATAAATTCCAACCCCCAAGGGTTTTCCTAAAACGATGTGATCTCCTGTTTGTGCGCCAATATTTCTTTTAAGCAATTTCGGATTTACAAGACCTACAACACATAATCCGTAGATGGGTTCGAGCGAGTCAATAGTATGCCCACCTGCGATAGGAATGCCTGCACGTTTGCAGGTGTCTTCTCCACCTTCGAGAATTTTTTTAATCTGATCGAGGGGAAGTATGTTGATGGGCATGCCTACAATAGCGAGGGCAAAGAGTGGGGTTCCACCCATTGCATAAACATCGGAGATAGCATTTGTAGCAGCGATAGCACCGAAATCGAAAGGGTTGTCGACTATAGGCATAAAGAAATCGGTTGTTGCAACAATCGCTTGTTCTTCGTTTATTTGAAAGACAGCAGCGTCATCGCTTGTTTCTGTTCCGACAAGAAGTTCTTTGGGAAGAAAGGGGTGTGTTGTTTTTGTAAGTATGGATTGAAGAAGAGAAGGAGAGATTTTGCAACCACATCCTCCTTTGTGACTCAACTGCGTTAGACGTATTGCTTCCTGCATGACAGCTCCTTGATTTAGAAAAAGAATTTGAAGTGGACTCAAGTATCCTAGTTCAACGTTGAATGATATTAAGTGAAAAATTAGAACCTTGTTTTTCAATCTTCCAAATTTTTGTGCAAACAGGTTCTAAAAAAATTTTGTCGTGACTTACTATTAAAAGACTCAGAGAACTTTCGGCTAATGCCTTCTCTATGCTGCGAATAGAGAATATGTCGAGGTGATTTGTCGGTTCATCCAAAATAAGAAATTCTACTTTTTTAACAATCGCAAGAGCTAAGGTGAGCTTTCGTGCCTCACCAGCAGACCAACTTTCACTTTTAAAAATCTGCTTAGCATCGGACCCTAAGCGGGAGATGATATGTAGACAGCGGGTGTAGGATTCTTTATCAAGGGCTGTGAAAGATTTTGCTATTTCATTTTTTTCTTGATTTGAAAGTTCCTGCTTCAAATAAAAATAATTTTGAGTTTTAAAAGATCGCGAATTTACCAGATAGTTGAGGAAACTGCTTTTCCCGAGTCCATTCGCACCGACTATCCCGATTTTATCTCCACTTGTTATGCTAAGTTCTGGTAAATTCAAACTCATTCCATTGGGAAGATGCAAGGTTTGATCTTCCTGAAATAAAATAACCTTCTTATGTGAAGGTAAAATATCAAAAGCAATATCGTCTGAGTAATTATTAAAAACAGGAATCCCATCTACTTTCTGATTCAAATTCTGCATGCGATTTTGCAAATTGACTTTCTTTTGTCCGAGGCTGGCATCTTTTCCTGTCAGTTTAGCTAAGTTGATTTTAGCTTTGGCGTCTTTGTCGTGCTTAGAAAGTTTCCTTTTGGAAACTTTGTTTTTTGAGGAGGCTTGAATCTTTTCTAAACGATGAGTTTCTTTTTCTAGTCTATGAATTTTCTTTCTGTAAACTTCTTTCTCATCTTCCCAAGAACTAAGCTTAGCTTCCCATTGCTTTGTAGCTTCGGAGAAAGAGCCTGAAACAACGAAAAACTGGCTCTCTTTAAAAAATAAGCATTGTTGACTTAGTGATTCCAGTAAGTCTCTGTCGTGACTTACGAGAACTCCTATGCCTTTAAAATCTTTTAAAGCCTGAACTATGTAATTTCTATTTTTTTCATCAAGGTGATTGCTGGGTTCGTCCACGAGTAAGAGTTCAGGTTTTTCCCACAATGCACAAGCTAACTGAAAGCGTTTCTGTTCACCGCAACTCATTTCTAACCAAGGTCTTTCGAAAAGCTCATTGAGACCGAGTGAAGTTTTCAAACGTCTCGCTTCGTAGTCATGAGCGTTTTTAAATTCTGTAAAAGACTCTGGTTCCGACAATGTTTCCTGCTCGCAATAATACGAAGACAACTTGTCTGAAAATGTTCCGCTTGTGGCTTTGAGTTTTCCAGCAAGTATTTTTAACAATGTGGATTTTCCGCATCCGTTAGGACCTATAATACTCGTCCATCCTCTTGGAAAGCTTATATCCAGAGAGTGAATTATCTTTTTGTCGGAATGATCATAGGAAAAGGATAGGGATTTTAAAGTCAAAGAATGCATATAAAACTACCTCAAAGTAAATTCGTTCTTAGGGAATTCTTAAAAAGTGAGGAGTTTTATATTTTCATCGCACTCTCGTAATAGGGGTGAATTTCAAGACTATAAGAGGGGAATCGAAAAGGCAAGATCTAATAGTTTCTTTAAGAACTTTTGCTGGAAAAACAAAAGCCTAAACTACCAAACTCTTCTTGAGGCACGTGGGAATGCAATCACATCCTTGATATTCTTTATACCCGTCAGATACATCATGAGTCTTTCAAAACCCAATCCGAAACCTGCATGGGGAACTGAACCCCACTGTCGAGTTTCCAAATACCATTTGTAAGAATCGTTGTTCATCCCATGTGCTTGCATTTCTTTTTCCAAAACATCATACCGTTCTTCCCTTTGACTTCCACCGATGATTTCTCCAATAGAAGGTGCAAGAAGATCTAAACAGGCAACTGTTTTGCCGTCGTCGTTCTGTTTCATGTAAAACGGTTTGATGGTTTTAGGATAATTTGTAACAAACACTGGTTTTTTGAAAACTTCATCCACCAAATAACGTTCGTGTTCGGTTGCAATGTCACCACCGAGCTCTGGTTTGATTTCGAAGTTTTTATTGCTTTTGAAGAGAAGGTCTTGTGCTTCTTTGTAAGTGATGTCAGCGAATTCTTCTTCGAGAATAGTTTTAAAACGTTTTGGAAGTTCTGGTTCTACATATTTTGTAAAGAACTGGATTTCATCCTGACACTCATCCCAAACAGTTTGAGTGATCGCTTTCAAAAATTTGCTGATTAAAACTTTCAAATCATCGATGTCATAGAAAGCCATTTCAGGCTCTACCATCCAGAATTCAGAAGCATGCCGAGTTGTTTCGGAAGGATCGGCTCTGAAGGTTGGACCAAAGGTGTAAACCTGTCCAAGACTCATTGCGAGAGCTTCTGCTTCAAGCTGTCCACTTACAGTGAGAAAAACTTCCTGTCCAAAAAGATCTTTCTTCCAATCGAAGTTGGGTTTGCTTGGATCTTGAGAACTGACACGGAAAGTTTCACCCGCGCCTTCGCAGTCACTTTTTGTCAAAATGGGGGAGTGCACATATCGAAAACCTTCTTTGTTAAAGAAAGCATGTATAGCTGTCGCTAGTTTGCTTCGCACTATACCCAAGGCAAGGTGCGTGTTTGTGCGGGGGCGAAGATGCGCAATTTCTCGGAGAAATTCAGGTGTGTGTCTTTTTTTCTGTAAGGGGAATTGTTCGTCAGCAGCTGAGAAGACGTCAAGTTCTTTGACTTGAACTTCGAAAGCCTGACTTCCTGTGGAAGCTACAACCTTGCCACGTGCTCTTACGCTGGAACCTGTGAGCAATTTGTTTTCATCAACTTTAACATTCGCATTATCGACGACGAGCTGAAGACTTTCGAAAGAACTTCCATCATTCAAAGCGATGAAAGAAACATTTTTGCTGAAACGGGAAGAGCGAACCCATCCCCAAACCTCAACATTGTCTTTTTCTTTTTCTGTCAATTGCGATTTCAGAATACGGACTATAGGTGTACGTGTCTTGTTGATCATGGAATGTCCTCACTACATGGCTCGTCGATATTTTCCTCCCATTTCATACAAGGTTTCGGATATTTCGCCAAGGGTACAATAACGAACGGTCGTCATCAGCTCTGCAAAAATATTCCGGCCCTCTAACACGCAGATTTTTAAAGACTTAAGGGCTTGTTGAGAATGGGCTTTGTTGCGTTCTCGGAAACTTTCTAGCCGATGAAGTTGTTCATCTTTTTCGGCATAAGTCGCTCGCGTGAGTTGGATTTCCGCGCGATTTGCAATGTCGATTTCTTTTGCACTTGTAAAGGTGTTCACACCAACAATGGGAATTTCACCCGTGTGCTTAAGTGTCTCGTAGTAAATACTTTCTTCCTGAATTTTTGTTCTCTGATATTGGCTTTCCATTGCTCCGAGCACGCCTCCTCTACGAGAGATCGCTTCGAATTCTTTAAGCACAGCTTCTTCCACAAGGTCTGTGAGTTCTTCTATGAAGAAAGAACCCTGATTCACATTCTCGCATTGGTTCAAACCGAATTCGCGATTGATAATCAACTGAATGGCCATAGCTCGACGCACACTCTCTTCTGTGGGTGTTGTCAAAGCTTCGTCATAGGCATTCGTATGGAGGGAATTACAGTTGTCATAAATTGCCATCAGAGCTTGAAGAGTTGTGCGTATGTCATTGAAAGCCATCTCTTGAGCATGCAGTGATCGACCGGAAGTTTGAATGTGGTATTTCAATCTTTGTGAACTTTCATTCGCGCCATATACATCACGCATAGCAATAGCCCAGATACGACGAGCAACACGTCCGATCACTGCATATTCCGCGTCTATTCCATTAGAAAAGAAGAAGGAAAGATTGGATGCAATTTTATCAATAGGCATTCCTCTTCCTAAGTAATATTCAACGTATGTAAATCCGTTTGCTAAAGTAAAAGCAAGTTGGGTGATGGGATTCGCACCCGCTTCTGCAATATGATAACCAGAAATAGAAACTGAATAAAAATTACGAATATTTTTTTCAATAAAATACTCCTGCACGTCTCCCATAAGTTTCAATGCGAATTCTGTGGAAAATATGCAAGTGTTTTGTGCTTGATCTTCTTTCAAAATATCTGCTTGTACAGTTCCTCGAATGTTATGCAGAGTTCTGTCGAATATTTTTTGATACGTTTCAGCATCCGGTTGTTTGCTTTCTTTTGCTATGTATTGTTCGACTTGTTGGTCAATAGCAGCGTTGAAAAACATAGCTAATATCATAGGTGCCGGACCGTTGATAGTCATAGAAACGCTGGTGCTTGGATTGCAAAGATCAAAGCCTTTATACAGATCTTTCATGTCATCGAGTTGGGCAATAGAAACTCCTGATTCACCCACTTTTCCATAAATATCAGGTCTTCTATCCGGATCAGATCCATATAAAGTTACACTGTCGAAAGCGGTGCTCAAACGTTTTGCAGGATCGTGTTCTGCAAGATAATGGAATCGTGCGTTAGTGCGTTTAGGTCCGCCTTCTCCAGCAAATTGACGTTTGGGCTCTTCTTCTTTTCTACGGAAAGGAAAAATTCCTGCGGTATAGGGGAAATATCCTGGAAGGTTTTCTTTCCACAAAAAACGAGCGATTTCAACTTTACTTGTATAGGAAGGAAGTGCAACTTTTGGTAAATGTTCAGTTGATAAAGTCTTAAACGTAGATGCAACTTTGATTTCTTTCCCACGAACATGAAAACTTACAAAATCGCTGGAATATTCTTTGTGAGTATGTTTCCAAGCATTTAAACGTTTTAAAAAGTCTGCGTCAATTTGAGAAAACTTTTCTTCGGAGAGATGTTTTAAATTCGAATCTTTACAAAGATGACTAGCGATGTCTAAAGCCTCTGCCTCTTTTATTCTAGTAAAATATTCCAGACCCTTATTATGAAATGTATGAACAGAGTCTACGATTTCACTCAAATACTGCGTGCGTTTATGAGGGATAAAAGACTCTCTATGTGTGGAATTATGAGCATACGGACGTTTACGTGATTGCAATTCAAATTGGGAATTAAAAGTTTTTAAGGTGTCCATAATTGTATAATAAAGTCCGCTGACACCGTCATCTCCAAATCGACTTGCGATAGTTCCGAAAACAGGAAGTTTGTCTAAATTCTCTCGACTCCCAGCTTGACGTGTGCGACGTAATACCGTTTTAACTTGCTCAACAGCATCTAAACCTTGAGGTCTTTCGAATTTATTAACCGCGATGAAATTTGCAAAATCGATCATATCGATTTTTTCTAACTGAGTTTGTGCACCAAATTCAGGTGTCATCACGTAAAGAGAAAAGTCTGAAACCTCTACAATTCCTGTATCGCCTTGTCCAATTCCACTTGTTTCTACAACAATGAAATCGAAGTCTTGAGTTTTAAAAAGCTGAATAGCGTCTTTGCAGATCTGATTGATTTCTTTTCCAGATTCACGTGTTGCAAAACTTCGGAGAAAGATTTGATTCTTCGTTGCAGTGTTGATGCGTAAGCGGTCTCCTAAAAGTGCTCCACCTGTTTTTTTCTTGGAGGGGTCTATGCAGATAATTCCAATTTTTAAAGAGGGAAAGTCTTCGACCGTTCTTAGTAAAAGTTCATCCAACAATGAACTTTTACCTGCACCTCCCGTTCCTGTAATACCTAGGACAGGAATATTTTTTTTTGTCGAAGGGAGCGGAATTTTATCGAAACTTGTTTCTTTATTTTCAAGAAGAGTGAGAGCACGTGAGATGAAAGATTTTGGACTTTGCTTTCTTTGTCCCCAATCTTTGTATACGAAGTCAGAGTTGTAAATCACATGGCCTATAACACCATCGAGACCTATTTTTTGACCATCTTCTGGACTGTATATTTTGTAAGTACCTTTTGCTTCTATGTCTGCAATTTCTTTAGGGGAGACAACACCACCGCCTCCTCCGAAAATTCTGACTTCTTTGCAGTTTTGTGCATCGAGCAGTTCTCGGATATAAGGAAAGAGCTCAGCGTGCCCACCTTGGTAGCACGAAAGTGCAATGCCCTGTGCATCTTCTTCTATAGCAGCATTGACGACTTCCTGTGCGGAACGGTTGTGACCAAGGTGTATGACTTCAACTCCACGCGCTTGTAAGAGACGACGCATGATATTGATGCTTGCGTCATGTCCGTCAAAAAGGGAGGTAGCTGTAATAAATCGGATTTTATTTTTTGGTTTATAATTTTTGAGTTCTTGTATGGCTTCAGAACTGAGATGCAAAAGATCACGAGTCGATAAATCTTTGATCATGGACATAGTGAAGGCCTTTTTTCGGGGTGGACTCTAAAGTTTGCGTTTCATTCTTTTAATCAATGCAAATCTATTAGAATCAATCATCCAAAAAATGGCAAATACAATCACAACGAGAGTGCCGTTCACGCCGATTATATAGGTGGCGCGCCATTTTGTAGCCCAAGAGTTAAGAAAAGATGCATGTTCGACAAAGGGTCTGCAAAGAATCTGTAAAATTATGGCAAGAATAAAACTGCTGAGAAGAAGGTAAAAGGTTTTTTGAATTTTCTCTTTTTCCCATTTTAAGGAATCTTGTCTCAATCCCCAGAAAAGAAGCAAGGCGTTCATACTCAAAGTACAGGAAGTGCTCAGAGCTAAGCCTTTATGCCCAAGGTGAGAAACAAAGAAGAGGTTTGCACCTAGATTGACAAGTATGCTGAAAAGACTGACTTTCATTGCGTAGTGTGTGCGTTCGACTGCGTAGTAGTAGGACGTAAGAACTTTCAAACAGCCATAAGCAATCAAAGAAAAACTGTAGTAGAAAAGTGCGTCGGAAGTTGCGATGGAATCCAACGAAGTAAATCTTCCATGCTCATAAAGAAGTTGAGTCGTAGGCAAAGAATTTAAAAGCAGGAAACAAAGGCAAGGTAAAACCAACCATATAACCAAAGATAAAGCATTTTCCAAACTGTTTGCAATCTCAGAAGAAGACCCATTACGAGCGATCACACGCGTAAGTGCGGGTAAGGAAATAACTCCAACGCCTACAGCAAAAATTCCAATCGGCAATTGCAAGATGCGAAAACTAAAATTCAACCATGTTACAGAACCTTCTTGTAAGGCTGTTGCAAAATTTGTGTTTACAAGTACGTTGATCTGACCTGCGCTTCCTGCGATGACCATAGGACCCATCAGCACGCAAACTTTTTTCACATCTTTGGACCAGGGAAATTTGCGAGGGATTTGCAAACCAGAGAATTCCGCTCTTCCCAAACCTCGAAATTGAATAAGAGTCTGACATAAACCACCGAGTAAAATTCCGAGTGCAAGACCAGTACTTGAACGGTCTGCGATGGAGCTTTCAATCCAATCTGGACCATAATTTGTGAGTAGGCGAGCGAAAATAAGGGCTCCGATAATGACTCCCACATTGAGAGCTACAGAAGAGATGGCGCTCGTGAAAAACATTCCTTTTTGATGGAGAACTCCCGAAGCAATAGCTCCAACAGTCATAAATGCTATAAAAGGAAAAAGTAAACGGGTGAGCCCAATGGTATCATGAAGGAAACGTGTATGCGTTTCAGATTCAGAAGTGAAGAGAGTCATGAGTTTTACAATTTCAGGAGCGAAGATCATTCCTAGTATGCAAATAAGACCCGTGAGCAATGAGAAAAATAAGAGAGATTGGACGATAAAAAGATTAGCACGTTTTGCAATTTTATCGCTTTCGTCTTGTGCTTTCAAATTCGCATAAACTTTTGTGAAGGAAGCACCCAAAGCGCCTTCTGCAAGAAGTTCTCGCAGTAAGTTTGGAATTCTGTTTGCAACGATCAAAGCATCAAGCACAGCGTTAGCACCGAAAACACCAGCAATAACAGACTCTCGTAGAACTCCTGTTAGGCGACTGAGAAAGGTACCAATAGCGAATAAAAGACTGGATTTACCGAGTGACAAAGGGGACTCCTGTGTGAGGATTCCAGACCATTATACTATGGAATTTTCTTGATAGGCTTTGAAGCAATTCAGAAGCAGGCATGCGATAGTCATAGGCCCTACCCCTTTAGGAACGGGTGTGATCCAAGAAGTCTGTTCTTTAACCTCTTCAAAATCAACATCGCCACAAAGTTTCCCGTCGATGCGATGTATACCCACATCGATGACTACGGCCCCATCTTTGACCCATTTCGTGTTGATAAGTTTGGGAGAACCAATGGCAACAACTAAAAGATCTGCTTGCTTGCAGAGTTCCCACGCACGAAGTGTGCGTGAGTGTATGTTGATCACCGTGCAGTTTTTATGTGTGAGAAGTTTAGAAACCGGTGAGCCTACAAGTAAACTTCGACCGACAACTGCTGCGAGCGCTCCTTCGAATTTGAAGTTGATTGCTTCGAGAAGTTTTATGACCCCGCTGGGAGTACAAGGCACTTGTGCAGCTTTGTTCATTGCTAAGAGCCCCTGATTATAGGGACTCAGGCCATCGACGTCCTTATGTGGGCGTATGGTGGAAAGTACCTTGAAAGTACTGATTTGTGGAGGCAGTGGCAGTTGAACGAGAATGCCATCGACTTTGGGGTCTTCATTGAGATGCTTAATTAATGAGCATAGCTCTTCTTCAGTCATACTTGCTTTTTGTAGGAGTGTTGTCGTGTCGATGCCAACATTGCGACATGCTTTTTCTTTTTGAGCTACGTATATTTTACTTGCGGGATCTTCTCCTACAAGGATTACACATAGATTCGGTTTGCGTTTTTGAGGAGGAATTTTTGAGATGTCTTCTTTAAGTTGAATTTGAATTTTTTGTGCTATGGAACTTCCATCAATGATTTGAAACATAAGTACCCCTCGAGAATGAATTCGCTATTGCAGTAATAATAAACTTACGTTCTTTCCAGACATCTTGCTTAAAAAAACCACTAAATATTTTTCCCGCAAGAAGCTCCTTCGAGAGATCTCGAAGGAGCTGTATTTCAAAAGTTCCTTTAGTAAAATCAATAGAAAGCACTTTTGCATCATGAAAACCGAACCAGATTTCACAATGAGGATAACAGCATTTAAAAAAAGATTCTTTAGCAGAAAAAATCAGAGCTAGGAATTCCTGTTGATTTTCGAAATGGTGGGACAGTTTGAGTTCTTCAGCACTTGCGATTAAGTTTGAAACAGAAAGTGGGAATTTTTCTGGTTCTTCAAGATCTACACCGAGGCTGCTGAAATTTTTTGCAAGACTTACGAGAACCCATCCATTTTTATGAGAGATGGAACCTTTGTATTCTGAAGGCCAAAGAGGACTTCCTGATTCTGTGCAAAGTATTGGTGGAAGTTTAGTTTCTAATTTATGCAATAAAGCTCGAGCAGCTAGAAATTCCAGTTTGCGTAGGGGGTGTTTGAATTTTTGTGCAAGTTCGATTTCAGAAGGAGAAAGGAATCGAGCGAAATAACTTTCAGAGTAGCTTGGATCTGTTGCTTCCAGAAGAGCGAGTTCTAGCTTTCCAAGGTGAAAGCGGAAGGGTTTCATAACTGGACTTCATCATGGGTTCTAAAAATATAGCTTCTGTAGAATTTAAGCTCTTCGATACTCTCTTTGATGTCATCCATTGCGCGATGGTTTTCTTTTTTCTTCGGAACAGTGACTTTCGGATACCAATTTTTCGTAAGAATTTTCAGAGAGCTAACGTCGATCATACGATAATGAAGATATTCCTCAAGGCGAGGCATATGATTGATGATAAATCTTCGATCTTGCCAAATGCTGTTTCCAGCGATCAGTGCGCGTTCTTTTTTCGTAAAATATTTCTTTATAAATTTCATCATGCGCATTTCAGCGTCTTCGGTGGTGTGAGGAGACTCAAGAGCCTTGGCCCATAGACCTGATTTGATATGCTGTTTTTGGTTCCAGCGATCCATAAGATCGAATTCATTAGGGGCATGCTGAATGACAAACTCCGGCCCTTCTTCAACCAATTCTAAATCAGAATCCGTAACGATGGCGGCAATCTCTAGGATTGAGTCTTTTTCAGGATCCAATCCTGTCATTTCTAAATCCATCCATAAAATCAGCTGCCGATTGGTTCGATGACTCTCCAAAATTGTCTCCTTAAAATAGAAAGGGCATTAAAGCCCTAAGTTTTTAATATAGCCGCTAGAATTAATTCTGCCATAACTTTAGTGCTGCGTTTGATCTGTTTTCATCATAAGGCTCTTGCGATATCATACACCGATTGATTTTAATCCAAATGAGGAAGCATTTCATGGTTAGAGGACTGGATCGATTTCGCAAATTACTTTTTGGTGTCACTACTGTTTTTGCTCTTGCGCCTTATGCAAGCGCCAGCTCGGATAATACCCCTGCCTATAAAGTGAATGGGAAAACATTTACCGTTTCAGACGCCGTAAAGAAAGATCAATCTACGTTTTATGAGATTGAAAAGAAAAAATATGACCGCTTTGGTGATATGGCCCGTGAAGAATACCTCGATCAATTTTGGGCGGAATTGGCGAAGAAAAATAAAGTGTCGGTAGAAAAAGCCAAAGAAGACTACATTAAAGGGCGTGTTAAAGTTAAAGACAAAGACGTTAACGAGCTGATGGAAAAACTCAAAGATCATCCTCAACTCAGCAAGCTTTCGCCAGATGAAAGGAAGAAACAGATTCGTGAGTACCTCAACGGGCGTGAATCACAAAAGGTTATGGAAGATATTATCGGGGAGGCTATGAAAAGTGGTAAGCTTGCGATTTTATATCCTCAACCTACCGAACCTGTTTTTGAAATGAAAATCGCTGACAATGAGCCTGTTCGTTATGGTCCTAAAGCCACGGATGTGAACCCTATAAAGTGCCAAGATGGCGATTGCCCTATTACCGTGATTGAGTACTCCGAATTTATGTGTCCGTTTTGCGAAAGAATGTTAGCGGATACATCGAAAGTTCTAGAGGAATACAAGGGCAAAATCCGTTGGTACGTACGTGACTTTCCACTTGAACAAATTCATGCTCGCGCAAGACCTGCAGCTATAGCTGCGAAATGTGCATTATTCCAGGGTAAGTATTGGGAAATGTATTATAGCATTTTCGAAAACCAAAAGGATCTTTCAGATGAACAGCTCACAAAAAGAGCTGAGAAGCTTAAGCTTGATATGAAAAAATTTAATGAATGCTATAAAACACCAAAAAATCTAAGCGCAGCAAGTGATTGGAAAAAAGCTGACGACATGATTCAGCAAAATTTCGAATCAGGTCGTAAGTACGGAGTTGAGGGAACACCAGCGTTCTTCATAAACGGAAGAAAGTTGTCAGGAGCCCTTCCGTTCTCTGAATTCAAGCGTGTCATCGACGAAGAGTTAGCTAAGAAGAAAAGTTAGTCTTAAATTTTTTTTTAACTTTGCCGATGAGCTACAAGAATGAAAGTAGGAGTCGGCAAAGATGAGTAACAAAGAAGTAAGGCGTAATGCCCGTTTGCAATTAGACAAAGCCCTGCATGTCATCATGGGTTCTATAGGTTCCGATGTTCGTTATGATCTCGAAACCAAAGATGTAACTGCAAAAGGGTTCTTTCTAGAATCCAAGCAACCAGGTCGTTTTCCTTTTACAACTTCAAGCATTGTAGAAGTCTGGCTTGAGACAGATCCTGGTCAAGTTACCTTTTTTAACGGGAAAATTGCGAAAATTCTTTATCCTGAAGAAGCAGAAAGTCTTGGTGAGCCCCCTGGAATTTCCATCCGTATTATTCAAATAGATCCTGAAGAAGAAAAAAGATTGACAGAGTTTCTCAACAAAAAACTTGATCAGATTGAACAGGTCGATGAATCCACTCAAGGATCTTCTCGTTCTGTTGCCTAAGAGTCTTTCCTACAAGCGCAGCCCACAAAAAGCAGTTTATTTCCGCACGCATTCCAAGCATGCTAATAAAAGGTCTTAATCACAAAATGGTGGAACTATGGAAATTGGTTTAGAAGTTCTCTTAAACAATCCTAGTCTTGGAAAAGATTGGGGCAAATGCGCCCTTCTTTGCAACCAAGCGTCTGTTGCAAAGAATTTCAAACATGCGCTTCCCCTTCTTCAAGAGGCACTCGACAATCGCATCGCTATGCTCTTTGGTCCCCAACACGGACTCGTCGCGACCGTTCAAGACAACATGATTGAAACCCAACATAGCAAAGACCCTTCAGGAATTCCTATCTACAGTCTTTACTCCGAAACTCGCGAACCTACGCAAGAAATGTTAGAAGGTATAGACACCATTCTTATAGACATACAAATTGTCGGCTGTCGTGTTTACACATTCAAAGCAACAGTACGTGCTTGTCTTGAAGCTGCAAAAAAATATTCAAAGAGAGTTGTTATCCTCGATCGTGTAAATCCTCTTGGCGGAACGCATATCGAAGGGCGTAATCTGGATTCCAATTGCCGTTCTTTTGTAGGTCCTGATGAAATACCAATGCGTCACGGGCTTACTGTTGCAGAATGTGCTCAACTTTTTAATAGAGAAATTTCTGCAAATTTAGAAATCATCCCTCTTTCAGGATGGAAACCTTGGGAGACTTGGGGGCAACTCAAAAGACCCTGGATACTGACCTCACCCAATCTCCCAAGCTGGGATTCCGTCATTTTGTATCCTGGTTTGGTTATGTTGGAAGGAACAAATCTTTCAGAAGGAAGAGGTACAACATTGCCTTTTCAGCTTATCGGCGCCCCTTTCATCAAAGATTCAGTTCGTCTTGTGAAGCATATAACTAGTCTTTCAAAAAATTTATCTTCGGGAATTTTTCTCCGTCCTACAAATTTTATGCCTTCGTTTGGCAAATGGGCAGGAACTGTTTGCAATGGCTTTCAAATCCACGTTACGGAACATGATCTTGTAAAAAGTTATGCACTCTGTCTTGCCATCATGCATGCAGTTAGCGAAGAATATCCACGAGAGTTTAAATGGAAAGAACCTCCTTATGAATATGAATACAAACGCAAACCTATGGTCTTAATTATAGGTTCTGAAGATTTTCAAAAACATTTCGATGATTTTCATCTAGCAGAGCCGTTTTGGGAAGAAGGGAATGAAGCCTTTCTAAAAAAATCTGCACAATATCTGCTATACAATCGAGAACGCTTTATAGTTCATGCTACAGAAAGCTAAGATTTAATCTTGATTTGAACTGGCGGGTTTCAAAATTTCTTCGTTAGGAGACGTTAACATTTTAAAAGAGGAAAGCTTTTTCAATGCAGCAAGATCAGAATCATCTCGTGCTGTAATCTCCAAAGAAGGATCGAGTTGAATAGCGTGTTTCAAACTGCTCCAAGCGAGATCCTGTCTTCCCTCTCTCGAATAAACACAGGCCATATTGTAAAATGCAACGGAGTCTTCTGGATTCAATTTTGTTGCTTTTGTAAATGCACCAAGCGCACTTTTAAACTGATTCAGTCTAAAATATGAAACCCCGATCGAATCATAATAGGCAAAGTTTCCTGGTTCTAAAACCAGAGCCTTTGTAAAATTATGTATGGCCTCTATTTGATCTCCCAAATTCTCGGCATACAAACGTCCCAACATAGCATAGAAGTCAGAGTTAACGTGGATTTTAGAACTGAGACGCGACATATAAGGGCTCAAATTCTCAGGATTCTGTTGAGCTATAGCTAAAGCGAGAACTTCCATTGTGGATAGGGGGTCACTGCTATTTTCTAAAACATGTGCAGCCTTTTGGAAAAATAAATTCGTTTCCATTTTATCTAAATGCATCAATGCAATTTGCAACGAAATTCTATCGTAGATGATTTTAGGAAGAGCTTTTATTTGTAAAGTTTCCTGTTCAATTTTATAAGCTTTGTTTTTTTTATGAAATTCGGTGAGTAGGAGATTTCCATAATTTAAAGCGATTTCAGGAAATTTATTGTAGGAAGGTTTCAAACTGTCAAAGATATTTTCAGCTTCAGCTAATTTACCTTTAGCTATATCGTAAACTGCCAGTTCCTGTTTTAGAAGTGGGTGATCAAATTCTTTATTTAATTTTTTTAAAGAAGCGGAAAGGGTTTCTTCATTAAAATTCTTCATGACATTTAAAATTAAGGGTACAAGAATCCCTCTGCTTTCAGGATGTTCAAGGGCACAGAATTCAAGTGCTTTATAGGCCTTGAAAGAACTTACAGGCTCGTATTGAAATTTAATAAGCCTATACATGGCTCTCCAGGACGGGCTCTTAATCATTTTCAAATAAGCCCATGCCTGTTCTTGAAATCCCAAACTTTGATAGACATCGCTCATTGCCAGATAGCCAAACTCACTCTTAGGTTCGAGTAGCATTGCTTGCTGCGCAGAGCTATCTGCTTTCTTTGCTAGTTCCGCTTCTTTAGTATTTTGTGAGTAAAGTCTAAGATAGACATATGTTAGCAAGTAGTGAGCATAAGCAGAGTAAGGATCTTTTTGTATTTCGAGAACAACACTCGATTCAATTTCAGGGAGATAATCGTCGTAGTCTGTAAAGACTCTCGTCTCGAGCGTCTCGAGATCTTTAAGACTTTTAGGTAGTTCAGAACCTATTGTTTTTAAAGGAATAAATAAGCTAAGAACAAAAAGGCTTAAACCTAAGTTCTTATTTAAGCTGGATAAATTTGAAAGTTTTCTCAAAATCACCAAACCCCCATATCCCTCCTATCGGATAATAATTTTTATAATTCAATAATTTCTCCTAATTACTCTATTTAAATTAGGTTTTAGCTTCTTATGGATTAACGATTTTTAGCTCTTTGGCCGAACAGACTAAGAGGCTTTATGAGGAAGTACCTTATCAAAATCTTAGTGACTGTTTTTATACTGTGTTCGGTACTGATTTCCTTTCATCTTCTTATCCCACAAATTCGTTATGAATTTGCGGATGTGAAAAGAGAGAAAGCAACTTTTCAAGAAGATGATAAAAATCTTCTGAGTATTTACGATAAGATTTTATCTTCAGCAGAAGACGAAGATCTTCTTTTGGTTCAAATGTCTTTATCACTTATTAAAAATTATTATGTAGATACAAAACAATTTGATTTTTCAAAAATGTTGGAAGTGACTTTAGAGTCGATGAAACATCATGGGGATTTAAATTACACAATTCGTGAAGATTATATTGAGATTAATCATGAATCTGTAACTAAGAAAATTCCTAAGCAGTGGGTGAAAGATGAATTGGGGAAAATAGCTTGTATATTTGAAATTGCACAGTTTCTTACAGAAACGCATAAGTTAAAAAAACCACGTAATTCTATAGTCGAAACATTGAGTGTAATGATTTCTTCTTTAGATCCCTATAGCCGACTACTATCTGAAGAAGATTACAAAGAATTAAAAGAAGGAACAGAAGGAGAATTTGGAGGTTTGGGAATTATAGTGGGGTCACGAGACAGTCTTGTGACGGTTATGAAACTTCTACCAAACTCCCCAGCTGCAAGAGCGGGCGTTCATCCCTTTGACAATATCCTTTCAGTAAATGGTCAAGCAACTTTTGGACTGTCTTTGGAAGAACTTGTAAAAGTGATGAGAGGATTGCCGGGGTCTTCCACAACTCTCACTTTTTTGAGAGAAAATGCAAAAGCACCCTTTGATATCTCTATGAATCGTGAGCTCGTTCAAATTGATCCTGTAACGATTCGTCGTATGAAGACACCTTTAAATAATGAAGCTTTGATGCTTAAGCTCGATACCTTTTCTGTAAAAAGTTATGAGCGACTTCGAAATGAGATACAAAAAAATATTGCGATGAGAAATTCTAAAATAGACGGAATTATTATAGATCTTCGTTCGAATCCTGGTGGTCTTCTCGATCAGGCTGTAAAAATATCAAAAATACTCCTATCTGAAGGTTCCATAGTAACCGTCAAAGGAAGTGAAGTAGAAACAGAATATGCAGATCATGAAAATTTAGATGTGGATTGCCCTATAGTAGTTCTTATAGATGAAGATTCTGCTTCTGCGAGTGAAATTCTCGCAGGCGCTCTGAAAGATCATGATAGGGCTATGATTATAGGTCAACCCAGCTATGGAAAGGGAACCGTCCAAACTATTTTTGATCTTCCATCGGGTAGAGCGTTGAAACTAACTATAGCTCGTTATCTCACACCTTCGGGATCTTCCATACAGGGTGTGGGTGTAATGCCTGATATTTGGTTACATCCTATTTTGAAGCGAAACATAAACAAAAATCTTATGGGTCATTATCGTTACAGAGTCGATGGTCCCTTTATAGGGTTTACTCCGAAATCCAAGATGGAAATGGCGAGTGGAAGCATCGATGGCTATTATCTTAAAGATCCTGAGGAAGATTCCCCTTCAGATAAAAGCAAAGAAGTTGAACTTGCACTCAATATCTTTGATGAATACAAACAGAATGAAAGTAATAAAAGATCAAATCATGAAATTCATGGATCTTCTGTAATCTCGAAAGTTCAAAAAAACATAAAACAAAAAATAAAAAATTGGAATGCAGAAGTTTCTAATTTTCTAAATGCGAGGAACATTCGTTGGTTTGAAAAAAACAATAAAAATCTTGTGAGATCTCTTCAGGTCACGGATTTAAAAATTTCAACGCCGGAGAAAATCTTTCCTGGGAATCGTGTTTCTGTTTCTGTTGAAGTAAGGAATCTGTCTCAAGAAAGCATTGAAAGAACATCGGTATTTTTAAGATCTTTACATCGCGAAATGGACAGCCCCGAAATCCTTTTGGGAACGTTAGAGCCTATGCAGAAAGTTCCTGCTAAAATTGATTTTCAAATCCCACGTTCTTGGTTATCAGGAAAAGTCCTTTTTCAAATTGGAATTGCTATAAATGGAATTGCAGTTGAAAAAACAGAAAAGGAATTTACACTTGAAATAAACCATAGAAACGAAGCTATTTTGTCAGTGAGCTCGAATTTGGAAAAAGAATTAAAAGCAGGTGAAACAACAAGTATTAAAGTTCGTGTCAGTAATGAAAGTGATTTTGATGTGCACTTCGATAGCATTCGAGTTATAAATCTTTCTGGTAAGCAGCTGATGGTTGAAGAAACTCCAAATGTTTCGCACGAAATTGGAGCACACGAAGAAATGGATATACCGATTAAGGTTACAGCCATCAAAGAACGCCTATCCAATAATCTTTCACTGGGACTTTCACTCGAAAGTTCCGAGCTGAGAAGTCCCCTTTACAAAATTATTTATTTGAACAAAGCATCGACCGCTGCGAGAGAATAAAAGTTCATAAGTTTACTTATAAACTCATTGACTAAAGTTAAAGGCTTGATAGTGGAATCTAATAAGAGAAAGAGGGGGAAATAGAGATGAAGTTTATTGGAGAAGAGGACTTTCAGGAAAGACCTGCTCATCATGCTTACCGGTAGAACCAAAACCACCGATACGTTTTCCACCCACACCAAGACCTGGTACGCGTTGAGTCACGTTCAGAACCAACTGAGCGATGCGATCACCCTTTTCAATGGTGTAATCCTGTTGAGAAAAATTCCAAAGTAAGACTTGGATCTCATCAGGAAAATCTGCATCTATAGTACCTACCGCATTTGCAAGTGTGATCCCATGATTGAAAGCAAGTCCTGAACGAGCGCGTATTTGCAATTCGGGAAGGTGACCGTTAGGGACCTGGTCCCAATCTACTTTATCAATCCAGACGCCTGTAGGAACTCTACGTACTTCACCTGCCTTTAAAACAAGATGCGTACGAGCTTTTAAATCAGCTCCTGCACTGAAATGAGTCTTGTAATATGGTTCGCAGTCTTCATCGTACTTCAAGTAGATCATAAGGCCTCTTCCCTTTCAATTTTCAATTTAGGAAAATGTTGGTTTCAAACCGAATGCATCACGACGTGAAAGTTTAATACGCCCTTGTTTATCGATGTCGATGATTTTTACAATTACTTCATCACCGATCTTAACAAGTTCTTCGATGTTCTCTATGCGCTTGTCATCAAGCTGAGAAATATGACAGAGACCATCTACACCTGGTCTCAATTCAATAAACACACCGAAGTCTACAATGCGGGAAACTCTACCGAGGTAGATCTCACCAACCTGTGGAACCGTTGTGTAACTGCGTACCAAAGTTTTTGCTGCTTGTGCTGACAATGCATCGGGAGCAACAATGGAAATGATTCCTGTTTCTTCGATGTCCATTTTTACACCAGCGTCTGAGCTGATCTTCTTGATGTTCTTTCCACCAGGACCGATCAAATCTTTGATGCGATCTGCGCTAATTTTCAATTTGAACATTCTTGGAGCCAATGCGCTCAATTCCTGTGTATCAGAAATGGCACCAGACATTTTACCCAAGATGTGCATACGACCGCGTTTTGCTTGCTCAAGAGCTTGAAGCATAAGGTCTGAAGAAAGACCACCGATCTTGATATCCATCTGCAGAGCTGTAATACCCTTGCTTGTTCCGCAAACTTTGAAATCCATATCACCTAGGTGATCTTCATCTCCCAAGATGTCGGAAAGAATAGAATATTGCTCGCCTTCTTTGATCAGACCCATTGCAATACCTGCAACGGAAGTGTTAAGAGGCACGCCAGCATGCAATAAAGCCATCGTTCCTGCACAAACAGCAGCCATAGAAGAGCTACCGTTGGATTCTAAAGTTTCAGAAACGAGACGGATGGTATAACCGAAATCTTTTTCACTTGGTAAGACGGGAAAAATTGCGCGTCTTGCAAGACTTCCGTGACCAATTTCACGTCGACCTGGAGATCTTTGCATACGAGCTTCACCCACACTGAAAGGTGGGAAATTGTAATGAAGAATAAAACGCTCTTTAATCTCTGTATCCCACAAAGATTCAGAACGTTGCTGATCATCTGCAGCTGCTAAAGTCACTGTAGCAAGTGCTTGAGTTTCACCACGTGTGAAGAGTGAGTTTCCATGAGGACGTGTAAGAACACCTGTTTCACAAGTGATAGGTCGGATGTCTTCAAGACCACGACCGTCTATGCGTCGCTTGTCATTCAAAATCATGGAACGCATGTAATCAGATTCAAATTGAACAAACAATTTAACAATGCGTTGTTCAACTGCGGAATCATTTGTTGGGTTGAATTCTTTAAGTACACTCGCTTTTGCTTCGGAGACAGCTTTGTTCCGAATTTTTTTCTCACGAATAGCAAAAGCTGCAGCGATAGGAGCTTTGATAAAATTACGAATTTTTTCTGCAAAATCTGCATCTTCTTCACCAGAAGAAAATGCCATTTTTTCTTTGCCGATTTCTTTTTGAATTTCGTATTGCAAAGCAAAAAATGGCTTCATCATGTTGTGAGCGTAATTGATAGCATCCAACATTTCTTTTTCAGAAACTTCTTTAGCTCCCGCTTCTACCATCAACACGGCATCAGGACTGCAAGCGATATTAAGGTCGAGTGTGTTTTGACCTTCTTCTCCTTCGAAAGGATCGATAACATATTCACCATCTCTCAAGCCGATGCTTAAACTAGCGATCGGTCCGTTGAAGGGGATATCACTGATCATCAAAGCAACGCTGGCACCAACACTTGCAAGTGGTGCAGGAGCATGCCCATGCTCATAAGAAAGAACAGTTGCAGTGATCACTGTTTCATTTTTGAAGCCTTTTGGAAATAAAGGACGCAGAGGGCGATCGATCAGACGAGCTGTTAAAGCTGCAGAATCAGAAGGACGACCTTCGCGTTTGAAGTAACCACCAGGAACACGTCCAGCTGCATAAAATTTCTCAATATAATCGACACCGAGTGGAAAGAAGTCCACGCCTGTCATTGGTTTTTCTGAGGCACAAGCAGTTACTAAAACTTGTGTGCCACCAGAACTTACCATGACGGAGCCATTGGCCTGCTTCGCATACTTTTGAAATTCAAATTTGACGGTTCTTCCGTTGATAACTACTTCGCGTACTATTGACATTGTCGTTTCCCTTTGAGGGTGTGAGATAAAAAGGAGTTTAGATTAACTGCCATAGCTCTTCGAGACAGGCGCCAGACTAAAAAAGATCTTAGCATAACAGGCTTTGTTGGCAGATATTTTTTTATTTTCGGATTCCAAGTTTAGAAATGAGGGCTTTGTAGGCAGAGCTATCTTTTTTGTGAAGATAGTTTAGAAGTTGGCGTCTTTGCCCAACCAGCTTCATCAACCCGCGACGTGAATGATGATCCTTTTCATTCCCTTTGAAGTGCTCATTCAGATAAGTCAAACGCTCTGATAACAAAGCGATTTGCACTTCTGGAGATGCTGTGTCTGCAGGATGTTTTTGATGCTCTTTAATAATTTCAGCTTTTCGTTGTGTTGAAAAAGCCATAATGCGGATCCTTCCTTCTTAGTACTTGAAATCTTCGCTTGTTTGATAGGGCAGCTTTCTAGAACTTCCTAAATCTCTGAAGATTATTGTGTATGAACTTATTTCGTGGATTTTCCAATCCACAATAGGGCGAAATTTACAAAAAAAATAAAGGTGGTGCAAGGTTCAAATGACTTTTAGCTTGTAAAGAAGATTCTAAAAAACACCGCCATAGGAGTCTTTCTCTATGAAAGTCACAAACCTCATGCTCATGACTTTGGACGGAGCCATCGCAAGCAACCCCCACGAAAATACCCAGGATCGTCTTCGACTCGGCATGACCAGCCCCGAAGACCAAGCTCTGCTCCATAAGGAGCTCGGAGCAAGTGATGCTGTCATCCTCGGGGCCGAAACCCTCAGAACCGAAGGCTCCGTCCCAGAGATTAAGAATGCGCTGGGATACTTCCCAACCTGGTGTATTTACACACGACGCGGGTTGGACGGAGCTATCCCCTTCTGGAAACAGAAGGCTATACGCCGCATCTTTGTCTCGGAGCAAAAGCTTCCAACATGGGACGGAGCGGAGCCTTTTGCCTACGGAAAGGGCGCTCCTGGGCGCACTCTGCTAGAGGAGTTGAAAAGGCGAGGGATGAAGAAGGTTTTGTTGCTCGGAGGTTCGAAGGTGAACCAGATTTTTTATGGAGAAGGTTTGGTCAATGAGCTCAAACTTACGATTGCGCCGCAATTATTAGGAAATAGCAAAGGCCCGCATCTTGTGAGCGGGCCTTTGAAAGATTCTGTGAGTTTGAAATTGCTAAGCTGCGAAAGTCAGCGGTCTTTTGTCTTTCTGCACTACGTCGTTCTCTAGTCGCCCAAAACGTATTGGAAGACGAGAGGGGCTACGATCGTAGCATCGGATTCGATGATGTAGCTTGGCGTTTGCTCATCGAGTTTGCCCCAGCTGATTTTTTCGCTCGGGGTTGCTCCGCTGTAAGAACCGAAAGACGTGGTGCTGTCGCTGATCTGGCAGAAGTAGCTCCATAGTCTGCAGTCTTGTCTAAGATCCTGGCGAATCATCGGAACGACACAGATCGGGAAATCTCCTGCTATACCACCACCGATCTGGAAGAAGCCAATCGGATGATTTTTTGAAGTTTCGACGTACCAAGAAGCAAGAGCAGCCATCTGCTCAGCTCCAGATTTTACCGTGTCAAAACGCTTCAAGTCGCCAGCTATGACGTGAGAAACAAAGATGTTTGCTGTGGTGGAATCTTCCCAGCCTGGTGTGAATATAGGGAGATTTTTCTCACAGGCTGCAATCATCCAGGAGTGCTGTGGGTTGATTTCAAAATACTGTTCGAGGGATTTTTCACGGATCAATTGATAGAGGTATTCGTAAGGGAAGTAACGTTTGCCTTCACTTTCCGCTTTTTGCCACTGTCTGAGAAGCTGCTTTTCGATGCGACGTATAGCCTCTTCTTCGGGAATGCAAGTATCTGTGACTCGGTTCATTCCCTTGTTGTAAAGATCCATCTCGTCTTTGCATGTCAGTGAGCGGTATCCAGGGATACGCTTGTAATGGGTATGAGCAACAAGGTTGAAGATATCTTCTTCAAGGTTGGCTCCTGTACAGGAAATGCCATGGACCTTGTCTTTGCGAATCATTTCTGCGAGTGAAATGCCAAGTTCTGCAGTGCTCATAGCTCCTGCTAGGGTGATGAACATTTTACCGTTCTCATCCAGAAGTTTCATCCAACCTTCTGCAGCGTCTACACAAACAGCAGCGTTGAAGTGCTTATAATGTTTTTTCATAAATGCACGGATTGTCGTCATTTGCTTATCCTTTTAGCCACATGGGTTTGGGTGAAATGTCTAAATGAGCTGAGAAAATATAACGGATTTGGCAAATCTTCAATAATTTTTCGCGAGAAGCTTGGTTTACCTACAAGGGAAAGAATCTTAAACTGAATACATACAATAATAGAGGTTTTCATGCTTAAAAAGTTTAAGAGAATTTTCTTTCCTATTCTATTTCTACAAACTCTTTATTTTCAAACATCATGTAAAGAGCCTTCAAAAAATTCAAGTACCCCTTCCTCTCAACAGGCTATGAATACGGAAGCCACAAACCCACAAACCATTTATTTAGAACTTGCAGCAAGTCCACTTCCTCCCGTAGACCCTTCAACTTTACAAGTTTCTGGAACAGCAACAGGTCTGAGTCTGGGTTCCTACACATACTTGTCTTTGGAATTTACAAACGATCAAAATGCAGATGCTGTCTATTACAAAATTTCGGGAGCAAACAATTTTTCAAATTCTGCAACGACCAGTTTGCCTCTTATTCTTGTCAACAATCTCCCCCAGGGATCTTTAAATATTGTAGCGCGTTCCTGCGTTCGTGAATCACGAAGTACTTCGAAAGAGACAAAGTATCTAGTTCAGGATCCTTTGAATCCCGGAGTAAATTTTTATTGCAACGATAAAATCTTCCCTATGCGTTATCAAAATGCAATGGTTACTGATTCCGCTTTAGCTGCGCTGTTTGCAAAAGAACAGGCTGTCGATAAACAGATTCGTGTGACAGCTCTTCAAGTGTTCAACAAACTCAAAGCCTATGTTTCTCAAAGTTCCTTCAATCCGAAGAATTCTACTGCGGATTCTTTTGTTGCTAATATTGTAGCTTTTGGTCCGGATTACTTTGTGGATTGGGTGGATAGTCCAGAGTTCGAAGATGCTTTGCAAAGCATCTCTGCACAGATGGGTGGAGAGAGTACAGGTGGAGGAAATACGGGGAACTTTGATCCTACCGCTGTTTATTTAGCTTTGTTGAGTATAGGAGCTGTGACTATTGCGACGACAGAAGCAACGAGTGGTGGTTTGGGGTTAGTGGAGGAAGGGCTAATGGATCATGTGAATCGGTTTAGTGCGCCTGTATATGAACAAATAGTTAATATTCTACGGGTTAGAGGCGGAGAAATAAGTTTTAGGAATGTTCGTGAGTTTGTTGAAGCAAATATTACTAAACTAGAAGCTCGTATACAAGAGGCAAAAGATCCAAATAGCCCAAAGTATGAGCCACGTGTAAATCGATTCATTATAAGTGAAGCAGAGAGGTGGATTGTCGATGATCGAAAAGCTTTTATGCTGCTGTGGCAAAAATATATGCCCCCACTTTTGCCAATTGAACAAAAGTATTTCGCTTTGCATCAAGCTTTAATCGAAAAGAAAATAGACCTTGATGATTATAAGTATTACGCAGATTTTCTTTTAAACGATGAGTTAAAAATGGTGGACTATTGGAATGATCAAGCTCTGAAAGCCAGCGGTTCTGAAAAAGGAACATTTAAAAAAGAAGCTCTTCTAAGAATCAAAGGATTATTGCCGCTTTTGGAAAATCAACATGCTTTATACGGTTCTATTCATCCTGAGTTGAAAAATCAGATTGAAAGGTTAACTCAAATACATAACGGAAGTCTCGATTTGCATGAAGGTTTCAATCAATTATTTCATGAAAGTAATTTGAAAATTTCAGAAAATAGCAAAGCAATTATTGGAACTTTTAGCTCAGTGGAAAATTTTAGAAGAGTTCAAGAAGGTAGATTTAACGATTTGATTCCAAAAGTAGAACCTTCAAAAACTAAAGCAAAAAGAGGAGGGATATTTTCTATCATTGCAGGGTTTGTGGGAGGTTTGTTCTCTCATCTAGCGGGTAAATTACATCTCGCAGACACAAACTCCTCTTGGAACCTAATCTTCGACCAAGCTGCCATAATTAAACTCGTCAACCTAAAAACCCAAGCGCAAACTCTCGCAAACCAAATTGCAGCACAGCTTGTATCCCTACAAAGTCAGTCAAAATAGCAATCGCAAAAAAATCTTTGCACACGAAACTTTCCATGAAAACATGTCTCCATAATCAAGGAGGCAATCATGAAAAACAAACTTCTATTCGCACTCAGTCTGTACTCTCCCTTCCTGCAAGCAAATCTTATTCAATGGCATTGCTGGGACGGAACTTACCGCTACAACGCTGCAAGCATTGTAGAGACAGAAAAAAATTTCGAAGTGGGTGTCAAAGGGTATCACCTAGGTACGCATCATTTCGAATTCACTTCAGGAAATCATGTCCATATTGACCCACCCAATCAGTCTCGTATCTTTATTCCTTTTAAAAAAGAAGAGTGCGTGAAATCTGAATCAGAAATCAAATGCCAGAAAGACATGGTCCCCAATCTCAAACTTGCAAATTTTTTCATAGACCAACGGATTCTTAATTATAACGAATACGTTTCTGCAATGACTCCTGTCGGAGTTGCGAAAATTCAACTCACTTACATTTACAATAGAAATATAAAACTGGAATTCCACGGGGAGGAAGAAATCTGGGGGCCTGTATTTGATGTGAAAACGATTGAATTCAAAGACAGTCTTAAATGCAGTTTCGTTCCTGACAATCTTAACAGTATACTCTTTCCTGAAGAATTGAAAATATACTTGGAAAAGAATCCAAATTTCATTTCTCGTAAAGAGTTTTGATTTTGGAAAAAAAGGAATTTGCTCGTGTTGTATGAAATCGTAAGTCGTCGATTTTAGAAATAGGAGCAAGACCTCTTATAGTCGAAGTCAAAAAAGCTTCATCAAAACGTGCAAGTTCATCTTTTAAAATCCCTGTCTCTCGGACATCAATTCCATTCTTATTCAATATTTCAAAAACATATTTGCGAGTAATGCCACTTAAGAGACCGCTATCTAAACATGGGGTTTCAACATAGAAATCTCCCCCATTTCTACCAATAAAAAATATATTCGAAGTCGAAGCTTCCGTAATTTCTATGTCTGAATTCACCCATAAGACATCATCAAAACCTTCTTCTTCCATCTCAATCATTTTCACTATGCTAGGAAGGTAAAAAGGATTCTTGATGCTTGCTCCTCTTGAATAGGACACTTTCGTTTCCGTTTTGAGGGAAAGGCCTTTCGTATACAGGTCTACTGGACTTTTGGGAGCAGGAAGAGCGTAGATCAGTTTGTTGTAGGGACCTTTCTTGGGTAATAAGCCTAGACCTTCTCCCCGTGTGATGGAAATACGTACATATGTTTTTCCAAAGTCTGTTTGTTTGTAGACGTGAAGAATTTCCTTTTCGAGTTCTTCTAAAGTCCAAGGAAGCTTGAAATGAATAGACTGCGCAGAATATTGAAGGCGGTTTAGGTGTTCGGGAAGGGCTATAAGGGTTTGTTTAGACCCTGTTTTGGTTCCCAAAATGACTTCGAAAATAGCGTCTCCGAAGAGAAATCCTCTATCTAATACAGAAATCTTAGCTTGGGAGAGAGGTACTAAGTCACCGTTAATTGAAACAATTCCACTCATAAATGATGTTGCCTTGTTGAGGGCACCATTTTTTGCTAAAAGGTGCCGGTGATTCTTACCGAGTTCCAATTTTAATGCCTTATCAAAAGAATTTGGAATGATCTATTCTAATTCGCATGGAGTGTTTTAAAAATGCAGACAGAGCAAAGCGCAAAGAAAGTGCATCTTGTTTCCCTAGGTTGTTCACGAAACTTAGTGGATTCAGAAGTTATGATAGGCACTCTTCTCGAAAAAGGTTGGCTTCATACTGCTGAAGCAACGGAAGCTGACGCTATTATCGTTAATACCTGTGGATTTATACAATCCGCAAAAGAAGAGAGCATAGACACCATACTTTCTTTCGCAGATCTCAAAAAAAAGAAACCAGACTTCAAACTCATCGTGGCAGGTTGCTTAGCGCAAAGATATAAGACACAACTTGCAAAAGGAATGCCTGAGGTCGACTTCTTTGTTGGAACTGACCAGTTCTCACAAATTGCAAATCTCATCGAAAATCCTCCTCAACCTGGAACCGTTCTCGCAAAACGTACAAATTATCTCTACAATGAAAATTTACCGAGAGTGAATACTCTCTCTTCTTATTCTGCTTACGTCAAAGTTGCAGAAGGGTGCGGTCACAACTGTGCTTTCTGCATTATTCCTGCAATCCGAGGACAGTTGCGTTCTCGTCCTATCAGCAGTGTTGTGAAGGAAGTCGAACAACTTTGTGCACAAGGTGTCAAAGAAATCCTTCTCATTGCGCAGGATCTTGCAGCTTACGGACGCGATCGTGGTTCTGATGAATTGGTGCCACTCTTGAAAGAGCTTGTTGCGATAAAAGATTTGAAATGGTTGCGCATGCTTTATATGTATCCAGAAAACATCAGCGATGAATTTTTGGATTTGATGGCAAAAGAAGACAAGATTGTGAAGTATCTTGATATCCCTGTACAGCATGCAAGCAATAAAGTTCTTTCAAGTATGAATCGCATTCTTACACAAGAACAGATGCGTAGCGTCTTCCAACGCGTACGTTCTAAAGTTCCAGGAATTGCTATTCGTACAACTGTGATGGTGGGCTTCCCCGGAGAAAGCGAAAGCGAAGCACAAGAGTTGCTTGACTTCTTAAAGGAATCTCGTTTTGAGCATCTCGGTTGTTTTACTTACTCTCTCGAAGAGGGGACAGTTGCAGGTCGCATGAAAGATCAAATCGATGAGGAAGTGAAACAGGCTCGTTACAACAAAGTCATGGCGCTTCAGCAAGTGATTTCGAGAGAGAACTTGAAAAGCCTCGTTGGAAAAACATTCTCTGCTTTGATTACAAAACGTAATGACGATTCTTGCAAATGGGAAGGACGCCTTTCTATACAAGCTCCTGACATCGACGGTATAGTCTATATTACAGGTGATCATCTTGAAGTAGGTCAGATCCGTCAGGTGAAGATTACAGCGTCTTTGGATTATGACTTAGTTGCAGAGTTAATTTAGTTTCTAATTTGTATTTCTTTGTTCAGTGTTTGAATCTCCATAGCAATCACTTTTGCTGCGGAGATTTTTTTAAGCTTTGACTCTGCTATTTTTTTTCTCGAAACAAGTCTAAACCCCTTATCCAACAGTTTCCCAATACGTCCGAAATCGTTTTCCAAACTAACATGTCTGTGATGTGTTGCTAAGCTTGCGCTGTGCTCATAGACCCAAATGTTTTCAGTATCCACAGTATCTACAGCTTCAGAAACCATAGAAGTCGATTCAGCAGGAATCAATACAACAGAATGTTTATAATCTTCCTGCAAGATCAGACCCAAACTTGCTTTATACAAATTTGCTTTATCATATTGAAAGTCCAATAAAGTAAACTTGGATTTTTTAAGTTCTTTTACAAAGACATTTGTAACTTTATCTAAATTTCCACGATGAGCTTCTTTGTCTATTTCACCCTTCTCATCATGCATTCCTGTTCGAGGCCCATTGAATACAAGTATGTAGAAATTTTCTTTTTTAGCTTTTTTTATTAAAAAATGAGCAAGTTTTTTAGCGTCTTCTTTGTTAAATAGGGTCCAGTGAATATTGTCTGCATTGAGAGAATCTCCACCTAGCATGACTACTAAATATTTTTTAGCATTTGGAAATTGTGTTCGGTTCTGTTTCCATTCTTTTTTAAGGTCGTCTTTTTTTAAGTTGTGTGCAACGCCTACAGTTTCAATAAGTTTTGTACTACTGTTTTTGATAGCTTTTCGTAGAGAGTTAGAAACGGAATGATGGGGCAAGGCAAGGATGTCGATTTTATTTATAAGCTGAAACAGATCTGAACTTTCTTGGTGAGAAACATAGACAAGAAATTTGTCTTTACGCGATTGCTTAAGAATTTCCTTTAACCCAAAAGAGCCTACAGCTAAAAAAACAGGGCGATGAAGTTCTGCTTTTAGCTCTCTAAGAGAGTTTTGAATGCCTAGTGCTTGATTTTTGTCTCCGACTCGGGTGTTGTCGTAAGCAAGTTCAAGGTTTTTAAGTTCCTGCGCTTCAATGAGAGAAGAGAGGAAAAAGAAGAGAAGAATCAGTTGTTTCGTCATAAGCCCTCCATAAAAAAGAAAATCTCAAAGAGTTTCGTGAAATAATAGAAATAAATCCAAACAATAAATAGGAGAATATTCATGGTAAAAACAAATGGCAGCACCTTACAACTTAAGCGTGTCTTTCGTGCTCCTCCGGAGCGTATGTACAAAGCTTTTATAAATCCCGATGCTATGTGCAAATTTCTCCCTCCTTACGGTTTCACAGCTCAAATGCATCATATGGACGTGAAAGTAGGTGGGACTTATAGGATGAGTTTCACAAACTTTGGAACAGGGAAAAGCGAGTCTTTCAACGGCAAATATCTCAAGCTTAAAGCTAATGAAGAGATTCAATACACAGACCAGTTCGAAGATCCCAAGATGCTAGGTATGATGCAAACGACAATCACTTTCAGAAAAGTCCTTTGTGGGACGGAGCTAAGCATAGTTCAGGAAGGAATTCCTTCGCAAATTCCTGTTGAGTTTTGTTATTTAGGATGGCAGGAAACATTAGCTCAGTTA
Source organism: uncultured Pseudobdellovibrionaceae bacterium (assembly GCA_964611335.1). Taxonomy (GTDB): domain Bacteria; phylum Bdellovibrionota_B; class Oligoflexia; order Oligoflexales; family Bog-1112; genus BOG-1112. The sequence goes on along the minus strand of CAZSXR010000004.1, from coordinate 26,379 downwards.
GCGCACCTAGTAGAGCCTGAAATACCGGATGCAAGTTAGGGCTGTAGACATTTCAAACAGAGTTTAAATAAAGCCAAAAGCTAAAACCGATTAAGTAAAAGTAAAACTTCAACTTGCCATTTTTTGCTTTTTTCTTTTTGTTTTTTACTTTTTTTGGTCTATGAAAGTGGTGGTGAGACCAAAATAGATTGAGGTTGAATACGAATGCAGATGAGAGATTTTAGTTTTCTAAGACGATGGAGTGCTTTTGCTCTAATAATCCTACTTGTAGGGATCACTTTATATCGCTGTTTATTCTTCTTACTATTTCCTGATTCCAATTTTAATTCCGATGTAGCGATAATGGGGATCATGGGAAATGACATAGTCCAACAGCGTCTTCTCCCTTCTACTTTTTACGGTCAAAAATATCTTCTAGCGGTGGAAGCGTATTTAGCAGCTCCCTTTTTTCTTTTGTTTGGATCATCCATTCTAACTTTGAAAATGCCTTTGCTACTGATGAATTTCGTTTTTGTCTTCCTTCTTTTTTATCCAATAGCTCCGTAAAACCTTGGCGTTTACGCCGAGGATGAAAGGAGCATTCTTTGTTTGCAAAAGAGTGTGACAAATACTAAACAGTGTTTGTCACACTCTTTTTGAGTATGAACTACCGCAGGAACTGCGGAAAGTTACGCTTGTGGAGATGACGTGAGTCCTGGGGAACATGAGTTGGTTCAAAACCGTAAAAGTTCCCTCAGTGGGAATTTTTACGGCAAAAACCAAGCCATTTTTTCTCCTGGGCTGTCATCGCTGAATCAAGAATCCTCCACGTTTACGTGGAGGTGGTTCAATTTGTGGAAAAAGAGAACTCAAAAAACCGATCTGCTTCCCTCGCAATGGTTTGGGATCTATCTCGTTACGGTATCCATCTTGAATGTTTTGGTTACAGCTGTATTTTTGAAAGAACGTAGTATTCCAGTGGTTCGCTATAATTTGCTGTTCTTGTTTTTTCCGGTGGGTATGGTTTTATGGAATATGCTAAGTTCTTTTAAAATACAGAGATTTCTTGGTATTGTTTTTGTGAGTTTATGGAGCCTTTCGAGTGTTGTAGGATTTCATAATCTTTATTCGTTTTTTTCGTCCGCTTCAGTGGATGAAAGAATCGAGTTGGCAAAATTTTTGGAGGACAATCACATAACATATGCAAAAGCACCTTATTGGGATGCCTATTATTTGACTTTTATAAGTCAAGAACGTCTTAAGGTGTCGTCTTCTGATCATGTTAGAGTTGAGTGGCTGCAAGATTTGGTTCATCTGCATCAGGAAGAGGCAGCTCTCATCAGTTATAGCCCCTGTCCTGAAGGAAAAGAACTTAGCCAGTTTCGAAAATGGTATATCTGTCATTTTTAATTTCTTGACTCTCCCCAGAAAAAGCTTTTAAGCTTGCCTCAGTCGAAATAGGGACACCCAGCTGTCCCCCTTACAGAAAGGGAGAGTCAGGTGTCTCTTAGTCTAATACGCGAGAATCTAAGAAAGAATTATCGCGCTGCAATTCAAGAATTCAGAAATTTTTTTGAGCTTGAAATTTGCTACAGAGGGAAGTAGAAAACAGACGCCGCGTTGACAGCCCAGTCTCTTACGAATAGATTGGAAGCGACGCTAGGAACTACCCAAGTCCAATTCACTTAATTAACCCATAACCTACCTAAAGCGAGCAAAATCTTATGGCTAAAGAAGCCGTGACAACGAAGAAGAATTCAGAAGAAACACCCGAGATCATAAATCTCAATGAAATCAAGCTTATTAGAATTTCCGAGCTGACTCAGCTAGCTAAGCAGTTTGGGATCGTAGGTGCGAGCAGCATGCGTAAGCAGGAGTTAATATTCTCCTTGCTTCAAGCTCAGTCCGAACGAGGGGGCCTTATTTATGGTTCTGGCGTTCTTGAAACCCTGCCAGATGGCTTTGGTTTCCTACGTGCACCTGACTACAATTACCTACCAGGTCCTGACGATATTTACGTCTCCCCTTCTCAGATCCGTCGTTTCAACCTTAGAACCGGTGATACTGTGGAAGGTCAAATTCGACCACCTAAAGACAGCGAACGTTACTTTGCTCTTCTTAAAGTTGAGAAAGTAAATAACGAAAATGCTGACCAAGAACTCGATAAAATTATTTTTGACAACTTGACTCCACTGTATCCAATGGAAAAATTCAGTTTGGAGTTTGACCCTAAGATATACGCTACGCGTATCATCGATATGCTTGTGCCGATAGGCAAGGGACAACGTTCGTTGATCGTTGCTCCTCCTCGTACCGGTAAAACTGTACTCCTTCAGCAGATCGCTGCATCTATCGAAAAAAATCACCCTGAGGCTGTTCTTATCGTTCTTCTCATCGACGAGCGTCCAGAAGAAGTTACCGATATGGAACGTTCTGTGAGAGGTGAAGTTATCAGCTCTACTTTCGATGAGCCTGCTCAGCGGCACGTTCAAGTTGCAGAGATGGTTATTGAGAAAGCAAAGCGTCTTGTTGAACACAAAAAAGATGTTGTCATCCTTCTCGATTCGATCACACGCCTTGCTCGTGCATACAACGCAGTTGTTCCTCCTTCCGGAAAAATTCTTTCTGGTGGTGTGGATTCTAATGCGTTGCACAAGCCGAAGAGATTCTTTGGTGCTGCAAGAAACGTGGAAGAAGGTGGTTCTTTGACGATCATTGCAACAGCATTGATTGACACAGGATCTCGTATGGATGAGGTTATCTTTGAAGAGTTCAAAGGAACCGGTAACATGGAACTTCATTTGGATCGTAAGTTGGTTGAGAAACGAATCTTCCCAGCTATAGATCTGAACAAGTCTGGTACACGTAAAGAAGAACTCTTGCTTCCAAAAGATGTCTTGAATCGTATGTGGATTTTGCGCAAGCTGCTACAGCCGCTTAATCCCGTAGATTCCATGGACTTCCTTCTTTCGAAGCTGGATAAGTTTGAAACTAATATTGAATTTGTCTCTTCCATGAATGGATAGAGACCATAGCCCATAGGATTGTATATGAAAGCAGGAATTCATCCTGAATATGAATTGTCAAATGTCGTTTGTGCTTGTGGAAACAAATTTCAAACACGTTCTACTTTAAAAGAGATTCGTGTTGAGATCTGCAGCAACTGTCACCCTTTCTTCACAGGGAAACAGAAGCTGATCGATACAGCTGGACGTATTGAAAAATTCCAGAAGAAATACGCAAAGCCTGCTCAATAGAGTTTGAAATTTTTTCAAACGCAAGTTGAGTGTGCAGACGAATACTGTTCTTAAAACTGTAGAAGCACGGTGAGCCGTGCTTTTTTTCTTTAAGGCTTAGACACACTATGTTCAATAAGCTTGAAGCCATTGAAAGAAGATTTGTTGATATCGAAGATTCACTCATGAGTCCAAATTTGGACGGAGAGAAATTCGTAAAATTGACAAAAGAACGAGCAGAAATCGAAGAGCTTGTTCAAACCTATCGTGAATATAAAGTTCTTCAAAAAGCTGTCGATGAGGCCAAAGAAATCCTTGAGACAGGCGATAAGGATATGGCGGAGCTTGCAAAAGAAGAATTGAATGATGCGCAAGACAAGCTCAAAGACATTACACAGAAACTCAAAATTCTTCTCCTACCTTCTGATCCTCTCGATGTTAAAAATGTCATTCTTGAAATTCGGGCTGGAACAGGCGGTGATGAAGCTACACTTTTTTGCAGCGATCTTCTTCGTATGTACACACGTTATGCAGAAAAACGTGGGTGGAAGGTTGAAATGCTTAGCAGCACGGAATCTTCGCGTGGTGGTGTCAAGGAAGTCATACTGCTGATTCAAGGTGACCGTGTCTATAGTCGATTAAAATATGAAATGGGTGTGCACCGAGTACAACGCGTCCCTTTGACGGAAGCTTCGGGTCGCATTCATACAAGTGCCTGTACCGTCGCTGTTTTGATCGAAGCAGAAGAGGTTGAAGTTCAGATCAATCCTGCAGATTTAAAAATAGACACCTTCCGAGCAAGCGGAGCAGGGGGACAGCACGTCAACAGAACGGATTCGGCTGTTCGTATAACCCATATGCCTTCCGGTATGGTTGTAGAATGTCAAGATGAGCGTTCCCAGCACAAAAACAAAGATCGCGCTATGAAGATGCTTCGAAGCCGGCTTTTTGAACATATGCAAAGAGAACAGGATCAGGCCCGTAGTCAGGATAGGAAGTCACAGGTGGGTTCTGGAGATCGCAGTGAGCGTATCCGAACCTATAATTTCCCACAGGGAAGAGTGACGGATCATAGAGTGAACTTGACTCTTTATCGGCTTCCTGAAGTTATGGAAGGAGAACTTGATGAACTCCTCGATGGTTTGGGAACCTATTTCACGGCAGAGCAGCTTAAAGCTCAAAAACTTTATGACTAACGTTAATTCAAAAACACCTGAGACCATCGAAGAACTTATGCGGTGGTCTTCTACTTTTCTGCAAAGTAAAGCTTTCCCGTCTCCTCGTCTTGATACGGAACTTCTTCTTTGCCATGTTTTACAATGCAGGCGTATAGATCTCTATATGCGCTTTGACCAACCACTTTCGCGTCTTGAACTTGCAAGCTTCAAAGCTCTCATCATTCGTAGACTTCATCATGAACCTGTTGCCTATATAGTAGGCTACAAGGAATTCATGAACTTGCGTTTTCAAGTGAATACTAAGGTGCTGATTCCGAGACCGGAGACGGAGCTTCTTGTAGAGCAAGCTATTGAATTTGCAAAAACTAAGAACAAGCCTTTGCGCATACTTGAAGTGGGCATGGGTTCGGGTTGTATTGGGATTTCTTTGCTTCATGCTCTCAACGAAGCGACGCTTGTTGGTTGGGACATTTCCCCCGAAGCGATCGAAGTTGCTAAAGCAAATGCAAAAGGTTGTGGTGTCGATTCGAGTCGCTTGGATATTCAAATCAAAGATGCATTGAATGAAAAGAGTTGGATGGGAATAGAAAGATTCGATATCATAATAAGCAATCCTCCCTACATTGGAGAAAAAGAAAGAGGACAGTTGGAGACTTCTGTAGTTGCCTTTGAACCTGAACTTGCACTTTTCGCAGGAGACGAGGGTCTAGCTTTTTACAGGGCTATTGGAAACTTCGCACGCGAGTGCTTAGCAGTTGAAGGAAAAGTCTTTTTGGAAATTGGTGCATCTCAAGGTGGGGCTGTCAGGGAAATTCTGAAGTCTTTCGGGTGGAAAGACCTTGTCGTAAAAAAAGATTATAGTCGTCACGATCGAATCATTGAAGGATCTTATGAGTGAAAATGCATCTCCAGTGAGTGAATCAAAGCAAACACTTTTAAGTTGGTCTCGTTTCTATAGACTTCTCATCTTTTTTGCGATTCTTTTACCTCTTTGTTATTTTTTCATGGAATTTTTTAGGGCGCTAGTAGTTCCCTTTTTTCTAAGTTTGTTTTTTGCTTATATCTTAAGTCCCCTTGTTAATTTTTTTGATCGTTACCTTATTCCAAGAGTCTTGATTGTAACTTGTATTATCCTCTTTACTTTTGGAGTTGTAGGGTTCGCACTCTTTCAAGTGCTTCCTCATTTATATGTCGAAGTTTTGAATTTAATTAAACTAGCACCGAAAGTTTTTGATTTTGTTAACGATCGTCTTTTCCCTGTTATTAAGGAATGGCTTATCGGTCTTGGATTTTTCGATGAGCAAACGATTGGATATCTGGTGGATCAAGCACAAGCGATGGTTCAGTGGACCGATCGTATCCAGGATGCGTTAACTTCGATTTGGAGATCTGCTCCGCATGTAGTTGGGACTTTAATCAATCTTGTTATGACACCCTTGTTTACGTTTTTCTTTGTGAAGGATCAGAAAAAAATAATCCGTTTTTTCACTGAATTGATTCCTGTAGATTTACGAGAACCTGTGAGCTCAATTTTCTGTAGAATAGGGAATACTCTTCATTCTGTTATCAAGGGGCAAATTCTTGTTGCTGCAATTCTTGCTATTCTTTATGCAATTGGCTTTAGTTTTGTAGGAGTTAATGCAGGTTTTTCTATTGGATTGCTCGCTGGCTTGTGCAGATTGATACCTTATTTGGACGTGGTGGTCGGATCCCTGTTATGTTTGATAGTTATCCTTGCTAATTGGCAAGGATTTGGTCAAATTTTTATGGTCGCCGGTGTCATTACTCTTGTTCAAACTCTGGATGGGATGCTTATTACTCCTCGAATTATTGGAGAAAGGCTTGGTATTCATCCTCTGCTTGTGATCACAACCGTAATTGGATTTGCAGATATGTGGGGATTTTGGGGGGTTTTATTTGCAGTCCCTGCAATTGCTGTAATAAAAGTGATCTTCATACTTCTGCGTCCCTACTATGAGAATTCTAGAGCCTTTGGTCTTATTCAAAGAGATAAGAAATAACTGATAAGATTCCGCCTCACGTTTTTGGTTTTTTAATGAAAGAGTGGGATAAAAAAAAGGAAGAGAGATCAAAAGAGTCTCTTCCTCGTCTTGGGCCGCCTTTTGGTAAGTCTATTGGGCTGCTCCTTTTATAATCAAAACAAAATTCAACTTCCTTCCTCTAACTTTTTCTAACAACTTTGAAAAAGAACCCACCAAATACATTTCGTTCTCACCTGAAATATCGAGAGCTAAAAAAGCTTTTCGAGATTCAGTAAAAGTATGGATACAACTTTCAAGTAACTTGTCCAGCCTGTAGGGTGTATCGAGAATCACAATCGGCGTCTTTGTCTCTTTGAGATTCAGTAATTGCCAATCGCGTTCAGCACTTTCGGGTGAAAGAAAGCCTTGAAACAAAAACTGTTCCATTGGAAAAGGACAGGCTGCTATCGCAGAGGTTACAGAACTTGGTCCTGGGATCACTTTGATCGGAGCCTGAATAGCATGGGCAAGTTCAACGATTTTACGGCCAGGGTCTGCGAGACTTGGGCAACCCTGATCGCTCACATACACAGCGGATTTTCCCGCGCGTAAATGGTCGCGAAGCTTATCCAAGGTGTCTTGTGCTTGGTGTTCGTTATACTTGAGGTAGTTTTTTTGAAGACCTGCTTGTTTGAGTAGGAGTCTTGCGGGTCTGTCTTCTTCGAAGATAAGAAGTTCGCATTCTCTCAAAGCGTGGAGAGTGCGTAAGGGTGTGTCTTCAAGATTACCAATATGGGTTGATGCCATAATGAGTGAACCTTTAGGGGACTTTTTTTCTACAGTCTGTGTGTTCATATTTTTTCTCCATGGGAAAGCAATCCATGCGGATTATTTGGAAAAATTTCAAGGAAATCTTTAAAATTCCTTTCAACACTGTGATAGATTAAACATTTGCTCTATGGTATTTATGGCCTAGTCATTACAGCCAAATTGGGCATAGGGTGCTAAGAGTTCAGAATGAGTCAGTCTGAAAATTTCAAAGAATTGAAAGAAGGAAAGATTCCATGCCATGTTGCTATTGTTATGGATGGCAATGGACGATGGGCTCAGGCTCTTGGGAAACCCAGAATTTATGGTCACCAACAGGCCGTCAAAAGTGTACATGAAGTCGTTCGCGTAGCTGGCGAATTTGGCGTTAAGATTCTCACTCTCTATGCTTTCAGTGAAGAAAATTGGGGACGGCCCCAGGCAGAAGTTTCTGCGCTTATGAGTCTATTGGAGACTTATGTCGTAAAGGAACGAAAGAAACTTAAGGAAGCAAATGTTCAATTGCGTGTGATTGGTCATTTAGAGAGGCTTCCTGAAAAAACACGTAGGCTTGTTTTAGAAACTCAAGAAGAATTGTCTGAAAACACCGGATTGATTCTCAATATTGCATTGAGTTATGGGTCTCGAACTGAGATTGTATATGCTTGCAGAGACATTGCTTCTAAGGTTCAGAAGGGCCTTCTTAGTCCGTCTGAAATCACCGTAGAGACAGTGTCTGACCACTTGTGGACAAAAGGTCTTGCAGATCCTGATCTTTTTATACGCACGAGTGGTGAACAACGCATATCAAACTTTCTTCTATGGCAGATCGCTTATACGGAACTTTGGTTTTCACCTGTTTACTGGCCTGAATTTCGGAAAGAACATTTTTGTGAAGCGATTCGTTCCTTTCAGTCCCGTGAAAGACGTTTTGGTCTTGTGCCAAAGAATTAAAACTGAATCTATTCGAAAGGGCTGAAAGTTATGCTCAAGAAAAGAATTCTAACGGCTCTTATTGCTCTCCCTTTAGTGATTGCTATCCTTTTTTTCGTTCCGAAAATTCTCATTTTCTTTCTCTTTCTTGTTCTGAGTCTTGGAACAACGTTCGAAACAGCAAGTATACTTCTCCCAACATTAAGAGCGCGCTTAGGAAATCCTATTCGCGGAAGCTCTAACTTTTGGGTTGCTTTGTGTTCTCTTGTTTCAGGAATACTGTTTTCTTGTCTTGCCTTTCGACTCGAGGGTGTGGATTTGGGCGTCGCTGTCTTTGCAATTATGATTCTTTTATTGATTGCAAATTTTCTTTCCGCTTCGATTGATGATGCTATTGCAAACATGTTGGGGACTTTATTTAGTGTTGTTTATGGGTGTTTACCTTGGGTTTCTGTTCTCGACTTGTATGAAAAGGGAGAACATTCTCGCTATCTTTTTCTCTTACTCGGAATAGTGATGGCCAATGATTCTGGAGCGTATTTTGTCGGTAAATTTTTCGGCAAACACCCACTTGCGCCTTTGAGTTCTCCTAAGAAAACGTGGGAGGGAGTGGGTGGTGGTATACTCGGAGGAGCTGTTGGTGGTTGGGTTATCAATGCTTTGTTTTTAGGACAATTGGGTTCTTGGTCATTCATTGCTTTTGTCTCCGTCATAACCGGTATTGCAGGAATTTTAGGAGACCTAGTGGAATCTGCTCTCAAACGTTTTGGTGGTGTTAAAGATTCAGGAAGTATATTTCCAGGACACGGTGGGCTTTTAGATAGAACAGATTCTATTATTTTTGCAGCGCCGGTTCTATGGTTTTTATTATTTATAACAAAATTCGACTTAGAAATGTTCTAGGAGAATTATGAACGAAATTTTATCACAACCTTTTGTCGCAATTATTTTCCTGCTTGGGCTTCTCGTGTTCGTCCACGAGTTTGGTCATTTTATAGTAGGAAAAATTTTTGGAATTGGTGTGGAGACGTTCTCTATTGGTTTCGGACCTAAACTTCTTGGCTTTCGACATAAGAACACAGAATATAGACTTTCATGGTTGCCTCTCGGTGGTTTTGTAAAATTCGCGGGGGCTATCCCTGCAGAAGAGGTTGCTGAAGAGTTTAAAGGCAAAGAATTTTACAATGCCTCTTTTCTTGCTCAAAGTCTTACGGTGTTAGCGGGGCCCCTTGCAAATCTTTTTTTAGCAATTGTCGTTTACTGTGTTCTTGGTATGCAAGGCATTGAACATCCCGCTCCCATCATAGGGCAGATTCGACAGGGGAGTCCTGCTGAAAAATCAGGTCTCCGTTCCGGTGATATCGTCACATATGTGAACTCAAAAAAAATAATAAGTTGGAATGATCTTCAAGAAAGCATTGCGTCTTCACCAAATGAAAAAATTGATATCGATATTGTTCGTAAAAGCAGTCTGATCCATTTACAGATCACCCCTGAACCCATCATGCAAGAAGACATGGCTGGTCGAAATTTAAAACAAGGTCGCATAGGGATCGGTTATGGATTTCTTCCTGCTATTGTAGAGCTTTTGCCCGAATCCTCACCATCTCGAGAATCAGGTGTGCTTTCTGGTTGGAATGTAAAAACGGTTTATATTGCAGACAAAGACTTCAAGATTGAAACATGGGATGATTTTATTGAAAGTTTAAATTTTGCATATGATAACAAAGCACCCAAAATCCGCATACAATTTGAAAATGCTTCTAAAGCTCTCGAAGAGAAAACCCTTTCTACAGAAGTGTGGTGGAAGTCATCTAAACCCAGACAGCTTTCGTCTCTCTTGGGGTTGACGGATAGTCAATTTACAGTTCAAAAGGTAGAAGAACCTGCAGATGTCGTTCTAAAGGAAGGTGATAGGATCCTTAGTGTTGAAAATCAAAAGCTACAAGACATTTATGCTTTGTCTGATTTTTTACAAAAGAACGAGAAAGAAAGTCTTTTATTCTCAATACAAAGGGGATCAGAAATCCTCTCTTTGAATGTGAAACTAAAACCCATAGAAATTCAAAAAGCATCGGGGAAAAGCACATATTATCTTCTTCCTCTAACATTTAGAGGCGCTCTTGTTCCTCCTCCTCCTGTTGTTGAGATCTACACCGATCTCTTGTCTGATATACAATTTGCCGTGCGTACAACAGTTCATCAATCGTATTCCATACTTGATATGATTGGAGGCTTGTTTGCGGGTGAAGTCCCTTTAAAAGTTTTAGGAGGCCCCATCCTCATTGCAAAAGTTGCAGGTGATTCAGTGAAACTTGGTGTCAAAACCTTTCTCACATCACTTGCTTTGATTAGTATCAATCTTGGAATTATGAACCTTTTCCCTATCCCGGCATTGGATGGAGGAAAGCTTTTTATGATAGTCACCGAAGGTGTCTTAAGACGGAGACTAAACCCTGAGTTTGTAGAAAACTATCATAAGATTGGTTTTGTCATGCTTTTAGCTTTAGTTGTTCTTGCGACATATAATGACTTGAGTCGTTTCTGGTCTTCGATATTGCAAGGCTTGATAGGAACTTTCAAATGACACTGAGTCTGTTTATAGATACGACTTTGTTGGGAGCCTCTGTAGGTCTTCTTGAAGGGAATAATAGGTGGACAGGATTTTGCTCAGAAAGAGGGGACGCCACACTTGGTAAACTTGTATACCAAGGACTTTCTACGTTTGGTAGAACTGCGAAGGATATAAGCACCATCTTTGTCTCTCATGGTCCAGGTTCTTTCACGGGGATAAAAGTGGGTCTTGCATGGGCCTATGGCTTTCAAGCTGCGCGTGAGGAAAATCTACTAGTGGGTATGTCCTCTCTTGAAAAGGGCAATACAGAGATGCAGAAAGTTTTTCAAAACTCCAAGATTGCGCTAGTCCTTCCTATTAGTCGCAGAGAGGTTTTCCTTTCGTGGAAAGAAGAAAAGCACAATTTTTCTTCTCTTGTCTTATTTACGAAAGAAGCAGAAGAAGAATTGAATAAAATTCAAGACTACAATTTTTATCTTATTTCTTCTGAGTCAAAAACTTTGGAGTGGATGCGTTCTTTAAATTTAAAGACTAATGAAATTGATATGCAACGATTTATGAAAATCGCTTTAGAGGGTATGATGAATGCTTCTGATAATCTAACTGAAGAGAAACGGAAGATAGTAGTCCCTCTCTATTTGAAAAAAACAACAGTAGAAGAAAAATTATCTTTGAGGAATTCTAATGTCTAACAAAAGAATGAACATTCGTCCTTCTATCGGTGGTGCTGTTTACATTCTTCCTAATTTACTGACAACGGGGAATTTGTTTTTCGGATTTTTCTCTATTATAAAATCCATGCAAGGTGATTTTGCTTGGGCTTCTGCTGCGATTTTGCTTGCTGCAATTTTTGATATACTCGATGGACGTGTTGCAAGGCTTACTCATGGATCGAGTGAGTTTGGTGTTCAGTATGACTCCCTTTGTGATTTGGTTTCTTTTGGATTAGCCCCAGCATTTTTGATGTATCAACGTTCTTTGCATGAAGTAGGTCGCTTTGGCTGGAGTGTTTGCTTTATTTTTCTCGCGTGCGGTGCGTTAAGATTAGCTCGCTTTAACGTGCAAAGCTCCATTGGAAAGGCCAATGATGACTTTACTGGATTACCTATACCTATGGCTGCCGGTGTTGTTGCTTGCTTGGTGAGTTTAACATCGGATTTACGTTCTGAAGATTTTGGTTCACAAGAATGGATGCAAAACCTTTATCAAGTTCTCGTTAGCAATCCCTTTCATAAATATTTTTTTCTCGTCATGGGCCTCTTGCTTGCTTTTCTGATGGTGAGCAATGTTCGTTATCGTTCGCATAAAACAATCAAACTTGGATCCATAAAACCTTTCCGACTGCTCGCGATTCTTGTGGTTATTGTTGGTATTGCAGCCTATAAGCCACCTCTTGCTGGTTTTATCTTCTTCTTTGCCTTCGCAATGAGTGGATTGGTGGAATGGATTATGGGATGGAAAAAAGCGACAGACGACGATGAAATTTTTCAACCTTTGGAAGAAGATTCTTCCATCATGGAACCAGGATCTATGCAGCCTCTTTATCAAGAAGAAGAAAAAAATAAGGATCACAGAAAATGAAAATAGCAGTGATTGGTGCAACTGGTGCAGTTGGTAGAGAAATTCTTCATGATCTTGAAGACTCTCCTCTTAAAAATATAGAAATATTTGCTTTTGCTTCTCCACGATCTGAAGGCGAAACATTGCACTTCCGTGGGAAATCTTTGATTGTGAAAGCTTTCAACTTAAATGATGTTAGAAAATGTGACTATGCGCTGATGAGCGCAGGAGGTAGTTTTTCACGTGAGAATGCAGAAAAAATTTCAAGTGATGGTGGTCCTATTGTCATAGACAATAGCAGCGCATGGAGGATGAAAGCAGAAATACCCTTGGTTGTCCCTGAAGTGAACAGCCATGTTCTTAAGGATTTCAAGAAAGGCATCATATCCAACCCAAACTGCGCGATGATTCAGTTGGCAGTGTGTTTGAAACCCCTCGTGGATAACTATGGTATTGAAATGGTCAATGTTACGACCTTTCAATCCGTTTCGGGAAGTGGTCACAAAGGAGTGAGTGAACTTTCCGCTCAAGTTGAAGCACACATGAAGTTTGCTGAATCTAAGCCTCAGATCTATGAGCATCCAATAGCTTTCAACGTTATCCCGTACATAGGACCTATTGAGTCTTCAGGGTACTGCGAGGAGGAAGTAAAGCTTATCGAGGAACTTAGAAAAGTATTTGAACTCCCTGAACTACCTGTTTTGCCCACAACGGTGCGAGTGCCAGTTTTCAACTGTCATTCAGAATCGGTAAGCGTTCTTTTGAAGAAAAATGCAAGTATCGAAGATATTCAGAAACTCTTGAAAAAAACAAAAACTCCTATTTACTTTTCTGATGAGCAGAGAAAGGAGTTTGCAACCCCTCGTTCTTCTACCGGCACTCGCAATGTGTATATGTCTCGCTTGCGTTTTCTGAATGGTGCTAAAAGTGGAAAATGGCTTCAGTTTTGGAACCTCGCAGATAATTTGAAAAAAGGGGCTGCGACGAACGCCGTTCAGATATTAGAATGTTTGGTGGAGCGTGGTGCTTCACACTAATCGGCGGGGTTTAGTGCTTCGAATGGAATTCGAGTGAGATCGGAGAATATTTAGCATGAGAATAAAATCTTTAGTCACTATGTGTGCCTTTTTTTATGGCCCTCTTCTTATTGGACTGACGCATTTTGATGCGACACCTGCTGAGGCCCAAGCGCTCTATGAGCCCTCTCTGTTTGATCTTGATGAATACGCAGTCTCTCTATCTGTTGCGAGGCCTTCTTTTCAGAATCTTAACTACTACAGTGATTTCTATGGCAGTCCGAATTTTTTCCCTTCTCTCAATGTGACGTATAAATTATTTCATCTTCCCTATTCCAATATTGGTTTTGGAGGAAAGTTTTCCTATTACACGGCAAATGGGCGTCCTTTAAGGAAGAATTCAAGTGGGGATTTTTTTGCCGATGATACGTCTTCCCTTACTTTGAAGATCCTTCCGTATGAAGTTTACGCAATGGCATCTATTAGACCTTTCAAAAGTAGATATGTGACATTAGATGTATGGGCTGGTTATGAAGAGTTGTTTTATGAAGAAGTTCGTCTACAAAATGTATCTACAACCACAGCAAAGTCCAACTCAACAAATGTACAATCACAAAACGAAGTCAACGATGGGTGGAATAAAAGTTTGACTTATGGACTTTCCCTTAATTTTTTAATCAACCAATTCGATTATCAAAGCGCTAAGGCGCTGGAAAAGGGAATGGGTCTTGGTTATATATTTATAGGGCCTTTTGTCGAATTTTCTAAAACTATAGGTGGTCGTTTGTTTATCAGTCAGCAAACTCCTTCAGTTGTAGAGTTTTCTCGCACAACTTATGGTTTGCTCTTTATGTTTGAAACTTAACGCGTGCAAACTCAGAATACAGAACGTAAATACCGAGCAGATATCGCCTACATTGGGACAGCCTACAAAGGGTTTCAGTTTCAAGCGAATGGGGACAGTATTCAATCTCAATTAGAAAAAGCATTTTCTACGATACTGCGTCATCCTGTGAGAATTCGTGGAGCCTCGAGAACAGACAGCGGTGTTCATGCAGAGCATCAAGTCATCAGCTTTTGCACAAACGCGATTTATGAAGGAAGTGATTGGCGTTATAGTTTGAATTGTGTTTTGCCTAAAGATATTGCGATTCAAAAAATTGCTCCTGTAGATCCCAAATTTGATCCTATCAACGATTCGATTGGGAAGATTTATCGTTACCGTTTATGGAAAGGGCAGTGCACTTTTCCTCACCTTCGTCCTTTTGTATGGGGTCTTCCAAAAGATTTTGATGCGGAATCTATTAAGAGTGAGATTTTGCATTTCTTAGGGCAACATGATTTTAGTTCTTTTTGCAGTATAGATTCCGATGCAACAAACAAGGTTCGCGAGATTTATGAAGTTAAAGTCGATATTCGTGATCCATTGATTGATATATGGGTAGTAGGAAGAGGCTTTCTCAAGCAGATGATTCGCATCATGGTAGGAACTTTGGTAGATATTGCGCTTGGAAAAATTCCAAAAGCTTCTATTCCTCGAATAATCGAAATGAAAAAACGGGAGTGTGCGGGTCAGACAGCACCTCCGCAAGGTTTGACACTTGTAAAAATTCTCTATGACGAAAGACCTGACTTGGAGTCAGTGATTGAAGAAGCGTCTAGGGGTTATTGTTTAAAAGTGTGAATTATGAAAACATCTTTGCTTAAAGTCCTTCAAGTTGCACCGCTTTGTTTAATTTCATGTCATGGGGCTTTACGTTCGGACCCTGGTGATGAAGAACTTCTCAATCTCAAACCTCTTCAAACGCTCACTTTTCAAAAAACTTCAGCTGATGAATCATGGAACAATGACACACGACTTGCTTATGCTGGCTATTATTATCTTTTAGGCGAGTACTTGGGTCTTGAAGGAAATTTGAGTGAGTCTGAAAACCTTTTGGAACTTGCAAATGAACTCGATCCAAATGAGTTTCTTGCATTCAAAGTTGTTGCAGCAAAAATCAGTGTGGGGAAAGATCTTGAAGCTAAAAATGAACTTCAAAAACTTATTCTCATTTATCCACAGTCTGCACAATTTCGCGCTATATATGCTGTGCTTCTTGCAAAATTTGGGGAAATGGATTCCGCAATTGCGCAACTAGAAGAGTCCATTGCTTTAGCTCCTTCCGAAGAAAGAGCCTATCTGCATCTCATTGCGATTTATCAACAACTTCATAAAACAGACAGTGCAATCAAAATTACAAAACGTCTTTGCAAAGAAATTCCTCGATCTTCTCAAGGGCGTCTTTTGCTAGCCCATCTTTATCATCAAAAAGGCAACAAAAAAGCGGCTTTACAATCCGCTAAACAAGCCTATCAGTTGAATCCAAACCATACAGAAAGCACTTTGTTTTATGCCCAACTTCTTGAACATTTTGGGGATAAAGAAGGTGCCATCACTCTTTATGATCAACTTTTTAGTGAAAACCCTTCACTCGAGGAGTTGCTTTCAAAAACCATGGCATTATACAAAACCTTCGGTGATTTGAATGCGATTTACAAACGTCTTGAAGCGATGAGTGCTCATACGCAGAAGAAAAGCATAGGTATTGAAATTCAAAAAGCACTTGTTCTTTGGGAACAATCCAAAAATCGAGAAGCATTAGATGTACTGCTGAGTCTGCATTCTATTTATCCAAATTCAGAACAGATTTTATATCTTTGCGGTCTAGCTTATGAAAAAATTGAAGATACAACAAAAGCATTAACTTTGTATGAACAAGTTAAAGAAGATTCAAGTTTTTTTATTGCATCTCATTTTCAAGCTTTACGCGTTCTCGAGGCGCAAAAAAGATTTCAAGAAGCCTACAAAATTATTCATAAGCTTACAGAAAGTCGCTATAGGGTTTCTGAAGTCTACTCTGTAGGCGCAGGCTTGTATGTGAAAGAAGAAAAATATCAGGATGCTATAAACCTTCTAAACGAGGGGACTAAGAAATTTCCCGAGGACGTTCAACTGATATTTCTTACAGGTGTTTTTCAAGAAAAAATTGGGAAGATTGAAGACTGCATAAATTCGATGAGAACTGTTCTTCACAAAGACCCAAACTACAGTTCTGCTCTAAACTATTTGGGATATATTTGGGCTGAACGCGGGATCAAGTTAGATCTTGCACAGAGTCTTATAGAAAGAGCCTTGTCCATAAAACCTAATGATGGCTTTTATCTCGACTCTTTAGGTTGGGTCTATTATCAAAAAGGGGATTTTCACAAGGCGCTTGAAATTATCATGAATGCTTCGCGTAGTGAACCTGATGAGGGAGTCATTGTTGAACATCTTGGAGATGTTTATCTTAAAATGGGCAAAAAAGAAGAGGCGATTCAAACCTACGAACAGGCATTGAAGAAGCCTAATCTTGAAAGCAAAGATAGAGCACGCATTCAACTTAAAGTCGATACGCTCCAAAATAAAAAAGAAGCATAACAATGAACTTTCCAAAAATCTCTGCGCTATGTGTACTTCTAAGTTCTGTTTATTCTTGTCAGACAATGATGCCTGTTTCTAAAGCAGCCCTCTCTTCTCATTTTCAAGAATTTGGAACGTGTTGGAAAGAGGGAGGATCTGTTAACTTTTCCGCATTTCGTAAAAATCAAGCACCCGTTTCTGCAACTATGGATTGGATACGTGAAATAGAAGGTGAGTGGCGATGGGAAATTTACGATCCTATCGGCAGAGTTCTTCTGAAGGGGAGTGTTTATCATAATAAAATCCAAGCAAAAGGTTCATATAAGTCCTTTTTAGATGCGGTTCAAATAAAAGAGGATGGAAGCTTCCTTTACGATGGAAGCAACCTTGCTATAAAATGGAAAGAACTTCATTGTTTTCTCGGTCTCCATCTTCCTATGGAATGGTTGGATTGGAAAATTTCAGCTCCAAAAAACATAAGGAAAGAATTGGAATGGGTTCGTTTCGAAGAAAAAGATAGAAGTATTGACGTGAGATTTACAACTCGTAAAACTTGTGGAAGTGTGAGTATTCCGTTTATGGGTCTTTTTAAAAGAGAACGATATTCGTGGTGTTTTTTCAAAGAAACTAAATCAGGATCTATAGACTTTGAAAAGATATTGAAAATCGAATGGACAAATGCAGAGGAGAAAGAAAACGAGTGATACTCGAAGTTAAAAATCTTTCAACTTCCTTTGTAAGAGAACAGAGAAGATTTAACGCTGTAGATGACATCAGTTTTTCCGTGAAAAAAGGACAAACGTTAGGTCTTGTGGGAGAGTCTGGATGTGGGAAAAGTGTGACGTCTCTCAGTTTGCTTCGCATGATTGATCCTCCTGGGAGAATAGAAACAGGAGAAATTTGGCTCAAAGGTCGTAACCTTATGAACTTTGATGAAGAACAAATGCGTAGCATCCGCGGGAATGAAATAAGTATGATCTTCCAGGAACCCATGAATAGTCTCAATCCTGTTTTTACAATTGGGAATCAAGTGGGGGAAGTCTACCGTATACACCAAAAACTCTCTTGGTCCGATGCTATAGACAAAGCTATCGAAATGCTTCGACTCGTCAACATTGCCTCTCCTGAAAAAAGAGTCAAAGAATACCCTCATCAGCTTTCAGGTGGAATGCGCCAACGTGTTATGATTGCCATGGCCCTTGCCTGTAGACCTCAGCTGCTTATTGCTGATGAGCCTACGACTGCACTCGATGTGACCATCCAAGCCCAAATATTAGCGCTGATGGCTCGACTTCAAGAAGAGTTGGGTATGGCTATTCTCTTTATCACTCACGATTTAGGAGTCGTTGCAGAAATCTGTGATGATGTCCTCGTTATGTATGCCGGTAAAATTATAGAAGCAGGAAGCGTAAGCGAACTTTTTAAAAATCCTGCTCATCCTTACACCAAAGGTCTTTTAGAATCTCTCCCTCGTTTAGGCTCAAGAAAAAAAGTATTACCTACAATTCATGGAATGATTCCCTCTCTGTGGACCTTACCCAAAGGGTGCCGTTTTTCAAATCGATGTCCTTTTGTCAAAGATATTTGTCATGTGGAAGATCCTGTTTTGAAAAAAATTTCTGAAAATAGAAGTGTTGCATGCGTGCGTCATGAGGAGATCTTATCCAGCAATACGGATGATCAGACGATGAGAAGCATATAATGTTAAAAGTCGAACATCTCAAAAAATACTTTCCTATTCGTAGTCCTTTTTTAGGTCGAGTGGTGGCTAAAAATTATGCTGTTGATGATGTGTCATTTACCCTTTCAAAGGGGGAAACTCTTGGACTTGTCGGTGAGTCGGGATGTGGAAAATCAACGCTTGCGCGCACGATTCTAAGATTTTATGAACCGGACGAAGGAAAAGTCCTTTTTGAAGGCGAGGATCTTGCAAAATTATCTTCAAGTGAAATGCGAAGAAGACGACGTGAAATACAAATGGTATTCCAAGATCCGATTTCTTCTTTGAACCCTAGAATGACGGTCGAATCCATTCTATCTGAACCCTTCGTCATCCATAATGTGATGGATAAAGAAGAGAGAGTTCATTCAATTCATCGTCTTCTGGAAAAAGTAGGTCTCAAAGATAATATTTTGGCATCCTATCCCCATGAGTTTTCTGGTGGTCAGCGTCAACGTATTTGTATAGCACGAGCCCTCGCTTTGAATCCGAAATTCATAGTGTGTGATGAGCCAGTAAGTGCCCTTGATGTTTCTATACGTTCACAAATACTAAATTTGTTTGTGAATTTAAGAGAGGAATTCCAACTTACTTATCTTTTTATCTCACATGATCTGGCAGTTATAGAACACATCAGCGATCGCATAGCAGTGATGTATCTTGGAAAAATTGTAGAGCTTGCGGAAAACGAGGATCTTTTCAAACGAGCAGCTCACCCCTATACAAAAGCTTTGATGGATGCAATACCCCTAACGGATTTTAGCAAAGGCCCCAAACGACTTGTTAAAGAGACTAAGATTCTTTCTGGAGATATTCCTAATCCTTTTAATCCACCTTCAGGGTGTCATTTTCATCCTCGTTGTCCTTTAGCTACAGAACGATGTAAAAAAGAAGTCCCTATACTTCGTAATATAGGTTCTGAAACACATCCGCATTGGGTTTCATGTCATTATGCATAATAAGAACACTAAAATTGTACTCACAGGTGGAGGAACTGCAGGACATGTTCTTCCACACTTTGTTTTGCTTCCTCTTTATAAAAAAAATAATTGGGAAGTGGTTTATATTGGAACATCGGGAATAGAAAAAGAATTAGTTATTAAAGAACATTTAAAATTTAGAACTATTAAAGCAGGCAAACTTCGTCGTCATTTCAGTTTGCAGAATTTTATAGATATTTTTTGGGTTTTTTTCGGAACCCTTCAATCTTTATTTATTCTTCTTCAAGAACGTCCTTGTATTGTTTTCACAAAAGGGGGGTATGTAAGTGTTCCTGTAGCACTTGCAGCACGTGCTCTTAAAATTCCTGTTGTGACTCACGAATCCGATATCTCACCAGGCCTTGCAAACAAAATTATTGCAACACTTTCACAAAAAATACTTTGTGCTTTTCCTGGGACACTCAAATTTCTCCCTTCTTCAAAAGCAGAATGCGTAGGGCTTCCTGTTCGTCATGAGCTTGCAACAGGAGAAAAAAAAGAAGCTTTGAAAATTTGCCGGTTTCATTCCGAAGATACAAGAATAACGCTTCTTGTTATGGGAGGAAGCCAAGGTGCCGCACGGATTAACCAAAGTTTTGAAGTTGCAATGAAAGAGCTTCTTCTAAGCTACCGCATCATTCATATAACCGGACGCGGCAAGAGTAATTCCATCAAAGAAGATGGATATTACCAACAAGAATATGCCTCAGAGGAACTGAAACACTTTCTTGCCTTAGCAGACCTTGTGGTTTGTCGGGCAGGTGCAAATTCCATTTTTGAATTGCTAATGTTGAAAAAACCTATGCTTCTTATTCCTCTCGAAATAGCTTCAAGAGGGGATCAAGTACAAAACGCGCGAGAATTTGCAGGGAAAAATTGGGCTCAGGTCCTGCGAGAGACGGAACTAAGTCCCGTGACTTTGTTAGAAAGTTTGGCGAGATTGAAAGCTCATGCTGCGTCCATTAAAAAATCCATGGAAGAAATTCCCACCCAAGATCCTGCACAATCTATTTTCACTATTCTCGAAAGCATTGTATGTAAAGTTTCCTGATAAATAAGATCCCTACATAAGTAGCCGTCATGGAGTCCACAATGTCATTTGATCAAGTTCGAGTAAGAGTAGCCCCTTCCCCAACGGGCGATCCACATGTGGGGACCGCCTATGTGACCCTTTTCAACTATGTGTTCGCGAAAAAATATGGAGGGAAGCTTATACTTCGGATGGAAGATACAGACCAAGTGCGGTCGAAAGCTTCGAGTGAAAAACAGATTATGACCTGCTTGAAATGGATCGGCCTTGAATGGGATGAAGGTCCAGATTGTGGCGGCGAATACGGCCCCTACAGACAGTCTGAGAGGAAGCATATACACAGACAGTACGTAGATAAGCTGCTTGCCAAAGGAGCAGCCTACCGTTGCTTTTGTACTCCGGAAGAGCTCGCTGCAGCCCGCGAGGAGCAAAAAAAAGAAGGCAAGCAAACATCTTATAATCGTAAGTGTCGAGACTTATCTCCTGCACTCATTGAGAAGAATATTGCTTCAAATCAACCCTTTGTAGTGCGGATGAAAATCCCATTAGACGGGGTTACAAGTTTTGACGATCGTATTCGCGGTAGAATCGAGATTTCGAATCATATGATCGACGATCAGGTTCTGATCAAATCTGATGGTTTCCCGACATATCACCTTGCAAATGTTGTGGATGACCATCTTATGAAAATTTCGCATGTAATACGTGCGGAAGAATGGATTTCATCCACACCGAAACATGTTTTGTTGTACGAAGCTTTCGAATGGGACATCCCAGAGTTTATACATCTTCCCTTATTACGAAATACGGATCGGTCTAAAATATCCAAAAGAAAAAACCCGATTTCGTTGGACTTCTATAGACGTAAAGGGATTTTACCCGAAGCTTTGGTGAATTTTCTTGCTCTGATGGGTTGGTCTTACGATGGAGATCGCGAAATTTTTTCTTTGGAAGAAATGATAGCAAAATTTGATGTTAAAGATATCAATCTTGGTGGCCCCATCTTTGATTTGAAGAAGCTAACTTGGATGAACCAGAACTACTTACAAAAATTGTCTGAGAGCGAATTTGTCGAATATCTTCGTGCTGAAGTATTTAGCAAAGATTACCTCTCTAAAATTTACCAAGTCATCAATGAACGCATTGAAACTTTCGATCAGTTTGTTGAAAAAACAAGCTACTTCTTTAGCCCAACACAAACTGTGACCTTGGAAGAGGTTTGTCCTAAAACGAGAGACAAAGAACAGCTTCTAAAAATGCTCTCAGGTTTGTTGGAATTGTTGGACGATCAATATGTTTGGGAAATGGTACATCTCCAAGAAACCATGGATCAGCATAGAAATAAAATCAATTGGAAACAGGGCGAATATTTGGTGCCAATTCGTTTGATTCTAACAGGACGCAAAGATTCTCCACCTCTTTCAAAAACAATGGAAATTCTTGGTAGAGAAATCGCTCGTCAACGTATGAGAGATTGGATTGATTCCAACCAAGCGTGAGTGGCTACTCTTCTCTTTTGATTGCAGCTCCTAGAGATTTTAATTTCTCAAAAATATTACAGTAGCCTCGTTCAATTTGATAAATGTTGTCTATAACACTTGTTCCTTTTGCAACAAGAGCTGCAATCACCATTGCCATACCTGCTCTTACATCCGGTGAACTCATGCGAGCTGCGACGAGAGGCATAGGCCCTGTGACTACAATTCTGTGCGGGTCGCATAAAACAATATTTGCGCCCATTGACATCAATTTATCGGTGAAAAACATTCGGCCTTCGAACATCTTTTCATGGAAAATCATGGTTCCCTTGGACTGAGTTCCTGCAACGATTGCGACAGACATAAGATCCGTAGGAAATGCAGGCCAAGGACCGCTATAGACCGTGCTAACTCTTCCTCCCAAATCTGTATGCATGCTAAGCTCTTGAGTTCCGTCAATGCTGAGAGAATGATCGGAAGGCATTGAGGGGTGTATACCTAGACGTGCAAAAGTTTTAAGTATAAAGCGTAAATCTGAATTCTGAGTTTCTAAAATATCAATTTTCCCACCAGCTATAGAACCCAGACAGAGAAAACTCCCGATTTCCATAAAATCGGGACTGATTGTGTGTTCAGCGCTATGTAGCTGAGAGACACCTTGAATTTCAAGATGATTACTTCCGAGGCCTGAAATTTTAGCACCCATCTTATTGAGCAAATGACATAAGCCAACAACGTGTGGTTCGCAAGCTGCGTTGTATATGCGTGTCGTTCCTTCTGCTCTTACGGCAAGCATCAAAATATTCTCGGTTCCCGTAACGGAGGGCTCATCGAGATAAATATCTGTTCCTTGAATTTTTTTAATGGAACCTCGAATCGGGTTTCCAAATTCGAGATGCCCACCTAAAGCCTCAATACCTTCAAAGTGAGAATCTATACGTCTTGCCCCAATAACATCCCCACCTGGAGGTGCAAGTTCAACTTTTCCAAAGCGAGAGAGAAGAGGGCCGAGTAAAAGAATGGAAGCGCGAATATGAGAACAAAGTTTTGCATCTGGTTTGTAGCTATGTGTTCCTTTCGCGCAGATCTGAACAGAAGAGTTGCCAATCCAATCAACTTTAGCGCCAAGGGAGCTTAAAATAGCAAGAGAGGATTCAACATCGTTGATACGTGGAACGCGATGAAGAGTAACGGTTTCATCTGTCAGAAGTGTCGCCATGAGAGCGGGCAATACTTCATTTTTGTTACCTGAGGGGGTAATTGTTCCTGAAAGAGGTCTGCCCCCTTCAATAATATACTTTGTCATTAGCTTTACGCCCTATTGCAATAGATTGATAAGGTCTTCACGAGTCAGACTTTTAAAGGCTTCTTCATCTCTTTCCAAGAATCGATTGAAAAGGCTTTCCTTCTCAGCAATCATTGAGTTGATTTTTTCTTCCAAAGTTCCACGACTTACCAGTTTTATTACCTGGGTAAAATTCTTTTGACCAATACGATGCACGCGATCGGTCGCTTGATTTTCCTTGCTAGCATTCCACCATCGATCGTAATGGATGACTACGGAAGCGGCAGTTAAATCGATTCCTAAACCACCTGCCAATAAAGAACCTACAAAGACTTTAACGTTGGGATCAGTTTGGAATTTTTTGACAATCTCACCACGTTTTTGGGACTTTCCAGTTAAAATAACATGCTCAACATTGCGCTCCACTAGATAGTCTTTGATGATCTCAATCATTTGCAAGTATTGACTGTAAATGACGACTTTATGGTTGGACTCTAATGCTTCATTCAAAATACTGCGGAAAAGTTCGAATTTTCCACTTTCACCATCTCTCCAGTTTGTTGTTTTGCGAATCAATGCTGGATGATCACAGATTTGTTTAAGAAGTTGAAGTACAGTGAAAACATGCATGTAGGGAATAGGAGCTTCGTCTTTTTTAAGAGAATCCACAAGTGGTGCTGCTTGAGATGCTAGAACTTCTTTGTACATTGCTACCTGTTCATTAGACAGCCAACAGTGTCGTGTATCTTCGACTTTTTCTGGAAGATCATTGAGAACCTGCTCTTTCGTTCTGCGCATTTTGAGAGGGTTAATGAGATTGCGAAGTTCTCTTTCTTTTTCAAAATTCTTTTGGTTTTCAATTGGATTGACGAAATATTTATTGAAGTCTTTGTCTGTGCCCAAGTAGCCAGGAACTATAAAGTCAAAAATATTTTTTAATTCACTAAGTCTATTTTCCATCGGAGTGCCCGATAAGCAAAGACGGAGCTTTCCCTTTAAACGGCACGCTGCTTTGTATGTAGCTGTCTTGTTATTTTTAACAAAGTGAGCTTCGTCGAGAAGAATTAACTCCCAATTGAATTGCTCAAGCAGCGGCAAATCTCTTAGCAAAACTCCATAGGTTGTTAGAACGGTATGAGATTCAGATAAATTCTTAATGAGTTGGTCACGCTTGGGGCCATAATATTTAATAGCTTTCAAATTCGGAGCGAAACTATCAATCTTATCCAACCAGTGATCAAGTACGGTCGTTGGGCACACGCAGAGAAAGATCGGACCCTTGATTTCTTGTTTTTTCATTTGAATTGCAGACATGACAGCCATGGCTTGATGAGTTTTCCCCAGACCCATATCGTCAGCAAGCAGACCATGTAAGCCTTTCTCATAAAGCCACCAAAGCCACTCATATCCGGTCTTTTGATATTCTCTCAGTTGAAGTTTGGTGTGTTCAAGAGAGGGAAGGTTTGTTGGAGCATTAAATTCGGTAGATTCTTTTATTTTTTGAAGCAGCGCTTCTTTGCCGGTAATCTGTTCGGAATTTCCAAGAGATTGTTTTAGTTTGATGAAATCAAGGTTCGAAACTTTAATGGATTTTGTGCTTGAATCCACGGACCATTCAGCATTCAGAATGATTTCAGGTACACGGATCCACATTTTGTCTGATTTTAAATAAGGGCTTTTGGACTTAGAGTAACGACTGAAAAGTTCGATCATCCCAACGTTTTTTCCTTCCGTTACATAACGCGGGTCTAAAAAGAACCATCCATTTTTTTCTTCGAGAACGCGGATTTCAGAAAGGGATAGATTGTTTACAATTTCGATTTTGGATATCGACTTACTGACAAATATATGACCAGCTTGACTGTAAGTTGAAAAATTCTTCTCAATCAATTCAATCGCTGCGGCATCAGGAATCTTTAAATTCTGATCAATCTCGGACCAAGCGTCATAAAATGTTTCAATGCCAAAGTAACCAACTTTGGGAATTGCAAAATATTTTTGACCAATCCAAGGATTCAAGGCATCTTCTGGAAACATCTGAATCCAAATGTCTTCTTGATTATTGTTTGATTGTACGGATATTTTTTCGTGGAAATTTTCTATTTCAGTTTGAATTTTTTTACTTGGCCCGCGTTTTAGTGCAAAAACTTTACGAGCAATCAATTTTTGTGAGTCATCTAAATAAAAATAGACACCTTGAATAGCAGAGGTGTCTATAATTTTCATATTTTGAAAAGCTGCTGGAAGTAATTTTTTTTCAATGTCTGCTAAGCTTTTTATAAAATCTGCTTGTTTATCTACATCCAGTTCAATCTGACTCAACTGCCCAGATTTTACCTCGAAATAGACGACGAGATTTGACCCTCGTGTTTCAACTTTTACGATGTTTCCTCTACCTTGTTGAAAGAGTCCATGCACCATTGTTTGTGTTGCAGGGGTATCCTCTTGAGAAGGTGTAATTGCATTGATGGAGGTTTCTGGGGAGAAATCTTCACGCTCTTGATGAATGTGGAAAAACACTGCAGCAATATGTTGGCAGTAAATTCCTTTTTTTCGATTGCGTGGGCAGGTGCATTCTACCCATTGAATCATGCGGCCGTTTGGATGGATTTTAATGCGTACTTCATGTTTGCCTTCGATGACTTGAACCGTTCCGCAGATCAAATGTTCGAATCGATCGACTTTCGTTATGCGATTCTCTCGATAGAGATCAATTCCAGACAGCCATTCATCTTGGGAAATAAGCTGAGAAAGCTGATGCAACCATTTGTTCTGTTCTGCGAACGTTTCCATGATGATCCAACTGACAAGGTTAAGTGATCGGTTACTCAATATTGAGCGCCGTCTGTATTATGAATATTCTCAAACTCAAAGATAGGACTCTTCTTCGTCGATAAAATTTTTTTTTTTCAAGAAGTGAAAAGAATTATTTATCGCCCCTTATTATAGCGCATTGTATACTTTTTGGGCAATGAAAAATAAGCTAGTCATATTAGATGAATAACCATCAATTTTACCCGCCGCATAAAAGTCTTAACAAGTTAAAAAAAATCTTTGCAAAGAGTCTTGACTAAAGAAACATACCTTCGTATAACCCGAACTCGCTTTTGCGAATAAAAAAGTTCTTTGAAAACTGAATAGTGAAGCTAGGAAGTATCGCGAGATACTTCAGATT
>CAZSXR010000003.1:0-547968 GCA_964611335.1 uncultured Pseudobdellovibrionaceae bacterium | reverse complement strand
ATACCTAGAGTTAGAGAAACTTTGTTTCTCTAACTCTAGGTACTAAAATCTTTGGAGCCTTTCATCTGCGGCCTGAAGGCCACAGTTTTCCGGCGCTTTGGATAAATACTATCCTAATTTTTCGTGGAGTGTTCCGGCGCTACCGCTCGGATTTCTAATCCGGCGCTGCCTGATTCGAGTCTAGGTGAGATCGCCATTTTTCTTCACAGTCATAACGTCCCCGCGAAGCGGGGAGCTTGACGGTTGAGAGCAGCCCCAAGGGCTGCCAGTTTTTTAACGTTTATGCCTGGTCAAACCAGACGACTTTACCTTCTTCACTGGTCAAACCAGTCTTCAAAACTCTCCATTTTCTGTACGACCTGCACTATCGAGTCTTTCTTGGTTCTGGATGTATGCTTTAATTTGACTTTCTTCAAAACCTACGGTCGACACTGCATAACCCCTCGCCCACAGTTGTTCCCCATTGAAATTTCTTTGTCGACCACTGAACTGACGTGCAACTGCGTTTGCACTCTTCCCCTTTATGTAACCGACAATTTCTGCAACGGAGTATTTTGGTGGAATTTCTATCAACATGTGCACATGATCCTGAACCATATTACCCTTGATAATTTTACAGTTTTTCTGCAAAGCAAGTTCTCGAAATTTAGGAATTAAAAACTCTCGAATTTTGCCATATAGAAGTTTTTTTCTAAACTTAGGAACAAAGACGAGATGATACTTGCAGTCCCACTTAGAATGGGACAAACTTTGAAATTCGGACATCTTTTCTCCTTGGACCGCCAAGCCCAAGTGGAAGATACATCGGTGTGCAGGAGCAAGCTATGCTGACCTCTTGCATATCGAATGCCGAATACACTGAATCTAAAGGCCAAGCCTTGAAAGTCTCACTGGTCAAACCAGTGGCTTACCTCTCAACGAGTTAATTTAAGCCTGAAATTGATCTCAGCGGATTAGTTTTGTGAATCTTAGGAAGAAATCGAAGCATCTTGATAGGCTCTGACTTTTGCAATCCTTCCAGCTTCTGCTAAAAACGAAACAGTATATAAACCTGAAGAAGTGACTCTAATGAATTCCCCTTCTTTGACTATTTCAAAATTTGAACTCGTGGAAGATGGAAACAATTCCATTTTAAATTCTTTAATCCCAAAGAAACCCAATTCCACAACACCTACATTTGTTTGATCTTGAATCCATTTTTTGGGTGGTAAATCTGGAAATACAGGTAAATCGATAGAAAAATTTATCTGATCTGCTTCATCGCGAATTTCCATTGTGATGACTCTAATACCATCTAGACGTGGAGGCGTTTTCGAATACAGAGCTTTGATAAAATAATTGTTATAAAGATTGTCGTACCACATTTTGATCCCTTGCTATTCAAAAGAATAATGATCTTTTATGCCTTTTACCTTTCCATTTCTTGTATTGTCATTTGTTCTAACATTAAAATGGGGTCCCTGGTCACCTTTCAAATGCCCTGCACTGTGATCCTGAATAACGATATTTTTACCTTCTTTATTTTTGAAATGATATTCTCTTGTCCAAATGACTTCTCCCTCGGCATCCTTCAAAGCATGACCACCTTCATACTTAGCTCCTTGCATTTTTACATACTGAATATCGTGAGGTTGTTGACTCACAGGAATACCTGCATCACGCTTAGCCTGTCTAAAAGCTCCATGCCGAGATGGAAGTTCCGAAACAGCTTCCCCAATAGCCCCTCTTTGAGGATTCTTAGCCCAGGTCTCCAAAAACTCTGTGTGGGAGTTTCTGATTGCCTTAGCTGCTTTTGCAGCAATCTTCGAGTTGGTTGAAATCTTTGCAAGAGTCGAACCTGCTTTTAATGCAAGGTTCCCGCCTGCGATTGACATCAACTCTACGGCAATTCTACCAACAAGTTCGCCTCGCTGATAAGAGTTATATTCCGGTAACTCCGCAATGGCTTCCGCAACCTTCTTAGCAAGCTCTGTAGCTATTTCCTCGCGGTGTTCGATGATATTGGCTACAGCATCCAGAGTTTCTCCAGGATGCTGGACCATTTCTTTAAAGCCCGAAAGGGCATCTATGAAATCTTCTACGCCGTTTACTAAACCTGCACCAACACCATTACAGTTATGAACGAGTAACTGCTCATCGCCTACGTAGTAATTATGAAAGTCCTCGACTTCAATGTTGTAGACTTTTGTAGCTTTTCCAAGATCGCGTATATGAAGGTCTTCAATTTCAACATGATCACCTTCCAAAGAAAGCAAATGCTGTCCCACAAGAAGTTCATCTGCACGTCTATAGTCATTTTCTTCGACAACAAAGAAAGGATGATTCGTTGTAGTCAAAAGCGCCTTACCGTTAACGGTAATCTCTACAAGTTCAGAAACTTCTCTCTCGTAAAGAGTCCGAACTTCCGCAAGCATGCATTTTGAATTTAAGAAATCATTTGCAACGACGATGTCACCTTGGACAAGGTCTTCAATATTCGTTTCACCATCCGTCGTTTTTACGAGTGTGCCGGCAGGAAAACAAAATCCATCTTTAACAGTATTTTGATTGTTCTCTGCAGCTTGCTCTACTCTTTCTTGAGGCTCAACTTTTTCACCAACTGTCTC
The DNA here is from genome assembly GCA_964611335.1 of uncultured Pseudobdellovibrionaceae bacterium. Taxonomy (GTDB): domain Bacteria; phylum Bdellovibrionota_B; class Oligoflexia; order Oligoflexales; family Bog-1112; genus BOG-1112. The sequence continues at coordinate 545,362 of CAZSXR010000003.1, read as the reverse complement.
TTTAACTTTTTTCTTAAGAATCTTCTTTCCAGGAGCCTTTGGTGTTTGAACTTCTTCCGAAAGCTTCGGAGCTTCTGTTTTTAGTTCAGGAACTTCAGCTTTGTTTTCTTTCTCAAGTTTTTCTTTAGCGGCAGCTTCTTCTCGTTTCTTCTGGAGATTATTCATCCACTCACTTGTAGCTCTTCCACTTGCATAGCTGATACCAGAGTGCAGAGCCTCTTCTCCCGCTCGCTCATAATTGAGATCTTGTCCACGCATTGCTTGCAGTCCAAGATGGGAGGCAAACATGGCACCCGTCTCTTTGCCGGTTGCTTCAAAAAAGTCCTCGTTGCTTCCAGCTCCCAATCCACCCAACACAGCGCCCGTAAACGCCGCAGCACCAAGCTGATTGACATCGAAGCTTTTGCAACCATCATGCATACACGCTTGAGCAACGTATGCTGTAGCAGTGCGACTGGCTCCTCCCACAACAAGTCCGATGGTAGAACCACCTACAGCTCCACCAACATACTCTCCCACCATTCCACCAAGACCACCCGCAAGAGCACTGATAATCCCCTGTTTGAGGGCTGCTTCCATATCAAATTTACGACTGAGTATTTGAGATTCCAAATAACTTATCGCAATACTTGAAACTAATGTTCCTCCAGGAACAGAACTTGCAACGACCGCAGTCGCAGCACGAAAAGCAGTCATCACCACTTGACCAAGGCCTGTAAAATTCTTGGTTGTGTTTTCATCTCTTTTTAGTTCATGATGACTTTCGCTCACTCCTGAAAACTTTTTATTTCCGTTGAAATTCACATTTTCAATTTTGGAATTTGCTTTGGATTTAATTTCAATATTGTGAGCACGAAGATTTGCTCGGTGTTCTTTTTCTTCATTGATGATGGTTGTCTCAGTTACAAAAAAACCTTCATCCACTTCTTCTCTGGTTTCTACCCAATAAATAGGCTGTATGAAAACACCACCATCGGCTTCGATAACAATGCTTTCTTTTGCAAGAAGTTTGGATCCTATATTCTGGTATTTACCTTTAGCATGAATCCTTGCTGACCCTCCTGCTCTGAATTCCGAAGTTCTTATCCTTCCTGATCCGGAATCACGATCCGATTCCTGGATGACATCCCCTTCCGTTTCGATATCGAGGTTTCCACCTGAACGAAGTTTCGATCCTGCTTTTCCATAAACTCCACCAGCATGTATAGAAACATCTCCATCTGCTCTATAAGTTCTCTCTTCTTCAAGCGTAAGGCTTTGCGCATAAATGTCATTGCTAAAAGAAGAAGATACATCTCGATTGATGACAACAGGTTTCGTCGTAATCACACGAAGTTTCTTCGTATTCAAGTTCCCTGAATTTCCCTCAAGTAAGGTAAGAACGTCGTCTGAATGCAATTCACCATCTACAGTTGTCCAAGATCCAGCGCTGATATGACCCAATTCCTTAGCGCTAACTGCTGAAGAGATCTTTATATAAAGATCTCTAGCCGCATCGATATTTCCTTTGTTAGAGAATGTACCTTTGGACTGAACGGAGACCTCTTTTCCTTTCAAAGTTCCTGAGTTGGAAAAGGACTTATCGATATCGAGAACCAATACATCTTTACCTTCAACAGAGCCTTCTGAGAAAAAAGATTCTGATTTTACTTGAAGATTTTCAGCACTTAACTTTCCTGTCTTGGCAACTTTAAGATCACCCGCAAAAACAATTAAATTTCCACCAGATTCAAGAAGACCATCCAACTTTGCTTTGAGATCAGCTTTGATAATAAGGTCTTCTTCTGCACTAAGCTTACCGCTCTGTAATAACAAAAAATCCTGAGCGAAAATCTTTATGACATTTGCTCGCATTTCTCCGGAAAGTTCGACCTGTCCTTTTCCATGAATCGATGCCGATTCTTCTGCATTAATTTGTGCAGAATCTCGTAAAACAAGCCGATTTTGAGCATTGATGACCAGATTTTTGGAATTGATAATTCCGTAAAGTTCGGCTTCAACGAGATCAAGCTGTATGTTCTCGCCTTTAATAAGACTGGAAGAAAAATCTTTGAGCTTTACTGTTTCAATATGAAGATTTTTTGCATCCAAAGCACCACTTGCTTCCAAATATCTCGCTTTAATATGTGCAAGAGTTGCAGCATGGATGAGAGAAGAGTCCCCTAAAATAACACTGTCACCCACAACTTGCAAAGTAGACTCGGAATCGAGAAGTCCCTTAATTTTAAGTTGTAGATCTGCTTTTACAAGCAGGTGTTCTTCTGCAGACAGTTTGCTTTTTTCTAGTAAGTCAATGTTCTTTGCTACGATTTCTATGACCTTGGATTTGAGATCACCTGAGTAGCTTAGATTTTCCTTTATTTTTGCCGAGAATCTGTCTGATCGAAAATAACCAGCAAGGTTACCTTTGATTGCAGTAATATTGATTTCTTTTGCATCCATTCTTGAATTTGCAAAAGTTTCAAGTTCTTCAACATCAACATCAATCTGCTTTGCAGATACACTTGCATTCTGCAAAAACTTTTTAGCTTTGACGCTTAAAAGCTCTCTTGCATGAACTTCAGAATCTTTCGAAAATTCTACATATCCATCGGAAGAAAAGTGTAGAGACCCTTCGGAGTTTATAAAGCCTTCCATTTTAGTTTTGATTTGAGAATGAATGCTAGCTACTTCTTCAGTACTCAGTTGAGAATTTGCACCGAAACTCGCATTATTTGCCTGCAAGTGGAAGCAAGCTGCATCGATTTTTCCATCATGGAAGAATTGGGAAGCCTCAATAGAAATACATTGACTGGTTTGTATATTAGATGTTTTTGAAAAGTAAATCTCACCATTTTCAACAGTCAAAAAAGAATTGGTTGAGCGCAACAGACCTTTCAAAATCATTTTCTGCTTAGCTTGTATATTTAATATGTCTTCGGAGCTTAATTCACTAGATTCAGATGAAACAAAAGACTTAGCAAATAGGTCGATCAATTTCCCACGAACTTTTCCATTCACGACAAGTTGCGAGCTCTTCACTTCCATTAAATTATCAGAACCAAGAGTACTTTTCTCATCAAGAAAAATGCTTCCATTGCTATTCATTTTAAGATTGTGAGAATCTATGGCTCCGAGGACTATTAAAGGAATGTCTGTACTTTCATCATTAGAGAAAGCAAATTTCTTCAATACAGCAAAGCTATCTTTATTGAGGCCTGTGGCGCCATGCACATTAAAATCAACTTTAAGTCGAGCAAGTTTTAAAGCTGCCCATTGAGAATTTGATTCTTTGAAACTGTCATAAATTTTAGTACGAAAGCGATGCAAGTTCCAACGCTGTTTAAGTTCAAAATTTCCTTTGGATAAGGAGTTAGTAAAGGCCATATTAAAGGCCTCTTCTTGTGCGAAGAGTTGAGAGAATATCTTTTCAAGATCCTCAAACTGTGAATTCTTTTTTCTACCAAGAAGTTCACGAACGATATCCGCTTTACCATCCCGAATCAAAACTTCGAGATTCTGAATTTTAACATTCGCATGAGGTCCGAAGAAAATAAAGTCTCCTTCGAACTTTGCACTGTTTCCTAACCATAGACCATCGAGCAAAAGGTATTTTGCGAGAAGCTTCGCTCTTCCTGTTTGTTGGATGGAATTTAGAGTCGTATAAAGTGTTTGAACTTGAGCGTCGAGATCTCTTGCATAGATTTTGTTGCTCAGAAAATAATTTCCACCTTCGAGCTTAAGAGTATCTGCACTCCATACAGATTTTTCACCCGCTGTCATAGTCTGACAATAGAATCCGAGTTTATTTTGTGAATTCCATTGCCCCTGATCTACGCAGTCGTATCCCCAGACCTGTGCATCTTTCAGATTGTAGGTGGCACTTTCCTCGGATTTTATTTTATCCGCAAATGCTTCATAGGTGTCACCCGCTACCGCTCCGTAGCTTGAATGATCAAGTCCGTTTATTTTCAAATCAGAAAAACGGATTTTTCCTAAATTGAGATAGTTTTGTGTATTGATCTGAATCTGCTCAGCATTAACGAAGCCTTCTTTGCTAATTGCAAATTTCGAATCCGTTGCAGGTCCTTTGACAGTGAGAACTCTTGCTTCTAAATAGCCATTAAATTCGGCATGGGGAGTCCAGAATTTTTTCTTTAGATCCGTTATAAGTGAGAGTGTAAAGGTTAGTGAAAATAACCGATTCTCAGCACGAAAATCGGAACTTGTGATATTCAGATTCTGCACTTGAACATCTGAAGTTTCCGAAAAGCGGACACTTGGACTTAGAAGTGCTAAATCCAAAGCAAAAAGTCCACCGTGAACAGAGAGCGTCCCTTGAGCGTTGAAAGAAGAACTTTCTTGCAAAAAGAGACTCGATCCTGGAGCGAGAACTATGCCATTCGATGCATCAAGTTTCAGCTGATCTGCTTCGACCAAACCTTGAATTTCAATGTTTGCTGCTTTGATATGGAGTTTTTTTAATTTATTTGATGCACGCAGTTTGAGACTTTGTCCTTCACAATTGAGGACTGAATCTTTGCGAGTACATGTTTTTTCTGAGATCTCTTCTAAGTAACTCAGATCAAGGAGACTTGCTTCAGCAAAAGAAAAAGTGGAAATGACAACAGCGGAAAGTAGAAACAATACACGCAATAACATGAGCTACCTTTGAAGAGCGAAATGAATAAAATACTTGAAATTTACTTTTAAAGGTCCCTTAAAATAGGGGCCTCTATGTTCTACAATTCATCGTTATTTGAAGTTTTCTTCTCAATTTCTTCCATTTTAGCTTTAAGAAGCTTAGCTTCTTCGCGAATTTCTGAACGAGAGAGTGAAGGCTTAATTTTGGCAGCAGTCTTTAGCAAGTTGAAAGATTCCAGTACATTCAACTGATAGTTCTTCTGTCTATGGAAGAAAGCTTCTTGAACATCCAAATTGTTAGGAGTTCCTCCTGCATAACAATCATACAGTGCATCAACTGCGCTAGGACTTAGGCAATTATACCGATTTTCAAAAAAGAATATGTTGCTAGTGCTGACAACCATGCCTGTTGCTTTTTTAAAGGCGACAGAAGCCACACGACGCGAATTATCCTTAGTCGAAAATGAAGAAAGAAAATCCTCATTTGCCGCATGTGTGACCGCAAGTAATACTCGAGTATAAGTAGGATCAAATTGGTTCAGAAGTTCTGCAACCTCTTTGAAGTACTCAAAATTCTCAGCTGTAAATTCTTCACTAGCCAGCTGTTCTGCTGAAACGACTAGAAGGAAAGCATTGATTGTATCGGAAGGGGATTTTTCTAGTACCGTGTTGAAAAATTCCAATCGGTTAGTTTTTCCAATTCCCTGCGCATCAATAAAAGTACTACGGAAAACAGGCTTAGACACTTTTCTGCGGGATTTATAAGCATGGGGTTGATCTGTACCTCCATCTAATTTTTCAGCAGAGGCTTCTAGATCCTCATCAAATGATATTAAGGATTCTTCTTTCAAAAAGTCATTTACGGGAATAGGTCCTAGTATGGGCATAAAAGCCGAGATACTTGGAATGCCCTTCATCTCATCAGGAAGATAGGCGCCTCTAAAAGCTCTAGGATTCACCGCATTGCTGACATCAAATCGAAAGATATCTCTGTGGTAGATAGGTTTAGTACGGTCCTCAAAATCTCTGAGGACAAAACCCGAACTTGCACGGGTTGCGTATTCGGAAGTATGGGTCAGAATGTTGATCAAAGTTGATTTTCCATTATGAGGAGGCCCAAGCACGATTATGTTCAAAGTGTTAGGAAGTGATTGAACACTGTATTTAATCCACCTCATGTCTTCTTCAGATGATTCTGTAGCTAAACATAGGCTACTCCCATTGAAGAAAGACAGCAAAGCTGTGAGGAGTATACATTTTTTTTGGAATCTTACTTTTGTAAACATTTTAATTTCCTTTTGTTAAATGAATATTATTTTCAAATGTGAATTGTGGGATACTGTTAAATTTTGAAAGTTGCAACTTTATAGACCCAACCGTCGGCAAGTTCAAGTCCTCATAGCCTAGATATATTGCACCCCTATAGTTTTTACTACGACTATCAAATGTATCAATAATGCGAAAGGCATTTCCGTTAGGGAAGAAATCACTGCGTTCATCCCATACGGCTTCAAACAAGTTATGGAGATTGTATCTATAAAGTTCTTCCTGAGTAGCATATTGCTCGCTAACCTGTACTTGAGAATCTGACACAGTTTGCCAAATAGCACTTAAGGGCTTTCCTTCCAACGCACGTAAAATCCACGGAGTTTGGAACAAAATTTTTCCTTCAAGCAAATCCAAATCGAGATTTTTTTTAAAGCTAATAACGCTTGGGAAGATAAAGAGGAAACGTTCTTTGCCAAAGGTGAACTCCAACTGAAGCGCCTCAGGCCAGAATTTTTCTACTTTAGAATCCAGAGGTATTTGCTTAATAAATGAAGAATATAACGTATCAATGTTTACTACGATTTTGCCGCTTTGCCTATTAGAGACCACGCCGGAAGATACCTTGTATTTCAAAGAAACAACTGAGAGAGAAAATAAATCTCTCGACAAATGACTATCATTACTCGAATCTTCACTCATGAATTGTGCCAACGCTGCAAAGTAATTGAGAGTTTTCTCCAGATGCACAATATCATAAGCAAGTAAGAGTATTTGATGAGGTTCAGAAGGATCCTTGGGTGTCTGAATAGGAACAGCGCGGAAATTTTCAAACTGAAAAATCTCTGCAAACTTTTTAAAACCTTTCTTCAAATTTGCCGTTTTGGTAGCAAAAAAAGACTTCAGCTCTTTCAGATCCTCTTTTGCAAACTTAGCTCGAGGTAGAGGGTTTCCTCGTGTGATTTCAACAACAGGCTCTGGTTCTATTTCGGTTTTCACTTCAACCACTTCTGGTTTAATGTCAACTTTCTCTGGAGTTAGAGGCACTGGATCTTTCGGTTCTTTCTCACCAGCTACAACGAACTCTTCCTCTACCGCTTCTTTGTTAGAATCTTTTGATTTTTCATCCTCAAGCATTTCTAGGGGTTTAAATTCGATAGCAGGAGGTGTTTTTGAGACTATTCGATCATCTTCAGTCTCAACAATAACAGCAGGCACTTCAGAGAAATCTGTCTTTGAATGATTCCCAAACAAATTTTCTTCAACGGGAATAATTGCTGTAAATTGTGGATTTTTGAGATTTGTAGGTCTGAGAGCTACGAAAGGCTCACTGTGCAAGGTCCTGTTATTGTAGAGAGTGACCTCATCCGATTTTTTGAGTATTTCTTCAGGACCTGAAGATTTATCACAAATCATCCCAAAGAGCATCTCACCGTATTGAATCACATTGAGTTCCAAGTTACCCCTAGGATCTTGTGAAAATTCCAATCTGTCCTTTTCACTCTTTTGCAAATCATGAAATTTCTTATCATTACAAACTTTTTCAGTAGCCTCTTTTAGCCATTTTGCTTTGTCTACATCCGAGAGATCTGTTTCGGATGTCGGACCTTTTTCATCATCAGACTCTGTAGCACCTTTAGGTGGATCTTTTTTCTCAGGTTTTTGTTCTGATCCACCACCAGTCTCAGGTTTTTTCGAATGTGTGCCAGAGTTGTTGTCACCTTCAGGACGATGTCCCTCCGTGTGGTCATCCGGTTTGGAACTATCTCTGTCACACGCAAGGTTCATACAGAGAAGACCTAAAAGAAGAGAATTGTACTGTAACAATTTAAACATCTTCGAATCCTTAATGTCATTTGGCGAAAATTGAAAAGTTTTTTTAAAATCGTCTTGAAGAGCAGAAAATGACTTGTGCTCACAATGTTCACAAATGATTTGCTGTTTCCACTTCAAGAGAGATGAATTTTTAGCGTGGCTTTTTGCAAAAATAGCACTGGAAAATTGAGAACAGACAAGAAAGCCTATGGGAACTATTCGTTTATTTTGAGAAAAGAATTTTAACATTCTGAATTTCCACTAAGTATAGTTTTATTTTTCATTGTACAAAGAGAATCGAACAAACTAAGTCGTTTCAGTCTCTGCGTCTTAAGTTTAGTCTGCTGATCCTTCTTCAATCTCTTCCTGTTCTCTAGCTGCAAGCACATCAACTGCTTTGATGAGTTTTGAACGAGAAAGTGAAGGTTTGATTTTGGCAGCAGTTTTTAGCAAATTGAAAGATTCAAGCACATTCGCCTGATAGTTCTTCTGTCTATGGAAGAAAGCTTCTTGAACATCCAAATTGTTAGGAGTTCCTCCTGCATAACAATCATACAGTGCATCAACTGCGCTAGGACTTAGGCAATTATACCGATTTTCAAAAAAGAATATGTTGCCAGTGCTGACAACCATGCCTGTAAGTTTTTTAAAGGCTACAGAAGCGAAATGACGAGAATTATCTTTACTCGAAATTTTGCTATGTAAGCGCTCACTTCCAGCATGTGTGACCGCAAGTAAGACTTGATTAAAGGTTGGATCGAATTGGTTTAGAATTTTTGTTAGCTCTGTGAAGTACGGAAAATTATCGGGTGTATAGTCTGAACTAGCAAGTGTATCGGCAGAAATCACTATCAAGAGGGCAGTGATTCCGTCAGAAGGAGATTCTTCTAGTACTTCTTTAAAAAACGTCAAGCGATTTAATATATGAAATGCTGGGGTATCAACAAAGGTACTGCGAAAGACAGGTTTATTGACTTTTACTTGTGATCGGTAGACATGAGGGGAGCTCATTCCTCCCAGCATTCTTTCACCGGATACATTCAGATCATCGTTGAACGAAGTTAGAGATTCTTCTATCAAAAAATCGAATACTGGAATGGGGCCGAATACTGGCATAAAAGCTGAAATACTTGGAATGTAATTGAGCGTCTTAGTTGGCTTGTTAGTAGCTTTAAAATATCGGGGATTCACTTGTTTTTTGACATCAAATCGTAGCATATCATTTTGGTAAATTGGCTTTATACGATCTGAAGAATCCCTAAGAACAGGCCCCGACGTTTCTCGAGTCGCATATTCAGAAACATGCATAAGCAAATTAATCAAAGTTGATTTTCCATCATTGGGAGGTCCAAGAACTATAATATTCAAAGCATTGGGACGCGATTTGATTTTGCCTTTTAGCCACTGCATAGTTCCTTCAGTGGTATCCGCAGCGAAAATTAAGCTACTCCCCTTGAGGAAGGATAATAAAGCTACAAGTAGAAGACTATTTTTTTGAGATCTCAGTTTTGTAAACATCTTAATTTCCTTGAAAGGTTTTAAATGAAGAAACCACTTTGTGAGTCCTGAAGGAATTCAAAGAGTCTTTTGTTATTTCAGCAAATCTTTTCACTAGTCGAAAACTAAGTTTGGGAGAAAAAAATTGTTCTTTGTAAGGAGTGTATTTTAACATTCTGTTTGTTCACCAAGCAGTAGGCTTTTATTTGCCATTCATAGAAAGGAAACGACAACAAATAGAGACAAAACGAGTTAAAGTCCCCATGGGGTAGCATTTCATTTTCAATTAAGCAAAGAAAAAATTGGATGGCGACAATCGAAGGAAGTCATTGCTAAGCTTTTTGCTCTTACTGATTAAAATGATTGGTATTTATGAAGTAATAATTTTAATTGCGAACACATTCGTTGATACTTTTTCATTTAAAATGATCACTTCTTGATATTGACACCTGCAAGTCTTGCTATGAAGGCTGAAGAAATTTGAGCAATTTGAGAAAAATAATTGAAGTCTATTTTATCCAAAGTATCCGAACCTTCTTGATCAAAGTAGGGATTCATTTCTGGATTATGCTCTGCAAAAATAAGTGAAGGAACACCAATTTCCCACATTGCGTAAGCATCACTATCATCAATAGTGCAACTGCGTTCTGTTTGCAGATTGCTATACTCACTCACAAACGTTGAAAACATATCTCCAAAACTATTAGCATCATATTTCTCATCATCCTCCGAACATGCAAAAAAGTCAAAAGTCCTTCCCTGACTCGCATCTCCACATTCTGCATTTTTAAAACAGTTCCATCCTGTTTGATCAGGGCCTATAGCCGCAACGATTTTGAAGTTTAGTGCTTTGCTCAGAGCTTGAATATACTGTGCATATTGACGAGCACCTTCTAAATCAGGATTCCCTTCTTCTTCATAATCCGTTGCAACGAATCGAATAGTATAATGGAGATATTCTTTTTGAGATGCTAGAAGTCTAGCAGTTTCCAACATAATTGCCATGCCTGTCATGTTGTCATCGACAGCAGGATTTTCTGTCTCTTTTCCTGGTTCACCCATGCTGTCATAGTGCACTATGATCACAATGGAGTCAGGGCTTGAACCAGTAAGAACTGCTTCCATGTTGTGACCCTGTGTCTCTCCTATTTTAAATGCTGTCGTGTAAGGGAGAACCTGAGTAGGTATTCCAAGGTTTTTAAAATAGGATAACCAGAAATTTCTGTAATTTTCTTTTCCACTCGGAGAATAGCGTTCACTCACATTCAAAAGAGAACGCAAATTATTTTGATCGACATCTGTTAAGTTGAGAGATCCATTTGCGGAAGGCACTTGGGGTGGTGGGAAAACGCGTATTTTCTTATCAAGAAGACTATCTCCACAAGCACTTATTAAAAATAAAAAAAATATGCCACGTTTGATCATTGAAACTCAGTCCTATGAAAGTCGCTCTTTCATTATAACTGAGTTTCAAAACTATCCATACACGTGCTCTACGAATTAGGGACAAGCTCTTCAGATGACAAGACTTCTACCGTTTCTTCAGAGTTTTCAAAATCGGAAGACCATTGGCTAACAAGAATAGTTCCACACATGTTTCCAAAAATATTGACCACTGTGCGCAACCTATCAATGATTCTGTCCAATGGCAGAAGTATACTGATGGCAGATAAGGGGATATTCACGATTTTAAATACAACAACCAAGCTCACCATACTGCTTTCAGGGATACCACCCTCCGCCATACCACCGAGTATACAGGCAACCGCTAATACAATTTGCTGCGTGAGAGAAAGATCTATTCCCAACATTTGTGAGAAAAACAAAGCGGCACCCATTTCGTAAAGCATCATCCCACCCACGTTGATCGATGCACATACAGGCATCATAAAACGTGTGACGAAAGGATTTGCTTTCAATCTATAGGCTGTTTCAATAGCAATAGGCAAAGTTGCAACGGAACTGGAAGTTCCAAAGGCCGTCGAAAATACAGAAAGACTTTGATACAGAATGTGGGAAATTTTTTGCCTTGTAAGTATAGCAACCGTCACAAGCTGCCATAAAGCATGAAGAAAAAGTCCTAAAACAAGAACACCTGTAAACGCTAACAAAGCTTCAAAATTCTGTTTCAATGCTCCGTTAATATAAGATTGAGCTACACCAAATCCAACCAATGCAAAAATACCAACAGGAGCGAAGAACATTACTCCATGCAAGCATTTCGTCGAAACCTCACGAACACCTACAGCCAATGAAACTATAGGCTTTGCAAGTTCCCCACAAAGAGCACAAGCCAATCCAAAGCAAATAGAAAACATGACAACAGGAAGCAGTTCAAAATGAGAAAGGGAATGGAAGACGTTATCTGTAAAAATAGACAAGACAAAAGCTGAAAAACTAAAAGCCTGTTGTGTAGCAGGTTCATAACTTTGTCCGTTTAAAATCAAATTCGGATCAGAACCCACACCAGGTTTAAAAATATTGAAAAGAAAGAGAGCAATAGTCACAGCAATGACTTCACTCATGAACATATAGGACATCATTTTTGTAGCGAGGGATTTAAGCTTAGAAAGATTTTCTGAAACCCCACCGAAGGCAGAAATCAATGCAGAGGATATAAGAGGAAGAGCAAAGAGTTTAAGCATGTTGATAAAGAGATCTCCTAAAAACCGAAGATCGGTAAACAGATCTGGGGTAAGTATACCCATTGCTATTGCAACAAATACGCTAAGCAAGATGAGTGTTTTGTTGTGCCTAGAAAAAAATGCAAACATAAAAGCCCCCTTAAATAGGATTCAGAGTAGCCAAACTATAGAATATTTATTTTTGTGCAATATAGAAATTGAAACCTATAAATTCTTGAATCAGAGCAACGGCTTAGCCAGGAAGGGTGTTAGCATTTCCATTTTCATAAAAGCGACTCACTTTAACATTCAAAAAAGGAAGCCACAGAAGTCCCCAAAAAATTCCCGCTGCAAAACCCACCGTATGCGAAATGTAATCCACATCCTCTCTAAAACTTGTGGGAAACAAAAGTATCAAACACACACCTACAACTCGCAACAAACGTATATGAGGCGTGTAGCGGATGTCATAGTTCATATAAAAGACGATCCACATGGAAACCATCCCATAGACCATTCCTGAAGCACCTATCAGATGTGTACTCGCTTCATGAAAGCGAAGCGTGATAGCATTCGTCATGACACCTAAGATCAAAGTTGAAAGTGGGAATACTAAAAATCCATAATAGAAATACAAAAGAGATCCAAAAATTAAAAAGAAAAGGCTGTTGTTCAAAAGATGCAGAGCATCTGCATGCACGCATAAAGCAGTTACCAATCGCCAGTATTCTTTCTTTTCAAAAACAGCTTCCGAGCTTAACCAAAAAAGATCTTTGTATTCCACAGTCCATGAAAGGTAGGTCAATACCGCAAATATTAAAAAAAGGATTAAAGCAGGGTTCACACTCGACATGGTGGGCTTTTGTTGCAGGTAACCTTTCATCTTAGGGATTTCTACGAAATCCTCCGGATCGGGTTCTTCTTGGAATTCATCGAAATCTGGATCTTCTTTCATTGCATACTCCGCTCAACAGATGAGGGTGGATGCAGCACATAAACTCCAAATGTATCTGCCTTCAACTTCCACTCAGGATCCGTATGAACACGGAAAGAACAAAAATTATCGGGACCAATACGAACACGACAGGATTCTACAAAACCTTTATCAGGTGTGATAGTGAGGTTTTGCATTTTTGAATTTTGTATGAGTTGTGTGTACACAAATTTCTTTTCACCTTTCTGATCATAAAGAGAGACTATAATTTTCACGGGATAGAGCTCTTCCGGCCTCTTGATGAGAAAATGCAGAGTATAATCTTTCAAAAGCAATTCAGCACCCGAGCTTAGCCAAACTCCCTCTTCCGAAAAAGTATAGGGTTCTTTCATATAAGCACTGTTGGGAACTTGGGGTTTTTCTCGCGTTTGCCACCGGAAGGCAGGACTACGGGGAGCTGTAGAGAACTGATAGATAATTCCTGTTAAAAAAAGAATGAAAATGGAAATCATCGATGCTTGAACATACAAAGAAAAACGAGGAGATGATTTTTGATAAACGATCCATGCAAGACAAAGACCTGCGAGAGAAGAGAAGGATTTAAATATAAGATGAACACCCATAGTCAAAGAAATAAGACAGGAGAGGGTAAGCCCAAAGAAAAAGGCCGTGATAGGGTTTATTTCGGATTTCAAAGCTCTCACTTTCCGAAAAAAACTTATAAATAAAAGTAGCAAAAGTAGTATTCCTGCTAAGCCCCATTCGGAAAAAATCATCGGATAAAACTCTGGGGGATCCGCAAAAAGAAAAGAGCCCTCTGTATTCGCCCAAGCTGCATGTTCATAAAGGTTGGAATAAAAGGAACCGAATCCTGTTCCTTTCCACGGATGTTCAAGAAAGGCTTTGAGCATCACCTTAAAATGAAAGGAGCGTACAGGATCTATATGGGAAAAGAGGTGATCCCATCCCTTCCAAGTCAAAAGATCACTCACAGAGACTAAACCCAAATGTTCAAAACTGCGCTCTAAAGAAGATGGTGACATTTTTATAAGAACGAAACCCAACACAAATGCACATGCAGAAGAAACAACTAAAGTTTTTATTTTCCTTTCGCGTAACACATAAAATATCAAAATAGAAAATCCAGATAGAAATACACAGACAAAATAAGCTCTGCTTCCACTCACAATACCTGCCAAAAGTGTCAACGAGAGTAAAATTCCTGCCAGCAATTTCTTTCGTAAATCCATCTTTGAGAAAAGAAGAGCCGACAACAAAGCAGAGCTGAGCAGAGCAAAGTAAACTGCGGAGGCTCCTCCATCTTCTAAAAACCCAACAGCTCGGCCATTGACCACTGCAGAACCGCTACCTTGCGCCAACATATTCACATTCCAAAAACCTTGTATGCACGCTAAAATAGAATTTGGGATGATCATTAGAAGCAAAGTGATTTTCAGAATTTTTTGCAATTCTGCTTCTTGGATTTCTCGCAAAATGACCAGAGCAGGGAATAGAAAGAGTAAAATATGTATGAGATAAAGCTTCGCATTATGAAACGAATAGTGAGCAGAGAGACCATCGCTCAGAAAATAATCTTGAATGGGAATTCCCCATCGCAAAGAGGGCCAATAAAGATGGGCAAAGGAGTGCAAAAGAATTGCACTGCATAGAATGCCCACACTGAAAATCCATTTCGAACTTTTGAAAAAAAGCGAAAAAGAGGATAATACGAAATTAAGAGCTAATAAGATGTAGATGAGTTTAGGAAAGATTTTTCTGAAAAAAAAGAAACTTTCAAAAATAGCGGGAAAACGGCTCGTAAGAGCACACAAAATGAGGTTTACACAGAACAGATAGCAGATCGTTCGATTCCATGGATTCACAATAACACCCAAAGGACAAGTATCTTTGCAAGAACCTATTCAAAACCTATATGATAGTCTAACTGCTGAACTTCGCGAAAACAAGATGAAAAGTCCACAGATGGACAGCGTCAAAGAGCAGGATCTCGAAAGTTCATTTTTCGATAGTCTTCTTTCACAAAGCCCTTCTCAAAAATGGGATCTTTTTTGCAAGCGTTTAGATAAAGTTCTAGGACTTGCTTTGCATATTTTAAAACCAGGAAAAATACTTTCGAACACAAATCGTTTAGATATTCAAAACTGTGTAATAACTGTTCCGAATTTCACCAAGAACGACGCTGTGTGTAATGAAGCCTCTATACTCTGTGAGCTTTTGATTCAAGCAGGGATTCCCACATACATTTTTGCAGAATCTTACGAGAAAGAAGCTAGAACTTTCTTACTCAGTCGATCGAAATTTCTCTTTCTACTGAGTTCCCCTCATACATTGCTTATATACAATCACTGCGTTTATTGGTCGCGGGGGAATGAGTTTCTAAAATATGCACGAGGTCCTATTTTTTTCCGCTATCACAACGTCACCCCCCCTTCTTTTTTTGAACCCTATGACCCTATAAGTACTTTCGCAACCCGTAAGGGTCGTGAGCAAACGGAGTATATAGTAAAAAGTCTAGACAAAAAAATAACTCGCTATATCCCCGTGTCTCCATTCAATCAGCAGGAGTTAGAAAACATAGGAGTTTCAAAAGAAAAAATTTCAACACTTGCTCCTTTTCACACATTAAAAAAATTTGAAACTTGCAAAATTAACGAAAAACTAAAACGAGAACTCAAAGACGTAAAGGTCAACATTCTCTTCGTGGGGCGCATTGTTCCCAACAAAGGATTTGATAGACTTCTTCAAACATTGAAGAGTTATATTTCCTTTTACGGGTCGAATGTGCGTCTTATTTTCGCAGGTGCTTTGAGTGACAATTTTAGAGATTACTATGAACATCTTCGCTTGTTTATAAATAACTACCGTCTCTCTTCGAAAGTACGATGGATGGGTAAAGTCAGTTTAGAAGATCTGCACACTTTATACGCTTGTGCAGACGCTTTTCTTGTTTTGTCGGAACATGAAGGGTTTTGCGTACCTATTCTAGAAGCACAGTTTCATAAAGTTCCTATCATCGCTGTCGATAGCACTGCAATTCGTGATACGATAGGTGAAGGACAATTGTGCTTTTCTGAATTCCATCCTGATCTCCTAGCAACCGCACTGAACAGAGTTGTGACAGATTTAAAATTAAGGGAGAATCTTATCCAAGCGGGACTTCGCAATCTGGAAACCTATTCTTTAAATAATCTTTCTTCTCAAATACTAAAACTATTGAGGCCCGAGCCATGAGTTCTTTGGAACAAAGGATCATAGAAATAGAGTCCCTTAAAAAGCAACTCGGTTTTAAATCGAATGTCGTATTCCCTCCAGAAGGGAAAGCACATGTAGACCTTGACCGTCTTGCTCTTCTTATAGATCCGACGACAACAACACGGCTTTACAGTCAGAAAAAATTTATAGGCCCCCTTCTCACCTTCTTGAGAACAGGTTTCGTCAAATTTTTGCACTATGTTTTTCGTCTAGATTTTTCACGAGTCATCGAATTGCATCAGAATGTTTGGCTTATGGCTTATCAAATGCAAGAGATGCAAAAGCGTATAGATCATCTCGAACAAGAGTTGAAGAACAAGCATGGATAAAAGAAAGAACATAGACTGTATCATTCAGGCTTTGCCCACACTCTCTTCACGAGATGCCATCGGCGAAGAGGTTCTTTTAATGGATAAAATCTTTCGCTCTATGGGATTAAAAACCGAGATCCTCACTCAAGATTGGAATCTCAAAAAGCCTTGCCATTCTTGGGATCGTTCTTTCATTCTTTATCACTACAGCATCGGCAGCCGTTTGCCCTATAAATTTCTGGAATGGGAGGCTCCTTTCGTTCTTCGCTTTCATAATATCAGCCCTCTTGCTTTCTTTTCAGACTTTACACAGGAAGAGCAGACTTTAAATGCCTGTCAGTTAGGCATTCAACAAATCCCCATGCTTGTTGAAAAGTCGAAGGGGCTCCTGCCTGTTTCTCTTTACAATGCAAAAGCTCTGGGAACCGACAAAGCCTCTACAGTCCTCCCTATACTTCGTGATTACAGATCGTTTGAAAAAAAACCAAGCGTAGAAAAAACAAAAGACACGCAGTTATTATTTGTAGGCCGTTTGAGTCCCAATAAATGTCAACACGATCTTATAGAAATTTTCGCTTTGTATAAACAGTTCTATGACGCTCATACAAGATTGATTCTAGTGGGATCAAGTTTTTCACAGCTGTATAAAAATTCTCTTATAGAACTTGCACGCACTCTAAACCTCACTGTGAATTTTAATTTCGAGAACCGCAATATTTTTGATTTAAGTTTTCTAAGTGATTTAAGTGAGGAACGTTTAGCACAACTCTATCATGAAAGCTCTCTCTTTATATGCATGAGTGAGCATGAAGGCTTCTGTGTTCCGCTTGTGGAAGCTATGTTTGCACAAGTACCCATACTTGCACACAGATCAAGTGCTATTGCAGACACTTTGAATGGATGCGGTATGGGAGTGGACAAAAAAGACAAAAAACACGTTCTTGAATCCATGAATTCTTTGCTAAAAAATAAAAGTCTTCAGCAAAAATATAGAGAACTTAGTCTAAAACAGAGTGAATTCTATGCTTTGTCTTATACAAAAAAGCTTTTGGAAAATTTTGTGATCAACGTTGAGGTGTAATCATACAGGAATTTTGAATCCAGGAGCAATCAACAATTTGTCTACATGTAAGCTCCGAAGAAGCCTGACTACATTTTGATAGCAGAGAATCCAAACACTCATTTTTTTCATCCCAGACACATTTCTGTTGCTGACACTGAGCTTTATCTTTGACTTGCAAACATACCTTTTGATTTGCGTAATAACGAATATCTTTCGTCAGAGACTCGTAGTAATGAGCAAGATGTCGTATCCCTTCTTTGTCATCTTCTTGTAAACTCGTAAAATATAAATTGTTAGCCATGATAGATTTTGTAACTGGTTGTTTTGTCCACGCACAATTTGTGATTCCTCCAGGATATTGATCACATAAACCCATCAGATGCCCAACCTCATGAAGGACTGTTCCCTTCGTCATAGATTTTCTCATCGCATTGTATAAAGTTCTTCCATCTCCTCCCACAAAAGACAGATCTTCCGTATTCCACCTCGATTTTAAAAAATCCCATTTATTCACTATAGCTTCTGTTTCGGGATCTTCTCGGTTGTAAACAGTAACGCTCGGATAATTCTCACAAGAAAATGTGATTTCATAATGTCTGTTGATGACAGCAGCCCATGTTTGAATGGCATCTCGAATCTCTTCAAGCTGATGAGTTTTAGGTGATCTCAATGCACACAGTGTGATTTTTGATCCGTTTTCTTTAGCAATGAGACGAGAGGAAAGATTGTGTTCAAATCCATATTCCTGAATATAGCTTCGTGGAACGAGAGAAGTCTTCTGTAAATTTTTTTTCTTTGACGCATCAGAAGTTGAGCAGGAAGCAAGACTGAGAAGAACAAACAAAGGAAGGAGAAAAGTTTCTAAGTATCTCATAAAATTCCTTATTTTTACGGACAAAGAAGCTAATG
Source organism: uncultured Pseudobdellovibrionaceae bacterium (assembly GCA_964611335.1). Taxonomy (GTDB): domain Bacteria; phylum Bdellovibrionota_B; class Oligoflexia; order Oligoflexales; family Bog-1112; genus BOG-1112. The sequence goes on along the minus strand of CAZSXR010000003.1, from coordinate 527,047 downwards.
ATATTAAAGCATCTTTCCAAAGCGCCTTCAAGGAAGGCACCAGTCCAAGAGATTGGAATTTTATATTCACCATTGAAATCAGACTGTTATGAATCTCTTTTAAGTTTCACGTAAAAAAGTCCGTAAAGCTTGTCGAGAGATAATTTGCTTAAATTTCAAAATTCTTCTTCACATACAGGTGAGAGGGGAACTTAGTTAGGAGGCAACATCATGAAGTACAGTTCTAAAAAACAAATTCTATCTCTGATTGCGGCTATTGGGGCGTCCCTTGGATTCCTTTTGATGAGCAACTCTTGTGGTAAAACAGGTGGTGGGTCTTCATCATCTAATGCTTCTGCTACAGGAGGAGCACCCGGTCCCTTGATTCAGATTCCCTTTTCTCTCACAGAATCACAGTCTACTTTGGGTCTGACTGATGGTTTAGGCCTTGCAGGTTCTGCACCAGGAGGAGTCGCACCGGACACAGGCACTATAGTCTATGCCTTACAGGGTTGTGCTTCTGGTCTTACAGCAAGCAGCACAGCGAGTCAGAGTGCTATCAACGTCTATATAAATGATACTGGATGCTACGTAAAACTCACCGCTTTCACCTTACATGGAACAGTTTATAATTTAACCAACTCGGGTGCTGTCGCTTTCAGTCCTGCAATCTCTTCCGGTGCAAACGGTCAGGTTGCAACATTCGCAGGTTCAAGCTCAACAGACTTGATCACAGTTAAAAGTGTAAGCCAGTTGTCTTCACCAATTGTTAATGCAGACTATGTCAGTTACGAATTCACAATCATCAAATCTGGTACAAACAGCGCGTCGATCACAGTGTCCAACTCACAGTCCTTGTACACAGCTGGTCAAGACGCTCCTAATTTCAACATTGCAGCAAGTGACATTACATACAACGGTATGACTTCTGGTGTTGGTAACTTCACATTCACACTTACATGTACAAACGGACCTATGACAAACCAGAGTGGAGCTTTAACATACCACACTTTCTGTCCAACTGTTGCTTCAGGCACAGTCGGTGTTGATATCGGTAACTCCAGTGCATTCAGTTATAAGTTGATCAACGACGCAAACGGTAACGGAACCTTAACTATGGCACAGGCACAGGCAGCTATGGCAAGCGGTGATACAACTTTCACAGCAAGTGCAGGTAACCCTGCAAGCCCTTACAATTCTTTCGTAACAGCGACACTTGCAGGACCAGGATTGTTGCATTCTTATCCAAAAATGATCTTGATACTCCAAGCTAAAAACACAGCTGCTGGTTTCTCAGGACCATCCAACTCTTCGTTCCAATACTTTGCAATAAGCTTTACTCCTGTAACTCCTTAAGCATAAGCATAATCCATCGCCTCCTAACAAAAAAAGCCCCTTGGATAAAAACCCAAGGGGCTTCTTAGTTCTCTCAAAAGAGAATTAAAAACTTTCCGTGAATTAATTTTTTGCTGGAAGTTTTTTTGCTGATTCAGCTAGCAATGCTTTAACATTGATTTCTTTCAAAGCGCCTTTATCAGATTTTTCGTTGCAAACTACGTCGCTGTAGAGTGTTTCGAAAGCTGTAAGTTCCAGTCTGAATGCTCCAACTTTTTCATCATCTTTGTGATCAAGAGCCTTCTCATTTGCTTTGAGAGCGTTAAGCTCTTTCAAGAAATCCTCTTCACAAGGTGGGTTAAACTTCATTGTGAACTGAGCAACCAAATCATCTACGCTGATTTCTGCAAGTTCTTTTACAGATTCTTTTTTACCTTCTTTTTCAACTTCTTTTACTACTTCTACTTTACAAACTATTTCTTTGTAAGATTCAGAGAATTTCTTGATGTCTGCTTGTAGATCCGGTTTTTGCTTTGCTTTCTCTTCGTCTGTAGCTTTTTCAAATTTCGCGAAAGCTTCTTCGATGGATTTTTTAGAAGCTACAAGTTCTTGCGAACAAAACTGGCTGTCTTCTTTTACTTGCACTTTCTTTTTGTCTTTTTTCTCGACACCACAAGATACAGCCAATACGATAGACGTCAATAAACCTGTACAAACTAAACGTTTCATTGTTTTTCCTTTCAATGGAATTGATTCGAACAAAAACGCTGTGAGAGAACTATAACTTGTAAAACTGAGCGTCAAGAGAAAGATTAGAAAGTGTTAAGAGGCTTATGAAGCGATAAGTGCGAATTAAAAAAGCAGTAAAAAAAATTCACTCCTGCGATTTGATAACCTTGATGGCGTCGTCTACATGTTTTTTCACATTCGTTTGGGAGGAAAATGCATGGATAATTTTTCCTTGCCGATCAATGACGAAGGTCGCGCGTGCGGGAACTATACCGATGGCATGCTTGACATCGTAAAGCTTTCTAGCATGGCCATGAGGATCGCTGAGCAATGTGAAAGGAAGTTTGTATTTCTTAGCGAATTTTTCATGCGACTCAGCGGAATCAGAACTTACACCCACAATACAGGCGTTGTGTTTTTTAAGATCTTCAAAATTATCACGGAAGGAACAGGACTCCGCGGTACAACCGGGTGTGTCGTCTTTAGGATAGAAGTAGAGGATGCAATACAGATCACCTTTGATGTCGAAAAGTTTCCGTGTTGTACCCGTTTGATCTTTAAGTTCCAGATCAGGTGCCTTATCTCCAATTTTCAACATAGATTTTCTCCTAGCTTAAGAGGATTCTTTATCTTCAATTAAAGCAAAACGTTTCAAAGAAGAATCGTAAGCATAAACATCTGCGTTAGCAAGATCGAACCACCAACCATGAACTGCGAGAGATCCTTCCTGAATGCGCTTTTGAACTATGGGATAAGAATTTATGTGTTCCATTTGTACGAGAACATTGATTTGAGAAAGTTGATTGTGCTTACTTAAACTGGAATCAAGAACAAAACCTGAGTTTAATTTTTGTAGAGCTTCTTTTGCATGACGAAGCCAATTTTGAAGATGTTTCATCTTCGTATCAGGAGCATCTTTTAGAAGAGCTTGCATAGCTCCACATTCAGAGTGACCACATACGATGACATCTGAGACTTTTAATGTAAGGAGAGAAAATTCCAAGGCAACCGACTCTGAATTTTCTATTTCTTCCGAAGGAGAGGGAATCAGATTGCCCACATTTCGAACAACAAAAAGATCCCCTGGATTTGTAGAAGCAAAGGTATTGGGTACAACACGACTGTCAGAACAGGCTATAAACAAAGCATCGGGGGATTGACCTAAGGCCAAACGACCAAAGGCTTCTCGATAGTCCTGCTGAACATTTTTACGGAATTCAACGATACCTTTAATAAGTTTTTTCATAAAAATCCTGATTGAGTTTTAATGGGAATACCATTGATAACTCAATTTGCAGTCGCTGTGAAGTGTTCTACTTTGTTCTGGATAGGTTTGAGGGTTCTGAGATAGTCATAGATAGCACCAAGGTCATTTTCAGTCATACCACTATATTCATCCCAAGGCATTCTTGTTTTAAAATCAGAGTTTCCCACACTGTGGGTCTTATATGTTTTGAATCGTGCAATAAAGTCTTCCTTTTTCCATAAACCAATTCCCGTTTCGTTATCGGGTGTAATATTTGCGGAGCGTGTTATGTTTTTTGGAAAAGAAAAGACAAAACCTCCTGCGAAATTCATTCCTGCTATAGGTTGACCGCGATCTCTTTGCGTATGACAGTCTCCACAAGAAGCAATGTTTGCTAAGTAACGACCATATTCCACAGTGTTTTCTGGTATGTCCGAAAACTGAGCAGGAGTAGGAATAGTTTTCACAATAAAGTTCATTGGAAATTTTAAAGAGCTTGGAGGGACTTCATGCTCTTTCGATTTCAAAGTACGAATGTACACAAGAATGGATTGGGCATCATCCCAACTCAGATGTGCATAATTTTTGTAAGGCATAAGAGGGAACAAAGCCTTACCCTTCGGATTTACACCTTCTGTAAAGGTTCGGAGCAAATCCCCATCTGTCCATTTTCCAATAGCAGCAGGTGTAATATTCGACGCATACAGAGTTCCTGGGATACCTAGAGATTCATCAAAAACTTCACCGCCCATTCCTTCTGTACCTGCTTGTATAGGCCCTTCAAAATGGCTCCAGTCTCTTGTGGAATGACAGGATAGACACACGGTGACATGTTCCACCAAATACTTTCCCCTCTTCATCCTTTCTGGAGTGACACTAACGGAAAGTTCTTGTGGAGGACCCACACGTGGAAATTCATATTCGAAGAAAAGAAAGCCGATAAGAAGTAAGGAAAAAAACAGGATTATGAGTATTTTCACAATACGAAAGAAAATCTTCACGCTACACTTCTCCTTTGAAATAGAAGGGTAACGTAAAGACAGTTCCCTTCCTAACGTCGTTCTCTAAATTTGGATAGCAATCGAAGAACTTCGATATACAACCATACAAGGGTTACAAGCAGACCGAAGGCTCCATACCATTCCATATATTTCGGAGCACGAAGCCTTTCCCCTGACTCGATATTATCAAAATCCAAAATGAAACTAAAAGCGGCAAGACCTACCACAATACAACTGAACGCGATACCAATGGGACCACTCTCATGGATATACGGTATATGTTTTCCAAAAAGTCCCATAATAAAGCTAATAAGATAGATAAAACAAACTCCTGCAAGGGCTGCACCCATTCCTCTTTTGAAAGAGTCTGTAGCTTGGACCATCTTGCTTCTGTAGAGAAAAAGCATGAAGAAAAAGGTGCCAAAAGTGCCTAGTACCGCTTGAAATACGATACCACCGTAGCGCTGCTCCATCACAGCAGAGATCGCTCCCAATACAACACCTTCTGCAAGGGCATAAGCTGGTGAGGTATAAGGAGAAGCTTTCTTAAAAAAGACTGTCACCAAACCAAGAACAAAACCGACAATGGCTCCCACCATAACAAGAGTTGGAAAAGATCCTCCCTCAAGGCCTAAAATTTGCTTCGAAGTTTCTTGCCAAGACCAGACTGCGGAAGCAAAGACAAGAGCTAAAAGGAAAAAACATTTATTGACAGTTCCACTCACCGTCATGGTTTCTGAACCAAATTCACGAGTACTTGCAAAGACATCTCGACCAAAAGTTGGATTTGAAGAAACTAACATTCAACACACTCCTTTGTGAAAGTAGACTTTCATCATAGCAGGAGTGTTTTTAAGCAACAAGTTTCAATTTTATTTCAATTTTTTCTCTATGACTTCTCGAGGCTCAGGCCTGTGAACATAGTAACCTTGAACGAGATCAATACCCATAGCTGCAAGGCAAAGAAGCTCTTCCTTAGTCTCTACACCTTCAGCAAGAACTAATGACTGTGTGCTCCGTGCTGCTTCCACCAAACCACGAATAAAAGATTGCATGCGCGTATCTTTATCAATCTGATTGATGAGAATTTGATCAAGCTTAATAATTGTAGGTTGAATTTTAATAATACGATCCACACCTGCATAACCTTTTCCAAAATCATCTATAGCAATCCCATACGAACTTTCTGAAATCTTGTCACGAATACTTTGTATCAAACTCATATTATTTATAGCTTCCGTCTCGGAAACTTCAAAAATCACCTCTACTCCTTTCGGAATCGAAGATCTCAAGTCATCAATAAAATAAAAATTGCGAGGAAGAATGTTGACCATTAACTTCCCAGGTAATTTTGCAAACCTCAGCATCGCAAGTTTGAAGCACGCCTGATCGAGTTCCAATTTCAAATTTACTTCTTCCGCACGAGCGAAAAGCACCCCAGGATTCAGATAATCCACGTTCATACTCATATCTTCACCGACCAATTTTTGCAGGTCGTTCTTATTGATACGAACAAGAGATTCAAAAGCATAGATTGCTTTAGGGTGCTTAGTAAACGAAAGTTTTTCATCCCAATCTTTCAAATCTTCCAAGGAAAAATAACGTAGGTCCACGACTCCTTGAAAGTGCGCTGTCATAAGATTTTCAGATTGAATCAGAGTTTGTATGAGCTCTTTCTGTCGATTGATCATGCGGGCATCTTGAATTTTAGCAGTGTCTCGGCAGGAACGTAAAAGTTCATCCACAGTTGTATACGTATCTACACAAGGATTGAACAACGCAGATGCATATCCGACTATAAACCGTGGAACAAGTTCTAAAAATTTCGGAAGTATGCGTTCGTTCGATGCAGAATTGAGTTCTTCCCACATGAGATTTTCTAATTTGATTGAAAGACGTTCTGCAAGCCTTTCAAGATCTCCTGGTATGGGCATATAATTTTCTGAACGTGAACGTTCGAGTAAAATGTAAAACGTATTACTGGTAATCGATCTTCTGCATAGAATATCTGTTTTTCTAAAAGCTCCCGAAGTTCCCCACATCTCGTAAAGTATTTTTTGCAATGCAACCTGAAGTTGGTGATAAACCGCACTTCCATATTCGAGGGAGACTTTACTGAAATCTGCTGCATGTATACTGATGATACTGAGAAAACCATTCACTCTCAGCAAACGTGTAGATAGCAAACTACTATAAACAGGGATCGTCGTGTTTTTGTAAACACTGCTTCTTTCAGCGCTCAACGCTCCACAAGAACGGAGAAAGTTCAAAACTTCTGTTTCTGTCGCTTTATGAAGCCACGTGAGAGCATTTGTCGGTTCAAGCTGTGTTCCCATGTCTTGAAGAGCGTCACTCAGCACAAGAACAGGAAAGCGACGCGCAAGACCTTCTAAAAGATCTATCCACATCTGATCATTCACGCCCTTCAGAGAACTTTCCGCAAGAACCGCTTGAATGCTGCTTTCTCTTTTGGTGTTGTAAATCTGCTCTAAGATTTCGAGATGATTGCTTTTGATAAACTCACTTGAGACTTGATGAGTTCTTTTAAAGTCCTCATGAAGTTTTTGAAGTAGCGTATTTTTCTCACCAAAAATATAAATCATACGCGATACTGCTCTTGAGTAAAGTTCAAGCAAAGAGTCTATCGGCTATACTCTGGGAATATTTACGCCTTTTTATAAAAAAGTTTTTATTTTCAGACTTAGCCGTTGTGTGCGCTCTAAGTGCTGAATATTAAAGTCATCCACAGGGCCTGTGGATAAGTCGGTGGATGACCCTCCGAAAGTCTTGGTGTTAAGGAGAGTCTCCTGTTTGATTAAAGAATAGACAGCTCCTTTTCCCTTCACAAATTTAAAGGAAGAATGCCGATGGGTATATTTTTGCAAGATCTTAAAAAATCAATCAAAACTAAGAATGCAAGGATTGCGTTTCCTGAAAGCACAGACTTGAGAATTTTACAAGCAATGAATCAAATTTTGAAAGATGAGATTGTTTCTGAGATCTATATTTTTGATTCACGAGAAAAGATTTTAGATTTAGCCAAACAACACTCTTTGAATTTTTTGAGAAAACATTCGGAGTGTTTAAGAAGTCTTGAAGGAGATAACGACATAGTTGCAAAGGATCTGGAAGAATTTTTAAGAGAACGCATGAAGCACAAACCTGTGAGTGAACCAGCTTTGAAAGAGCTTGCTGAATCTGCTCTCTACAAAGCGGGTTATTTACTGAGTCAGGGAAAGGTGGATAGTGTATTAGCGGGAGCTTGCACGGAAACAAGTCATGTTATCCGTGCTGCACTGAGAATGATTGGACAAGCAGACGGGGTTCGTACGGTGAGTGGTTCTTTCATCATGCAACGTAAGGAAGAAATTTTTCTTTTCGCAGATTGTGGAGTGAACATAGAACCTACTTTGGAAGAGCTTGTTGACATCGCCTGCGAATCCAGAAAGACATGGGATGCAATTCCCTTTCTAGCAAAGCAAGAAGCTCATATGGCCTTTCTTTCCTTTTCTACAAAAGGTTCTGCGAAGCATAAGTCTTGCATCAAAATGGCAGAAGCAGCAGAGCGTGTAAAAGCTTTGCATCCTAACTGGATTGTAGATGGCGAGTTGCAATTCGACGCAGCTTTCGACAGAGATGTAGGTAAACGCAAGGCCCCTGGAAGCGCTGTCGCTGGTTCTGCAAATATTTTTATTTTCCCTGACTTAAATTCCGCAAATATTGCATACAAAATTGCACAGAGATTGGGTTCTTTTGCAGCTTATGGACCGCTCTTACAAGGATTAAATAAACCTTACAGTGATCTTTCACGGGGAGCGACTGTAGAAGATATAGTAACGTGTACCTATATCAATTTGGTGAGAGCTTTGACTTAACGGACTCATTTAGTTCGAAGAGGGAAGAGTTATAGGAAAATACTGGAAAGAAGAATAGGCTGTATTCGTTGGAAAGTTAGGATTCTTGGATTGAAGTATTAAAATCAATTTCAAGTTCGTCGACAGGGGTCCTGGCCCTGTAAGAGGTTGTGTTTGAAAACCTGTAGATCCTGGGAGTATATCGGTTGCAAGATTCACAGTAGTATCCCCTCCTCCTGCAAAAGCGGATTGTGCTTGAGCAAGCGTGAGGGTTCCATTCCCGTTAGGATCTGCAATGAGTATGTAACTAAATTGGTTGACGACACCGACATCTACACCGTTTGGCGATCCTGTTGTTGTAGAACAGAAAGAGTTGTAACTCGGATTTGCCCCGACACTCATAGTTCCTGAATCGCAAGTCAGTTTGAAAGTAAAAATCCCTGCACCTGAACTCGCAATACCACTTAGAAAGGCATTTCCAGAACTGAGTTGAAAGTTAGGAGCATCCTGTCCCACAGAAGTAATGGTGAGATTGCTTGCTAAAGAAATCGATGCACTGTTTGTGCCTGCTGTTAGAATTGTGAATTCATAACTTACTACGTCACTTATTTGTATGGGAGAAGACAACTGACTTACAACTTTCACGTTGACAAGATCTGTATTGCTTGCCCCCCTAAAAATCGCAGTATCACCTGCTAACCATGTTGTGAAAGGACTCGATCCTGTTCCAGTCGGTACATAAGATTGTGAATGCAAAACAAACGAGCTGAGTTTCGCTAAACAGTTCGCATCATTCAAATACACATGCAAGACACTTTGAGAAGAGTTTGTTCCCGTAAGACCAGAACTGCAATTCACAAGACTGATTACAAAACTATCCGCACCCACGCCTCCCGGAGCAACTAAACCCAAACCACTTTTATCAATCAGATTCAACTTTCCCGTGTTTTGTATGACATTTACGGGGATATCACGAGGTGTCAAAGAAGATTCCAAGGGAAGTGAAATTGTAGGGGTTGTATTCTGAGAACTTTTTCCACAAGAGATGTAAGAAACTCCCATAACTAAGAGCATACCTAGAATTCTCATAACAACCTCTCTTGGAGAAATGCTTCCCTCTACTTAGCGGTATGCTTTAGAAAAAGATGAGGGAATAGACCAAAGAAAGAGGGACAAACCCCCCTTATCTAATACAGAAAACTGAGCTTATTTTTTAATTATCAAGGAGTGATAGTTTGTACCGTTATTGGGAAATATTGGAAGGAAGAATAGGTGGAATCACCAGGGTGATTAGGATTCTTTCTTTGTAAAACAAGCAACATCTTTGGATTGCTCTGAGCAGGACCTGGACCATCGATATTCGTAATTTTAAATCCGCTCGAATTCGCAAGTATATCTGTACTCAGAGTCACCGCACTGTCACCACCTGCTGTAAATGCAGCTTGCGCAGCTGACAAAGTGAGGGTTCCTACACCACTTGCATCGTTGATCAATTTATAACTAAAATAGTTTGCAACACCAATATCTACACCGTCATTAGATCCCGTTGTTGTTGAGCAGAAAGAGTTATAACTTGGATTCGCTCCCACTGTCATGATGCCACTAGAACATGTGAGTGTGAAGCTAAAGATTCCATATCCTGTATGCCCACCTGAAGTTTGCAATCCGTTCCATATCGCATTCCCACTGTTGATAACGAAGTCTGGAGCATGAATACCCGTAACAGAAAGGCTTCCTGATTGAGATGATGGAATAATAGTACTTGTTGAAGAAGCGCTGATAACTGTGAAGAGATATCCAACACTGTCTGTGTTTACTATAGGAGAGGACAGCTGATTTGTAACTTTCAAACTGACTTTGTTTCCACTTGTAGCACCTGTGAACACTGCTGTGTCGTTTACTAACCACGTTGTGAAATTCGTTGTGGGTGTGAAAGATTCGGAATTCAAAACAAAGGATGTCAATTTTACAATGCAGCTTGTGTCATTTAAATAAACTTTGACCGTTGTAGGAGAAGAATTTGTTCCCGAGAGTCCTGAAGCACAGTTCGCTAGAGTCATCACAAAACTATCTGCAGCAGTCGGATTGGAACTTGTCAATTCAAGTCCCGTTGATACGGATAAAATAATAGGAATATTAATGAACGTAAAACCTGGTTTATCTGAAATTGCATTAGATGAATATGAGGAGCTTGCTCCAGCTGTTGTATCACTTGAAGCTGCATCACTTGAAGAAGCACCTCCATCACTTCCCCCACCACAAGATGCCAAAACAAAAACCAAACTTGCAAAAACTAGGCTTTTTGAATTTGCACACAAACGCCCAAAGAACCCCATATGTTCCTCTAAATTCAAAAAACCATTCGGATAAACCCACTAAGCTTAACGGAATTCCTTTGCTAAACCTTAAATTTTCTTCCAAGCTGTTGTTTTTCTAAGGATTTACGGTCGGTAAAGTAATAGGGAAATATTGAAAAGATGAATAATTAGGATTCGATGAGTAAGTAGGATTTGTATTCTTTGCTTGTAAGATGAGTATCATTTTTTGATTGCTTGCTATGGGTCCTGGCCCTGTCAAAGCAACAGTATTGAATCCTGTAGAACCGGAAGTGATCACCCCAGCTCCTAAAGTTACAGTCGTATCACCACCTGCAACAAATGCTGCGATAGCTTGCGCTAATGTTAAAGTCCCTCCACTCGGAGCATTGTTAGGATCTGCAATCAATTTGTAACTGAATGCACTTGCATTGCCTATATCTACACCCGAAGCTCCTCCTGCAATGGTTCCACCTGGTGTTACAGTTGGACAGAAAGAGTTATAACTTGGATTCGCACCCACAGTCATGGCACTGACTGAACATATCAACTGAAAAGTAAAAATACCTGCACCTGCAGATCCACCTGAAGATACAAGTCCTGTGAGAAGTCCACCACCACTATTGATTTGAAAATTCGGAGCATCCTGTCCAGCAGTGTAAATACTCAATGCATTGGAGACTGTAATGGACGCACTGTTGGTACCTGATTTTAAAATTGTAAATTCATAACTGATCACGTCTGGTGTGAGTATAGGCGAAGACAACTGACTTACAACTTTCACATTGATAAGATCTGTATTGCTTGCGCCTCTAAAAATAGCTGTGTCTCCTGCCAACCATGTTGTAAAGGGACTCGATCCTGTTCCGCTGGGGATATAAGACTGAGAATGTAGAACGAAAGAGGTTAGTTTTGCCAAACAATTCGTGTCGTTCAAATATACATTCATAACGGTTTGCGAAGAGTTCGTGCCTGAAAGACCAGAAGTACAGTTTGCAAGAGTCATCACAAAACTATCCACACTTACACCACCTGGAGCAGCAAGTGATAAGGAATTGAGATTTAAAGCATTCATATTAGAAGTGGATTGAGACAAAGAAATAGGAATCGTAATTTTTTGAAGCGCTGTTGCGTTGGAACTTGAACTCAAATCACCAGAGGAGCCTTTCGGGCCACAGGAATATTTTGCAAGCAGAAGAGGCGCTACTGCTACGCTTGCAAGAAGCCAATTTGTACCAAAACGTCTCATAGTCAAACCTAAATTGTTTCACCCACAATTGTTCACACTCCTTAACGGAGTTTCTTGTGAAAAAACTTAAAAATCATGTTAAAATGCTGTTTTTAAAACAAAATTAGGATTTTTTTGGGGCGATCTTAAAGACCATATTTATTTAAAAGGTACTTTTCAAGAGTAGAGAATTCATCGGAGTTCAAAATTCCATTGAACAGGAGGACTTCATATATTCTAGAATTTGTGACTAAGAAGTTTGCGTTTGCAGTACTTGTAGTGGTGTTATCGAAGAAACGAATACTGGATAGTTTATTCGCTCCGATTGCCGTACTTGTTGCAACACCCGTTAAAGTTCCAACTCCCGTTGTAACAGGCGTTATAACGGAACGATTCATTTTTCCACGCAGTTGGCCATTCACTTGATCGAATTCGAAGATCACTTCATAAATTGTGCTTGCACTTACAGCAGCAGAAATAGAGTTGGGACTTGTACCCCATCCCGTTCCATATCCTGTAAAATAAATATTACCTCCACTGATTACAATATTCATTCCGTTTGTGGAACTTCCTTGCTTGTATATGATCTGACGAGTTGCGACGTCCGTTCCTGTTCGGAAAACGAAGGCAAAAGTTTTCTGAGTATAACTTGCAGCAGAGTCTAATAAAGCGCTTGTTGCGAGTGAAAAATCTTGAGCATTCGCAGTCGATGTCCCGTTGAAGTTAATATAGTTTGGAGTTGAGGAAGTGACACTTGTAGGAAAGTGACTAGAGGCTCCTGTTGCGCTGATTGCTTTTCCACTCTGATCTGTCCACGTTGAAACATTTCCGCCCGCAGTTGTTACACCTAATGCAGCATTCAACCATGAAATGAGAGTCGCAGAAGTTGGGGCAACATAATCCACAATATTGAGACTTGCAGAGTTAGGTGCACCTATATAGGTTTGTGGGCTTGTTCCATTTCCTGCGTCATTGGCAAGTGTCATCGTTAGTGTGTGTGTATCACCGATGGTTCCATTGTTGATGGGACTTAGATAAGTATACACACTGGAATTGTACGCAGGTATAGTTACAGAGCCTGGAAGAACCGTATAATGCGTTCCTGCAATAGCGGTTCCACTTGTTGTGTAATAAACCGTAAGAGGACTGGATGTAGGAATGGAACGTGTGATGAGAAAACCTTTTGCAAAGGAATCATTTTCACCCATGTTCGCATTTGCAGCACTGATCGTGACAGCAGGATAGGTCAAAGCATATTTTGCATCGAGATAACCATGCACACCACGAATCTGAACATCGGTATAAACAGGGTTATTGAAATAAAGAATCTCAGCAATTTCACCTTGAAATCCTTGAACGGCTGTCGTAGTTGTATTGTTTTCAAACTTTGCACCACCACCAGCACCACCACCTATCCCCACAGAATTTGTATTATTCGATCTAGCTAAAGCTGTACTAGGAATAGTGACCTGATCAACCTGAACACCCGAAATATAGAGTTTGAGAACTGTATTTGTAGAGCTGAAATACAAAGAGGCGCTATATGCTGAATTTGGTAAAATATAGGCAGAAGCTACGTTACTACTTCCTGACGCTGCCCATCTATTTGCATAAAGTTGTCCATTATAAATATAAAGATTGATTCCGTCCGTTGTTGTTCCTTGGTTGAAGAGAATTTGTCGTGTCGTCACATCACTGGAAGTTTGGAAGACCATGGATATCAGCTTACTTGCATAGCTTGTAGCAGAGTTCACTGCTGCTCTATTCGATGTAATACGTAAATAATTGGATCCGCTGAACTGAATAGCACTCAAATTATTGATCCCATTCACTCCTGTATTTACAGTAGGGCTTCCACTTGCTGTAAATGCAACTCCTAACCCTGATCCAGAAGCATCCGCCCAACTTGTCACAGTACCGGTACTCGGAGTAATCGTTGTTGGAGTTCCTTGGTAAGCTAACCCTGGGTTTCCTACTGCAGGAATAGCTGTAGAAGTATTTGTAATCATGACTGCTGGATTTCCATAACCCACATAAGTTGCAGAACCTTGAAATCCTGAACTTCCCGCAACAAGCAAACCTAAACTTTGTGTCTCTCTAGCTTGCGTATTCGTTGTCAATAAGGTGACCGTTGCTGTCGCAGTTGAAGCGTTTGCTGGAATGGTCACACTGCCGCTTGGTGCTGTGTAATCTGTTCCCGCTACTGCAGAACCTACAACACTGTAATTGACGGTAACAGCCGTTGAAGGTGGTGGATTAGGATAAAGCAGTTTGAATCCAAATTGCACGGAACTTGTACTTGCTGCAGGAACGGTATAGGGAGCTGAACTCGGAGTGTTGTTTGAAATCTGAATCACATTCGTAGTTATCGGAAGATTGAAGTTTGAAAAATTATCGTTTTCAAGGATATAAAAACTTGCACTTACACTTCCCGTAATAGGACCTGTAATCTGTGTACCAACATAAGCATAAACCGTATCTCCACCAGGATTCGCTCCCCCTGTACCCGTGAAGGTTGTGAGAGCTCCAACCGTTGTATTAAAACTAGAACAAGCCGTTGTGTAATTCTCGCTGTTGTATGTGAAAGAGCAAATAGAGAGCAAACAACCGGTGTCATTCAAATAAAAATTAACCGTGCTTCCATTAAATAAAAAATTCGATTGCGTGTAACCTGAACTGCATCCCGTAATCGAGAGGTATACATCACTGAGAGCTGTTGCAAGATCAAGTCCTGTTGCTCCCGAACTAAAACTCACTGGAACTTTAACAATCTCCCGAGCTGCAGCATTTTTGGAGTTCGCAAAGGGATCATAAACTTGACCACAACGCGTAAGCATTAGGGTTAACACCATTATAAAGGACAAAGCCCCTATTAATGCTAAGATCCTGTTTTTTAAGCTTTTTTCAAAACTCACGAAGATCCCCTCTTAGACTCAACCACATAGCCTATCGGATTTTTTACTCACTTTCTTGAATACTGTCAGTGCGTTGAACAGTGGAGGTAAAGGACAGTCGTCGCACCCAGTAGACACTCAAAAAGCCAGCAAGAACGGAAATGTAACCAGTAAAATATAAACCGTGCAGTTTCCCACTTGTATCACTTGTGACAATCATACCACCCAACCATGCAGCAAGACCAGCTGACGCTTGTTGCACAGCAGAATTTAAACTCATGAAGCGTCCACGTTTATGCGCTTCAACCACCGATGTAATGATAGCCATAGCAGGAGACATACGTCCACTGTTGAAAATAAAAAATAATGTTGTTACGAAGATGCAAAAAAACAAAGAGGAAGCTCCTTGATGTGTCAGTATGAGAAGGGGAATCCACGCCATTACAGCACAAATTTTAAAAATAAATTCTTTCTTATAATAATCAGAAAGTTTTCCAATGCTCGGGTTTGTAATTGCAGTCGCAAGACCACCTACCAAATACACAAGAGGCAATTGCCCCTGCGTCATTCCTGCATTTCCAACAAGCGCAGAGCTGATAAAGGGAATGACCATAAACTGACTGAACATGAGCAGCACCATAAAAACAAAACACAGATGATGTTTATGATCTAAAACAATTTCGAGTAAGTCTTTAAAAGAAGTTTTCATGCCTTCGTGCAAGTGTGATCTCAAAGGGGGCATTTTAAAATAAGCAATAGTGCAGAATAATAAACTGCCAGAAGTGATTACGATAAAAGGCGTTTGCCAAGAAAAATGAGCCGCCAGACTCAAGCCCAAAGGTATACCTGCTATGGATGCAAGAGAAAACGCGGACATGAGTTTGCTCATAGCAAAACCCCGTCTTTCCATAGGAACAAGATCACCGATAACCGTCATACAGAGTGCGCCAATTACACCACCGAAAGCACCTGTAAGAAACCTCGCAGTTAAGAGCGCAGGATAACTTGTCGTCATAAAACAGATTGCAGTACCAAAAGCAAAGAGTACATTTACGACGATCAAAACTTTTTTACGGTCCCAGCGATCCATCCAAAAGAGACCTAAAACTCCACTTGTGGCCGCAGCAAAATTGTAAACAGCTACAAGGTGACTGAATTGCGTCGCATTGATCCCTAGAACCTGCATCAATTGGGGACCTAAAGGCATAATGATCATAAACTCTAGGATGTGAAAGAAAAACAATCCCGAGAGTATGAAAATAATCAAATTTTCTGAAGATTTTTGGATTTGCATTTTTTTATTATAGCCAGGATTTTAAATATTGGGAGTTCAAAATTGATGAAGCTACGTTATAGATCTTTTTTCTTTTGCTTTCTTATATCTTCTGCACTGCATGCGGAAGATACTCAGACTTACAAAGTTTCAGAGAACGAGACATATAATTATTCAAGACCCAGCGGTATTCCTTTCGTCTCGAATTTTTTTAAAGACTTCAAACTCCTTTATGAAAACGACATCGATCGTAAACATCTTCCTCACATCTTAGCGATTGCAGCAAGCACAGCTCTTACTATTTACTATGATGAAGATTTGCTTATAGGTGCTCAAGATTGGGGGAAAAAACTCAACATTGCATCAAAAGACAATACTAAAACTTTTTTTAAAATCTCTTCCTTCAACGTTCGAGGTCCTACAGATTTAGGTTCTTGGATGTATTTTATTGGAGATGGATGGACTCATCTTTCCCTCGCTGTTGCTTTTTTAGGATATGGATATTTTGCGGAAGATTATAGAGCTTGGAGCACGAGTTACGCTATTTTTGAGGGTTTGTTGACGACAGGTTTTACAACACAGTTTCTTAAACATATTACAGGAAGAGAAAGCCCAGGAGTGCGAACACGCGACCGCGGACAATGGAGATTTTTTCCGAATCAACGAGCTTATCACAAAGATGTTCCAGCTTATGATGCTTTTCCTTCAGGGCATCTAGCTACGGGTACGATGACACTCACAGTGATTGCAAAAAATTATCCTGAGTATGTATTCATCAAACCTCTTGGTATCAGTTTATTAACTCTACTGAGTTTTCAAATGATGAACAACGGTGTGCATTGGTTCAGCGATTATCCACTTGCAATTGGAATTGGTTATGCCTTTGGAGAAATAGCTGTGAACAATTATCGTAAAATTGAAGAAGCGAATTTGAAAAATAAAAGTGGTCGAAGAGTGGAACCCGTGTATCTCTTCAATCCGTTATTTGCAGGACAAACTATGGGAGCAGGAATGACCGTGTTGTTTTGACATATCCTGATAATAATCCCCTCATACAGTTTCACATAGATTGACTTCCTTTAAAGATCTTTGATTTCAAAAAGGAAGACTCAACATGAGATTCAAGCTCGTCAAAACCGTAGGCTTCTATACGGCTCTGAGTTTTATGACAAGCCCCAGCTTTGCAGACATTCCTACAAATTCAACTCTGAACTCTCTCGTGAATATCAACGAAACAACCATGGAATTTGAAGGCCTTACCCCTGAAGGCATCACTAAACTTTCCGAACTGCGAGACACACTGCGTAGACGCTTTCGTGTTTTCGACAATACCTTTTTGAATTTAGGAACCGTACATCACGCAGCAACGCTTGCACGTTTAGATAAGGGAAATATGTTCCTTTACGGGCCTCCAGGAAGTGCTAAGTCTGCGCTTGTAAGATGGATACTTAAAGGAGAGAAAGATCCTACTTTCCAGATGCAGCTCCATCAAATGATCACCGAACAGGCATTTACAGGTGGTCAGAATTTTGAAAAAGCAAAACTGGGTCAATTCGAAATCAACACCACAGGTTCACTTGCGGATTACGCTGTAGCACTTCTCGATGAAGCGGAAAAAGGAAACCCTGCAGCACTCTCCAGCTTACTCAGCCTCCTTGAAGAAAGAGAAGTGATGGCTGGTAACAAACTCATAAAAGCAAAAACGGAAACCATTTTTGCTACAAGCAATGCCAATCTTCCCGAAATTTTCGAACAATTTATGCTGAATGGTTTAGGCACAACTGCTCCCGCTTTTTTAAACCGTTTCCGTTACAAAGTCTTTGCATACAACTGGCTTGATGAAACCCAACGTGAAGAACTTCTCAAGCGCGAAAAAGAAAAACGCAAACTCGCAGCACTCAGGAAAGTCTCAGAAAAGGCTCAAAACAACAGCGTTTTTTTGGAGGCTGAAGTCATTGATTGGGAAACTCTGCGATTTCTTTCGACAGTCATGATGAAAACGACTCATATGTTTGACCTATCTTACAACGAACTTCTTGCAAAAATGCGTGAAATCACACATGACGCGATCGAAATTTCTGAAAGAAATGTAAAGGATCGCAAAGAAACTTTTGTCTACTTCCCTTCTTGTGATTACAACACACGCAATCTTTTACGTATTCCTACAGTGATTCAACTTTCCGCTTTTGTAGATTTTTTACTCTCGAATCTTGCAGATGATCTCACTATTTCCACGCAGAAACCTATAGAACTCGGTGTTCTTTCTCTATGGAGAGCCTATCTCGTCATGACCACAATCGGCCCCGGTACAACTCGATTGAAGCTTACAAACGATGAAAGCCAAGTCGACATCGATTTCGGTTGGACTATAGATCCAAGCAAAGCGAGAGATGAACGTGAAAGAGGTCTTATTCACAATCTGATCGAGGAACAAAAAAGATTCCGTGATGTTCTTCTTGCAAAATACACAGACCTTCAAAAACACATCAAACTTGCATCGGGCAGCTGCTTAGGCAGTGCACATTGCGCAGATAGCGATTTTGAATTTCTGATTATGCAAGGCCAAAAATAAGGTGAGGGGTCTCATGCGTTGTAGATGCTTGAAAATATTTTTTTTAATCTTCATTTTTTTTCTTAGAGATTTGTCTTTTGCTCTTGAGAATAACGACTCTGAGCTAAGAGAAGCTTCCTCCAAAATAAAAATACTCATCCAAGCTTATACAACGCGTTTGTTTCCACATCACGATCCCTTTGCGCGAGTCTTCTCGATAGAAAGCGGCAAAGCACTTTTCGAACGCATGAATCAGCGCAGCTCTCTTTCAAGGGTCAACTTTGCACTGAAGAATTTCATAGCTTCGGAGACAGCTCTCGACAAAAAGCTGATTAACGAAGTTATTAGCGATTCGACAAACCTTATTACTCGCAAACGTTGCCCACAAATTGACTTGCAATCCAATCTTCTAGCACTGCAATTTCTTTCTCAATATCTACAACGCTTCGAAGCTGTAGAAGAATCTGACAAATCAAACGACGAAAATAAAAAAGATGACCAAGATACAAAAGATGAAAATACAAAAGGGGATAAGCAAAAACAAAAGCCTCGTTATCCCGAAACCCCAGACAAATACAAGCCCAATACTAAAGACACGGAAAAAGATAAGAGTAAAGGTGAAAAAGAAGATCAATATATAGTTGCGGAAGTGAATTTTGAAACACCTTACTTTGGTCAAAGGTATTTTTCTGAAATTATAAGAGGTGCACAATATCCCCTTCAGGAAGCAAATCTTCCTGGTATTTTTCAAAATCCTTCTACTAACAAAGATTCGAATGCACAGCTGATTCTTCATACATACGGAAATAAAAAGGTACGCATCTTTCTCCCTCCTTCCTATAAGCCTTTGCAGGCTTCAGATCCGAGAGTGGAGGTCCTTAGAAACACAAAGGGTTCTTATGATCTCACGATGAGTACAGAATTAGATGAAGTGATTATACCTTTGAGTTCTTCAACTCTCGAAACACTGTCACCACCTTTGTTAGAAATCTACACACGTCCTGTAGGTTTTAAACTGGAAGAGTGGCCAAGTTTGATAAAAACAACTCTGTTCCAAGCTTTCAAACCTGAGGAAGATCATACAAAAAATGTAGAACATCTTTCTCAAGCAATCGCAGCACATATTGCAAGCAAATACCTGTACAGTGTCGGAGAACGTTCAGAAACAGATCCCATCAAAGCACTCGAAGCGGGGGCCTTTCAATGTGATATGGCTGCTTACACAATGGTGTCCTTGCTTCGTGATGTCTATAAAATTCCTTCTCGAGTGGTGGGTGGATTCAGAGCAAAAAAACATAAAAATGGCGCTGACAAAAAAAGTTATTTGGTAATGCCTGGGGAAGCTCACGCATGGGTTGAAGTTTATAATGAAGGTCGTTGGATTCCTTTCGATCCAACCCCTGTAAAAAAAGACAAGAAAGATAAACAAGACGAAGAGGGGGAAAAAGATGAATATTCTGATAGAGATCTTCCCAATCCTCTTGTAGAGCCACCGGAAGAAGACAAAGATTCTAAAGATGGGACTCCAGACTCTCAGGCAAAAGGAGATGAAAAGAGGGACAAACCTCTTTCCAAAGAAGAGCAGTTGAAAAAAGATACGGAAGATCGTCTTAAAGATTTTGCAAAAGACAAGAACTCAACAAAAACAGAGGATACAAAAGATAAGAAAGACGCACTCTCCGACATAAATTCCGAAGAACTTGCAAGCAAACTAGAATTGGGTTCTTTGGAACTCGAACCGAGTCCCGAGCGGAATCCATTCCGTGAACGTGCTTTGCGTGTTCTTTTGCAAGTTATACTCGATCCCAACAATAAGGGGAGTGTGACTTTGGACCTTCTCAATAAGGCGAAATCTTTGTTTAGAAGTGTAAAAGATAACAAACTTGAAGAAATTTATAACGGAGCTTTACGTATC
Organism: uncultured Pseudobdellovibrionaceae bacterium; assembly: GCA_964611335.1. Classification (GTDB taxonomy): domain Bacteria; phylum Bdellovibrionota_B; class Oligoflexia; order Oligoflexales; family Bog-1112; genus BOG-1112. The sequence continues at coordinate 506,727 of CAZSXR010000003.1, read as the reverse complement.
CATGAAAATGAACATGAAAATTTGGAAAATTGGATCCGTTATACGGACCTGATGTTAAATAAAAGAGATTTAGCAAGCACTTACAAAGATGTTTACAGAGCTAAAAAGTCAGTAGAGTTTTTTACAAGTGTACTGGATGAAGAAACAGATAGAGCTCTTGCAAGTGCTTTGATCCATGCTTTGAATAAAGTTCAGTCCGAAATTTATGGTTTATCACACGTCGATTCTCAAGAGATTTCAGCCGTCAAAGCTTTCTATGATAGTCTTCCTCCTTTAGTTCAAAACTACTTACAGCAGCAATACAGTTTAAAAACTGTAGGTCCGAATGCTCCGACTAAAGAAATAGCAAGACTGATGCACGAAGGAAAAATGTACGACTTGCGTCTACTTGCAAGCTTATATCCTGTTACAGATTTTATTATGAGTTCAACTCCACGCCCTGAGTTTCAAGAAGTGCTTTCATGGCTAAGAGACCTTCCTCGACCTATGGGACGCAATCTTATGCCTCTGCAAAGATTTGCGGAAATGGCACGGGCTATCTTGATGCAACCCGGTCTCAGTATCGAAGATAATATTAAAGAAAATACTGCTTATGTTATGACACGCCGTAAACACCTGCAGCTTCCTACGGGACGAGGAAAAGAAGACTCGGAAAAAATCACGATTGTGCTTTATGACATTTCAGGAAGTATGGGTGGAGATCCTGCAAAATTTCAGGCAGGTCTTATTTCTGCCTTCACTGCTCGTGCTTTAAGTGAAATTTCTGCAAGTGGACATCACAAGCATCGCGTTCTTCTGATTCCTTTCGATGACAAACCTGGAGAACCCACACGTATCACAACGACTCAAGAAGCTTTGGATCTCATACACAATTATGCTTCAAAACTTGCTAGAGCCGGTGGAGGAACCGACATTCAAAAAGCAATGATACAGGCCCTTGCACTTATTGCAGACGCAGAAAAACGTGCAGGCGAGCCTCTTGCGGCTGCCAATATCGTTCTGATGTCCGACGGTGGTTCACAAGTCAATCTCGAAGAACTCACAAAAGCTAGAAACGCAATAGATCGCAGAACACCTGTTCAAGCTATGTTTATAGCGATTGGAGACACCAATCAGGATCTTATCAAATTTGCAATGGACTCACGCAGCATTGGCTTTGAAAATGGATTCTATAGTGAGTTTACAAGAGAACTTATGCATAGTTATTTGTTTGATGCAGCAAAAAAAGATTTAAAAGTCGACAGCAGCGTTCTTTATACTGAGCACTCAACATCTTCTTTGAGTTCGAATGTTTCTATACAACTTCAAGAAGCCAGTCGACTTGCGATTTTACTATCGGAACGTGCCAAGGATATAAATAAGACTCACAAATTGCCTTTACAATACTACAAAGACTTGGAAAGTTTGTCTTGGAAAAACATAAAACACAATCGTCCTTTGGCTCAGCATTTAGAACGTCTCCGTATTTTTGCAAAATCCTATATTTTCAAAAATAGGTCTCTTCTGGAAAAAGTTTGCGACGATCTGATGATTCATATGGAAACTTTAACAAGAATCCCACTCAATGAGTTCGACGACATCGAACAGGAACAGCTTCGTCACTTCTTAAACTATGCAGGTGGAGTGGAGAAATGATGAAAAAATTAATTTTAATTTTAAGCATACTCATGCTTGGAAATACTCTTGAAGAGTCCACAGTAGCATTCGAAGCTTATATTAAGCAATTACTTGAAATTAAAGTAATTACAGATGAAGAGATCATAAGTTTCGCAGACAATTTAGATAAAAATGACCTTATCAATCCGATAAACTGCACAATCAAGCACTGTAATTCCGATAGAACACTCCACTATGAAATGCTCGAATCACATCTTGAAAAAGACTTGGATTTAGAAAGTCTTAAAATATGGCTTCAGAATTTTCTAAGAAGAAGAAAGCAAGATGAACAAAAACGCAATGAAATGAAAGAAGAAACTCAATCACTTTGGAAAAGAAACATGCCCCAACGCGTAGCAGGATGGTCTGAAAATACCTGCGCAATAGATAAAGAACACAAAATTGTATGTTGGGGACCAAGTGCTAAAGGAAATATACCCACATCTAAGAATATTAAAGAAATCTCTTTTGAAGATTCAATTTTCTTCGCCTTGGAAGAAAGCGGTGACATACAGAGTTGGGGGAATTATAAGGGTGTTAGGAAAATATCCTCACAACCTCTTAAAATTGTGCAAATCTCTTCAGGTCCTCGTGTAAGCTACGTACTGGATGAGACAGGAAGAGCTTTATCTTTGGATTCTAATAACTACCATGACGCAACCCTACCCTCTGATCAAACTTTTTTTCAAATTTCTGTTGGCGAAGAACATGCTTGTGCTCTCGATATCAATATGAATGGACACTGTTTTGGAAAAAATGATTTCAAACAAAAAGATATTCCTTCAAATCTTGGATCATTAAAACAAATTTCAGCCGCTACTTTTCACTCTTGTGCTTTATTAGAAAACGGAAAAGTAGAATGCTGGGGACGTGGCTTATGGGGAGAATCTATACCACCAGCCGATTTGGGACCTGTGGTTCAAATCGCTACTGATCGATTTTATTCCTGCGCACTTCAAAAAGATGGCGTCCCGAAATGTTGGTCTTCAGGTTTACCTGTTGAATTAGATCCCCTTTTAAAAGCTCTAAGCCCGATTGTTTACATGTACACTTCGACGTCCCAAATCTGTGTAGTCGATGCAAAGGCAAAAATTCATTGTTTTGGTTTCGATATCGGATACGAAACTGTGAATGGAAGAAAAAACCAAAAAGTATTTCTTAACACGGAGATGCCTGTTCCCCCTAAGGAGTTAGAAATATATATCGATGACTTACTCCAAAAATTTAAATAAAGCATTCAATTTTAAATCTTTCTTAAAGTAAGGTTTGTAGATTTCTTTTTGTATGAAAGAAAAACAAAGAAAGATCTTTATGAAGCAATGAATACCAAGCACCTAAGAATTTAGAACTTTACATAGAAGATCTTCTTCCATGTTGCGATTTTGGGAGACCTAGATGAAAAAAAGCATTTTCTACTTTCTAAGTATATTCCTTCTTGCAAACGCACAAAACAATCCTGTTATAGAATTTACAGCTTATTTTGCGCAACTCTTCGAATTAAAAATTATAGAAGAAGATGAACTCACATCTTTTGCAGAGCATATAAAAGAAAATAATCTGATTAACCCCATAGACTGCGAACAAAAACACTGCGACTCGGAAAGATCGCTGCATCACGATACTTTCGAAGAACATTTATTAAAAGAACTCGATATTGAAGATATAAAAATATGGATTCAAGAATTTATAAATAAAAAGAAACAGGACAAAGAGAAACGTGATCAAACTAAAATAGAAACCAGTTATTACAACGGTCATATCCCACAACGTATTGCTATAAGTGAGGGTCAAAAATGCATCATTGACAAAGAACGAAAAGCGGTCTGTTGGGGACCTAAGTCGATTCAGGAAGAATCCGAAACGAACAAAATTATGCCTAAAAATATGGGCCCTCTCAAAGAAATATCAGCAGGTTCCTATCATATAAGTGCTCTCTCCGAAGAAGGGAAAGTTTACACTTGGGGTCAAATTGAAAGAGAAGTTCCACTCGACCTAGGAAAAGTCGTGCAAGTTTCTGCTGTTCCTCATGTGACCTACGTACTCGAAGAGAGCAGAGTTTTAAAAGCTTGGGGTGAAAAATTAGAGGTAAACGTTTTAGCGATTCCTAAAGATTTAGGACCTATTACACAATTTTCTCTTGGTTACCATCATGTCTGTGTTACCGATAAAGATATGCATCCAAGGTGTTGGGGATCAAAAAATAGTGAGAGTGCCACGAAAATACCTAAAGACATTAATACCGTCTTGCGCGCTTTTTCAGGCGAATACAATACCTGTGCTATTTTAGAAGACGACACTCTGAAATGCTGGGGATCCTACGCATCAAACCTACACCTTCCTGACAGAGTTGGTCCCATTATCTATATGGCAATGGGAGCTCATATAGGATTTTCAATTAGTAAAAATGGTCTATCCCATATATGGGGTCCCTCCAACACCACTCCTGTAAATACGCAACTTGCCGATCTAAGTCCCCTCGTTCAAATTGCACATTTCAACGAAGAAGTCTGTGTTGTGAAACGCAACGCAAAGGTGGAATGTTTTTTTATGAGATGGAAAGATTCTCATCTCACTCTCGCACCAGATGCAAACGTACCAAACGTGGAAGTTTATATCGATGATCTGCTTCCATTATTTAAGTTTGAGGGAGAATGAAAATCATGCGTATTTTGTACCTTCTGAGTTTTATTGTTATTCCCTTTTCACTCAAGGCGGAAAGTCCACAGTATGTACTCCAAAAATTTCTCTCCAAACTCGTAGCCGTTCGTGAAGACCGGCTCGGATCCAAAGAAGAAGTTTACAAAGCCTATAGACATATTTTGACTCGCGATACTCGAGATGTTGCGCTTTACTTGAAAGATCCTCAAACACTGAATGAAATCGCAAAAGATAAAAGACTCAAAGAACTTTTAAAAGGATCAGGTGATAATTCCCTTTTAAACTCTCTCCTACTCGCCCTTGCAGGTAATCAAATTTCTTCTTTGTCTTCCCAATTTTTAGGAGCTTCCTATAATTTTCTATCCCAGATTCAAATATGTTCTCTTCTCGATGACACGCTTCTGGAGGAATTAGACGCCCTTATCAATATTTCCGTAAAGAACTTTAACTTTTCAAAAACAACAGCCATTACTATGCTGCTGAGTCCTGAACAGGGAGTCGATCTGAGCCAGGTTCCTGAAGCTTTTAAAAACTTCCTGCAACTTGTTTTAGAAAAATATTTTGACGCACTTGATATGGGAACTAAACGCTCTATATTGGCGGATGTGCTCCTACTTGAAGAAAATGCTGAACCTCAAGAAGTTCTTGGCGTCATTTTAAATCACTGCGGTCCTGTCCTTCAAAAAGCATTTCAATTGTTTAGCAATGATGTCAATTCACCTGCACTAACACAGGTATTAAATAGACTGAGACAGAACATCAAAGCGTTTCCCAATCCTCTCGCAAAAGAGATTATAGAACAGGAAATGGGTGTTTCTTTTGAAACGGTATTTAAAACTTTTCCAGATAAGCCTCTAGCAGCAGCGAGTGTAGGTCAGGTTTATTTAGTAGAAGATTTAAAGGGGCAGAAAGTTATTATTAAAGTTCAAAGACCGGGAATTGATAAAAAAGCAGAAGGGGAATTCGCAGTTCTCCGCAATCTCACAGAAGATCAGAGTATTTTAAAATTCATCAAAGATCTTGAAGAAGCTTTAACTGAGGAATTGAATTTTCTGACCGAGCTCGAAAATATTCACAAAGGATCTTTCTACGATGGACAAATAAAAGGCCATCTAAAAATTAATCGTGAAGTTTCGGAACTAAAATCCACATCTAAAGTTCTTTTTTTAAATTGCGCTAAAGGATCAAGCATTCAAAATTTCGGCCCTGAATTTTACAAAATTAAAAAAGAAGCCTTGAGTCAATTATTGTATGTGTGGGTTCGAGAAGCTATTTTTGGTAAACATGTATTTCATGCAGACCTGCATCCTGGCAACGTGTTTTTAGATGCTGATACCAAAAATCCTACAAAATATACGCTCACTCTGATCGACTTTGGAAGTGTGGGTGAATTTAGTTTAGAAGAAGCAAAATCTTTGTTTAAAATTATTTTAGGTATCTCTTTTGGGAACGCACGTTTGATTGGAGATGGGCTCAAAGGTGCTATGACTTGGAAAGAGGGAGTAAGAAAAGAAGACGTGAATGCATTGATTCACTCCTATTCCGCTTCTAAAATCCCAGGTCTCAATCAAGCCAAAGAACTCTTCGATCGCGCTATAAAATTAGGGGTTTTATTACCTAAATCCTTCATTCAGTTTTACAGAGGACAAGCGTTTTTAGAGAGACAGCTTATGGAAGTTTACAAAGAAGCACCCGAATGTAAAGGACAAGAGCAGTGTTCAAAAGCCTCAGATGATATCACCAATATCTACAAGAAAGTCTTCCGATGGAATGTTCTTGAGGATTTATGGTACACGCAAGGAGGGTTGAAAGATAACGATACAGCGTTTGTTGACAACGAAGTTTTTTTCGCAATATTGGGAATTACTAGTGCTGAAGAATAAGTCCCATCTTTACGAGATCTGATTTCATCGCAACACTCATATCTATACTCTGCTCACCTGATATTTGACTAAGCAAGAAATTTCTATATTCCGGTGTAATTTCAAAAATTTTAGGATAGGATTCAGACCCTTTTACAAAAACAAGCGTCATAGAACGTTCAAATTTCATTTCATCTTCATCTTCCGAAGATGCTAGCCAAGCTGGAACATCAAATTCGAGGTCTATAACGCGGAAGTGAGGGTGAGAAAGCACACTTTCTGCTTTCAAAGGAGCATCCAATAAAATAGGACGAGAAAGTTCCAATTCTGCAATTTCAAATTTAATAAGATCAAAAATAAAATAGGGAGCAGATCGTTTCAGTCGCTTACGAGCTTCTTTATCTGTTGCAAGAAAGTTCAAAAAAGCGAGAGATGTTTCGAAGGAACCTTTAAGATCTCCTGGCGTTTTCATAATTGTTGGCTCGAAAAGATCAAACCAGATATTTTTCAAAACCCTATCAGGTATCTGTCTAGGAACACGATCACAGTGGTTGTACATGACTTCCAGACGACCGTTAGCTTGGTCTTTACCGTATTTATTTAATTCTTTATGCTGGGATAGTGTTTCAATAATTTTGCGCTCGGATCCACTCAATTCAAAATTTTTGAAAAACACTTCAGGTTCCCATTTATATTTCAATCGAGGATGACGAATAATAGCCGCAAGAGCTGTTTGAAATCCATGCAAACTCATAAAGTAACCTCCGTAGAAGCAAACTGAGATATTCGAGAAGGGAGCATTCGTGGTCTACGTACTTTCGAAATAAAGTGTTCACCATAACGGCATTCTTCAATCAATCGCTCTGTACTAGGCATATGTTGATCCCACTCGATGATCAAAACTTCAGGCCTACTTTTTTGAAGAGCATAAGCTAGCAAATCCCACACTGCTTTGGGAACAGCACGACTGTGGGTATCATAAAGGACACCCTTTTCCTGTATACCACCTGCAAGATGCACACCCATTACAGAACGGCCATCAATCTTATCCAACCAGCGATAAGGATTAAATTTGTGATTCACGCTATTGATATAAAGATTCGTAACATCTAAGAGAAGACCGCAACCTGATTTGCGCGTGACCGCATTGATAAACGCGGGCTCGTCCAGCTCATTTCCGGGATAAATAAAACGATTTGTTATGTTTTCAATCATAAAGGGTTGAGAAAATTCTTTTTGAATAGTCTCAACATTGCGACAGACCACATCGACAACTTTGTTTGTAAAAGGCAAAGTTGTAAGTTGCCCTATATCAATTCCAGAAGCTCTTGTCATACAAAGATGATCACTAAAGATCACACAATTGACTTGACCTAAAACTTCTTTGGTTTGTTCAAGGTGCTTTTTATCTAGAGGCTCATCCGTACCGAGAGATAAGTCTACACAATGACCTATAACGGGAACTTGGCTATTTCCGAGTCGTCTAATAAATTCTGAGTGTTTATTAAAAAAATAAGATTCAGGAATAATCTCGATAGAAGAAACTTCTTTAAACAATAAATCTACATCTTCTCTTCTCGCGAGTTCACCCGAACACTCAAGGCCAAAACCGTACTTCGGCTGATTTTTAACGTCGTCCACCAAGTATAATGATTTCATAAAGCCTCGCTTTCACAAACCACACATAAGAGTTTTCAATGGATGCTCACTTAAAACCTTTTGCGAAACCGCATATGGTTTATAGTGAGCCTGCGATATTAACGTCCGCAGCGACGTCCACAACGATGACCACAACGATGACCACAACGATGACCGCAACGTGCACCGCAACGTTGTCCACAACGGTGTCCGCAACGACGAATCACAATACCGAACTCATTTTTTTCTACAGACACTTCTCTTACCATGAAAAAGCTCCAAAAAAATATTGAACTCAATCAGTACAAAGACCATCTCTGTACTCAATGAAGTTTAACGACGACAAGAGCGACTACAACGGTGTCCGCAACGATGTCCGCAACGATGTCCGCAACGGTGTCCACAACGATGTCCACAACGACGGATCACAATACCAAACTCATTTTTTTCAACAGACACTTCTCTTACCATGAAAAACCTCCAAGAAATTAAACATTACACTCAACGAAAGTTCCAAAAGGAGCTTCCGCTAAATACATTTCAGATTTTTCTTTTTGAAAAAAATTATCACCTTCAAATTCTTTCGATACGTTGGAATATACAAAGCTATCGAAATCTACTACACGATCGAAACTCAAACTTTCAGGTATAATATGGCTTACAATCACTATTCCATGATTGGATTTCAACTTGTTCAACACATTAGAAAGAACGGAAATCGAACCCTGATCTAAAGAAGCAAAAGGCTCGTCTAATAGAATAAGAGAGCGTAAGTGAACCAAAGATCTTGCAATACCTATACGTTGTTTCTGACCTTCACTAAGATTGCGTCCATTATCTTTGATAAAAAAGGAGAGACCATCTCGTTTTTCAAAAAAAGAGCGTAGATTCACACCTTCTAAAGCAGACCACAGGCGATCTTCCGAAAGTGTAGTATCACCAAGAAGCAGATTGTTTTTCAATGAACCTTCGAGAAGATAAGGCTTCTGCTCTACGTATACTCCGAGATCTACTGGTAAGGATACTTTTCCGTCTTTTTGTGGGAAATTTTCAACAAACGTATTTTGGTGGAAGAGTCGAGCAGACTGAACTTCCAATTCTCTTAAACCTGCAAGCGATTCTAAAAAAGTAGATTTGCCACAACCAGAGTGTCCACGAATGACGACAATCTCACCTTTCTGAATTTTAAAATCAAAAGGCTTTGTCAATTTCGCATAAGATTTATAACCAATGACTGCATTTTTTATTTCAAGTGTGTCAAAAGGTTTTTGAAAGACAGCTTTTTCTAAGTACTGATCAGATGTAGCTGATTGAAAAACTTCATCCAAACGCGAAGCATGAATCACAAAATCATTCCAATCAAAAACACCTCTAACGAGCGCAAAGATGGAAGAGTAGAACATTCCAATATAGAATGGATATAGAAACACATCAGAAACAAGAATCTCTTGGTTTCGCAATTTGAAAGCAACGTAAGATAGTGCGAGTGTCGTAAGCATATTTACAAGAAAAGAATTGCTTCCGAAAAGCAAACCTATAACGCGGATTAGACGCAAACCTTTTTCTATAATGATCTGAACTCTTTCTTTAAAAAATGTGAGTATAAAATTTTCAGCACGATAAGAACGGATGGAACGCATCCCTTCAAAGTTTTCAAGTAAACCTTGTAAGACTTCCCCATGCAGAAATCTCAGCTCATCCAGAATCGGAGTTAAACGCGCTTGTACGATGACATTCACGCACGCAAGTATCGCTGTGCTGAGAATAAGAAAGAGTGCGACCCAAGTATTTTGACTTATGAAAATCACTGCAATGGCAATAGTCACCACCGCATCTGAGATCTGGTTGGGAAGTCGCAGCGCTATAAATTGTTCTACAGCCCGTATATCTCCCGACATCCGAGTAAGCCAATCACCCCTTTGAGATTCATCGAAAGATTCCAGAGGAAGACGGTGCATATAACTCATAAATCGAATGCGAAGACTTCCTTCAATACGCAAAGAAATCCATTCTTCCGTAACAGCTCTTGCAAAATTACAAAAGAAAAGAGTCACTGCTATTAAAGTTCCAAAAAGAAGTAAATTATGCAGAAAAGCTGAAGCTGAAATCTCGTTGAGACTTTGTATAGCTCCCATATGTTCAGCGAAGTAGCCATAAAGTTTGGGGGGAAGGATGCTTGCTATACCTGCAAACCCAATAACAAGAAAATAGACTGCAAAACGCCACCCCTGTTTTTGAACTTCCTTGCCAATAAGGTGTCTCAGGGATCGAAGAGTTTTTGCATCAACTTGCAACAAGTTGTCCGCCTTCTTCTTTTCAAAAATGTCATATAATTCGATTGTGTTAATTCTTTTTTAACACTTAAAAGTTCTTCATGTAAATTCCGTCAATTTGACTGGCGATAAAGCAAGGGTCTGTGATAAACAAAGAAGGAGAGAAAAGGAGACATATGAAAAAACTAAGTTTTCTTAGGAGTTTAGTAGCACTTACAGAACGAGATTTTAAACTTAAGTATGTAGGTTCTATAGTAGGTGTGTATTGGCATCTTATACATCCCATCGTAATGATCGCACTCTATACACTTGTCTTTTCAAGCATGATGAAATCAAAGTTTGGAATGAACACTTCCCGATATGCTTACAGTCTTTACTTGTGTTCAGGACTGCTAGCATGGAATCTTTTTACGGAACTCGCAAATCGCGGATGTCTAACCCTCAGTGAAAACAAAGATTTCATAAAGAAATTAAGTTTCAAACCATATATACTCTTTTTTGCTTCTTCTTTAGCATGTTTATTCAATTTTTTTATTGGATTCACACTCTATACTTTCGTTCTTATCTTTCTCGATCCTCCAACTTTACTGGAATACCTTTCTTACTTATTTTTTGTGTTCTTGCTGGGCATATTTGGTACGTCTGCAGCTATAGTGCTGGGCTGTATGAATGTTTTTTTGAAAGATGTCTACTATGCAATTCAGATTCTTTTCCAACTCCTTTTTTGGGCTACACCTATAGTGTATTTGGAAAGTTCTCTCCCACAATTTGCAAAAGCGTTTGTGTATTGGAATCCCCTGTATTCTTATATCGAATGTATGCATCAGGTTTTATTTTTTCACACCATGCCTAGCGCATTCTTATTAACTCTCTGTCTTATGTGGACTGTACTTGCATTTCTTGCTTCAAGTTTCGTGTATGTTCGATCGATTTCCTTACTGAGGGATCACCTATGATTAAGATTTCCAATCTCTCAAAGCATTTTAGAGTTTACAAATCCAAAGCAGCCATGGTGAAGGGTGCTTTAGGACTTGCACGAGAAAAGAAAGATTACGATATCGTACACAGTCTGAAAAATATCTCTTTAGAAATTGCCAAAGGAGAAATTCACGGAATTATAGGTGTGAACGGAGCAGGAAAAAGCACTCTTCTCAAAATACTGGTTGGTGTGATGGATCCCAGTTCTGGCTCCTTTGAAGTCAACGGAACTGTGGCTTCCTTATTGGAATTAGGAACAGGTTTTCATCCTGAGCTCACCGGACGTGAGAACATCTATATCAATGGGAGTTTGCTAGGATTTAGTAAAAAAGAAATAGAAGCTAAAATGACGGACATTCAAAATTTTTCGGAAATCGGAGATTTCTTTGACAGACCCGTTAAAATTTACTCTTCGGGTATGTATGTACGCCTTGCTTTTTCTTTCGCTACTTCTGTAGATCCTGAAGTTTTGATTATTGATGAAGCTCTTTCTGTGGGAGACATTTACTTCCAACAGAAATGTCTAAAAAAAATTCAAGATTTTAAAAAGAAGGGGGTAACTATACTTTTCGTTAGCCACGATCTCCCTGCAGTAAAAAAATTATGTGATAGCTGCACTCTTCTTTCAACAGGAAGTATCGTACATACAGGAAGTCCTCTGGAATGTCTGGATTTATACAACGCCTTACTCCCAAGTTTTTTTAAGGAATCTGCAAGAAAGCTTGCTTCTGAGAATAAAAATTTAGTCGTTGCAGATTCCTTTGAATCTGGAAATAAAAAACTCGAAGTGATTAAGTTGGATATTTTTAACGCGTCATTTCTTTCAACAGCTGTGTTTTTATCAGGAGAGAAAGCCTACATACGTTTCCAAGTAAAAACCTCCGCTGAAAATATTGAGAATCCTACTTTTGGAATTTTGATTCGAGACCGTTTAGGCTACGATATTTTTGGAACAAACTCTTACATACTTGGAATTGATACAGGTTCTCCCAAAATCGGTTCAACTTTTGAAGTAACCTATGCGCTAGATATGAATCTCGGCCCTGGAGATTATACTTTAACTCTGTCCTTGCATATGGGTGAGACGCATTTGGAAGAAAATTTTCATTGGATAGACAGAGCTTGTGCTTTTAAGGTTGTTCTGTCTGACAAACGTTTTATCGGTGTTTCGAGATTAAATCCTGAGTTTTCAATGCGCGCGCTTGATGCGTTTACGGAAAAAGCAGAACCCATAAAATAATACCGCAATGGACGCAACATACTTAGCTACATTCGAAACATCTTGTGCAAAAAAGCCCCAAGCAAAGAGCCCATAAAATATAAAAATGCTCAGAAGGTGTACGTAAATTAAAAAAGACCAGATATCTTTGTAGACTGCATTTTTATTTTTCAAAATGCAGATTCCATAATACACGAAGGCAAAATCAAAAGGCCAAAGCACAAATAGATTTGCATTGTGTTGTAACATATGGTGATCGGTAACAAACCAACCGACAAGAAATACACAACCCATAAAGCCTGAAAACAATCCCCAGGCAATATAAAAAGATCCCCATAGAGGACGGGCATATACATGCTTTTTCCAAAATAAAAGAACTATGCTCAACAAAACAATCAGACATACAGCAAAAAAGCACATAAAAAAGTTCAAAGAAGACTTGGGATACACCCCTCCTTCAACAACCGTATGATGGTCTTGGAGAAGATGAGAGTGTGGGATTTCATTACCAACATCATCGAACTGAGGAAGCTGACTCAAGTAGTGTTGCAACATGAGAGGATGGAACATCTCACCCCATGCATTGAGTTTTAAATCCACATCGGAATTCAACATCATATCGAGAAAGAAAGGTATTATAGACCAACCGTTCAAATCTCTACGCACATAAGCTCGCAAATCCATAGTCGCTGGGACATTTGTAAAACGTTCTTCTATTTTTCCACCTAAAGCATCATTCAAAATATCACGAGGGATAGTGGAACAGTTGTTATAGAAAAACTCATACCAGTAATAGACATTTTCAGGTTCTAATCTCTTACTGATATTTCTTAATAAGCGGTCTTTTTGCTGTGTTGTTAAAACGAGAGAGTCTTGGTAAACACTTCTTTTTTCATACTCATGATAGTAGCGAATGGTGGAATCAAATGTGGATTCCGACACAAAGTATCGCAATAAACCCTTTAAAAAACGTGGAACAAACAAATAGGGCTCGCTAAAATCATACATCCCCCAATTGAGTATATACTCTTCTCCTGTCTTTTGATTTTCAACTCGCAGCATCGTGTGACCATAACTTTGAGGAAGCTCTGGTCCTATATCGACAGTGAGCAAAGAGACTCTAACGTGTTCAGGGTCGGGAAGAGGATCAAAGAAAGAATAACTTTGCACACTACAAAAAAGAAAAAATAAGACACAAAAGCTACGAAATATTTGCATGAACGCATCTGCCTAAGATGTTGGTGATTGCTGCAAGACGTCCTGAGTGTCTCCCTTCTGAAAACAGAGTGGCATCAAAACAAGAAAAACTGCAGCAGAACATACAAAAAGACTAACAAAAAATCCTTCCCAATGCCAAGTGTCGATTATTTTTCCAAGTGGATAGCCCGTTGCTGCGGCGCCAATATACGCAAAACACCCAGCAAATCCATTCGCAGTACAAGCAGCTTTCTTGTCTACAAATTCAGCAGCTGCAAGTCCTACTAAGAGTTGTGGACCAAAAATTAAAAAACCTAAAACCGACATCAGAAACATGTCGAGGTACATATAACCTGGTGGCACCATGTAAAACGCGGCAATAGCTAAAAGAAGACCAAGTGCACAAAAAATCATAAAAGGAACACGTCTCCCATTGAAAAAATAGTCGGAGGCCCACCCACTCACAAGTATTCCTAAAAATCCACCTACTTCAAACCACGTAACTCCACTTGCTGCAGCAACCAGCGAGTAAGATTTTTCTCGTGTCAAATATACTGTAGACCAGTCATTCAATCCTGTTCTCACAACATAAACGAAAAAATAAGAAAGAGATAAAATCCACACACCTTTGTTGTTTAAAACATGCTTAAACAAAATTTCTTTTGCAGAAAGCACTTCTTGTTCAGAAGAAGCTTTAACCTCTTCTTCAGCTTCACCATTGAATGTTTCTATGGAAGGTAAACCCAAAGTTTGAGGAATATCTCGGAGCCTTTCAATCAACCATAAGCCCACTACGATCGCTATGATTCCAGGTATAAACATGCCCCAACGCCAACTGAAGAGCGTACAACAGTACGCAACAATCAAAGGAATTACGGCACCTCCGATATTGTGAGACGTGGATTTTAAACTCCACCACTTGCCTCTTTCCGATTTGCTAAACCAAAAGGTCAACTGCTTTGTACAAGGAGGCCATCCCCATCCTTGAAACCAACCATTCAGTCCCCAGAAAAATGCAAATAAAAGGATTGAAGATGAGAATCCAAAAAATATATTTGTAATACCTGTCAATATAAGACCTATAGACATGATATAGCGTGGATTAGCACGATCTGCAAAAATACCACTTACAAACTTACTCACACCATAAGACACATAGAGAACCGTGCCGAGAAAACCAACATCCGCCATCGAATAACCGAGATCAATAAGATGCGGGATTACAAAAGTGAAACTCTTCCGCGTGAAATAAAAAACAACATAACCAATATAAATCGAATAAAAAATACGTAAACGCCAATATTTGTACTGTTTTTTAACTTCTTCAGGGTCACTTATTTCGGGGAGAAAGGGGGCTGGTTTGAAAATATCTATCAGCTTGGAAAACATCATCCATTAGACCTTTCAATAATTTCGATCCAATCTACGCCATTACCGCCATAACATCTTAAATTGTATACGCTAATCCAAAATAAAAAGCACTGGAGTTATTGCGAATCCACTCCGTGTTCATGCTCGAATTTAAAGTTAACTCATCCCCTTTCCCATTGCGGATTTGCACTTCGCCATCGATGATACGATTTTTTTCATACGCATTTTCAAAAGATACCGTTAGAAAAAGCTGATCAATCAATGACCATTTGGCACCAAAGATCAGATCATAACCCAAAGTCCGACTGATCAACTCACCTTCGTTCGTTCCATTGTCAAAAAGCTTTAACGATGCTGGGAAAACCAATCGCGATTTCCCACTCAAAGTTTGATTCCCACGACCGTGAAGAACAACACGAGCAAGTGCAAAAAGAGTGAGACCTTCAAAAACAAATCCACTCCCGAAATCTATACCTATTTTATGATGAGATTGAGAAAAACATCCTCTTGTCTCACAAAGATCTTCTTCCGTATAAAAATCAAACACGTAGGAGGGACCGAAAAGAAAATGAATTTGCTTTGCGTTTTTTAAATTTGCATGCAAAGCAAAAGAATAACTCTGATTGCTCAAATACACTCTCTCGTTCATTTCAGACCAGCGTTTACCAAATTGAGCACTCGTATCCCATTGCACCGCAAAAATGAGATTCGATAAGAAGAAAAGTAGAACTGTGAAAAATACCCTCATGGAGACATCCCTTCTGTACATCCAAGTTCTAAAAACGTCGGAAATACTTTTCGAATAACCGCACAGTATGCACTGTCTTTATTGTCAACTTCATTCTCTTTGACGAGAGAGACTGCATGAAACACAGATTTTTCAAGTAACTGTGAAGATTCCAATTGAGCATCTTCTTGAAAATGCTCTTCCATTCTCTGAACCCACTCCACACTTTTCTGAAAGGCCTCAGATATGGAGCTCTTTGTCGTGGGATAAAAAATTTTGTATAAACCGTGCGCAAGAATGGCGCCTACTGCATGATCATCTGAAGGATCTGCTTGGTGTTTATTTGCAGGGAAGGGTGTCGTTTGACGAAAATAGTGGTGTAAAAACCACTCTTCCAATGCTTTTTCAGAACCATCCGAAAAATGTGCCTTAGAAACTTCTCTGTTAAACAGAACATCGTCCAAAACAAACCAACCTAAGTCCGGATATTCTTGAAGATATGTAAAATAAGCAATGAGGTCTGCAAATCCTTCATTGATCGCAGAACTTGCAAGTATCATGTCAGGTGTGTTCACAAAATTATTAACAGAAGAGACAGAAAGCGACGGCGCGTAATAATGAAACATGTGGTGCCCATACTCATGCCCCATGATGGAAGGCATTTCCCAAAAATGGCCCTGATCTCCTTTTAAAAATCTTCTTTTTTCTAAACTTTCAGGAACAGCAGCAATCGCTATCCCATCACTTCCCGTAAGAAACCAATAAGCATTGTCTGTTCGCACTCTACTGATATCAAAAGAAACCGCGTCTTTTATAGCTTGGTTGTTAGTATATTTGCGATCCGTGATACGAGGGTGAACAAGCAAGGTTACTTTGGGAAGAGGTCTATCAGGATACAAATGATGATGCATAGAATAGGTCTTATACATTCCTACAAGACTTGCAAGAGCCACATTCTCCAAAGACTCGCGAGGATAATCGCCTCCTACCTTACAGAAAAAAAGCCTCTTACCTTGGTACACAACTTTATTGCTATAATCTCCGCAAAGCTCCGAACCATCTTTCTGCGTTTTACAAGCTAGCTCATATTGAACTTCTCGCCCCCAAATAGCCTCACTCATAAAATCTGATTGCAATCCACTTCCTGAAATCTCATGTGAGAGACGCACATGCGTTAATTGGACGGAATTTTGTGAACCTAGCCAAACTTTTATAAAGCCATCTTTGTCTGCAATCGATTTAACAGCATGTTCTTCGCTGCAATCAGGATCCGCGAGGGGGTAAAAAAGAGGAGTTCCTTGATTTATGCGAGCAACCTCTTCTTTTTTTGAAAAGCTTGTAGATTTTTCGCAGGACATAGAGAGAGTGAGAAACATAAATAGCGGTATTAATACTGTGAGAGTGAATTGCACAGGAGTCCTCAGGCGCGGAATTTAAAACAGGAATCAATGGGCTCGCATAGTACAAAGAAATTTTCGCGAAGGCAAGATCAAGTCTTTGAGAGAAGGCGGGTCTTTTAATCAGCTTGTATGTGTGTCTGTGTTTGTGTGTCTGTAATGGTTACTGTGACAGTTTGTTGTCCGCAAGAACAAGGACACTTTTGGTTTTTCTCTTTTTCAAAATAATTTTCTGAAATTTTGTTCTGTAAGTCTTTATCCCATTGTATCTGCTGGGTTCCTTCGGGACCCTTTTTCCTCTCTTGACTCCTAGGTGTACAAAAGCTCATTCCTAGAAATAACCCGCTGTAAAGAAAGACTTCTTTTCTCATTCTCTATCCCTTCAGAAAGGTCATTACTCAAAAACCTCGATATTCATCCGATAGATTCTCAGACTCGTTTTCAACTATTATGAGGGCTTTGAAGTGCACGCTCACAATTTCTATCACTTACGATTTTTACGAAGTCCTTGGTTTTTTTGTTTTATATCTTTCTTTATTCTACAATGTAAAAACCCTACACCCACTCAAAAAAAATCAAATCAGTCTGCTGTGCTAAATACAGGCAGCATAGAATCACAGTGTTCTATCACCCCCGAACAGGTACAAAATGCTTTTGGTCTTGCGCCTATTGTAAAAATCCATGCTTCGAATTTAAAAATTCAAACGCCTAGTTATGTGACTTTAAATTATGCAGATAATCAAAATTCTATTCTTTTACAAATAAGTCCTATCGCTTCCAAAAATGCTGATGAATATCCTGACTTTGCAAAATACAAAATCCTCGATGCAAACAATAAAATATGTCTTAACGGACAAACGGGCTCTTCATTTTTTGATGAAATCCACTTGCCCTCTTCTTGTAGGTCAGGAACTTTAACTATCAGCGCCCAAGCTTGTGCATCTACATTCCGCCTGCTTGAACCCGACACTCCTTGTGGACCTGAAGTTTCGACCCCTTATCAGAATCAAGTTAATTCCAAATCGACGCTGCAGGACACACTCGCTCTTATTCAGGAGAACATAAAGGAAAGAAAGATCGTTGCACTTTGGTTAGCAGATGCAGCGGATCACTTTCTCAACAGTGTCGACACAAAATCTCCTCAACTCACAAGCGCACAGCAAATGGAAATTTCTCTTGCACAACTTTTCACTCAAAGACAGACAGACTTCGTTGATATTTTCTCCTCTGAACTTTATGAAGGTTTTGCAAACACAGCAAATACTTTAAAAGATCAAAACCTAAACCTTACAGAGACAGGGAGTCCCTGTGTCGATAGCTCTACCAACTCTGGTCAAACACCAGTGACAGTCAACACAGGCGTAACAGGAGGAGGTCTTAACCTTGATCAGATTTTAAATACAGCACGACAAAATTATGGAGATCAAGGTAATCCAAGCACAGCTTTAAACATTCTGACACCGACAGGAACGAGTACAACGACAACGAGTGGTACTGTTGCGAATGGTGCAAAGGTTGGATACAACACCACTTACAATTCGAAATACGAAATACTCGGAGGTGTTTTACTGGGTGCTTCTATAGTTTGGGGAGTCTACTTAGCGGCAAAGATTATAAAAGACGCACACGCTATGCCTTTGAAGGAGTTTAGGAAAAAAAATGACTTCTTACTAGTGGACAGTGCTGGTGCCCCTATCGAAAACGTTAAATCAAAAAAGTTCTCGTGGGCTTTTACTGCTGAGGGCACACGTAAAGTATTTTTGTATGAAGGGAAACATCTAACGGAAATAGGAACAGACCCAACAACGGGCAAAAAAAGATACGTGCTTTCTGATGTTCCCGTGACCAATACGACATCAAAATATGATATTTCTACAAAAATAAAAAACTCCTTATTCGGAAGCACAATAGGTGAAGGGCATACAATACCTAATGCTGCAGGAGTTGATGTACCTGACAAAAAACTCTCCTCATCTGACCTCAAAAAAAGTATGGGAAAAACATCTAACATACTCCACGGAGTGGGAGCTGTTTCTATACTGATAGGAAGCTTTGCATCTTTCTATGCTGGAGGTGCTTTCTCACTGAGTGGTGATTCCAATCCTTGGAACCAATTTGCAAACGATATGATTGCGGCACAAGGGGCACTCGCTCGTCTTTATGCGGAATACAAAGAACTCGATGATCTTCGAACCCATCTTGTTACAAACTCCCTCACACAATAGTGTTGTCTCTGCACACAAGATAGTCTAGTTTTGCCTCTCTAACGCAACGAAGGGCACCTTATATGTCGAACTCTATAGACCTGATGAACAAGATAGTTTCTTTATGCAAACGACGCGGATTTATTTTTCAAAGCAGTGAGATTTATGGTGCTTTGAAATCCTGCTATGACTACGGCCCTTTAGGAACCGAGTTGAAAAAAAACATCGCTGACGAATGGTGGCGGCGCATGGTTTATGAGCGCGAGGATGTCTATGGAATGGACGCCTCGATCATGATGCATACAGATGTATGGAAAGCTTCCGGCCATCTTGCAAATTTCACAGACCCCCTTGTGGACTGCCTCAACTGTCAGGAACGTTTCCGCGCAGACAAAGCTCCTCGCAAAGACGTAGGTTCTAAAGTTGAATTCAAAGTCGGAGGCCTTGCTAAAGGTGCTACGAAAACTGGGATTGTAGAACGTGGATATGTTTGTCCGAAGTGTGGAGCTTCGACTCTTTCGGAAGAACGACAATTCCGTGGGATGTTTCGTGCAACGATGGGTCCCATCGATCCTCTTATAGAATATGTTGAAAAACAATACGAAGAGGGCACGAGCAAGGAAACTCTCAAACAAAAAGTTTTTGAGATTCAAGAAGGTCCTTCGAGTGTTTACCTTCGACCAGAAACAGCACAAGCTATGTTTGTACAATTTCTAAATGTACAACAAAGCATGTCTGCCAAAATTCCTTTTGGTATCGCACAGATCGGTAAATCTTTCCGTAACGAGATCATCACTGAACACTTTGTTTTCCGTTCTTGTGAATTCGAACAGATGGAACTTGAATTTTTCTGTGAGCCAGGTTCTCAAAAGGAGTGGTTCCAATATTGGAAACAAGAACGTCTTTCGTGGCATCGCAAATATTCTAACCATCCTGAAAATTTCCGTTTGCGACCACATGAAGACAAAGAACTTGCACACTATGCTGACGGTTGCGACGACGTTGAATATCTTTACCCATGGGGTTGGGATGAAATCGAAGGGATTGCTTCTCGCACAGATTATGATTTGAATCAGCATGCGAAAGCTTCAGGAACAAAATTGAGTTATTTCGATGCAGAAAAAGAAGATCCACAGTCTGGTAAAAAAGGTTGGAGATATGTTCCTTACGTAATTGAACCATCTTTAGGTCTTACACGTATGGTGCTTTGCACACTTTTAGATGCCTACTGCGAAGAAACTTTGGTGGATGCAAACGGTGCGGAAAAAACGCGTACGGTTTTAAAAATTCATCCCCGACTTGCGCCCTACAAAGTTGCGATTCTCCCTCTTGTGAAAAAAGATGGGCAACCAGAACTCGCTCGTAAAATTGCAGCTATGTTCCGGAAGAAGGGAATTAAAATCAGTTATGATGAGAACCAATCCATTGGGAGACGCTATGCTCGCCATGATGAAATCGGTACACCATACTGTATGACAATCGATCAAAATTCTTTGACTGACAATCAGGTCACAGTGCGTTACCGAGATACAACTCTTCAAGAACGGATTCCAATTGAAGAGGCTGTTTCTAAAATCCAATCTCATCTCGAAAGCCTCGCCTAAAAATAGACCTCATTGGCGTATAATCTTATTAAGATTCCCAATGAGGTAAAAATTGAAAGCCATATTTGTTTTCTTCTTCGCTCTGAGCGTCTATCTCATCGATTACAAAGTCTTTCTCATCGGAAATGACGCAACTCCCAACATCAATCTTCCCGTTTCTATTTTTAAATATGGTGAACTCACAGTTGATGCTTATAAATTTCCCGAACTCTTTAATTGGGGTTTTCACATCAACAGCCAATGGACTCCCATCAACATTCGTGTCGTCTCTATTCTCATGGATATGTATCCCGAATATTTTTTGGGAGGTTTGATTAGACCAGAAATCAACACCTATTCTTTTATAAAAACACAGAACAATCACAAATTTGCTAACATTTTTGGAATCGGTAGCAGTTTAGCTGCTGTTCCTTTTTATGCAGCACTTGCAACTTACAATTATAAACTTTTAAACAGTAAGAAAGTTTTATGGTTTACAGGTAAAATCACAGCAGCAAGCTATATTGCTCTTTCCGTGATGCTTGTCTTTCTCATATTAAGTTTGTTTACAAGTTCCAACATCGCTCTCTTTATTAGCTTCTTCTACGCATTTGGAACCTGTGTTTACAGCGTTGCAAGTCAAACGTTATGGCAACAAAGTCCCTCTATATTTTTTCTTATCCTTTCTGTTTATTTCTTTTTGAAAAGTGAACTTTCGAAATCTGAAAATGACATGAGGAAAACCCAGTATTTCACTTTGTTTTGTGCTCTTTCTGTTGGTTTCGCAATGTTATGCAGACCTACAAATTTTATGCTTCTTCCTCTTTTGGGTTTGAGTTTCTTGGCTCTTGGTAATTTTAAGAGAATACCTCTTTTTATAATAGGTCTTACACCCTTTCTTCTTTTACAGATGTATTACAATGATAGCGCCTTTGGCTCTCCCTTTTATTTTGCACAAACGGAAGCTGCATCTGAAATTGCAAAAAGCAAAACGGGTTTTAGAGAAGTTTGGCAGTGGAACTTTTTAGAAAGCTTACCTGCCATGCTTTTTTCTCCATCACGAGGACTCTTTGTCTTTTCCCCTTTATTTTTGCTGTGTTTTTTGGGGATCTGGGAGATTTTAAAAAAAGAAAAATGGAGGCTCTTCCGTTATCTTCTTCCTCTTCCTCTTGCGTTTTTACTCATTCAAGCAAGTTGGTTTGATTGGTGGGGAGGATGGACTTATGGATACAGGACACTTTTAGAAACATGCCCTTTTTTGTGCTTATTTCTTGCACCTTCTATAGAACAGATCTCATCGAAACTTGCAAAAACTATGATCGGGTTTCTATGCATTTGGTCTTTGGTTATACAACTCTTGGGTGTGTATTGTTACAACAATGAGTGGAATTCCATGGACTGTGATATTGATAAAGCTTCTTGTCGCTTCCGATTATGGAGTTTGGAAAATAACGTCATTGTTTACTATGCTAAAAATATAAACAAATCACGTGAGATTAAAAAATCAGGTGTTGCAGACTGGCTTCGTTAACAAGATTTTGAATTCCTTGAAAACAAGGTGAGAGTTTTTTCCTAGTTCCGAATTCTTCCCCTCTGTTAGAATGGAGAAAAACAAAAGATGGAAGACGCATATGGCTTTTATCGATGGCTTTTTAAACTTAGTGAAAGAAACGGGAGCCTCCGATTTACATCTTGCAGCCACTCAGCAACCTATGATTCGTTTACATGGTGATATAGAGCGTATCGATCATCCCCCCTTCCAAGAAGATTACTTGAAGCAAATTCTTTATGAAATCACTCCTGAAATAAAGATCAAACAATTTGAAGAAACCGGTGATGTGGATTTTGCCTACGCTTTACCAAATGTCGGACGTTTTCGTGTAAATCTTTTCAATCAACTGAGAGGGATGGGAGCTGTCTTCCGTCTTATCCCTTCTAAAATTTTATCTTTAGAAGAATTGGGAATGCCTCCTTCCTTAAAAGCTTTCTGTGGACTCGAGCGAGGAATGGTTTTGGTAACAGGGCCTACAGGAAGTGGGAAATCTACGACACTGGCCGCTATGGTGGATTACATCAACAAAACACGTAAAGCCCATATTCTAACGATCGAAGATCCTATCGAATTTGTACACCAACCTTTGCTGTGTTCCATCAATCACAGAGAAGTAGGAACCAATACAAAATCTTTTGCAGCAGCTCTTCGAGGCGCTTTGCGGGAAGATCCAAACGTGATCATGGTGGGTGAGATGAGGGACTTAGAAACCATCTCTTTAGCCTTGGAAGCTGCAGCAACGGGACACCTTGTCTTTGGAACTTTGCACACTCAAAGTGCAACAAAAACTATAGATCGTATCGTCGACGTATTTCCTGCTGACCAACAGGAAAAAGTACGTATAACCCTTTCCGAGGCGCTCAAAGGTGTGGTTGCTCAAGCTCTTTTTAAAAAGACGGGTGGAGGTCGTGTGGCAGCTTTGGAAATTTTAGGATGCACCAGCGCTGTCGCTAACTTGATTCGAGAGTCGAAGACTTTTCAAATAACAAGCATCATGCAAACACAGAAAAAAGTAGGTATGCGCACACTCGATGATGCGATTACGGAATTGTTAAATGCTAGATACATTACTCCTGAACTTGCTTATGAAAAAGCGATAAACAAAGACTTATTTGCAAAAATGATTAAGAAAAGTTCGGAAACTTTATTTGACTAGTAGGTTCACTTTATGGAAAAATCAGATTTCGATGACATACTTTCAAAAATGCTCAGTATTTTTCCTTCAGACATATCCGATATTATTTTTTCCATACGCAAACCTCTACAAGTCGAGCATGTAGGAGCTCTTTCGGAAGTGGAAGCTTCACCTAAACTCGCTTTTTCCTACCTATCACCCTATCAAACAGCTCAGATGGCAATGCTTCTTATGGGAAATAGCGAAAGATTGCTCACAACTTTTGTGAAAACAGGTTCCTGCGATTTGGCGTATCAATTGCGAAGTCAGGCACGTTTTCGTGTCAACATTTTTTCAACGAAGAAAAATTTCTCAATAGTATTGCGTAAATTGGAAACCAAAGTACCAACTTTATTGGACCTCAAAGCCCCCGCTTTATTCAGAGAGATTGCGAAAGAAAAAAACGGTCTCATCCTTGTCACAGGTTCTACTGGGAGCGGAAAATCAACCACACTCGCAGCGATGCTTCGCAGTCTGAATGAAACGGAGTCCATACACATACTCACTCTCGAAGATCCTATAGAATTCGTACATGAAAACATTTCAGCAACTTTCAACCAACGCGAACTTGGCACCGACTTTGAAACCTTTCCAACAGGGTTAAAGGCAGCTTTAAGGCAAGCTCCTAAAGTGATCCTAGTCGGTGAGATGCGTGATCGTGAGACGATGGAAATTGCTCTGTCAGCTGCAGAAACAGGACACCTTGTTCTTTCCACCTTGCACACTGTAAACGCCGGACAGACCATCAACAGAATTGTAGGGATGTTTGAAAAAGAACAGGAAGAACAGATCCGTGCCCGTCTTGCAGAAACACTGCGATGGGTTATTTGTCAACGTCTGATAAAAAAAATAGATGGAGGTCGCGTCGCTGCTCACGAAATTATGGGAAGCAACTTACGAAGCGTGGAAGTGATTATCAACGGTGAAGATGATCGTAAGAATTTTTTCAACATCATCGAAGCTTCCGAAGCTTTAGGGTGGCAGTCTTTCGAAACATGCTTGCTTCGTCTTTATAGCGACAATCTTATCAATGAAGAGAATGCTATTGGAAACTCGACTCGTAAAAGCGTGATGCGGCAAAAAATTGACTTTGTCAAAAACGTCAAAGGTGAAAAGACCACACACGTTGAAAATTTACAAATCGATTCACAATACGAAACAAAAATCCACACAAACACTGCAAATATTATTGATCCAAAACACACGTCTTAGATTTTTGATGCCAAATCTAACCAAATTCGAAAAATTTCCGTTCGTTCTTTATGCGCTTTGTCTGCGATACTTTCTAACTCATGCAGATTTTCCACATTCACAATCCCATCTACACTCGTAACAAAAGCACTTTTTGAGTCTCTAGACTTATAAGTTTTACTGAGCATCAGAAGCGTCATCAAAGATCTTCTTGAAATATCGAGATCATAGAGCATTTTAAATACTTGTGAAAATTTCGGGTGACTATCATCTATAAAGACCAAAGAAGGAGTAACCCTTTCGATAATATTCATACATTGCTCAGCATCTTCGGATGAAAAGGGGTGAACCTGCATCGATGAAAAAACAATTTTAATCTGAGGAACTATAGATGTGTTGTTTGTAAAAATCAGACCCAATTTGTTTTTGTTCTCGAAAATTTCATCTGGAAGAGAAGCAGAAGTGGATGAGAACTGTGTTCGAGTCTGCGTTGCCATCGTTGGTTTGGTCGCTGATGTCGGTTTTGTTGCTTGCGCTTGCACCGTTGATGTTTTGTAAACTTGAGTTGTTGCAGCATCGCTTTCAGAAGGGGCAGATGGGGGTGCTTGTACAGTTTTTGTCTGAGCTTGACTCGCTTGAGGAGGAGGCGGTGGCGGAGGAGGTGCTTGGATCGTTGAGGTTGAAGTCAGACTTACTACATAGTCTTGGCTCAAAAATTCACCATTAGGAGGAAAAAATAAGTACAACGACTTCGGTGGCCGAGGATCTGCAACTACGTGAACCTTTCCAACATTTACAATGCTAAAGTGACTGCGTAGCACCTGCTGTGACAAAATAGCAAGGCCGTCCCGTGGAAATAGAGTTTTATACAAGCCCTCGATCCAAGACTGTTCGATCTTTCCAAATTCAGGAAGAGCTATGCTCTGATATTTCAGCAACATAGTTGCCTTTTCCCCTGTACGCAGATTGACCTGAGTTGCCCCATCTCCGAGGGCTCTTTTTAAAACAACCTTCAGTTTTTCCATGGAAATCCCCTGTTTATTTTAAGATGCTGAGCAAATTCCTTCGTCGAATCCCAGCTTTTCTGCTATATAAAAGCTCTTTCCCAAAATTTGATGATGGAAGTGTCTGTATACATTCCATTCTACTGATTTAAGATAAAAAGGGGGAGCTAGTTCCCTCCCCATAGAGAAGCTCACATAGGAGGACATAATTCCGAATGGCTAAAGCAACAAACTACTCTGAAGAACATATTCGCTCCCTAGATTGGCGCGAACACATACGCCTGCGTCCTGGTATGTATATAGGCAAACTCGGTGATGGCAGCGCTGCAGATGACGGCATCTATATCCTCGTCAAAGAAATTGTCGATAATACCATCGACGAATACACCATGGGGTTCGGCAAAGAAATCCACATACAAATAGAAAACCGCCGCGTTCGTGTGCGAGACTTTGGCCGAGGCATTCCGCTGGGTAAAGTTATTGACTGTGTTTCTAAAATCAACACAGGTGGGAAGTATGACTCTCAAGCTTTTCAAAAGTCCGTTGGTTTGAACGGTGTTGGTTCCAAGGCTGTCAACGCTCTCTCGGACGTTTTTCAAGTACGATCTTTCCGAGAAGGGAAGGTCAAAGAAGCTGAATTTTCAAAAGGCAATCTTGTCAAAGAATACAAAATCCGTGACACGAAAGAAGCTGACGGAACAGAAATCGTATTCGAACCAGATACAAGCATTTTTCCTAATTTTTCCTTCTTGAATGAATACCTTCTTGAGATGGTTCGCAACTACACCTATCTCAATCGTGGATTAAAAATTATTTACAATGGTGAAACATTCGTCTCACAAAATGGTCTTTTGGACTTACTAAATTCCTGTGTGAACTCTGAAGAAATTTGCTACCCCATCATTCATCTTGTGAGCAAAGATCTCGAAATCGCTTTCACACACGGAAATCAATATGGTGAAAGCCAATACTCTTTCGCAAACGGTGCCAACACAACCCAAGGAGGAACACATCTAGCTGCTGTTCGTGAAGGCATTGTTAAAACACTTAAAGACCACTATCAAAAAGACTTACAAGCTGTAGACGTTCGCTCAGGACTTATTCTGGCTGTGAGCATTCGTGTTGTAGAACCTGTTTTTGAATCTCAAACAAAGACAAAATTAGGTTCTTCCGAAATGTCTCCACAAGGTCCTAGCATTCGCAGCTTCGTCATGGACTTTTTGAAGAAAGAACTCGACAACTATTTGCATAGATCTCCACAGGTTCGTGATGTTTTATTGAAGAAAATTCAACAGTCCGAACGCGAACGCAAAGAGATTGCTGGTATTAAAAAACTCGCAAATGAACGTGCAAAAAAAGCGAATATCTTCAACAAAAAATTGAGAGATTGCAGAACACATTTGGATTCCAAACACAGCAACCGATTGAATTCTACTCTTTTCATTACCGAAGGGGACAGTGCCAGCGGTTCGCTAACAAAATCTCGCGATGTAATGACACAAGCTGTATTCGCATTGAGAGGAAAGCCACTTAACTGTTTTGGCCTTTCTAAAAAAATTGTTTATGAAAATGAAGAATTTAATCTCTTACAACATGCTCTTTCCATCGAAGAGTCTCTCGACGAGCTGCGTTACAACCGTGTTGTTGTTGCAACCGATGCAGACGAAGATGGTATGCACATACGTCTTCTTCTGCTTACATTTTTCCTTCAATTCTTTCCTGAATTGGTGCAACGGGGACATGTTTATATTTTGAAAACACCTCTGTTTAGAGTGCGCAACAAAGCGAAGACTTTTTACTGTTATGACGAGGCAGAAAAACAAAAAGCTATCGCAGTATTGGGAAACAATCCTGAGATCACACGATTTAAAGGGCTTGGTGAAATTTCTCCCGATGAGTTTGGTCAGTTCATTGGCAAAGCTATGAAATTGGAACCTGTACATTTACAGAAAAAAACGCGTGTAAGTGAGCTACTAAAATTCTACATGGGTAAAAACACACAAACGCGACAAGATTTCATCATGGAAAATTTGAGGTAAAATATGGGTGACGATCTACAACAGCATTTAACACCCGACGTCGATGCAATGTATCGCGAGTGGTTTTTAGATTATGCAAGTTATGTAATTCTCGATAGAGCTATTCCTGAAGTTGACGATGGATTAAAACCCGTACAACGCAGACTTCTGCATGCGCTTTATGAAATGGATGATGGACGTTTTAACAAAGCTGCAAACGTCATCGGTCAGACGATGCGCTTTCACCCACACGGAGACATGGCAATCTCCGCAGCCCTTGTAAACCTTGCACAAAAAGGTCTTTTAATTGAGACCCAAGGAAACTGGGGAAATGCTCTTACAGGCGACCAGGCTGCGGCTCCTCGTTACATCGAAGCACGTCTTACTCCTTTTGCAAAAGATGTTCTTTTCCACAGCGCTATCACAGACTGGCAAGCCTCTTATGATGGACGAGCAAAAGAGCCCATGGTTCTTCCTGCACGTTTTCCTTTGCTTTTATTTTTAGGAGCAGAAGGAATTGCTGTAGGACTTGCAACCAAAATACTTCCACACAATTTCTGTGAATTGATTAAAGAATCGATAGCAGTACTTCGTGGACACAAACCACAATTGATCCCAGATTTCCCAGGTGGTGGGATTGCAGACTACAGCGAATACCTCGATGGTCGCAAAGGTTCTAAAATCAAAGTCCGCGCGAAAATTGAGGTTACAAACAGTCGGCAATTGTGCATACGTGAAATCCCCTTTGGTACAACGACAAGCAGTCTTATTGATTCTATTCTCGCTGCGAATGACAAGGGTGTTGTCAAAATTAAGAAGATTGAAGACAACACGGCACAAGACATCGAAATACTCGTACATCTGCATCCAGGAGCCTCACCTGATCAGGTTATTGCAGGTTTATATGCTTTCACAGATTGTGAAGTTTCACTGACTCCAAACTGTTGTGTAATTGCACAGAATAAACCTCTTTTTTGCGGAATCAGTGAGCTTCTCATTCGTTCTACCAACAGAACCAAAGAACTTCTGAAAAAAAGTTTAGAGTATGACAGACAGGTGATTCAGGACAAGTTGCACATGGCTTTGCTTGAAAAGATTTTCGTAGAACAGAGGCTTTACAGAAAGATCGAAGGTGCAGAAAATTGGGAATCTGTACTTTCTATTACAGAGAAAGCTTTCAAAGCTCATAAAGCAGAACTTTTCCGAGAAGCGACGAGAGAAGATCTCGAAAAACTTTTAGAACTTCGCATCAAACGCATTGCAAAATATGACCTTACAAAAACGGAAGAAAACGTTGCGGAGCTTCGTAAGAAACTAGCAGAAGTCGAAGGGCATCTTTCGAACTTGACAGCTTACTGCATCACATATTTTAAAGAGATGCTTAAAAAATATGGCAAACTGTTTCCCCGTAAAACAGAAATCAGTTCTTTTGCTCCTGTTTCTGTTTCGAAAGCAGCAGTTTCTAACATTGAAGTTTTCCTCGATAGAAAAGAAGGCTTCGTAGGGAGCTCTCTCAAGGCATGTGAAAGCCTTGGAATGGCTTCCGAATTTTCGGAAATGCTGACGCTTGCAGAAGATGGAACTCTGATGGTGCATCGCGTTTGCGATAAAATGTTTGTTGGAAAAAATGTTTTATACGCAGGTCTATTTCAAAACAACGAGCGTGTTGTCTATCACCTCTTGTACAGAGATGGTAAAGACGGTTCTACCTTTGCAAAACGCTTTCATTTCACTTCGTATATCCGCAATAAGATGTATGATCTGACTAAAGGGACTAAAGGCAGTCGTATTTTGTATTTCAGCGTTCATCCTAATGGGGAACAGGAAAAAGTTCGCCTAACATTAAAAGGCAATTCTCTGCTGAAAGGTGCTTCAAAAATAGATCTCGATTTCAGTCAGATTGCTTTGAAATCAAGGCAGCTAGTGGGAACGGAGATCACTCAGAACAAAGTGGAAGCCGTAACCCGTCTTTTGGTAGGAGCCTCGACTCTGCAAGCGCAAAGAGTATGGTTCGATCGTAAGAAAAACCAGCTCAACGGAGAAGGCGAAGGTGTTTATCTTGGAAAATATTCTGGTGAAGAACAATTGATTGCAGTCTATGCATCAGGAAGTTATGAAGTCATTCCTTTCGATTGGAATTATCACTTCTCTCCTGACTTACTCGATTTGAAGTTCCTCACTAAAAATCTTATTTTGACTGTCGAATGTTTTGACTCTGTCAAAAAAGATCCGTTTTCCAAACGTATAGAACTTCTAGATGCGACGACAGGTCGCTATGACTTTGTTTCTCGCAGAGCTAATGTTGAAGTGCGTAAAATCGACTGGACTGAGGCCTAAAAGGCTTTTTTCAAAGTCACGTTACCCACTCCCGCATTCGCTTCAATACGAACGTGAGAGTTCGGAGTGCTTGCAAAATCTGACTTCACATGGCCCATACCAGAGCGCAGTTTGCTTTCAAAGACTGCGCTCTGAGGAACTTTGATGTCAATATTTCCTGCACCTGCTTTAAAATCCAACTCTGCGTACGCTGCTAAAGTCTTTGCACGAAAATGAATATTTCCAGAGCCTGAGCGTATTTTCATCTTTGATTTGTCAACCATGGATGCGAGATCCAAATCTGCATTGCCTGAACCCAATTCCAATTTAAGGTTTCCCATAAGGGGAGATTCCAACTTGAAATTTCCACTCCCTAAAGTTACTTCAGCCTTGCTGATAGTACCCTTTCCCTCAAAATTTCCTGATCCTAATTTAATCTCAAGATCCTGAATCTCCCCCGAGAATTTTACATTTCCACTTCCATTAGAAATTTCGATGTCATCATCTTTCTCAGAAATAATTTTCAAGTCTACGGCGCAATTCTGTCCACTTTTTTTGATAAGCTTCTCACTGCGCACATGGACTTTATTACGAATCTTCACGATATCTATGCGACAATGCTTTTGAAAAGTTTCTAGATCTTTTTTTGTATACTCAATTTTGTAGACATTTGCAGGGCCTGAAACAATTTCAACATTTCCGGATTCATTTGTGATTTTGATCTTACGTAAAGTGGACTCCAAGAGAAATTCTTCCGCCTTCGGGCTTTGGCTGCTAACTACGGCCGTCTGGGCATTAAGAACGCCGCTTAAAAAAAGAGGGAAAAAAGTAAAAATTTTTATCATAGGATCTCCCTAAAAAATTTCGTGGATAAAAAAAAACATATGAAGGACTATGTATAGTATCAAAACCAGAATTGATCAAGAGGGCTACTTTGAATATTCTCCTAGCACTCACCCTTATCGTTTCCTTCTGTAGCATTGTCTATGAACTCATGCTCGCTCAGTGCCTCTCTATAGTACTAGGAAATACAGTTCTTCGCTACTCCATTACCATAGGACTCTACCTCTTCTCTCTCGGAATGGGTGCCCTTGTCTTTGCGTTTTCAAAATCAAAAAAAAATCCTCAAGTTCTTTTCTATATCGAAATGATACTCGCTCTCTTCGGACTTTTACTTCCCTTTCTTATGCTCGGAGGTGAACAGTTTCTAAGAGCTCAACTACATTCCACCTTGGCTTCGTGGATTTTTACACATTCAGTAATTATTTTCATAGGACTCCTCAGTGGAGCAGAAGTCCCCATACTCATGGAGTTGGGAAGAGAAAGAGAAGAAGAAAGTGGAGCACAAAAAATTCTTGCAAGCGATTACATCGGTACTTTTTTAGGAGCCATTGCTTTTCCACTCTTTATTTATGAGTATTTAGGATTGGTAGCAGGGGCAGCACTCATAGGAGCGCTGAATGCCGTCGTCGCGCTCTTTATACTTCTTATTTATAAAGATATTCGCAGACACTTTTATTTTTATACATGCGCAGGTCTGATCTTTATCTCCGTTTCTCTTATTTTTTATGAAGCTTCACTCAGAAAGCTTCTTGTGGAGTACGTCTTTGGTTAATACATACACCCTAGCTTTACTTGCACTTCTTACTTCTTTTGCAAGCATGTCTTACGAATTGGTTCTTGCACAAACGCTTTCCTTTCTGAGCGATGAAGTCGTTCTGTGGGAAAGCCTTTCTCTTGGGTTTTTTATTGCAGCTACGGGTGCAGGTCTCTTCTTATACAAGCATCTCTCATTAAAAAAAAATACACTTACCTTTTTTTTTGAAAGTGAAATCCTTCTCGCAATAGTAGGACTTTTAACTCTTCCTCTAATCTTTTTCCTTCATATCACATACCGCATTTATATAGTGGACTACAGACCTCATTCAGCGTTTTTAAAACCTCTCAATTGGGTTCTTTTAAGTTGCCAAGCTCCTAACATAGTCATTGGATTTTTATCGGGATTAGAACTGCAAAGCCTTTTTGAGCTATCTTCTCAAGAAAAAAATATTTCTAATCAACACTCTTATTTCATTTTAGTTCTCTACCACTTGGGCGCTTTACTTGCTTCTTTGTCTTTTGCTTTTTGCTTATATAAACATATAGACACCTTTCAACTGATTTGCATGGCATCCTTCTGCAATGGTGTTGTTGTCTTCTGGTGTTTAAATGCCATGCATGCAAGTGTGATGAAAAAAACTACAGTCGGATTTCTATTCCTGTTATTTTTTGCAAGTGTGCAGCAAGGGTGGACATCACTAAAAGACTTACAAATAAAAAATTTCTATTACAATTCCATGTCTGTGATTTTTAAAGATGGAAATTTCGAACAGAATGGTCCTGTATCTCTCCA
This sequence comes from uncultured Pseudobdellovibrionaceae bacterium, assembly GCA_964611335.1. Taxonomy (GTDB): domain Bacteria; phylum Bdellovibrionota_B; class Oligoflexia; order Oligoflexales; family Bog-1112; genus BOG-1112. Next base: position 474,317 of record CAZSXR010000003.1, on the reverse strand, counting down.
CAAACTGCATAAGTGGGCGAAAGAACTTCCGCCTGTAGAACGTCGTTTAAGTTCTTATCAGGTGATGGATGTGGTGCAAGATTCTGAGAAGAAAGAATGGAAACTTTTTTTAGATGGTCACTTTCAATTTTCATCACAGACAGAGCGTTTCTATCATGAAACACTTGCACATGCTCCGATCATGTTAAGTGGAGATATTCCACGGCGCATTCTCATTATGGGTGGCGGAGATGGATTGCTTGCGAGAGAGCTTGTGAAATATGGTGATCGCATTCGCCGAATTGATTTGGTTGAAATCGACAAAGAGATGATTGAACTTGGGAACTCTTTGCCTTTTTCTACTCTTAATGCTAATTCCTTAAATCATCGGCTCGTGAATATTCACATCGCGGATGCGTTTACATGGTTGCGAAGCAGTCATGAGAGTTTCGATGCAATTTACATTGATTTTCCTTATCCCTATACCTTTGAAGGATTGCGTCTTTACAGCAAGGAATTTCTTAAAGATATAGGAAAACACTTGAATGCAAATGGATTTCTGGTGATGGATATACCTATTTTTAGCGCTGGGAATAAGGGGTGGGAAGACCATGTAGGGTCTTTGATACATCAATCCGGTTTTGCAAAAGCTCTTGCTTTTGAAGCTAATTATGGAGAGACCTTCGTATTTGCAACAAAGCAAGAAAAATCTTTGATCTATGCTTTTCGCGATGTGGGATTGCCTCTTGAAGTTTTGAAAAAAGAGAGTTTTCAATCAGAACACATAGAATTGAAAGAAGGAACACAAAAAGATGTCAACTCAATTTTGAAACCCAAACGAATGTCTATGCCTGATCTTTGGAAATGACTCTAGAAAGAATTTCAATGCCTTCTAAAATTCTCATCGCAATTACAGGAGCTTCCGGCGCGCTGTATGCTGAAAGATTAATACTTGAGCTGCTTCCTCGTGTTTCGCGAGTTTATGTTGTTGCAAGTCTCACGGGTGCAAGCGTTGTTCCTTACGAATTGCCAAGCAGTTCTGCTCTCGTTAAGATTTTGAAAAACGAATACCAAGGAGAATTTGCAGAGAAGCTTCGAGTGTTCTCAAACGATGATTTTTATGCACCAGTTGCGAGCGGATCATCTGCACCTGATGTGATGGTCATCACACCCTGTTCGATGGGATCACTAGCACGAGTGCGTTTGGGAATTTCGCAAACGCTTATAGAACGTGCTGCCGATGTAGTTCTCAAAGAATCCAAACAATTGATTATATGCCCTCGAGAATCTCCTTTGAGCGTCTTGCATTTAGAAAATATGCTTGAGCTTGCCCGCATGGGAGTTAAGGTGATTCCTCTAGCTCCTCCGTTTTACCAACATCCCAAGACCATTGACGATCTTGTGGATTTTATGACGGGAAAGGTGCTTGAGACGATGGGTTTTAAACACGAATTATACAAGCCATGGAATGAAAGACGATGCTAAAAACTATAGATTTTTCAAACACAGAATATGCTTATGAATACCTTGACGACTATTCAATGATGCGTGCATGTTGGCTTTTTTCTACTGTAGAAAAACCATTTCTTGCAAAGTGGGGTCCTCGCGCATTGCAGTGGGCTTTTCAATATAAGTTTCCCATTTCACCGATTGTGAGACGTACGCTTTTCGCACATTTTTGTGGTGGAGAAACTCTCGAAGCTTGCAAAAAACTTATTGAAAACCTCAAGCGTTTTCATGTGGATGTTGTGCTAGACTATGCTGCCGAATCCAGTGAGAATGAGCAGAATCGAGAAAAGGGTTGTATAGAACTTCTCAGCGCGTTGACTTTTCTCAAAGAAGCAGGACAGCATTTTGCTGTATTTAAGCCTACAGGTATTATGTCATCACAGGTTCTTGAAAAAATTTCGAAAGGGCAAAATCTTACAGAAAGAGAAAAAAGAGATTACGAAAACGGTAAAAAAAGAGGTCGACGCATTGTTGTGAAAGCCCAAGAATTGGGACTTTCCGTTATGGTTGATGCGGAGGAATCTTGGTACCAAACAGCTATAGATCAGTGGGTTTTAGAACTCATGCGTGAGTTTAATAAAGAAAGACCTGTGATCTACCAAACAGCACAGTTGTATAGAAAAGATCGTTTAGATTTCATTAAAGAGACCTATAAAATTGCGGAAGCTGAAAATTTTAAACTCGGATTCAAACTTGTAAGAGGCGCTTACATGGAACAAGAAAACGAGCGAGCTAAGAAAGAATCTTATCCCACTCCTATTCATTCCACGAAAGAAGCTTGTGATGCAGATTTTAATGCTAGCATTGATTTCTGTATGGAACATCTTGACCGTATTTCCATTTTTCTCGGAACACATAATGAAATATCGACTATGCATCTTGTGAAAAAAGTTGATGAGCATTCCGAGCTTTCACGCAACGATCCCCGCATAGTTTTCTCTCAACTTTTTGGAATGAGCGACATACTAACTTTCAATCTCGCAAAAGGCGGATTCCGTGTTATAAAATATGTACCTTACGGTCCCGTCGTTTCCGCTATCCCCTATCTTATTCGTAGATCTCAGGAGAACACTTCTGTTCAAGGTCAAATGGGACGAGAACTCTCGACCATCAAGAAAGAAATCGAGAGACGCAAACTTCAGAAGAAACATAAAATTAAAAAATAGGGAGGGTGAAGTTGGGAGCGGAAAGGGGAGCCACGCGAGTGCCCGTAGGCTCTTTCCTCGAAGACTTGAGGAAACAATAAACCTGTGAATTGGATCCATGTTATAATCACTTCATACCAATAATTTGGAGTGAATATGAATCCTAGATTGCTCCTGATAAAAAATAAAATCCTACTCTTCCAAAGCTTCTCCTTCGCCTTTTTCATCTACCTCTTTTTCAAGCACGCATGGGCAACTGAAGACGCTTACATACAAGTCCGCATGATCGAACAATTTTTTGCAGGAAACGGACTGGTCTGGAACCCGCACGAACGTGTACAAGTTTTCACTAGTCCTCTTTGGTTCTTCCTCTTGGTCCTTTTTAGAACTTTTTCCACATCACACTATTTAAACATGCTACTGCTCTCAACACTGTGCTGTGGAGCCATGATTTACGTTGTAAATAAAAGCCTAAGAAATACAACAATCCTTGCGTTTTTTGTCCTCATCTTATGCTTCACAAAATCTATGATGGATTTCCTCACTTCAGGACTTGAAAATCCTCTCTCTTTCCTTTTGACAACTCTATTTCTTGCTCAAATATTCAAGATGCAAAACACAAAAAACAAAGATTTGGAAATATCCAGTTTTCAAAAACTGGTATTAACATTCACTCTTGCACTTCTTACACGACATGATCTTCTAGGACTCTTTTTTCCAGGTTTTTGTTTAGTGCTCTACCGCTATCGCAAATTTCCTAAAATATCATTGTTAAAATCTCTGATACTTTGCACACTTCCCTTCACTTTATGGACACTTTTTGCAACATTCTATTTTGGATTTCCTTTTCCCAATACAGCTTATGCAAAATTGAATACAGGAATTTTGGAAGTTGACATGTTCATACAGGGTTGGAATTACTTGTACAATTCTTTTACTTGGGACTTTCCAACTCTCTTTGTCGTAATATTTTCTTTATATTACACAGCTACAAAAGGACCTGAATGGTTACTTTTCGTTCTGTCTGGAGTTGCCATCCATATTCTTTATGTCCTGCGTGTAGGTGGTGACTTTATGTCAGGTCGATTTATTGCAGTCGATTTTCTAACGGCATTTATCATCCTTCTATACCAACTATCTCTGAACATTGAAGGGATTCCATCCAAGCTTGTTTTCAAATATTATCCTAAAAGTTATAGGTTTGCCTTTATTTGGATCTGTGCCTTCGGATTTTTTTCTCCCTTCTCGCCTCTGCATACGAATAAATATCACTACGAATGGAAAATAGACAATCATGGGGTTGCCGATGAGCACTGGGCTTTTTATCCCTATACTTCCTTAAAAGAATGGATGAATTCTGATTCTTCAAAGCCATTCCCCATACATCCTTGGTGCATAGATGGAACACAGATGAGAGATTCTGAAACTAAACTTTTCTATCGAACCAGCATTGGATATTTAGGATACTGTGTAGGTTTAGAGAAAATCGTCATCGATCCACTAGGCATGAGCGATCCTTTTTTAGCGCGATTGCCGTCTATGAATAAATGGCGTATTGGGCATTTCAAAAGAGATGTGCCTGGAGGCTATGAGGAGTCTGTTTTATCAGGACAGAATCAAATTCAAAATCCAGAATACAAACCTTTGTATGATTCCATCAAACTTATCACACAGGGTCCTCTATGGAGTAAAGAAAGGTTTAAAGAAATTTATAAGATGAATTTAGAGATTCTGCAGAAAATTTTCTAAACCGAGAAGGCATTTTGATAAGAGTCAAATGAGCCTAAAAAATTCTTCCTTGGGGACTTGAAGTTCCTTCGTGAAAGATTCCATTTTCGAACTTGCTTTTTGAATAATATCCAATCCATCGAGAAATTTCTGTGTATCTAGTCGATCCGCATTATGCTTCATAAAATAATGTTGCGCACCCAACACGGAAAGCGTATTGCGGATTTTCTGTAAAATGTTGTTTGCAAACTCATTCATAGGATAAGCATCACGCAGATCACGTACGACAAGTAAAAAGGAGCCTTCTTGCAGGAGAACTCGGACTTCTACAGGAACTAAAGTTCCTGCCTGAGTTCTTAACTTACATTCAAATCTTAGATCTTTTTTTATCTTTTCAAAAAAAGCGGGATCTAGTCTTGTTCCTAAAAGATCCTCCACTTTAAAACCCAAGATCGGTGTGAGTTGAAGGTTTGCTGAAAGGATGAATCCATCTGAATTTGTGGAAAGAAGGAGATCGGGGAAATTTTCGAAGAGGGGGATTTTTGGAGCAGAGAGACTAAAAGAGTGTTCTCTGACTTTCGTCATCATTGCAACTCCCTAGATGTGAACCCTTGCAGGGATACCTCCCATGGTGTTGGTGCAGAATACGTCTCCTCTTTCAAAGACCCTGCTTATCAATTATGACATAGTTTGGTGAGTACGCCTATTCCCTTAACTCACTTTTTAAATTTTTTGGTAACTTCTTCGTCAAATGAGGATCTGCTCTTACTTTTTTCTGAGTTTTATAATTATAAACAGAAGGAAGCTGATCCCACTCCAATTGAGCAAGCGAGGACGAGTCGAGCTGACCCCAATGCGTATCAAAATAGCGCTTGAATGCTTCTACTTTCCTCCTATTTTCTATAGATTCTAATATAAGCGGGCTGTGGGAAGCTTGATCTCCTAAAAGAGTTTTCACCCAATAAAGTCTGTCGTCAAAAAGTAAAGCCGCAGTCGTTTCAACTCTTAGATCTCTGTCAAATTTAAAGAGTATATCGTTTACTGTGAGCATGTTCAGCACACTTGTAGCCCCCTTCGTCTCTTTTCGAAGAGGTCCCAATAGAAGCTTTACATCCACTCCTCTTTTTCTTGCACTTATAAGTGTCTCCGCAAAATCTCGATCATTCATGGTCCGAGTTACAAGGAAAACACGATTGCTTGAATTTTCCACATAGCTACTGAGTGTTTTTTGCAAAACTCTGTAAGAAGGAAAAAACAAATCTTCAGCAATACCTGTCGTTGGTTTCACAAGAAAAAAATAAATACTCCCACCTAAGAAGACAATCCAACGCATCTCTACCTCTATTCTCAATTTAAAGAAATTATAAAGAAGATTCTAACACATGCTAAAAATTTTTCCAAAAAGTGCTTCTACATTTGAATGGCGCTGATTTTTTGGTTTGTAATTTATACGAAACTTGTTAGGAAACTATGTCGTTTTTACTTTTACCAGAGAAGGGTCTTTATGTTTAGGAATTTTATTTTTGCCAAATTTGCATGTGTGTTCTCATGTGTATTCTCATCTCTTATTCTTCAAGCTTCAAGTGACGATATAATTCAAAAGTTTGGGTTTGTTCAAAAGTATGGTTTTACCATTACCAGAAGCAAGGATCATAAGGAACTCTTCATCCGATCTTCCCAAAGTGAAAAAAGAATACAAATTCTAGGTTCAGGAACTGTTCGCATTTTCGAATCCAAAGAAGATGATGATCCAAGCTCTGAAAAATTAGAATTCCCGCTCGTTATCAGAATTCGGGAAAATAAATTTCCACAAATTTTCAGCGGAGCACATTTAACTTCAAATGCCTTCATAACATACAGTAAGCAAATAAAAATACCTTTTGCAATCTACGAACTTCACAAAATTTTTGGTAGCGGAAGATATGGTGGGGATACCTACTCGAAAATTTATTGGATAGATAGCAAATTGAATTTAACCACAAAACCACCTAAAAACCCATAAACTGCTTCCATACTTTAGGAACTGGAATTTTCTTCTTCGTGCTGTAATCATAACTCACAACCACAGCATCGCCCTTCGCAACAATATTCTGCTCTCGCTCACTCCAGATTGCATGTTCCATCACAAAACGTTCTTCTTCCATCTTTATAACTTTTGTACCTGTGATGACATTGTCAGGATAATACACGGGACGTTTGAACTGACAGGATGTTGCAGCAAGTATGGGACCCCATTCTTTCGGATACTGACCTTGAATAGCCTGCTCAAGACGAGTCCAAAACGCCATTCGGGAACTTTCAAAAAATCTGAAGAATACGGTGTTATTCATATGCTGCATTGCATCGAGATCACCCCACCGCACGTCACAGTGATAGCAATCGGTATATAGTTTTTTAAACTCTTCGTCGGTCACGTACTCTCCTTTCAAAAACTAGAGTTTACGAACAATAAACGCTGCAAATCCATCCATGGAATCTGCATTCCCCGAATAGACGAGAAGAACATTGTCACGAGTGACAAACCGTTTGTAATAATCAGGAAGCCGAGACACAGGGGAAATCAGTTCTACTTTTTTTCCGTAAGTTTTCAAAAGCCATTCGAGATGTTCCATCATCTCTTCTCTTTCAAAAGAACAGACGGAGTAGATCAATTCTCCACCAGGTTTCAAAATTTCAAGTGCATGTGTGATAAGAGAACGCTGCAAACGAGACAGTGTAGGAATAATAGAAAGCGTTTTCTGCCACTTTCCTTCAGGATGCCTTCTGAGCACACCCAAACCAGAACAGGGAGCATCGAGTAAAATTTTATCGGGCATTTGAGATGGTTTATAATCTAGAAAATCACTTTCAACCCACTCTATACCTTCATGCCCCAATCTCTTCATACTCTCCTGAGCAAGAATTAATTGAGCAGGACTTTTATCAAGTGCGATGAGTTTTAAATCCCCTTGAGCCAATTCGTATATATGGCCTGTTTTCCCACCCTTACCTGCACAGGCATCGATGATACATTGACTCTTCTGAGGATCCACCAAATGGGAAATCAACTGAGAAGACTCATCTTGAATGGTGTAATAGCCTCGTTGAAAGAGACTTTTTTCTTCAAAAGAAGGAAATTCCCTAAGCTGCAAACAGGAACGAAGGGCTTTACGTTCCGAGTGGTTCTTTTCTTCTTTCAAAAGCAAAGAACGAAATTCGGGTAACCCTTCTGCAGTAACTTTCATACTGTTTATACGAACAGTGCAGGGAGGAATTTGATTATTACTGGATAATATGTCTTTCATTTTTTCAAAATTGAAATACTTTGACCAACGCTGAACAATCCATTGCGGATGTGCATATTGTAAGGAAAGATATTCCGAAGGATTTTTATCCTTATCAGGTTTTGGAAAATACTCTGCACGACGTGCAATAGACCTTAGGATTCCATTTACAAAACCGCTCCCTGATGCCTGCCCCTTTTTCCGTACATATTCCACACTTTCATTGACAGCAGCCCTATCCGGTACTCGATCCATATAGAAAATTTGATAGGCTCCAAGAACCAAAGCAGAACGGATTTCAGGTGAAGATTTTTTTAAATCACGTTTGGAAGTATTTTGAACAATCCAATAGATTTTCGAATACCAACGCAAAGCACCATAAAGCATTTCTTTGATAAAGGCTTTGTCGAGACGACTCAGATTAGCACCGTAATTCCGGTAACCTTCTTCAAGCAAAAGCTCGGGAGATCTCCCCTCTTCGACTACACTTATAAACGTATCGTACGCAAACTCTCTTGCTAGAGTGACTTTAGTTCCGTTCAAGGAATCCCTCTCTATTTTTTTGTCCTAATACAAATCGAGGGGAGTCTTTTTTAAAAACTCCCCTCGACTTTTTACACTGAGATGTATTGTGCTAAAACTATTTTACGTTCTTCTTTTCCAAGTCTTCTTTAGCTTGTGTAAAGGCGTTCGCAAACACAGTTTGTGGCTCACTGATGGTCGTCATGTACTTCTTCAGTTCATCCCCGTCGATACCTTTAAGATGCGCTTTTCTTGATAAAGAGAAACGGCGTTCTTCAGCATCGCATGCAAGAACTACGAAATCAATGTCGTCGCCTTCTTTTACAACGTCACCGGGCTTTGTAACTTCTTTCACATCAAGTTCACTGATATGAATCATGCCTTCTACACCGCGCGCCAACTGTACGAAAGCTCCGTAGTCTGTCAACTTCGTAACTTTACCCGTACCTTTGGATCCCTGTGGGAATTCCTTCGCAGCAGAGTTCCATGGATCTTCCTGAAGCTGCTTAATACCCAGTGAGAATTTCTCACCTTCCGTATCGATTTGCAGAATCTTCGCTTCGATCTCATCACCCTTCTTGTATAGGTCACCTGGGTGTTTAATACGATCGTACCAGCTGATATCAGAAATATGAATCAATCCGTCGATTCCGTCTTCAATACCTACAAAGATACCGAAGTCTGTAATGTTACGGATATGACCACGAATAATATCACCTACGCGATATTTTTCTTTCACGATTTCCCACGGATTTGGTTCCATCTGCTTCATACCGAGGCTGATGCGTCGTGCTTCCTGATCGATTGCAAGTACAACTACGTCGACTTCATCACCGATAGAAACAACTTTAGATGGGTGGCGAATACGCTTTGACCATGACATCTCACTGATATGAATGAGACCCTCAATACCATCTTCAAGCTCTACAAACGCACCGTAGTCTGTCAAGCTAACGACAGCTCCACGTGTTTTTGTTCCCACTTGGTATTTTGCAGAAGCTTTTTCCCATGGATCAATTTGTAATTGCTTGTAACCGAGAGATACTCTCTGACGAGATTCATCGTAGTTGAGAACTTTAACATCAATCTCTTGTCCCACTTCGAAAAGTTGAGAAGGATGATTGATACGTCCCCATGACATATCTGTAATATGGAGAAGACCGTCGATACCACCAAGATCAATAAATGCACCGTAATCGGTGATGTTCTTGACTATACCTTTAAGTACCGCACCCTCTTTGAGATTACCCAAAGTTTCAGAACGGAGTTTTTCGCGATCCTGCTCAAGAAGAGCACGACGACTCAATACGATATTTCCACGTTTTTTGTTGAATTTAATGATTTTGAAACTGAAGCTGCTGTTGATCAGCTTGTCAAGATTACGAACAGGACGAAGATCTACTTGAGACCCAGGCAAGAAGGCTTTTACACCGATGTCGACAGATAGACCGCCTTTAACACGGGCCATAACCATACCTTCGACAACTTCACCTTTTTCATAAGCTTCTTCGATACGATCCCAAGCTCGCAACATTTCTGCGCGCTCGCGGGACAAGATCATTTCCCCATCGCCATCTTCGAAGGAGTCTAAATAAACTTCAACTTTATCACCAACTTTTACCTTAAGTTCGCCGCTTGGAGCACGAAACTCATGGACCGGAACTTCACCTTCCGTCTTGTGACCGATGTCGATTCTCACGACATCTTCGTTAATGCCTACGACGAGACCTTCAACGATCATTCCTTCTTTAACAGCGGAACTCTCTTCAAGTTCTCCAAGCAAGTCGTTGAATTCTTTGGAATCTCCAAAATCTTCATCGAATGCGGCATTATCTGCATCTTCCCATTTTACATACCCGATGCCCGGTAGTTTAGAGGTTGTGGCTGGATTCATAGAACGTAAGTTCTCCTGTTGGGTCCAAGTGGACTGAGTGGCGAAAAAAGTTAAACATATATAATTAACGATCCTCGGTAACACATCCAAGGAGAAATAGCAAATATCTAATATGTTGGAATCTTAGAGCATAAAGAGGGAAGCTTTCAAAATAGCTAAAATTAGAGGCCAACAGCCTTCAAAGACTCAACAGCTTTCAACTGTGCATCACTCAGTTTGCTCGGAATCGCGAGGTCTACGACAGCAAAGAGATCCCCACGAGTTGCTTTCCCAACATGAGGAAATCCCAAATTACGAAGTCGTATCTTCGTACCCATTTTGACACCTGCAGGAACCTTAATCTTGCGAGAGCCGTCCAAGGTTTGGACTTCACAAGAATTACCCAGAAAAATGTCAGAGAACTTTACCGGCATTTTCACTTCGATATCGTCTCCCACGCGAGAAAACCGAGCATCAGGGGCTATATGAATCACAACAAACAGGTCCCCGGGCTTAGCTCTCGAATTCCCTGCGCTGGCCCCTTTGCCTGCAACTCGCAAACGTCCACCCTCGCGAACACCTGCTGGAATTTTGATTTTGAAGTGTCTACGTTCACCATTGCTCAAAGAAACATCTATGGCTTTTTCAACACCCTTATAAGCTTCCTCGAATGAAATTTGCAGCCCGTATTCAACATCCTGTCCTTTAGAAGGTGCTCTTTGTTGAAAGCCACCCCCTCCCCCGCCAAACATGCGACCGAAAATACTTTCAAACCCACCCATATCATCGAAGAAAGAGCTAAAATCAGTTCCTTTAAAAATATCGTCTTGCGAGTATCTCTGATGAAAGCCAGATGCACCGACCGTATCGTACTGACGCCTTTTTTCAGGATCACTTAAAACAGCATAGGCTTCGCTGATTCCCTTAAATTTCTCCTCAGCTTTCTTATTCCCTGCATTACGGTCTGGATGGTGTTCCAATGCAAGTTTGCGATATGCTTTTTTGATCTCGTCAAGAGATGCAGACTTATCTACACCTAAAATTTTATAATAATCTTCCATAACTCGTCTCTGTAGAGAAATACAGTTTTTACAAAAAAATCGAACAAACTCTCACAAAACTCTCGATAAAAAAGGGAGACTTAGAACCGCAGGTTCCAATTCGCGACAGCGACTCACTCACTTCTATTGGTTTCGGTCCTTGAATAAGAGATAATCCTAAATGAGTTTTTGTCAAGAATAGGAAAAAGGGGACGGCCATGAATCGTGCTCAAATAAAAAACATACTCGTTGCTGGAGCAGCAGGAAATCTCGGAAGAGAAACTGCAAAAAAATTTCTAGGTGACGGAAAACACGTTGTTTCTATCGTTCAAACCCAAGCCCAGAGGGATGAACTCATCCACTTTCTTGGGAACTTACACAACAGCGATAAGCATCTCGCTCTTGCAGGAGATCTCAGTGTTCAGAAATCAAGCGCAGAACTTGTAGACAAAGCCATATCTTTTCTGGGAACTATAGACGCTGCAATTTCAACAGCCGGCGCCTTTCGCCACGCGATCATTGAGGATACCCAGGAAGCAGATTATGAAGCTCTCTTTGGAAGCAATTTCAAATCCTGTTGGCACCTTTCCCGTTCCGTGATTCCTCACATGAAAAAAGCAAGAAATGGTTGTGTGATTTTCATTTCAACTCTTTCCACTCAAGGAAGAGGATCGGAAGGTATGAGTTTGTATTTAGCAAGCAAAGCAGCTTTAAACATGCTCACACAATGCCTTGCTCGTGAAGTTTCCAACCATGGCATCACCGTCAACGCATTGATGCCCAATGTTATAGACAGTCTCAGCAATCGTAAAGCCATGCCTAAAGAAGATTTTTCAAAGTGGATTCAACCTGACGATCTGATTGCTATTATGGATTCTCTCTTTACTGATTCCATGAGAACCGTAAATGGTGCGTTGATCGCAGTACCAGGCAAACTCTAATTAAAGGGGAATCACCGTCATACCATTTACAAGTGCATCTCTATCTATTTCTGAAATAAACATAGAATCATCATTTTTCCCAAAACTCACAAACACACTATCACCTCTGACATAAACTCCGGTGGGGAAAATGATCATATGTTGGTTTCTTTCATCGTAATACGTTTCGTCACAGATCGGTTTTTCGGTGTAGCGAGTTACGCGAAAAGGAAATTTGTTTTCAAAAGTATACGCACCCATCACATAAATACGAATACTAGATCCATTCGGAAGACTGTATTCTTTTGAAGAATGAAATATTTCTAGAAATTCATCCTCACCAAAAGGAACAACAGTACTACCACCCCTTGGTTTTCCATAATCCCACGTAAAACCTTCCGTCTTCGCAATTTCAGAAACATGGCCAGTTTGTGTGTCGACTTTGATAATGCGATGAGGCGTCATGGAATAAACAAAATACAATTCTCCATTGTATTCGAAAGGAGCCAAATTTTTAATGATCTTATGAGATGCTTTCATGTGAAGAAAAGGTCCTGTGTGGAAATTTTCATTCTCATCGACATTCAATTTGGAAAGAAACATCTGCTGAGTTCTATTCATCACCGAATCAGAAGTACCACTCACAGCAACCCACAATTCGTCTTTAAAATAAAAAGGACGAGGGTCTTCGATAAAATCAAAATCTTTACCGTTTACCTGAGGTTTTAAAACCTGAACTTTTCCTTCATGTGCAAAATGAGAATTCAACCTAGTTGCAGCTAAATAACTTTTATGACGAGCACCCTGTATTCCATAGAAACGGGGCATCAATAGAAAACTATTTTTATAGGGTAAAAATCCAGGATTGAAAGCTCCCACAAGATCAGGAACTTGGACTTCCCATGTACGCTTTATAGGATTGAAATGTGGAAGAGGAAATTCAGTAAAACCTGGGTAATGGAGAAGTATTGGGTGTTTTGCATCTTTATGACAACTGGATAAGATTCCTGAAAATACGCTTGAAAATATAAGGAAAAATAGAATTTTCATTGCAAACAATCTCATCGAATGTTAGTTAACTTTTTAAAGTCATACCCTTAGTTACAAATGAAAGCAAGGCAAAGAAAATTTTATGAAAAAATTACTCTTTTTTATTTTCCTCTCCTCTCCTCTCTTTGCAGATTTTACAGAAGTGGAAAGCACAAAGACTTCTTTCTTTTCCAATATCCATTTAGATTCTTCTCTCAATTTGAAAGTTCGACGCATTCGAACGTATGCTTCCTTAGAAGGACGCTCCGAACTTGATCTTTCCTACTACGGATTTTCTACACAGTTAGGTTTACAAGCGAAGAAATCTATCAACGATTCCTGGAATCTCTTTCTTGAATCCGATGTATTCGCTACAAAATTTACACACCGAGTGAGTCGCATCCCAGGTTATCTGGTAGGACCAGGGTTTCAATTTTTACGAGGGTCTTTTATTTACGAAGGCTTCTTGTATTACCAATACGAAGAACTTCTCTTTCACAGTTACGGATTTCGTTTGGGAACAACTTACAAAGTTTCTGACACGTGGAGTTTAGGTGTCAATGCAAATGTAGGAGAATATCCTACGAAAGTAACAGGAATCAAGGTCAACGAATATTCCTTAGCCTTTGTTTTGAAAGCAAAGATTTTGTAAGTTTACTATTGCTCTGGATTGAAAAAATGCTTGCGACATGTCGCAATGTAGCGATCATTTCCTCCGATTTCTACCTGATTCCCTTCTGTAACTTTCTTTCCATTTTCGTCAATACGCATATTCATCGTTGCTTTTTTTCCACAGTAGCAAATCGTTTTAATCTCGATCAACTGATCTGCGAGAGCGAGCAGAAACTGACTACCTTCAAAAGGTAAACTCTGAAAACAGGTTCTCAATCCATAAGTCAGAACGGGAATGTTCAACTCATCACATACACGACATAGTTGGTAAACCTGTTGCTTCATTAAAAAATGAGCTTCATCAACAAGAATACAACGCAACTCAGTCTTTTTTCGAACGCTCAGAACATGTTCAAACAGGTCTGTTGTTCTCGAAAAGGGAAAAGCCTCAGCTTGCAATCCTATTCGAGAACTGACAAGACCGAAACCGCTTCTTGTATCGAAATCCGGCGTCATCACAAGGGTCTGCATTCCCCTTTCAAGATAATTGTAATTGGATTGCAAAAGGACAGTACTTTTTCCAGCATTCATTGCTGAGTAATAAAAATGAAGTTTTGCCATGTAAACCTATTTTAAAAAACGATTGTGACGCTTTTCATGATGCAGAATAGTGGATGCGCCATGTCCAGGTATCACAACAGTATCGGGGTCCAATGTGAGTAAACGCGTTTTTATAGAACTGATAATTTGATCAAAATCTCCACCAGGTAAATCTGTACGACCTATAGAGTTTGCAAAAAGAGTATCTCCACTGAAAAGCATCGGTTGCTCTAAACTTTCACAATAGAAACTGCAAGAACCAGGTGTATGACCAGGCGTATGAATAGATTTGAGAACCGTTCTTAACTTTGGATCTTCAATTGAAGATCCCACAAGATTCAATTGAAACTCTTCCTCATGTTCAATGTAGTGATCTATTCCCTCAGGCGTTGCAGTGCTTTCACCAAAAAATTGAGCTTGAGCAGGCAAAGCTTCATATAAAAAAAGATCCTCTTTATGCAAATAAATCGGAGTACCTAATTTCTTCCGAATAGTATCTGCATGACCAATATGGTCGTAATGAGCATGAGTGTGTAAAAGACATTTAAGTTTGACGTTGAGTTTTGAAAGCCTTGAGAGAAATGTATTCGCATCGTTACCAGGATCTATAGCTATAGCTTCCCGTGTTTGAGGCGAATACAAAATAGAACAATTGCACCCCAAGTTCCCAATGGGAAAGGTATGCAGTGCAAGTTTGTTATTTGACATCAGTAGGACTTTCCAACTTTGCAACCGGTTTCAACAGAACGGACTATATCTTCTCTTGGCACCAACTCTGTAGGCAAACTGGCTCTGCGCAAATTTGCTCTGTACAGTACGGCACCTCGCATTTTGGAATAATCAAGATCGGCTCCCTCAAGATCCGCATCTGTGAAATCAGCTCCTTCGAGATTTGCATTCCACAAGGAGCAATCTCTCATATCGGCTCCCTTAAAAATGGCATCTTTGAGATTGGCATAGGAGAAATTGCATTCACGCAAATCACAACCACTGAAATCGACCTTCACAAGATTGGCTTTACGAATATCAAGCCCACGTAAATCTTTTGATTCTGAAAGAAGTTCGAGAACCTCTTTACGACTCAATGTTTGTTGTTTTTCTTCTTTAGGACGCATTAGACTTTTTTCTCCTCGCGTATTATTGAGACGCGACCATAAGACGTGCAACATCTAGCATTCGATGACTAAAACCCGCTTCATTATCATACCATGAAAGAACTTTCACAAGAGTCCCATCCATGACCTTCGTAAGACTTGCATCGATAATACTCGACAAGGAATTGCCCATAAAATCGGAAGAAACAAGTGGTTCTGTGCAGTACCCCAGAACACCTTTCATAGAACCCTTCGAAGCTTCTTCGAGAGCTGCATTGACCTCTTCTGCTGTTGTTCTCTTAGAAACACGGAAGGTGACGTCAACGATAGAAACGTTCGGAGTAGGAACACGGATAGATAAGCCATCTATTTTTCCTGCAAGCTCAGGGATCACAAGACCTATGGCTTTAGCTGCACCCGTAGAAGTGGGAATCATATTCACTGCCGCTGCTCTTGCTCTCCGCAAATCAGAATGCGGGAGATCCAATACACGCTGGTCATTGGTGTAAGAGTGAACTGTGTTCATTAGACCAGATTCGATTCCAAAACGTTCATGAATAACTTTAGTCAAAGGAGCTAAACAGTTCGTCGTACAACTTCCATTGGAAACAATCTTGTGCTCGTTTTTAAGGAGCTTGGAATTCACACCCAAAACTACTGTTAAATCTTCGCCCTTTGCAGGAGCACTGATCAAGACTTTAGGAGCTCCAGCCTTAATATGGCCCATGTAGTCCTCACGACTCTTGAAAAAGCCGCTGCATTCCATAACAAGGTCTACACCTTTTTCTCGCCAAGGTATTTCTGCAGGAGACCGTATTGCAGAAACAGAAAGAGCTTGATCATTGATCATCAAGCCCTGTTTTGTAGCAGAAACATTAGGAAGACTTCCATGTACGCTGTCATATTTCAAGAGATGCGCCAATGTTGCTGTATCGACGATGTCGTTGATATGTACAAATTTAAAATCGCGGTACTCAGCTTTAAGGGAAGCGCGTAAAATTGTTCGCCCTATTCGACCAAATCCGTTAATTCCAACCTTAATTGTCATCTAAGACCCTTTCTTCCAGAACATCTGTTTCTCTAAAGTGAAAAAAATAGCACATATTTTTGTGAAATTTATAAAAATTTTTAAGAAGGCAAAATATCGCCAAAATTAAGATCTAGGAAGTTCCAAAAGATGTGTTGCAGCTTTGTAAACCACATCGACACTTAAATCTTTCATACAACGGAAATGCCCTTTGGGGCAGCTTTGAGGACCATGTGGACTGCAAGGACGACAGGATAGAGTTTTATTCTGTACTATAGCTTTTTTCTCAGAAAGAGGCCCGAATCCAAAAGTGGGAACCGTAGGACCAAAAATAGCAACAGTAGGAACATTGAAAGCTGATGCAAAGTGTACAGGAGAGCTGTCGTTGGAAATTAAAAGATCCAGTTTTGGATAAATCCTACGTAGATCATCAAAAGATGTTTCGCCTGCTAGATTGAAGATACGTTGCACTTGAAATTTTTTTTCTAATTTTACAAACAAACTATCGCATAACTCTCGCTCATCACGACTTCCAAGTAAAACTAAGGTGACATTGGAATTTTCGAGAAAACGACTTGCAAGTTCTAAATAATAGCTAAGAGGCCAACGTTTGGTTCCCCACTGACTTCCGACTGCAAAAGCAATGTGTTTAGCATTGGAATCTGCTAAAGATTTTTGCCAAACGATATCATTACGCAAAGGCAAAGCTTGCAAATGCGGTTTAACATCATTTAAGGAAACCTCTTTCACTCCGAATGGACCCAAAAGCAAAGCAACACGCAAAGCCTCATGCAGAGATTTATCTCGTTTTATTTGCACATCGGCAAGCATACTCAAAACAGCTTCTTTGTATGTCACAGTACGAATACCAAGATAGCGACTGAGTAAAGTCGAACGCAAACTGCGATGAACTTGAAGAATGACCGCTTTCTGAGGCTTTACCTTTGCCTTTTCAAGTTGCCTTTTAACTTCACGAAAAGACTTCCATGTATTTTCTTTTTTCGCAAAAGGAATGCGTTCACTTAAAAAGGGGGAGCCCTTCAAAACTGCACATCCTGTAGGAGTTGAAATCACCAGTTGACGAACTCCCGGCAAACTTTTTGCAGCCAATGCAATAGCTCCACTGGTAAGAACCACATCCCCCACAAAAGCAGTCTGTAACCAAATCAAATCTCGTAAATCAATCTGCACGGACGTGAAGTCCTTTCTTATTGAATATCTTTGCAATAAATCCACGCATCTGTACCATCTTTGTAATATCTTGCACGAACACTCACCTGCTTCATACCGAAGGCTTCATAAAGTTTCTGCGCAGGAATATTATCTCTCCTTACTTCCAAAAAAAGTTCGTGAGATTTTCCTCTAAGAAAATCTTCGCACGTTTTCAGCAAGGTCAAAGCAATTTTCTTTCTACGATGTTCTGATGATGTATATAAATACATAACATCACTAAACCCTTCACTTAAAAGTATCAAGATGGCACCCACGCACACACCGTTATCCTTTGCGCAAAACAGTCTGTAGGGACCCGTCTCTAATGCATTCTGTAATTCTTCAAGAGGCCAATAATCCCAAGTTCTAATAAACGTTTCACAAGCAGCGTCCAAATTCTGTACTAAAGATACTTCAAGCTTCATAAAGTTTTTGCTTTGTAGGCATTAGGTGCAATAAAAAGATAAACACCTGCATCTTTGTAAAAAAACACCGAATTTCTTTTCTCTAAAACTGAAACCCTATGGCTTTCAGAAATATTCGGCAATTCGAAAACAGATTCCTTCACATCTGTTTTATACTGCTCAATACGAGATATCATGTGAAGCACTTGCTCTATCTTTGTCTCTGCAATACAAAGCCTTTGAGTTAGTTTTTTCAAATCCTCGTCACTTTCGATCTTGGCTAATATTTGTTGCAATTCCTCACTTAATTTGACCTGAGCATCTAACGTATAGCGAAGCTTATGAAACTCTTCATATATAAGCATATCGTTTTTAAAAATTTTTAAAGACGCATTCCAATTTTTGTCTTTTACAAAGATGTCTTCATTTTTTTTATGCAAAGCTTTCACAAATAAATAAGTCTCCATATCTCTTTGTGTATAAGCCGTATCATTAATTTTCAAAAGAAGACGATCAATCAGTATACTCCGAGCATAACTTTCAACTGAAAATATACTCAAAAGCAAGACAACCAGTTTAAGATTCACGAGCACACCCCCAAGATTCCTTCGCAGAACTAGGCGTTACAACAAATAGAACCGTATCTTCAAACGCTTCGAATTCCAAAGGAAAGCAAGCTGACGGTAAAAATCCAGGCTGTCCTTTTTGCCAATACGTTTCTGTTTTTGTTTTATTACGCATTGCAAAATAACCTTCGATGGGGATCAAAGCTCCAAATCCATCCTCAACATTCATCCGAAGGATTTCTTTCGATTTGAGATTTACACGATGACATTTGTAGAAAGTATTCGAACCAAAACTCTCCACACTCAAACCTTCACTCAAAGTATTTAAATGTAAACTTCCTCGAAGTTTAGAAAGAAAACTTTCGCCTGATTGAGTTTCAGGATGAATCAAATGCATAGCTTGATTCACATGAAGCTCGCGTGGTTTTCCTTTTATGTCCAATTCTCCTTTTTCATTGTATCTACGGTCCCAATCATAGAGACGATAAGTCTTTCCAATTTTCCCAGCTGCTATAAACTGTGGTTCTAAAACTACAACCCCTTTTCCCAAAGCATGACAGGTGCCTGGAGGGATTTCAAAATAATCACCTGCTTTGACTTTGTGAAATTCCAAGTAAGGACGAAGGTCCTGGTTATTTTCTAGAATTTCTGCAATCTGATTCTTTGTCGTACCTGCTTTAAAACCGAGATAGATACCTGCGCCTTCTTCTGCATGCAAAATAAACCAGGATTCAAATTTTCCTGCTTCATCGAATTTTAAATGTACATCATCATCGGAAGGATGCACTTGCAACGAAAGATCATCTGCAGTGTTCAGAATTTTAACAAGAATCTCACAAGAAGATTTTTTCTCTGCATAAGGTGTGGAGAGAAGCTCCTGTGGATATTTCGCAATCAGTTCTTTCAATGTAACAGGGCTACCTAAAATCTTGGAAGGAAAAGAGGGCTCACAAGAAAAATCCCAGGATTCTCCAACTCGGTCTCCCATTCTTTCAGGACAAACATTATTTTTAAGATGCTCCGTAATATAACGCCCACCCCAAGGCGTTCTTAAAAGCGGAGTAAAATTATCAGGAGTCAAAGGCAAAGGGCTTTTTAAAAATTGCACTAAATACTGTTCATAGTGAGCTTGCTTTTCACCCATAGATTACCCCGGAGGCCACTGCATTTGTCGCCCACCTAAGATATGAGCATGAATGTAATCGACCGTCTGTTGGCCATGTTGGCCGTAGTTGAAAACAATTCGATAGCCGTGCTTTTCCAATGAGAGTTTTTGTGCAACTTTCGCAACACCCTTCATAAAGACACCCACTTCATCATCCGGAAGACCCTGAAGATCCGCAAAGCCCTTGACTTTGCGTTGGGGAATCACAAGCACATGTACAGGAGCTTTAGGACTCACATCGTGAAACGCAAGGACATGCTCATCTTCATAAACAATTTTTGCGGGAATTTCCTTAGCTTTAATTTTATCAAAGATCGTCATTGCATCCGACACAAGTTCATTCCTTTTCATAAGAAAAATTTCGCAGCACAAGACCCCACTGACATTATCTAACAGAAGCCTTCATTTTCGAATATATTTGTGACTGTGGCACGGCGAAAGATTTAATTCTTCGCGTTGTCTGGGACACAGCCTATTGAGGACGAGTATATGGCCTATAAAAAAGTTTTAGTCGATAATTTAACGTGTAAACGCAGATTCCATATAACTTTTGACGACGAGGCTCCTAAAAAGGATAAGGTCGAAGTTCGATGTTTGCACTGTAACGCCGTTGTTTTCAAACAAGAACAACACCCCCCGGCAAAACTTGCCCGAGATGAAGTTCTGATCAAGCTTACTGATCTCAGTCCGATAAGAACGAAGGAATGCTATTTCGAAGATCATTTTTCTCCAAAACCGAAACCAAAGGTATGAGGAATGCAAAAAAAACCTGAACTTCTTGTCATCGATCCCAGTATTATTCGGCCCGAGATTGAAGCTTTTAATCTCGTTTCGAGACTAAGTTCTATTCCTGTGAGTTTCCACCTACCTGCTTTGGAAGGGATGGACACCATTTGGGAAGCAGAGCGTTCTGCAAAATGTATAGGCGCTGTCATATTAGGCAGCGCTGCCAGTGTGAGAGAACAGAGAGATTGGCAACGCGAATTGATTCGTTGGATTGCTAACAAAATGAGCCCTCAATTTCCCATTTTAGGAATATGCTTCGGCCATCAACTTCTTGCTTATATGCACGGAGCTTCTGTTATCGAAGTAGGAAAAAAGCACGTAGGATTTCGTGAAGTGAAAGTACTCTCTGACTCTCGATTGAAACTCAGCGAACGTAAAGTTCCGATGTTTGTAGCACATAACGATATGGTAGAGGAAGTTCCAGAGGGTTTTGAACTCTTTGCTTCAAGTGATGCCATACACATCGATGGATTGCGCCATAAAAGCTTACCTATTTGGAGCTTTCAACCGCACGTCGATGCCACGGAAACTTTTGCTCTCAATTGTCACTATTCACACAAAGAACAATTTCCACATTTGAAAGAAGGAAATGAAATTCTGAATCTGTTTTTGGAACATGTTCTGACTTATATTTCTTCCACGCAGAGAACGAATCGCTTATAATCCCAGACATCATTTGAAGCGAATTTGAAATTTCCATTCACTAAAGCAATACAACTTCTTTAAAAAAAGTGAGAGTTTCTTTGCGTACATGTTAATTGCCACTTGTTATACTGTTGCTGATGTTGGCAAGTGTATCAATGTAATTTTGAGTCGGAGACGAGTCCGTAAGAAAAAACCCACCAAATACTCGTGAGATAAATGACCTCCCACCTCCAGAACCACTATGAGGATGAGACCCTTCTCTTACTTGCTCCCTATTACTTTGTCTCTCGGAAAGCGGTGGATGTTGTGGAGCAGTAGAAAGCGGTGGATGTTGTGGAGCAGGAAGAAACGGCGCATAACGTGGAGCAGCGGGACTGATAACATCCCATCCCGCCATAGTAACATATTCTGATGAAGGGAAATGAACTTCATTTGGAGGCGTCCCCAAATGATAGGCTAAACCATGACCCCCATTTGCAATTTCAACGAAAGACCCTGGGAAAGGAGGCGGTACGCCGTCTACCGGGGGCAGATGGAGAGGGGCAGCACTATAGCCTTCAATAACGGCCATAGAATTCTCAACAACATGTGGAAAATACCCAGCACTAGGTAAGTGACCCTCTACTGCAGATTGAATATGTGATAGATCCTCCTTCATAGTACCAATATTCTGCGAAAAATTTTGTGATCTTGATAATAACTGTTCACTAGTAAGCATACTGCCTACGAAAGTTCCCATTTCACCAACCTGATGACCAAGAGAGCTATACGTTCTTTGCACCCACACATCATTTTCAACAGGATTTCCCGGTATAGATAGTCCATAAGTCGGAGTAAAGATATCTGACGGTGATGGAAGAGTATATCCATGCAGACTAGAGAGTAACGAATTTTTTGCAACCTGACTTTTTCCTTTTTCGACTGAATCCGATAGTTCAATCACTTCCGCTGATTTCTGGGCTTGCAATCTCACTTTTGGATCCGAACTGTTGCTCATATCCCTCACTACTTGACTTTGCTTAGATCTTTCAGCAGCATTCTGTTGCTGAGAATCTGACAATCGCCTCACAACTTTTGCCCATAATTTGGAAGAACCATAAACAACAGCTCCACCAATGACTATAGCTGCGACTATGGATCCTAACGTGATCCCTGCTATAGCTCCCCCTGAAAGAGAAGAAGAACTCCCTGATTTAGCTGAAGTTATAACTGTATTTGTACCGACATTTGAATCTGTACCGTTGGTTGAATCTGTAATGACGGTTGAATTTGTATCGTTTAAAGTGAGAGCCGCAGCAATCGTATTTAAACCACTCGGATCTTCCATAATAGTTTGAACGGCACTGCTTACTGCTTCTGGATTTGAAACAAGGATCTGCGCATTTGTACAAGAAGAGTTTGTACGTCCTCCTGTACAATCCGGGCTATTCAATTGAGTTTGCGCTGCATTAATAATACTTCGAGCATGATCACTAGCTGTAATGTTACCTAGCTTAGTTGAAGCTGTCGCACTTTTATTTGCCTGTGTATTTTTATTACACTGAACAAAACTTGAACCTAACAGAATCCATACTATAAAAATGTGGGCGCGTTTCATCTTCTTATCCCTTTTAAAAAAATTTAACATAATAAAAGAACTGATAATCTGTTTCTTAAATGAAAAAATCAGAAATTTGATACGAGAACATCTCACAACTTCAAAAAATGTTTTTTCAACTCAAACTCAAAATACATTGTAATAGACTACCTGACGATTGTCAGCCCATGTAAACACATTTTTGTCAATTTTTAGCGCAATTGCAAAACAGAAAGTTGTTTATAAAAGTGAATAACTCTGCAAAAATAAGGATTATAACCACATGCGGATTCTTAGCTAGAGATCTAGTAATAAGGGACGACTTCGAAGAATCTCTAATAAAATTAGACTTCTCATGTTTAATTAAAAGTCAACAGCAGGTTTATAATTTTCTGGTGCAGATTTTTGACAAGATCCCGTTTGCAAACAATGCTTATAAATTTTCACTACACGAGGAAATTCTTCAAGATCGATCTCGTTTCTCAATGCGTTGTAACACTGAGGAATAAGGGCTAAGTCAGCAAATGTAAGTTGCGACCCAAAACTATAAGTTCCTGAAAAAGTCTCAATCATTGCTTCATATTTTTTCAACCCTCTACGAATAAAATACGAGGCAAAGTCTTTCTTCTTTCCTGCATCAGATGATACATAATTGAGCACTTCCAAATTCTGCAAGGGTTGAGTTCCTGCAATGATACTCATACTAAGTTGTCGAACTTTCATTCTCGACAAAGGATCGTTAGGAAGAAGTGGTTTTTGAGGAAAGGCCTCTTCTAAGAATTCCAACATTGCAAGGGATTCACTAAAGTACATTCCTCGATATTCTAACAGAGGGACAAAACCTGCAGGATTTTTTTTCAAATACTCTGAATGTTTCTGTTCTCCTTTTAACAAGTCAACCGCGATCAAACGATGCGGAATATTTTTATAAGTCAAAGCCCATCTTACACGCCATGAACAGGATGAACGCCAGTAGTGATAAAGAACCATTCCATCGTACATAAATGACCTTTCCATCTTGCTCGCCGTAGCTTGAACTTAGGGGGGAGAAGCTTTAGCGTAGGCGTATCAGACAACAATCCCTTCTTGTTCCAACCTCAACAGTTCCTCAGGACTCACCAATTCAAAACCATACTTACTCAATTTTGAACTATACACTTCATAACGTTCACGAAAACGTTGAAGTGTACCTTTGTAAGCTAGATCTGTAATCTTAGTATTAAATTTATATTTCAAAGGAGAACCGCGCATCACAGAAGAACATTCCCCATAGGGTTGAAAGACCAGAAAATCGACATCGGGATATCGTTCTATGGTATGTGCTAATTCGGAACGAAAACGTGCGTTGATTAAAGTTTTAATCGTTTGAATCAAATTATAAAGCCCACCTGCGTTTTCAGTGAGGCCTGTTTCAGGTGTAGAGTAAGGAATAATGGGATCTACAATAAAAATTAGGCTGCAACCTCTTCGGATCAACAGTTCCAAATCACAGGGACTCGAAATTTGTCCATCAATGTAATATTCATTTTCAATTTTATGAGGAGTGAAGAAAGGAGGTACCGCACATGAGGCACGAATTGCATCACTCATACGCACATGATGGAAAGGGCTCGCCCCCATCACAACATGTTCGAAAGTATCCTGATGAGTTGTTCCAATATAAAGTTCAGAATTCAGAGAGCTGAAATCATCAATAATCCCATAACTCTTAATGGAGTTTGTAATATATTTAAGAAGGCCCTCACCTTTTAATATGCCTGTGGGAATAAATTGCATCGCCTTTGTCATCCATGTGGAAGGTGACAAAGAGCCCCAATCCTGCATTTGTTTAGCAAATCTTTTAAGGATTTCACTCGGAGAAAAGTCATAGATCATAGAACTTTTCAAATGTGGAATACGTGTAGATTTCCCTTTGATAGAACGTACGATCTCATCGATTGGGATACCCGCTGCAAGTGCAGTTGCATGTATAGACCCACTGCTCACACCAGAGTATACTTGAAAGTCTTCAATAGATCTTTTTTTAAAAACTTTACTGAGCGCATATAGACAACCCGCTTGGAAAAGATAGCCTTCCATACCTCCACCGTTGCAAGCCATACCAACTTTCCCATCGGTATGTTCACGAGCAGCTGTTAGAACACGTGCAATCCATCGCAATGTCTTTGCAAAATGCGGTGGGGCAACATGAATATCTTTGACATTCATTCGTCCGAGTTTAAAACTTTTCTCTGCAACTTCTTCTGAGTCTTCAAGAAGAACGATGATTCGACCCTTAGGCAAACGGAAATCAGGTCCCCACTGCTGAGCTAGAAAGGCAATATTATCTTCAATTTTCTGTATAGCAATGAATGCGTCGAGCCCACCTTGTCTTTCATCGTAAATGAGAGCATCCACAGGGTTGTGCTTAATATGCGTGCTTACCTGATTGATATCGGAGAGAAATGTAAGAACAATTTCCAAATCACCCAAAAAAGGATGAACAATGTGCATGACATCTTCATTTTCAGGAGAAGCTGCTTGCGGAATTTGAAGACGGGTAAGACTATTTTTTACCTGATGGATTTGACCTGAAGTAGCTAGATAAACGAGATAGTGTAGCAATGTAACTCCTTCTTT
Source organism: uncultured Pseudobdellovibrionaceae bacterium (assembly GCA_964611335.1). Taxonomy (GTDB): domain Bacteria; phylum Bdellovibrionota_B; class Oligoflexia; order Oligoflexales; family Bog-1112; genus BOG-1112. The sequence continues at coordinate 449,003 of CAZSXR010000003.1, read as the reverse complement.
CTAGTTGAAATAGTTAAGAAGTCTAGCTGCACTCGCATAACCACTCACAACTGCAGGCTGCTCGGATCCAGGTTTTAATATGACTATAGTGGGAAGTCCCTGCACCTTATATTTTTCAAGAAGTTTGGTATTTGCAGGAGTATCTTGAGTCACATCCACTTTGAGATAAAGAACATTGAGCTTCTTTGCTTCCTCAATAAAATGGGCATCGGAAAAAGTTGTAGCATCCATTTTCTTACATGCAGCACACCATTCTGCCCAAAAATCTATAAGAAGAGGAACACCCAGTTTTGCTGACATTGCTAATGCATCACTTTCATTATCATACCAAACTATATGTTCGTTGGAAACTTTCTCAGTCTGTTCTTCGAAAATCCATCTGCTTCCAGAAAACATAGAGACACCGAGTAGAAGTGCAGGAAGAATCATATACCAGTGGAGTTTCCTGTGATTCAAAGCAAAACCTAAAAGTCTCCAAAGAATGAACCCAAGCAATCCTGTGATGATAAAAATGGACTGCCAATAATGTTTCCATTTTGAAAATACTTCATAAAAAGGAATACGCAGATAATAAAGAGAGAGCGCAAACATCACTGCAGCAAAAAGAACTTTCACGAAGACTTGTACTTTTGGAGAAATTTTTCTTTTAGCGAAAGTTCCTGACAAGGCTCCCAGCGCTACATAAGGAAGTCCGAAACCTAAACTATAAGTAAAAATATAAAGAGTGGAGCGACCGAGTTCTTTATTTGCAATGATGAACGTGAGTATGCTTGCGAGTATAGGGCCTGTGCAAGGTGAGGCGACCAGACCTGCACCACAACCCATCAAAAAACACTGACCCAAACCAGGTTCAGAAATCCCAATTTTATTTCCAAGTCGTGTGAGAAAGGCCCATTTAGCAAATCCCAACATAGAGAATCCGAGTGCAAACATAACGAGAGCTAAAGCCCAGTTCACATATGGATTAGCCATATACTGACCGAAGAGTGTTCCTGTAAAACCAACAGACAGACCGAGTAAACTATAAATAAGGACTATTCCTGCTGCATAAGCACTGGAAGCATGAATTGGTTTTCGTGTTTGACTGGCAAGAAGTCGAATAGTGATGGGGATCATGGGATACACACACGGCGTGAGGTTGGTGAGCAATCCACCCACGAAGAGAGCTAACAACATCATTAAGAGGCCTAGATTTCCGAGTTGGAGTCGTTCTGCAAGTTTTTCTTCGAAAGTTTCTTCTTCACCAAAAGATTTTGGATGAATCACGTGGGTTGATGGAGCTTGCAAAATTTCAGAAGCATTTAAATTGTTAGGAAGACTTTCAGTGTTATTGAATGTCGGTATTTCCATTTCTTCTATGTAAGGAAACAAACAGATACGAACAGTACAAGCGACATAGCGAATACTGAGAGGGAATTGAGACTTATCGAAAGATTCATCCCCTTCGAACTGCAAAATAAAATCGCCGCCAGAGTAAACGGATACGATTTTTCCTTCGACAGGGTCCTTAACTTCTTTTGAAGGTGGTGGACTTATCTTTTTAAGAAAGTAACCCGAACGGCTGGTGAATTCGAGATGCGTCGCGTAGATTGAAAAATCATTTTCGGTTGTAAGTTTCAAATATACGACGATGGAACCATCAGGATAACGCAAACTATTGATAGCCTTCCAATGTACAACTTTCGCGGGACTCACTTCTGTGGGGCTTAGATGACCCGACTGGGTGTGGTCTGCTGAGGAGGGCATTTGAAATTCTTCAACGGTTTTGGCATCAATTGCAAGGCATTGAATTGACAATAAAAAAGACAGAAAAAGGAGACAGGTTGGAGGAAAAAGCGAGTTGGCAGTGAACTTCGATATAATCTTCATTGAAAACTAAAGCCTCATTTAAAGCAAAAAGATCCTTGACGAATCAGCCTATTTTCTTAAATATAGCCTCTTCTTAGCGGGCAACAAGATTATAATTATTGTATTTTCGGACAAAGACCATGGAACTAGTTTTAGACAAACACGTTAACAAGACTAAAATTTGCAAAGGTGACGAAGTTATTGTGATGAACGGACGTTCACGCGGACACAAAGGCAAAGTCGAGCGCATCGACAACAAAAACTACAAAGTTTTTGTTGCAGGCGCAAACCTCTTCAAAAAGCACCAAAAGCCAGACGCAAAAAACCCAGATGGTGGCATTATCGAAAAGGCTGTTGGGATACATCTCAGCAACGTGATGCTTGTAGATCCAAAGACACACAAGCCATCACGCATTGGTTACAAAGTTGATGAGAGCGGAAACAAGACTCGTATCGCCAAGCGTTCAGGAACAAGCCTGTAATTTTCTTCTTGCATTTTTCTGGGAATAATTTAAAACGATCCCTGCTCACGAAGCACAACAAAACGAAACTCGGGGGAGTAGTTAAGTTGGTTATAACGCCGCCCTGTCACGGCGGAGGCCGCGGGTTCGAGTCCCGTCTCTCCCGCCATTTTGTTCTCTAATCGAACTGATGGTCTCGAAAAAAGTCGTCTCACAGACGACTTTTTTTTGTCCTTCATAGTACACACTGTTTGCTACATTTTTATTATTTTCTAATTTTTCATTTCCATCATCTTGAGCTGCTTGCCCGCTGAAGCCTTGGCGAAAGCGGGTCGAGGAATCCCACAAAACATGAAGCTCAATCTTGTTGTCTTTCTTAATCACAACTCTCGAAATCATTCTCTCTATAAAGCTTCTCTTTTGCACACCTGTTAACTGATCAAACTTTGCAATAAACTCAGAGGCAGTCTGTTCCAAACTCTCCAACCCTGATTTCTTCATCAAATCCGCTCTTGCTAGAAAAAGAATTTCAATATCCTGTTCTTTTCTTTGTTTCTGCTCTCTAATCTTCTCAACTTCATCTTCTAACCAATTCATAAAACTACTTCGAGAACGCAATTCTTTTTCTCTCAACTGTTCTCTCAAATCTTTGTTAGCGTCGTCAAGATCATGAAGTTCATTTTGAATTCGTGTAATTTCATGATCTATTTTTGGCAATTCTTCGATACGTTTCTTAACTGCATTCTCTACAAGCTTTGCAAAGATTTCACTTCCTTTAAAGTAAGCTTTGATCCTATCAATCACGACTTTTTCTATATCTTCGCATTGAATATTCGGCCCTTCTCCTTTCGAGTAGTAATAAAAATACTGACGACCTTTTGCGGATCCTCCGTAATAAGTGGAACCATCTTCGTATTGTAAAATATGTGTGAGTAAGTAGATACGACCATCCTTACCACTACGTTTACGATTTTCAAAAGTATCTGCCAATTTATGTTCAACTTGGCTTAGTAGTTTGTCTTCAATAAGTGGACCATGAGGAAGCTCAACGATTTGAAAACGTTTTGTTTCAGGTAATTCAGAAGGATCTCTATGTTCATTTTCTTTGTTTGCATACCAAAGCCCTCGATAACGCCACTTTGCATTTTCAATGACTGAATCTACTAGATGATGAGTTAATTCACGACCTTCCTTACCTGTAAGACCTAGCTTTTTTGCTTCACTAAGAACTTTATTTTTACTGGAAAACTTCAAGAAGAGTTTGAGTATTTGCTCTACTTTCAGAAGTTCATCGTAGTTAATTAAAAAATGACCGGCGCGTGCAGGATCTCGATCTAATCCAAGTATTTCTGCCGCGCCGTTTATTTTTCCATCTTTCAGTAGCCTATTGAGAGCATTTTCTTTGACTCGTTGACTTGTCATCTCCCGTTCAAACTGTGCTAAGGCAACAAGAATGATAACCATCACACGTCCGATGGGACTAGATGTGTCGAGATCCAAACCTATGATTAATAAATCAACATTATGTTTTTCACAGTGAGAAACTAATTCTAAAAAATCGACAACACTTCGACTTATACGACTTAATTCAGTGGCTACAACAAATTCAATTGTTTTGCTTGCGATAAGGTCACACATTTTTTGGTAACCAGGACGATTTGTATTTTTACCTGAAAATCCTTCATCGCTGATATGTTCGAGAATTTTGTAATTTCCACCTTTCTTTGCATTTAGAAAAACAACATGGTCTGCGCAACGGCTACGCTGCGCTTCTGGTGAAGCATCTTCACGACGCGCTCCATCACGATTAAAAGCTTGATCGAAAGTACTAACCCGCCCGTAAGAGATTCCGTTCTTCGTTTTGGGGCCTTGTTTGTAGGATTGCGTTTGATATCGGTATTGCATAAACAGCCTCAAGATAATCCAACATGACTTCAGTCATCTTGCTTGATGACTTGTCATCAACAAAAACAATTTCAACTCCAAATTGAGCAATATCAATTTTTTTTTCAGACTTGGTTGTTTTTGAGTCATCGCGCAGCGATGACTCAAAAACTCTTTCTTTCTCGGGCTTCTTAGCTTGGTACCTAGCTACGCGACGAGCATTTGCACAATCCTTGCAAATACTTTGGAGTCGAGGAGAGCCCGACTTATCGAGACCCTTGAGATGAAAATCAGAATGCGCTTTGCTCTGCTTACATCCAGTGCAAATTTTGCACAGACCTCGAGCATGCTCATTCGTGATGTCCACCTTTTCTTGCAAGGTCTACCCCGGGAATGAAAATTGATAAACTTTAGGATTGATACGGATAACGTTGCTTTTTCCAGTGTGATTGGTGACGGTTTCGACAAGTAACCAGGAACATTCTTCAAGTTTAGAGATCGCTTTGTCGAGTTTTTCGGATGTGTCTAACCAAGACCAATGACGTCGGTATATAGATCTAAGGCTGTCGCCGTCTTTGACGGCTCCACTTTTTATTTTTTGTGCGAGAAGCTGTGCTCCTTTTTGTGCAATAGAAAGTTCTTCATTGTAAACTTTCATTGCATGACGTTCGAGGTAATGAGCTAGTTCAATCGCTTTTTCAGTACTTTTTGCTCCGACGTTATGAAGAGGTCTACTTTCAGATAGAGCGTACATAATCTCGAAAAGAAGACTCAGAGAGGGGACTAGAGAACGGTATTTTGCAAGATGGGACTCGAACTCTTCAGATTCGATCTCCCCGGATCGTAGTTTGTGCTCAAGAGCATTGCGCCAAACATTAAATTGATCTTGTGCCTGATTCGAAAAACGCAATCCATCTTTTGCAGAAGGATAGTGAGTTGACAGATTACTTGCCTTTGCAAAGACATCTGCGAGTGCTTTGTATTCTGCTTCTCTTGGCTTTCGATCAACGTTCTTCCAAGTTTTCGGAGAATCAGGAAACACTAAAACTTGAAATCTCTGAATGAGTCCATCAGACCCACCACCTAGCGGGGAACATAAAGAATCTATTTTTGAGGGCTGAATCCCACCAAAAATTGATAAACATAAATTTGCTATATGAATCGTGCCACGTCCTATACGATCGTGTGTAAATGGTCCATTACCGTTCCAAGACTCTAGATAAAACTCTCTATCTCCCTCTCGACGATTGATAGAAGCACCCCAACCTGCAAGCTCATCGCGCAGCAGAAGAACCCCATTTGGATTTTCTTTGAGGATAACAGCAAGTTTTTCTACAGTGCTATCGTTGACGATGAAACGCTTGTGAATACAAGTCTGATCATCAAGGCTTGTACGCAGTTGATGCATGCGATCTTGAATCTCTTCGATCTCTTCTTGAGATTTTTGTTCTCTTGCTGCTTTTTTAATTGCTTCTTTAAGACCCTCAATCTGTGCATTGATGCTATCAGTATTAATTTCAGATTTAAGACTTTCGATTTCATATTGTGATGTAGCTTTATCAGCTAAACGGCGAAGAAAAGATGTCGATTCCAAAATAGCAGGAGATTTAAACAACCCAGGTCTTGCGATAATTGCACCCCAAAGATTAGGAACTTTAAACCAATTATCTTCTTGTTTTGGAAATATCCCCGCTTGTCTACCAACAACTGAAGCAAAAGCAACGAGACAAGGTGCTGCAAAAAATTCCGGAGGCACTTGCATACGCTCTGCAGCATCATTGACCCAATTACGCATAATAGAAGGTAGTATCTCAGGATTTAATTGTGGTGCTTCAGAATTTTTAATTACAGGACTGCTAATTTCACCCCACTTGGAATCGTAGCGACTCATCCCGTAAGCAATTTTTTGTACCTCAACGAAATCTAGACTGGGAGAACAGACTGAATAATTTACTGCATCGAGTGTACGCTTGATAAGCTCTGGTGTGCATGCCTCACGACGAAGTAAGCCTGCAATGCGTGTGAGGAAATCATTGCGTCCTCCCTCAAGAATCTGAAGCCCATTGTCATCCCGAGCGCAGTTTTCTCCCGAGCGTAGCGAGGGAGAAAACGAAGTCGAGGCATCTCCTACGAGTAAACTCCGTAATTCATCTGACAAAGGGCTCGGTGTATTTGTTTCATTACAAATCCACGAATAGGGAACACCTGAATGATGTAAACTCCCTGCAGCAACGATATAACCACCATCTGCACGCACATCAACACCCGGAAGAATACCTGCACGACTTTTAATTTCATGTCCTTGTGCATCAAAGAAAAGATGGAATCCTCCGCCAGTCTTTGCAATTAAACTTGTCTTTGTTGAATGAGTTTTCTCCCATTGCGTCCACGAATGAACTCCTCCGTGACGCTCATCAAGATCCATTACAACAAGATTAGAAACTCTCCCCGTTGCAATACCAACATTTGCATGAGGCCATTGCTGCCACCAGTTAAGAACGCATTCCAAATCTAGCGAAGCTGCATTCACACCGCCCTTTATTCTGGGATGTTTGCCAGGGCTCTTGCAATCGGCTCCGCAGTCGCATTTTCCTCGAATTGGCGAATAAAGCGGCAGAACGGGCCATCCCCACTTGGCATATTTCAAAGCAATATCAATAAGTTGTTCAGTCATAAATGCTCCAGCGCATATTTATATCATTAGTTAATATTAATATCACTCATGCATATTTCGTGCAAGCCCTTGTTCATAAAAAGTATTCAGTGATATAAACAAGAGATAGACGGGAGGCCGGAATGGATAGCGAATTCATGATAAAATTTGGAAATATAATTAAGAAAACGAGACAGAAATTAGGGATGACACAAGCGGAGCTAGGAGAGAAGGTCAACCGTCCACAATCATCCATTGCACGTCTTGAATCGGGTCAATTGGGTGATACCCATTTCGGCTTCATCATCGATATTGCAAACGCATTAGACATGCGCGCAGAGGATCTTGTTGCTTCTGCATTCGGAAGAGACATTCCTCGTGATGAAAAGAAGAGCAAAGATAAAAATGTTATACTTAATAGAATCAAAAATCAGTTGAATGACACCGATCCATCAACACAGAAGTTGCTCGCAGATTTATTTTCTCAACTTTCTGACTGGATCAAGGAAGTGCCAGAGGTGCCAGAGCACAAGAAATAAGCATTGGCACCTCTGGCACCTTCCAGAATGGAATATTAATGATCGTGGCCACTGTCTCAAAATAAAATAGGCTGAAATATGAAAAAAAGCGTGAATGATAAAGGAGGCTTTACTGCCCTTTGGGACGTGATAACTGAAGACGTTCAATTAGCTTATAAAGAGTTAATTAATAGCGATAGCCAGTTCCATCGACGCAATTTTATACGATCATTTTTTTCAATGTTGGATGGTTTTGTGGCAGCAATGAAACAGGAAATACTTGAAATTGAATCACCGGAAAAAATAGATTATCAAACAATGTGTGTATTAAAAGAACAGCAGTTTTTTATTGATAAAGACGAAATAAAAGCCTCAGAAAAATTTTTTCCGATCGACACAAATTTACGACTAACATCAAGGTTATTTTTTAAGAGTCTTGGAGGACGGTTTAGTCTAAGTGTTACTGGTCAAGGATGGCAATCTTTTCAACGATCGATAAAAGTAAGAAATAGAATTACTCATCCTAAGAAAGCAAATGACATGATTGTGGCTGCTAAAGAAATCCAAGATGCTATCAACTCCTATATTTGGGTTTCAAAAACTTTTAGTAAAGAACTGGCAACCGTAACAATAAACAGTTTGGATCGTATTCTTAAAATAGACAACTTAGATCCTGATTTTGCAGCTAAAATAAAAAGAGGAATAAAGACCGTGGAGACTAAAATAGCATTTATAGCTTCACACCCATTTGAGGGAGATTAGGATCTAACTATTTCATAGCACACATATGGGGTGAGCACCCAGAAGGGATCGTAACCGGTGATCACCGTATGGAGCCTGCCCCTCACCGAAAGGTGGGGCAGCGACAGAAGGTTGATCACCGGTGGAGAGCCCTGAAAAAACAAAAAAGCCGAAGATGCGAAGCATCGAGTACATTATTTAAAAAACCTTGCGAAATAAGTGACTTTCGAAATCACCCCCTGAAAAAACAAAAATATATAAATAAAATTAATACCATAAAAAATATCCCTAAAGAAAATACATTTGTAACCGATAAGATTTTTGCGACTTTGTTTTTTTAAGCAAGGCGAGTCTTAACAAATTTCTAAACATGAGGTTCGAATGAACTTAAATTTAAGAACGGTTAACACCAACTCAGATAATCTGCTGAAAACCATCAAACTTTTCATCGATGAAAATAAAATTGTGACATGGTCGTATGACAAAGATGGTGATTTCACCCATTGTGCTGATCAGTGGGAAAATAAAGCTTGGATTTACCCTACTATAGTTAGCAGCCAAGAAATCCAATGGAAATTAAAACGCCCCGAAAACCAGGCTAACCTTGATTCAGTAGTGCGTAGTGTCTATCTGGGAAGATTCTCTGAAATGTTAATAAATCACTTTGAAAACCAAATTGATTCAATAAACATTTCCTAAATCTGGAGATTTTTTCAAATTACGTTGACGTACTTCTGGCTAATTAAAGTACTTTGAAAAAATCTCTTCAAACATCTTTGTTAAAAAGGTTTTACTTGACTCATAAAAAAAAGCAACATTATGTTCCGCTATTCTATTTACGTCGATTTTCATGCAATAGAAACAAGAAGTCTATCAATCTATATAACATAAAAATAGCAAAATCAATTACAGGAGCTGCGATTAAAAATCAATGTTATGAAAAATTTTTCTATGGAAAAGATGGTTTTGTTGAAAATATATTGTCGAACGCTGAGGCTTCTGAAGCAGTATATTTAAAAAAACTAGAAGAAAAACGCATAAAACCTGAACCATTTTCGATAGAATTTAATACTATTTTAATGTTTATAGCTATGCAACACTTACGAACAAAAGCTATCTCTAAGCAATTAGGTCAAACGACTGACATGCTTATGAAAGATATATTAGAAACCCAAGGGGGCTTTAGCAAAGAAATGCTCGCTCCTTTTAAGATTGAATACAAGAATCCTGTTTTACTGCCAATGAGCGGAGCTATGTATATCTTTTCATGCATATATGATCTTGGATGGAGATTGCTCATTAATAAAACTGACCACCAATTTGTAACTTCCGACCATCCTGTTGTGATCTATAATCAATTCATGGAAAAGGATCCTTCTAGGGGAACAACTGGATTTTTACAGCGAGGAATTAAGATTTTCTTTCCATTATCTCCGTCAGTGCAATTATTGCTATTTGATAGTACCATTTACAGAATAGGTCCACGTGGGAAATTTGAAATCGAAATTTTTGATACTAAAGACGTTGAACAGATCAATCGTCTTCAATTTGTCAATGCAGGCAAAAATATCTTTTTCGAACGGACCTCAGATGACAAAAAGTTGGAAAATTTCGCTGCAAGTGCAATTCACTATAGAGTAACGCAAGAGCCAAAAATTAAAAAATTTGTTCAGCAAGAAACAAGATCTAAAAAAAGTTCATTATTAGTCATTGGAAAACAAGAGCCTCAAATTAATCTTAATCTATCATTTTTATGGACATACCGCTATCACCATCCCGAATGCTACCAATTAGGTTCTATGCAGGTCCGCAACCCAAAATTCTGTTTGTTACTACGCAACTTTGAAAAAGAAGTAAATGAAAAGCGATTAAATCCAGATCAAATCTTCGAGTTTTTAGATAAATACGATTGCATAATACCCTCTAAATTTTAAAGGCTTATAAAGATCATCATTTTAAGATTCGCGTGATCATCTCTGGATGCCATTTCATTCCATCACACTTTGTTGAAATTCCCATTGCACTCAAGTTCTTTGCAATCTGTCGCAAAGATAAACCTTGTTCTCTCATTTGCTTTACAGCTTTTACAACCTTCTCTTCTTTCTTGAATTCCACCACTGTTCCATGAACTCTTCTCTCACCATACTTTGCTTGACTCTGTCGTCCGTGAGGGTTGTGTGCATCACGCAATGTAATCCCTGCTCTTATCAATCCAACTCGTACAGCTTCTTTGGACGACGAAAATTCACGAGCTATCTGTCTAATCGATAGGCACTCAACAATATATTTTTGGTGGAGGACAATTTTATCGTGGTATGGAGGGCAATGCTGAAACTCTATGAGGTCAATCACTTCATAGGGACGACACAAAAGTTCGAGGAAAGAAGTCGATGGACCGCCATTTCATCTTCTGAAATGGCTAAAAGATAATCACACTAAAATCTAAAAATAACACAAACTTACGAAAGTAGGTCTTGCAGCACTTTTAAGTGAAACGATCTGAAATCTCATGAAATCACCCATGTGGTGATGAGACGTTGATGAGAATTTTGATGAGGCAAAATCTCATCAAATTGTCACAATCAAATCGGTTACTACGGCTTAGGGCAGTTTTCTGCTGCAGTTTTTTTTCCATGAATTTCTTTGAATCGACCGCACTTACTTTTCTCTATTTTTCCGAATGCACACCTATAACAAATCAGTTCAATTGAGTCCTCCTCAGCAGTCATTGTCGGCGCAAGAAAGAGTACAGTTCCTTCAGCACTTCTGTTTATAAGAGCGCGACTGAATCCCAAGTTTGCGGCTGAGGTAGCCTTGCAAACTTTAACCTTGGAAGTCATGGCTATGTTTTGATTAGCAAGACTATGATTATTACCCCTGTTTTGCATTTTTGCATCTTGCTGAATCTTGCCATTTGGACCTTGAAGCGAATCAATACAGTCTTCTGATTGAAAAAGTAAATATGCATTCCCATATTCCTCAGCCAGAGCAACTTGCGTACTGTTCAAACCACAAAAAAATAGGATTAGTATTTTGCTTCGTAGGTAAATGGACATTCATCCTCCGTAATTGGATTTGGTGTAGTTACAATTCCTTCTATTTTAATCTGGCCCTTTGAGGTGAATCGCCAGCTAATGAAAATAAAACGCTCTGCTTCACCTGAGTTAGAACCGGTAGTCTCTGCTTCAATAGTCTTATTATTAAAAGAAGCTTTCATCTCTCGCGTAAAACTCACACCTTTCTCTTGAGCTTCAATTTTCAATTCGAAAGGAAGTGACCAAGAGTAGGGAATAACGTAGAGGTAAAGAGGAGGTTTGAAAAAAATCTCGGTTTTGTAACGAAAGGATCGACCCTCTGTTTCAGGATCATCATTGTTGTGGCAAGTCGCCCGCGGTTTAAGTATAGGCTGCAGAACCCAATGGTTTTTGGGAAAGCCAAACACTATAAGATCCAAAACAGTCATAATAACTGGAATTGCTGCAAATACTTGAATGAAGCACTTTATGATTCGATACGATTTAAATAAGATAACCCTAACTCTGGCTTTGGCCATTCGCAAAGTTTCTTCTATCTTCAATTTATCTATGCTCCGCGATGTTGAGAATACAAGGGCCAATATTTAAAATTCTCTCTCTTCATTTATCAAGCTAGAATCAATTTGATGTTGTGCGTATTCGATACTTTCAGAGAGAAAAGCTTTGATATTCGGTTCTGTCTCATTCTTGAGCTGCTGCTCGAACATTTCTTTCACCTTCCGAAAATGATCACTTGCAGGTCCCATCCAGAAATCTGTTCCATATACTGCATGGATCAAACTTCTATCCTTCTTTGTCTTGCCAAATCTTATTAAATATTCCCTAGTGATCGAATTTTTTGCGAGAGACTTTTGAGCAAGATGACTTAGAACGTATCTTCGCCCCTCATCTTGGCCTACCCATCCAAATATTTCATTTACAGCTCGATCGTAGTCCAACTCTAACATCTGTGGCAAAAGAAACTGCTTAATAAAGTCCCTTACTGACCAAGACTTTTCTTCTGAGTTTGGATCAATAAGCTGCTTGAGATTTTCCCATGTCTCGAAAGGATAATTCTTTACAATATCTCCTAAGGTATTTTGAACTTCGGTCTTATAGCCACCAGCAATAGAATCCTTGTTATCAAGAGTATGGAGAAGCTTATTAGCTATTTCAAAAGCCACAGTTTTATCTAATTTCATGACACTTTGGATCAATTGAACCCAATAGTGGTCTGACATGGTCGAACGACTTCTAGTTTTATCATTTCCACCAAAAAACTCTTTGTTTTGCAGAATCTCTCGGGCTAAATCTATTGGAAAAACAGGATTCTTATTTCTATGAATATAGTAATAAAAGAAGTGTTGGAGAACAGTTTCTGCAGAACTATCTTCATCAAGTAGAGCACGACACCACTCCTTAAAGAGTGGCTCGGATATAGCATTAACGACTCCACCCATTCCAAAAATTTCCAACTGTACAGAATTTATCTTTTTGTCTTTAAGGAGACTAAGCAGTTCTTTGCATGTATGTTCGTTAAATTTTGTACGCCAAACAAGTTCGGGAAAGAAACGAACGAGATATGAATCTTGAGCTACTTGATTCAAAAAGCTTTTCCACTGATGTTCATCCGCCTCCTTTGAGGCATTGAGAACTCCTGCAGCGAAATAAACATTTGCTTCAGATTCTCGCAGAATTGTGCGAAGAATTTCCTTCCAAATCGTTTCTAAATCCGAACAATGCTTATAGAGCAGTTCTCCAAATCTGAATCCATTTTCTGCTTCCTTTGATACTAACCACGCTAAGTTTCGGTCTAGAATTTCCGGATTTTCCTTCATTTTCGAACAGAGTATTTCCATTTCTAAGTCTGAAGCTACCTTTTCGGCTTCTTGGTAATCTGGAGTACGAATACCAACAACGCGTCGAAGAACGTCGTCAACTGAGTCCCCCTGTACTTCTTTCAAGAGTTCTTGCAGATTTTGAGTCACTTTCGGATCACTGTTTTTCTTACCAAATGTCAGCTCAAATTTGAGACTTCTTACCAAATCACGTCTTGATTCCGGTGCTTCGATAGCTAACTTCCTAAGTCTTTCAGAGATATCTTCATGAAGAGCACTATAATGAAGAAGCTGGAGACTACGTGTACACAATATATCCACAGCTTTTTGTCGATTCTGCCCAGTCATGAAATGCAAGGAATCTTTTAAAAGATCCCAAACTTCTCGGTAATAAGAGAAGAGTTCCCCCCATGTTTTTGGAACCCATGGTTCATCAATATTTCGAAGGCCTGACTTTGGAGTTCCTCCCACCTTACTAAAGTGCTGAGATTCTAATGCTGAATCACAAGCTTTAACTATTATGGTCGTGACATCTTCAGATCTACCTTTAATATTCTCTCTAAGTACCGGCAGACGCTCTAATGGTGGTAATGCACTTGAAGCCACTACACCATATCCTGGTTTAAATAAGCCAGTAAAAGTGCCAGTTGCATTGTTACTATACGAAGAATTCTCGGCTTCCCCCAGCCTCAACAACAATTCTGCAGCATCTAAAAACAGATCTTTTTTAAAAGCAATGTTCTCAAGTGCCAAAACAATGTATTGCCTACCGCTGCCAAGGTTCAAAAGATCTTGCTTTGACTTGCTTTCAAAAATCGACTGGAGTCTCATCAGTGCTTTCTTGGGATTGACTTTTGAGAGACATAAAAAAAAATTTCCGTCAAAGCTCTCTTCAAAAAATGACTCGTCTTTGAAGGGGCCGTTTGGATCAAGAAGTGTGGAAACAACTTTCTCAGCAGCTCGGGATTCTTCGGCATAAATCAGCATATCAATGAACCACTTTTCAAGTTTTTCATCCCACTTTTTAGAGCATTCAATGTAATTGAAATCAGTACCAAATGTCTCCCACCAGTTAATCCATAACCAAATGTGAAATGCTTTTGGCGTTATATACAATGTTTTGGAACCCTGAAGTATCTTTCTTCCCTTTAGTCTTTTGACTACTTCTTGGAACTTGGGCCAAGTAATGTTTGCATCGTATCCTCTGACCATCTCAGAAATGGTTTTAGCTTCCTTTTCAACAGGAACTTCAAAACCAAACCGTCTAAACAAGGAACAATAAACTAACACTGCATAATTTTCTTTGTATGTCAGAGAAGATGTATCAGTACTTGAAGCAACAAATCGTTTCCACAAATCACCATACTGAGTCGGTTTCAATGGCTCGCTTGGATTGTTTATTATGTTCCAACCAATCACGTGGGCAACACGCGGAGAACCATCACAAAGTCTTGCCCATTCAGTGGCTTCTATGTCGGGGACTCCATATCCCATTATGATTTGCTTTATTTTTTCTTCAGAGAGTGGCTCTGCAATTCTTGTCTCTGGACGTATTTGAATACCGTCATTAAAAATTGTCACAAGAGACACTTTTCGACTAAGCGGTTCAATTTCACGCCAAATAGCTCCAGCAGCATCTTCATCGCATTCATCAACAATAACAATAGCTGACGTAACGGAATCATCTCGTCTAATGATCATCGCTACTTCTGTTCCAATGTATTGTTCTGGTGTCTGGAAATACAGTACAGAATCTCTCAAATCGATGTGATTAGTAGCTTCTAAAACACTACGCGTCTTTCCTATCCCTGGATCCCCAAGAATTCTAATATGACAAGTTGCTGATTCAGATAGTAACTTCATCTGAGTTTCTAAAATAAGATTCTGTTGTTTTTCATCATTTACAAGATTAAATCTCATCTCTTTTGGAGATACCCATTCTGACCAAGTAGTACATTGTGTCCCTCGCCGATTTAGCTCTAGCTTCAGAGATAGGTGTGGTTCAAGCAAACTAATCAATTTATTTTGACCAAAAACTTCTATCTTGGGATTTTCAAACCATTCATTAAGATAATTTACTAGGAGAGATTTAATTTTACTCTCTTGTAAATCAGTTGGATCGGAACCAAACAGTACTACAACATAAGTCCCTTTGACTCTGAAACACTCAGCTATTGCTGTTCCAAGATTCTCGAGACAGGGAGACTTATCACCAAATAGCAAATGCTTTGCAGGTCCTTTGTTCCAAGCTTTATATGGTCCTGTTTTTATCTGGTAGTACGTTGTACCTAGTCTAATCAAACTATCTTGTACAATTGCACCTTGCACTGAAGCATCTACTCCACCATCAGGAACATTGATATTACTTGTAATATTGATCTGAGCACCTGGTACCTTGAGACGACGCGCTTCAGCATGTAGAAGTTTTCTAAAAAACTCCACTGCTTGGTTCATATTCAAGTCATTAAGATTGCTATTTGTTACTGTGAAGTATGTACCCGTCATACCTACCCGTTCTTAAAATTACACTAATCGAGACTATAGAAAAGAATGTTTTTTCAATAATTACAGTACGTTTAATATACCACAATTCTCCATTGGTTCACAAGCAAGCCACCTCATCCTCATTGTTTTATTTCAAATCGCCGATCAATCATTGGATTTCAACAGTTATTCGGAAAGAATTGTGACAAAACCAATTAAACTATCAAAATCTCGATTCATGAATGGCCTTCAATGCCTCAAATCTCTTTATCTGACATGCCATCAGCCTGAACTTAAAGACCCTGTATCTCCCTTTGATCAATACATCATGAGCACGGGGACACAGGTGGGCATTCTAGCTAGACGACAGTTTCCGCAAGGCACTTTGATAAAGGGTGACCACGATGATGAAGACCAAGCATTCCTTACAACACAGGATGCACTAGCAAATAATAAAATAGAGCATATCTTCGAAGCTTCTTTTTGTTTCGAGAACATCACGATCCGAATTGATATTTTAAAAAAGAACAAAGACAACTCAGTCGAAATTATTGAAGTCAAGTCCTCCACAAAAGTGAAACCGGAGTACATATCCGATATAGCACTTCAACTTCACGTACTGAAGTGCCTAGGATACACCGCGAATAGTTGCAAACTGATGCATATTAATTCTTCCTACGTCTATCAGGGTGGCGATTATGATCTGAATGAACTATTCATCACTGAAGATGTTATCAATGACGTGGAGGAAGAGCTGAAAGCTGTCCCAACGCAACTGAAGCAATTTCGGTCAATACTGGATCAAGATAAAGTTCCAACAGTTGAAGTTGGCTCTCATTGTAAAAATCCTAACAAATGTAGATTCTTTAACTACTGTCGCAAAGATTTCCCCAAGGACCATATCACAAAGCTATACATGGTGAACGACAAGAAACTTGGAGAACTCAGAAGCAAAAAAATAGATACGATTGCCGACATACCAAGCTCTTTCAAGCTTTCCGACACTCAACTTAGAATTCGTCAAGCTCTTATCGACAACAAAAGCTTCATTTCGGATGAAGTACAAAAAACACTAAGCGACTTGATATTTCCAATCTACTTTATGGACTTCGAAACCTCAAACCCTGCCTTACCTCTTTTTCCTAAAAGCAATCCTTGGAAGCAGATACCATTTCAATGGTCAGTTCATATTTTGGATGAAAAAGGAAATCTGACCCACAAAGAATTCCTTCCGAACCATAACAATGACCCTAGGCCAGATTTTGCAAGAGAGTTGGTCAATTCAGTTGGTCAGCATGGCTCTATTGTTGTTTATTTTGAAAGGTTCGAGAAGGGCATTATTGGAGAACTTGCTGAACATTTTGGAGGTAAGACGGAATCCCAACTAAACGATATCAACAATAGAGTTTTTGATTTGTATCAACTGGTCCTAAAGCACATTTACCATCCGAATTTTAATAATTCCTTTTCGATCAAGACTGTTCTTCCTGCTTTGGTACAAAAATTAAGCTATAAGGACATGAATATTGCAGATGGTACGGCTGCTCTCATTGCTTATCAAAAGCTTTTGAAACCTGAAATTTCCAAAGCTGAAAAAGAGAAAATTCGAAAAGATTTACTTGCGTATTGTAAGCTTGATACTTTGGCAATGGTTGAAATTTACAAAGTCCTATTGGCAGCTAAGACTTGATGGCTCAAGGTTCAAAGTTGGCACAGATCCGTGATCCCTCGACTTCCAACCACTTCTTTTGCAATTCGTAATTCGGTAGAATAGATCTCACTAGACTCCAGAATTTCTCTGTATGACTTCGTTCTTTAAGATGAGCCAATTCGTGGACCACTACATATTCTAAAACAGATTTGGGACAGCAGATGAGTTGCCAATGAAACCCTATATTTCCCTCAGGAGTGCAGTACCCCCATTTATCAGAACTGTGACTGATACTCCAAGCTTTGGGTAAGCCTTGATGATCAGTATGCTTGTCTAACAGTTCAGTGATTGCATCTTTAAGTTTTTCAATTAAAAGAAAACTCACGGCTTCAGCAACTTCTTGCTCTTTCTCTTGCCAACTCGTCTCATGTGGGATTTCTATAGATATAGGTGCGTTACCTGAAGCCTTTATACTGTTAACATCTGCTTTTGGTGGAAGCTGCGAAGGCACGGTTTATGGTATAAGTTGATCTTCAAAGCAGGGATGGCTGGGTAAGCCTCAGGAATGAAATGTGCTTATTCGTCTTATTCATTTAAACGAATGTCGACTTTGCAAAATCTGGATGAGAAGGATGCCTTGATTATAGAGACTCTAAGGGAAGGAGAAGAATTACTCGACAACCTGCATAAGGCAATGAAGAAAATTGCAACTGACGATTTTGCACGCAATCCCAAAAACATTGACCTCGGAGAATTAATAAGATAGAAAGATCGACGCTTTAAACCAGAATGCACCTACCCTATTCTGGGTGATAAAACGCTGATCAAAACTCTGATTACCAACCTCTACGACAACGCAATCGCTGCTTGCGAAAGTCCACGTCTGGTAAGAAGTGAACTGGTTCATGATGGTGAGGAGATTGTTTTGACCGTTAGCAATCCTGTGAATCATGATAATGATAACGATATCGATACAGATAGAATTTTTTCATGTGGATTTACGAGTGAGAAGCGTGAAGGGACTAGCATTGGCTTAAGCCTCTGTCAGCATATTGTCGAGTTGCATCAAGGTAGGATTAGGGCTTCTTATTTTAAGAAGAGACGCTTATTTTCTATTGAAACCCGTTTTCCCAGAGATAAAACAAAACAGATTAAAGTTCCATTTTCATAAGATGAAGACAATGCAATCCATTCATATCTCTATTCTGCTTTGCAATCTCAAGCAATTCCGAAAACTGCTCTACAGAGCATGAACTGCCACTACAATGTGGGATAGACACAGGTTGATCATTAAGACTGACAACGATGAATCTTTGTTTGTTTTCTGACTCATACATTGAAAAATTCAGATCCGAAGCATACCTTGGATTTTCGTTTAATGGTGCCTGCATTGCACTTAAAACACTTAAAATACTAGAGTCATGTCCCGACAATAAAACGTATTTTAGTTTGGAAGGTGCTCGACGATTCGCTTGTTGCATATATTTTGTAATCGTTGAAAGCAAATTGCTACCAAAGGTCCCA
Organism: uncultured Pseudobdellovibrionaceae bacterium; assembly: GCA_964611335.1. Classification (GTDB taxonomy): domain Bacteria; phylum Bdellovibrionota_B; class Oligoflexia; order Oligoflexales; family Bog-1112; genus BOG-1112. The sequence goes on along the minus strand of CAZSXR010000003.1, from coordinate 430,387 downwards.
CCTATTTCTTTCGGTGCATACTTAACTGCATGAGCCCATAAACCTATACGGATAATATGATCTACATCGTCTTGACTTAGAACTTCTTCAGGGATCAGAACACCATGGTTTTGATAAACGTAAAGTGTATCTGCAATTTTTATAAGATCATCTAAGTTTGCAAGCGTCATGTTAAGTTTTTGACTCCAAACTTTTAACGGATCTTGCATAGCAAAAGTTTGTTCTTTCCACGATTTGAGAGCATAAGAATATTTTTTATATAAAACTTTATTTCGAATCTTATACGCACTATTAGTAGCGAAAGAGATAATTTCATCATACTCAGCGTCTTGGATGTTGATAGGTATAGGTTGTATTTCCTTGGAAAGGAATACTGGTTTTTCTAAGTTTGCTAACATGGAACCAGTATCTGGCGAATAGAGACCAAGGAGAACCGATTGAGCACTCATCACAGTACGATTGAAATTCGTCGAACGGACATAGATTTCATCTTCGTTATATGTTTCTGACAATAATTTAGTTTCTTCTATGTATTTTTTTCGAAATTTCAAACCAAGTTGGAATTCTTGTAACATTCCTTTTGAAGTTAACTCTCCCCCACCTTCTTTCCATTTGTGTGGAATAGCAGGGATTTCAACAAGAGAAGTTCGATCTCCATGTCGAATCAAATCCAAAGAAAAAATCAATTTATCGTTACCAAACGCGCTTGTGGTAACTAAAAGTATGATAATACTAATTATTTGTAAAAGCATCTGTGACCCCTTGAAAATAGATGGAAAGATCACATCCTACTACAAACGGCGGTAAAAATCAAATTTGCGAGTTTTTTGAGAAGATTTACGTATTATTTGTGATGATGACGACGAAACCAAGGAAAAATGAGGCTTACAAAATCTAGCGGTAAAGTAATTAACCATGCTGGATTAAGGTATCCGGCATTTAAATTTTGACGAATTTGAAGCAACCAATCTCTTTCTTGCCTAAGAAGACCTTCCTCATTGGTCACAGAATCCACAGAAGCTCTGATATCGTTCATATTGTGATTTGCAATAAATTCATTTGCTTCTTTTTCAGTGATTCTTTTTGAAGATGAAGAAGATTCATTAGAATCATGAGACTGTAATTCACATTCTTCTTTTCCTTTACCTTCTTCTTCCTTGTCAGCAGAGTTTTCTGAGTTGAAACCAAGTGGATGATGCCCTTCTCTATCTCGATATTTTTTAGCAATTGCTACCAACTCAGAAAATTGCTCTAAGGAACAAACATTGCCACCACAAAGGGGAATAAAAACAGGTTGATCATTGAAAGTCACAACGATATATCGATTATTTCCGTCTGATTCATATAGTGAAAAATTAAGATTCGACGCATAACCTGGAGTCTCTTCTAATGGTGCTTGCATTGCACTTAAAAGACTTAAAATAGTAGAGTCATGTCCCGACAGTAACACATATTTTAATTTAGAATTCCCTTCATGATTCGCTTGTCTTAGATAGTTTGCAACCATTGAAAGAAGATCGCTTCCGAATGATCCACCCAATTCTATTGGTGCATAGGTAGTAGCATGAGCTCGTTTACCTAAACTAATAATGCGATTGACTTCATCTTGACTCAACACTTCTTCTGGAATGTGAACATTATGTTGTTGATAAACATAAAGCGTATCCATAACTTTAATAAGATCTTTCAAATCCTTGATCGGCATTCGAAGCTTTTCGCTCCAAATTTTTAACTGATCTTGTATAGCATCATTTTGCTCTTGCCAAAGTTTAGAGGAATGACAGTATTTATCAAATAATTCATTTCTCCATCCTCTATGTTTATTGCTAGCAATATAGACAAGCTCATCATTATCGTGAGCTTGCGTATGAATAGAAATAGGTTGAATTTCCGTCGGAAGTATTGATGGATGCTGAATGTTTGCAAGCATGGGAGCTGATTCTGGAGAATATAGGCCCATAAGAACAGATTGAGCACTTATTATCGTACGACTGTAATCTGTCGAACGCACATAGATTTCATCTTCTTGAAATTTTTCTGATAACAAATGAGTTTCTTCAATGTACTTTTTACGAAATTTTAAACCAAGCTGAAACTCTTGTAGCATTCCATTCTTTGTTAGCTCTCCAAGAGCTTGATCCCAATGGTGTGGGATAGCAGGAATTTCAACAATAGAGGTACGATCTCCGTGTCGAATCAAATCCAAAGAAAAAATCAGTTTATCTTTATCACTAAACTCACTTCCAAACACACTTGTGGTAGCAAGCAAAAAAATGCACATGATTTGTAAACGTATCATCTGAAATCTCTTATAATTACGTGGAAAAGTCGAATTCTAACATAAACGGCGATAAAAATCAACCAGTTGCCTCTCATCTTGAGTTTCCTGCTATTTTTCTATAGAATCCACCATCTTAGTTTTTTTAATTTTAGGAGTTTCAAATGAGTTCATTTTTAAAAATCATATTAGGTTTTGCTTTTTCTTTTCCAGTCTTTGCAGATGTATCTGTGAAGAAGGAAAAAACAAATGATCCTATCGAAGCTAATGAGTCACTTGAAGATAAGATCATAAAATTCGATTCCAAATTTGTATTAGAAACTGTCGACAGCGAAGGTTGGAAATATGTCTTAACAGCAAATGGTAACCTTTACATGATAAGTGGAGATGGAAATACGGTTATCACTCTCAAGGAAAACTTGATCCCTTCCAGAGAAGTACCCAATTATTTTTATATGAGACCTGTTTTAGAAGGTGGAAAATTGGTCTTTACAGGAATGGACGGATGGGATGCGTTTAGAAGAACATACTCAAATAGTTTTATTGGAAAAGCTAACGAAGAAGAGCTCTAAATCTGTGGTTAAATTTGACTTATCTCAAACTCGGATGCAAACGAATGACATCAGATTTTCTCCCAACCTGAGAACTCTGAACTTCAGTCCGAACCCATCCGTACTCTTTCAAAGTTTCCATCGCAGCATCAAAGCTATCCGGAGTGCTCAGTCCTTTCCAACCTCGTCTATATAAATCTCGACAACGATCATAATCTTGTACTGCTCCCAATTTTATTTTTTCTAAAAGAATACGAGCAGCACCTAAATCCGGTTCAAGATATTCACCGTAAGCTTTAAGCGCATGGAGTTCCAAGAAAGCACACCACTTGATAGCAAGGGTCAAAGAATCTTCATCCACTTCTGATGGAATTTCCCCCGTAGTAGCAATGGAATTCACGATAGAAAAAATCAGCGCTAAAGATGGCATAAGGGACCGATATTTTGAAAGATGTGATTCAAAGATCGGTGACATTTCACTTCTGCAAAAACGCATTTCTAAAGAGGCTCTCCATGCGTCTGCAATCAATTGTGCAGAATTGGTGGAAGCTGCGAAGGCACGGTTTATGGTATAAGTTGATCTTCAAAGCAGGGATGGCTGGGTAAGCCTCAGGAATGAAATGTGCTTATTCGTCTTATTCGTCTTATTCATTTATCCAGTACAACTTATAGAATCTGGGGTTGCTCTGATTCTATGTCTTCTTCTAACATTGAACTTTAAATTTCTCTCTCGATACAAACACGGCTTAGTTTGCACACTTGGAATCCTTTCTTATTGCGTATTACGATTTGTTTTAGAATATTTTCGAGATGATTTTCGGGGTTGGATAATTGAAGGGAAACTTTCAAGTTCACAAGGACTGAGTTTACTCATAGGTCTCTTTCTCATTTTAGAAAGTTCTATTAAAATTCAAAGGAGTTCTCATTGAAAATCTATACTAAAATCGGAGATAAGGGAGAGACCCTACTCGCGAATGGAACACGAGTTAAAAAATCTTCCTTACGCATCGACTCTTATGGCACTGTTGATGAGTTGAATGCAAACATCGCTAACTTGAGAGACTTTCTCATCAAAGACCCATCAAAACAACACTTGCTAGAACCTGTGATTAAATCCCTCTTTCGAATACAGGAAGAACTTTTTGAAATAGGAGCGGAACTTGCTCTTGCTCCTATTAAAACAAATCAAAAACATATTGATACCGAAGCGATCACTTTATTAGAAAAAGAAATAGACGAATTTTGGTCTCAGCTCCCCCCACTTAAAAATTTTATTTTACCTGGAGGACATCTCGCAAATTCTCAAACACATATTTGTAGATGCGTGTGTAGACGGTCTGAACGCATTTTGTGTTATCTTAATGAGGAAGAACCACTTCGCTCAGACTTATTGATCTATTTTAATAGACTCAGTGATTGGCTATTTGCACTCTCTCGTTTCATTCATTGGTGGAAGCTGCGAAGGCACGGTTTATGGTATAAGTTGATCTTCAAAGCAGGGATGGCTGGGTAAGCCTCAGGAATGAAATGTGCTTATTCGTCTTATTCATCTCGAAATAGATCTTACAATCTCCAAACTTTCAGGCCCAAGCTTTCTACTTTTTTCTTATCGTAGAGAGCTTTAAGATCGACCAAAATTCTACTTTCATGTCGGAGTTTTTTTGCAAAACCAAAGAGTTTACTATTTTGACAATTTGAAAATTCTCATGATTATGTTTGTTCTTATTATGCATGCTGCCGTGACCTATAGCGGAGACGGCAGTTGGTATTACAAGGAGTCAAGCGTTTTTGGTAATTTTTCCTTCTACTTTTTTTCATTTTATCAAACCTTCACTCAAGCCTATTTTATGTCCTTACTATTCATGGTGGCAGGATACTTTACGGTTCCCTCTTTGGAGAGGAAATCAACAAAGACATTCATCCTCGACCGTTTATTCCGACTAGGAATTCCAACTCTCCTTTATACCTTTTTCCTTCACCCACTTTGTGCAGTGCTCGTCTCTGCAGATGTGAGGGCAAATTTTTTCAGCAAATATTGGTATGGAATTAAGACACTTCAGTTCTTTTCTTGGACAGGGCCCTTATGGTTTGCAGAAACTTTGCTGGTTTTTTCATTGGTATACGTTTTGGTTCAAAAGGGATTTGATAGATTGCTTTCAAAATTTTCATTAAGTGTCTCCTCAAAGCACATATCTTTGCTAATTTTATTCATTGCATTATTTGCGTTTCTACTCCGGCATTTTTTCCCACTCGGCACAGCGATTATGAACCTATCTCTGTGTTATTTTTCAGCTTACATTTTTATGTTCCTTGCAGGAATTGCAAGCTACAAAAAGAATCTATTGGAACAAATAGACAAACAAGTTACTAAGGTGTGCCTCTTAATCTCTTTAGGTGTTGGTGTACTTCCTTGGGTTCCTATGATCTATGGAGATGTTCGAGAGATTTCCATATGGAGACATGAGGCAGGCTCTTTCATTTTTGCACTTTGGGAAAGTGTGGTGTGCGTCACAACTGTTATCGCATTAATTGGAATTTTTAAGAAAAAATTCAACACGCAAAGTCGATGGCAAAAATTCCTCTCCGCAAATGCTTTTGCTGTGTATTTCTATCATCCACCAATTTTGATTGCAGTCACGCTATTGCTAAAAGGTCTTGAGCTAGCGACGCTACTGAAATTTTTCATAGCTTCTATATTGACTATAATCGCAAGCGTGCTGGTATCCTCCTTCCTTCGACGCTTCTCTCTACTGCGTAAGGTTTTTTCCTAGATTTCTTTAAGATTTTTGGATTGTTATAATTTAAAAACAGAAAAGTATTGAAAATCTTATAGCTCATATGGAAGATTGCGCATGTTTTACCTTTCCGATATTTTCGCTTCTTTAATCCTTAATTATTATCCTCTGCTTGGTGGAAGCTGCGAAGGCACGGTTTATGGTATAAGTTGATCTTCAAAGCAGGGATGGCTGGGTAAGCCTCAGGAATGAAATGTGCTTATTCGTCTTATTCATTGGCAGATGCATTAATTAGTGGAAGCTGCGAATGCACGGTTTAGTATAAAAGTTGATATTCAAGTAGGGATAGCGAGATAAGTCTCAACAGAGAAATGTCTTTATAGTTCTTATTCCTAGAACATTACGATTTTAAAAATATAGATTTTGCCATTGATGAAGCCAGTTTCACACTGTGGAAAAAAAATTCTCATAGACTATTTTTCAAAAGAGCCTGTCGACACCTTAGCAGAGTTATCAAAAGCCAACAAAGGCCTCTTTACAATAGCTCCTGATGTTGTCAAAAAATGGAACCTCCTCTTTGAGAAATTTACAAAATCAAAAGAATTTAACTTGTACTGCAATAGTTTGATGCTACATTTTAAATAGAATATGAAATAGCTCTATTTGTATGGAAAATTTCGAATCTACCTATTGCTTTGAGACTATGGTAAAATCTTGATAACAATTTATAGGTGCCGATATGAAAAAATTCTTGCTCATTGGCTTAATTTTTGGTCAATCCTGTGTTTCTGATGATTCAAAGAAAAATTCAAAACTTGACAAGGAAATGGAGAAACATGCAAAAATCCATGTGACTATAAACACACCCAAAGAAATGTCTTCTTCACCCCTTAAATTCTGGAGTATTCAATACGAATGCAAAAAAAAGGATGGAGAGAGATATGCAAACACTCTAAATGAGATAACTGTCAATAAAATGAAATTTTCTGAAGGAGATGTTTGCAAATTCAGACTTAATGATATACATTTTGAAAAAACTTCATATAAACGCGAAACATTAAGAGATAAGTGGGACAATAAGGAGACCTCTGCCTTATTTGGAAATAAAACTACCAATCATGGTTCCTATCTTAAGGTTGAAAATATGGCTGAAGAAATTTCCGATTCTAACAAAAATGAAATAATCTACAAGTTCAACGAAGTGATAAGTGGCGATCACTTTAAAAACGAGATTGAAAAGGCAAAAAAACAAGACAACGAATAAGCAGATGACACAAGTTTAAGCCAGAACATAAGATCTTACAGTTCCTTTCGTTTTTCAAATTTCTCCATCTCTAAAGAATGCCATTCGCTAAACAAACTTTCTCTGCTACGAGGATAACGTTCTTCGAGAACCGTCAAAGATTTAATCCCCTCCGTCCGAAAATAGCGGTATGCTCCCTGCTTCTCACACCATGCAACCAGAATGCGTCCTTCTGTGAAATGTCCAATTGCAAAAGGCCAGAGGATGCGCTCGCTTCTCTTTTCATCTTTCGAAACATAAACAAGCTTTATTTTGAACGCAGGATTTTGTGGAAGATCCCAGCAGTAGTGGAGGAGAGTGTTTTGTTTCAGACTAATATTTAATCAGAACTGATTCTCGTAGAAAAAGGTAAAAACAATATTTAAGTTAGCGGCTGAACATCTCAGATATGAGGAGTCAAGATGAAAACCTATATTCTTACCGGCCCTCCTGGAGCCGGAAAATCTACATTAGCAAATAGCTTGGCAACTAAGCTTGAAAAGGGACTACACCTCCACTGTGATGATATCTACAACATGGTGAAGGGTGGCTACAAAGCCCCTTGGGATGATAACGACGATATCCTGAAGAACTTAATGTTTTCCTCTGCCCTAAAAATTATTGAGACTTATCAATCTCAGGGTTTTGCGTGTGTTGTTGATAAGTATTTAGCTTTGAGCAACTGGCTTCTTTTATAAAGGGTCTGCAAGGCAAAATAGTTCTTAAGATTTTACTACAAAAAATAGAAATAAACATCGAACGGGACAAGAACCGTAAATGGGTGGTGGGTGAAGATCGTGTGAGACTTTACCACGCAGAGTTCCTAAGTAACAATGCACTTAGACCCTTTGTTGTTGATACAACTTCTATTGATGGCGATTCATTTGTGGAGAGTCTTATAAAAGAGCAGGGGTCAGCTGTCTTTGAGGTTCTTGCAAATTTAGAGGATAAAAAGTGATTTCTATTTTTTATTCATATTTTAGAGAGTGGATTCATGGTTAGCACGACGCTTTTGATTCGTAAAGCTACTGAAGCGGACTTCTCGGAATGGCTTCGAATGCGCAAAACCCTGTGGCCTGATGCAAGTTACGATGAATTACGAGATCATAAACATTTGCTTAAAGCAGATAACTTTGCATGCTTTCTGGCAGAGTTAGAATCCAAAACAATCGGATTTATTGAGTTGTCTCTTCGTCCTTATGTCAATGGTTGCGATTCATCCCCTGTTGCTTTTATTGAGGGGATTTGGGTAGACGAGAATTATCAAAAAAGAGGAATCGGTCGTAAACTTGTTATTGCGGCAGAAGACTGGGCAAAATCTCTTTCTCTAACAGAACTGGGCTCGGATACTCGTATTGAAAGCGAGCATTCCATTCATGCTCATAAGCTTTGGGGTTTTGAGGAAACAGAGAGAGTGGTTTATTTCAGGAAAAGGCTCTGATTCTATGTTTCATTTTCAACCATTTAATAAGGTGAAAACAAAAGAACTGATTCGCTTCTCACTCGGTCATCAGACTTTACCGTCATGGTCGCAACGCCATATGAAGGAATTTTTGGGAGAATTAACGTCTTCCACTGACCTAGTCTTTGATATTTTTGATGGCAAAAAGAGAGTAGCTGTTGCAGCTTTAGTTGATAATGTTTCGAACAAGTGTAACAATTCTTGCCTCGAATTTTTAGGCTTAGATCGAGACGTGAAAGTCGATTTACTTTACGAATTTGTAGTTCATACAGCTAAGGAAAGATTGCCATCAACCAGAGCTGGGATAGAAATTACCATCCATGAATCTTCAAAGGAGAAGCTCAGCGTTTGTTTACATGAAGGCTTTCAGCCATACTACGAAACATTTGAACTCCAAAATTCACTTGATACTCTCAAGTCTGTATCTACCCACATGCCAATTGTAGAATTGGAAGAAAAAAACTATCAAGAATGTTATCGTGTTCTTCTTGAGAGCTTCAAAGACAATATCGATATTTGTGTCCCAAACTATGCAGACTGGGTGGCATCCAAAACCACGAACAATGATAGCAAAATGTGGGTTATCAAAAAAGATTCTGCTATCATCGGATTCATCTCAGCATCACTTGATTCAAATTCACATACAAGTGAAATTGGAACGATCGGTGTACTTCCAAAAATGAGAGGTAGAGGAGTCGCTAAGGAACTTTTGATTTTTTGTTTGAATTTCCTGCGTGCAAATGGAGTAAAAAATGTTCGATTAACGGTTGCTACCCAAAATCGCAATGCTCTTACATTGTATCAGAACTTAGGTTTTCAGATCTTTAGACACTTCAAAATTCTATGTTGGAAGCCAGATCCGTCTGAAAGGAAGCGTCCATTTATCTCTGAGATGGTCGATCTGCTTGATCGAGCATTTCCCGATGATGATTTTATTATGAAGCCAGTATTGGGTATTGATGACGACATTATAGTTGCTCCAAACGTGGCAACTCTGCTTGCTAGTCCTACTACTGTCATTGGTACCGTAAACAAAGATGGCAAACTTGTGGCAATGAGTGTTGCAATACCTAAGAGTCAATATGACCCTAACAATCCTGATCCCAAAACGGCGTACATTTACTATACCGTCGTCGAACCTTGTCTTCAAGGAGAAGGACTTGTTGCTCTTGCTGCACATTCCCTTGAAGAACAGTTGAAGACACTTGGCTACGCATACTTCGAACAAGATTGCTTAAAAGAAAATGGGTACGCTGATAAGATTTCACGCGCATATGCTGGCGCTATTATCGAACAATACGATCACCTTAAGTATCCGATAAACGGGTCACAACGATTTTTTCGGATAGATCTGAATCTCTTGCCAATTAAGAAAGGACCTTAACTGATGAAATCACCTTTTACTAGAGACACGAATAGTCAATGCAGCTCGAAGAGCGGCAGATATTAAACAAAAGATTAATCAAAAAATCATAAATTCTATAAAAATAGAATTCCTGACTTTTGTAATAATCAAGCCTTCTGTAAAGGACCTTAACTCTCTCAGCACACAATCGATAAAATTTTTAAGGAGGGTACATCATGATCGAATACGCAATTCCTATGTTTTTCATTCTCACTGGAGGACCAGGTGGGGGAAAAACCTCAATCCTAGACGAACTCAAGCGCCAGGGTTATCACTGTGTCGAAGAATCTGGGCGGCAAGTTATCAAAGAGCAGCAGCTTGAAGCTGGCTGTGCTTTGCCTTGGTCAGACAAGATTGCATTCCGTGACCTAATGATTGAGAGAGATAAAAAGCAGTATCTTGAAGCTAGCGAACAAAAAGGACCAGTTTTCTTTGATAGGGGTGTTCCTGACTCGATCGGTTACTCCCATCTTGAAGGCTTATCAATTCCTGAAGAACTTGTGGATTCCGTTAAGGAAAAGTTCCGCTATCAGAACTTGGTCTTTATCACCCCTCCTTGGAAAGAAATCTATGCAAATGACTCGGAGAGAAAGCAGGATTTTGATGAAGCAGTTAGAACCTACAATGCTGTTGCAAAAGTATACAGAGATCTTGGGTATAACCTTGTCGAAGTTCCAAAAGTTTCGGTGAAGGAACGGGTCGCGTTCATTCTTAAAAAGATAAATTCAATCCATTCGTCGGAGTAAGGTCGCCTACGGTTCTTATCTTCCTCTGAAATTTTTGTTTATTCAGACCCTTCGTATGGGAATGTCCGCAGGATTCTGTGGAAGATCTCAGCAAGAGTGGAGGAGTGTGTTTTGTTTATGAGTAATATTCAAGCAGTCCTAACTCGGTTTCTATTTTTGTGATAAAAATATTTGGCTGCATTGAATTTAAAAATTGCTCTTATGAGAGAAATTCTATGATTAAAAAACAAGATTCTATCGCCATAGTGTCACCCTCTTCGGCTGCCGCTGCCATCTTTCCTTGGGTATTTGAGCAAGGTCTTGAGAGACTCAAAACTGTTTTTGGCTTAAAACCTGTCATCATGCCTCACTGTTTAAATGCAAAAGCAACTCAGGAGGATAAGGCTTCTGATTTGCACGAAGCTTTTATGAATCCAGAAATCAAAGCAGTCATTGCTAGTATTGGCGGAATTGATCAAATTCGCATGATTCCTTATTTGAAAGCCTCTGTGTTTCGAAAGAATCCAAAACCTTTTTTTGGATATAGTGACAACACTCATCTTTGCAGTTTCCTATTCCAAAACGGTATTCCAAGTTTTTATGGCGGTAGCATTATGACTCAATTTGCTATGCAGTCCTCTATGTGCCCAGAAACAGTCGAGAGTCTTGAGTGGGCTTTGTTCAATAGCAAGAAGTCATTTGCACTTACATCACCATCATACTGCCTTGATGAGTCTCACCCTTGGGATGATAAGAGTTTGCTAACAACTCCAAGGAAGGAGGTCAAAAATGAAGAGGGTCTTTTATTTGATGGTAGTCAAATAGCTGAAGGGACTCTATGGGGAGGTTGTTTAGAGTCCCTTGCAGATTTAATGAGAGTTCCTTCAAGAGTGCCTAAAGATTTTTCTAAGATGGTCCTTTTTCTAGAAACTTCAGAGGAAATGCCTTCTACCGAGTTTGTAAGACGATTTGTAGTGAGTCTAGGGGAAGCTGGCATTCTATCTTCTATTAGAGGACTCATTGTGGGACGACCACAGTCTTGGTTTTTTGATAAACCTCTGGATATTGAAAGCAGACTGGCTTACAGAAAAGAGCAAAGAGATGCCGTTCTTTCGGTACTTAGATCTTACAATAAAAGCGTCCCTGTTGTTTTGAACGCATGCATTGGGCATTCTGATCCACAGCTTATTCTTCCTTATGGTGGGCAGGTAACAATAGATCCAAAGAAGAACGAAATGGTTGTTCGTATCTAAAAGGGAAAGCATGGGAAATAGTAAAATGGAGACTACAATCTGGTCTAAAATTAAGGGATTTATATTTTTTTCTCTTGTTATATATTCTCTATATCTTGGGTATAAAATTGACTTACCTTATATAAAGTTTATTCCTTCAACACTTTCGATAGTTCTGATAGCAGCTTTATTTTTTAGAAAAAAATGGGCTGATGTCCTAGGAATAAACGCAAATGATCTCTCAAACATTGATGATGTTCTTATTATTCATGACGATGACGATCTCGACCATATTGCAAAGGATTTACTCTGATTAAAATGAGTGTGGCAAAACAGCTTCTTTCAAGATTTAAAGCGTCAGTACTCTTTTCACCATTTCAGGATGCCACTTCTTCCCATCACACTTCGTAGGGATTCCCATCGCACGCAGATTCTTTGCAATTTGTCTTAGCGATAACCCGATGCAATCGGGTCTCTCTGTATTCAAAAAGGAGCCTGGTGGGTTATTGCGGTTGAGCAACAAGTCCGTTGTAGATGTTGCCCATAGTTGTGAGATAGTCTGAAGCAGGGTTGCTGTCTGTGCCATCGGCAAGGTTCATGGAACCTCCTGCAGCTGCAAACACACCGCCTACGATCATAGTAGCAAGTCCTGCAACTGTTCCTGCTTTAGCTCTCACATCAGCTGAAGTTCCTTTCACTTTTGGATTTGATGAATAAATCAGAGTTTTCGTTAAGCCTTTAAACAGTATAATCCAAAAAATTAGGTAGTGTATTAGCATTCTGTGATTTTTTGACGTATTTGCATTCGGAAAGTTTTTTTGATTGTACTTTTGTAGGTTGTCGACAGGTCCATTGTGACTTTTTTAACGCTCTCTCTGCCATTATATTTCAAAGACAACGTCGAGAGATTTTAGGCGTCTGCCATCAATGAGATCGTAGATTTTTTTTATGCGAATCAATTTTAGTTCAGGTAGAAAAAGGAAGTTTTCAAGATGGGTTTTTGTGCTCATGTTTCGGACAGCTCCGGGATTAATGTCGAAAGGACTTATACATGAGCAATTATGATGCCACTATAAGCGGAGGAGAGCCAAACATGTCCGTCTGCAGCTGAGAAGGGGCCTAAGCAGGCAAAATCAACACCGCAGACTAAAAAAATAAAGAAAGGAAATATTTGACGCATGTTTTCAAAAAAAACTAAAATTGATATGAGACTTTCAAGCCTTGAAATTTTGATACTATAAAAAGAATTTACAAAAATTATTTTATAAAACTCAGATACCACCAAGCGCAGATCAACTCATTCGTAACATTACAGATAAAAAAAATGAGATCTGTAAAACAGCGCTTAAGTTAAAGGACTTAATATATGCTTACAACACTCACTTAAATAGTTCTTGTAGTTCAGAAGATCTCAAAGCATATCAAAAAACACTCACCCTTATTCAAAATCTAGGAAACATAGATTCTGGCGTCCTCTGTGAAATGCTTTAGGAAGATGTTGATGATGGAGTTTTCAATAGTATTTTGACTTCACAAAATGTCACCTCGGCTCCAATTAGTAATTATCCTTCAGCAAACAACAATTGGATTTATGATAATGCAGAAGCAATAACTTTAGTTTCTCTTGGGTCTGCAGCAATTATTGGAGCTTTTATTGCAGGAAAATTTGCTTTCAGTTATGATTCACCGTTTGATAGCTCAGGAAAATATCCTACTTATTCCATGTCGAAAGCAGGAACTTACAAAGATCAAAGCTATATTCTCGAAGGAAACGAACCCAAAAAAGTAAGTCCTGGTACTGCTAATAAAAAATTTAGCGTTCAATATTTGAAAGATGGTGGAAGCAAATCTACATTTGATCAATTCGACCGGCAGTCTTATGAAGTGACAGTTCACACCGATGGCACACTTTATTGGAAATACGAGGGAAAGGTTTGGAATAAAACAGACACAAATCAGCCTATTTCTCACAAAGCTGGAGATCCTGTTAAACTAAATACAAACTCAGCTGGAGAAGCTGGAATCATAGGAGTTATGGACTCTGCAGGAAATATATTTATTTCACAAAAACATGAATTCATATTTCAGCATTCCTCCTTTTTAGCAGGAAATCCTGTTGCAACGGCTTTCAGCGGAACTTTAAGAGCTGATGGAAAAATACTCGGCTTAACAAATCATAGCGGACACTACGTACCAAACTCTAAGATGATGAGCTCTTTAAAGTCTGAATTGAAGCAAAGGGGAGTTAATAACTCTCATATTGATTCCATGTTTCGTCCTACTGAAACAAGCTATAGTCCTACCTTACGGGCGAGAATTGGATTGTTATTGAATAAGATAATATTGTATCGCGCACAACCCAAAGAACGACCTGAAAGTTTAGTAAAAGACCTTCCTGAAGTAAAAATGGCTCCAGGATTTATTAAAAAATTTGGAAGCTTAGGAGCAGCAGTAGGATTTCTAGTTGGAGGAATTACGACAGATGCCATTGGTGCAAGCTCTTTTCAACTAGCAGACTCATGTCCTTTTAATCAATCTACTGTAGATTTCTTTGCAAAACTAACTGCAGTTAAAGATAGTTTGGATCTTTACAGAGATCAAATCAATGATTTGGATGTTGAGCTTAGTTCTACCCATTGAAAAAGAGACGCCTGACTGTGAAAATCGTGATCGACTTCACAGAGATTATTTTTTTGATTTATGCTTTTAAAAAATATTTTATGTTTTGTTTTTTATTTTGAGCTATTGAAATTTAAGATCGTCAAAAATCAAAATTGAACTCGCTCGAAGCGTTTCGCGTTCTCGCTCGTGCTTGCTAGGAAGGAGAATGAACTCCTCCCTAGCAATTTTTTTCCGATTCATCCCCTCCCAAATTTGAAAGCTCCACAAGCTTCGCAAGTTCCACAATCAAATTATGGAAGAAGTCTTCTCGGATTTTTTCGATAATAATCCTTTTCGATTCGTGAAATAATTGAAGATTCAATGCGGAATCTTCTTGAAGGGTATTTGGAAAAAATAACTTTTCCTTTTATAAAATTAAAGTATTCCACACAAGCCTTCAAAAGATACTCTTGCATTATCCTAAACTTCTTCTGAAGATCATTTTTTACTCGACTCCAATAGTTTTCAAGGTAGTGTTAGGTTGAAGCAGGCGAGTTGCTTTTTTATGTCCATATTGAGCTGCTTTCTGCAAGTACAATCGCTCGTTTTTTGTATCAAGATTAGAGTATTTTTGAGAAAGATCGAAATAGACTATGGATAAATTTTGGATGGCATCAGCATCCCCAAGATTTCCTGCTATTTCAAAATACTGAGCAGCGGAAAGAAAATCTGCGGGAAAACGGCCTCTATTGTAATACAATTGTGCTAGTTCAAAAGAAACTTGAATAAGCTCATTTACGATTTCGGAAAGATAAGGGCCTTGCTCTAGAGCTTTCTGATAAAATGTCACCGCTTTGTTCGGGTTTTTCTTGTAACCTACGCCCAAATAATAACACTTAGCTAGTTGTAGGAAAGCTTCGGGAACATTCTGATCTGCAGCTTTTTCAAGAAACTTTACAGCTTGTTGAGGAGAGGATGATAAGAGTCGATCTCCTATTGCAAGATTTGCAAGAGCATAATCTTGACTTGCTGATTTTTGGAAGTACTCCATTGCAGCTGCAGCCTGTCCTGTATCCTCAGCTGCGAGACCGAAATAAAACTGACTCTCTGCAGAAGATCTTAATATTTCTTCCACTTGATCACAGTCATCAGGATTCTCTTTTATACTCATCCAGAGCTGACGAACTCTTCCCGTTTCATTGATAAGATTTTTTGTTTCAACGATGGGACCTTGTTCTAAAAAAGAATCAAGAAGTCTGATAAAATCTGGTGTGATGAGCACCCATTGGTTTATGTTGCGTGAGTGAGTAGAAGCCAAAATAAACGAAAATAGAGCAGCTATCTCGTAGTCTCCGCTAGCATTTTTCAAGAGAAGAGGTCCACCTGAATCTCCATAGACGGCCTCTCCTAGAAGAACTTTGTTTTGAAAAGGCGACTGCTCGATAAGAGTTTGGGTAACTCGATTAGGAAATATTTCAAAGGCTTGTTTAATTAATGCTCTTTCCGAGTTCCTAGTGTAGCCCACATGAGCAAGTTTTTCATTCAGAAGATTCTCTGGACTTCCTTGATAAAAGTTCAAAGCTTCTCCTGAATTTCTGTCGGGTACTAACAAAACTGCAAGATCATATTGAGGAGCGATTTGAAAGTAAGGATGTTCGAAATAATGCGTAACTTTAATATTAGCAGCTACCATCGATGAAGGTCGAAGCGTTTGTCCAGTCTTGCTCGTTGTTTGCAGGCAATGAGCAGCAGTAAGAATCACAAGTTTACCTTTTGGGGTTCTTGCTCTGACACCTGAGCAGACTCCTTCTCCATAATTGCCAAACTCTATTTTAATAGAAATGACTTGGTCAAATCTTTTCCCATTTTCAATGAAAGCAGATAACAGATTAGGATCATAAGGTTTACCTATGGCAAGTGCAGGAAACAGTCCTAATAAAATGGAAAGTAAGTTATAAAATTCTTTAATTTTCATAGAAATACCTCGTATATTTTAATTGAATTCATAGTCTATACTCTGGAACTTTCTCAAAAGAAAGCAGTTTGACATTTGTGTATATAAAATACTTTAATATTAGAAGAATAGGCTTTTGAGAGGGTAGATTTTTTGGATTTTATCATGATAATAGCTTTCAACTCGGCTCATGAATTCCCCTTCCTTATCCATCGAGACCTTTGCTATTTGCTCTTAAAGTTCTTATCTTCCCATCAGGGCCAAAATAAGATAGGGGCAACCCGATGAATTTCATGGAAGACGCTGTGTGTCGGGAATAGATGTAGGCATATTTAAGAAAAACAAAGAACTCTGGAGGATGCTGCGAAGGTGTGGTTTGGACAAAAGTTGATCTTCACACATGGCTCAGCGGTAGAGGTTTTAAGAAGGGAATGTGCTTAGTGTTCCTGTCTTCATGAGTGCTCAATCGATTCGCATGCACACAGCCTACAAATCCACCACCCACTATGATGAAATCAAAAATTTCTTTTCCCCCATATTTCTCCCTTAGGCCTTCAAACGCTCACTCTTAGGATCGTACAAAGGCTCTACTACAACTCTTGCTTTATAAAGCTCTCCCAAATAGAGAACTTCAAGCTCAGTCCCCACAACACCCAAATCTAATGGCAAATACGCATAGGCTATACTTTTAGAAAGCGTATATCCATAATTTGCACTCGTGACATAAGCGACAGCTTTTCCCTTATACAGAACAGGTTCTTTTCCTAACAAAACACATTCGGAATTTTCTAAAACAAGACAGCACAGTTTTTTCTCAAGACCTTTCTGTTTCATCTCTTCCAGTTTAGTTTTCCCTAAAAAATCTCCTTTCGAGAACTTCACAGCAAAGCCTAAACCAGCTTCCAAAGGATTGTATTCCGAATGGATGTCTGCCCCCCACAGTCTATATCCTTTTTCCATACGCAGAGAATCAAAAGCTCCACCACCCGCAGCAATAAGTCCGTATCGAGAACCCACCCTCCAAAGCTCATCCCACAAAGTCAATCCGTACTCCGTCGGAGTATAAAGCTCCCAACCCAACTCTCCCGCATAGGAAAGCCTCAAAGCTACACAGGGAATAGAACCAACATAAATATTTTTAGCTGTGTAAAATGGAAATCCTTCATTCGAGATATCCTCTTCACACAAGTTTTCTAAAAGATTACGTGCTTGAGGTCCCCACAATCCTAAACTGCAATAAGTGGATGTAATATCCTGCACAGATACAGTAGCCTCAGGAGACATATTTTGAAGTATCCAAGCTTTGTCATGTCTTCCTACAGATCCACCTGTAATCACCCAAAAGCGATCTTCTTCCCAACGTGTGATTGTAAGATCACACATAATGCCACCCGCTGCATTCAACATACTCGTGTAAACAACTTTTCCTAGATCCTGGTCTAAATTATTGGTCGATAGTTTTTGCAAACACGAAAGTGCATCTTTTCCTTTAACTTCAAGTTTTGTAAATGCACTCAAATCAAACAAAGCTACCTTTTCACGACAGGCTTTATGTTCTTGACCAATAATAGGAGACCAGTACTTTGCATTCCAACCTGAACGAGAAGGCCAATCTTCTTTAGGCAGTTTTTCATTCGATGCAAACCACTGAGGTCGTTC
Source organism: uncultured Pseudobdellovibrionaceae bacterium (assembly GCA_964611335.1). Classification (GTDB taxonomy): domain Bacteria; phylum Bdellovibrionota_B; class Oligoflexia; order Oligoflexales; family Bog-1112; genus BOG-1112. The sequence continues at coordinate 412,503 of CAZSXR010000003.1, read as the reverse complement.
CCAACCTGCTGATTCAAAAAATACAGCTCCCAATTCCTTCATACGTGCATAGAAAGGACTCGTACGCAAAGGCCTAGGATTCTCCATCTGTTGGAGGGGATGTATAATGTCGTAGACCTCTCTGTACTGTTGAGCGCCTCTTAAACGAACATACTGAGGACTGAAACTATGGTCCCAGAACCTATTCACATCCAGTTCTCTCAAATCTACGCTAGGGCATTCGTTGGAAACCATTTCGCTTAGAACTTTGGCAACACCTGCCGCATGCGTCACCCAAACACCTTCTGCAAGCCATAATCCACGAAGCTGAGAACTTTCACCAAGCAAAGGATTTCCGTCGGGCGTGAAAGAGAACATTCCGTTGAAGCGATCACCCCAGTCTACAGATTTTAAACTTGGCAAAACTTCGCAAGCATACTTAAACGCATCTTGAAAGTGTTCCGGAGTAAAGGGAAGAGAAGCAGGTTGATCGTTTTTTTCACTTGGAGCACGGACATTACGTGCATCGACAAGCAAAGGCTCGTGACTATAACTTCCAATACCTATGCAATCCGCATGCTGACGGAAGTACATGGAACGATCCTGATGACGCAATAGGGGATACGCAACTTCTCGCGTCTCCCCCTTCCATTCTAAAAGAGCAGATGTTTTCAAATACTGATGCTGAACAGGGATCAAAGGAATTTTTATACCTAATAAATCTCCCAACTGAGGTCCCCAAATACCACCACAAATAAGAACTTTGTCAGAATATACATTTCCGCAACTCGTTTGCACTCCTTTGATCTGCCCTCGTTCTTTGAGAAAGCCACTCACACGTGTATTTCCGTAGAACTCACACACATTTTTCACTTCTCGTGCCATTGCAGAAACAACACGAAGGGCCTTTGCAATCCCGTCTTCAGGAACATAAAAAGCTCCCCGTACTTTTTCAATATTCAATAAAGGAAAAAGTTCTCGTGTCTGCACAGGATCTATGAGTTCTGCATTCAAACCCCAGGATAAGGCTCTTCCGTATTTCGTTTTCAAATCCTGCAAACGTTCAGGTGTTGTTGCGATTTCAAGACTTCCAACGGAATAAAAACAAGGCTCATCCTCAAACTCTAGTTCTCTATAAGTTTGCACACTCCACCGGGCAAGTTGGCACATCGCCTTGGAACTGTTCATCTCAAAAACAAGACCTGGTGCGTGGGAAGTGGAACCTCCCGCTTTAAAGAGATTTCCCTGTTCGATCACAGCTATATTTTTCCAACCTTTTTTTGCTAAAAAATAAGCTGCGCTGGCTCCTACAATTCCAGAACCAACTATAATAATATCTGCGTGTGTTTTCATTTTAAGAACCAAACTTTCGCTGTTTCTTGAGGCGGAAAAGAGAAATATCCAAATCTGTTCTGCGTTTCTGAACTAAATCTGCTGTAATCTCTCCCACAACACTGCAAAATTTAAATCCATGTCCTGAACACGGAGAAACAATAAGCACTTGTGAATGTTCAGGGTCTTCATCGATGATAAAATGTTCGTCAAAAGTATTCGTAAACATACAAGGAGCGAGTGCCATTGTAGGTCCATTGGCTTTTGGAAAGTATTTCGCAACAAAAGTTCTCAATATACTTTCATCACCTTCACTGCAGGAAGGATTTAAGTCTTGAGGATTTATTTGCTGATCTAAATGATGATAACGTCCCAACTTAAAGCCTGGCACTTCAAATTCTGGCAAACCATAATAACGACCTTCAGAAACCTGCATATTGAAAACAGGAAACAGATCTGGTTTGAAAATCTTCTGTTCCAACGGCTGAAACCAACCGAGAACTTGTCTCTCAACTCTCGTAAATGAACCCATCTTCGGAAGCAACTGACCAATCCAGGCACCTGCAGTAAACACAATTTGCTCAGCTTCGTAAGTTCCTTGTGTACTTTCTACACGCACACCTTGAGAAGTTGGTGTCCATGACTTTACACTTTCACGCGCTCGAATATCAGCACCAAAAGCCTGAGCTGCCATAACATGAGCTACTATGCATTTCTCAGGAAGAAGAAAGCCTCCATCTTGCTGATAAACAGCTCGTATATCATTTGGTAGTTCATACGCAGGAAATCTTTTTTTCAATTCTTGACTATTAAGAACTTCATGCTTCAATCCATGAAGTTTGCAAGAACTTAGAGAACCTTCAAAAGTCAAAGTTCCTTCAGCACCTGCATCTATAGAACCCGTTTCATAGAGAAGACGTTGGTCAACGTGAACTTGCAATTCGCGCCAAAGTTCGAAAGATCTTTGCAAGATTGGTACGTAAGAAGGATCTTCGTAATAGCAAAGACGAATGATTCTTGTGATTCCGTGCGAAGATCCCAAATTATGAGGAATGTTGAATTGTTCTAAAGCAAGAACTTTCAACCCACGTTTTGCAAGATGAAAAGTTGCTGCTGAACCCATTCCTCCAACACCAACAACGATCACATCATAATGTTTAACAGTTTGAGTCATGTCTCATATCCATTTTCAAATTCTGTGAAATAAAATAAGACTCTCTATTCTCTTTATCTCCAGGTGGAATTCTATGTTTGCCAACCATCAGATCTGCCACCATATTTTGAAAGCGATGTATAGGCTCTTCAAAACGCTCGCACATTCGGCCACCAAGATAAGCCTTATTTGAAATTCCAATTTGAACCCGTTCTACGGCACCAAAATCCTGTCTATTCACACGATCCCAGTACTGAAAAATTTCATTGAGATAGCTTTCATGCTGAGGATCAAGACTTGCACTCGGGTGTACAAGCAAATCCGTATATTCTACTGTGTCTGCAACTCCTCTCGGAGACAGCAGCAGGGTAAAAAGATGATTGGGAAGAAGGAAAAGAGAAATATTAGGGAATATATGAATCCACATTGCACTCACAGCTTCTTGTAAATTCAATCCAGGCATGGCTGCGAGTTTGTCAAAAGGACTTTCAGGATCGGAACTGAGAGGTGAAGTGCAAAAGCCCATATACATGCCAGAACCTTGGTAACGGTAATGCAAATTCACTTTAGAAACTTTGACGAGTTCTGGATGAATGGTGGGAAGGTGATAATACTCCATGAAATTTTCAGCAATCAGCTTCCAGTTGGCTTTCACTTCAAAACTTGCACGCTTTTTCAAAATCAGATCTTCAAGAGGGTATCTTGCAAAACGATCAGGAAGATCACCTAACCATTCTTTCAAAGTACAAGCATTTTGATCAAGATTTACAAAAATAAAACAACCCCAGCTGTCTACCTTTAGATTCAACAAAGGGTAATCTTGCTTGCAGAACAACTTTTCAGAATGCTCTGTATAATACGCGGACTCGACTTCTTCGACATCGTGGCCTTTGAATAGAGGCGTCGTGAGAAGTTCCCCGCATGAATCATAAATCCAGCTGTGATAGGGACAGCGAAGAACATCATAGTTGCCATCTTTTTGAATAAGCTGCGAACCTCTGTGTCTACACACATTGTAGAAAGCCCTGAGATTCTTTTTTCTATCGCGAATTACAAAGATGTCTTGACCCGCAACATTGCATAAAAATGTATCACCCGTATTTTTCACCTGGTCTGCGTAACCCACACAAACCCAACTCTTGCTGTAAACTTTTTCACTTTCCAAAGAAAAAAATTCCTGAGACCTATAGGCATCAGGAGGAGTGTGCGAGCAAGAGTCACATGCTCACGGGTATGCCGGTAACTTTCTTCACAAGTAAAATCCAAACTCATCATCAGTCCTCATAAGTCAAGATAGAATGTCAAATATATATCGAGATCTTGGAGAAGCAATATTTATCAGTTCTATTAGGGACTTAATGTATTCTTAGACTTTCACAATAACAGAAAGAAAATTATGAAAAATACATTGGGAATCGGTGAACTACCCGCACAAATACTCCGATTGTAAAAACCATGTTCTCTATACACCTGCAAAAAAAAAGTAGGGCGCTTCAATGAAAAACTCCGCAGCGATGTTGATCACATGATCACAACCATGCATCATGAAGAGGGTATAGGCATTGCAGCTCCCCAAGTTGGGATCTCTCAACAGATCTTCATCATCGAAGCAAGTTTGGATTCCTCCCGCTATCCCTTTCTACGAAAGTATCCGCAGCTTAAACCTGTAGCGCAGCAAATTTTTATAAACCCACGCATCACTCAAGTTTCAAAAGAGTACATAAAATACTGGCATGGTTGTCTGAGTGCGAAAGGTTTGGATAGAGGCTTGGTGCGAACTTATAAATCACTACATTTTGAAGCACAAAATTTGGAAGGAAAAGTTTTCAAAGGCTATCTAGATTCTTTTGCTGCTATTATTTTTCAACATGAATTCCGACATCTTTTGGGAAGTCTTTACATAGACCATGCAAAAGATTTGATTCAATCAACATGGTATCAAGCATTAGCTTATTTCTACTAGACTCTACGAGTTTTTAAGTTCCTCTCTACCAATACTTGCGATGATTGGAATAACCCCACCCATGCGGAGATAGAATTGCGCAGAGATTCTTTGAGCTGCTTTCTAAGGGCTTCAGGATCTTCAGGACAAGTAACCTTCTCACAAACAATGGGCTGTGACGGATCCACAACAAAAAAAGTAGTCAAAATTGAACTCGCTCCGAGCACTTCTTGTTCTCGCTCGTGCTTGCGAAGAAGGAGAATGAACTCCTCCCTCGCAATTTTTTTTCCGATTCATCCCCTCCCAAATTTGAAAGTTCCACAATCAAATTATGGAAGGAGTCTTCTCAGTTTTTTCGGTAATTTGTTTCATTTTCGATTCCTTGTATTATTGAATATTCATAGACATCACCGTTACGACAGTTCCGTGATATTCGACTCTTTCTAATTCCCTCCAACCCATTTTTGCATACCAAGCAGCTTGATCAGGCGTATACAAATATAGCTTTTGAATCCCGAGGTGCTTTGCGCGTATCGTAGCATCTTTTACTAGAAAAGAACCGACTCCATCTCTTCTAAATTTTGGGTTGACGTAAACGCTAGCTAGCCAAGGTGATAAGTGACTACGGGTGTGCATATCATCAAGATCAAGACTGTATGTTCCTAGCAAGTCATTACCTCTTGTTGCAATAATCGTGAGTGGAAGCTGAGACTCGTGTGTTCGACTGCTAAGGTCCTGAATTCTTGATTCATAGGTCGCTTCTGGATTGACGTTGGCCCACTCATTTTGAAACCATCTAGCAAGTGTGGGAATGTACTGTGGATGTTCGAATAAATAATGAATGGAAACCATGGTTTCTTCTCCTAATTTAATTGTTTTTGGCTAGTAACCTGGGTTCGGGCTAGTTTTTTCACATTCTCTTAGAATATTCTCATAAAAAGAGGGTTCTACTCCAAGTTACTAGACAAAGGAGAGAACCCATGAGTGAAGATGTAATCAAATTATTTTGTTCTGTCGATGATTTTTGCATTGAGCTTCAAGAAAAAATTGTCGCAAGGACTACTGAAAATCCATAAAATAAAAAACAAAAATTTCGAACACCTCACCTATGTGAAAGAGAAATCATGACTATAGTGATTTCTTTTCAAACTTAAGGAGCTTTTTTGACGGAACATCTTTTTAGAGGTATCCACATTTTAGCAGAACGCTACGGTATCTCTTCCCATCTTTTACAAAACTCTGAATTTCTCAAAGAACAGCTCAGCGATAGGGGTTTTAGTGATGACTCCAAAATTTCGTAAAGTAAAAATTCTTTGATTAAAGAACTTTCGTGGTAGATTCAGAGAATGAATCCAAGAAGAATGACAAGTTTTATTTTGCTGTGCGCATCGTTAGCAACGGTCTCTGCTACCGATATTTTTCTACCGAGTCTTCCTGGCATAGTGAAGCAATTTTCTTCGAGTACAGAATCCGTACAGATGACGGTTTACTTGTATCTTATGGCTTCCTTCTTTGCTGCACCTGTTTGGGGAATGCTGAGTGATCATATAGGTCGGAAAAAAACACTGTACATAGGAATGATCCTTTTTTGTCTCAGTTCCATGCTTTGTATGTTTTCCAATTCTCTGCTTATGTTGCTTATAGGGCGTATTTTCCAGGGTGCCAGTGCTGTGTGTTGTCCCATCGTAAGTTGGACAAGTATTACAGATCTTTATGAGAAAGATGAGAGCGCAAGGGTTATAGCGCTGATGGGCTCCGTTATAACTTTAGGTCCGCTTTTGTCTCCCCTCTTGGGAGGATGGATGGATAGAAGCTTCGGTTGGCGCTCGAATTTTTTATTTGTGTTTATATTGGGTCTGATTCCCGTTCTTTTGATGCATGTGATTCCTTTTCAGGAAATCAAACTTGAAAAAAAACAACTGAGTTTTTTCGGCACTACTAAGAGTTATATTTCGGTTTTTAAAAATTTCAGATTTGTAAGTTATGCTTTGATCTTCGGATTTCTATGTGCAGGAGAATTGTTTTATTTAACGATGGCTCCTTTTTATCTTGAAGGGAATTTGAATCTTAGTGCGGATAAAATAGGATTGTGTATTTCTTTTGCTGCACTTGCGTATATTGTCGGTTCACTTGCATGCGATAGTATGATTAAATTTTTTGGTATGGACGGTGCTTTAAAAACAGGTCTTGTGAGTGTGCTTTTCAGTGGTCTTCTTCTGTTTGTTGTTCACTCTTTGTGGAAACATTCTCTACCTTTTTTTATAATCTCTGCTTCAATCTATCTTTTCGGGATGTCTATAGTATGGGGGCCTTCGACTTCGAGAGCCTTACAACAGGTGCCTACACATAAAAGAGGTATGGCTTCTGCTACTCGAAGTTTGATGATTAATGCCCTGCAATCTTTAGGGTCTTTATTGGGAGGATTGTTTAATCCTCTGTATTTGCTTCCACTTGCCTGTGTTTTTTTGATGACTGCATTGGGGGCTTTAGTGTCTTACGTTTTAGCGGTTCGTTTGAAACAAAGTTGAAGATAAATATTTATTAGGTATTGAACAACATGTTAGTCCCGATTAATATGCATTTGAGGAGAACCAAAGTTTCCCCTCAAATGTATTAGGATTTTTTTCGCCTTCAATAAACGCCACAGTTTTCCGGCACGTCAAATAAAATATGATGGACTGAGTATCAATGTAAAAATTAAGAAGAAAGATGCTTCGTCCATTATTTTTTATAATCCTTGTGGCGTTGTGTAAGCTCTAATACGGGTAGATCAGGGTTGAAATAAGTGGACCAAAGGCTTAGATTCGAGCTGGTTCGAATTAGATATTGAGTTTTAGATAAGAGTACACAGTCTATAATAGCATCTTCACCAGCTTTAAAATTATCTATTCCACTTGTGTGAACAGGTTTTCCATTTGTTGAACGGATAATTCCCTCATACTGTAAGATTTTATCACCATACTTTTCCTGTATAAAATCAAGGAAAGCTGTTTCATCTGTAGCTACATATATCTTGAAATTATCGGGTATCTTTTTCTCTTTAATTAATTGATCTATTGCTTCAGGAACACGCGCATACTCTGCTCTGGGTGCTTCAGAATGCTTATCAGTCCCTCTATAATGCACACCTATTACGTAATTTTGAAAATTTTTTTCTACAAAAGAATCAATCTTATGAGTTAAAAAAGGTTTGAGGTGAATATATTTTTGAATGAGCTTGTTAACTTCCTTCCTGCTTGCTCCCGAATATTCAATGTAATACCCCTTTATGAGTGGTGTGTATTGTACGTCATCCCTGTGTCCTAACTCAATAGGCTCAAAGTAGTAAGTCCACCAATTATCTCCATGCTTAGGATCGTAATAAGGTCCTTCCTTTCCAAAATCTACTTTAGCACCGAGTATTTCCTTATTTTCATAACTTTGAACTATAAAAAAAACGTCGCTGAACATTGAAAACATCCCAACGTGTCTTGACTTAAGATGTATATAGCTTTTTTATCATTCTGTGGACTTTTCCGATCACTAACACAGGAAATAAGATTCAAGATAAGAATACTAATCGCGAGCGTACATTTGATCATAACGAACCCTTGCATCAGTTAAATTCATTTCTTTAATAGTAGGGTGTATCGAAATTAAAGACAAGTTTTCCGTATTTTTGTCTTATGATCTCATGAGAAACGGAGTCAATTTGAATTTTGTCAAAGTTTAATCTTTTACAATTTGTGATAACGAAGCTTGATCAAGATTAATTTTTTGTACCTACTTCAAAGTTAAAGGTATCTCCTAGATCTTTTTTTGAATTAAAAGACTTCTGGGAAGGGTCCCATTGAATAAATGGGTATTTTTTAAAATCAATGACATAGAATGAAGGCTCAAGAATTTCTGAGTCTAGCTCAAAAAGAACAGCTAGAATATTTTCCGTTGCAAACACTTCACGACCACCTGCAAAGGAAGAAAATTGCCGAGCAAAACTCAAAGGATGATTTTTATCCTCACTCGCAGTGCTGCATGCCGCTAATATAATCTTTGTTTCTTGATCAAGATGACTCAAAACCTCATCACGAAATTTCTGCAAATGGGTTGCATTCAGCTCAAAGGATTCAAAGGGATTTCTACCTTCAAAAAATACACGAGAAGGACCTCCATGTGTATTTATTACGAAAGCTTCAATTGGGAGATCAAAATGCTCTTTAGTATAAAGAATGGAGTCTCTCATATCATCTAAAGAATTAATTTTCTGCACAAGAATAAGATAGTCATCTACAAGATTGGCAAAATAGGGAGCTATTCCATTCATTCTCCAGTTACCTGACCCGACAATAACAAGGATGATTCCTTTCGGATTTTCCAACTCTTTTTTTGGACCCCAAAAAGAATAAAATGTATTTATAAGCTGTTTCGTATTAATTAAATTTGAGTGCAAAAGCCCTAGACTAAGGGTCGTCCCGAAGGGAGCACCCGACATAAACCAAGAACTCCAGCTTTGTTGATAGGATTGTTTATATCTTATTTCATGAAATGACTGAATCAAAAGGGAAACAAAAAAAGAAGAGGACAAATAGAGGCCGTTTATCACTACAGACTGAAACGCCAACAGAGCAAATCTATTATTGTAAAATTTACCGAGATAATCCTCTTCAAATAGAGGATCATGTTCATCTTTATAATCTTTAAAATATTGGCAATTGAGGCAACTTGGCTTAATTTCATTAGGATGATTTGCTTGAACTCCCGAAGAATTCAAAAAAGTTAATATTGCGAAAATCAAAAAAATACGCATAAAAAACTCGATATAATAAATTATTTGGGAACTTACCGGTAGATTGTAGGCTAATTCAGCCATCATTTAAATATGAAAGATAATAAATCCTTGTTTAAACAGCTCAATTTTAGTAACTGTTTGATTTGATAAGCATCTAGTTTGATAAAAACTTACGTAAATATTAATACATTCTTAACGCTTTTTGTCTAATCCTCTTTGACAACTTGTCTTCTTTAGCATTTATTAGTCACTGTTTTTAAGTAACTTGTTTAGAAATTTTTACTTTTCAAATGAAGTAAGAAATTTCAAAAAATGTCTTCGGATCATTTAATGAGGCTCAGGTGTAAGCAATTTGATAAGAGCAGCAAACCTTTTACCCATTCGGTAGGAATTATCAGAATCAACTCGGTAACTGATCAGCTTTTATAGAAGCGTCTTCCACCACCCATTCTGAAAGATCATTTCTCATTACCTTTGATTTCCAGTTTTGTATGAAAGTACTCGCACTTTGCTTACGACAAGCTATATCATTTAAGAGTGTCAACATAGAGGAATTGAGAGTGTTTACCTTGACATTAGCTACCTTTTTTTATACATAACACGCTCATCTTTAACAAACAAATCTAGGTTTCTATATGTTGAAATTTATCTTATTAATTATATTTTCTTTTTTTAACTCTGTTAGTTGTTATGCTTCTCCCTCATTCAGAGAACAAAGAGATTATACACTAGCGATTCTAGGCGCGGTAAGTGCGCATTCATTGAACCAAGATATCTTTCCCTTTCTCGCTTCTTTTTTCCCTTCTTTAACGCCCTTTTTGAATGCTCTTTCTTCATCCTCATCCTCTTCGAGTTCCTCCACTTCCTCATCTTCACATTCACAAGATGAACGCAACCTAGAGTTATTTGCATTAGCAACTGAAAATAGTGCAATTAGTCAAGAATTCGAGATCCTCCAAGAAAATTTAATTTTCCTTACAGACACGGATTCCTCTCTTGAAAACTCTGATAGTAATTCACAGTCCATACTTGTAACTATGTCTGCAAGAAATTGGTCTGAATCACGCAGGAGTTGGGTTCGCGGGCACACAAATTTCACATTGAGTTTAGATGAATGGTTAAGACTTGTCGAATTATGTCCTACTTTTTTCCGCTCTGTTGAACTTGATGATCATTTTCACACGCCAGTCTTACAATTAAGTCCAACAATGGCTTATATACTCGTCCAATATGTGCGCGGAAATTGGCATAGCGTTGAGCTCATGCTTAGATCGTTAAGTCCGAGGCAAATAGATGCTTATAAGCAAGAAGCAAAAAAAATTCGGTTTTCAAATTTTCAAAATCTGTTTCAACAGTCACATTTACACATAAGTTCTATTGATAGCATTTCATCAGCTCTTCAAAAAAGTAAAAAAAGAAAGAAAAGTGTTTCTTCTACTGGCTTCAGCCCTAAGAAGCCCAAAACTGTTAGATGCATCAGTTTGGACACTCCGGTTAAAAATATATTAAAAGGCGTAAGAGCCCGTGTTGATTCTGATCCTGTTTCTATTGTACATAGCGAAGCCAGTTCTTATGATTCAGGATTGCATGCTTATATCTCTTCCTTAGATCCATCATCCTCCTTCGCTTTGAATTCAGAACACCCCGTTATTCACTCGTTAGTTTCTGAATTTTTACAAGAGAATACCGATGCCATAACATTTGAAGACCTTCTCAAAAATATTGCGTTATTTTTACATAAAAATGTTCGCCAAATTGATAGCATCAGTGTCCGTGATACAGAGGATGAATTTGATGGGAATGAAAGTGTATGCCGTCACTTTAGTCTTTATAGCTCCATTTTATTTTCAAAAATTATAAAAGCTTATCCTTCATTCTCCGATTCCAGTAAAATCCATATCATTTCGGGTTATTTGTTACGCGTCTCCAATGGCGTTTGGAAAGTCAATGAGGATGGCGGACATCACGCGTGGACGATGGCAGTACATACTGATCCAGAAGGAACTCCCAACTATTGGTTTTATGATGCTTACAATCATGCGTTTGCAAAATTAACTCCTAATGTAACACCTAACGATATAGTCGTAATTGATTTTGAAAATGGGGACCAAAAGCAGATCTTACAAGAAGATCATTGGGCCTATCCTTTCATTCAGGTGACTTTGGAAAAATTTATTTATCAACACTTGGATTCTTCTCCCTACAACATTGGAAATCAAAACAAATTAGAAAAAATCTCACATGATATCCTCTCAGATCTAAATCGTGATGAAAAACTCACACGAAAGCCAAAGGTCGTTAAAAGACTTGTTTTGAAACCTCATACTGAATTTTAAAAAAAGAGATCCTCTATAAGCTGAGCTCTATAGCAATATGCTTTGTTTTTTCAAGATATTATTTTTTAGAAAAAGCTTTTATAAAAAAATATTAACAAAAGTTTTACAAAGAAATTTTTTCTGAAAAACTGGTCTGCTCAGCCAAACCTCGCAATTGGGTTAGCGCGTCATCGACATGTTTTTGTATGTTGATTTGAGAAGAATACGCGTAGGTGATCATTCCTTTGGGATTTATGATGAAACTCACACGTGCCGGGATGAGACCGAAAGTTTTTTTCACATCATAAAGTTTACGGGCTTCACCTTTAGGATCACTGAGCAAAGTGAAGGGAAGCTTATATTTTTCAACAAAACGTTTGTGAGACTCTGTGGAATCAGAACTAACACCCACTATTTTGACATCGAGTTTTTGCAATTCCTCGTAATGGTCTCGGAAAGAACAAGACTGTGCTGTACAACCCGGAGTGTCATCTTTTGGATAAAAATAAAGGATGAGACTCGAAGTTCCCTTCCATTGCAAAAGCTTTATCTTCCTGCCATCTTGATCTTCTAATTCAAAATCAGGGGCTTTATCTCCCACTTTCAGCATATTGCCGTTCTCCTATGCTCACATTTTTATTTTTTAGCGAAACATCAAACACAGTACGTTCTTTCAAAACCACATGAGTTGGAGCTTGAACCCCTTCCTCTACGTGACTCTGAAACTCTTTCTTATCGTCTTTGCAAATAAATTGCATCACATGCCTTCCTGCAGCAGCTGCGCGTATCAAACCTCCACTCGTGGCCCATACTCCTGAAAGATAGAAATTTTTCAACCCCGGTAATCCGGGTCCCTTGCGTTTAATCTCTTCTTCCAAAGTTTCACCACTTTCGACAAAAGGTTGCCAACCTAAAACGGAACCATTGTAGTTTCCGGTATAACGGACTTGAGTCAAAGGTGTGGTGATATCACGTGTTTTTATATTGGCTTTTAGACCCGGAATTTTTTCTTCGAGAAAGTCTATGAGTACATCTGCTGTTTTTCGTTTTAAATTTTGATATTGAGAACCTCTGCGTATGGGAAGCGTGTGTACTTCATGCTCTTTAAACTTACGTGTAATACGTTCTTCACCCTTGAAAACAGCTCTCCACGGATCTATGTCGCAGAAATAACTGATGTAGAGTATAGACCGACCTTCGGGAGCTAATTCGGGGTAGAGACCGCTTCTGTGCTGAACATTGATACTAGGATGTCTTATTCCTGGAAGAGAGTTCGCTAAAGCTTCTTCCAACAAATAAGTTGTACAGTACTCCACATCTTCGAGAGGAGTTTTCATTCCTAGAAAAAGGGTAAAGTAACCCGGAAAAACCATCTCAGGTTTTTTTATAGTCTCGGTGTATAACTTTTTGTAAGTCTCACCAAGATAGCGTCCCTTTAACATCTTCATAAGAACGGAGTATCCATCGCAAGCACCAACTATGATATCGGCTCGAAGTTCCTGCCCATTGCTTAAACGCACACCGACCGCTGTATCATTTTCAACTAGAATCTCGTCCACACGACTGTTGAAAGAGATGCGTCCTCCCAAACGCTTGAAACGCTGTTCTATGGAATAAGCTAACTGCATAGACCCTCCTTCAGGGACACCTGCAGATTGCATCGCATGAGAAGCAAGTTGAAAATAGAAAGGAAGTACGGGGAAATTCGGATGTTTTTCATAGAGAATGTAATTGAATGCTTCACGCAAAAGTGGGTCTTGGAAACGTTTAGAATAATCGCTCATCAAGATTCCCATAGTCTTTCGAAACATATTGAAATAGGGAAGAAAAGAAGCAAGCATGCGCCAACGTTCAATACGTTTCATCAATCCGACAGGTTTTAAGAAGGGGTAGAGTTTTAAACATTTTATAAATTTTCGAAGACCCTGACAGAATTCGTGTATCACAAATTTATCTACAGGAGAGATCTCCATGAGATGTTTTTCCAACTTATCAGGATCTGAATAAAAACGAACGGAACGACCGTCTTCTGCCGTAACGATGTTGAAAATTTCAGGATGACGTACAACTTTTCCATCGAGAGCGCCGATCTCTCTCCAAATTTGATGCATTTCACTACCAGGTCCACTTCCTAGCAACCAACTCACACACCAGTCAAAGATAAATCCGTTTCTCTCCCATGAGGTGCAACAGCCTCCTGAAAGTTCGTGCATCTCCAATATATGAGTTTCATACCCGTTCATCTGCGCATAGGTTCCCGTCGAAAGACCTCCAAGCCCCCCACCAATGACGATCATAGTTTTCCGTGTGCTCATATCAACCTCCAAGAGGGACGGTCCCCTCCATCCCTCTTCGGATATGCAAAGAGTTGTTTCTTATCCCAAACCTTCTTCTTGTTTTCCAAAACCTGAAACGGAATCTTTCTCTCAGCACATATATACTGAGCCACATAACGACCTGAGAGCGCGGCTCGTGGAAGCCCCCCTCCCTGCACCCACTGTCCGGTCATGTAAAAATTTTTCAAGCCAGGTAACTGCATACGTCGTTTATTAACAAGATCGTCTGAAAGATCTTCAGCTTCGGAAAAAGCCTTCCATGCAAAAGTACTTCCTTTGAAATTTCCAGTGTAACGCCTCATAGTCGAAGGAGTTGCCACTTCGATGATCTCTACCTTTTCTAAAATCCCAGGATAGAGTCGCTCCATAAATTCACTGACAAACGCAATCACTTCTTGTTTTTTGCTTTTGTACAAAGCTCTGTTCTGTGCACGTAAGTCATCCCAATATGAAAAATCAGCACCATAAATACATTCGATCAAAGAATGCCCTTGAGGGGCTAGAGATTTGCAATAATGAGTTCTGTGTTTCACAATAAGACAGTCTTGTATAGAACCTGGAAGCTGAGAACTCTGCTCCTTTGTAAGCAGAAAACTCCGTATATGAGGATCTTCCTTCCCTACCTCTCCCTTCAAACCAAAGAAGATTGAAGTGAGACTGGGAGACAGAACACCAGGCTTATGAATGAGAGTTTTATAAAGTTTGTTGATCTTCTCATCGACAAACTTTCCCTCTAGAATCTTGTAAAGAAGAGTCTCTGCATCGGAGGCTGCAACAACAAGATCGGCAAAGTGCCGCGTTCCATTTTTAAGTTCTATGCCTATCGCTTTATTATTTTCGACCAATATACGTTTAATCTCGGATGCATACTGTATGAAACCCCCATGAGAGAGGTAGTTCTGTTCGACAGATCTTGACAGTGCGAGAGAACCCCCTTCTGGAAATCCTGCATTCTTGTTAAATGCTGCTCCTATATTGTAAAAAAAAGGGAGAGTAGGAAAGGTTTGAACATCCAAATAAAAAATGTAAGCGAGAGCTTTCTTCAACAAAGGACTTTGTAAGCCTCCTAAGAAATCTTTCATCGGAGTCGTTGCTGTTCTCCAGAACAGACGGAAAACAGGAAGAATTTCGACTAGCATTTGCAACTTGTCTTTGAAAGTTCTCAAAGGCTTTGGTTTAAAAGATTCATAGATATCGATATCTATAAACCTCCTCAAATCCTTGCAAAATTTCTGTATAAGTTTTTTATCGGCAGGTGAGATTTCTAAGAGGTGCTTTTCTAAAACATCAGGATCATTATAAATCGTAACGACTTGCCCCCGCTCATCAACAATCTGATTGAAAGTATCAAAGTGATTTATCTTCTTCCCCTCGAGGGCTCCCAACTCCTTCCATATTTGATAAGCCTTGCTTCCTTCACCACTTCCTATGAGCCAGTCTATGCAATAATCGAAGATATAACCCTTACGCGTCCAAGCTGTACAAGAACCCCCTGGAAGTAGATGTTTTTCAAAGATGCGTGTTTCAAAACCGTTCATCTGCAAGTAAGTTCCTGCCGACAGTCCTGAAATCCCAGCACCTATGATGATAGCTGTTGGTTTTTTTTCATTGCATAGCATCGAGAGAAACTCCTTCCAAAAGATTGCGAGTCAACTTCGCATTTTTCTCTACATAATGCAGGCCCAACATATCTTCGTGAGAACCGAATCCTTTGATCACATTCGTTGAAAAAAAAGAACTATCATGCCACGAACCTTTTTCTCCCTCGGCATAAAACTTCAACTTATGCTCATCGGATATCACGGTCACTCGTGCAGGAACTTGACCTAGATTCTGTGTACGGTTGCAGAACGTAATATAGTCACGAGCCTGTTCGAGTGTTTCCTTCGCTACAATATGAGATCCTGTATGTTTATGAAGGTGCTCACTCAACTCTTTTTCAAACTCAGCAAGTTGTTCTTCACCAAATTCGAAATGCTCCGTGATTCTATATGAATCCATAATCACAAGCTGACTCAATTCGTGATTGCGTGTGTGCAGAAGCTTTGCAATTTCAAAAGCCAAGTTTCCTCCCAAAGAATAACCGAAAAGAGAGTAAGGCCCCTTTTCTTGCAGAGAAGAAATGATATCCGCATAACGTTCCACCTTATCTTCACCTGTAAGGTAGTTGAATGAGATCAGAGTGTATCCTGTCATATGTTCTGCCATACGTTTGTAAACCAAACCATGCCCTCCTGCAGGAGGAAAGCAAAATAAAGTTTTTGGCTGACCTGGGTTGAAAACAAGGTAGGGTTTTTCACTCGCATCACTTCCATTAACAAGACCTTCTATAGTCTTTGACATCCCATAGAGCGTCGTGATTTTAAACAACTGACTGACAGAGATAGAAAGATTCAGTTCGGCTTGTAAATGATAGACCAACTCTATAAGGTCTATAGAATTGCCTCCGAGTTCAAAGAAGTCATCCTCCAAGTAAACTTTGGAAATTTTCAAAACCTTCTTCCAATGCGATGCTACTAGAATTTCGTAAACGGTTTGTATTTCTTCGAGCGCTCCTTCTCTTTCGAAATGAGAAGGTTTGGGTAAAGCCTTCATATCTATTTTTCCATTCGACGAGAGTGGAAATTGGCTCAAAGAAACAAAAGATGTTGGTATCATATATGTGGGCAATACAGCAGCAAGATGCGTACGCAAGAATTTTGAATCTAAACTCACTTCTTCTTTCGTTATATAATAGGCGCAAAGATTACTGCTTCCATCTTCGGAATAAACCGCAACAAGCGCTTCTGCAATGTGTGGAATTTTTTTCAACTGTGCTTCAACTTCCGAAACTTCAATGCGATGCCCATGTATCTTTACCTGTGTATCTGTACGCCCAACAAGATGTAATAAACCTTGAACATCCCAGTAAGCAAGATCACCTGTACGATAGAGTCTTAAAGACTGTTTTCCCATTTCCACATTCATAAAACGCTCTGCGGTTCGTTCTTTCTCTTCTCTATAACCGCAACTCAGTCCTGCTCCCCCTATCCACAATTCTCCACGAACACCAATAGGGACGGGTTGTTTCTGTGCATCGAGTACATAAACTACTGAGTTTGGGAAAGGACGCCCTATAGGCACCATACTACCTTTTTCATACGCATCTACTGAAGCCTCGAAATAAGTGCTGTCTATAGTCGCTTCTGTAAGACCGTAAGAATTGATCACACGTTGATCACTATCACAGAGGGAACGGAGTTTTTGAAACTCTTCCACCTTCCATGCGTCGGAACCTACAATGAGTAATTTTATAAAATGAAGGTTTCTCTTCTCCAAGAAACAGTAATCCATCAAACCACGTAAAACAGCAGGAACGCATTCCATAGCATCGACACGTTCTTCCAACAAGGTTTGATACAACTGAGAAGTGTTGAATAAAAGAGATCGCGTCACCAACAAGAGCGTTCCTCCCGATGCAAGAGCACGAGCAAAGTCTCCTATAAAAACATCGAAAGAAACATTTGCAAGTTGCGCATGCACTTTAATCTCTTCTTTCAATCTGTATTCTTTCTCCCATCCTTCATAAACCGACACTAGATTTCCGTGTGTCACTTCCACAGCTTTTGGAAGCCCTGTAGAGCCCGAGGTAAAAATGACATAGGCTAAGTCTTCAAAAGCAGGCTCTGTATTTTTTCTTTGTAAAGGACTATGTATCCTTTCTGTCAGACAGAGACCTTCCCAGTCTTTGAAGCGCTCCTTCCTTTCTTCATCCGTTAGGACCACTTGAGCCTTCGCTTGCTGTACCAGTTGTACCAGACGCGAAGCAGGATCTTCCGGATTAAGCGGAAGGAAAGCGGCTCCGGATTTCATCACAGCAAGTATAGAGACAAATAATCTGTGAGACTTTTCCAAACAGAGCGCGACCAAGTGCCCCCTACCCAATCCTTTTTCTTGAAGGTAAGCAGCCCATAAATCCGACTCTCTATCGAGATCTGCATATGTCATGCGATCTCTTGAACCGTTTTCAAGAGGTAGAATCAAAGCTTCCGCTTGAGGATTTTCATGCACATGTTTTAGAAATTTAGAAAGTATACTTTCTTTCGAGACTCTAATCTCACCAGCTCCTGTCCATTCTTTCGTAAGCTGTATTTGTTCCCGTTCATTGAGCATGTTCAATTTCGAAACAGAAACGTCAGGCTCTTGTGTCATTGCCTTCAAAAGATTCACATAGTGTTGGGACATTCTCTGCATGGTTTGTGGAAGGAATAAATCACTGTTGTATTTGAACACACAGTGAAAAGCTCCTTCACTTTCATTTTCATAAGCAGAAAGTGTGAGATCGAACTGTCCTTCTTCCTCTGGCAGTTCGACGTACTCCAAACGATACCCATAAGGCTCAGTTGCAACCCTATGCACAAGAAGTATGAACATAGCTTGGAAAACAGCAGAGCGACTCGGATCATGCTTCAAACCTAATTCATCTACAAGCATAACAAAGGGATATTCTTGATTGTCCAAACCGTTGAGCACGACGCTTTGAACTTGATCCAAGAGTTGATAGGTATTGGGTTGTGCACTCAAGTCTACATGAAGAGGCAGTGGATTGACGAAGTATCCATAGAGAGAAGAGAAATTTTGCTGAGTTCGACCCGTGACAGGACTTCCCACTATGATGTGTTCTTGCCCACTGTAACGATGCAGGAGCGTGTAATAGGCTGAGAGTAAAACCATGAACACGGTTTTTCCCTGCTTTTTTGCAAGTGCGTGTACATCTTGAGTCAGCTGTGTATCGAGTACAAAAAAATGAGAGGCCCCGTTGTGTGTTTGCACAGAAGGTCTCGGTTTGTCGGCAGGAAGGTTCAAAACCGGAATTTCTTCAGGAAGATGTTGTATCCAGTATTCTTTCATTTTCTGAGCTTCTGAACTTCCAAGCAAACGGTTCTGCCAGTTAACGAAGTCAAGGTAAGTGGATTGTAAAGTAGGTAACGATACATTTTCTTTGCGTTTCATACCCTCATAAAGAGCAAGCAATTCTTCTATGAAAGTAAATGTTGAAATTGCATCTGATATAATATGATGAACCGCTTTCATAAAAACCCAACGCTTATCTGAAATTCTATAAAGACGGAAACGCATAAGAGCATCGGAAGAAAGATTGTAAGGTTTACGGTATTCCTGAATAATATGTTGATAAACTCTATCCCATTCCCAACCTTCTACGTTTATACAGGCGAAATCTTCTTTAATCTCATCAGATATACACTGCACGGCCTGTCCATTTTTTTGAAAAAAATTGGCACGCAGACTTGGATGACGATGTATCAATTTTCGCAAAGACTCGAACATAAGTTCCGGATCTATCTGCGTACTGACAAGAACTGCACCTCCTATGTTATAAGCAAATCCTTCGGGATGCAGATGTTTAAGGAACCATAGTGCTAGCTGATTTTTACTGAGAGGAAATTCTTTTGTATCGGTGTATTCCACAACATGAATTTCATTCGCATCTTTATTTTCACTTGTAAGTTGCTTCTCAAGATGAATTTGAAGTTGCACAACCAGTTCCTCGACACGGGCTCCACTCAACAAAGTCACGACAGGGAGAGCTACTTTTATTTCTCTCTGAAGTCGAGCACGCAATTCGATCACAAGTAAGGAGTCCAAACCAAGTTCATTCAAGGTTGCATCGGAATGTAACTGTGTTGTCTTCACTCTCAAAACATCCGACACCACTTTAGAAAAGTGTTCGGCAAGTAAAGAATACCGTTCGGAAGCTTCCGCTTGACGGAAACGCTCTACAAAATTCTGCTCTTCATTTTCTGTACCTGTCTGTTTCTGTTCGGCAGCAAGATCGGCAAGTAAAGGAGGACACTTCTCATACCAATTGAGAAACACCGTCCAATCGACGATAGGAGCAACAAGCCACTGTGTTTTGCTTTGAGAAAGCAAAGCTTCAAGAACATCCATACCGGTGTTCGGAGCTAGGGAATTCATACCCCGACTCTTTCTGTAGTGTTCAATCAATCCTAGTTCTTCTATCATTCCTGTCGCCCAAGGACCCCAGTCTATTGAGATTCCTGGAAGACCGAGACTTCTTCGATAGTGAGCAAGCCCATCTAAGAAAGCATTGGCAGCTGCATAATTTGTCTGTCCTGCTGTGGTGAGTAAAGAAGCGACCGAGGCAAAGAGCACAAAGTGATCGAGAGGGTCTTCAAGAAGATGACGGTGCAGTAAATAAGCACCATAAACTTTAGGCTTGTACGCCGCATTGAAATTTTCCTCGGTCATCTCACTGAGCAAAGTATCTTTCACCTGACCTGCAAGATGGAAAACTCCACGAAGAGGGGGAAGCGAACTTTGACGGAATTCTTCCAACCAATTCAGAAAGGATTGTTCATCTGTAAGATCAACAGGAGCTAAAAGTATCTGAGCTCCATAAGATTCAAGTTCACAGACAAAGTTTATAAGCTCCTTCTGTTTAGAGTTGTTCTGCACTTTCTTCCATTCTTTGCGAGAGGGAAGGGTGCTGCGTCCCATTAGAATCAGGCGTCTTGCACCAGATTTGATCAAAGAACGGCACAGCAAACGACCGAGAGCTCCAAAAGCTCCTGTCACAAGATAGGAAGCATCTGTTTTCAAATGCAGAGGGAGAGGTTTATAAAAGACATCCGATCTTTGCAGACGGTGGACAAACCGTGTTCCTTCTCTATAGGAAATTTCGTCCTCTCCATAAAGTGAGGCTTCTTCAAGCAACAACTTAGCATCCGGATTGGTATCGAAGTCGATAAGTTTCCCATTTCGCCCCTGTAATTCCTGCTGCCAAAGCACACGCGAAAGCCCCCAGAAACTGGTAGAAAGAGGATTACGGTCTCTTGCTCCCTGAGTAACAACAAGAAGGCGGTTTGCAATATTTTCACTCTGTAAAACTTGCGCGAGAGAAAGGAGTGGATAACTTGTCTTTTGTATATTCAAATCTTCGACAGAGATGCCTGCAAAATCCTTGTCATTCAAAGACCAAAGATAAAAAATGTGAGAGCAAGATTTTTCTCCCGCTTCTTGTATATCTTTAAACAAACGTCGAAAAGAATCTCTCGACGGGTTTAGGCTTACTTTTCGTTTCAAAATCTCGAAATTGTAAGTTTCTCCTTTGTGAATAAGAAAATAATTCACATTGCGTTGACGGAGTTGCTCACAAAGTTTTTTGCTGAGTTCAGAAATTTCTGAAAAGACTAAAGTTGTTCCCCATGTCTGCTGTGCAGGGGAAATTTCTGCAGTCATCGAAACCTGTGGGCTCTGCACCCACACCGGCTCACTCAACCAACTTTGTAAAGTTGCAAAGTTGGTCGAAGCACTTGCTTTCTCTACATCCACTGCGCGGAATCCGTCAACAAAACCAAGATAATAACCTTCTTCATTATAAATAGAGATGTCACCAATAAGTTCCTCATCATCACAGTGCACAAGACGGGAGTGTATCCAAAGTGCTCCGTACGGAACTTTCTGTGTTTGTATCTCTCGTATACTAAGAGGAAGACGTATTCCTCCTGTTTTTTCTCTCTGAGTTGTAAATTCAAGTGTGAGTAAACTTTGAAAACATCCATCCATCAGTATCGGGTGCATGTGGTAGGAAGTTTCAGCTACTGTCTTTTCATCTTTTAACGGGACAAGACGGGCTAAAACTTCCGATTCCGAAATCCATATTTCATCTAAACTTTGAAAATAGGGACCGTAGTCATAACCCATGCTTTTCAGTTTTCTATAACAAGTTTCCTTGTGTATATGTTTTTCACAACGGGATTGTAGTGTGGAAATGTCGAGTTTAGGTAAGACCTTCATCTGGGGTTTTGTACAAAATTCACCCGAAGCATGGAAGACTGGCTCCTGTGTATTGGTGTTTATGCTTGCAATGCTAAATTGTGCACTTTCTAGTTTGAATGAAAACTGTACAGACTTGTTTTCTTCCTCAGATAAGAAGAGAGCTTTTTTAATCTCAAAATTTAAGAGACTTGCTGTCATCTCTTTTGGATGGTCGACACTTCGTTCGCTCATCCAAAGCCCCCTCTCCCTATTTTTACCTGTCATGGAACTCATAGCCTGATTGGCCATTTCGAGATAAGCAGCAGCAGGAAAAACTATATTTCCTTGTATACAGTGATCTTTGAGATAAGGTGAATGCTCCAAGTCGAGAGAAAGTTCCCACGTCGGTTCTGCATTTGCTAATTTTAAACCCAAAAACGGATGGTCTATTTTTCCCAATCGTACATCTTCAACTCGCTTAGCTTCTGTCCAATAACGATCTTTCTTCCATGGATAAGTCGGAAGAGGAACAATCTGAGCGTCTTCGAAAAGAGGCTTCCAATCCACATTCATACCGACATGATGCAGATGCGCCAGTGAACTTAGGAAACGTGGAATTTCCTCTTCCTGACGTCTTATTGAAGGGAATATCTTCCCTGTTTTTTGTTTGTTCGTAAGACACTCTGTGATCGAATGTGCAAGAACAGGATGAGGACCGACTTCCAAAAATAAATTGTATCCATCGTCGATCAAGGCATCAATTGCAGCATGGAAACGCACACTGTCTCGAACATTATCCCACCAATAATGGGCATCGAGTTCCGGCCCTTGAGCCTTCCCATTACGTCCTGTAAGGTAGAGAGGAGTTTGAATCGGATTTGCTTTAATTTTAGAAAGAGAGGAAATCAGTTCTTCACGTATCGCTTCCATCTTAGCACTGTGGTAAGGAACACGAACCGTTAGAAACTTATTAAAAACCCCCTGCTCTTGAAATTTCAGAGCCAGTTCCTTCAAAGGCTCATGCTCACCAGAAAGAGTCAAAGCTGTAGGGCTGTTCATCGCTGCGATAGATACTCTATCTCCATAAGGTAATAAAAATTTCAAAGCTTCCGCTTCCGTCATGCTCACTGCAAGCATGCTTCCTGTATCTACGAGAGTTTGCTGCAGACGACTGCGTTGTAGGATGATGTACACCGCTTCTTCAAAAGAATAGACACCAGCTTCATAGAAAGCAGCAGCTTCACCCGTACTGTGCCCGACAATAGCATCAGGTTTGATACCGTAGGACTTCCACAAAGCGGCTAGCGCTACTTGCAAAGCAAAATTTGCAGGCTGTGCAAGCCATGTTTCGGACATTTGCGACTCTTCTTCTGTAGCATTTAATTCTTTGATCAGAGACCAGTTTGCATGCTTTCTGATTTCAAGGTCACATCTTTCGATTTCTCGTCTATAGACCGGCTCTTTTTCAAACAATTCACGACCCATCTTCCACCATTGAGGGCCCATACCTGTAAAAACCCATACAAGTTTTTTTTCTGAATTTATATCCGGAACTGTATCGATGATGTGAGGATGAGAATGTCCTTCAATATAATTTTGAAATTTATCAAGTAAATCTCTTTGAGATTTGAAAACAAAAGAAAGTTTAGAATCTAGGTTCTGTCTATGACAGGTTGACGTGTAAGCTATGTTTTGCAGGTTATGAACATCGCTTTGTACGCGTAACTGTAACCTTTTGACCATTTCTGGGAAATACGAAGCATCCGAAGCATTCAATGTCAGTATGCTTGCACAAATATCCTTTCCTTCTCTTTTTTCCATTACACTATCAGGAGCTTCTTCCAAAACAAGGAAGGAATTAGTTCCACCAAATCCAAAAGAATTAACACCAGCTTTTGCTGTACCTTCGTGTGCAGGCCAATCTGTAAGCTGACGTGGTATTTCAAAACAAGCTTTGGGATCTATGCTTGGATTGAGATTTATTAAATTCAAGTGTGGTGGAATTTTTTTATGCTGCAAACTTAATACAACTTTCATCACACCAGCGATACCTGCTGCTGATTCCGTGTGTCCTATATTTGTTTTTACAGAACCTACATAACAAAGTGTGTTTTCTTTACGACCTTTTGCAAGTACTTTTGATAAAGCATTGGCTTCGATCGGATCCCCGACGGGAGTCGAAGTTCCGTGAGCTTCAACATACTGTAAGTCTCCAGGTTGTATTCCCGCTTTCTCACAGACTTCATAAATCAATCGAGCTTGAGCTTCTCCATTTGGAGATGTAATACCTTCACTACGACCATCCTGATTTACACCACTAGCGAGAACAACGGCCTGTATACGGTCTCCGTTTGCAAGGGCATCTTCTAACCTTTTGAGAACTATAAGCCCCACACCTTCAGAACGTACATAACCATTTGCAGAGGCATCAAAAGTGCGTGAGCTTCCTTCTGGAGAAAGGAAACCTCCTTTTGATTCTGCAACGGTGTACTGTGGTGTCATATGTAAGAGACAGCCTCCAGCGAGAGCAAGGCTGCTCTCTTTGCTTTGTAAACTCTGACAAGCAAGATGAATAGCAACGAGAGAAGAACTGCAAGCTGTATCGATAGACATACTGGGGCCGTTGAAATCGAAGCAATAAGACAGTCGATTGGACAGCATCGTCATCATAGTACCTGTAGCCGTATGTGCTGAAATGCCTTCGAAGCTCAGATCTGAAAACTGTACAATCTTGTAATCCAAAGTAAAGCCACCAACGAAGACACCGACATTCTTCCCAGCTAAGTCGAAAGGTTTCTGTCCTCCATCTTCGAGGGCTTCCCACGCTACTTCGAGTAACTTACGTTGTTGTGGATCCATACATTCCGCTTCACGAGCTCCAATCCCAAAGAAGCTTGGATCAAACTCATCAAACCCGTCTATGTATCCTCCGCGTCCTCCTGTAAGCATTCCTCTCTTTGCTTTGTTAGCACTATAAAGATGTTTTGCATTGTAACGAGACAAGGGAGTTGGAACGATGCAATCTTTCCCATTCTTTAAATTTTCCCAAAAGAGAGAACAATCATTTGCACCACCAGGAAAACGACAACCCATTCCTACAATCGCAATCTTATCCAATGTACGTAAATCAGACGCACCCATTTTTGTCGTGTTTTCCATATAATGAAGATCCTTTTGGAGTTAGTTCTATACAAAGAAAACAACTTTCAAAAATCAAATCAAGTTATTTTTATAAAATGTTTACCCTTGTACACATCGTCCAGATTCCCTAAAGTCCTACAAAACAACCTAAATCAGGACGCAAAACAGTGCTAAGATTTCTACGTCAAAACAACACTGTCAAAAAGACCATAAGCTCTCTCGCCTATCCTGCCTTATGTTCCTCAGCATTTTTAACTCTCTATGGATCTCTCAACTGGCATTGGAAATATGCCTCTGCTTCTTTCTTTTTTTTAATTTGGACTCTAGTCTACCTTTCGTGCTTAGAACATCTGATTCCCTACAAGGAAGATTGGAAACCCAAGCGTCGAGAATGGATTCGAGATCTTATTTATCTTTTTATAACTATGTTAGGCGGAGCGCTTGCTCTTCCCTGTGCTCTCTACCTCGCAAAGAAATTTTATATTTTCAAAATTTCTTTGCCTATTTTCTTGGAAGTCCTCATAGCACTTCTAACAAGTTCACTCGGTTCTTATCTCTTCCACAGAATGAGTCATGTTCAAAAATGGATTTGGTTATGGCATGTGGTGCATCACAGGGATGAAAAGGTGAATGTCGGCAACAATGGAGTTAATCACATTCTTGATGTTTTTTGCCGTCGTGTAATCGCCTTGCTTCCGGGAATCATGCTCGGTTTTTCCCAAGAAGCTTTGCTCATCGTCAGCATTATCAACATAACTCAGGGCTATTTTAGTCACGCAAATATAGATGTGAAATTAGGTTGGCTGAATTACTTCGTCGTAAGTCCTGAACAGCATAGATTACACCACAGTCGGGATTTGAATGAAGCGGGTCATTACAGTGTCGACATACCCTTCTGGGATCTCGTGTTCAAAACTTTCATCTGGAAGCCGGGTCACGTTCCTAAAGAAGTCGGTGTCGTCTTTCCCGAAAGGTATCCTCTTCCTGAGAATTATATTGCAAGCTTGTGGCTCCCATTTAAGAAAGGCTAGTGTAAAAACGTTTGTGTGAATTTTTTGAAAGAGGCTTCAATTATTGTGGTGAAGCTCTCGATGAGCCCATCGCTCTTCCTGCTTTTTCAAAGTTAAAGCCCTTTCGTTTGCCGTTCCTAACACTCCATATGATTCAATCTTCAAGCGATGTTTATACAGGTAACGAGCCAGCAAAATATCCATAGTATAATCTGCTTCTCTAGGATTTATCTGCTTCGCTAATGTTGCATCGATAGCTCCATACACCTTCTCTCGGAAATTCTTCGACAAAAAAGTTGGCATTGCGATATGTAAAATTTTAGGCAGTTGTTTATAAGGAACTCCATTGATTTTGAAATCACCAAGACTGTTAACGAGTGGAATTGAAAGACCTTTATATTGAAAACTTACACCTTCTGAAAATGTGGGACTTGCTTCTACTTCGACTTTACGAGCCCAAAATTCGAGAAGTGCTATCAGATGATAAACACCCGACTTGTCCATATCCATTACGGTGATTTGACCACCATCAGGGATCAAATGTTGATGATGCTTAACCACCCCCCTAGAGACCATCCCAAAAATATCTGAAAAATAAGTTGGTCTGTGTGTTGGAAATTCTGATCTCACAAGTTCAATCACTGTCAAAAACAAATCAACTGGTCGTTTTCCCTCTTTCAACAAAACTTCATTCAACTCCTCTCTTACAGCAGTCGTTACCAAATTGCACAACGGACCCTTACTTTCATAACTTGTAAAATCTCCCAATTCTTTTGCTGCCACACTATCTTGCTGAATTTTGAGAAGTTCCAATCCTTGGTGTATTTCTTTTCCATCATCCAATCTGTAACGGTGGTCTTCCGAAATCATACGATCAAATTCTTTCTTCCATTCCTCAATTTCATTTTGTGAAATTTTTGCACCTGCTTTGTATGTTTCATTCGATTTTTTCCATTTCTCAATCAAAGAATCTTTCACAATCACTTCAGAAGATTTGAGATTCAAAACAGCTAGTTCCCCTACTTTTTCCGTAAAATCGATGTCTGAAACAACTGCCTGTCCATAAGCAGGAGATTGAAAACGAATCATAGAGGCCTCTGCTTTTTTTGCGGCATAACCTGCATGAGTGTGACCAGCTGCAACTATATCTATGCCTGGAATTTCGTATGCAAGAATTTTATCCTCTTCAGGACCTGAAACCCCCTCAGGCTGCTTTCCTCCATGAGGAATCGCAACGATAATATCTGCCTGAAGATCTCTAAGTCTTGCGATATATTGTGCAACAAGAAGACTGTCATACTTTTCAAATTCCACTCCACTATGGGCACGTGTCACCTCACTGCCTCCCACTGCACTTGGACCCATAAGACCTACAAACCCCACTCGAAACGTTTTTCCATCCACCTCATAATCACGAATCAGAGCACGTACTATAGGTTTATCTTGAAGTGTGGTAGGATCAATATTGGTATGCTTCTGTGTTTTAGTATCCCAAGTGTAGGCTTCCTGAATCTTCCTATCCTTATCCAAAACCATAATTCCATCGAAGAAATAAGGACTCAAAGCATTATGCTTATGTGAATCAGTGTTTTTCAAAAGCATATTTGTTGCAACGATACCACCCGGAAATCTTTTTCCTCCTGTGAGTTTGCGGATCATAATCACAAGGCCCTCTTGAGTTGCATCCCACTCATGATTCCCAAAGGTCATTACCACATCATGACGACGAAAAAACTCAAGTTCGGGGTTCATATTTTTTGCATTTCCATCCATTCTTGGACCCAAAGTATGAGACAAAGATCCAGAGTAAAAATCACCCGCATCTGTAACAATCGGTAGAATTCCTTGTGAAATTGCCTGTTTTCTTTGATCTTCAATATAGGCTCCCAAATAAGGGAACATCAACATAGCGGAATGAATATCGTTAGAATGGATCATGCGAAAAGATAGTGTTTTGTTCTGAGAAGCAATGCGCCTTTTACCTTTTTCGAGTGTACTTTTTGCATCACGAAAAACATAATCCGTAAGAGTCACATGAGAACTTCCTGCTTTCTTTTGTGTCGAAGGTATTTTCCGTGTTGCACAGGAAAATACTGAACCCAACAGGAGAAAGATACCAAGACCTAAACAAAGTTTCATAGAAGCTTCCTTTTGAGAAAAGTTATCATTGCTTCTATTCTAACCTGAGTTTGGACTAGATCAAATCAATACGATATATTCTCACCCTTCCTTTCGAACACATGAATCCATTGTAACTTTGTCTTTTACATGAAAAGACATTAGGGAACTTTCAGACAAATAGAATTTATTCATTTTGCCGTACGATGAAATTTGAGAAAAATAGCACTGCAGGATTCTCTCAAGTTTTGATTTATGAAAAACAAACCCCATTTGTTTCATCGCGTTCCTCTCCGATTTAAAAGCGTCTAGAGTTTCCTTGCTTTCAATATCAGATACATGGGGTAAGTATCATCATTGATCTTTTCACCACTATTCTCGAAAGCTTCTCTATATGCAATCAATTCAAAATGTGAAAGAAAAAGATCCGACAAATATTCACTCATAGTATGAGTAGGTTCTCTCAGTTTAATCTTTCCATCAAAGATAATGGACTCCACTATTTCTTTTTTGAAGTAATCTTTGGGACTCTTTTTCTTCTCGATAAACTGCCTTATGGGATGCCCTGTAAGAAATACGAATTCACCTCCTGGCTTGAGAACTCGCAAAACCTCTTTGTAAATGGGTTCTATTTCAAAGGCTGTCTGTATTGCCCATTTACTAACAACAAAATCAAAATAATTTGATTCGAACGGAATATCGTCAAAGGTGCCAATTTTTATTTCAGCATCTTTGTTTCTCATTTTAGACAACTTCACCATCTCATCACTAGCATCAAATCCATGAAGGAGTAACCCTTTTGTCCCATAAAATTCAAGATCAAAACCAGCTCCACATCCCATGTCTAAAATTCTTTTTCCTGAACTTAGAGAAGATAGGAGATTAAAATACTCCGCAATGCTATCTTCATTATTCGCTCTATTTAAATCGGAATAGGTACTCGCAAAATTGTTGTACTGTTTCAAGTCTTGCAATGGACTTCTCCATGAAATTTAAATAAATTAAATATTTGTCTAATATAAAGTCTTGATAATTACATAGGAATTGTCAAGTTAGGCAGAACATCCGAAAAACAATCCCTATTCCGCGAGGTTGAATATCCAACACCATACAAGTAGATTTTAGAGAGAGACGCCGCAATCCTGCTCCTCTCGTTCTCTCTGTTCATTCTAAATAACAACCGTATTCTTTTTAGAGCCGCACAATGCAAGCACCAGCTGTATCTTTATTGTGGGAATGTTCTATTATTATTCGACAAATCAAGCTGCAAAACTCACAGGTCTAAACAGACCGACTTGCCGAAAATGTCTGTGCAAGATTTTATCCACCTGCATATCGACAATTAACAGGGGTGTCTTTCACACTTCCTCTGTAGACTCCGGACATTCCATCTTTATGGAAGATAAATTCTCGACCATCATCACCTGTACACATAAGCCAGTGAACGTCACTTAATTCACATCCCATATTATAATCTGGACGTCCATCATTTCTACGTACTTCTACATACCGAGAATTTGGAAAAACACGAATGAAAGTATCACCATCATGACTTCTACATATGTAACGAAGACGTGGCCTCATGTGATCGGTTGCAGCATCACTCACAACTTCTGTTTCAGCTGCCAGTGCAACACCTGAATACAGACATAATGACGCAAGAAAACCAGCTACTTTTTTCATAATAAACTCCTTTAGATTGATCTAAAGAAAGCATCATAAAATTTTTTAGTTTGGTCAATCCATTTTAGAGAAAAATTGAAAATTCTTACACTATTCAACATCGAAAAGTATGTCAAATTAGCATAATATTTTTTACATTCATCTCAGAAAAAAGGAGGATATCTGTAATTGGTCCACTGAGAACTCGGTAAGTATGTAAAAGCACATTTTGCAGCTTGTGTTTGAAGATCAAAGCGACAACAGTTGCTAATCGAATTAGGACCGTTCCAAAAGCAAGAGATATCGAAGTTGCTTGCTTTCGCTTCTGCAGAAAAGGGTGAAAATTGAAAGGCTGTCCAAGCACTTGAAGGAGAGCCTGCACTCATACAGCTTACATTTCCCTTCGAAGTATCTACGTGACAGCAGTTAGCAGCCCCACGAGCATTAAAACAGCTATGAGAATACGAAGGTGCTGTATTTGAAGAAATCATTGAAGCATCAAAAGGAGGATTTGTATAAGCCGTCCATGAAGTCGCTGTATAAGAACTTGCTTGCATACATTGAGAGGTATTTGCATTCAAATCAAATTGACAACAATTCGGACTCGATCCTATTGCAAAACAGGAAAGTTGATAGCTGCTATTATTTCCTACATTAAATGGTTTGCTTGTATATGCTACCCACGACTTTTCTATTGAATTCGGAAAAACACTGCAGTTTGTTTCTCCTGTTTGAGTATCGTTTTGACAACAATGAGTCACAAATGAAGCATCTTGAAAACAGCTAAGCCCATGACTTGTCGATGTTGCAGATGCCGTTAGGTTGGGAAGCGTTGCTGTCCAAGATCCTTTGGATGAAGTTGTCTGTGCACACTTTATAGTATTCGAAAGCATATCGATCTGACAGCATTTGATATTTGTTCCTGTGGAAAAACATGAAAGCCCATACGTACTATTTGCTCCTGCACTAAACGGTTTTTGACTGTAGGGAGGCCACCCATTTCCATAGGAACTTGTTGCAACACAGCTAATTTCTCCTGTGTGTCTGTCAACCTCACAGCAATTCATCATTTTATTAGTTCCACCAAAGCAACTTTTTGCAAATTTCGCATCAAATGGAGGAAGAATGGTATTTATAATAGAGTTCGTTGTGATAGACGTATTGGTTCCAAGAGAAAAACCTGTATTTACCACACCACCATTCGCTGTATAGGAGTCGTTACCTGAAAGATTGTTATTTGCATAAGGATTTGCATCGAAAGTGTTGTTTGAATTTGCAAATGAATTCGCTCTTTGTGTGTTGTCTTGATCACCTGAAGAATAATTATTGACATCACCCGAATTAGGATTAAAGGATCCTTGCGAGGTTATACTCCGTTTAGGAACAGTAACAGCTTTCTGACATGAGATAAAAAAAATCCCAATACAAGCAAAGACAGCATAGAATTGATATTCTGTTTTAAACATAAAAGGCCCCGAAATAGATTATTAAAAAGATCGGTTTCTTTTTCTTTTTATTAAGGAGCCATGAAAAGATAGTGAAGTTTAATGAATATTCTTAACAGCTTAAATCAATTGAAAGATAGAAGCCTACGTTACAATTCACATCCTCCACCTGAACATGCAAGTTCACGTTTCATTTCTGTTTCATCAGTGCTTTCATAGGTGAGCAGTTTTGAGAAATCTACATTTTCAAATTGCATCTTGAGTTTTTCATATTGTTCCTTACTAATCTCTTCATAAGGTGCAAGTTGATAAATGTGATTTGTTCTTGGCAAGAAAGTTAACCCACCTACAATATTCCAATTCTTATAAACCCAATGTGCAACATCCACCCATTCTTCTTCACCTACATAAATTGTGACGGAAGGATTGTGCTCAGTATAATTTTGTTTAACTGTCTTCCAATATTCTAGTTGTTCAATTGCTGAAACTTCTGATTGCTGAGTACAGCCCTCAGGAGATTTAACGGGAAATTCCAGAACAAATGTCGACGCATTTTCATAAGACTGTCCAACTTCTGGATGAAAGGGAACTCCCTGGTCACGACAGAGCTTAAATAAAGCATCTGTAGCAGAGATACGAATACGACGTATATAATAAGGAGCAAAACGCGGATGCATACCTGATGCACAATCTACAACTTGAGAAACACTTCCTGAAGGCTTAACACAAGTGATAGATGTTGATGGATTAATACCAAATCGTTGAGAATATTCTAAATTGATTTTTATACTCTCTTCCTTTAGAGCCGATAAAACACCTGCATTACGCACAGCTTCACAGTCCCATTGACCAGTTATGGACACTCCGAGTAAACGTTCTGCTTCACAATTTTCTTTCCACTCTTTTGATAGATAAGGAAACTTCGTGAGCGTTGATTGATAGGTTCCCAGTATGGTAGCCAATCTAATTTTGCTCATGAGACTGTCTTTATTGTCATGGGGACGAGCAATCACTTCTGTGAGATTGCAAAACTGCTTTGAACGTAAAATGATCTCACCACAAGGATTGGT
This sequence comes from uncultured Pseudobdellovibrionaceae bacterium, assembly GCA_964611335.1. GTDB lineage: Bacteria > Bdellovibrionota_B > Oligoflexia > Oligoflexales > Bog-1112 > BOG-1112. Next base: position 380,456 of record CAZSXR010000003.1, on the reverse strand, counting down.
TCCTATCAAACTCAGATCAGGATTATCAAAATGTTGGCCGCGACTTGCTAGATATTCAAGCCTGCGATGAGGCAGCGTTTGAAGCAAACTCTGGCGATTAAAAATCCCACGTTCACCTGAACCACTTTTTATAAGAGACAACCACTCATCGAGGAACTCAAGGTTGCTTGGCTTAGTCGAATATACAGCGGAATTGTTTGCAAGCACACGCTGTGGCTCTAGATTGTAGAACTGTCCACTTTTTGCCTCACGCATGAGAGTATCGCTCAAGTCAGATAGCGAAATCATAGCACTGCGTCTTACTCCCCCTGCGACAACAGTCTCTCCCATCTTGCACAAGATATCATGCACATCGATACTCGTAAGTCGGCTCCTCTGTTTTTTTAAAATTTTACTGCGCATGAAACTCAAAAGATTTGCCAATGGTTCGGGACCTGAACTTTTCCCACCAAATGTTTTCAATCGCGAACCCGCAGGTCGACAAAGTGAAAAATCAAAGTCGAGATCTGTTCCTTCATACCAAGCTTCTAAACCTACCTTGATCGCATCACTCCAACCTTCACGACTATCGGGAACAACGAAGGGAGCTAAACGATGGCCTGATTGTACTTTTATTTGTGGGAGATTTTGAACATTCTGATCTTCAACGGAAAATCCAACACCTGTTCCGCACATCAGAACATACATAACTTCAGCAAAATCTGTGATGTCTCTTGGAGCGATAAAAGAACAATTGTAAGCACTGACATGAGTTGAGTTGGCAGCGCGACCAGCGAATTGCATTAACCGCATGGAAGGCATGACGGATTGTGTCAATATTGCCTGCTGTAATGTCTTATACTCATGGGCTTGGAGTCGATCTCCCAAATTTTCCCGCATGAATTTCATATAACGATCAACGGTTTCTATCCAACTTTCACGTCGCCCTTCTTCTTCGATCCAACGAGCATACGTTCTCAAATAAACGAATTCACTCAGCGAGTTTGAAAAATAACGTTGGCTTTCTTTATTTAACTGTTGAACGCGCTCTGAAACATGATGAGAACTTTGTCGTGCTATAGTGCGTTTTTCTCGATAGAGAATGAAAGATTTTGCTACGGAATGAGAACTTTCACGAATCAGAGTTTTTTCCACTAAATCCTGCACTCCTTCAACACTCGGAATAAAATCTTGAAATCGTTGTTTAATATGATTCAGTTCTGTGAGGACAGAGTCGCTGATTTTTTTCGCGTCTTCTCTGCTACCTTCATTGCTTGCACGCATGGCTTTGAATATTGCGTTTTCTATTTTGTCCCCGTCAAAACGAACAAGATCGCCTTTGCGTTTTTTTATTAGCAATGGCATAGCACTCACGTCGCGTTGCATACAGTTCCCCCTAATTGTTTTATCTGAATGAAGAACTCTATTCTTCTTCCTGTATGAACAATGTTGCAATGATGCCGTTTTAACTATTTAAAAATGAAAAGTTATTTTTAAAAAAGGATTACGAGCGATATTCCAAATGTTCATCAGCGGTATTGAATTGTATATTTTGAAATTTTCTGGCGCATATTTTCAGGAACATCAAACAAGAATTGTGCAGCATAAACTGGAAATTTTTATTAGGATAATTTGCTTAGCGACTGTATTATCCTTTTTCAGATGTCATTTAGGCTCTGCTTAAAAAAAAGAAACGCGGACTCTCGCTTTGCTTTATCAAAAAATGAAGTCTAAAGAGAGGTTCAAGATATTGATGTTTCTTGCAAGTTTTGCATTGGGGTTCTTCACGTAATCATAGGTATATAGACCTGAAGTTCCTGTGGGAAGATAAACTCGCTGGTATTCAAACTTTATATCTGTAAATCGATTGAAATCGTATATCAAACCTAAAATGTTGGAAGTTTGTGCGCCATAGAGCACACTCTTGATCCCGTTATTCCAAAGCTGAGAATAAGTGTAAGTCACCATAAAAGGCTCGAGAATCCTATATCCAAGAGTTGCGTAGTATGCATCATTATTGAGAATTTTCTTTTGCAGAATTGAAGATTGCACGAGTGCTGCATTTAAAGAGGCTGCACTTATACCCTTCGTCTTAGCTGCAACCTCAGCTGCTTCTCTTGCTGTTGCAATTTCACCTTTGTCAATTTGACTTCCTGCGTGCAGATATTCCGAATAGACTAAAAATTTTCTCCACTCAACTTTTATCCCTGCTGAAAAATACTCTACAAAAAGACGATCGATGTGGAAATTTGTATCCTTCAAGGCAACAAGAGATCGTATATAACATAATCGAATCAAAGTATGAGTATCGACAAAGCTCAGACCTGCACCTCGAATGTCGTAAGCTTTCAAATCAATATTATTAATCCTAGGTCCAGCTTCACGCTTAACAGTTTCATTAATAGCCCCCCCAAACACGGAAAACAGAGTGTGATAGCCAAGCATATCCCACTCATAATTCAACCTGCCTCCATAGAAACGTTGAACCCTATCTAAACTGTAAAGTTCCATGGGAGGACGTACCCAAGGATAAAGTCTTCCTATACCTGAGTAGTCAGAGATAATCGAAATGGGGAGTTTCAATTTTCCAACTTGAAGAGACATTCCACGAATTTGAGAAGGATAGTAAGAAGCAATAGCCCAATCGATTTCGAAATCTCTTGCTGTCGATTTGAATTGAGACAGATATTGAGCTGCGATATCCCATTCCGAATTCAGACGTTTACTCACATTCAGACCAAAAGCTGAGTCAAAAACAAAATTAATTCGTTTTTGAATGCTTTTCATAGAGACAGAGTTGTCTCCTTTGGTTACTCCTGAAGTCATGAAGCCGTGAATATCCACGGGCATATTGTCATCTAGAAATTCTGAATAAGCAAAATTAGAAAGTGATAAAAAAAAGATGTAAAATCCAAATATCCAACAATTCTTGATCATGCTCAGTTCCATAAGATTTTGGTTTTTAATGTTTATGGTAGTTCACATACTTTTCTAATGCGGTTTTCATTAGACCTCATAGACTTACTATCGATAAATCCAATGGCATTGACATGAGAAAGCACCCAATTCTTTACTTCGTCATCCCCCCTAAATTCGTGAGGAGATGTGCCATTCCCCGTAAATTGCCGAACATTCCAATACGCATTAAACTGCTTCATATTTTTATCAAGTACCTTCATGAGAAAGATTTCGTTTATTGCTGTATTCGTATTAAGAATAGGCACAGCAGATTCCCCATTAGGAAAGGTCCGCATATTTCCCAAATAAATTTTCTGTAACTCTTGGAGACTAAGAGAATTGATATTCACTTGAGAGTTAACAATGACAACAATTTCACCTTTTAACTCAAAAGAGAAAAGTACATACGCTATCATAAAAGCGAGCACATTGTGCTGAAGTCTTATCACGAAGAAGCCCATTATTGTTAATAAATATGAAAAATATCTACGTTTAAGACTAACCTGAGACATATAAAATTCAAAAAAAAAGAAGCAGAATTTTTAAATGTGAGAGTGCGGGAATAATGAAGCGATGGTTTAACGCACAAAAATGGAAAGAACCCACCGTACTCTTTTTTATTACTTGTGATAAAATATTCTTAAAGAAACATGAGGACACAACATGAAAAAGACGTATTTAGTGAGTTTGTGTTTTTTATTAGCAGGTTTGACTTTTCTTTTAAAGTGTGGCTCTTCTTCAAAAGAGGATTCATCTTCAACAGCAACATCCACAACGAGTGCGATCCCCATTCCCGAATTGAGATGTGGAGGTCAATCATGTTTACAATAAAAGGGTTACTAAGACATTCTATACTTTTCGTTAGCATGCTATTTGCAAGTCAAGGGCAGTCTCAATCCTGTGTAACAGGACCTATTACAACACATGAAGGGGCTGCAAATATGATTCGATTTCTTTATTTTCTTCTTTCGGGTCCACCAGCGCCTACAGGTGTTAAAGCAGATTGTCCTAGCGCTCCTGAATCTGGTTTTCTCGATATCATTAAAGAAGTTGCAGGTGCAAGCGGGATAGGTGGAGAGTTGGTAAAAGCAGGTTACAAAACATGCTCAGATATACCCAATACAGGCTCTGTAAATGCGGACAGCTATGCTGTTTCGTTTGCATCTGCAACAAAAAAAATTCCTTCCGGTTGGACCAATGCAGATCAATCTTTCGATAAACGCATCACAGTGAATGAAAATGGAACGAATGTTCTGATTGCGGAACTTTCTTGTGCTACTTCCGATATTACAGGATATCTCCGCCTAAAAGGCGAAGGGATGGGAGAAAATATAGAAATCGAAACGTATTATCAATACAACTCTTCGACAAATCTTGTTCGCGTCGATATGTATTTCAACAATACAAATTCCAAAGGGGGGAAGGAAAAGATTGCAAGTCGTTTTACAACATTAGATGGGGATGAATATATCATTCACATGATCCGAACAACATTCGAACTCGATGGTGCAGGTTCAGGACAAGGTGGTATTCAAGCAGCTGTACATGGTAAACGCTCACTTCAAACTTCGGAAATAAAACTACTTCAAGACCAAACAAACGCAACGTCTTCTCTCATAAGCAGCGGAAATGAGTTTTGTGTGGATCTCTCAAAAAGCGCAGAAGCTGCAGCAGGATCCTGTTCAAGTCTTAGCATAGAAGACCCCACTGCGCCTCTCGTTTCGGGAACGGGTACTCCTGCATTTTCCATACAATGGGTCTACAATAATATGACTCTCAGTCCCCTATAAATTTTGAAAAAATGAAGGGCTATTGGATAAGTTAAGATAGTCTTAATTTTTTAAACGCGCTGAGACTTCGATTTCTTGCTTCAACATGATCAACTATAGGCAAAGGATAATCTCTTCCAAGTGAGACATGAGATTTAGCTAGTATTTCTTTAGAAGCAAGCCAAGGCTTATGAATCCATTTGGCAGGCATTTTTGCTAACTCTGGACACCAGGTTTTTACATAAAGACCATCAGGATCGTAAGACTCTCCCTGAGTAATAGGGTTAAAAATTCTAAAAAATGGAGCAGCATCAAACCCACATCCTGCAACCCATTGCCACCCTTGAGTGTTGTTTGCAAGATCCGCATCCACGAGCGTATCCCAAAACCATCGTGCACCTTCTTTCCAAGAGATATTCAAATCTTTAATAAGAAAAGAAGCTACAATCATACGGACACGATTGTGCATCCACCCTGTTTTCCAGAGTTGACGCATACCTGCATCAACAATGGGATATCCCGTCTTTCCTCTTTTCCATGCGGCAAACAGCTCCTCATCATAGACCCATGGAAATTTTAAAAATTCCTCCTTCATTGGAAATTCAGACAGTTTCGGATAATAAAAAAGCAAATGATAGGAGAATTCCCTCCACACAAGTTCTTTGCAAAATTGAATCAAATTTTCATCTTTAAGATTTTCTATAGGACCAAATTGATTCTTAATTTTTAGAAGTAACCTATGGGGATGAATAAGCCCCCAGTGTAGATAAGGACTCAAAGTTGAAGTCCCATCCATTGAAGGTAAATTTCTATCCGTCTCATAGCGTTGAATTTTATCTTTTAAAAAGCGATCAAAGCGAATATGAGCTTCCTTTTCCGTTACTTTCCAACTTTTGTAAAAACCTGTATCCCAGGAAATATCTGGAAGGAGTTCGAACTGTCGAAGATCATCTGAGTGAATAGAAGATAACGAAGAAGGGAGTGCATGTATTTCTTTTTTAGTTTTGAAAGCGAAGTGTTTTAAGCATTCCCTCCAAAATGCTGTATATACTAAGTAGGGTTTACCATCTCTTTTAAGAATAGATCCTGCTTTAAAAAGCAAATTATTTTCAAAACTTTGAAAATAAATCCCTTCGCACTGCAAAAAATTTTCGATTTTTGCATCGGCAATTTGCATAGATGGTTCATAAGACTTATTCCAAAAAACAGCATCGACAGGATGATTTTTCAAAAATTCTTCAAACACTTTAAGAGTCAGACCTTTTTTAAAAATCAAACGGGAGCCTTTTGCAGCGAGTTGCTTGCTTAAATCTTCCAAAGCATGATGCAAAAACCACCGGCTAGCAGCTCCTACTTGCCAAGGTTCTTCTCTTTCAGGATCCCATATGAAAAGAGGGATTACAAACTGATAAGCAGAGGCAGCTTGCAAAGCTTCATTGTCAAGTAATCGCAAATCTTTTCTAAACCATAATATAGCTGTTGTTTTGGAATGCATGAATTTTTCCTTCTAAGACTTTTGACTACCCAAATGTTCTACTTCATCACCTTCAAGCAAGTAAAATCCGCTTTTTGCTGAACATTGAGCAATCATAGCTTTAGCGATAGTTTCTGCGTGAATAGATCGAAATTTACGAAAGGGCCCCTGCATAGCAAATTCCAAAAAAGACCATACGGGTAAGGCAATCTGTTCTAACAATCTTTTTTCTTTCCTGGGGCCACTTATAAAACAGGGCCGATATGAGGCTACATATGTAGTCGGATATTGGCTTTGTAATTTTTTTAAAGAGTCTTCCGTTTGACCCTTCATACGACTATAGTTGATCATAGACTTACTGGAAGATCCAATTGCTGAAACATAATGAAAGCTATGAGCGCCTGCAGCAAGGGCTTTATTCGCTATTTTAACAGGGTAGTCGATTTCGATCTTCCTGTAGATACTTTGTTCACCTGTTCTCCCCAAAGTGGTTCCCAAACAGGAAAATACATCTGTCATACCAAATAAGGAGAGATTTACAGAATCAAGTTCATCGAAGGATACAATGACTTCTTTCAATTTCGGATGCGTTTGATTTAAAGGTTTTCTACCAAGAACAATCACTTCGGAATACTCAGGATGGGAGAGCAAATGTTTGAGAACAAAAGAACCTACCAAACCGGAAGCCCCTACAACAAGTGCTGTTTTCATAAACCCCTCGCTCGTAATTTTAAATGGTCAACACTCTACTTTAAGTTCCATTACACGGTGCTAAACAGATATTTGTCAAGACATAGAATTTCACGGCTAGAAATTTATTGACCGTCTTAGCAAAAAAATTTATATTGACTCCCTATTTCTCATAAAATTCGAAATTTCAACCCCATTTCCTCAATATGGAATATACATGTTCACTGTAAAATTCTTCTGTATATGCATTCTAAGCTTTACGAATATTGCACAGGGTCTTGGTCTTCAAGAATTGGGTTTCAACATATTACAAGTAGAAAGCATTCAAAAAATTCAAGAAAGATCCCATGAAGACCCCAACCTTTTTGCATTGAGATCTCATATCTACTATAAAAAAAATGAGGCTGGTATCTTTCAAACTGTTTTGCTTCTTGGTGAAAAACACCAACAGACTGAAGATGAGGCTTTACTCGCTCTTCAATTAATAAACCACTCTCAGAGATTTATCGTGGAGAATTTTGTCACAATTTCAGACATAACAAATGACTCTACTTTAGACAGCTGGACAAAGCTTATTGCGATTCTAAGCTGCGATCTCTTTATCAGTTTGGTTATCAAGCCCACACAATCCTACTACTCTTTTTTAGGAAGACAATACCCTTCAAACATTGAGTACATACTTGAAAATACAAATGCTTTCAAAAAAGTAGAACTCCTTGAAAGCAACCGCCCTTATGATGAAGAATTTTTTACATACCTTTTGCACTACCCTCTTTCCCAACTAGAGAGTCTTCTAACAAGTTCCATACTCGTTTTTAAAATTCTGATTTTTGATTTTAAAAACCCAATAGAAAGCGCGCAACACACTCTCTATAGCGTTGCTTGCTTATCTTTTTTGAGAACTATGCGTTATGTTTTAATTGGAACTTGGGAATTAGATTCAAGTGTTCTTTTTACAAAGAGGGAACCGACTATGGTTTCCAACATTCTAAACTCACTTGCATCTAGACAGTCGGAAACATTAATTGCTGTGATGGGGGCCGCTCATCTTGAAGGAGTAGGTCAACTGCTGAGTAAAGAAGGATTCACACTGTATATAGAACAAGACTAGAGAAATTAAACCCCAGAACGATCAAATCTGTTTACGAAGAAACCTGCCTCCGATCTGCAACCATACATACTTCTCATAATTTTTCTTTTTAAATGTTTTCGATTTCTAAGATTTGCTAAATAGGTTCCGATAATATAGGCAGGATTTATGACTTCTGGAAGCCACAAGGAATCAGGAGTTGTTTCGGGAGTGTCAAAACCCATAAGTCTATTCTCTCGTTCTATATCCATTCTGAGATTTCGATCTCTTCTTTCTAAAAATTCTGCACTTTCTTGAGGAGGTCTGTTCAAAGGATGATATTCTAATTCTTCAAGGTTACTTCTCACTCGAGTTAAATCCTCATGAGAAGCTATTGAACGTGATCGCTTTAAAGGTGGTGGACATAGGGGTTTTTCATAAGTATCTGTAGGTGTCTCGTAGCCTTCTTGAAGATCCTCGTCATCAGCTGCTGCGAAGATACTTGTACTCAAACATAAACATAAAATCACTAAATTGATTTTCATAATAAATTCCTTCTTGTGTTGAAATTAAGAATAGAAACTTATACATGAAGATCATTTTTTTTTAAAGTGCGTATTCTCCAAGAAGTCTTTAATCTCTATTAATATCCAATCATTTCAAGAAGATGAACTTATATTTTTAGAGACGACTCTGGGCCTTGCGTCTTAATTCCAGTTTAGTTTCAAAAGAATAGGCTGCATCAACCAATTTCTCAATATTCTCCTTTTTTAAATCTGAAACCTTCTCAACTGCCGCAAGAAGAAAGGTATCTTTGTCACGAAAATTGAAGAGTTTTGAAAAAAAACTCTTCAACGCCACATAAATGTATTCGAAAGCAAATCGTTATGCTAAAAAGACGTGACATTCATTCAACTATGGAAAGCACAATTGAAACTTATAAAAATTCTACTGTGTTCCTTACTTCTGTCTACACCTGTCAAAGCTCAATGGGGAGAGATGACACGTCATCCCCTTATTTTAGGTGCTGTAACACTCAGCTCACTTTATGTCTTTCTTTACAAAGGTTCAACGCTGACACGTCACATGATTTTAGGAAGTGGACCCTACGGGCTTATGCTTGTTATGAAGGAAAATCTTGCGAAACGTGCAATAGAGGAAGACAATCCATTCCTACTCAACATAGCCATCTCCTTATCCTCTATTTCTGAATCCTATTTTGAGTCTCTCAAACTCGAAAAGGAGTTTATCGAAGCACTTATTGGTGGGAAAAAAATAACTTTGGTTCTCATAGAAAGAGCGAAAGAAACAAGTATAGATATCAACAAGCAACATGGAAAAGATTTCGAAACACCTATGGGTCTTGCCTTAAAAGAAGAATATTTCGAAATTGTAGAATCACTTCTCAAACACAATGCAGATCTCAGACAAAAAGCTAACGCACTCAAAGAGCAAAGCCTTTACTATGATCTTATCCTGTCAAGTCAAAAAAACCTTGCTAAGCTGGCGATCGAAAGCGGAAAAAAATACGGTTTGGAAAATACCTATGATGAAGAGGGAAACCTTCTTCTTCATCATATAGCGCACAATGCTGATCTCTTTTTAATCATGAAAGAACTGAATATCTCCTTTTCTTCTGAAAAATACAGCACAACAAATAGATATGGTAAAAACCCAATTCACCTTGCAATGCTTGCTTATTTCAACGGGGATATCGACACTAAGATTCTGGATCATTTTGTTAAAACTCCTGATAAATTCTTTTTCAAAGACAATAATCTTTTTGCAAAGATTATGAACGATGAAGATTTAAGAACCCAAGAGATTCCACTTTTACTTGTAGAAAAAGAAGCTGTGGAACCCGCTTTTAAAGACGTTTTGGGAAGAAGCCCCTTGGATCTCGCGATTCAGAAAGAAGATGATAATCTTGCTTTTCAGCTTGCAATGAAGACTGAATCTTTAGAACTCAAGCAATTAGGTCAATCTCTTCTTAAAGGATTGACTAAGACAAAAGCATTTCTTGAACATAAACTGATTCGACAAGAAGATGATTTACTAAGATTCTACCTAAACCCCTTAGGTGATGGCTATTCTTTGCTAGCTTATATGGTTGAAGATCCATCTAAATTTCGAGAAGAAGAGTTCCGAAAGATCTATACTTTTATAAAAAATAATTTAGCAGCAAGTAATCCTCTTGAATTTCGCACTCATTCTCAAGGAAATCTCTTAGAAGGTGCTGCTATATCTGAGAATAGACGGGCTATAGAATGTATTTTGAAAATCATTATTGAGGAAGGGTGGATGAAACATCTGAGCGTTTTGACTTCAAATTCACATATGCTTCTCCCAACCCTTGTTTTCAAAGGTTATGGCGACATATTTGAAAGTTCATTTTTAACTCTGGAAGCTTCCGAAAGATCCTTAGCACAGAATTTCTTAGCAAGTGGCGCATTACAAAGCGCGCAATTAGTCCTCTCTGAAGATCCAACGGCACTTACTGTTATTGACTCTGAAACAAAATCTGAAGATTGTCTTATTTTAAAAAGTTCTGCACATTTAAATGTATTGACAGTCTCTCCTCAATTTATTTCGGATTTTCGAGAAAAAGAAAAACGTCTACATCAAATGAACAAGCTCACACGAGAAGAGCAGAAACATATCGATGAATTAGCGCATCTTTCTTTAAGAAAAGAAGAAGAGAAGGGTATTCCCCAAGACATAGAATGGTCAGAAAAACAGAGCGACAGGGATTCGGAATCCTACACAGATATGAGTGTTTTATGGAATGAATATATCGCGTGGCATTTTATTCGCTTGGGTCTTTTAGGAAATCCTATGGGAGTCAAGTTTACTGCCTTATCCTCTTTGCTCTTCGTAGGATTTGATGTGTTGATGTATAGAGCACTGATCGCAAACTGAGAATAACTTCAGCAGTACCCGACACTGTAAAAAATTTTACCAGAAAAAATCCTAAGAACTTGATTAGAACACCCCCCTTCTATATAAACCACAATCGGTTTCATTCATTTCTTTAAGAAAAGGAAGTTTTATGTCGACTCAGAAGCTATGGAAACTAGGTATCTTAGGCCTCACTCTTGGCAGCCAGCTCGGTTTTTCAGCAACGCCAGCTGAACTCGTAAAGGATAACGCCGCAGAGTTAAATGGCTGCTTCTCGTGGGAAGAGACAGATCAAGAAAACTGCCTTGCAAGCATTCAAGAATCACTCGATCAATTTATCCTTGATTTTAATGCGGCGGAAAACAAAGCTGAGTTCATTAAGAATTCCCAAATACACAAACTTTTCGGCTGGATCTCAGTTATCGATAGTGAAAAAAGCGAAAAGCTCATAGATACTTCCTTGGCCATCAAAAAATATTTTGACCTCATTAAGTTCAACCAAACGCTGAGCTCCTATGATTCTTCTGATATCCATGAGAAGTCTGTATCTAATATTGATCAAAACTTAGACAGACAATACTGGAATACACTTGATTTAAATAACAATAAACTCATGGACAAAATCAAGGAACAAGTTCTCTCTATTACAATCCGTATGCTCAACTATCAGTTGACCCAAAATTTCAAATCTTGTGTAACAGATACAACTTCAGGATCTGTGAAAACAAATGAAGAAGTAAAAGCAAGATTAATCACTCTCCAAGGAGACATTCACCCTATCGTTCATGCATCAAATGATTCTATTACAGCGTTGAAAGATTTTACGTTAAGTGATTTGGCTTTTAATTCCCAAGCGGAACTCAATAGCAATCCTAATATCACTGAAAAAGAAACCTATGCTTACAACAAAGCTGTTATAGATGCCGTGACAAATTCTTTCCAAAATGAAATGGACAACGTGGAATATGTTGATCTTTCTACGGTAGACTTTAACGCTGTAAGCCTTCAGGAAGGTACTATTCTCAATGATGTACGTAACTATTGCATGGATCAGAATGTTAAGATGCTTAATCTTCTGAAGACAAAGAAATGGTACAACGATGTTAAAGAGATGAACGGTGGAAAAGACTTGAGTGTAGACAACACTACAGGCCTTATCCAGTAAGTTTCATGAGTTTGACTTTTCAAAAGTCAGAAACACTTATAGAGTATCTCTGCAAATTCATTTGAGGATTTTATGTTTTTATCAAGAAGAAAAGTACACTTTGCAATTTTGGTGACAATTTTAAATATGCTCATCTCTTGTGGAGATAACTCTGTAATAGATGGAAGTGCGAAAACAGAAAGCAAACAAGAACGCGAGTCTAGAAATTATCGCGATGAAATTTTGCGCAATGAGATCATTGCTCTCAGAGAAGAGATTCTAAAAAAACAGGAAGAAAGACGAGCAGAGATACTAAAGAAACATAATGAGAAAAAGAAATTCTCTGAAGATCTCAAAACGGATGCATTGAAATACAATTTGAACCTGGATCTTATCGAAGAGGCAGCTCTGAATTATCTTCTTGAGAAAGAAAAGGACATGGATTCTGATGAGAGAGAATATTTCGCATCTGATATTACGAATGCCATACTCCTGATACACATGCGTAGCAACCGCGTGAAGGACGCATGTTATTCTTCGAAGCTTGAGCTGATTCAGTCTGCGTGTATCCCTGAATATTACATGATTGTGAAATCTATTCGTTAAATTGTTTTAAAGAGAGAGAGTTTCTTATGCGAGTTCATTTTTTAAGAAAAATCAGTTTTGTGGTATTGACTTTGTCTTCCAACGCGCTTTTTGCGGATGCTGCTCTTCAGTCTCATACGCAGACCTTCCAATCAAACAAAGCGTCTTTTCATGCAGGACGTGCAATGTACCATAAGGGTGGTGAAGGCAATTATGCAAACTTGGGTGCATCTTTTGAAGAAGCTGTCAAAATGCCATCCAACGTCATTATTCCTTATGCACTTATGGGTATCGAAGCCAACGTCTATGTAAAAGAAGAAGGGAATGCCATGTATGATATTCTTTTCAAAGCAGGACCTACAGCAAAATCAAAACATTTCGTGATGGATTTACAAGCTATCAGCGGTATAGCTTTCAATGCTCAGGGTGGTGCAAACGTAGAACTTGGAGGCCTTGCAAAAGTTGGAACAACCTTCGGTGACGATCTCACGGCTCAAATTTTTGTAAGTCGCACACAGTCTTTTAGCCGTTTTGGTTTTTCTTTCGCCAAGTCCTTTTAGTTTTTTGACTTCAGATTTAAACGTCCTTGCAGTTCTTGAAGCTCCAATCTCTTTACCCAAACTTCCATAATATCTTCTTTAAATAAAGAAATATCTATATAACTTCCATTCATAATTATATTGTGTACTGTTAAATAATTCATATAGAATTTTTTAAAATTAGACAGGTTTCTTTTACCTGGAAAGAGATTCCAAGCGTGTTCTAAACGAGTTAAGAGGAATACAAATATTTTTATTTTCCTCGCTAAATAGGAATGATTTAAAAGTTCCTGAACAGAAATGTCTCTGAGATTTGCTCCGTGAGCTACAAGTAATTTTACCATACTGAAGCGATAATCGATATCTAGGCTATTTTCAGAATATTCCGATTTCATGGCTAAAGCTAGGGGGGTGTATTTTAAATCAGGGTTCGTTCTATCTAACTTCACTCGTATATTAACATCTATGGAAGCTGTATTTGATAAATTCCTAATATATTTTTCGTTGTATTCTAAAATTTTACGAAGCATTCCTTCCATAAATCTTGGTGAAGAATTTAATGTTAATGTATACTTTCGTACTATAACATCTTCGTACCAAAAATGAGTTTTTCTTGATAGAGCAAGAATCAAAATATTATTATGAACACGTTCAGTTCTCAGATTCGGTTTGTACTTCATCAACTCTTCAAACACCGAAACACATTCCTCAAGAGTTCTCGTTTTGAACTGCGTATTTTGATAAGTTTTATAATTTAGCCGTCGGAAAGAAGGAGGGGCTTCTAAGTCAGCGTAAGAGGATAAGAATAGTTTTTGTTCGGAGTTTTCTATACTTTCTGTTACATAATAAGCCAATATAGTATTTCCATAAAGATCCTTCTCATCAATACTTGTATAAGCAAGATGTTGAAATAAAACCCTGTCTGAATAGAAGGGTTTTTGAAACAAAGAAGATATGTTGAACCATGACGATTCCGACGCAAAAAGTGATGATGATAAGAGCATATAAGGAATGAATACCCACCGAATCTGAAACATTAACCCTCCAAAAGAAAAAGAGATTAAAATGAAGCCATTAAGATAATGCTAAGAAGTTTAGCCCTCTTTAAAATCAATCTTGATATCCCCGCTTATAATCGCTAGAGTTCGCAAATTGAAACATCGCCAAAAGGGATTCTAGATGAAAATCACTCGTTTTATTTGTACTGTATATTTTATTCTTACAGGCTTATACGTTCACGCGGACCAAGAACTTATTCCGTCAGCATATATTCAATCTTTGCTTTCCAAATATTCAGAGAAAGAAAAAAAAGAAATACTTGCAGATCTCAACGCCATTCGATCTCTCGTTTTTTCAGACAAAAAACCAAATACGAAAAAATCTCCTATTTACCTTGCGACAGCAGGCGCACCTCTCAGTCGAAAATCGACGATTTTAGAAAAAGAAATTCATGAAAATCCTCTCTATCAAGACATGGTCTATATAGACCCCGATCAAAGAGCACTGAAGTTTATGTCCCATACATATATTTCTCAATCTTTGAGCAACTATAAACTCTACAAATCCACAAATTTGCTAAGCTTAAGACGTGAAGCTTACGAGCATTGGAGGGAGGCTTCTAACTTCATAGCAAATACTTTGTTGAATGAAGCTTATGAAAAATCTTACGACATCGCACATGGGTCAACTTTGACGGGAAATGCGTCTCCTTTGCTTCTAGAAAAATTAAAAAAGAAGGGTTATGAGATCACTCTTCTCTTATCCTTCTCATCCGATTCTTTCAAAAAGGAAGCTCTACACTACAGAAATAACGAACAAGGTTTTTATCAAGTCACAGATCAAGATTTTATTCAAAAAGCGAAACTCTTTCCCAAGCGTTTTCAAGATTACAAAACCTATGCAGACCATATCTTATTTTATTATTCGAAAAATAGAACGGATTCCATAGAACCTGTCGCTAGCTGGTCAAAAGTAAAAGGACTTAAAATTTTGAATGAGAAAAGCTACATCAAAATTAAAAAGGATATTCATCTTTTTAACTAGAACTGTGAACTCACAACTCCAAGTGTAAAGGTGCGTTTTTTGAATTCAAAACTTTAACTGTCGAATAGTCTCCCGACTCATCATAACCTACGAGCCAATGCCCCCTGAGATGCGCATCGGAATGGATAACTCCTCCGTAAGTATAAACCGCATAGCCTTCAGGGATTTTAAATCCTGTTAAAAGTATGTTTCCATATTGTTCATCAAGTGCTTTACCTAAAATGTAAAAACCACCCGTGTCTTTCAAAGCATGATGCCAATGTGGTCTGTCTTTGTGCCATTCTATATACTCTCCTCCAGCATCATCTTCATAAAGCCATCTTTCAACATAATGATTCGCAATATACATTTTCCAAACGGGAAAAAGTTTTTCATCATAAAATCGAATACATTCACCTTCGCGTATCAACTCTGCTCCAAAAAAGGCTAAAACTTCCGCTGCAATGTCTAAATGCTCAGCAATATCAAAAACAGGAAGAGACATTTCTCCTTCCTGCACTGAAGAATAAAATCGACCATAGCCGCCTAAAATATTGCCTCTATTTTTGTCCTCTTTTTCTTGTTTTTCCCACTTTCCCTTTAATAGATAAGTTTCAAAATTATGCGCATAACTCCTATTCGATTTGTTGAGATGACGTATGGTTCTACACTCATGAAAACGTGTATTTATGAGACCTAAATCGGATACTTTTAAATAGGTGTCTTTTTCTAATACAGCATGCAAACCTTCCACAGTCATATTGGAATCCGTAGAAGGAGATCCTCTTTCAAAAATCAGGTTATGAAATCTATCTATACTTAGGTGAGGAAGAAGTCGTTTTACGCTTTCGTAGGTGCTTCTGATCTGTATTTCAGAGTCCTGGGCATGGAGTATGAAACTTGGAAATGTAGAGACAACGCTAAGGACAAAGATGGACTTCCACATAAGATTTCCCACTTCAGTTTGGAAAAGTTTGATAATACAAAAAATTGATGAATGGATTCTAAGATGCCCCCTCTAATTTAAGGCTTCATATTGAATGTTTTCATATGGACATCTTCCCCATGGAGATTAGCACTAATAAAAGAGTATTCCGGCACTTCAATCCATGTCGTATTATCGCTTGTGAGAGGCTCTGATGCAATGATGATACTTTTTTTCTTCTTTCCGCCTTTCATTTTATACTCACCGTCTATGTATCCATACTCTTCACCATAAGTATACCAAAGGGAAGTGTAGCCTGATAAAGGGTTCGGATCCAAACTATCAAAATGACCAAAGTCCATCGTATAACGCATTGCGAAAATAAGATATCCCGTTGATATAAAAAAATTTAAAGTGGAGGATTTATTGATTTTGTATTTTTTTCGTACTTTTTTGAGAACAGCAATGGTGTCTAGAATACCATCATGAATATCTTTGATGGTGTAGTGTCTCCTCTTGGGATTGAGCATGGATAGAAAGAGAGCATACATCCATTCCGTATCCGTAGTCCCCTTAATTCGAATTTTATACTCATGTCTCATGTAATTGCTAAGTTCGTAACGGATGAATTCAAAATCTGAAAGATATCCATTATGTGCAAATGTGATATTTGTATTATCAAATAAAAAGGGGTGTACATTTTGGTTGGAAACGGGACTCGTACTGTCGTATTCGATTCCTCGGACGTGAGCGAGAACACATTGAGCTCTTATTTTTGACGATAGATTTTTTAAATTATCATCATAGAAGGGAAGCAGATGAGTTTTGTAATGAAAGGGAGATCCGTTGTTATGAGATCTACGATCCCATGCAGCCATCCCAAATCCACCCAAATTTTGACGTATATCTGTCATCAATTTCGGATCGTAGGATTGGGTGACAAGAGAACTGTCCGGCTTATAAAACAAATCATCTAAAACTATAGGACGACCTAAATACGCTAAAACACGACACATAGATCCTCTTTTTTATAATTGGTTCAAATCCATAAATTTCTCATGAGTAAGTCTTGCAACTTTCATATTTAAATTTTTCTGCAAGGAAAAAATATACTCACAAAAAAGCTCATGGAATTTGTACCAAAGTTTAGGATTTACTTTTGAAAGTTTTTCAAGATAGTCTCTTTTAACTTCCAACAAAATAGCAGTTTGTCCTGTGTAATAAGAAAAGAGATCTCCTTCTTTATCTTTATGATCAATGAAGGTTGGTGGGCAGATAAAAGTATGAGGTGGATGCACTACAAAATGGGAAAAACGATCTTCACATGTGATGTTTGCAAGGACGGCTCCTTCAAGAATAAGATAGCACGAACTTCTCTTTTTAAATGGCTCAATAATGAAGCTTGGACTCTTAACTTTCAAAATCCTTGTATTTTTAGCCACATTTATCATTTCTTCATCTGTAAATTTATGAAATGCAGAGCTATGAGATAACAATTTTGCAGAAGTGGGGAAGGATTGAAAATTGTTTTTAATGAATTTTTTTGAGCTAGGCGGATGTCTCATGAGAAGTTTTGTAAGTGATATGTTTAGTTCTCTGTAACGCTGGACCACTTCTTCGGCTAAAGCTTTGCTAATAGCGTATTTAATTTCGGGTGCACCTACGGAAAAAGAGTCGAAGCAAATTTTAGATAAGAAAAAGCAGCATGTCTCAGGAGCAGCACTTACCGTTGCTGTAGATTGTGCTACAGTTAGGAGATTCGGCTCACCGAAAAAATTACCCGTTTTCATCCGCGCTAAGGTGAGTGAGGATTCTCCTAATATACGAATTTGAACGCTTGTTTTTCCACTTAAAATAACGTAAAGACCCGATCCAACCTTTCCTTGAGGAAGAATAATTTTGTTATTTTTAAAATTTAAGATTTGTCCAAAGGATTGAACGAAACGCACCTGGGATTCCGTAAGGTAGACGAAAGGCCGGCTATTCATGAGAACTTTCGTTATGTGTTTTTCATGCATGGATGTACCTTTTCAAGCCTTTTTTTGAAGTGAACACTTCTAGTATAACAGTGTCCTAAAAAAAAGGGGACTCAACCCTGAAATTTATACTTTTGACAAAAAGTGTGATTCAAAGTAAAGGTGTTAAGCACCTTTGTTGGGAGTATTCATGAAGTTCATACAGGTCATTGTTATAGTTTTTTGTACGTTCTTTACCAATATTGAAACTTTTGCTCAAATTGGAAATTATTCCGAATTAAAATCTGAAGAGCTTCATCAGAATACTCTCAGTTATCCTGAAATGAACACTGCGAATATCTTACAATTATCTGCAGGAATTTATATTTTAGGACTCTTTCTCTATTTGGCTCACATCGATTTTAATACAACCCCTATATTTCACGGGAAAAATCTTGCAAACCGTTACTAGTTGTTTTTCTTATTGAAATAATTTCCATTTTTCTTTTTCATAATTGAAGTAGCCGCTGTCTCGATGAGTTATATTCATCAGACCTCTATTCCACAGGATCTCCCTCTACAATAAATAACAGTCTTAGACCTCTCCCTGGCGATCACTAAAAATAGAGAGTGGAAGATCTTAGAACTCTCTCCTTAAATTTTCACCGCTCCTCATTAAAAGCTTGACCATCAAGGTCAAGCCCTATACAGGGATTTTGACGTTAAATTAATTCTTGAAGAATATTAATGAGCACTGCTTTTTCATTCATTTTAGTTATGAGTTTGTATTCTATGACTTCTTTTGCTTCAAAAGAAAGTCCTAGCGACGCACTTTCTCTATGTAAAACCGCGTTTGAAGAAGGAATGCGTCAAGATCAAGATTTTTCTGAACCACTTAATGAGGATGACGTCTTATATGAACCCTTTTCTTTGACTTCCGAAGAACTCGATAAAGCTTGGTGGTGGTACTACGAAAATAAAAGCTATGAATTTGTAGGATCTCTTGTAAATTACGGTTCAATCTTTCTCATTCCTACATGTTTTCATTTCGCATATTCTTCCCTACGAGATCCTTCCTATTCATTTCAAGATTCCTTCAAAAAAGTCAGCAGAACACTGCATGAAATCAACATCATTGGAGGAATTTTATACAGACAAATGGAGAGCTTCCTCCAAACATCGCAAGTTATCGCAACTGTTGTAAATCACTATGTTTTTCCTTCAAAGAAAGACTCCTTCACGACATGGGTTCCTGAAATGCAAGTCAAAGCTGCTGAACTTCATTATTGGAAAATAAAAGATTCACTTCCTCAAAAGCATCAGAAACTTATAGATAATATTTTTACAAATCTTTTTGATACCAATATGGATTCAGGTTCTGCACAAAAAGAACGCATTCAAGCGGGTCTTAGGAAAATAAAATATATACTTGCACTCCCCAAAAAGATGATGAAGGTCAAAGTAGATGAAGCAAGGCTTTCCGAACTCATACAAAATTTTAACCCTGAGTTACAAAACAAACTTAGAAATTATGCCGAATCAATCTCTTATTTATCTCACTTTGACAGTTCTCTAAAAGCTATTCCTTTCCGTGATATTCTTTACATTCAAGGCCCCCCTGGAACAGGAAAAAGCTATTTTCTAGACAGATTTGCTGAAATTTTTTACGAAGAGCAAGATCAAACGCGAAACTATGGTCTTCCTGTTATACGTATATCTTTGGAAGGAATTTCTTCTCTTGAAGACCTCATAGGTGATTCCGACCCTTCCTCGAATAATGAACATCTTTCAAAGCTTGCACATGCCTTTTCAACTTTGCCGAAAGATAAAAATTACAAGAACGCCTTTATTATTTTCGATGAGGCTGATAAAACCTTTAACAAGAAAAGCTCTTCAGAGCTGACAAATTATTTTATTAAAACTTTGTTTGCTAGTGATTCCTCAAAAGTTCAGATTTACGGATTTGACGGTTTACCCATAGATATTTCCAATGCCAATTTCCTTTTAGCTGCTAATGCTCCTGTCTATGATGCCTATAATGCGTTTATGGACCGAATGACACTTGTGCAAGTGGGTCCCTTCGAAATTGATAAACGCATTTCCATAGCCTGCCATAAGTTTGGACAAGGGATAGCAAAGCTTGAAGGTATTGAAATTTCAGATAGAGAAATGAGGAGTATCGTAGAAGCAGCTCACAAGGATCAGGAGAATAATCCTGGTCTAAGGAGCTTGTTAAAAACCATTGGAGAATTCGTGTCCCATTTGAGTCATCCAAAGAGGAGATTCGAATCTTTTCCGATGCTCTCAAAATTGGAAAAAAACACTCAAATTTACAAAGATATCTACAGTCTTTACGAGATGCAATTACAGAAATACCAAAGAAGAAAAAACGATTTTACATCTTCTCAACAGAAACATATCGAAATGCGATTTCATAAAATAGTGAATAGCAAATTGTTTTATGAAGCGCTTCTTCCTGAAAACAAAGCAGAAAAAAAGCAAGTTGAAAACTATCTGAATAACATCGACCTCTTGATGAGCTTTCCATCTAAAGTTAAAAATTTATCCTCTCAAAAAGAGCAGATTGAGAGATATTTAAAAAATTTATTAAAACCTTATTCTCAGGAAGCTCAAACGACTCTTACAGATGCAGTAAGAAAACATATTCAGGCCTCTACCGATGAGACCGGAAAACATTACATCAAGAAGCATATACTGTACATCTATGGTCCTCCAGGCACAGGCAAATCTTATCTGGCCCAAGGTCTTGCCAAGGTGATGGGCTTGAATGTTTTGAATCTTGATTTTAAGGGATCTCATTATGTGGAATTTTTTGGAGGAAATCCTTTTGATTTTACATCTTCCCATGAAGCTTCACCCCTTGTTCAACTTTTTACACAAAAACAAGATGGAGAAAGTTTAGAGAAAAATTCTGTACTCTATGTCAATGAGATTGATAAAATTCTGAACTATCCTGGAGAGGATGTTAAACATGTCCAATCTTATTTATTGGATATATTGGACAGTGATTTGAGAGAAATGGAAGTCAAAGACCTTCATATAAAAATGGATGTATCTCGATTTTTTTACATACTTGTTGGAAATGAAAATTTGGATACTCAGAGACTTGGTTCTTCTTTAGCTGATCGCATGACGAAGATACGTATCGACGGTTATGATGTAGAGGGGAAAATTCAAATTCTATGGGATAGATTTGAACCACTCATGAAAAGTCATGGTTTGAAGGCGAATGAGACTCATCGAAAAATGATTCAAGATGCGGCAGCCTATAGTCACATTATAAAACAGCAGACAAGCCTTCGTCCCTTATTGGATTTTCTAGAAAGCTATCTGATGTGGATAAGAGATCCTATCGGTGATTTTGATTTTCAGCAATCTCTTGATCTTCAGGATATTGAACAAAGTTATGAAAGAAATGAGATCAATTGGAAAGAGGCTTCCAAATACTTTGACATCATCGATCTAGAATAGATTGAAAGGCACTACTATGATTTTCTCAAGTTTAAAAACATGTGTTTTAGGGATCTTATTTATCTTTTCTTCTTCTATTTTCGCAGCTGCAGAAGAAGATTTAGACTGGGTAAATCTGAAACCTGTACCGAGTTATGACGATTCTAAAAAAGAAAAAGAAGACCCTGAAGATTCGCTTCTATCTGACGAAGAAGGGGAAGACATAAAACAGGCAAGAGCCATACTTCACAGATATATAGAAAAAGGGAACTCTCATATCCTTGATGTCGATGAAATTAAAAAAGCTCAATTGCAAAAGTATATAGAACTCCGATCTAAGGAATCTTCGTATGGGTTTAAATCGTTCGAGAAAGATCGTTTAGACGAGTTTTATGCTTTCCTTATGAGTCCCCATTCGAAATATAACGATACATTTCTTAGAGAAGATCACCCTTGTTATACGGGAATTTTAGAAATATTACGCAACACCTACGAACCTTATTTAGCAAAATTTTTAAGCAAATACCCGAAAGATGCCAATCATATAAATTCCCCTGATTTTTTTATTTCGATACTGGATATACTTACGAACGAACTCACAAAAACTCAAAAAGAAGAAAAAATGCGAATTTTAGCATTTATTAATCGGTTAAAGCTACGTTTTGAGTACATCCAGTATGAGGGAGACTTTAGTTACACTCCTAACTTCGATTTCTATCTCCTCAATGTGCTTTTATTGCGAATTGTAATTCCTTATATCACAAATCAGAGTCTTAGAAAGAATTCAATGAAAGGTATCTATAGTCCCGAATCGAGTAAGCATTTGAAAAAAAGTAAAGAGTTAGAAAATCCGTTGTTAGCACCAAGTTTTTTTGCTGAGACATTAAAAAAATTAGGTGTTTCTCCAAAAATTGAAGATTTCGACTCTTTAAAAGACATCAATCACAAAGAGGAGTTTGCTCAGTCGCTCGTGCAATCTGGAAGTTTTTTACTAAACTATAATAAAAGCATGGAGATGTGGATTAAGAGTGTAAAAATGCCTCCACTCAATTTAAAAACTCTCAAAAATGCGGCTTTTCATTCAAGGACACTACCCTATGCTGGCAGCAGCTCGGACTCACCCAGTTCCTTGAGCTCTTCATCTTCTCCCATTTCTTCTGTTATTATCAAAGTACCCATAGACAAGTCACCTAAATCTCCAAGGTTGAAATCTCCTAGAGAGAAAGGAAAGCCGAAATTCCCCATTTTTTCCGAAGGGCATGCACCAGAAAAAGATTATGCTGCACCAAGCTCTGGAAAAAAAGATAGCCCCGCTTATGAAAATATAAACACACCAGGATCCGATGGAAAAGACAAATCCTCATCCGCTGACAGAATACATAGCAGACTGAGAATCAAGGTTTCCAATATTAGAGACTTGCTTTCACCACGAGGTGAAAGTTCCTCCACACCTAAAGCTCCAAGAAAAATTGCTTCTGAAGAAGGAATTGTACTTGTAAAGAAAGAAGAGTAGCCGCTCCCTCTCAAGGAGCCATAAGATCGGGATCTTTGATAAACTGTTCATTACCTACAATACCCAACTTTGTAAGCCCTGTACGCTGAGCAGCTGCCAAAACTTTTGCAACAGGTTTATACAGAGTATTTTTATTAGGTCTGATATGAACTTCCTCGATATTTCCTTTGAGAACTACTTCTTTCATTCTTATTTCAAGGAGAAGAATCGAGTCCATTTTTTCTCCATTCCAATAGATAATTCCCTCTCCATCGACATCTACAAAATTAATAAATGGCAAAACATCTGGAGGAGGCTGAGTGGTATTTGGTTGAAAGAGTTTGACCATGTGATTTTGAATAGGGATGGTGATGATAAGCATCACGATAAGTACCAACATAACGTCAATCAAAGGGGTCATGTTCATATCGATCATGGGCCCTGCATCGGAAGATTCTTCCATTTTAAAATGGTATTTTTTAGGTTTCAAAAAAGTTCTCTTACTGGAGGTTGAATAATGAATCCTACCTTAGTGATCCCTGCACGTTTTGCTGCAAAAATAACCTTTCCAATGTTTTCATAACGGGCTTCTTCGTCACCCCGAATGTGCAATTCCGGTTGGGGTTTCAAAGCTGCTACAGCTTTCAGTTTATAAACAAGTATACGCATAGTGGGGATTTCAGTCGTATTCCAGTAAACGAGTCCCGCCTTATCGACTGTAAGATTTATATTTTCAGCACGTGCTTCATAAGGTTCATTGACATCTTTAGGAAGTTCCACAGGAATGACATGGATCACAACAGGAATTGTTAGAAGGAAAATAATTAAAAGAACAAGCATGATATCAACCAAAGGTGTTGTATTGATACCACTCATAACTTCCGATTCATCACCAGAGGAATCGAGATTAAATGACATGCTTAGATCCTTCTTATTACTTTGTTAGGAGCTACACCTCTCAGAAACATAGAATGTAAATCCGAAGAAAACAAACGTACGTCTTCCATAATTTTTTTATTTCGTCGAAGGATCATGTTGTAAGCAATAGCAGCAGGTGTCGCGACAGCCAAACCCATAGCTGTCATGATCAAAGCTTCCCCAACGGGGCCTGCAACCTTATCAATAGAAGCTTGTCCAGCAACGCCAATTGCAGTTAGAGCATGATAAATTCCCCAAACTGTTCCAAAAAGACCTATGAATGGCGCTGTAGCGCCTACAGTAGCCAGAAAGGAGAGTCCTTCTTGAAGATTATTTTGCAAGTGCTCACTTGGTCGTGACATAGATTTTAAAATCCATGAATTCAGATCAATCTTTTCTGACAACTCGTTATTAAAATCAGAGAGAGATTGCTTTCCAGCAAGAGTCATAGATTTAAACACACTGTCTTTCTTAAATTCTTCAATTGCAGAATCAAGACTTGTAGATTTCCAAAATGTTTTTTGCACTGTTTTACTTAATTTTACAAGTTTTTGTTGCTCAACAACTTTGATAACTATGATGTACCAACTTATAGAAGACATCAGGATCAAAATGATCAATGTCCCTCTTGCTATAAAATCACCACCATACCAAAGGGCATCAAGGCCATAGGGATTAGTCACTCCTGCACCTCTTACAGCTGTCACAAGCAAAGCCAAACAAAACAAAGCTATTAAATCCAAGTACATTCTTTTGCTAAAAAACTTCATGAATTTCCTCCGGCCTACTTGAAATCTATTCTTTAATTTTCCAAATATATTCTATGATAGTTGTGGATTCTACGACCTTTCCCTCGTGCATTGCGGGTGTAAAATGACACAAGCTCCATGCTCTCAAAGTTGCTTTATCCAAATCTGGAAAACCACTGCTTCTAACAATTTCTGCATCTAGGACATCTCCTTTGTCGCTGATTTTCAACTTCACATCTACAACACCTTCTTCGTTGTTTCTCAATGAGGATCTTGGATATTCTGGTTTATCGCAATCTCCGGAAATTTTTGCTTCTACGTGAGATATTTCACCACCTTGTTGTGGTTGTTCCAAAGATGTGGACATCTCATCTGTGAGGGGTTTTTCACTGCCTACAGCTCGAATACCTTCTTTTGATTCCTCATTATTATGCACTTCGGCTTTTGGTGCGTAGGAAATAGGAGGAGCCTTCACTTTGGGCTTATTGATAATAGGTTTTGGATCTTTTTTTGGAAGTTCTGATGGTTTTGACTTTTCTGCCATAGGAGGTGGAGGAACGGGTTTGAATTCGTCTACGAGTTTAGCAAACACAGGTTTGACCTGCATTTCCATGATCTGTTCACCAAGACCTGTCGCTGCTGCATAGAGAATGAAGACATGAAATATAATCACAGCAGATGCTGCAATTATATTTCTTTTCGGATGTCTTTCTTCGCTTTCCCAATTGTCCACAGGAAACCCTCTCTCTGATTTATTCTAGCAATAAATCAGAGAGAGGAGATTAGGCAAAGTTCACCTAGTTAGAATTTATAGGCAAGTGTTGCGTAGTACTGACGACCTAGTGGATCTGCATAACGTCCATCGTAACCCACTTGGTTTCCACTACCTACATTTAGAATAGATAAGGGTGGTTTTGCATCCATCAGGTTTTTGATACCTACACGTGCGATCATCGTTTTCCATGAAAACTCTGTCTGCCAGTCATAGGTCGTGTAAGCTTTTACAATATGGTCATGCATGTCTACAAAGGCACCATAAGTTCCATCCGCGTTAACAACTTTAACAGCAGAATCAGAAGCAGCGTAACCCTGATCTTTGTATGCAGAACGGTAGTTCATAGCGAGAAGGTGTTTCCACATGTCAGATTGTTTGAGATTGATTTCAAAACGACTTAAGAATTTAGAAACAACTTTGTTATCAGGTCCGAAGATACCGAGGCTACTTTGTTTACCAACACCTGGATAATCCTGTTGAGCTTCAATCATGTAGCTTGCATTCCAGAGAAAGTTCATTTTACCGATAGGTGTTCCGAGTCCGTAGCTTGCATCCCAATCCAAACCTTTGTAAGTAGCAGTGTTTAAGTTGATAGGAGTCTGTTTGAAAGCGATGACGGTCTGACCTTGTAAAGTGTCATTATAGGGTATGAAATTACCTGAATAGATCGAAGGATTGTTAAAGGCGAGAGACTCTTGCAATACACCAATTTGATTTTTGATGCGTACTTGCCAGTAATCAAGGCCCATAGAAAGCGACTGTATAGGTTCTACTCTAGCACCAATTGTAGCTTGTGTTGAAGTTTCAGGTTTTAAACCATTTTTACCTGAAGAGCTGTTTCCACCTGTTAGCAAGTCATACTGTGCAGAACCCTGACAGTATTGAGCATTCGGGTCTGGTGCTTTGACTGGACAATTGTAAGTTCCATTTGTAACTCCAAACAATTGTGTTGGGTTTGCAATATCTGTAAGTAAAGGTGCTCTAAATCCTGTTCCGTAAGAACCACGAACGAGAAGCATGTTGACAGGCTGCCAACGTGAAGAAAGTTTGTAGGTGAAATCTTCAGCTACACGACCTTGTTTTGCGGATTTAATAGGGTTAGCATTAAGATCGAAATTTGTAGAGTTATGGACTTTGTCATAGTGATCATAACGCAAAGAACCCGTTGCTTCCAATTTGTGAATAATTGGGACAAGCACTTCTGCAAAGGCACCGTAATTCAAACGACTTGCTTTGAAAGGAAGAGCACCAGAACCACCTCCGATGATACCATCTGTGTAATTCGGTTGAAGTGGGTTTGTGCTTTGAAGAATAGCACTTGGTTCATCATTATAAATTTCAGATAGAGATTCGATTCCCAATCCCAGCTGAGATGTGCCACCTGGAGTTTTAAAGAGGTCTCTGCCTCCATGAAATGCAAACACGTCAATACTGGTGTAACCATGATCGAGAGTTTGATGAAGAACCGCTGGAGCAACGATCCCTACAGATTTTCCCGCAGGAGCAAATGGATCGAAAGTTCCCGCACTTTGAATGGTTGCTAAAGTGTTCGCACTTGCATAACCACCTTCTGCAATATCTGACCATTTGTTGATAGAGTGGACATATGCAAAATTGTAATCCCATTTCCAAGCATTACCTTCCATACCGAGAACAAAATGTTGAGCATCTGTACGATAGAGATCTTCTCTTCCACCTGCATCTACCAAACGTAGATTCATCGATGCAGATGTAATTTTAGTAGCATCTTCATTCAATGTTGCAAGGTACGGGGTTACGTATTTTGTGTAGAGCGCGTCTGTTGTTTTTAGTGAAAGACCTTGTGCAGGCGGAGCATATTTTGATTTGACATCATAACGTGAAAGCAATGCATCTGCAAAAACATTGATATTCGAATTCACTTTGTAATTTAAACTTGCAGTCCAGTCATCACGAACAGTTTTAGGTAGTATTTGAACTGTGGCAGCATAGTCAAATTTGCAATAGTTGCCGACTAAAATTGTATTAGGTCCGCATTTTCCATTTGCATAAAAATCAGGAGAGAATTGTGTTACGGAACCATCAGCATGGCGAAGAGTGACACCAGCAGGCGATGTGTTGGAACTTAACTGAAAAAGCACATATTTTTGTCCATGAACAGAGAACGGAACCACCCCAGATTGAGCAAAGCCTCTACGACTTGCATCGAGGGCTCTTTGTTCACTGTGTTGATAAGAGAGAAAGGCGTTATAACCATTCTTTTCAAAGTCGCCAAAACCTTTGTATACGGAAGCGTCCCAACTTGTTCCGCCTCCTGCACGGAAGGGCGCGTTATAACTTGCAGTAACCTGGCCTTCTTCTGTCTTTTTCTTCAAAATAAAGTTAACAACCCCAGCGATGGCATCAGAACCGTACAGCGCAGAAGCTCCATCTGTAAGAACTTCCACTCTGTCCACCGCGGCAAGCGGGAGGGCACCCAAGTTTACCGCACTTGTTCCACCTACGGATGAATTTTTTGCAAGACGTCGTCCATCTATAAGTACCAAAGTATATTTTTCACCGACAGAGTGCAGAGAGGCTGTAACCTGTCCACCACCACCACCATTAACAGAGGCCGCAGACACTGTATAGCCCTGCATTGCAGGTAGCATTTGTATAAAATCAGATGCATTTTGAGCGCCTGTTTTTTGAATATCTTCCTGTGTATAAATTTGAACAGGAATGGATCCTTCTTTGGGAATACGTCGGATAGCTGAACCTGTCACTTCCACTCTCTGTGAAGGCTCACCGGACATGCTCTCATTTTGCATCTGGTTTTCTTGTGCATAGGATAGCGAACTTACTACCCCTATTACAGCAATAGCTGCAATCTTCAAAAAATGACTTAGTGGTCGATCTCTCATACGCGAGTCCTTGTTTTGAAATTTTTGATACGCAATGGTGTTTTGTCAATTTTAACAAAGACTCACACATTCACAAAACATTGTGAAAAGATAAGCTGTTGCGATTTGTGTTGGGCAAAATATAAGTTTATGAATTAATCTTAGCTATTTTTGAGTGTTGAGAAAAATTAAGCGGGGATGCAAGTATATCAGGATTTTTTAAGTCGCGTGTCAAAGAGCTCTGCGAGACAACGCAATGCATCAATGTATGTGAAAATCCCGACAAGTTTTCCATTTCCTTGGACGACAAGAACAGAACCATAGCGATTGTCTGCCATTTCTTTTGCAACATCATCGATTCTCGTTTCAGGATCCACACAGTAGGGCTCCGGAAGCATCGCATCTGCTACACATGCCTTGTGGAAATTGACATCACTGAACGTTGCGAGAAGGTTTACATCTCTCTCTGTCAACAAACCAACGATGACATTACCTGAAAGAACAGGAAGATGACGTATCCCCAGTTCCAACATTTTTTTCTTCGCGGATTCTAAGGGCTGATGAGGTTCTATACTGTGCGGCATCGCGGTCATGTACTTGCTGATGGGCGGAATTGTTTTAGACATTGGTCGACTTTCTTTTCAAATAAGATTTTAAAGAGACTTCCTGATGTTCACTTTTGTTCACATCGCTTTTATCTCTATCTTATTTTTTCTTTTTTTCAAATTGTATTTCGTTACAGAGATTAGATATCGAGACAAAGCAAACCATCAATTCTCGGTCGCAGAGATTCCAAAAGACGTTCTCTCAACTCTCTCAGTTCTTTGCGGTCTTCAAGACTCTCAAACCAATCTTGGGAATTGGGATTCAAGGAAAAAATACTCTTTACCTGCTGGGCCAACTCGCCCTTGTCCTGAAGCCGAAGCGGAGTTGCAATATAAGTAAACACTAAAAAATTTAAGGTCATTTTCAGTGCATAATCCTTCTTCATAAAGACGGTGCGATCACAAAGTTCTTCAAATGCAAAACTCATAACCTTATAGAAGTTTATATACTTCTGTTCCTCGCTGCTTTTCTCCATAATTGATACCAATTCATTCAGAATTTCTGTTTTGGCATTCAAATCGAGAAGTTCAGGAAAATAGTGTGTCGTTCTTTTTTTCAAGAGAATATCGAGAATTTTTTTTGCAAGTGTATCGGAATTTCTAAGAAAAGTCTCAAAGTCTTCTTTCTTTAGGGCTTCTTTAAAACTTTGAAGTTTTAAATCAAAAAGAAAGGGTTGAGAGTAATCGTCATCGACAAGAATAGATGAAATGGAAGACATGGAGGATATAGAACGAACAAGAGAATGCGAGGAACTCGGTTCCGATATTCTTCTAGCGTTTTTGATTCCTCTAATTATTTTTACTTTTTCACTTTCAAACTTTTTAACACTCATTAATTTTTCTAATTTTCTTTCAACCTCGATTTCAGGGCCAACTTTAGGAAGATCTTTAAGCTGTATCAATGGGATACGAGGCCGCGCTTTAGCATGAGGGTTATGTTCACAAATATACTTAAACATCGTTCCATAAGAGTATCGCGTTCCTTGGATATGAAAGAGAGAAGAAATATAGAGAGTTGAATGATAGGAAGTAGTTATACGCAGACTTCCATTCGTATACACCTCATTCAAGTAATCTTTGTTATTTCCAAATTTTGAGTAACGATGAGGTAGCCGAATTGAATGCAAAGGATCATAATCTGCACCATCCTCCATCTTCATAAATTCTGCACAGGTCATGGGAAGATGAAATTTAATATTTGACAGACACTCTTCCAACTGCACATCTGCAGTTTCTCCCGTCTCATCCATCCTATGACAGAACAGTTCGTGATAACCATTTAGGAAGTCGTAGGAAATCGCATAATGATCTGCAAATGCCGCTAAATTGAATACAAAACAAAGAAGACCACTCAGTTCTTTCAAATATTTGAACATACGAATTCCTCAATAAAATTTTGATACAAAAACACGCAACTCACTAGAGTAGTACGTTTCATATTAATTTTTATTAAGAAAAATTATTTTGCATCACGCATGACATAGGGAAGATATTCTTTGATGAAGAGGCTTAGTTGGCTTTCACTTGCATAGGAGTTCAGACGTTCTTCCAACTCTGCTACGATTTCTGGGTATTCGTGAGCAATGTTGACACTTTCGGAAGGATCCTTCTCAATATCAAAAAGTTCGACTTTGGAAGGAAGCATAGCAAGTTTTACCAGTTTTTTATTTTTCGATCGTATGGCTCCTCTATGCATTTCTACATTCATGAGAAGTTCTTCATGTGGAGATTTTGCATCGGCACAGGTTAGTAGATTCCAAATATTTTTACCATCAAGAGGATGTTTTTCATCTTGAGTTTCTTCCGCATCGACTCCTGCTAAAGAGAGTAGAGTAGGAAACCAGTCGACCATGTGAACCATTTCCTTCGTTTGATGACCTTCCAGAATATGTCCAGGCCAGTTTGCGAACGAAACAACTCGGACTCCTCCTTCATAAAGCGTTTGCTTCCCACCTCTCAAAGGAGCGTTGCTGGCAGGTGCAGGTTTGTTGACCTTTCTTATTTGCGAGAAGATTTTGGGATATTTCGAAACACCTCCATTGTCTGAAGAAAATATGATGAGAGTGTTCTCGCGGAGATTATTGTTCTCTAATACTTGCAGTATTTTTCCAACAGATTCATCGACTTTAGCAACCATCGCTGCATAGGTTCTTCTTGCTTCGTCTTCGATATGCGTGAAGTTTCGGAGAGCTTCTTCAGGAGCTTGGTAAGGTGAGTGTACAGCGAGATGTGCAACGTATAAGAAAAAAGGATGGATTGCATTATGATTCTTAATCAAGCGTTCGGCTTCTTCTGTAACAAGGTCTGTTACATAACCTTCTTCGTACGCTACATCTCCTTGGGTTTGCCAATCGAGTATGTGGTTGCGTTCTTTGGTCCAGTAATCGATTTCACTGAGTAAGGTTCCTTTGTAGTGATCGAAACCTCTATTTGTAGGCCAGTATTCTTGCTTAGAATGACCAAGATGCCATTTTCCTACCATGTAGGTTTTATAACCTGCTTCTTTCAAGGCAGTTGCAAGAGTACGTTCATCCAGTGGAAGACCATATTTTTGATTCGGTGTTATCACGAAACTTTGCAAACCGTATCTTGAAGGATAACGTCCCGTCATCAGAGATGCACGAGAGGGTGTGCATACGGGAGCGGTATATAAGGCTTCGAGTTTGACTCCGTTATTTGCGAGAGCATCTATGTTAGGAGTGGGTATATCACTTCCATGAAAACCAAGGTCTGCATAACCTAGGTCGTCAACCATGATAAAAACAATGTTGGGTCGATCTTCTGCTAGAAGATGAGTTTCTAATGAAACGCTTAGGAAGAGAGATAAGAAAAATTTAGAAATTTTCACACAGACTCCTTATTTATTAAGGATCTTAGATCTGATGGAAATTTAGAATTTTAGCAATACGCCAAAATGGCTTAGACCTAAGAAATACCAGCAAATTAAAATCTACTCGATACAAGTTTTAGAATCTTTGACTATAAGATTTTTTTGTGCAGCTTCTAAAATTAACCATTTCTCTATGTGCGTTTTAGGAAGTTTGAAATCTTCTAAAACTTCTTTCATCAACCGTTGTCTTCGAGCAAAGTGTGCATTTCGTATTTGCAATGCAAAATGGACCTCTTTGAGTAATCGAGGCTTCGTTGCCTCGACTTTTGCACCTAAAAGACGAGAGGCAAAAGCTATCTGTTTGTGAATAAGAGCTTCAACATCCTTTTCAAAAAAGAAATGCGAGATCAAAGGATCCACTACCGCACGAGAATAAAATTCACGAATTACTTTTTCTATCAAAAGCGAACCTATTTCGTCGTAAAGACTCATGGCATTCCTTATCATGTTTTTAAATCAAAGCTAAAAGTTTCCACCAAAGAGGTCCTACAGTCGACCAGATCAAAATGTGCATAAGGCTTCACCAGTGTTTGATAAGAACATTGCATTAAAAGCCGCTAGCAATTCTACCCGCAAATGAATGCTTTTTCTCCTGAAAAATGATTTTCATCCAACCCTATAAAAAATTTTCTTCTTTCCTTAAATTCAGCTTTCATATGAAACAAGTCTCTTGTGTTAAAATAAAATATATCAACGACGGAGAGTAAAATATTATGCAAATATGGAAGCCCCGATTCTTAATTGCCATTCTAGTTCTTTCTTTCTCTTGTAAACCTCACAATAAAGAAGAAAAAGCTCAAGCTCAGGAATCGTGTACCAATTCAACCTGTTCACGTATTTATCTTGCACCATTTTCACCTCTCTACCTTTATCAAGGCCCTCCGCTTCTTGCTCGAAGTGGATTAGGACTTGTCGAACAAACGCAGACACAAACTCACCACACGAATCTTTCGCAAGGACAAATAGCTGGCATCACTATTGGTGCAACAGCTGCTATAGGAGCTATCATTACCGGAGCTATTCTTACTCGTAAAGGAGGAGCTTCGAGAGCATCTTCTTCAAGTTTATCTGCACCCCCTCACATCAATCCTCCTCCTCAAAAATATCCCCCCCCTATTCCTCATCCGTCTTCACATGTTAATCCACCTGTGAGAGACCCACTTCCTGTTAAGCACAATACGTCCCCGTCTCCATCCATGGGACATGCTAGCGACTTTACATACGATGCCATTGCTCCTTCTGTAAGAACTCCGACTGACGTTATCCATTTGGATGCTCTAAAGCCAAGCGACATACGCCAATTAGGAACGCATAGTTACCAGGTTCCTGCCGAAAAAGTTTTTGGTTCTCATGCGACGGGAACACTTGAAATACGACCTGTGTACAATCTTTCAGACGCAGATTTCCCTGCTAATTCTTGGGGAGAAAAACATTTTAATTTTGAAAGACATACTTTTTTCCCCGATGATTTCTATTTGCAACAAGCACTCACCCACCAATATCCTCTCCCTTATGTCTATACTCGTTCACCCTACCAATATACGATCTTGAGTGTTACTGAAGGACACCTACATGTCTCCGTCACAAAGGGACTTTCATATTACGCTGCATGGGCTCATTGGGTCATGCCCTCGTTTATACCTAAGAAGGTTCTGGGAGGTGGCATCAACGAGGGGATGCTTTTTGAGGGAAGCCTCCATGGACAATCCGCAGTAGGAAAAGTCGTAGGCGCACAAGAACTATATGTAATTCATGATCTTCATTATCGGAGCAATGGTGGAGGAAATCCCCCGTTTTTTATGCCTGTAAGAGCATCCGCAGTTCCTCCCCCCAACATGATGAGTGGCAATGGAGTTATTGTTGTGGATCTTGCAAAAAGAGATGCAAAATCGGCTTCTGAACAACCAGACTTCGATTTCTATCATTTTGCTGAAAATGCAACGTATGCAGTGGATCAGATGCATAAGTTAGGTTACGTGCATCAGGATTTGAAGTTTGAAAACTTCCTAGAACGACAAGATGGTCGTTTTGTCATTACAGATTTTGAAACGACGCAGCAAAAAGGCACCTCCATGACTTTAATGTCTGACGGGAAGTATCAGGATCCGGAAAGATTCCAAAATATATTAGGAAAGGGTTCTCATCTTGTAAATCCTGAATCGGATGTTTTTGCTCTTGGGATTATGTTTGGTGAATTTTTTTTGAAGCGAAAGAACGTGGACCTTCATCCACCAAATTTTTCGAATATGAAAGCAGAGCATACAAGACCTAAATACTATCAAGACTCTAAAATCTTTCAATCGGAAGTTTTCGTAGCATTACAATCGTTAGCACGGAGTGGAGATAGAGAGGCTGCTTTTTATCTACGAATGATCTCACCTCTCGATAGAACTACTGCTGGAACCTTCGGTCACATGCCAACAATATCTGAAGTTCATCATGCGATGAAAAACAAAGCCTTTTAAACATTGCGTGTCAAACTTTGGAAAAACATTCCCATTAAATCAAACCTAAAAGTCTCCACCAAAGAGGTCCTACAGTCGACCAGATCAAAATGTGCATAAGGCTTATAACAAAACCTGTGATCCACCAGTGTTTGATAGGAACATAACCCACACCAAATAAAAGCGGTGCTGGCGAGAGACTGTAATGTGTAATTCCACCAAAGAGGTTACTTGTAAACATAAATGCAAAGACCGCTAAGTACGGAGGGGTACCGAGTCCTATAGCAAGGAGAAGGAAAGGAACATAGAAAGCCGCAACGTGCGCTGTTGAACTTGCGAAGAAATAATGAGAATAAAAATAGAGAAGAACAAGCAGTGGAAAAGAATATTTCCAGTCATAACCTTGAAAAAGATTTTCGACCAATTGCACAAACCATCCAATCACACCGAGATTAGACATTTCCGCTGCAAAAAGTAAAAGTATGGAAAACCAAATCAAGGTTTCCCACGCAATTGTAATCTTAAGCAAACCGTCCCAGGATACAACCTGAGTAATCAATAAGATCCCCAATCCAATCAAAGCAGCAAGTGCAGCATCCACATGCAGTGTTTTCCCAAAAATCCATAAGACAAGTAAGAGCAAAAGGGTACCGAGCATAATCCATTCGGAACTTTTCATCTTGCCCATGCTATGCAGTTGCTCTTTTGCAAAGTCCGCAGCACGTGGTGTCGATTTGATTTCAGGAGGATAGATCATATAGATGATGAGAGGCATGAGAAGTAAACTGATAAGTCCTGGGAGAGCCGCAGCAAGAGCCCATGTCGTCCATGAAACCGGAAGATTTTGTTTAGCAGAGAGCTCTGCAATCATAGGGTTGGCTGCCATAGCAGTCATAAACATAGCGCTTGTGATCACCGTTCCTTGAAACGATGTAAGCGTTAGAAAATGTCCCATCTTCTTAGCAGAAGAGGAATAGGGTAAACTTCCAAACGATTCTGCAATCCCTTGCAATATAGGGAAGACAATACCTGCGATACGTCCCGTTACACTCGGGATCAAAGGCGCAAGGATAAAATCTGTTGCAAGCAAACCGTAACTCAGGCCTAAAGTTTTCTTACCCAAAATCGCTGTAAAAAATAAACCGATTCTTCGACCAAGACCTGTAACTTTAAACCCCTCTGCAATGAACAACGCAACCACAACAAACCATACAACAGATTCTGCAAAACCTTCGAAGGCACTCTTCATAGCAATGGTCTTCGTCATGATGGCAATCGTTGTTGCAATCAGAGTGATAGCACCCATCGGCAAAGGTTTTGCAATGATCGTAGCAATGGTCAGGGTAAATATAACGAGCATATGCCAACCAGCAGAACTCAATCCCTGTGGACTTGGAAGATTCCACGCAAGAGCACCCAAAGCCAGTATAGCTACAATCGTGAAGAAGCGATGACGCTTCAACCTAAACTCTGAATCTTTTTTAAAATCTGTCTTCGTTGCGTTTCCCACTTTTTTCGTTAGCCTCACCGATTCTCAATGGACGCCCATTCAGCATTGCTCCATTCATTTCTGCAATAGCTGTCAGCGCATCGTTATTATCTTCAAACGTTACAAAACCAAAACCTTTTGAACGATGTGTGTGCTGATCGACAATCACTTTCACTTCACCAAGCTTTCCAAATTTGGAAAAAGCTTCGTACAAATCTTGATCTCGAACATTCCAACTGATGTTACCTACAAAAATTTTCTTCGCCATTTTACTGCACTCCATCATCCAAAAAAGTTAGTCTAATAGTTTTATACTCTTATGCAAACACAACTCACGGGTTCCTTCTATACTCCATGCTTTCCTTGACAGCATCTTAAATTCACAGTTGACTTATATGAAGATTGGCCAATCAGTCAAATCAAAATGAGTCGCTAAAAGGAGTGTGTTATGTCCACTTTTAGAAGCCTTGCTCTCTCTTTCGGAATTTTTGGTTTATGCATTGCAGCTTCAAACCTTTATGCAGGTCCTCTCACACCAGGTCGTATTATAGGCACCAACAATCTCGTTCACGTTCCTGCAAGCGCTGCAAACGAACCTCGTATTCAAGCAATTGGCCGCTTGAAGTTAGGTTGCACCGTCACTCACGTTGGGAACGGCATTGCTATAACAGCTGGTCATTGTTTCGCAAGCAACAATTTCGAAGGTGTACATGAAAACATTCCTTGCAGTGATGTGCGTTTCAGTGTGCGCTGGGGTGTAACCTATGGAACTTCGGGCTATCTCACTTCACAGTGTATGGAAGTGATTGCTACAGAATTAAATGGAGAGCGTGATTACGCGATTTTTAGAGTCAGCCCTGTTCCTCCAAGCAAGATAGAACTTGCAGAACATGCACCACAACTCGATTCAGATATTTCTATTTACTCACACCCTCGTATGCGCCCTATGGAGTGGTCACAGTGGTGTAAGGTGGAAGGGTTTGTTGAGAAAAGTAACAACAACCAATTTTTCTATTCATGCGATACCGAAGGAGGAAGCAGCGGAGCTGCTGTTCTCAATTCGGAATTCAAAGTCGTAGGCATCCACAACTATTACACAAATGTTCTAGATCGCAACGGCGCAACTTTGGTAAACGTCACTCCTCTTGTGCGTATTTTAACTCTAGAGCAGGCAAAGCACTCTTTTATTTCAGAATTGAATAACAGTGTAAGCGAATATGAGCGTTTTGATAATGTAGGGAGAACCTTTGCACAAAACTTTTTACGCACACATTCTCCGCTCTTTGCAAACATAGAATTTTTAAAAACACTTTAAAATTTTAAAAAGTCTTTTCTAAAAAAATCGTGCCCTGACTAAAATTTAATCATTCCGAAGCCGTCCTAGAAGGACACGGGTTTAGAGACAAACAAACGTGAGTTATCAACAGGACCTGGGGATAACTTTTTTAAAAAATTCTATAAATCATAAAAAATTCTATAAAAAAAATTAAACAAACGCGAGATTTTTTTAAAACGCGGTATAATGGCTATAATTCTTTCGCATACACTTTCAGGAGAGGATCTTATGTCCGAGAAGTCAAAATTGAATAATAGCTTCTGCTGGATTGAACTTGCTTGCCATGACATGGAGAGTTGCAAGGAGTTTTACGGTTCCTTGATGAAGTGGAAGTTCCACGACTTAGAGGAAGAGGGTGGTGTTTATTCCCATATTAAACTTGCTAATAAAAATTTGGTGGGGGCTTTGTATGAGTTCGAGCTTCCAGAAGAATATGACGAGAAGGTACATGCGAAAGTTCCTTCGTTCTGGGGTTCTTATATCGCAGTCAGTGGTATCGATTCTCTTGCTAAGAAAGCGGAGAAACTCGGAGGACATATTTTGTCAGCGCCTACGGATATTGGAAATACGGCTCGCATCAGTGTGATTCAAGACCCTGTGGGTGCAATTTTTGGTTTGTGGGAAGCTAAGAAACTGGAAGGTTTCAGCGATGCTCGCGAAGAGGTGGGTTCATCAGGATGGAATGAGTTGCTTACAACGAATGTAGAAAGTTCCGTGAACTTCTACACAAAATTATTTCCTTGGAAAGTTGAGAAACATAGTTTTCTCCATGAAGATTATGTGATGTTTGTATGTGACAAAAAGCGTATTGCGGGAATGAGACTAGCAACAGGAAAGCTCAAAGACCATGCTCCTCATTGGCTTATTTATTTTAATGTGAATGATTGTGATAAGAGCACAAAGATGGCGATTGAAAAGGGTGCTAAAGTTTTGTTTGCACCTACGAAAGCAAAAGGAATCGGTCATCTGTCCATTATGAGCGATTCTGAAGGTGCTCTGTTTGCAATGATTAAGTATGATCCCACAACTGTGTAAGAGAAATTTATCCAATAGCTCCGTAAAACCTTGGCGTTTACGCCGAGGATGAAAGGAACATTCTTTGTTTGCAAAAGAGTGTGACAAATACTAAACAGTGTTTGTCACACTCTTTTTGAGTATGAACTACCGCAGGAACTGCGGAAAGTTACGCTTGTGGAGATGACGTGAGTCCTGGGGAACATGAGTTGGTTCAAAACCGTAAAAGTTCCCTCAGTGGGAATTTTTACGGCAAAAACCAAGCCATTTTTTCTCCTGGGCTGTCATCGCTGAATCAAGAATCCTCCACGTGTACGTGGAGGTGGTTCAAGAGATTAAATATCTTTCTCAGCTTTTTAATAATTTTGCATTCTTGTAAGGTCGTTAGAAGATCTTCGTTGGTCCTATTACACGGTTAAATCAAAGATTGAATATTTCGTTTTAGGAAAGGGTTCAGGAGACTTTCGAAAAGATTATTTTTATAATGCCATTTGGAAAAAATGGGAAAAATCTAATGATGCTGTTTTTCAGAAATTTAATAAAATGCCTGATGTCCCCTATGTCTTCCCTCACAAAGATGGTTCAATTTTGATAAACCCTCCTCCCGGTCAGGTTTTTTTAGGTATTGCACCCAATAAAGAGGTTCTTGAAGCCGTAAGATCTCAAATGGGAGCAAACGTTAAGGGAAATCCTGCAGAGTTCAACATTGTGTCCATGGTTGAATCTTATGAACTTCAACATGTTTTTACAAATATCAAAAAACCAAGCGCGGAGGTTCAAGGAGGCAATCATGGAGTTGCCACCCCTCAAACACAAGCAAAACAAGATTTCAAGAGCCCAGAACGTTTTATGATGCCAATGCAAGTTTCAAGAGAAACTACCGAAAATCTCGGAATACAAAACTGGACTCAATTTTCAACACCTGATCGTAATATGATGACGGGAGATCTCACAGATGCCGCCATTGCGAGTTTGCTGGGTTATATGAATGCAGGCAAGTCAACTTATGTGCATTGCAAAAGTGGACAAGGTCGTAGTGCAAGTATAGTTGTAGGAGCTAGAGTTGCTTATATCATACAGGAAGCTAAAAAAAAGGGGTTTGAACTAGACAGGAAAACTCTGGACCAAATCCTCGATCAGGAAATCGCAAACGTTAAAGCAGCACGTCCCGTTGTCAGCATTAGTCCTGCGCAAAAGCTCAACTTGCAAAAAGTTTTATACGCACGCGCAGGACTTATCTAAGTTATCCGTTTATATACGCATCCCGTCCTGGACCTGTTCCTACTTGCAGAATTTTGCATCCTGAAAGTTTTTCTATCTGAGATAAAAATTCTTGTGCGCGCAGAGGAAGATCATTGCGACTACCGAAATTAGGAATATCTTCAGTCCAACCCTTCATCGTTTCATAAATGGGTGTACATTCTGCAAGCACACTACTTTCATTTGGATAGTGTTCCAGCACACCGAGACGAGGATGTTTATAAGCAACACAGATTTTTACTTCTTCAAATCCTGAAAGTATGTCTAACTTAGTAAAAAAGACTCCGTCGAAACCATTCAGTTCTTGTGCATAACGCATAGCAACAGCATCGAACCATCCACAGCGTCGAGGTCTACGTGTTGTGGAACCGTATTCTTTTCCTTTTTCCAATAAAGTTGTGCCCACTTTATCAAAGAGTTCTGTGGGAAAGGGACCTTCACCCACGCGCGTCGCGTAAACTTTTGCAACACCATAAATTTTATCGATGCGACGAGGGTCTAATCCTAAACTTACAGCAGCTTGGGCTGGGTGTGTGCTGTTTGCAGTTACGAAGGGATAAGATCCATGTGCAAGATCCAGTAAAATTCCCTGTGCACCTTCACACAAAACATGTTTGCCTTGGTCCAAAGCTTTGCGCACACGGAGTTCTGCATCACAAACATATCTTGCTAAATAGTCTGCTGCGTTTTCAAAATTTTTCCATACATCGGAAGAGCGCATATAAAACAATCGAAATTGTTCATCATTCTCCATACGATCTTCAACCCAAGTTTTACGCTTATCCGCATCTATAAAATGAGACATCAGCATACCGCGCCTTAAAGCGCGATCTGCATAGGTGGGACCTATACCTCTGCGCGTGGTACCTATGGGTTTTTTCGATCTTTCTTCACCAGCGGAATCACACTGTACATGCCAAGGAGTGATCACATGACAGAGCGGAGAAATCCACAGGCGTTCTGCAGGAAGAGAAATATAGGAGGAGACTTCCTGTATCTCGCGAAGAAGTACGGAGGGATCGACAACAACACCGGAGCTTATGACAATGTTTGTGTGGGGATGAAAGACTCCATTAGGGAGAAGGTGCAAAACATGTTTGTTGCCATTTAAGTAGAGCGTATGTCCTGCGTTGTTTCCACCTTGAAAGCGACAGACAATGTCGATGTCTTTGGCAATTTGATCGACCCATTTTCCTTTGCCTTCATCACCCCATTGCGCACCGATGATTACTGAGAGCTTTCCCATTTCGCATCCTTTCGTTTAGAGTATGTTCACAAACTAGCCTTGAACTTTTCTTGGAGCAAGAAAAGTCGAAAATACTAACCGCCAGGAGCTTATATGTTAGAAGCGCTTAGTTCTCTCGATGGACGTTACGCGAAAAAAACAGAAGAACTTCAGCCTTATTTTTCCGAAGCTTCCTTGATTTCTTACAGACTCCATGTGGAAGTTCAGTGGTTACTACATCTTCTTGCTTGGCAAGAAAAATCAGATTTGGATTTCAAAATAGAGTTGAGCTCTATTCAAAAAGAAAAATTGATGTTGCTTTCTCATGAGGTGCTTAAAAATCATTCTTTCGCACAAAGAGTTAAAGAATTTGAAAAGCAAACGAATCATGATGTGAAAGCTGTCGAATACACTCTTGCTGAACATTTACGCAAAGAAGCTTTTAGTGACAAGATTCTGAGCTTGATTCATTTCGCTTGCACTTCGGAAGACATAAACAATCTTGCTTATGCTTTGCTTGTTCGAGATGCAGTTCAAAAAACGATAGTCCCTCATTTCGAAGACATTTTACAAACACTCACCCGTTATGCGCATCTTTACAAAAATCTAAGTATGGTCAGTCGTACACACGGACAGAAAGCCAGTCCCACGACTTTAGGAAAGGAGTTGGGTGTTTTTGTTTATCGTTTACGCAAACAGTTGGATTTTTTACGCGAGCACAAACTTACCGGGAAAATAAATGGTGCAACAGGACATTACTGTGCACATGCTCTTGTCTTCCCCCATGTCAATTGGGAGGAACTTGCACGAGAGTTTGTCTGTGAAAAACTTCAATTGAGATTTCATCCCATGACAACACAGATAGAACCGCACGATACTTTGGTGGAGCTATGTCAAACTCTGACACTTGCGAGTTCAATCTTCATAGATCTATGCAGAGACATGTGGGGATATATTTCCTGGGGATATTTAAGACAAAAATTGAAAGAGAGTGAAATCGGTTCAAGCACAATGCCTCATAAGGTCAATCCAATAGATTTTGAAAATGCTGAGGGAAACTTTGGATTAGGGATCGCACTTGCACAACATATGGCTGTAAAATTACCTATTTCGCGTTTTCAAAGGGATTTAAGTGATTCAACGGTTCTACGTTCTTTAGGTTCTCTTTTTGGATATGTTCTCATCGGGCTCTTGGCATTAAAGCAGGGTCTCGGTAAAATTGAAGCAGAGGAAAAAATCATAGCGAAAGATTTGGATGAATCTTGGGAACTTCTTGGGGAGGCTTTGCAAACAGCTCTACGTGCATGTGGTGTCAGCGATGCTTATGAACGTATTAAGAAAGCAACACATGGGCAATGCTTAGAACAAAAGGAGTATTTGCAACTTGTAGAAGAAGCAAAAGAACTAGGCCCTGAACTTCAAACACGTCTTCGCAACCTTCGACCGAGTGCTTATGTGGGCCTCGCAAGTGAGCTCGTAAGTAGGCACTGTCCTTTATAGGGAAGAACATGCTTTTACGAAAAACTTTTTTTCTTTGTCTGTTGTTTTTCAGTTATGAAAGTTATGGTCAAAGACTCAAAAAATCTTTTCGTAACTGGGTCTCTGGAGCTTCTACGTGGCAAAATGCTTCTGAACTTTCAAAGTTGAGTCCAAATGCACAGGATCTTGTGCGCGAAGCTTTGGAGGATCTACCAGGTGTGATAGATACTCACATGCATCTTATATGTAGAGAATCTAAAAACGGTTGTTTTGTTCACGAATCTTTATTTTCCCCCTACACACATCCATTTAAAAGTTTCAAAGCACAAGTATTAATCAGCGCACTTGGTATTGACGGAGAAGAGAATTGGGAAGAGCAAATTTTGGAACGACAAGAAACTTTGCTTCGTAAATTTCCCATTCCCTACAAAGGAATGTTCTTTGCTTTCGCTGCGACTTACAATCGGAACAGTCATGAAAAAGAACTAGAAAGAACAGGATTAGAAGTTTCGAATGAATATATGTCAGAAGTTGTTTCCAAAAATCCTAGTTACATGTTTCCAGTTCATTCTTTGAACCCTTATCAAGCAGATTTGAAAAGTCAGTTTGAGAGACTAAAAAATGGACATTTCTTCAAGCTTCTTCCCAATTCAATGCACATAGCTCCCCATGATGAAAAATGTAGACCTTTTTTTGAAATGGTTGCGAGAAGCAATTCTGTCTTGATTACTCACATCGGGGTAGAACACAGCGTGGATGGCGGAGGCGTTGAAAATGCTTTCGGGAATCCTTTGTTATATGAGAAATGGTTGCAACGCTTTCCGAATTTGAAAATTATTTTTGCGCACACAGGAGGTTCAGGAAAGACGATGACACAGGAAGGAGCGTTCAAAGACAACTTTCTCTTAGTCCTCGACCTGATGCGTCGCTACCCTAAGCAGACTTTTGCAGATCTTTCAGGATTTTCTGTAGCTCCTAATCTTGTGCAATATCTTCCCACTCTTTTGCATGAGAAGGATTTATTTCCACGTTTTCTTTACGGAAGTGACTATCCATTGGTTGCGGTGAGACCTTTGTTAAAAATGACCTTGTGGATGATGTATTTTAAAGGCCTGTGGGGTTCAAATTTTTCTGAATTCTTAAAGCGCTACGATGCTATTTTAGAAATTTACACCTATAATCCCCTCCTAGCTTCCCTCGTCATTATGCGTTTGATTACGTATAATGGGGATCGGCTTAGCCCTGAGATCTTTTTTGCAAACGCAAAACGTTTAATCGGCGAGACTTTGCTTCCTCCAAAACGGTGATGTAATTGAAACCTCTTATTTTAAAGGACGAACATGCTTCAACTTGCCTCTGTTCTTAGTATTCTTCTTCTTGGCGGCATGGTATCTGAAAGCATCGGATATTATCTTTGTTTTCTCGCCGTTCCATTTGCTATTTATTGGCGTAGAGAGCTGACTCCAGAGATTCGTCGGCAACTGAGGCATCTTTCCCTTGGTCTCTTTCTTCTATGGGTCATCTTTCCGCTCAGCAGTTTATACAACTACACTGTGAGTACGGAGGCTATTCAGATTCCTTTCAAGCTTTTAATGAAGAGTCATTTCAGTTCTAGTTTAGGAATTTCTTCTCTTCTCTTCTTCTT
The DNA here is from genome assembly GCA_964611335.1 of uncultured Pseudobdellovibrionaceae bacterium. Taxonomy (GTDB): domain Bacteria; phylum Bdellovibrionota_B; class Oligoflexia; order Oligoflexales; family Bog-1112; genus BOG-1112. The sequence continues at coordinate 336,796 of CAZSXR010000003.1, read as the reverse complement.
ATTTACATTCAAAGATATATTTCATTCTAAATCCGATACTCGTTCACCTCGATTGGAACTTCAAGCTCCTCCTACATCTTCTCTTATGACACGTTTTCTCGACGGTCTGATTTTATCTTCCGCTATTTTGTGTGTGTATATTTTATTTCAACAAATTTTTGGTTTGGACTATAGGGGACATGAAATCCCTGAAGCACGTCGCATGCTCGGTGGTTTTTTCAGAGTCTCTGCATTTTACAGCCATCCTCTCACGCTTGCCGGAGTAGGTCTTACATTTTTTGGATTCTGCGGAGGGCTTCTCATTCAAAAAGAATGTGACTACAAGCGTTCACATATTCTCATGCTTCTTGCAACGAGTGCCTATTTTGTATTTGCAAGCGGCGGACGTATTGCATCTGTGCTGGTTGTTGCGTTCGGGTTATTGATAGTTCTTATAAATTCCATGCGTGCAAAAAAGTCTGCTGTTTACGGCAGATCTTCTCATCTTTTGATGAAATTTATATTTTTAAGCGGCTTTATTGCTCTATGCTTTTTCGCTGTATATAAGACAGGTCTGTTGGCTCGTTTTGCAAATTTAGCAACGATGCAAGACAACAATGATTTTGAGCGGTTAAAATTCTGGCAAGTTCACTGGCGTATGTTTTTAGATCAACCTTGGTTTGGACAGGGATTTGCCTTAGTACAGGCTTATAAACGTGATCAGTATTACGAGCTGATGGGTTTTGCAACTTTGCAAAATAAATATCCTGCACACAATATGATTCTTGAGATTCTGAGTCATGTAGGGCTTATAGGATTCCTCGTCATTTGCTGGGGATTTACTCATATTTGGCAGGCGTTACAATATGCGAAACAGGACCAACGTCTTTACATAAATGCTTTGTTAATTTCTTTCGCTCTGAACTGTTTGAATGGGCTGACACAGAATGTTTTTTTCGACAGCAGCGTGATGTACATCTATCTCTCTTTAACGATGCTGATTGTATGGAGTGAATTACGAGCGTATTTTAAGGAAAGTGCTCAGCATCCTTATAGAGACCGATCTTTTTCCACCCCGAATTCTTCATTGTAATTAAGAACTCTTATTGAAAATCAAAATCTCTAAGGTATTCTTGTCCTGTATTTTATTTTTAATCACTTATGAGAAAACAAATATATGCAAGCTCCTATACGAATGGTGTCGTGGAATGTGAATGGTATGCGTGCCATATTGAAAAAAAATTTCTATGACTTTATAAAAACCCACAAGCCTGATATTTTATGTTTGCAAGAGACCCGACTGGGATCAGATGACATCACAGTGGATATGCCTGAACATAAGCATTTTTGGAACAACGGTGTGAAGTTGGGTTATTCAGGAACAGGGGTTTTCACACGTTATGAGCCTATGAATGTTTATAGAGGTATAGGAATAGAAGAGCACGATCAGGAGGGTCGGGTGCTCACCTTAGAATTTGAAAAGTACTTCCTTGTGAATGTTTATACTCCGAACGCTCAATCGGATTTGAAACGTTTAGCTTACAGACAAAGATGGGAATTGGAATTTTTAAATTTTCTAAAACGAATGGAAAAAAAGAAGCCCGTGATTGTGTGTGGTGATTTGAACGTTGCACATAAAGAAATAGATCTTGCTCGTCCTAAAGAAAATGTTGGGAGTCCTGGCTTTACCAAAGAAGAAAGAGAGTGTTTTGAACATCTGATCGAAGCAAATTTTCTAGATACTTTTAGAGAATTTCATAAAGAAGGAGATCATTACACGTGGTGGAGCTATAGGACCAATGCTCGTGCAAGAAACATAGGTTGGAGAATTGACTACTTCCTTATTTCGAAAGTTCTGAGAGAGCACTTGGTCGATGCTCAGATTTTAGAGGATGTGATGGGATCAGACCATTGCCCTGTGCGTGCAGACTTTATCTTTTAAATATCCTTCCCTGACCTCTTTTTATAGGTTGCAGATCTGTTCCACACCTATAGAATCGGCCTAACTTAAATACCGCGTCTAATCATTTAAGGAGTTGTGTTTTGCGTAAAGTAGCGTCGCTCGAAGACATACAAAAAGCTGAAATATTTCGTTGGTATCTTATATCTCAGAACATCGAGACAAAGATCGAGGAAGATGGCGAGACTTCCCTCGATGTATGGATTTTTAAAGATCAGGATTGGCAGAAAGCCCTAGAGTTTTATGAAAGGTTTAAAACCGCGGAAGATCTGAGTCTCTTTGAAAAATCCGCAGAGGCCATTCGCAAAACATGGCGTCCTCTTATTCAGGAAAAGAAAGCAGAGAGTTCTCATCGCACAATCGCGATAGGGCACGCTCCGTATGGAACTTACACCCTGATGGCTTTGTCTGCTGTATTTTTCCTTATGCATTTTCTGGATAAAGATCGCTGGTTGATGCGACACCTGATGATTTCTGAAGACATGCTTGCAAGCAGTTTGGGAATCAAAAGTTTTAGAGAACTTTTCAGTGGACAAATCTGGAGAGTGTACACCCCTATTTTTATACACACCGATTTTTTCCATATAGCATTTAACATGCTTTGGCTTTATCAGTTTGGAAGATCTGTAGAAGAAGCTCTGGGAACTTTCCGTTTTTTATTTTTGACCCTCTTTCTTGCCATACCTGCAAATATCGTTTTTTACCTCGTTTCAGGTCCTTTTTTCGGGGGAATGTCTGGGGTTGTTTATGGACTTTTCTTCTACATGTGGGCTACGGAACGTTACAGTTTGCAGACTCCTTACAGAATGGAACCACAGCTTTTTACTTTTTTCATTGTTTTCTATGTGGTCTGTTGGGTTTTAAGTGTTGTAGGGATGCATATTGCCAATTCTATTCATGGAGTGGGTGCTTTATGTGGGGTTATTGCAGCTTATGTAGGTTCAGGACATTGGAAGCGTGTACGTTTTCGTTTCGATAAATTGCAGATCTACAACATTTTGATCGTAGTTGCGCTTATTGCAGGTGGAATTGTTACAGACTATCTGACTCGTTGAGTTTATGATGGGTAGGTTCTGTATTTGAATTTGTGGTAAAATTCCTATTAAAGAAACTTATGAATAGGAATTCCCATGAATTGGAAAAATCCCTTACATGTTCTTTGTTTTACTACCTTTTTCTTTTTTCCCTCATGTAAAAAGAACCAATCTTCAAACAAAACAGCCAGCAACGCTTCTCCCGTCGTTGCTTCCGTAGGTTCGGAGCTTAAACAGCTTCAAAATCAGCATTTGGATTTCAATACAGAATATCAGAATTTTTCAAAAGCCGTTGCTACATACAGAGCATCTTCAGCATTTACGGATCCACAAAATGACAATCAAAAAACAATGAATATCCTTTCTGAAATGTTGAACTCGCTTGTAAGTGATCCCAGTTCTCAACAGGAGCTTGAGCAGAAAATTCTCAATCACAGTTTCGTTGCTTACAATCAGGTCTATGCAAATATTGATTCTTACCAAGCTCAAATTGCAGGAGCTATCGCAGAAGCACAAAGCATGGTAGCTCAAAACCCGAATAAAGACACACCCCCCATTGTCTCTACACCGAGTTCTACGAACCTGACGCCGAACGTTCCGCAAGTACCCCCGCAAGTTACAACTTTGAACACCGTTCAAACACTCACTACCGCAAATACACAAACTGTAAATACTTTAAATACTCAAACTTTAAACGCTCTCAACACAAAGACGGTGTTTCTTACAAATACGAAAACAGTCCCTGATATCCAAGTTGCAACGACAATAAGAACTGTAACTCAAACAGGAACATCGAGCACAGGTACCCAGAGTTCAGAACTAACAGTGAACCCAAATGTTCTTCTTGCAGGAGGCATCGCTGTCTTTATTTTAGCAGGGCTTGGAGTCGCACATGCTGCCAAGCAGATTGGCGGAGGGATACAATCCGCTAGGAAGAACGGAGCGAAGATTACTTTTCAAAGGTATACAGATAATTTTATAAAAAATTTCACACGTGACAGTGGCACTTTTTTAAAAATCGGTTTTCTTGTGATGATGAGTGTTTTAATCACAGAAGGTTTTGTACAGAATGGTACCATCGCATCTGAAGATTTGAAAGACCCTATACTTGTGCTTGGTGGACTCGGAGCCATGACTGCTATTTATTGGACCTTCGAGTTGGCAATAAACAAATGGAATAAAGGGCTTACAGGTCAACTGATTGTGGATGAACACGGGTATTCAATGGATAAAGCAGGAAATATACGGAATAAATATGGAAATCTCATTCTGGATACAGAAGGACATATTTATCTGGACAAAGATACAAGTTATAGGTGGAACAAAAATCAAAATAGGTTCGAACAAAAAACAAATTTTGGAACATGGGCTCCTCTAGGAAATCCAGATATGACTATAATTGGTCAATGGAATATGAAAGAAATTAATCCTCCTAACCATTTACTGTTTCAAGAAAAATCAGGCCTCTATACGGATGGTAGAGACATAGAATTTAAAATATCTAAAGATAAAGTTGAAATTACACCCAACAACCTCAATTCTGATCATTTTAAAGCTCAATCCGGCAAATACTACAACCTCGACATTATGGATTCTCTTTTCGGCAACCGAGGACTCGTGTGGAAGGCTCCAACAACAAAATTTTTAGGTAAAGATTTACCAAAGTTCACTCAAAAGTCTTGGTTCCAAACAGGAAAAACACTTGCAGGAATTTTAAGCGCTGGTGCTTTAGCTGCAGGTTCTATTTTCACATATGCAACACAACTCAACCTTGCAGATACATCTCAAAACGAAAGCCCTGATGCTATACTCCTCGCAGCAGTCAATCGTTTCTATGCTGCATGTCAACTTCTTTCCACCGCAGGCACCTTGGTTTTGAATTAAGTCTAAGGCAACTTACTGAGAAAGTTATTCTGTATCTAAACTGCTTTAAAGCAACGGCGGTACATCATCTCGCCACTTAATAATTTCATTCCTCGCTACTCATTTCTTTAGTAGTATCCCGTCCGAGTTTACTTTCAAATTACAGGATACTTATGCTTATGCATCTCCCTAAATGTTTATTTGTATTCATTCTTTGTCCCTTTATTCTTCTTTCTAAACTCAGCTTTGCAAGTGCTGATGAAGGCTTTCCTTTTTCAAAAGATATAGACCGAAACTTTATAAGCGATTATGAAGATGAATTTTCCGAGTTTCCTTGGAGAATAGAATCTCTTATCCTTGAAAGCATGCTTCTTACCGCAGGCGTCTTATTTGGCTCCCATGAAGACTTAGCTCCTATCACTATAGAAAATGTTTCTCCGATGGAAGATCCGATCATCTCTCTCTTAAGAGGTGTGGAATATGAAAATCCGTCGAGAGTAGAACGTGTGCGTGCGTTGCTCAAACATTATCTTGTCGAATATGAATCTCCCCTAACTTACTTAAGAGCCCGAGGGGATCTAAGTGCTTTAAAAGCAGTTTTGGTTTCTAGAATGATTAAAAGTTCCTATGAAATTTCAGAGATGATTGCATCTTTAAACATTAGAAATCCTGAACAATCTGTTACATATTCAGCAATTTTAAATTTCTTCAAACACGGCGACAGTGAAGAGCTAACAACTGCTATGCTTTTCGATCTTATGCTTGAGAGAATTCCACGAGTTTATCACTACCAAATCAAAGAAGGAGACATATGCCATTATATAGTTCTATTTTCGGATGAACGTAATAAGGTCTATGCAATTGATCCCCTCCTTGGCCTTCTCATGCCTTTAGAAGAATACTGGGTTAACGATACTTTTCTGAGTTACTTTCGAAGTATTGCCAAAAACCCAAAATGGAAACCTGAAACAACCCCTAATCCAGAATCTTTTCTTGAGTGCTCAAATGGAAGGTCCTGTCAGAACGTTTACATCTATGAATTGAACAAAAATAGACTTGAAGATTTACTTATTCAACGAGATCTACTCCTTGAAATTTTTAGCTATAATACTGAAATGCTTTCTTATCGAGCAGAACTTCAAAGAGGCTCACTTTTTAAAGATTCACCTTACTCATCAAGTGCATCCAGCAGTCAAAATCAGAAGACTGAAAATGGACCAGATTCCTTAAAAAAGTTACTTTGGGTCTTTAGCAAAGACCTCGCACCCAATGGTGAATGGAAGGTTAAGGAAATGGAAACAACTGCTTGGATAACTTTTGAGAAAAAAGATTTTAAAAAGGCTGAAGAACTCCAAAAACGTTTGACAGACTTGAAAATCCCTTCTCAGTTGACCTTTACACAAAAAGATAATCTTCCTATCCTTTTGGTAAGAAATATCCTTGATTCCGATCTTAATTTTCCTGAGAAGATTTTTACATATATTCTTATGAAACAGACTCATTAAAAACCAAAAGTTTTTTCTCTGTATTCTACGTAATTCATCTGATGATCGATCACACGTGTTTTGTCGAACTCCATCACGCGATTACTTGCTGTTTCTGCAAAATACTGATCGTGTGTGGACAAAAGCACCGTTCCAGGAAAGGCAATCACAGCATCGTTCAAACTTGTAATCGATTCCAAATCCAAGTGATTTGTGGGGCCGTCGAGAAGAAGTACGTTTGGACCTTGAAGCATCATCTTCGAAAGCATGCAACGCACCCTTTCCCCTCCGGAAAGAACATTTGCACTCTTTAATGTCTCTTCACCTGAAAAAAGCATACGTCCTAAAAAACTACGGATGAAGTTTTCAGATTTATCTTCAGAATATTCCCGAAGCCAATCGATGAGGTTCATGGTTTTATCGACGAAGTAGGGGTTTTGATCCTTTGGTAAATAAGAATAGTTCGTCGTCACACCCCATTTGAAAGTCCCTGAATCAGGAGCTAATTCTCCTGTGAGAATTTGAAAGAGTGTCGTCTTAGCAATTTCATTTTCACCAACAAATAAAACTTTGTCCCCACGATTGAGAGAGAAAGAAACATTCTCAAAGATTTTCTCCCCATTAAGAGATTTGGACAGACCATGGACTTCTAAAAGAATAGTGCCGGCTTCACGTTTTTGTTGGAAAAGAATATTGGGACGTTTGCGTGTGGAAACAGGAAGTTCTTCGAGGGTGAGTTTTTCAAGCTGTTTTTTTCTCGATGTTGCTTGTCGAGATTTGGAAGCATTGGCACTGAATCGTTGGATGAAGGATTCGAGCTCTTTTGCTTTATCTTCCTTTTTCTTATTGCTGTTGCTGCGTAATTCCATAGCAAGCTGACTGGATTGCAACCAGAAATCATAGTTACCAACATAAAGATTTGCTTTTCCATAATCGATGTCGACCATGTGTGTACAAATCTTATTTAAAAAATGTCGATCGTGGGAGATGACAATAACAGTATTTTCAAAATTAAGGAGATATTCTTCTAACCAACGTATAGAGCGTTCGTCTAAACTGTTTGTAGGTTCATCGAGTAAAAGGTTGTTAGGTTTTCCAAAGAGGGCTTGAGCGAGAAGAACTTTAACTCTTTCGGAGTCTTTAAGTTCTTTCAAAGTTTTATTGAGGAGTTCTTCACCGATTCCTAAACCATTGAGCAAAGTTGCAGCATCTGTTTCGGCTTCCCATCCACCCAATGTTGCGAACTCTGCTTCAAGTTCTGCAGCTCGGCTTCCATCTTCGTCGGAGAAGTCTTCCTTTGCATAGATAGCATCTTTCTCCTGCATAATGGCATGAAGTCTTTCATGACCCATAAGGACCGTTTTCATCACAGTTTCTTCCTGATAACGAAACTGATCCTGTTTCAACATAGACAAGCTTTGACCAGGAGAGATCTGAACCTCTCCCTCGGAACATTCCTGCTCACCAGCAAGAATCTTCAAAAAAGTTGATTTTCCGGCACCGTTAGCGCCAATAATTCCGTAGCAGTTACCGTCTACGAACTTAATATTGACGTTTTGAAAGAGCTTACGATTTCCAAAATACATTCCGACGTTAAGGGCACTAATCATAGGTTTCTTCTAGCTTATGGAAGGTTAGTATTGAGTCATGAAGGAGATTTGTACCTTATTCCGCTGGAATTGTCACCTTTGCTCTTTGGTCCTCTGTCGCCGGACTTCTTGGCAATGTTCTAAGCGTCTTTTTCTAAAGGCTTCTTGCCGGGCTTTGCCCTCTTCTTTACGCTCTTTTCGTTTGGCTTCGTACTTTATGTGACAGGGTTTACAAAGGGATCCTTGGGGGTATTTTTCCTCAACTTTGTTCTCAGGTGTGAGTTCTGCAAAACAGAAAAAACATAGCTCTTTTTTCGTAGGAAGTAGGTCAGGACTCACGGCCATACGTTTGTCAAAGACGACGCATTCACCATCCCAATGCGGGGCTTTGCCATCTTTTTGAAGGTCTACGAAGTATTGGAGTATGCCTCCTTTGATTTGATAAACGTCGGAATACCCTTCTTTTTTCATGTAAGCGGTTGCTTTTTCACAACGTATGCCACCCGTGCAGAAGGTCACAATCTTTGCATCTTTTTTATCTGCCAAATTTTTCTCAAGCCAGTCAGGGAAGGCGCAAAAGGTTTTGATTTTAGGATCAAGGGCACCTGTGAAGGTTCCCAAAGCGACTTCATAGTCATTACGTGTATCGACCAGAATTATCTCTTTGCCTTCATCACACCATTTCTTGAATTCTTCAGGAGACAGATATTTTCCTGTATCTTCATGAGGAACGAGATTCTCTTTGCGCATCGTCACAATTTCTTTCTTGATCTTCACAAGCATTCGGCGGTGAGTAAGACGCTCCGAGTAATTTCTTTTTTCTTCAGCAAAAGTGCCTATACGTGGGTCCTCTTGCAAGGCGTCTAAAAATCTCCGAACTGCATGTTCTTCACCTACAACGGAAGAGTTGATTCCTTCGTTTGCAAGAAGGACAGTTCCTCGAAGATCTCCCTCTTGCGCAAGTTTGAGTATATCCAAACGCAAAGTGGGTAGATCTGAAAGATGTTTGAATTTGTAGAAAGATACGACAATGTTCATATAATCATCCGATAGGGTTTCAGTTGGAAATATACATATATCGAAATGACGGGAAAATAAAGGGGACAAAAAAAAGCCTGACAAAGGTCAGGCTTCATTCTGAAGTGCGCAGTTATTACTGAGCGGGTGTAGGAGCTGGTGTTGCTGGAGCCGCTTCTGGAGCCGCTGCTGGTTGCTCCATTTTTTTCTCAGCTTTTTTGTGTTTGTGATGCATGTCTTTTTTGTGATGAGAATGTTTGTGTTTGTGTTTGTGATGTCCTTCTTCTTTTTTCATACCATGATCTGCTGCTGGTGCAGATTGCTCCATTGCTGGTGCTGGTGCAGGTGCAGCTTCACCTTGCGCTAGACCTAAAGAAGCTGTGAACAACCCACAAAGCGCTGAACTTAGGAGTAGAGACTTTCTGATCATCGGAAACCCTTTCTTTCAAACAAAACTTAATTTGATTAGCTACGTTTCGAATCTAAACATTTTTTTTTCAGAAATCAAACATATCTTGAAAATTATTGATCGCCTTCGTTTTTTAACTTGTCATGATCACATGTTTCATTTCTTTTTTGCTTCTTAAACAAATACAAATCCAATTGAAAAAACAGATTCCCTCTCAAAGTAAGAATCCGTTTTTCCATTCACAAATTTGGTAACTTAGGGAAAAAGTCTTACACACAAGAATTCTAGGGTCAAGTATTTCTCAAGGTGTTTTTAAAGAAGGCTATTGGCGAACTCTATAAATCCGAGAGAGTCAAGGTCACTGTTCCTCGTTCAAAACTCAGTTTTTTATCGAAGAAATCTTTTTCGTCATGGTCAACCATCAGGACTACAGCATTTTTAAGATGCTTTTTCAGCATAGTTTTCACTATAGGAAGAGACTCTAAAGGATCTAAACCCGCAAAAATTTCGTCAAGTATAATAAAACTGGAAGTTTTGGCTTCCAAAGAAAGGATCATAGACACAATCGAGACTTTTTTACGCTGCCCACCACTTAAAGCTGTTGAAGACTTCCAATCTTTAACTGTTTCCAATTCTTCGACAAGACCTCGGCCAAAATGTACAGATTCGTCTATACGAATTTCTTTGAAGAGTTCCACTATGCGCAATCTCAATTTCTCATATTCTTCTTCACTTAAATCTTCTTTTCTCTTCTTGGTTAGAATTTGAAAAAGAGTAGAATTTGGATTCGAGTAAAAATCCTGACTTACAAAAAAAACATCGTCTTCTGTGGGACCTCTAAAGGTTAGCATTCCTTCCGCACACACTTCGTTTTTTTTCATTCCGAAAATTTTTCTTAAAAAAGTTGATTTTCCAGAGCCCGATACTCCTGTGACAGCATAAAAACCCTCGGAAATTTTCAATTCTGGAATTTTCAAAGAATGAATACCATCCTTGCTATAAATATGAACATCTTTGAACTCTATGGCTCTGTGGTCACCTATTTGAAATTCATGTTTCAGGGTGTCACATGAGAGTGTCTCTACACTGTTTAATTTTTCATCAATGTTTTCTATGTTTTGAATCGCCAATTTGACATTGCTTATCTGAGGCGCATTTGCAGATCCCCAAGACATAGCAGAAGCAAAGGTGCATCCCACAGAACCTAAAATCCCTCTTTCATCTATATTGTGAGCGGGATCATATTGCAGGCTGCCGTGTTTAAATTTCCACCCAAATACGAGATTGGCAAAAACGCTATCAAAAAAATCTTTGCCTCCTTTCCAAACATTAAAAACTGTATCGAGATATAATTTATTATCAGAAAGTTGACGGACTTCTTCATTTAACAACCTTTTTTTCTCATAAAGATCAGGAAGATTCCTACTTACGACAAGAAGATCCGCATTTTCAAGACTCTCTTTCGCAATCGTATTCTGAAAGGTGTTCAACCTCATCATTTCGGATTTGTACTGAGAAGAAAGTTCCGCAAGTGAGTGCGTCACTTCTTCCACAATTTTTGAATAGATTAAAAGGACCCCATAATAATCCCATGCATTATTAGCGAGCATTACACTGGAACTATGAAGTATATCGATCTTGTTTGCAAGTTCACTGACAAGGAGTGAGGAACCTTGAGTTCTTAAGCTTTCAAAATCCTCATCCATGTGCAGAATCAAGTGGCTTTGATTCATCAAAGACAAAGCAAGAGGGTTTTCATCTTTATAATATTTTTTCTCTAAACGCTCACGAACCTTGTAAACAAGCTCGTTATAAAGAGCATTCTGTGCATTAGAAAAAAACATTTCAATCAAAAGGTATGTTGAAGCGTAGGAGAGCGAGACTAGTGCTTTTTGAGATATTTTTTCAAAAACTTTTGCAGGATCATCCTTATGATCTGGAAATACCGATCTCATTTCAAACAAGGAAGCCCATATAGTGTCTTTAAAAGAAACTAAAAAGGCTCTCGAAGCAAGTATACTCATCAGCTGTCGACTGCCCGACTGTCTGAGATCTTCCTCTTCTAAAAATTTTGAGAAAAAATCACGAATCTCGCTTACAAAGGAAAGCTCCTGTTCAGGAAGAGTCAAATAGATTTCTACAAGTGTATTTAAAACGACGGGAGACACAACCAAACCAAGAGAGCCAAGACTTTTACAAAGGACGACAGCATGAAAAGATTTTTTCAGAAATTGAATAGTCGATAAGGGTTCAAAAATATTTTGAGCCATCATAAGACCCATTAACGCCCCTGCAGGCTTACCGTAGTAGGAACCCAAAGCCTGAGAGCCAATAAGCATAGGACTTCCTACGTACATCATCCCGTTTTGAATCAAAGCTTCATCGATATACCCTAAAGCAAGACCCAAAAAACACCCCCCCAGTGAACCCAATGAGGAATCTCTACTTAATACTGTAAGGAGAAGACAATTGCTGAGGGGAACTATGTGATGAATTTCGTACTTAGGCGTATGAGACTCTGTCTGCGCATAGACTGGTGTTTTTGCAAATAAGAGAAGGAAAGATAGAGTGAGACTTAGAATTTTCGCGTTCATTTTATTCCTAGATGCTTAGGTGAAATTGGGCGGAGAATAACTTTGCGAAAAGAAGTGAGCAAGTTCCTTTTAAAAATCCAGCCAACTACCTTTCCCTTGCGTCAAGCGGGCGAGTCGCTCATAATTTTTTTGAATCATTCCACCTAAGGAGACATTTATGAATCTTCGTAAGTTTTTCGTTTGCGCTGCATTGCTGATGCCTCTCACAGGACTTGCCCAACAGCAACGCACAGAGCATAAAAAAAGTATACATGATGAGTTTAGCGGCCAAGGCTACGGTACAGCAGGGTGCGGATTAGGTTCCATCATTTTTGGTAAGAAGAAAGGGATGGTACAAATTTTTGCAGCTACAACGAATGGTTCCTTTGGAACCCAAACTTTCGGTATCTCGTCAGGAACTTCAAACTGCGATGATCAACGTTCTCATATGGCATTAGTTCCTTTTATCAAAACCAATAAGAATCAATTAGAAAATGATGCCGCTAAAGGCTCTGGAGAAACACTTGCAGGTCTTTCTTCACTGCTGAACTGTGAAAATTCCGCAGCATTTCATAGAAGTTTACAAGAGAATTTTGATAGCATTTTTGTAAATGGTATCTCTGCAGAAGATTTGACATCAAACATAGTTAGCTCTGCACAAGGTCACTGTCAGATTTAATCTTTTAGAAAAAAAATACCATGCTGAAGTTCCTTTTCTCTGTTCTCTGTTGTGTCCTGTTTTCGAATTTCGCTTTTTCAAACGGAGGGGTTTTTCTTTACAAAGAAAGAGCCCTCCGTAAGGGTTTGCATACTCGCACGCAGTGGAAGCGTTTCCTTTATGCGGAAAACGATCAAAGTTTGGTTCAAACTCGAGATTTTTTCGCAAATGAGGAAGGATTCACTGACTTCGCATCGGAAATGCAAAGCCTTTTAGAAAAACTCCTCAACCCTGAGACCTCCCGTTCCACATATTGTCGCTTTCCTGCACGAAGCAAGTGGTTACTTCAGGAATTGCATATTTCAGACTCTGCAATTTCTAAAACTCCTTGTGAGAAATATGATAAATTTAGAAATATGGTGTTTCCTCAAAGTGTTTCTATAGTCTTTGCTTCTTATTATTTAAACACTCCCGCTTCCGCTTATGGTCATACCTTTTTACGATTGACGAGAAATGCACAAAAGGAAGACGACCTTCTCGATTACACGATCAATTTTGGAGCTATAGTCGAGTCAGATGACCCTATCAGCTATGCTATCAAAGGTATGTTTGGGGGATATAGCGGAACATTCAGTGCTCTTCCTTATTATTTCAAAATAAGGGAATACAACGATATAGAATCTAGAGATTTATGGTCTTACACTTTAAATCTCAGCGATGCAGATAGAGAAAAGCTTGTGGACCTTATATGGGAACTCGATCAGGCTTATTTTCCTTATTACTATTTAACTAAAAACTGTTCTTACTACCTGCTTGCTTTACTCGATGCAGTGAACGAAGATTTCAATTTTATCAAATCTGTCCCTTTTTATGTGATCCCCATCGAAACTATCAAAGCAGCTTACAAGCGTCCAAATTTCATTCAGAAGGTGCATTTCAGAGCTTCTAAGCGTCAACAATTTTGGTCTGAATATCAAAATTTGACTAAAGATGAAAAATCCATTTATAAAAACATCATAGACATACGCGCTTCGGAAATGCCTGTACTTGCTTATGAGGATCAAACGCGTGTGCATATACTCGACCTTGCCCTTGCTCAATTTGACTACCACTATCCTGATCAGATGATGAAATCCAAAGGCCCTATGTATGAGAACAAACGACGTTATCTTTTGTTAAGGTCCAAGATTCCTGTCGCTTCGGAAACTCGCAACATCGAAATCAAAATGGAAGAAGAACCCCATCTAGGTCATTCACCTGAAGCTATACATTACGGAGTAGGAGGCATAAATGCAGGAACTTATGATCGCTTTGGAGAGTTAGGTATACGGTATTCTTTTCACGAGTTGGAAGATCCCCTCATAGGACACTTTTTTTCAAACTTGAATATGTTTGATTTCAAAGTTCGCTATTATAAAGAAGGAGATCCAAGACTGCGCTTACACAAAGCTACATTCATTGATATTTTTAATTTGAGCCCTATCAATACCTTTGAAAAAGATGCTTCATGGCAAGCTGAACTTTCTTTCAAAGATTTTATAGAGCCTTCCTGCATACACTGTTATGGGATACGTCTTCGAGGAGCTTATGGTGTTGCGGGAAACCCTTTTGCGGAACGTAAACCTACGCTTTATGCTTTGCTGAGTTCACGTGTCGATGGCTATAAGACACCCAGCAGGGCTGTACATTGGGCACCTGCAGTCGGTGGAAAAGTAGGTTTGTGGTCTTATCTAATGGGACAAGATGCACTGCAAGGAGAGTTTTCACGACACTATCTTCCGTTAGCAGGTCATTATGGTGATCAGGCTTTTATTTCGACAAGCACTTTGGCTTATAGTGTAGACCTTGTTCAAAAATTCCGTCTGCATCTTTCTTACGAACAAAAGAATGAATTGAGAACTTATGAAATTCGTGTATCGCAATATTTTTAAGTTGAGTCTTCTGAGTTTAATTTTAAGTTCTTGCAATCATCTTTTTTATTATCCTGATACTAAATTTTATTACGATCCAGAGAAAGATCATCTTGAATACCGCAGTCAAGTTTGGCTGAGCCCTGACAAATTGAAACTGAAAGTTCTCGAACTTCTTCCCCAAAAAGAACAGCTAGGAACCGTCTTGCATTTGCATGGCAATGCACAAAATCGTTCCGCCCATTTTCCTTTTGCTTCATGGCTAACAGCTTCGGGGTATAGGGTTTTTGAACCGGATTACAGAGGTTATGGAGGCTCGGAAGGTGAGCCTACTCAGGAAGGTCTGCTGAGTGATGCAAAGTACTTCATGGAACGTATTTGCAAATACAGTAAAAAACCTGTCTTTATTTTTGCTCAAAGTTTGGGAGGAGCTGTTGGCATTCCTGCTCTTGCACAAAGTGAAAATTCTTGTGTTTGTGCTTTGATTGTCGACAGTTCCTTTTCTTCTTATAGAAGCCTAGCGAGAGACAAATTGAATGGCTTCTGGCTTTCATGGCCTTTTCAATATCCCTTGTCTTTTCTTGTGAGTGATAATTTGAGTCCTATTTATTTTGTAAACAAGATTCGTATTCCCACTCTTTTTGTACATGGTACTGCAGATGAGGTGGTTCCTTATAAGTTTGGGAAGGAGCTGTATGAGGAATCTGCCTCATTGGATAAAGAGTTGTGGACTTTACCCGATGCGGGACACACAGCTGCCTTTGGAGATAGGAATAGTATATATAGAGGGAGATTATTGGAGTGGCTTGCAAAGCAAACTTTGAGATGTCCTAGTTCTTGACTTAGCTTAGTCAAGAACTAAGGAGAACCTATGAAAATTGTAAGCATTCACCAAGCAAAGACACACTTGTCGAAGCTTATTCAAGAAGAGATCATTATTTCGAAGGGTCTTCACCCTATCATAAAACAAAATCCCCAATAAGCTTCGGACCACCATAAACAAATCCGGTGTAAACCTGTACCAAACTTGCACCTGCATCCAGCTTTGCCTGAACATCTTGCGCATTCATAACACCTCCACTGCCTATCAACACACATCTTCCCTTCACATAATCTGAAACAGCTTGCAGAAGCTTGGTGCTTTTTTCAAAAAGTACGGATCCTGAAATACCTCCATTTCCCAATTTTTCCACTTCAGGCGCCAAACTCAGATCTGTGCTGGTATTGGAAATAATAAGCCCCGCTATTTTGCAGGATAAAGATAAATCTATAAGAGAGTAGATTTCATCCAATGAAAGATCGGGACTCAGTTTTATGAACAATGGTTTTTTGTATATACGTTTTTCATTTTCAGAACAGAGAGTGTCAAGCAGAGGTTTTAATAATTCACTACTTTGTAAATTTCGTAAACCTGGAGTGTTAGGACTCGACACATTGATCGTTATGTAATCAGAAAGATCTGCAAGTGTGCAAAAGGACGTTTTGTAGTCTTGAGCCGCGTCTTCCAGCGAAACAACTTTCGATTTACCTATATTGATTCCAATAGGGATTTTGATTGTATGCTTTTTTCTCTGAGCTTCGATACGTTTGGCAACGACCACACAACCGTCGTTGTTAAATCCCATTCGATTGAAAAGAACTTTTTTCTCAGGAACACGAAAAATACGAGGTTTGGGGTTCCCCATTTGTGGAAGCGCTGTGATGGTGCCGACTTCCACAAAACCGAAACCAAGCTTTTCCCATGCGCGTAAGCACTCTGCATTTTTGTCAAAACCTGCAGCAAGGCCGAGAGGCGTGGAGAAAGGGAGATTGAGAATTTTTGAATATTTGTTATTTACCCTTGATGAAAAATTGGGGAGATCTTTGTAAACACGAAGAAGACTCATCACAACACGATGCGAAATCTCAGGATCGAGACGCAATAATAAGGGATGAAATAGTGAAGCTAATTTTTCTATCATTTTAAGTTTCAAAAAAAGCAGCATGCAACGCTTGACTTGCTTTTTTCCCTTCACCTTCCGAAACAACACAAGATACTTTGATTTCTGAAGTAGAAATCATGTGAATGGTTATTCCTTCTTTAGCCAAAGCTGAAAATATTTTAGCTGCAACCCCCGAATAACTTCGCATTCCCAAGCCTACAGCAGAAATTTTTGCAAGACCCTCTTCACTTTCAACAGTCATATTTTTAAAATCTGGATCTTTCTTAAGAGCTTCCAAACTTTTCCAAGTTTTAGAAAGATCTTCCTTCCCAATTGTAAAACCCAAAGTTCTTTCTTTATCAGCATTATGTACGATGATGTCGACGTTTATATTTTCCTTTGCGATTTTTTCGAAAAGATCGGTGATTGCAGAAATCGTTGAAGGTAGGTTTTTTAAAGAAATTTTTACAACATTTTTATCGAGTGTAATTCCTGAAACAAGAGGTGCTTCCAGAAAATCTTTGGAAGATGCAAAATCCATAATAAAAGTCCTTTGAGAATCAAAATCTTTAAAACTGTTACGAACAACTATAGGCATTTTATATTTTGCTGCGATTTCTACACAACGACTGTGTAAAACTTTGCTACCTAAAGCTGCCATTTCCAACGCACTTTCGTAGTCCATCTTTGGTATCAAATGCGCTTCTGGAACTAAACGTGGGTCTGCAGAATAAACCCCATCTACATCCGTGTTGATCTCACAAAAACTTGCTTTCAATGCAATCGCAATAGCAACAGCACTCGTATCGGAGCCACCTCTTCCGAGTGTCGTCAAATCATGTTCTTCCGTAATACCTTGAAAACCTGCAATTATAGGAACAACCCCCCTTGCCCAACACTCTTCTACTTTGTCGGTTTTAATGGAACGTATACGTGCTTTTGCATGAAAGGAGTCTGTAAAAATTCCTACATTGTAAGCAAGAAGAGGTTCCGAAGGGATTCCACGTTTTTCTAACGCTGCTGCAAGCAGAGCAGCACTGACTTGCTCACCTGCGGATACAGCAACATCGTAGATTTTTTCTCTCGCCTGAGGGTTTACCTGATGCACGAGTTCTACAAGTCTGTTCGTTTCCCCCGACATAGCACTAACGACGATGGCAAGTTTGCTGTACCCTTCATTATAATACTTGGAAACTCGTTCAGCGACAGATGCGATACGTTCAACACTGCCTACCGATGTACCTCCATATTTTTGAACAATTGCAGAGTGTTTAGAAACTTCGTTATACATCATTCACCTCTCCACAGATCTTCGAACGTTTCGCGCTTGCGCACTATACGAAACTTCGAGCCTTCCACTAAAACTTCTACCGCACGCGTACGAGAATTGTAATTCGAAGACATCGATGCACCATAGGCTCCACATGTTCGCACATAGATCAAATCTCCTCTTGCGAGTGGAGGAAGTTCGATGTTTTTACCGAGGAAATCGCCACTTTCACACACGGGCCCTACAATGTCATATTTTTGCATCTTCTTTTTTTCGAAATTTTTCACAGTACAAAAAGTGTGTTGTGCTTCGTACAAAGTAGGTCTGATCAAATCATTCATAGCAGAGTCAACGATAAGAAATTTATGTTGAGGTGTTTCTTTAATTCCAAGAACTTTTGTAAGTAGCACTCCGGAATTTCCTACAAGGACACGTCCGGGTTCGAGTATCAATTCCAAAGAACTTTTTCGAACATGTTGCAAAATCGTTTCTGCATAATCTGCAATAGATGGTGCTCTTTCATCCGTATATTGGATACCCAAACCTCCACCTAAATTTAAGTAGCGCAATCCAAAACCTTCTCCCGAAATCTTTTTTGAAAGTTTGACCATCTCTTCTGCCGCTTGGGAAATAGGTTCCAAATCCACAAGTTGACTTCCAATATGACACGCCAATCCTATGAGTTCGAGATGAGAAGAATTTTCTTTTATAAAACTTATAAAATTTTCAAGCTGATCTAATGCAATCCCGAATTTTGTAGAATACAAACCCGTTGCTATTTTCGGATGCGTTTTTGCATCGATATGTGGATTCACCCGTAGACAGATCGGTGCTTTTTTAGAAAGTTTTGCAGCAAGGATTGCAATGCGTTCAAGTTCAAAAAAAGATTCCACATTGAATGCAAGTATTCCTACTTCGAGTGCCCTTTGTATTTCTGAGTCTTTTTTCCCAACACCGGAATACACTATATGTTTTGCTTTTGCGCGTAGAGCACGCTCTAATTCACCTTGAGAAACTATATCGGCACCAAAATTTTGAGAGAATATTGTTTTGAGTACAGAAAGATTGCTGTTTGCCTTCACTGCATAACAAAAATGGGTGGGATGAGAATGAAATGCTTTTTGAAATTCTTTGCAATGTCTGAGCAGTGTCTCAGAGGAATATACATAAGCAGGGGTATCAACAGCATCGGCAATTTCAGCCAAAGCTAGATCTTCACAATAAGCTTCAGTACCTCTGTATAAAAAATGGTCCATATAGAAATAAGCTCCTAGGTGTTTGAGGTGCCAGATCCTAGCAATATTACGGGGTTTTTGTAAGACTAATGAATGACTGCAAAAGTAAATGATACCTTGACTTTTTCATCATTTTCTCATACGTCATCAAAACGACAGCCGTTCACTTCCTATACTATGACTGCATAACTTCTACTGGAAATGCGTCTGCCATTTTTCTTTGTTTTTTCACCACATAATGTGAGGTTTTTTATGAGAATGCATGTGTTCGTTTCTGTCATGAGTTCGTATTTACTCGTGAGTCCTTTCACTCAAGCTTTTGCAGCTACAACGGCTTTGGTTGATCCTTGTGAAAAGGGATATTCCGAAGATCCTAATGCAGACAGTTCTTATTGCACAATTCCTGAAGACCAAAGCACGGACTATCTTTCACCTCTCGAATTTTTCATAAATCATATCCCCAACAGTAAAGAACTTATCATTGATGCTGCCTTTCTAACTCCGATTGAAATGCTAGTAAGCACCTATTTTCATTTTAGCTCAGCTGCTGCTAACGCTGTTCTTAGAGACATTGCTAAAGTTCCAACAGCTGTGATCAAAGAATCTTTTGGAATCACAGTGGGAAGCACAGGAGTGCATTATGGCCCAGGACACACTTACAGTCAGTACTCAAAGATCGCGGGTAAGGTCGGAGGCGTTGTTGCAGGATACTTCCTCGGATATGATATAGACGCAGCTGCAAAACGTGCAAACATGCCTTCTGACATGGTAGCTCGTATCTTTGTAAATATTGAAAAAGAAAAGCAACAGATCGACAAAGCACGCAAGAAAAAATTTGGAGACCAGTACATTGCTCAAAGTTATTGGGACTACTTTACAGAAAATTTAAACGCCCAGTGGCCTCTGAAAGCTGTTCTGGAAAACCTTCCTAGCGGTTCCATAGCACTTATTCTTGATGAGTATGTTCTAGAGAAATTTGATTTAAAAAACGGCGCCCAAAACTTTGTATTTTTCCTAGGAAACTACTTTTTACAATCCGCTCTTATGAATGCTAAAAATAGCTACGCACAAAACAGAGCTGAATTAGCAGATTCGAACTTCGCTGTTCGATGGGCTCTTCCTTTAGTCACTTCTTTTCTTTCTGTTACTGCTAAAAACATACTCACAAGTTACCTTCTTACAACTGCTGGAGCTAGCACGAAGGATGGAATGGGTGTTATCCTTGATAATCTCTACGAAATCCCTTACGACCGCGTTTATGACTGGTTAGTAAAAGCTTCTGTTCCTTACGTTGCACCTTTTTACGATGCCAAAGCCCTTGTGAAGTACGCTGCATCTTACGTGTATGCTTCTAAAGAAACAGAATTCAAAGAAGAAATTTAACACTACTAAAGTTCAGAGTCATCGATCTCAAAAAGATGAGAGCAGATGACTCCCTCTTTTTCTCGAACCACACCCCAAGTGGGACCTTCCGCACTTTGAATGAAAATATAATTCTCACCAAAATTTTTTGTGCATTGTTCAATCAAACTCTCACACGTTTCTTCACTTGTAATGCTGTCGTGATTAAAGAGAATTCCGAGATGAACTTCCCCTTCGATTTCCTTTAATTTTTTGTAAGTTGTTGCAGGATGCTCAGTACTTAAACAGTACAGATCACGTTTGCCTTGATGCGGTTTATGCGTGGCAAAGCCTGTTGCAGCGGAAGAGAGGATGAAAAAGACTAGTAAACGACTTGTGGTTTTCATAAGGCAACCTTTCTTTAATACGTCTTTCTGACAGCTCAGATAAACACCTTTTCTCATGAGAAAGCAATGGGACAAAAATCCCTTCGGATTTCAGCACTGAAATGATATGCAGGAAGAACTCTTAAATCTCATATTACGAAGGATGAACCATGAGAGTATCTACAAAAATTGGAGTTTTAGCGTTGACTACAAGTGCAAGCCTTGCTTTTGCAGGAGAGACTAAGTTGAAAGAGGATAGCGAGAAAGCAAGTTACAGTATCGGCAGGCAAATCGGCGAGAACATGC
Organism: uncultured Pseudobdellovibrionaceae bacterium; assembly: GCA_964611335.1. Taxonomy (GTDB): domain Bacteria; phylum Bdellovibrionota_B; class Oligoflexia; order Oligoflexales; family Bog-1112; genus BOG-1112. The sequence goes on along the minus strand of CAZSXR010000003.1, from coordinate 315,860 downwards.
GCAATCAGGGTGTCGAAGTGGATGTTGCAGCACTATCTGACGGCCTCAAAGAAGCCCTCGATGGAAAAAAAAGCCGTTTAACAGAGGAAGAAAGCCATAAGGCGATGCAAGCGCTCCAGGATAAGGTGAAAGCAAAGCAAGCACAGAAAGCTTTGAAAAATAAAGAAGAGGGAGAAAAATATCTTGCTACGAATACGAAGAAAAAGGGCGTGGTTACAACTGCAAGCGGCTTGCAATACGAAGTAAGCAAAGAAGGTAAAGGGGCAATGCCAAAAGATGGATCACGGGTGAAAGTTCATTACAAAGGCACTCTCCTTGATGGAACAGAATTCGACAGTTCTTACAAGCGCAACGAACCTGCTCAGTTTGGCGTCAACGAAGTTATCCCAGGTTGGACAGAAGCATTGAAACTTATGAAAGTAGGTTCTGTTTGGAATTTGACGATTCCAAGTAAGCTTGCTTACGGTGAACACGGACAAGGCCCAATCCCCGCAAACTCTGTATTAAAATTCCAGGTTGAACTTCTTGAAGTTCTGCCTGAAAAAGCTCCTGCAAACACAGAAGCTCCTGAGCATAAGACCTCAGCGAAGAAATAATTCATCCATAGCTTGATTTAAAATCAGAACATTCACTTTTCGTGTTCCTAAAAAACCGAATTGTGGATTTTCTATCTTTGAAAATATCAAGGCTTTGAGATTCTTCCTTTGCTCTTCATTCAAATTGCGTGCATATGCTACTTTTTCAAACTGATAATTCACAGCTTGTGGTGAAATATGTGGATCGAGACCACTGCCAGAATTTGTCAGCATCTCATCTGGGACTTTTGCCCCCCATTCACTTTTTCTTTTCTCAACAGTTTCTTTAAACGCTAAACTGCTAGCTGCTAAATTGCTTGCTCCCGAAGGAAGCGTTGCATAGTTTGCAGCAGAGGGTCGGGATTTAAAATATTTGTCGGACTTAAACTCTTGTGCAATCAAAGAGGAACCAATGACCTGTCCATTTTTTTCAATCAGACTTCCTGCAATTTCCTTCGAGAAAAAAATGTTTCCAATACCCATCACTAAAAGTGGATAAAGAACACCACAAAAAAGACTCAAAACAAAGAGCATTCGGAAACTGACAAGGAGTGTTTTCATGCGAGCCCCACTGCTAAAAGAATAATATCTATAATTTTAATTCCTACAAAAGGAGCAAGAATTCCTCCTGCACCGTAAATTGCTAAATTTCTTCTCAGCAATTGAGAAGCTCCCATCGCGTGGTATTTAACACCTTTCAAAGCAAGTGGAATCAACATCACAATGATCAGAGCGTTGAAGATAACAGCACTGAGTATGGCACTTTTAGGTGATCCTAAATTCATAATATTTAAAATACTCAAGGGACCTGCAAATCCTTGGCTTGCATAAAGTCCACCAAACATAGCGGGTAGAATTGCAAAGTATTTTGCGACATCATTTGCAATGCTAAACGTGGTCAGAGCTCCACGAGTGATCAGCATTTGCTTACCTGTTTCTACAATTTCTATAAGTTTTGTAGGATTGCTATCGAGGTCTACCATGTTCCCTGCTTCACGAGCAGCTTGCGTTCCGGTGTTCATTGCAACACCGACATCTGCTTGGGCAAGAGCTGGTGCGTCGTTGGTTCCATCTCCGATCATGCCTACCATGTGACCTTTAGCTTGTTCTTCTCGAATGCGTTTTAATTTCGTTTCTGGAGTAGCGCCTGCAATAAAGTCATCGACACCCGCTTCTGCTGCTATGGAAGCAGCAGTCAGAGGATTATCTCCCGTGATCATAACCGTGCGAATGCCCATCCTTCTTAATTCTGCAAAACGTTCTTTAATACCTCCTTTGACGACATCTTTGAGTTCGATGATTCCTAAAACTTCCGAATTTTCACAAACCGCAAGAGGTGTTGCACCTAAGCTCGCGACTCGATCTGCAATTCCAGAAAGTTCAGAGGGAAGGGTTCCTCCTCTCGCTTCTACAAATTTTCGTATTTCATCTATTGCACCTTTGCGAATCACAGTTGTGGTTTCACTCTTCGCATTTAGAACATCGACTCCGCTCATGCGTGTTTGGGCAGAGAAAGGAACGAAACGTGCGTTTAAACTTGCAAGATCTCTTCCCCGGAGTCCAAACTCTTCTTTGATAAGGACAACTATAGAACGTCCTTCGGGTGTTTCATCTGCTAAGGATGCAAGTTGCGCTGCGTTAGCAAGTCTTTCTTTAGGCACATTTGTAGAGTTGTGCAAGGCACTTGCTACACGATTTCCTAAAGTGATGGTGCCAGTTTTATCTAAAAGTAAAACATCGATATCACCTGATGCTTCTACGGCTTTGCCACTCATAGCCATCACATTTTTACGAATCAACCGATCTATGCCACTGATACCAATTGCAGAAAGCAAAGCTCCGATCGTTGTTGGTATTAAACACACTAACAAAGCTATAAGTATAGGGGTCGAAGCTGTTCCCAACCCTTGAGAACCCATTGCATATTCACTGTACATCACAAAAGCTTTCAGTGTAATCACAGCTACAACAAACACGATGGTCAGACTCACAAGTAAAATATTCAAAGCCACTTCATTCGGTGTTGCTTTGCGCTTGGAGCCTTCCACCATAAGAATCATGCGATCGAGAAAAGAATTCCCAGGATCTGCTGTAATACGAATCACAATACGATCACTGAGAACACGAGTTCCTCCCGTAACCGCACTCCGATCTCCTCCACTTTCCCGAAGCACAGGCGCGGATTCCCCCGTAATCGCAGATTCATCAACACTCGCTACACCTTCAATCACTTCCCCATCACCAGGAATAGAATCCCCCGCAACACAGACAACGATATCTCCTTTGCGCAAATCTTTTGCTGAAACTATACTTTCACTTCCATCATGAATACGTTTTGCTTGAACATCTTTTCTCGTTTTTCTTAAAGAATCTGCTTGGGCTTTGCCTCTACCTTCCGCAATGGCCTCGGCAAAGTTTGCAAAGAGAACTGTAAACCATAGCCATACTGCAATTTGAAAATCAAAAGAGTTGAAATGACGGATCGTAATCCCAGAACAGATGACAGCTCCGATATAGACAAGAAACATCACGGGGTTTCGTGCTTGAATAGAGGGTTTTAATTTTGCAAAGGAATCTCTAAGCGCACGATTAAATATTTTCTTATCCATTTTAAGCAGAGAATTTTTAGAAGACATTTCCACAACTTTCTCTCCCATTAGAAAAATCTACCACTCATCACTAAGACATGCTCCATTATAGGCCCCAGACACAAGGCTGGAAAATATGTGAGAGCACCGACAATCAAAAGAGTACAGCAAAGCAAAAGTATGAAAGATCCTCCATCTGTTGGAAAACTCCCACTGGAAGGAGGAGTATATTTTTTCGCAGCAAGAAGACCTGCAATTCCCAACACGGGAATAATCACCATAAAGCGACCAAAGATCATAGCAATCGCTGTTATGATATTGTAAAAATTCGTATTCGCATTCAATCCACCGAAAGCACTCCCATTATTCTGTGCAGTAGAAGTAAACGCATAGAGGATTTCTGTAAGTCCGTGAGGACCTTTATGACTGAGACTGGAAAGTCCCATTTGCGTTAGAGATGCAAGGGCAGAGAATGAGAGAATAAGCACTCCAGGAATGAGAATTCCTATCACTGCAAGTTTGATTTCATTCGCTTCTATTTTTTTCCCAAGATACTCGGGTGTGCGACCGACCATCAACCCTGCAATAAAAACTGTAAGCAGAGCAAATAAGACCATCCCGTAAAGACCAGAACCCACACCACCGAAAACAATTTCACCAAGCATCATATTCAATAATGCAAGACCACCTGTTAAAGGAGAAAGTGAACTCATCATAGCATTTACAGAACCATTGGAAGTCACCGTTGTAGCCATAGCCCACAACACACTGTTTGTAATTCCAAAACGAAATTCTTTACCCTCCATATAAGCAAGATTGTTTAAAGCAGGATTTCCCGCAAATTCTGCTTTAAAAGCAAGAATCAAACCGATAAGAAAAAGAAGCATCATGCTTAAAAAAAGTACAAAGCCATGTTTTCTATTTCCTACAAGTCTCCCAAAGGCAAAGGGCAAAGAGGCAGGAATTAATAGGATGGCAAGCATTTCTATAAAATTAGACAACGCAGTCGGATTTTCAAAAGGGTGAGCACTGTTGACACCAAAGAAACCTCCCCCGTTAGAACCCAATTGTTTGATGGCAACTTGCGAAGCAACAGGCCCCATCGGAAGTATTTGCTGAGCACCTTCCAAAGTTTTTGCAGTGATATAGGAAGAAAAATTTTGCAGGACTCCTTGACTCATCAAAGCGATGGCCCAGATTACGGAAAGCGGAAAAAGCACATACAAAGTGATGCGTAAAAGGTCTATCCAGAAATTTCCCAAAGACGGATTTAAAGTGCGAGTGAGTCCACGCGCTAGAGCCGCAACGATGGCAATACCTGTTGCTGCACTGATAAAATTATGAGCACCGAGTCCAACCATCTGTGTGAAATAGGAAAGGGTATTTTCTCCTGAATAGGCCTGCCAGTTTGTGTTCGTCATAAAACTGATAGCCGTATTTAAAGCAAGCCAGAAGGGAAGCGCACTGAATCGTTCGCTATTCAAAGGCAAGTAAAATTGAAAGAGCATCATAAGCAAGAGAACTATGAAACCCACAAAACTCAACGAACACACGGCAAATGCATATTCTCGCCAGCTCATCTCTTCCCGTGAGGCACCACTGATTTGTAAAAGGAATTCTTCAAGTTTAGATAAGGGGGTGAGTTGACTAAAGTCTCCTGCTAAAACCTTTGCTATATAGACTCCTAAAGGTTTGGACAGAAGAACGAGCACAACAAGAAAGAAAGCTACCTGAACAAAGTCCAAAGTTTCCACACTGGCTCTCCATCGCTTCTTATTTATTTCAACTGTTTAACACTCTAAAACGAAACATTACCCTTGCTCCTTCCCTCACGCTAGAGGAAAAGGTGAGTTCCAAAATTCAAACAAGAGAGGTGAACCTTGCCTTTAAATGCGCTTCCAAAAACAAAAAGCTCTGAGAACGTCGCTATTCTTCCTCTTGTCAAACCGCAAAGCTCCCCCACTTTGCCGTTCAAAATTCTCCATAACCTTGTGAAAGGTCGTATACGTCTAGGAATTCCCTTGCTCCGTTACAACATCTTTCTTAAAAACTTTTTAGAAAGCGAACTTGAACAAGTGCCCAGTATTACAAATATTGAGATACACCTTGTGACAGGAAGCTTACTCCTGCTTTTTGAACCTGAACTTCTTGCAGAAGAGTTCCTCATAGAACTTCTCATAAAACTACTCACCCATTTTTCCTTTTCAAAAACATTTCAAGACGAAACAGAAGCTGAACAAAAAGAAGAATTAGCTTGGCATCTGCTTGAAAAAGATGCGGTTCTTGCGCATTGGAAGGTCGATGCAAAAACGGGCTTGGAAGAACAGATACTTCAAACATACCGCAAGCAATTTGGCCCCAACCGCATTCATTCATTTCAAATGAGAAGTTCTTCCGAAATTTTAAGAGAACAACTCACCAGTCTACCCATACTTCTTTTATTCGGTTCTGCAGGGATTTCTCTCGCAAGTGCAGCAGTCGTAGAAGCGGGTGTCATAATGGGGCTTATAGGAATCAATGCCTTTATCGGATACCGCACAGAAATGTCCGCAGAACGCAGTGCTAATTTATTAAGCAACACACAACTTACAACAGTTTGTGTTCGACGCGGAGGAATCAGAACTCAGATTCCTCCGGACCTGCTCGTTCCTGGTGACATCCTTGCTTTGCAGGAAGCTATGTCTATTCCTGCAGATGCACGTTTGATTGAAACTCAGGGATTGAATGTAGATGAATCGGCACTAACGGGAGAAAGTGTACCGATTGTAAAAAATGCCAGACGTTTGAAAGCTCATGCACATGCCCTCGCAGATCGCAATAATATGGTTTACAAAGGCACACTCGTTACAGGGGGAAGAGGTCTTGCTGTTGTTGTTGCTACAGGAGCACAAACGGAACTTGGTAAGATTCAGAAACTTGTCAATCTTACTCAGAACACTCAGACTCCTTTGCAACGTCAAACTCACGAGCTTACAAATTATTTAATTTTTGGAAGCCTTGCTTTGGGCGCAGCAATGATCGGAGTCAATCTGCTTTACGGTTTTGGCATTGTAGAAACAATGCAGCTATCTCTATCCATGACGGTTGCTGCCATTCCTGAAGGGTTGCCTGTACTTGTAACAATGACTCTCGCCCAAAGTGCAAATCTTATGAGAAAGAAAAACGTTCTCGTTCGCAATCTTGATGCAATTGAAACTTTGGGAGCTACTCAAATTCTCTGTTTGGATAAGACGGGTACGCTGACTAAGAATATGATGTCTGTTGTTTCTTTTTATTTTGATGGAAAGGAATATGATTGGAATCAGGAGTTTTTAAAACAAGATTTTTGCAAAAATAGAGCTTTCTTACGTTTTCTTGAAATCGGCGTTTTATGTAATGAAACACATATTGTTTTTAAAAACAATCATTCTCCAAAACTCACAGGAAGCCCTACAGAAAAAGCCTTAATTGAAATGGCACTCGACGCGGGTTTAGACGTCGAAGCTTTACGTAAACGCTTTCCACTCGTGAAAACAGATTATAGAACCGAGTGTAAAAGTTATATGCAGACAGAGCATATTTATGGTGAGGGAAAACTGATTGCAATCAAAGGTTCACCTACACAGGTTTTATCTTTATGTGAGAAAGAGCTGCGAGAGGGGAAAATTATTCCACTTTCAGACAGTTCAAGAAAAATCATCGAAGAAGAAAATAGAAAATTGGGAGAACGTGCTCTTCGCGTTCTTGGCCTTGCCTATGCAAAGAGTGAGGAAGGTGAACGCATATGGTTAGGACTTGTCGCCATGAAAGATTTGGAACGTCCAGGCGCTCGCGAACTCATTCACTCATTACATGAAGCAGGAATCAAACCCGTCATGATCACGGGAGACCAATGTGCAACAGCAGCGGCACTTGCACATTCCTTAGGATTTTCAAAGGGTGAAAAATTAGAAGTCTGTGATTTTTCACAAATTAAAAATTTAAGTGAAGAAGAACTTGAAAAATGTGCATTAAAAACACATGTGTTTTCGAGAGTGGCTCCTTCTGAAAAATTAAAAATTGTGCAGATATTAAAATCGAAATCGAAAATTGTTGCGATGGTAGGGGATGGAATCAACGACACACCTGCGTTGAAAGCTTCACACATAGGAGTTGCCATGGGGAAAAGAGGCGCGGATGTTGCAAGAGATGTCTCCAATGTTGTTCTTCTTGATGACAACGTTCGTACTTTATTGCCAGCAATTGCCCAAGGACGTACGAGTTATGATTCCATTAAAAAATCGATTCTTTTTTTGCTTTCTACGAATTTCAGCGAGACACTGTTGATGCTCGGAGCAGGATCTTTGGGTTTGGGTCAGCCTTTGAATCCTATGCAAATATTGTGGATCAATTTGATCTCTGATCTTTTCCCTGCTTTAGCACTAGCGATGGAAGCGCCACAGGACTCTGTTTTAAAACGAGGACCACATGATCCAAATATCTCTATCATGAATAGAAAAGACTTCGGGCGCATAGGAACACAAGCAGGTTTGATGGCGTCTTTGGCTTTGACAAGTTTCGTCATTGGAAAAATGCGCTACGGAAATGGACCTCGCGCTCAAACGATGTCTTTTCTCACTTTGACCTCTGCACAACTTTTGCATACTTTGACTTCACGTTCGACAGAGCACAGTGTGTTTCGTGGTCCTCGACTTCCTTCGAATCGTTTGTTAAACGGGTCTGTGCTATTGGGAACTCTTTTGCAATTTACCCCCCTTGCATTTCCTAGCATTCGCAAACTCTTTTGTTTAGCTCCCATTCGATTCGGAGATTTGCTATTATGCGCCAGTCTGGCTGTTTTAAATTTTATTATGAACGAAGCTTACAAAGCCTTATTTTGCATTTCGAAAAATGAAATGCCTTTATTGGAGACACCTTATGATCAAGTTTAACAAGGAATTTTTTGTGGGTATGACGGTTGGTTTCAGCGCGGGTGTAGTTATCGGAGCACTTGTGGAGAAAGACAAACGATCGGTCAAAGGTTTGAGCAAAGAACTTATACGTCTTTCTTTACTCTCTATAGAAAAAATAAAAGAGGGCGTACAGAGAGCTAAAGAAAACTTTGAGGATCTGAGTGCAGAAGTCAAAAGTGAGATGCAAAGTCACGCGGTACACGAACACCACCGTCCACATCACAAAAAGGGAGCAAGCGCACGTCCCTTTTCTAGTAAATCTGTCTAAATCGAGGTTCTTATGCTACCTCAAGCTTATATCGCTCATCAATCTTCAGGAAGATTGCGTATACGTATTCCTGAAAAACGAGGGGATTCTTCGTATTTTTCACATGTTCAAAATACACTGAAGAATTCACGGGCTCGCATACGCGTCAATGTTCTTACGGGGAGCATTCTGGTGGAAGACTCACTGGACTTGCGAAAAATCCCTATAAAAGCAAGAGAAGAAGGACTTTTTGACTGTAAGCCTTTGTCTAAAAATCAGGAAGTCTCACTTTCCAAAATGCTTCAGGGACCATGGATTATGAGAGGTCTTGTGGGATTAGGGACCTTACAATTGCTCAGAGGACAAATCCTTGCTCCCACTTCGACCCTCTTTATGGAAGCCTTTCGTTTGTGGAATCAAAAGACCCCGCAAGCTTGAACTTGCTCCTTCTCCTAAGCTGTGGCTATACTCTTTTTAAACAATCAAATGTAAAATCATAAATAGATAGTTGCTTTTGTGTGAATTGATTTCCATTTTTCAATAAAAGAACCAAAACGCAAATGTGGAGCTTTCTATGAACTGCTATTTTCACATCTTGCCAGGAAGAATCCGTATTCGCAGTGAGTATTTCAAAAAAAACGAGTTCGAAGCTTTTGCTTTACGCAAAGGAGTTTATGAGATTGAAGGGGTCAAATCAGTTATTGTTAACACAACAACGGGAAGTATTCTCATTCGTTTTGATAACTTGAAAGTGTCTTTCCATACTATTTTACGAGATCTAGCGCAGAATCATCCACTTCCTCTCGTAGAAAACTCTATCCAAAATTCACAGACTTTGTACAAAATTTCCATTGAATCACAGAATAGGGAAGAGAAAAAACTTGTACCCTTTCTATTGAAAAAGACAGCACAGCATCTTCTAGGTTCTTTGGAATTTGAATCCAAAGTTTTGAATATACTTTTAAGTATTTTATTACCGAGTCTTTTGGAAGTTCTTTAAAAATAAAGGAAGATCTATGAAAGTTCGCTCTCTCCTAAAAATTCTTATGTTCCTTTCGCTCACACAATGTATGACTCGACACAAGAATCCCTTCTCAGATGTTAAAGACATGTTTCTTTATGAATTTGACAAGGGCAAAGATCCCAATATTCCCGCTAAAAAATATGATCCAACTCTTGCACCTTATGTTACGGAATTTCTGAAAGACGCAAAAAGCCGTGGCGTAACCATTACAGATATGGCGGTAAATGAGTTGAAAACTTTTTTGTACACCAGCGCATTGTCAAGCCCAGCAGATGGGGGTGTTATGGCTGCTTGCACACGCTATTATGCGTACAAAACAACTCCTTCAGGTCAGATCAAAGTACGCTGGACAATCATTGAAGTGCTCAAAGATGCAACTCATAATTTCACAGAGGGAAGCCCCGAACGATTGAAGGAATTGCTTTATCACGAACTTTTCCACTGTCTCATGAACAAGGGGCATCTTCCCAAAGGCATACCAGGAATTATGGCGCCAGAACTTATTAAAAATGATATCCGTGTGTTTAACGATTGGAATGGTCTTGTGGATGAAATGTTCTCTCCCGTGTATCTTAAAATGATACCCGACGCGACTTAGTTTCTGTATTACGAAGGATGAAAAGTGTCTTCTATAATCATTTATACCGATGGAGCTTGCAGAGGAAATCCCGGTCCTGGTGGATGGGGAGCTGTGATTTACAATATTCAGAGTGAAACGGTTTATGAAATCGGTGACCGCAATAACAACACAACAAACAACCGTATGGAGTTGGAAGCGGTCATCAAAACTTTTGAGTTCCTCGAAAAAATACCAGGCGATCTTCACTTCCACATTGATTCCACTTATGTACTCAACGGTTCGACCAAATGGATGAAGATGTGGTCTCTGAACAACTGGAAGACGTCTGAGGGAAACCCCGTTTTGAATCGAGATTATTGGGAGCGATTGTATCATTTGTATTCTGCTCGTATTAAACGAAGTAAGATGCAATGGACACATGTATTCGGACACGCGGGCATTCCTGGTAACGAGCGTGCAGATGAAATTGCACAGGGTTTTGCTGACAAACGAGAGCTTGTATTGTTTGAAGGGCCTTATCAGGTTTACAAACATGATTTGCTTTTCAACTCTGCTAACATGAAAAAGCCTATAAAAAAATCATCTTCGTCTTCTTCGAAGAAAGCCTACAGCTATTTGAGTCTCGTGAATGGTGTTCTTGAGAAACACAAGACATGGGAAGAGTGCAACGCTCGCGTCAAAGGTGTTTCAGGAGCCAAATACAAGAAAACAGTTTCAGCAGAAGATGAAGCTGAGATTTTAAGAACGTGGGGTTTATAAAGTTGGAGTTTCAGCAGATTCTTGCACTTTTTCAGAAACCCACCCTGAGACTTTGTTGGCATTAAAATCCAATCTGTGGTAGAAAAGGGGCTCACTTTTCCGGAGTCCACTTGAACTCAACTACCCGAAATAATTCACAAAATTGGCTCGCGCCTCTCAGCCTTATCCATTGGAAAGCTGGGAATTTCGAAGGCCATGTCAAAGCCCTTTCCGAAGAAGCTCTCAAACTTGAGGGTTTGACGACTTATAAGCTCAGTTTTGAAAAGGATATTCAGCTCCAATGGGAGCAGAGTTTTTTTAGTCTTCGAGGTTATTTTGCGGAATGTGGACAAACGGAAACTGTATTTCTCATAGATAGTTCCGAAACTTCAAAAGTTCAAGACCTGCTTAATTCTTTACGCAAATCTCAACATCTTAGCATTTGCAGAGATCAGGATGTGGAATCGAGTGATCGATTCACAGGCTTCTCGGATTTTACATTTATTCCCGAAGCACTTCCGGATTGGAATAAAGAAGATCTGAATTTGAAAACACATTTTCTTGGTCGCGAATTTCAATTGCCCTTTCTGATTACAGGAATGACCGGTGGTATTGAACGCGGTCAGGAATTAAACAGACGTCTTGCGCGTGCTGCGCAGAGATGGGGCATACCGATGGGCATAGGCTCCCAGCGTATGGCTTTGGAGAATCCTGAATATAGAAAAATTTTTACAGTAAAAGATGAAGCACCGAATATTTTCCTGATTGGAAATCTCGGTGGGAGTCAACTGTGTGGAAGCAACGCTGTCGATCTTTGCAAAGATGCCGTCGAGATGATCGGTGCTGATGCTTTAGCGATTCATTTGAATGTGATTCAAGAATGCGTGCAAAGTGAAGGCAGTCCACAGTTTCGCGGATTGTTTAAGAATTTGGAACGCATCTGTTCTCAATTAAAAGTTCCTGTGATTATCAAAGAAGTCGGTTCAGGAATCAGTGCACACACTGCAAAACGTTTGCTAGCACAGGGTGTTTCTGCAATTGATTGCGGAGGACGTGGGGGAACTTCGTGGGCCCATATTGAAGGTCTTCGTTCCTTGAATAAGCAAACACAGATGCTTGGTCAGAGTTTTCGTGATTGGGGCATTCCCACAGCTTATGCTTTGCAAGATATCCGCAGAGAATTGAAAGATTGCGAGTTGATTGCAACAGGTGGCATACGCGATGGACTTACAGTTGCAAAAGCTCTCGCTTTAGGTGCCAACATGGTGGGGATAGGCCTACCCTTTATGCGAGCTGCGAGTGAATCTGAAGACAGTCTTCATGCATGCATCGAAGGCTTTGTGAAAGGTTTGCAGACGACGATGCTCGCGATCAATGCACAAAATGTGGGGGAAATTCGGTGCCACAACCTTACTGAACCCAAACTCTGTAAGGTTGTGGCACCGAATTTCCGCGTTCCTGGCAAACTTATGCTTTCGGGTGAGTATGCTGTGCTCTTTGGAGAGAAGGCTCTGGCTTACTCTGTAGATTCTTTTCTCAGAATTGAAGCGAGTCCTTCGGATGATGGATGCTTTCATATTTCTTCCAATCTGTGGAAGGAAGAGCGTGTTTACAAAGAACTTGATTTTCAGAGTTCCGAACCTCTTATCCAAGCTTTGATTCATTCGCAAAATCTTTTTGCAAATCCACCCTTACGTATAAAGATTTCCTCACAGCTTGATATGAGTGCAGGCATGGGATCTTCCTCTGCTGTGATTTTAGCGTGCTGTAAAGTTTCTGCACTTTTTGCGAAAAATAAATATGCAGCTTCGAACATTCCTAAGCTCGCATATAAAATTCAAAAAACAATACAAGGACAGGCTTCCGGTTACGATGTACTTACACAATGGAAGGGTGGACTTGTGAGCATGCAATACACCCATGATTGGCCTGGAACCGTTGAAACGATTTCTGTGAACAAAGATTTATTCGCAAAGTTTATACACCCTTTTGCAGGTGGCAAGGGTTCTGCAACTTCTTCTCTTTTAAAAGACACTCTTCTGTATCTGGAAGATTACGAAATTCGAAAATCATTTTTAAAAGCAAGTTCAGAACTTACAGAATCTCTTCTTCACTTTATTAAAAAGGGAGAGGGCTTTGAAAATTTATTGCAAAGCAATGCAAAACATAGAGTTTTAATTTCACAATTTCCTCATTTTCCAAAAGAAATAACAAGCGAGCTTTTAAAAATTCCGAACTGTGACAAGACATGGTCTTTCAAAACAACGGGAGCAGGTGGAGAAGATTCCATTTTACTTTTAGGTGAAGAAAAAGATCTTAATGAAGCGAAATCTTTTTTATTGACTAGAAATTGGTACCCACTCTCTGCAAAATTTTCCACAGAAGGTTTATCCGATGATTTATAAAGTGCGCGTACCTACGAATATTGCTTTTCTCAAATACTGGGGGAAAAGCAATACCCAAGAGCAATGGCCTGCGAATGATTCCCTTTCTATGACTTTGGATCTTTGCACAGAAACACTCGCAAGTTTGCATGCTTTACCTGAGAAAAATGGAACTTTATCTTTTCATTCACTACAGGAACTTTCTGAGACTCCTCATTTTTTACACAAAGGACTTTTGCATTTGCAATTTCTTGCTAAGGAATTTGCTTTTGACAAAAAGCTTTACCTACAGACTTACAATGAGTTTCCTTCCTCTTGTGGAATTGCAAGCAGCGCTAGCGGTCTTGCTTCGCTCACGCTTGCAGCTCTGTGCTGTTGGACGGAGTCCTCTTCTTTCGAAGAACTGGAAGAAAAGGGTTTTAGTCGAGAAAGAATCGCTCACCTTTCCCGACTTGGATCAGGAAGCGCATGCAGAAGTTTGTGGGGTGGCTTTGTACTTTGGCAAAGAGGAGAAAAAGCACAGGATCAGAAAGTAGGACCTCTAGCTCAAACATGGGCTTTGAGAGATTGCGTAGTCATTCTTTCCGATGAAGAAAAATCTGTAAGTTCAACAGAAGGGCATCGTTATGCAAGTACAAGCCCTCTGTTTGAAAAAAGGCTTATTGGAATTCCCGAACGCTTGCGGAATATGAAAGAGGCTATTGAAGAAAAGAATTTAGAAAAGCTTGGACCGCTTCTTGAAGAAGAAGCTTTGAACATGCATGAAGTTATGGCGAGTTCAACACCTTCCTGTGTGTATATGACGAATACGACTTTTGATTTTCTGGAATATTTGGTGACCTCTCGAAGAGAGTTTGGAATTCCTATGTATTTCACACTCGACGCAGGGCCTAATGTGCATGTGATTTATGAAGAGGCGACTCGGGAACGAGTAGAAAAAGTTCTTGAAGAGTATAAAACGATAGATGTGAGAATAGGTTCGGATCCTGAGATTTCTTTACTCAATTGATTCTATGCGAGAGCTAAGAGGAGATCTATGTTTGAAAATGAAATCCAAAAGTTCGAAAGTCACTTTCAATCTTTCATTCAAGATTTTTATAGTGGAAAAAACAAAATTCACGAAGCATGTCGATATGCTCTCGAAGGCAAAGGTAAAAGACTTCGCCCCTTACTTGTCATGCTCTCACACAGAATCTTTTCTGAGAATATTTCTCAATCCTATCCCGCAGCCCTCGCAGTCGAAATGGTGCACACCTACAGTCTTGTACATGATGATCTTCCACTCATGGATAACGATGACTATCGACGTGGTAGATTAACTGTTCATAAAGTTTATGATGAAGCCACAGCGTTATTGGTGGGAGATGCCCTTTTATCAGATGCTTTCTTGTTCCTATCAGAAGAAGCAGCTCAACTTCGTGAACTTGCTCGGGCTATTGGCTCTTCCGGCATGGTTTATGGACAAAGCTTAGATATTCAATGGACAGGAAAAACGGGATACACTTTCGAAGATTTGAAAGAAATCCACAGAAATAAAACAGGAAAACTTTTTGCAGCCTCTTGTGCCTTAGGAGCTTTATCTGCAGGCGCTTCTGAAGAAGATGTAGAATGCATGAGGAAGATTGGAGAGAAATTGGGGTGGGCTTATCAAATTATGGATGACCTTATCGATGATCATAAAGATATAGGGAAAAGCTCAGGCAAAGATAAAAAGAGTGGGAAATTAACCTATTTGAGTGTGATGTCTCGCAAAGAAGCCGCAGAATGTGCTGAGAAGTTTTTTAATGAAATAAGATCGATGCTTCTCAAGTACGGAGAGAAAGCCAACGATCTCAAGAATTTTACTTTCCTATTCTCAAACGCTCTTGAACTAAATAACGAGTAAATTTGAAATCAGGTCCAAAGAAGTTCACAAGATCTTTCCAATCTTCAATGTCTTGCTCACTCACCTTCAACATATCTCTCAAAAAGACAGACATCTTTGTAGAACCTATTTCTTCATCTTCAGCCAATCTGCATAAAATGACATAGCTCAGCAATTGGGGGTCTGATGCGATCAACTTTCTTGCAAGAAAGGCTTGAAAATAGGACTGACTGAAAGGAGCGTTGTAAGGTACAAGATGCAATGTCGCGTACTCTTTGTAATATTTATCGAGATTTTCAGAAACAGTGTCTTGAAATGGATTCTTTTCAAAACTTTCAGAAAGGGCTCTTACTAGAGAGTCTATTTCTTTGTAAGGCACTTGTTTAGGAAAAAACTCGTAGAGGCTTGCAAGAGATGCCACTATAAGTTCTGCACCAGCAACTGCAACCCTAGGTTTAAACAAAAGATCTAAGGAGTCCCCAACCGAAAGCAAGGTTGTGATAAATTTAACAGAAGCCATAAAACATCGGCCGCTGTCACTCAAAAGGCTTGGCTTATTTTTGTATACACCTTCCACCAATATAGACTCGAGAGAGTCAAGATCGTCTTTGAGAACCAATGCATTCTCACATGATTTTTTATCCGTAAGATAGGTGTAAATAGGAGAACAGCTTGCTCGAAGCTTAAGAAGCCTTGTGTAAAATTGCAAAGGATTTACAACAACTTTTAAAAAGTAAAGAACAGACCAGTCTTCAAGGATTTTATACAGCTCAGGTTGCATGGAATATGCAACCCCTGAGAAATCCATTCCCATTTTGAAATTAAGAAAGAGATCCAACTGCTGAAACTCATTTTGAGAATGTTCTAGATTTTCTAACTTCCTCAGCAAAACTTGCTTGGCTCTTGTTTTGTAGTGGAGTTGCTGATGACTTAAAGATTCATTAGAAACTTCATCGAAAGTTTTTTCGATTTCATGAAGTTCATGTTCTGATTTTTCTATTTTGGAATGCGTGCTTGAAAAAATATATTTTGCAACTGATTTTTCAAAGAGACCAAAGGCAGGCCCTATCCATGTTCTTTCTCTTAAAAACTCACTTGCAAGAAATGAGTACCTCATCAGGAATGCACCGCTTCTTTGAAGCTGTTTAGCAGTAGGAAGAGAACTTTGGCTCTGGGAAGAATGCAAATGATGCATAGTATGATTTGCAAAAAAATAATTTACAACAAGGTCGAGAGCTTTCTTATCTTCCAGATTTAACATCTCAGCTGTATGTTTTGTAGATACAGCTTCTTTGTCTTCTAAGGAATGTGATGTCGCGGCATTGATCTTGTCATTACTGATAAGCAAGCAAGAGGAACTTTCATGAGCATCTTTGACTGCAAGAACTCTAGTCTGCAATTGTCTTAGTAAGTGAAGTTGAGGGTTGGATTCAAATGCGTAGAAAAACAAAACTGCTTTTGCAAAGGCCTTTGCACGTCCTTCTTTCTCATGATTGTGTTCTTGAACTTTATACACAACGAGTGCTGTTGATTTATTGGAGGAAGAAGCCCCCGCAAAAGCACTTATAGAAATTAAAAATAAACTAAGCGAAACAAGAACACCTCTGCACATAAAAACCTCGAAACCCTATAACATTCTTAAAATTAATGACTCGTAAGTAACACAAGGGAAGGGGACTCGGCAAGACCGTAACTTTTACGTGTCTAAATGAAAATGCTAGAATGGTGACATGCACATCCAATGAGGCCCATATGTTACGAAAATCATTTAAAACGTTCGTAATTCTGTCCACTTATCTATCCTTCACCTCTTGCAAGTCTACTCGCACACAAAATGAAGATAAGGGACTTACTCTCAGTTCCTTTACCGGAGAAGTGAGTGATGCCGAGACTCTGGACATGCTTACGGTTGAAGAAGCCATAACCCCTGATAATTTTTATGGAACTAGCCCTGTAAACAAAAATCTGAATGCAGAGTCGATGGCGATCGACACCATTCCTCTTTCAAAAATAGAAACACTGGAGAATGCGACGAGCTATGCTTTTTACCAACCTCATTTTATGAGAACACCTCTCACTTTCACTCCGGTTAGACATAAAAAAAACGGAGTGAGGCATTTTCAGGAAGCTGTGACCTATAGCTTTTTAATGAACAATCCAAAATTTCCCGCAATTACAAAAATGAACGATGGAACTTTTGTTCTTTCGATTTCTGCAGAAGTGGAAGCGCCTAAAAGACGAGATGGTTTTCTACTGACATCTAAAGATGGAATGGCATGGACCAATCCTAAAAAACTTAGCACCTATCGTCTTTCTCTTATGAATGGTGGATCTATAGGTCTTGTGTTTGTGAGAGGTCACCAATTCGAACTCACAGGAAATTTTGGCGATTCCTTTCACTCAGGTCAGGCTTTTCCAACAATTGAAGGGAAAACTTGCGATACCGATGTCGCTTACGATGGACTCGTAGAGGGATACAAACTGCGTTTTCTATGTTGGTTTCCGGTAAAAGCTGAAAAGGCTGGGGATGTGTTCACACAAGCCGCTCTTGTCACCTTCGACTTCCATACAGGGAAATGGGAGGAACCCTATATCTTCCCCAGAGAATGGGGATTAAATGAAGGTTCTCTTATCCGCGCTGAGAATGGTGACCTTATAGCTGCTTTTCGAACACAGATGGTCGGAGTTGCTGTGCAAAATGATCACTACATGGGACTTGCAACTTCGATTTCTAAAGATGATGGAAAAACATGGTCTCTGCCCAAGCAGCATTTCGCTTACGGACGACATCATGTCAGCCTGCTGAAGCTGAATGATAAGAGAATTCTTATGACCTACGCTGTGCGTTTAGGACAACTCGATGGTCGACCTTATCACGGAGTAGAAGCGGTGATCAGTGATGACAATGGGGAAACATGGAATTGGGATGAGCGTTATATTATTGCAAGAACTGAGAATTCAACCCTCCACAGTCCCCATTCCGTCGTGGTGAACGATAACAAAATACTTACCGTTTATATGTACGATAGCTTTTTCTCTTGGAATGACAGTGGAAAGGACTTGACCCCTTCTCACATTCCTCTCGCTTATCATGGGAATGTTTCTGTTGTTATTTGGGAATTATAATTATATGGGAATTTGTATGCAAAAATTAAAAGCTATAATTTTTGTTTCTTTCGTAGGTCTTACTCTCAATTGCAAAACTCGACACTCCTCTCATTTGAAAGAAACAGCAACTGTAAATCAAGATAAGAAAGATAGCAGTACCACTTTGGTGCGCCCGCTCGCAGATTTTAGTAGTTTCTTGCTTGGGAATATACAGATGGGTCAGTTGACTGCAGGCGCCCCTCAATTTGTTTATGGTGCAGGAGCAATGAACTACCAGCATCACTACGATTATGAAGTCTGTGCTAAGGGGAGCAGTTCCTGTCAGGAAGGAAAGATATTTTTTGGTGCTAAAATTTTTCCAAATCTGAGCCCTGGAGAATACACAGCTGTTGTAAAACCTTGCAACATTGTATTGCCGAGTTCTGAAACCTGCGGAAGCGTCAGTGGAAATCTGACCTATACGCAAAATGCAAATCCAAACAGTGGAGATCTTCCCAATCTTATCCAACAGGAAGTTGAAATTACGCAAAAGATAAAAGCTCAAGCGGCTCCGATCTATGCAGCTTATCAAAACTATGCTTCTACACTTAAAAATCCATCGCCTTCGGATCCTGTTGCACAAAGCATAGCTATACAATTGAACTACGGGCAGGATTTGATTGCAGAGTTGATCAATTCTTCAAGCTATCTTGCTTACTTCACACAAATATATGCTCCGAATATCGGGTCAACAGCATCTGCTCCTTCAGACAATTCCGTTGGAAGTCAGCAACAGGCACAGATCGATGCATTAACAGCACAGGTCAACAGTTTACAAAGCGCTCTGAGCAATTTGAATACGGGCACTACAGGAACAACGAATGGAACACCTTCTGCAAGCCCTAGTTCTTCCACTACTTCCAATGCTCTACCCAAAGATCTGAGTGCAGGAGGAGCTATTCTCATATCTTTGGGTTCTATTGGGTTTTTAGTAGGAGCTATCATTACAATTGCATCCTACAGAATACCTGGTCTTGCAAGTTCACAGGTTGAAGGGTTTGGAACTAAATTTAACAAATGGCTTAAAAATTTTTTCTCAAAAACGGCAAACGTCACCCTTCCTGAATTTCATGAGCAACTCAATATCTTTCTAGAAGCCAATATTCCTCCGATTTACTCGCAAATTCAACATTCTCTCGATGATGCTTTTAAAAATATGGATCTTGCAAATCTCATCGATGTCTACGCAGATATGTCTAGGAACCTTGCAGGGAGTAGCCTCGGTGCAAACACTAAAGAAGTAAATAAAGATTTTTTACACCTACGTTATGGTGGTGAAGGTCGTTTTAATGATCGCTTTACATCCTACACACTCGATTCAGAAAAGGGTGGAGGGAGCTATTATGTTGACAAGAAAAAGTCTTCCATATTGACCCATGAAACTTTCGTATATTATGTAGACTCAGAAGAAAAAGTCTTTCAAAAAGGTGTTAATTTATTTGGAGTCCCTATTTCAATAGAAAGTGAGGGACATTTTATCTCCGCTTCTGATTATCAAAATCTGGCTACAGAAATTCAAACCGACTTTAAACCTACAGAAGACGGCAGATATATATGCGAAAGTGAAAGTATAAAAGAAAAATATATTAATATCGAAGGGAAACTGTTCCGTAAGACCGCAAATTTTATATACTGGCCTCGCATTCCTCAACTGCACCCCGATACACTGCAAAATTTAAATGCAAACTATGTTAGATTACAGAATAGGGGTTATCCAAATGCAAGCATGGAGTTTGGAAAAGGAGTTCCCCTTTTCGATATCTACGGACGACTCGTTGAGCCACCAGACGCATGGAAAGTTGCGGGGAGAAATTGGATATCAGGGCCTGCAGCATCGACTCTTGGTGTAAGGGGGTATTATGACTCAACAGAAAAAAAAGACATTCATGTAAAGGACGGAAACTATCTTTCTTCCGATCATCCTGCTGTAAAAGATCAAGTACTTTCCTTTACAGATTCTACCTTTAAAAGTGTTACGTTTACTGAAGCAAGCGATCGACTCTATAGAATCCCTCAAAGCGAACTCATAGGTGATGCTAAAGCTGTGACTGCTACCAGTGTCATTGGGAGTTTAAATACATATGCACGGGCAGGCATAGACCAAGCCGTTCATTTATGGAAATTCGAAATCCAAATTCAGGATATCGCTTTAGGCTTGCATAAAAGTACAGCTTCTATTCAAGCCGGTATGGATCAAGGTTTAGAAGCACAAAAACTCTCCATGGCTTATGATATCCAAATCAATATAAAACGAAATATAATGTATCAGTTAGATATACTTTTAATAAGTCAGCCAACTCTCGAGAATCTCAAAGAAAAGGAGAGGGCAGCTAAGAACGAGATGAATTCAACTCAAAAAGAATTATATAAAAATATGAGCGAATCTGAAAAAATAATCTATCTACAAATGACTGAAACTCATAGAGCTAGATTTTGGACCTTAAATCAAGAATTGTTTTTCCAAATGTCAAAAGAACAAAGACTTGTTTATTTAGACATGACTCCAGAGCAAATTCGTGAATTCAACGCAAAAACAACTTCACCCCAAAAATTTCAATTTGTAGATAAACTCGTTGCGGACAAGAGAAAAACAGAGGAAGACGTTAAAATAACGAAATTTAAGGAAAGCCCTTTATATAAAGAAGAAGGTAATCCTGAGAAATTTTCAAGACTAAGCCACGATGAACAGGTCCTTGCTTCTTCGTTAGATGAAGGGGAAGCTAAAGCGTATTTACAAATGGATAGAGCGCAAAGAAGCGCTTTTGCAGCCCATAGTATGGATGAAAGAGTTAAGTATCTATCATTAAAACCAGAAGAAAAAGCAGCATACGCACTTCTGAGTACAGGGCAAAGGCTTGTCTTTTTAGATATGAGTCCTGAAGAAAGGCTGGCCTTTCTCAAACTCAGCCCCAGTGCAAAATTAGACCTGCTAAATGCAAAAATCAAAAATTACTTAGGAAGTTTGGAAGTTCAAATCAACACGAAAACCAAAGAACTCTTTGAAAATAAATCGAGAGCAATTAGAACTTCCATTTCAACGAATCAGAAGTCTCTTTCAAAATATGTTAGAGAATATGCTCACATGGGCAAAATCGGTGGAATAGGGACAATATTAGTCAGCATAGGAGCTATAGTCGGTGGTCTCTTCGTTCCTAACGGACAAGGTCAGTCTCTCGCACTTGCTGAAAATGATGCTCAAATAAATTTGCTAAACAGTCTTAAATCGATCGAAAAGACTATTGCAGAACTCCAGAAACAACGGTTACAAGTTCTGCAGCAGATCAACAGTTCTCTACAGAAAACCTTCCCTCAAAGCCCTATCCCTGATCCTGAATGGGTGTTTCATTTGTAGTTGCCCCATTTCACCTACAGTCCTCTCAATACAAATCCCGTTTATGTTCAAACGGGATTCTCAAAACTCCTAAACTAGAATGGAAATCGACAAAGCCTTTAAAAAGCAAAGATAACGCTTCGCGTTTCTTAAAATGCTCTCGTAGAATTTTCAAAGCTTCAAAATTTGAAATATGCAAAGGAATTTCAATCATAGCATTAGCTTCTGCACCCACTTTGAATTTTTTCTCATAAGTGCCTTTTGCTATTTTTGAAGAACCTAAAGAGATCTCGTAATTGAGATTTGAAAATTCCAGAGAAACACTGTTAGGATTTTGAACCCAGCATTTGATTTTCAATGTGAGTTCGAAAAAATCCATGGAAGAAATTTGAATATCACGGACAGAAATCTGAGGACTTTGAAGAACAGGGCCGAAGAGATCTTTAAAATACTGGCAGCCCTGCAAATAAGGCATACCTAAAGAGAAGAAGAAAAAATATTGATAAACTCTGTTATACATACCTACTAGAGTAACTCAAGTAAGCTTTCTTTTCCAATCTCTTTCAAGAAACTCGGAAGACGTGGCCCCTGATCTCTGTTCATCAAAACTCTATAGATAACTTGAAAAGCATCCTTAGAATCCGATCCAGTTCCTTTGATAATTTTCTCCCAAATCAGATTATTTAAAACCTTTTCTTCGACTGTTTCCAAATCCACTTCTGAAAGCAAATCGCGCAAAGCTTGGATCACTGCTTTTTCCTGCGTGGTCAGCTCTAAATCTTCCGCTTTTTTCAAACGCAATTTGTAACGAAACTCTTCAGGAGCATAATGATCCAACCAGAACTGTGCACGCACCGCACGTTCGTTGAAATAAACTTTATCTTCTTTGCTGTAATCTTTCGCATAGTAACGTTCGAAAGTGCGTTCGATGTCACCTCCACACAGTTGCATACGATTGCAAAGGGTACGGAACTTCGGTCTGTTTGGCATTTTTGCAGGAAGCTTTCCATCAACGGAAGACATCTCGATGATTCTTCGAATCAGTGGATATTTGTCGGAAGCATCAGGGGCTGAATATGCAATCTGTTCGGACTTATCGAATTCATCGTAGTTCTTGATCACATCTTCGTCAAAAGCAATGGCGAAATCATGATTCGGTCTTTGACCTGCAAAAATCCAACGTGTGACTATAGGTTCGTAAATATCAAGAACTTGGGACAAGGTATAAAGTTCACCAGAAGAAGAAGACATTTTGCCCGCTCCTCCTTTTATCATAACAAAGTCGTACTGCTGATAAGTCGGTGGATTTTGATTCCACAATTCTTTGATGATAAGTTTGCCTGTATCGTGAGAGCCACCATCACTCGAATGGTCTTTGCCCCCTGGTTCGAAGTCCACTTTTTCAAAATGCCAACGCATCGGCCAATCGACTCGCCATGCAAGTTTGAGATTAGGTGTTTTGCGAATATCGACAGTTTCTTCTTTGCCACAGTTCTGACATTTGTAGTGGTAGTCCCACTCACCAAGATATTCTTCATGTTCGATGGTATCTTTGTGACACTGAGAACAGTAGATCGAAGTCGGAACCCAATTTTCTGCAAGGGGTTCTTTGCGAAAGCGGTCGAGTATAGCTCGAATCTTCGCTCTATTTTCTAAGGCAAAGCGTATCTCTTTCGCATAGCGTCCTTCGCTGTAAGCTTTCTCTTGGTAGATGTAATGGGGAGCAATACCGACTCTCTGAAGTTCTTTTTCAAAATGGGCAATGCGACCTTGTGCGTAAGTCTTTTCTTCCCCCCACGGATCAGGGATACGCGCAATAGCTTGACGGAGATAGGGTTTAAAAGCGTCTTGGTCGGGGACATTCTTAGGAACTTTTCTAAAAGTGTCGAAGTTGTCCCAGCTATAAATGAAGTGGACCTGTTTGCCCAAAGACTTTAATGCGCGCGCAACGAGGTCTACTGTAAGTACTTCGCGGAAGTTGCCTATGTGTACAGTGCCACTTGGGGTGATACCACTGGCAACAACGTAGCGTTCTTTGTCTCCTTGCTCTTTGATCACACGCATGGCTGCAATATCAGCCCAGTGAGGGCTAAGCGGCTTTGTTTCTTTCATCATTTCTTCCCTTCTTCCCCTTTACAAACCCTAAAAAGAACTTAAGATTTAAGGGTTCACTCTAAAACTCAATGTGGAGTTCAATATGACATGGTTTAAACGTATCACCTTTTTTGCAATGGTGAACCTCGGCATTATACTGATGCTCTCTCTTATTACCAACCTCTTAGGTGTTCGTCCTTACCTACAGAGCAATGGGATCGACTTTGGCTCTCTGATGATCTTCTGCTTGGTCTGGGGTACTGGGGGCGCTTTTATAAGTCTTTGGATTTCAAAGTGGATGGCAAAGCGGATCTATGGCGTTCAAGTTATTGACCGCAATCATCCTGAACTGGGCTGGCTTGTAGAAATGGTTCATGGGCTTGCACGCCGCGCGAAACTTACACAGATGCCTGAAGTTGGTGTTTATGACTCGCAGGATATGAATGCTTTCGCAACAGGTCCCTCGCGTGACAATTCGCTCGTAGCTGTTTCTAGCGGCTTGCTTTACAAAATGCGACGCAATGAAATAGAAGGTGTGCTTGGTCACGAAGTTGCCCATATTGCAAATGGTGACATGGTTACTATGACTTTGCTTCAAGGTGTGATGAACGCCTTCGTAATGTTTGCAGCTCGTGTTGTTGCATATGTGATTGATAACTTTTTACGCAATGATCGTGAAGGTGGAGGTTTAGGCTTCTTCGGATATATGATGACGGTTTTTGTATTCGAGATGATTTTCGGATTGATTGGTCAAATGGTGACCGCGTATTTCTCTCGTCATCGTGAGTTTAGAGCAGACAGCGGCGGTGCCCGTTACGCAGGTCGAGAGAATATGATCCAAGCTCTCGAAGCTTTGCAAAGAGACTTCGGAACTGTGGAACAGAAAGAGGAAACAGCAATGGCTATGCTTCAAATATCTTCGAAGAATCGCTTTGTTCAAATCCTTTCTTCTCACCCTCCGATTGAATCTCGTATAGAAGCACTCCGTCGTTTTGCTTAAAAATTAAAAAGGGTTTCTTGATGAAAACTTTGTGTTCTGTCGTTAGAGGCGTTGAATGTTTTGTTCCTGAAAAAGTAGTGACCAATGATGATCTTGCAAAACTCATGGACACCTCTGATGAGTGGATTCGAGAACGCACAGGCATTCAAGAAAGACATATGGCAGAAGTGGAGACAAGTACCTCCGAGCTGGGAATCAAAGCTGCACAAAAAGTTCTTAAAAAATCGGGAGTGGATGCACACGACATTGACCTTATCGTCGCTGCAACTGTAACTCCTGATTATTATTTTCCTGGAATCGGCGTTCTCATTCAAAGAGGATTGGGCTTACACAAGATTCCTGCAATAGACCTTCGAGGTCAGTGCAGTGCTTTTGCATGGGGCATCACAACAGTCGATGCTTACTTACGAAGTGGTTTTTACAAGAGAGCTTTGCTTATAGGCTCCGAAATACACTCTCGTATGATGGAATACACAACACGCGGACGAAATTTTACGGTGCTTTTCGGAGACGGTGCCGGTGCTATGATTCTCGAAGCACAGGATTTCGGACAAAAGCCAACAGCACAAAACAAAGTTCGAGGTATCATCGATCATGAGATGGGAAGTGATGGCT
The DNA here is from genome assembly GCA_964611335.1 of uncultured Pseudobdellovibrionaceae bacterium. Lineage (GTDB taxonomy): Bacteria > Bdellovibrionota_B > Oligoflexia > Oligoflexales > Bog-1112 > BOG-1112. The sequence goes on along the minus strand of CAZSXR010000003.1, from coordinate 290,742 downwards.
CAGGCGCAGAACTTCTTGCATTGAAACGACCAGGATTTTCTAAGGGATATGCAGAATTCTTTAGTGTGCAAGAAGCGGAAGACGGAGATGATCGTCCACAGATGGAGGGGAGACAGGTTTTTAGAAATGCTGTCGAACGTATGTACGGTGCAGCAATGACACTGTTAAAACGTAATAACTTAACTGCGGAAGACATTGACTTGGTAATTCCTCACCAAGCAAATATGAGGATCAACGAAGTGATCCGTGAGAAATTGGGACTTCCTCCTGAAAAAGTTTTCAACAACATCCAACGTTACGGAAATACCACTTCTGCAACTTTACCCATATGCATGACAGAAGCGGAATCCATGGGACGTTTGAAGCAAGGCATGCTTGTAATGACTCTGACTTTCGGTTCAGGTTTTACGTGGGGAGCGAATTTAATTCGGTGGTAAAATCATCGTTAAATTTTCAGAAGACTGCCAATACTCCGAACCTAAGATCTGAGAAGACGTCAGAAGACCCGCTCGCAACTCACCATTTAGTAGTTTCTCCAAAACTTTGAAACACACATCAAGTGCAAGATCGTAGTCCTGAACAATTTCTATACGCAGAGAAAGGGATTTACCATTTGGGTTTGTAGCCTTGCCCCAGACTGTATATTTTTTGGGATAAAAAGCTTTGATTCTAAAATGTCGGATGAGAAAGTTCTCTTGCGAATAAACCCATTTTTTGAAAAGAGGAAAGTGTAATAACCAACGTATTTTTTGGAAATGCTTACGCAAACGCACTTCTTTCTCATCTGCTTTTCTGTAAAAACTCACATGGGGAATACGAGTTGCTTGCCATGCTGCAAGTAAATCAGCTTGTGCAGAAGTGACTGTGAGTGTGTCTGTACCGTTGAAAGGTACTAGCAGAGTTTCCTCAGAAGAATCAGGTTTGCGAAGTTTGGAATCTACGAGAACACGTCCACCTCTTTGTAAGGAATTGACCATCGAATGAAGAGAAGTGAAGGACTCAGAACAGGCTAGTGAAAGGGATTGGGCATCATGAAGCTGCGACTTCAAAGTAGATGCTACAAAGTCACTAAGAATCACTGAAGGATGTAAACCTGGAACAGATGTAAGACCTGCTTTGTAATAGCGAGAAGCGTAGTCCATAACATGTTGATAGGACACGATGTCATGACTGCGATCTATGTAGTGTACACCGGATAAAAGACAGGCCTTGAGTAAGCGTTTATGTTCTCGACTACTCAATGTTTGGCAGAGAATAAGCACGGAGATATTTTCCAAGAAGAGTTGAATCTTCTTGGTCTCTTTCATAGTAAAGACTTTACATGGCAGCCCTGTTTGAAAAGAGATCTCTACCAATTCCTGTCCTTGAGAACCTGCAAGCACGGGTTTGTAATTCAAAGTCAAAGCGTGATTCAGAATTTTTTTTCCCGCGTGCGTCGACGCGCCGTAGATCATCCATTGTTTTTGCACACAAGCTCTCTCAACATTAGACAAGGGTTTGCAATCTTAAGAACTTTCCAACATATGTTGCCATTATAGCAAATAGACCTATGTGGGCTATGGAATTCCTTTGACACCCGCCGTACAAAATCTCAGCCTTTGCCATGTTAGAATAACGAAAGAGATTCGCATAGGTAGAGTGAGGAGTTTTGGGAATGCGGTTTTTATACTTAGTTCTCTTTTTTATTCTCAGCTCGGAGCTTCTTGGCGTCGAAATCGAGAGTCAGGAAGATCAAGTTCCTGTTTTTGCTAAACCTGAAGAAAGTTCCACTCTGATTCGTCTTTTGAAAAAGGGAGAAACTTTTGATCATGCAAATCGCATAGGAATGTTCTGGGAAATTCCTATATTCAAAGGACTCGGCTATGCACCCTTCTCAAAAATGGCTGTTAAAAACCCAGGAAAAAAAACCACTCTTGAACGCTTAAAAGTCAAGCTTCAAAAAGCCAAAAGGGACGAAGAAGATCCAGCAAACATACGCTCTCGTCTCTATCCGATCCCTGAGATCCATGCAGAAAAAGATACAGATGTTGAGGCCATTCAGAACACTCCTCCCAATTATCATATGATTTTTCTGATGGAATCTTTGCGTACTCCGAAAACCAAAGTCGACTTGCTTGCAAAAGAGATCAAAGATGAACTCGCCAGTCTTCAAGGAGGTCGCAAATGAAGCTTCACCCCGTGCTACAGAAACTTTGCTCCGTCCTAAGACTTTTATTTTGCTCCGTCCTACTGAATGGATGTCTGCCAGCTTTCATTCATGATCCTGAACTTTTGCTTTCGAAAGAACAGAGCAAAGAACTTCAAGACTACCGAATCGAAGTGGAAGTGGGTCGTAATATCGCAGGGAGGCTCTTGCAATATTACGGATCTATAACGAACGAAGCGGTGCTTCATTATGTAAACCAAGTCGGTCAGTACCTTGCACGTTTCAACGATGTGCGAGATCGACGCTATATGTTTGCAGTGCTAGACACCAACTCGATTAATGTCTTTGCATGCCCTGGGGGTTACATACTTCTTACAAAGGGCGCTTTAAAAACTATGAAAAACGAAGCAGAACTTGCAGGAATGCTCAGCCATGCCATTGCACATGTGGGGAAAAAACATCTCTTTCTTTCCATACAAGAGCAGTTTCTCAAAAATGCGGAAGATGCAGACCTCGACCCCTACATGGAAATAAGAAGGAGAGGAAGCCTTAACTCAACGACTTCGAGACAAAGTCTTGTAAGTTATCTCGAAGGTTCTACAGGCATGGGAGAAGGCTACCTTCTTGCTTCGAAAGAAGGTCTATCGTTGCTTCTTCAAAGAGGATTGAATGATCCTTTGGAGTTCGAAACCGACGCTCTTGCTGTACAGCTTGCTGCGAGGGCAAGTTATGATCCCTTTGCTCTACCGAACTACCTCAAACGACTTTCGACTCTTTCTGAGAACACAAAGATTTTATTCTCAACACACCCAAAAGTCTCGGAGCGCATCGAAAAGCTCACCAACACACTGCGCAATATGCATGCGAGTGAAATGCTTACGATTAAAGGTGAACATCGCTTTCAATCACAAACTCAGTCGCTAAAGGGTCAACCATGACTAGAAAATCATTTTACATCTTGCTGTCAGTATTCAGTTCAAACCTTTATGCAGATCAATTTCATTATCGAAATTTTCTTATTGGAGACCGTGCTATAGGACTCGGTGGAGCTTACACGGCTTTGTCAGATGATGCTTCAGGACTTTATTATAACCCTGCAGGAACAGCGTTTGCTTTAAGCAATGATGTTTCAGGCTCTGCCAATGCTCTTTATAGCAAAAAAGTTACTTACAAAAACGCAATCGGTAGCGAGAACTTCACTGAAAATAGCAATGGAAGTGTTCCTTCCTTTTTCGGTGGTTTACAAAAGTTGGATATGATTGCAAAGGGGCTGATGTTTTCTTTTGGAATTTATTTTGATAACAATGAACTTCAAGATCAGAATGATTTTTTTACAGATATAAACCTAGGAACTCCGAACCCCTGTGTCAGTGGTGGACTTACTCGCAAACCTTATATACTGGCTCGCTATCACCGCACGGCAAATCAAAGAGCTTCGACTTTGAATGTCAGTGGAGGTTTGGCTTATAGGATACTTCCCCGTTTAGCGATTGGGATCGCTTTGAACTACATCAATGTCGATGAATTGAATCAGGAATATCAGGATGCAAAAAATGAATCGAGCAAATGCGATTCCCTGGGAAATGCCATTGACAACTCCAGCGTGACCACTGTCAATCTTCGTCAACACCTTGTTGCATATGGAGTCCAACCTGTACTTTCCTTACAGGCTATTCTGACGGAAAGACTTTCATGGGGACTCACTTTTAAATTTGCAAGTTATGTATCTCAATCTTTCGATCTCGAATCGGAATCACATATCATTCAAACAACACCAGCATTCCAAAGCGCTATAGACAACGCTGCACAAACGGGTTCTGCGGCAGATATTGGTAGTGCCACTGTTGCAGAAGTGAATGAAAAACTCATAAGTAAAAAACCCTTGGGAACACCCCCACTACAAATAGGAACAGGTTTTGCGTATTTTTATTCCCCACGTTTGCTTTTTTCTGCGGATATGAACTACATAGGATCTGTCAAAAATGCTGCTTCCATCGGTAGTATTGGAAACGCCTATGAAAAGCAGGAAGTCTTCAATGTTGCTGCAGGCTTTGAATATTATCTTCTGCCAACACTTCCCATTCGCGCTGGATTTTTTACGAACTTCGATGCACGGCCGAAAGTGAGTCATAATAGTACTGGCCAAAGGGATCATGTCGATTATAATGGGGAAAGTTTATTCTTGGCTTGGGTACAACCTAATAGTCAATTGGGTGCCGGAATCATTCTTCAGCAAGGAAGTGGAGAAGCACAAAAAGTAGCAAATTCTTCGCTCGTTCAGAAAGTGAGTGCAAACTCGTTTACGTTTGCTTTTTCAGCGACCCACAGTTTGTAAGAACCCCTTGAAAATTTGTAGGTGTAGTATGGAACTTGTTCCTTTCACAAAAGATGGGCTTGAGCATTTTAAAAAAGAACTTGAGCATCTCAAAAACGTAGATCGTCCGGAAATCATCGTAGCTATTGCAACTGCCCGTGCACATGGTGACTTGAGAGAAAACGCAGAATATCATGCAGCTCGAGACCGTCAGGGTTTTATCGAAGCACGCATTGCAGAACTCGAAGATAAATTGTCACGAGCACAGGTAATTCCTATTCCCGAACCCAAACCCACGAACATTCGTTTTGGGGCTTTCGTAACTTTACGAGATGAAAAAGATATAGTGAAAAAATATAGAATCGTTGGGGATTTGGAAGCAGACATCAAAGCAAACAAGCTGTCTGTGAGTTCACCTCTAGCGAAAGCTTTGTTAGGGAAAGAAGTCGGGGACCTAGTAGAGATTCAGGCCCCCGGTGGTGTTAAGGAGTATGAGGTTGTGAAGGTTGATTATTAATTTTTGATTATTTTCAACTTACACTGACCCTCTTTAATTTCTTGATTGAGTCCACAATTAGAAATATCGAAATTTTCACAACCTTTTTGATTCACTAGACAAAGATGTAAAGTATCAAGCTCACCTTTTTTAAGGTATGCATACCCATGTTGTGTAATGGAAGATGTTGGTTTCCTTTCTTGATTTACTTTGAAACCATCTTTTCCTGTCAAACTAAGGTCATAATTCCAAGAAGAATAAGAAGGAACGTGATGAAAAGGTTGATCTGTTGCGACTCCACTATTGCCCACAATGATCTGATTGATCGTTGGACTATTAAAATGGAAAACATCAAAGGCATGATAATGACCACTAACCACATGCTTAAATGGAAACTTCTTATCCAACGTATCATAGGCCATTTGTAAGCTTATATTTTGATATACCGTTCGATTATTTTGTAGTTTTCCCCAATCGACACCTTGTACAACTTGAGGATGATAACTCCAAAAAGGTCTGTGACTGATTATAAAAACAGAATCAGAGTCTTGATAAAAGTCAGCCAGACTTTGCAACTGAGGTGCAAATATTTCTGTAGCACTAGTATCCCCATCTTTGGGGTCACTTTTTGCTTCTGCTGAATCCAGAACAGCAAGATCCATATCTCCAAATTTCAAAGGATAAGCACGAGTATAAGATTCACATTTGAATTCTCCTTTATCGTCCTTTGGAATCTCACTTGCAGGATCTAAATAATAGAACCAACCTTTATTTCCATAAGGTCTTCCACATTCTTCTCCATTTCCTCTCACAAAGATAAAAGCTGTCTTTTCTAGAAACTTGCTCATAGGATAAAAAAACTCAGACTCCCATTCTCTCCATGTTTCATCTTTCTTTTCTTTTTTTGGCGTATAAACATAATCACCTAAATGAAGAATAGCGTTATCTTTTATAGCACTAATTTTTTTGCTGTTCTCATTAGTTTTTGTAACTTCTTTGAAAAGTTTTTCTGAAATCTGCTTTAAAATTGGATGCTCTCCGTCAGTTAATTTTTCAGTTCCAGTATCTCCTATAATAAAAAGTCTGTCTTCCGTTCTAGGTACATAATAGTTTATTGGGTCTTTTCTTTTAGCAGACCAGACTTGAAATAGGGTTTCTCCATCTTGAATTTGATATTGACATACAAGCCGTGGAAGACCTAGCGCATCACCGTCTAATTGCATCCTAACTGTCATGGTTACCCATTTTTTCTTGTTCACAAGAACGTCGGGACAGTTTTCTAAAGTTGTAATAGCTCTCAACCACCAACTCACTTCTTTCGCTTGTACCACTAGCTGATCTTTTGTTGCAGTAGGAGAACCCTCATATCCTTTCTGTATCCAAATGTAATCATAATCACCTGTTTTAAAAGACCCTCCAGGTTGGTGATCCACACACTCTCCTTTTTCAGGATCTAGTCGTTTTCCTCGAAGACATCGATGATTTGATACTTCTCCACCACCATCACCACCACCACCACCACCACCTGCTCCACCACCACCTGCTCCCTCACCACCTGCTCCACCACCACCTGCTCCACCACCACCTGCTCCACCTTTGTTATCTCCTTTGCCCTTATGTCCTTTATTATCTTTTTGACCACCTTTATCTTTTTTATCCGAGCCATCTGTAAGTTCAGGTTTCGGTGCATCACTTGTAGTGCCCTTGCTTACACATTGTATTCCCATACTCAAAAGTGAAAGATACCCACAAGCAATAAAAAGCTTTAAGAAAATGGTCCTCAATTTCACATTTTTCAAAATAAAAAGACCCATAAACTCACTCCAAATTTAAAATTGAGATACTTTAAGTCTATCAATTTTAAATGATTTGAAAACCAAACTAGCAAAAATTGTAAATTGTTTTATTTAAACTACGACTTTAAATGAGCCCCACGGATCCAAACTTCGTTAGGCAAAGTTTGCCCCATGTCTGCTAACCAGGCATCGGGTCCTTTCATTTTGTACACCAAGAAGTCCGCATCAAAACTGGGACTCAAAGCACCTTTTTGTGCACCAAGTCCTAAAGACAAAGCCGGAACATAAGTGACGGCAGCGAGTGCTTGATAGCTTGTGAGATGACAGTGTATGGCTCCGATCGAAGCAAGCTGATGCAAGTTATAGAGAAAGGAACTTCCAGGATTGAAATCACTCGCAATTGCTACCGCACAACCTGCTCTGAAAAAGCGTCGGGCGTCTGTGAAAGGAATTCCTGTATACAACGAAGTTCCGGGCAATAAGGTTGCGGTCGTCCGTGCCTCTGCAAGAGCCTTCGCATCTTCGTCCGAAGCCCACTGTAAGTGATCTGCACTTGCGGCGCCCCAACGTGCAGCACATTGAGCACCCTCAGCATTGCTGAATTCGTCTGCGTGCAGACGAATTCCAAGTTTGAGGTCTTTTGCAGTCTGGAGGTATCTTTCAAGTTGAGAAGGTAAGTAGTAACCTTTCTCTACAAAAGCATCGACGTAGGAAACGAGGTCTTCTCTGGCTAGGATGGGGAGGAGGTCTTTGCAAACAGCTTCGATGTAATCGAAGCTGTTTGGGAATTCAGGGGAGTGGTCGTGTAAGGCAAGACACGTTCTCACTATGTAAGAACGTGTGTCGAGTTTTTTAAGAAGACGAGCTAGTCGCAACTCATGTTCTACGGAAAGTCCATATCCTGTTTTGATTTCAAGAGTCGTGACTCCGTGTTTTTGAAACTTTTCAATCCACTTCAAAGTGGATTGAATTAGTTCTTTGTCTGTTGCTTGCCGTGTAGCTTCCCTTGTAAAAGCTATGCCACCACCTGCTTTTGCAATGTCCTGGTAAGTAGCACCGTTAAGTCTTTGCACAAATTCTGACGAACGGTCTCCTCCGAAGATTGCATGTGTATGAGAATCCACCATTCCAGGCATAACAAAACAGTCGGAAAGATCCCGTCTTTCTTTTGCTCGTTTGAGAAAAATCTTCGGTGTAGGCCCTGTTCCCAAAGCTGTGATCTTTGTACCTTCACAAAAAAGCCAGGCTTTCTCAAAAAGTCCCAAATCGGATTGTGTGACGGAATACCCTCTTCTTTCAGAAGCAAGAGGATGCAGAGTAAGTAGACTTCCAATGTTTTCAAAAAGTAGGCTCATGTTAACTCCGAGAAAAAGGGGATCGTTGGGTGTCCCCTTTTTCCTATCAAATAATCAGAGACCAAGAACTTCCTTGAAGACTATCTTGCAAGCTAATTCCTTTTTCTGCAAGTTGAGCACGGATGCGATCGCTTTCAGCCCAGTTCTGACTTTCCCGTGCCTTTTGTCTTTCCTTGATCAAATCCAAAACGTCGTTTTCACTCAAACCTAAATCGCTCAGAATTTTTGTCTTATGCAAGTTGATGAATTCCGTCGGAGACTCTTGAAGCATACCGAGAGTCTTCGCTTTCTCACGAAGCAAAGTCGCAAGTTTTTTCAAAGTTGCTCCGGAATTTTTCTTTGCACTGAGTTGGTTTGCAAGACGCGCCATATTGCTGAGTGCAGCAAGAGCCATAGGTGTATTGAAATCATCACACATGGCTTCTTCAAAACTGTCCCCCATACTTTGAAACTGCTTGTCTTCAGTTGCAGAAAGGTCCCCTTGCGAAGAGGCTTCGTCCATCATGAGAAGAGTTTTATAGAAGTAGAAAAGACGTTTTCTGCAATTACTAAATACTTCCTCACTGAAATCGACATTGGAAGCGTAGTGATTTTGTAAAAATGCAAGGCGGAGCACTTCAGGATGCCAATCTTTCAGAAAGACTTGAATGTTGATAGTATTGCCTAAACTCTTCGACATTTTTTGTTGTTTGATGGTAAGCAAACCACTGTGTAACCAGCAGCGCGCAAACTCAGCATGGTTTGCACATTCGGATTGTGCAATCTCGTTCTCATGGTGTGGGAAAATAAGGTCTCTACCTCCTCCGTGTATGTCGAAAGTCTTACCTAAAATTTTTTTTGCCATAACAGAACATTCAATGTGCCAACCAGGCCTACCTTTTCCCCAAGGACTATCCCATGAAGCATCGGGTGTTTGATCCTGTTTCCACAATGCAAAATCTAAATTGTCTATTTTTTCTGCACCTGCAAGTTCACGTGTGCCTGAAAGTAGTTCTTCAGGTTTGCGATTGGATAATTTCCCGTAGTCTCTTTTCATATTCACTTTGAAATACACATCACCCTTGTCCGTTTTGTAAGCAAAACCACCGTCAATAAGATCCTGAATCATCTGAATGATCTCGGGAATAACTTCCGTCACTCGGGGTTCAGCTGAAGCGGGACGTATTTTAAGCGCTTGCATATCGCGGCGCGATGCTTCGATCATCTGATCGACGAGAGTGCGAGGTGAAATTTTCAGTTTTTGCGCACGATCTATGATTTTATCATCTACGTCTGTGTAGTTGCGAACATAGGTTACTTTGTATCCACAGTGCTCCAAATAGTTGCGCATAACATCGAAGAAAATTGCTTGCATGGCATGTCCGATATGACATTCGTCATAAACAGTAACTCCACACGCATACATTTTGACGAAACCTTCTTGCAAAGGTTGGAAGACTTCTTTTTTTCGGGTCAGTGAGTTTCGTAAATAGAGGGTCCTAGGCACCGCTGTGCTCCTTTGTGAATTTCGTTCAAGTGAAAGCTATACCTTCTCTATGCAAACTCGCACAACATTAAATCCTAGCCTTCTTGACCCACCCCATAACGGCAGTTATAATTTTTTAAAAGCCTTTTAAAATTAGAAAACCTACGCCAATTTCCCAGCGTTGGAGGGATGATGAAAGCTGTAAAATTTCCGAATTCGTTACAACTTTTTAAATTTTGCCAAAAGGTCCTCAGTGATCAGAAAGGAAAAAAAGTACACGATCAGGATGTCGGGAGCATTCTCAACTATAATCCCTCTGATTGTAGTCATTGGAAGAAGGGTGAAAAAAATGTCAAATCTGTTTTTGCATTAGAGAAGCTAGCAAAAACGTTGAAAGTTGAAGTTTCCCTCATTCATGACATTGCAAGTGGTGCCATCGATCTGAACGAAGCCTATTTTGAATACCAAGAGTCAAAACATTTCGACACTTACTTTAAAAAGGCGATGGAAAGAGGACCTGAGTTCGTACGCCAAACACGACAGAAGATCAGCCGCTTTGTTGAGGACCTTCATAGCAAGGCGGATTTCAAAACACCACCTCTGTACTTACCTGAGGTTCTGAGATTCTATCCTTTCATCACAACACAGAATCTCGAAATGATGGACAAACTCAGCCGCATACTAAGACCCAAACCTGGGCATTATTTAATTCAGTTCCGCAAAGGAGAACTCAAACCTCAAACACGTATGAGCATTGCCCTCGACCTTGCCCGCATTTTGCTCGAAGGCGAACGCGAACGCTTTGGGACGGAGCTAGGACCTTTGGACAAAGACTTGGTTGCTTTCGAAAGAATACTCTTTGTAGCGGAATTACTTTGCCCTCATACTTTGCTTGCAAGTGAGTTGTCTAAGATGGATCCACGGAAGAACCTGATGTCTGAACTTGCAAGTTTGTTTTGGGCTCCTAAATCTTTGATTGGTTTCCAAATCCAAGACTCCATCCGCTACCAAGCTGAACACACTCTCCGAGATAAGGTGCATACAACTGAATCTGAACTCTCCTTCTAACTTTAGTACATAACTCGATTTTTAGAATCCTCCTTTTCTTGAAATTCGTTGAAAAATAGGGAACAAGTATTGAGAACAAAACCATTAGACAAGTTCTTTCAACCGTCTGCATTTGCTTGAAAAGCACTGATTTTGTTGAAAAAATTTTAATTTTTTGCTAGTATGTCTCTTACTTTTTCATCAACTATTTTCAGGAAATCTTTTATGAAAACTCGCAAATTACTCGTACCGATATTTATCTTAAGCTTGATCAGCAACAGTTTGAATGCTTCAAACACACCTTCCGATCACACAGCAAATGAAATGACCCCCAATGAACGACTCATCATAGCCGCAAAAGGTACAAAGCCCAGTTCATTATCAAAACTCGCAAAAGCGAGTGCGACCTTACTTACTCCTTTGGTTAATCCTTTGGTTGCACCTCTGACCGGACCTTTTGTTGCTACTCTAGGTTTGCCTCTTATCGTCCTTGACCCAAAAACTGGTGTGGAAATGATTGTAAATCCGGTTGGAAGTTTAATGGGTCTAAGTGGAGAAGGAGCGTGTATTGAAGATATTCAAGCTGTGCAAAACGCCCTCGACTTAGGAGCTGAAATTGACTTTCAAGAAACGGCAAGTGCTTATACTGCGTTGATTTATGCTGCTTACTATGGAGAACCCGAAATAGTAGCATACCTTTTGATGAAAGGCGCATCTGCAAATATAAAAGAAGATGGTGGATACAACGCTTATACGATGGCCAAATACTATCTTAACTGGAATAAGAAATTACTTGAGAGACTCTCTAAAGAAGATAACGAGGAAACGAAAGCAAGATTACAAAATGAGTATCAGGATAAGATCAATCGATACTCTCAAATTGTTAGCTTGCTTGAAACACTCACTTCCGACAAAACAATGCCTTCCTCTTGGTTCTAAAATAGAAGAGAAAAAACAGAAGCCTTTTTGAAAATTCCAACTCTTTCTTTATAGTCAAAGCAGCGACTCAACTGAAAGATTGGAACAAAAATGCTCCTAGCTTTAGCTCTTCTCGCTTTTTTTGGCTCAGCTTCCAGCCTGATTTACGAACTTGTCTTTACTAAAATCCTGAGCTTCTTCGAAGGAGACTTCCTCCTTTGGCAGTGCTTAACTCTTGGCACCTACCTTGGTGCATTGGGGCTCGGAGCCTTCTTCCAACTCCGATCTCCGAATACTTGGAGGAATTTTCTTATCCTCGAACTTGGCATTACCACCTTAGGAGCTCTCTCCGTCCCACTTCTGTATCTCGCTCATGCCGTGTATCGGATTTACTTTGCAGACTTTGGGTTTGCTCCGTCTCACTCTTTAGCCTTCTTTGCAAGTTGCTCACTCGTTATTGTCGCTCTTATGGGTTTCCTCTGTGGGCAAGAACTCCCGAGAGTGTTTTCTGTGGGTCGGAGCAAACATAATGTGGGACGGAGCAGCTCCTTTCTTCTTGCTATGAACTACCTCGGAGCTTTGGCCGGAGCTTTAAGCTTCGGTGCTATTTTTCTTCCACACCTATCCATGGTCGACACAACTTTGAGCACAGCGTTGATAAATCTGTGCATGGCATTTGGAATTTTGTCACAGGATGATTTGTGGAAGCAAAGAAGTCTTATCTTTGCAATCTTAAGTGTAAGTCTGCTTTTAATCTTCGTAAAAATCACAGGCCCCCAAATTGAAGACATAAGTTTGAAAAATTTTTACTACAATCGTCCACGTTTTACTTATTCCATGGAAAAGGGAATGGTGTGGGAAGATCCTATCTCTCTAGGAAATATCTTCAAATTTGCTCAGCTCCGTCCCACAATAAAACGGGTAAGAACTCCGTATCAGGTTATGGATTTTGTTCCGGATGAAAATCCTGATTCCGATCACTTCGCTTTGTATTTGAACGGTCACTATCAATTCGAAACAAGACGCGAGGTGAACTATCATAAAGTGATGAGCACGGGACCTCTTCTCACCTTTCATCAAAAGCCTGAACACATACTCATACTCGGTGGTGGAGACGGCTTGCTCGCGCGGGATCTTTTGCAAACTCTACCGCACTTAAAATCTATAACCCTAGTGGAACTCGATGCAAAAATCTTGGACGGAGCAAAGAAAGGGATGCTCCGAGCCATCAACCAAGCAGCTTTCGAAGACCCACGCATTCATATCGTCATAGAAGATGCCTTCGCTTGGCTTCGACAAGGCTCGGAGCAAAAATTCGATGCCGTTTACGCAGACTTCCCCTATCCCTATGATGGCGAAGTTTTGAAACTCTACTCTTTAGAATTTTACAAAATGCTAACAAAGAAGCTCCGTCCCACAGCTTTCTTCATTGCCGATTATCCACTCGATGCCCTGCGTGGGGAAAATGCAAATACTGTGCAAAGCACATTCGAAGCAGCAGGTTTTGTACAGAGTTGGTGGTTAAGTTCGCCAGGGGAAAGTTTTATCGTAGCAAGCATGGAGAAGAAAAAGGTCTATGGAGACGATACGTTTACCCTCGTTGAATTGGAGAAAAAAAAGGCCCCGGTTCAGTCCGTACTGAAACCGAGAGCCTTTATGAAAGCAGACCCGTTTTTTTAACGCTTGCTTTTCTTCTTAGCTTTTTTCTTCTTAGCCTTTTTCTTAGCAGCTTTCTTTGAGGTTTTTTTCTTGGCAGTTTTTTTCTTGCCAACTTTCTTTGAGGCTTTCTTTGCAGATTTTCCTGCTGTTTTTTTCTTGGCAGCTTTTTTATTGCCAACTTTCCTCTTTGTAACTTTTTTCTTAGCAGCCTTTTTCTTAGCTGCCTTCTTTTTTGCCCTCTTAGGTGCAGCTGAAATTTCAGCGGCATCAGCTTCCACCGCATTAGGAGCAAAATTTTCTGTAGTACTTGTGTAGGTATAGGAATCCAGTTGGCGTTCGCCGTCAGCATTTTCTGAGAAGGTGAAAGTTTCACTCTCTTCTTTGACATTGAGAGCGTCTGAAGACCATTCATTGTCCTCTAAACTCTCTTCTTCATCCGCTTCATCAGCTTTCAAAAGATCTTCTTCATCATAAAAATCTTCGTCTTCATCTTCGTCAACAGCGTTGAACTTCTTATAAAGATCCGTCTGTTTATGGGATTTTTCAAAGCCATCTTCAAAGTCAGAGTCGGATTCATAAGAGTCTAGTTCTCTTCCTTCCTCGCCCTCGTCAATATCTTCATAGTCTTTAAATTTAAGGGTTTCATCGTCTTTGTTCAATTTTGTTTCGTTATGATCCATGAGTATCTTCCTCTGAGCGATTGTATAAATTGAGTTCGTGCCTCTCTCAAAAAGGCATAACATACCGATCTTCGAAATTGAATAGAATTCTACGCATTTTCTTTCCATAATCATGACATGAGAAAACGTGTGAGTAAATATTTTCTATAAGAAAAGATCCAACTTGCACAAATCCTAAAAAGGAGTCTGGCATTGAACCGCACATTAATGCTATGACAGGGAACGGGCTTTGTCCCGTGTTTCATTTTTATAATTCTAAGAGATCAAAGGAAGGCCCACCATGAGTGCTAGCGAGAAGACAAAGCATCGCAAACACGCCATCTCCCCTACTCGTTCAGAAAATTATCCTGAGTGGTATCAGCAGGTCATCAAAGCTGCGGACTTATCAGAGAATTCTCCGGTTCGTGGATGTATGATCATCAAACCTTATGGCTACGCCGTTTGGGAAAATATTCAAAAAGAACTCGATAAGATGTTCAAAGAAACAGGTCACGTGAATGCGTATTTTCCGCTTTTGATCCCTCTTAGTTTTTTTGAAAAAGAAGCAGAGCACATACAAGGATTTGCGAAAGAATGTGCTGTTGTCACACATCATCGTTTAGAAACAGATGCGGAAGGCCGCCTGGTTCCTAGTGGAAAATTGGAAGAACCCCTTGTCATCCGTCCTACCAGTGAAACCATTATTGGAGATGCCTATTCACGGTGGGTGCAGTCCTACAGAGATTTGCCTATCTTGGTAAACCAATGGTGCAACGTTATGCGTTGGGAACTCCGTACACGTATGTTTCTGCGTACTGCAGAATTTCTTTGGCAAGAAGGTCACACAGTTCACGCAACAAAAGATGAGGCCTGGGAAGAAACTCTTCGCATGCTTGAAGTCTACAAAAAATTTGCTAACGAGTACCTTGCAATGCCTGTGATCACAGGACGTAAAACCCCCGATGAACGCTTTCCTGGTGCTGTAGAATCTTACACCATCGAAGCGATGATGCAGGATCGTAAAGCCCTGCAAGCAGGAACTTCACATTTCCTCGGTCAGACCTTTTCAAAAGCTTTCAACATTCAGTTCCTCGACCAAAAAAGTGAGCGTCAGTTTGCATGGACCACCTCATGGGGAGCTACAACTCGTTTGATCGGTGGAATGATTATGACCCACAGCGATGATGATGGACTCATCATGCCCCCAAGATTAGCACCTTATCATATCGTGATCATGCCTGTACTTCGTAAGGAAGAAGAACGAGCCAGCACTTTAGCCTACTGTCAGCAGGTAAAAAAACGCCTACAGGAACAGGTTTACCATGGAGAAGTATTACGTGTTCATGTCGATGAACGAGACATGAGTGGTGGTGACAAAGGTTGGGAATATGTGAAAAAAGGAGTTCCGATCCGCATCGAGATTGGTCCGCGTGAATGCTCGGCGAACACAGTCTTCTGCATGCGACGCGACACAGGTGAAAAGCAGTCTATGCCAAGTGAGCAGTTTGCTTTGTCTGTACGCAGCATATTGGACGAGATTCAAGGTCGACTTTATGCGAAAGCGGAAGCAAATCTGAAAGCAAATATTCATCCTGTGAATTCTTTAAAAGAACTCGAAGCCTTCTTCACCTCTCCAAGCGCTGACGAAGAAACAGCTATCTTTGGTGGATTTGCTTTGGCTCATTGGAATGAAAAAGCAATCGGGCATCCCATCTTCAAAAAATTAAAAATCTCACCTCGTTGCATTCCTCTGTCACATGAAGAATGGGACGTCGGTGTTAAAGAAGAAGGTACTTGCATATTCACTGGTGAAAAAAGTTCCGTACGCGTCGTCTTTGCGCGCTCGTACTAAGAGGAAGAGTTATGAAGTGTCCTCAATGTCAATCTGAATTTGTATACGAAGACCGCAGCTTGTGGGTCTGTTCTATGTGTGCCCATGAATGGACTCCTGGATCTCCGACAAAAGAAGAGGCAAGCGCTGAACTTGTTGTCAAAGATGCAAGTGGAAATCTTCTCAAAGATGGAGATTCTGTCACCGTGATCAAAGATCTCAAAGTCAAAGGTTCTTCTTCTGCTATTAAAGTGGGAACCAAAGTGCGCAATATCAAACTTGTTGAATCTTCTGACGGTCACAACATTTCTTGCAAAATTGACGGCTTTGGCGCTATGAATCTCAAATCTGAGTTTGTTAGAAAAACCTAATTCAATTCAGTTCCACCTTACCGAACCCAACTGCCATCAAATTTATTTCGAATTTCAAACTTTGTTTCTATCGACAGAGAATTCCAATGAATGTTAGTCTTATCTCTCATCCAGAAACTGCAGCGAAAGTTAACCCATGATCAAAAAACTATTCCGTCAACATATTCGCATCCAACAGGAACGCATAACGCAGGTCCTTTCCGCATGCTCACTCGACGGCATTATCATTAGCTCAGGTCTGCCTATCACCTATTACGCAGATGACAGCGATGCTCCTTTTCGACCTACACCCCACTTCAACCATTGGTGTCCTGAACGCAGTCCCTATCATCTCTTACATCTGCGTACTCAGCAAAAACCGAGACTTATATTTTTCTCTCCCAATGATTTCTGGCATGAAGCTCCTACACTGATGCAAAGTGAATGGGCTGACGAGTTCGAAATTGTGCGTGTAGAAGATCAGGCAACGCGTTGGAACATTCTAGGAACCTTAAAAAATCATGCCTTCGTGGGACCCGAAGAAAAAGCAGCAATGGAAAAAGGACTTATAATCAACCCTCCCAAACTCATTTCTTATCTCGACTGGAATCGCAGTGAAAAAACAGATTACGAAGTCTATTGCATAGAAGAAGCAAACGAACTCGGAGCAAAGGGTCATAACGCTGTTCGAGAAGCTTTTGCAAAAGGGGCATCAGAACTGGAAATGCACCTAGCTTATCTGACTGCAATTCAAGGACGTGAAGAAGATCTTCCTTACTCCAGCATCATTGGACTCGATGAAAAAAGTGCCATACTCCACTACCAACAAAAAAGATCAAAAACGCGTCCATCGAAAGTTATGCTCATTGACTCAGGAGCACGCATCGGTGGTTATGCTTCCGACATCACAAGAACCTACGTTCGTGACAACGCACCCACAACATTCAAAGCCTTACTTGCAGGGATGGAAGCCTTGCAACTGGATCTTTGTGGACGTGTGAAAATTGGAATTTCCTTTAAAGAGCTCCATAAGACCTGTCATTTGCAAATCGGAAAATTGTTAATCGACACAGGCGTACTCAATAACTGTACTCCTGAAAGCGCCATGGCTTTAGGACTCACAAAAGTCTTTTTCCCTCACGGACTCGGTCACATGTTAGGCATTCAGGTTCACGATGTTGGCGGGTTGCAAAGCAATGAAAAAGGAGATTTGCTTCCACCAAGTGAAGAATTCCCCCACTTGCGTTTTCAACGCCCCCTACGTCTGCGTGAAGTCGTAACCATAGAACCAGGTCTCTATTTTATTCCTATGAAACTCGACCCAATCCGTCACGACAAGATGCGTGAACACTGCAATTGGAATCTTATAGACGAATTACTTCCCTACGGTGGTATTCGCATCGAAGACAATATCGTTGTGGATACACACGAGCCACGCAACCTCACTCGCGCCTATCTGGGAAACGATTTTCTTATTCCCTAGATCTCTTTAATACTCTTAGACAGTCTAACTTGTTGGGATTTAATACCTATATAGTTTTACATTGCTTCTTAATTTCTTTTTGCTACAAAGAGCAGATTCATCACTTTATTTTTCTTTAAGGACACGGGCTATGAAAGCTTTTAAGATTTTTGTATACACTCTATCTCTCCTATGTTCTTTGAACGCTTTTGCAGGAAAACACAACCGAGATGAAAATGTGGAAAACATCGAACCAGAAACTAAACGCATTAAAATTCACGATCCACAAAACGCATTATTCATTTCCATTGAGTTAAAATTTGCAGAAACCGTGAAGCATCTTCTTCTTGAAGGCGGAGTAAATCCGAACACACTCAACTCACAGTTACAATCACCTTTGCAAGTTGCTTTTGAAGCATTTTTAACTTGCAACGACATAAAAAGCTTCCATGCAAAACAATCCATGAAAATCATAGGACACCTTTTGAAGTTTGGGGCTGATATAACAAGCCTCGACATAGCTTCTATTCTTTTTTTGCTACAACAATCTATTGTCATAGGTGAACATGAGATTGTTCAACACATACTTACGAATGCGCATATTCCTACCCATCTATTGCGCGAACATATTTCTCTCGCTATTAAAAATTTGCTCCAGTCTATGCGCGAGAATCCTAAAAGATCTCAGCGAAACGCGTATTTTGTCTACTTCGATATTCTTTCTGACCTTCTCAGAAGAGATCCTTTTGCACGAGTTTCAAACCTCTCTGTGGAGGATGCAAACATGATTTTAGATACTATTTTGGATATCGAAAGACAGGAGAGACAGGAATTTTCTTGGATCGAAAATGACGATTTCTTTCTACCACTTATGAAGGTTTTAATTCTTAATGGAGCAACATTTTTAAGCTCCGCAGAAAATTTGAATATTAAAAAGCTCATCCGACTCTATGAATTTCTCTCTCTTTGCTCGGAATCCACAAGAGAGTTTATACTTCTAAACCTTTCTCTTAGAGATCTACGCGAAATTATTGAACAAGCAAGAATAGATAATGTGAATGGTTCTTTTCTCACTCAATTAGAATTGCTTCTTCATCAAGCACGTGAACTTCAACCAGAAGAGGAAGAATCAGACAAAGGCAAAGAAGAAGATACAGAAGTGACTGAAAGTGACGATACAGAAGATGAAATCGAAGCCATCAATCTTTTTTTAAACTTTTCAAATAGTTCTCAATCGGGTGAATCTGAATCAAGCACCTCTTTTTCAAGTTCTATACGAACAAACTATCATAGCTTTGGCCTTTCTGAATAAAAGCTTATTCACGCGGATATAAGAGAGCAAGTGACAAAATTTAATCCTGTACCACCCAACTGAACCCAAATTCCTGAATTTGACTTTTTCCTCATGTATTCATCATATTTTTCATAGGGAAGAGCAAGTTGAATGACGTTAACACCCTTCTCAATTTCATCATTGGTATTCTCTGGTACTCGTTTCTTCTCGTTTATTATAACATCAATTTTTTTATCAAGTTGCAAGTACCACCCCTTCTCAGGAACATCACCATTTTTTACACTTTCATAGTTTGGGGGACCTGGATAGGTTTTCTGAAATAATTTTCCACTTAACGTTACCTTTTCAGGTTGATAAAAATACACCTGGTTATTCGACTTGGCGATGAGATTAAAATTCAAAAAAAATGCGACAAGAAATATGAAAATCCTTAACACTTAAGCCTCCAAAACATTTTAAATCAAATAACCTTCAACCGTCTCCCCACTTTTGCAAAAGCCTCACTTGCTCTTTCTAAATCTTCAAAGGTATGTGCTGCAGAAATCTGCGTACGTATACGTGCCTTTCCATGAGGAACAACTGGAAAAAAGAAACCAACTACATAAACTCCCTCTTCATACAAAGCCTCTGCCATCTTTTGCGCAAGACTTGCATCACCCATCATCACAGGAATAATAGGATGCTCACCAGGAATTAATTGGAAGCCATGTGCTTCCATTTTCTTTCTAAAGAATCGTGAGTTCTCATGAAGTTTTTTTCGAAGCTCCTTCCCGTCTTCCAACAGATCCAAAACTTTCAACGAAGTCGCAGCAATCACAGGAGCCAGAGTATTCGAAAACAAATAAGGCCGAGACCTCTGCCTCAACCATTCCACAATCTCCTTCTTTGCACTGATGTAACCCCCCGAAGCTCCTCCCAGCGCCTTTCCCAAAGTTCCCGTAATAATATCGACCTTGCCCATCACTCCGCAGTGTTCGTGGGTCCCTCGCCCATGCTCACCCATAAAACCAACAGCATGGGAGTCATCCACCATCACCATAGCGCCGTAACGGCCCGCTATTTCCACTATTTTTTCAAGATTGGCTAAGATCCCATCCATTGAAAAAACGCCATCTGTAGCCACCAGTTTAAAGCGCGCAGACGAAGCTGCTTTTAATTGGGCCTCTAAATCAGCCATATCGTTGTTGCGGTATTTGAAACGCTGAGCTTTGCACAAACGAATTCCGTCTATAATGCTGGCATGATTGAGTTCGTCGGAGATCACAGCATCTTCAGGACCCAGAAGGGTTTCAAAAAGACCGCCGTTAGCATCAAAACAGGAGCTATAAAGAATGGTGTCTTCCATTCCTAAAAACTTACTAAGTCTTGCTTCTAAGCTTTTATGCAAAGTCTGGGTCCCACAGATGAAACGGACAGAAGACATACCGAAACCGTATTTTTTCAAGGAATCTTGGGCACTTTGTATGAGATCTTTGTTATCACAAAGGCCGAGGTAATTGTTTGCACAGAGGTTAAGAAAGGCTTTTCCATCGCAGATGATATGAGAGCTTTGAGGGGAGCTGATGATCCTTTCCTTCTTAAAAAGACCGGCTTGTTTTATTTTCTCGGTTTCTGTCGCTAGATGCTGTAAAAATGACTCGTTCATCCCATTTCCTTTCATCTTGAACATTTAAAGAAATGAAAATCTATATCAAGCAAGAGAATCGTGCAAATGACACCTATTTCTAAAAAAATGCTAGCAGCATGGCAAAAAACAGTGCTCGAACTTTCCCGTCTTTCTAAAAAAGATAAAGACGACCCGAACCTTTCTGCAATGGTTCGCAAACTTGCACAAATCGAAAAAGCGAATCTTATGCGACTTCGCGAAGCCTTCACTAGCGATCGCGAAGCACTATCCTACGACTTACTCAGTCACAAAGAAAACTTAATCTCCTACTTACTCGGTTTCCACATTCCCAATATTTACCGTCTTGGAAAAACATTCGAACGTGTGGGGGAAAAATGGAAGTGGTCTCTTGATCAATCGAAGGCCAATTCACTGAGTGTTTGGGATTTAGGCTGCGGAAGTGGTGCTCTTTCCCAATTTTTCATTGAAAAATATGCAAGTTCTTTTGCAAGCAATCGTGTTTATCTTTATGACACAAATTCTTTGCTACTCAACGCATGCAAAACATTTTTTGATAAACTTGCATTTGACAATGTAAAAATCTTTCCAAGAAAAGTGGGACTTCAGGATTTAAATACCAGTCCTAAAGTTTTTCCAGATGAACTCATCGTCGTTGGAATGGGTTATGTTTGGAATGAAATTCAAAAGAACAAATTAGCACAGAAAAAAGTTCGAGAACTGCTCAAACACTTTCTCTCTCACGATGCTAAAATTCTCGTAAGTGTTATGGAACCAGGACAAGATTTTGCTGCAAGATCCGCAATGCAACTTCGAGATGAGTTGACAGAATTGGGATTCACTGCACTCTATCCATGTCCGCACCAAGATAACTGCCCCATGCTGCAAAGAGATAAAGACTGGTGCTACAGCGAATTTTCTTCGGAAGAACTCCCTCTCGACGCCCAACATATAGACAAGATGCTAGAAATAGACCGCACTCTCATTGCAGGTGCGGCTTATGTTTTTGTAAGCCCTGCTTTATTTGCAAGTATGACACACAAGCCTCAGCAAAAAGCCATAGTTGTGGGACGCCCTCGATACAAAGAAGAAAGAGCTTTCTCCTATTTGCTTTGTAAACCCGATGGAGAGCTTGAGAAAAAAGATCCTGTGATTGCCCATGGTGGTGTTCATCTCCGAGGGGAAGATTATCCTGAAGGTGTTATCAAAACATGAACAAAACTTTTGAACTGACTATAAAATTCCCTCATTCTCAAGAAGGCTCTCAGACAAAAGAAACTGTGATTTCTTGGTTACAAGAAAAGGGTATAGATTCTTTTGTCGAAGGTGTGATTGACAATCTGGATCTTGATCATGAATACGGACTTCCCGAACCTGATTTTTATACAGAACAAGGAGGTTCTTTTTCACCTATTATTTTGTGCAGTTTTGATGAAGCTTATATTTCAGATTTGAAATCTCAACTTTCAAAAATATTCTCTTCGCAAATAGAACTCGTTCAGATCGCAATGGATACCGAATCCTGGCAAAATGGTTGGAAAGATAGTTTTCAACCCATAGTTACGGATCTTTTCCGCATAGTTCCCCCTTGGGAAAGCGCTCTTCCAGAGGATTCTAAGCATACGATTTTCATAGAACCTGGAATGGCCTTCGGAACTGGTCAGCATGCTTCGACACAAGTCTGCTTGCAAGCAATTGAAAGTCTTGCAAAACAAAACTTCGACTTTTCAAAAATCTCTATCATCGATGTAGGAACCGGTTCGGGTATACTTGCTATTGCACTTGCTAAACTTGGCGCACAGAATCTTTGGGCAAGTGATATAGACAAAGATTCCATGGTGGGTGCGAAGTTAAATGCAGCACAGAACCATGTTCTTTTTCAAATCTTCGAAGGGACTTTGCCTAAAGATCAAAGTTTTGATCTTATCGTTGCAAATATTCTTTACAAAGTTCTTGCTCCTCTCCTTCCTCAGTTCTGTTCTGCCTTAAATAAAAAGGGGAAGATTCTCCTTTCCGGTTTAGTCGAAGAGCAAGCTGCCTCTATGATTCAAATTGCGAAAGAAAATGGATTCAGACTTGAAAACAAAGAAAGCAAAGACGGATGGGTGTCTTTGCTTTTTGGAATATCTTAGTTTGCAGCTTTCAATTTCTCATAAATCTCTGTGAGAGTCCGGTTGGATCCGTTAGAATGCAACACGCAATTGTCATAGAGCACTTTTGCAAAACTCTGCATAAACAAAGCTAAATCAGCATTCTCTTCAATAGCTGTAAACGCCTCATCAACAGCAGTCGCGTTGAAGGCTATCGGATTTTTCAGATAAGAGATAATTTTTTTACTTAAAAGTTTTACGCTTTCAGCGTCCTCCTCATCATCAACTATTTTTAAGATTTCGGCTTCTTTTGGCATAACCCCCGTATCTATCTGATGGTTAAGAGTAAAAAGAGTGCTATTTGCCATTGCAGATATTTGTTCTATACTTTTCTCATCTCCGAGAAGATCTAAATATATCTGCTCTTCAAGAATAGAATCAAACACCTGAGGATTTTCGATTAATTTCACAAAGTTCATTGTAATGATATCAAAGCTTGTCTCTTTTTTTTCTCCATCCTCAGATTCAGAACTATCATCCTGGCTACTTTCAACATCTTGCTGTTGATTTGAAAAAGATCTGAGAGATTTTTTAAAATCAAACTCGTCTTTAGTTTCTAACCATTCAAAATATTCACTCTTGGCTGCTATAAGTAAAAGATGGTTGATATAGTCATTTACCGTTAAAAGAAGGGCTCTAACACCCGGATTTGGATCTTCGTTGATCATCCTATTAACAAAAGCCAGTTCGCTTGTTCCAAATTTTACACCTTTATCTTTAGTTGATTTTTCAAAATAATTAAGAACTATAGAGCGTTTCTTCTCAAGTGCAAAAGGAGGAAACACAAGGGTTTTCATTCTTGTTGAGAGCGCTTTATTTTTGAGTGGTTTATTACCTGCTAAAATAAAGAGACTAGAAGAAATGTCTATTTCAATTCCTAACTCTTCAAGTGCAAAAGTCTTGGTCTCTGGGTCCAGCATCTTTAAAAGAGTGCGCGTTAGCATTTCACTAGCACCACTAGAAAACATTCCAGAAGAATTTAAAGCTTTGTCCACTTCATCAATAAAAAATATCATATTCGAAAAAGGAACCCCAGGATTCTCCGTAATAGCTTTAATAATTGAGGAAGTGATAATTCCAGGTTTTTCATAATAAGCAAGCTTATTTATAAAATCACTTGAACCATAAGAATTGCGATAATTTTCTGAGCCTTGTTCAAGTTCTTTACCAACAGGAATTTCCACTAAAAGTAGACCTAAGGACTTTGCATATTCTTTAGCAAGATAAGTTTTTCCTGTACCAGCTTCACCGAGGAAATAAATGGTTGGTTTTTTGCTTGAAAAAGATCCTTCAGAAGAATTGAGAGCAAGTTCTAAAGTCTTCTTAACCATTTCTTCTTGAATACTAGGTTCGTATTCTTTTAGAACTTCTTGTATTTTTTGCGATAATTCTTTGTTTAATTCAATTTTTTTTGTTTGAAAAGGAAGAGACAAAGCACTGTTAACAGCAGATTCAAATTTTCTGAAATTATCTTTTTTATAGTCAATCTCTTCAAGAGTAGATGTAAAAAAATATGTGACGCCTAAATTAAAAACCTTTTCAAAATAATCAACTGCATATTGGGGGAGTGTGTTTTGAACACATTCATATCGCAGTCTAAGAGTATCTAAATTGATGAAGGGATTATAAGTCGTTTGATCGTTCCACCCTATCTGGGATTTTGCATATTCAATAAAATCCCCACTCTTTTTCTTTATACGATCAGAAAACAGATTGCTAATGACATAGGGACTAATGATGACACCACTAAAATTCAGGAAAGATCTAAGAAAGGGAGTCATAACGCGTTGTTCATTCAAGTTCCAAACGTGATAGACACCACCCAGAGCGAAAAAAACGCCGAGATCTGCAAGGAACCAAAGACCATTAGTCTCAGCTTTAAGGGAATGGTAATTTGTAAAAGATTGGATCATAAATTGATCTTTAACTTTAGGATCGGATATACCCTTCTCACGATAGAGAGAACAGGTAGATTCATAGAATTCTTGAGATGCTCTAGGGAAATATTTTGTGTCCAAAGCAAGAACGGAAAAGGAAAAACACAAACAAAATATAATAGGAAAGGATTTTAGAAGTTTCATGGAAAATTCCTCTGCACTGGTAAAATTTTAAGTAGAGTGAAGAAAGAAATTGACAGAACCGCTGGGTTTTGTCAATTTCATAATAAATTCAGGTAACTATATTGAAATAAATACAGAAAATTAGTTGGTTAAAGAGCGCAGTTTTTGAATTCAATATCTGGATGATACTTCTGCAAATAGCTTGAGCACTGTTCAGGAAGTGGAGATCCAACGATAGCGTTATGATGAAGAACCCGAAAGATAAGTGAAGAGTGAGGGTCCGTTGGATCTTCATTAAAGAAAGTTCTGTCTCTATCCTGGTGAATAAAACAAGCTAAATTAGCAGGATCATGAGAGCCTGTAGAATACGCTATGAAATCTGCAAAATCTTCTTCAAGGTAGAATCCAACTTGCAAAGCAGATATGGGGTTTTGAAAAAAGTCTGATCTTTCTTTATGCATAGAATTAAGACATCTTGTAATTTTTGTCATCTTTGCATTTTCAACAGAATTTTCAAAACCCACTTCTTGAATAATAGCAAAAACTTTATGTCCTAATTCATGTCGCAGCACAGAGATTCCACCTTCAGATTGTAAGCTCATCCAACTCGCTCCGATTAGAGATGTCCAAGAATACGCTACGTCCGAGACAAAAAGATTCGTTCTCAAATCTTCATTAATTTTTATAAAATCCAAACTTTTTTTAAAGTCCTCGACGTCTTTCTCATTATTCTCGTAGGCTGCGACAACTTCCAGTTGGCGAAGTGGAGAGCTTTTAATTTGAGCTAACTCCTTTCTGATAAAACCAATTTTATCCCGGATCTGCTGGGCCATAACAGCAATCAACTCGTCGCGAGTTTTTGGAGGAAAAATATGAATATTTTCAATCTTATTGTTAATTTTCGAAACAAGCCTTCCCGAAACAAGTTTTGGAAGATGTTCGACAATATCTTTTTTAACTTGAAGCATAGAGAGATCAAAATCATCTCTATACTTTTTTGTGGGATAAGCTTCAAAATAAGCACCCATTAGACTTAAAAATTCTTCTCTACTCTCTTTTAAAGAATCCTTTAAACTTTCGATTTGTGTAGTTAACCATTCCTTATCGATCTTGGATAAATGAGCCTTAAAATCTTCTGAAAAATCGAGTTCTGCATCTTTAACCATTTTTTTAAGTAGAGAAAAAATAAGAATCTGTCTGGAACCAGCGTAATGTTGTATTAAATCTTCATTACTGATTGTCTTATTAAGGCGCAATTTTGCCATACCTTTTTCAAAGGACTGCTTTTCAAAAAATTTACGTATACTCGGTGAAAAACTTGCGAGAAGCTTTGCTGAATCTATAGCCATCTGTTTTTCAACCCCAATAGCTCTTTCATAAGTTCCATATTTTCGGTGAGAAAATGTATACACATTATTTTTGTAGCCACCGGTCAGCCAAGCAATATCGCCTATCGCGCTGATGATAGCCTCGTTTGAATTCATATAGTTATTTACTAAATGAGTCGAAGTTGGGAATTCACTCTTTTCATAAACTTCAGGAGTTTTGAGAACAAAAGAAAAGATGGTAGTATGATCTCTGACAAATGTTGAAAAATCTTTTATACTTTCGGCAAAGACTCGAATATAGATTCCGAAGAGAGCCGCAAGCTGTTCTTCCTTACTAAGGCCATTGAGAAGTGACAAATCAGCTTTCTTAATCACTTCAAGTCTTGTGTTTAATAAATTCAATTCCTCTGATTGCAACTCAGCATATAGATGAGAAAGTTCTGACTTATCATCCAAAGGAGGCGCCTCAGCAATTTTCTTAAACAAAGCGCCCCAACTGTCATATCGAATATGAGGACAAAGACTTTCAAAACAACTCGCGAGAGCTGTCTTTTCTTCTTCGCTAACTTCGGATTTTGTTTCGTTCGCTTTCTCTTCATTCACTTTTTTTCTAGGTTCCGCGTCATCACCTTTGCTCTGATGAATACAAGAAACCATCAAAAGTAAACCTATAAAAAATATCCATAAAACTCGATCTCTCATCTCAATCCCTCTGTGTGTTTTCATCATTATGTTAACACATCACTCTACACATGCCAAATAGACCTATTGAAATTTTGCAAGATTCCACCTAATGCTAGACAGAAGATAAACTTATAAAATTAGGTTTTTTATGAAAAAATTCACACTCTCTTGCCTATTTTCTTTTGCTATGTCCTCTCAACTTTTTGCATTCACCTTCTGCGAAGAACGCCAGATTTTTGAAGCTAAAATAGCTCATGCAAATACTTACAAAATTAATGTTGCGCAAATCCAAGCCTCAAATTTCCAATCAGGACCATGGACAAGAATGGATGGGAATAATCACGGATCTTCTTCGATAACACTCACCCACTGGACGCATGGCGGAGAATACAAGGTCACGCAGCAATATGTGGTTTACGCCCATCAAATAGGCCATTCAGAAGACTGCAAAATTACCGACATCGTTAGACAATAAGGACAACTATGTTATCCGACCTCGAAATTGCACAAAAAGCCAGAATGTCACGCATCCAAGACATAGCCTCTTCATTGGGTCTCAACGAGTCTCAATACGAAAACTACGGACCTTACAAAGCCAAAATACAACTCAACACCTTACACACCTCAAACTCAAAAAATAAAAAGCTCATACTCGTCACGGCCATGAGCCCCACACCTGCTGGAGAAGGCAAAACTACGACAACTGTAGGACTCGGAGATGCCCTTCACAGAATTGGAAAGAAATCCATCCTATGCCTTCGAGAGCCCTCTCTGGGTCCCGTCTTCGGTATGAAAGGTGGGGCAGCAGGAGGAGGCTATGCACAAGTTGTTCCGATGGAAGATATCAACTTGCATTTCACAGGGGACTTCAACGCCATTCAACTTGCGAACAACCTGCTGGCTGCACTCATCGACAATCACATCCATCATGGAAACGAACTTGATATCGATGTACGTCGTATCACATGGAAACGTGTACTCGATATGAATGACAGAGCCTTGCGTCAGATCACAATTGCACAAGGAGGTACTGCCAATGGATTTCCAAGAGAAGATGGCTTTGATATCGTCGTTGCTTCCGAAGTTATGGCTATTTTCTGTCTTGCAAATTCACTCCAAGATTTAAAACACCGTCTTGGTAAAATTGTTATCGGATACAATCGTCAGCAAAAACCGATCACCTGTGAGCAACTCAAAGCTCATGGTGCTATGACAGTTTTGCTCAAAAACGCATTCAACCCCAACCTTGTTCAAACTCTGGAACACACCCCTGCACTCATACACGGTGGCCCCTTTGCAAACATTGCACATGGATGCAGTTCGGTTATAGGAACATATACAGGTCTTTCTCTTGGAGATTATGTTGTGACCGAAGCTGGATTTGGAGCCGATCTCGGTGCAGAGAAATTTGTAGATATCAAATGTAGAAAAGCAGGTCTTCACGCAAATGCAGCAGTGATAGTTGCAACCATTCGTGCTTTAAAATTTCACGGAGGAATGAGTTTAGAAAATTTAAAAAATGAAGACACGGAAGCTCTCACCAAAGGCCTCAGCAATTTGCAACGCCATGTCAACAATGTTCGCACACATTACGGTTTACCTTGTGTGATTGCTTTGAATCATTTTGCAACAGATACACAAAAAGAAGTTCAAACTTTGAAAAATATTATGCAAACCCAAGATCTTTCGGTTGTGGAATGCAGACACTGGGCAGAAGGTGGAAAGGGTGCAGAAGAGCTCGCACACAAAGTTGTAGAACTTTGTGAAAATCAAAGCTCACCTCGTTATGTTTATGAATTGAATTCCACATTATGGGAGAAAACAAAAAGCATAGCGACGAAAATTTACGGAGCTTCAGATATCACAGCAAGTGCAAAAATTCGTCAGCAAATACAAAATTTGCAAGATTCAGGTTATGGACATTACCCAATTTGTATCGCAAAAACTCAGTATTCCTTCTCAGTCGATCCTTCACTAAAAGGCGCACCCACAGGTCATATACTAGACATTCGCGAAGTGCGTTTGTCAGCTGGTGCGGAATTTATAGTGATGATATGTGGAGATGTTATGACCATGCCTGGTCTCCCTAAAATTCCAGCGGCACATAAAATCGACATAGATGACAAGGGAAACATTCTAGGCTTGTTCTAATCTCACATACTGGTAAAAAGGAGATAACACTACAAAGGAAGCTCCATGTTACCAAAACTAGATCCTCAACCTAAGTTCCCTCAGAAACTATGGGGCCTTTTCACAGGATTTTTCTACTTCACCCCTCTTCTTATAGGAATGTTTCTCGTCAATCTCACTCAGTTTTTTGCTTTGCTTATAAAACCTTTTTCACCTCATATTTTTCGTCGTATCAACTGGGCCTGTGCGTACTCATGGTGGGGTACTTCGGTATTCATGATGGAGAAACTCAAAGGGATCAAAATTGTATTTACGGGTGATGAGGTTCCTCCCGAAGAAAATGCAATTGTCATTGCCAATCATCAGGAGATGACAGACCCTAATGCTCTTTTTTGTCTTGCGTTAAGAAAAAAACGTCTTGCTCATCTCAAATGGTTTGCAAAAGACATTATTAAATATGTTCCTGGCGCTGGATGGGGTTTGTACATCGCTGGAAACTTTTTTGTAAAAAGAGACTGGCTTCGTGATCAGAAGAAAATTGATAAAGTTTTCGAAAGAGTTCTGAAGGAAAAAGAACCGATGTGGATTATCTCCTTTTTAGAAGGAACTCGCATCACTCCTGAAAAACTCAAACGCAGTCAAGCCTTTTGCAAAGAACGAGGAAGGCCTGTGTTTGAACACGTCTTAGCACCACGCACCAAGGGCTTTGAAGCTACGGTTCAAGCACTGAGAACACACTTAGACGCTGTCTATGATGTGACTATAGCTTTCCCAGAGGGGACACCAAAAATTTCCCATCTTTTTCTAGGATATATTCATCAGATCCACATGCATGTACGTCGCTTTCCTATTCAGAGTCTTCCTACAAATGAAAAGGACATCGGAGAATGGGTTTGGAAGGTCTTTGAAGAGAAAGAACGTTTGCTTCAGTATTTTTTAGAACATAAAAGATTCCCATGATCCGTTTAGCAATCATCTTCTTATTTTCTGTATTTGGACTCTACAGGGCCTTCTATCCCTCACTGCATGGTGACGAAAGCCTCTATGTAGGAGCCGCTCAGCACATCTTATCGGGAGATATTTTTCTTAGCGACTACTGGTTTGACAAACCTTTTTTGGGCCCCTTTCTGATTGCAATAGGAATTCTCCTTACAGGGCCTCATGCTTTCGGCTTTCACCTTGCAGGTTTTCTTGCGTCTATAGCATCCAGTTTTATTTTTATTTCCTGGATCAAAGATGTATTGGGAAAAGAAATTTCGAAATATACCTCTTATATTTTGCAAATTTTATCTTTGCTTGTTTTCCTAAGCCCTTTCATGATTTTCTACCATGCCTCTGCGTTTTTGGAACCCTTTCTTCTCTTTTTTCTTCTTCTTTCAGGACGCAGTCTTTATGCAAATATGAATCCTGCAAGAGCCTATAAAAACTTCACACTTGCGATCTTATCTAAACAGAGTCCGATGTGGGCTCCCTTTTTAGTGGGATATTGGTTTTTGCAATATGGTTTAAATGGAATAAAATACGGATTAAAAGAATTCTGGCAGCAGACAAAATATCTCTGGTTTCTCGGCTTATTTTTCACATTAACCACTCCGGAGAAACTTGCACCTATATCTTTATTTTCGAAATTTCTCTCTAAAAAAAGTGGGCCTGTCTCGCATTTAAATTTCGGAGATCGTTTTCTTGAATGGATGCAAACTTTTAACTCTCTTTTTGTCTATTCCTTTCTCAGTTGGGGGCTTTTCTTTTTGGTTCTCATCTCTTCCTATTTCATCTTGAAAGACTCTTTGAGAAATAGAAATTCAAAAAACTTCTTTCTTATCTTTCTTCCTTTCTGGATACATCTTTTAGGCCTTATTCTCTCAGGAATCACAGTTTCCGATCGCTACGTGTATATTTTGATTCCTCAACTATTATTGCTTATCGTTGCAGGATTTACTTATGTAGAAAAACATTCAATAAATTTATTTAGATTTTTGAATTTGTATTCCATAATTTTATCCTTGTTTTTTCTGAGTATTTTCAATTTCCACTCCTTAGATCTTTTCATTAAGAAACATCTCCCTTCGCGCGAATGGGGTCGTGAGCTTTATCAAATTGCAGAGGAGCTTCCTAAAAACTCCGTTATTCATAATGACAAGCTTCTATGGTACCTGCAACCTTATGCGGATTCTTCAATCAGGAATTCCTGCGATGACAAATCTTGTTACGAAAGTGAACAAATAGGACGCTTTCCTTACTTCAAACAGTATAGACTCCTATCTGAAGATTCGGGTGAAAGCTCGTATTTAAGACAGGTTTATATAAGAAATTTATCCCAAAAAACTTACGATATAAATCTTGAAAAACTCTTGTCCGAAGAACACCTACGTCGTTCTCTAAGACTGGGACCATGGGTAAAGTCTTTTGAGATAGAACTTGCTGAAAAGTTATCAGAAAAAAACTCGGAAAATTTTTTCTGGCACAAAATCCCCAGTCAAAAAATAATTTTAAAAATTACTACGAAATTTCCCCCATGGTTTGTGCAGAGTTTTGACTTAGACGGTGAGCTCACAATCAACCAAGGATCTAAAGCAGAACTCTATGCAGGCAAGGATCGGTGGGTTTTAGGCTTAAGATTGCATCACGATCTTATTCCTTTTCTCTATAAGGGTTACTTTATTCCCCTCGGCCCTATCGATGCACCCGCACATGTTCATACTCATAGTATGTTGAGCGCAATGACTATTGAAAATCTACAAAGCAAAAAGGTACGAGTGAGTTTTCTCAAGAACTTTTCAGATTATTAAATATAACATTGAGGTTGAGATGAAATTTAAAGATCTGTTTCCAGAAGAAAAACCCATTATTGCAGTGATTCATTTGCGTGCTCTCCCAGGCTCACCTTTATATGATGGGAATATGAGCCGCGTGTATGAACAGGCTTTAGCTGAAGCAGAAATTTTTAAATCACAGGGGGTACATGGAATTATCATTGAAAATTTTAGAGACCTTCCTTTCTATCCTGAACGTGTTCCTGCAGAAACAATCGCTTCGATAACTTCGATATCACGAGACATTATCAATTTTGTAAAAATCCCTGTTGGAATCAATGTACTCCGCAATGATGCTGAATCCGCACTAGCAATTGCAACAGCTGTTCAAGCCCCTTTTATCCGCGTGAATGTTCATGTGGGAACTGTGGTGAGTGAACAGGGGATTATGCAGAGTTTAAGTCATCGCACTTTAAGATTGAGGGAATCCCTGAAATCGAAGGTTTTAATATTTGCAGATGTAGGGGTTAAACATGCAGCACCTCTTGCTTCCAGAGGACTGGGAATGGAAGCACATGATGCACAATATAGAGCTTTAGCTGATGCACTTATTGTGTCAGGGGAATTGACGGGAGCAGAAACGAAAATTGAAAGTATTGAAACCGTCCGTCAGCATAGCACTTTACCATTGCTCATAGGAAGTGGTGCAACTCCAGAAAATGTGAGCAAAGTTTACAATAAAGTCGATGGGATTATTGTAGGCTCGTGTTTCAAAAAAGAGGGAAAAGGGGATAATGAAGTTGAGCCTGAAAGAGTAAGAACTTTTATGCAAAAAGCTCGAACCCTTTCTTCTCAAAATAACATCCAAGCTCACTGATTTTTTTCAAAAGAAAAAATATTGCCCCTTCGAAAAACGAAAGGGCAATATTTTTTAGAACGTAATGTTGTATTTTAGTCGTCTTCTTCAGAAGAATGTTTGATTTTGACAACGAAATTGTCAAATTTTGCACTCACTCCTTGTCCAAAGATTCTGTTTGCAACAGGGATAGAAACTGAAAGTTCAGGTGATTCTGGATGTTGGAAAGGGAACGCATCAAGTAAGCTGAACATACCATGACCTAAAGAGAAAGAGTGAATTTGGCTATCGAGAATTTCACCGTTACCTAAAGCGGGGTAAGTGATGATGTCCATCCCTTGTTTATCAGGTGGGATACCGATATTTGTAAGAGAAAGAACAACTTCACCGTTAAGCAAGAAGTCTACGGAATCACGTTTACCTGGATGTCTGTGGTAAGTGAAACCATAGTTATTCATGCCTGAATCTACTGTCCATTCTTTCAAAATTGTGGTGTACATCTCATTTCTACCTGCGGGAATAGGTGAGCCTGTGATAGATGATGGAAGTCTTTCCGCTAAACAGAAAACTTTATTTCCACTAACAAACCAGTCAAACAACTGACCTGTTGCAAAATCTATGAGGTGGATTGTTGCACCTGCTTGCTGACCAACCAAAACAGAAGCTCTGTATGGTGCACCAGTTTGCATGAAGGTACCTTCCATTGTGAGCCCTGGTATAACTCCTGGAGTTTCTGACCAAATATCTGTTGTAAAAGTCAAAGTTCCATCATCAGGGATGTTGAAATTTTGAGTCGCTATACCCAGATATTTAATGTGGTCGTAAACAGAGTAATCATACGATGTTCTGAAAGGGGTTGCTTGGAGGATGAGTTTGCCATCCTTAACATCCGTGACACCACCCACTGCCATTTCTCCCGGACCATAAGGGTTTATCCATTTGCTATGATACTCTTGGAGCAAACTAGTTCGATCAGATCCATTGAAGTTTTCATAATGGATGACTTCCACCTTTTTATCTTTTTTATCATCTTTATCAGCTTTCACGTTGAGAGTGAAACCTAACGAAGCTACTGCGAGAACTATCTTCGCAGTTCGCAAGACGTTACTCTTTCTTTGCTCTTTATACCAATAACCCAACATACGTCCCCCTTTCGGTTTTCAGTGAAATACCGCGATACCCCATGTTCCTTTAAGAAACACGGACCCCACGTGGTTCAGAGAAAACGTCAAAAAAAATTACTGAATAAAACACAGTTACTTGGTCGTAATTTTTTGAGTCAAAAATTAATATCCCTTAAAATTTGAATGAAAACAGAAGGTTATTTGCATATATTGTCAAGCGCATTTTAAAAAAAGAAGACCGAGGTATCCATAAGGGAAACTAAAAAATAGCAGCAGGGATCTAAACCCTTGCTCTCAGAATTCGAGATCTTAGGACTATTTCATCGCAAATAGGTATCAATTTGTGATACCTATTTTTTCGCTATTTTCATACCTTGTCGCTTTAATTAAGATCCTGACATACAAAAGGAGAAAAAAAATGAAAGCAACGATTTTAAAAATAAATTTCCTAATTCTTTTGACACTCTCCGGAATACCTAATTTTGCATTGGGGTCCGATGATTCTTCCTCTGAGAGCGGAATTGTTGGTGAACACGCAAGTGAAGATGGAAAGATAGAGGAAGATAACAGTGAATTTACAATGGTTATCGTCGTGAAAGATCCAGCAACAGGTGAAACACGCTACCTACATTGGATAGACGGTCGCTATGTTGACGTACAATTTGAGTACAGCAGAATGGAAAAAGAAAAAGCTTCTTTCGGACAGTCTCAACCTAAGCTTTCAAATAGGTCTAGTTTACTTTCAACCTTTTTGAGTGTTTTAATTCCCTTAGTTTCCTTTGCAACAGTCGTGATTCCATTGGTGTCTCATTCAGGATTTTCAGGTTACTTTGGTGGGGGAGCTTCACCTTATGATTTCAACAATCCTGCTTTCAAAGCAGCAGCAGACGCTTACTTGCAATACAGCGAAATTCTTTAAAACAAAAAGGAGAAAAAATCATGTTTAGTAAGTCCATAAATATAATCCTTGCAATGTCCATAACAAGTGCTGCGTTTGCATATGACACACCGAAAAAAGTAGGACCAGGAATGATCCTCATCGAAGCTCGAATACCGAATCGTATAGTTCTTAAATGTGGAAAAGACAAAGAGTGTATTGAAAGAGAAAGACAAAAAGAGTGGGAAGCACAGCAAAAGATCTCTCATACGGACGATAAAAACCACAGCAAAAATTCCAGTTCTTCATCAGATGGAGGAAATAACGGTGGTTCAGGTCAAGCAGAAATTCAAGACGAGCAAACAGTTTTAGAGAGCATCACAGACTTCATTACGGAACATCCTGAGTTGATACTTGCAACAGCAGCTAGCGCAGGAGCACTAACAGTAGCCGTTGTTAAAGGTGCAAGCCTTGCAAGTGTCTTATATACCGGTCTTTATGGTGCCGGCGTTATAGCGGGGACCTTGGTCGGAGCTTATTTAGGGGTTCCACCTGCAGTAACAGCAGCTACCATCGCTTCTGTATTTATGTTTGGAGCTCCTGCTGTTGCAAAGCAGGCTTGGAGCATAGGAAAGTGGGGATTTTCTGCTTTCAACGCACTGAGTGGAGTCGCTGCAAACGCTTCGTCACAGGAACAAGCTCGTGAACCTGAAAAACAATTGCTGATCAACGGCATCGAAGAATAATCTGCACGAGGACTAAAATTCAAGAAACATGATAAAATGAGACTATGTTTGATTCTCTTGAAAAAAACATAGCTCTTTTTTTTCATTCTCCACGAATATTTTACATCTTCGTGGTCATTTTTATGTTGATTGGTTTTGCAAAAATTCTTGTTAAAATTCTTCAAAGAAAATTTAAAAGAGATAATTTTGACTCCCTCTCTTCGCGCATTACTTCCTGGTTTAAAATTTTTGCAGTAACTCTTCTTGCCTTCTGGGGTGGGAGACTAGGTGCCACTTTTCTGTTTTGTCTCGTAAGTTTTTTAGGTTTTCGCGAGTATTTGAAAATACTCAAACTTTCAGATCTTCCTCATTTTTACTTGTACGTATCTTATCTTTTCATCCCTCTACAATACCTTGCAGTCTATTTCAAACGCTATGACCTCTTTCTTATTTTAATCCCACTGCATGCTCAGGTCCTTCTCTCACTTTTTTTTGTTTTTACTCAAAAAATCAAAAATTTTATAAAAAATATTGGGCTTCTGCAATGGGGTTTACTTCTTACAACCTTTTGCCTGAGCCATCTCGTTTATTTTATCAATTTAGACAATCCTTACACTCCTGTTGTGGAGCCTTTCGGTCTGATGACCTTTGTCTTGCTAGTTACACAGTTCAATGATGTGGCGCAGTATCTTTGTGGGAAAACTTTCGGACATATCAAAATTTTACCGAAAGTAAGCCCTAATAAAACACTCGAAGGATTTTTGGGTGGTATGATTCTAAGCCCCTTCTTATCCTATTTTTTAGGACCTTTTATCACACCTATGAATGCACTTGAATCTCTAGGCGCAGGATGCGTTCTTTCCTTTTTTGGCTTCTTCGGAGATGTCTTTATGTCTTCAATTAAAAGAGATCGCGAGATCAAAGATTTCAGTGATCTGATTCCAGGACATGGAGGCATTCTAGATAGAGTAGATAGTCTGATCATTGCTGCGCCACTATTCTTTCACTACTATCACTTCTTTTTTCCGGAGATGTATTAGTGAATCAAACACAAAAGCTTCTTCAATCATTAAAAAATATTATGAGTTCCAAAGGGATAACATATAGAGAGCTCGCAAAAGCTTTAAGATTAAGTGAGCCAACTATCAAAAGATGTTTGAATCAAGAAGAAGTTCTGAGTGTAAAAAGATTGGAGTCTATTTGTGACGTTATTGGAAGCAATTTACTCGAGCTGGCAAGACTTTCTGATATTAGCAGAGCCAATAAACCAAACGTGTTAACTTTAGAACAAGAAGAAGTTCTGAGTCAGGACTTAAATCTTTTTAAAGTTTTTTACCTTGTATTAAGGCAATGGGATTTAAAAAAAATAGAAGAGAAATTTCAAATCCCAAAGCTCCTTCTTGAAAAATCTTTAATTCAATTGGACCGTCTTAAACTTATAGAATTTCATCCAGGTGGAAAAGTTAAAGTTCTTGTGAGTAAGAATATCAAATGGAGAAAAAACGGACCTCTTTATAAAATTTTCGAATCGGAAATGAGAAATTCGTTTCTTGAAAGAGATTTCAAAAAATCAAATGAAAGTTTTATCTTCCTTTCTGGAAACCTCACATTGACTTCTCAATTGAAAGTAAAAGAGAAAATCGCTCGTTTGGAAAGAGAGATCGAAGACATTTTAGAAGCTGATTCTCTTCTTGAAAAAACGAGTGAAGATAGCACGGCTGTTATGATGGCTATGGGCCCTCTTCGCCTTTCTATTTTCAAATAGGATTTCCATGGATATAGGTTTGTATAAATTAAAAGACAAAGCTCGTGAATTTTTAAGTGTTTTGCTTCCTCTCTTTAAAAACATCGATCCCAATCATATATCCTATTCCATGATCCCTGTAGGTATATCGACTTCTTTCTGCTTCTATTGGGCCAAGGAATGTCTGTCTTTATATCTTCTTGCGATGCTTCTTATGTTTTTGAGGATGGTCATTGCTACATTGGATGGTTACGTTGCAGTTCAATTTAATAAGCCCTCCGCTAAAGGCGATTATATTAACAAGATGATTCCTGAAATTTGTGATGCCATCCTCCTAGGCTCTCTTCTCTATATCTTTGAACCAACTTATAAGGTGATGACCATCTTCGTACTGCTCGGCGCTTGGCTCACATCATTTTTTGGACTTGTGGGACTCATGATTCAGCTTCCAGTGGTGAGCGTGGGACCTACAGGTCAAACAGATAGACTTTTTGCACTGATGCTTTGCACTTTCGGAATGTATTTGAGTGAACTCTTAAGGTGGGATTTAAATTTTATGAACTACTTCTATATGTGGTGTATTGTAGGTGGAGCTCTTACTATTCTTAATCGCTTCTGGCACACCTTAAAAAAAATTCCTTATTGAGAACACACAGCCTATTCCTCTAGACTCAATCCGTACTTAATCTACGGAGTTTCTATGACATCTCGATATCCCTACCTGCTCTCTCCGCTGAATCTTGGCTTTACAACTTTGAAAAACCGCGTGCTTATGGGTTCCATGCACACAGGGCTCGAAGAAAAACGAAACGGAGTTCAACGCCTTGCAAAATTCTATGCCGAACGAGCACGCGGACAAGTCGGTCTCATTGTCACCGGTGGTATTGCACCAAATAGAGCAGGTTGGGTATCACCCTTCTCTGCAAAGCTTACAAACACAAAAGAGATGCAACACCACAACATCATCACCAACGCTGTCCATGCGGAAGGTGGAAAAATCGCAATGCAAATACTGCATGCGGGACGTTATGGTTACCATCCTCTCGCTGTAGCTCCTTCCCGTTTCAAATCCCCTATTACACCCTTCACACCTTGGGCTTTGTCATCAAACGGAGTCAAAAGCACCATAAGAGATTTTATAAATTGCGCAAAACTTGCACAAAAAGCCGGCTATGATGGTATCGAAATCATGGGATCGGAAGGCTATCTCATCAATCAATTTATCGCACTGAGAACCAATAAACGTAAAGATGACTGGGGAGGAACTTTTGAAAAACGTATACGTTTTCCTGTCGAAATCGTACGACAAACTCGCGAAAGTGTAGGGAAGAATTTTATTATCATCTACAGACTTTCCATGTTGGATCTCGTCGAAGGAGGATCTTCTTGGGAAGAAGTCGTTGAGCTTGGGAAAAAAATTGTTGAAGCGGGAGCTACGATCATCAATACGGGAATCGGTTGGCACGAAGCAAGAATTCCCACGATTGCAACACGTGTGCCTCGAGCATGTTTTACTTTCGTCACACACAAACTCAAAAAACATCTCAATATTCCACTCATTACTTCGAACCGCATCAATACACCTGAGATCGCAGAAAGCGTACTTGCTATGGGACATGCGGACATGGTCTCCATGGCTCGCCCCCTTCTCGCGGATCCACAGTTCGTTGCGAAAGCCATGACTCAACGTTCACAAGAAATCAATACTTGCATAGCATGCAACCAAGCCTGTTTAGACCATGTCTTTGCCAACAAAATAGCAAGCTGTCTTGTGAATCCTCAAGCCTGTTACGAAACCATACTCAACATAGAATCCAGTCCTCGTATTAAAAACATTGCAGTTGTAGGTGCGGGACCCGCAGGTTTATCTGCTGCACTCACAAGCGCTCAACGTGGACACAAAGTCGTTCTTTTCGAAAAAGATTCCGTCATTGGTGGACAATTTAACCTTGCAAAACAGATTCCGGGAAAAGAAGAATTTTCAGAAACACTCCGTTACTTTCATACACAACTTCGTCTGCATGATGTTCTTATAAAAACAAATTGCGAAGCTAAACTCGAAGATTTAAAGGGGTTCGATCATGTATTCATCGCAAGCGGTGTAGTCCCCTATATCCCGCAGTTTCCAGGAGTCGATCATCCTAAAGTCCTTACATATTTAGAAGTTCTTCGCGATCACAAACCTGTTGGTAAACGTGTTGCAATTATTGGTGCAGGTGGTATTGGGATTGACACTGCTGAGTTCCTTCTCAAAAACTCGCGAGAGCCTAGTCTTCATCCCGAAGCCTTTCTCGAAGAATGGGGAGTGGACGTAGAAGTACAACACCGAGGGGCTTTG
This sequence comes from uncultured Pseudobdellovibrionaceae bacterium, assembly GCA_964611335.1. Lineage (GTDB taxonomy): Bacteria > Bdellovibrionota_B > Oligoflexia > Oligoflexales > Bog-1112 > BOG-1112. Next base: position 251,557 of record CAZSXR010000003.1, on the reverse strand, counting down.
CTTGCCAAAGCTATACACCATGATCCTGTTCGTGAGATTGCACTCTTCCAACGCAGTCCAGGGAAAATAGGCAAGCATCTCGGGAAAACGACTTCGTGGATACACCGCATCTCTTTGAAAAAACAAGATGTGAAAATTCACACGGGTGTGACTTATGAGAAATTCGACGACGAGGGTTTGCATTACACTCAGCATGACAAAAAACACGTTCTGCAAGTAGACAACGTAATTCTGTGCACAGGCCAAAGGCCGTTAAGAAAACTTGCAGACGAAATAGGAAAGAGTATTCCCTTCACCCTTCTCGGTGGTGCCGATGAAGCAGGAGAACTGGATGCAAAACGTGCTATTGAACAAGGAGTCAAGTTTGCAAGAAATCTCTAATAGAAAACCTTTTAGACTCCACCACCTTCTTCTTTTATTGGAAGCTTGGGACAAACAAAATTTTCCACTCGATCGTTTCCTTCGTGAACATTTCCGCTTACACAAAGCAATAGGTTCCAAAGACCGCAAGTGGATAGCGGAAAAAGTTTATGAGTTGATACGTCAGAAACGTTTAGTAGATGCTTTGATTTCAGGAAAAGCATCTTGGGAAAAGCGCATTGAGATACTCGAAACGTTGAAAGATCGAGATATTTCGAATCTAGCAGCTTCCGTCCAAGTAAGTTGTCCAGACTTCCTTTTCGAAATTCTGGTCAAAGCTTATGGTGTAGAAAAAGCTACGGAGTTCTGTCGCATAAGCAATGAGCGAGCCCCCTTAACGCTTCGTGTGAATACTTTGAAATGTATTCGTGAAGAGTTTATGGACGAATTAAAAAAAACATCTTCCGACTTCACTCTGTGTGAACATAGAAATGCATTAACTCTACATGCTAACATCAATCTTTTTGCAATGCCTGAATTCAAAGCAGGTAAATTCGAAGTACAGGATGAAGGCAGTCAATATATTGCAGACTTGGTCAAAGCGTCTCCCAACGACTGGGTTCTCGATTACTGCGCAGGTGCAGGCGGAAAATCTCTTGCCATCGCAGCACAGATGAAAAATAGAGGACAGCTTTTTTTACACGACATTCGCAAAGCAGCTTTGTTAGAAGCTAAAAAACGCATGAATCGTGCAGGTGTTCAAAATGCACAATTTGTAAATGCTGACGATGTGAAGAAAAAGAAACAACTCGAAGCAAAAATGCATTGGGTTCTTGTCGATGCTCCCTGTTCAGGAACAGGAACTTTACGACGCAATCCCGATTTGAAATGGAAACTTACAAAGGAAGGTCTTGAAGAATTACAAATTTTGCAAGCAAAGATATTTTCCGATGCTATGAAATTCCTCCGACCTGGTGGATGTATTGTTTACGCTACTTGCAGTGTGCTTCCACAAGAGAACCAAGACCAGGTTGCTTCTTTTGTAAAAAAATTCGGTTTAACTTTGCGTGAAGAATTTTTATCTTTACCACAACATGCAAAGATGGATGGATTCTATGGAGCTGTTTTGAGTTCCTGAAATCGTTGCTGACGCATGTCGAATTAATTAAAAACTAATTCCGATTCTTTCCCAACGGATCTTTGGCCACTCAAAGGAGAAGTAAATAAACTTTGCTTCTCCCCAAATATTTTCTGCAGGGACAAAACCCCAACTACGACTATCTGCACTTTCATCTCGATTATCACCCATTGCAAAATAAGAGTTTTCTGGAACTTTAACATGAACATAAGGGACTTTTGGAAAACGAGGAACTCTTCTTACAATATGATTTTTGTCTCCGAGCACCTCATAATAGAGACCACCGGAAGAGATAATATCTGAAAGTTCACTCTCATTTTTAATAGACAATTCTAACGGTGTTCCATTGATTTTAATCAATCCGTTTTCCACTTCAATGTCATCTCCCGGTAATCCCACGAGACGCTTTACAAAGGTGATAGAAGGATCATAAGGGCATTCAAAGACAATGACCTGTCCACGTTGCGGTTTACCAAATTCATAAAGAGAAATTTTTGTAAAAGGAACGCGAAAGTTGTAGGACATTTTATTGACAATGAGTTTGTCACCAGGTTCTATCGTAGGTTTCATCGAACCTGTAGGAACGGTATAATTTGCAATGAAAGACGATTTAAATGCAAATACAACAAACACTATAAGAGCTAAAGACACTAACTCTGAAATGATCTTTTTTAATTTCATAAATACCTTTAAATGGCTGTACGAATAAGGCGGAAATCCAAAGATATACTTTGTCAGATGGCGAGGCAAGGAGATATTATCTGTTGATTTTCCAAGGAAAAATCAAAGTGCACGTCGCATAAGCTCACGAATTTCAGCAAAAGGTACACGTTCCATAAAGGTCTGAGCATCCACCCAGGCATATTCCGAATGTTCGTCCGATATGGTCACATCCCCACTTTCAGACTCACATACATAATATAAGAGAAGCATAGGTTCATTTCCACGCAAAGACTGAGCTGTATAAACAGGGGACATAGGTGCTTCCACACGCAAACCTGCTTCTTCGAAAACTTCTCTTACAAGTGTATGCTCAGGACTTTCTCCCAATTCCATTTTTCCTGCAACAGGTTCCCATGCACCTGGATTCGTCGATTTTTTTGAATTATGGGTTTTAAATAGAAAATTTTAGTTTTTCGGAAACAAAGTTCCATGAAAATGCGCACAAGGGAGTACTGAAGTTTTAGGAAGCAACAAAGATCCCGGCGACAGAACACTGTTGCAACCTGTTTGCACTTCATCTCCGACTATGGCTCCGAACTTTTTCAAATGACTTCCCACACGTTTTCGTGTGGAAGGATCAAGATAGGAAACTTCGGTCGCTCGAAGTTTCAAATTTGCAAGTTTGGTTCCTGCTCCGAGATTCACATTCCGACCAAGTATAGAATCTCCGACATAAGCGAAATGACCCGCCTTAGCTCCATCGAAGAACACGGAAGATTTGACTTCTGTGCAATGCCCTACGACACAACTCTTTCCCACATAGACATTGCCTCGAATATAAGCACCATGTCGGACTTCCGTTCCTGGCCCTATATATGCCGGCCCTTGAATATAAGCTGTAGGTTCCACAGTCGCACCTTCTGCAACATACACACGACCTTCCAATATTGCCTGTGGGTGCACCTTTCCGAGGACAAGGAGCTGGTTTCCCACTCCTAATTTGGTTAATAAGTTGCTTAACCAAATTTTCAGGTTGTCTCCTAATAGTTCAAAGGCTCCATTAGGAAAAGGGCTTTGTTTAGAAGCTAAAAATAATTCTTTTAAGGCAATAAAATCACTGAGCGGGAGATTTGGTGTCATGGTTGTTAGAATCCTTATCAAGAAAAGAAAACAGATACTTTTTACCTAAAGACTCTCATAAATTTTCCGAAAGATAAATGTTAACAAATGTAGGGTTCTATGTTGGATATAAATGAATTCAAAAAAAAGGTTAAAATGTGGATCAAAGCGAATCCTGATGCCAATGAAGCGGAGTTTCTCGATTACTGCGAAGAAATCATTCCCCCAGCTCAATTCACTGCCAACCAATGGCTTATTGAACAAACTCTAGCATGGTATAAAAGTATTTTACAAATTCGCAGGGAATCTCTGATACACGATGAAGAAGAATAAATTTTTCAATCTTGTATGTGTGCATCACTGAGTTTTTTGATTCTTTGAAATTCTCTTTCTTCGATAGGATCCAATTCTTCCATATTGTCAAAACCAAGATCTTTGATCCAACCTACATTCAACATTTCAGGTAGAGGAGTGACTACCTCTTCACCTTCTTCATTTTCATAAACTTCAAAAGCTTCCAGTATCAAACCATCTGCTAGCATACGGAAGAAGTGATAACCATCACCGTTGACAAGAACCCCGTCACGAGAATCGCCTACCCAGTATTCTTTCATGAAGATGAATTTATGTTCTTGTCCTGCTGTCATGATGCCCTCTTCCTATCGAACACGAAAGACGTTCATCCCTCTTTCGGCACCTTCTGAGAAAAACTGACAAGATCGAAATTATATCTCTATTTTTAGGAACTTGCCTCAGTGAAGCCAGGTGAAAAAACGGCTAAATCGCATCTTAGGAAGGACTTCATCTTTCTCCGTGTACATACTCCAGATCACAAAGAGAGCCTTACCCTTTACATAAGAAAGAGGGACCTCACCCCAAAAGCGGCCATCCGAAGAATCATCTCTATTATCACCAATCGTAAACACAGAACCTTCCGGTACTACATAATCTTCCGTACTATGCCAATTAGCCATTCCATATGCACGCATCTCGGAATTGGAATTCATAGTCCAGTGCTTCACACCATCCAAAGTTTCTTCATACAAATCTTTTCGATCTTTCTGCACTGTAATATCTTCAAGTATCGCTCGATCAAAATTATGATTCACTCTCTGCTGAGGAACACCATTGATATACAACACATCATCCACTAAACGCAGACGATCTCCTGCAATACCCACCACACGTTTCACATAATCCAGACTCGTATCCCTTGGATATTTGAAAATGATGATGTCTCCCCGTTTCACCTGAGCCCACTCGAAAAGAACATAATCTGTAAATGGCAATTTCAAATTGTATGCAAGTTTGTAAGCAAGCAACCGATCACCTACTTTAATGGAAGGCTCCATCGATGGCGTTGGAACGTGGTAAGGAGAAGCACACGACCAACGAATTGCTAAAATAGCTAGGATAAGAATGAAGAGGGAACGCAAATTCTCATAACTGAAAAATGCAGGTTCTTCTTTGATTTTTACTTTTTTCTCTTCTGCTATAGTACTGTCAACTTGAGTTTGCATTGCCTAAATATTTCCTTGATGCGTGAGCAAAAAATTCTCAAAGGTTTAGAGGATATAATACCTTTCTTAAGATTTTGTAAAGAAGCAGGGCAATTGGACTCTAAGCAAAGTCTTTTTTATCGCGGTTGTGCGTGCTTTTGCTGTGATGCCGCAAAATAAATTCCACAGCTTCTTCTGAAAGATGAGCACCATAGCGACTGATCACATCACTCGCGAGATAAGCAGCGATATGAGAGGAAGTCTCTAAACCTAATCCTGAAAGGTGCCCAAATAAAAATCCAGCAGCAAACATATCCCCCGCCCCTGTTGTATCGACAACATCCGTAGGCACCGCACCGATTTGAAAAGCTTCTTTTTTATTTTGAACCCAAGCACCTCTCGCGCCCAATTTGATCACAGCAATAGCACCGGAATCCACTATACGTTGCGCTGTTTCTTGCGCGGAGAGCCCATAGAGAAGTTTCGCTTCTTCCTCATTTGCAAAGACAATATCTGCATATTCTTCAATGATGGAAGTAAAGGAGTCTTTGTACTTACTCACGACAAAAGGATCCGCAAGATCAAAGGAAATTTCACAATCTGCTTCTTTTGCAAGTTTCAAGGCAGTTGCAATGGTTTCTTTTTGAGCTTCTGTATCCCACTGATAACCACTGATATGAAAAATCCGAGCTTCTTGGATGTCCGTTACAGGAATGATGTCTTTGGTATATAAACGTGAAGCTCCCAAGTGTGTATTCATCGTACGCTCGCCATCTTGAGTTACGAGAACCACACAGGTTCCTGTTGCATCTTTTTCTGTGTAATGAAGATTGGCTTTGATATTCAAATCTTCCAATCTCTTACGCACTGTATAACCATGAGGATCTTCTGAGAGCATTCCTGCAAACACTGTTTTCTTTTTCAACATAGCAAGAGCACGCATCGCATTCAAGGAGGAGCCACCGATTTCCACGGTTGTTTCACGCCCCGCAAAATGCCGAAGTATAGCGAGTTGTTTTTCGCTTTCAACCAGGTTCATTTGCCCTTTTGTTAGCTTGAACTGCTTCAATTCAAGGTCACTTGCTTTGTAAATAATATCTACAAGTGCATTACAAATCGTCAGTACGTCATATTTTTTTTGAAAAGTCATGGATGCTTCCTTTTTTTGAGAAGAGGAAAGATCCTAACGCGGAAGATATCTTTTGTCTATTTTTTGTAAGCAGAAGTGGCGTAGAGAACACCTTCGCGAGCAAATTCAAAGTGAAGACCTTTGTATTCCGGCTTTGCCTTATATTCGGCATCTAAAGCATGAATGTCGGCATCATCTCTTTCAGGATCGTGATGCGTTAATAGGCACAAACGGGAATCAATGCGACGGGCATTATCCAAAGCTTGAGTTACTGTGGAATGCCCCCAACCCACCAGCACATCTTTTTCAGTATACTGCGCATCATGAACTAAAATGTCAGCACCTTTTGCAAATTCAACAAACGCATCATTCAAAGGACTCGGATGTGCATCGTGATCACTTGCAAGAACGAGTGACGACCTTCCTGCTTTAAATCGATAGGAATAGACGTCAGAAGCTACAAGTTCTTGTCCGTGAATATGATGGTTCAAAGGAATATAATCGACAATCAAATTCCCTAAGGCGAGTGTGCCTTTTAACTCATGAAAATGAATTTTGGAAGGCATGCTGTCAATACCCGCAAAAGGAGAATAACTTCCATCAAACAAAACATCCAAACTTTCCCACATTTCGGAAACGGGAACAGGCGCATAGATATGTAGAACAGTCGATGGATAATAAATCGGATGGAAAAAAGGCAGACCTAAAATGTGATCCCAATGAAAATGAGTGAAGAAAATATGGATTTCAAAACTTTCATTTTTATTAAGAATTCTCTCTTCTAAAGTCTCTCCAAAGAGAGCAGCTCCATGACCCATATCCACAACGATCAGCTTATCTTCGAATACAACTTGTATACATGTTGTATTCCCACCGAACTCTATAGTGTTTTTTCGGGGTGAGGGAATAATTCCACGAGTTCCCCAAAATTTTACTCGCAAAGTGTCCATTCTTCCCCCTCTCTTGCAATCACCACTTCCAATCCGTATTTTTTTGCTTCATCTTTCACATCTTTTTTCTTGATTTCAAGATCGCTATCCGAATCTTCTGGCGAGTGGTGAAAAATAATCATGCGTTTTACTTTTGCTTTCTTACAAAATTCTAAAGCACGTCGTGTAGTGGAATGTCCCCAATCTGCTTTTAAATTCTTCTCGGTAAAAAGCGTGTCAAAAACTACCGTATGTGTATCTTCTAAAAAGTTAACAAGAGAATCGTTGTATTCTTTTTCAAACGCCAGAGGATCCGAGTTCGCACGTTCTCTCATACCTTCACCAAGATAGTTTCCATTTTCAATAGGCGCATTGTCTGTAACGATAGCAACCGAAGAATTCTTATATTGAAGTCTATAGGAAAGTGTAATGCCTTGGTGATTGATCTGATGAGTTTTGACTTCGACGCAATTTTCTATGAGAAATGTTGTTTCCGGTTTTACTTCGGTGAATCTCAATTTCGAACGCATAAGAAAGGGAGGAACTTGCAGGTGACTCGATCTTTGCAAAGCTAAAAATAAATCTGAAAATCGCGCTTTGGATGTTGTCGATGCAAAAAATGTAAATTTGATTTTAGGATTGAGAAAAAGTTTGAAGTAGGGAAAACCTAGAATATGATCCCAATGGGTGTGAGTGATTAGAAAATATACTTTTTTCTTTTCCGTATACTCACCCGTATGCCGACCATAACGGGAAAGTCCTGAACCTCCATCGAGGAAGATCAGGAAATCCTTATCTTCAAGGACGAACTCCATAGACGTTGTATGCCCACCATAGCCTAGAATATCAGATCTATGTGTGGGTCTAGACCCTCGAACACCCCAGAATCGAAGCTTCATAGACTAAGCCTTTTTACAGGAAACAAAGACACTCTTTAATTGTAGCATCACTCAGGAGTTATTTTATGGAAGAAATCTCGAAAATATAACCAAGCAGAATAAAAAGAAAGGAATACACCCAACCATAAACAGATCATTCCCACTTCGCGGAAAGGCCAATCAAACAATTGCTTTTTCATCATCAAACAAAAAATACCGGTGTCTAAAAACAACGTTTTGAATTTGCCAAACCAACTCACGGGGATCGAAATCCCCTGTTCCCGAGCAACAAGCCGCACACCTGAAAGCGCAAGGTCTCTGCAAAGAAGAAGCCCCACCAGCCAAGACCACAGCGTGTGGTCTGCTGCGAGAAGAACCAAGGCCGCAGTTGTAAGCAATTTGTCCGCAATAGGATCCAGCAACATTCCCAATTTGCTTTCCATCTTGAATTGTCGCGCTATGAAACCATCAAAAAAATCCGTCCACGCAGCAACCGCAAATAAAAAAGCGCAGAAAATATTCAAATTTTCAAAATCCAGAGGATATAGGAAAAGAAGCACAGGGATCACGCAAACTCTGAAGAGCGTGAGCTTATTCGGTATGCCTTTGAAGATGTCCAACGAATTTATATGAGGCATTTGCCTATCCTACTCAAAAAGAAAACTCACATGATCCAAACAATTTGACGGGATAGCCCAAATATATGCAAAAAGCGATGAAAATTCAAACAGCGAATCCTTTTGTCTCGCGAACGGAATAACAAAACACATCTGCTCAAATTATAGACAAATATTTCTTAAGTTCCTATTTTCAATTTGGGAACCAAAGCGAAGGTTCATTTTTTTGAATCTACGCATGAATCTCCACAAGACTCCCAAGAAAGAGGGAGCTTCGGAAGCGCAGGCTCCCGTTCACGATAGCGACAACCTAAACACTACTCGGCTGAGTTTCATTACGAAGATTTTCAGGTCTTCGCACGTCCATGACATTTGTTTTAAGCGGAGAAGGGTGTATGCGCTCGATCTGTTCTTTGGTTATCAGACGAGCAGAGGAGAAGAGGAGTATGTAAAGATCGCAGTCTTGAGCTAAACTCTCATCTTCTAAAACAATTTGTCCATTTTTTGCACTTGCATAACGCACACCAACATTGAGGATGGGGCCTTCTCTTCGAACTTTGATAGGAAAAGTGTGTGTAAGAACTTCGAAACCTTGCTTGGTGAGTTCATTGAATATGAGTTCTCTTTCGAAGCCAGTGCATTTTAAAGCTGCACGTACACGCTTTCTTTCGCAATCAGGACAGCGTTTTCCTGACCAACGTGCATTCTTCTCATCGACAAATAACCTGGACCCATCTTTGAGTCTTTTATTAGCGGAGATCCATGGTTTATACTGATGACAGTAGCAGCATAGCCGTTGACTTTCGGACATGATTCCACCCATCTTATTGAATTCTTTACTTAGCCTTTTTTCTATTCTAACTAGGAAGGCATAGTTCTGTCATCTTCGGAAAGAATAAAAGGGAGTCGTTTTGAGTTTTAAAATTTGGAAATTGATTGAAAGTCGCTTTCTTGAGGATTTTTCTCAAGCGGATGAACATCTCATTTGCGATATAGACAAAACCTATTTGGAAACGGCCTTTGAATCCTTTGTTCAAATGGCTCAGATACCCTTCGAAAAGGCTCGAGAGAAAGTCACAGTCCTAGGTGCCAAGGAACTTTTACAAGCCTATAGACACCGACTCCTAGGAACCAGGGCTAGACCCTTACACTTTGTCTCTGCTTCGCCTCCTCAATTGCGAAAAGTTCTTTCGGAAAAACTTCATCAAGATGGGCTCACATGGTCTTCCGATACCTTTAAAAACCAGGGTTACAACTTAAGACAGGGACGACTGAGTCAATTAAAAAATCAAGTCGCATTTAAATCCACAGCGATTCTTAACATTCTTTTGCACTCCAATGCGCAGAGTCATTTTCTTATGCTTGGAGACAATGCAGAATCCGATCCTATGATTTACTTGGGAATCAAACTTTTTGTGGAAAATCGTCTTTCACGTATGGGTTATTTGCAGTATTTGCGAATATTCGGGGTTCCTCGTTTGGAATCTTTACAATTGCTTCGTTATATCAAAGCTCCACGCGCTCATGTGGATGCGATTTTAATTCGAAAATTAGCTCATTCTAAATTTACAGAAATGAAACCTCTGACAGATCCTATTTTATACTTCGATAATTTTTTTGAACCCGCACTTTATTTCTTCCAAGAGAAAATTCTTGACACCGAATATTTAAATGAATTTTGCAAAATTTTTCATAGTTATTATGGAATCAACACCCCACAAATGAAGGAATATTTAAATTTATTTTCTCAAACTTCGAATTCACACGACTTACTGAAAATTATAGAAAGAGTAAGAGAAGAACTCCCTACAGATGTTTTTAACGAAGAAATAAAATCAGTGCATCTGATTGAAAAAAAGAACTTAGACGCATTTGATGCGCTGAAAGAAGAAGACATTCTCAAACTTGCAAAAGAGTGGAAGAAAACTCTGAGAAAAACTTAGGCTCGCGGTTCCTTTAATCAAGCTTAGGGAACACCCAACTGACAGCACTGAAAGTTCCAGATGCGATCATTCTGTGCTTCTCCTTCGATAGAAGTATGAGACATGTAACTCGAATAAATTGTCTGAATAGCAGTGGGAGCAGGATCCTGTTGACCTGTTTGATAATTGTACATAGCACCATGACAATGATTATCAAGGACACCCAAATAGTGATTCGCTTGGCTTATAGCTGAGCCTGCAGGTGTTTCACAAATAGGACTTGAAGTGTTTGTTGTCGTATTCTTTGTTTCTTGAAAAACCATTTTAGACCCAGATTGAGTACGCAATTCACAACACTCGAAAGCATAAGCTCTATCTTTTTGTTGTTCATACCACGTTGCACGAAAACCAGCTAAAAATAGGCCCGCACCACAGGAAAAAGGATTTGCATCCTGAGCGGCATTGACCGCTTGAACAACAGAACAGTTGCTCTTGATAAGAGGATTTCCTGCACCATCTTCAAAAAACTGACAATAGGCTTGCATCTGTCTATCACCTTTCGTGGGATCGTAAACCCCACGAAAGCCTACGAGAAGAGAATCACCTGGACATTCATAAACATCCGAGTTTTTTGCAGGGTCTTTATTTGCAAGAAGACTTTGTTGATTCAAATAATTTTTTTGCACTTCGTAGACTTGAAAGGAGAGAAAAGATGGTCCAAATCGTGTTGACCATTGTATAGCATTCACATTCGCTGTGTTTGCTCCTGTCATCGTTCCTCCTCCCATAGCTCCATCGCTACCACCAAGAATTCCCGCACCACTACTTGACGAAGATCCTCCACCAGTGAGTCCACTCAGTAAGGATTGCAAACTTCCCAAACCTCCCAAGGAGGAGGAACTGCTACCTGTAGTCCCTCTGGTGGCCACATTAGACTGTGTCGATGTGGAACCTGTAATTTTTGCAACAGAGTTTGACGGTTCCGATGTTTTTTGAGCACAGGACAAAACGAAGCATCCTAAGAGAAAGACTGGGAGAATTTGTATTTTTTGCATCATAAACCCATCCGATTTTGCGAAGAAAAAAGAACACCTCTTCATTATGACAGGAGAAACATAAGTTGCCAACGCGGCGTCTTTTTGTTAAGAAGTCCCCCTCAACGGAAGGTTTCCAACATGCATAATATTCAAGAAAATAAACCCCTTGTCGCAGTAGCCATGTCAGGTGGAGTTGATTCCTCTGTTTCTGCTTTGATACTTAAAGAACAGGGTTATCGAGTGATAGGCATCTTCATGCGCAACTGGGATGAAACAAACAAAGGTTTGTGTACAGCAGCAGAAGACTATGATGACGTAGCAGCAACCTGTGCGAAACTGGATATTCCCTTCTACACTTTCCACCTTGCGAAAGAATACAAAGAACAAGTCTTCTCTCGTTTTGTAGAAGAATATAAAAAGGGGCTCACACCCAACCCTGATATTCTTTGCAATCGTGAAATCAAATTCAAAGTTTTCTATGAAAAAGCGCTTGAGCTCGGAGCAGATTTTATCGCTACGGGTCACTATTGTAGAACAGAAAGTGGACACTTACTCAAAGGACTCGATCCAAACAAAGATCAGTCCTATTTTTTATACGCTATTGAAGGGAAAACTTTGCATCGTGTTATGTTTCCTATTGGAAACATGTTGAAGAGTGATGTGCGTGCTCTTGCACGCAAACACGGGTTACCCACACATGGGAAAAAAGATAGCACAGGAATTTGTTTTGTTGGTGAGCGCAAATTTCCTGAATTTTTAAGTCAGTATGTCACTCCGAAAACGGGTGAGTTTAGAACTCTGGATGAGCAAGTTGTAGGTGAACACCATGGAGTTGCTTTCTACACCTTAGGTCAACGCAAACACTTAGGTTTGGGTGGACCTGGGAATCCTTGGTATGTGATTAAAAAAGATCTCGACAAAAATATTGTTTATGTCGCACGTGAACACAATCATCCTGCATTGTTGAAAAGCGAATTGACAGGAATAGAAGAAAGTTGGATTGCGAATGCAGCACCGGCTTTACCTTTGCATTGCTTTGCAAAGATCCGTTATCGACAGGAAGATCAAGCTTGCGTGATTTCACGCAAAGATAACGGTGATCTGCATGTTGTATTTGATGTACCGCAAAGAGCGATCGCACCCGCGCAATCCGTTGTGTTTTACACTGAGCACGGTGAGTGTCTCGGTGGTGCTGTAGTGTCTAACTAGACTCGGTAGCGAAATACAATTTTAGATACTTCATCTCCGCACACTACCTTCTAAATACGATAGCAATGGAAATAGAAGCTAATGTTATAATCAAAGGTGCTCATACTAAAACATTAGCAAAAAGGAAGCTTCTTCGAGGGTTCCTTCTATTCTAAGTGGGAGAGCTGCGTTATGTTCGAAGGTTCTAAGAAACTCCTTTGTTTCTTAACACTGAGTACTTGTGTTTTCACTCAACATCTTCAAGCAAAAAGCCAAGAAGGTGTGGAAATATCTTTTCTGGCTGCATTCGATGCTTATTTGCGAGATCTCTATCTTATTTGTTCGCAGGAACTAGAGTCTATAAAAGATGACCTCGACAAACTTCCACCTAAAATTCAAAATCGAGCGATGCTCTACCACTCTTACTGTCAAGAAAAACTCAAAGATAACGTTTACGCAGCTTCCCTTCTCATTCAAGTTGACGACTCCACTCTTCGTCGTGTTGATAAAAATATCTACGACACACTTGCGACGAATCTCGAAGTTGAAATACAAAAGCTCACAAAAGCCCACGTATGGTTCTACGGATATTTTGGGCAAGGTTCTTTTTCACCAGTGAAGACTGAAAAATCTGCAAGCCTCTATGGTTTTTATGGAGGCTATAGTCGTTTCTCGTGGGGCTTGGGTTTTGGAGTAGAACATTATAAGTTGAAAAGCCCCCCTACAAATAGCGCTCATTCTTATGCACAAGATATGGTGAATTTTTCAGGACATAAAATTCTTTCCAAAAAAACAACACTACGAGGCTATACCTCAAAGATAACTGCAAAAAGAAGTGCAGGGGTATCAGGAGCTGTTTATGGTTTGGGAAGCACTTTTACATTTTCACCTCTAACAATTTTGAAAGTCGATCTCAGTTATTCAGCTTACCCATCTTCTGCCCTTGGATACTTGTCCGCAAGTCAAGGATCTGTAAGTATAGATCAAAGATTACATACGGGGGCAACTACAAATGTGAATTTGAATGCGATCTATGAAATAATCATGGCAACAGCGAAACATAAAACGGATCCGACTACAGGATTCAAACTGAAATCTCAGTATCAAAGATGGGGAGTTGGACTCTTAGCAGCAGGGAAGCTTGTAGAATTAGGTGGCAATTACTGGATGGGCAATGAAGCTTTTGGAGTGCGTAATCAGGGAACGCAAGTCTATAACGCTCTGAGAAACTATATATCAGGATACGGAATCCAAGCAAGTTTTCATGTCAAACCCTACTGCACTTTAAAGTTGCAAGCAAGCGACGAAACTTACGAAGTGACCACAAAGAAAATTAAAGCTTTAACTTATATCGGTGGTCTCCTCTTCAACTTCTAAAATATAAGGAGTGTATATGAAAGCAACAGTCTTAGTGGCATTGAGCCTATTAACATGCTCGAAAATTTTCGCTTTTACAGTGGAAGAACGTATGGCTATTACAGAATCGTTTGTTCTTGAAAGCAAAGGGGACTATGAAAACGCTGCAAAAAAAGTAAACCATGTCTACAACGCAAATAAAATGAATTACTTTTTAAATCTACGTCTGGGTTCTCTTCTCTCATACGCAAAAAAATATAAGAACTCGATTGAACATTATAAGAATGCAGCAAAAATATTTCCCCACGCTCTCGATCCATGGCTAGCTTTATCACTGCTCTATATGAATCTTCTCGATTATAATAATGCTTTAGATGCTTCGTCCGAAATTCTCAAACGTGATCCCATGAACTACCTGGGCCTTTTACGTACCTGTACTATTTTAGTTCATAAAAAAGCCTACAAAGAAGCACTTCCCAAAGTAGAAGAAGCACTTCGACTCTATCCACTCGACCTCACTTTTTTGGAACAAAAAGGCCTTATACTGATGACACTAGAAAAAAAAATGGACGAAGCAAAAGAAGCTTTGAATTTGCTTCTCGTACTTAGTCCACAAAATGCTTACGCCAAGTCTGTTTTAAAAAACTAAATCTCAACCTTATCTTCTTCCGAAGGAAGATAGAAAGAGTCTTCATCTTCTTCAGCGTTTAAAGTGCAACCCTCAGATGGAACCTCACTCGCCCTTTGAAGCTCGTCATAGCAAAGATTCACACCTTTCGCTAAAGCATCAGCTCCACCCTTTGCAATATCATGCACTGGTGAACCTTCTAAGGTGAGGAAGTAAATAAGAGCACCCACAAGCGCGCCGGCTTTTGTGTCGCCAAGAAGACCTCCAGAGGAAAGACCTACTGCAGCTGTCAATGCCCCATCTAAACCTTCAATACCCGCCATAATCGAAAGACACATGGTCTTATCGTACAAAGAATCTCTTGAACAATAGTACTCAAAATTGTCACGATTAAGCTCGTAGAGTGCGTTGTTGATGGCACCGAAGAGTATAAACCACTGAGGATTTCCTGATGCTTTTGAAACAATATGTTTCGCGTACTTAGGTGAGTATTTAAGACTTCCCCCAAAAGCACCTATAAGACCTTCTCGCGCCTTTTCCGTGTACCAATCTCCTCCCACCTCCGTATACGCTCTTAGAAATTTTCTAATAGAATACGCTGCAAAGGCACTGATGTAGTTCGGAGTCGAAAAAATTATGCCTGCAGGTTTAGATTCAACAATGGACATAATTGTTTGTACAACGATGTCGTAAGTAATCATATCCACAGCACCGTTGTAAGAAGACTCTGTAAAAATCACAGATGTATTCTTGCTCGGTTTTGATTGAACATCACTCAGTTCAATACTGTTAGAATAAGAGTTCGTGGTTAAACATACTAGAAGGGACACTAAACCTAATTTCTTTCTCATAACACTCTCTAAAAAATAAGGAGACGAAGGTCGGAAGGAGCAAGCTACTTATTCTGCAAACAAAATCAACTTAAAAATCCGTCCCCCTCAAAAACCTCATCGCGTCGACCCCTTAGAGTCAGAAAAGCTACCGAGAAGAGAAGAAGCAAACCTACACAGGCCCCCAGGATAAGGAAAGGTCGTCGACCCCCAGGAAAACCACTTATACTCACAACTATGCTTTCCCCAGCTTTTTTATTTCCTGCATGTATACCAGTGTAAGAAGCCCCCTGAAGCATAGAAGGGATTCCTTCTACGAAACCTTCTGCTTTCAAATGCAAGAGATCCGACTGAGGTGTGGCTATGTAAAGCTGTCCTATATCTTCGACAGGAATAAGAGTAAGCACATTGTCTGAGTCTTTGTTCACTCGAACTTTGAACTGAATGCCTTGCAAACTCAACCCTGGGGGATAAACTTTGTGTACATTCAAGACCCCATCTTTCGAAATCACAAGGTCTTCATTCGTCAAACCTTCCGCAGCTTGAAAATCTATGATCTCTCGCGGTAACCGAATGTGTGAACTCAACTCTCTTTCCTCACCAGTCGCATTATTCACGGCAAAGTAATAAGCCCCCCACAAGAGCTCTGCATCCGTTTGCAAAATAATGATGTGACTAGGAGTTCTTGCAATTCCCGTTTCTTTCTTGTCACCAAGTCCTGGAAACGCAAACAGAATATTTGTAAACAGAACACTCACACACAAAACTATACGAATCATTGCAAAGGACCTTTCTTTTGAAAGCTCAACGCATCCAAACGACGTGTTAGATCTACATAACGATTTGTAAGAAAGATCTGACGCTGTTCCCACTCCCTCTTTGTCAATTGCTGATTCATAAAAAGTTCTTCGCATTTGAGATAATTATCTAACAGCCGTTTTCTCATAAACTCCAAACTTTCAGGACTCCCTAAAGAGGAATGAGGAGACAAAGGTCCTCCAGAACCCACAAAAAAAGGCATCAATAAAAAGAAAAAAACAAGGAGAGACGTCAGTATACACAGAACCATAATCATTTTACTTTTCTCCTCATCTCCAAGTCCCTTTCCATCTCTTGCAAAATAAGAGCAGCTGGACGTATACCCAGAACCTCTGGTTCTTTTCTACGTCTCCAGAAAAATCCCCAGACAGCAAAAGCACCAAAGATCATCAATCCAATGGGCACATACCATGCGAACCAGTGAAAGCCTTCCTTCGGAGGTGTTCGCAGTATCCACAAACCAAAACGTTCTTTGAAAAAAGAAAGAATGTCCTTTTCTTTCTTACCTTCACGAATCTGTTCGACTAAAGCCGATTTGATTTCCACAGAGAAAGCAGCATCCGATTGCAAAACACTCAAACCCGTGCATGTAGGACACCTCAATTCATCTGCTAATTTTTTATACAAATCTTTTTCTGAGAGAGAAAGAGCCTCTACACTCGCATTCAACTTATGCGTATCTTGAGCAAAAAGATTTTGAGTGAGAAAGACAAAGAGAAAACATTGAAAAACAAATCTCATACTCTAACCCTCATAAAATCTCGCGAGTGCACACCTCTCCCTCTATCCATCAGAGAAAGCAACCCACCTAAAACAAGTAAAAACACGCTTATCCACACTATTTTTACAGTAGGATTGATATGAATTTGAAACGTAGCTTCCTCACCATCTTTGGAAAAATCAGACAGGACTATGTAAATATCATGCCAGAAAGATCCACGTATTCCGACTTCGTGCAAGAGTTCAGGCTTCGTCGGATAATGCGCACGAGCAGGTGCAATCACTCCAAGGTGCTCTTTTTCAGTTGAGATACTTAAAGGTGCTGTAAACAATTCTACGTTTTCTTCCTGAATGATATTCATTCCCTGAAAACTGAATTTGTAATTGTAAAACTCGGTTTTTTCTCCCTTGTGCAATGTAACAAGTGTATCCAGTCCTCGGTAATTTCCCAAGAAACCAAAAATAGCAAGAACAAGACCAGCATGTGCAAAATAAGCTCCCCAATAAGAAAGCTGTCTTAGAATAGCCCCTGATTTTTCTCTGTAAGTTTTAAAACGAACCCACGCATCGTATGTCAAACACACCCAACTCCAGAAGCACAGGAAAATCCCTGTGAACTGCATTGCAAACGCATATCCCGTAGAACGAAAAACATCTCCGTAATAAGAGAATAAAAATGTTAAAGGTAATGAAATAAAACTCGCAATAACTAACAAAGTTTTTCCACCAAGAAGTTTCCCACTATGAAAGCGAAGCAAATTTCCTATGGTCAAAGCTAAGACGAGTGCAAATCCAATAAAGGGAGCAAAAGTATTAAAGTAGGGAGCCTGTACATTGAAACGTGAACCTGTGACCAACTCTGAAAGAATAGGATACAAAGTTCCCATGAAAATTATAAAACCGAACATTAGTATTAAAAATTGAGTGACAATCAGTGCCGACTCTTTGGAAACACCCCAGATTTTACCGAGATCCGCAGGTAATATGGAAGGAGCACGAATTGCATAAAGAACAAGAGAAAAGACCATAAGTCCCACTAGAAAGTATAAATAATTGGGACCAATTGGAGATTGTGCAAAAGAATGCACCGAACTGATAATTCCTGAACGCGTTACAAAGGTTCCAAAAAAACTAAAGAAAAACGCGAGAAAGGCAAGTACTAAACTCAGTCTTTTAAGATGCCCCAGCTTTTCTTGAACAATCAAAGAATGCAAAAGGCTTGTCGTGAACAACCAAGGTAGAAAACTGGAATTCTCAACAGGATCCCAAGCCCAGTAACCTGCCCAACCCAACTCCATATAGGCCCAACGTCCTCCAAGAAAAATTCCAATGGTGAGAAAGGTCCACGCAACAAGAGCCCAACGTCTACACGTTCTCAACCAACCTTCGGTGATGTCACCATAGCAAAGTGCAGCAATCGCATAAGCAAAAGGAATTGCACAAGCTGTATACCCACAAAACAAAGCAGGGGGATGTAAGACCATATAAGGATTCTGTAAGAGTGCATTTAAACCCAAACCGTTTTCAGCTTTCGGATATTGAGGAGCAAAGGGATCACAGTGATGTATTGCTAAATATAACATCCAACATAGAACTGCCTGCAAACATGCACTTACATACGGCATTATATGTTCGTTATCCCGAGTGTATGTAAAAAGCGCAACGCTGGAGAATAAAGATAAAAGCAAGGTCCATAAAAAATGAGAACCTTCCAAGGCCCCCCAAAACGCAGAAATTTTATAGCGAAGAGGCAAATCCTCACTCGAGTTTCTGAATACATACGCTACTGAATAATCACGAGTATAAAAGAGATAACCCAAGATGAAAGCTGCACTCAAACAGAGAAGACCACTCATGAAAACAGCCATACGGGAACTACGAAAAAGTCGCCTATTGCTCAAAAGGGCCGAGCTCACCGAGGCTATACTCCCATAAAGACTGCAGATAAACGCCAGCAATAAAAGGTAAAATCCATATTCTGCGATCATATCTCTCCATCCTGCTTGAATGTGATGCCGCTGTCAGAAATATCAGGTATACGATCTTTTGTCTTCAAGGGAGAGAGAGGTTTGAAGGGGCGAGGGAACTACGTAAGTCCCCGTAAGGATCGCTCCTCCCAAACTATGATAAGCCACAACATGTGGGATGAGCGTAAAACTATATTTTGAGAACAAATGTGACAACAAAAAGCAAAGTCTATATCAAAACACTTGGATGCAAAGTCAATTCCTTCGACTCTCGCGTGCTCGAAAATCAATTCCGTGCAAAAGGGTATGAGATCGTTTCCGAAGCAGAGGGGGCAGATATACATGTCATCAACTCGTGCAGTGTTACTTCAAATGCAGAACGCGAAGCACGTTACTTACTCCGTCGATACAAACGTGAAAGCCCTGATAGCTTACGTGTGATAACAGGTTGCTATGCTCAAATCCATTCCGCAGAATTGAAAGATTTGAAGGAAGTAGACTTTATAGTTCCCAACGAAGTCAAACACGATTTGTTAAATCTCATCGAAAACAAATTAGATGGAAACACCAATAAACTAGCTGCAGACGTCAAAGCTGTACACAATAACAGACAATCTCAATTTAAAAGTTCCATCGTTGTATTTGACGAAGCAATATCAGATCAAACCCGCGCTTATTTGAAAGTTCAGGATGGATGCAATGGTTTTTGCGCTTACTGCCAGATTCCTTATGCAAGAGGAGCAAGCCGCAGCGTTCCTCCACAGCAGGTTCTTGGTGAAGTTCGCAGACTCATCGACCAGGGTATTTCTGAAATCGTAGTTACAGGGATACATGTTGGAGACTATGGACAGGATCTCACACAAGCGGTAGACAACGCGCCTTTTGTGGAACTGATTCAAAACATTCTTGCGGAAAAAGGTTTGCGACAACTTCGCATTTCCTCCCTCGAACCATGCGAAGTAAGTGAGTCTTTATTACAAGTTTTAAAAGCTCATGAATCACAGTTCTGTGATCACTTTCATTTACCATTGCAATCGGGTTCCGATCGCATACTCAAACTTATGCGTCGTACTTATACAAGTGCTCAATACGAAGAAACTTTAGCTTTGATCCGCAAGTATTTTCCAAGGGTTCATTTAAGCGCTGACGTCATAGTAGGTTTTCCACAGGAAAGCGAAGAAGATTTTGAACAGAGCAAAGCTTTGATTGAAAGAGCCCAACTCGCATCCCTTCATGTTTTTCCATATTCCAAACGTCCGAACACTCTTGCAGAAAAACTACCAGGCCATATTGCACCTGAAATAATCAAAGAGAGAGTCAAAATTCTTCGTGAGCTTTCTACAAAGCTTTACAGAAATTATGCTTCGCAATTTATCAACTGCTCGATGCCTGTACTTTGGGAAAACCAGCAGGATGCACAGGGTCGAGTCTTGGGTAAAACACGGAACTATTTGAACGTATGCTCTTCTCGGGACAATATTCCCTCAGCAGGGACTACTGAAATTATGACACTCAAAGGTTTTGTGGATGAAAAAACTTTACTGGGATCGCGGAGTTAAGGGATCTGTGAGATTAATATAGACCTTGTTGACTATATAGGTTTCATTGACCTGAGCCATAAGATGTTGAAAACTTGCCTCTGAGACGAGATCTGCATGGTAAGATTTGAGTCCTACAAATTTAACTTTCGTGTAAACAACTTTACCTGTTTCTTTCTCCTTTATAGCGGATCGTTCTACTGTTCTATTTCCCGTAATCCCCGGAACAAAATCGATCTGACCTTTTACAAATAAATATCTTCCTGAAATTTGACTCAGATCAAATTTGTAATCTTTGGATCTCATCACAGGTCTTCCCAGTGAAATGAAATTTTGTATCCTTACAGGATTTCCACTTGCATCTTTCACATTCCGTAATCTATTTAATGCAACAGTAGCAATATTTCCTCCATGACTGTAGCCAACAAGATTGACTTTTCTTCCCATTGCATGAAGCGATGCAATCACTTTTGCTAATTCTTCACCTGCTATTCTTCTGTCTATTCCATCTAACCTTCCACTCCACTGGAAGGCCATCACTTCTCCACTAGATCCTCCGCCAAAACCCTCGTTTAGAATTTTAGGAACGTTAGATTGTCCACTTCCTATATTGCACCAAGAGTTGAAAACATCTGCTGCAGTCACACTATCTGCGGAATAGGTTCCGTGAATCATGATAGTGACTGGATCACCAACGCGCCCCGGAACAGATCTCACGAG
The DNA here is from genome assembly GCA_964611335.1 of uncultured Pseudobdellovibrionaceae bacterium. Taxonomy (GTDB): domain Bacteria; phylum Bdellovibrionota_B; class Oligoflexia; order Oligoflexales; family Bog-1112; genus BOG-1112. The sequence continues at coordinate 230,500 of CAZSXR010000003.1, read as the reverse complement.
CCTCGGCGTTCCGTTATAGTACATTCCACCCATAATGTTTTTTGAAGAATCTAGGCCCTTATGTGCTTCGTTATAGGAAACAGTTTGTTTTTTTAATACAAATTCAGCATCGTTAGATGTTTTAGGAACAAGTATTTGTGTTTTAAATGGTTTTTGCGACCTAAAAAGACTGGTTGGGTGTTCAACCACTTTCTTTGTTGCAGAAACTGCAGACTCTTCAAATCTTTTAAGAGAAAACAAACCCAATCCTTCTGTCTTCCCGTCTCCACTGATGAAATCTTTAGGTTTATAATTATCGGTCAAAGTTTTGATCGTTGCATAGGTTTGAGGAAAAATTTCTTGAAGAGTTTCTTTTGTGTTTGCATTGCAATAATAAGCAAAAAAGCCACGAGACATCAGAAAATTAGAAAGCTCCATATCATAAGGAATAGGATAATCGGAATCAATTTTACTGAGAAACTCCTGAAGCAGATCGAATCGATAAGCTTCTATTCCCTCTGAATTTTTGAGTCCTAGAGGGAATAATTCTTCCTGCCCATAGACCATTTGATTCAAGAAAACTTTTTCAAAGATCTGACCAAAAGCAATCAGTGTGTTTTGTGAAAGGTTTACGAGAGTGGGTTGATGATTCGCATCCAACAACGAGATGTAGAGGACTGTATCGCCTTGATCACCTTGAATCCAGCAACTTGCTGTTCCACTCGGATAATTGCCTGAATCCTCTTCTGGAACAGGACAATATTTTTCGATATCTTCAACGAGTATGATTTTTCCATTAATTTTTGTGAATGAAGTTAAAATCTCAAAAGGAACTGTGGACAAACTCTGTTGAACAGTCTTCAAAAATTGAAGCTTTGCCTCCTCAGAATACAATTCGGTATTTTCAAAATCGACTGAAAACGGCAAAGCATCGAGAAGGGTTCCATCACTTTTTTTACAGCTTACAGAATCAGGAAGTGTTTGAGCAAGTTCTAATGCAGCAGCAGAAGGAATAGAATCGTGATGTTTTTCGAATCTTCCTCTCGATTTACATGATGCAAACAATAGAAAGAAAAGGAAGACAGTATCACGTCGAATCATAAAAACCTTTTTAGAGGTTTATAAAGTCTCTTCTGTTTTTTCAGAATAAGCACTCATACTGTAAAAATCTTAGTAATATATAGGATAAGCGATGTTTAGCTTTGCACCAAGATAAAGAAAGCCTATTTTATTTTGCAGGATGGAAAGAAACAGGAAAAAATTCAGTAACATGACTATATTCAGAAAAATCTACAAATGATAAACCCACTCGTTATCGGGAGGAGTGTAGTTGTTGCTCCTTAACCAATTGTTGATATTGCCCAGTATTTGAAGTCTCTGTTTATGCAAAATCGCAAGGGAATCTTCGATTCCTTTCAGTGTGCTTTGCAAAGTTTGAGAGGGGCTATCTGCTGCTAATCCTAGTTGTTGTAAAACCGAACCTGCCGCAATGGAGGCAATACCTACGGCTGCAGTGAAGGCTCCTGCTTTTAGACCTGATTTTGAATGAGTGGTTATGGTGTCTTTCACTTCGCCTATTTTCCCATGAACAGCTTCGTGAACATCTGCAATTTTATCGAATATTTTTTTCTTTCCTTTTTCTGAATAAATCTCGAATTGTTTTTCGATTTGAAAGGAAAGTTCTTTCTTCATTGTTGCGACAACTTCTTCGGAGCTAAGAAGCCCCTTCTTATTCAGTTCTTCAATCATTACATCTAATTTTTCAAACACCTGTTTCTTGATCTGCTCTTTAAGTTCAGCGCGCGCCATATTTGCTATATTTCCGACCTGCTCGTTTAGAGCAAAGAGTAGGGGTTCTTTATATTGTGGAACTGAAACTTGTAAAAATTCTCTCGCAAACTGCATCTGAATTTCAAATCTCCATGCAGTCAAATTAACAGGAAGCACACTACGCTTAACGGATTCAATAACATTCGCAACGCCTTGTTTCTGTTGGGGTTGGGGTTCATAAAACTTATTTGGATTTTGCAAAAACTTAGACTGGGTATAATCCGTATACTGAACCCCTTTCGGAATTTTCAATCCTTCTATATTTGGCTGAATGGGTTGTTGCGATGCATTCCTGCCTTGTACTATTACATTTTCATTCGGCCAGTTTTGTCCTGCAACTAACCACTCTTCGGGGGGTCTTACAAGTCGTCCATAAACATCTATAAGAGGAATTCCTTTCCCGAAATTTTTTCCCGCATCTATATCCCTTGCTCTTTCAAGACGGGAAAGATTATTTCGCAGATTTTCAAGAGTCTCTGAACTAAGCTGCGGAAAAACAGTCATTTTAAAGGGGCTTTTTTTAATATAAACTTTACCATCAACTAACACACAGTCTTTTTTTAGTTTATATACTTCACCATCTTTTTCATAATAAGCTTGCTGCTGTGCTTGTAATTTTGTAAATTCCTCTAGCGATATCGGATTTAAATTCGATATTTCAGGAAGTATGGAAAGACCGTCTCCTAATTTATAAACAGAATCTCTTTCAACATAAAATTCAAAACTTTGACCTTCCGATCTAGGCAATGCATAAATAATATTTCCCTCTTGACGATACTTAATAGCAAAATGAGCCTCTCCTCCGTAATACTTTTTAAGAAATTCTATATCAGGAAAAATATCGAAATCAGATGCTCCATGTGCAATTTTTCTTATCTCATTCATAACCCTATCAATAAGTACTCCTTTTTTAATTTCTGCTTCTGCCAAATCTGCGACTACAGGAAGCTCTTCCTTAACAATTTTTTCTACATCATCTAAAAGACTGGACAATTTTGCTTCTAATGGAACTTGAACTTCTGCAAGAAGTTTTCTTAATTTACCTTGAAGCTGTTCTATAGCATCGTTAGGAATTTTTCCTATAACCGCTTCTTTCCCATTTAAAACCTCTCGCATCCAAGCGTTAATAGTCTCTTCAATTTTACTATTAAGCGCCCAAACCTTCTCATCCACAAACTTTCTCAACTCCACTTCCTTCTTATCCACCAAATAAGGCATGTACCACGAAATTCCACCCATAATAAGCCCTGCAGTCACTGCAATGGAGCCCAAAGAAATCAATACGGTCCCACCCGTAATCGCAGCAGTGTTAGTCGTATTCCCACTCATCTTTGCAACTTGCTGTTGCAAAACTTGCAACTGTGCTTGCATCGCAGCTATTTGCGAGACATCTGCAGATGTGATAACACCTGCAGCAACCTGTTCCTGCGTACTCATAATCGGAGTTCCGTAAAACTGCTCGAAATAACTTACATATGCAGAAGAATTTACAAGTTCAGCAATCACATCAGGACCGTAAGCCAACTGTGTTGCAACACTTTCGGAAAGAGGGTCGGTAGGAGCCGTTTTTGCAAAAACCTGATCTTTATATGCTTGATAAGCTTTCATGATGTCGGAAGCTTTCGCTTTGATCTGACCTGTGACTTGCAATTCCTGTTGTATAAAACCTTGAAGCTCATTCTGTGGATTATTAGGTTGACTCACATCTTTATGCGATTCAACACCACATACTTCCTCTGTATCGGGAAGCTGCACATTACAAGGTTTGATGCTGGCATCATAATCACCAGGACTCAGAGTAGGAAAGATTTTGGAATTCCATAAAAGTTTTCCTGAAAAACACGAAGACGACGATTTTTTATCACATAAATCATAGTCATAGTAATCAACCACACCACTGCTTCCCCCCGTAGAAAAAGAAGGGGGCGTCGCTAAAAGACGAGCCAGAATCAAGGCTCCGATAATAAAATTATCTGCGTAAATATTGGGGCTCACGAGGGAGCTTGTCAGGGCAGGGGCAGTATTTGCCATAGAAGAACTCAACACACTTTCGGTTGAAGTTTGGATCCCTGAAGGAGAAGTCTTGTGAGTCGACTTGCATTGCCATAAACACAAAAGAAAAAGAAACAAGATTCTTTTCAACATACACCTCAAAGAAATTTTTAGATGTCTGTTTCTATTGTATGCGATTTAAGAGGTTTTCAAAAAGAATGGAGGCGCCGAGCGGAGTCGAACCGCTCTTAACGGATTTGCAATCCGCTGCCTAGCCGCTTGGCTACGGCGCCGTGAAGAAACACATTCCTAACAGATTACGAATCAGATCGCAACGTCTTATACATGTTCTAGAACTTTCTTTGATTGCACGATAAATTGTTCTTGAGGCTTTGCTGGTTAAAGCGCATACAAGATCTCTTTTTGAACACATCTCTGGGATGAAAACCACATTGATGAAATCCGGTTTTTTAGCTTTTTTAGCTGTGCTTTTTGACGGAGTTTGTGCCCTTTTTCTCACACTCTATGCGCTCATCATTGGTCCCCTCGGCATACTGCGCGGACCTCTCGTCATGGAACGCGTCTTCCTCTATCTTTGGGTTCTAGTCCCACTCCGCGCTCTATCACGCATGGTAAGGGCTGCTACCGATTGGAGGGTCGGACATTTCCCACTAGCTATCGTACAAATGGATAGCATACTTCTTCAAGTGATCGAAAGTTATACACTGAAAGCCACCCAGACAAAACGTCGAGTGCTTATAGATCTGTATACTTTGCTCACACGCGCTTATTTGCACGTTGGAGATATAGACAAGGCAATGCAAATGATTCTACATGCACAAAAAACAATAGGTGTGAATAGACTTACAGGCCTTGCAGATCTCGATGCAAAAACAGCTCATCTTATTCGCGCAGCCATAGCAGCAGGACGTATGCTCGACGGGGGAGGGATGGCTACCATGTTTATTAAAACGGATAAAACTTCTCCCAGTTCCTCTCCTTCTCCAAGCTCGCAAAATGAAAAAGCAAAAATTGAAAGTAAAAAAAGATCAAAGGAAAAAACAGGTCAGGTCATTCCTTTCCCCCTTCTTTAAATGGCATCCTCGTTGAGGATATCGGAATTGCACACTCCCTCTTTTTTATTCGAAATATTTTGGCAGTAAGATCCCCAATCTTCTAGAGAACAAGACTTCATCCCTGCTTCTGCAACTCTCTGATGGTAATAAGCCTTCACGTTCTTCCACTCACAGAAAGAAGAGTTTTTGCAAGCTGCGATGGGAAGTTTGAATTCTTTCTCGTTGTAAAGCATTTTAATTTTGAAAGAATCCTCACACTCATAAGTCAAAAACTGAATATTACTCGCCATCGGACTGGCTTCAGACGTTGACCAATCTAAAAAATCCTTTGGAAAAATTTCAAAAAACGTAGCTATTGGAACCACCGTCTCTGCATGTCCGAAAGCTAAGTCAACGGCATAAGCATCTTTCTCCCGACGCATTGTTTTTTCCATACCTGAAAAAACATTTTCCAAAGCCATGCATGCAATGTTGGAACTCACATCTTTATATTGAGGATTGATCACATCAGACATGGGCCCTAATTTATAATAGCCAAGAAGATTGACCTTTTTAAACTCATGCTTTTTCATGTCTTCACTTATAAGAGGACAAAAATCTGTCCCACCACCCTTATGATTCAAATTGTATTCCAACTGACATAAGCGGTAAATACTATCTAAAATTTTCCAACCCTTTGATTGAAAATTTTTATCCTTCATTTTTTTTTCTGAAAAAATTTGAGCAAGATCATTTTTTCCTGTACCAACAATTTCCTGTACTGCATTCATATTGCGTCTTCTCATTTTCAAAAGAGGCTCGACAAAATCTCTTTCATACTTTGTATATCTTGTGCAGTTGTCGAAATATCTGAGAGAAAGATCCTTGCATTTTTCATATGTCACCACATCTACCTTTTTAGGTTGATTCTTTAAGGCGCTGAGAAGGCCTTCTTTAAAAAAATCTCGACTCTCTTTCGATCGTTCTTTAAAGGTAGAGGAAATTTTTATTTTCAAATCCTTCTGTGAAAAAAAATCGGGATTATTTCTCACCATCCTTTTTCCCAAAGCCAAATGCTGTGCTCTTCCATCTTCCGTCAACGCGCCTTCTTGAAAGATCTTTTCAACCTCTTTCACTCTTTGCAAAAGGATCTCTCCTTTTTGTAAAAGTTCTTTCTGACTTAAAGCTTTCTCCAGTTCATTTTTTAACAAAACAATTGCCTGATCACTGTTAAGAAAGCGAGAACCATGACGAAAAATCCCTGCAACATGTATAAGCTTGCAATTTGTGGGCGTTTTTTCATAGGTGTCTGAATTTTGTTGAGGAAGATAAGGTGTCATTCCCGCTAGATAAGAAGGCAATGAGGGATGGTTTTCAATCCCGTGAAAACAAGCAGTCACACTCAGCAAAGTAAAGACAAGTAGAAAACGCAGCATACACACTCCTTATATATAATCCTTGCAACCCAAAATATTTTTGTTAAGTTTCCGCAACACTTTTTGAGGAGACTCTTAGATGAAACTTAGAATTCACATCCTTTTTTCAACATGGCTTTGTTTTTCACCTTCACTTCACGCTCACTCTCTTGGTCATAACAAGAATCATGAAGAAAGATCAGAAGAATTTTCTTTTTTAGATACAGGAAGAGACATTTTGGGTGGGGCGCTCAACATTGCAGGTTTTCTACACACAGCGAAAGATCTCTATAAATTCAACCCCTATGCAGAACCAAAATCTGAACTTGCAAAAAGTATCATCTTTCTTTTTAGTCTTGAGACCTTCTACATCATGTCGTTTATTGGCTTATTGGACCTTATGGATTTCTATGGACATAGCGTTGAATTCCTAAGTTATGCTTCCGACCTAACTGGGATAGAAAAGCTCAAATATTTCGAAGATTTTATGATTTCACCACATGTTCTCGTCGTGAACTCCGTCGGTATTGCACACCACTTTCTGCGTGAGCTTTTCAGGGCACAAGATAAACAAGATTGGGCAAGGCTTACAAGAGCTCACAATTTAATAGGATGCGCCATACATGGTTTTAATATACTCACCTACATGCTCAGTAATGACAAGAAACCAGCAACGAAAACTCTTGAGCCTTCTGAAAATTCCATATAGCATTTTCTTCTCGCAAAAAAATTCAAGGAGCGGGAAATGGATCTTGCTGCTAAAACAGCCCTCATCTGTGGAGCTTCTCAAGGTATAGGCAAAGCCTGTGCATATGCACTCGCTGCACGAGGTGCAAATTTAATACTACTGGCACGCAACAAAGACGCACTGGAAAAAGTCCGAATGGAAATTCCAAACGCTTCTTTACACAAAACACTCGCACTCGATCTTTCTGACAAAGAACTTTTAGTAAAAACTATCCAAGCTGAAATTCACAAACCGATCTCACTTCTTGTCTGCAACAGTGGTGGACCACCGAGTGGAAAACTGCATGAAGCGGATACGGATTTAATGATGAAAGCCTTTCAACAGCATGTCGTTGCCAATCAAGAACTCGCACGCCTTCTTATTCCCGGAATGAAAGAACTAAAATTTGGTCGTATCATTACCATTCTTTCTACATCGGTTAAAACACCACTTCCCAACTTGGGTGTTTCCAATATGGTACGAGCTGCTGTTGCAAGTTGGGCTAAAACATTATCTCTCGAACTAGCACCGTGGGGAATTACAGTAAACAATGTACTTCCAGGCTACACACAAACTTCAAGACTCGAAAGCCTCATGCAAAATCGCGCGCAACATCTTCACAAAAGTTTTTCAGATATAGAAAAGGAATGGATAGCAAGCATTCCTGCTGGACGTTTTGCCAAACCGGAAGAGATTGCTGCTGCCGTTGCCTTCCTCGCAAGCCCTGAAGCCTCTTATGTGAATGGGATCAATCTACCTGTCGATGGTGGGCGTACACCTTCTTTGTAAAAAGGATGAAAGATGAACCTAGAAGAACTTTCCAATTACATCGGTGGAGAATATTTACCACCTTCTAACAAACGCTACTTAGACAATATCAATCCTGCAACAGGAAAAGTGATTGCACGCATACCTGACTCGGACGCAGAAGATGTACGCAAAGCTATTCGTGCAGCAAAAGAAGCTTTGCCTCTTTGGAAAAACACTCCCTTCAACGTTCGCGCGAAAATTTTACGCAAAGTTTCCGAGCTTATTCTTGAAAACGCAGACGAACTGGCACAACTGGAAAGCAGAGATCAGGGAAAACCTCTTTGGCTCGCTCATTCCATGGACATTCCGAGAACGGTTTCAAACTTTACTTTTTTTGCAGGAATGCTCGATACACTTGGAAATTCAGCAATTCAAGAACAGGATCATATACAATACACATGGCGTGACCCTCTTGGTGTTGTGGCTTTGATTACCCCGTGGAATCTTCCCCTCTACCTTCTCACTTGGAAACTGGCACCTGCTTTAGCCATGGGTAACACTGTTGTTTGCAAACCTTCGGAATTAACTCCGAGCACTGCGTTTTTCCTTACGAAAATTCTTGAAAAAGCGGGTCTTCCCAAAGGTGTATGCAATATCGTATTTGGTAAAGGAGACCCTTGTGGTTCTGCTTTAGTAAAAGATCCCGATGTGTCTGCGATATCTTTTACAGGAGGAACTCAAACAGGTTTGAAAATTTATCAGGAAGGTGCAGCTTCCTGTAAAAAAATTAGCCTCGAATTAGGTGGTAAAAATCCACAAATCGTTTTTGCAGATGCGGATTTGGAAAAATGTATTAGCAAAACAATACAAGCAAGCTTTCTCAATCAGGGAGAAATCTGTTTGTGTACTTCCCGTTTGTTTATTGAGGAAAGAATTTATTCTCAGTTCATAGAAAGATTTATCGATCTTATTAAAGATCTCAAAGTTGGAAATCCTCTGAATAGTGAAAACTATCTTGGAGCCGTGATCAGTAAAAATCATTTGAATAAAATTTTATCTTACGTCGAACTTGCAAAAAAAGAAGGGGGAAGCGTTCTCATCGGTGGAGAAGCCCTGAAGTTAGAAGGAGAATGGGCTGAAGGTTACTTTATGCCCCCTACTGTGATTGTAGGCCTTTCTCCGAAATCCAAACTTATGCAGGAAGAAATCTTCGGACCCGTGGTCTGTGTACAATCTTTCGAAACAGAAGAAGAGGTTCTCGAACTTGCAAATGACGTATCTTACGGACTTTCAGCCAGCGTTTGGACTGAGAATCTTTCGAAAGCTCATCGCTTTGCTCAAAATCTCGAAGTAGGACAAGTTTGGGTAAATACATGGATGAAAAGAGATCTGCGAGTTCCTTTCGGTGGTGTTAAATATTCAGGAATTGGCAGAGAAGGAGGAATGAACTCACTCGAATTCTTTTCACAAGCTAAAAACATTTGCATCCAACTATAAGGACCCATAATGACACAAGGAAATATTGTAGCGGGTGTACTCGCTCCGCACCCGCCTCATTTGGTGTATGCAGAGAAAACTTCAAGAAACGAAGTCCATGGAGAATGCGGTTGGGAAAGCCTTCGTTGGGCTTATGAAAATTGCAGAAAGAATATACTCGCACTCAAACCTGATGTCCTTCTGATACACACACCCCATTGGCAAACTGTAGTAGGGCATCATGTACTCGGTCTTCCCCACTTTAGGGGACTCTCTGTAGACCCTATCTTCCCTCATATATTTCGCTATCATTATGACTTCGATGTCGACGTCGATCTTTCCTTAAGCATTGCAGAACATGCACAAAAAAAGGGTCTTCTTAGCAAAGTCATGAAGAACCCTGACTTTAGAGTCGATTATGGTGCTATCACCAGTTTGCATATGATCAACCCCGAGTGGAATATTCCTGTCGTCATTCTTTCTGCAAACAACTCACCTTACTATTTTTCTCCCGCAGTCGGACTCGAAGAAATGCAAAGACTCGGTGACGCAACTTTAGAAGCCGTGCAAAAATCAGGGAAACGTGCTGTTTTGCTAGCTTCTGTTTCTTTATCTCACCAACACTTTGTCAAAGAACCGGACGTGATCGAAGATATGTCAGCAGAACATGTATTTTCTCATAAGCAATACCTTTGGGATATGAAAGTTCTGCAATTGATGAAGGAAGGAAAAACAAAAGAACTTCTCTGCATTATTCCTCAATTCATAGAGGAAGCTTTTGCAGAAGTACAAGCGGGCTCTCTAAACTGGATGATGCATGCAATGGGAATCCCCGAGTACCCAGCAATTGTACATGGTTATGGTAATGTCATTGGTACAGGAAACGCAGTAGTGGAATGGAATGCATCTCAAAGGGGAGCACGAACATGAGCGTTGTACAAAGTTATATAGTTCCTGGTCAAGCACACATCGTTCTTGCAAATGACAAATGCCACCAATGGGATTCTTTAAACAAATCTTATAAGAAAATTCGGGAGGAGATTGAAAATGCAAATCCTGATTTAATTGTTTACTGCTCTACACAATGGTTGTCATGTTTGGGATACATGATGCAGGGAGACGCCGAACCAAGCGGTGTGCATGTAGATCCTAACTGGCATGAACTAGGAACTTTACATTATAAGTTCCGTGTCGACACATCTTTTGCAGAAGCATGTGGGGAAGAGATTCGAAAGACAGGACCGCTTTGCAAAGTTGTAAATTACAAAGCCTTTCCCATCGACACGGGTACGATCGTTGCACAGAAATTATTGAACCCTGAAAATAAATTTCCGTGTGCCATGGTTTCTTGCAGTTTTTACGGAGATCAAGAAGAGACTATAAATATAGGAAAAGCTCTTTTAACCACCTTGAAAAAAGAAAATAAAAAAGCGGCATTCGTTTTAGTTTCCAATTTTTCAAATAGATATTTCACAAGAGACATAGATCCTAAAGAAGATAGAATCTCTTCAGTAAAAGACGACGAGTGGAATAAGAAAATCTTAGGACTTTTAGAAAGTGGTAAATTAAAAGACGTTGTAAATCTTGCTAAAACTTTCGGAGCAGAAGCTCACGCAGATATGGGATTTAAAGGGATTTGGTGCTTATATGGAATATTAAACGAAGCTCCTATCTCAGCAAAAATTTTCGACTACCAACCAGTATATGGAACAGGAGCAGCTTTGGTAGGTATTTACCCCTCATCCATTTCTGAAACAAAAAACCATACAAGTTCGACCGCACCGGAAGCGGTAGGGCCTTACCCTCATGCACGTAAAGAAGGTAATTTTCTATTCCTTTCAGGTATAGGACCTCGCAAAAAGGGTACAAAGAAAATTCCTGGAATTGAATTCGACGCAGAGGGGAAGATATTAAGTTACGATATCGCAACTCAAACGCACAGTGTTTTTGAAAATGTGAGAACCATACTCGAAGAGTGTGGTTCTTCATTAGACAAAGTTATCGATTGCCAAGTTTTTCTCACGAATATGAAGGATGATTTTGCACAGTTTAATGCAGTTTACAAAGAGTATTTTAGTGCAGAAACGGGACCTACAAGGACTACAGTTGAGGTCGGATCTTTACCCACTCCTATCGCAGTCGAGTTCAAAATTGTAGCGTGTTACTAACAGGAATATAACAAAAACTTGACACGTACTGCTTATCGGAGTACAAATAACTCATGAAGATCGAATTTTCAAAAGCAGCACAAAAAGATGTTCTGAAACTACCAAAACCTATCGTAGAAAAGCTCCGATTATGGGTTTATTCCGTTGAAACGATAGGTTTATTAGAAACAAGATTAAAGGGTGGTAAAGGTTTGCACGATGAGCCTCTCAAGGGAAAGCGTGCAGGACAGCGCTCCGTACAACTTTCACGCGGATATCGCGCTATTTATGAAATTCGTAATTACGGAATGGAATTTATAAGCATTGAGGAAATAAATAAACATGACTACTAGAAAAAGAAATAAAAAAAATACTACTGATTCCTCTGCCATGAAGTTTTTAAATAATGTTGCAGGTACACAGTTTAATTTTTCAAATACGCTTCGCTCTATCCGTGAAGCGGATGAGATGAGTCAAACGGAGTTTGCAAACCTTTTAGGTATAAGCCGACAAAATCTCTGTGATATTGAAAAAAATCGCAAAGGCATTAGCCCTGAAAGAGCTGCAGCTTTCGCCAAAATTTTAGGATATCCTGAAACGGTCTTTGTCATGATAGCATTGCAAGATGAAGTCAACCGTGGAGGTCTAAGGTTACGAGTCTCCGTTGAAGCCGCATAAAACAATCTGAACGAATGTTCATTTTTAATATTTTCTCATCATTCCTATGCTTAAAATGCGCCTGATACTTTTCAACAGCATAGGATAGCACCATGAAAAGCAAAATCTTCACACTCGGTCTTCTCCTTAGTTTCTCATTCGCAACACCTACATTTGCTGAACAAAACCCGCAAACTCTGCACGTTATAGAATCGAACAAGCAGCTACTCGACAAGTTTTTCGAAGACCATTTTGGTCCAAACAACATGATCATTATTTTCAATGCGGAAATCAAATTAAAATTTTCTGTACTTTTCGATAAAATGTTAAGCAAAATAAGAACGAATCCTTTTGACTCCAACTACAATGAAATCGAAACGATAAAAAACCAAATTTCTGCTTTGTATTTTAACCTCGAAAAAGCAGAAGCGTCCTTTCGTAATCAATTCACAGCTGAAGAACTTGCTGCATACAATGCCGTTTATGAAAAAGCTCTGAGCACTAGAGACTATCTTCAAAACAAGTTTCTCCCTGCTTATAGAAATTTCTACTTAGTCACAGTAGAACCACTGCAATCCAACCCTGAACTCACAGCAGATAATTTTGAAGAACTTGTTGCTAATGAACTTCATAATGCTTTTGAAAAGGAAACTCCTGCTTATAAAGCTCTTGAAGAAGAAATTGAATCTTTCAAAAAAAGACATGATTCTTTCTTCAATTTTCTTGCTGAAACAGGAGATAAATTGGAAGGAATTTAAGAAGACGCTTTTTCAATCAAAGCATGTTGAATAACTGCTTGACCAATACGCACACCATCCAAAGCGGCACTCACTATACCTCCAGCAAAACCTGCACCCTCACCCGCAGGGAACAAAGCAGGGTGACTTAGTGAATCCAAATTTGCAGAACGAGCCAAAGACACTGGAGCAGAAGTTTTGCTTTCCACACCTACAATCATGGCTTTCTCACTGATAAAACCTCTCATACGCCGATTGTAATCTTCCATCGATGCACGAAGAGAATCGCTTATAAAATCCGGCAAAATCTTATCAAGTCGCGCAGATCTCACTCCTGGTTTATACGTCGAAATCAACTCACCTTTAGAACTTCTTCCAGCAATAAAATCTTTTAATTTCTGAGCAGGAGAAAAATAGTTTCCACCACCTTCTTTGAAAGCTGCTTGTTCAATTTTTTCCTGAAAATACATCCCATCCAAAGGATCATCTCTATAAAAATCTTCTTTTGCAACACCCACCACAATCGCAGCATTTGCAAATCCACTGTTGCGTGCATGGTAGCTCATACCGTTGATTGCAAGATGACCTTCCTGAGCACTTGTTGGAAGGAGATGTCCACCTGGGCACATACAGAAAGTCCAAATCCCACGTTTTCCATTTTGTGCAGTAAGTTTATACTCTGCGGCTAAAGGTAACTCACAAGAACCAAATTGAATCTCGTTGATAAGTTCCTGAGGATGTTCGATGCGCGCACCCATGGCAAAAGGCTTGGGAAGCATCATCACTTTTTTTGATTGTAAAAGTTTGTAAGTCTCTCTTGCAGAATGCCCAATGGCTAAAATCAAATGATCTGTAGGTATAGTGACACCGTTATGCATATGAACAAGATAGCGAGCCTGTGAAGAACCTGTTGTAAAATCCACCATACGGTGTTCAAAAAGAAATTCCGTTCCCATATGCTGCAAATAACTACGTTCATTCATAGCAATTTGCATGAGATAATCGGTTCCAATATGAGGATGAGCTTCGTAAAGTATATCTTTCGGAGCACCGAAGCGAACAAGTTCTGAAAAAATATGACGAATCAAAGGATGATTGCGTCCACATGTTAACTTACCATCAGAAAAGGTTCCTGCGCCGCCTTCTCCGAAACAGAAATTACTTTCAGGATTAAGAATACCGTCTCTACGCAAACGGTTTCCTGTTCGAAACCTCTGCTCAACGGCTTCGCCTCTTTCAACAATAATGGATTTGATCCCTGCTCTAGCTAAAGTTAAAGCTGCAAAAGTTCCTGCAGGACCGCTGCCTATAATCACAGGAGGATGACGGAATTCGGCTTTTTTATAATCTATATTTTCTAAAGGGTCTTGAATTTTTAAAGGAGGAATTTGCTCAAGTTCACTTGATAACTGAAGCAGTGCATTTTCATCTCGTGCGGAAAAGTCAACTTGCAAACGGAATACAGCTTTCCCTTTCTTGCGAGCATCGAGAGATTTTTTGTAAATATTGACGTTGAAAATATCTTCTTTTTTTACGGATAACTTTTCACAAAGAGCTTTGTGAATAGACTCTTCACCTTCCATCTCAGGAATCGAAAGAGTGAGAGTTTTAATACGCAGTGTCATGAAAGGCCTCTATCATTTGCATAAGAGAAAGCCTTATACAGGACTTTGAGTCTGAAGTCATCCCATCACAGAAAATACTTATAAACCTCAGGCACTTTCGCAATCAAATCCGAAGCAATGACCGAATAACTCGTCTTTTCTTTCGCAGCAAACTCACCTGAAAGCCCATGCATATAAACACCCAACAAGGCTGCATGAGTCATACCCAGACCCTGTGCAAGCAATGCTCCGATCATCCCCGCAAGAACATCTCCGCTCCCTGCTGCTGCCATTCCAGGATCCCCCTTTGCACATACGTAAGGTATTTTTCCAGGACGCAGAATAAAAGTCGGAGCACCTTTCAAAACAATAGATACCTTTCTTTCTTCTGCATATCTCTGGCACTGAGAGAGAAACTCTAAAGATACGCTCGGAGTTTTTTTCATTTTTAAAAGACGAGCCATCTCTCCATGATGAGGAGTCAGTATAGTTTTTGCAGGCAGTTCAAAATTTTCTTCGGCAAGCAAATTCAAAGCATCAGCATCCAGCAAAACAGGGCACTCTAAACGGGGTAAAATAAATTTCAATAAAGTTTTTGCATCTTTCGAAGTACTTAGCCCTGGTCCCATCACAACTGCTTTTGCCTTCTGCATACTGCCAAGCATCTCTTTCATTGCACTTTTATTAACTTTGTATGCATGCTTCAAAAGTTCAACAGGCGCACGGGAAAGTTCCACACGAATGTCTTCAGGGTGAAAGAGTCGAACTATACCAGCACCGGTTCGTAAAGACGCTGCACTTGCTAAAATTGCAGCCCCAGACATTCCGAGGGATCCTGCAAGTATAGCAAGATAACCGCGTTGGTATTTATGACGTGTACGTTCTATTTTAGGAAGATATTTGCGCACTCTCTTTTCTTGAACACAAAAAAAATCTGCATGAGCTTCTTCTATACACTCTTTTCCCAAACCAAAAGGAAGAATGGACAAATGCCCCACATAATTCAAAGCATCTTTGAGAAAGAAACCCGTTTTTGCACATTCTAAAGCCAAAGTATGTTGAGCTTGAATAACAGCATTTTTTTTAGATTCACCTGTGTTGGCATCCAGACCCGAAGGCACATCGATTGCAAATATAGGCAAACCTGACTCATTTGCTTTCACAATCATTTCTAAAATAGGACTTTCAACATTCCCATGAAATCCAGTTCCTAAAAGACCATCAAGAATAAGACCCGTTTTCGGAAAGTCAAATTCCATCGCTTCTTTCGAGTGCAAAAATTTTGCACCAACCCACTGCAATTTTTCTCTATTGGCTTGAGCAAGTTTGCTCATACTGACACTGTCGAAAACTTCGAGTGCCGTAACATTAAAACCCTGTTCTTGCAAATAACGTCCCGCAACGTAAGCATCCCCTGCGTTATTGCCTTTACCACAGAGCAAGAAAACATTTTTCTCCGAACCAAAATCCCATTTCGGATTGAGAACAAAATTAGCAATCGCTAATCCTGCTGCCTCCATAAATTGTGTTTCTTGTTCTCTTCCATGCTGTGCATAAGAAAGACCTTCAATGCGAGCCATTTCAAGAGCACTTATAATTTTCAAAATCTGACTCCTCAAAAACGTTCAACCCGAAAATGACAATAAGGTTTTTACCATTTTTACTATAATACTTCTGATGGCAGTCTTCAGCATCATAAAAAGATCCAGCAGGAAGAAGTTCCGTCACGACATTAATCTGAGTGAGTCTATTTCTTCACAAGTATGAAATTTTGATGTTCCATAAATTTCCAAACGTTTATCACTTAGGAGAAATGGTGGATTGGGATTCTCCTACAGGTGGTTTTTCTGATCCAAACTTGCATCAATCTGGGAGCCTAGGAGCTTAGAAAGCTAAGTTTTTGACTTTATATATTATGTATATAAGCATATGTTTAGGTCTATTTATAAGTACTAATGTGTTTTTAGACAACAAAAGGGTTGGAGTTCTATGGACAACATAGTTTTTTGAAAAGCTTGTAGACACTGTTTAGCTGTTAAAATACTCTAACGTCATATGATTTAACCGCGTTAAAGAAAGATTTATGAAAAATTTTTACCCTTGTTACATAATTTTATTTACGATTTCACTTATTACAAGCAACTGCCATCGTGATTCCGCTCAAGAAAACCCCTTATCATCACCCCCTAAACCTGAACTTTCACATTCCACTGTCAAAGTTGCTACAATTCACTTCGCTCCTAAAGAAGGCGCACTTAATAGTAATAGACAGAAAATTCTAGCTTTAACACAAGAAGCTGCAGAACATGGTGCTAAAATCGTTGTTCATACAGAAATGGCAACTTCAGGATATTCATTCTTTAGTCGCAAACAAATTTCTGAAGCTGCAGAGAGCATTCCGGGCCCAACGACAGAAGCGCTAGGTGTAGTCGCAAAAAATTTCGGCATATATATTGCAATCGGTATGCCAGTCCATAATAAAAATACCAACCTGTTTTATAATTCAGCGGTATTTATAGGTCCTGATGGGAATGTTCTAGGGGTTTATCATAAAAGGAATAACTTACTTGAAGCAGCATATAATGCCGAAGAATTCGGATCAGTCCCAACTTTTGAAACACCTTATGGAAAAATTGGTATTGTTATCTGTTCAGATCTATTCCACTCTCAATTCCCACGTTTGCTTGCAATCTCAGGTGCTTCTATTTTGCTTGCACCAGCAAATGTTGGTGTGGATACAGACTTTCTGCAGGTTCGTGCATTTGAAAATGACTTCTCGATTATTGTTGCAAACCGCTTTGGAAAAGGAAGCAAAGGAGAAAAACCAGACATCTTTAATCAAGATACATTTACAATCCCCTTACCATTTAACTATGATTTTGAATATAATTCTAAAAGCGTCATAGTTTCAAATACAGGTCAAATTTTATTAGAAATTAAAGAATATACGGACAAGATAGGGTATGGAGAACTGCCTGTAAGAACTGACCGCCTCTTTCCGGTAGTACGAAGGCCCGATCTATATGCTTTATTAGGCCAAGATACCCTTGAACCTTATACTTTAAGCCAATTTGGTTTACCAAAATCAGCAACTTTCGCAGCTGCAGCTATTAATCCAGATCTCAAAACTGGAAATGTGTGGGAAGTAGGAGAGAAAGCTGTACATGAAATTATTCACGAAGCCTCCTTAAAAAATTATCATTTGAAATTAATTGTTTTTCCATCTGACTTTTTTCCAAATGAAAATTTGGACTTCATAAAAATTTTTAAAGAAATAGCTGAAAAAAACAAAGTTGATCTTGTTCTTCATTTTGGTAACGAAGTACCTCCTCGCAGCTTACTGATTACGTCTGATGCTAAAGAAATTTCGTATAGACGCACCCACAGGGATCGTCAGGATGATAAATTGTTAAATCATCTTGGTAACGATTTTTGGGTTGTAGATCGTGACTATGCGCGACTTGCTATTCTTCATGATCGTGACCTCTTCGCCCCTGAAACAAGCTCTGTCATGGCAAAGATGGGGGTTGATATTATTGCAGTTAATGCTAATTATACAAGCGATTTAGGGGCACTGTGGAGATCTCGGACAAGTCATTATTTACATCTGATTGTAGCTAATAAAAGCAGTAAGTCTGGGATATATTTAGGGGGATATAAATCAAATCCAAGCTACAGAGAAGACTCTCGGGCTGTGCTCATGGAAATGAATACAGAAGATGTACGAAATAAAAAAGAATCGAGATTTCTTGATTTCATTCCCTTGCTAGAACCATGTGGAAAAAACAACTGTTAAAATAAACAACAAAAAAGAAAAAAATGACGTCGTCAAATATTCCAAGTTTTATTATTGCCGGCACTCATAGTGGAGTTGGAAAGACAACCGCTAGCTTTGCTCTCATGTCTTCTTTAGCAAAACGTGGTTTAGAGATACAGCCTTTTAAAATTGGACCTGATTTTATAGATCCAGGATATCACAAACTAGCAACAGGTCGTCTCTCGATTAATCTCGACAGATATTTGATGGGATGGGAAGACATTCAAAACACCTATAATTCCTATTCTCAAACGGCTCATATATCTGTGATCGAAGCTATGGGAGCTTTGCACGATGGTGAAAACGGAACGGATATAGGAAGCGCTGCGGATTTCTCGAATACTCTGAATATCCCTATTCTTTTGGTAGTAGATATTGGAGGAATGACTCGAAGTACAGAAGCTGTTATCTTAGGATTTGAAAATTTTAATCCAAAAATTAAAATCTCTGCAATCTTGCTTAACCGTGCAGGAAGTGAAAAACATTATCAGATGGTACTCCAATCTCTTTCAGAACAATTTCGTAAAAAAGTAATTGGATACCTGCCCGCACACAAAGATATTTGCGTGGAAGAACGTCATCTAGGATTAAAAACTGTTGAAGAAAATCCTAAGAAAAATAACTTAAAAGAAAATGTACTAAAGCATGTAGAAAATACACTCAATATCGAATATTTGTTAAGCCTTCTTAATTTCAATATAATTCAACCAGTTCACTTTGTTAAAACTCCTAGCAGTTTTAACAAAGTGAGAATCGGAATTGCTAAAGATCAAGCATTTTGTTTTTACTACCAATATAATTTAAAAGCACTAGAAGACGCTGGGGCTGAACTCGTTTTTTTCAGTCCTGTTTATGATTCCTCACTTCCTTCTAATCTGGCAGGAATTTATTTGGGAGGAGGTTATCCAGAAAGTTTTGCGAGAGAAATAGAAGAAAATACAAGAATGAAACTAGACATTAAACATTTTGCTGAAAAGGGTTTTCCTATTTATGCAGAATGTGGTGGACTGATGTATCTTGCAGAAACACTAACTGGATTTAACAGTAAAAAATATGCAATGACAGGAGTGCTACCTCTTAGCGTCAAGATGGATTCTTCCTATTTGGCAATTCGTTATGTCGAAATTAAAACAACAGAAACTTCACTGCTGGGTCCCGCAGAAACTCAAGTTCGAGGGCAAGAATTCCATCAATCACGAATACTGCATTCAAATGCTGCAGAATGCTACAACTTGATTCATAGTACAGATGGCAAATTCTCTGGAGGCTTCAAATTCAAAAACGTTGTATGCAGTTATGTACATCTTCATTTTGCTTCAAATAAAAGCATAGCTCCCCATTTTGTAAGGTTCTGTAAAACAACTGAAGTTTGTTAGGGATATCTCAAGTAAAACCTTCAAAGTCTGACTCCTCAAAAACGTTCAACCCGAAAATGACAATAAGGTTTTTACCATTTTTACTATAATACTTCTGATGGCAGTCTTATGCATATTCAAACTTATCTTTAGACATATACAGTGGTGCACTGCAACGTCTGCAAACATAGACTCCTGCTCATTTCGTATTTTCATATACTCCGCTACCGGGATCTTCTGTATCTTTGTCAACGATGATTGCCTTTTCTTTTTCATTTAAATTTCGAAAAT
Source organism: uncultured Pseudobdellovibrionaceae bacterium (assembly GCA_964611335.1). Taxonomy (GTDB): domain Bacteria; phylum Bdellovibrionota_B; class Oligoflexia; order Oligoflexales; family Bog-1112; genus BOG-1112. The sequence continues at coordinate 210,668 of CAZSXR010000003.1, read as the reverse complement.
GTTCCATTTTATTTCCTTTTTTAAAATCCTATCCACGCCAACCTGGCTTAGAGATCCTAATGCAGTCAATCCTACCTTGACTTCTCACTCGCTTTTTCAAAATACTATGCTTCGAGCAGTGGCTAAAAAAACATCTTTTTGAGAATTATCTATAGGGAATTTTATGGTCGACCTCTCTCCTGAACTTATCCCTGTTATCATCGATGGTGTACGAACTCCTTTTATGCGAAGCCACAAGGCTTACGTTAATCTGAGAGCGTGCGACCTTGCTCGCATAGCACTGTCAGGACTTGTCGATAAACTCGCTATACCAGCTTCCAGCATTGAACATGTAAGCATGGGAACCGTCATTCACGATCCACACACACCTAACGTTGCAAGAGAAGGAGTTCTCGCAGCAGGTTTACCACCTATAATTCCTGCACATACCGTATCTCTCGCGTGCATTTCTTCAAACATGGCGAGCACATCTCTTGCAGATATGATCCGACTCAATCGCATTTCTATGGGGATTGCAGGAGGTGTTGATACCTGCTCCGATCCACCGATACGTTTGTCTCCCAGCTTTAGAAGAGCCCTTGTGCGATGGCAGAAGATTAAAAAACCAGCACAACTGCTTCCTGAGTTGGTACGTTTAAAAAACTTCAAAATTACCGACCTCGCATTAGACACTCCTGGCGTTACGGAATTTTCCAATGGAAAATCTATGGGAGAGGGTTGTGAAATTCTTGCACAACGGGTCGGTGTAACGCGTGAAGAAGCTGACTCTTTTGCAGCACGCAGTCACTCACTTGCCGTCGAAGCACAGAACAATGGGATCTTCGATGACCATGTTATCCCCGTACAACTCCCTCCGCATTTTTCTGCAATTGCAAAAGATGATGGTCCACGCGCAGATACAACGGTTGAAAAGCTTGCAAAACTTTCACCTGCTTTCGATAAAACTTTCGGAGTAAACACAGCAGGAAACTCTTCCTTTCTCACAGATGGCGCGAGTGCCATGCTCATTATGAGTATGAAGAAAGCAAAAGATTTAGGATACAAACCAAAAGCTATTATTATCGATCACATCTACGCTGCAGGAGATGCACTGAGTGAAATGCTCTCAGGGCCAACGCTCACCATTCCTTTCTTATTGCAAAAAAATAAGTTGAAAGTGTCTGATATCGATGTGTGGGAGATTCACGAAGCGTTTGCAGCACAAATGGTGGCCAACCTCAAACTGCTTGCAAGCAAAAAGTATGCACAAGAGCGATTAGGCCTTGCAGATGCAATAGGTGAAATTCCTTTGGAAAAAATCAATATTTGGGGTGGTTCACTTTCCATAGGTCACCCCTTTGGTGCAACAGGTGTACGCTTGCTTCTCACTGCAGCTAAACGCATGGAAAAGCAAGGTGCACGTTATGCTGTTGTTTCAGGTTGCGCTGCCGGAGGTCATGGTTCAGCGATCCTATTAGCCAATCCTCAGCTTCTTTAAGGAGATGAACGACCATGAGTAAACAAACTGCTAAGGCGAAAACAAAAAAAACAGAGAGCCTCCCTGCAAGCCCTGTCGAAAACGCACTCAAACTTGAAGCAAGCCCTCTGAATAAAAAAATTCGCAACAATGTTGCAATCATCACCTTCGATGATCCTCATAAAAAAGTAAATACGTTGAATTCCAAACTGCTTCCCCTCTTCGAACAGTTTCTAAACGACATTGAAAAAGATGACAATGTTCACGCCATCGTCATCACTTCTGGAAAAAAAGACTGTTTCGTTGCAGGTGCAGATATTTCTGAATTACAAGCGACTCAAAGCAAAGAAGAAGCATTTCAACTCAGTCGCAGTGGGCAGTTGCTCCTTCACCGTTTGAATCAGTTTCCTAAACCGGCTGTTGCTGCAATTGCCGGAAGCTGTCTAGGTGGAGGATTGGAACTTGCACTCGCATGCCACTATAGAATTGCAACGGGTTCCTCACAATTTGGTTTACCTGAAGTCATGCTAGGTCTTTTACCAGGAGCGGGAGGCACCCAACGTCTACCGAAACTCATTGGACTTGAAAAGGCGCTAACTATGATGCTGACAGGTTCTTCCGTTTCTGCAGTTCGTGCTTATAAAATGGGACTCATCGACTATCTTAGTTTCTCAGAAAATCTCGAAGATATTGCAGTCGAAGCTGCAACACGTCTTTTCGAAAAACGTTTACGTGCACGTCAAAGAAAATCTTCAGGCATCACAGGAATGCTTGAATCGAATAGCCTCGGTCAAGAGTTCATGCTGAAAAAAGCGAAAGAAGGCGTGATTAAAAAGACACGAGGTCTTTATCCTGCACCACTCGCGATCATAGATCTTGTCTCTTATGGGTTGAAACATAAGATCGAAGATGGCTTAAAAAAAGAAGCAGAAGAGTTTGCACGCCTTTCACAAACATCCGAATGCAAAGCACTCATTTCTCTTTACTTCGCACAAACAGAGTTGAAGAAAAATCGTTTTGGAAAGCCCGAAAAACCTGTGAAGCAACTTGCTGTACTCGGCGCAGGTTTGATGGGAGCAGGTATTGCTTCAGTAAGTTTGCAAAAAAATATTTTTGTTCGCATGAAAGACATAAGTTTCGACGCATTGAGTCGTGGAAAAAAACAGATTTGGAAAGAACTCGATGCAAAAGTGAAGAGAAAAAGTATAAGCTCTTTTCAACGCGATCAAATGCTTTCACGACTTGCAGGACAAGTTGACAACGCACAGTTTTCAAAATGTGATATGTTGATTGAAGCTGTATTTGAAGACATCGATTTGAAACACAAAGTTCTGACGGACATGGAAAAAGAACTTCCGCCCAACGCGGTCTTTGCTTCAAATACGTCTGCACTTCCCATTACAGAGATTGCACAGGTTGCAAAACATCCTGAACGTGTACTCGGAATGCATTATTTTTCCCCTGTTGCAAAAATGCCTTTGCTTGAAATTATAGCAACGAAAAAAACTTCTAAGGAAGCACTCTCACTTGCTGTGGATGTTGGCTTGCGCCAGGGAAAAACGGTGATTGTTGTGCAAGATGGACCTGGGTTTTATACAACCAGAATTTTAGCACCGTATATGGATGAAGCAGCGATTGTTCTCTTAGAAGGTGTAGAGATTACAAAGCTGGATGATGCTATGCTCTTGTTTGGATTTCCAGTAGGTCCTATCAAGTTGATTGATGAAGTAGGTATCGATGTTGCGTGTCATGTTGGTGAAAGTTTAGGCAAAGCATTCGGTAAGCGTATGGCATCGCAAGATACAGCTTTGTTGCAAGGTCTTGCTGCAAAAAAACATTTAGGAAGAAAAACAGGCAAAGGTTTTTACGATTATAACGAAAAGAAAAATCTTCTTAGCAGCTTCTTAAGTTCTTCCAATCGCACAATTAATAAAGATGCAGAAACGCTGTTAAATACTTATCGTAGTAAAAAAGTAAAGGGACAGGAGGACCTAAAGTTATTGCAAAAACGTCTTGCCTATCGGATGATCAATGAGGCTGTTTACTGCTTAGAAGACGGCATCTTAGCTACCCCACAAGAGGGGGATATAGGTGCTGTTTTTGGTGTGGGTTTTCCTCCCTTCTTGGGAGGACCCTTCCGCTATATGAATACTTATGGTGTTCAAAAAGTTGCGGATGAGTTAAAAAGGTTTGCGGATATGTACGGGGAACGGTTTGAGCCTTGCAAGCTCTTGCAGGATATGGCTCGCGAAGGAAAAACCTTCTGAAATCGCCAAACTACCGAAAAACAAACTTAGTTTTCTCCCCGAGCACCCGATAACACGACTGGCGTGTCAGAGACACCCTTATGCCCGCAAGCGTTTATTTTACGCAAGTGTTGGGTTCATGCTGTTGAAAACTAAAGACCTTGTTCAGGGAGTTTAGAGTTATGACAAAGATATTTGAAATCCATTCTAAAGGAACTCGTGAAAGTCACAATCGTGAGATCATTGAACGAATGAAATCCGGTGATACTCTTCAACGTTACAGCACACAATCGAGCTGGTTTCCTCCTCGCCCAGTGATTAAGAAAGATTTAAAAGCTATAGAAACGCTATACAGACACAAAGACTCTTCAGAACAGAATCTTTCTCTTAAAAAAGATTAAGCTATTTAAAAGATGAGAATTTTGCGTCAGAAAAATTTGTATCTAGATCCCATACGCTTTGTTCAAGACTTTTTGAGTTCACTCGGTCTGAGCAGAGAACCCGCGATTTTTGCTAGCTTTTTGCTTCTCGTCTGCCTTGTATCCCTCCTCTGTTGGATTGCAAACTATATCGCGAAACGCTATCTTGCGAATTTTATCAATCTCGTTGCTTTAAAAGCTCATCCTGTGTGGGGAAAATCCTTACAGGAACACAAACTCATTCGACGCATAGCCTCTCTTGCCCCTGCCCTCGTCATCTATTTCTGTGCACCTCTCTTCATCATTACAGGAGTCAAAGCCACACGTTCTTTTGTGGAAGTGATCCTTCTTTTCAATCAACTTTATGTCACTATCATGGTGGGTATTTGTATCAACGCCTTGCTCAGTACTTTTGAAGATATCTACAATGGCTATTTTGCAAATCGCACACCTATAAAAAGTTATGTTCAAGTAACGCGCATCATTCTATTTATGTGCGTATCTGTCATTGTTATCTCTTTGCTTCTCGATCTTTCACCATGGAACTTTCTCACAGGATTAGGAGCTGCAACTGCTGTTATCCTTTTAATATTCCGTGATGTCATTCTAGGTTTTGTCGCAAGTATTCATATATCTTCTTACGACATCGTAAGATTGGGTGATTGGATAGAAATGGCACAGTACGGAATAGATGGGCACGTTGTAGAAATATCTCTCACTACAGTGAAGGTCCGCAACTTCGACAAATCTATAACCACCGTTCCTACTTACTCTTTAATTTCTAGTGGTGTTAAAAACTGGAGAGGCATGAGAGAGTCTGGTGGCCGTCGTATCAAACGCAGTATCAGCATAAGCATGCGCAGTATTAAATTTTGCGACAGGGAGATGTTGGAACGTTTGAAAAGTATAAATCTTGTAAGAGATTATGTTGAGAGTTTGATTACTCAAGTTGAGGGTTCTTTAATACAAGATGAAAATGAATTTCCTATCAATTCCGCAAAAGCAACCAACATCGGTGTCTTTCGAAACTACTTACAGGCTTACTTAAAAAGAAATAAATCTTTGCACAAACACGGATTCGATTTTCTTGTAAGAGAATTGCAACCTAGCGATGGTGGTTTGCCTATAGAAATTTATGTATTTACAAATTCTGTGGACTTAGAAGTCTATGAAACTATCCAGGCTGAAATTTTTGATCACATCATTGCATCCCTCACCTTTTTTGATCTTGCAGCATTTCAAAAACTCTAAAAACTACTTGTTTTTTCCGAACAGCTTATGAAGGTACCAAAGAACCTAGGTTTTCTGTGTTGCAAAAATTCACACAAATGAACAGAGAATCTCAATTTATCAAGGCTCGATTATATTCAACCTTTTCCATCGTACTCATATAGCACGTTGAACAAACGTACTTGTCAAGCTAGATCACCATTGATACTAAGCAGTTGGAATGATAGCTAGGCTAACTTTAATCACATTTTCTATTTGAACATTGGAAATATATGAACTTTGTTGAAGTAACAACATGTTGGTAAAAAGAGAAATTCTGTGATTCACACGGGATTTAACGTATGGATTGCAGTTTGCTAGGACAAGATACTGATCCTTGCCCAGACATCCTAAGTAGATTTGATGATGTTTTTTTGAGCGGTTAAAGTTGGTCGGTTAAATATTTCCTCTTTTTCCATTGAATACTGCCAGAATTTTCAGTAAGCATTCCTTATCCTGATCTCTCAAATCCCGCCATAGAGGACAAAAATGGAACTCCTATACAAAGAACTTCTGCCTTACGATCACATTATTTTTGACTGGAACGGAACACTCCTTTCCGATGTTGAAATTGTTTGGCAAATCCTTTCGCAGTCATTGCATAAACATAATCTTCCCCCTATTTCTGTAGAAGAATTCCGAGATCGATTTTCTTTTCCCATAAAAGATTTTTACAAAAGTTTAGGAATGAAAGACGAACACTACGCTTCGTTTCATCACAACTATCTTCATTCTTATGAAGCTCGATATAAAGAAGCAGAACTCTTTGCAGGAACTTTAGATCTTGTCGATGCTTTGAAAAGCAAAGGCAAAACATTGTCCGTTCTTTCTGCTGCAGAACAAGGTCATTTGCACGAAGCGGTATCTCACTTCGAAATTATGCCTCACATGGAACATGTTTATGGCCTTGCAAATACAGCAGCGATAGGAAAAACAGAGCGAGGTCACGACTTGCTGAAAGAGCTGCAAGGATGCAAAGATAAAACAGTGATTGTCGGAGATACTCTATATGACGCAGATGTCGGCAAAGCACTGGGTATACAGGTTCTTCTCGTTGCAGATGGACATCAGTCCTACAGACAGCTTGCTGAATCAGGTTGTAGAATTCTTCCTTCACGCTTTGCAAGCGTTCCTTAAATTTCGTCTTCACCAAACCTAATTCCAACTAAAAAACTTGTCAAAAAATATATGCGCCCCTTCGACGCTTTCGAAAGCGCATGACTTTGTAAGGAGAGTTTTCTTGCGTGAGCTTCATTAAGACGTTAGACTTTTTTCTGAACTCACAAAAAGGAATATTTATGATCCCCTACATCCGAGGTAAGGTTGCCCACCAAGCTCATGTGGGAATACCTGAAGGCCTTTATGAAGAAGAACATGGAAGAAACGGATTTTACGGAAGCTATGCACATTTGTATCGCACGGAACCTCTTGTTGCGTGGTCACGCATAGAAGGACCTTTGCGACCGCGTGCTTATGATCTTTTAAAAACTCCTCAACCTTCAAACAGCTATCTCGATAACCGTATTCTCTATCTTTACAATGATGACGTACGCATCTATTTCGCAAGCCTTGAGAAAAGAATGGAGATATTTTTCCGCAATGGAGATGCAGATGAAATTCTTTTCATTCACAACGGTGAAGGGAAAATCTACACAGATTTTGGACCTCTCTCCTATAGAAAAGGAGACTATCTTATCATCCCCCGCGGGACCATCTACCAACTCGATCCCACGCTTAAAACGCAAATCTTAGTTATCGAATCCATGAGTGAAGTGCGTCTACCCGACAAAGGTTTGCTCGGACACCATGCCTTTTTTGACCCTGCAGTAATGACCATTCCTGAACCTGAAAAATATGCAGGTCCCGAACAAAAAGAATACGAAGTTGTGATCAAAAGACAGGGTGCACTGACACATGTCTACTATCCTTTCTGTCCCTTGAACGTTATAGGTTGGAAGGGAACTCTCACAGCTTGGAAAATCAACGTCGATGATATTCGTCCTATAAGTTGTGATCGCTTTCACCTGCCACCTTCTGCACATTCTACATTCGTTGCAGATAATTTTATTGTTGTGTCCTTTCTTCCAAGACCTTTGGAAACAGGTGATAGCGAAGCGATGAAAGTTCCTTTCTTCCATTCCAACATAGACTTCGATGAAGTTATTTTTTACCATTCGGGTGATTTTTTCTCACGCAGTGGTATCACGGAAGGAATGATTACTTTCCATCCACAAGGCATACACCACGGCCCACAAAAAGCTGCACTAGTACGCAGTAAAAACGCACTAAAAACAGATGAAGTCGCAGTAATGGTCGACACCAAAAGGCCCTTATTTATAGCAAATGACGCGGAAAAAGTTGAGAGCATGGACTATTGGAAAAGTTGGGGGACTTACAATGACAAATAATCCATTGAACTTAGACGGAATCGAATTTGTAGAATTCAGTTCACCAGATCCTGAAAGTCTAGAAGACCTTTTTCAAGATTTTGGATTTTCTTTCACTCGTGAGCATCTTAAAAATAACGTGAAACTTTACGAGCAGGGCCAAATCCATTTTCTAGTGAATTCCAAAGCAGGATCGTTCGCAGAATCTTTTTACAAAGCCCATGGCCCTTGTGTTCCTGCGATGGGATGGCGTGTGAAAGATGCAAAAAAAGCGCAAGAACTAGCAATATCACGAGGAGCCCTTCCTGCAAAAGCAGTGGACTACCAACGTCATGGTATAGACATCCCTGCAATTATGGGAATTGGTGACAGTCTTATTTATTTTATTGATGACTATAATCGTTCAATTTATGAAAGTATGGGTTTTACCCGTGCTAAAAATCCGATCTTTGTTGAAGACAAAGGTTTTTATGTCATCGATCATTTAACGAACAACGTTCCTAAAGGAACGATGGCCGAGATTACAAAATTCTACAAAGACGTTTTCGGCTTCACCGAGATACGCTACTTCGACATACGGGGAATCAAAACTGGTTTGACTTCTTTTGCTTTACGTTCTCCTTGTGGAAAATTTGCAATCCCTATCAACGAAGGGACCGAAAGTAAATCGCAAATCAATGAATATTTGATGGACTACAAAGGACCTGGCGTTCAGCACATTGCTTTATTGAGCGACGATCTTTTGAAATCTCTTTCTTTGCTAGAGAAATCTTCCATTGAAACACTCGACATCGATGAAGATTACTACAACCAGGTTTTCCAACGCGTTCCGAATGTAAGTGAATGCCACGATGAAATCCGCAAAAGAAATGTTTTAGTGGATGGAGACAAGGAAGGCTATCTCTTGCAGATTTTTACAAAGAATGTAATTGGTCCTATTTTCTTCGAGATGATTCAGAGAAAGAATCATCTCGCTTTTGGAGAAGGAAACTTCGGAGCTTTATTTAGAGCTATCGAAAGAGATCAAGAGCGTCGTGGTTTTTTATAAGGCATAACTTAAAATAGTAAGAAGTCTTGTAAATTCCTAATGCCTGTACAATAATGTAATTGAACTGCATTATTGTACAGAGGTCTTATGTATCATCGTATCATGTCGAAAGAACTAGGAATTTTAGCAAAACAATTCCGTGTCCTAACGGTATTAGGACCTCGCCAAGCGGGAAAATCCACTCTTTGCAAAGCTGTTTTTACAAAATATCGGTATGTATCTTTGGAAGAACCTGATCAAAGACATTTTGCAAGAACAGACCCAAAAGGATTTCTTGCTAACTACGATGACAAGGTGATCTTTGATGAAATCCAACGTGTTCCTGAACTCCTTTCTTATATCCAAGGCATCGTCGATAAAGATCAAACGAAAGGCAAATTTATTCTGACCGGAAGTCATCAATTGCAATTAGGTCAGGCTATATCGCAATCCCTTGCGGGACGAACAGCTTTGCTCCAACTTTTGCCTTTATCTTTGGAAGAACTTGCACCCAAAAATACAACCGCACCCTTCTGTGCATTGCAAGGATTTATGCCAGGACTTCATTCGGAAGCTATAGATCCTTCACGTTTCTATCGCAGTTATTTTCAAACCTACATTGAGAGAGATGTACGTCTGTTGGTACAAATCAGAGACTTTTCAAATTTTGAAAAATTTATACGACTGTGTGCTGGTAGAGTCGGACAAATTTTAGATGCAGCTTCACTTGCAAATGATGTTGGTGTAAGCTCTCATACAATTGCACATTGGTTATCAATTCTTGAAGCTTCTTTTATTATTTTTAGACTTCAACCTTATTTTGAAAATTTTGGAAAGAGGCTTATTAAATCTCCTAAATTGTATTTCACAGATACGGGTTTGTTATGTTGGTTATTGGGCATTGAAAGTGAAACCCAGCTGGCAAGAGATCCCTTATACGGAGGGATTTTTGAAAACATGGTGATCTTAGAAGCTTTAAAATATCGTTTGAATAGAGGAAAAGACGCAGGAGCTTATTATTTTCGAGACAATCATGCAAATGAGGTTGATCTTGTTTTGACTTATGGACGCAAGTTAAAAGCGATTGAAATAAAATCTGCGCAGACATTTTCATCTCACTTTCTAAAGGGTGTCCACTATTTTAGAACATTAACTGGTGACAGAGCCTTGAAAGGCGGCGTCATTTACAGCGGTTCGGAAGAACGTTCAACCGAAGACTATGATCTTGTTAATTTTCAGAAAAGTTCCTTTATATTCTCGGGTGAAAAAGAAAACTCTCAACTTCAATAGAAATGAATAAAGATTTGTGATTTCTCCTATCTATAGCAGCTGTTGCTGTTGAAAAAAAATCTCAGACTTGGGAAATCATAACCGTTATGATTCATTTTGAGGTAAAAAATGAAAATCATTTACTTTTTTGATTCTATTTCGTTCTACGAGTATCGGGTGGAAGATCCTGGGGAAAACTGGAATTGAAGGTAAAACTCTTCACTATATTTTGATCGTTCCAATAAAAACGAAGTTCTTTGTAAAAAGTTTGAGAGAAAAGTGTGTACTTGTAAAACGCATAAGTCCATGTAGGTGTCCCATCAGAATTACCCACCGAATAAGGTTGACCTAAAACCAAAGTCACATCTTCTTTTTTCGTGCGCTCCTTTTGAATCCACTCCAGACGCGATGGAAAATCGCGCCCACTTGTCAGGCAGGATTGTAGGGAAACTGCAAACATTGCGAACAGAAACAGCCTTCTAAAACTCCGCCACATATGGAACTCCTTCTTAACTTGGATATTTTATCCGCCAAAGCATAATATTGACCCAAACCGTGCTACAGATGAGCACTTCTTTCGCCAACACGGGGAACTCAACAATGATTCCCATTTTCACGGAGTCCGTCAAGATGTTAAGGTGCTTAGCTCTAGTTTCCATCTCCTTACTCGGTCTTTTAATTACAGGTTGTGAACATATGCAAGATCTTTTCAAAAGCAAGAAACCCTTAGTGGATGTGGATGCAAAGCGTCCTGGTGACAACCGCGTATTCCGTTCCATCACACTCGACAACAAACTCACGGCATTGCTTATTTCCGATCCGCAGCTCAACAAATCGGCTGCTGCTCTCGATGTACATGTGGGCAGTCTCGCAAATCCAGAAGAACATGCGGGACTTTCACACTTTCTCGAACATATGCTCTTTCTCGGGACAGAAAAATATCCTGCGGTTGAAGAATACAGTCAGTATCTTGCAAAATTCCAAGGTGAATCCAATGCATTCACAGATGAAGAAGACACAAACTACTATTTCAGTGTCAATCATGAAGGATTTGAAGGAGCTTTGGATAGATTTTCACAGTTTTTTATTGCTCCTCTTTTCAATCCTGAATATGTCGAACGAGAACTTCATGCCGTCAACTCCGAACATGAAAAGAATTTAAAAAACGATTCCTGGCGTATACGTCGCGTCTTTGAAGTTTTACATAAAGCGGGACATCCTCGTCAGAAGTTTGGAACTGGCAGCCTTGAAACTTTGAAAAATGTCGACAAGCAAACACTCATCGCCTATTACAAAAAACATTATTCTGCAAACCTCATGAAACTTGTCATGATGTCCCCTGCACCTTTAGATCAACTCGAAAAACTGGCTCGTGAGAAATTCTCGGCCGTTCCCAATTACGATTACAAGAAACTTGTCTACGATTCTGAAATTTTCGACGAATCGCAATTACCACGCATTGTGAAAATCAAATCCATCAAGAAACTTCACAAAATTGAACTTTCTTTCGCAACACCAACGGAACGTCCTTTTTGGAAATCCAAACCAGCAACTGCAATTACCTATATTTTAGGCTATGAAGGCCACGGTTCTCTGCTTTCTCTATTGAAAAAAGAAGGCCTTGCAACGCGACTCGAAGCAGGTGTGGAATCTTCTTCCTTCGCAGGATCTTTCCATTTCGACATCGAACTAACAGATAAGGGAGTCAAAGAATGGAAACAGGTTCTTCGATATTTCTATGCTTACGTAGAAATGATGAACAAAGAAGGGTACAAAAAATATCTGTATAACGAACGCAAGACAATGGCAGACATCGACTACTTTTACCGAGAACCACAGGAAGGTGGAGGAGTTGCTTCCGACTACGCAATGAAAATGCAAACCTATGCAGATCCATTGAACATAGACAAAGATGATCGCTTGATTCATGAATATAACGAAAGTGAATACAAGAGATTTTTGTCTTACATCCGACCCGAAAAGATGAACATGTTTTTCGTTTCAGATGATGTGACTACAGATCAAACAGAAAAATTTTATGGTGTTGCCTACAAAGTAGAGTCTGTTGACAAAGACCTCATGAGTTCCCTGCAAAACACACATTTTGATACACGAATGATGCTTCCCCAAGCAAATCCTTATATTCCCGAAAAGCTCGAAATCTTGAGCAGCTCAGGTGAATCTCATCCTACAAAGTTGATAGACAACGAATGGGGTTCTTTCTGGTTCCAAGTCGATGATACTTTCAAAATACCGAAAGCAAGCATACGTTTGGTTTTGATCAATGAAAAAACAAACAGTTCTCCTTATCACAAAATGATGGCTCAACTTTATTCCGAATCCATCAATGAAAGTTTGAATGAGTGGGCTTACACCATCAGTCTTGCTGGCCTACATATAGATCTCTCACAAAGTGATCGTGGAATTCAAATCGATGTTTCAGGATACTCGGATAAAATTCCTCAAGCTCTCGAAGAACTCAGCAAAAAACTTACGGACATCACCATCGATGAAGAAACCTTTGATGACATCAAAACAGAACTCAAACGTAAAATTGCAAACACACTTTTAAACTCCGCATATTGGCAAACACTTTACGAGCTAAAGTATGTAAGCAATAAAACCATGGTTCACAACTTTGAGTTCTACAACCCGATGGATAAAAAGGGTATTGACCTTATCACACCCGTTAAATTCACAGATGTGAAAGCTTATGCAAAAGATCTCTACACAGACATAGCGATTGAAGGTGCAGCCTACGGTAGCTTGGATGCAAAAAAACTCAAAAATTCTGTAGAGCGTTTTGCCAGTGTTTACAGCTCTAAAATACTTCCTCAAGGCAAAAGACCAAAAGAAGAAATTCTTGTCTATCCAAGCGGCAGAGACCTCGCTATAGTCCGTCAATCTAAAACAAACAACAACAGTTGGGGTTCCTATATTCAATTCGGACGTCGAGAGTTAAAACTGAATGCAGCATTGCGTGTAGGTCACGCTCATCTGCAAACAAGTTTCTACACAGATCTTCGAACTAAACAGCAATTGGGTTACATCGTTGCAAGCAATCTGATGATCAATGAAAAAGTTCTAGGTCTTTTGTTTTTAGTCCAATCTGCAAACTTCTCTCCCTTCGACATTGCACAACGTGCAAACCGTTGGATGGAAGATGCTGTGCGTGAACTCGAAAATTTAAAAGACGAAGAAATCAATGCCTACAAAGAAGCTGTTGCTCAGGAACTACGAGAAAAAGATAAGACCATTCAGGAAAAATTAGAAAATTTATATTTCGAAGCAAATATTATGAAAGGACACTTTCACTACAAGGAAGATCTAGCTAAAGAAGCACTCAAACTTACAAAACAAGATGTCGTAGATCTTTACAAAAACGCTTTAGTCGGTCCCAAAAAAGCAAGTCTTTCCGTTTACTACACAACCGAAAAAGCTACTATGGATAAGCCGTTGGGCACCGTCCTAGAAAATGTCAAAGCCTTCAAAGAGAACACTCCAATCTACGAATAAGGAGCAAACTTCTTCCTAACCTGTTTAAAATATTATTAAAAATCCACAATCTTCCTTTACTTTTTTTTCAATCTGTACACACCCCCCTCTTTATGCTAGGCATTGCTACATTCAGATAACCTTATTTTCCTAATAAAGGTCATATTTTATGCAATTCTCTATTCTCTGTTGCGTTGCTTTCTTCTTTTCCTTCATCCTCAGTTGCGGAAAAGAAAGATCAAATCTAGCTTCTGCTGAAAACAAATGTTCTCAATACAACACAGGAAAAAATGATAGTGAGCTCATAAAATGTATGAGAGGACTTCCTCGTGAGGACATTTTAAAAGACGATTTTATTCAAAAATATTTGCAAGAACATCCCGCATATGTTTCCCTGACTACATCTCCTCAGAGAATCAGAAAAATCTTCCCTACTTTGGAAACAATCGATCAGGATATTGTTACAAAAATTTTTGTAACTCTTCCGATGAAGTACAAAGACTTAGAAGAATATCCTCAGGAAGAAATTCATAAACTTGAAAAGTTTTCCTCAAAAATTGAAATTATCAGACCTCAAAAAGATCTAGGGCCTATTTCAAAAATGCTCTTTGCCATTGAGCATGTTCAAGAGATAGATCCTCTTTCCATCGTCATCAGTATCGATGATGACCAAATCTATAGCACTGGAATGTTCGGACAGATGATCAAAGCTGTCATCAAAAGTCCTACAACGATCGCAGCAGGCTATCATGGTCAGGCAGCTTCCTTTTGGAATTTGCATTCCAAACATGCGGGTATTTTTGAATACAAATGTATCATAAATGATACTTGCGATATCATAGAAGGTTTCACCTCTATTGCATACATCGCAGGAAGTGTACCAACCAAAGATCTCAGAAAATTTAATGAAGCCAGCAAGTACTGCAAGTTAGGTGACGATGTTGTGATCAACTACACCTTGGGCTTACACGGGATCAAAAGAAAGATGGTACAAAATGACTTCACAGGTGGGACACTCGCTCTTGGATACGGCTTTCAAGAAGATGCACTTCACAGACAGAACGATTACAAGCAATCCTATCAGTGGTGCATCGAAGCCATTGAAGCTTTGAATCCTTAGATATCGAAAAGCCCGAAGGATCCGTACAATTACCCCGGACTCTTTGTAGGAATATTCAACTGTCCTGCTTCCTTACCAATTCCTGATTCACTCTTGTTTGCTTCCTTTTTTTTAACAAAGCTCAGACGGTTGAATTTCACCAAATCATCTACAAGATTCTTACGAATTTTAAATTCATATGCCAATCCTGAAACTTTCAAAGCTACAAACTCACTCTTTGTCGCTTTTTCTGCTTCCCCTGATTTCACAGGTGGAGGAGCCGTCTCTTTCATCTCGAAGTAGGTGTAGTGATGTTCAACTTTATCTTCACTCGTAACGGTGTATTCCAAAAGTTTCTGAGCATTGTCATGAGACCCCTCGGCAAATACATCTTCGAAATTTGGATTTTGAATTTTTGATAAAAAGGATTCCACTTGTGTGGCATTGGTCATTTCATCGTCTTTCAACCCCCCCACAACAAACGCAGATCCGTCACGAGCCAGTGTGAAGTCTTGAAACTTAATTTGTGAAATTTTTGCCTTGTCCAATTTGTAAAGGTCATGATCAGCCCAATCTTTAGCAAGTGTCGGGGCATCAACTGCATTAAACTCCACACTGTACGTCTTATCTTCCTGATCCACACGAGCATAGATCTTTTTATAACTCGGCGAATTGCCAAGATACAAAGTGGTTGCAACCTTATCTTTCACATAAAAGCTTATTTTTCGTTCAAATTTATCATCCGTCACTTCAAACTGCTTTGCAGCAGCTTTGGTATTACCCAAAGCCCATGAGCGTTTAGAGTCGATAAGCTTTTTCAAAACGTTGTCGACTTTATCACTGCCTACAGGAACATTGTAAAGAGCAGGAACTATCCACTTCCCATCTTTTTTCACAAGTTCGACAGATGTCTTATCAAAACCTTCGACAAGCACTTTGTCTACATTGTCATAAGCAACAGAAAGCAAAGGTTCTGTCGACTTCGTTGCACTTGCTCCTGTGCTCTCTCTGTAAGTCAGGAACATATACAAACACGCCTGGAATGCAAAAATTCCGACGAGTATATTCAACCCTTTTTTCATCTTCAATCTCCCGTCACGCTATATTTAAAGACTTGTAAAGTTTTCGCGACTTCCGTTGTGTATACTTGTAAGCACCCCACACTGTGAAAAGACCCATAAGAGCAAAGAGGTAGTTGAAAAATTCCCATCCTTGTTTTTGTGTATCTGTCAGTGGGTATAGGGTACGAGCGAAGTGCCCGCGACTACGAATAGCAAGAAGTGTTCGATCCTGTACTGACCAATCTATAGCATTCTCAACCAATTGCAGCGGGTTCGAATACTGTGTTCCACTCAGCATACCAATCACTTGAACCGTATCATCTGCAACGAACTCATTCGATGCAAAGAGGACCAAACGGGCAATGTTCGGTGATTTTTCAAGAACGGAATAGATCTTATCTTCTTCCTTCGCTTCTTCTTTTTTAGACTTAGATGCTTTGTCATCCGCTACTTCTTTTTGGAGAAGCGGTGAAGCCTTTCCTTTGAAGTAAGAATCAAAATGACCTTCGATCAAAACAGCAAGACTTGCAGGTTTTTGATCTTTCTCTTCTGGCTCAGGAAATCCTAACTCGTAAGCTGGATTAGGATCTATGTTGGTGTCACTCGTTCTCCAAGAATGTGCAGAACTTTCAACCAAAGTGACAACCTTACGATCTTTGTTTTTCTCTGCATCTACAAGTATAGGAGAAGGCCATGCCATGGTTAGCTGGGCCATTCCTGAAGTGATCGCATTATCTTTGCTCAAACCTTTGTCACGTATATCTGCAAAGAAAGGATAAGGAGCTACATGAGGTTCGCGAACTGTCACACCTTGAACTACACGTTTACGCATTGTTGGGAATCCGACATTGCTCTTATCCAACACAAGCTCTTTAGGAATATCTATACCGTAATTGGCAAGCCATTTTTCAAGACCACTTTCTTTCGCTTCCGCAGAAAAGGAACGACCTTCTCTGTTTACATCCACGGGTGAAGTTGAAAGTATGACACTTCCACCCTTCATCAGAAATTGGTCTATTGCAAAAATTTGCTTATCTTTGAACTCATGAGGTGCCAGTACCAATAGCACATCGATGTCCGAAGGCACAGTTCCTGAATCCAAATCGACATTTTTTATGCTGTAACTTTGTTCGAGTTTCTTCTGTAAAGCACGGAATTGTTTTCCGCCTCCACCACCCATTTGTGCCATCATAGGATTGAACCCATGAGCAGGAGGAGGTGTATACAATCCCAAATTACGAAGGAAGCCAGGCATCATACGCTTGAGTGCAGAATCCATACTATGCTTGAATCCCGTCACACTCATATCTTGAGGCACACCTAAAGAGTAAACCTTATCCCCATCTTCTAAAGTCAGATAGAAATAAAAAGTATCTGTAGATAAAATCCCCATTGCTTGTGGCATAAACCCATATTTTTCTGCAATTGTCTTTGCAAGTTTCTCATCTGCAGAAGGATCTAAAAACTCAACTTCCAATTTATCTCCCGAAGATTTTTTGTACTCCTCGATAGTTTTTCGAACATCACCAGATAATGTTTTCAATTGCTTTGGAAGTTTATCTTCAGACACATAAGCTACAAATTTGATTTTGTGATCCAACTTTGCAAAAAAACTATCTGTGTTTTTGAAAGCATGCATCGTCTTTTTAATCGCACGCGTGATGTCATATTCCAAATTGCGAAGACGAACATCTATATGACCCATTCCATCATACTTCACTTCGATAAGATCATCGAAACCAAGTACTTCAAACTGATCTCCATACTGCACCACAATGTTGAAATACGAATTCACCATGGAGACAGAAGAACGATCTTCAATTTGGAAAGGCGCAGGCTCAATGTTGTATTTGCGGCTCGCTTCCGCTTCCAACTCTTCGTTCTCACGAGGATCTACGAATTCTGTACGGACCTTACCTTTCGCAACCATTTGATATTCTTTAAGAAAGTCGCGAATTGTCGGAACCAAAGGTGCTAATAGAGGGTGCGTACGTGCACTGAAATAACCACGGATCAGAAGGGGTTCGTCGAGTTGAGAAACCACTTCATAAGTTGCAGGGGAAATGGAGTAGAGTTTGCTCGCCGTGAGATCTGTGCGGAAACCATTCACTTTCTGTAACCAGAAATTTGCACCAAGTACGTTGAGTATGAGAAGTGCAACAAAGGTTTTTGCAATGATGTGTTGTTGTTTGCGAACTTCCGTCGACCATTTTAAAGTTTGTAATGAAAAGGTATTTGCAACGAGAAATACGATTGCAATGCTGAGATAGTAGTAAACATCACGGAAATCGATCACACCACGGCTGATGGAATCAAAGCGAGAACCTGTTCCGAGAAGTTTAAGAACCTCACTCATTTTGTTTCCGAAGAAATTTGCAAGCGTACTGGAACCGATCATGTAAAGAACTGAACAGATCAGAGCTGTAAGTATAAGGCTGACAATCTGACTTTGAGTTCTAGAACTGATAAAAAGACCGATAGCAATGTAAGCAGCTGCTAAAAGTAATGAGGCAAAATATGCACCGAAAACAGGACCCCAATCGACTTTACCCAGTAAACCTACACTCAGAGCAAGACCGAAAGTCAGGAGCAAAGATGTCCCGACCATAGCAAGACATGCAAAAAATTTACCGAGAACGAGATCGTAAGTTTTAACCGGAAGTGTAAGAAGGAATTCGATGGTTCCCATTCTGCGTTCTTCACTCCACATTTTCATAGTCAGTGTGGAGATAAGAAAGACAAGAAGAAGGGGCATCCAGTCGAAAAGGGGACGTAGGTCTGCTATGTTTCTGGAAAAGAATTTTTCAACCCAGAAAAAAGTAAACATGGTGATGAGTAAGTAGCTACCCAAAAATATATACGCTGTAGGGGACGAAAAATACGTCCACAATTCTTTACGTGCGACCGTGAAGATTCTAGACATTGTTCACTCCTTTGGCTCCGCGATTGATCTCATTGAAGATCGTTTCGAGATCTCGACTTTCTGCTTGAAGACGGTAGAGATCCCATCCTTGACCTATTATTTTTTTTGCAATAGCAGGTGCTACGTTCTCTATAGGACCTTCGAACTTAATCGCATACTCACTGAAACTTGACTGCGTAGAAAGCGCTTCCAAAGCTTGAATACCTTGCACATCAGCAAGAGCATTTTTCACTTGCGCATAAGATTCCTTCAAAGTGAGGAGTATGGTGTTGTTCTTTTGTAGGTTTGTCAGTTTGTCATCGACAGCTTTTCGACCATTGAGAATGATAATCACACGATCACAAATCGCTTCGACTTCTTGCAAAATGTGTGTTGATAAAATAACCGTCGCTTTTTTGCTAAGGTTTTTAATCAGCTGACGCATCGCCATAATCTGAGTCGGATCGAGTCCATTTGTAGGCTCGTCAAGTACGAGAATATCAGGCTTGTGAATGATAGCCTGCGCAACACCGACACGCTGTTGGTAACCACGAGATAGTGTTGTGATCAACTCTTGCGCCTTGGGAACAAGATCTGTGTCAAGTATAGCATCTCGAACAGCGTGAGGAATGTCTCCTTCAGGAATACCCCTCATTTCTGCGACATAATAAAGGTATTGCCACACCGTCATGTCAGGATATAGAGGGGATTGCTCGGACAAATATCCAATCTTCTTTTGCACTGCAAGTGGATCGGATGCGATGTCAATCCCATCTATGCTGACTTCACCTGATGTGGGTTCAAGGTAGCCCGTCAACATTTTTAAAGTTGTCGTCTTACCTGCGCCATTATGGCCTAGAAGCCCAACAATTTGCCCTTTGGGGATTTCGAAGGATATGGAGTTCACTGCTGTGAAGCTACCATACTTCCGTGTGAGATTTCGTACTGTGATCACTGGTTCTTGCCTCCCAATGAGATTGGATTGATTTTAAATAAATGCTATCGACAAAAAGGTTAGCACTTCTTTTTTGACAGGGCAAGTTTTTCAAAAACGCTCGCTGATACGGTGTATAGCACTGCGAATTCCTTTTGCACCTTTGCTATGGACTGCTTCCACCGTTTCCAATTCTTTGCGTAAAGCGGAGAGCGAACCTGCCTGCTTCCAACCCGATTGCAGATATTGAATCAATTTGGGTTTGATATGCTGCCAAATATCTTGCTGATCCACACTTTCTTTCTTCGTAGTTTGCAGTTCCTCTAGAAGACGTGAACGCTTCCTCGAAAGCAAAGCTCTCAAAAGCAGAAGGTGAAAACTTGCATAGATACAAAGCCCTGCCAAAACGCCTACGAAAGCTAAGGTCCGTAACGTTGTTTCACCCCAAGGCTTTCCCCAATACACATAAAGAGATCCTAGTCCTGCAAGCATGAGGCTACCTAGAACTCCCAGCATAATCCATTGTGTGAAATAAGAACGAAGACGTGTTCTGTATTGTATAAGTTCTTCCAGAAAAGTACTCATGCGTCGACTATGAAACTCAACAAAGCTCGCAAGATGATCAAGGCGATAACGCGGAGCATCGAGCATCAGTTGAGTGAGTTCCTGACGCTGGTTTTCAAGAAGGTTTAAATATTCTTTACCACTTGTTCCATGATCCAAACGGAGTTCCATTTCATTCCACGAAGCTTGTGAAAGCGAAGGAGAGTAACTTAGCATGATGCGAGGCATGTCTTTTCTCCCCGTCATTGCGGAAAGATTCCAGCACAGGGTTCCATAGACGCGCAATAAATCTTCGAGGTTCGAACATTCATCCACGCGATTCAATACAAAAACAACACGGTCCTCAAACGTTTTTTCAGGAAGCGTTTTACGAATGCTGAAATGAGATTCCTTGATGGTTCCAGCTTTGTGTGGATCGAAAAGAACAAGAACCAGATCACTTACCATTGCCAAGTCGCCTATGACACCCTGGTAATCATATTGGCGATCTTTATCGCTAACAGAATCCAACATTCCAGGTGTGTCTACAATGACAAGATTGCGCAGTACGCGGCTCTTAACTTTTTTCAATTGAAAGTGTGCTGCGAATTTGTCTCCATGCTTGCGCAAGATTTCAAAGGGGTATTGCTCGTCGTTTATTAAAACATTGCCATCTCGCTCTTCATAAACCGCACCTTCGGGATCATCGGAGAGGGTGCCTTCGCTTTCATCACATGTTAGGACTGTGAAACAATCATCGGTGGGTGCTTGACCTGTCATTTGGACTTTGCAGCCGATAAATTCATTGATGAGTGTGGATTTACCCGAGGAGTAATTGCCTAAAACCAGAATCATTGGTTTCCATTTCACTCGCGATTCGAGCGGAATCGATGTGTACTGATACTTCAAAGCAAGAGGTGTCAATTTTTTTTCGATGAGATACAATAACTCGCGGCGCAATGAGTCGATGTAGTCGTCTTTATCGATAAGATCTGTTCTGTCGATAAAGATTTCTGGTTCCTCACTGGGCTGATTTTTTTTGAACATGCTTATTACCTTATTCCTACTGTCCATAGGTCCGCTTTGATTTACTACCAGTACAATAGCAAATTTATCACAGTTATGGGGCAAACCTATCCTCATCGCAATACGTTTAAAAGCATGGGTGCATATTTCGTTGGAGCGACCAAAGCTTGGCGTCTGCCGTACTCAGAAGCAACATTACAAGACATCGATAAGTTCTGCCGTGAACACGGTGGAGGGCTTATGCCTTCCGAAGAGAGTGCTCCCGAACTTGTAAGTTCCGAACAAGAAGCTGCGAATGAAACTCCTGCTCATGCCCCAGATCAAAACGGTTATCGTGTTTCGGAACTTCTCGATCTTGTAGGTGCAACCATTGCACGCAATTTCTCCACGCCTCTGTGGATCATTGGGGAAGTTCAAAATTTAAATATACGTTCTGGTCGTGGAATTTTTTTCAACCTTGCAGAACAGGCAAATTCTGAAGTAGCAGGAAGCACCCTTTCCATTTCTGCTGTGATCTGGTCTGAAGCTTTCCGTCGTCTTGAGAAAAAGTTCACAAGTGAAAAAATTAAAGACCTTCTTCAAGACGGTTTGATTTTACGCATTCTCTGTCAGGTTCAATTTTACAAGGGCCGAGCGAATGTTTCCCTTCTAGTTATGGATATAGATCCACAGTACACACAGGGAGCCCTCGCACTTGCTCGCGAACAGTTGCTTAAAGAGCTGCGAAGCAAGGGTTTGGATCTTGCGAACAAACAGCGTCCACTCAGTGCCTTTCCCTTTAAAATAGGCCTTATCAGTGCAGAAAACTCACGTGCAGCTAGCGATTTTTTAGATCAGCTCAAACAGGGGGCTTTCTGTGGAGACATTTTATTCTGCACAGCATCCATGCAGGGTGAATCTTCACCTGGTGAAGTGTGCTTTGCTTTGAAACGATTGATTGCTGAAGACTGCGATCTGATTGTACTCACACGAGGAGGAGGAAGCGCAGCGGACTTACGTTGGTTTGATACACCTGAAATTGCCTATGCGATTGTGAATTGTCCTATTCCCGTAGTCGCTGCGATTGGTCACCACGATGATCGCTGTGTTGCAGAAGATATTTGCTTTCAAAGAGAGAAAACCCCCACTGCTGCTGCAGAATTTGTCTTATCGTGTTTTGAAAGAACAAATCAACGTATTGAAAGCTGTGTAAACATTCTCGAACAAAGAATAGACCAAGCTTACAAAACGCTTTTTGAAAGACAGAACTATCTAAAAGAACGTTTGCAATCTGCGGCAAACAGTACACTTGTACGCAAGCACGAAGCTTTGCTCAACAGCACGCATGCGTTCGATACACATAGTCGCAGTATTTTGAATCAATGTGAACGCCTTGCTTCCGATCTTTTCACAAAACTGCATTGGGAAGCAAAACTTCACCTTGAACATCTCAGCATGCACACTCAGAAACTAGAACAGACTTTTAAAAACCACGACCCTCGTCCATGGTTGAAAAGAGGTTGGACTCAACTCTGGCAAGGATCGAAACTCATACAAAGTATTGACGATCTTAAAAAAGGAAGTCTTGTATCCACTCGACTTCTGGATGGGATTGTAGAACTTGAAGTTAAAGAGATGACAAAGAAGGAAAACATAGATCATGGTTGAAAAAGAATCAAAGACATACCAAGCACTTTTAGTGGAAGTAGAAACACTTGTTCAGGATATCTCTTCTGGGAAATTAGATCTCGACGACATGGTTGCTAAAGTTGAGAAAGGTTACAGCCTTATCAAAACGATGCGATCACGTTTGGAAGAAGTCAAAGGCAAAATAGAAAAGCTGCACGCAGACCATTCAGAACAGAACTCCTGAGCAAAGTATGGGAAATAAATATAAACACTGGCTTCCACGTTCGGAGCACGCGCCCAAAGACTATGCTTCGTTAAGCAGAGTTCTTTTTCAAAATAGAAATTTTACTTCGCTCGACAAACTTGAATACGGTGATTATGGTCTTGAAGATGCCTTTCGTGTGATTTGTGAGGCCCTACAAAAAAAGAAACGTATAGCTTTGTATGCAGACTATGACGTTGATGGAACGATGAGTTGCGTCAGTTGGATCTGGTTTCTTCAAAGCATCGGTTATACCAATTATATTCACTATATACCTGATAGATTCAAAGAGGGTTATGGTGTTAACATTCATGCTGTTCAACATTTGGTGAAAGTTGAAAAAGCAGAATTGATCATCACGATGGATACGGGGATCACTGCTAACGAAGAAGCACGTTGGTGCAAAGATCACGGTGTAGAATTTATCTGCACAGATCATCATAAAATTCAAGCAGAGCGCATGCCGGACTGTGTGATTTTGAATCCCAAGCTTCATCCTGAAGAACGTTATCAGGAATTGTGTGGATGTGGAATTACCTTCGTCTTATTGCGCAAACTTGGAAAAGTTTTTAATCCACCAGAATCGGTATGGACCGATATTTTAGCACTCACAGGAATGGCAACCATTTGCGATGTGGTTCCTTTGAACAATGTGAATCATAAACTTGTACAATATGGTGTCCAAGCTTTATGGAAAAGTCAGCGTCCTGTTTTGCGCAATCTTTTGAAAGCCTGTTCTGTCGATAACGAAAGTTTTGATGAACGCGACGTAGGTTTTCGCTTAGGACCTCGCATCAATGCTGTGGGAAGATTGGATCATGCGGACAAAGTGATTGAAGCTTTCATCGGTCAAAATGCAGATCCTCTTATACGCTACATGCATGTATGCAATGAGCGACGAAAAAAATTGCAAGCACAGATTGTGGAAGAAGCCAAAGCCCTTGCAATGGAATTTCAAGACGACCCTATTTTATTTTTAGGTGGAGACTGGCATCAAGGTGTAGTGGGCATTGCTGCAAGTAAAATTGCAGAGACTTTTTGGAAACCCACCTGGCTTTTCAACAGAAACGAAGTGTGCAAGGGCTCCGCACGCTCGCTTCCTGTCTTCGATGTTACAAATGCGATGACTTTTGCAAAAGAACACTTCATGAAGTTCGGTGGACATCGCGCTGCCGGTGGTTTTTCTTTTGCAGGAGAGAAGGAAGATATACTGCGCAAGCAGTTAAATATCTTTGCAAGACAGTTTCGAGAAGAAAAACCGAATGTCTGGGAAAGCTGCATACACTACGACTGTGTTCTACCTCTGCAACTTGCCGAGGTAGAACTTATGGACCATCTCAGCCCTCTTAGACCTTTCGGTCATGGCTTTGAAGAGCCTATATTTCAAGTCTCTGCGAAGATTGCAGATGTAAAGTTTTACAATGATAAAGAAACGGGAAAACCCAAACACACAGCTGTCTTTCTCGAGTCGAGGGGAAGACAAGAACAGAAGATTATGTTCTTCAACGAAGTGCATAGTGTTTTGAAGGGTGTGAGGGAAGCAAAGTTTTTGATCAGTGCTTCAAAACAGAACTGGCAGGGACAGGCACAATTGTCAATGATCGGACAGGATTTCACCTGTTAGATTTTAGAAATCTAGGCCGAAATCATCCCCCTTTTCAAAAGGGAGATGAAGGCCAACGGATATCTTTACAACTTTGACTTCTCAAGAGAAGGCCTTTTTGTTTTCTGATTTTGGATATATAGCCTTAGCGTCTAAGATTGATCTCATAATTCTTCATAATCACAGTTCTCTGAAAGAGAGAATGGATGTAATCTGCAATAAGCATTTCTTAGAAGATCTAGAACATTCTTCCTTACGATAAAAGGAGCTAAGCTATGACCGTATTACTTGCAGAATTTGTTTCAATGTTCACCGCTTTGTTTGTCATCATCGATCCTTTTGCTGTGGTCCCAGTCTACCTTGGGATTGCAGAAAAACTCACACACCTCGAACAAAAAATGGTTTGTCGCAAGGCGAGTCTTATCTCTTTTGGGGTACTGATCGTTTTTGCACTTTCGGGGATGACTCTTTTCAATATTTTCGGCATCTCTCTTCCAGCTTTTCAAATTGCAGGCGGACTCCTATTGGTCAACGTCGGGATTTCACAGTTGAATTCCAAACGCAGTCGTGTGCAACCTGAAGAAGAACAAGAGTCTTTAGAAAAAGACGACATTTCCATCTTCCCTCTTGCAACACCTTTGATTGCAGGACCTGGAGCCATTTCGACAGTCGTTCTGCAGTCCAGCCGTATTGTTCATGTCTATGAGTATTTTGTTCTTGGCTTCGCTGTTGTCGCTGCGATTTTATCAACCTACTTAAGTTTACGCTTTGCCTCTCGTCTTTTCCGTATCCTAGGAAAGACAGGCTTAAATCTTCTTACGAGGATTATGGGTCTTATTTTAACGGCAATTGCTGTTCAATTTATCATCAATGGAATTAGCGAGCTTATTAGAAATTTTCATTGAGCTTCCTCCATTGTCGGATCAAAAGCTTCCTCTCTAAGAAAAAACATATGGGGGCCTTTGTATTCAGCATATTCCGATTGCTTATCGAAGACGAGAAAATGTTGAGCATCCAAACGTTTTTCCAACTCAGAACGTATATGAAGAGGATCTTCTCGAGGATGAAATTCCATCGAAATATAACGTACAGTTAACGGAGCAGCAAAACTCGTTCCGTTTATAACAACGAGAAAGCGAGAAGGAATACTTGATACTATATGAGATCCAGGACTATAAAAGTCTACACACTCTCCATAATTGCTAAAATAACTTCGATCTTTTGGCGATGCATAACTTCCTATAACAATATGCTTAGGAGTATGTGTACATTCGAAAAAATCTTTTTTTGAGTTTATTTCTAAAGATTCATTTCCCGCTGATTGCAAAGTTAGAAAAGGTTCCTGCTCATAAAAAATGTTCATCCTCCTAGCAATTTTTTCGCTGATCTCCGAACGCTCATAATAGTATTCATTCACTAAATTTCTAGTTTCTTCATCACACGTTAAATACACTTTGTTAAAATAAGCGCGAGTCGTTCCATAACTCTTATTCACCATAGAAACATGGTATTTTCTCGCAAGCTCATCGAGTATTTGCCATTCGGATAAAACAGCTTTTTCTTCAAGAATGTTTCTACGCGAGGGATCTCTTAAGAAGGAAAGACCCTCTTTATAGTTGGCTTTGATATCAGGACAATATCCGTGTGTAATTTTTATGAGATTTCGAAAATCCACCAAAACAAAACGCACTTTTGGATTTTTGTAAGCTATAAGGGATGTCACCATCGTACCGTGATAGCCTTCTAATTTGCCTTTTAATTTTGAATACAAACTGAAAAGTTCTTGAGGCATTAACTTATTATCTTCAATGTGCCGATTCCATTCCTCTCTTAAATGCGCGTAATCTGGATTTAAATGCTGAGAATCTAGTTCTGCTATCTCTTTGGAAAGATAGCATTTTTGACCGAAAATAAGCGGTTCTGAAGAATTTTTTGCGATTTGCTCCTGCAGCTCTTTCATAACAGCCATATGATCTTCGGTACCAGTCAGAGCACAAGTGAGAGTAAATCTTCCAATCACCTTGCTTTTGTAAACTTCGAAATTCGGATCAAAACCACTATCGACCACCATCACCACATGTTCATTTTCAAAAACAGGAATGGTCTCTTCTGCAAGACTCGAAGGGACTCGATTTCTTTGAGAACATCCTATTAAAAAGAAACAACTGGTAAAAACGAGCGGTTTCACAGCGTCTCCTTATTCAATCCTACGTCCTTTGAAAATTTGATCTTCAAAAGAATCAAACGGTAAAAAACGTTCATTATTCAATCGTTTGTTTAATTCTTTTTGAACCTCTGTAACTTTTACTCGCGGCATAAACTCTTTCGTAATATAACGAGCTACCAAAGCGGTTGCAAAATCAGATCCGTCTTTCCAAAAAAGAAAATTCGAAGGTGTGTTCACAATAACATGAGTTCCTGGAGCATAAAAATCCACGCACTTTCCATAATTTGTGTTTTCAAATAATTTGCGGGAGTGAGAATCGCAAGCGCCCACAACAATATGATTGTCAGAAGGTGAGCAATCAAAAAATTCTTTTTTGGAATCAATACGAGTTGCTTCATCACCCGCAGATTGTATGGTCAGAAAAGGTTCTTGATCGTAGAAAATACCCAATCGTTTTGCAATTTTTTCAATGATGTAGGAACGCTCCGTATAGAACATTTTAGCAGCTTTGTAAACAGAACGGCTACATTTTTTATCTACTAATAAATGTTTTTTCAAATCTCCTTTGGAAAGAGAGTTGGGTTTGACTAAAAGTGTAACGCGGTGCCTTTTAGCAAAAGTGTCGAGAATTTTCCACTCGCTGAGATCTGCCTTTTCAAGAAGTTGATTCTCAACATTTTTGTCTTTGAGAATTTTTAAACCCTCTTCATAGTTTTTCTGTATTTCATCGCACTGTGAACTGAAATAAATGCCCCTATTACGTGTATCGACTAGTATAATACCAACATTTGGATTTTTATAAGTAAGGATCGAAGCGAGCGTAGTTCCTTCTGACTTTAGTGTTTCTATTTCAAGATTTTTTGACATTTCATCAAAATGCTGAGGGTAGGTATTTGCTCTTAAGGAAGCATTCCATTGCGAAAGATATTGTTTATGTTCTTGGTTCTCATTATTGTGATTGTACGCAAAGATCCCTTTATAGATTTCACACTTGTCTCCAAAGAGTAAAGTCTTTGCGTTCGAACGGAGCTGAACAGAAAGATCTCGAAGAGATGATTTTTTATCTTCAGAACCTTCTGTTTTACAAATGATACTGTATTTTTCAAGGATCTGGTTTTTGTATGCTTCGTGTTCTGGATCAAAACCGGTACTGACAAGCATCACGATGTGCTCATTATTTTGAGGAGGACTATCAACCATTGTCTGGACACGCTCTTCATTCTTCTTGCCGGAATGAGTACAACTCACAGAAAAAGCAAAGGCGACGAGAAGCCATTTTTTCATCTGTTTTCCTTTTTGAGTGTTTTTTTTATTATACGCTTAAAAAAGTAAAAGCGCGTACCTTGAATTCATTCAAGATACGCGCTTTTACTTTTTTAAAAATAGAGCTTAAGTGAGAAAGTCGAGTGGATCTGGAGAGCTCATCGGAGCGGATACAGCTCCGTCGACTTCACCCTCAACAGGGGCAACACCTTTCATCACAACCTTACCCTCTGCAATTTCACGGAGGGCTGTTACAGCTTCCTTATTTTTCGTCTTCACGAGGGGTTGGCTATTGCCCATCAGTTGACGCGCACGATTGGCGGCAACCGTTACAAGGGCAAAACGGTTTGGGAGCATCTTTTGGCAATCTTCAATGGAAACACGAGCCATGTTGGGATCCTTATAGGATATGCTTTGTTTTCGAGCTTAAGAATGTGTTTTTAGAAAACTTAGCCCTTTCCGTCAAGCTCTCAATCACTTAAACGGCCAGTGCTTTTTCCTTCCTCTTGTCTACATTAGGAGATTATATAGCAAAAACAGTCTTTTTGAGGATCAGCATTATGGAAATCTATTTCAAAGATAAGAACACGCAGGAAGTCATCGAAGGTATCAAAAGCAAACTTGGCGGCAGAAAATTGGGCGATCTTTTGGAGATCGAAGCTGATGGAAACGACATCCGTGTAACCATTAGAAAGATGGGTACTTCCGTTTTAGAATTCTCCCATCGTGAGAAAAAAGGGGGTCATAGCTGGGAGCTTTCCAAAGAAAAATTGGCACTCACACACCGAGCTTTTAAGGGTGAGATCATGGAGAAACTCACCCATATTATCGATTCCATGGGTGGCTCTGTAATCGGTTGACATCCTCCCCCCATTAAAAAAAGGACAAAAGATGTATTACGCAATGCCAAAAGCAAGTGTAGTTCCTTACAAAGGAATAAAACCTACTATCAGTGAAGGTGTTTTTTTAGCAGATGGCGCTTGCATTACAGGCGACACTGTCTTGGAAAAAAATGTGAATATTTGGTTCAACGTTGCAGCACGAGGAGACGTGAACTACATACGCATCGGTGAGGGAACCAATATTCAGGACAATTCTGTCATCCATGTCACCTACAAAAAATTCCCAACTATTATCGGAAAAAATGTAACCGTCGGTCACAACGCCATTCTCCATGCATGTACCATTGAAGATCTGTGTCTGGTAGGAATGGGATCCATCGTTCTGGATGATGTGCATCTTGAAAAGTATTGTTTTGTTGCAGCAGGTTCTTTGCTCTCACCTGGAAAACGATATCCGAGCGAATCCCTCATAATGGGATCGCCCGCTGTAGTGAAACGTAAACTTAAAAAAGAAGAGATTGAATATATAGAATGGTCTGCAGGACACTACATGCAATTAGCCAGAGATTACATGCCCCATTAAAGGTTCAACAGAGAGAGGACTGCGAGATCTATGAGGACTTCTTGTAAATTCCATAAATCTATTGATGATGTCCCCCACATATTCCCGATCAGTGAACGAACGCGTTTCACTATCAACGTACTGAGTCCTCAGATCATGCAAATGCTGATTAAGAAATCTACGCATCGGAAAAGAGCCGCAGTTATGGATTTTAAAAAACCATTTATAATTGTGCGCCCAAAAATGAAGGGAGCAACTAGAGTCCTCTTCATGATTATTATAGATAGGGTAAAAGAAAAAATACCTCGAACTGTCTATTACATTCGTATGCTCTAGATCCAAAAGTGGATGTATGCTTTTCGGATTATGTTTTTCATCTGCGCTTGCAAAAGCAAACGAACTTAAACCCAAAACAATTCCTGCAATTTTTAGAAATTTCATATCAGTCTTTCTATTGTTTGTGATGAACTGAAGACTTAAGGGATTTTAATTCTTTCGTCAATATTTAATTCACTGCAATTATAAGAAAATTTTTTAATTTTAGGCCTATGGCCTAAAATTTCCTAGAGAGACTCCGAAAGAGGCTGTGGTGTATTTTTATTGGACGAACTATGAACAACCTCAGAGCCATTCTCATGAAAGCCATACAAGCGGATGCAACGGAGATGATTCTAACCGTTGGAGAGAAGATCCAGTTTGTAAAAAACAATGAGATGCATGAGTTAAATCCCAACACCATTCCGCAAGATTGGCTTCAAAATATTACACGAGGAATTTTCACAGAAACAATCTCTCATCTTTCCAGTGGACATCCACTTAAAATCGGTTTTCCTTTGGAAAAGGTCGGAATCATACACATCATTGCAACTTTAGAATCCACACTGACTCTCCGTTTTTTTCTC
This sequence comes from uncultured Pseudobdellovibrionaceae bacterium, assembly GCA_964611335.1. Classification (GTDB taxonomy): domain Bacteria; phylum Bdellovibrionota_B; class Oligoflexia; order Oligoflexales; family Bog-1112; genus BOG-1112. The sequence goes on along the minus strand of CAZSXR010000003.1, from coordinate 180,326 downwards.
CCTCCCACGGGAGATGAAGAAAGTCAGAAATTCTGGGAATCCATCACGGATAAAGAAGAAGCACAGGATGGCGAAGCGCTCAATCTCTCCATGAAAGAATTGGACAGTGAAATCCAAGAAGAGAAAAAACCAGAAGACGAAAAAAAAGAACTGGAAAACAAAAGCGAAACTCCTGAAGCACCAAAAGAGACCGTCGAAGAAAAGAAAGAAGAACCTATAATTTCTCCAGAAACTAAAATCGAACCCGCTATAGACTTCAACCTTGCTGTTTCAGCAAGTAATATGGACTCTGCTCCCAGTACAGCACCTCTGCCTCCTATGCCTCCTCAACCTTTTGATATGCCTCAAGAAGAAAAAAAAGAAGATCCCGATTTGATTCTGAATTCTAGTGAAGAAGTCAAATTCGATGAGACTTCTTTAGAAGTCGACGTGAACAGCAACAATGAAAATAAAGAAGATTCTTTAAAATTCGACATGAATACTCTCGATGAAATTAAATCCGATGCAAATCTGAATAACACACAGGTAGAAAATGTAGATTTAGGAACTTCTGTTGAAAGCAATGTTCAAGTTGAAAACGAAGAAAGTATGGAAATCAATGTAGGTGAGAGTCCTGCTATAGAAGAAGGCGCTTCACAAATCAATCTTGGTGATTTGAATTTTGAAAATTCTGTTCAAGACACCATGAATACATTAAATTCCTCTTTTTTCTCGGAACTTCTTAAAGAAATGCAAACTTCAAATGCAAGTCATATGCATCTCTCCTCAGGACAAAAAGTTTTCTTCCGCGTTCAAAACAAATTGGTGAGTAAAAATCCCGATATTATGACAAGTGAATCTATACTCTCTCTTCTTTCTTTCTTAATTCCTCATAGAGAGAATAATCAGAATTCCGATATGATTTTTAAACAAGATTCTCAATTCTATCGTGTTCATATTTTCAAAGATTTCAATGGAATGAATGCTGTTGTCCAAGCTTTATCCTCACAAAGTCCAACACTCGAAACTATGCAAGCACCCCAAAGACTTTTAGAACTCTGCGAATTTCCAAAAGGTCTTGTGCTCATTGCAGGTACTTCCGAAGATCTGCTTTCTAAAATTCTCGCAAGTATCACTGCACATCTTGCAAACTTTCACCCTGGTCATATTTTAAGTTTAGAAAAACACATGGAGTTTATGCATACAGCGAAAGTGGGAATACTGACTCAAAGAGAAATTGGTTTACATGAAAAAACTTTCGCGAAAGCAATACAAGCAACACGGAATGAAGATCTCGACGTCCTCTGCATAAGTCATCTTGCGGATAAAAAATCTGCAGAACTTATTATTTCCGCTTCTTCAACTTCTTTGGTTTTTGCATGTCTGAATGCTTCTTCTCGGGAAGAGGCTCGCAAAAAGCTGGAAAACCTTTTATCTGAAAGCTCAAAAGCCCAAGTAGAGAGTGTTCTGAGAGATATAGTGCTTGTAAGAGACGAAAAGGGTTCTGTGGCTTACGAGTTCCTAGCAGGAACGGCTGAAGCTCCCCAGAAAGCTTCTTAGAGATTTATAGGCAAAAAAAATACAGCGCTCGTTAAAGCGCTGTATTCGTTTCTGATATGGAATTTCTAGAGAGGGACTTATTAGTCTGCGTGTCCGAACTTGCGCATCTGTTTAAGCCTGCGTTTTCGAGCTGCGATAGACTTCTTTTTAAGACGTACGGATGGTTTTTCGTAGTGCATCCGCTTCTTTAAGTCTCCGATAACTCCGGCTTTTTCGACCTGCTTTTTAAAAGCTCTCATAAGCCTGTCAAGCGGTTCTCCCGGTTTATTGTAAACTCCTGGCATTCCAATCACTCTCCTTCCAAGGATCAAAGGGGTTAAAATTCAGTACCCTATGTATATGTTTTTTTTAGAAAAAGCAATAGGACTCGCCTCGGTGAATTTCCCTGTGTCTTCAGCACCCTAACTGTGGCACCTTAGCCCGATCCCAAAAGCGACAGTGTGTCGTATCATGATAAGAGAGAGGAGTTTTATGCTATCAAGTGTCTTCTACGGTCTAGCGCACCTTGCGAACGTGCTTTTGAACCTTGCAGTGACTGTCATCATCATTGCAGTTGGCGTCAGTTGGTTTCAAATCGATTCAAGAAATCAATTTGTTTCGGCAATACTCAGTTTAAATGATTTTCTATGCAGACCTTTTCGAGCCCTCGCACGAAAAATTCCAGGCCCCTTTGACTTTGCTCCATTTTTTGCGATGATGATTATAGTGTTTTTACAAAAAGCTTTACCTGCATATTTGATGAGTTTGTCTATTCAAATGAAATAGGAGGTTCGTCTGCTTCGAATACTCATTATTTTATTACTTGCAAGTTCGGTTTATATTTCGGGTCTTCGTCTTACAGACATGAGAACAGCAGACGATGAATCCTTGCCCTTTCTTTCTTTGAATCCCGCTATCGTCAATGGACTCACGCTCGGTCACAAGGGCTTGTTTCACGACTTCAGTTACTTCTGGTTATTGGGAAATCTCATACACGATCGTGCGCATACTCCCAGTGCGGATAAAATGTTTGCAAAAATAAAACTTCTCACACGACAACTACCTGAAATCGAATCTCTGTATACACTTTCCTGCTACGTCATGGCTTTCGAATACCGTAAGCCTGAATTGTGTGAACAGATAGCAAGCGATGGGATGAAAGCATTGCCTAAAAATTGGCTTATTCCTGCTATTGTCGGATATATGTTTGCCTTTAAACTCAATGACCCCTTTAAAGGGGCCTACTATTACAAAAAAACTAGAGGCCTTCCTAGAAGTCCCGAGTATTTATCCAAACTTGCAGACCGACTTCTCCGTGGAGAAGTCAAGAAGCAAGATTCGAATGATGCTATGGATAGCATCTTCAACAATACAGAAGACTCCGAATATAAAGACGTCTTGCATCAGTTTTTAGATGAAAAGAGGGAACAAAAATGAGTGTACCCATACTCGAACTTGTAAAAGTTAATAAAACTTTTAGTCAAGACCTTCTCAAACCCCGTCACAAAGCTCTGATAGATGTCTCCTGTTCTTTTGAACAAGGCACTGCCATTGCTATTCTTGGTCATAACGGTGCAGGAAAAACAACAAGTTTGAGAACGATCCTAGGACTTATAAAACCGGATAGCGGACAAATTCTTTTTGAAGGACATCCCATTAAAGATGAAGACCGACGTCAGATCGGTTACATGCCAGAGACAAACAAATTAGCAGGTGAATTGAAAGTTTGGGAACTTCTCTACTTTCATTTGAATCTCTACAAACCTGAGTTGGATAAGAAAGAAAAAATGTCTCTTGTTGAAAGCCATCTGGAAAGTGTAGGTCTCATCAAAAAGAAAGATGCAAAGATACGAATGCTATCCAAAGGTTTAGGACGCCGACTTGCATGGGCTATGGCAAGTATACACGAACCGAAAGTTCTTATTTTAGATGAACCCTATACAGGTATGGATCCTCTTGGAAGAATGGAATTGAGTTCTTGGATTCAAAATTCTCTGAAGAAAGGAATTTCCATACTGATGACCACTCACGATTTGAAATCTGCAAGTTCATTATGTTCAAAAATGATTGTCTTTCGTGAAGGACGCATCATTTACCAAGGAACCCCTCAATTAGCTGAAGATAAGATCATGAGTTTTTTTGCAGGTGTTTTATGAAAAATATTCGAAGTGTTCTCGAAATTGCTCACGAAACTTTATTTCTTCTTCGTCGCGGACCTATTTTTGTACCTGCTCTGATATTCAGTATTATGGTTGCTTTGTTTGGAACGATCGCGAGTACATGGGGTGTTTCCGAATTTAGAAAAATACTTTTCGACATCGGAGCATTCGCATTTCATTTCATCGGTTGTATCATCGCTATAGTCTGGTCTGTAAAAATTCTTGCTATTGCTCGCATCGAAGGTTCACTCGAAGTTCAACTTGCATCTCCCGTAAGCCGCTCTTCGTGGTTGCTAGGCCGTTTTCTCGGAATTTTTACGTCTCTGCTTATATTAGGTGTATTCATGTTGGGAATATGGCAAGGAGTTATGTTTCTCACCAATTTTGGGTGGCTTAGACAGGAGGAATTTTTTGCACTCGCCTTGCAAATTTTAGGCTGGGGTGTTGTTGCTTCTATAGCACTCTTCTTTGCAACATTTTGTGGATTGATCACAGCACTTTTTTCTTCTTTTGCATTGTGGATTTCAGGACTTCTTGTGGAAGTTGTTTTCGAAGCCGTACGTGAAGATGTGGGTCCTTCTTTAAAAACATTTTTTCATATTACCAAATGTGTTTGGAATTTAGAGAATTTCAATCGCACCCCTTCTTTTATCCTCGATCACGGATTGAATTACGTAGGTTGGTCTTTTATTTACGGGGTCTTACTTATTGCTTTCTTTCTTGTCTCAGGAACCTTTACGTTTTCTCAATCTTTTGAATAAATATCCTGAGTGACTTCATTTAATCAGCTCACATTTTTTTGCTGAAGTATTCCAAGAACAAGCTCCTACACAATCTGAAGATAAGGTTATAGACTCACAACCTTCATAACATTTTTGACTCGCATTAGACCAAATGTGTGGGCCTTGTGTTGCAGAATCTGGTGGCAACATAGAGTTGAGACAAGTTGCTTGATCTTGTACAAGTTGGAGTGAAGCAAGGCATTGAAGTGAATTCGGTTCATATACCTGATTTCCTGTTGCGAAACAAAGAGAGGCAGAAAGCTGAATACTGTCATTTCTTGAACTTCCAGTACTCGTATTGACATTTTCAGATGTTGTATTCATCGAAACATGGGGGGGTATATAGGTTTGGTTATTTCCAACGTTTCCTGTGTTTCCAACGTTTCCTGTGTTTCCGGTGTTTTTAGAAAGGTTATTTGCACCATAAGGCCCAGGATTGGATGCGCCTACACCTGAATTTCCATTATTACTGTGTATGTTGTTTCCAACAGTCGTAGAGGCTTCTGTGGAAGCAAGAGTAGCACGTCTATAGTTTTGCCCAACGACACCTAAACTTCTTGAAGATAGAACAGGCTGCTGTTGACATGAAAAAAGAAAGATCGAATAGAGAAAGCCACTCAATAAAAAATATACTTTTTGTTTCATGTTAAACCTCTATATAAAGTCTAACATAGTGTAGAACAAAAGATCCGATGGAAACGCATGACGAAAGTGGGTATATTAAGAGCATGTATAACGATTATGACAAAAGAGCAGCTCACATAAAGGCTGAAAAAGAAAAGGCAAGAGTCCTCCGTAAGTCCCTATGGTGGAAGAACATTTGCCAAAACGCAAGCTGCTACTACTGCCAGCAAGCGATCCCTCCCCAAGAGGTCACCATGGACCATGTGGTACCGACCAGCCGTGGGGGATACTCCAAAAAGGGGAACATCGTTCCAGCCTGCAAAACCTGCAATACTCACAAAAAAGACAGGACAGCAGTCGAATTAATCCTAGATACTCTTTAATCGTCGATCTTCTTAAACTTCAAAGTATCTAAAAACTCGTAATCCAAATCTCCAAAATACTTCGCATATTCAATTTGACTCTTTGAGCACGGTACTTGTGCAGGACGATGTCTACTCACTGTTTGGCAGACACTGTCATAACGGTCTTCTACTAAATGATGAATCCAGAACTTCCATGTCGAATTGTATTTCTGTGAGTCTGGAATATTGAGGAGAAAGGTTCTTTGTTCTTCCAATTCTTTTCTATTTGCAGTGAGATCTTTACCCATCAGAATATTCTGTTCATTCTGCTTTGCAGACTCTACGAGATTTTTAACCCTCTCATAGTAACTGCGTTGGTAGACTTCCTTGTGTTCTAAAACACGAGTCCCTACATGAACTTTACGAAAAGCAGCTTTGACTTCTGAATTGATTCCACCACTTTCATTCAAGCTTAGAAAAATTCCATTATGTCTGAGCAAAGCCCCACTGACCGAAGACCCTAATCCTAATCCCCCACTGAATCCTTTGAAATCTCCGTAGAGTTCGGTCAGTTTTTTCCCATCTAGATTTCGTACGTGACCCGAACTAAAAAGAAGCAAACCTAAACCCAATGCAACTCCGATAGTTACATCCTTTTCAAGCTTCAAAGGGATCTGATATCCAATTTTCAAAGTTTTAGAAAAACAGAAGAGAGAAAATTTATCCCTGTATACGTAAAAGCGCATACCCGCAGTGATTTCATGACCACGAACACGTCTTCCATCAGCTCTGAGAATTTTACACTCCTCGTAAGGAAGCACACCGGGATTCTCTTTTGCAAAAGAAGATCCCGCAAGAGGCTCTAATTCCCATTCTGATATAAGATCTTCAATAGGATTTGCAAAAATTGAGGAACTTAAACCCAGAAAAAGCAAAAAACCTAGAACCCTCATAGCATACTCCGACCTTGTTTCGCGCGACTCGACAGAGTCTGTCTTACACAAAGAACTATGAGAAAAAGCTAAATCTGAAAGAAAATTTTCTTATCTTTTTCTCATAATGTCAGCATCTTGCCTCTTTATCCTAGAATTAATAAAGTCCTCCCTCAAGCTTTCCCTCAATCTTCCGAAATGTTGTTGTCAACTGCTATGACCTAGGAGGTTCGTGTGAAACTTAAAGTATTTGCAACACTCGTCATCACCCTTGCTTTGGGACTCTTCGTTGAGTCTTGCGCACAAAAGAAACCTGCAAAAAAATCTGCTGCTTCTACTATAAAGGGGACAGGAATGGGCGTGGGAGTTAATTCCTGCCCAGCTCCCTCTGCAGCAGATATATCCAACGCTATGGGCTCCGTTCCAGGCGCAGGCTTAGCTCTTGCAGATCTAACAGTTCCGACAAATGCCATGACTGTAAGTTCTGTAACCTTTTCACCGAACACACCTGCAGCAAATATCTCAATTGATTACACGCAGCTTGGTGGAGGTTTGAGTTCCGACGGACTTACGAACAATAAAGATATTTCTCCCACTTTCGTAATCTGGCAAGCCTGTTCCATGGACAGAAAAACTTGCACAGGTTTCAATAAATCTTTCAATTTCAATATTGGATATGCAACAGATCTTCCTAAAGGTCTTTTGAATGTCTCTGTTCGTTTATGTGTAGACTCTTTGGCAGCTTTGCTTCCTTCTGAACAAGCAAAGGCACAAAACGGTTGTACTGCAGATGCACCATGCTATTGCGGAAAAGTCACCACAACTCAGTATATGAATAAAGATGATCCCAAACTTGCAGACAGTACTTACAAAGCTGCATTAGATGCTTATAACAAAGCAGAATCTGATCTTATGAAGACCGCTTCACAATACGTTCAACAAGCTAGCAAGTATGTAAGCATGTGCCAAAGTTCGGATTCAGGAACACCTATGTTCCAGTATGCCGTCAACATTCAAAATATGGGTGCTGCACAGGTTGCTGCTTACACTGAATCTTATGGTTCCTATTTAGCACAGGTTATGACCTCTTCTTCAGGACTAGGACTTGCAGACGGAACAACCTGCACTCCTTCAGCAATTGCGGACACAGGCGGTGGGCATTCAACAGGCTCTTCAAGCTCTTCAAATGCGGGAAGTTCTTTAGATAGTTTATTTGGTGGAATGGGCTCAGGAGCGGGAGCAGGAGGAGAGGGCTCAGGAGCGGGAGCAGGAGGAGAGGGCTCAGGAGCAGGAGGAGCGAGTGGAGATTTGGCAACTCCCTCTACACCGACTTCGACTTCTCCTTTTACGGCTACAAATATACCGACAGGAACAAGTACACCGACAGGAACAAGCGCAGGGCTTAACACTTTTGTTCCAGAATCCTCAACTTCGGAAACTGCCTCTGCTAAGGGAGGAAGTGTGAGTGGAGGCGTGTTGGCTGTTGGTCTTATTGGACTCGTGGGAGGTATTGGTTTGCTCGTCAATTATGGGTTGATTAAAAAGGGAGTAGGAGCAAATTTTGGTAAGGGAGATTACAAATTAGCAAAAATAATCGAGCTAGAAGCTAAAAACCTGAATGGTGCTGCTAGAGAAATGCAGACATTCTTAGAAGATAAAGGTACAAGGACGTTAACAGATGAAGAAAAGGAGAAATTCAATAAACTCAAAAAAGAATATTTAGACGCGCACAATAAATTCAACGGAACAAGGACTCGTACTTCAAAAGTTCAGAAAGTGCAATCTGCAATAACGGCGATCGAATCGAATATCCTAGGAGCTCACAATGAATTTCATGCTCAAATTGAAGCTTTGCACGAAATAGATGGGAAGATATACTTAGATCAAAAAGAATATAAAAAAGCTCTTGCAGAAGAATTTGATAGGATAGCAACGCAACTATCCGAAGAGAGCGCTCATTTGTCTACAGAATATCGGGCAATAAGAGAACAAGTTTATGAAGGTTTTGAAAAAAAGCCTTTAGGACTAAAAAAACGTTATTGGGCTTACGAAGTTATAAATAACTTAAAACAAAAAGAGGAAACCTCACGCAATACGAAAGCACAAGCGGGCGAACTTATAACTGATAAGGAAGGTAAGGTCGTTATAAGCTCAGTAAAGAAAGGTATCGGCAGCGATGAGGTTCGCTCTTTAGAAGCGTATATAGATGTAATCTACCAAGATCCACTTCCAGCAGGAGTAGAAAAGCCCAAGCTTGGTCCTCCTCAGAATCACACTATAGGTCAAATTCGAGGAATGATTGAGCAAGATCTTGAAAAGATCGTTGCAGCAGCTCACGAGCAACATCCACCAACATCAACTGAGATCCGTGAAGAAATGGATCTAAAGGAAAAGTTCGATCAGTTTGATAAAGCAATGAGCGTTGTCCATGAAAATCGTGCAAGCCATTACGCAGCGATGACTGAATATCGAGAAATACCGGAAGGAACAAAATCTATCCGCTTCAATGCTGAAATAGCTCCTCCAATTAAAGACGAACTCAAAACCGTCAAAAACACCTACAAAAAAGAAGGATTCGGTTCCAGAAAAGCCCTCGCAGGAGGCCTTATTATGGTCGCAATCGGTGTCGGTGCTACAGTGATAGGAAGTGGAGCTATGGGCCTCACACAACCCAGCATCCAATGCGGACAGTTCAAACAAGTCATAGGCTACTGGGAACCCCAACTCTACACCCAATCCCAAAAAGTCGAAGATACTCTCACAGCAATCGACACAGCCTACACCAACGCTATCAACAAGAAATAAGCTTACGAAGTATAAGTGGGATGCCTCTTTGCATCCCACCGTTTAGCTCACTAAAAAAACAAAATCTTTAGAGCATCCATCCAGTATTTTGCCTCCGTCCCTTTTTTGAGGCGGCAAATTCGTAAGTCTTGGGATCATAATAAATCCAGTGGTTATAGTAACTTACATAGTTAAAAAATTGACCCTACTCGGAAATTATCCACTTTTTTCCGAGTAGGGTCAATTTTCATTTTCGTTATTATGGGCTCCATCAAAGATCTTTGAAGTAAGCTCTCCCTATTTTTATCCGACACAACTCATAGTCATAGCTGGGAGACTCACATGTAAACGCTAAGAAAATTTTCAGCTAGCAGTTGTCAACCCCTTTGCAGCTGATATATTAGACTCTAAGGATCTTTGCTCACGAAAGGAATTCTGCTTGTACGATTTAATACGACTCAGAAAGAATGAAATTGATGCAATCATTCGAATTTTTCATCAATATTATAAAAAGACAGATCACCTTTGGATTTTCGGATCTCGCACAGATAAAAATAAAAGAGGTGGCGATATCGATCTTTATATGGAAAGCAACGCAAGTTTAGATGAAATCAATGAGAAAAAAATTAAGTTTTTAGTCGCTTTAAAAGAGGAAATTGGTGATCAAAAAATTGATCTCGTAGTGAGAAGCCTTTCATCAGAAAAAAATTTAGCCATATACAAAGAAGCAAAAGAAACAGGAGTCCAACTCGCATGAAAAAAATGGATTTTTTGAAAGACTATGAAAAGATTGCAGATATTCATGCTAAAAGATTGAATGCTTCTATACAAAAAACCTCGCACATTTTTCCTCTAAAAGCTTCCTTATTTCCTACACTGAAAGAGGATGACATCGCTTTTTTAGATATGATGACGACACGTTTTGGCAAACTACAGGATATCTTGGGCGCTAAAATATTTTCTCTGATCCTCGATATTTTAGGGGAAACCGCAATCACTTTTCGAGATAAACTTAACACCTTAGAAAAACTGAAAGTCCTAGAGGATGCATCGTGGTGGATGGAGCTTCGTGAAATCAGAAACCAACTTACACATGATTATCCTGATGATTATGACAGTCTTGCAAAACATTTAAATGATCTCGTTCCCAACGCAAAAAAATTGCTGGATTTCTGGGAAACCTTAAAAAAATACATGCATCAACTGTAAAATTGTGCTCAAACCCATGCTCGCATTTTTGAAGACTGAGACTTTTTCATAGTCTCAAAATCCCCTTCGAAAATTACAGTTCCACCAGCATCTGCAGCACCAGGTCCTAATTCTACAATCCAATCTGCGTGACGTATCATGTCACTGCTATGCTCGATACACACTATAGTCAGCTTCCGTTGGACAAGATCTTTCAAAACTTTTAACAAAGCATAGATATCGGAGCTATGAAGTCCACGTGTAGGTTCATCCAGAATTAAAACATTGCTTTCAACTTTTGATCCGCTCATGTAAGGGGCAAGTTTCAGTCTTTGGTTTTCTCCTCCCGATAAAGAAAGTGTAGGTTGTCCCAGTTTGAGATAACCTAGACCGAGTGCATTCGCAGGTTCTAGTTTTTTAAGAATGTTTTTTTGAAATTTAAAAACTTCACACGCTTCTTCAATAGTTAGATCTAAAATATCTGCAATCGAATAACCTCTATAAGTCACATCTAAAACATTTTGCTTGTAACGTTTGCCCTGACAGTATTCGCATTTCACTCGTGCGTCGGGAAGAAACTTCATAGTCATGAGTATTTCTCCACGTCCTCCGCAAGGCTCACAACGTCCCCCTTCTGCATGCAGAGACAAAGAACGAAGCGTAAGCCCACGAAGTTGAGCTTCAGGTAATTGTGCAAACAGCTCTCTCACTGCTGTGAAAGCGTCCAAATAGGTAATAGGCATGCTGACACTGCTTTTTGCGAGTGGCTTACGATCTATAAGTTCGACTTTCGGGATTTCGAAACGTCGAGCACCTTTTGCTTTTTTCTGCTCAAGAGCAGACATCAACTGAGGGTAAAGCGTGTATAGAACTAAACTTGTTTTGCCGGCACCTGAAACTCCACAGACAATATTGAACGCTTCTTTTTGAAAACGCACTTTGGAAATTTTCAAATTGTGAATGTTTGCATTTTCTATAGTTATGAAAGTTTTCTCTTCTGTTGTTTCTTTCTTTGCAAGACGTATCAGATCTCCTGTTAGCAAGGAAGCTGCTGTCGCAGACTTGTCTTTGAATAAAGCTGCATTTGAAGGGGCAAAAGAAGCCACAATGTGTCCACCCTTTGCTCCTCCACCTGGACCTAAATCGACAACCCAATCTGCGTTACGAATAAGAAATTCATCGTGATCCACAACAATAATAGTGTTTCCAAGTTCTTTTAATTTCGTAAGTGTGAGAAGCAATTCATTCAATTCCTGCGGGTGCAAGCCCTGACTCGGTTCATCCAAAATATACAAAACACCACGCAGAGTGTCTGAAAGTATACCTGCTAGTTTTAAACGACCTGTTTCTCCACCGGATAAGGAACGCATACGACGCGCAAGGTGCAAATAACCTAAACCTGTTTTTTGTATACGATCTGCAATTTGTAAGGCTTCGTCGAGTACCCTTTTAAAGGCTAGGTTTTGGTATTCGGATTTAAATTTTAAAGATTCGAAAAATACACACAGCTCTCGAAGAGGCATAAGATGCAAGTCATGAGGCGTACGATCAGCAAGTCGAATCGATCTTAATTTGGAAGCAAGGCCTGTTCCTGAACAGTCTGTGCAGGATTCTTGAGTCACTTTGTCTAAATCTGTCAGTTCGTCTTCTTCTGCATATTCTAAAAAGCCCAAGCCATCACATTCTTCACAGCGTCCTAAAGAGTTGATTGCGAAATATCTGGAATCCAATTCAGGCCAACTAAAACCGCACTCCGAGCATCCACCTTTCGAAGAATACAAAGCCTGTTTTTTAAAATCGAGTTGTCCATCTTTTCCGGAGACAAAACACTCGACATAACCTTCACTTTCCATCAATGCAAGTTTGATACTGTTTGCAAGTCGTTTCTTCTGTGACTCTTGCACACGGATATGATCGACGACTAACTTTATCGTATGCTTTTCTTCTTTTTCCAATTCAGGAAGCGGTGTGAGTGAGACAACTTTGTTGTCTACGTAAATTTTCAAATAACCTTTTTCAGCTAAGGAATTGATACGTGTTCTAAAATGACCCTTTTTCTGCTCTACCAAAGGTGCACAGATCGCAATCAACTGCCCTGAGAATTTTTCTTCAATCAAACGTAAAATATCGTCCTCACTCAAAGCTTCCGTCGGAAAACCATGACGAGGACAGCTTCGCTTTCCAAATCGGGCAAAGATAACACCAAGCAATTCGGCAAGATCGGAGAAGGTCCCAACCGTAGCGCGTGTCGAAACCTGTGTTTCCATCTGTGCAAGTGCAATCGCTGGAGAAAGGCCCTTCATAGAATGGAATTTAGGTCTCACAGACATGTCTAAAAACTGTCTGCTGTAATAGGACAGAGTATGAAAGAAGCGTCTTTGCGCTTCTGCAAGGATGGTGTCGAAGACGAGCGAGCTTTTCCCAGAACCACTGACGCCTGTGACAACTGTAATTTTATGACGAGGAATACTGAGGTCTATATTTTTTAAATTGTGCTCCGATGCACCTTTGATGACTATATCTTGGGTTCCACCGATCATGTTTTGCTTTCTCCTAAAGAGTGAAGAGCAAGGCTTAAGGCCTCTTGCATACTTCGAACGGAAGCTTTGTTTTGCATGAAAAGATCTTTCGCAGGACCGTGATCAGGAGAGACTCGTAAATAAGGAAGACCACAAGTGATATTTACAGCTTCATCGAAGTGTACTGTTTTCAAAGGGCCCAAACCTTGATCATGATACATAGCAAGCACAGCATCATAAGAATTGTTCAAAGCCCTGTAAAACACGGTATCTGCTGGCAATGGTCCATGAATTCTATCAGGTGTTGATTTCTGAAATTCCTGAATAGCGGGTTTTATAAAGAGTTCTTCTTCGTCACCGAATAACCCCCCATCACTGCAATGAGGATTCAATCCACATACGGCAATGTGTGGTGAAGAGATATGGAAAAGATTTTTTAAGGTGGAATGGAGTATAGAAAGTTTTTTCTGTATGAGTTTTATATTTAATGTTTTGCTGACATCTTTGAGAGCAAGATGATTCGTCGCAAGACCTACGCGTAATTTAGGCCCTGCAAGAAGCATAAGGGTTTCACAAGAACTTTTTTCTGAGAAAAATTCCGTATGCCCCGCAAAAGAAAAACCTGCTGCATGAGCGGCAAATTTATCTATGGGACAAGTAAGGACTGCCAGTTTTTCTTTGCTGTGGTTTACATAAGGAAAGAGTGCATACAAAGAATTGTTGGAAATCTCGCCTCGTTCTCTGGGTGAGAGGGTGTCTGCAGGCTTTTGTACACCTCCGATATCGAGAAAAGAAAGAGTGTTGGGTTTTGCTTCTTCGAAGTTTTTTATAGGAGTGTAGGATAAAGAAGATTGATTTTGAAAGTGATACGCACTTCCTACAAGGATGGTGCTTATGTTTTTGTGAGGAGAAAGACAGGAGTTTAAAAGTTCTATATTTACACTGTAGGGATCACCTAAAGTAAGGATCAGTTTTCTGCTCATATTGCATCCTTTTAAAATCGCAGGACACACTCACACGTGCGCCTCGCCCTATTCCATCGGGAAGTATAGGTTTCTCTATGGTTAGATTGACATTTGCGATCTGAGGAAAGGCCTCTAATAAAGCCTGACCTAAGTTTTCAACCGCCGTTTCTATAAGCTTCATTTCTTTGTCGCGTAGAGTGGCGTCGACTTTTTCTAAAATCTCTGCGTAATTCGTTGTTTTCTCTAAATTATCACAAATGTCAAAGCTTGGCTTCACCAGTTCCACTGTGAGGGAAACAAGGACCTCTTGTCCGCGTATACGTTCGCCGACATAGTAGCCAATCTTCATAAATACGGGATATTTTGCAATGTTGATTCTCAAACTCATGCCCCTCTCATACTATTCCTGGTGAAAAAGGAAAGATGATTCATGAATGGACGAGGTTTTTATGAAAGATGCTACGAAGACGGTATTTGAAATTTTGAGCAAAGCCAGCGAAAGGGGTTATATCGGTGAACCCGTCTCTCAACTCGAACACGCTTTGCAAGCGGCTCACTTTGCAAAACAATATGATTCAGAAAATAGCTCCTTAATTGTTGCTGCACTCCTGCACGATATCGGACACATGATTGAGGGTGCGCAGAGAATGGGGAAGCTCGGAGTCATGGACCATGAGCAGGTCGGAGCAGAGTTTTTAAAGAAGCTAGGGTTCAAAAAAGAAGTTTATGAATTGGTAGCCTCTCATGTCGCGGCAAAGCGCTATCTTGTTTCGAAGTTTGATGCTTACAGAGGAACTTTATCGGAAGCGAGTCAGCAAACGCTGGCTTATCAAGGTGGGTTTATGAACACGGAAGAGATGAATGACTTTGAAAGTCATAGTTTATTCAAAGATTTTATTAAGATCCGACATTTTGACGATGCTGCGAAGAAGGTAGATTTTGAAGTTCCGAACTTAGAAAGTTACGTTCTTCTTTTAGATCAAATGTGTTCATGAATGCGTGAATATTCTTCGAGACAGTGTGGATTTGCCAGCGCACTGACATTGGGAACTTCCAATCCACAAAAAGCACGGCTTGCAGCAAGCTCCATTTTTTTCCCATTTCGGGTGTAGGGAATATCTTTCACCGACATGATTTTGTAAGGCACATGTCGGGGACTGAGTTTGCTTCGAAGTGTTTTTTTAATCTTGTCATCCAAGGATTTGTTCCATTGCACACCCTCACTCGGTTTTACAAAAAGCAGAATGACGGGATCTCCTTTTTCTATCTCGTAGCTGATAGCCAACGAATCTTCGATTTCAGGGAGCGTTTCTACACAACGGTAGATTTCCGAAGTGCCGATGCGCACACCTCCTGGATTCAAAGTTGCATCGCTCCGTCCATGCACAATGATACCTCCGTGCTCCGAGATAGAAATGAAGTCTCCGTGGCACCAGACTTCTCTTTTTAGATTTGGAAATTTTGAAAAGTACGTATTTCTGTATTTGACTCCATCGGGATCATTCAAAAAATAAAGCGGCATGCTGACAAAAGGTTTGGTGCAAACCAATTCCCCTTTGCTCCGTCCTACTTCTTTCCCACTTTCATCGAAGGAAGTGATCGCCATACCGAGACCTGGGCTTTGAATTTCTCCAGAGTAAACAGGAAGCATCGGATTGCCTAACATAAAGCAGGAGATGATGTCTGTTCCTCCAGAAATAGAAGAGATTGGAATATCTGCTTTCACGTGAGCTCCGAGCCATTCGAAATGCTCGGGTAATAGAGGAGAGCCGGTTGAAAGAATGTTGCGAAGTTGTCTGAATTCGAAATCTTCTTTCGGTGAATCGTTCATACACAGGGATATAAATTTAGGACTGGTTCCAAAAACTGTGACTTCATATCTGTCTACAAATTCCCATAGCCCCTGTTTTGCAAAACGTGGAGAACCGTCGTAAGTAACAAGACTGCTTCCGCACGACAGGACGGAGACCATCCAATTCCACATCATCCAACCGCACGTTGTAAAAAAGAAGAGTCTGTCTTTAGCTCCGAGATCCGTATGAAGGATGTGTTCTTTCTTATGTTGAAGCAAAGTTCCCCCTGCTCCGTGCACTATGCATTTGGGTACACCCGTGGTCCCTGAGGAGAAAAGTATGTAGGCCGGATGGTCAAAAGACGTTTCTTGAAATTCTATATATAGAGGCGTTAATTTTTGATTACTTTCGGCTGAACCTACAATGCTTTCATATTCACTCTCAATGCACATACTGGATTTGAGAGTGGGTAGTTTTTCCAAAACTTTTTCTATGTTTTCAGAACAGTCTATATGTTGAGATTTGTACACATAGGACTGTGTGAAAAATGCATAAGTTGGTTTTATCTGAGCAAAACGATCGAGGATTGCATCCGCTCCAAAGTCAGGAGAGCACGAAGCCCATATCGCACCTATAGATGTAGTCGCAAGCATTGCAACGATTGCGTGATAGGAATTGCTTAAAACCCCGCATACAACATCGTTCTTGCGAATACCTTTTTGTTTAAGATGGTAGGCAATTTTTGCCACCTCGTTATGAAGTTGTCGTGCTGTGATTTTACTTTCAGAAATTTCGCTGAGTGAGTGGATGATCACACGGTTGTCGGGAGAAGGAAGAAGGTTCTGACAGAAATTAAGAGTTCCACCCGGAAACCATTTTGCTCCGAGCATCTTGGACGGAGCTGGTGGAAAATAAGAACGGTCTGGACTTTGTATCCAACGGATTTGAACCCACTCACTGCAGAGTTGCCAAAAAGAGCAGAGATCTGTGATGGACCAAGCATAAAGTTTCTCCCAAGTATAAAGATCTTGCGCTGTTCTCTCACTTGCGTATTGGGCGAATTGGTAGAGTGAACTTTTTTCTAGAGAGTCTTTCGAAGGGATATAGATGATCGACATGAAAATCTCCGAGGGTCATTAGGATGTCGAAGGAGTTCCACTGTGGGACGGAGCTCCACCACCGAAGAAAGTTTACTGAATTATCGGCGTGGAGTCTCGGAAAGAAAGTTTAGAAGGAAGATTCGTGGCTCGGAGAACTTTTCGAATGCAACTTCGAAGGGAATTTCCGAAGCATGCCGTATCCAGAGTATAAAGAGTCTACTTTGTGCTTGTGTCGTATGTGCTTGATGCGAGCGTGTAAGAAGTCGAGGGATACGGAAAAATACGCAGCAATGCGCAAGGGGTCTTTTTCCTCTTCAACAAAGTTACGCAACCAGGCTTTGGGAAGCAAAAAGGCTCCTGCAAACTCATCCGCCAGCCATTCAACTTTTTTTGCACACACCAACTTCTCCGTGCTCCATGGACGCTTGCTCTGGAGAAAGCGTTCATACGGAGATTGTATTTCTTTTACGCCCTGAATTTTAGAATAGGCGTAAGAACGTTTCATATGGGAATCAAAAAAAACCCTCCCTAAAAGATTTGCAATTAGAAACTTTTGTTCCATCCAGTCGAGATCCTTTTTCACATAAAAAATGGGACTTTTAAGTCCCCTTTCCTCCCTCATCATTAAAGTACCCGTGTTATCCAAACTTGTTTCATAGCAGAGTATGATTCCTGCTTTGACCAACATATCTTCAAACTGAGTACGAGTTCTTAGAGGTTCCCCACTTCCAAAGTAACGGTGAGCTAAAAGTGCAAGCTTTTCTTCTTGATAAGCTCGCGCACAACGTACTAGCTCTGGGAAAGTTATGAACATAGTTTCTCCTTTTGCTTTGTTTCTACACAGACTTGCAAATCAGGATTTCATTCTTCGATAAAACTCCTCTCTTGATAAAATTGTGGCTCTCTTTATATGATAACTTGACTCCCGTCTTTCGATTCCTAATGGACTGAAAGTCCTTTTAGATTAAGGCACGCCGTGGTCTCATCACTTTTGAAACGACGCATCTCCTATTTCAAACTTCACAAAAAAGGATTTAGGAGTCTTTTTATTCTAGGCACCTGCCTTTTGATTTCCTTCTTTGCAGAACTTGTCTGCAATGATCGCCCTCTCCTTCTCTCTTATAAAGGCAACTTCTATGCTCCTTTTCTCAAAAATTATCCCGCATCTACATTCGGTGAAAATTATGAAACTGAAACTCACTATTCCGAAAAACGATTGATAAGCCGTATTGAGAAAGAAGGTTGGATACTTTGGAGTCCCGTTCGTTTCGGCCCCTCTACCATCGATTGGGAACTCACAGAACCTACTCCTTCTGCACCTGATTCTCGTCACCTTCTTGGAACCGATGACCGCGCACGTGATGTATTTGCACGCTTGTTTTACGGATTTCGTCTCTCTTTACTTTTAGGTCTTCTTGTTGCTTCGATCGGAGCCTGTTTAGGAATTGCTTTCGCTTCTTTAGAAATGTACAGAGGAGCACGCTTCGATATTTTAGGTCAGAGATTTACCGAAATTATTTCTTCAATACCTGAACTGTTTATTCTTTTGATCTTCCATTCTCTTTTTGAACCCTCTTACCTTCTGCTTCTCCTCTTTATGTGTTTGACAGGATGGATGACTTTTGCAGATTACGCTCGTGTAGAGTTTTTACGTATCCGCCAACTTGACTTCGTAACTTGTGCAAAACAACTAGGAGCTTCTCACACTTACATCGTTTTGAACCATATGCTTCCCAATGCACTGGGTCCTCTTCTGAGTTATTTTCCTATTCGTGTGTCAACTGCTATCACTTGTCTTGCATCTTTAGATTTTCTAGGACTAGGCCTTCCCAGTTCCTACCCCAGTTTAGGAGAACTCCTACTGCAAGGAAAGGCTCACCTTTCCTGTTGGTGGATACTACTAAGCAGTTTTTGCACACTGAGTCTCACTGTGCTTCTTCTGAATTTTATAAGTGAAGGGTTTAGAGATGCTCTCGATCCCAGACATTGAAAGACGTCGGACAAGTCGACCAATCTGTCGATAAAACAGAAGAGGCGAGGGCTGACCCCGTATTTCTACGGAGTTAGCTCCCGCCTCTCGATTTCCGGTTTTTTTAGAAACGAAGAATGATCAAATCCGAAGATTCGATTACATTCCACCCATGTCCATGGATTCTGGCATAGCTTTTTTAGAAGCTTTTCTTCTACGCTTTTTACCAGCTTTTTTCTTGCCAGCTTTTTTACCAGCTTTTTTCTTTGCTTTCTTGCCAGCTTTTTTCTTACCAGCTTTTTTGCCTGCTTTTTTTGCAGTTTTGCGGGTTTTTTTCTTGCTAGCTTTTTTCTTACCTGTTTTCTTTTTTGCGCGCTTAGCTTTCTTTGCCAAAGCCATCCTCCTCAAAAATGTTATATGTCTTAACCCAAAATTGGGATGAGAACCTTTATCAATCTACCCAACTGATTTCATCATAACACAAACAAGATCAGTCTCTATCACTATTTAACAAAAAAAAGTTTCAACATCATTCTTTTTTTTCATTTTTCAAAACTTAATTTCAATTTATTTAGGTTAAGAGAGGATAAATTATTTGTCAAAAGAAATTTTAATAGGTCGTTTTGAACTTTAAAGACCTTTTTACTTCAGAGAACTTCAAGAAACTTCAAAGAACTTTTCTTTCAATAGGACTCTCTTCTGCAAACAAGTCCACCCGCGGATCAAGCAAGACATAAACGAGATCCGTGATTAAATTGACTGTAATCAGCAAACACGAGAGTAGATAAACGTTCGCCATTACAAGAGGATAGTCCCTATGCACGATAGATTCGTAAAATAACAAACCCATACCATCTAAAGAGAACACTGTTTCAATCAGGAGTCCTGAACTCAAAAAAATTCCAAGAAATTGAATTCCGAAACCTGCAACAAGCGGAAGGGCGGCATTACGTAGTATGTGTTTCATCACAATACTTCTCTCCGAGACACCTTTCAAGCGTGCCATGCGTACATACTCAAGCTTCGATTGATCCAGTATGGAATTCTTTGTCAACGTACTCATGAAAACTAAAGTTCCCGAGCTTAAACACAGAGCAGGAAGACATAAATGATGAAGGAAGTCCTTCACCTTTTCCCAAAAACTCAAATCCGAAAAGTGTTCCGAAACAAGTCCCTTGATAGGAAAAATTTGCCAGAAGGAACCCCCACCCAACAAAACGATCAGCAAAACACCCAAGGCAAAGGTGGGAATCGAATGCAAGAAAACGCACAGACTTCCTATAATGCTTTCTAAAAAAGACCCACTGAGTAGTGCACGCATAACACCAAGCGGAATAGATATCGCATAAGTCAGAAAAAAAACGAGAAAGCCCAAAATAAGACTTACAGGTAATTTCTCTTTTATAAGTTCAAGCACACTCTTATGAAAAAAGTAGGAGTCCCCAAAATCAAAACTGAGAAGTCTATAAATTTCTTTCAGAAAACGCTGCCAAAAAGGTTTGTCAAAATCATAGTGCTTTTTTAAAGCTTCCATGCTGTCCCGGTCATAGCTTTCTTTTTTAAAAGAAAGACCCCACTCAGAAACTCGTTCTCCTTCAACTTTCCTTCCTAAAAAAGCATCTGAGAGAGACTGTTCTAAAGGTCCTCCAGGGAGAATCTGGATCAAAGCAAAATTCACGCAAATGACCCCGAGAAGTGTTGGGAAAAAAAGCAAGATCCTTTTGAGTAAATAAGCCCCCATTCAAATTCCTTCACCTTTCTTCATAGCCTCTTGCAATCGCTTCTCTTTAAGCGGATCCCACCACATAAATTCAATCCTTTCATTTTCAAAAAAATACAAAGGCAGAGTCGAAGGGAGTCCTAATCTGTTCCAGAATGCAACGCGGTATTTATCGACATACCATTGTGGAACCGCAAGATGAAGGTGGTAGATCAGTCTATCTA
Source organism: uncultured Pseudobdellovibrionaceae bacterium (assembly GCA_964611335.1). Taxonomy (GTDB): domain Bacteria; phylum Bdellovibrionota_B; class Oligoflexia; order Oligoflexales; family Bog-1112; genus BOG-1112. Next base: position 159,705 of record CAZSXR010000003.1, on the reverse strand, counting down.
AAGATCGAGTAGAGAAGATCAAGTCTTCACGCGTTCTTGAACTCACAACCCGATCAAGAATTTTATCCACTGCAGGGTTACTAAGACCTGTATGATTTCGAGAATAACTTTGCTCAGCTTCAGCTGAAGACCAATATCCCATAAGTTCCTGACCTGGCGAAGAAGAAGAGGGGATGGTGAAAGATATAAGGTCAAAGTCTCTGTTCAAAAGTTTCTGTATAGACGAAGGTCTATCTTTAAACTCAAGATCCATTCGAATCCCTAGTCTTGCTAAATTTTTCTTAAAAGGTTCTGCCATTCTCAAGCCAGAATGAGAGGTCAGTAAAAGACGAAAATGCAAGGAATTCTTTGCCCCCCGCAACACACCGTTTTGAAAACTATAGCCCGCGTCTTTCAGTAGCTCACGAGCAAAACTTAACCGTTTTTCAATATCTTGATCTTTTCCCAAATAACCTGCTGCTTCCGTAAATAGTTCCTGAGGAATAGCATTCGGAAACTGCTTTTGTAGAGATAGAAAGAAGGCTTTTTCCTTCTTGTCAGGAAGACCCTTTGCTTTGTAGATAGAATTTTCAAAGAGACTTTTACTTTCCAAATACTCATTATGAAAAAGGGTTCTATTAGTCCAAGGAAAATCAAAAGCAAGTGTGATCGCTTTTCGCACTCTAGGATCTTGGAAAAGAACTTTTCGCAAATTAAAATAGTAGCCTGCAGCCCCCTGATTGCTTTGATGAGGCCATAACTCTTTCACAATCCAATGTTTATTGAATTTCTCTCCAACTAAGTCCCTCTCCCAAGTTTTCATAATGTACACAGGGTAGAAATCAAAAGAACCTCTTTTGAATGCCTCCACCAATGGTGTTTGATCTCTGTAAAACTCCATCACTATGCGATCAAAATTATAACGACCCTTGTTCAACACGTGGTCTTTAGCCCAGAAATCAGGGTTGCGCTTAAAGACAAGTCTGGACGGAGCTTCCACTCTTTCAAGCATATAAGGACCTGAGCCCAATAATTTGAATGCAAAATCTTTTGAGAAATGTCCGCGTTCGTAGATGTGTTTAGGTAGAACGGGAATCTCCGTAACAAGAGCTGGTATTTCTCGACTAGGTCTGCGGAATATTAATTCGCATTCTAAAGGAGAAAGAATCTTCAGTTCCGTAATCTCCGACCAATAGGATCGAAAATGTGGGTCTGCTTCTTCGGATCTTAAAAGTGCAAAGCTAAAAGCGAGATCCTCACTGCGTACAGGGTGTCCATCTGAAAATTTTGCATCCTTAAATAGACGCACCCTCATCGACTTTCCATCAGGCGCAAGGATGAAATCCTCCGCAACTTGGGGATAAAAGGAATCACTTTCATCGAGTGTCTTCTGTCCTAAAGTTTGAATCACAGAGGGAAGATAAAAAGGCGTGTAACCTTTAACAGAATATATATTCAAAGAATCAAAGGATCCTTCAAACGCAAGATGTAAAGTTCCGCCTTTCAGAGCTTCGGGATTCGCGTAGGATAGATGAGAGGACTTCTCATTATAACGCCCCTTGCTATATATACTGAAACTGGTCCAAGCATAAATGCAACAAGGCTGCATAAAGAAGAAGAGAATACAAAGATAAATACGTTTCATCATGGAGTTCACATGCAAAAAATTATGTATTTACTAGGAATTCACACATTGAGCTTTTTCCACAAATTACGCCACGATCTCATTCGTGAATTGGTTGTAGGATTTTGCTCTTTGATTATTCTGGCTTTATTCTACTATATTTTTAATGATTTCTTAAATATGGAAGTGAAAACTCTCTCTCCAACTATGCGAGATCGTTTTGCAGAAGTCCTTGCTTACTTATTGGTGTTTGCAAGTTCATTGGGTGCGGGGCGTATTTTAAGAACTTTTATATATGAGGAACGTTCCCTCTTTCAAACGTCCCGTATGCTCGGAGAAGCTCCCTCATTTAGAAAAAGTCTCTTTGCATTTCATACATTTCTAGTTTTGAGTTTTGTTTATGTTCCTATGTGGATTTGTGTGGATTGCATTCTTGTAAAATGGTCGGCGTTAAAAATCTTCCTTTTAACTTTAACAATGCTTGTTCTGAGTCTTTCACAAGTTCTCTTTAAAGAGAAAATAAACACACGGAGTATAAAACTAAAACTATCTTGGTCCTACTCTTCCGATAAAGCGATGTTAGTCCTACGTCTTCAAAGTCTCTTTTTTAGAAACAGATTGACTCAATTTTGTTTCATATTGTTTGTTGTCTGCGCAATTTTAAACATGTATGCAGCATTTGTGAAAGTTCCCTTTGTCGCTTCTATTGCCTTGAGTTTTTGGGGAGCTTTTTTAGCAGCCTGCGCTTTGTGTTTCCAGGCTGCGGAAGATCTTGAAGCCAGTTGGTTAGAAAAAAGCAGCGGTGTCTCTCATCAGACTTTTATGAGAATGCTTTTTTCTCTATCTTTTCTCGTAGGGATTTTAGTGGGAACGGTGTCTGCACTTTTATTTTTTCTCGGTGCTGGAATAAGTGGGGAACATTCTCTCGAGAGTTTACACATCTTTTTTATAAGTGCTCTTCCTTCTTGGGTTGTACCGAATGTTCTTTTTCAAATTGAAGGAAGAAGGCCTCTTCTCAGCATTCTCGCAAGCTTCCTTATTGCCCTTTTCCTTTGTACAGCAGTTTATGCAAGTTGGTTTGCACTTGGTCTTATAGGAATTCTTTGTTACTACGGTTGGACTTCCCAAGAAGGCCGTTTTTACCGAGCTTAAGGAGATTCTGATGAAAACCCAAATTATTTGGAAACAAAAAATGAACTTCGAAGGCACCGTCGGTGCCAACACGATCTCTATCGATGCAAAAGAACCCATAGGTCAAGGCAAAGGCCCTACTCCCAAAGAACTGCTTGCAATGGCTATAGCTGGATGCACAGGCATGGATGTAGTAGGTCTTATGCGCAAATACAAAGAACCTTTGGTCTCTCTCGAAATCAAAACCGAAGTGAATCTCACAGAAAGTCACCCCACTGTTTTTAAAGATTTGAAACTGTTCTTTTATGCAAAAGGTGGTATCAGCAAAGAACGCCTTTTAGAAGCCATCAAGCTTTCCCAGACAAAATATTGCTCTGTGAGCGCTATGCTTTCAAAAGCTCTTCCTATTTCTTACGAAGTATTCTTGAACAACGAATCCATCGGCGAAGGGAAAGCGGAATTCGTTTAGAACATTTTATGAAAAAACACCTTCTTCTTTTTTTATATCTGCAATGTTTCCCATGTTTTGCACAATATCCACAAAGAATCGTTTCTGTATCCGTTGCCAGCGATCAGATACTTCTTCAAATTTTAAACACGCCCGAGGCCAGAAAACGTATTCTCGCTCTTTCCTCACTTGCAGATGACACACGTTATAGCCTGCTTCCACCTGAGTTTTTGAAAGAAATCCCTCACCGAGTGGGAGCTAATATCGAACAGCTTCTGTCTTTAAAAAGCGACCTCATCATCGCTGCTTCTTTCAATAAACCGGAATTCATCTCCATGTTACGCAAGCTGAAAATGAAAGTTCACATCATGGAAGGCTTTCAATCTTTGGAAGATCTCAAGCGGCATACTCTTCATATAGGAAAACTCATAGGAGCTGAACTGGAAGCTCAAAAACTGATACAAGGTCTGACAGACACCCTAGTCACTTTCAAACGCACAAACCATACAGAAAAAAAAATACTTATAATACTCCCCGATCGCACTCTTGTAGGAAAAGATACGTTACTCGACGACATGCTGACTTTTGTAGGATTTAAAAATCTTGCAAGAGATTTAGGAATTGTAGGTTGGCAAAAAATTACCGAAGAGAAACTTATAAAAATTCAACCTGACTACATTCTCACAAGCGCGGAAAATAAAGAACGCGATCAAGTTTTAGAGCTTTTCTCAAAATCTCCAGCTTTAAAAAACATGAAGGCACTGAAGACAAAGAAAGTCATTCTCCTCTCACCCGCTTTGTTTGCTGCTTTTTCTCCAAGAATTATCGAAGTTTTGAATGATTTAAAATCACAGATGCATCTTTAACGCATCCATAGCATCCATACATTTCTGATAAGAATGGGAGTAGTTATTCTGTTGGTGCAAAGCATCTGCACCATGACCATAATTGAGTTGAATAAGATTGCGTCTGTAATAAGAATTGATCTTATATCTGGGAATTCCACTGAATTCGAGCGCATAGTTGATGACAATATCATCGCCCAATTTACATCTGATGTCTGCTTCTACTAACTGTCTCATAAGGTCTGTAGGAATGGCTCCTGCCCTATACGCAATTGTCGCGAAACCCTCCACCACATCGCAGGAACCCTCTTCTTTGCAGGCATTTGCAAAATGTACTTTCGAAGAATGTAGCCCCCAATACCATGCAGGCTGTCCCCAAGCTCCTACAACTTTTACATCGTTGAGAACCATATATTTTACAAGGGCACCAAAAATACCGATGGGATACACCGTATCGTCATCCAGAGAAATTACGATGGATTGAGGATCCATCATTTTCACATGTTCAATAGCAGGAATTATTTTTGTAATCGGACCTATATCTTTCTCTGGTCTTAAAATTTTAAGTTTTGGGAAGTTCACAATTTCAGAGGGAAGAGGGTCTGGATAACTTTCTTTATTCTTAAATTTATGAGGAAGAGTCAGAAAAATTTCAGAGACAAGGTCAAGGTCTATGGTTTTAAGAACTGTCACAATGCGCTGAATTCTTTGCGGAGAGGTCGTGAGTGAAACATAAACTTTATGGCTCTTAAGATACTCCGCTATCCTTCCATCCTTTAATACGGATTCGGGAGCATCTTCTCTCAGACATGAGATTAACTCCTCCTCTGAATGAAATTGCGCACATCGAGCTTCTTCTCTTTCAGATTTCTTTTTAAGAAGCTGACAGGATGCTAATGACATAAGAAGCAAACTCAAAGCTGTTTTTTTTACAAAAACCATAACCCTTCTCTTCGTTGTTTTTCTTTATTCTATCACATTTGAAGACAAAGTGAGATCGTGATAGAGACCTCGATGAGCTAGCAACTCTTCGTGAGTTCCTTCTTCCATGATTTGACCATTTTGAACAAAGGCTATCTTATCGCAATGGCGAATTGTAGATAAGCGATGAGCGATCACAATCACCGTTTTTTCTTTGAAAATTTTTTCCAATGCTTCTTGAATCCATTTTTCGCTCTGAGGATCCAACGCAGAACTAGCTTCGTCCAAAATCACAAGTTCGGGATTGCGTGCAAGAGCCCGCGCAAAAACAATAAGCTGTTTTTGCCCCACAGATAGATTCGCGCCTTCTTCATCGACCCAAAAATCATAAGCACCAGGCAAAGTTTTTATAAACGCATCCAGACCAATCAACTGAGCTGCTTTCTCTATGTCTTCCCGACTGATCTCTTCATGACCCAAAGCTATGTTGAAAGCAAGGCTTCCACTAAAAAGCACAAGATCTTGGGGAACTATTGCAATTTTACGTCGAAGCGCAAAGGGTTCCAACTCACGGATATCCTGTTTATCAATCGTCAGAGTTCCTTCAAAACCTTCATACTGTTTGGTGAGCAGCTTCATCAGAGTCGACTTTCCTCCTCCCGTAGGCCCTACAAGAGCAACAGACTGACCTGGTTTGCATTCAAGGTTGATTCCTTTTAAAGAAAAGGCCTCGTGATTGTTGTGAAGTTCATGCGAAGGGTATTTGAAACTCACATTTTTAAAAAGAACATGCCCTTCAATTTTATTAAGAACTTTATCCCCATGAATCACTTGATTCTGATCGAAGAGACCAAAAATTCTCTCTGTTGAAGTAAATACCCCCTGAAGTAACGCAACAGTTTGACCCAACTGTTTGAGAGGATCAAAGACCTGTTGTAAGTAACGGACAAAGGCAACGATAACACCCGCAGTTAAAGTGCTATCGAATCCTAGCCTTTTTAGAATAACCCATAAGATAAGCCCTATGGTAATCGAAGACACTCCGTCCAACACAGCAAAGAGAACAGAATCGAAGGCGACGGAAGACATCTGAGCTTTTCTGTAGTTTTCATTCAAATGTTTGTAAGTTTTGCTTACAGATTTTTCACCCACCAGAATTTTGACGGTTGCCATTCCTTGTAAGGTTTCTTGAGTATAACCATTGAGCTGGGCCAAATGTTTACGCGCTTCGAGCAAAGAATTCTTAATTTTTTGAGAGAACCAGGAAATTGAAAAAAGGACGAGAGGAAGCATCAGACAACTCAAAGCACCGAGCAGGGGATGCAAAGTCAACATTCCCATAATACAACCCAGTATAGCAACTATACCGACAGCAGATTGCAAAACACCTTCGTTCAAAGACTCACTTAAATTATCAAACTCACTTGTCGACCGCGTGACAAGCACTCCACTCAGATTGCGATGATGAAATTCCAAAGACATGTGCAAAAGATGTGAAGACAGTTTCCTCCGCATCTCACGAATCATTCTTTCTACACCTACCGTAGTTGCAAGACTCTGCCCACAACGAGAAAGATATTCCGTTACAACCGTGATCAAAAACAAAAAAGCAAAGAAGGTCAACTCACTCGAATTTGCTTCCATTACACCTTTGTCTATTGCATTTTTCAAAATCAAAGGTTGTACCAATTGCAAAATCGAAATCACAGGAAGCAAAATTGCAGTCCATATAAGAACGGAAGACTGTTCTTTTAAAAAAGGCCAGAGACGTCTTAGATTTTTAATCTCCTCCCATTGTGACCGATTAAACAGACTCATGCTTTTCCAACTCCACAAACAATTGAGGATATTTTTTCAAAAGCGTTTTGTAAGGCGCCTGCTCGATCTTTTGCCCCTCTACTAATAGCAAAACTTCGTCACACATATTCAAAACACTCGGCCTGTGACTTACGAGAATAAGAGTCGACTTTAAAGACTTCAAAGTTTCTAAAAGCCTCAACTCCGTAGACTGATCCACAGCAGCTGTGACATCGTCTAAAAGCATCAGCTCGGGATTCCGCAAGAACAGTCTTGCTAACGCAAGCCTTTGCTTTTGTCCCCCTGAAAGCCTTATGCCTCTCTCCCCTACCAGAGTTTCCCATCCGCACTCAAACCATTGAATTTCTTGGTATATTTCAGATTTTTGAGCACACCTTATAAGGTCCTCTTCCGAAACCTTTTCTTCGAATCCCATGGAGAGATTTTCACGAATACTTGCAGAGAAAAAATAAGGGTTTTGTAAGCATAAGCCTATATGTGTTCGAAGTTCTTGAGACGGAATACTGAGAATATCCTGTCCTTTAAAAAAAATTGTAGAGGGAGGTGGATCATAAAGGCGTGTGATCAAACTGAGTAAAGTTGTTTTTGCAGAACCAATGGGACCTGTGATTCCTAACTTCTGTCCTTTACGAACTTCGAAACTCACATTTTTCAAAACAGGGGGACTATTGTCATCGAAATGAAAATTCAAAGAATTGATGTTGAGTAATGGATCTTCTTGTGATCTTAGTTTTTTAAGTTCTAGAACTTTTTCTTTTTCAAAAGTTTCCAATTCAATCAAACGTTCACTGGAAGAACGGGCTCTTTGGAAAAGAGCAATGATAATTCCTAAGGCGGTCAGAGGAAAACTTAACATCGCAACATAAATATTGAAGGCAAGTATATCTCCTACTGTGAGGTGTGAGCGCAGGACTTCACGACCTCCATAATACAAAACCACTAAATAGGACAATCCTGTAAACAAACTTGCAAGCGGAAACATCAAAGTACGGACTATTGCAAGTTTAATATTGGCTTTGTATACATCTTCACTTTTTTCAGCAGCACGTTCTACGAAACTGTGCACAGCATCATTATTTTGAATGATATCGACATGAACAAAAGCTTCCGTCAAACGATTTGTAAGTTCACCCAATTTGATCTGTTCTAATTTCGAGTATTTGTGAATGTAAGGAGCTCCGACTCTTACAACGATCATAATAGACATAAGAGGAATGAGTGTTGCTATGGTGAGAGAAGGGCTTACTCTCAGCATGCTATAGACTGCAAAGCTAAACAAGAAGAGAAGGTTCACAACTTGCAAAACAGCAAAAGCAAAACACGCACGAATCTGTGTGACATCGTTAGCAAGTCGGGAAATCAAATCTCCTTGAGGATGTTTTTGAAAGAAGAAAAGAGGAAGTTCGAGAAAGTGGTCGAAGTAAAAATTTTTCAATTCCGATTCAATTTTTCTCCCCGGCCAGAAAAGAAGCAATCTTGAAAGAGAACGGATAAGTATTTGTAGAAAACCTAATCCTATGATCATGAAAACAAGAAGAAGCAGAGCGTTATCTGCGTGATTTTCAAGTAAACCATTGACAACGAGTTTCGAATAACGAGGGATTGTGACTGTGATCCAAGTTGTGAGGAGAAGAAAGATAATTCCGATGCTGTACCAGCGCCAATGGGGAAGGGCAAAGCGTCTAGCGATTTGCTGGATTGCGGATTCCATAAGTTCCACTCCGTTGGAAAAAATGCTGCTCTATACCAGCTGTTTTTTCGTCGGCGTTCTGTTGCGACCAGGTTTTGATTTCGTTGAGCTGTCCTCCTTCCAGTATAAACACTCTTTCACAAGATCCCACAACATAAGGAAGTATATGGGTGCTGAGTAGAGTTGTTTTTCCTTCCTGCTTTCTCTTACGTAAGGCTTCTTCCAAAGCATGAATGTGATAAAGATCGAGTCCTGAAAAAGGTTCATCTAAAATCAGACAAGGGGGGTTGTGCAAGGTTGCAAGGGCGAGTCCTATACGTTTCTGCATACCGAAGGAGCAGCTTGCAAGAGGTTTTTTACTATATTCTGCACAGTCCCAAAACTGCATAGAGTTCTGCACTTTGTCTCGCGCATGTTCCAAGTTATGAAGCAACGCAGAATAAACGAGAAGCTCTTCACCCGTTACCCATTTCGGTAAGGGGATGTTCTGAGGAAGATACCCTATCTTTCTTTTGAGCAAGTACATTTCAGGACTCATGCGTTCATCGAGCAGATAAATTTCTCCTGAACTTGCATCACTGTTTCCTGTAAGCAATTCGAAGAGTGTGCTTTTTCCTGAACCATTAGCTCCGAGAAAGGCAACCAGTTCTCCTTTTCCAATAGAAAAATCTTGCGCTTGTAAAACGAAACCTTGTTTATATTGTTTTTTAAGTTGTTTTACCCGAAGCAAAATAAACTCCTAAAAAAAGGGGGGACTCCCTTCTTCTTTCTATGTCACTCTGTTCAATCCGTTCAAGGCAGCAACTCTGTAGGCTTCAGCCATTGTTGGATAATTGAAAGTGGTTCCTGTGAAATACCGAAGAGTATTTCCTGCACCTTTCTGTAACATGACAGTTTGACCAATGTGTACGATCTCTGTTGCGTTTTGTCCAAAACAGTGGATGCCTAAAATTTCGAGTGTATCTCTGTGGAATAAAATCTTAAGCATTCCGACTTTACGTCCTGTGATTTGAGAACGGGCAAGGTGTCGAAAAGAAGCTTGTCCGACTTCATAAGGGATACGTTCAGCAGTCAGCTCCTGTTCCGTTTTCCCTATGCTTGAAATTTCAGGTGTGGTGTAGATTCCGAGTGGAGCATCTTGAAGGCGACCATTATCTTTTTCAGGTTGGAATATATGCAAGGCTGCAAAACGTCCTTGGTCATAAGCTGCGCTTGCAAGATTGGGGAAACCTGTAAGATCGCCTACAGCATAAATATTTTCTACAGATGTTTGGTAGTAATCATTAACTTTGACATAACCGCGAGAGTTGATTTCAACATTGAGTTTTTCAAAACCCAAATTCTCACTATTTCCAATACGACCGCTTGCAACTAATAAAATATCGGACTGAACTTTTTTCCCAGATTTTAAAGACATCACAACTTTGTCATCATCCAGTTCCACACTATCGAAAAATTCATTATGTCGAATCACAACTCCTTCATCTCTCAAATGGTAAGAAAGGGCATCGACAATTTCATCATCGAGAAAACTCATCAGTTTGTTGCGATTATTGATGAGCATTACTTTTTTCCCAAGAGAACGAAAGATGCTTGTATACTCACACCCTACAACTCCAGCTCCATAAACAGTCACAACTCTTGGTTCCAATTCCAATTCCAGAATGGTGTCAGAATCAAAAACACGGGGATGGTCGAAGTCAATACCTTCCGGATGATAAGGACGTGAGCCTGTAGCAAAAATAAAATGCTTTGCTGTGATATCTTCGCTCAAACCGAAACCTTTGTCGATGCGCAAGGTTTTTGCATCTAACAAACTTGCTCGACCGTGAATGACTTCCACTTTGTTGCGTGCATAATGCGTACTATGAAGGGCTACTTGTTTGGAAATCACATCTCTTGCGCGTGCAAGTATATCTGAAAAACGGATCTGCATTTGTGTGGCAAGACCCGATCCCGAAATCAGTGGCATAAAAAGCGGTTCCGATTTGAATGCGACAATCTGATGAGCCATGTGCCGTAGTGTTTTAGAAGGAATCGTTGCTCGGTGTATGCAATTCCCGCCAATAAGTGGGAACTGTTCAACAACTGCAACATTCTTTTTCAATTTTGCAGCCTGCATTGCTGCACCTTCACCACCAGGCCCACTTCCAATCACGACAAGATCAAAGCTTTTTCTCTGTGCCATAGGAATTCCCCTTTTAAAACTTGACGCTTCTCTCTTATTATATTCCAACTGCGGCAGACAAGGTCTGATATCCAAAATTAAGTAGAAAACTATGAATGAAAAAAAAGCACCCTTTATTGGTAAGCCAGAATGGTTGAAGACGAATCTTCCTAGTGGCTCAATCTATTTCGATATGAAAAAAGATCTTCGTGCGCGACGTTTAAGTACAGTTTGTGAAGAAGCGAAGTGCCCCAATATTGGCGAGTGCTGGGCAACAAACACCGCAACCTTTATGCTGATGGGTGATACTTGCACACGTGCATGTCGTTTCTGTCATATAAAAACATCCTCAACACCGCCCCCCCTGGATGCTGAAGAAGCACGCAACGTCGCTGAGTCTTGTTTGAGTATGAAACTCAAATATGTTGTAATGACCATGGTAAACAGGGATGATCTTCCTGATGGTGGGGCCGAACATATCGCAGGTGTTGTAAACCTTGTGCATCAAATGAATCCTGGGATTGTGATCGAAGTTCTGATGGGTGATTTCGGTGGAAATGAGTCAGCGATATCACGCATTTTAGATCTCCCTCTCGGAGTGTTTGCACACAATGTGGAAACCGTGGAACGTCTTTCACCTCGGGTGCGTGATGCGCGTGCATCTTATAAGCAGTCGCTTGAAGTTTTGAATTATGCTAAACGAATGGCGCGTCACCCTCTTTTCACAAAAAGCGCGATCATGTTGGGCCTTGGTGAGACTTATGAAGAGATTGAAAAAACGTTAGCAGATTTAAGAGAGAGCTGCGTCGATATCATAACTTTGGGGCAGTATATGCGTCCCACCAAACAGCATCTCAGTGTGAAAGAATGGGTTCGACCTGAAATGTTTAAAAAACTGGAAGAGCTTGCACGCAAGATGGGTTTCCTTGCAGTGGCTTCTGCTCCGCTTGTACGAAGTTCCTACAAAGCAAACGAAGTTTACGAACAGCTGTCTCCGTTCTTAGAGAAAGGTTCTTGCTCGAATGAGCTCAAAAAATCCACTTAATCACTCGTTACTACGTCTTTTCAAACAGCTTGTGCTAGGGGCCCATGCGGACTCACAGCACCCGTGGCAATTTTTCTACGAATCCACACTCGTGCTTCTTTGCTTTTTCATAGGCAAACCCAATGAACTTTCCTGGAAACTTGGAAGCTGTCTTCTTCTGATTTCTGCTTTCTTGTTAGCATTGAATATTTTTTACAGACAGATCTTCGCTCGTTTTCTTCAGTTTCCCAATGAATGGTGTGACTTCCTCATTGTCGTGGGTTTGAGTGTGATGTGTCGCGAACCTTTCTTTTTCACAGGAGCGGTTGCTAGTTATTTAATATTACTAATTTTGCGCATGGGACCCAGTCGCAGCAAAGGTCTGCGTCATGATCCTGCTTATGCACAACGTTCTTATCTGATCAGCATGTTTTTTCCGAAAGTATGGCCAGGGCAAAGCCTTTCCTTTGACAATCGCATAGACAAAACACCTTTATTGCGTCGACTTGGCCTCTTGGCTTTTGCTTCCGGTATCATGTACTCTCGTCTGGTTTGGGACCATCGTTGGGAATTCAAAGTTCTCATCGGTGTTTTAACTTTGTGGATCGTTTTCTGGGCTCTTTTGAAAGTTATGAGGGCACCCGAATAGAGTTTTGAAGGAGATTAAATGGCTTTGCAATGTTCTCCGTTTCCAGATTATTTAAATATCGCTTCTTTGCTGACAGAAGAGCAAAAATTAATCAGTCACTCTCTTCGAGATTTTATCAGTAAAGACATTCAACCCCACATCCGTGAAGCTTATCAAAAAGAACAATTTCCTTTGAGCATAATTCCTAAACTGGGAAGTCTCGGTATTTTAGGTGCAAACCTTTCAGGATACGGACTGCCGGGAATGGATGCGATCTCTTACGGACTGGTGATGAAGGAGCTCGAACGGTGTGACTCGGGTCTACGCAGTTTTGTTTCTGTGCAAGGCGCACTCGTTATGTATCCCATTCACGCTTTCGGAAGCGAAGAGCAGAAGAGAACCTATCTACCTGAGCTTGCTTCCGCAGATATGATTGGATGCTTCGGATTGACTGAATCCGACGGTGGTTCAGACCCTGGCGCGATGAAAACGCGTGCAGAAAAAAAAGGAAATGAGTGGGTTCTTAACGGTTCCAAAATGTGGATTACGAACGGTCACCTTTCCAAAATTGCGATTGTCTGGGCAAAAACAGAAGAGGGTATCCGCGGTTTCATAGTCCCTAGCGATGCAAAAGGATTCAAAGCGCAGAAAATCCGAGGCAAATTATCTTTACGGGCTTCGGAAACTTCAGAATTGTATTTCGACAATGTGAAATTACCTGCAAGTTCCTTGTTGCCATTATCTAATGGATTAAAATCTCCACTCTCATGTTTAACACAAGCCCGTTATGGAATTTCATGGGGGGTACTTGGTGCTGCAGAAGCCTGCTTTGATGAGGCCTGTGCTTTCAGCAAAGAACGTATACTTTTCGGCAAACCTCTTGCTGCAAAACAGCTTGTTCAACGCAAACTTGCATTGATGCTTTCGAGAATTACACAAGGTCAATTGCTTGCTTTGCGTCTTGGTCAATTAAAAGACGAAGGGCAATTGCATTTTGCACAAGTGAGTATGGCAAAGCAAAACAACTGCGAACTTGCTTTGCAAACCGCTCGTGAGTGTAGAGATATTTTGGGTGGCAGCGGGATTTTAGACGAGCATTGCAGCATGCGACATAGCAACAACTTGGAAACTGTAATTACTTACGAAGGGACCAACGATGTGCATCTGTTGATCATGGGTGAGCAGATCACAGGAATTGCTGCTTATTAGATTAACATACTGTTTTTACTGCACTAAACAACCACCCTAACTCTACGGTTGTAAATTAGTATAACTGTTATACTATGTACTTATGCGATTTTAAGTGGGATAAAAATAAAGAAATGACATTAAAATCCGATCCAAGAAGAGGGATGGGTTTTGGTGAGGTTATTCAACTATTTTACAACTTTTACTACCTAGATCAGAAAAGTGATGACCCAGAACAATTCAGAGCTATAGGTTTTGTAAATGGCAAACTGATTTCTCTGATCTATGAAGCAAGAGAAGACGATGAAGGAGAGTACTATCATCTTGTGACGTACTGGCCTTCTTCAAAAGCTGAGAGGCTCTTATATGAAAACGGCTAGCAAGAAAAAAAGAAAAAAAATCTCTATAAAAAAAATAGAGTCCATGGCTCTTAAGGGGGCCAATGTAAATAAGTATTTTAGCGGAGGAAAAATGATGCCTCCACTTAGCGATCAAGTTCAAAGAGTCAATGTAGATTTTGGTTTAAACACTCTTCAAGGACTCGATGAAATAGCAGCAGAGTTAAACATCAGTCGACAGTCTGTGATCAAACTCTTCATCCAAAGAGAGTTAGATCAGCACTATCTAGCGCGAAAAGCACGAATGGAAGCCAGCTAAACTTCATCACGAAGTGATGAAGCCGCTGTAGTCCTTCGGGTTCCCGGAGGACTTGTTCTTTTCTTGATTTTATTTTTTTCAACTAAAGAATTTTTATACTCTTTCAACATTTGAACAAGTCCAAAATTATTTTTTTTGAATGCAATGTTAATGGGACTCATATGAAATTTATTTTTCCTACCAACATCAAAGGAATCCAGATTTAATAAATGTTGAATTTCTGCACCACTCCATTCCCTTACAGCAATGTGCAAAAGAGTACTTTCATACTCATCACACAAACCGCCTAAAGGAACCCCTGCATCTCTGATTTGTATAAGACATTCGAAATCCCTTTTTTCTATGCATGAAAACGCTCTTCTATTTTGATAGGAACTTAACTCGTCGTAAAGAGTCCTTCCCTCATCATTCGCGGTGTAGAGATTAAACACACCTAAATTGAAAAAATATAAAGCGATATCTTCACTGTTCATCTGAAAGGCTTTATGAAGCAGTGTGTTTCCATTGTCATCTTTTATATTCGGAAGAAGTTCCTTCGGAAGGCGTTTCAAATTTTCAAGATCTCCTTTAGCAAGAAGATAAAAGCTCACTTTAGCTCTTTCATCCATTGCAAACAGATCAGAACAAAAAAGATACAACAATACACAAAACCACACATTTCTTCTTTTCAAAGTTTTCATCATAAAAACCCCTCAAAAGCTCTTTTTAATTCATGAACTATGAAAGGGTTCTAAGATTTTAAAAGATTTCGAAGTCTCTCTGCGCTTTGCATCAAAGTTTCATACCTTTTTGCAAAACAAAAGCGCACAAGTTTTTTCTTCTTCATCAAATCTTTATCTTCAAAGAAAGCAGAAAGAGGAACACAGGCAACTTTGTGAGTCCTTGTAAGCCAAATAGAAAAGTCCAAGTCATCCAAAGAAGAAAGTCGACTATAATCTGCAACAATAAAATAAGTCCCTTGCGACTTCAAACAACGAAATCCAACTTCTTCTAAAACTTCCAAAAGAAGATTTTTTCTTTTTTCATAATCTAATTTTAACTCATCGAAGAAAGAATCAGGAAACTGATAAGCTTTCGTAACAGCTTTCTGCAAAGGACTTGCAGAACAGAAAACGGTATGTTCATGGATGACACGCATGCGTTTTATAAATTTTTCATGAGCCATCGCATATCCCACCTTCCAACCCGTAAAACTGAACGTTTTCGAAGCAGAAGAAATTACAATGCAACGCTCCCGCATTCCTGGAAATTGAGCAATGGACATGTGCTGGCAAGGTTCAAAAACAATCTCTTCGTAAACTTCATCTGTGATCACAAGAAGATTATGTTTGATAACAAGTCTTGAAAGGCGTTCTAATTCTTCTCTTGAAAAAACTTTTCCAGTCGGATTGTTCGGTGTGTTTAAAAGAAGAACTTTGGTCTTCGGAGTGATTGCTTTTTCTAAATCCGAAAGATCCCAATCCCATTTCGGTTCCTTCAAAGGAATACCTCGGAAACTTGCACCTGCTGCAAGTGCAAGACCCGGATAAATGTCGTAGTAAGGCTCGAAACACAGAAGCTCATCACCTTTGTTACAACTCGCCATGACAGCACAAAACAAGGCCTCCGTTGCACCTGAAAAAACAGAAAGCTCTGTCTCGAAATCGTATTTTAAACCTCTGCGCCTTCCTACGTACTCACTGATAGCAATGCGTAAATCTCTGTAACCACGAGAAGGAGCATACTGATTGGATGCACTTCGCAATGCGACAATAGCTTCTTCAATAATCTCTTTAGGACCATCAAAATCAGGAAAGCCCTGCGCCAAATTGATAGCTCCCGCTCTGATCGCTTCTTCTGTCATCGTTGAAAAAATGGAAACCCCGAATTCATCCCATGAGTGCAACATACAAACCTCTATTGCAGAACAATTGGATTTCCGAAATTACCAGAAGAGAGGGATTTTTGGTACTGTGTAGATGTAATGTAGGATTCTGAGAACAATGCTCTCGCAATATTTATAAATCGTCGCTTTCCTTGATCACTGAGATGTTTACGACTCAACTCCTGAGACCAAACACTTGGCGCAGGAACAATCATCGCTAATAAAATACTCTGGTCGATGTTTAATAATTCAGCATCTGTCTTAAAATAAAAACGACTAGCTTCCTGAACACCATAATTGGGATAACCCAAAGGAATCAGATTCACATACCATTCAAGAATTTTTTCTTTACTAAGAATACGCTCTAAAACAAGGGCTCCCAAAACCTCTCGAACTTTGCGTTCCAGTGTTTTCTCTCTTGTAAGAAAGGCCAAACGCACCAGTTGCTGCGTAATTGTTGAGCCGCCTCGGGTATAACGTCCTGTCTCTCTATTTTTTAAAAAACTATTCCAGATTTCACGAAAGTCTATGCCATTGTGTTGGTAAAAACGGGAATCTTCTGCAACAACAATCGCATTCAAAAAAAATTGCGAAACCTTTGACAGCGGCGTCCATTCCGATGTCTTGGGACCTACACTTACGAAAATGGGCAGACCCGTCTTAGGGTCTTCACGTTGTACTTCGATAGCATGCCTTTTAAGCAAAGAAACATTGGGTGTAAGTTCATAAAAAGTATAAAGCAAGCCTCCCATCGCTATAGAAAATAGAATAAAAATGAAGCGTATGAAAAAAAACAGAAAAACCTCACTGCAGTATTTGTGTCACCAATTCGTAAACATCAGAAGAAAGTCCTGAGTGAGCTTTTATACGTTCAAGCTGTTCTTTCATTTTTTCCTGACGATACGCATCATAACGCTTCCACTGACTAAAGGAACGGACTAAAGCTGCAGACATCTGCCTATTAATGGAATTCATTTCCATCACTTTGTCTGCACAGAAGACATAACCCTGACCTTCTTTGTTATGAAAGTGTAATGGATTTGCCTTTGCAAAATTAAAAATGAGAGAACGCAAACGGTTTGGATTTTGCAAAGTGAACGCAGGATGTTTCGTCAAAACAAGAACCTCTTCAAAGGCACTTGGAAGTACAGACCGCGCTTGCGCTCCAAACCACATATCGATCACTTGTTCATCTTCTTTCCATGTCCCATAGAAATGATCGAGAATACGAGCACGTTCTTTAGTTTCCCAATTTGCGAGTATCTGAAGTGCCGTATAGCGATCCGTCATATTGTTTGCATTCTGATATTGATTCAGAAGCAAGTCTAAAACTTCCGGACTTTCCAAACTGCTTAAATATCCAAGACACACATTCTTCAAAAGCCTTCGACCTAAAGCCTGTGTTTCTATTGAAAAATGACCATTCTCCGCATTGTCTCTGTAAATTTCGAGGAAAAGTTTTTTATAGTGTTTTGCTATATCACTTTTGAAAATATGACGAGCTTTGACTATCGCATCAGGATCTATGGTGTTCATCCTCTGCGCTATGATTTCATAAGAGGGAAGACTGATCATACGCGCTTGGAAAGCTTTATCCGATTGCTTCTTCATCAGAAAGTAACCAAATGCTTCGTTCCACTCTTTACTCACATGAGCATCTTCTTTGCGTTGAAGTTTATAGATGATGCGTAGGAATTCCTCCGTCATGAGTTTTTGTCCCGCATCCCAAGCGTTGATAGGATCCGTGTCGTGTTTCATGAGAAATATCAAATCATGGTTTGGTATTTCCGTTTTCAAACGTATAGGAGCTGAAGACTTTCTGAAGAGAGAAGGAATCGGTTTACTTTTAATATTATGAAATGTGAAAGACTCTTTTCCTTTTTTAAATTCCAATACACACTCTTCACCGAAAGATTCCGCTTTCTCATTGAGAAAAATTTCGTAGGGTTTTCCTGAAGATTGGAAAAGACTCACGCACACAGGAATATGCAAAGCCTGTTTTTCTTCTTCTCCCTGAGTAGGAGGAACCGTCTGTGTGAAGGTTAAAGTATAAGATTGAGAACTAGCATCATAACTTTCACTCACAGCTACATGAGGAGCACCTGCCTGTGTATACCAAAGCATAAATTGTGAAAGATCTCTTCCTGAAACATCAGCAAAAACTTTGACAAAATCTTCTTGTGTAACGGCTTGACCATCATGACGTTCAAAATAGAGGTCCATTCCCTCTCGAAATTTCTTCGGACCTAGTAAAGTTTTAAGCATGCGCACGATTTCTGCTCCTTTTTCATAAACAGTCATCGTGTAAAAATTATTGATCTCAATAAAACGATCAGGACGAGGAGCATGCGCTGTGGGACCATCATCTTCAGGAAACTGTGTGGCACGTAGTAAATTAACCTGATCTATACGTTCAACAAGAGGAGAACCTATAGCTTGTGAAAATTCCTGATCTCGGAAAACAGTCAGGCCTTCTTTCAAACAGAGTTGAAACCAATCTCTACATGTAATGCGGTTGCCAGTCCAATTGTGAAAATACTCATGACCAATAACAGAGGAAATTCTTTGAAAGGAATCATCCGTCGTCGTCTGTTGGGAAGCGAGTATCAACGAACTGTTGAAAATATTCAGGCCTTTGTTCTCCATCGCTCCCATATTGAAATCACGAGCTGCTACAATTTTGTAATCATCGAGATCACATTCACGTCCGTAGGCCTCTTCATCCCATTTCATAGCCTGTTTGAGTGAAAGCATCGCAAAAGAACACTTCTCTATATCTTTCTTATCTGCATAGATGGCGAGTCGTATTTTTTTCCCCGAACGACTTATAAAAGTATCTTCTAAAACTCCTAGTTTTCCTGCTACGAGAGCGAAGAGATAACAAGGCTTTGGAAAAGGATCTTCCCATAAAGTCCAGTGACGAGGTCCTTCCTCACCTTTTGCTATAAAATTTCCATTCGATAAAAGAATCGGATAAAGATGCTTATCTGCTCGTATTCGAACTTTAAACGTCAACATGACATCGGGACGGTCATAAAAATATGTGATAGCACGAAAACCCGTTGCTTCACACTGCGTGCAATACATGCCTTCTGAAATGTATAAACCTTCAAGATCTGTATTCAAATGAGGACGTATGCGATTGCGGATTTCAATAGTGCAGGAATCAGGTAAATTCGGAATTCTTAATTGACTTGGACTCGCCGTAAATTCAGAATCTTTTAAAACACGAGCATCGACACTCACACTTTGCAATTCCAAATCTCTACCATCTAAAACGAGAGTGTCTGCACTCCCTTTGCTTCGACGTTCAAGATATATACGAGATAGAACATCTGTATATTCAGGAAAAATATCAAAATCCAATTCTATATTGTGAATGAGAAAAGGGGTTGGCTCATAATCTTTGAGATAAATCATCTGACGGGAAGTCTTCATCGGGAGCCCTTTAAAATCATGGTACCGCTTAAATTGCTTGAGAATACTATAACTTGACTCACTCTTCACTCGCAATGAGAAGCATCTAATAAGCAAGCCGCACCTTAGCTATAGGTTGACAGCACAGAACGGCCAGTGCTATTGAAAGTTTCTATAAGTTAAGTTCATTCCATCAAAATTAGGCGACAAGAGAGTAAAACTCATGCCAAAGGTTTATATCAAAACAGACGATAAAACGATCGACGTTCAAGCGGGTCTTCCCCTTATAGATATGTGCGAAGATCACGATACTTCCATACTCTTTGGTTGTCGCGATGGCGCCTGCGGCGCTTGTATGGTACGCATACTAAAAGGTGCGGAATTCGTAAGCAAGATGGAAGACAGTGAGAAAGACTTTCTCGAAACTATGGCTGCTGAAGACAACGAACGTCTCGCATGCCAATGCAAAGTATACGGCGACGTTGTTCTCGAAGTTTCGGAATAACTATGTCCAAAAAACGAACGGAGCTTTTTCTCGAAGCTTTGCGGCGTTTTGAATCTATGAATCCTTCACCTCACTGTGAACTCTATTATCAGACACCTTATCAACTTCTCATCTCCGTCGTTCTCTCTGCGCAAACCACCGATAAAATGGTTAACAAATGCATGGAGCCTCTTTACCGTTTCGGATTAAATGCTGAAACCGTATTGCAGTGGGGTGAGCAAAAATTTTACGAACATGTCAAATCCATCGGTCTTGCAAAAACAAAAACCCGTCATATTTTAAGACTCACCCAAATCTTAGTTGAAAAATTCCATGGGAAAGTTCCGAATAACAGAGAAGCACTGGAATCCTTTCCTGGAGTCGGTCGTAAAACTGCTAGTGTGGTTCTGGGAGAACTTTTCAAAGAACCGACCTTTGCAATTGATACACATGTGTTTCGTGTAACGCAAAGATTAGGTTTGCATAAGGAAAAAACTCCTATAGCAGCGGAAAGTGTTTTGGTTAAAATGATTCCTGCACATTATTTACCAAGAGCGCATCATTGGTTAGTTTTACATGGACGCTATATTTGCAAAGCGCAAAAGCCCCTATGCAGGCAATGTTTGTTGAACGACATATGCCCGAGTCTAAAGAAAGAAAGTTAATTCTGTGAAATTTCGACTGACAAAATCTTCTCAATACAAAAAAGAAACCGTATTATGGCAAATTTCCCCTATTGAAAAAGATTCAGGATATCCCGACAAATTCTATCTTTTAATCTCCTTCCACAAAGAAAAAGGTCAGTACATACGTTTCGTTCGCGAACGACCTTCTTTAACTTGGGAATCTTCGGGAGCATTTGCTTCGCTTGTACGGAAACATATGAACTCCGCAGTACTCTCTGAAATCTATGCGGATTCAGAAGGGAAAAACATTTGGATCCCCTTATTTTCCTCATCACAATGTTGGTATTTACACCTGCATCATGAGGGAGCAGTTGAACTCAGCTTGCTTTCACCTGACAAAGTCAGCCTTGTACGTTTGGGTGCAAAGGGAATTTTTACAAAGAAAAAAGAAGCGGAAGAAATCCCGTCTTTGGAAACTTTAAAAGATATTACTGAAGAATTTTTAAAAGATTTAAAAATTTCTGATGAACCTAAAATCACTAAAGAAAAAAACACTTCCGAAAATGAAAGTTCAGATTCCATTTCTCATTTTCAGAGAGAAGTGAGACGCCGACTGTCTAGACGTTTGAAAACTGTAAGTTCAGCAAGTGAAAAGCTCAAAAAAAGCGTCCACAGTGAGGAAGATATTGCACTACTTGAAAAGCAAGCACGTCTTTTGCAAAGTTATCTTTACAAAGTTCAAGCGAATCAAAATTCGCTCAGACTTTCAAAAGAAGAAACAGGAGAAGACGAATGTGTAATTCCTTTGAAGGAACATTGGAGTGCAGCAGATAATGTTTCCAATTATTTCGAACGATTGAAAAAATTAAAAAAAGGAAAAAATGCTTTAGCAGAACAACTCTCTAAAACAGAAAAAGAGTTGAAAGACTTGGAATTCGAAAATTCAAGGTTGCAAACAACTCCTCTTTCCGAAACAGAGTTGCTCACTCTATTGAAACGGTTTCGTTTGCCTTTGGAAAAACCTGATGGCAGTAAAGTTGACACTTCCACACAGGCTTATAAAGTTTACAAAAGCGATGGAATGAAAGTTCTCGTAGGAAAAGGACCTAAAGAAAACGATGAACTAACCAAAGCCGCTCGTTCGAACGACTATTGGGTACATGCTATCGGTATGGGAGGTT
The DNA here is from genome assembly GCA_964611335.1 of uncultured Pseudobdellovibrionaceae bacterium. GTDB lineage: Bacteria > Bdellovibrionota_B > Oligoflexia > Oligoflexales > Bog-1112 > BOG-1112. Next base: position 138,013 of record CAZSXR010000003.1, on the reverse strand, counting down.
CTCACGTGATTATTCCTTTCCAACAGCTTCCCAAAACAGGTTTGTCCCAGAAACTACGAAGAGAGGCTTCCATACTCGCTCTACATTTTTCAAAAATCCGCAAAGATCTTGCGGGAGAAGTTTACATTACGCAACGACGCTATCTGACTAAGAAAAAGGGTATGCCACCTGGTTTGTGGTTGGTTCAACAATCAGATAATATGTATGTGAGTTACACCGAAGACGAATTGAAAGCCATTCTAAGCTCGGGTGGATAAGAAGCTAAACCGCGGCGATGTCCCCCTTCTAAGAATTTTCACACTAAGCCCTTTACATCCATTAAAAAAGCCTTAGCTTGCTGAAGCCAAAGAATATTCCCAAATTAAGGAGATACTATGTCCAAGGAAACTTTACAGTTTCAAACAGAAGTTAAGCAAATCCTCGATATTATGATCCATTCCCTCTATTCCCAGAGGGAAGTTTTCCTACGCGAGCTTTTGTCCAACGCCAGCGATGCCCTTTCGAAACTGAGATTTGAAGAAGTCACACAACCGCACTTGGCTTCCGGAGAGAAGTACATCCGCCTTGAACCAAACAAAGACGAGCATAGCCTGAGCATCATCGATAACGGAATAGGGATGAGCCACGACGAGCTTATTCAGAACATTGGGACCATTGCTTACTCAGGTTCCAAACAATTCCTACAAAGGGCAAAAGAACTTAAAGATCACCCTGAACTCATTGGTCAATTCGGCGTGGGTTTTTATTCTGCATTTATGGTTGCGGAACGCGTTCAATTGCATACACAAAAAGCTGGTACCCAAGACGGTGTGATTTGGGAATCTACTGGTGATGGAACATACACCATCGAAAATGCTCCTCGCAAAGAAGGAACAGGAACAAGTATTAAACTCTTTTTGAAGAAAAAAGATGATAACGATGAAAGCTACCAGGATTTCACAGAAGAATGGACACTGCGTTCGACAGTAAAAAAATATTCAGACTTCATTGAATTCCCAATTAAGATGCAAATTACTCGCGAAAAGCCTGTGAAAGATGCAGACGGGAAAGTTATCGAAGACAGAAAAGAAACCGTTGTTGAAGATGAAATTCTCAACAGTCGCAAAGCTTTGTGGTTACGATCTGCAAAAGATGTGACAAAAGAAGAATACAACGAATTTTACAAACAGCTCGTTATGGATTGGACGGATCCGCTCGATGTGGTGCATTACAAAGCAGAAGGAACTCAAGAGTTCTCTGCAATGATCTACATTCCAAGCAATGTTCCCCACGACTACTACCAACGCAATGTGCAATGGGGATTGAATTTATATATTCGCAGAGTCTTTATCACAGCGCACTGCGATGAACTATTGCCTCCATACTTAAGATTTTTAAAGGGTGTGATCGATAGCAGTGATCTTCCCCTCAACGTATCTCGTGAATTGATTCAAAAAGACCGTAAGATCGTTGCTATACGCAAGGCGATCGTCAGCAAAATGTTGCGTCATTTTAAAACGATGATGGAAAAGGATCGCGTTCAGTATGTGAAATTCTGGGAAAAATTCGGTGCTACGATGAAAGAAGGAGTTGCATCGGATTTTGAAAACAAAGAGACCCTACAGGATCTTATGCTTTTCAACTCTACGTTTTCAGAAGAGCGCGTCAGTCTTAAAGAGTACGTTTCTCGCATGAAAGATGCACAGAAAGCAATTTACTACATCACAGGTGAATCCATTTCACAATTGAGTGGTAGCCCATATCTTGAAAAACTGCGCAAGAATGGTTTCGAAGTTTTGTTCCTTACAGACCCTGTCGATGAATGGGTTATGAGCAGTCTTCACGAGTATGAGAAGAAACCTTTCAAATCGATTACAAGTGAAGATCTCGACCTAGGTGACGTAGATGAGAAGAAGAAAGAAGAAGAGATTAAAACACAAGAAGAACGTTTGCATGGAATTACAGAATTGATGAAAGAGACTTTAAAAGAGTCCATCAAAGATGTGAAGATTTCTACACGTCTCGTTGATTCCCCTGCTGTTCTTGTTTCTGGTGCCCATGATCCTTCCGCTCATATGGAACGCATCATGGAGGCTATGGGACAGCATATGCCTAAAGCCAAACGTATATTGGAAATCAATCCTGAACATGCTGTGTTTACAAAAATGCTGACCCTTCCTGACGAACGTAAGAAGTTGTGGGCAGAACTGCTTTACAATCAAGCTTTGTTGAATGAAGGTTCCACCATTCAGAATCCAAGCAAGTTTAGCAAGTTGATTTCTGAACTGATGGTTTAATACAACACAGTACGTTAGAGTTTCGCATCTAGGTTTTTCGGATGAACAAGCTTGGAAATGCGAACCTCTTCCGTCGGTGTATTTTGCCTTCTAAACACTGTCTCTAGTTCAAAAATATCTGCTAATTCAGACTTATTTTTCTTGTATTCTATGTCCTCCACCAAATACACATCATCGTAAAGACGATGTTGTATATCTGTAAGAATCATATCTTTATTTTGTCTTGCCCAATTGAAGTCTATAGCTCCTGTGGGTCGTATGCTGTAAATCCCTGGCCTATCGACAATGATCAGAATATTTTGATTATTCTTAAGATTGTCAAAGAAATTGTAAGCCCACCGGGTTTTACGAATGATGGTAAGTTGGTTTACAAAACGGTTTTCCTCCGCAATGGGAAAATAAATCAAAAAGAGAATTGTTGACACAAGTAAAAGGATTTTACTCGGTAGCTTTCCAAGAATTCCTTTGAGTAGGAACGGAGCCAGCGACAGAGTCACGACAAAGACAAGAAAGAGTCGAGCCTGTGTAGGGTGATTGAAAACTCCAAAGTGATGACTCAAAGTGATAGTCAGTTCTGAAAAGGCAAAACCTAAAATAACGAGAGCAAAGGGAAAGTATTTTTCATCTAAAAAACTCGTTCTTTTTCGAAGAAAAAAACCAACCCACACGAGACCTAGAATCACAGCTGCAACATTGAGAATCGTTGCATAAGGCAATGTAAAGCTCATGTCTACGAAGTATTGTAAAAACACAGGAAGGTGTTTTACAAAATTCATCCAGCCTATAACGGGGACACCTGGAGGACTTTCATAATTTTGCGGGAGTATGAGCAACCAAATACGAGGAAGGAGAAAAATCAGCGACATCGAGTAGAGATAGGGATGTTTTTTCAATTCTGATAATGGAAATTTTCCAAATATCCAAAGTATACTGAGTACCAAAGGAAAGGCTAACATGTTCTCATAACGAGCATGTACTAACAAAACAAGAGAATACCAAAGCAGTGGTCTAATCGTAGGATTCTCTCTCTCACAAAGTTGTAAGACCAAGTAGGCAACCCAGAATTGTAAGAGACATGCTTGTAAGTCAAAACCTCCAGAAATAGCAGTGTCTGAAAGTATAGGTTGAGCGAGTACAAAAAGCATTCCCGCAAGACCGCCTAGAAACCCACCGAGAGGATAGACAAGGAGAAAAATCAAATAGAGAAATAAAAATAAAAAGATGCTGTTTAGAATGTATACGTTGTCGACGGAATAGCCCAACACCACATGCACCAATTGCAAAAGATAGGGAAAGAGTATGGGTCTTTTGTCTAAAACACTTGTGAGAGGCCAGAAATTATCATAATACCAGCGGCCCATAGTATGATTGTAAGCTGTTTTTTCATACATAAGAGAACGTGATATTGCGACAAGGTTCGATTCATCACTGAGAACTTTGAAACTATGCTCTACACCAAACCACACGAGAGTTGTAAGTAAGAAACAAAAGAAAAGAGCACCGACCATAGTATTGAAAGGAACTTTACTGAAAACTGTTTTACGCCAATCGAGAAAGCAATAGACCCATGCGACTACCATAGCATTGAAAAAATAAATAGATGTGTTAGCAAAGAGATGTTCTGCATATTCGTGCTCATGAAGAGGGGCTGCGATAAGTCCCGCAAAAACTACAAACATGAAACTCACGAAAAAGACAACAAAAGGGCGATACTTAAATTCTAGAGCAGTGGCAGTTTTGATTTTCTCAACCATAGAATTCCTATAAATAGTTTTTGGATTTTCTAAATGGTATCATGAAATGCAAAAGAGACCTTAAATTTTTCCAAGTATCCTATTAGGGCTGACAGCAGCTATCAGCCCTAATGGGTTCTGGTAGTTATTTCAGCAAAATTGCGATAAATTCTGGGTAACCCACGCACCCTGACTGACACAGGCCTGAATGAGAAAACCACCAGTCGGAGCATCCCAATCCAGCATTTCACCCAAGCAATACACATTTGGAAATTTGTGGAGCATCAAATGTTCATCCACTTCCGACCAAGCAATACCTCCTTGTGAAGAAATAGATTCACTCAAAGGACGGGGCTGTTTTAACCTCAGTGGGAAATTTTTAATAAAATGTGAAAGTTCTTTTAGATCTTTCGTAGAAGCATAATGAAACAACAAAGACAGGGAGGCTTCACAGAGATTTAAATACTTTTTAACTCTACGCATCGCAGATAAATTTTCTTTAGACGACGATAGCTTTTTATAAATCTCTTCTTCACTTAAATCCGGTTTTAGATCTATATCAACTACACCACACTCTCCGAAGAAATAAATGGGGGTTCCTTCCAATCCGTAAGAAGTGACAACCAAATCTCCTTTACGTTCGCCTCTTGAACTTTTAAAAAGAATATTTTTCAGAGGCTTTCCCTCAGATTCTTTGAGAAAATCCTCTTGCCACTCCACTTCATAACCGGTGTTCGAAGCTTTGAACTCCGTAAATTGAATGCCTTTCGAAATAAACATGGAAGGCCATTTTATAAATTCCTTTTCCCAACTTGCTCCGCCTAATGCGAAATAGGCTGAGTGATAAGTATGGGAAAATTGATTAGAAAAAAACAATTCTATCTCTGAAGTTTTTTTTATTTTGAAATCGACACATTCGTGATCAAAAAAGAATTGTACTCCTAAGTCTTCCAGTCTTTTTTTCCAAACACGGATCAATTTTGCAGCATGCATCGTTTCTACGAAATAACGGCCACTGGTTCCTAAAAAAGTTCCCAGTCCTAATTTTTTTTCTATGAATTGAATCCAGTCTTGAGGAGAGAAATTTTCAAGACATTTCTTCCAAAATTCTTGAGGCCCCGTGTAATGAGAAAGAAAAGTGGAAATATCAAGACTGTTTGTAATATTCAAACCTGAACTACCCGCAACATAAAGTTTCCATGCAGCTCGTTTTCTTTTTTCATAAATACAAACTTTGTAATTTTGAGAAGCTAAGACATCAGCTGCCATAAGACCCGCAGGTCCTGAGCCGATGATGGCGACTTGCTTTTTCATTCGATTTCCTTTCCTAGGAAAGGAAATCATACCGTTTTAGAGAGAACTTGGCTTCCTTTTTATTGCCAACCAAGAGGAAGAGTCTTAAACAACCTGCTGATTTTATACATCATTCTACTTTCCCTTTAAGACTCTGTCCCAAATATGGCATAAAGGCGGTCCCTATTTGTTCAACTTCTAAGGAAAAGAGTATGAGACGAACGCTCACACGTTCCGTAATTTTATCATCTTGCGTTGCATTCCTCTTAGCGATGGGAGCTGCCTTCTTTCTTCGTAGCAAACAGCCTCAGCACAAGGGTGAAAAAAAACTTGTAGGTTTACAACACAACACAGAAGTCCTCTTCGATCAATGGGCTATCCCTCATATCTATGCTGAAAATGAACATGACGCGTATCACTCACTCGGGTACCTTCATGCTCAAGACCGTCTTTTCCAAATGGAAATGATGAGACGCTTGGCAAAAGGTGAACTCGCAGAAATACTTGGACCCGATCTTGTTAAATACGACAAACTCTTTAGAACACTCGGGGTTCCTACCATTGCAAAAGCTCTTGCAAGAAAAATTCAAAAACCAGACTCACATGAAGCTTCTATCAAAGCTTACATTGAAGGTATCAATGAATTTATAAGCACAGGTTCCATGCCTTTGGAATTTCAACTTTTAGGAATCAAACCTCAAGATTTTGAAATTTCAGATTCCTTTGCCATTGCTGGTTACATGGCCTTTAGTTTTTTCAAAGGTATTGAAACCGATCCTTTCCTAACTTTTCTTGACGAACATTTTCCTCCCGAATTTAAAAAAGAAATTTCCCCCTTACCTAGACAGCATCAAAGTTCGAAAAAAGACTCAATCGAAATCGAAGCACTCAAAAGCCTTTCTTTATTTGCACGAAATATTCTTGATAGACCTGACTTCTTTGACGGCTCGAACGGATGGGTTATCGCTGGTCAGCGCACACTTTCCGGTAAACCTATACTCGCAAATGACCCTCATATTGGTTATTCAAAACCAGATGTATGGTACGAAGCTGCGATCGAATATCCTGGCTTTAAACTCTACGGTCATTACTTAGCAGGTGTTCCTGTTGCGTTGCTTGGACATAGTGACAAACACGGATGGGGTGTCACCATGTTGCAAAACAAAGACACTGATTTCTACAGAGAAAAACTCAATCCAGAAAACAAGAATCAAGTTTGGTTCCGCGATCACTGGGAAGATTTAGTTTCACATAGCGAAACGATCAAAGTGAAAGGGGCTGCAGATGTGGTTATTGAAATTAAATCTTCACGTCACGGTCCTATAGTCAACGATGTGATCGATGGTTTCGATAAAATCAAAGATCCGATTTCCGTCTTATGGTCTTTTGCAGATGAAGACAACGAAGTTTTCGAAGCGTTTTACAATCTTGCTCGCGCAGAAACCGTAGAAGCTGCAGAGCATGCTGCAAGTCAAATTCGTGCTCCTGGACTCAATATTATCTATGCTAATGCAAAAAATGATATAGCATGGTGGACAGCTGCACGCTTTCCTATCCGCAAAGCAGATGCTAAAGGGAAATTCTTATTGGACGGAGCCAGTGGACTTGATGAATACCAAGGATACTATTCTTTTGCATCTCACCCGAAATTGCTAAATCCTAAACAAGGTTTCATTGTCACGGCAAATCAAAACCCTTTCAAGAATCATCCTTACGAAGTTGCAGGTTATTACAATCCTGATTACCGATACGATCACATTCACAGAGATTTAGCTTCCAAAGACAAAGGTTGGACAGTTGACTTCGTAAAAGATGTGCAATTGCAAACACAGAATGAAAGTTACAGAAGCATACGCGCAGAACTTGTTTCCCTCCTTGAAAATGAAAAAGCAACGGAACTTGAAGCTGCCGCTTTAACTCTTATGAGAGACTGGGATCTTAAACATTCCATCGAATCTTTGGGAGCTACTGTATTTCATGAAGTCATGGGAACTTTAGTTGAGAAGATATTTTTAGAACGTTTGACAAAAACGTTTTATGATTCCTTCCGTGGTACCAACCTCATTCATGATGCACTTGTTCGCATTATAAGCAATGAACACTCTCCATGGTGGACAGATAAAGATGGTAAAGGAACTCGTAAAGAATGGGTTCTGGAAGCATGGCATAAGAGTGTAAGTGCTTTGGAGAAAACTTTAGGCCCACAACCTACAAAATGGAACTGGGGACGTGTTCATACTGTCGAACATAAACACTGGTTGGGATATTCCAAGTTACTAGGATGGATTTTCAATGTTGGTCCACTAGCCTCTCATGGTTCTTCTGAATCCATCAACAATGCGAATTTCAAAATGGGTCCGGGATTACATGAAGTAAAATATGGACCGTCTACTCGACGTGTGATTGATTTCGTCAATGCAGGAGAATCTTGGGGCATACTACCAACGGGACAAAGTGGATATTTTGCAAACTCTCATTACAGAGATCAAAGTCCTCTTTATCATCAAGGACAGTATCGTTTGCAAATACTGGATCGCAATGCACTTAAAGATGCAAAGCGTCTTCTTCTAACACCTTCGAAGAAAGATTAAAATGAACATACTGATCCGACTTACTGGCGAAATGATGTTGAAGTCTGAACGTGTCAGTCGACGTTTCCAAAAAAGGCTTCTTGCAAATTTAAAAGAAGCTTTGAAACGAGAAGGAATTGAACATCAGATTCAAGGTCAGTGGTCACGGATCTGGTTAACAAGCGAGGATAAAAGAGTTCTAGAAATAGTCTCCCGAGTCTTCGGTGTTCATGCCTACACTCTTGTTGAACATGAATGCGAAGCTACCTTAGAAAAAATTCTTGAAGAAGGTTTACGCATTTACAAGCCCCTCATACAAGGACAGACGTTTGCAGTTCAGTGTAGTCGTGTCGGAGATCACACTTTCACATCCGTAGAACTCAATATCAAATTGGGTGCATTGCTTAACACTGGTAATGAAAAATCTATGGTGAAGTTGAAAAATCCTGATACGACTGTTCACGTAGATATTCGTCATAACAAAGCTTATTTCTATAGAAATACAAGCAAAGCTATAGGTGGTTTACCTATAGGAAGTGCGGGACGTTGTGTAAGTTTAGTTTCAGGTGGTTTCGATTCCACTGTAGCTTCGTGGATGATGCAGAAAAGAGGATTGCGGCTAAACTATCTTTTCTGCAATTTAGCAGGAGAAGCTAACGAACATTCTGTGCTCCGTGTTCTTACAAAATTAGTTCACACTTGGGGTTATGGCGATTTCCCGCGACTTCATATTGTGGACTTCCAACCTATCGTTGCAGATATTTTAAAGAAGGTGCGTCCTCCTTTTTCACAAGTCATACTCAAAAGACTTTTCTACCGCACCGCTGAAAAACTCGCGAGAGAAGTCGAAGCGAACGGAATTATAACGGGTGAGGCGATCAGTCAGGTCTCTTCTCAAACTCTAAAAAATCTCGAAGCCATTTCTTCTTCTGTAAATATGCCTATACACCGTCCTCTAATCTCTTTTGACAAAGGAGATATCATGGATTTGGCAAAAAAAATTGGAGTTTTTGAAGAATGCAAACAGATTAAAGAATACTGTCAAATTGTCCCACAAAAACCAACTACAGCATGTTCCGTAGATAAAGCCAAAGATGAAGAATCCTATATCGACATGAGCCTTCTGGATAAGCAATTTACAGAACGAAGAATACTCAACTTGCTGGAATGGGATGCAAATAAAATTCTATCGTCTTATGTCTTCAAAGATTCTATTCCTGAGAATGCGGTTGTTTTAGATTGCCAAAGTGAAGAACTTTATAAGAAAGCTCATCATTCCTCTGCGACTCATTGGGACTTCTATGATTTGCTTGCAAAGTACAATCAACTCCCCAAAGATAAGAACTACCTCGTCTATTGTACCTACGGAACTCAGAGTGCAGTGATTGCGGAGAAGATGCAAAAAGACGGTTTCGATGCTTTCAGTCTTCGTGGTGGTTTGGAAGCTTTCGATATTTCCTGCCAAACAAAGCATTAGACAAAATCCTAGGCTTTGCCTCTTTTTTATGTCATAAATTTTAATAAGAATCAGATTAGACAATTTACTTAAATAGCAAGAAATGGTTTTCAACTATGAATGACAAACCACGAGTCTGTGTTATTGACGAAAATTCTTTGGTCAAAGTAGGCTGGGAACGTTCTCTAGGTCATCATGCGGATCTGTATTTTTACAGAGACCATCGTGGCCTTTTCGAAGATGCTGAAACAGATCCTCTCTTAATTCCCTCGTTTCATGTCATCATCGTCGGCAGAATGTACCCCCACATCAATCTCGACATTGTAAATAGCGACATACCTGAAAGCTTGCGTAAAATCGCAACCGGTCCCGTCTTTTTAAATTGGCAAGGTTATGTATCCAAAACGGATTTGGATAAAAACTTCGACGGTAAAATCTTCCATCGCTATGGGATCAAATGGCATACCTTACGTTTGAGGATTTTAAGAGTCGAGAGAAAGAAAAATGCTTTCGAACCTGCGCGCTCGCCTTTGAAATCACGGTCGACTCTTTGCGTTTCAAGATCTCAAAAATGTCGTGAGCTTCTCAAGCTAATGGCATTGCGTGCAGAAGGCCAGCATAAGAAGAAAATCGAGCAGCTTGCAAAAAATGACACCGAAACTGGCATTAAATTGCTCGAAGCCATTTATAACAAACTGCTCATAGACAAAAATCGACCGGAGAATTGCCCCAGCCGTTACATCAACTCCTCTCCGATCATTGCTGCACGTATTTTGCGCGAAGTTTTGAATTGATTAAAAGACTTCTACCTTGAGCCCTTCGTCAAAATGCGCTAGCTTCAGGCCCTATAACGAAGCAATTATGAGGTCAAAGTCCCATGGACGCGCAAAGTAACCCACGTCTCTACGCCATTCGTCACTCTCTCGCACATGTGCTCGCACAAGCAGTTCAAAAACTGTTTCCTGGCACCAAACTAGGTTTCGGCCCTCCGACCGAAACGGGTTTTTTCTATGACTTTGACTTCGGCGATAAAACTATTACAGACAAAGATTTCACTGATATTGAAAAACAAATGCGCCGCATCATTCAGGAAAAACAGGTTTTCGAACGTGTAGATCTGGATTTTGCTGCTGCGTTGAAGCGTTCTGAAAAAGAAGCAGAGCCTTACAAAATCCAAAATGTAAACATGCTGCATGAACGCGGCGTTACAAATTTTTCCTATTATAAAAACGGATCCTTCGAAGATCTTTGCGAAGGTCCTCACGTTGAGAATACGGGTGAATTGCCTGCTGGCGCTTTCCGCTTGGATCGCATCGCAGGGGCTTACTGGTTGGGTAAAGAAACAAACAAGATGCTGACACGCATCTACGTTCTTGCATTCGAAACGGAAAAAGAACTCAAAGAGTTCATTAAAAGACGCGAAATAGCAGAACAGTATGATCATAAAAAACTGGGCAAAGAGCTTGGAATTTTCCACTTTGATGAACTGATTGGAAAAGGTCTTCCCCTCTGGTTACCAAATGGATACGTGATTCGCGATCAGTTGGAATCCTACGCGAAAGAAATGGAGTTCAAAGCAGGATATAAGCGCGTTTCAACTCCTCCTATTGCGAAGAAAGAACTCTATCTCACAAGTCAGCATTTGCCTGCTTATGAGGATTCTATGTTCCCTCCGATGGTTTGTAAGCATGCAGACACAGGTTACGAAGAGTCTTATTATCTACGTCCTATGAACTGCCCTCACCACCATATGATTTATAAAAGTGCTCAGCGCAGTTACAGGGATTTGCCTTTACGTTTTGCAGAGTATGGAAGCACTTTCCGTTTCGAGCAGTCTGGTGAACTTTCAGGATTGTTGCGTGTAAGAGGCATGACCATGAATGATGCACATATCTATGTGCGTCAGGATCAGATTGAAGAAGAGGTTCAAAATCTTTTGAAACTCATTAAAGATGAGTATGCATGTTTGAAAATCAAAGATTATAGATTCCGTCTCTCACTCGGCGATCCTAATGAAACCAAATATAAGGGAACTGCTGAGATGTGGCGTAGGGCGGAAGGCATCCTAGAAGATATTTTGAAAAAAAATGGCGTGCCTTATTTTTATGGTGTGGGAGAAGCTGCATTCTACGGACCAAAGATTGACATTCAGTTTAAATATCTGCTAGGTCGTGAAGAGACCATGTCTACAATTCAGATAGATTTCTTATCTCCTGAAAACTTTGACATGACCTACATCGACGAAGAGGGGAAAACACAACGCCCTGCTGTTATACATCGCTCCCCACTCGCAACACATGAGCGATTTATCAGTTATCTTTTGGAAACTTATGGAGGAGTTCTCCCACCTTGGTTAGCTCCTGTGCAAACGGTTCTCATTCCTGTGAATGAATCCTGCAATGCTTACTGTCAGTCCATTGCAGATGAACTGACACAGAACATGGTGAGAGTCGAAGTGGATACGAGTTCACAAACTTTCGGTAAGAAGATTCGTACACATACTGTTCGCAAGGTGCCTATACTTCTTATCGTTGGTAACAATGAAGTTGATACCTCAACAGTCACTGTACGTCGCTACGGAGTAGAGAAACAGGAAACTCTTGGGAAGGATCTTTTCATACAGCAGTTATACGAAGAAATCCGTTTGAGGATCAACACACGAGAACCACTATCCGCCATTGTCTAAGTCCAGTATAATGGAATGAACATTAAGGGATAGGAGCTTCGATGGATTCGTATTTTAAGTGGGACATGAGCCGGGATATCGTGAACATCTATGGTCCTCTCAGTCTCCGTTGGTACAGTTTGCTCTTCATCAGTGGCATTCTAGTTGCAAACTACATCTTTCTTCGCTTTGTCAAACGTGAGGGAAGAAATGTTCAGGCCTGTGAGTCTCTTCTTTACTATGTTGTTGTTGGTACAGTTGTGGGAGCGAGACTCGGTCATTGCTTATTTTACGATCCTATAGGGTATCTTTCCGATCCTCTTTCCATATTCAAAATCTGGGAAGGAGGACTTGCAAGTCACGGTGGTTACATCGGTGTTCTTGTGAGTGTGTATATGTTCTGTCGTAAGTTCCCAGAGTTTACATTTTTATACGTTGCAGATCGCGTCAGCATTGTTGCAGTGATGGCTGGTGCTTTTATTCGTATGGGAAATTTCTTCAATTCAGAAATCGTTGGCAGAGTTACAGATGTTCCTTGGGCTATCATTTTCGCAAAAGTAGATCCTTACCCAAGACATCCTACACAGCTTTACGAAGCCGCAGGATATTTAATCATCAGTTTTATTTTATATCTCTTTTATAGAATTACAAAAATTGGTGATTACAGAGGACGCCTCTTGGGTCTTGCTTGCGTACTTGCATTTTCTTTCCGTGCTTGCATTGAATATTTCAAAGAAAACCAAGTGACTTTTGAAAACAGTCTTCCTTTCAATATGGGGCAACTCCTTAGCGTCCCTTTCATCCTCATAGGACTGTTTTTACTGCTTGGTATTCAATCTCCAAAAAGCACAACGAAACATTCCCCTCACAAAAATTCCTTTGTTTAAAATCTAAACACTCACTCCTTCTTACTTTTTCTTCATAATAAATGTCCCATAAACGTTGAGACAGCGCACCGTTTGTTAATGAATTGAATATGGGAATACCAAATGAGAATCAAAACGCTACTTGGGTTTTCGTTGCTAAGTGTCTTTTTATTTTCGTGCGGAAGTAGCAATGACTTAACATTGCCCACTCTGAACACAGAAATCCATCAGCTTGAAAAGAAACTCAAGTCTGCAAAACAATCTAAAGACTATATAAGCGCCGCAGAACTTCAATTCGAACTCAACTACAAAACAGAATTAGAAAATGCAAAGTCAGATCCTGACGAGGAACAACGCATTCATCGCAAATACGAAATCCTATCCATCGTTCTCAAAGATGAAATCCAAGTCTACGAAGAAAATCAGGAACTACACCCCATTCAGAACTTAGCTCCGTCCCAAGAAATGCCTAGTATTCTCAATGGAATAGGAATGGAGACGGCGAATCAGGTTTATGATGCACCATCGTTTACCAGCGCCTATCACCCACTTGCATTAGAGGAAGTTAAGAAGGTCTTCAAAGATTTTGGACCTCTTTATATCAACGAAACCTTCGATGAAAAAGGAAGACCCGGTCAAGTTAAAGTCACCGCACTGACAAGACCATGGGCAGGTTATTGGTATCCATTTACAGATAAATCCTTGTACACATCGAAGATAGAAACTGTTGATGATCCGAAGCATCCTGGAAGAAAGATTCAAGTCGTAAAAGAATTATCTCCGCTTGGAAAATTAGATCTTGTTTATAAGAAGAAAAATATTATTTCAAATCTTGTAGAGGAAGAAGTCAAACGATTTGAAGGATTTCATCCTGATGGTTGGGAAGGACTTTGTGGAGGTAGAGCTTATGCTTCTGTCATCGTTCCCGAACCTACAGCACCTATTGTTGTTGAAGGCGTTCGGTTCTCCATAGCAGATCAGAAAGCTCTGCACACATTTGCGCACCTAAGTTATTCAAACACGGTTTACGGCGTTGTGTATAGAGGCACAGCGGAAACAGATGGAACCTATCAGGATATTAAACCGGAAGCCTTCCACCAACTTGTCATGGCAGTTGTAGGTAAAGAACAAAGAGCCTTTGTTATCGATGATACAGCAGGGCCACCCGTCTGGAATAAGCCTCTTTATTCCTATCAATGGAAAATTGAAAAAGATCCAAAATATGACTTTGCCTTTAATGTGAAAGCACGCGCATTTCTCGTCAAAGAACGCTCCAAAGAAGAAACAGACATTCTTACAGGCGCACCGGGTACAGATGACATTATGGCTCCTACCTACACCTACCGTCTTTACGTAGATAAGAAAGATGTTAAAGACGGAAAATATAGGGTAATTGCGGGGCAATGGACGGGAGAATCTTTCAGAGACCATCCTGACACTGTCAGTTATTTGCACAAAAATGGTGAACCTAAATCACACAGCGAAATTTTTAATAAAAATATATCTCTCTACAAGTCCATTTTCACAAATTTCTCATCTTTAGTTCGGTAAGAACACTAAGGTCTCTTAGGTGCCTAAAAAGCATATTCATTTCATGACCGAATGGAGGAAAAAAATGGTGATGAAAAAAGTTACTCTCGGAGCATTCTTACTAACGTGTCCTTGGATTGCATTCTCAAATGCAAGTCAACAGCAACAACAAAGAAGGGATGGAACTACAACAGTAGATGGTCTTCGCGCACAGTGTGAAGCTTTCCGCAAAGACAATCAGATTAAACCGTTCGAAATTAAAATCGCTTGCGGTGGAAACTATACATGGTGGGATTCTCAAAAATCTTCGTTCTCACTCGGCAACGAAACACACATGACCTTCCACACAACTACTAAAGATCGTCGTTACGAAACACTTCCAGGCGAAAGCAGAGGTGCTCTTGCACGTCACCCAAGTGTTTGTACACAGTACTTCAAAAAAGAAATGTCTGTTCCTGAAGGCTTCAGTCTTCCAATCTCTCTTACAGAATGTTCAGAAATCACAGTCGCAAATATCCGTCTCCTTTGCGAAGGTGAAGTTCATGACTACTGCGATGGCAACTTCATCACAGGTGAAGAACTTGACCATCATTCACAAAAGCAAGGTCAGCAACAACAAGGCCAACAACAGCAGGCTCAACAACAGCAACAATCACAAGACGGAATGTGCGTGTTGAGAACAGTTGACAGCATCGATACTTGCAAAGCTTACAACTAAGAATGGATGATTTATAAAGAAAGGATCCCTATATGAAAAAAACGTGTCTAATCGGAACAACACTTGTTTCAATGCTCAGCTGGAGCTCTTTAGTTCTAGCAAAAGACGGCGCGCAGCAGCAAACTGCAAAAAAAGGCACAAGCCTTGCTGATCTAAAAGCCATCTGTAAAAATGCAGAAGGCAACATGCAGATCCAACCTTTCACCTCTACATTTACATGTAAAGAAGTTCGCACTTTCTGGAACAAAGTGGGTATTCAAAAATTCCCATTAGCAAATCATAGTGGTGTAGATATCAAAGCCATGATTAAAGATGGCGCACACCAATCGGATTGGGAATCTCTCCCAGGCCATTCCGAAGGACAATGGGGTCAATGCGATGTTCTTGAAAAAATCCAAGCAACAGCTCGTTACACTGTTACCTTCCACTCCTGTGCAGAACTGGAAGAAGTCACAACAGAATCCGAATACTGTGCAAAAAAACTTTCAACAACATGGTCTGAATGTGACAAAGAACAAATCGAAGGAATGGGCTTTGGAACTTTCGTAGCTCCTACAGCCGGACAGTGCGAATACGTACATCTGAACATCGTGAAAAAATGTACAGATGGTGAAGTTATCGCTCCTTCTAAACCACAATGCCAGCAACAACAGCAACAACAGCAACAGCAATGTCAGCAACAACAAGGTCAACAACAGCAACAACAGTGCGCAGTACAAGCTCAACAACAAGCTCAACAGTGTGCAGCTGATGATGTTTCTTTCACAGAATTTGACCTCGGCGGAGACATCAGAGATGTTGTGATCTCTAAAGAAGGCGGCCTCTTCCACCATAAACACCACAAAGCTGTTGTTGTAACAGACGTGGCTCCAGGTGGTTTGCTGAGTATACTAGGTCTACACAAAGGGGATGTTGTTGAACGCATCAACAGTCACCGCACCCGCAACGTCAACGATTTCATGATCCGCATACAAGAAGCAAAAGCTAAAGGTAATGCAAAAATGGAAGTCCGTCCTGCAGACAGCTCTTCTTTCAAGAAAAGAACAGTAAGTCTCTAAACAGACTCCTCTCTTAATTCAGAATGCTGCTAGTTCTTAGCAGCATTTTTTATCAACGCTCTACCAAGTTCCCCCTCTTGCATTGAAATACACAGCTCCAATAGCCCAACTAAATGACTTATGTCCATTGATTGTTGCAGGCACATTAAAATCTTTGTCTTTAGAAAAACCTAAACCGTTTTGCTCAGGTTCTGTATCTTGGTTGCCAAAAAGAATTGCACGTGAATAAGCCATTCGAAAGCAAAAAGCACTGTAGTCATCTACAAACTGAGTATATTGTTTTTTCAATTCCGCTTCCGTGTGACTACACACTTCCTGTCCTGTCTCTTTCAAATACTTTTCTGAAAATTTCTCAACAGCAAGAACTTTAGAAAGATAAACAATTCCACCAAGACCTAAAAAGGATCCTTCGATCTTTGGTTGGTAAGTATTAGATAAACCGCATTCGTTTATATGTTTGCATGTCTTCTTAAAAATGTTTTGCACAGAATGGAAGCATTTCTCGTATCGTGTTTTAATTGGATTTTTTTCGTTATAAGCCTGTTCCGTACAAATTCTATGTAGGTATTCATTATTTTTAAATACGAAATTCTGACCATAATTGTAACTGTGCACATAAACCTGATGAGGCTCTCCTCCCATTTTGAAATTCAAAGTATGAGGATGTGGGGTTTCCCGATTTTTAACTTCGAATACAATTTGCAAGGTCGCTCCTCCTACATCCACAACACCCACAGTTTCAGGATGTCCATGGCTTTTTGAAAAATTATTCATAAGATAATTCACAGCCAGCCAACCAAAGACTCCTTCTTCCTCTCCAGTAAGCACTTTAACTTCAAAATGTTTAAATTTTTTCTGATCTTGCAAATATGCTTCTATATCTTTGACAAGTTCTCCCTGATGAACTTTGCTAAGACTTCTCATCCCACCCGTTGCATAGATATGAATAGGTGTTTTTGCTAATTCCTCTTTACCGATTTGCTTTTCCGCAAATTGCATAAGAGGTTCGAAATATGCATGAAGTGCTTTAACTTGATTGTGGAGTGTGTGCACTCCTTGCCCATTTTTGGTCGCTTGAAAACTCACTTCTTTAACATGAATATCTGAATGTGAATCCTCTTCAATTTGATAAATCCCCAACCGTGCTCCACTGCTTCCAGCATCCACATAAATTTCTGTTTTTGTAGAAATTGTAGGGATATTTAATGGGTTATCTTTCTGCTGTGAGAAATTATTGGCATCAGTGGAAGAACCAGTTCTGCAACTTACGAACGTTAACATGCTAAAAATAATTACGTTTTTTACAAACATATCTATTTTTCCAAACTTAAGTTGTGAGGGAATACCTAAGTTAAGGATAACATGTTTTGAAAAAAACTAGTGACTCTTGAAAAATTAAGGGGTCAGTTGGAGAGAGTGTGCTCTAAAGGAGAGTATTCTTCATCTTCTTCATCGTCGGAATTTGAATCGTCCTGTAAACTTTGTTCTTCATCGCTGTCATAAAAACGATCCATACAAGCAATGGTAAAAAAGGGAACATCACCATGATTGTTCTTATCTAAAAGGATATTTTGAATATCTGTATGGAAACGAGAATGAAGATCATAAATCTTTTTAGCAGCGACCTCGGTGAGACCTTCGGAATAGATGTGAATGAAGTTTTTTTGCTGATAGCATCGATCAAAACTATAATATTTTAAATAGTCAGGAATCCTTTGCTTCATAACACGCGTAGACAGAGTAAATTCATTTCCTTCTTTTAAAGAAATACGACCATCGACTTCTACAATAATGTTGTCGTTAATCAGTCGTTTAAGTGCCTGCTCTCCTTTGAATCCCAGTATTTTATGAACGAGTTCTCGCTTAGTTCCACGAGAATAGCTAGCAAGAACAAGGACGAAGTAATTGTATGAGTCATAGAGATCAACCTGACTCATCTTCAAAGAAACTTGTTTGGAACCTATATAATCAGGATTGAAAATTTTCTCGAGAGCTTCTTTGACTGCAGAACCGGAAGCCTCTATCGCTTCTCTTACACAGATACGACCACTTATGAATTGCGTAAGAATGAGAACCTGAGTGAGATCTATGGAGGTGGAGGTGTCGTTTTCATCTATGAGTTTGCTTAGAAAATAGCGGTTACAACCTGAATTTTTTGCTATAGCCCGAAGTGAAAGCTTAGGTCGCTCACGCCTGTATGTAAGAAGAGCTTCTCGCAAGCTTGCCTTGACAGCTTTGATGTCTATAGTGGTCTTCATAAAAACATCATAAGATATAAAATACTCTCCAAAGAGCTTTTTGAAATTTCAACAAGTCCCAAAAAACTCCTACAAAAGGAACCAAGGGCAAAATTCTAAGCTATTTATTTGCCCACTCCATGCCCCCCGCCATGACTCAAAACTTCTTTTGAATCAGAAGGGGTAGGTTTGGTGGATTCAGGTGTGCCGGGCGCAACAGTTATAACAGACCCATTTGCACCAACCATTGTAAAGAAAAATAATATTTTTGTGAAAAACTGTGTCATGATCTTCCTCGATACTTCGCTCGTAATGCTCGTATTAATGTCGATGCCTAATAACAAAAAAGACTGTCTAGGACAACCCTTTTATCAAACCTATATGATGTGAAACTTCTAAGATCGTATTCTGCGCGATTTCTCGTGCTTTTTCTGTCCCCTCACCAAGAATTTTTGTGAGCTCCTCACGTTCTTTCAAAAGAGTTTCCGCTTTCGTGCGAATAGGTCGAATCACATTCATAATATGCTCAGCTACTAGAATTTTAAAATGGCCGTAAAGTTTTCCTTCGTTCTCTTCTAAGACCGCTTGAAGCGTTTTTCCGGAAAGAGTTGCAAGAACTTCTGCTAAATTTTTTAATCCAGGACTCAAGTCTTCACTCGAAACAGATTGTTTCGAATCTGTAACTGCTGATTTTACTTTCTTCAAAATCAAATCATCTGAATCATTCAAATAAATAATTCCGTTAGGGTATGTTCCGGACTTGCTCATTTTCGAAGTCGGATCTTGAAAGTCCATAATGCGTGCACCAGCTGCCTGAATATAAGGTTGTGGTACTTGCAGAATATTCTTCTTTGAACGCTTGTTAAAACGCTCAGCAAGATCTCGAGTGAGTTCTATATGCTGACGTTGGTCTTCTCCCACCGGTACAAAATGTGGTTTGTAAAGCAAGATATCAGCAGCCTGTAAAACAGGATATGTAAATAAACCCGCATTCAAATTCTCATCCGCTTTTTTGCTTTTGTCTTTGAATTGGGTCATACGACTGAGTTCACCCATATACGTCATGCAATTCAATATCCAAGCAAGCTGAAGATGTTGAGGAACCTGAGATTGAACAAAAAGTGTCGTATACTGAGGATCTATTCCTGAAGCGAGAAGATAAGCTGCTATCTTATAAACATTCTCACGCAAGGTCTCAGGGTCTTGCGGAATCGTAAGCGCATGAAGGTCTGCAATGAAAAGGAAATAGTTGTAATCTTTCTGGAGTTTAACCCAATTAAGCATCGCACCAAGATAATTTCCAAGGTGTGGAATACCCGTTGGCTGAATTCCTGAAAGCATCGTTTTGCGTTGGAAACGAGTGTTCATTGCTTTAAAGCGCCTCCATGAGAACATAATCGAAGGAAAAGCCGTACCATGATTCATAGCAATTTGCAAGAAAGGGCACCGTACATATTTTGCCTAAGTTCCTGAAAAAAAGAAGCTGACGTCGCCACTTATAGCTTTTTATGTTAGAATAAGATTCAGATCACCGATGTAGAACACCGCGATCTTAGACAGAGGAGTCTCAGCCACTTTGCAGGATTGTCCAAAAGGATTTCGAATGCAACATGAGGGCAGAGACCCAAGGGAGTTGTCCTCATGTTTAGAACAAGCAGCATAATCGCTCTCAGTGGTATTTTGGCTTCGTGCGCCACGGTTCACCAAGAACCACCACCTTTATTAGGATCAAAAGAAACAAGTTCCAAACTGGTTCTTCCTACTCCTCCTACTCGTGCTCAAGATCCCCTGAATGAACGCATAGAAGCACTGAAACATGCAGACAATCCTGCTGTTCAAAAGTGGATAACCTTCTTTACCAAAGAAGGGAAAACGCGCTTTGAACAAGTTCTCAAAAGAGGATCTCTTTATAAAAAACAAATTCATGCGATCCTGCAAAAATTCGGACTTCCAACCCATCTCTATTATCTTGCTCTTATTGAGAGTGATTTCAAAGTTGATGCAAAATCCCCTGCTCAAGCAGCAGGAATTTGGCAATTCATGAGCCCCACCGCAAAGAATTATGGTTTACGAATCAATTCGTTTATTGATGAACGCCGAGATCCTTGGCGTTCAACTGTAGCTGCAGCTCTCTATTTGAAAAATTTAAATAATGTCTTCGACTCTTGGTTTTTAGCCATGTCAGCTTATAACGCAGGCGAATCTCGCATTATGAATGCGATTATAAGATCAGGAACTCGGGACTTCTGGCAACTTTCAAAAATTGGGTTTATCCCACGTGAAACACGAGACTACGTTCCCCGTTTTCTAGCAGCCTTGATTGTTGCTGAAAATCCTGGGAAGTATGGATTGAATATAGACTTTCAAGACAAACCGAATGTATTCGCCATTCGTGTTCCAAGCCCTGTACGTCTAGACCATATTGCAGAAAAAGCTGGGATGAGTCTCGATGAGTTGAAAGCTTATAATCCTCACTTCTTGAAAAATGTGACCCCCCCTAAGTTCAGTTCTTATCGCATATGGCTTCCCGAAGGGAAGAGCATCAATAGTAGAGACATCGCTCAACTCGAAGTCATACCTTTTTCACAACTTCAAGCTTCAGCTCATAAACGCTCCTCCAAGCATAAAAAGAGACTCTAAATCGTGAACTCCAAATTCAAAGATGGAATTTGTAACGCATGATTTATAAAATCATTACTTGGGAAAATATTCCACTTTGAAGTTTCTACTTTCAAGGTCACATGTTTGTTTTTAACAAAAAATCTTATAGGGGTCTCACCAGGAAATTTTTCCACCAATCTTTTCAAAGATAAAACATCTTCAGATCCTGAATGTTCCGACATTGTAAAATGGAAATTCAAACATTTTAACTTTGCTTTTCTTATAAGCTGAACATCCGTAATACTCTCTATGTTAAAACGCAGAGGCATTTCATCACTCATCTTGTCGAGACTTCCCTCCGCAATCACAAGACTGTTCATCTCAGGAATTTTGACTCCTTCCAAAGCAGAACTAAACATGATACCTTCGTGAGCACCATCCTCTTGTTCCAATCTTAAATAGGCCATAAGCGATCCTTTTTTACTTCGACGGAACTCAACTTTAGTCAACAATGCAAAGACACACACCTTCACTTTTGAACGTTGGTTCTCTACAAGCTTTTCAAAATCAGCAATTCTAGATCCTGCAAAAGCTTTAGCATCGAAATGGAAGAGTTTCAAAGGATGTTCACTAATAAAGGTCCCTAGAAGTTTTTTCTCTTGAAAGAGGTCCGTAATATCCCAAGACTTCTCACCAGCTTTTAATTTCGGAGAAGTCTTTTCATAAAACCACTCCTCCTTCACAGACTTTTGAACCTGAGGTGTCAGATCAAACAAACCTCGTTGTCCCGATTCCGTCGCTTCATGCTGACTTGTGCTATATTCAACAAGTTGGTGTACCAACTCATCTAGGACCTTTCTTTTGTAAGAGAAATCATCCAAAGCACCTGAAGCAACAAGAAGCTGTAAGTTTTTCTTTCCAAACTTTCCAAGATGAACGCGCCTTGCAAGATCACTGAGAGAAAGAAAAGGCCCATTTCTTTGACGTTCTTCTAACAAAGGACGAAGAGACCCTTCACCCAAACCTTTGATTGCACACAGAGCAAAGTCTATGCTCCCCTTATGAGGAACAAGAAATTCTAAATGACTCCGATTGATATTAGGACTCAGAATTTCGATTTTAAACCGTTTACATTCCTCAACATATTTCACAATTTTATCCGTGTTATCCATATCGCATGTCATACACGCTGCAAGATAACATTCTGGAAAAAAAGTTTTTAAATACGCAGTCTGGTAACTGATTAGGCCATACGCAGCTGAGTGTGCTTTGTTAAAACCATACTTTGCAAATTCTGCCATCAAATCGAAGATCTGTTCCGCAATGTCGTGAGGAATTTCATTCTTATCAGTTCCTGAAAGAAAGCGTTCTTTTTGCTTTGCCATTTCTTCAGGAATTTTTTTACCCATCGCTTTACGAAGCAAATCCGCTTCACCTAAACTATAACCCGCAAGCACAGCAGAAATACGAAGAACCTGATCCTGATAAAGGATCATCCCATATGTTTCTTTCAAAATCGGTTCGAGTGAAGGATGTAAGTACTTAATTTTTTGATGACCATGTTTGTTTTTAACAAAATCATCTACCATGCCTGAACCCAAAGGTCCTGGTCTATACAACGCAACCAACGCAATCATATCGTCAAATGTTGATGGCTTCATCTTACGAATAAGCTGAGTAATCCCTGGACTTTCACACTGAAAAACACCAGTTGTGTGACCAGCTGAAATCAATTGAAAAACAGCTTTGGCATCTAATGGAATTTTACTGATGTCGAAATCAGGATGGCCACGTTCTTGGATCAAAGCGATCGCTTTATCAATGACAGTCAGTGTTTTCAAACCGAGAAAATCGAACTTAACAAGACCAACTTTTTCTGTTGGTTTCATCTCATACTGAGTGATGTAGGAAGAACCATCCGTCGTATAAATAGGAACATAATCTGTCATGTCTCCATCGGACATTACAATACCAGCGGCATGAACAGATGTATGAGAGCAGAGCCCTTCAAGTTTGAGAGCCTCTTCCATACATTCTCTCAACTCGTCATCTCTTGCCATTTCCTCTTTGATTCGAGGTTCTTGGTCTAAGGCATTCTGGAGAGTAAGACCAAGGTCATTGGGAAAAAGTTTTGTAAATTGATCGACACGTGTGAACCCTAGACCCTTCGCTCTTCCCACAGCTTTGACTGCACCTTTAGCGTTCATCTTTCCAAAGGTTGTGATCTGCGCAACGTTGTTCTTTCCGTATTTATTTATGCAATACTGAATCACTTCATCTCGACGCCACTGACAAAAGTCGACGTCAAAATCGGGCATCGAAATCCTCTCAGGATTTAAAAATCTTTCGAAAATCAAATCATAACGAAGCGGATCCAAATCCGTAATCAACAAAGAATATGCAACCAAAGAACCAGCACCGGAACCACGACCAGGTCCTACGGGAATCCCTTTTTCCTTGGCCCATCGAATAAAATCCTGAACGATAAGAAAGTAGTCTATAAATCCCGTTTTTTCTATAACTCCCAGCTCATATTCGAGTCGATCCCAATAAATTTTTTTCTTTTCTTCTGTGAAATCTTCTCCATAAAGGGGACTCAAAGCATCCAAACGTTTTTGCAAACCTTCGCAGCTCATACGACGCATGACTTCTTGCGTTGATTCGTTTTCACTCAAATGTATTTTTGGGAAATAATAATGTCCTGTCTCTATTTTCAAATGAGAACAGCGTTCTGCAATCACTAAAGTATTGGAAAGCGCTTCGGGGTAATTTTGAAAACGCTCATTCATCTCTTCATTATCCATCAGATGAAAATGAACGTTGTGCAAACGTTGACCTATGTCTTTCAAAGTCAGACTGTTTTTCATAGCAACAGCAAGTGCATGAGTGTCCGCAAAATCCTTAGTTAAATAATGTGCGTTTGCACTTGCGACAAGAGGGACACCCATGAGTTTTGCAAGCGCAGCAACATCTTCCACATCTTTTTTCTGACCTGGAAGATCATTGTCGGTAATCTCAACGTAGAAATTTTCTGACCCCATGCAGGATTGCATATTGAGAAGATAATTTTCTATCTTTTCTAGAAGAGGGTCCTCTTTTTTTAAATTTTTAAAATCGACACCAGATATTCGAAGTTCTTCTACAAGTTCACGAAACTCTCCTTTGTGAAAAGAACTGATAGCGAGCAATCCTTCCGCTCTTTCTGCCAAAACAGAAAAAGGAACAACAGGAAGGCCCTTAAAATTTTCTCCAATGTAGGCACTGGAAACCACTTTTAAGAGGTTTTTATAGCCCTTGGTGTTCTGAGCAAGAAGCACAAGTTGGTAAATATTTTTCTCAGTGTTTTTGTCAGCGATATAAATCTCACAGCCTACAATCGGAGTAAGCCCACTCTCTCTTGCCTTGAAATAGAATTCTATAGCACCATGCATATTCGTATGGTCTGTGAGCGCGATATGACTATGGCCAAATTTTTTAGCCGCTTCGATTAACGCAGGAATACGAATACTGCCATCGACGAAAGAATATTCGCTGTGAACATGGAGATGGACAAAAGGCTGTATCATAAGACTCTTTGCAATAGGTTTGATGAGAAATCTTTTTGTAACCTAATTCGGTCGTTTTGACTATCTTGTGTATAATTTTTTTTAAAGCTAGCCTTCCTTTTTGAGAAGACCTCAAAGAAAAGGCTCGAACGAAATCCCATGCAAAAGTCCAAGTGGATTGTTAGCGCACGCTGGGACCTGTGTTTTTTCACAGGCAGTGTGCTTTTAACCTATGCCTACTACGCTTTGTACAAAGGGCTGCTGCTACTTTCACCAGAAAATTTTTTTCACAAATACGCCGCTATCATCGCTACTCTTGTCTTCTACTCCCTGTTTGATCATCCTCATATCTTTCAAACCTTCTCTCGCACTCATGCTGACGGCATAGAATTCGCGAGGCGCAGAACTTCGTATACGTTGGGATTACTCCTTCTCGTATTATCAGGTTTCACTCTAAAACCCTTAGGATTCGACACACACTTTGACGTCTTTCTAAATATCTATGGAATCTGGCATATATTGAGACAAAATTCAGGTTTTCTCAAACTCTATAAGAAAAAAACAGAGGGGTTAAAAATTATCGATTCTTATCTCGATGATATTCTTCTTTATGGAACTGTCATTTTGGCTCTGCTTATACGCTTATCCGATCATTCAAGAACAGCACTTGAGTGGATTCCCCACATCGATATATCTCATGAAATTTTCCAAAAAATATTTTTTCTGCTCATTGCAATTTATGCACTCCGTCAATTGTATTTATTGAAAATACAATCTTTGCATCTTCCCAAATTGCTTTTTCTTATCGCCATTGTTAGCACCTATTATTTTACCTATGCCATCAGCGATCCACCTTTCGGTTTACTTGTCGCTTTGGAAACCATCTATCATGATGTGCAGTATCAAGGTTGGATCATACATTTTCAAAAAAACCGTTTTGGAAAGGATGTATGGCATCGATGGCTCTTCTATTCTCTGGTTTACGGATGCGTTTTTGGATGTGTTGCTGTTTATTCTTTCATCTCACCTTGGGGTGAATATCTCTTCAGTCCTTTTATGATGCTTGTACTCTTCCATTACTACATCGACGGGAAAATTTGGCGTTTTTCTAAAAGCCCAGAGTTGCATTACCTGAATTGAGTTGTCTAAGTTCTCCTAGTTCGATTCCTAATCCAATATAAGTTCTATCTGCATATTGGAATTTTAAAAAAAATATGAGAATCTCTTTTTAACTTCTCAAAACTTTATTCTTCACGGAAAGACTCATGAGATTCGATGTCTTTTTTTCACTATGCCAAAATGTAGTCGACGGATATTTACCGAGCGAGCGAGAAATGTTCGAAAACTTCTTTGAAGAAATCGAATATGCCGATGCACTCCCTTATGAAACAGCATGGGTTGCAGAATCTCACCTAAGCTCAGAAGTGCAAAAATCGCATAAAAAGCCTGTCATTCCTCACTTTGAAGGCGAAGTAGGTATCAACACTGATATCTGCCAACTCGCTCACAAAATTTTTTCAAAGACAAAACGCATCGAAGTCGGTTCTGCAATTCGCAATATACTTTGTAATGGAGGACCTCTTGCTCATGCGGAAAGTATACGTTCTTTTCTTTCTCTCCACGGATTAAACACAGGAGAGACAAGAAGATTGCATCTTGGATTTGCATCCGGTCGTTTTGACTATTCTAATAAACCCTATGGAATTTTCCCACGCAATGCTATGGAAGAAGAAATTTGGGACCTTATCAAGCCTAAGATCTTTCTAGAAGCTGTTGAAATATTTTGTAGGGCTATGCGAGGCGATACGTTTTCTTCGAAAGAGATTCCCTTAAAAAAGATAAGCAAAGACGGCAAAGAGATTTCTATCGAAGCCCAATGGGTTTTTGATGAGATGAAAATCATCCCTCATGAGTCACCTTTAAATTTACTTTCTCTTATCATCGGCTCTCATGACGCTAATGCACAAATACTTGCAAATAAGTTTCTCCCTTGTAAAGTTTTCAATCTTTCTATCACTCCTGTAAAAACTATAGAAGAAACACATGAAAGAATGAAGCAGTGCTACCATCCAGAAGGCGGACCTTGGAAACGAGATTATTTACCACGCACAGTTTTAGTTTTTATTGATGAAAATTCTTCTCTGGCAAAAAAGCGAGCCCAAAAAGCACTCGAAGTCTATTGGAAAGCAATGGAAGGAACCATCCGTCCAGAGCGCATAAAGCAAGCTATTGACAATGCTCTTTGCGGAAGCCCAGAAGAGATCCGCGAACAGCTGTATAAAAACTATCATTCTGAAGATAGACTTATGCTATGGTTTGATTTCAACTGTCACGACTCTTCTCTCGTGAAAAAATGCATGAAACTCTTTGCAGAAGAGGTGATTTCAAAATTGTGAAAGGAAAGTATGAGCGCACCTTGGCAAGTGTTTGTAGAATACAAACGAGCACAGCTCACCGAAGTTACAAAGTTCGGATCTATAGCGTGGGTGATGGGTTCAGAGGTGATTCACAACTACGGTTCCCCTTCTCTTTTTTTTCCAAGATCCACAGCAAAACCTTTGCATTTGAAAGTCTTCACAAAAGATCTTGAAAAACTCTCGTGGGAAGAAAAAGCTCTCAGTGTTGCTTCTCACAACGCAGAAACAGCTCATATAGAAATTGTACGTAAATTGTTAGGAAAGCACTCGGTAGACCTTTTATCAGTACCTCGAAGTCAACCCTTACAAGGTCCTCTTGTTCAAAACCCTGAAAAGATTCTTCACCCCTGCTCGGGTGAACATGCAGCTCTTCTTCGCGCATGCGAGAATAAAAATTGGAGCTTGGAAAACTACACATCTTTGCAGCACCCTCTTTACAAAGCATATATAGCCTATGTGCATTCCATTTTAGGTGAGTCTTGGCATCCACATTATGTTGCAAAAGATGGCTGTGGGCTTGCAACTGTCGCTTTAAACGCTACGGAGCTTGCACAACTTTTTTCAAATCTTGTAAGAGAAAAAGATAAAGACTGGATTTGGGAATCCATGACCCGTCATCCCGAATTGGTAGGAGGAACAGGCCGTCTTGACACTCTAATCATGAGAACAGGAAAAGGAAAAATTCTTGCAAAAGAAGGAGCTGACGGAGTGCTTGGACTGAGCATTGTGCACTCCGATTTTCCTAAAGGATTAGGAATCGCAATCAAACTTGCACAAGGGAGTGACCAGCAGGCTATGAACTTTATAGTCGGAGCTGTTCTTCACTGTTTAGATTGGAAACTACCTCTTCCCAAACTGTTTAGACAGGAAATTTGTATAAATGAAAATATAATCCCCAAAGAGCTCCGTGGTCGTTTAAAAGATTTTCAAACTCGTAATTTATCGGACAATCTTGATGATACTTTCTAAGAAGACGCAAATTATAGATATTTCTCCCACCATTTCAGAAAGACTCGCAGTCTTTCCTGGAGACAAAACTTTTGAAAGGCATGTCAGTTTGGATATGCATAAAGGTGATAATCTCAGTTTATCTTCGATCACAAGCACCTTGCATATAGGAGCACATGCCGACGCTCCTTCTCACTATGCAAAAAACGGGCAAAGCATCGATGAGAGGTCTCTCGAATTCTATCTGGGAACTTGCCAAGTTCTACGTTTGGAAACTTTAAAAAAAGGAGCACGTATTGTTCCTAAAGACATCGAAGAAAAAATTATTCAGGCCCCACGCATACTTTTTTATACGGCTTCTTATGACGAAGAACGATGGAGCAATGATTTCAATTCCCTTTCTCCCGAATTAATTAAGGTCTTACATAAGAAAGGTGTGCAACTGATAGGCATAGATACACCTTCTGTAGATCCTGCCTCATCAAAACTATTAGAATCCCATACAACTTTGGCGCAATTGAATTTAGCTGTTCTGGAATGCCTTGTTTTGAAACATGTACCTGAAGGAATTTATACTTTGATTGCCCTTCCCTTAAAAATAGAAGCGGGTGAAGCATCTCCACTTCGTGCAGTGCTTCTTAAAGAAAATTCATAAATCGAAGCTTACTCTTTCAGTGTTGGAGTTCACACAGTTTGAGGATTTAAAATGATGAAATCAAAACTTCTCGTTGGTAGTTTATTATTCGCCGGCCTTTCGTCACATCTTTACGCAGAGGGGCAGTGTAATCAAATCCAAGCAAAATATGAAAGACCTCACAATGGTCTCTATCAGTTCTCATCTTCTGCAAATTGTAGTTTTTCAAGTTCACTGTCATCGACTGAAATTAAAGAAAAGCTCTTGAGCGCTTTAGGAGTAGAAGAAGATTCGGGTTCTTTTGAATATGTGGACTCTTATTCATCAGTTCATGGAAACATCAGCATAACATTCGACGCTAATACGGAAACAAGCGAAAGCTCTCTAAAATTCAATGCAGAGTCCACAAATATCGAAGCCGATGGAGATGCTGATAATACAAAAAAAGTCCTCCTCGAGGTCACCTACACTCTGTCAAAAAATAAAGTCCTTGTAAAAATTCACAAAACCGTGGACATACACAAACCTTTCCTTGCTCCTTGGCTTGCTTTCGAACCAGGTGTGGTCAACGGTTTAAAAGAAGAAATGGGTGTACTCGAATCAACTTTCACCGACTTTCTTTAAGCACCTCACAAGCGATTCCGTATAGCCCACAGATCTACAAAAGCGGGCTTCGCCATTGTAGATTGCAAGTAGCGGGTTCCTAAACTTCCACCCGTTCCCATCTTATCTCCAATCGTTCTTTCCACCATTTTTACATGCCTGTAGCGCCATTCTTGCACACCTTCATCCAAGTCTACAAACAGTTCGCATAGCAAAGAACGTTCTTTATCTTCTTTATAAATTCTAAAAATGAGATCTTGTACTCGGCTATCACCCTCATACGTTTGACTCAGATCTCGTTCCAATATGTCTCTAGGCAATTCATATCCTGCTTTTTTCAACCCTTTTAAAAAAGCGTCGTAAAGACTCTCTTCGTTTAGAAGGTGAAGAACTATTCTTTTTTCTTCCGAGTCCTCTGCCAGATGCTTTATTTTTTCTTTATTTTTCAATCCCATCACAGCTTCAAAACAACGAAATTGCCAGGATTGAAACCCGCTGGCGCTTTCCAAACGGTAGCGAAAACTCATGAAAGAAAGGGGTGTCATCGTTTCTAGTATATCGATTTGACCTACAAGTGTTTTTAAAATTTTTAAAACTCTTTTCATAGTTGCTAGAGATTGGAAAGTGTCATTTTCACAAAGGCTCTGTTTTAAAAAAGCTGCTTCATGTAAGAGCTGTTTAAACCACAACTCATATGTTTGATGAATGATGATAAAGAGCATTTCGTCATGTTCGTTTTCAGAAACGGGCTTCTGTGCATTAAGAATTTTATCCAACTGCAAATAGTTCTGGTAATTTACGGACGTCATAAATGCTCCCTCTGATTCTTTAATGGCACCGGTATCTTTTTTTCCAATCTACAACAAAAACTGGAAATTTCTGCTCTAAAATCTCACACTGAGTCTTAGAAAGTTCTGCGCCTTTTATAAAGGCAAGTTTCACCGCTACCCACAAAGCATCATTCAAAAATTGTGATGGCATATCGCTGTAGTATTCTGTTTTGCTAAGAAACAATTTTTCGATTTCATCTATCCATGCGTTGAGAAGCTTGTATTTCTCTTCACTGCGAGGATCTTCTCGTGAATCTCCAACTTTATTTCCAAATAAGGCGTCAAGACTGTGCGCAAGAATGGCCCCTACAGTATGTATATCCTGATGGTCTGGAACATCTTGAGGGGCTTGAGTTTTTTTAAGACTTAAAAAATGTCTCAGCACGGGTTCTGTCAATGCTTTTGTATATTCAGGCCCGGTATTCTTCAGAGAGGTCCTAGGTGATGACACTCTACGGGCTTCGCTAGAATTAGCAGATTCCAAAGTGTAATGGATACTCGTACTCGAAGCAAATGTGAGATGAGAAACAGAGTCTGCATAAGCTTCATCTATAGCAGAAATAATAGATTCTACTCCTGCATTGCGATCATTTTTTTCGAAGTAGGAGATGTATGAAAATTCCCCATCGGAATTCTGCGAATGGAGTCCGTATTTCTTAAGTTTTGGAACACGAGAAGCGAATATATGATGTCCTGCCTCATGACTTATAACCCCCATTTGCAGGAAGAGGTCTTTACGCATGGGATTGTTTCTTCTCATCCATAAGCTTGAAGGAAGGACTTGTATAGTATAGTTCCACCCCCGTCGCAAATCGGCCTTCTGAGTCCATCGAGCCTTATCAACATCATAACGAAGTTCGGTATTTTCATTTTTAATATGAAAAATTTTTTCAAAAATAGGAGCTACTAAAATCATAATATTTCGAGGAGGGCTCTTGTCGGAAACGAAACTGTAATCTCGTAAAGTTTTTTTATAGGAAGCTATAGCAACGAGAGCTATGTTTTCAACGGACCTTACGGGATAACCATCTTTCGGAATTTTGCAAATAAGAACAGGGCTTCCTTCACTTTGACTGTGCTGAATCAAAGACTCGCATCGGAATGCATCTTTCTCCTTGTTGGTTTTGCAATCGAAATACTCCTCTTTCCAACGAAACTCGATACGAACACCCAAAGCATCTTCACTTTGAAGTCCATTTCCTGAGATCCCATGGAAATCGAATTCTATATTTTGAAGACCATTTAACCCTTCCACCCAAATCTTTGCCTTTCCTATGTCTTTCAACGCAGATTCAGGGGTGCAATTTTTTTCAACTTTTTGATAGGTTTCTGCAACACGTTCAGGAGGGAGATTCGTAAGAAGAAAGAAAGGAACTCTGTAAGTATCCTTCAATGAGATCTGTTTTTTATTGCAAGATGAGACGTGAAACAAAGCGAAGAAAAAAACAATGCCGCACCTTAAATTCATAACGTAGTGTCCTTTTTAAATTCTAATCTTAATTTTAACACGAATGTTCAAGAAAATTGTGGAACTTTTATTTCAAAGGAGCTATGAAATTATATAGACACAATAAAAATTAAAAATTGGTGCAGGTGTCACGAAAAGAGGTTCGTCATGAAGCAGGCCTACTGGATTGCTGGATTGTTTTGTCTCTTAAGGTCTCTCTACTCTGCAGAAATAAAAGCAGCTGAATATCCTGCGCTGTTAGGAAACGGTTATGACTCACTTAAACTCGAACATAAGATGCGTCAATGTGTGGATGGAACAGTTATTGACAGACCTAACATCGAATATGTTGCTGAATTTACCAAAGTGGAAAATTGGAGTCAGCTTCAGACCCAAATGAATTTTAAGGTGCCTGGTGCCATTGTTGTAGGAAGCGACAGCGAACTCGCTAAATTTGTTCTACGCGCAAGAGATACGCAATATACAAGCACCTACATCCTTCAAAACCATGTAGGAGTGAGACAAAAACTCATCACAAATCCAAAAATACAAGTAAGCGAACAGGATCCTGATAGATTCCGCGAAGAATGTGGAACTCAATATGTATCTTTGACCACCAGCGGTGGTAAATTGCATGTTGGCATTAAATTTTCCTTCTCAGACCTAGAATTCAAACAAGAATTCGACGCAGGAGGTGCTGTACAATCCATAACAGGGCTCGGCGCACACGTCGATGCACTGAGTACATTTGCGAAGAAGAATTCTTCGGTTGAGATTTTTTTCCACCAAGTAGGAGGAAATCTTTCCGATCTGCAAAATTTATTTGAAAGTGGGGACATCATTTCCTGCTCTCTTGAGAAATTTGATAAATGTGAAAATTTACTAAAAACCGTATGGAATTATAGCAAAAACCAATTTGCAAAATCGGTTTTGGAAGGTAAGGATCAAACCATTAGCTTCCAATCCGATGATTATCCAAATGCTCCTCGATTCTATGAAAACAAATTTACAAAAAAAGAACGAGCAAAACTTCTCGATGCCTTGGATCAACAATTGTACGATCGAGACTTTCTTTTCAGTTTGAAGTCAGGACGACTCGATCACTATCGCGACTGCGATGATCGTTGCTTAAATATAATGCTTTCGAATGTCATGACAAACATACGTGTTATTCGCGATGCTATTCGCTTAAGCTTTCAAAATCCTGACCTCTTCAAAGATCATGGAAGACTGAGTACACTCGACCTTCATCCCATTGTCTTGCCCTCTAAAAAACTTGAGCCTCTCGCATTCATTATGTCGCATCTCCCTATTTTAATTCCAACTGGTTTTGTAATGGTCATCCTTCCCTTTTTCTGGAAATATTTTCACTTTCAGAAAATTATCTCTTCTCAGCCCTAAACATATCCGGAGACTGTGTGAATACAGATCGCATCTACGGAATCGACATACTCCGCACCTTATGTTTTATTGCGATCATCATCTTTCACTCTTCCTGGATCATCTGGTTGAATCCTTCTGGACCTCCCAATCCTTTACCCACCTCTATCTGGCGTTTTGCAGAATTTTATGCACGAGCTTTGGACTTTTCAGGATTCAGCATACTTTTTTTCACATCCTTTCTTATTGGCTATAAGGAGAATGCATACAAAAAACTATACTGGCTTCCCTTCTTTCTTATAGGTTCGTGGATACTCTTTAGTTTCTGCACTTTTTTAAAAGAGAAAGAATTCTCTCTCGAATGGGACATACATCCCCTCATTGCTGTAGGAATGGTTACGGGACAATGGATACTGAGAAGAAAAAAAAATCTCGTATTTGCACTGATTTCTATTGCTATGCTCTTATGCCCATTTTGGAAATTTTCTTTCTTCAGTGTTTTTCCTCTCCCTATCAAAGAAATTTTAGTGGGAGTGTGTCCACAAGATTATGCGGATTGGCCCTTGCTGCCGTGGGTGGGCCTTTTGTGGTTAGGAATGCTATCTGGATCTTTTGTTAAAAAAAATGAACCTCATTTTTTCTACTTTCATAAATTTGAACCCTTTTTTTTCACTCTTATATGCTTTTATTTTTGGAACTTTAAAGATGTTTATTTCCAAACAAAACTGGGTGATGGGTGGTCCTGCTATAATTTCAGACAGGAACCTTATGTATTCTGGGCACACTTCCTTTTATGGTTAGCACTTTTACGTTTATGTTTTTACAAAAATGTGCAGCTATTTTTTGCGAGAATATCTTTCATTCGCTTTTTGAGTACATTGGAAATCAATCGTAATTTTTTTCTTGCTTATATGCTGCATTATCTTGTGATGTTTACATTGGTAGGTCTCGCACGACCATGGGAGGAAGGAAGTCCTCTGTGGAAAATCGATGTGGTGTTACTTGCTATACTTCCGATTACGGAACTGAGTTGCAGATTAGTTCTGCGTAAGATGTCGGTGTTTCGAAAAGACGCAAACGTACAAGTTTGAGATGAGAAGGAAAATTTTCAAGAAGACGTTGCTGACACCATACAAGTATGTTTTCAGCAGTCGGAACAAAAGGAACAAGTACAATATTTAAATCGAGGCTTTTATCATGAGCGAGCGGTTTAAAGACAGGATCCTCTTCGCTTGCTAAAAAACAATGATCCAGTTTAGAGTATATTTTATTGAGCATATGATCTTTGATATCACCGAAATCACAAACCATTCCTTCATCACTGGAACCTTTGATTTCAGAAACAGGCCCTGCAACAGTCATTTCTAATCGATAACGATGACCGTGAGGATGTCTACATTTGTGCTTATGATTCGGAACACGATGACCCATGTCCCATTCGATAATTTTTGTAATTTCTAACATTCTGTATACATTCCAAAGAAAGGATAACGGAAGGTGCTTTTCTAGCACAAGAGGACGCACTCCGCCACTTCAAATGAATTTTCTATAACTTTCAAGCATTGCGCTTATTTTGGTTTTGAGTTCTTGAATGGTAAAAGGCTTTACGAGAAGCGCAGTTACACCTTTGTTTTTAAAGTAGGTTTCACGAGACCTTAGGGAAGCTCCCGAAATGACCAATACAGGAACATTTGTAATCTTTCGGATGCTTTCCATCAGGTTAAAACCCTCTTCCGGAGATACATAAGTACCGGTTATGATGAGATTTGGCAGTATAGCTTCCAGTTTGGAGAGGGCCGACTTGCCATCAAATTCCGTTTCTATGTTATAATCTTCACCCAGAGCAACTTCCATGAGATCACTCAGATCTCCCTCGTCATCAATGACTAGAATTTTTGCTTTGGCTTGAGTTGTTTTTTTCATTTAAAACACTCCTGTTTTAATAAGAACACTCACTAAATTATAAACGTTCTCATATTTTTTTCAAAAGAGGTTCGTATGCAATACACAACTGAAAAACAAAACAAAAACATCTCATCCGAACAAGAAGCACACTACGATCTCGAATTGGTTCGCAAGGCACAAGAAGTCTATCGCGCTTACTCAGATAAAATTAGCGAAACAAACGCGAAGCATCACGCTGTAGTTCAATATCCTATTCACTGGCAATTTAGCGCAGTGAAGAGCGAGAAAAAAATCGGGCGCTCTTAAAATCGCTTCCTCACATCTTCTAGACTCAAACACACATCGTGTGATAGACAAGAATCCTACCTAAGCAAATGCCATTCGCTGCCATGGACAATCCATGTTAGCAATTTTTCAACTGAGGCCATCACGCATAAAGGAAAATCACCATGAGCAACATTCAATTAGTCGATGAAAAAGAAAAAAAGAAAAACTTAGATCTCACCGTTGCAGCCATCGAAAAGCAATTTGGCAAAGGCGCCATTATGCTTTTAGGAAACGATTTTAACCTAGGGCAGGTCGAAGTCATTCCGACAGGCTGTCTCTCTTTGGATCTCGCTCTCGGAATTGGCGGACTCCCAAAAGGTCGCATTGTAGAAATCTACGGGCCTGAATCGAGCGGTAAAACGACACTCACCTTGCACGCTATAGCAGAAGCACAAAAACGCGGAGGAACCTGCGCTTTCGTCGATGCAGAACATGCGCTGGATACAGCTTATGCAAAAAAGATCGGTGTAGATCTTGAAAGTTTATTGGTTTCTCAGCCGGATACGGGAGAGCAGGCTCTTGAAATTGTAGAAATGCTTGTACGTAGCAATGCTGTGGATGTGGTTGTCATCGACTCTGTTGCTGCATTGACTCCAAAAGCAGAGTTAGAAGGCGACATGGGGGACCACCATGTTGGACTGCAAGCACGTTTGATGTCTCAAGCTTTACGTAAGTTGACAGGGATTATTTCACGTTCACGTTGCGTTGTGATCTTCATCAACCAGTTGCGTATGAAGATCGGTGTTATGTTCGGCAGCCCTGAGACAACGACAGGCGGAAACGCACTCAAGTTTTACTCATCTATACGTCTCGACATACGACGTCAGGCTTCTATCAAAGTAGGAGAAGATTCCATTGGAAGTCGCGTGCGTGTCAAAGTTGTCAAAAATAAAATGGCAGCTCCTTTTAAACAGGCAGAATTCGATGTGATGTTTGACGAGGGTATTTCCCGTATCGGGGACATTCTAGATCTCGCAACAGCAAAAGGGATTGTGAAGAAATCGGGTTCTTGGTTTTCCTACGGAGATGAAAAACTCGGACAGGGTCGCGAAGGTGTAAAGGCTTATCTTACAGAAAATCCAAAAATCTGGACAAAGATCGAAGAAGAACTTCGCAAGGAATTCTTCAGCAATGGGAAAAACATTGCTGGAAAAACCAGTACGGACTTTTCAGAAGAAGCTCCTGAAAAAGAAAAACCTTCACGCAAAGTTGCCGCAAATGCTACAGGTCCTGTTGTAGGTTTGGACGACTAAGGAGAGACCGTGAGGTCCACTTCGACCTCTACTGTTTTTGCTACAGTGGACAAACCCTATAGTTCTTCTCCGATCGATGCCATGACAACATTTTGAACACTGATCTTTTTCGTCTGTCACGTGTTGCTCTTTATTGGTTTCTCATAATTTTGAAAATTAGAAAATGATG
This sequence comes from uncultured Pseudobdellovibrionaceae bacterium, assembly GCA_964611335.1. GTDB lineage: Bacteria > Bdellovibrionota_B > Oligoflexia > Oligoflexales > Bog-1112 > BOG-1112. The sequence goes on along the minus strand of CAZSXR010000003.1, from coordinate 101,552 downwards.
AGAAAAGGCTGTCCACTGAAAAATATATTAAAATTGTCTTCACCCATACTTGACATTAGTATGTTTTAACCATTTGACGAAAGGTGAAGTCTGATGAAAAAAATTATTCTCTGTCTAACACTCTTCTTATCGAGTCATCCTGCACAAACGGCTTATGATAAAACTGAAGATTTTAAGAACAAGTACGAAAGCTCCTTCAAAAATGAAGGTATTGTTCACAATGTCAAAAATATCCACTTCCTTATAGTCCCAGGTTTATTCGATTCTCTAAAAAGGCCTTTCTATGGAATGACTGGTGATTACTTCGACTATGTAGAATGGTTTCAGAACCACAATATCACTTACGAAATACTTGAGCCCTATTCTCAAAGAGGTACAGATGCAAATCATTCCATCATTCACGATGCCATAGAACGAAGTTCTAAAAACGTATTTATAATCGGACACAGTTATGGTGGTCTTTTCACAATCACAACACTCATCAAGTATCCGCAGCTCATAAAAAAGGTTGCCGCATTCGTCAGCATGCAGACACCCTATTACGGGTCTCACATTGTAGAGAAAGCGATGAGTTCCGGCATTACACGCAGCCTTATGGAATTCTTTTTTGAAAGACTTGTAAGTGGAACAAAAGAGGCTTTCTTGGAATTGAATCCCGAATTCAGAAAAAAATATTTACAAGAAGAAGAACACAATCTGATACAGCTTACTCAAAAAATACCCATACTCAGCATCGCTACCAAAGAAGAAGGGACATTGCTTCAACATATCACACAAAGAGACTTCGATGGTTTGGTGGAGACCAGCAGCCAATGTTTGAACATGGGAGAAAGTTCTTGCGTTGTATTGGAAGGTTGGAATCACACCGACACTATTAATGCCAGCCTCTTTGAAAAGACTCATGTGAATCGCAAACGTCTACTTGAAACCATGATTGAAATCACACTACACAAAGCTCCGCTTTTGCTCTCACCATAAAGCAGAATGCTCTTCGACAACACCACTACCTTCCAATACATACTCTGTATTTTTATAAGTCCAAACCCCTTTAAAAGGACCTATTCCCTGCTTGAAATGCGTTTTGAATACGAGGGCATTAGAATTTTTCTTATGTTCAAAGTTAGGATGAAAATCAAGAGAGAGGGTTCCATCTACCGTTTTTATATGCCAGGTTTCTCCGAAAGATTTGTAGTGAAACTGCACTTGCGAAAGCGGGATCAGACGGCCATCAAACCACAGAGCGTTTTCAAGTCCATCATTAAAAGGATGGACAATATTGATACCTACACTCACACCATCTTGCGTCTTCCCAGAAAAAGCTCCCCAATTCCAGAAAATCTTTCTGTTCGGAAATCCCAAAGAGAAATCGAAAGTTCCATAAGATCCAGACCATTTTTTAGCAAGTAATCCATCGACTGAAACTTCAATGCAACTAGGAAGAGATGCGAGTTTATAAGTGTAATGAAAGGGTCTATGCGGAGCTAAAGCAGAAATGCCCTCAAAGCTATGTTTCATTTGCATAGACAAATTCAAGCGTTTTCCTTTGAAGGAAAAATGCCACATCCTATCTTCAAACTTCAAAGACCATTCACGTTTTCCAGATTTTAAAAACCAGTTCTGATCTATGCGAGCTTGAAATGTATTGGGGAAATAAAAAGCTTTTAGGGTTTTTTCTTCTATCAACGTAGAAGTTTTAGGATCGAAATAATAACAAAATGCGCTTGCTGCATAACCTGCATCTACTATAGCTAACCCTACAAAACCATCAGGACTGAAAGCACCACCAAACACCCACGCCTTACGATATAGGCGCCGATGTATGAAATTTTTTTCATAGATACTGACATCATGATTTGAAATAAGACCTGAAAATCGACCAAAAGTATTTTCAAAATTGGGAGGGGCAGATTTTAAAGTTTTTTCATTCATAATCACTTTCTATCCAAATAGTTTTTCCACTTTCCTTAATCCCATAACAAATTTTTCAAGATCCTGTTCATTATTATACAAATACGGAGACACCCTTGTAGTTGCCGGAACATTCAAAACACTCATTAATGGCTGTGCACAGTGATTTCCTGCACGCACACATACATTTTCTGAATCCAACACAGTTGCAATATCATGAGGATGAATTTTTTCATGATGAAAAGAAAGAATGCCAATCCAATCCTCCATTCCCCCCAAGAAAACTTTCACATCCTTATGTTTTTTCAATTCGCTATAAAACAATTTAGCTAACGCAACATCGTCTTTAAAAATTTTCTCTCTATCTAAGCTTTCTAAAAAAGAAACCGCTTCACCTAAAGCTATGATTCCACCTATATGTGGAGTTCCTGCTTCAAACTTATGAGGAATATCATTCCATGTTGAGCCTTCTACACTCACCTTACGAATCATTTCTCCACCTCCTCTGTAGGGAGGTATCGCTTCCAAATGCTGTTTTTTTCCGTAAAGAACACCTACACCTGTAGGTCCACACATTTTATGAGAACTGAATGCGTAAAAATCACAGTCAAGATCCCTCATATTCACTTCAAAATGGGGAGTAGATTGCGCACCATCTATGACTGAAATGGCACCCACACTTTTTGCAAGAGCTATAAGTTCCTTCACCGGATGTATAACACCCAGAACATTAGAAACGTGTGCGAACGCCATAATTTTTGTGCGCTTGTTCACAAGTCTTTTCATTGCAGGAAGATCTAGACGATATTCCGATGTCAAAGGCGCAAAGACAACTTTGGCACCTTTCGCTTTCGCAATCATTTGCCACGGAACAATATTCGAATGATGTTCGGAAACCGTCAGCAGAATCTCATCACCTTCTTTTAAAAAAGCCCCCCCCCAGCAGTTCGCAACTAAATTCAAAGAATCTGTAGTACCCGATGTAAAAATAATTTCCTTCTCATCGACTCCACCCAAAAAACGTGCAAGATGTTTCCGTGTTCCCTCATAAAAAGCAGTTGCTTGCTCGGCAAGTTTATAAACTCCGCGATGAACATTGCTACTTTCGAAAGAGTAAAATTTGCAAAGACGGTCGATAACCCTCTTCGGCTTCTGAGAGGTGGCTGCATTATCGAGGTAGGAAACAGGACTTCCCTGTTGGAGAAAGGGGAAAAGTTCACGTATAGTGTCATTTTTCATATATTAAACCTTTGTCAACGGCATAGACTTTTCATAGTGATCAGAGGGCCTTTAGATTTCGCTATTCTCAACGAGGGAACATCATGTTGCAAGTACCAAAACCTATAAACGAACCTGTACTTTCTTACGCCGCAGCTTCTTCGGAAAAAAAACTTCTCAAAACCGCACTTAAGGAACTTTCCGAACAAAGCGCTTCCATTCCGCTCGTCATTGGCGGTAAGCACATTCAAAAAAGCGCAACTCAAAAACTTTGCGTTCCACATGCAAAACAAAAAACACTCGCAAGCTACAGCCTCGCAGAAGAGCAGGATATTCACAATGCGATTAAAGCTGCTCTTGACGCACAAAAAACTTGGTCTCGTGTTCCTTTCGTAGAACGCGCTCGTATTTTTTTGAAAGCTGCAGATTTACTTTCCACACAATTCCGAGCAAAGGTGAACGCAGCAACTATGCTCGGTCAAAGTAAATCCTGTCATCAGGCAGAGATCGATGCATCTTGTGAGTTGATTGATTTCTTAAGATTTAATGTTTACTTCGCGCAACAAATTTATGCGGTGCAACCTCCCCACTCTCCGAAAGGAGTTTGGAATCGCAGTGAAGCAAGACCCCTCGAAGGTTTTGTTTACGCAGTAGGTCCCTTTAATTTCACCTCAATATCAGTGAACTTAGCAACATCTCCTGCATTGATGGGTTGCTGTGTGGTTTGGAAACCTGCTGCGACAGCTTTACTATCCTCCTATATTATTTATGAGATTTTGGAAAAAGCGGGACTTCCTCCAGGTGTTATCAATCTTGTTTCAGGTGATGCAGGGATGATTTCAAATATCGTCTTGAAAAATGAAAATCTTGCAGGCGTGCATTTCACTGGTTCCACAGCAACTTTCAATAATATTTGGACTCAAGTTGGACAGAATGTTGCAGCATATAAAACCTATCCTCGTTTGATCGGTGAAACAGGAGGAAAAGATTTTGTTTTCGCACATCATTCCGCAGATCCTGACGAACTCATTGCAGGACTTATTCGTGGTGCTTTTGAATATCAGGGACAAAAATGTTCCGCTGCTTCAAGAGCCTATATTCCTTCGAGTTTGTGGAATAAAATCAAAAATAAACTTATTCAAGAAATACAAGCTCTGAAAATGGGAGATCCTTCTGATTTTACAAATTTCGTGAATGCAGTGATCGACGCTCGTGCGTTTAAAAAAATCACAGCTTACATCGAAGATGCAAAAAATTCTTCCGATGCTAAAATTTTATGTGGTGGAGAATACGATGATCGCGAAGGATATTTTATTCGTCCTACTCTGATCCAAGCAACAAACCCTCTTTACAAATCGATGGTAGAAGAAATTTTTGGACCCGTATTAACGGTTTATGTCTATGAAGACGCAAAAGAAGAAGAGACTTTGCGTTTGTGTGACACGAGTACACCTTACAGTTTAACAGGCGCCATCTATGCACAGGATTCAATTGCTGTTGCACGCATGAATGCAGCACTTGTGAACAGCGCAGGTAATTTTTATATTAATGACAAACCTACAGGTGCCGTTGTGGGACAACAACCTTTCGGTGGTGCTCGTAAATCGGGAACGAATGACAAAGCTGGAAGCGAATGGAATCTTGCACGCTGGGTTTCACATAGAACTGTGAAGGAGAATTTCATTCCTGTGACCGATTATAGGTATGAATTTTTAAAGGAGTCATGATGCAAAAACAGAGCTTTCTAGAACAGCTAAAAAACACGTGTTCCCTGCAACTTTGGTGTCTTTTTAAGGTTCCGCTTATCAACCTTATGACACCATGGGTTCGCTTTTTAAATGATGAAATTTGTTCTTTAGAAATTCCGTTACGTTTCTGGACAAAAAATCATTTTCAAACTTTGTACATCAGTGCACAAGTGACAGGAGCAGAACTCAGCGCAGGCTTACTTGCCAGTCATCATATAAGAAAGACAGGTCAGAAAGTTTCTATACTGTTCAAGGACTTTGAAGCTCAGTTTAAAAAGCGTCCTGATGCCAACACGGTTTTCACCTGCAACCAGGGTTTAGAAATTTCCCAAATGGTAGAGAAAGCCGTAGCAAGTGGGGAAAGGCAACAACAGAGTGTAAAAGTTGTTGCACGCTGTCCTGACAAACATGGAGAGGAAATTGTATCGGAATTTCAACTTACCTTGTCGATAAAAAGAAAGTCTTAGACGTTAATTAACTGGTGTTTCTTCATCGATAACATCATAGTACATCTCCCATTGATCTATGCAACGAGCACCTATTATAAAACCGATTCCTGTAAAGAACACACCTCCAAAAAGCATTGTCACAATTTTAGGAACCTCACACGCCTTTCTTTCAGAATCTATAATGGTTCCATTTGATGTTTGACATTTCTCCAAAACTTCTACGCAATATCCTGGTTGTGTTTGATTGCAATGATTTCCTATAGGATTTTCTTCACAATACGTACACTCGTAGTTATAAGTCACTCCTACTTTCTGAGTGTGGAGCGGACATACTTTCTCATAAGAACACACTTCCCAACTGATTCCAGATGTCAGAGCACCAATTGTTCCTGCAGCCAATGACGTCAACCCAATATTTAATACAACTCTTGAAATCTCAGCTTTCACATGAGGCGCGAAGGAAATATTAAACAGACACAAAATCAAAATGTATTTTTTCACTTGCATTCCTTTATTCATGAACTTTCTAAATAGAAACTCATTGCTGAAACACGATAGGGATCTTCCATGAAGAAAACATAAGTCTGAAAAGCGCTATATTCTTGATAGCCACCCGGCGATTAGCAAGTACTGTTCCTAATCTCTTTTTGTGGTATAAAACCGACCTGTGTTCACAGAATTTTAATAGGCCTTTTTTTTAGGAGAAGACCATGTCTGTACTAGTAGGAAAACCTGCACCTGATTTTACCGCCAAAGCTGTTGTTAACGGAGACATCAAAGATAAATTCAAACTCAGCGATTTCCGCGGCAAATATGTCGTGTTCTTTTTTTATCCCCTTGATTTTACATTTGTTTGTCCAACAGAACTCCATGCTTTCCAAGAGAAACTTGAATCCTTCCGTAAGCTCAACTGTGAAGTTATCGCTTGTTCCGTCGACTCGCATTTCAGCCATGCTGCATGGTTGGAAGTGGATAAGAAAAACGGTGGTATTTCAGGCGTTAAATATCCGCTCGTTGCTGACATCAACAAAACGATCGCACGTGATTATGATGTTTTAATTCCAAACGAAGGCATCGCTCTTCGCGGAACTTTCCTTATCGACAAAGATGGAATTGTCCGTCATCAAACCGTGAATGACAATTCGCTAGGAAGAAATGTTGACGAAGCTCTACGTATGGTTGAAGCTCTTCAATATGTAGAGGAGCATGGTGAAGTCTGTCCTGCAAATTGGAAAAAAGGACAGAAAGCTATGAAAGCAAATCAAAGTGGTCTCAAAGCTTATTTTGCAGGCTAGGAGTTTACGATGAACAAAGCTCCTGAGAAGATCTCAATTGAGTTTCTGATTGCAAACTATGACGTTCTTCTACTCGATGCTTTCGGAGTTCTTATGAATTCTGAAAGAGCTCTTCCAGGAGCTATTGAATTCATCGACTTAATTAACAAAATAAAAAAACCATATTACATACTTTCCAACGGTTCTCTTTATAGTGCAGAACAGAATGAAGTGAGATACGGAAATCTAGGATTAAAGATCCCTAAAGAACGTATACTGTCCTCTGCAAGCTTGATTGCGAAATGGATTCGCAACCATAAATTTGAAAATAAACACTTCCTCGTCTTAGGTCCCGAACCTACAAAAAATAGAGTCCGAGATGCTGGTGGAATTGTGATAGAAACGTTGGAGAGGGATCCTGATGTGATCGTTTTAGGTGATCAAACAGGATACGATCTTCTCTCAGGGTTAGAACATGCTATCAACTGTATTTTGCAAAGCATAGATAAGGGGAAAGTTCTTCCTATTCTTGTTCCCAATCCCGATGTCCTTTATCCTAAAAAAGAAAATACTTATGGAATCACAGCAGGAGCTCTTGCTTTAGTACTTTCACGGGCAGTGGAATTACGTTTTCCAAAATTTCATTTGAAGATCGATTTCCTTGGTAAACCTTATGCTCCTCTTTTTGAAGAAGCCCGTTTACGAGAACCGAAAGGAAAGCTCGTAATGGTTGGCGATCAGATGGAAACTGATATAAGAGGTGCTCATAATTTCGGAATAGACAGTGTTCTCATCGATACAGGCGTTACAAGAATTCATGAGATTGTTTTAGAAGACTCCCTGCTTCCTACTTATGTTATGGATAATTTTTTAAGATGAAAGTTTTCTTAAATTTTCTATTTTTTTGCATACTCAACCTTGCTCCTTTAAATGGCATAGCAGAAACCATGATCAACGGAGCAGGAGCAACATTTCCTTATCCTCTTTATACAAAATGGTCTTGGGAATTTTACAAACTGCATCCTGAGATCAAAATCAACTACCAATCCGTTGGAAGTGGAGGAGGTATACGCTTACTCCTCAACAATATGGTGGATTTTGCAGCAAGTGATATTCCGATGAACGATGCTCAGATGAAGAAAGCATCTCTTCCAGTACTCCATATTCCTGTAGCAATGGGTGCCATCGTTATCAGTTACAATTTGCCTGGGATAAAAACAGGTTTAAAACTCGATGCAGAATTGATTGCAGATATTTTTCTCGGTAAGATTGAAAATTGGAATCATCCACGCATACTTGCTCTGAATAAAGATTTGGAGATCCCATCGTTACCTATATTGGTTGCACACCGTTCGGATGGTAGTGGGACCACTGCCATTTTTACAAAGTATCTTTCACAATTGGATAAAGATTGGAAGAAAAGGGTTGCGAGCGGAACAGCAGTCAACTGGCCTATAGGTTTAGGAGGAAAAGGAAATGAAGGGGTTGCAGGTCTGATAGAACAGAATCCAGGAAGCATTGGTTACATAGAATTGATTTATGCTGAGAAAAACAAACTTGCGTATGCTTCTCTCAAAAATAAATTGGGTGAATTTGTACTCCCTACAACGGCATCTGTAACATCGGCTATGAATGGAATAGAATTGCCTGAAGATTTGCGAACATCGGTTATTGACCCTGTAGGAAAAGGTGTCTATCCGATCTGTGGAATCTCTTATATTTTGGTATATAGAACACAAGCATCGGAGAAAACTTTGAACTTCGTCAGCTTTCTCCGATGGGCTCTCGACGAAGGTCAGAAATATTTAGAGCCTTTGAAATTTGCTCCTCTACCACCCGAAGTTCTGCAAAAGGTTCGCAAAGCAGTCGAAACAATTCATTCCGTTTCAAAGTGATATTTTAAACAGTGACGCTATAGATAAAGGATTTCTGTGCGCGCGAAAACTTGGCAATTTAAATATGATATTCGACGAAGCGATAAAATTTTTGTGTCGTGTCTTCGCTTCTTTGCGTTCGGCGTTTTTGCAAGCCTTGTGGGTATAGGGATTTTCCTATTCAAAGGTGCTTATCCTGCAATTTCACACTTCGGCTTTTCATTTATAAGCTCTTCTGTTTGGGATCCAGTTTCGGCAAATTTCGGAGCCCTTCCTGTTATTTTTGGAACTTTGTGCTCTTCTTTTCTAGCTCTCTTTTTTGCAGCTCCGATCAGCGTAGGAATTGCATTGTTTTTAAATGAAATGCTTCCCACTCGTTTCTCATCACCTCTTGGATTTCTTATTGAGATGCTTGCTGCGATTCCAAGTGTTGTCTATGGCTTGTGGGGGGTTTTTGTTCTTGCACCATTTCTAAGAAATACGGTGGAACCCTTTCTTCTGAAAAGTTTTGGACCTGTCTTTTTATTTTCAGGGCCTCCTTACGGAGTGGGTATGCTTGCAGCTGGCATCATACTTGCGATAATGGTTATTCCGACCATCTCTTCTATATGCAAAGAAATTTTCAAATCCATTCCACGTTATCAAAGAGAGGCTGCAATAGCATTGGGAGCAACACCTTGGGAGACCATGAAATTATCGGTGTTGAAAAGTTCGAAAAGTGGAATTTATGGTGCTATTTTTCTAGGATTGGGAAGAGCTCTTGGTGAAACTATGGCTGTCACTATGGTGATTGGAAACCGAGCGCAAATTTCTTCTTCACTTTTTGCGCCCGCTCAAACGATGGCAAGTGTGATTGCAAATGAATATGTGGAAGCTTCTTCGGATATTCACCTAGCCGCTTTGATGGAAGTGGGACTTATTCTTTTCTTCATTACTTTGCTTGTGAATGGACTCGCACGCGTGATTGTATGGCGAAGCCAAAGGAGACTTCATGCCCGTTAACCGAGGTGTGCTTATTCTTAAAAATAAATATGCACAAAGAAAATTGATCAACAGAATGATGTTTAGTCTGCTCGCTCTTGCGACAGCTCTTGCGTTGATACCTTTATTTTCAGTTGTGATCTATATAACTTACCAAGGTCTTGGTGCTATGAACTGGGACTTCTTTACACAGATTCCTCGTCCTGTAGGAGAAAGCGGGGGAGGTCTTGCACATTCTCTGATGGGAAGCTTTCTACTCGCGTGTTTAGCCTCTTTTATGGGTATACCGTGGGGGATAGGTGTGGGTATTTATCTTTCCGAATACGGAAGAGGTCCGTGGCCTAAAGTCATACGTTTTTGCACTGATCTGCTTTCGAGTGTTCCTTCTATTTTAATTGGCCTCTTTATTTTCGAAGTTGTGGTTTTACCTACACAGCATTTTTCTGCATTTGCAGGAGGACTTGCACTTGCCTTGATCATGGTTCCTATACTTGCAAGAACGACAGAAGAATTGTTGAAGATGGTTCCTACACATGTAAGAGAAGCAGGTCTTGCATTAGGCCTCCCTCGATGGCGTGTGACTTTATTTATAGTCTTGCGTGGAAGTCGAAAGGGTATTACGAGTGCACTTATGCTTGCGCTAGCAAGAGTCACAGGAGAGACAGCTCCTTTACTCTTTACCGCATTCAACAATCAGTATTGGAGTTTGAACTTAGGGGAACCTATTTCTTCGCTCCCTTCACAAATTTATGCTTATGCCATAAGCCCCTTTGCAGATTGGCAGAGACAGGCATGGGCAGGGTCTTTAGTACTGGTTCTTTTTGTAATTTTAGTAAATGGGCTTACACGTTTTATGCTTAACAGTCCGAGAGGAATTTCCTAATGACGACTTCTGCAATATTAGATGTGAAACATCTCAATGCGTGGTTCGGAAACGTTCAATCGCTCAAAGATATTTCCCTCGACTTTCTTCCCCGAACCATCACTGCGATCATCGGGCCCTCGGGATGTGGTAAGTCTACTTTCATCCGTTGCATAAATCGCTTACATGAAGAGACACCTTCCGCTCGTGCAAACGGAGATGTACTACTCGAAGGTCAAAATATTTATGGAAGTGATATAGATCCTGTTTTGATACGAAGAAAAATAGGAATGGTCTTTCAAAAACCCAATCCCTTTCCTACACTTTCCATATTCGATAATGTGGTTGCCGGATTAAAATTGAATGGCTTGCAAAAAGCATCTCTGCTTAAAGATATAGCAGAACAGAGCCTTCGACACGCGGCGTTATGGGATGAGGTTAAAGACAAATTGCATGCACCTGGAACGAGTCTCTCGGGCGGTCAGCAGCAAAGATTATGCATAGCTCGGGCCCTTGCTCCTGAGCCGACGATTCTGCTTATGGATGAACCTACGAGTGCCTTGGATCCTATCTCCACAGTTAAAATAGAAGAACTGATGTCAGGATTAAAAAATAAAGTTACAATTATTATTGTGACTCACAATATGCAACAGGCTGCACGCACGTCTGATAAAACCGCTTTTTTCTTAGCAGGGGAGCTGGTTGAGTTTGATCATACATCGCATCTTTTTACAAATCCTAAAGATAGTCGTACCGAACAATATGTTACAGGGAGGTTCGGATAGTGGATAGACACCTAGACACCGAGCTTCTGAATTTGAAGCAAAAACTTTTGAATATGGCAGACCATGTTGAGAATGCTATCGGCATTGCCATCGAAGGGCTGCTTGCAGAAGATGCAGGAAAAATCGCAGAAGTTTATGAAATTGAAAAGAAAGTCAATCGGGAGCACATGGTCAATGACGAGGTCTGTGTTCGGTTGATTGCATTGAATCAACCGATGGCAACCGATCTTCGCTTTATCGTAGCCTCGATCAAGATCAATACGGACCTGGAGCGTATGGGAGACCAGGCTGTTAATATTGCTTTGAATGCAGAACGCTATATCAAAGCTGGTCCTGTAGCTCCTCTTCAAAACATTTCGGAACTTCGCGAGATGTGTACTGAAGTAAGGCTGATGGTTCGCAAAGTCTTGGATTCCTTCGTATCTAAAAATGGAAACCAAGCACTGGAAGTTTTATTGCATGATGATCAGGTCGATGCTTTTAAAAATAAAATATTCGATATGATCTCTCACGTCATGAAAACTGGACCACAGTACATAGACCAGGGTTTAAATCTGATTTTAATTGCACGCAATTTGGAAAAGATTGGAGATCACGCGTCGAATATTGCAGAAGACGTTATTTACGTCGCCTCCGGCAAAGACGTACGCCATCCAGGATTGTCCCAGCTGCAACGTTGATTGTTCCCGGGTTTCTTTGTAAGATGAATCAAATCATGCAACAAAAACTCGGGTGTACTATGTATCTCTGCCTTTGCTATGCAATCAGCGATAAAATTCTAGAAGACCTCATCACACGCCAAAATATAGCGAGCATTCAAGACTTGCAAAAGTTATGCAATGCAGGCAAGGGTTGTGGTTCGTGTATATGCGATTTGAAAAAGTTTGTTCTCGCGAGAACGAGAGAACTCGATCAAAAAGCCGAAGAAGCTGGAAAATGAAACAAAGGACTATTCATGCTCAAATATCTTCTTTTTCTACTGTTAAGCTCTGTTGCATACACCTCTGCATTTGCTTCTAATGAAGAAACTTTTATTTTTGAAGAACTTCACTTGAAAGGATCTGAAGAAGCTCTCACTTTGTCAAAATTTACTCATGTTTGGTTTGATCAGGCAACGTCGAGAATACTGGAGAATCAAGGCATTGATTGCGCTTATGATTTCTTTGTTTTACTAGGTGTAGATCGCAGAAGAGGTACTGTGCGTTTAGCACCATCCGGCATGACTCCGACAGTTATTAACATGAATTTGGGGACATTTCTATCTGGATTGAATTATATCTCTCCCTCATTTAGTAATGATGATCTACTTCAGGTAGAAAGACGGTTTAGTCTTTTGAATTATTGGAATCCAAGAAACGCAGCTCTCTGTGCATCAACTCTGGTATGCTTGGCTTTTTGTTGTTCGATGTAATGTAATGAAAAAGTGGAATGAGGCAAATCTCTTGCTGCTAATTTAAATTTTAATATATTTTTTAATTTTCTCCATCAGTTCTTCGATTTTAAAGGGCTTAGATAAAATACCATTCACCCCTTTATTATAGGCCTCTTGATCGGAAATATCTTTGTAGCCTGTTATAAAAATCACAACAGGTACTTGTTTATTATAATCTCTTATTTTATCGAGAAGATTTACACCATCTCCATCCGGCATTCTTACATCGGTAATAACGAGATCAATATTGGGATGCTGAGAGAAAGTTTCCCAAGCATCTTTTCCATTATGAGCTGTCAATACTTGAATCCCATTGCGCTGAAGATCGAAAGCAATAGCTTCACAAATAATTTCTTCATCATCAACGACTAAAACTGTAGTTTCTTTCATGATAAAACTCCTCTTTTTGTCTTTTGGGGAAAATTAAAGTAAAACAGGTATTAGGACTGTTATGATCAATAGTCAAAGAACCGTTATGATTTTCAACAATACCTAAAGACACACTCAAACCTAAACCAGTTCCTTGTCCAATGGGTTTTGTGGTAAAAAAAGGCTGCATGATTTTATCCGCTATTTCTATGGGAATCCCTTTTCCACTATCAATAACTCGAATATAAATCTTATCTTGAGTTTCCGTCCCTTCTATTCTCACCCATTTTTCTTTCAATTCCTTTATAGCATCAAAAGCGTTGTTGATGAGATTAATAAGAACATGAGCAATCTGAACTTTTCTACATTCAAAAACTATGGAGTTTGAACTTGAAACGACATTCACTTTTATTCCACCATATTTAAGCCTTTCATAGGCCAACTCCATAACTTCCTCCATCACGGAATTAAAAGTAGTTTCGGAGAAAGGTTCCTCCTTCGTATCTTTTGCAAATACTCTGAGAGAATTAATGATTCGTATGATTCTTGAAGAACTTTTATGAATATCTTTAAAAAATTTATCGATTTCTGCTTCCGACAAAGAGTTTGTCTTATAGTACCTCTGAATCTGGTTAATTCTCATGTTTATAATTGTCAGAGGATTGTTAATTTCATGAGCAACACCCGCAGACATTTCACCGAGCGAGGCTAGTTTAGCAGATTGGACAAGTTGTGCTTGAGTCTGATTGAGCTTATCAATTTTGTCTTCAGTTTGTTTTCGATATTTCTCAGTAAAACTAACATGAATAAACCCAACAATAAGAACTGCGACAAGACTTACAAAAGCAAATAAGAAGTGTAACCACTTTGAATGCTCCGCGAAATTTAAATCCTGGGTGTTATAAGTTAAGAATCCTAAAACACTCAGAACGACAGAGGTCCATGCAAGACATTCTTTAGGCTTCAAAAAGACGAGAGCAATAAGCGGAATGGGCATAAATATAAAAGTCATGGGGCCCTGAATTCCGTCTGAATTGATAGACATATATGCAGTAAACAAAGTCCACATTGCTAAATACAAATGAGATAATGGCTCAAGCTTGAATTTTTTTATTGATAAAATAAAGAGGACAAAACTTGGAATGCAATATAACAAGGCGGGATAAATGAGCATTTTGTATTGGGGTGCAAGAATGTTTAGAAGGATTCCGACGGAAGCTGCGAGACCCATAATCCCCAGGTTCATGGAATTGAATATCTTTCGTTTTAAGAGTTCGACTTCCTCCATTCTCCAATATCCTCCCAAAATAGTTTCTTTGAAAGATATCGGCACGAAAGGAATAAGAATTAGGTAAATAATTCCTAGCTTCCTGATTAGAGAATCTGACGTGTTAAGTAATTGTCCAAACCTATAGATTTGATCAGATGCAATTGGGTTTCCAACCAATCGACATGCTGTTCTTCATCAACAAGAATCTTTTCAAAAAGGTCCTTCGTTGCGTGATCAGAATATTCCATACAGATGGAAATACCCCGACGTAAACATACCAAAGCGTTTTCCTCGAGTTTCAAATCAGACTCGAGTTGTTCCACAACATTTTCACCAATGTTCAACTTACCCAAACGCTGCATGTTGGGAACACCTTCGAGAAAAAGAATGCGGTCTGTAATTTCCGCAGCATGTTTCATTTCACCGATGGAGTGAGAGTAAATGATCTCTCCTAATTTTGTGTAACCCCAATTTTTACACATTTTTCCATGAAGGAAATACTGATTAATTGCTGTCAATTCACCAACAAGAACTTCATTCAGAGCTTCAATAACTTTTGCTTCGCTTTTCATTTCACGTCTTTCTTCTCAAAAAGTTGCATCGGGAAAAATTCACAATCGAAGTGCTTTTTATTTATCGCAACTGTAAGCATCCACAAAAGAGCGTTCGTTTTCAAAACTTCTAACTCGGAAAGAGAAAACTCTGATTTTTCCGATGCTTTTTGGAAAAGCGCAGAAAGAACCTTCTCATCTACAGAATCAACAACAACGACCTTCTTAACTTGTGAACCTACAATCGGATAAAGTTCACGCCCACCCTCTTCATGTGGCAGTGACAAGACTCCGTTGACAGAAGACATGTCTTTGAAAGTGTGAAGAAAGTCAAGGTTCGACAGTTCTTTTAATATTTGGGCTTCAGCGCTTAATTTTCTCTGCTTGGAAAGACTTAGCAAGTTGCCCAGTTTAAAGCGTTCTTTTCGAATATTTTCGAGCGACTCTTCGATTCTGCCATCGAAAAGAATTTTTACAAGGCGACTTTTTTCCGTGGGAATAAAAAGTATGCGCTTATCAATTTTCGAATCCAAAATCTGTGCAAGATTTTTAAGCTTCTCCTGTGCCCCTTTAACTTCTCTCACGGGACCATATGCATAAAGTATAGGCAAAACAGAGTAGGGATAAGGTCCGATTCCTATTTGCACAGATCCATCGCTTTCTTCCAGTACATAAAGAAGCGAGATCGCTCTTCCATGCCATCGAACAGGATCAAAACTCAGTTTATGTTTTACATACAATTCTGCTTCTTTGATCATTGCAGAGAAAAGATTCGAAGTAGGAAAACTATGAAAATGATAGGACTGCAGAACAGTTTTTAAAAATTTCCGAGGTAAAGTTTCTACTGGTTGCAAACTTTGCAATTCTCTACGCACATGAGTTGAACTCCCAGCAAAAATCAGGCCACCTTTGTAATCATATAGAGCAAGGACCCCTGCTCCCTTTGTTGCTTTTGCAAAACTTCTCTCATCAAGTGCAAGACCGAGTCTTAGACCAGTGTCTACGTGTCCTTGGTATCGAAGAGCATCACGAATCAATAAGATTCCCTCTACTTGCAATCTTCTTTTGATTTCTAGAAAGAGTTGCAGAGTCATCTGTGCATCTGCTTCTGCACGATGATGCTTTCCACCTGTAGGAAGTTTGAGATAGACACCCAATCCAGAAAGACTGTAGTTGGGTGCATCATGCACCGTTTTTTCAGCAAGAAGGTGAGTGCATAGAAAGAAATTTGTGAGTTTGTGTTTACTCACTTTTTTTGCGTAATGGACGAGGAAGGTCATATCACCGACAGTGTTATGACTGATGAGTATTTCGTTGCCTATGAATTCAATAAAACCAGGCATCACTGCTTCAATCAAGGGAGCATTGCGAACCGTTTGATTGGTGATGCCTGTCATTCTTTGCACAATAGGCGGAATAGGAATACGTGGATTGACTAAGGAATAAAAAGTGTCTTGAACTTTTCCGTGGGAATATTTCAAAGCACAAATTTCAGTAATCCCATTGCGTGAAGGATTACCACCCGTTGTTTCAATGTCGAAGACAATGAACGTTCCTTCGTCAAGAGGAATATCAAACTTCCCCTCTTCGAATTGGGTTTCTGTTTTGTAAGGAAACATGTCGTTTCTTAATTCTATGTCTTTCTTCATGAGACCCTTGTTTTATCTGGCGGAAAATGCCAGACCTGCGATTTTGCTCGCTTCTTGCAAATTCCTTGTTCTAAGAATAATCTCTGTCTTCTTAATTATACAAAGGGATTGAAATTATGGATGAAGCACTACGAAAACATATCGAAGATGATATCAACAATAACCACATTCTTTTATACATGAAAGGCGATAAGAGTGAACCCAAATGTGGATTCTCCGCACAGGTGCTTAGCATTCTCAATAACCTTCATGTGGATTTCGAGACCCGAAATGTTCTCGAAAGTTGGGATCTTCGCGAAGGGATCAAGGAATACACAAATTGGCCAACAATTCCACAACTCTATGTAGGTGGAAAATTCATCGGCGGGTGTGATATCGTTTCTGAACTGTACAGAAAGGGAGACTTGATTAAGATCCTTAAAGGTTAGTTAATTGCTAAATCTGAGGACTCTTATGGAACCTAGGAAATTTACTGTCGCAGTTCACGGCGGAACTCATGGAGAATCCCTTACCGGCGCTGTCATAACCCCCATCTTTCAAACTTCCACTTTCGCACAAAAAGCGCCGGGCGAACATTCCGGCTATGATTACTCCCGCGGTACAAATCCCACACGCACAGCGCTCGAAGCAACACTTGCTTCGCTCGAAGATGCCAAATATGGCTTAGCCTTCTCTTCAGGTCTCGCTGCAGAGCAGGCCATTATGCAGATTCTGGAACCAGGCAGTGAAGTCATCGTCTGCGACGATGTTTATGGAGGAACGGGTCGACTCTTCCGTAAACTCTTTGCGAAATACAATTTTGTATTTCATTTTGTAGATATGTGTGATGAGAAAGCTGTGCTTTCTGTTCTTTCAAAAAAGACAAAACTTATCTGGGTCGAAACACCCACCAACCCTACTTTAAAAGTTATAGATATTGCTAAAATGTGTGAATTTGCACACAAAGTCGGAGCACGTGTTGTCGTTGACAACACTTTTAGTTCTCCCATTTTCCAATCTCCTTTAGCACTCGGAGCCGACATCGTTGTGCATAGCACAACGAAATATATAGGTGGGCATTCCGATCTTATCGGTGGTGCTTTGATGCTGAACGATGCAGAGCTGTTTGAGCAATTGAAGTTTGTACAGTTTGCAGCAGGTGCCGTTCCGGGACCTTTCGAATGCTTTTTATTATCAAGAAGTATACGAACTCTTGCGGTGCGTATGGTGCAGCATGAGATCAATGCAAAAGCTGTTGCAGAATTTTTATCGAGCCATCCTAAAGTTCAGAAAGTGTTTTTCCCGGGATTAAAATCTCATCCTCAACATGAACTTGCAAAAAAACAAATGAAAGGTTTTTCAGGAATGCTGAGCATCGATATGAAAGGAACTTACGACGATGTTTTAAAGTTCCTTTCACGTCTTAAAATTTTCTGTCTTGCAGAAAGTTTAGGTGCCGTAGAATCCTTAGTGAATCATCCTGAACGGATGACACATGCTTCTGTTCCTCCGGAGCTAAGAAAAAAATTGGGCATTGGTCCCACACTGCTTCGTTTTTCTGTAGGAATTGAATCGACTTCGGATTTGATCGATGATCTGCGAAATGCATTAGGTTGATTTTAAATAAAAAATTTCGTGTGTAAAATGGACTGACGGAATCATTAACGAACAAAGTTAGAAAAATCAGAAAGAACTTTGATCAAAGCCTCACGATCCTCACCTGTAAGAAACAGATACATCTCCTTAATCATAAAACCACAATCGTAGGGCGATAAAAGTTCTATGAGAAATTCAAAGACGATCTCTTGAGGCTCCGTGAAAATGCTTTCATCACAATAGTAGTCGAAAAGTGTGTCCAGATTGTTCTTTTGTAATAAGGAGTTGAAAGGTTTAAAGCAGGGAAACCAACGAATATAGCGGAAGAAAAGAATACGATTCACTTTACTGATATCTATATCTTCATAGCCGTCTATGTCTGTGTATTCGTCATCGAGAAAGGGTGGCGGATTTGTTACTTTCTTTTTTTCCGGCGCCCTTCTCTCAAGTGACTTTTCAGCCTTTCTTTTTTGAGGATCTTTCGGAAATTCATAAATTTTCATGGACCTAACCACCTTTATCTAATTTTTTTAAGCATACCTTTTTGCCATAGTGAAGGGCAATGAAATTGAATCCGCCGCGAATACGTGGCTTCATTTGAACTTTTGTATTCACAACTAGTACTTTAGCCTGTTCGAACAAATAGTCTTTGACAGCTCAATGATAGTTGATATTAAGGTAGTTCACGGTCGCAGAAGAATGTTCAAGAACGTTTTTCAATCCTTTGCAGAACTTAACGACAAGGGAAGCTAACACATGGGAACTGTCATAAACTTTCCAGGTAGTCGCTTACCAAATTTTCAAAGCGTTAAGGAAAAAGTAGAGAAGATTAACGATAATAAACCTCTGGATACCTCTATTTTCTCAGAAGACGAAGACCATGCTTTTCTTTGCCTGCTCAAAGAATGGCCATGTTTTCGTCTCATCGATGAGAACATAGACCTCCAAGAACTTTTCGAACTCTATTACGATGATGAGTTGACCCAAGCCCAAGATTGCGTACTGGAATTCATGTTCCACATGCATGATCCGGATTCCAACTTCGACATAAGTAACGCGCTCTACACCTGGAATGATGAGGACCGCGAATATTTTATAACCAGCCTCAATATGCACGCCGAGCTTATAGATATCGTCCGCAAGGAAGAACTCTCTTAGAGCGGTCTATGCTAGAATAAAGAAAGACCTAGACACCCCAAGGAGTTTTTATGAGTCGATTCTTCTCTCGGAGGACTTTTTCTTTCTTTTTAACTTTTATTTTTTTTATTTTGAAAAGTTTGACATCTGAAGCAGCTTCGATTCTTAGTACATCCAAACGTTTAAATTTGTTTGTCTCAGGTTGGTCACAAACCTATGTACTCAAACAAAGTGGTGACTATATTGCACCAAACGCCATCACTGTAGACAATAAGAGTTTCAATTTCTCCTGCCCTGGCCCTTCTTTTTTAGTAGGTTTGCAAACAGAATATAAAAATGGAGTTCGACGATTTCGATTTGCCTGTCATTTCTTTGAAGATGCAAAGGGCAACCTCGTATCGACAACTCAGACAAAATGCAATGCAAAAGGGTGGGATAACAATCTCCTGCAAAACACAGGAAAATCCGCTTGTACTGCTAATCAATTTGTTCAGGGTATGAATGGACTCTATCATATCAATGCAGGTGGGGGAGCTGCTCAAATCGATGAACAGTTTAGAGCTATCTGTTGTCCTCCAGAACTTGCACAGGGAAGCATTAGTTCTTCATCATGTGGACCTACCATGACTTTGAACAATCCACTAGGAAACACAATCCTAGCTATGTGTCCTGCAAACATGGCCATGCATGAAATCAACACAGCGCTCCATATTTCTGGAACTCAATCGGATCGCGTTTTCACATTCCGTTGTTGCAATATGCAACTCAACTAAAATTCTAGAATATTAACGACGACGAAAACGATCAAAGAAACTTCTGTGGACCAGACGAGTTCTAGGTTGACTCGAGACATTTGCAACGGCATTATTTTTCAACGAGGCCTCATAAATATCTCTAATCGCTTCAAAAGTTTTTCCCTGAAAACGGGGCTTATCTTGTTTCCACGCAAAACCTGGTCTTTTTTCACTGATCCATGTTCCACCAATGATTATATCTTTTGCATTCAACTCAATACGGTATTGATACAATTCAACATCTTGTGACATTTCTTGATTGCGTTCCCAATTCTGAGGACTTTCATCCACGTAGTACATTTGGGTTTCGATTTCAACTTCTCTTACAGTCCCTGGCGCAGCTTCCGAACTGTGCCCTTTTCTGTCTGAAATAATTTTGCTGCCAAATTTAAAAACAGCTTGATTCCAAATCTCAGGACCAATGTCTATATTCACGATAAAGCCTTCATGCTTCAATGCAATTTGATTCGTCAAAATCACGTGAAAGGTTCCTGCATTTAAACCTGAACACAATTCTAATTCTTCCTGATACTCACGATGTGTGATCAATCCTCTATTGAGTTTTATACGAAGTTTATTCATGTCCACTTCGCATCGTGTTCCTAAAAATTGAGTAGGAGCTTCTACTTCTTTGACAAAATGAACAAGTAAAGCTTTAACATCAGAAGAACCAAAAGGAACATCGATCCCTGTCTTTCCCTTCATGACGACTGGACCGGGCTCATCAAAAAATAGAGTTGCGGGAGCCCACCCATCACACAAACCTTCCCACTCAGGAATGTTATAATTTGTGAGAACTTCCGTTCGCGTTCGCTCCTCTTTGGTTTTAGGAAAATCAAAGCGACCAAGGTAAATATCAAACTTCTCAGCAGGTGAAAGGATTCTTAAATCTGTTTTTGAAACATCATGCTTTGATAAAAGATGGTATTTGTATCGAGATTCTTCTACAGAATTTTCATCATTCCATCGATAACTGATTCCTCCTTTATAGTCAGGCCAGTAATCATCACTCCAAGGTTTCTTTTTCAACTCCCCCTTCATAGGAAGTTTGTCAAACTTATATTCATAGTTGTGACCTTGCTGCATAATGTGAGGATCATGATTAGAGTTCCATTCCTTTTTTGGTTGAGAACCTTTGGGAGTATTAGAAAAGTCACCACATGAAAATAAAAGCACACTGCTACATGCGCCAAAAAGGAACTTCCTCATAGCTTCTCCACAATATTTTTTGATCTGTTAAGCAATTTTTATCAAAGATATTGAGGGATTGCAAGAGGAGTGGTATTTTTTCAAATATCGAAACGAATACCTTGAGCGAGTGGGATTGTAGAACCGAAGTTGATCGTGTTGGTCTGTCTTCTCATATATGCCTTCCATGCATCAGAACCAGACTCACGACCACCACCCGTTTCTTTTTCTCCACCGAAGGCTCCACCAATTTCTGCACCAGAAGTACCAATATTGACGTTTGCAATTCCACAATCTGAACCCCACGCACTCAGGAATTCTTCTGTTTCACGCATATCCGTTGAAAAGATTGAAGAGGATAAGCCTTGCTTCACTGAATTTTGAATATGAATAGCTTCTGAGAGATCTCCGTCATATCGAATCAGATACAAGATGGGAGCAAAAGTTTCCTCCTGAACAATAGGTGCATGAGATTCGATTTCAATCAAGGCAGGAATGACGTAACAACCAGAATCATAGCCTTCACCTGTCATAGTTTTTCCACCAAATAAAATCTTTCCACCTTGTTGATGTATAGAATGCAAAGCATCCATCATCATTTTGACAGCAGCTTTGTCTATAAGAGGTCCCATGTGATATCTCTCATCAAGTGGATTTCCTATCTTGATATGTTTGTATGCTGTTAGCAAAGCATCGCGAACTTTTGCATAAATATCTTTGTGGATAATCACACGCCTCACACTTGTACATCTTTGGCCTGCTGTTCCCACTGCGCCAAATACAATTGCAGGAATTGCCAGTTTTAAGTCGGCATTTGCTGTTACTATGACTGCGTTATTTCCTCCCAATTCCAAAATAGATTTGCCAAGCCTTCTAGAAAGCGTTTCTGCAATCTGTTTACCCATGCGTGTAGATCCTGTTGCGGAAATCAAAGCTAGACGTGAATCTGCAACCAAACGTTTTCCAATCGGATCGGAAGATCCTATAAGAAGATTAAAAACTCCTTCAGGAATTTTTTCTTCTGCAAAAACTTGTGAAAGAATTTTAAAACAAGCGATGGCAGATAGAGGTGTTTTCTCAGAAGGTTTCCAAATCGTAACGTTTCCACATACCGTTGCGACCATTGCGTTCCATGCCCATACAGCAACAGGAAAATTGAACGCAGTAATAATCCCTACCACACCTAAAGGATGCCACTGCTCATACATACGATGTTTAGGACGCTCGGAGTGCATAGTTAGACCACACAGCTGTCTTGAAAGACCTACAGCAAAATCGCAGATATCTATCATTTCCTGCACTTCACCCAAACCTTCTTGCAATGACTTACCCATTTCATAACTGACAAGTTCACCTAAAGGTTGTTTGTACTCTCGCAGTTTCATTCCGATTCTGCGAACAAGTTCTCCTCGCTTAGGCGCAGGAACCGTTCTCCATTCTTCGTATGCCTTTTGAGCAGTGAGCAACACATGCTCGTAGTTTTCCACACTTGCATGAGCGCAATATGCAATGCTTTGTCCATCGACAGGTGAATAGGAAATAAAGTCCGAAGAAGCATTTCCAAGCCATTCTCTTCCCGTACAAGCAGGTTTATTTTGTGGGACTATGCCTAGTTGTGCACGAAATTCAGTATTCATTTATAATCCTCTCATTTTCGATACGGCTAATTCTGAAAACTTTGATTAGGTCCAGAATTCAGCTATCGTTCCAGAGACACACTCAGTCCGTCAACTTATTCACTAGAGAGATTACATTATGATAAAGCGCACTATTCGAGCACCAAGAGGTGCACAAAAAACATGCAAATCATGGGATCAAGAAGCCGCAATGCGCATGCTTATGAATAATCTCGATCCTGAAGTTGCAGAGAACCCAGATGAACTTGTCGTCTACGGAGGAACGGGAAAAGCAGCACGCAACTGGGAGTGTTTTGATAAAATCGTGGAGTGTCTTCAGAGTTTAGAAAACGATGAAACATTACTCATTCAATCTGGAAAACCTGTAGCGATTTTTAAATCTCACCCACAAGCACCTCGTGTATTGATTGCAAATTCCAATCTTGTAGGAAAATGGGCTAACTGGGAACATTTTTGGGAGCTCGAAAAAAAGGGGCTCATGATGTATGGGCAGATGACTGCAGGTTCGTGGATCTACATTGGAACTCAGGGAATTTTACAGGGAACTTACGAAACATTTATGAGTTGTGGTGACAAATATTTTCACGGAGATCTCCGAGGTAAATTTATTCTCTCAGGAGGTCTAGGAGGTATGGGAGGTGCTCAGCCTCTTGCCGCTACCATTGCAGGAGCATGTTTTTTAGGTGTGGAAATAGATCCTGTACGCATTCGCAGAAGATTAGAAGGAAAGTATTTAGACCGTGTTGCAAAAAACTTAGATGAAGCCATCGAATGGATTCAACAGGCATGCGAACGCAAGCAAGCGCTCAGTGTAGGGATTGAAGGAAACGCTGCAGAAGTTTACACGGAATTGCTCAAACGCAACATACTTCCGCACATCGTTACAGATCAAACTTCTGCACATGACGAATTGAATGGTTATGTGCCTGAACATCTGTCTTTGAAAGAAGCTTCCGATTTAAGAAAAAAAGATCCTGAACTTTATAAGAAACAATCTTTGCAAACGATTGCAAAACAAGTGCGAGCGATGTTGGAGTTTCAAAAACGAGGATCTAAAGTTTTCGATTACGGAAACAACATACGAGCACAAGCGCAAAAAGCAGGATGTGAAAACGCTTTCGATTTTTTGGGCTTTGTACCGGAATACATTCGACCCTTATTTTGCGAAGGGAAAGGCCCCTTCCGTTGGGTTGCTTTATCAGGTGACCCTGAAGATATAGCGACAATTGACAACGCTTTGCTAGAAGCGTTTCCTGACGACAAGAAACTGCATCGATGGTTGAAAGCTGCACAGGAAAAAGTAAAGTTTCAAGGTCTCCCCGCGCGTATTTGCTGGTTTGGATACGGAGATCGTAAAAAAGCAGGACTACTTTTCAACAAACTCGTACGCACAGGAAAAGTTAAAGCTCCTATTGTCATAGGAAGAGACCATCTCGATTGTGGATCGGTTGCATCTCCTTACAGAGAAACGGAAGCTATGCTTGACGGTTCAGATGCAGTCGCAGATTGGCCTATATTGAATGCATTGATCAATGCTGTAAATGGTGCGAGCTGGGTAAGTTTCCACCACGGTGGTGGTGTAGGCATGGGATATTCCTTACATTCAGGAATGGTGATCGTTGCAGATGGTTCTCACGAGGCAGAAGAACGTCTTGCACGTGTTTTAAGTTCCGATCCAGGGATGGGAGTTGTTCGACACGTCGATGCTGGTTATGCAAGTGCAAAAAAAGTTGCAAAAGAAAAGGGAGTGCAAATTCCTTTTTTAAATAACTAAGGAAAGTGCAATGTTGAAAAAATTCCATCTACCTTTTTTTATATGTATCTCACTTTCCTGCTTTATCCCCTATGTTAGCACTCCTCTCGCTCTTTGCATGGGATTGCTTTTCGGAATCACTTTAGGCTGTCCCTCGCAAAAATTAGTTGCAAAGCTAACGAAAATACTCTTGCAAGTTTCTGTTGTGGGATTGGGATTTGGAATTCCATTTACGGAAGTTTTACGCTCAGGAAAAGAAGGTTTGCTACTCTCTTTTCTCACAATCGCTCTAGCTCTAGCTCTAGGGGCTTTGCTTTCGAAATTTTTAAATGTGAAGAAAAACACAGGGGCCTTGTTATCTGTGGGAACCGCAATATGCGGAGGAAGTGCAATTGCTGCTATTGCACCAGTTCTTCATGCGGATCAGGATGATATTTCTGTATCGATGGCACTTGTTTTTGCATTGAACTCGCTTGCTCTTTTCATATTCCCAGGAATGGGACATTTTTTACATCTTCTGCCAGAACAATTTGGACTGTGGTGCGCTTTAGCAATACATGACACAAGCAGTGTTGTAGGTGCGTCTTCTTTGTTCGGAGAGAAAGCCCTTGCCATTGCAACAACGGTAAAACTCTCACGAGCCATGTGGATACTCCCTCTCGCAGTTTTTTTTACAGCAATCAAACATGCTAAAGGTAAAATCACAGTTCCTTGGTTTATATTTTTCTTTATAGGAGCAGCAGCTTTGAGCAGTTTGTTACCACAATTTAAAAAAGAATTTTTAATGCTCAATGCGATTTCTAAACAGGCTTTATGTTTGGTTCTCTTCTGGATTGGTTCATGTATGAACACCGCAAGCTTGAAGCGAGTGGGATGGCGTCCTTTGATTCTTGCCTTGTGTTTATGGATAACTCTGGGTGTTGGTTCTCTGTTCTATGTTTTGCAAACTTAAGAATGAACAACTGAGAGAAAGATAGGCTGAATCCTCTGCTCCCTCTTTTGCTGCGCAATTTATGAAATTCTATGCACTTCATCCATTTGCATAACACTATGTTTACAAAGATAAAAAATAGATGCTTTGAATTTAATTAAGTTTTTAAGCTAGATACCCGAAGAACTATGGACAATGTGTGGGGATGGGGTCATGAGAGCTTTTAAGTATTTTTTAACACTAACAGTATTGCTCATGACCTTGTCTTGTGGTCGTGCTGCAAATACGGATTATGCATCTTCTTCCACAGCAGGAAGTTCATCAAATCTCGTGACAATAAAAGGCATTTCACTTGCTCCCACAGTAGTACTTCCCCTCACTATATTTAACAATAACCTTTATGCGATAAATACTTCCGTAGCATGGCTTGCATGTGCATTGGTGCAGTCTTCACCAAAATCGAAAGTATCTTCCACTGCAGTCATCATTGAATCCACCAACAACTGTGCGGGAAGTCAATATGTTTACTTTAAAGAATCCACTGCGTTGGATTTGAGTAGCTATTCCACAGGCAAGCTATCTTTCACAATTGAAACAAGCAACTCTGGCGAAACTCTCACAGCATTTATGCAGGGCACAAACACTGTAACTTCTGTTACGACACAAACTAATCAATTGAATCTTTCTTCTTATGGTTTTGACTCTTCCAAACCTACAGTTGTGCAACAGATCACCATACCTATTTCAAGTCTTACAACAGGAACAAGCTTTGATCTCACACAAGTTATACGTCCTCTGCAAATCAATATTTCCTGTCCTAATTCTCAATGTTTAACAAAGATCAATAATGTTATTTTTACTATAGGGACAACAAAAACGTCCTTAACAGGTGTAGATTTACTAAGCGCTTTAGTTAAAGCAAAAAACCCTATAGACAGCAGTTTATCACTCACATCTTTGAAGCGCACAAATTACTGCGACCCCTTTCCTTGTCGCCCTGTCGCTCGTGCGCCCGTCAAATTTGTAAAACCAAGCAGCTCAGGTTGGACGGCTGTTGGAACATCCGTTGTTGCGGGAACAGATGACAACGGGCAGTTTACGATTTCTGGGTATTATCAAGATCAACTCGATGCTGTGCATAATGCAGGACTTCCTGTGTTCATTGCACTGACAGATCCATGGGATTCTCTTACACTGATTTCGAAATTACCTTATGACCTGATGACTCCTAAAAACTATGAAATTTCTTTTGATTTGGATGTAGACCTCACAACAACAATGATAGCCGACATGGAATGTCCTGGTGGGAATTCTACAAATGCAGGAGCCTGTTATATAGACCCTTCCGATTCTGTTTTTTTAAATAAAGAAAATGCAATCATTGACCTGTACTGGCAATCCCATATCCCTAATGATCCTGACCCGTTGGTCTTGCTAAAAGCTTTAGCAAACGATGCTTCTATAAAAGCAGATTTCGATTCAGAATCTGTAGCGAACAAAGAAGAACCTTTAACGGTATCTGTCATTTTAGATTCTAGCAAATCGTATCCTTTACCTATCATCACTTCAACATCTTCAAGCTCGAATTCAAGTTCATCATCGAGTTCAAGTTCCAGCTCTTCTTCTCAAGTTCCTTCTAATGTACCAGCAGGTAATTATAGCGTAGCGATCAGTGTTTGTGCTGTAGGAACATGTACAAATTCAAGTTCCTCACAGAATTTTACAAATCCCTCCTCACAAATACCAACATTCATAGCAAGTGTATCTTCTGCATGCTCAGCAGCTGCACAGGCCAACGCTTCTTGTTCTATAAGTTATACTTCTTTTAATGGAAGTTCTTTCTCAGCTACATGGACAATTTCCTCCTGTTCGGGAGGAATTTGTGAGAGTGCAACAACGACTGCTAAATTCACAAAAATCTAGAGCACTTCCCAAAAAAGAAAAAACACCCTATGCTAGAATTAACAACATTTTTCTAGTTAGGAGATTGTGATGCATCCAATCATTCATGAAAACTACACGTCTGTCCTCATTGCACTCGCCTTGAGTTTCACTTTTGGATGGATTTGGCACGGACCTCTCTTCGGTAAACTTTGGATGAAGCTCATGAAGATTCCCTCAAATACAAAAATGGACCCCAAGAAGATGATCAAATCCATGGTCATCGGTTTAATAGGAACTGCAATTCTTATACATGTTATGGTTTACACAACGAATATCTGGAGGGCCTCTGTTTGGGGAGTAGGAACTGATGCTGAATGGTATGAATATGGATTCTGGTCTGGATTCTATACATGGCTAGGATTTTATGTTCCCATGTTTTTGGGGTCTGTCGCGTGGGAAGCTCGATCGTGGTCACTTTTCATATTCAATGTGGTGTATCATCTCTTGAATCTTCAGATCATTGCTATGTGCGTTTCCTATTTTTTTGCACAGTAACAAAAAAACTATCCTATACGCTTTTTCCCCATCATATACGGATGGAGAACACTAGGAAGGCTGATAGATCCATCCTCTTCCTGGTAGTTTTCTAAAATAGCGAGAACTATACGAGCCGTCGCTAATGCAGTGTTGTTAAGAGTGTAAGCAAAAAGTCTTTGTCCATCTTTTGTTTTATAACGCAAGTTTAAACGACGCGCTTGAAAATCATAGAACGTAGAACAACTATGAGTTTCACCATAACCCTGACGTGAAGGCATCCATGTTTCAATATCGTGCTTACGAACTTGTCCCTGCCCTAAATCCCCTGTGCAAACATACACGACTCTGTAGGGAAGACCCAAAACCTGAAGCAATTCTTCAGAGATACTTAAAAGTTCTTGATGATATTTCTGACTGAGTTCCTTGTCTGCTGCGGCAAGAATCACCATTTCAATTTTGTTGAATTGATGAACTCTGTAAAGACCTTTGGTGTCTTTCCCGTAGGTTCCTGCTTCTCTACGAAAACAAGATGTCAACGCAGTTAAACGCAAAGGTAAATCTGCTTCGTTTAAAGTTTCGTTCGCATACATAGAACAGAGAGAGACTTCGGAAGTTCCAATCAAAGCAAGTTTATCTTTCTCAATAAAATACGCTTGATCTCTTCCAACAGGAAAATAACCTGTTCCAACCATTGCTTCTTCTTTAACCAACAGAGGAACAGAATGAGGTACAAATCCTTTTTTTACAACAAGATCAAATGCAAAACGCATAATCGCTTGCTCAAGTAGTGCGCCATCTCCTTTTAAAACATAAGAACGAGAGCCTGCAATTTTAACTCCTCGCTCAAAATCAATAATCCCTAATTTTTCTCCCAACTCAATATGATCTTTAAATTTGTAAGAGAATGTTTTTGGCGTTCCCCACTTTCGCAATTCCACATTATCTTTGTCATCTTTACCATGAGGAACATCCTCACCTGCAGGTTGAGCCACTTTCAACATAATTTCGTTGAAAATCTCACGCTTCTTTTGGATATCAGGTTCGAGACCTTCCATTTTTTGTTTGATTACAAGAACTGCTTTTTTAAGTTCTTCACGTTTTTCATTCGAAGCTTTAGGAATCTCTTGTGAAATTTTATTGCGTTCAGCTTGAAGCTGTTCGAGTTCTTGTTGAAGGGGTCGGATCTGGTTATCAAGGTTTACAAGTTCAGACAGGTCTACTTTAAAACCTTTTGCTGTATTGCCGTCTTGAACTTTCTTTAAATTCTGTTGGATGTATTTGATATCGAGCATGAAAGCATTCCTTTTAACGCCGCAGTTCAAATTTCTTGAGAAATTGTAACATCACTTCACTTCGAAGACAACGTGCAGTCTGAGTTTGGATGGAACGTTACAGCCTTGTTCTTTCTATAGCGGGGCGAAATCGATATTTTGCAGCTGAGCTAAAAGCAATAGAGTCTAGCTCTCGAAAAATCCCATCACTATGGGGTACTCAATCGAGGAGTATTTTGTTCAGGTAGCAAAGGAAATTTCCTTACTTCCCATCTGAATTCTTTCCTAGAAATCAAAGTGAAAAATGCCCTTGAACCCCACGAGTACTAACAGTACTATTAGCCCCTCCTCAACCAACTGATTCGGGCACCATGACAGAAAAAATAAACATTTTCAAATCCCTAGCTCTACCCTCGAACCCCATATTCCTTGCACCACTTGCAGGGGTTTCAGACATTCCCTTCCGTGTTGTCTGTTCTGAAAGAGGCGCAGATCTCACCTATGTAGAAATGCTGTCCGCTGTGGCTCTATGCTATAACAGTAAACGCACTTTCGAGATGCTGGCTCGTCATAAAAAAGAGCACATACTTGGTGTTCAAGTCACTGCCAAAAATCCAACAGATATGGAAAAAGCCATACTCGTATTGAACGAGTACCCTTTCGAAACAGTAGATATCAACATGGGTTGTCCTGTTCGCAAAGTTGTAGGCAGCGGATGCGGAGCTGCTGTCACACGTGACCCTGAAAATGCTTATGCTATCACTAAAGCTGCCGTGACAAACTCCACAAAACCAGTGTCCGTAAAATTCCGACTCGGTTGGGACCACGATTCAAAAAATTATTTAGAAGTGGCGAGCGCTCTGGAATCTGCAGGAGCACAGTGGTTGACCATTCATGGACGTACACGAAGTGACGACTACTCTTGTGAAGTAGATCTCGAAGCTATTGCAAAAATAAAGCAGCAAGTCAAAATTCCTGTTCTCGGCAACGGTAATATTTTTACCTACGATGATTATAAAATTATGAAAGACCTTACACATGTAGATGGTGTGATGGTAAGTCGTGGGGCCTTAGGAAATCCGTGGATCTTCCAGGAACTCCGAGGACAGAGAAAAGCACTCAGTCTTCAAGAATGGATTGATTGCATTTACTCTCATATGAATTTGCAAAAAGAAGTTTACGGATCCAACTTGCATGGTTTAGTCATGATGCGTAAGCATTTACTCTGGTATCTCAAAGGTTGGCCTGGAGCCAAGACTTACAAAGATACTCTGACCTCTGCAACAAGCTTCGAAGAGGTCCATGACATATTAAACAGCTTCGTAAGCAGTCTTGAAGAACAAAAAATTTCTCAACGGGCCCTGTTTCAAACTGAACAAAGTTCCCGTTTTTTATGGAATCCCAACCGCGAGATGGATCGCGAAGCAGATGCTCCTGCCTTCGAATAAGCTAAAGATTTCAAAGACTAAGCCCCCTCTCCCAATCCTCCGTTGACATAATGGCGGCCTTAACCTACAAAACAGATGCAGAACTTCGGATCATTGTTTTGCGAAAATTAGAACCTTTCAAGGGGAAAAACATGAAATCAAGATTATCAAAAACCCTCGTATCAGGATTGCTTCTTGTAGCTCCACTGCAACTGTTTGCAGATGATGCTGCTAGCACAGTTTCTACAAAAGCTGCTGACGAAGACTCCTCACCGATTCACAAGTTTTTACCAACATCCTACGGTAAAGCTGAGTTGCGTCAGTATGAATCCCACAAAAAAGATAAAAACCATAAATACGAACCTTCTTTCCAACCTATGTTTACTTTAGGTGCAAAATTCTTCGACGATAGTTTGAAGTCTGAACTGATCTTTGCAGCTAAAAATAAATACAGCTCCGAAAACAACAGTGGCCTTTTCGGTGACAAAGGAACACGTTTGGAAAACGAACTCACAGTTTACAAACATGATTACTTCTCTCTCGTACCTTTTGCTTACATCGAATTCCCAAAGATTTCAGAAGAGGGCAAAGGCACAACGAAAGTTGAACTTGGTCTCGACATTCCTGTATCGATTCCCGTTGAAACAACAGCTGGCGTATTCTCTATGGAAGCTGAGTTGATTGGCAAAACATACTTGAGTTCACGTCCTGATCCAGAGGATCTAACAGAAGTTCGCGGCGCTAACGACCTTATCATCAACAAAAATGATGCAGGCTACGCGCTTACAGATGAAAAAAGAAAGAAAATGGGTCTTGTTGCTGACGAGAAAACAGGTAACTTGAAAACAGATCCAAACGGACGTACATGGTATCACTCCGTCGCATTCGGCGCAGGCTACAAACCTTCTTTCGTACCAGGCTTGTCAACCAAAGCCCTTGCTATCTATGAGACAACATTGACTCCGTCAATGACAATCAACAAAGAAACAGACAAAGTTGAAAACCGCACAAGAGCCAATGGTCTTCCTGTTTACTCACAGAAGTTTGAACCATCTTACCTTCTTCACGTGAAATATGCTTTCACACCAGTATACTCACTCACAAACGAGTTCACATACTACGGCGTAGAAGACAGCAAACAAAAATACAGCAACATGCTTTCATTCGTAGCAAAAGTATTCTAAGAATAGTTTTGAGTTAAGAATGAGAAAGAGAGTTTTCACAACTCTCTTTTTTTTTGCCCTCCTGACATATAGACTAAACTTAGCTAAGCTTGGTCTATATGTCATTTTTTGGGGAAATTATGCTCCAATCGAATTTACTCAAAAACGTAAAAAGAGAAGTCCTGGTGGCTGGGAAGGAAAAGTTAAAATAGCTGCTGACTTTGACAAACTACCTAAAGAATTTATGGAGTATTTTAAATGAGCTACTTATTGGATACTCACATCCTTTTATGGTGGTTATTCGATTCTCCTCGACTTAAAAAACAAGTTAAAAACAACCACTCACACCCGCAATAATTTTATCCACACTCAAGCCTTTCTCTTCGACTCCTGTTTTCATATTCTTCAAAGGATAGAGTTGAGCCTTAACTTCATCTCCACCTACAACGACAACCCAATGGAACCCACGTTTATCAGCATTCTTAAACTGAGATCCCAGCTTCTGTTCCTTCAAAGAGAGATCTACAGAAATACCCGAGTCACGCAAACGAGAAGCCAACTTGAAAGCATCCGCAACACAATCCGGTCCTGCAACGGCAATATAAACCTGAGCAGGAGCCTGTGCTTGCACACCTTCCTTTTCCATCAACAAAGCAGTCAGTCTATCAACTCCGATGGAAATACCTACACCAGGCATATCATGATCTACGAAACGTTCTGCTAAATTATTATAGCGTCCACCGGAACACACCGATCCGAAACCACTTACATTGTCAACAGTCGTTTCATAGACAATACCTGTGTAATAAGCGAGTCCCCGCGCAATACTCAGATTCATTTCTATTTTGCAATGCGTTCCACGAGTCATCTCTTGCATGATTTTCAATGTCTCTTCGAAACGCTTCCACGTTTCTTTTATTTCTGCATCCTCAAAAAACTTTGTTAGAGAAGAAACATTGTCCTGATGAAAAGTACTAATAAGATCTAACAATTCGGAAGATTTAATTTCAGGGACATTTAGATTTTCAGAAAATTGTTTGACAACACTTTCTTTACCCTGTTTGTCTAACTTGTCTAAAAGTATCAAAGCTTCTTGTTCAGATTTCTCATCATGCAATCCTAAAATTTTGCGGATCAAAAAAGAAAGGATCACACGGTTGTTACAAGAAATTGTAAAAGGCACAGGAATAATTTTGAGAAGAATTTTAGAAACTGTAAGAAGTATTTCTAAATCTGCAGAAAGTGTATCGACACCAATGATGTCGATATCACACTGACAAAATTCGCGATAACGACCTTTTTGTGGCTTTTCTGCACGCCAAACATCACCGATTTGCAACCGTTTAAAAGGTATAGGCAACTGACCATAATTTTCCGCAGCATAACGTGCAAAGGGAACCGTCAGATCATAGCGCATGGCAACATCGCGCTCACCTCCATCGGTGAAACGAAAAACCTGCTTGTCTGTTTCTCCACCCACTCCCAGAAGAACTTCTGCGTATTCCAATGCAGGTGTTGCAATTTCCTGAAAACCTGCGCATTTTGCTAGGTTCCGTGCAGTCTGTAAGATCATAAGCCGCTTCTCCATAATCTCAGGAGTGTAATCTTGGAAGCCTTTCAAGCGGCGCGGACTTACTTTTTTAGAACTCATATCAAACCTTTTCTATAACTCTTCATAACTCTTCTTGAGACAAAGCCAATTTTTGAAGGATACTGTAGCCTAGAAGTTCGAGCAAACAAACTCAAGTTTAAGGTTTAAATATGACGGGAACACCCTTAGACCTCACGGACATCTTCGTAAGTGCGCGTCTTGCGCAAAAAGAATGGGCCCAAAGCACATTTTCCGAACGCAAAGTTTACATCGATAAAATGCGTGATTACATAGTAGAAAATGCAGATACGCTTGTGGATATTCTCTGCAAAGATACAGGCAAAACAAAAATTGACGCATTAGCAGATGAAGTTTTACCCTGTGCATTTGCATGCAAATGGTATGCAAACAATGCAGAATCCGTTTTACGAACTCGAAAGTTAAAACCTTCTATTCCCCTTCTCATGAACAAACGCAATGCTATCGCTCGCATGCCTTTGGGTGTCGTAGGAATCATAAGCCCATGGAATTACCCTCTTTCTATTCCTTTCGGTGAAGTTGTCATGGGACTTATTGCGGGTAACGCCATCCTTCTGAAAACATCCCACGAAATCACACCAAATGTAGGACCTTTGATAAAAAAAATTGTGGAATCTTCTGGCTTACCAAAAAATTTGTTCCATCTTTTAGAGAAACCAGGTGCTGAACTTGCAGATGCTTTTTTTGCAAATGGTATAGATAAAATTTTCTTCACAGGTTCCGTACGTGTGGGAAAAGAGTTGATGCGCAAAGCATCTGAAACGCTCACACCTCTTTCTCTTGAACTTGGTGGCAACGATGCCATGATTGTTCTTGAAGATGCAGATTTAGAACGAGCAACGAACGGAGCCACATGGGGGGCCTTTCAAAATGCGGGACAAACCTGTGCAGGAATAGAAAGAGCTTATGTTCATGAACAGATCTATGACGAGTTTATAGAACTGCTTACTAAAAAAACAAAAGCTTTGAGACATGGTTCTTTCCAAGATCCCGATATTGAGGTCGGAGCGATTACGAATCCCAAGCAATTGGAAATCATCGATGCACATGTTAAAGAAGCCGTCGAAAAAGGAGCAAAAATTATCGCTCAATCGACTGGCAAAGAGTCTTTGACTGGAAACTACTTTCCCGCAACGGTCTTAGTCCATGTTGATCATTCGATGAAAGTTATGAAAGAGGAAACTTTCGGACCTGTACTTTCCGTCATGAAGGTCCGTACTGCAAGGGAAGCTGTGAATCTTGCAAACCACAGCAAATACGCGCTGACCTCATCGATTTGGACAAGGGACATAAAGCGGGCCAAGGAAATAGCCCTTTATCTCGAAACAGGGGTGACCACAATCAATGACCATTCGATAACACATGCTCTTTCCGAAACCCCTTGGGGCGGATGGAAAGAATCTGGCCTTGGAAGGACGCACGGAGCTGCGGGTCTTGAAGAAATGACCCATTGCAAAGTCATCAGCTGGGACCTCCTTCCTAGCAATAGAAACCTCTACTGGTATCCCTTCAACCAAGAAACTTATGAGGGACTAAAAACGGCCCTGCGTCTTTCATTTCCAAAATCTCCCCGAGATTTTCTACAAGATCTCAAAGCGCTCCTCCCTTTCGCCTTTCGCAAAATGTTCAAAAAATGGGATGTTTAGGCCATCCATACCCCTCCAAGGTTGATTCTTTTCAGAAAAAAGTGTAAATACGGCGTCTAACAGCAACTCCTCAAGGAAACACTCGAACCATGAACAAGAAAAAGTTTGAACTCAAGGACTACCGAAATATCGGAATTTCTGCGCACATTGACTCAGGGAAAACAACCCTCAGTGAGCGCATTCTTTTTTACACTGGTATGATTCACCGTATCCAAGAGGTACGCGGTGATGGCGACGGTGCAAAAATGGACTTCATGGAACTCGAAAAAGAGCGTGGAATCACCATCACCTCAGCTGCTGTTACTATCCAATGGAAAAACACACTTATTCAGCTTATCGACACCCCAGGACACGTTGACTTCACAATCGAAGTAGAACGTTCTTTGCGTGTACTTGACGGTGCCGTACTTGTTCTCTGCGGCGTATCCGGTGTCCAATCTCAGTCTTTCACTGTAGACCGTCAGATGAGACGTTACGGTGTACCTTGCTTGGCGTTTATCAACAAACTTGATAGAGCTGGCGCAAACCCATTCAAAGTTACATCACAATTAAAACAAAAATTGGGTCACAACCCAGTTCTTATGCAACTCCCCATGGGTCTCGAAGATGACTTCGGTGGCATCATCGACTTGATCAAAATGAAAGCGATATATTTCGACGGTAAAAACGGTGAAAACATTCGTGAGGAAGAGATTCCTGCTGAATATATGGAACAGGCAAAAGAATACCATGCATTGATGTATGATGGTGTTTCTATGTTCTCTGATGAGATGACTGAATTGTTGCTCGAAGAGAAAGAAGTTCCTGAAGAACTTCTTCATAAAACAATCCGCGAAGCAACACTTGAACGCAAAATCACACCGGTTTACATCGGTTCTGCCTACAAAAACAAAGGCGTTCAGTTGCTTCTCGATGCTGTTGGACGCTATTTACCAAGTCCATTGGATCGTAAGTACTATTCTATCGACAACGATCAATTGGCAAAAGGTGTAGAAGCAAAAGATGCACACGTGGAAGTCTTTCCAGATCCAAGCAAGCCTCTTGTAGCAATGGCTTTCAAGATTACAGAAGATGCTTATGGTCAGTTGACTTACACACGTATCTATCAGGGTACGATGCGTAAGGGTGAAAACTTCTACAACCCACGTTTGCGTAAAAAACAGCGTATTGGCCGTATTGTTCAGATGTTTGCATCCGATCGCGTTGAGATCAACGAAGCTCAGGCGGGTGACATCGTAGCGATGGTTGGTGTGGACTGCGCATCCGGTGATACCTATTGCGATGAGAATTTGAATCAGACTATGGAAAGTATGTACGTTCCAGAGCCTGTTATCGAACTTGCTATCAAATGTGAAAAACCAGAAGACTTTGCGAAACTTTCCAAAGCGCTTAACCGTTTCACAAAAGAAGATCCAACCTTCCGTGTTTACGTCGATCCAGAATCCAACGAAACGATCATGCGTGGAATGGGTGAACTTCACTTAGAGATTTATGCTCAGCGTATTCAGCGTGAGTACAAAGCAAACGTTATTGTCGGACAGCCTAAGGTTAACTACCGCGAAGCTCCGACGATCCCTGCTGCATACAACTACAAACATAAAAAGCAAACCGGTGGTTCCGGACAGTACGCTCACGTTGTGGGAACCTTACGTCCGTTGCCAGAAGATTCTAAAGACAACTTTATTTTCATCAATAAAGTTGTGGGTGGAAACATTCCGAAGGAATTTATTCCTGGTTGCGAAAAAGGATTCCGTGAATCTATCGACAAAGGTCCATTAGGCGGTTACCAAGTTATCGGTGCTCAGATTGAGCTCGAAGACGGAAGTTACCACGCAGTGGATTCCTCCGAGATGGCATTTAAGATTGCGGCACGTATGGCTTTCAAAGAAGCCTTCTTGGAATCTAAACCTGTGATCCTCGAACCAATTATGCAGGTCGAAGTCGAATCACCAGCAGAATACCAAGGACCTGTACAGGGTGATCTTTCTTCACGTCGCGGTCTTCTTACAGGAAGCGACATTCGTGAAGATTTCACAATCATCAATGCAGAAGTTCCACTTTCTGAAATGTTTGGTTACTCTACAGACCTTCGTTCTATGTCTCAGGGTAAAGCAACATTCACAATGGAATTTGCACGCTACCGTCCGGTTCCTATGTCGATTCAAGAGCAATTGGTTGCGAAGTTCCGTGAAGCACAAGCTAAAGGAAACAGCGCTAGCTAATATCTCTACCGAATAAAAAAACCCACATGGAAACATGTGGGTTTTTTTTTGCCACGGCCTCAGCGATGGGAGCAAGGCTTGACAAATATGACGGTCCTGATAAGTTTCATGGTCTATTCTTTTGCACTCGTAGCTCAGCTGTATAGAGCATCGCGCTTCGAACGCGAGGGTCGGAGGTTAGAGTCCTTCCGAGTGCGCCACTTTTCCCCTGCAAAAATTTAATTTTTGCTTCCATTCTCGGGTGGAAGAAGATTCGAAAGATACGCTCTCAAATAATACAGACATGCTCCAAGGAAGCACAGATTCAAAATAAAAACTCCAAAGAGTTTGAAATTCACCCACACTGTTGTTGAAAAATTCTGAGCAACGACAATATTCAGTACAGCTAAGAACAGAAAAAATAAACCCGTAGAAAAATTGACCCGCCGCAACATCCCCACAGGAGCAGGAACCTTATCCTCTATCAGACGCTGCATAAGGGTTTTCTTTCCCAAAAACTGTGTTGCTAAAAAAGCAAGACCAACAGCAGCGTTAATCACTGTTGGCTTCCATTTGATGATACTCTCATCTTTCAAAAACACCGCAGCCCCTCCAAGAAAAAGAACTGCCAGCCAGCTTATAAGCTGAAGTTTAGTAAGTTTCAGTCCTAGGGATTTCACTAAAACGACAAACGCGGTCATCCCAATGATCAAAACGATGGTTGCAATATGTAAGTCAAATAGCCAATACGCAACACCAAAGGCCAAAGCAACCAACATCTCTGTAGTTTTTAAAAAATTCTCTTTAGTCATAAGGTTTTTATTCCACTCCGTCAAAAATTCATGCGTTCTCTGGTCATATATCAAATATCGAACTTAGTCAAAACTTACAGAGACCTATATAGGATAAAAACAGAACATTACAAAATTAAGAATCAAGGAGTGAAATATGAAATTTTTGTTCATTCTGTACGTATTTCTCTTATCCCCACTAGCTATTCATGCAGCTGATTCACTCGATATCGATGAACTTATACGCGACTATTCCTCTGAGAATCCAAGTCCTCTTGCGATTGCTTTTTCGAATTATCTCTTAGCACATGAGGCTCGAGAGAGAGACACCACACCTTCCAATGTAAAGAAGCATTTAAAAGAGAAAATCATTCCAAAATTTGAAAACGATATTGTAGCCCACTCAGGACTCCGCAAAGCGGAGCTTCGTAAATTTGTAACTTTTGAAAACCTTCGTAAAATTAAAAAACTCTCTCCTATACTATCCCTTGAGGAATGCAGAGACCCAACTTCAAAATGTGGATGGAGTATAGAAAAAATTGAATTGAGAGCAAAAATGCTACGTAAACATGAATCAAATGCGGAAGATATTTCAACCAGAGTGATGCTCCTTCAAAAAACTTTAAAAAGATTGGATAGAGAAAAAGATGAATCATCAAAAAGAATACTCGAAGAAAGCATACGTTTATTAGAAGAAAAAATCAGCATTCAACTCGAACTCAATCCTGATAAACTAGCTGCATTTTATTTGCTTCTTCAGAAAGAATAGGAAGCAATGATGCATAATTTCTTTCAAGGGCATAATCGTATGCTATTTTTCCACTCTCATCTTCTCTATTCACTTCAGCTCCCATAGAAATTAAAAATGAAATCCTTTGAATTTTTTCATCTATAGTTAAATTAAGAGTCTTAACTAAATAATGCAGAACAGATCCATATTGGGGATCTATAGCATTAATATCTCCACGAGCTTTTATAAGTGTTCTCACCATCTCTTGAAACGCGAAACTATCTTTCAAAGTCGCAGCAGAAATAAAAAGTCGAGGAAATCTCTTAAAAGGGAAGATATCAGCTATTTCTGTTACGAAAAATTTCTGATTACATTTGACAGCAAGATCTAAGGGTGTATCTCCTTTGGAGTTCTTTTGAATAATATCTGCTCTTTTCCCCAACAAAAACCATATTTTCTTATAATTGATCATAGTCATATTTTGGATAAAAAACTCTAAGACAGAGACTTTTAACCTTTCATCGTACCCATTAATATCTACACCCTTCGTTTGAAGAAACTCCAACATTTTTTTAAATCTATCACATTCTTCTATATTAAGTGCCGCGATATAAAGTTGTGTCATTTTTGCTCGACTATTTTCGTTATATTTTTGAAGTAGTCGTTCTAAAAGGTCATAGTTTTGGTTTTTAACCGCTTCCTCTAACTCAAGACTATTTCTCTTCCCGATTTCAGCAAAACGACGCCGCTGTAGATCTACACTAGCTCCTTCTTGGCGAAGTGCATTTTTCTTTTCTATTTGAGTAAATTCTTGATGTAAAAGCCCCCTACTCTTCAAAGTCTCCAAAAGCTTTGTGTATCTCTTTTGATTTATTGTTGTCACAATAGATTTTGATATCTCTCCAATAGGAAGCAAAGCTCCTTTATCAATAAGGATCCCAGCAATAGATTCGGCAAAATCAGGAAGAGAAACCGCGTAATAGAGGGGTGTTCTTCTTCGAGTTATAATTTCTTTGTAATCCCTGTATTCTGTGATGATTTCGATATGAACTTCCACATTGGGATTGGCACCATCACTTAGCAATTCTCTTAGTTTTTTCTCATTATAAGTTTCAACAGCAAACAATAGATGCCAGTTCTTAAGCTTATTTTCGTTTAATGAAATTTCAATTCTTCTACTTTTTAAAACCGAAAGAACCTTTCGATTTTCACTTTCCAAAATCCTGAGCTCTTTCTTTTTCAAATCCTCTTTCAAATATTCAATTAAATTCGGATCATCATAAAAAGATAATCCTTCAGAGCTTGCCACGAGCCCCATCTCAACGAAGACAAAAGCAAAAAGAACATAAACAAAAAACTTCATACCCACCTCCTGTTCAACACTATAAACAGGAAATAGGCCTTGAACAATTTAAGATAAATCTAAGAAACAAGAGAATGTCTAATGAAAAATTAAAATAAAATAACGCTAAGATCCTGAGACGAAATCCAACCTATTTTGGAGTCAGACAAAGAGATGCGATACCAGCCTCCTTCTTTTGCTTCCACTAAAACGGGTGCCCCTTCATGCAACTGAAAGACGACCGTATTCTGCGTTCCAGGTCCCGATCGTACTTCGGAAATAGGGACAGAGACAGCACCCCAAACTTCTTCATAGTACAAACTCGTTGCAAACATAAAGAAGCCCAAACATGCAAGAAAGCTAAGAACAAGGCTCCACACCCTCAAATACATGAACTTAAACATGACGAGAGAAAGAAAGAGTATTGTTAAACCAAGGCAAGCTAAAAGAGAAGAGAAGAGAAGGACTTCTCTTGGTGTCGTATGATCCACCCAAAAACAAAAGTCACGTACTATAGAACTCGATGATCGTAAACCTAACTTGTCAACCATTTGATCATGCGCAAATTTTAAGTTTGCTTTCACATCAGGGTCACGCGGCAATAAACGACGTGCTGCTAAATACGCTGAAATAGCTTTACCCTTTTCTCCCATGCGAAAGTATGAATTGCCTAAGTTATAGTAAATAGATCCGTTATGAATACCCTTCTGCAACATTTCTTCATAAAGAGAAACTGATTTTTGAAAATCTCCCTTGTCATAAGCTTGCACAGCTTCAGTCAAAGAATCCGAAAAAAGATTCGATGATAATAAAAGCCAAAAAAAAGCAAAGGTAGTAAAGCGCATATTAAATTTTAACATCGTTTTTCAATCTCCTGAGCCAATCTCTGGATGGTCCCCATAAGCATTTTTACTTGAGCACTTGCAATCTCATCTCTCGCATACTGGCTCAGATCTAATGTTTTTGCTAGATTTTCGACTTCATTCAAAATCTCTTGAGGGATTTGTTTTTTAAACAACTCCTCACCCAATTCCCGCCCTGTCAAGGCACTCCCATTGAGGTTAAATTTCTCTCCAATAAACGTTCGAAAGGCATTGTAAGATTCTTGCAATGTTAGCTGAGAACTTTCTTTGTCCTTCAATGAACTCATTCTTTTTTCAAAATTTTTGTAAGCTGATTTTTTACGGCTCACAGCTCTTGCAAAAGAATAACCCCTAAATGAACGCACAAGAAGAACTAGCAAGCAAAGAAACCCTGGTAAACCTATAAGAAATACAAGAAATCTGTAATCTCTGCGAGTAAGGAGCCCATCATGGTCCAAAGAGATATTTCGGTGAATATCTATAAGATCATTTGCGAGAGCCTTCACATCATTTCGTGGACTTGCATGAGATTGGGTCACTGCATGTGTGTTCACAGAAGCATTGCTAGCATCACCTTCTGCAACCTTAAGTGTACCCAAGTCTGTACTGAGTTCTGCAAATTTGCCCGTGCTAAAATCAAAGTATGGAATTTTCAGAGGCCCTAATTTGTAGTCACCCTTTTGTGTAGGGACTAATGCATAACGGATAATTCTTTTTGATTCTAACCCAAATCGTTCAGAAATTTTTTCTTGGACCTGAGGCTTATCAGGATAGATACGAATATTAGGGCTTAAGTTTAAAGTGAGTTCCCCCATAGTATCCAGAGCCCCAACACCATCTATGGTCACCGTCAACGTGGTCGTATCGCCTGCCTTCAATTCCGTGTGAGTCAATTCACTATCTATTCTTAAAATCCCTACGAGATCATTAAAATTTGCAGGCCGACCCTCACTAGGAAGGGCTTTTACATTTAAATCCGCTTCTTTGCTTGAAATTGCTCTTTGCACAACCCTATTGCGCGCACCATTGAAAAAGTCGTCAAAGAAATCATCAAAGGCACCTCCACCACCACGACGCTGTTTTCTTTCTGTAGCCATGATGAGTGAGGCTCGAATGCGAAAACCAGGAATATGAATTTTTCCTGATCTCAGAGGAATCATGGTTTGTTTGAGTGTAATGACATTATAGACACTATTCCCCCGTCGCTCTTGACTGTTTTCTTGCTGTTTGTTTTCTACAACACGAACACCGGAAGGCTTGTCGTTGTTACTCTCGATATTTACAACTTGCACCTTATGATAAATTTTTGTGAGCACAACAATCGGCTCACCTTCATAAGGATCCGTTTTAGAAAATTCACGTTCTATAAACACATTAGGATTTTTGTCCTGGTCCTGATCAGTTTCTTCTGCATCCCCCATTTGCGGATTTTTATTGGACTTATTTTGTGTATTCCCACGAGAGGGAGGAGGAATATTCCCTCCGCTTCGTACTGTGAAAGAAACAGGGTCCGTATTCACCCACTCATCGTCTATTTTAAGTTTCAAAGAAGGAATGGTGAAGGTCCCCTCTTTTTGGGGCTCGATGACAAAATTATAGCTTGTCTCTTTTGTTACAGTCCCATTGATCCACGAGACGTTCGTTGACGTGCCTGTCCCTGAAACAATAAGATCTTGAATCTCAGGTAATTCAACTTTTCCTGAAAGACTTCCAGATATAGTCACACTCAACTGAAAGGGTTCACCCAACTCACCATCTTGGTGATCAAGTTGAACATGAGCTGTTCCCGAAAAAGCAGAGTTTGACAAAAGTAGAAAACTAAGTAGAAAAAAATATTTCAAATTCAGATTCCTCATTGAATATACTACCAATCCTTATCAGGTGTCTTAGAAGGCTTCCTATATTTAGGAGGCATCCCATAAACCTGTTCCTGATTTTCCATCATACGCAGTAATTTTTCGGCCTGCTCTTTGCTCAATTCCTTAGGCTCTGCACCCTCTTTTCCTTGCTGCGCTTGATGTTCTTCATTCTGTTTCGCATTCTCTTTTTCTTTCGAATTTTCTTTGTCTGCTTGTTTTTTCTCTGCGTTCTCTTTTTCGTCTTTAGAATCTTTACTGTCTTTATTTTCTTTTTCGTCTTTTTTTGAGTCATCCTTTTTAGGTTCGTCCTTTTTATCCTTATCCTGACTCTGATCTTGTTTTTGATCTTTCTTCTCGTCTTTATTTTCTTTTTCGTCTTTTTTATCTTTGTTCTCTTCTTGTTTTTGCTTTTGTTCCTCAAGTTTTTTCTTTGCCCATTGCAAATTTTCTTGCGCCTCTTTATCCTGAGGATTCACTCCCAATGCTTGCTCATAAGCTTTAATAGCTTCTTCATATTTCTGCTGAGCTGCTTCTGTATTTCCCAAGTTATAATAGGATCTCTCTGCCAAATTTTTATCCTGAGATAATGCAGATTTCGCGAAGGCCTCGGAAGCTTCTTTGTATTGCTTATTGTAAAATTGGCTCACACCACGATTGTATGCATGTTGGAGTTGGTCTGGTTCTTTGATTTCAGCGTTCGTAAATTTATCAGATGCCGTCTTATAATCTTTAGCTTCAAAAGCTTTTTGTCCCTCTCTCGCATCATTTGCATGAAGCTTAGGATTTAAAAAAGCAGCTATGCAAAATAAAACTAAGAACGAAAGATCCGTTTTTCTCTCTCCTTGTTTTTTTGGCAAAGTACTCCTCATAAAAAACTCAAGAACTAATAAAAACAAAGCAAGAGCTAAGAAAATCTGGAAGCGCTCATGCCAAATTTTTTGTCGTGAAATTTCCCCCTCTTCGTCAGGCGTCCCTTTTTTTATACTTTTGTAAATCTGATCTAGATCAAGATTTCCCGTACTCGAACGTACGTAGAGTCCACCTGTTTCTGCAGTGATAGATTGCAGAGTTCTCTCATCCAATTTCGAAACAACGATGTTTCCATTCTGGTCTTTTTTAAATCCACCGTCAGGTAAAGGGATAGGGGCACCTGCTTCAGAACCTATCCCCACAGCATGTATATGGATGCCCTTCTCCTTTGCTTGTTTTGCAATAGAAAGAACATCGGTTCCTTGATCTTCTCCATCTGTAATGAGAATGACAGCTTTGCCCTGGGTATCTGTAGAAGAAGCTTTCTCTAAAGCGTCTATAGATTGATGTAGGGCCTCCCCAATAGCTGTTCCTTGAACAGGCATCAGTTTCAAACTGAGTTGTTTCATAAAAATGTCGACAAGTCTGTAATCGACAGTTAACGGAGTATACACAAATGCAACACCCGCAAATGCAACAATACCAACACGATCTCCTTTTAGGATTTTAAGAAGATCCATAATTTCTCGCTTGGCTCTTTCCAAACGGTTCGGAGAAATATCTGTTGCAAGCATTGAAGTTGAAAGATCCAAAGCAATGACAATATCGGTCCCACCTCTGTGAACATCTTTCCACTCAAAATCCCAACGTGGACGAGCAAGTGCAAAGACTAAAAGAGCAAAGCTTAAACAAAGCAAAAGACTTTTAAATACCGTTTTTTTGTAACTCCACACACGAGAAAGAAGGTCTTCTAAACGCAGACGAGCAAAACTTTCAAAACGACGACGTATAGTTCTCACTTCCACAACAGTTAAAAGAAATAAGAGGGGAAGAACCCATAATAGCAAAAGGATTTTAGTGTCTCCAAAAACCATTAGGGAAGCCTTCTCAAGCGAGTTGTTCTCAATAGAATTTCCATAAACAAAAGCATCAGCACAGGCCAAACCAGATACATGAAATGCTCATCATAATTATAAAAGACTTCTACTTCCGTTGAAGTCTTTTCCAAACTATCAATCGTATGATAGATGTCAAATAAAGCATCGGTATCTGTAGCTCTAAAATAACGAGCACCT
This sequence comes from uncultured Pseudobdellovibrionaceae bacterium, assembly GCA_964611335.1. Taxonomy (GTDB): domain Bacteria; phylum Bdellovibrionota_B; class Oligoflexia; order Oligoflexales; family Bog-1112; genus BOG-1112. The sequence continues at coordinate 56,778 of CAZSXR010000003.1, read as the reverse complement.
GTCATATCTGCAATTTCTTTAAGCAGCTTTTCATCTATAGGCAAACGCACACGTTGGTATCCATAAGGAGTTTGAATAGGGACATCTCCTTCGCTTCCAACACCGACAGTATAGATTTTAATTCCCATTGCTTTTGCAGCTTCTGCTGCCTCTCTCGGATCTAATTTTCCTGCATCGTTTTCACCATCGGTAAGCAAAATAATTATCTTGCTTTTCGAAGTAATATCTTTCAAGCGATTCGTTGCAACACCAATCGCATCTCCAATGGCAGTCTCCTCTCCTGCCATTCCGACTTTCATATTATCGATCAATTCCAAAATAACATCATGATCCAGAGTTAAAGGAGACAAAGCATAAGCATAAGTTCCAAATACAACCAATCCTATGCGATCATCTGTTCGTGCTTGCACAAAATCCTCCATCGCTTTTTCAACGACGGAAAGTCGATTCGTTCTTTTTCCTTCGATAACAAAGTCCAAAGCATTCATGGAACCTGAAGTATCTGCAACAAGCATGATGTCGACTCCTTCTGTCCGACGCTTCGACTGACTGCGACCAGACTGGGGACGCGCAAGTGCTAGAGAAAGCATAACGACACTCAAAACCCTCAAAAAGAAGGGTAGACGGTGTAGTAAAGAGCCGTGAGTTAGAGTCTTCATCGTCTTTAAAGACGGAAATATAAATGTCGTTCGAGGTCTCTTGAATTCCCAATAAAACATAGGAATTAAAATCAAGAGAATCAGAAGATAATAAGGTTGTGCAAAAGAACTAACGATTTTAAACCCCTTCTTTCATCAAATTCATGACACTCTGATCTTTAGAAGATTCTTCTAAACGACGAGGACGAATATAGGAAACCCACTTGATGACTTGCAAATGGCATTCTTTCGCTTCATCAAGATTGGTCTCGAAACCTGCATATTTAATATACTCACTGCGTTCTAAAAACTTCAAAATATCTTCTGTCACTTCCCTTGAAAGAGGACTTTTAAAACGCAAAGGTTCTTTCAATTCTTGTAAGGTTAAATCCGTTGCGGGAATTTTTAAACAAAGTTCCAAAAATTGCCGAAAAATCATATTCAAATCGAAAAAATACTGCGTACTCGGCTTTCCTTCAAATGGTTCAGGTGGAAGCATTTTGGACAGCTTACGTTCCAAAACTAAAAAAGGATCTTCAGGAATGACAACTTTCGGTGCTCTCTTAAAAAATTTCTTTCCCAATTTATAAAGAATAAACAAAAGTAAAAGTATTCCTAAAACTACAAGAGCTTTAGGCCACAGATCTTCCCAAAAAAATTTATAAGGAATCAAATCCCTCAACCCGTGAGGAGGAAGGGAATTATCTATATTTTGATCCTGCATACTCATCGCAATTTCAACCGTCGTTCACGTAAATGCATATAACGAATAACAGCCTGCACTATAGAGTCCTGTGTGTTGACTGCAAAGAAATCCACTTTGTGTTTTCTAAAAAAATCGATGCGTTTCTCTTGGTCTTTCAAAACTTTTTCTGAATACATTTTTCTAAACCCTGAATCACTTGTATCAATTACAAGTCGTTCACCTGTTTCTGCATCTTGAAATTCCATGAGACCATTGGCTGGCAATTCCTTCTCACGCGCATCCCTTACTTCTACACAAGTCAAATCATGACGATGAGCTGCTAATTCCAGAGCTTTTTCAAAATGATCTACACAAAAATCGGAAAGCAAAAAGCACATCGTTTTCCGTTTACTCACGCGATTGAAGAAATCGAGAGCCTCCTTCATATTTGTAGTTTTACCTTTACCTCGGTAAGTCAAAACTTCCCTGATAATTTTCCAAACATGCGAACGACCTTTTTTCGGTGGAATATACTGCTCGACATGATCGGAAAACAAAATCAATCCAACCTTGTCATTATTTTTGATTGCAAGAAAAGCAAGTATAGCAGCCAGTTCAGTGGTTGCTTCGTTCTTGAAGGTGCCAGTACTACCAAAAGATTGAGAAGGGCTCACATCCACAAGAAGCATGAGAGTAAGTTCCCGCTCTTCTCGGAAAATTTTAACATAAGGCGCATTTGTTCGAGCTGTTACGTTCCAATCGATGGTGCGAACATCGTCTCCTGCTTCATATTCACGAACTCTATCGAATTCCATTCCCATTCCACGGAATACAGAAACATACTCACCCGCTAAGGCATCATTGACAAGACGCCCCGCTTTGAGTTCTATATTGCGTATCTGCTGAAGTATCTTCGAAGAAAGCATCTTAAGGCACATCCACCCTATCAAGAATTTTTGCTATGATGTCTTCTGATTTTATATTCTCAGCTTCTGCTTCATACGTCGGCTTAATCCGATGACGAAGAATATCCACACAGACATCTTTCACATCCTGTGGACTTACAAAACTTCGCCCCTCACACATCGCATTCACACGTGCAACACGATCAAGATAAATCGAAGAGCGTGGACTCGCCCCGTATTCAATATACGTTGCAAGATCGTTAAAACCCCTTTGTTTTGGTGTTCGTGTCGCGTAGACAATATTGACAATATACTGACGAATTTTGTCAGAGACATAAATATTCTGAACAGTCTCACGCATGGAAATAATTTCTTGACGCGTAATAACTTTTTCCAATTCAGAATCATTCCTCAGCGCTGAGCGTTTAATGATTTCAACTTCGTCTTCAGGAGAAGTATAAGTCATTTTTAATTTGAAAAGAAAACGGTCAATTTGAGCCTCTGGCAAAGGATAGGTTCCCTCTTGTTCTATAGGGTTTTGAGTCGCCATAACGAGGAAAGGTTCGTCAAGTACATAGGTTTGATCACCAATTGTGATCTGCTTTTCTTCCATCGCTTCTAAAAGAGCAGACTGAACTTTTGCAGGAGCTCTGTTGATCTCATCCGCAAGTACAAGGTGAGCAAATATAGGACCCTTGCGCACTTTGAATTCTGCATTGCGAGGATCATAGATCTGCGTTCCTATAAGATCTGCAGGTAAAAGATCGGGGGTAAATTGTATCCGCTTAAAAGATAAAGCACTTACTTTTCCCAAACTTTTAATGGCTGTTGTTTTTGCTAAACCTGGTAAGCCTTCCAATAAAACATGGCCACCGGAAATCATAGCCATTAAGAGCCGTTTTGTAATGGGATTTTGACCCACAATCACACGACTCAATTCCCTCAAAACCATTTCTATCTTTTGTGCATCTTGCTTGACTTGCTTATCTAGCACTTCTCCGCCAGAACTCATAGAAGTGAACCCTCTGTTTGTATGATCAATTACAGTTGAGATTTTAGCACATCTAATTCTAAAGAAAAGACTTTCAAAAAGGGGAAGCTCTCTGCTAGAAGAGCGAAGCCTCTCAAGCGCTCTTTACAAAAATTCTTAAGACTCAAAGGAGAACGATTTGGAACAAAGGTTCATAGGCTTTTTCGGCCTATTTTTTATGATGTTTGTAGCCTGGTGTTTTTCCACAAACCGCAGAATTGTGAATTGGCGTGCTATCGGTGGCGGACTTGCTCTCCAGTTTCTCTTTGCCCTCTTTATTTTAAGAACCGAGTTAGGACGTTCTATATTTGAAGCAGCCCGTCATGGAATCAACGCAATTCTACTTCTTTCTGACAAAGGATCTTCGTTTCTCTTTGGAGACTCTCCTGCAACACAGGTTTTTGCTTTCCGAGTTCTTCCTACAATTATTTTCATATCTGCACTTTCTTCGCTGCTTTTCTATTGGGGTATCATCCCACGAATGATCCGTGCCCTTTCCTACATTATGAAACATGGGCTTAATGCCTCTGCTGTGGAAGGTTTACTGACGGGGACCAATGTCTTTGTAGGACAAATAGAGTCTGCACTTTTTATTAAACCTTATTTAAAATCAATGACACTTTCAGAGATCAACACCATGATGACTGTTGGTATGGCAATGACTTCAGGAGCTGTATTATCCGCTTATGCAAGCTTTGGAATCTCTGCGGGGCACCTGATTACAGCTTCCATTATGTCCGCTCCTGCTGCCATTTTGATTTCAAAATTGCTTGTCCCTGAAACAGAAACTAAAAGTGAAGAATCCCGAATCGAATTACATTTGGAAAAAGAAACAAACATTTTCGAAGCAGCCTGCAATGGAGCTTCCGAGGGGCTCAAACTTGCTTTAAACGTAGGAGCCATGTTAATCGCTTTCATTGCTCTGATTGCTTTTATCAATTTGATTATTAGCAAAGTTGGAAATGTTTTTGGTTTTTCCATAACTTTCGAAAGCCTTGTAGGTTATGTGTTTCAACCATTCGCTTTTTTGTTAGGTGTACCTTGGCATGAGACAGCCATTGTGGGAAAACTCCTAGGAGAAAAAACGGTCATTAACGAATTCATCGCTTACATACATCTTGCGGATCATACGAAAGCAGGTGCGCTTAGTGAACGTTCGATTATTATTGCAACCTACGCTCTGTGTGGATTTGCAAATTTTAGTTCCGTTGCTATGCAAATTGGTGGGATCGGTGCTCTTGAACCCTCACGCAGAAAAGACCTTGCAAGCTGTGGGTTAAGAGCGATGTTAGGTGGAACACTTGCAAGCTTTATGTCTGCTTGCGTAGCGGGAATTTTGCTCTAGAAAAATCCGAGTTTGGACTCACTGTAACTCACAAGTAAATTCTTTGTTTGTTGGTAGTGATCCAACATCATCTTGTGAGTTTCTCTTCCTATCCCCGATTGTTTATAACCACCAAACGCCGCATGAGCAGGATACAGATGGTAGCAGTTGACCCAAACACGACCAGCTTTGATAGCTCTTCCCATTCTATAGCCCAAATTCGCCTGTCGCGTCCAAACACCCGCACCTAATCCGTAAAGGGTGTCATTTGCAATCTCCAAAGCTTCTGCTTCGTCTTTGAAAGTTGTCACGGAAAGCACAGGTCCAAAAATTTCTTCCTGGAACAAACGCATTTTATTGTGACCTTTGAAAACTGTGGGTTCCATATAGAAACCTTCTTTAAGATCACCTTCTAAAAAGATTCTCTTTCCACCCATTAGAAGTTCTGCGCCTTCTTGTTTTCCCACTTGAATATAGGAAAGAATTTTATCCATCTGTTCACTGGAAGCTTGAGCACCGCTCATTGTGGACATATCGAGGGGGTTCCCAATTTTGATTTGAGCAACGCGTTTAAGTGCACGCTCCATAAATTTTTCGTAGATAGACTCTTGGATTAAAGCACGGGAAGGACAGGTGCAAACTTCACCTTGGTTTAAAGCAAACATTGCAAAACCTTCGAGTGCTTTATCAAAGTAGGCGTCGTCTTTATCCATCACATCTTCGAAAAATATGTTTGGAGATTTACCACCTAGCTCCAAAGTTACAGGAATTAAATTTTTCGAAGCATATTCTAAAACAAGTTTTCCGGTTGTGGTTTCTCCCGTGAAAGCAACTTTAGATACGCGTTTAGAACTTGCGAGTGGTTTCCCTGCTTCAATACCAAATCCATTTACTATATTGAGAACACCTGGAGGTAGGAGATTTCCTATAAGTTCTATCATATACAAAACAGAAGCAGGTGTCTGTTCTGCAGGTTTGAGAACAATACAGTTACCTGCAGCAAGAGCCGGAGCAATTTTCCAAACAGCCATGAGTATGGGAAAATTCCAGGGTATAATTTGACCGACTACTCCTAGGGGTTCGTGAAAATGATACGCGAGAGTTTCGTGATCAATTTCACTGTGACTTCCTTCTTGGGAACGGATGCAACTTGCAAAATAACGGAAGTGGTCTATAGCAAGAGGGATGTCTGCAGCAAGCGTTTCGCGCAGAGGTTTTCCATTATCTATGGTTTCTGCAATTGCGAGTGAGTTGAGATTCTTTTCTAGGACATCTGCCATTTTGTTGAGTATGTTTGCACGATCTGCAGGGTTTGTTTTTCCCCATGTGTCTTTTGCTGCATGCGCAGCGTCGAGAGCAAGTTCTATATCTTTTTCATTCGAACGAGGAATTTCGCAAAATTCTTTTCCTGTAATCGGAGAAATATTTTGAAAGTAGTTTCCGTCTATGGGAGGAGTGAAAGTACCATTTATATAATTACCATACTTTGCTTTATAAGGATGTTGGATTCCAAAGTTCTTAAGAGTTTCTAATCCCATATTCATGATCCTTTCAAGATGAATGACATTATGAATGCATGAGCTTAGGGCAAACTCTTTAGAAATTCCAAGTTGATTTTTGGAGGTATGTTAAAATGGCGTATTATGCGGGAGAGAATTCTATTGAGAAGGAAGATTATACAAAAAAGGTGAAACTAACAAGAACGCAGACACTTGAGGCAATAACTCTGAAGGCAACCACTCTATATAGTTTTGATTATTATAGCCTTCGTTAACAGCCTGTTCTGAACTTTCACCACCTTCTTCTTCATAGAATGTTTGTGTTTCTTCTCTCATCCATATATCCTCCATATTGTGAATATGTTCGTATGAATGCAAGAGACGCATAATATCTCTGAACTTAAAAATATTAAAGACAGGTCGTTGATAACCAATACGTAAAATGTCTCTATATTTTGAACTCAAAATTCGGCAAAACTTTGACTCAAATTCATCTGAAAAAGTAGAATCAAACCACCAATAGTCATTATTGGACCTCGAACAATAAGGATGATCTCTCCAATATTTCTCCCATATTTTCCTATAAAATGAGAGATCGGGACTCACTCCTAAATCAAGAACTACTTTAACAATATCAAGATCAGCCAACACATATATGACATGCAATAATAAAAAACCCCTTGGACTATCTCCTAGAAATACATTTATTTGGGGGTGTCTTAGGAGTTTTTTTAAACAATCTCCAGCAGATTCTGATTTATTAATCAATGCAGCATCTAGTGGAGTTTGGCCTTTTAAAGTTAGAGCATTTACATCAACAAGGGGATGACTTAACAATAAGTCAACGATTTCAGGGCAGCCTCCTCCATGATAGTCACTCAAAGAATAAACTGCAAGATAGAGAGGAGTATTGCCATTAGCATCTCTTTCGTTTACCTCAGTATGAGGGTGTGCTAGCACAGCTTGGAATACCTCGATTAAAGGATAACTTAAACTACCCCCTATGTTTGCCTGAGTGAAACGCTGTCCAGAAAAGCTTGTTATGTATGCAAGAATGCCACTTGTATCTACTTTAGGATGAGCAAGCAATACTTTAATAATCGCAGAATAATCCTTTTTAGCGAAGTTGAAGTGCTTACTTACTGCATACCTGAGAGGAGTCATTCTATTCCATTCTTCATTCACATCTATGTCTTCTTGCTCTAACAACTCTCGAACCATTTCAACATCTCGTTTTTCAATCGCAAGATGAAGAGCAGAAGCTCTTTTTTTCGAAAGCTCGTCATCATCCGCAGCAGCATAAGATTCAAATGAATATAAAAATAAACAAATAAGCAGACTGTATTTTAACACTTTTACTCCTAAGAGATTTGAGAGCTCTTATTACAGGGGAAAAAAGAAAAAGCAAAGGGGGAAAGAGGAGGCGACATTTAGAAGAAATTTCGATACAAAGTAGTTTTTAACAAAAAGCTTACTTGCGTTTAAACAATATTTTTCCAACTCTTTGAATATGTTCTTTGAGAGGCTCATAACTCAAATAGTTCATATCCGTTACGTCAAATAAATAAGGTGTAGGCAATTCATCTAAGTCCGTTTTAATGTGTCCACTGAGATCTCTTTTTGCATGTGAGTATATAGCCAAATCGATATCCGAACCCGGTCGTTCTTTTCCCATTGCACGAGAGCCATAGATCCGAACTTCATCAATGTCTTTCTGTGTTTGGAAATATTCTAGAAGAAGCTTATAAGTTTTTTCGTGTATTCCATACATATATACTACAACTTACCTTTCAGAAAATTATGCACTTTTAGAATAGCATCATAATATTTCATCTGAATACTGCTAGAAGCTTGTTCTGCTTTTTTTTCATCATAGACGTATGCCATGAGATTTCTATCCTCTAACATCTCTATCCAGACTTGACCATCATCTATAAGTTGGAAATGAAAAGCTTGTTTAATGACATCTCTTGGCAAAGAAGCTGAACTACCTGAGTACGCTAAATAATCTTTTAGAGTTTTCCAAGAAAGTTCAAAGCAGAATTGAAAAGAACCGATTAAAGCAATTTTATACAGTTTATTGTTTGGTTCTTTTTTAATAGCTTGCAAAGCTTCTTTAAAGCGTTCGACAGCTCTATTCAAATGGTCAAATCTTTGCTTCCATCGAATATCTTCCATTTTTTCCTCTATGAAGATTGATTTTGGTATTTTAACGCGGAAATAAAATGAAACCCATTCATGATTTTTCTAAAAAAGGAAAATCTCGCCATAGATAGAAGTGACCTTCCCAAAAAATGTCAGTGGATGACATGAATTTTCTATTTTATAAGCCTTTCTTAATTGTGACGAAATCCTTCTTAGGAGTTTGCATGTTTTTTATGAAGATTAGAAATTTGCTTTGTTTTTTATTTCTTTTGCTTTCCCTGTTTGATCGAGTCTTAGCTAATAGTTATGAACAGCAGGGACCGGTAGATAATGTTGGCGGATTCGTAGAAGGGACTATAGTTCATACCTTTACAGGGCCGGATACTATCCAAAATATCCGAGTGAATGACAGACTCTTAAGTTTCTCGCCAGAAACTGGAGAAATTGTTCAGAACCGTGTTACTAAAGTTCACCATTTTCAGGTGGATCATATTGTTAAACTTGTGATCGGTGGGGAGACATTCTATTTGAACCCAGATCACCGCTTCTTTATGCCCGATACTAAAGAATGGATTGAAGCAGAGAATTTGTCTGTTGGAACAACGCTTCTCAGCAGGAATGGCAGTCTCTTAGCCCTAGAATTTAAGGAGACTATCTGGGGAAAAGAGTGGCTATATGATCTCACAGTTGAGGAAACAGAAAATTACTTTGTCGGCAAAAACGAAATTTTGGTTCACAATTTTGCTTTTGTCATCCCTGTATTTACATAGGTCATTGGTGAAGGTCTTATATGGGCTACAGCAGCAACAGTTGCGGTTGTTGTAGGTACAACCTTTGTTGCAAATGAAATCTCACAGAGAAGCGACAATAGACAAAGCGGGACAATTGAAGGATCAGCTCCTCGCGGCAGCGGAATGTCGGGTAGATACGACCCACAGTGCGACCGGTATTCACCTTGTAACAGCCGAGAAAGCAATACCGACAAATGGAGTAGGGAGCCAAAGAGTATACAAGATCAAAATGCTTTGGAAGCTGCAAAACGTGGGGAAGGTAAACATGAAGTGATTATTTCTTCAGAAAAGATGAAAGACCCGCGTTGGCAAGGATGGGACAAATATGAAGTTAAAGTTAAGTCTGAAGCAGGCAAGGACTCTGTCGTGCATTATATGAAGAATCGACAGACTGGAGAAAAGGCTGATTTTAAGTTTAAAAAGCACAGCACCAACTAAAAACGTAAGGGGTTAAAATATGAAAGTTGTATGTATTAAGAATAGCATTTCTTCCCTTGAAGACAAAAGCCTGATCGATCTTGTAAAAAAGAGCATTAACATTGCCGATGAAACAACTGAACTTGGTTTTCAGCTGGGGCAAGAATACATAGTTTATGGAATAACTTTTAGAGATAATTTGCCATATTATTACTTACTGGATAGTGATAGTGATGAATATCCGACACCAAAAGCAGCAGCTTTTTTCAAAATAGTTGACGATCGTTTATCACGCTATTGGGCTTTATTTTATAGTTTTACTCCCTATGGTCCTTCTACTGACATTCTATTTCAAGAATGGGGCGAAAATGAAAACTTCTACTGGGACTTAGTCGAAGGAGAGGATTATGCAATCGAAAAATTCGCACGAATGAGATTAAAAATGGAGAAAGAATTCGATTAAATGCATCGACATAGAATCGGAGATTGATTTAAATGTCACTTAATTTGTGGGAACAATTCTACAAGAAGACTCCTCCAGTTGGTTATATACTGAGAAATAAATACCCTTCTTTATGGCTTAGAATCCATAGTTTGCAAGGGTCAAAAATGTATGCAGAAACGAAAGATGACTACGCCCAACTTTTAATAAGAAATAGGACTGTTGCTACCGAAATATTAAAAGAAGGTGCTATTTTTATTTTCACAAGTTTTTACAAAGCCTCTGACAGTCCTAGTAATTTGCTAAATACTTGGACTAAGCATTTATCTTTTGTTAATTTTAAAAACTACCCGATAGCTGACGAGGATGACGAACCTTACAGCGTGTATACCTTTAAAGTACATTTTAAGTGGACTAGTTCACTTTTCGATCAAGTTATTGTCGATATAGCTAATGAAAATACTGCAGGACCAACCCTCTTCTTTTCTGAAGGTTCAGGTAACGTTTACTCTCCTTATTGTGGAGGTGCAGATTTATTTATTCCAAATAGATTTGAGAGAGCTGAAATGAAGAAGAAGTTTGCTGACTGGATTCGAAACAGTTAGCAAAACTCTGTACAATACAAACAGCTTTTCAATTCAAAAAGCACAGCAACAAATAAATAGGAGAGTATTTTGAAAGTTAAATGTAAAGCAAAAAAATTAGCAGATTTAAGTCCTATTTCAGATATTTCACTTGTCCAAAAGAATTTAGAGATAAACGAAGACAAAGAGTATTCTCTCCAAAAAGGTCAGGAATATATTGTTTATGGAATTACTTTTCGAAAAAATCATCCTTGGTTCTACATTTTGGAAGACGATGACGAATATCCAATACCAGTTCCATCAATATTTTTTGAAATAGTTGATCATCGTTTTTCGAACTTTTGGTGCCTATTTTATAGTTTTACTCCCTATGGTCCTTCTACTGACATTCTATTTCAAGAATGGGGCAAAAATGAAAACTTCTACTGGGACTTAGTCGAAGGAGAGGAATATGCGATAAAAAAATTCGCTCGAATGAGATTGGAAATGGAGAAAGAATTTGCATAAAACTGTAAGCGAAATTGTGCGATGATTTGAAATTTCTATCCTCTAAAACACCTCCCTATCACTTGACTAAAATATAAACACATTGTAGAGAAGATTCGGTTTTTGAATATGCACTTCCAATAAGGATCTACATGAAAGCGGTTGTTAACTCTCTATTCATTACGTTATTTCTTTTTAATTCCCCTTTGCTTAAAGCTCATAATTATATAGACAACCCCAACTTTGATCTCGGAAACACTGGATTGATCACAGATAAGTGCGTACATATGTGTGAGTACGAAGAAAATCATCGCAACAACGTGATTGTTGACAACTGTTACGCATATGATTTTTCAGATTTCATGCCATTTCGTTTTATCAAATATTAAATCGACCCGGTCAACTTCTTGTCATAGAGTTTAAAGATGTTATCCGAGGTAGAGAATGGCTTTATGATTTGACAGTAGAAGATACTGAAAATTATTTTGTAGGTAAAAAAGAAATTCTTGTTCACAATTTTGCATTTGTAATTCCAGTAGCAACTTGGATTATTGGAGAAGGACTCTTTTGGGTAACAGCTTCAACAATTGCAGCTATTGTCGGCACTACGGTTCTTGCAACTGAAATTTCAAAGAAAAGCGATAACAGACAAAGTGGCACCATCGAAGGAGGAAGATATAGCGGTGGTAGTGGGAGGTATGAACCACAATATGATAGGTATAATCCATGTAATTCGCGAAATTCAAATTCTAAATCAAAAGTTACAAGCCCAAATCAGATGAATAAACAAATTGAATCTGGATCAGCACCAAATACTGTAAAACGTGTTGATACAGGGAAGATCAAGGGAGAACAAAATCATGTTCATTTTAAAGACGGGTCTGCATTGAATAGAGATGGGACATAGAAACACGGCGCAAAGAAGATTTCAAATGCTGAGAAGAGATGGCTTAAACAAAACGGATGGGAGAATATACCGGAATGAAGAACAATAAACTCATAGACTGGATTGATTCAGTTATCCAAAAGAAATTAAAAATTAACGAAATTCATATAACTGACCTGATTGGTGAAACTACCGACAAAAAGCTTTTATATGACAAAGCGATTGTTGCTTATGCGGATTTAATCGAAATCTGTATAAAAAAAGATCAGATTAAGCATTATTTACCAATCCTAGTTCTTCATTTAGAATGTTCTGAAAATCTCAACCTAACCGTAAAATTAAAAGATTTATGGACTGAATTTGATTCTACCCCTCCAAGTCTGTATCTCGTAGACAAGAAAACCTTGTCAAATACGGAAAGAGTTGAAGAATATAAGCAACCGATCTCTTTTAGTCCGTTGAGCGAATTTAAAAAAGATTGTGTTTTTTATTACCGCTGTTTTCGAAATTTAGAAGGCCAAAAAAATAATTGGGAATATAATAGAGCGGTCTATTTTGAATATTTCGGAAAAGAGCATATCTTAGATTGATTCTTTTACATTGCTAACAACCCGTCATTAATGCTCTCTTCTCTATACCCAATACTATGCTAAAATAATTTTAAAATTTTAAAAATTCTCTCGGAGCATGATGCTATGAAATTTAGTCGGCGCATCGGTGTCCATACTTTCGTATTTTCCTCCTTGAAAGACTTGCTCGCTAAAGCTTCGCCCAAACGTTCCGCTGATGAACTTGCCAACATAGCAGCACGGAGTGAACAGGAACGGGTTGCAGCACAAATGGTTCTTGCGGATTTACCTTTGAAAACCTTTCTCAAAGATCTTCTTATTCCTGCGGAAGAGGATGAAGTAACACGTTTGATTTTGGAAGAGCATTCTGAAAAAGATTTTGCTCCGATCTCCACTTTGTGTGTTGGAGAGTTCCGAGAATTTTTGCTCCGTCCTGAGACAGATGAGCAAGTGCTTTCAAAATTGAAATGGGGACTGACACCTGAAATGGTGGCTGCAGTTTCTAAGCTTATGAGAAATCAGGATCTCATTTCTGTAGCTAAAAAATGTCGGGTGGTGACAAGATTCCGAAACACACTCGGGTTAGAAGGACATCTAAGCGTACGCCTTCAACCCAATCATCCTACGGATGATGCAAGAGGCATAGCAGCGAGCATACTCGACGGACTGATGCTCGGAGCTGGTGATGCTGTGATTGGAATCAACCCTGCACAAGACAACCCCGCACAAGTTCTTCTTCTTTTGGAACTTATAGATCGTATTCGTGAGCAGTGGCAGATCCCGACCCAAAATTGCGTGCTTACTCACGTGACGACACAAATCAAACTTATGGAAAAAAAGAATGTTCCTCTCGACCTCGTCTTCCAGTCCATAGGTGGGACGGAGCTACTGAATAAAAGTTTTGGCGTCAACTTAAATCTACTTAAGGAAGCTAATGAAGCTGCTCGTTCTTTAAAAAGAGGGACGGTGGGAAATAACGTTATGTATTTCGAAACAGGTCAAGGGAGTGCTCTTTCTGCAAATGCACATCACGGAGTCGATGCACAAACTTGCGAAGCACGAGCTTACGCAGTTGCACGCGCTTTCGATCCGCTTTTGGTGAATTCCGTCGTTGGCTTTATAGGACCTGAGTATTTGTATGACGGTAAACAGATACTCCGTGCCGGACTTGAAGACCACTTTTGTGCAAAAGTTCTCGGATTACCGATGGGTATAGACGTGTGTTACACGAATCATGCAGAAGCTGATCAAAACGACATGGATGTACTGCTTACATTGCTCGGAGTTGCAGGTTGCAACTATGTCATGGGCGTTCCTGGCGCTGACGACATCATGTTGAACTATCAAAGCACCTCCTTCCACGATGCCCTTTACCTTCGTGAAGTCCTGAAGCTCCGTCCTGCTCCTGAATTCCAAACTTGGCTGCAAACTATGTGGGACGGAGCTAAACCCAAACTCTTGGACGGAGCTAAACAACTCATCGAGGAGCTTAAAAAATGACAAAGAAGGACGGAGCTAAACTAAAAATGTGGGAAGGAGCGAGTTATTCACAAGTCTGGGATTTGCTCCGAGCTACCACACAAGCAAGAATTGGCCTTTCATCTTCAGGTCATGCTGTAAACACGAAAGAACATTTAAATTTTCAATGGGCTCATGCTCAGGCAAGAGATGCCATTCATACGCCCTGGGATTTAGAATCTTTGAAAAAATCGCTGCATGATATTTATATTGAAAGCACCGCACTCAAGACTCCCATCTTAAACCGCACGGAGTATTTACTAAGACCCGATCTTGGAAAAAGACTCGACGACATGTCTCAAAAGATTTTAAAAAACCATGTATCACATCCTGACATTCTCATTATGGTGTCCAATGGTTTATCTTCGCAAGCCATGCACGCTCATGCCTTTTCTTTTCTCAAATTGCTTTTGGAAGAATTGAAAAGAAGATCTTTCAACTTTGGAAATATTTTTCTTATTGAAAACGCTAGGGTGGCTTTGACAGATCCTATAGCTGACATTTTAAAACCCAAAATCAGTTTATGTTTAATCGGAGAAAGACCTGGCCTCTCTTCACCAGACAGCATGAGTCTGTATTTAACCTACAAACCTAAAACGGGAAGAACAGACGCAGATAGAAATTGTATCTCAAACATTCGAGGAAACTCTGGTCTAAGTTATGAATTGGCGATAAAAAAAACGATCTTTCTTATAGAAGAATCCATAAAAAGAAAACTCAGTGGGGTTCTATTAAAAGATGAGAGCGAAGAAATTCGATTTTTTTCTCTCGGCTCCAAGTTTTGATTTCATACTCACGACGCATAGCACTGACTTTGCTATCCAGTTCTTCACTATAGACTCTTTCAACAGGTCTTCGCACACGTGTATACTTGCTTGCAATACCCGCATTATGAGCAAGCAAACGTTTGTCAAGATCTGTTGTCCAACCCGTATAAAATGAGTTATCTCTACATCTTACAATATAAACAAAGTATCGTTTCAAAAAGCCCTCTAATACTCGACTAAAATTCTATTCTTTCTTTTTTTCTTAAAACCCTCTTCATCATATTTTCTCATTTTCTCTTTATGTGTATTTTTAATCATAAAGTCAAAGGCCTCCATCCACGGACTAAGATAAACATTATCCAAATCTAGAGAATGCTTTTTCTTAAAAAAACCCCAAGAATACATCCCTTGGAAGTAAAAAACTGAAACTTTTTCATGAAATTCTTTTTCAGTTATAAGATCCAAAATAAGATAATACATCTCATGAATTAAAAAATCTGCATTATCAATGAAAAAATTCAACACTTTCCATTCTGAAACATAATACGAGAAGGAATCAAAGTCCATCAAACCAATAAATTCAAATTGAGCACTTTTTCGAATATAATCTTCTATTTCAGATTCTGTACGACCTTCAATTTCCATTAATTTATTTTTGATGATTTCATCCATCAAAATTTCTTCTAAAAAGTTGCCGTCATTTATAGTTTTTGTGTACAGTCTCCACGTGTCCGTTAAATGCGTAATTATACATATCGGATCATAACTATAAAATTTTCTAAAAAAAAATTTATAATAATAATCTGTATATGATGACATCAAATTTAAATACAAACCAGCAACAAAAGAAAATGCAAGATGCTTTTTTGCGTTATTTAAACTGTTATTGGAAACAAAATCTTTTAACTTCCTCGATAAAAGCTCCATTTGATTCTTCACAAACTTCGGCTTTTCACCAACAAATTCAACTGCTTTTTGTATCTCCTCTATAGAACCAATTTCAGCAACGAGAGGTTGCGAAAAACCAGAACAAAACAATATTATGCTTAAAATACGGTTCAACATAAGAAATCCTTTTTGAAGTTCTTCTGAGACAGCTGACTTTAAATTTCTTTTAATGAGAAATTTGAAAGCCTATTAACTAGGCCAAGTTGACTAAAATATAGTGAAAATTTGATTCTGATAAACA
Source organism: uncultured Pseudobdellovibrionaceae bacterium (assembly GCA_964611335.1). GTDB lineage: Bacteria > Bdellovibrionota_B > Oligoflexia > Oligoflexales > Bog-1112 > BOG-1112. The sequence continues at coordinate 40,903 of CAZSXR010000003.1, read as the reverse complement.
CTCATAAAGAACTCATAAAGCCTATGCTAGTTCTAAGTTCTCAATGAACTCATAGAAAGGATCTGAAATTATGAAAAAACTTATGACGGCTGTTTCGATAATAGCTAGCACATTAGGCTACGCAGACCTTGTACCCATTCAGAACCAACAGCATCAACAGCAGCAACAGCGTCAGTGTCAGCCATCGAAAGTTTGGATGATTGTGTCCACAGAATATGGAGGAGACTCCCCACTGGGAGGACTCAGAAATTTTGATGCACGCTATCATAAAATGTTTGAAGACCTTGGTTATGAAACCCAAGAGATTCATAGAGCACAATTGCATACTCAAGCCAATCCATGTGATCTCGTTTTAGAAGTCGAAATGACTTACTTGAAATTATTCAACCGTTGCAAAGTACGGTCATGGCTCTATGAAGTAAAAAACAATCCTGGCATTAGTGAAATGAATATAGTCACCTCTCTCCGCAGACCAAGTTCTATGCATTCTCAAGGATTTTCAAAAAAAGAAAATGCATGCTCCACCGCAATGGAACGTTCCCTTAAAGAAGTTTTACCGGAAGCACGAAACGTTTCCGAATATTACGCCCATGTCTATAAAGAACCTGTTTCAAGTCCTAATCATATCGAAGGATGCAAGTCCGACAAAGTATGGCTCGTTGTAAGTTCGGATGAAGACGATCGTAGAAAATACTCCAGCCTTAAAAAATGGCCTAAGAGATATTTCGAAATGTTCGAAGACTATGGGTATTATGCAGAAGAAATTGAGCGTTCACGTCTGTACACAAAAGCATCTGTATGTGACCTTGTTCTTGAAGCGGAATTTGAGCACAAGGCAATAGGTGAGCGAAAAGCCTACGCTTGGTTACACACAGTTTCTGCAAATGACGGTGAGAACGAGGATTCCGTTGTAAGATCTCTCGTTAAGCTTGGATTTTCTCCATCTCTCCCTCTTGGAATAGGCAAAAGAGGAGCTCTCTACCATGCGGTTAAAGAAGTCTTCAAACCCATGAAATCTACAGGCCGCGAATAAAGAAAAAATTTCTAAAGTGCATGCAACGGTTAATAACCAGTAATCAGAGCTAACTCACTCCGAGCGGCTCTTCTTCCAACGGTCATGTAGCCAAAAATACTGTTCTGGATATTCCCTAATGCACATCTCAATCTCTTTGTTGAGATGTGTTGAATTCACCAGGACATCTCTTTGCGCATCGTCTGTTTCTTGTAAATAAACTTGCTCCTTGAATCGCAGACGATGCACTCCTACAGAATCCCTAACAGAGTAGGCTAAAAAAATAGGAGCTTTGATTCGAGCTGCAATAGCTGCAAAGCTCGTATTGGTTTTTGCCTCTTTTCCAAAGAAAGGAAGATAAGGTTCCCCAGGTCTTGCTTGATCCAAAATCACTGCAACGATTTCTCCCTTCTTCAAAAAATTCCGCATTGAACGCACAGCATCTCCCGTGGATTTGCGGAATATGATATGCATACCATTGGCTTCTCGTAGTTCTGTAATGAAACGATTGATTCCTGGTGAACCAATTTTTTTTACAACTGCATTCACAGCTTTGATCTGTTTAGAGACCCCACTTGCAGAAGCTTCCCAATTGCTCATATGCATCGCAATCACATAAGCACCCCTTCCTTCTTCGAGAACTCTTCTAATCTCTTCAGGATTTTCGATTCTCATATTTTGAGCAATATCTCCCTTACGGAAATATAAAAACTCTAAAACTGTTAAAACAAAATGATAAAAACAAGATTCTGCTATCTTATTTTTTTCCTCCTGAGATTTCTCGTTTGCAAATGCAATGTCTAAGTTTTTAAGAATCAATTTTCGACGAATTCGAAAAATTTTAAACAAAACAAAACTTAAAAGATGTGCCAATCGATCCAAGTTTCGAAGCGAAAGTCTACTGAGAAGAAAGGAAACAGTGTTGATACAATAATACAAAGGAACAAATCTCCAACAGTCGAATCAAAGAAGGAAAAGTAACATTTCTTTTCCATTAATATGAGGAAATTTTATCAATAAAATTTTTGAAATCCTCCCATGAAGAACATTACCACGCTGATTTTAAAAGTAAAATATGGATTTTTAACAAAAATTTAAGGTTTCGTCTTCATTCACCCGAGAAGACCGCATAGACCGCTGTGGGGGAGTCGGGGCGTTGAACATGTTGGGTTTTTTTATGAGATTGCTAAGAGCGAAGTTGTTTATTTCTGCATTAAGCTTCTTTGGAGCCGTGCTGGTAGTTTTTTCAAGTTGTAGCGGAGGGAGTTCTTCTGACAGAATTAACTCTCTCCTTTCTCAGGCTTCATCACCAACAATTTCAACTTCGACCTCTACATCCACATCTACTTCCACATCAACAAGCACAAGTTCCTCAACAGACACAAATACATCCACATCTGCAGGACTGGTTCCAGACACCATTACTGCACAAGCATTGACAAATACTACAGTCAATACTCTCGACTCTCTTCAAAACAATTGTTTAAAAGTAACCTTCAACGCTACATCTTCTGGAACAAATGTATCAGGAGCAACTTTTAATTTTAGCATCAATGTAAACACAGGAGATGGAACTCCTGACACCATTGGAACAATTTCACCTGAAAGTGCTTCCACAGACAACTCGGGAAATGCCAGTACTACTTTTTGTGCTGCATCCACAGTAGGTAGCGTAACCATTTCTGCTAGCATTGACCTTCTTTCTGCAAACTCTGGAATAATCTATATTACACGCCTTTCCAATTACAAATTTGAACCTGTAGCAGATGAAAGTGGTTCTGCACTAACAAACAGTGTCATCAATCTCAATTTGATGAACTCAGGACCAATTCCTTGTTCGACAGTCTTTTTCAAATTGAGCCTTAATAAAGTTGCCGTCCCATCAGTCTCCGCAACTTTTTCAACCTTACCTAATTATCCAACAGGTTTGAAACTCGCTCGCATTGCAGATACGGGAACTATAAACACAAATTCGACAACAGGACAAAAGACGGCAGTCTATACAACAACAAGTGACGGCAATGGAATTTTTTCGATTCCAGTTTGTGCAGGCACAGGCTTAGGTTCAACCATTATTTCTGGATCCTACACCGACAACTTAAATGAAGTGATTAATTCACCCGGGCATACAATTTATATCAACTCGGGACTTACAAGTTGGGAAAATATGTCTATCCAATATGGAACCCCTGATGCACGCACTCTCATTGCAGCACTTGATGGAAGTTCAAGTCAGACACACACTTTCACAATAAAACTTAACTCCCTTGGTGGTGGTGGTCCGATTGCAAATTATCCACTGACCGTCGCAACAGAAAGCGCAGGTTCACTCTCTGTTACAAATGGTGGACTTCCGACTTCAAGTGGCACCGTAAGTTTTACACTTTCAACACCCCACTTAGATACTTATAGACCTTACCAAGTCTATCAGTTTCCTTCGACTTCGTTGTCTGCACAATCTGCAGCAAGCAGGCTTTGCGATCCAAACGCTATGGTTCAACTTAACGAGAGTGCTCATAGCGGTCAGATCTGGTACACCGATGTTGCAAAAAATTGGAAGCTTGCTGTTGTCTATGCTGTCCAAGGACAAGATTTTTTCTTTGACGCTAATCAGAATGGAATTTATGTGAGTGGAGGATGTGGATTTTACGATATCAATCAAAATGGTTTTTACGATACGGGAACGGACACTTTACTCACAACAGGTACCTGCAGTTGGACAGGAGATTGGTTTATAGATCAGGGATCACCCTTCATCTCTCTAGATAAGAGCAATAACTATCAAGCTGGAATCGATACTCCTTTAGGAGGTACGTATAAAGCTCCTAGTTCAACTTATCAATCAAGCACTATTATTTGGAAATCGTTCGTAGCTCCTATTTACATGGGCACATCCATATATGCCCTTAAACATGCTGCCGTGACTTACAACAACTTAAATGATTTGACCAGTTCTCAAAGCATTGCTTCAACTTATTACACTAACTTACAAACACAAGGCTGGCTAACACACAGCTCACTTCCAACCCATTTTTCTGCAACAACATATGACTTCAGCACCTTTTCACAAACGGAAAACTCTCTTGATGACTGGAGATATTTCTTTGCACACAGCAAATGTGGAACACCTATGCCTGGTGGAACGACTCTTCAGGTGAATTTCATAGACACCTACACGCCACAGTATGGTACTCGTGCTTACACCGCTTATTTTTATATGCAACCTGGAGATCAAGCACTCGAACCCTTACGTCATCTCCTTAACAGCGCCACAGGATCTTCCTCAGCGACGATCAATTCAAATGTTCTCGATCATGCTTCTTCATCTGCAAGCTATCCGGTGGAATTTCGCGTAAATCTTGCAGCATGCACTAACGCCTGTACAGGGGCAGTCACAACAGCAGGTGTTGCTTGTGACGCTCATAATGCTACCATCAATCTCACAGCAGATTCTCAAACAATTTCAAATTCCGTTTCCATTCCTGCCGTTAAGACATGTTCTTGTGCACCGACAGCTACTTTTTCTCAGGGAGCTTGCACCTGCCCCACAGGCACAAGCTTCAATGGAACCTCTTGTATATAATCGTTTGTTTTGACAAGTTGGAACTTAGCTTTCCAAAGGCAAATTCCAATGGGTGTTGATAAAAGCTTTAGGTAGATTCAATCCTCTTGCGTATTCAATATCCAATCCAACCAAGCGTACAGAAAGAAAATGACGAACCCATTCGGAACCTGACAAAAGCAGGTCACTCCATTTGCCGTCCGCTTCTATTTTGGAATCTTTCAACACAATAAGACGTTCTGCAAAACGAATTGCTATTTCTACGTTCGAAGTTGCAACGAGCAGACTTGTATTTTTCTTCTCGCCGCTGAGATCTTTGATCATGTTCAGAATAATGGTGGAAGTTACAGGATCTAATCCTGCAGTGGGCTCATCAAAAATTGCAATTTCAGGAGACGTACAGAGAGCGCGGACGATTCCTATTCTGCGTTTCATTCCACCTGAAAGTTCATGAGGAAACATTTGCTCCGTCCAAGGTAATTTCACGCCGGTAAGCAACCGTTTGAGAGTTCGATCCATGCCTTCGTTATTTAAATCCGTCATATGTTCCATTGCGAAAAACAAATTTTCACGAACTGTCATAAAATCGAAAAGTCCACCTTGCTGAAAAGCCATGCCTACTTTGCGAAGAATATTTTGCTTATCAACTTCACTTGCATGGCTCATATCGGTGTTAAAAAGGTAGGCGCTTCCTTTCTCAGGCCTTTCCAAACCGAGAAGTATTTTCAACATTGTAGTTTTTCCACAACCACCAGGTCCTATGAGACTTACCCGTTCTCCAGGCTGAACTTCAAAATTGATGTCATCGAGCACCACGTTGTTTGCATATGTTTTGCTTAGATTTGTAAATCGGATCAAAAGGGAACCCCCTGAGTTGTTTCTATTATTTTCCCATCTTTCTTTGCTCCGTCCCACAATTAGCAAAGACCTTGGCTGTTTTTTGTGTTAGAAAAAAGGGCCTCTAGGCTAACACGAACAAAGGAGATCGGGGTTTGGAACATAACCGAGAAGGGTCTTCAAGACTCCCAGGATTCTACGCACTACCTATAAGCGAAAGAGCAAATATTGCGGCTCGTTTTTCCCATCTAAACTTGGGCGAAAAACAATCTCTTCATAATTTTGGCTCACTCAACGGCGAACTTGTTGACATTTTTATTGAAAATGCAGTCGGCTGCTTTAGCCTCCCTCTTGGAATCGCTACAAATTTTCGCATCAATGACAAAGATATCCTCGTCCCTATGGCTGTTGAAGAAAGCAGTGTCGTTGCCGCTGCTAGCCATGGCGCAAAATTGGCAAGATATGGTGGCGGGTTTAGGTGCTCAAGCACGGAGCCCATCATGACAGGTCAACTCCAACTCTTCGTGGAAGAAAAAGTAGATTTTGACTCCGTCCTACAGGAACACAAAGAACGGCTTCTCGCCTATGCAAACAGAGGCCAGGATCGCTTGCTAAGACGAGGAGGGGGAGCTAAGGACTTAACTTGGTATTATATTCCTGAAATCAAGAGCCTCGTCATTCTGCTGCATATTCATACATGTGATGCAATGGGAGCAAATATCGTCAACACGATGGTTGAAAAACTATCTAGTTTCATGCCCGAACTTTTTCCAAACTCTCGCGTAGGCCTTCGCATTCTCACCAATCTAACAGATCGACGTATAGCTTTCGCAGAATGTTCCATTCCTCCTGAAGCCTTTAGATCTTCCTCAAAAGAAGGCTCTTATGTCATTGATCGCATTGTAGAAGCTTGGGAATTTGCTTGGTATGATAGTTACCGCGCTACAACACACAATAAAGGCGTGATGAATGGGATTGATCCTGTACTGATTGCTACGGGAAATGATTGGAGAGCCATTGAAGCTGGCGCACACGCTTACTGCAGTCGCAGTGGAAACTACAGACCTATGACAAGCTGGCGCAAAACTCTGAATGGCTTTTTGCATGGTAGTATAGAAATCCCTATGGCGGTAGGAACGATCGGAGGAGTCACAAAGTTGCATCCGACTGCACAAGCAGCTCTAAAATTATTGGGTGAACCTTCTGCACAAGAACTTGCTGAAATCGTTTGTGCTGTTGGTCTTGCACAGAATCTTTCTGCATTGCGAGCACTAGCAACAGAAGGTATTCAACATGGGCACATGGGTCTTCATAAAAAAAATATAGACCTCCTCAACAAAAAGCAAAGCTATGGGGGAACTTTCTAAGTGTCGACACAACCAATCCACATTGAACTCAAAGATGAATTGCTATGGGAAAAAAATCCTTTACGATTCACTGCTCGTGAACCAATTCGTGCTCATGCATGTGGAAAACTGATTTTAGTTGGCGAACATGCAGTAGTGTACGGAGCACACGCAGTAGCTGTTCCAGTACCAAATATGCAACTCGAAATCATTCTACAAAGTTTACAAAACAAAAGCCCCCACTATTGGCATACTACAAACAAAGCAGCACCAACCTCAGATAACTTAAAACATGTGCTCCAAGATGCTCTCGATTTGCTTCAACTTGAAAGTTTCCCGTTAAAAATAGAAGGCCATTCTCGCATCCTTATGGGAGCGGGACTCGGTGCATCTGCTGCATTATGTGTTGCCATACTTCGCGCATTATGTGAGTTCTTTGATAAAAAGATAAACCCTTTCGAACTTGCATCTCTTGCCAACCAACTGGAAAAGCGTTTCCATGGAACACCTTCAGGTTTAGACGCAACAACGGTTGCTCTTGAGCAAGCTATTCTTTTCAAAAAGAATAAGAAACCTCAATCACTGCACATACAGAACATTGTTCGGAATAGAAAATCCTTCGCATGGCAATTCGCAATACTTGATAGCGACACACGTTCTCCTACATTAACAATGGTGCAGCAATCAGCTCCTTTTTTCCAAAGAGAAGATGCTCAAAATCGCATAACCCGTTTTGATAAACTCGCTCTGCAAACTGCTGAAGGTTTAGAGAATGGAAATTTAAGTCTTGTGCAAAACTCTTTAGAAACAGCGCATGAACTCTTACAAGAGATTGGGGTTGTGCCCAACTCTTTGACTACCATGATTAACGAAGCAAAAACTTGCGGTGCTCTCACGGCTAAAATCACAGGCGCTGGCGGTGGCGGTTGCATACTCTGCCTACTTGACCCAGAGAATGCAGAAAACACTTTAAACGAACTCCAAAGGCACTTTGGAAAAACCAAAGTCCATCCACTCGTTCTCAGTCAAACTTAATCCGTTTCTGATTTCAAAATTTTCTTGTACACTCATTGCACTACTGATGATCTGAAGAGGAATGTGCTGATGACTGAATTTGATAGAATACGAGAAAAAGTTTTGAATGGACTTCGACTCACAGAAGAAGACGCTCTCTATTTATTTGAATCTCCTCGTTTGTTGGAAATCGGCCAACTTGCAGATCTTGCGAATTCACGAAAACACAAAGATAACGTTTTTTACAATCAGAATACTCATCTAAATCCCACAAATGTATGTGTGATGTCCTGTAAATTTTGTGCTTTTGCTCGCAAACCTGGAGAAGAAGGTGCTTTTGCATATTCCCTTGAAGAGATACTAGAGAAAGCATCTAAAGCTGTAGAGAGTGGGGCCAAAGAATTGCATATGGTGGGAGGCCTTCATCCCAAATGGTCATTAGACTACTATGCAAATATGTTTCGTTCGATTAAAGAGAAATATCCCCACATACATATCAAAGGTATGACCGCTGTTGAAATTGATTGGCTTGCACGCAAATCAAGAAAGTCTCACTCTGACGTATTGTTTTTCCTCAAAGAAGCAGGTTTAGATTCCCTTCCTGGAGGAGGTGCAGAAATCTTTCACCCAGATTGCAGAGATATTATCACTGCAAAACTTTCAACAGAGAAATGGGTAGATATTCACAGAACAGCTCATCAGATGGGAATGAAATCGAATTGCACAATGCTTTACGGACATATTGAAAAATATGAGCATCGTGTTTTCCATTTTAAAGTCTTGAGGGATCTTCAAGATGAAACAGGAGGATTCAATTGTTTTATTCCACTTGCATTTCAACCTGAAAATAATGAGATGGGTATTGATCGTTACACATTCGGTGCTGATGACTTAAAAACGATTGCAGTAGCTCGTCTCTATCTTGATAATTTCCAACAGATCAAATCATACTGGGTCATGTTAGGTCAAGATATTGCACAATTAGCCCTTCACTTCGGTGCCAATGACATGGATGGAACGGTTGTAGATGAAAAAATATCCATCATGGCAGGTGGTCGTGCAGGAATTGGGATGGAGTTGAAGAATATAAAGCGATTGATCATGAAATCTCGCAAAAATCCACAGGAACGAGATACTCTTTACAATGTTCTTGAAAGCGAAAAACCATCTATTCTAAGAACACAGAAAGACCTAATAAAAGACATCCTTAAAAAAGCTCTCGACCATGTTCTATTAAATACAGAAGAACTGACTCTCCTTGCAGAACATGCAGATCTTTTTACACTTGCAATAACCGCACAAAAGATCCGCAATGACTTGCTTGTATACAACCAAGCAAGTTTTCATAGATCTCAGTTTTTGAATTTCTCACAGAACTCTTTTTCTCTAAAAGAAAATTTGGATGTGATTCTCGACTTAGGAACGCTTAAACATTCTTTAAACGGAGTCGCACCAAAACAATTCTTAAAAACCCTTTCAAATTTAAAAGAGCAAAATTCTGAAATAGTAATTTCTGGATTCAGTGGCCTTTGGAAACTTGTACAAGCTTCATCTCTTTCTTTATCTGAACTCTTTGGAAGCATTCAAGATATTGGCATTCAATTTTTTGGAAGCTCTTCTTTAGAAAATGAATCAAGTCTCACACATAGAGAAATTGTGAAACTTCACCAGACAGCACATGAAGAAGGGCTCCTTACATACGCAAAATGTGAACTCAATAGCCCTCTTACGGAACTTTCACCAATATGGAAAACTTATATAGAACGCATTCTTGCTTTGAGAACTCTACAAGAAAAAACTCATGGGATTTTAAGTCTATCTATTGAACCCGCGTCAGATTCATGGGTCACCGCTCAAGAATATGTGAGAGCTGTAGCTCTTGCAAGAATTGCTAGCCCGAATATCGACCATATACAGGTTCCTTTTATGCAGCTCCCGATCAGTCGCGAAGTTCATATGATTGGGGAAAGCGTTCGAGGACATTTGCGTGGACAAGAAAAATACGCTCCTTTGTTGGTTCTCTCCGGAGCAGATGACTTAGGAACTTTGCCTGATCATTTTGACAAAGTGTCGCGGATTTACGAAGAGATCTCTTCAGTAGGAATGCAGGCTTATCTTCGCGATAACAGATTCGTAAAAGTTCAAAGCCCATGGGAAGAAGAGCTTGAAAAATCTTTCGACCTACGACATGTTCCATTGCATAAGATGACCGGCAAAGAATTTGAACAAAGCCCCTATCTCGGCTTAAATTAAATAGAGTACTGCAAAAGGAGTGGGAACACATGCAGCTTATTATAGATTTATTGAATTTCCTAATGCCTTATGGAACAGTTGCATATATCTTCATGTTTATGATTCTTCTCGCATGCGGTTTTGGGTTTCCACTTCCTGAAGATGTAATCTTGATTACTGGAGGAATGCTTGCTTCTCACGAAATCACAAATCACTGGGTTACACTTGCTGTGTGTATGGCAGGCGTATTGATAGGAGATGGCATAATCTATTCCGCTGGAAGATATATGGGAGAGCGTATCAAACGCACCCGACTCTTTAGCTTCCTCATCAAGCAAGAACGAGATCAGAAAATTCAATTTTGGTTTTCGAAGTATGGGGACAAAGTTATTTTCTTTGCACGTTTTATGCCTGGCGTTCGTACTGCCATGTTCCTTTCTTCGGGCATCTATAAAGTTCCTGCCTGGAAATTTTTCCTGCTTGATGGTTTTGCAGCTTTGATTTCAGTTCCTTTGTGGATCTGGATTGGTTTTATGTTTGGCAGCAACCTTGAGCTGTTAGAAAAAAAAATGCATCAAATACAAATAGGGATTTACGGAATTTTGGCTGTTGTCATTGTTTCCATACTTTCTTTTTTATTTGTAAAAAAGAAATTTTCAGAAAAAATGCTTTGAGGTTTTTTTGAAAGCAGATCTCAGCCCTGAGTTTTTAGTCACAGCTTATTCCAATGGTTATTTTCCCATGCCTGACAGAAATGGGACTGACATTGCATGGTATAGACCCGATCCGCGGGCAATTATCCCTCTTGATAAATTTCACGTGTCCCGCTCCTTAAAAAGAACCCTAATGAAAAAAAACTATGTCATCAGCTACGATCATAGTTTTAGAGAAGTTATGCTTGCATGCTCTCAACATCCCGATACTTGGATCACCCCTGATTTTGTGGAAGCTTACTGTAAGCTTTTCGACAAGGGTTTTGCACATTCCGTCGAAGTATGGCAGGAAGACAGGCTTGTTGGTGGTGTTTATGGGCCAAGTATTGGGAAAGCTTTTTTTGCAGAGTCTATGTTTCATAGAGTTACGGATGCTTCAAAAATAGCTCTGTATTTTTTAGTGAAAAGATTAAATGAATTGAATTTTAAATTACTTGAAATTCAATTTCTGACAGCTCATTTAGCAAGTCTCGGAGCCATTGAAATCCCCGACAAAGACTATGTAAAATTATTAGCAGAAGCTATAAAGCCTAATTGAAAGTATAGGAATTTATTTCTGAAAATATTTTTCGAAAATGCGAGGAAGCATTTTTTGAATTACTGGGTCTTTTCTAATAAGATGCTGTTTAAAAATCCCACCGAGATGGAGGGCGATCAAAGCAATTCCCAGATAACCAAAAAATTCATGGGCTTCAAAGAAAAATTCAGCAACTTCTTTGTTTTTTTCCATAAGCACGGGTATTTCAAAAAATCCCCAAAAATTAACACCTCTTCCGCCAAACACATTCATAAGGACCCCAGCAGAACCCATGCAAATGAGATAGAGATATAGACTTTTGTGTACGGCAGTTGCAAAGAACACTTCCCATTTAGGCATAGAGGAAGGAAAGGCAACTTTAGAATTGCTCAGATGCCACATGAAAGCAAGAAAGACGACAACAAGTAGAGTGACACCAAAAGGTTTGTGAAAATCCCCAATAAGAACCCCTCCAAAGGGATCATCTTCAACCAAGAAATTCTCTTTATAAAGAAAGGTTCCGTATTGAATAAGTACCAAAGTTACAATCAACCAATGGAAGATTTTAGCAACTGCCCCAAATTTTTGAGTGGTATTTTTTAAGCCCATTGAGTTCTCCACGGAAAAATTCACATTGTCTAAATTCTACCATAGAATCATGTCTCCTAATAAGGATTAGCTCGCCCCTTAAACGGCGATATTCTATTTTTAGAGGAGTACAAATGAAAAAATACGTTCTAATTGAATCTCGAGATCCTCATGAATGCAGAGATTGGTGTTTTACGGAATCTCTCGCTGAAAATTTAATCCAGAATGGAAACGAAGTGATCGTTTTTCTTGTTGAGAATGGAGTCTTCCCCGTTCGACCTTGCAGTTATTCTGCCTCTTTAACCTCTCTCATGAAAAAGGGTGTTCAGGTTTGGGCTGATGATTTTTCCTTAGTAGAACGTGGAATAACAAAAGATAAAATCCTTAATGGAATTAAAAGTCAAGATATGGATGCAGTAGTGTATCAGCTCTGCAATGGTTACAACGCAATTTGGCATTGAGAGAATACTATGGAAACAAGAAAAACACTCACATTTGTACTGATGGATCCACCCTTTGAAAGTTCAAGAATAAGCACAGCTATGCGCATGATGAGTTCTGCTGTGCAACAAGGACACAACGTCAATGTATTTGCATACGAAGGAGCAGTATTTCTCCCTTCTTCTTTGCAAAAAGCTCATCCGAATACAATGCACAATCATAATGAAGAGGAAGAAGAGCACCCTCTTACAAAAGATTGGATTTTAGCTCTGCAAAAAGAAACACAAAGGCAAGGTGCAAATTTCACTTGGATCAATTGTGGAATGTGTGCAGCAGAAAGAGGGGCTTTGGAAAACATCCCAGGTGTACGCACAGGAAGCCCTGCAGATTTGGTGAAATTTACGGAAACATCGGATAACGTCATTGTCATTCCCACACGAGGATAGGAGTTTGCATGTCCAAGAGTATATTGAATATTGTTTCAAATTCTTACAGGGCAACTTTGGAAGAACAGGATGACACTGTTATTTGGTTAGCTCTCACTTTGAAAACGAATGGAGCAGCAGCAGATCTTATTTTAAGAGGAACATCTGTAAATTATGGTATAGCAAATCAGAGTTGCAAAGCACTGAACATTGCGAGTTGGAAGCAAAAAAATCCACCGGATTTTGTAAGAGACCTTCGTTTGGTTCATGAGAGGGGAATGAATATTTTTTATATTTCTGAAGATGCAGCGCAATTAGGATTAGAGCGTCATGAACTTTTAGAATTTCTTCATCCTATCTCTTTGAAGGATCTTCCTAAGATTTTTGCACAATATGATTATGTTTGGCAGTGGTAATTCATGATTTTCACGTTAAACCTAGGTTTATTTTTAGAAACTCTTTAAATTTAATTGAATAACTGAAGCGCTCCTAATGAAATTAGAAAAAGCATATTCCAACGTTTCTAAAACAGGATCTGCCGAATTCTTAAGGGGCTTTAACGATTCTATTTTGGTATTTATGAGGGATTCAGAGTTTTTGGGATGCATTTTTTCAAAATTTTTGAGTCTTTTTACGATAGAGGCAAAACCATTTTTTTTTGCAAGATCAATAGGACTTTCTCCACTTGCATCTTGTATGTTTACATTTGCTCCTTTTGAAAGGAGAAATTCTATCTGAGAAAAATTGCCTTCAACAACAGCCATATGCAATTGAGTCCGATCGTTTTCAAATAAGGGCGCATCAACATCGTGTTCAACTACGAAAGAGTTTATTATGACTTCGTCTTCAAAAGAAGAACTCGCTATTGCATTTGTTGAAGACAAGAGAAAGCAAAACAGAAAAAGTTTGAATATCATATTTTACTCCGTTCATTTTTTCGAAATTAACAGAATAAAAATGAGTTTTTGATGAGAGATTTATATTGTTGAGATTATTTCATGGAGGAATGAAGAAGCCACGATTCAAGTTCGCAGTAAAGTTCTTTAGGAACATTCTCTTGAGAAAGAGACCACAAGCTCAGATTAAGATCTCTGCAAGCAAGACTTGCAAACCTTAGAGAAAATCGTCGAAGGAGTTTAGTTATAGCTTCGATAGAAAAATGAAGACTAGACGATTGTAACTGATGCCAGTTCATTTTGATATCTTTGTCAGCGGAGCTTAGCCAATTTGCGATTTCCTGATTCGAAATAGATTTTGAGTTTACTTGAAGAGTATTTAAGATGTCCTCGAAATGATTTAGTGCGAGAATTTGACTGATTCCTGCAAGGATTTTTCCAAAATCATTATCAGGAATCTTAGAAAAAAATAGTGGAATTTCAGATCGAATTGCAGAATTATAGTTGTTCTTCTTTATAATTATGGGAGCGAGAGGTTTAACAAGATTCTTTTTATAAAAAGTTTGAAGTTTCCTTAGACTTGGATCGAATAACCACTCTACAGTTCTGAGAACCCTATAATCTTTTGAATTTTTGTTGTTGTAATAATGAACCAAAGGCGCAAGACGAATGTACGAACTCATAAATTTTTTTTCAAATGTGGTGAAATCAAAAAGACAAAATGGAATTGTTTTTTCCTCAGGAACGGGAGTGGGGTTATAGCGGTCTGATTTTTTACTAAATTCTTTCAACGGCCAGTGAACTTTGGAGTGTATGAACTGAAGCCTATGAATATGGTCAAGGAGTGTCGTGTTTTCAGATTGTTTAGCGAGACCTTCGAGATCTATAAGTTCTTCGTCTGTAAGGCCTCGCAGAGCTGAAAGTTGAAATAAGAATTTGCATTGAAATTCAAGTTGGTCTTCATTTTTAATAAATTCAAGAAGTGAATTTTGCAGAATTTTGTTTTTAGGGACCCCAAACTTCTGAATGTGATCTTGGATAAGATCACATTTAAGACTTTCTGGAGAGTATGTGATAGGAAAATATTCTTGCTTCATTTTTATGAGGGGTATCTCGGAGTAAATAGAAAGATGGGCCTGACTCTGCAACCATTTGAGCAAGCCCATCCATTGTTGCTTTTCATTTTCAAAACAGGCCCATGCTTTCCATAAAAGATCTTCACTAAGGAGTTCGTGAGCTAGAAAACTATGAAAGTAGGCATAACCCCGCAGATTTATATTTTCTTGAATATCTAGCACCGGTGCCCATAGTGCTTTTTGCAAAGGCATTTCATACAAAGTGAAACGGTTTTTATAAAAAATCTGTAGAGGTTGGGTCACTTCAGGAAGGATTTTACTGTACTTAAGTATCCATTGACTCAGCTTTTTCCAAGAACCGGGTTCTCTTAAAACCCAAACATGTGGGTCGGAGAGAAACAAAGAGAGGACAAGAATGTCTTCTCTAGAAAAATCTTTGCTCCGAGCTTCCACAAAATGAGAGAGGTTGGAAAACAAATCTTCTTCATTTTTACTCTTGGCCAATAGCCGTCCAAAAGGTGTGAGTTTGAGAAGCTCGAAGGGCTTATGGACGGAGCTAAGCAGAAGTTCAAAAAGTTCTTTAGTTTCATCGACATTTAAAGAATTGAGAGAACTCAAAATCGAGCTGGCGTTTTCGAGAAAGAATTTTGTGGATTTTAGATACTTCTTCTCATTCTTGAGGAGAAAGAGCCATTCTTTAGCCTTGCTTTCAAAATCGGAATTAAATTTTTCCTGTACTTTTGATTCTACAGAAACTTGTCGCTCTGCGACATTAACTTCTTGCTGAGTCTGCTGAGATGGCTGAAGTTTAGAAGTCAAATCTTGTTGGACGGAGTGAGAAAGATTTAGCTTTCTTGCTTTTAAATATGCACGACGGATTTTTTCTTTGTCTAAGGTTTCCATCTTGCTTCTCCTGATTGGTCCTAGATCTATGTTAGCATAGATAGGAGAAGGTGTGCTCCGAGCTACTAGTTCTTGTGATATTCTCGGGGGTTGATTTGATATTTTTCCAATTTTCTAAGCAGTGTCACCTTTGTCATTTTTGTCAAAGCTGCAGTTTGATTGATTCTTCCATCAAAAGCTTTCAGAGCGCGAATGATGAACTCTCTTTCAAAACGTTCTTTCAATGCAGGATAATTCAACTCGGATACACTTTCCGCTGAAACCCCCAAACTGTGGGACGGAGCTACTATCTCTTCGAAAGAGGCATGTTCACCTGAGGCTAATTCAAGAGTATCTGCTAAAACTGCAATTATTTTTTCTGGTAATGAAGGAACTGTAATGACATCTGTGTTTTCGAGAATGAATGCATGTTCGATTACATTCTCTAGCTCTCTTATATTTCCTGGCCAATTATAAAGACGAAGCGCATTCAATGCATCTTTTTCAATTTTCTTAATGCTCCGTCCATGAAGTTTATTGAATTTGTTAATCATAAATTCAGCAAGAGTAGGGATATCTTCCCTCCTGTCTCGGAGAGGGGGAAGCATAATTGGCAATACATTCAGTCTATAAAACAAATCCGCACGGAAACGTCCGTCTTGTATCATTTGTTCTAAAGAGCGGTTTGTTGCCGCAAGAATACGGGCATCTGCTTTGATATCTTGATTAGAACCAACAGGACTAAAGATTTTCTCGTGTAAAACACGTAAAAGTTTTACTTGCATCGAAGGAGAAATGTCTCCGATCTCATCAAGAAAAATAGTACCCCCTTCAGCAAATTGAAACTTTCCAACTTTTTTTCGATCAGCGCTTGTAAATGCCCCCTTTTCATGACCGAAAAGTTCACTCTCAACAAGGTTATCAGGTATTGCTGCACAGTTGACGGCAACAAAGGGTCCTTTTTTCCGAGACGAATTGTAATGAATAGCTCGCGCAACTAGCTCTTTCCCAGTCCCACTTTCCCCACGAATCAGGACGGAGGTATCAACTTTTGAAAGCTTGTTGATAACTCCAAAGACACGCTTGATCTCTGTAGAGCCACCTATCATTGTGCGACCTTCAGGGAACTCAAGTTGTGGTGCCGAAAAAGCTGCTGCTTCAACTAATGCATTCGCCTTACGTGCAGATTCCATAAGAGATAAAATCCGTTCAGGTTCAACGGGTTTTTCAACATAGTCGTAAGCTCCGTTCTTAATTGCAGCCACTGCATCTTTGATATCTGAGTGTGCTGTGAGTATGAGACAAAAAATCTGTGGGTTAATTTCGCGAATAGTTTGTAAAGCCTGCAGCCCATTCATTTTCGGCATATTAATATCCAGTATGACTGCATCAAATTTATGAGGAGTTGCAAGAATTTTACTAACAGCTTCTTCTCCGTCCGCTGCTTCTTCCACTTCATGCCCATTTAGTTCAAGCGAAAGACGCAAAGTCAGACGTAAGGTCTCGTCATCATCCACAATCAACGTCAGCATGATCCACTCCTGTGAGATTTTTGCGATGATTTACCTAAGATTCACTTCCTCGGAAAGATTAATAAATTCAGACAGATATGGAAAGTCCTTATTCGGCCATTTCGGCTCCCAAGCGAGCTTCAAAGCAAAACTAAGCGCAATAGCAAGAGCATCTGAAGCATCAAAAGGGAGTTTGCCTTTATTAAAACCCATTAGAGCCTGTAGAGAGTTCAAGACCTCTTCTTTTCCAGCATGTCCATTCCCTGACACCATTTTCTTAACGGTTGTTGGCGCAATTTCTGCAATTTTGAGACGAGAACGATAGGCAGCAGATATAAAAGCACCACGGACTTGACCAAGTGTAATCGCAGATTGGACATTTTTTCCGAAGAAGACGTTTTCAAGAACACAAATTTTAGGTTGGAACTCTTCCATCAATTCATGCATAGATTGATGCATCATACCGATGCGTTCCCAAGACGAAAGAGACCTTTGAGCGCGCAAAACACCAGCTCCAAGAATACGAAAATCACGCGGGTGCATGGGTATTGGTTTTGTAGCTTCGACAACGGCAAAACCCGCAAGAAGGGTTCCAGGATCAATACCAATAATGCGAGGAAATGCCATGATGTCCTTATGATTCAAATTCTTTCACTTATGAAGTTTTTATCTACTGAAAGGTTAGTATGAACATGCCTCAATTCTCTCAAGGTAAACGAATGCGCAGAATGCGAAGCGATGCATTCTCACGTCATCTCATGTGTGAACATTATCTAAGTCCACAAGATTTTATTCTACCGGTCTTTGTTCTTGGAAGCGATACAGAACGTGAAGCTATACCAAGCATGCCAGGTTGCGAACGCATAGGGCTCAATCATCTTCTCCATCTCGCAGAACGTTGTCTTGAATTTAAAATCCCGGCTCTTGCTTTATTCCCGGTTATTAGCTCGGAGCAAAAGAGTCTAGATGCGGCTGAAGCTTATAATGAAAAGGGATTAATCCCCAGGACCGTGAGAGCACTTAAATCTCGCTTTCCAGAGCTCGGAGTCATATCTGATATCGCACTCGACCCCTATACCTCTCATGGCCAGGATGGTCTTATCGATGAACACAACTATGTTTTAAATGATGAGACGGTAGCTGTCCTCAAACGTCAAGCCTTGTGTCATGCTGAAGCGGGAGTAGATATTGTAGCTCCGTCCGACATGATGGATGGCCGAATTGGCGCCATACGAAAAACCCTAGATGATCATAATTATTTG
This sequence comes from uncultured Pseudobdellovibrionaceae bacterium, assembly GCA_964611335.1. GTDB lineage: Bacteria > Bdellovibrionota_B > Oligoflexia > Oligoflexales > Bog-1112 > BOG-1112. The sequence continues at coordinate 22,589 of CAZSXR010000003.1, read as the reverse complement.
AAAACAAAAATTCTAGCCTACTCAGCTAAGTACGCATCAAATTTTTATTCCCCCTTCAGAGATGCAGTTGGTTCAGCAGGAAACTTAAAGGGAGCTGATAAGAAAACTTATCAAATGGATCCTGCGAACAGCGATGAAGCACTTCATGAAGTCGCTCTCGACCTCCAAGAAGGCGCAGATATGATTATGATTAAACCTGGGCTTCCTTATTTGGACATTGTTCAACGAGTAAAAGAGAAATTCAAAGTTCCCACTTTTGCTTATCAGGTCAGCGGCGAGTATTCCATGCTGAAAGCAGCAGCACGGAGTGAATATTTAGATGAAAAAAGGTGCGTCCTTGAAACTCTTCTTTGTTTCAAGAGAGCTGGGTGCGATGCTATCCTTACTTATTACGCTTTAGAGGCTGCCCAATGGTTAGAGTAAGTTGAGGTTTTATGAGTTTTTCGTGGTTTGCTGCTTTCAAGTTTCTGAGTATTCATAGAGAGCAACGTTTTCTTTCTTGGATAACTTCATTGTCCATCGCAGGAGTGGCAATTGGAGTTGCAACGATGATCGTAGTTCTTTCAGTTATTAATGGTTTTGAAACAGAACTTCGAAATCGATTTTTAGCAGCTAATGCTCATATACTTATGTATCGATTCCCGTCAGGAATACGTGACTCTAGACAATGGGAAAAAAAAATCTTCTCTTCCCTCGAAACAGAGATCACTGGAATCTCCCCTTTTATCCATTCTGAAACAATGGGACGCAAAGATTCCATGATTCACTCCGTCCTAGTTCGCGGAATAGACCCAGTAAAAAGACAAAATGTACAAGATCTCAAAGGAATCGTAAGACCTGAGAGTGCCTTAACGCTTTTGGAGGAAGAGTTCAAAACTCAAGAAGCCAATAAAGTTCCTGCTGTCATTGTAGGCATTCGATTAATGGAACTCATGAATGCTAAAGTCGGAGATACAATTGACCTTATCTCTCCTCGAACCCAGAGTACAGATGATCCTTTCAGAAATACGCAAAAATTTAAAATAGTTGGGACTTATGATTCAGGGTTGCAACACTACGATGTAAAACTCTGCATTATGAGTATTCCAGCAGCTCAACATCTTTTTGGGATGAATGACTCTGTTACAGGACTTGAAATTGGATTGAAAGATCCAAATAAAAGTCCAGAAATAGCGAAAATCCTTGATGAGCATTATAATCTGACTGTGAAAGAATGGCAGTCTTATAACCAGAATATTTTTCAAGCAATGAAAACTGAGCGTTTGGTTATTGCTCTTATTGTTGCTCTTGTTGCTTTCGTCGCTAGCTTTAATATTTTAACTACTCTTTTTGTTTTAGTCACACATAAACAACGAGAAATCTCATTACTGAAATCACTCGGAGCTCCAAATAAAGAGGTACTTTTTGTCTTCTTACACCAGGGATCCTTTCTTGGAATTTTCGGAGGCTTGATCGGAGTGGTTTTAGCACTAATTCTTGCTTATATTATTGAAAACTACAAAATTATTGACCTTCCAGAGGTGTATTTACTTGCTAAACTCCCCGTTCAATATGACTGGAGAGTTTATTTAGCAGTTTCTGGAGGTGGAATTCTTATCGCCAGTTTAGCAGGGCTATATCCCGCTTGGATTGCGACAAAAGTAAGTCCCACACAAGGGTTAAATGACAACCTAGGCAATTAATTTTTATTTGGATAGACATTCTGAAGTACAAGCACTCTCTGCTTACCTGCAGGCCAAACTTGACGTTGAAAACAAAGGGACAAGACTTCTATAGAAAATAAACAAAATAAAAACAAGGTCCTTTGATCTATCATAATAGCCTCGATATAAATTCTACTAAAAAAACATAGCTCTGCTAAAACAGCCCTAATTAATTGAAAATTCTATTTAAAAGGAAATTATAGTCTTCTCTTCGGCTTAAACCTTTATTTAAACTTATAAAATGACCTTCAACAAGAGCTCAGCAAAAGAGGCGACTCTCTTTTAAATGAAGCTAACTGCACACCACGAAACTCTACGTCGAAATTATCTCCAATTGTATGACCATTAAGAAAAATTTTATCAAGTAATGCGGATACCTTTGAAAGAGCCTCATTAAGTAAATCTCTTATAAATTTTCTAATTCCTGTCTTTTTAAACCAAGTTTCCGGATAGGAATCAAGAAGCATTGAGAGAAGCTTTTGCTCCTCTTCATTAAGAGTAATATAACGAATAGTAGGCAACCCTAATCTCCACGAAACTGAACAATAAGGGTCATATGAGGGGTTTTTTTTATCAATTTTAAATCTGTTCAACCAAATATATTGCATCGTTTGAATTATATACCTTTGATTTGTAATTACAGGCGATTTATATCGTTCCCTTATTGCTTGACTGTCTCTATTCTCCAATGTGTTTATATATCTTGAAAGTTGCGAATTGACTGTTCTCATAAAATCTCCTAGCAAATTAACACTATCAACATATACAAGTAGATGCGCATGATTATCCATAATGACAAATTCAAAAATTTGAATTTGATATTTTGACTTGTATTTTGCCCATAGTTTGATGAGAAAATTTTTTACTTCTCTTCTCTTTAAAAACTCTTGCCGATTATGACATCTAAAAAATACATGAGAATAGGATCCATTTTGCAAAATAAGTCTTCTGGGGTACATGGTTTCAATTCCTCTTAAGTGAATTTCTTATTTCAATGCGTTTACAATGCTCTATCTCATGCGTGTCATGCTAGTGACCTCTTTAGAAAAGAAAAAAAATATTTCAAATCTGTTAAATGTCAGTAGGCAAGAACTAGTACTGGAAGCTAGTTTGAATTGTAATTTTTAAATGGATATAGTCTAAGGTGGGATTTCTTAAAAAAAATGCTCAAAGCATATTTTGAAAACTCGTTCTCACTCCATCCTTCTTTACGACAATGGCATAACCTTCTTCGAGATCCATCTCATCCTTAAAAAGGTCAAGAAGAGCTCTTGTTCCAACCTCAACCCCCGCACCAAAACGTTGCTCCTCGGTCGCAACGAGTTCAATTTCATCTCCTTCAGGACCTCTAATTAAAATCTGATACATAATCTTCTCCTATTATTATCTGCCTCGTGATTTAAAAAACTTCTGTCTCGGAGCCCTTTGGGACGAAGGTTGATATGTACGAACAGCTCCTGATCGGGAGTTTACAGTAGGTTCACTCTTAGTTCTGAAAAAAGATTTATTGGAAGAAGGCTCCGTCCCACTCTTTACCCCTCTGTCTATTTCAACAGGATGCGCTTGAGGGCTCGTTGAATATTTCTGTTGATAACTTTTTATTGCTCCGTCTCTCGTATCTCCAGCACCTCCAAACCCACGAAGATTTGTTTGCCCTGGCTCCATGGGGGGAGGGGTATAATGTTGTGGTTTTGTTAGAGCTCTCCCTAACATACTCCCCGCCACACCACCAACAACACCACCAGCAACACCACCAGCAAGCCCGGTAAGAAACGGACTCCACGAACCAACTTGTTCCTTATGAACACCATTTTCAGTTACAGTTTGAACCATCTTAATCTGAAAGTCTTCAGCCATACGCAATATGGAACTATCCTCTCCTCCATAACTAAGCTTTACCTTTTCTTTCGCTTCAGCTGTTTCAAAACGTGCTAACTGTAAATTTTTTAGAACCAAAGGCTGATGGAAACATGCCGGAGCACCAAGAACCATAAGTTCGTAAACCCCATTGTCGGCTTTATACACTGCATTCTGCACCTCATAATCCCCAGGAGTTAGTACACACGAGTCAGCGACTTGCTTTGTAGGATTACATCCTAGAGGAAAACTCAAAATAAAAAACACAAAGACTCTCGAAACCCTTGACCCAAACTTATCTTGAAACGATACTTTCTTGCTCATTAATCCTCCGTCCTTTTGATTTCAATGAGTTTATCAAATTTATAGGAACTTGAAATGCTTCAAAAATACGCAGCAGATGAATGCTCCATGATAAAAAATAACGCACTAGGTTTAAAACTCAAACTAACATCTAAAATGCAAAAGTTTGTAAATCTCATTTTATTTTTTTCAATATTAAGCTGTACGCATACTTATCTTGAACAAAATACACCAGATCCGCTACATCAAAAATCTACAACCGCCGAGAATATTGTCGCAGCAGGACATCCCCTTGCATCAGAAGCAGGAATTCAAATGTTGAAGGAAGGCGGAAATGCTTTCGATGCTGCAGTAGCCGCATCTTTTGCAATCTCTGTGCTCCGTCCACAATCTTCGGGGTTAGGCGGTGGGGGTTTTGCACTTCTGTATGACAAAAAGGACGGAGCTATCCATGCTTATGATTTTCGAGAGCGGGCTCCTGAACTTTCAGATAAAAATATGTTTCTAAACAAAGACGGATCTCTGAAGAATTTTTACTACACTTCTAAAAACGCTGGAGCCGCATCGGCTAACGGACACCTATCTGTGGGAGTTCCTGGGCTTGTAGCTGGACTTCTTGAGATCCATAAAAAATTCGGAAAGCTCTCTTTAAAAAAAGTTATGGAACCTGCAATCACATTTGCTGATCAGGGTTTCCCCATGTACTCTTCTCTTTCAAAATATATTGATGAGAAAAAAGATCTTTTAATTCTATTTCCAGAAACCCGAAAAATTTTTCTCCCCAATGGAGAAATTCCAACCCCAGGCCAGCTTTTTATACAAAAGGAACTCGCTGAATCTTTAAGACTCATTTCAAAGCACGGAGAGAAAGCATTTTATACTGGAGAAATTGCCGACGCTTTAATTGAAGAAATGAAGGTCGGAGCGGGAATCCTCAAAAAAAAAGATCTTGAAGATTACAAAGTAATTAAACGCGAAGCTATAGGCACAGAGTATAGAACTTACAAAATTTTTGGAATGCCACCGCCATCGTCCGGCGGAGTCCACATTATTGAAATTCTAAATATGATTTCTTCCGATGATGTAGCCTCATTAAAACACAACTCCGTCCCCTACCTCCATTTGCTTACCGAAGCTATGCGTAGAGCTTTTGCGGATAGAGCGATGTATTTAGGTGACCCTGACTTTTATAAAATCCCAATAAAAGGGCTTCTGAGTAAAGAATATGCTCACAAACTACGTAACTCAATTGATCTAAATAAAGCAAGTTCCTCGTCTTCTATTACTGCAGGCAACCCTCTACCTTATGAGTCTCCGTCCACTACACATATTTCAGTTGTTGACTCCTCTGGCAATGCTGTGAGCACAACTCAAACAATAAATGGAATTTTTGGATCGGGAGTTACTGTCAGAGGAATAGTTCTCAATAATGAAATGGAGGATTTTGCAACTAAACCAGGAAGCCCTAATATTTTTGGACTCACTGGAGGAGAAGGAAACTCAATCGCTCCGAGAAAAACAATGCTTTCATCTATGTCTCCGACCTTAGTTTTCAATAAAAATGGAGAATTGACATGGATTCTAGGTTCCCCGGGGGGTCCGCGCATCATTACCGCAACATTGCAAACTTTAATTAATGTAATTGATTTCCAACTTCCTCTTACAGACGCGGTACAAGCTACAAGAATTCATCATCAATGGCTTCCTGATGAAATTTCAATAGAATCAGATCTTTCCAAAGATGTTCGAAAAGGATTAGAAAAACTCGGTCACAAGTTAAAAATTCGTACTCCGTCCCATACTTGGACCTTCGGAGATGTTGAAGCTATCGGAAGATTGAGTAATGGCAAATGGATAGGCGTTTCAGATAAGCGTTCAGATGGAATTCCCAAAGGATACTCATCACTATGAGAGAACGAGAAGAGCTTAACGAATTATTAGTCGAACCCATTATTCATCGCGCTCTAGAAGAACATTGGGGGAATGGTGATTGGACGACCGACCTCTGCATTTCAAAAGGAACCAGAGCTGAAGCTGAAATTATTACAAAAAATGAGACTTTGCTTTCAGGCGTCGAACTTGCTCAGGCCGTATTTCGTCATGTTGATTCCACTTTGGATATTCAAATCCCTAAAGCAAATGGATCTCTTCTCCCTCCTCAAACCCAAATCATGTCCATTCGCGGTGAAGCTTCTTCCATCTTGAAAGCAGAACAAATCGCTATTAATTTTTTAGCAAAAATGTGTGGCCTCTCATACACAACTCATCTGTTTCTCCTAAAGCTTAAACCTTTCAATGTTCAGCTGCTCGACACTCGTAAAAATACTCCTGGCTTACGAATTTTAGAAACTGCCGCAACAAGTATTGGAGGAGCTCGTAAGCACCGCCTATGCCTCACTGATGGAGTCCTCGTAAAAACAGCTCACATACGCGCTGCAGGAAGCATCACTCAAGCTGTTAATCGGCTTCTTGAAAGTTTAGCTCCAACCCTCAAAATTGAAGTTGAAACAAGAACTTTAGATGAAGTGCATGAAGCTATCGATGCAGGAGCAGATCTCATCATTCTCAAAGACATGTCCCTGTCTGAAATCACTTTAGCTGTCCGCTCCGTCCGAGGACGCGTTTTGACTGAAGCCTCAGGTTCTATAACTTTACAGAATATTTCTGATATAGCAGCAACGGGAGTAGACTTTATCTCTTCTGATTCGCTCGTTTATTTAGCTGAATGGGCTGATTTAAAACTTGACTTCAAATTAGACGGAACAAATTTTAGTAGGAAAAAAACATGTTAACTTTTCACCATGAGATTATTGACTCTACTTCAAATGAAGTTTTAAAACTACACGCACTCAACACACCCACTCCTTTTGCAGTGACAGCAACCCAACAAACAGCTGGTCGCGGTCAACGCGATCGATCATGGGAGAGCACTCCCGGCAATATATACTTGTCCATCGGAGCAAAAATTCTTCGAAAAGAACTTCCTTTATTCCCACTCCGTTCAGCATGCATTGTTACAAAATGGCTCCAAACACAATTGGTGAAATCACCGACCATCAAATGGCCAAATGATATTTTGATCGACCGAAAAAAATGTGCAGGAATTTTGTGTGAAGCTGCTTGGCAAGAAAATGCGAGTTACTCAAAAATAACCGTAGGAATTGGGATCAATATAGAACATGCACCAGAACGGACAGAATATCCGGCGATCTTTGTAAAAAATCTGCTCCGGGAAAAACAAAGCATCCAAGAACTCGTAATCTCTCTTCTCGATTTTTGGGAAAATTACCCGCATCAATCATCTGAAGAAATTCTCTTAGAATACGAAAAACTCCATCTCCCCAAAGGTGAATTGTGGAAAGACCGAAAGGATTCAAATTCCGTATTTACCAATGAAGGATTCAGTCAAGAAGGGCATCTTATACTTCGAAATTTAAGCTCCGGACAAACCGTTGAACTCATTAGTGCTCAGCATTCTCTTCAATGGATTTATAAATCTTGAAACGAAGGAATCTCAATGAGAGAGTCTTCTTTTGAAGTTGATTCAACATCTTGAATGGTCGAAAGAATAAGCTTATTTCCTTCTTGATCGAAACGCTGTTCAACGTAAGGAGCTTCGAAAGTTATTCCAAAAATTTCTGGTTCAGGAATGTCTTCAGTCTTTTTGTTTCGAAATAAAACAGTTGTGTGATCTTCTGTCGTTTTCTCAATAAAGATACTATCTTTATCTATCTTTTCAAGATCAAGAACCGTCATCAGGGTGTTTTCATCCATAAACTGGAATTCCGTATCCTTTGGAGCTTTCTCAAGGTTAAATTGAACATGCCAGTTAAGGATATCTTCCTGATGCATTTTCCCATGCTCATCTGATGCAAGAACAGAGTTTGTCAAAAACAAAAGACTTGAACTTAAAAAAAACTTTCTAAGCATCTAGCATCTCCTTCAACAAGATAGAACTGAGGTTATCAAACAAAACTGATACAATGTTTTTTGGAATTGTAACAGTTTTTTTAAATCGCGAACTTGTTAACAATTTCTTCTCATAAAAATCTCATATTTCAAAAATTAATCTTTCCAATCTAAAACAATTTTTGATGCCATACCTTTCTGAAGAATTTCAAAAGCTTTCTCATATTCCGAATAATGAAGTCGGTGAGTTATAATTTTATCCACATTTAATCCACTTTGAAGAAGGCTTGACATTTTATACCAAGTCTCAAACATTTCTCTTCCATATATTCCTTTCAAAGTGAGTCCTTTGAAAATTACTTGATCCCAATTTATCGGAACAAATTTCTCAGGAAAAATTCCGAGAATCGCAACGTTAGCCCCATGATTCATAGTTCCTAACATGGACTCAAAAGCTTCACGATTTCCAGACATCTCAAGCCCTATATCAAAACCTTCTTGCATTGAGAGTTCCTGCATAACTTCTTGCAAAGATTCTTTAGCGACATTCACGACCCGAGTCGCACCCATTTCTTTAGCAAGATTCAATCTATATTCGTTAATATCGGTAATAACAACATGTCGCGCTCCAACTTTTTTTGCGATAGCTGTTGCCATTGCTCCGATCGGTCCCGCTCCTGTAATGAGAACATCTTCTCCAACAAGGTCAAAAGAAAGTGTTGTATGAACGGCATTCCCAAGAGGATCAAAAATACTTGCAACATCGTCCGAAATAGAAACTGGGACTTTAAATACGTTCGTTGCAGGCAAAGTTAAGTACTCAGCAAAACAGCCATTTCTTTGAGAGCCGATTCCTATTGTATGTCTACATAGGTGTCTCCGTCCTGCCCTGCAGTTTCTACAATAACCACAGGTCAAGTGCCCCTCACCCGAAACCCTATCTCCGACTTTGAGCCCCTTCACATTTTTTCCAAGTTCTGCGATAAATCCAACAAATTCATGACCAACAATGACCGGCATTTTTACAAATTGCTGCGCCCACAGGTCCCATTTATAAATATGTAAATCAGTTCCACATATCGAAGCTTTTTTAACTCTTATAAGGACCTCATCTTCCCGAGGTTCAGGAATTGGTTCTTCAACTAGCGACAACCCTTGGCTCGCTTCTTTTTTAACAAGAGCTTTCATCAAATCCCCCCACTGCTTTCAGATTAGGAAGGAGTATGAAACATTTTTGTTAAAAATTAGAAAAGAGGCCTGCGTCTCCATGACATCAGTGCTAATCTAATAAAAGCCAATTATTCATAGGATATATATTGTGACTTCTTTATTGGGAGTTTTGCTTATGGGAAATCTTGCATTTCATCCAAGAGTCGGATCTTCACCTATAGTTATAGCTCACAGAGGAGCTTCAGGCTACATTCCCGAACACACCTTGGTTGGAGCTGCAATGGCCTATGGATTAGGAGCAGATTTTTTAGAACCTGACGTAGTGTTAACTAAAGATAATGTCCCCATAGTTTTGCATGACATTCAACTCGACGACACCACGAATGTTGCTAAAATTTTTCCCAATAAAATTCGTGACGATGGGCGTTATTACGCCATTGATTTGACATTAGCAGAAATTAAGCAGTTGCGTGTTCATGAACGAATTGAACTATCTTCTGGAAAGCAAGTTTTCCCTAAACGCTTTCCTTTAAATCTATCTCATTTTGAAATTCCAACACTCACTGAATTTATTGAACTATTGATTGGATTGAATCATAGCACCGGAGCTAATGTCGGACTTTATCCAGAAATCAAGGAACCCCTCTTTCATTTAAAGCATGAAAAAGATATTGCTAAAATCGTCGAAAAACTTGTCAAAAGTTATGAGACACCTCTCGGATCTGCTCCACTATATTGGCAATGCTTCCATGCAGAAACCTTACAAAGGTTCCAGTCAGAGTTCCATTCGAAATATCCTCGTATACTTCTTATTGAAGATGGAGATCTCGATTTACAAAATAAAAGTAATTTGGAAAATCAAATTGAGAGAATCTCAAAATACAGCAACGGGATAGGCCCTTCACTAACTCATATTTTCCAAAAAGACGGAAAGAGCACTGGCCTGGTTCAAATTGCACATAAATATAAATTGTTGGTCCATGCATATACTGTACGGCAAGATCAACTACCGGCCTACGCAAACTCTCTTAATACATTTTTGAAAAAGATATTCATCGAAGAGAAAGTGGATGGAGTATTTTCAGATTTTACCGATAAAGTTGTCGCATTTTTGCATTCTCATCGACTTTAAAAAATAGTCCCGTCACTGAGAAACTGCAATGGGGGAGCTCCGTCCTTTCGAAACTTAAAAGCAAGTTGCCTCCCAGCATACCAAGTCCCTCCTTGCAAAATAGAAGCTAAAGTTAAATGCGGAGCTTTAAGTTGTTTACGAACCAGAACCGCTAGCTCATCCAAAAAACATAATGTTAATGCACGCCACTCTGTAATTAACTCTCCATGGGGATCATGTAGTAGTTCTGCTTGTTTTGGATCTTTTAAAGAGAGAAGAGCTCCGTCCAAAAACAAACCACCGTTCCTATACTCAGGCAAACCAGTCAAGTTATCTAAGTTTAAAACCTCCATCCCCGCTTCCTGAAGAGGCTCTATCAGAGAATAAGAAAGCCATTGAGAAAGTTTGTGGAACGGAGCAAGACCATTACATCCATAAAGACCTTTAATGTGTGAATGTCTTCCTACATCACCTAGTTTGGATGCGCCTATGAATAGTCTGCTTGGCCAAATATCTTGAAAAGCATCAATAACTGTGGATAAAACAGTTTCAGCTGAAATCCTCCGTTCCTTTCCTTCCGCTTTTTGAAGTAGGACATCAAAAAAATCTCCAAGCCTTCCACGAGGAAATAGATCTGACCGGGACTCTATAGTTTCTCCAAGTTTAGTTAACAAAGAACAACGACCTTCAATTCCCTCAAGCGGATTTGCTTCACTAACTTGAAAAGTTTTAGACAATTCAGTAGGACGGAGATCTCTTAGCCTTGCCCCATGCACTGCAAATTTTTCTTTCGACGGTTCATTAGACAGAGCTCCGTCCCAATATAAATACAAACTTGCGAGAGCAAGACCCTCGGAACGAGTGTAGGTCTGCTTTCCCAATGCATCATAATACTTCCATCTAAAGCCTGCTCCTGCATCAAGTAGGACGGAGATAATCACAAGTTCGATTTGAACTCGCGCTCTCTCTATATTGGATCTGTTGTTAAGCTGGTCGGACAGAATTTTTAGCCTATCTACATTCCCAATATTAAAATGACGCCATCGACTGTGAAATGGGATTTCTAGATCTGGATAGTTTTGCAAACAAACTTTACATACAAGGTCACACAAATCCCCCCATCTTTCAGGATGATAATAAAAATACTCCGACCCACCTTCTTCCAAACGTTTTCGAAGTTGTCGAGCATGAGATCGAATTGTAAGTGGATTCCGTAAGTAAGCAATTGCTTTAGCTGAATCCGTAACATTTAAATTTACAACCATGGAACTACTCATGAAAACTTCTACCCTTTATCCTTCTTAGCTCCGTCCTACTCGGTTTTTTTTTGGAAAGGTAACCTGCTGCTTTCTTTGCTTCCATTTCAACATGGGCATCTGTGGGAATAAGTTCAGACGGAATCGTAACCCGTTTGTGAATACGAATTCCCGATTTTACAATTGCGTTGTATTTCATGTCACTCATGGATACGAAACGGTCAATCTTACTCATCCCCAACCAATGCAAAACATCTGGCATCAGCTCTTGGAACCTCATATCTTGAACACCAGCAACGCACTCCGTTCTCTCAAAATACTTATCTGCAACGTCTCCGCCTTTTTGTCTTTTACGTGCATTGTAAACCAAAAATTTCGTAACCTCTCCAAGCCCCCGCCCTTCCTTTCGATTATAAACAATGACTCCCACTCCTCCTTTTTGAGCTTCTTCTATGCACAACTCGATTCCATGAATCAAATAAGGTCGACAAGTACAAATATCGGACCCAAAAACATCGGAACCATTGCATTCATCATGAACTCGCGCTGTTACAGATTTATTTGGGTTTGAAAGAGCTTTGTAATCACCAAAGATATAAACGGTCATACCTCCAATAGGAGGCAAAAAAACTTCAAGGTCAGGCCTCGTTATCAATTCTGGATACATGCCTCCTGTGTGTTCAAACAGATTCCGACGAAGTTCTCCCTGCTTACAACCAAAACGCTCTGCAATCGCAGGAAGATACCAGACTGGCTCCACCGCCGCTTTAATAACGACCGCATTGCCCGACTTACTGAGAATTTTACTGTCCGTTTGTAAAGCGCCTCTTTGTATAGCATCTTCAATCTCAGGAATTCGTATATGTGCTTTTGTAATCGCAATAGTAGGGCGGATATCAAACCCTTTTTTAAAATATTTAGAGAATGACTCAGGAACAAGATGCCCCCAAGGATCGAGTGAAATAATTTTTTTTGACTGCATCCATGAAGGAAATGGTCCAAAATTCACGACAGGTGCAGTATTCGTCAGATCTGCAATGTGTTCAGGGTCTAAACTTCGAGAAGCCATGGCTAAAGCTCTATAAATTGAATAGGAGCCAGAATGCGCTCCGATCGCGTTACGATGCATTGCATTGCTTGTTGTTGCAATGATCGGACCTCGCTCACTTAGTGTTTTGGCACCCCAGCTGATTTTTATAGGTGGGTTTCCAAGCGCCCCAGGATGAGATGTGAGGACAATGTGATGCGGATGAGGGGATTTCGATTTGTCGATCATGCACTTAGCTCCACAGACTTCATGATTTTATCACTCGCCTGCAACGAATGTGATCTTAGTTCTGGATCTCATCGAGTTTGTTCGCTATGAGTACAAAATAATTCTTGTCTGTCACCAAAGAATAGACAAGCTTTTTTATTTCAAGAAAGACCCAACTTATATGAAAAAACCCTTTCTTATCGCAGTCTCAGGAGGTTCAGGATCTGGGAAAAGTACTATTGTTAAATTGATATTAGAAGAATTTAAATCCAACGATGTTCTTATTCTTTCTCAGGATCACTACTACCACGACCTATCTCACTTACCAAAAGAGCAACGCGACAACTTCAACTTCGATAATCCAAATTCCATAGACGAAGGTTTACTCATCAAACATGTGAATTTACTTTTACAAGGAAAGTCAATTCAAAGACCTACTTATGATTTTCCATCACACACTAGAGTTCCAAATAAAACCGTTCTCATCGAACCGAAGTCAACCATCATACTCGACGGAATTTTCACTCTCGCGTTTGAAGAACTTCGAAAATTAACCCAGCTTAAAATTTTTATGGAGGTTGGTGATGATTTACGTTTTATAAGAAGACTTCAAAGAGACATGCAAGAACGTGGAAGAAATGTTGAAAGTGTTATCAAACAATACTGTGAAACGGTACGACCTATGCATATTCAACATGTGGAAACAACAAAATCATTTGCAGATCTTGTTGTTTTTTGGGAACACTTTAATTATCAGTCTGTGCATATGATTGTGTCTTTGATTAAACAATATCATTCTATACCTTAACTTTAAGGAGCTCTTATGTTGCGGTTCATTTTGCTAAGTGTTTTGTGTTTGATGTCTTGGAAGTCTTTTGCGACTTGCCACGAGGAGCATTCTACTCCACTCAGTTTGGAGAACCCGATAGAGGAATCTTCTGTTCATTCCTATATACCTGAGCTTTCGGCTTCAAATTTAGGTTTAGCTATTTCTTTGGCTTTTGCTGGCGTTTATTATAAAACAGGAAATGCTTATCACGCCCTTATTTCAGTAGGCTCTTTGGGATTTTTTGCCGTATGCTCTTGCAATGGACGCATTAAGTTTGGATTATGCCCTCAAAAAATTGCCTTCGTTACAACAAGTGTAGCGGCAACTCTTGCAACGCTCTTTGCCGCTAAAAAAATGCATGATCCACAGAATTTGGATCTCTAAGATCCCTCTTCGATACTCAAGTCATGTTCCTTACTAAGGCGACGAATTTCCTTTGTCAGCACTTCTTCGGCTATGCTTCGAAAGTGAGTTTTACAATAATCATTTAGGAAATTATAAGCCTCTTTCTTCAAAGTCTCTTCAAAATCGGCGGGCAATTTCGCTAGCGTTCTATCGAAAGGTTCTTCTGATTTTTTAATTCGCTCCGTCCTCTCTTCTGAAAACTTCAACCCTAAGCTTGTTAAACGTCTCACGAGTTTTTCTTTATCGAATGGTTTTTTCAAAACGAGTCTGCGATTGGAGATCTTTTCAAGAAATGGGATTTTATGATCTAGGACGGAGTCCAATATTAAAACTGGACAGCCTGCATTTTCTATGAAGAGTTCCCATTCTCTTCCGTGAGGAGCATTAAATAAATTCGCATCGAAAATTACGAGTGCATAATCCTGAGTCCTCACTTGTGCGTTTTTACCTTGATCAAGCTTAAAGGGGCTCTCCTCGAGAGAATACTCAACAATTTTTTTTAAAGTTTGTGATTCGGAAAAAAATAAAATTCGAGTGGGATCTTTCAAGTCTTTCTCTCCCTTTTTCTAGTGATTGATCCGAAAATCTTATCACACAACAGATTGAGAGATGCTTGAATTTATCTAAGGACATTCAATTTTTGTGCCTGAGCTTTTGTAGTTTGAAGTGCTAAAAAAATACAATTGTAATCATGCATACTAAATTCATTCGGAGAATTTTGGTTCATTGCGTAGAAACATTGCACCCTCAGACGCTCCAGATATATAATTTTACTTTCATATAATCTTCGAAGGGTTTCGTAATCTACTCCGTCCTCATGAATAGGGCGATGAAGTTCCCATTTTATCTGGCTGTATGTTGCATAGTCTTTAGCATATGAAGTCATCATGCGTTCCATCTCATTCAAGAGAGCTCCGTCCTATGGTCTTTGAGCTCCGTCCTACAGTTTTATACAACGGCAGAATCTTGACCCAGCCTTAGGAAATATCGCGTCAAAATTTGCCTCCTTCTCTTTTAAAACTCTATCTTGGGAATCCTATGCAATAAAGGCATACCTTGAGAACAAGTAAAATTCTGCTACTATAGCCCGACATTATTGAGAGGGATAAATTTTGAATACTTTGAAAGAAATTATGAAAAACAGCAGTGATATTGGAGAGAAACTCTTCCGAGCCCGAGACTATACACCCGTACCTTTTCTCCTTCTTGCACTTTTGTTTGAAAAACCCTCTGTAGGAGGTGTTGCACTTGGCTGTTTTTTAATGGTATTTGGCGAACTGATCCGAATTTACAGCGTATCATTTATTGGCGGCATTTCTCGCACTCGTAAAGGCAGCCTAGGTGGACGACTCATAACGGACGGCGCTTTTTCTTTAGTGAGAAATCCACTTTATGTTGGCAACTTTTTTATTATCTTAGGTGTGTGTATCTTTAGCAGTGTTCCATGGCTCATGCTTTTAGGGGTCACTTTTTTTGTCATTCAATATTATTTTATTGTGAAATATGAAGAAACTTTGTTGGAAGAGCGATTTGGTGAAGAATTCACATCATACAAAATGAATGTTCCCCCGTGGATTCCAAAAAAACTTCCCGAGCTAGATGAAATTCATTGGCCTGACACCTTTACTCCTGCACTCAGAAGTGAGAAGCGCACGTTTATGGCGATAGCAGCTGTTGTTATCCTAATGGTGCTCCGTGCCTAATCTTCTCAGTCACATCTTTTCTACATAATCTAAAAAACTTACTTCATTTTTTTCACTAAGACTTCGCTCCGTCCTACCTATGAGCTTCCAATTTTACAAATGGTCTTGATAAGGATTGTGGAAACTAAATAAGGATCTGCATTTGCACCAGGACGACGATCTTCTATGTAACCACAACGTTGCTCATAAACTTGGCGAGGAATTCGAATGGAAGCCCCCCGATGAGCAATCCCGTGACGAAATTCATTTATACCGCACGTCTCGTGTAAACCTGTTAACCGTTCTTCTAAATGCGCACCGTATGCTGCAATATGTTCTGGATGTTTTTTTGCTAGCCGCGCGATAGCCTCTTCTATTGCTTTCATTCCTTTTTTGGGATCTCGCATATCCTGTGTAGAGAAATTTGCATGTTGCCCTGAGCCGTTCCAATCTCCTTTAACAGGTTTATTTTCAAGAGAAGGTTCCACTTCAAAAATCTCTCCGATCCTCCATAGAAGCCATCGAGCTATCCAATGCTGATCACAAACAATGAGAGGATTGTGATCATCTCCTTTGAAGCCTCTAGGTCCAATTTGATATTCCCACTGAGCTGGCAGAACTTCTGCATTTGTTCCGTGAATCATAAGTCCCGCTTCTAGGCAGGCTTTTGTATGAGCCTCTACAAACGCGCGACCAAAAGCTTGTTTGGGGCCAACTCCACAATAATATGGACCTTGGGGAGCAGGATAACCACCATTCGGCCAACCTAGCGGATCTCGCCCTCTATAAAGTGTGTATTCCTGCTCAAACCCGATCCAAGGAGCAAAGGTGGCCCCTCCTTTTTGAAGGACCTCTCGAAGTTTGGACCTGTTGTTTGTTTCATGAGGAGCACCTTCAGCATCAAGAACCTCACATAAAACTAGGTAGTTACCTTTTCCGCGAATAGGATCGTGAACAACATACACGGGCTGGAGCTCTAGGTCGGAGTCTTTTCCTGAAGCCTGATAGGTTGAAGAACCATCATAGCTCCAGCTTTTAAAATCAGAGGGTAAAGGTGTTTCGGGTAACTCAAGAATGCGTGTCTTCGATCTTAACCTAGGAGTGGGGTCCGCTCCGTCGATCCAGATGTACTCAGCACAATTCGCCATTTTGCCTTTCCTTACACTTTCTTTAAATACGTTTTGAACAAGGGATGTGAAACATACCTCTATTTATTTTTTCGCAAGGTGAGAAAAGGCACAAGGTGTCAGTCTTAGATTTTGACGCAGTGGATTCTTTAGATGCCTAGAGTGGTGGCTTATTGCGAACAATAAACTCATCTAGAAAGCGGGTGGATATGTTCGCAGCGCGAAAGTCAGGATCCTGCATCAAGCGCAAATGGAACTCAATATTCGTTCTGATCCCATTCACCTTCATTTCCTTTAAAGCTCTTTGCATTCGGACAATACATTCTGCGCGGTCTTCTCCATAAACGATAAGTTTCGCGAGAAGGGAGTCATACATACTCGGAACCGTATAGCCGGAATACAACATAGTATCCACCCGCACACCAGGCCCCCCTGGCTGATGAAAGTCTTTAATCTTTCCAGGCCAAGGGGCAAAAGTATAGGGATCTTCAGCATTGATTCGGCATTCTATAGAGTGCCCAGCGGCTTGTTTTCGAACCGGCAAATCTAGGACTTTACCTTGAGCAATTTTGATTTGCTCTTTAATTAAGTCGATACCCGTAACCATTTCAGTTACAGGATGTTCAACTTGCGCGCGAACATTCATTTCCATGAAGTAAAATTGCCCTTCATAAAAAAGGAATTCAACGGTACCTAACGATTGATACCCTTTTGCTTTAACCAACTTTATAGCGAGATCTCCCACTCGCTTCCTATCTTCCACAGTTAAAATAGGACAAGGAGCCTCTTCTACCAGCTTCTGATGTCTTCGTTGCACAGAACAATCGCGTTCCCCAAGATGCTGAACATTACCATGCTTGTCAGCGATAATTTGTACTTCAACGTGACGTGGACTCGGTAAAAACTTTTCGATGTAAACATCAGGATTTCCGAAACCCACTAAAGCTTCTCTACGAGCTAAAGGGAAAACATGAAGAAACTCTTCTGCATTCTTAGCAATCTTCATCCCTCGACCGCCACCACCTGCAGCAGCCTTAATAATAACTGGAAAGCCTATCATCTTTGCAATACTCAAAGCTTTCTTTTCATTTTTAACGACTCCATCGCTTCCTGGCAAAAGAGGAACATCCGATGCAATTGCAAGCTTTCGAGCTTCAACCTTATTTCCCAAAGTATTCATCTGACTAGAAGTGGGTCCAATAAAAGTAATGCCATATTGCTCACAAACATTTGCAAATTCAGCATTCTCCGACAGAAATCCATAACCAGGATGAATAGCATCAACACCCGCAATTTCGGCAGCACTCATCACACTGGGAATATGTAAATAACTGCGCCTACTTTCTCCAGGACCTATGCAAATGCTCTCGTCTGCAAGTTTTGCATGTAATGCTTCCTTATCAGCCACAGAATGAACAGCAACTGAACGCAATCCCAATTCTTGACAAGCACGGATAATACGGACAGCAATTTCACCGCGATTTGCTATTAAAACTTTTTTCACTTAAGCCTCAGAGACTATTTCATGAGAAATAAAACTTGGTCATATTCGACAGGTTGCTCATTTTCTATGAGAATTTCGACAATCTCCCCATCACGTTCTGCTTCAATCTCGTTCATCAACTTCATGGCTTCAACTATACAAAGAGATTCGCCCTTGCGAACCTTCTTACCTACAGTGACAAATGGATCCGATCCCGGAGACGCAGAGGCATAGAATGTACCAACGAAAGGTGATCGGACCTCCACAAGATTGTCTCTAGTTATCGATTTTTTGGGGGCAATTTCTTCTAAAGTGTTAGAAGAAGACGAATGGGGCGCTCTTTGATACTCTTGGGAAAAAGAGGGCATACTAAAAATAGGGGCCTGTGAAATAGCGGAAGGAGCCGATTGGGTAAGACGTAAAGTTTCATTAGCTTCTGTCAACTTGATCTCATGGAGACCATGGGTCCGCATAAGCTTGATGAGGCTCTCAATCTTTTCGAGATCCATGAGTTACTTCACTTTCTCTACATATTTATTAGTTCGTGTATCTACCTTGATGATATCTCCCACATTGATATGAAACGGAACTTGAACTGTCAAACCCGTTTCCATAATTGCAGGTTTTCCACCACCAGAAGATGTATCACCGCGGATATTCGGTTGAGTCTCTCGCACACTGAGCTCAATAAAGTTATCTACATCGATAGAAACAGGTCGACCCTTATAGTAAGTCACCCGAACGACACTATTTTCTTTCAAGTAGTATTTGGAATCTCCGACTTCTTCTTCTTTTAAAGTTAATTGATCAAAAGTACTCGTATCCATGAAATGATATGTTGATCCATCATTGTAAAGGTACTGCATCTCAACAAAAGAAATGTCAGGAATACCGACCTTGTCAACTCCCGCCTTGAAGGTAACTTCAATCACACGTCCAGATTCTAAGTTTTTCAAACGTGTGCGGACAAAAGCGGAACCTTTGCCAGGATTGACATGCTGGAATTCTACTATTTCAAAAGCCTTGTTATCGTATTCGATCTTGAGACCTTTGCGAAATTCGGTCGTTTCGTACATATCGCGATTCTCTCTTAGTTAAAAAAAACATAAAAAACGATTCTGAAAGCAATGAGATTAACCTTTTCAGACTTCTTGCGCAAGTTGAAGGCCTTAGCACCCTTAATGCTCCACCCCAAAAATGCCGCAAAGTACTTAGCCAGGTTTTGCTCCGTCCTTAGATTTGTTGGACTTATACTTTGCTCCGACCCATGGCTTCATGGGTTCATAGTTTTAGGTTTGTATGAAATATTCTATCTTTAAACAGTTTCGCTTCGTTCTCTTAGCTGAGATCCTTCTTTTTGCAACAATCATTGCGGCAATCGCAAAGTTTTGGAGGAGTTTTTGCGGCGGTGAAATTCTAGCTTGTCTTACTCAACAAACATTTAATCCTGTTTCTTATCTTGTCCTTTCCATTCTTCGCCCTTTTCTTTTGGCCCCTCTTGACCTCTTCGCCGCTATGGGGGGTGTCAACTTCGGAGCTTACTGGGGAACATTGCTTACAGCGATAGGTGCTACATTATCTTGCTCCGTGCTATATGGAATTTCGAATTATCTCGGAGTGAGATTTATTCGACCATGGCTTTCTTCCAATCTTCCGATGACTTATTCCTTCCTACATTCTCAAAGCTGGAAAATAATACTCGCTACTCGATTCATTCCTTTTTTTCCCTATGATCTTTTATCTCTTGCCTATGGGCTTGTTACCTTTGATTGGCGTTATGTGCTTTCTCTTTCATTTTTAGCAAGCTTGCCAGAAATCTACATATTTGCGAATCTCGGATCACAAGACACTTCTCTAACAAGTGGGTTAGTCCGCACTCTTACAATAGTATGTCTTTTCTTCCTTTCCCCAGGGATGATTCTCGAATACCGCAGTCGCAAAAGGGGAAGTGGGATGTGGATTCGATTAAAGAACATGTGGAAAGAACTTATTTTTGAAATTCGGATGACAAACATCATCATCCGAGAAACAACTCACAACCCTGAAAAAATTCCCGTCTTTCTTGTTTATGGATTTTTCTCTTCACGTAAAACCCTAACCGTATTGGGACATCTGCTCGAAAGACGAGGCTATGAAGTCATTACCTTCAATCTTGGAGGATTATTTGGAGTCTTTTCGACAAAAGGAATTCCTGAAAGTGCAGAATCAATAAATATAAAACTCAGTCGTTACATAAAAAAACACAATATTGAAAAACTCAATATCATCGCACATTCCAAAGGAGGGCTCGTTGCATTCTGGTGGCTCTTACAGATGAATGGGAATAAGTACTGTGACAAACTGATTACTTTAGGAACTCCGTTCTCAGGAACTTATCTTACTTGGCTTAGTTTTCTGACTCCCCTTGGTATCTTTATGCCCGATATGTTGCAAATGAGACCGGGCTCACCTTTTCTCTCAAGTTTAAGACACATGATGATCCCATCACACCTTCAAATTTATAATGTTTATTCAGATAACGATTCGGTAGCCCAAGGGGAAATTGGAATTTTGAGATCCGTTCCTTCCTATAAACAAGTACATCCCATCGCGATGCATCACGTGTACCATGAGGACTTCCTCAAACGAAGAGACGTTTGCGATACCCTTGCTTACATTCTGGGTTCACCAAATATTTCAGATCTAAAAAAAGCTTCGATACCGGAGTCCGCAAATTCTAATCAAAACGTTGCAGGATAAACCAAAATATGTGGTCGAAATATCCAAGCACACTTTTTTCACATCGTGAATTTTGACACTGAACTCCAGCAACCTTATCCACTGCTGTTTCAAGATTACGAAGTGCATTCCCACTAAGATGTTTTTCAATTGGAACATGGTCCTCAGACTCTGGAATCCAAAAACCTAATAAGCGATGAGCGTTGACGACAGGAACTAACAATAGGACTAGAGAAACAAGTACATATTTCATCAAATGCCCTTCTCACGTCGACTTGTTAAGTAGCACGGAGCAATCATCCCTAACTTTCGTATAACATGAAAGCATCTAGACTTATTAGCAAATTTTAGTTTGCAAAGCGGATTGCATCTTTTTTTCTCTTGGCTTAGAAACTTATGACTCAACGCGAAAGGAAAAAATGAACGCCGAAGAACGCATACAAATGGAAGAACAATGGAAAAAGCAACTACTTGTAGAGTTTGAAAAAGACTACATGCAAAATCTACGGGTCTTTCTTCTTAAAGAACAAAAAAGCGGGAAAGTAATTTATCCACCCAACAATCGCATTTTCTCCGCGTTTAACAGTACCCCATTTGAAAACGTTAAAGTCGTAATCATTGGCCAAGATCCTTATCATGGACAAGGTCAAGCACATGGCTTGTGTTTCTCTGTACCTATCGGAGTAAAAACACCCCCATCACTAGTAAATATTTATAAGGAACTAAAGAACGATCTTGGCATCAAAATCCCTCCTCATGGAAACTTGCAGAAATGGGCTGACCAAGGAGTATTACTTCTCAATGCTGTCCTCACTGTTGAAAACGATAAAGCAGCTTCGCATCAAAACAAAGGTTGGGAACTTTTCACAGACGCCGCAATTCGTTCGTTGAATGAACACCACAAAAACTTAGTTTTCATCCTTTGGGGTTCCTATGCTCAGAAAAAGGGTTCTTTCATTGATCGCAACAAACACTATGTGGTCGAAAGTGTTCATCCCTCACCTCTCTCTGCGCATCGCGGATTTTTTGGTTCCAAACCTTTTTCTAAAACTAACAATTATTTATTTTCAAAAGGCTTGCGTCCCATCGATTGGGAAATATAAGACGGAGCAAAGTTAATTGCATTTAGGTTATAGGTCGGAGCAAGCCGCCTCTCTATTTTTTAGCGTGAGCATACTCCGCCCCAACTTTGCCTACTTATTGCAGAGAATTGGCAAGGTCATTGAACGCATCAGCAACTGGATTGAGATCCACTGCATCCGCATTTTCATTCACAAGGTTTTCGTATGCGTCAGAAACAACATCAAAGCTGGTGAGAACCATGTCATACTCGACTGAGCTTTCAATACATGAAGAAAGCAAACTACTCAAATCACTGGCAGCCCTTGAAAGAGTAGCTGCCATATCTCGAACAGAATCACCGATATCATCATACTGGGCTACAGCATCTGCTGCATATGAAAGGTCTGAAGCATAGCTCGAAGCATTGTAATAATTGCTATAGCAGGTGTCATACCAAGTATCTCCCCAATATCCACCCCAACCGCCGATAATAATTGTTGAGCCCCAACCGTAGCCATGATGCCCATGCCAACCTCCACGACCTCCGTGATGGGTCCCATGTCCGTGTCCACCATGATGACCACCTCCGTGTCCACCGCCTCCGTGACCGCCACCTCCGTGTCCACCATGATGACCACCTCCGTGACCGCCACCTCCGTGACCGCCACCTCCGTGTCCACCTCCTCCGTGTCCACCACCTCCGTGTCCACCTCCTCCGT
>CAZSXR010000002.1:0-778963 GCA_964611335.1 uncultured Pseudobdellovibrionaceae bacterium | reverse complement strand
ATACCTAGAGTTAGAGAAACTTTGTTTCTCTAACTCTAGGTACTAAAATCTTTGGCGCCTTTCTTCTGCGGCCTGAAGGCCACAGTTTTCCGGCGCTTTGGATAAACCATCTATTTTAGTGTTGAATAAGACGCATCCGATCTACAGCTTGTCGTACTTCTGTCAAAAATCAAACGTAAAGTACGCACATTATCACTAGGTTTTGGTAAAAGGATCGAACCTGTATCATAGGTTGCACGTCCAAAAGTCTCATCGTTGCCACAACTATTTTCAAAACAAACGAGAGTATTCATTAAACCCACATTGCTTCCGTTTGCATCTAGAAACTGAGCTGTTACTTTACTCCATTGACCATCACCATCATCCCAACACGCACACACTCCATTAATTAGAATTTTGTTGTAATCCTGACCAAGACTCAACAACGAGACATCGCTGGTAGATGTCCTATATCCGTTTATACCAAAACCAGCTGTTTGCATTGGTGTGCCTTGAAAAATATCTGTATCCGATGTGGAGCACCCTTGTATTTGGCCTGTCACATCTGTCAAAACACTGAGAGGGATAAAAAGGGGCGCTAAAGGAAACGCAAGATTATTAGAATTGAAATCTACTTCAATCCTTCCAAAATACTCATTTGTTCCGCTCACATTTGAAACATTGTTAAATTTAATTTCCGATACAATGATGTTATATTTAGAAGAAGGAATTTTCTGTCCTGCTGTTACAATTGCCTGACTATTAGAATCTGTATAATATAAAGACTGAAGTCGGATGTTTGTCGCAGCTGGATTACCAGTATTCACACGCACAGGCGCGTTTCCTGATGGTCTAAAATTACTATCACAAACTGTTGAAATTCCAAGTCTCCACATCAACAAAGACCTCAAATCCTGAATTTCCATACTCTGACTAACATTTTTTCCAGTCTTAGTTTGCGTTGCAGCAAGTTTAACCATTCCTAAAGCTATAATGCTGGATATTCCAATAGAAATCATCAGCTCGACTAAAGTAAAACCGTGACTGTTTCCAGTTAAATTCTCTTTTATCTTTGTTTCCTTAAGCATCATTGCTTTGACCTCATAAATTGAGATAACTACCTCAGAGTCTTATAGTAAGCCCAAGAGGAACAGCTAGTCGTACTCCGATCAAAAATGAATCTCAAAGTACGGATATTTCCACCTAGCTTTGGTAGCACAAGAATATTTGTATCAAAATTCGCCATACTTCCAGTTTCATCATCACCTGCACTGTTTTCAAAACATGCTTGCATAGAAAGTAAATTTGTATTGCTACCACCTGAATCTAAAAACTGTACCGTTACTTTACTCCATTCACCACCACCATCATCCCAACATTTACACCAAGCATGTATTTCGATCAGTGAGTAGCCTTGATTTAGATTCGATATATCTACATTTGAGGTAGAGGACCTGTATCCTGTAATCCTGTATGTAGGTGAATTTTCCACCTCCAGGCCCTGAAATCCAATCTCATCCAAAGAACTACATACTTTAAACACACCGTTACCGTCAGTTAGTATGGTTAATGGAATTGAAATTGGAGATACTGCTCTTAATACTGTCTTTGCGTCGAATGAAATGATTATTTTCCCACTGTACTCATTTGAAGTACTACTCACCCTAGAAACTCCGGTGAAGTATATTTTGGATACTACAATTGGATTCCCTGCTTTAGGAATTCTCTGGCCAGCAACAACCATAGCAGGACCGCTTGAATCTAAGTAGTAAAGCGCAGGAAGAGATATATTTGTAGAAGAGGGGTTTGATGTATTAATGCTAATAGGATAACCACCTGGAGTTAAATTGCTTGAACACACATCTTTTTGGGAGAGCCTCGAAGATATTAACATCTTCAAATCTTGAATATCAATTTTCTGTTCAAACCATTTAACCGTCTTTATTTGCATATCTGAAACACTAGCCATTTGAATAGCTATGAGAGAAGAGATGCCCACTGAAATCATGAGCTCAGCTATACTGAATCCTCGTTCGTCTCTACAACGTCTATTTTTCAAAAACAAATTTCCTTTCCTCCCTACAAACATAAGAACCTTCATTTAAAATCACAAAGAATTCTTTCGGAATTCTCCCTTTTTAATCTTTTGATTGAAACCACACACCAACCTGAACTCGTAACGGATTTTTTATCTATAAACTTTAAGAATTCGTTAACTAAACCTATCAAAGCACTAACCAAACAGCGCTTTATTAACGCTTTAATATTATGGGATTAATCTCTGGACTCAAGATTTATAGAAAAAATCCCGAATCACCAAGTGGGTAAGGTATGAGAAACTGTGGGATCCTCACAGTTAATTAATACTTGTTAGGCTTATTAAACATGTCGAAAAAAAAATCATCTGTAGGTTCCTCTGGATTCGGAGTTATAGACGTATTATTTTCTATGACTATCACTTCGATATTAGTTGTTACAACAATGTCAAACACAGCTACTCAATATAAAAAACTAAAGAGTTATGGGCAAAAGTTAGACGTACAACAACTACAATCTTTACTAAAATGGAGACTTTCAAAAGCTGACGTATGCCGATACAATTTTTCTTCGGTTTATGTGAATACCGTTAACCCAGGAGATACTCGGTTCAATATGTCGCGAATAAAATATGCAGACTTTAATAGTCCTGATTTAGTTGTTTCAGGTACTAAAGTTCCTTCAGCCATGAATAACCTTATAGTTAAAAGCATTCAATTTAATAATGTTACCAGCTCAGGCACTAATTATTATTCAGGAAAAATGGAAATCGCTTTTGATAATGTAAAATTAGCAATGCCTCTTGCATCTATTTTTATTCCCATTAGTGTAATAACAGATAGCACTGGGAGAGTTATAGATTGCAGCATACCTGGCACAAGTTCATTTCAGGGGATGTTAGTACAGACGACTTCAACCTATTCCATCGCTAACTACAGTTCGACAAGTGATATCGACGTATCTACACTCAATCAAGATTACAGTTTATTTATGATCAAAGGATCTTGTGCTTGCTGGGATAATGACCCCAACAAATGGGCGAACATAACAGTTCAATTTCTTGACAGCTCGGGCAGTAACACTGGACTATATAATAGCACTCTCTGCTATACAAACAGTAGCAACTCATTAATAAATGAAGATTTTGGACAAGCCAACTATGATACAAACACTATGACTTTCCCCAAAATGGGAACTAACAGTACAGTGAAAACCATAAGATTGATTTTTGGTAGAAGCACAACAAGTTGCCGCTCGGATGCATATATTGAAACGTATAAATAGCTTTCAATTTATTATTTCAGATTAGTTCTTTACCTGAAAGAACTGAGCACATTCCTTATGAACCCATTTAAAAATTTGATCAAAAATGCCCAATTGGATTCGAAATGTTACGATAATCACACTCAGCATTCGCAACATAAAATAAATTTCATTACAATAATTTAGCGATATGTTCTACAGTCAGATCAAAATCTTTCGATATACAAAAATCGAAATCCGACCATTTGCAATTATCTGTTACAGAGTTCGAATACAAAATAATTTTTCCTTTAAAAGAGAATTCCTCTCGTGCTATTTTAGAAAAGTTATTATTCACTGAATCAAATCCAGGCCCAAATCGATCTACTATAACAGCATCAAAATAGGTATCTTCAAGAAGACTTTTAAAAAAGTCATCGGCATTTCGAAACACTTTTAAACGAATGTCAGATTCTTCAAATTTCTTTTCATATTCTTCTAGCAGTTGAATTTCATCATCAATCATAGCTAAAGCAATAGCTCTTTTTTCCAAGGGATCTCGCTTGGCTTCGATTTTTTTCTTTATGCTCGCGGGAATCCAGACTTTAAATTTAATGATATTATTGGAGGATACAATTGCGATAGATCCCTTATGTAATTCAACAAACGTCTTGCATATGAATAAACCAAGACCCGTACTATTTGTTGAAACAAAGGGTTTAAAGATGTTCTTAAGAAGAGATTTAGATAGAGTATCTCCATCGTTGGTTATTTCAAAAACAACACCATTATTCTCATTCCGAGTATGAATACTAATGAAAGTATGGGCATGCCTGTAAGCATTTTGAAGAAGATTGATAATAATTCTAGAAATTTTGACTTCATCGGCATCAATTAAAAAAGAGTGCTTAAAGTTTTCAATGATTTGAACTCTTGAAACATCGGAGACCAAAACAGATCGACACTGTTCATATATATCTTTGAGATCTAAAAGGTGGGTTTCGCTCAAAGCAGGTTTTGATATGGATAAAATTTCCAATTTCAAGCCATTAGCAAAGCGTAAGGTTTTGTCAACGTATTTAGAAAGCTCCTCAGTTTTCGAGCTATTACCACTCTTAATCGAATCGACAAGTTTTTTCGTCCAATTAAGAGTATTTCCTATGTCATGAGCATAGGACTCGAGAGCCGTAACAACAACTGATATCCTCCGATTATGCTCGCATTTTTCTCTCCAAAAAAAGAAGGCTATAAAGAAAAAAGATAAAAGTGTTAGTACAAAAGAAACAAATAAGAAAGTAAGTTTCCCTACTTTCGATTCAAAGAAAAAGGTTACTAAATATTTTTGATCAAAAGTCATAACAAGAAAAGTAGTTCTATATGAGAAAAAGCCAAGCCTTGTTAAATGAATATCATTTTTCATAGGGAAAGATGGCGTTGAGTCGTTAGCAATCTCTCCAAAATAGCTAACGACTTTAAAAGAAGAATCATAAATTCTAACTCCTCGAATAAAATCAGAAGAAATAATAAGCCTCTGATAACGCGCAAGTGAACTTGCGAGATGACTCATCTCAGCGGCTTCAGAATCAAGCTTTAACCAATTTTTTGTAAGGTCAATAGATCTCTGAGCGTAGAAATGATCTAGGACAAAGAAAAAAGCTATAGGGGAAAATATCACCCATATAAATTTCAATAATTTCATTTAGTCAGTCGATATGTTTCATAATTTTTACAAAATCAAATAATTTTTCGATTGCTTGATCTTCTAAATCTGAAAATTCGTTTAATAAAGAGAACAAAAGTTCTTGCTTGTGCGAAGAGCTTTCAATTAAAACTTTTTTTATAAAAAGAAGCCTCGTTTTTGTTTTCAATTTTGCAAGCGACTCTATTGTGTCTTTTTGCCACGGCGCTAGATAATCCCCTTGATGATCGAAATTCTCCTCTAAATATAAGAAGAAACTTGATAAAGTCATATTCGCTAAATTGGACATTCTTAACAAGTTTTCTAAATTCATGGAATCTAACTTCTGACTTTCTAGCCTCGAAATGGAACTCACACTCACTTTTATGGTTCTTGCTATTTCTGTTTGGGTTAGTTTTTTTCTTAATCGAATTCCTTTCAGAAAATGAGCGATACGCTGTACATAGTAATCAAGAGAATATGTATTTTTCATAGATGACCCTAGATGTATCCAACTTGGGGATTTGAATCTAAATTTTTTTCGAATGAAAATAGCATCCTATGAACCGAACAAAAAGCATCCAATCGATGCTCAATTTCCTGATCAACAACAGGAGAGCCTATGTTCATCGTTTGTGATCCATAGACTTTTATTCTTTCGAAGAATAATGCCTTATTTTCAAATAAAAAAATCAACCTTCGTTCATAATCGGAAATAGAAATTTGATTTTTTTGGTATCGCGACATTGCTATAGAGTGGATCAATGCCTCGGATAAAGCTTTAAACTCAGTATCTTCATAGTTAGCTCTAGCTGCCCCTCCAAGAATCACTCCTTCTTGTGTCTCAATACATGCAATTCCAACAACAGACTTATAAAATCCACCATCATATTTTGGGAGAAGAACGAAAGCATCTAAAACAGGAAGAAGTTTTCTGATTTCAAAAAGCAAATCTAAATTTGATGGTGAAATTTTCACTTTTTCAAATGCGATGGATGGATCTTCCCACCATCGCCTCCAAACATATCGTTCTACCGCCTCGAAATAGGAATAGACTCTTGCATATTGTCGACTCTTTTTCTTGCTCAGGAATACAGGAAAAGCAGCAAAACCATTAGAACTCTCACAATTATTTTCGAAAACGGCTTTACGTTCTACAAACTCCACTAAAGATTTTAAAATAGAAAGATCTCGATTTCGAGATATTCCACAAGTTGCTTCATTAGAGATCTTCAAGGAAGAGAGCTTTGCAAGAGAACCATTATAGCTTGCAAGAAAAAGCTTCTGGTTCAACTCCACCATATCAATCAAATCGGGTTGAACCTTCATAAGTCTTAAACCGCGATTCAGATTAACCAAATAAAGTTTTGAAATTATACTTTCTTTTCGAAGAAGAACCACGGTTGAGGTCCTGAAATTCCATAAGGTACATAAAGAGAAGATTTTTTAGACATGAAAAAAATTCTTGCGTAATTCGTCGTCATAACCATCTTAGAATCTTCAAATATGTAGCGATTAAATTCTTCGTGAGAAATCTTGTCATTATTTTTCAAATTCGCAACCAATTTAGTAATTTTCTCATCTAAAATGACGAATCGATGCATACCAGGAGTAAAAACCATTCTGATATCACCAGTTGGGTCGATTGGCCAGAATCCACAGGAAGCAGGCCTGAGAGAGATTTCACCTCTATTCCACAAATCATCATATTCCCCTTTTTCCATAGGCTGACGTTCCGGAACCCCCATCTTTTTTAAAGTATCTGATAAGATATATACAAAGGGATGTAAAATTGTTCCCTCATCCTTGAGGAAAATAGGTGGAAATTTCTTAAGATGCTCGAGAATCTTCGCCTCTTCTTTTTTTGAAAAAGGAGGGATACTCTTTTTAAGCTCGGAAAGAGGTAAATAACCGATCAAAAGTTTTGTAAAAATACTTCCTTCTGCTTCAAATCCATATTCTTGAACAGCTTCTCTATATTTCATCGCAAAATATTGACGAACACGTTTATCTTGAAATGTTTTTGATCGGGGATTAAGAGTGATAACGCTGTATAGAAGCCTAGGCCCTGAATAAACTTTTAATTTTTTAAGCAGGGTATCTTTTTGAAAGTTGGGAATATCTATTTCATTAGCTTTTATAATCGTCTTCTCATTGTAATCATTCGCATATTCAATGATCCGCGCAGGAGACATAAAAGCTATCCACATGGTCTTGGGAACACCTTCAGTTCTTGCTTCAAACTTGATAAAGGATGGAAACGCTGCTTTCTTATTTTTCTTTGTAATAACGTTGTCACCCAGTTTATAGCGGCCTGAAAAAGGAGGTTTTTCACACTTTAAAGTATTGTGAATAGGATCTATACAAAAAGATGGAATGATAGAAAATAACTCCAATGAAAATCTAAAAAGAGGAGAAGCTACAGGCTTATCAAGATAAATCTCCAATATTCCCTTATTTTGATCAATTTTCATTCCACTTGGATAGGTTGTCAGAGGATTTTTAGATTTTAACCAAACCTCTCTGCCTTTGATTTCTTTAATCACTGGAAAAATCGAATGAGAATATATCATTCTCTTAATTGCCATACCGATATCATCAATACTAATAATGGAACCATCCTCAAAACGAAGCCCAGATTTTATTTGAAAAATGATTTTATTGTCTTTCGCGTCAAAATAAAATCGCTCTAAAACTGTAGATGTGTATTGACCTTCTTCATCCATTTCAAGCGGAGTCGCATAAAGCAACCTCATGGTATCGATGTTTCGCGCATAATCCGCTTTATCAGGGTCAAAGGATACAAAAGGCGGCGCTGTCGAAACCACAAAAGTCGGAACATCCTCTTTCATTATTTCGCGAAACTGCATTTGAAGTTCTTCCAATTTTGGAAAAACTTTAGATTCCTCAGCAGAAGCAATAAGGCAAAAAAAAGCTGAAATATAAAAAAAAACACACCTCATTTTAAACACCAGAAGCACTTTTTGGAGGACAGTATTTCACACATGTGCCCTCGGTGTTACCCCCTCCATTGTCTGTCGATTCATTTTGAGCAAGAATAATATCGTTCAATGAAGATTGAGTTTGAACTTTAAGTCCCGCATCTTTCTTAAAAAAATTAAAAACTGCAGCACAAAAACCAAAGACGACAAAACAAACCCTTCTCATATTCCATTCCTTTATTAATTGGCTCTATAATTTAGATATAGTGAGTTTTCTAAAGTAGATTTTCTCAAAAAAGCGGCCAAACAGGGATGGAAGTCTAACAAAGGATGAAGTGGAATCAAATAGAATATAAACTGCTATTTTTTCTTTTCCTGCACTTTCAATTTACCAATTCCAGCCGAAACATGTACAAAAAAATCCGATTTTTCAGCAATGGGGATCTCACTCGTCATTTTTCCCCAAGCTGAAGAAAAATCCACACCAAAGATTTCTCTTTTAGGGAAGAAAAGTTGGCTATCTCCGTAACCCAACTCAACATTTATTTTTCCAATTTTTGGCAGTTTATCACTTGAAAGCAAAACGCTCCCTGACCCTATATCCACAGAAAGATTCGCTTGCTCAGGTATAAAATCAAAATCCATTTCAATGTCACCACTTCCCAAATTCAATTGGGCAATTTGAGTTGAAAAACCGCTAAGCTCAGAGTTTGATTTTGTATGGCCCCATCTTCGTTGCCCAAAGTAAATCTTACCTGCTCCTTACTCTATACCAAATGCAATTGCGATCTACATAAGTGACCCTTTCGAAAGAAACTCACAAAAGTTGATCGTTTGACCTTGCAGTTCACGAAAAGATGGACGCTCAACAAACTCATCAATAGCTTCTGGAAAAAATTTAGAACCAACCAAGTACACAGACCGATAAGCTGTTTCTTTCCAACAATTGAATAAGCGGTCACGATCTACATCAAGAATGTCTAAATGAATATTCTTAAACACAAACATTGCCCAGGACAGCTCATCTTCTTTGCATTCATATGCATTCAAAATTGTCTTTCCAATATTTTTGGCTTTAGAAATTTCATTATCTTTTACCCAAATCTCAAAAATCTTTTCCAAAATCGCAAGTTGATTTTTTGTTGGGCTTTGCTTGGATCTAATAATATTAGTAAGTTTTTCAAGCCCCTCTTTAGCATCCTCTCCGGATCCATTCTCTTTTGCTATGACCATAAGCCAGAAATAAAAAATATGTTTGTGCTCTTCAGACGAAGCTTTTTTCATCCAGTCTAAACAAATTGTAGAAGCACCATAGTAATCTTTTTGAAAAAGGTGTTGGACTACTCTCATCTCGTTAAAAACGATCGACTCTTCCGCAAAAGGATATTCTTTCGAAATTCTGAAACACGCATCAAAATCATTTTGAATAAGCGCTATTTTAGAGAGTTCTGAAACTATACAGTTTTTTAAAAGAGACAATGTTTCATTTGTTAAATTATTTCTACTGATCTCAACTTGTTTGCTGGCGATCGTAATTCTCAAAGACTTCCCATCTAATAAATCTTTTAGTTGGGTCAACATGAAATCAAAATTATCATTAGCGGTAAGTCTTGAAGCTCTCAATAAATTTATATATGGTTGTAAAGATAAAGATTGAGATATCTTTACATCAACGCCAAGAGTCTTTTGGTTAAAAAAAACCAAAAGACTCTCTATAATTTTATTTGTTAAACTTAGCTCTCCCGCATAAAAGCAGAGCAGTGATAAGTTATTTCCAAAAACAGCAACGTCTTCAACTTTGCTAAAATCAGATTTAGAATTTAAATCGCGAAGCCATTTTGAGACGGGAAGAAAAGCTTGAATGTCACTCGTAGTCTGAATCATTATTGTCTATTTCTGTTATTTTTTCTAACATCTATCTGATTTTTAGAAACCAAATAAGATAATAGCATTCTATCTTGCATATTAAATTTAAAGGAAGGACAAGGGGATATTCCTTCCTTCCATTCTTTCGGACAATGCCCACCACACACAGGCAACATTGAACATGAGCAGCACCCATGCCTTTCATCTAAAATTTCATCATTAAATTTTCCTAGTATGTTGCGTTTAGGCGTGTTCTCAACATTTAACTCTCTAAGATCTCCAAAACGATGCTTATTGCCAGTTCCCGCTCCGTAATTTTCGACGAGACTTACTTCTGTGCAACCAAAAATGGACCCTTCAGGATCTATTAAAAAAGAGGACTTACTGACAGCTGTACAAACAATAGGCTTTCTTTTTGGAATCAAGGGTGGCTTAAAACCCAATTGCAACCTCAAAAGAAACCACTCTAATAAATCAGCCTTTTTCATTTGAATGATTCTTTCTAATAAATCTTCGTTAACAAAAATGAAATAACTTACTTGCAAGAACCGTTGCTACATACGCCGTTATGTTGAGGAACAAGTGAGATATCGATATCCTCCAAATCATATATCTGAGTTCCATCATTGGACTCATCTTTTTTTCTATCCTGCTTATCTTCAGCAATTGTAAATTGCGATAGAAGCAAATTTGCAACCACTATAGTTTTTAATAACTCTGATCTTTTCGTTGCTGACACTTGTGTTATCAGAATTGACTATCCTGATTTAAACAATCAGAACTCGTAACTCAACAGTCAATTTTGAAAAACGGATGAGGTGCTTTTTCCATAATGAAAATTAAACTCAATTTTCATTCGATATATAGGATGGATCAATTTGAATGATTTTTAATGAATGTCGCAAACTAAAGATCAAAGATTCTCAAGCATCACAAAAATTAAACCAAAAACCACGGGGAAATAATGGAGGATAATTTGTTCAAATGATTCTTAAACTTAATTCTTAGAATAAGATTCGTAAATTTTGTCTACAATCTTCGATGTGGAAAGACCAGGAACCAATTCAATAGTTTCTACACTTCCACCTGTACCCAGAACATGATCACCTCCAACTATGTTTTCCTTCACATAGTCAGCACCTTTGACCAAAATATTAGGTGAAAGTTTCTGAATAAGAGAAAGTGGCGTTTCTTCTGAAAAAGGAATCACGTAGTCAATGCAAGACAAAGCAGAAAGAACTCTCATTCTATTGTGCAATTCCACTATAGGACGCTTTTCTCCTTTTAACTTCTGTATAGATTCGTCCGTATTCACACCTACAACTAATACATCACCAAGACTCTTTGCTTTTTCCAAATAATCCACATGACCTGCGTGAAGAATATCAAAACATCCGTTTGTAAATACGACCTTCAAACCTGTTGCTTGAAAATTTTCTCGAAGTTGTGAGACTCTTTCCATAGGAAAGATTTTGGATTTTAGATCAAAGAGCGATTTTTTATTATCGAGGTACAAGGCCCTCTTCATTTCTTCTTCAGTTACCGCTTGAGTCCCCCACTTTCCTACAACAACTGCAGCAGCAAGATTGGAAAGAGGAACAACACTTTCACAAGCAGCCCCCGCAGCCAAACCTAGACTTAAAATCGCTGCGACTGTATCCCCAGCACCAGAGACGTCAAACACTTCTTTTGCAGTTGCTTTACATGTTACTGTTTGTTTCGTGAGATCTTTAGGAACATAAACCATTCCTTGAGCTCCCATCGTCACAAGAATATCATTCAATCCTATCTGCTCTTGCAAACGACGTCCTAATTCTTCTCCTGTGTAAAAATTATCTTCATCTAAGCCTAAAGCAATATAACATTCTCTTAAATTGGGAGTCATTATTGAACAACCCAAGTATCGCGAATAATCCACACCCTTTGGATCCACTATGCACGGAATTTTTCGATCTCTTGCAAATTTAAATATATGGGAAAGCAATTCCTTAGGTAACAAGCCCTTTCCATAATCACTCACGAGAACTGCATCAAATTCTCGCTCATTTAATTTTTCTAACAGAATGCTTTGGTATTTATTTTCCAAAGTTTGAACTTTTTCCCAATCGATTCGAACGATCTGATGATTTGAGGATGTGACACGTGTCTTACGATTTGTAGGTCTTTCTTCAACACTGAGAATGCAATCGGTATGAACTTTGTCTTTTTGTAGTAGTTTTAAAAGTATGGCAGCAGCTTCATCTTTTCCACATACCCCAAATAAATACGCCTCTCCTCCTGCAAGACTGATATTACGCGCTGCATTTGCAGCACCTCCAGCAGAGTGAGAGGCTCCTTTTACCAAATGAACAGGAACAGGAGCTTCGGGAGAAATGCGTGTTACAGAACCTTCAAGATATTCATCTAAAATTATATCTCCTATGACAGCAACACGAATGCGAGAAGATAATTCTAACCAAGGAAGATTCGTCTGCTGTCTCATCGAAGGCCTTTCTATTATTGAAGTCCGAAAATATAAAAAGACGATGCCACCTTTTTGGCAAGTCGTCACAGTATTGACACCGAAAAACACTATATCGGAACTCACCTACTTTTTCATTTTGTATTTTTACAAATATTATTAGGGGATTGAAGCTGGGCACGATAATTGCTTCAGTTTGATTGATATCAAGAAATAAGGAGATGTCGTGAGTAACTTCAAAACAGGTTCTCAACCCATCAGCAGTTCTCTTAACGGAGGCTATCCACAGGCAAGTACTTATCTTGACTACATACAAAATAGGAAAGGTAAGCGCCCCGAAGACGAGCGTCAACTTTTTGACACCGCAGACGAAAAAATGAAGAGAATCCACGATATTATTTGGCAAATTTCTGGAACCAACGTCCCTATTTTGATAACAGGTGAAACGGGAGCGGGTAAGCAAACTATCGCACGAGCTATTCATGAAGCTTCTCACGGCACTGAAAAACCGTACATCATTGTGAATTGTGGAAGCTTAGCGACATCTGTTTTAGATAGGGAGCTTTTTGGTTTTGAAAATTCAGTTCAAGAGTATCAAGCTGGAAAGTTTGAAATCGCTGCCAACGGCACTTTAGTTTTGAATAATATTACAGAGATGGATCTCTCACTTCAGGGAAAGCTCTTAAAAGTTCTTCAAGACAACGTCATAAATCCCGCAAATAACAAAGCTCCTATTCCTATACACACAAGGATTATAGCAACAACACACCGTGATATTCTAAAAGCAGTAGCTCAAGGAAAATTCCGTCAAGATCTTTACTACAGACTCTATGTTCTTCACATTGAGGTCCCACCGCTCAGAGAACGACCTAAAGACATTGCTCTTCTCGCAAAAAAATTCGTTGATAATTATGCTAAGAATTTTAATAGACCCCTTCTCCAACTCTCTGAAAACGCCTATTTAAAATTAAAAAGTCACAGCTGGCCTGAGAATATTAAAGAGCTGGAAGAGATCGTCCAAAAATCCATTTTGCTAAGCAATTCGGATATTATTGGCCCTGAATCTATCCCCATCGATGGAGAAACACCTGTCTGCAATTTAGAATGGGTGTCAACACTCCCCATTGGGCAGACACTTCACCTTGTTGAAACCCATTTCATCCTCAAAACACTCGCTTTTCACAATGGAAACAGAACTCATGCAGCTAAAACCCTAGGGATCAGCCTCCGAACTTTACGCAATAAGATCAATGAATTTATTGCTTCAGGCCATGAAGTTCCTGCTCCCCAGCTCGGTAGAACCCTCCCTTGATATGCTTTTTCAGCGAGGCGGCATTTCCCCTCAAATTCTATGGCAAGAGATTCAGAAGCTTACGTATCAAGGCTTGCTTTTTACGGCTGATATACACTAAAAGACCCCTAAATCCGGCATTTCAAATCTGAACCAAATAGTCCGGTCATCCTATTAACACATTAACTTTAAGGGATTTTTGACGTGACAACTACATCTACAAAAACACTTCCTGAATTTGGTAAATGGCGAAGTTTTTTCTGGCCTATTCACAGATTCGAGATGCAAAAATTCATTCCTATGTTTTCAATGTTTTTCTTCATCAGTTTTAATTACAGCACACTTAGAATCGTAAAGGATTCCTTGATTGTGAATGCACCTGGTTCTGGTGCTGAGGCTCTTCCCTTCTTGAAATTATGGGGAACGACACCTGCTGCTATTCTCTTCATGATGATGTACGTAAAACTTTCTACAATTCTCGATAGAAAAAAACTTTTTTATGCAACACTTCTCCCGTTCTTAAGTTTCTTTCTCCTTTTCCCTCTCGTTCTTAATCCACTGACACACATTATCCATCCAAGCGCTTCAGCTGATTGGCTTTTGAATGTATTGCCGCAAGGATTATCTGGTTTTGTTGCTGTATATAGAAACTGGACTTACTCTTTCTTCTATGTGTTTGCAGAACTTTTCGGAAGCGTTGTTCTCTCAACACTTTTCTGGGGATTTGCAAACGAGACCACGAAAGTTGACGAAGCAAAACGCTTCTACGGTTTATTCCTTTTAGGCGCTAACTTCGCATTACTTTTCATTGCTCCTTTTGTAAAATTTACAAACAGCTTGGGATCTTTCAGTACTTCTATCAACACCATTTCTATGGTTGTTGCGTTTAACTGCTTAATGATCGCTGGACTTTACTGGTACATCAATGAGAAGCTTCTCGTTAAACCAGAGTTTGCAATTACAGAAGCTCCAAAACCAAAAAAGAAAAAAGAAAAACTTGGCTTCTTCGCAAGTATTTCCGAACTAGCAAAATCTCGCTACCTTGCTCTTCTTACCATCCTCGTTCTTGGATATGGAATTTCCATCAACTTGGTAGAAGTAAGCTGGAAGCACTACTTAAAAGTTCTTTTTGCTGGTGACAAATCAGCTTTCTTGGACTTCCAAAGTCAAGTGATGTCTTTCACAGGTTTGACAACAATCATCCTTCTATTCTTCGGTACAGGTAACATCGTTCGTAAATTTGGTTGGGGTGTTACTGCATTAATCACTCCTGTTATCATGTTCATCACTTCACTTGTATTTTTTGCAAACGTTTCTTTCGAACACCTTATGATGGGTCTTCTCGTTGGC
Organism: uncultured Pseudobdellovibrionaceae bacterium; assembly: GCA_964611335.1. GTDB lineage: Bacteria > Bdellovibrionota_B > Oligoflexia > Oligoflexales > Bog-1112 > BOG-1112. Next base: position 764,117 of record CAZSXR010000002.1, on the reverse strand, counting down.
CTAGGAACAACTCCTCTTTGGATTGCTGCTGTTATCGGTGGAATTCAGAACGTACTTACAAAAAGCTGTAAGTATGCATTCTTCGATTCTACCAAAGAAATGGCTTACATTCCTTTGGATGATCAAACTCGCAGAACAGGTAAAGCTGCTATCGATGGTGTTGGCGGTCGACTCGGCAAGTCTGGTGGAGCTGCAATCAACATGATTTTGATCGGTGTGTTAGGTTCTATCGAAGCAATCACACCTTACGTTGCATTGATTACTATCGGTATCATTGCTGCATGGATCGTTTCTGCAATAGCTTTGAATAAACGATTTGTTGAATTGACGACAAAGAAAGAAACAGAAGTTTAATTTTAACTTCAACTTCGTTTCGATATAAAAGGCTTTCAGTCTGTTACTGAAGGCTTTTTTTATTTTTAGTGTTATCAAATATAAGGACTACTCATGCGAATCGCCATTTCAGGTACACAATTTTCAGGCAAGTCTACATTGCTGGAGGAACTTTCAGGCAAAATGCCCAAATACGAAATTTTTGAAGAGCCTTATTTTCTCTTAGAAGAAGAAGGACAGGAATTTTCTGATCCACCTACTATAGAAGATTTTGAAGTTCAAATGGAATACTCCGTCGATTTGATTCTCAGCTCTCCCGAAAAATCCCTCTTCGATCGTTGTCCTATAGATTTTTTAGCTTATGCTTTAGCTATATCTGAACTTACAGGTGAAGGTTTTGACAAAGATTTATGGATTGATAAAGAGATTGTCCACGCTTTGTCGAAGATTGATTTTCTGATTTATACTCCTATAGAAAGCCCTGACCGCATACAGGTTCCAAGATCGGAAGACCTTGATTTGAGAACTTTGGTTGATGAGAAATTGAGAGAATTGATAATTGATGATTCTTTAGGCTTGTTGAAAGACATAAAAGTTATTGAAGCTACGGGTTCTGTGCAGAATAGAGTGAAGACCGTTTTAGATTCCCTAAACTAAACTCTTTTAAGACGAGTCAGCTCTCTATCAAAAGCATTAGCAAAAGTGTTGATATCTTTAACACTGAAGGGAGGGGGCCCGCCGTAGATCATTCCTGCTTCACGCAACTCTTGGTGAAGATTGCGCATTGTGTGAGCCTCTTTCACATTTTCTTTATTGAAAAGTTTCCCAGCACTTGAAATCACAGATACGTTTTTATCCACCAAGGTCGAAGCTAGAAGTATATCGGAGCTTATAACAAGATCACCTGCTTCTGAGTTTTCAACTATATACGCATCTGCTGCATCGAATTTTGAACTGACGAGAACGAAGCTAAAAAGAGGGGTTGCAGGAATTCTCATCCCTTTGTTAGCTACAACTACAACAGAAGTCTGAGTTCTTTGAGCGGCTTTAAAAACTAGCTCTTTGATTTTTAGAGGGCAGGCATCTGCATCAATCCAAATTTTCATAAAATCTAGCTTGTAAGTTCCTAGAGAGGCGAGTGTACTCGATTTAGAAATGTCCATGAATCCTAGAAGATACATGGTGGGTCAGAGTGGACTCGAACCACCGACCTCACGCTTATCAGGCGTGTGCTCTAACCACCTGAGCTACTGGCCCATTTCTGAGAGTCAAAAGTAATATCCTTTTGTTTCTCACTCGTCAACGAACAAGTCTTCAGGGCTAGAAAAATTAAACCGCCAAACTACGCCGCGGGAAAATCAACAATCACATTGGCATCAACTTCGCGGTATTGTTTAAGTTTGCGTTGTAGAGTACGGATACCAATTCCCAGAACTTTAGCTGTGCGTGTTCTATTGAATCGTTGTCTGCGGAGTGTTTCTAAAATTACAGACTTTTCGATGTCTTTCAGCGACATGCCGTGTCCAAAAGATACACTTGTTTCCATATCTGAGTTTGAGTCTTGTCGAATTGCTGCAACATGTAACATGGATTATCTCCTTAATCATCTGTTCACCTATAACTTTGCAATATGTGGGCCAATCAGAAAAATTCTGACTCTTTGAAAGAATTTGCTTTGGCGAAGACGAAAAGGAGTGTCAAAAATGTACCAGGTCGACAATTTGATACCATGTCATTTGCTACCACTTTAAGGAGTGCAGAAATGAGAGAATCTTTGCGCGCAGCGTGTGTAACTATGAACAGCCAAGACCATAAAGAACGCAATCTTGAGCAGGCCGAGTATTACATAGAGATGGCTTCTAAAAACAACGCCGATTGGGTCATCCTCCCAGAACTTTTCCCTTTCATAGGCCCCTATGACAAGCTTTACAAAAATGCGGAGCATAAAGGTGGCCCTCTCAATATTCGCCTGTCCGAACTAGCCCAGAAATTCAATATGACAATCTTTGCTCCTGTCCTTGAATTGGCTGAGGAAGATCAAGCCCATGCGAAGCATCCTAAAATCTATAACACCCTTCATATTTTCAATAACCGCGGAACTTTGATTCACTCATATCGCAAGATCCATCTCTTTCATCTGCAATATGGTGAAGTACTTCGATCTGAAAGTGACGGCTTCTTAAGCGGCAATTCCCTTCTGACCTTTACACATGATGGTTGGAAAGTTGCTTGTGCAATTTGTTATGATATACGTTTTAACGAGTTTTTAGTGGCTCTTTATAAAAAAGGAGCCTTTGATATTTTGGTCGTGCCCTCTGCATTCACGGAAGCGACAGGTAAAGCACATTGGGAACTTTTGGTTCGCTCAAGATCTGTGGAATTCCAATGTTACACTCTTGCAGCAAACCAAACAGGAACGCACTACGAGGATAAAAAATCTTTTGGACACTCCATGATCGTAGATCCTTGGGGTGACGTGATTGGAAAGACAGGAACAGACTGTGGACTCGCTATGGCGGACTTATTTCAAGAAAGACTTCGCGTGATTCGTGAAAGAATTCCTGTTCTAGCAAACAGAAGAAACGACCTCTATTAATTTCGAAGGAGAACACATGGGTTTATTTGATGGAAAATATGGCGTGATTATGGGTGTTGCTAATGAACGCTCCTTAGCAACTGGTATTGCAGAAGTTCTAACTAAAGAAGGAGCACAACTCGCTTTTAGTTTTTTAGAAGATGAAAAAGGTCGATCTGAAATGCGTGTTCGCAAAGCGATCGGGCATTTAAATCCAAAACTACTAAAAGGATGCAACGTCAATAAAACAGAAGATATTGAGAAGTTTTTTGATGAAACATCAAAAGTGTTTCCAAAAATTGATTTCCTTGTGCACTCTATCGCATTTGCTGCAATTGATGAAATCAGAAGGCCTTGTTTAGAAGTGAGTAGAGAGGGTTTTCTCACAGCCATGGAAGCTAGTGCTTATAGTTTTATTGCATGTAGCAGCGTTGCTTCTAAAAGAATGAAAGAAGGTTCAAGCATTCTGACCCTCAGCTACTTCGGAGCTGAAAAAGTAGTCGTTGGTTATAATCTTATGGGTATTGCTAAGTCCGCATTAGAGAGCAGCGTACGTTATCTTGCTTACGATCTCGGATCTAAAGGTATTCGTGTCAATGCAATCAGCGCAGGCCCTATTAAAACTCTAGCAGCATCTGCAGTAGGAGTAAGTTCTATGCTTGACTTCAATGCTTCTATTGCTCCTTTGAAACGGAATGTCTCAAGTCAAGATGTTGGAAAATCCGCTTCGTTTTTGCTAAGCGATCTTGCATCAGGCACAACCGGCGAGATTTTACATGTGGATGCAGGATTTAACATCATGGGCCCTTTTGAATCACAAAGTTCCTCAGTTTAAACACCGTCTCAACTCATCCAACTCACGCACTATAGATAACCTTACAAAGATTTTAGTTCCAACTTTTGCTTTTTTTTCAAAGACAAGTAAAATGTAAGTAGATTTTCTAAAAATGTAGTGTGTTTAGTCTTTTCGTTTTCTATTTAAGGAGCGAGTATGAGAATGCTTCGTTATGTCACTCCCGTTTTGATGCTTTCAAGCAGCTTATTTGCGGATGGAGGCCCAAAAATCGGAGGCCTCTTCCGTGGTGAGCTGATCTACAACAACAATAGAACTAGAGAAGGCGCAGGAGTATCTTCTGGAAGTTTAGCAACAACAAGCCAACAAGCTTACGCTAACTTCACCGCTTCCGGTTCGATAAGCGACAAAATTAAGTACGAATCTGAAGTTCAGTTCATCAACAATGGTGAACTATCTGGAAATTCACTTATTGGTTTACCTTCGAATTGTATGGGTAGCCCAATCAAAACTGCTCAGACAACTTGGTGGCAAAGTGACATGTTCTCCTTTGGTATCGGTTGTTCGAAAGTTAAAAGTGGCGGATGGGATTTTGCAAACTACAATGAAGCTACAACACTCCGAGCTATCAATCCTGTCATCAACCAAACAAACAAAGGGGACCCAACTTTCAGTTATGTTCCCAACATGAAATCTTACAACCCAACATTGGAAGTTGGTTTCCATATGTTTGGTGACCTCACCCTTCAGTTGATGAACGACGTCAATCCTGGAAATTGGCAGACAAAACAACAGCAAACTTGGAACCTAGAGTGGAAAGGTGACATCGTTGGCATCCGTCCTATAGTTCAATACGGCGCATATGATGGCGGTCACTCTTCACACTTTGATGTGGGTCTTATGTTAGATGTTGCTGGCTTTGGTATTACAGCGGACTACATGATGGTTGCTCATTCTCAAAAACTACCAAACTCTGCAGGAACAGGTTCTACTTCAAAATTGGATAATGGCACACGATTCAGCGCTCAAATTGACTACGAAATGAAAAAAATGATGACGGCAACACTCTATTACTCAAATTACAAAAACAAATTGCATACAGCTGATCCAGGCGCAAACTCAACAGCAGGAACTTGGGACCATGAAGGTCAAATTCTTAGCTTAGCTGCTGCTGCTACAAGCTTCAGCTCAAACTACTCTCCTTACATTGCTCTCGATATGCAAACAGGTAAGTTCCTTCAAGGGATAGACAAGAAAACAAAATCCGATCTCATCGTGAGAGTCGGTGCTGCAGCTCATTTCTAAACCTTCTCTCGTTAAAAAGCGCGGATTCTCCCGCTTTTTAACTTTTTCTCTCAAACATCGGAAAAAACTTTCAAAGCATGGATAGCTCTCAACCATGCTTTTTTTTGTTCTTGAACTAATTCAACATGTCTTTTTGAAGTGTTTGGCTCAAAAATAGAATGAATAGCTACAGATTTTTTTAGCTTATCTATAGAGCTGAAAACTTTTACACCTAATCCTGCAAATAAAATTGCACCCATTGCAGTTGTTTCCAAGTTGTGCGGACGTTCCACTTTTAAACCAGCAAACTGTGCTTGTATTTCTAACAGGAGAGAATTGGAAGCAGCTCCACCATCAACTCTGAGGACTTCTATAGCATCCCCATAATCCTGCTTCATACTTTCAATCAAATCACAAACCTGAAAAGCAACCCCTTCTAAACACGCTCGAACCAACTGCGCTTTTGTAGTTGCGCGCGTCAATCCAAGGAAGGCTCCTCGAACTTTTGGTTCCCACCACGGTGCTCCTAAACCTGAAAGAGCAGGAACAAAAATAATTTCAGGCGCAGCTAAAACCGTACGCGCAAGCGCTTCACTATCTCCTGTATTTTTCAGAATGCCTAAGTTATCTCGAAGAAATTGCAATGCAGCTCCCGCAACAAAGGAAGCCCCCTCCAAAGCATAAGTAAGTCTCCCATCCAATTGCCAAGCTACTGTTGTGAGAAGTTTATGTTTCGAAAAAACAAGATCTTTCCCGACATTTAACAAGAGAAAGGCACCTGTTCCATAAGTACACTTTGCCTCTCCTACGGAAAAACAACGTTGTCCCGCTAAAGCAGCCTGTTGATCTCCTAAAACTCCCGTTATGGGAATTCCATCAGGTAAAAATTCCAAACCTTTCGTTTTTGTAAATACACCAACACTGTCTTGAACTTCTGCTAGACAATCTATTGAAGGCAATCCCATAAGAGATACAAGTTCAGAATCCCATTTTCCTTCGTGAATATTGTAAAGAAGCGTTCGAGATGCATTGCTCGCCTCTGTCTTGTGGTCTCTTCCCCCTCCGAATTTACTGATAAGAAAACTATCCATAGTTCCTAAAATCGCAGTCCCTTTTTTTAATTTTTTTGCAATTTCAGAGTTGTTTTCTATTAACCATTTAATTTTTGTACCTGTGAAATAGGGATCCACAAATAAACCTGTTTTTTCACGAATACTTTTTTCCAATCCTGAATTTCTCAAATCCTCACAAATCAAAGAACTTCTTTTGCACTGCCATACTATAGCTCTTGAAAGAACTTTCAGATCTTTTCGATCATAAACGCAAAGCGTTTCCCTTTGATTTGTAATTCCAATCGCAAGGATATTTTTTTTCTTAAATCGCGAACACTGATGTGCAGCTTCCATACAAGCTTCCTCACAAGCACGCGCAACAGAAGACCATATTTCGTCAAGATCGTGTTCAACCCAGTCTGCTTTTGGAAAATACTGACGGAAATTAACTGTACATCGACCTATGATTTTCAAATCATCCTGATCACTTAAATCTACAACCAACACTGTAGTTCCTGTAGTCCCTTGATCCACACTCAATATAAACTTGTCTTCCATGTTCTTTTCTCCACAACTTTTTGTTAGAGTTTCGCTTTACGGCGAAAGTACTTAAAGAGGCCAAAAATGCGGTTAGTTTACTTAGGATCCTCTGAGGAATCCATATATCCTCTTGAATATATTATAAAAAACACAGCAAATCCTATTCATGAAATCCTAGCTGTTGTGACACAACCTGCAAAACTTGCAGGCAGAGGGCGACAACTGGAAGACCCTGCTTTAGCTAAGTTTGCAAAAAAATCAGGAATACTTTGTCTTCAACCTCAAAAAGCAAGCGAAGCGGAATTTCAAGACACTTTGCGTAAACTGAATCCAGATCTCATGATCACTTGTGCTTATGGACAGATTTTAAACGATTCCTTTCTCCAAATTCCGAAGAGAGGCACCATCAATATTCACCCCTCTTTACTACCCCATTATAGAGGCGCAACCCCCGTTCAGAGCGCTCTCTTTGATGGATTAAATGAAACAGGAATCAGCATACTTTTTACAGTTAAAGAACTGGATGCAGGGAATATCATAATGCAAGAACCGGTTCCCATTTTGCCTCAAGAAACAGCAGGGGAATTGATGGCAAGACTTTTTAATCTTTCAGGTCCTCTGCTTTTAAAAGCTTTGGAAAAGCTTAAAGACCCACACTTTGTGGGTATCCCTCAAGACTCATCTCAAGTAACTCTTTGCAAAAAAATTAAAAAAGAGGACGGGCTCATAAATTGGAATCTATCTTCAGCTAAAATTTATAATGCTTTTCGCGCTTACAATCCTTGGCCAGCCTCTTATACGTTTTTAGAATCAAAAAGAGTGATTCTTTCCCAAATTGAACTCGCTCCTCACTCTCAAAAATTAGAACCTGGAACCTTCTTTTACCAAAAAGAAGAAAGGGCTCTTTATGTAGCATGTGGGGAAGGATTTTTAAAAATCAAAGAACTAAAGCCAGAAGCCTCAAGAATTTTAAAAGCAGATGAATTCTGGAATGGTTTGAAAAATCGAGAGCACTTAAAGTTTTCTTAAAAATTTCATTAGGAATCTAAATTTCAATGCATACAAACATAAATGAAAAAAAATATTTAAGTTCAGAAAACTATTCTGATTCTTTTTATAAATTTCAAGATAGGCAAGCGGGCATCAGCCTTGTTTTTAGTCATGAAGACAACAAATTTTACTATAATGCTTATTGCCTAGAAACAAAGCTTCTCAAAGAACTCTTTTCTGTAGAACATGAGTTCCTTGACGATGCATTGGAAACGATCAATGGTGAATTCGGCCAATGGGAACTTGAATCTTTCGATAAGAAAGAAGATTCTTGCGGAAGTTGTATCGCCAAATAATTTAAGATTGCTTCCGTGCGATTTTTTCGTATTTGATCAGAGGCAAGAGAACTAAAAACCAAAGGATAAGCATTCCTGAACTCAAAAAGGGTATGTGAACATTTCTTAATAATGATAATTTTTGCATAATACCAAAAAGCAGAGATGCAATTCCCTGTCCTGATCTATGTCCTAAAACATCAATCAATTCTTTAGCTCTAAAACGAACATCAAAGGACAATGGAATATACAAGATTTCTTTTGCTGCACGGAATATTGAGTACTCCATTGTTTTATAAATTAAGAAAGCAGCACTGGCTGCTCCTACTCCAGGAAAAACAAAAAGCGCTCCCATACACCCTAAATTAATAAGGGGAATAGCCATATGCAAAGCAGGTATTGAAAAACGCGCGAGAAGTATGGGGGTCAGAACAAACTGAGCAAAAACAGAACTCGCGTTAGTTATAGCAAAAAAGAGACCTGAATACGCTGTCTGCTTATCCATATCTGCATATTGATTTTGAATAGCAATTTGAAAATTCAGACCAATAAAATACGAGTAAAATTGACTCAATAAAATCATGCCCGCAATTACGAATAGTATTCGGTTTTTAGAAAACAGCTTTATTCCAAAAATATCACTCTGTGTCTGTATACTTTCTTTCTTAGATTCTTGAGGCTTTTCAACTCCTGAATAACCACTAATGACATAAGCCTTTTGAGCTATATACCAACAGGGTATGCATAAAACCCCACCAATGAGGACCAATTGCGCTGTCCCCCATTGTTCAGCATATTTGTGAACAAGAAGTCCACCACAGATACCACCTAAAGTTGAAATTGCTAGTATAAGACCATTATAACGTTTCGCTTCGGATTCTTTCAAAACACTGTTTGCAAAGGACCAGAACTGTTCAACCAATAAACTGGCGTAACAATCTCGGATGAGAAAAAGTAAAATAGTCGCAAATTTATAATTTGCTTTAATAAGACCATAACAAGCACAAATACAAAAAGCAGACATGAGAGTTGAATAAGCAAGAGTTTTGCGAGGTCCAAACTTTGTAAGAGTTTGACCGTAAACCCACAGCACCGTGAACACACTTAAAGGTGTAAACGCGATCATCAAAGATAAATTGTCAACACCATAGGCCCCTTTAAATAAAGAAAAAGAAGCGCTACGTACAAATTCATAGCCAGCAAGTAAAAATGCCGCAGAAAAAGCGATCGTGAGAGACGCCAATATCTCAGATTTATTCCAGATTTCAGAAAATATTCTCATAGACTCTTGCAATTATAGGAAATGATTCAATACAGCAAGCTTTGTTTTTTGACAGGGTATGAGGAAAGCCCTATCCTTAAAGATAAGACACAATCCGGTCAACCATCTTGGATATGGGTTAACCCCGCGCCATTTTTAGGAAGGGGAAAGGGAGCTCTGCATGAATTCAGATAAGATTTTTTCTCTGATCAACAAAAGCGACTTCCACAAGGTGTACAACGAGCTGCACTGGGAAAATAGCTTCAAACACTATCTTGACCTAGTCTTAGAACATCCGAAGATCGCAAGAACCTCTTTCCAACGTCTTTATGAAATGATTGCTTCTTATGGATATACAACTTATTCGGAATATAAGAAGAAAATCACTCACTGGAACTTTTTCGATGACCCCATAGATCGAGGTAAAGATGCTGTCTTTGGTCTCGATGTTCACCTAATGAAGATGGTCAACATCATCAAAGCTGCTGCCTATCAATACGGCCCTGAAAAGCGAGTCATTCTATTACACGGACCAGTCGGCTCAGCGAAATCAACCATAGTCAGACTCTTAAAAAAAGGACTCGAACGCTATTCAAGAACGAGTGATGGCGCCTTGTACACATACCGATGGATTAACCTAAAAGAGGTAATCGGTAACGAAGAAGACACTCTTGCTTGTCCCATGCACGAAGAACCTCTGCATCTGATTCCAGAAGAGCAAAGACAAATGATCCTTGATGAGATCAACAAAAATAGAAACAGAGATGAACATGTACACATTCAAGGAGATCTTTGCCCTCCTTGTCGTTACATGTACCGCAGATTGCTTGAACACTATGCAGGGGATTGGACAGAACTCACAAAACGGCACATCATGGTTCAGCGCATAGTTTTGTCTGAAAAAGACAGAATAGGTATAGGAACTTTTCAACCTAAAGATGAAAAGAATCAGGACTCAACTGAACTCACGGGCGACATCAATTACAGAAAGATAGCGCTATACGGATCTGATTCCGATCCTCGAGCATTTAATTTCGATGGTGAATTTAACATAGCCAACAGAGGGATGATCGAATTCGTCGAGGTTCTAAAATTAGATGTAGCCTTTCTTTATGATCTATTGACAGCAAGTCAGGAACATAAAATTAAACCTAAGAAGTTCGCACAAACAGACATTGATCTTGTAATTGTTGGGCACACAAACGAGCCAGAATATCGAAAATTGCAGAACAACGAATACATGGAAGCTCTCAGAGATCGTACTATTAAAATAGACGTTCCCTATATCACAAGACTCTCTCAGGAAATTAAGATCTACGAAAAAGATTTCAACTCGCGAACAGTTCCAAACATTCACATAGCCCCTCATACACTCGAAATGGCATCGATGTGGGCTATACTCACAAGACTAGAAGAACCTAAAAAAGCGAACCTTACTCTCACTCAGAAATTGAAATTATATAATGGAAAAACTTCGCAACATTTTACAGAAGATAATATCAAAGAACTTCGTAAAGAATCTAAACACGAAGGAATGAATGGAATCAGTCCTCGTTATATCCAGGATAAAATTTCAAATGCGTTAATTCTCGACAAAGGCGCTGGATGTATCAATCCTTTTATAGTTCTCAATGAATTGGGAGCAGGTCTTAAAGGTCACTCTTTAATCAACGATGAAGAAATTAGAAAACGCTACCTTGAGCTTCTTTCAGAAGTTAAAAAAGAATACGAAGATATTGTGAAGCATGAGGTCCAACGCGCGATTTCTGCAGATGAGGGCGCAATTGAAAAGCTTTGCGGTAACTATATAGACAACCTCAAAGCTTTCACTCAAAAAGAACGTATTCGCAATCCTTATACAGGAGCTGAAGATGAACCTGATGAAAGACTGATGAGATCTATAGAAGAAAAGATTGATATTCCTGAAAATCGCAAAGAAGACTTTCGCCGTGAAATTATGAATTACATCGGAGCACTCGCGCTAGAAGGTAAATCTTTCGATTTCCGAACTAACGAACGGTTGTTTAAAGCTTTGGAACTCAAACTTTTTGAAGATCAAAAGGATACAATCAAACTTACGACTCTTGTTTCCAAAGTTGTAGATAAAGAAACTCAAGCAAAAATTGATATCGTGAAAGAACGCCTTATTAGAAATTATTCTTACTGTGACATCTGTGCATCGGATGCTTTGAGTTTTGTTGCTAGTATTTTCGCTCGGGGTGATGCTACAAATAACGAAAAGAAATAAAAATCGGGACTGTGCCCAATGAAAATGGAAGCAGATCTTAATCGATTCTACAAAATTGTTCGCGGAAGAATAAAAAAAGAGCTTAGAAAATTTATCACAAATGGTGAATTGATAGGCCGACAGGGAAAGAAATCTATTTCAATCCCTCTTCCACGAATTGATTTACCTCATTTTTCCTTCGGAAATTCAAACAGGACTAAAGTGGGACAAGGAGACGGAGATGTTGGTCAGGATCTTAAACCTGGACAAGGCAGCTCTGGCTCGGGACCCGCTGGGGATCAAGAAGGAGAGCATACGCTCGAAGTCGACCTAACTCTAGAAGAGCTCGCTGCAATTTTAGGAGAAGAACTCGGACTTCCAAATATTCAGGAAAAAGGTAAAAAAAATATCAAAGACAAGGATGTAAAATATACAAGCATCCTAAAACAAGGCCCTGAATCCCTCGCACATTTCCGTCGAACATACAAAGAGGCTTTAAAACGTTCTATTTCAAGTCATGACTACGACATCAACAACCCTATTGTTGTTCCTGTCAAAGAAGATAAACGTTATCGCTCCATGAAGTTCACATACCAGCCTATCGCTAACGCTCTTATCATTTACATGATGGACGTTTCGGGCTCCATGGGTGATGAACAAAAAGAAGTTGTACGGCTCACAAGCTTCTGGTTGGACACATGGCTATCAGGTCAATATAAAGATCTCGACAAGCGTTACATTATCCATGATGCAACCGCTAAAGAAGTGAATCAAGAAACGTTTTACAGAACTAAAGAGTCAGGTGGGACACTCATCAGCTCCGCATACAAGCTTGCAAATGCAATCATCGAATCTCATTACCCACCGGATCTTTGGAATATCTACCTCTTTCATTTTTCTGATGGAGACAATTGGTCAGGAAATGACACAAACGAATGTCTTCAACTTCTCGAAAAAAGATTACTCCCCGTTTCAAATCTTTTCTGTTATGGGCAAGTAGAATCACGTTATGGCTCAGGACAATTTTTAAGAGATTTGAAGAAACATTTTGGTGAAGAAAACGAAAAAGTGAGTCTTGCACAAATAAAAGATCGTGAAGCGATCATAGAAGCTCTCAAACGCTTTCTCTGCAAAGGGAGATAGACGTGAATTCAAAATCAAATTCGCTTCCTCATGAGTTAAATGAAATTGTAGAGGAGCTCTCTAAGAAAGCTAAAGGAGTAGGTCTTGATTTTTTCACAACCATCTTCGAACTTGTAGATTATAAACAGCTTAACGAAATTGCGGCTTACGGTGGATTCCCAACTCGTTACCCCCATTGGCGTTGGGGAATGGAATATGAAAAACTCTCAAAATCGTATACCTACGGTTTATCTGTCATCTATGAAATGGTAATTAACAATGACCCCTGTTATGCGTACTTACTTCGTGCAAACAGCCTCGTAGCTCAAAAAACAGTTATCGCACACGTTTATGCTCACAGTGATTTTTTCAAAAACAATTTTTGGTTTTCAAAAACCAACCGTAAAATGCTTGATCAAATGGCGAATCACGCCTCGATTATTCGAAATATCATCAATGATGTGGGACAAGAAGATGTAGAAAATTTCATTGATCTTTGCCTGTCTCTGGAAAATCTCATAGACATTCAATCTCCCTTCAAAGCCAAAAGCAAAACACTTTCACAAGAAGAAAAAGAAAAAGCTGTTTACCAACCGCTTACCAAAATCGAATCCAAACCCTATATGGATTCTTATGTAAACCCCGATACCTATCTAAAAAAGCAACAAGAGCGCATACTCGAACAAGCTAAAAAATTACAATCTTTCCCAGAAGAACCCGCCCAAGATGTTTTAAAATTCCTCATCGAATATGCACCCATGACAACCTGGCAAAGACGCATTCTATCTATAATACGTGATGAATATTATTACTTTGCACCTCAAGCTCAGACAAAAATTTTGAATGAAGGATGGGCTACTTACTGGCACAGTAAAATGATGACATCAACATCCCCTCTATCTGCTGCTGAAATTATTGATTATTGCGATCAATACTCAGGAGTTGTTGCCAACCATCCTGGACAACTCAATCCTTACAGACTGGGAGTTGAACTTCTGCGACACATCGAAGAACGCTGGGACAGAGGTCGTTTTGGCAAAGAATATATGGAAATCGATGATCCTAAACTCCGAGCCAATTGGAATAAAGAGTCTGGTCTCGGCATGAAAAAACTTTTTGAGGTTCGGTCCTTCCATAATGACATTACGTTTATCGATGAATTTCTCGATGAAGATTTTTGTCATCGATCCAAAATGTTTCTCTATGACTACAATGGAAGAACTGGGAAATACGTAATTACAAATCGCAATTTTAAAGACATCAAAAAAATTATTCTCAAGCAATTAACAAACATCGGACATCCCATAATCAAGGTTATAGATGCTAATTTTAAAAATCGCGGCGAACTTCTCCTCAAACACTTTCACGATGGAGATGATCTCAAGCAAGACTACCTTCAAGAATGCATCAAAAATCTGTACAAAATATGGACACGCCCCGTTCATATTGAAACACTCGTCGAAAATTCAAAAAAACGCGTCATTTATGATGGAAATTCTCACTCTATGGAAAAAATCTGATTAGATGGATTGAGCCTCTCTATGCTATAGAGAATACATGCATAGGGAGATAAAAATGGACGCAAATCATTCGAAACTCAAATCTTTCATTCCTGTTTCCAATCAAAGTCCTTTTCCAATTCAAAATTTACCCTTAGGGGTCTTCCAAAAAAAGGGGCAAAATCCTCGTTGTGGATGCGCAATTGGAGACTACGTTCTTGACTTAAGCATACTTGAAGAAGAAGGTTTTTTTGAATTTAACAATCGCATTTTTGCGTCTCATTCATTAAATGCCTTCATGCGTTTGGGCTCAAAAGTTTGGAAGCAAACACGAGAAAAAATCAGCTTTTTACTGCGACATGACACACCCATGTTACGCGACAACAAAAACTTATTTGAAAAGTGCTTTATTAAACAAAATGAAGTGGAAATGAGACTGCCTGTTGAAATTGGAGACTATACAGATTTCTATTCTTCGAAAGAACATGCAACGAACATTGGACTTATGATTCGAGATCCGAAGAACCCACTTTTGCCCAATTGGAAGCATCTTCCTGTAGCTTATCATGGACGTGCATCATCTATCGTTGTGAGTGGCACACCCGTGAGAAGACCTTGGGGACAAATTTTAGATGGAGAAAATCCTATTTTCAGTCCTTCCAAAAGATTGGATTTTGAATTAGAGCTAGCTTTTCTTATAGGGAAAGATAGTGAACAGGGACATCCTGTATCTGTTGAAGATGCTGATGATTATATTTTTGGCTTTGTACTTATGAATGACTGGAGCGCAAGGGATATACAACGTTGGGAATACCTTCCTCTTGGCCCATTTGTCAGTAAGTCTTTTTCAACCTCCATTTCAGCATGGGTCGTGCTCGCAGATGCCCTAAAGCCATTTCGTACAGAAGGACCAAAACAAGAACTTGTTCCTTTTTCATACTTGCAAGACAAAAATGAAAAATCACATTACGATATAAATCTCGAAGTTGTTTTGAAAACAGCAGAACAATCTGATGAATTTATTCTCTCGCGTGGAAATGCAAAATCTATATATTGGAGCACAAATCAGCAACTTGCTCACCATACCATCACAGGTTGCAACTTGAAAGTAGGAGACTTAATGGCATCAGGAACCATCAGTGGTGGAGATAAATCAGCCCTCGGAAGTTTGATGGAAATGAGTTGGAACGGCACTCAACCTGTCAGTGTAGGAAGAGAAAATCGAAGCTTTCTTCAAGACAAAGATCAAATCACTCTAAAAGCTTATTGCCAAGGAGATGGCTACAGAATTGGTTTTGGTAATGTTCAAGGAGAAATTCTGCCCCCCTTAAACATGAATTAAATTTGCGTCCATTGTGAAACAGCTTTCAGCAAATTTTGCATCTTGGACTCCGATTTTTTCTTCACTTCAAACAATGAAGTTATGTTTTGAGTTGAGCTATAAACAGATACGTAAATTTTAATTTTAGGCTCTGTACCCGATGGTCTCACTGTGATTTTTGCATCTTGACACTCAAACAACAAAACGTCAGATGAGGGAAGTTTCTGCTTAGAATCAAATCCACTGTACAGGTAATCCTTTACATTCAATACAACATAATCTCCGATTTTTCTCGGGGATTTGTTCCTTAAATTCTGCATGATATTTCTGATTTTTTCTTCGCCGTCCTTACCAGGCAAGGTAAGTGTTTCAAGACAATCAAAATAATATCCATGACGCATATAAAGTTCATCAAGAACAGAACTTAAAGTCTTATTTAAACTCTTATAATAAGCAAGCATTTCACATGCAACAACACAGGACAGAATAGCATCTTTATCTCGAACAAAAGAACCTGCAAGAAACCCATAACTTTCCTCTGCACCACAGATAAACGATTTATAGGGTTTTATTTTACCGCTTTCGTAAGCCTCTATTAGATCACAAATCCATTTGAACCCTGTTAAGGTTTCTTCACATGGAAACCCGTAATAGTTGGATACATCTTCAATCAATTTTGAAGTTACTGTTGTTTTGATTGTAAAACCATTTGTAGGAGTTTTGTTTTCTTTTTTTGAAAGTGAGAGAACATAGTTAAAGAGAAGAGCACCCATTTGGTTTCCAGAAAACATTTTCCATGTATCTTCTTCTCTCACTACAACAGCAAGACGATCCGCATCAGGATCTGTTGCAAAGACAACATCAGCATTTAATGATACTGCGAGCTTTTGAGCTAAAGTTAAAGACCGAGGATCTTCAGGATTAGGAGATTCTACAGTAGGAAATTTCCCATCAGGTTCAGACTGCTCTTCAACAAGCTTTACATTGTGGAAACCAAAATTTTTTAATGCTCTAGGAACAGCATAAATCCCAGTTCCGTGAAGCGGTGTATAAACGATTTTTAAATCTCTGCCTCCTTTAAAAAGCGAAAGCGTATTGAGCTTTTCAAAGTAAGGATTATCGAGTTCTTCAAGAACTTCTTTGGTAAAAGATTCTTTTATTGCAGTTTGAAAAGAATAGGATGGAAGTTTTGCATAATCTGAAAGCTGCTTGTAAAATTCTAAAATGTTGCCATCATGTGGAGGGGTAAGCTGTCCTCCACTTTTCCAATAAATTTTGTATCCATTATATTCAGCTGGGTTATGACTCGCTGTAATACATACACCAGCATCACAGTGAAAGTGTCGAACCATAAAAGAAAGCATAGGCACAGGTCGCATTTGTCGCGTGATCAAACTATGTATCTTATGACTCGCTAAAATTTCACAGACAGCTTCTGCATAGAAACGCGAATTCATGCGTGAATCATAGGCAACTGCAATTGTTAACTTCTTCTTAGGCTCTAGTTTTTTTAAATACAAGGCAAGAGCTTGTGTGGCTCTTCTCACATTATATATGTTGAATCGAGAAAGACCCGCTCCCATCACCCCACGCATTCCACCAGTCCCAAACTCTAGGTCTTTGTAGAAACGATTGATGATTTCTTTCTCATTCCTGACATCTAGTAACTCCTGTATTTCTTGACGAGTTTCTCTGTCGAAAATATCTGAACTAGACCAAAGCAATGCTCTTTCATGAATATCTTTCGTTAGGTTCATGAGAAGAAGACCTTTCTTAAAAAACTTGCGCTATTTGCCGACACAAAAAGAACTAAAAACTTTATCCAATATATCTTCAGTACTAACTTCACCAATAATAGAACGAAGCTCTTTTGCTGTTTGATGGAGTTCAAAAGCTAGGATTTCATCGTAAGCTCCACTGCTCACAGCTGAAAAAAAGGAATCCAAACTTTTTAACGCACACTCCACTGCATTTTTATGACGAAGAGTCGTGATCACAGGATGATCCGATTGAAGGGGTTTTATAAAATTATCTGAAATATCCTGAATTTTATTTTTTAGAGTTTGGACTCCCAAACCACTATGACAGGAAATAGAAATCCAGTCGGAGGGCACTTCAGAATTTTCAACTAAGTCTGATTTCGTATGAATAATAAGATAATTCGGAGCTTGTATATCTTTGACCCACGTTTGAACTTTAATTAACGCGTTTTCAGAAACACTATCCGTCAAAAATAAAACGAGATCCGATTGTTTTGCAATTTCGAAAGTCCGCTCTATCCCCATTTTCTCAATAACACCCGCATGCTTTCGCACACCAGCTGTATCTATCAGCTTCACCAGTCGACCATTTATGAGACAAGGCTCTTCCAAATAATCTCGAGTTGTCCCAGGGATATCACTCACAATTGCTCGCTCTGAATTCAACAGAGTATTCATCAGCGTTGATTTACCAACATTAGGTTCGCCAAAAAGTGCGACGGATAGCCCTTGTGTCGCAACTTTTCCATGCGAGTATGTTTTGAGCAAATTTTCCAAACTCACATATACTTTTCGAACACGATCTGTAATCTGTTGTCGTTGAATTTCAGAAGTATGATCCTCTTCAGGAAAGTCTATACTTGCTTCCATCCATGCTATAGCTTCAATAAGTTGCCCACTTAAACCATCCACTAGAGTTTTTAATTTTCCAGTGTAAAGTTGACGAGCTGCCAACCATTGCTGATGAGAGTAGGAGGATATCAATCCATGAATACCCTCAGCTTCGCTAAGATCTATTTTCCCTGATAAATAAGCACGACGAGTAAACTCACCTGGATCAGCATGACGGAACCCTAGCGCATAGAACATTTTAAGAGCAGACTGAATGATATAGGGACTTCCATGAGTGAAAATCTCTGCAGAGTCTTGCCCCGTGTAGGAAAAAGGACCACGAAATAAAGTTACCATGACTTCGTCAAGAACTGTTCCCGTTTTAGGATCTTTTAACTCAGATAAAGTCTGATGATTCATCAACCATGGGGATGATGGTTTTTTTTTAGATAGACATCGAGCAAGAAGACTATGACAATCTTTCCCTGAAATTCGCAATATGGCAATAGCCGACGCACCCTGCCCACTTGCAAGAGCTACAATCGGTTCTTCCTCATAATGCAATAAATCAGGCATTCATTTCTCTTGAAGGTAAAATCATTAGTTTTCTGTTGTGACCTATTCCTATAGACTTTGTATAAACACGATCATCTTTATCCAAAGCAAGGTGGATGATTTTTCGATCATAAGGACTTTGATAATTCAACACGATCGGTTTTTGATTTGCGTACACTTTGTCAGACAATGTTTTTGCCATATTTACAAGTTCTTCTTCTTTTTGAAGACGAGTACCCATCGCATCTACAAAAATTCTAAAAGGAAGATCTGCTCTCATCTCTCTTGGTTGTTTTCTCAAAAGATGCTCGAAAGCCTCAGCTATCTTTGAACTATTCCTAAATTGACTCGCTAAATTTTCACATTGAATATCAAAAATAAGACGACCGTAGAGATCTTTTTCCATCAAAATGTCAGTCTTCTTCCCAAACATACAAACGTATAGACCTAAGAGAAACTGTCTTAGATCTTCCTCAAGAGAGGAATCTGAATTCAAATCCTTAGCCCATGCTTCAATACAAACCTTTTTTCCAAATCCTAAAAAACCACCACTTTGACTTAGAACTCTGTAACCCAATTCTGCTTGAGTAAGACCCAAACGTCCTGCAGCTTTTACAAGCGCAAGTTCCAAACTTCGTTCTTCAATATGTATAGCCATAGTTATACCTCTATCACTTTACTGAAGTCGTCGATTAAGCCACTGCTGCTGAGAAATAGAAATCACGGTGTTCGTCAACATATAAAGCACCATTCCTGCAGGCAGTGTCAACATCATCAATGTAAAAAAGAGAGGAAGCATCATCATGATGCGTTCCTGTGCCTTATCCAACCCTGTTGTCGGTGTCAACTTCTGCTGCAGGAACATTGCAAGACCTAAAAGCAAAGGAGTTATGTAATAGGGGTCAGCACTCGCAAGATCATGAATCCAACCGTAGAAAGGAGCATGACGCAACTCTATAGATGTGGAAAGAACCCGATAAAATGCGAAGAAGACCGGAATCTGTGGCAATATTGGCAAACATCCCTTCATAGGATTCACTTTGTGAACACTCATAAAGCGCATGATTTCTTGCTGCATTTTTTGAGGGTCTTCTTTGTATTTTTCTCGAATTTTATTCATTTCAGGCTGAAGCTTTTTCATCTTGTTCATAGAAATCGCAGCTTGACGTGTCAACGGATAGAAGATCAATTTCAAAAATAAGGTCAGGATAATAATTGCAAGACCCCAATTGCTCACAAGATTATTTAAAAAGTGAAGTCCTGATAAAAGAGGATGAGTAATCTTTGCAAAGAACCCAAGATCGAGAGTTTTTTCCAAATTGGAATCGTAGTTTCCAAATGTGTAGGTGGATTTAGGACCAAACCAAGCTTTATAAGAAATATTCACCTCTTCAGATGGCTTGACCAAACCTTCTTTATTCTCAGTGAAATACGTGAAAGAACATTCGCGATTGTCTCCTCCCTGTTCTTTGATAATTTTATAAGAAGCCCTCTGCTCTTGTGGAAGCAAAGCAGCAACAAAATAATGCATATCAAAAGCAAGAACACTTAAATTTAAATTCTCACCACCGTGAACAAGTTTCTGCCCATTTTCTTTACATAAACTTACAGCATCAAATCTTTCAAGATTTCCCGTATGTGCTGCAACTAAAAAAGGATGACCTGTGGGCATCCCGGGTAAAAAACTAAATCCTTCTTTTTTTACAGCCCCCATTGTTTCGTGCATCTGAATAACAGATTTCAAATCCTCTGTCTGAGCACCGATATTTTTCCATTGAAAGTTGAGCGTTACACCATAACCCTTTTCATCTACGGCAAAGCTATGAGTTAGTAACCATGGCCCTTCCTGACGAGAAAACTTGAGCGTATTTCCTAAGCGTTCACCGTAAAATCCCTGCGCAAGTATAGGTTCCTGCTTTGTACTTGGATATATTTCGAGTGGGAATTGAAGAAGGTCTATAGCTTCACTTTGATCTGCATTCTTAAAACTCTTAAGAACAATAGAAGAAAAGGCTCCTTTACTCTGATCAAAAATATAAATCGAAGTATCGTTTTCAATTCTCAATTCTTTTTCAGAAAGAGGAACATAAGAAGCCCTCGCTGAAGGAGCACTGATACTGACCTCATGATCGGTCAAAGTTGTTTTAATTTCACTTTTGCTTTCTGAAGAAGGTGAGGAAGAGACCTCTTGCGTTTTACTGACGTTAAAACGATCAGGATACTTCTTATTCAAATATGTTTCATATGCCACATAGGCTACAAAACAAAATACGACTGCGAACATAGTTGATTTGTCGAATTTCACGGAAAGTCCTCTCCACCTTGGAATAAGGGGTTACATTTGAAAATTCTAATAATGATTTTTAAACACGCTTTTGGAAGTGGAAATTTGTCAAAACAGAGAAGTGCATATTGAGAACAGGAAGGATAGTAGCGGCATCTCGGACCGATCAAGCGAGAAATATACCGTCTGTACATACAAACGATATGCTTTAACAAAGCTGTTATAGCATTTTCCAATAGGCAGATCTTCCTGACTCGCACTTAAGCCAGTTTTCTTTCAAACCACTGAAAGCTCTTTAACACGGAAAGATTCAAGTCTTCATAACTGACTTGACTTGATGTCTTTCGAGCAATGATAACAAAGTCTTTCTGACTCAGATTGTTTTGGTTCGAAAGTTGGCGAAATATTTCACGGAAACGTCTCTTCACTTTGTTCCTAATAACAGCATTTCCAATTCTCTTAGAAACAATAATTCCCAACCTTGGAAAGTCATTTGAAGTTTCCAAGGTCAGGATAACAAAGCTCGAACACACAAATTTCCGACCCTCTTGAAGCACCGCACCAAACTCGATTTGATTTTTAATGCGTTGTTTTTTTGGAAACGTGCTCATGGGAGTTTCTAAAATCTGTTTATTTATTTTTGGTATATAGTCGGAGTAAGACGCTTGCGTCCTCTAGCTCGACGGTTTCTCAAAACACTCTTCCCACCAGGGGTCGACATTCTCTGTAAGAAACCATGTGTACGAAGTCTTCTTTTATTACTGGGTTGGTATGTTCTTTTCACAACTCTTCCCTTTGCGCATATTTTATAAGCGGTTAATATTCCGACATCAGTCAGTAGTGCTACAATTGCACTGTTAGAGGGCGGTTAAGGTAGGCCATGCTAACAGAATCTTTGGGTGTATGCAAGACAGAGAAAATATTGGGGGACTTATAATCATGCATTGTTGGATAGAACTAAGCCGCGGAGCCCTTCTCCATAATTATGACCTATTTACAAGGCTGTTAGGACAAACACATGTCATCCCCATTTTAAAATCCAATGCCTATGGCCATGGTATCGAAGAAGTTTTTCAAGCTCTCCAGGAAAGAGACCCTCCCTGGCTCGGGGTTACCTATACCTCTGAAGCACGCATTCTGAGGTCTCTCCAATATAAGGGCCGAATTCTCAATGTAGGCCCTTTTAACAAAGATGACCTTGAAAGCTCTTTCGAATTGGAGACTGAACTCCTCATGGATACCGAAGATCGTATACAAGCCTGGATCAAACTTAGTCATCGCCCAAAAATTCACTTTAAAATAGATACTGGCCTTTCAAGACGGGGCTTCTCTTTGGAACAATTAAAGGCCTTAGCCCCCTCATTACTGCCTTACAAGAATGAGATCGTAGGAATTGCTACACACTTTGCAAATGTTGAAGACGTAACCAATACCAATTTTGCTCAGCATCAAATCCAAAAACTCACTCAGGCTGTAACTTATGTAAAGGAACAGGGTTTTAGCTCACTCCTCACACATTGTTCCTCATCTGCTGCCGCACTTCTTATCCCTGCTGCAAAATTTGATTTAAGCCGAATAGGGATTTCACTCTATGGTTTATGGCCTTCTGAAAAAACACGCCTTTCTTTTTTCGCCAGCTCTAAAATACCCTCGGATATCTATTTAAAACCTGCTCTAAGTTGGAAAACAAAAATCTTCTCTACACGCGAGATCAACGAAGGGGATTTTGTGGGGTATGGTTGCACTTTTAAAGCCCTTCATAAAATGCGAATAGCGGTGGTACCCGTTGGATATTATGAAGGTTACCCAAGACTCAGCTCAGGGCGTGGCGCTTACGCTATTGTCCGAGGAAGAAGGTGCTCTATCATTGGCCGTATTTGTATGAACATGATGATGATCGAATTGGAAAACTGCCCGCAGGCAGAGATTGGGGACGTAGTGACTCTTCTGGGCAGAGACGCTAACGAAGAAGTTTCGGCTGAAAAAATGGGAGAATGGGCAGATACAATCAACTATGAAATAGTGACCCGTCTAAACCCAGCAATACCGAAAGT
The DNA here is from genome assembly GCA_964611335.1 of uncultured Pseudobdellovibrionaceae bacterium. Lineage (GTDB taxonomy): Bacteria > Bdellovibrionota_B > Oligoflexia > Oligoflexales > Bog-1112 > BOG-1112. The sequence continues at coordinate 741,301 of CAZSXR010000002.1, read as the reverse complement.
TCTCAAAGATTAGCTTTGCGGAGCTTCTGATCTTTCCCCACAACAATGCCCGGAGCAACTTGGGTGCCTTCAGGAATATCTAAATGCAAAGGCCAAGCCCTTTCCAAGAAGGCGTCTACAACAACCTGGTGCAACCTTGTGTTTTCAGCTGAACTATCGCTTATAAATTTTTCAAGCTGCTTTGCGGCATCAGGAGAATTTTGAGCGATTAAAACTTCAGCTGTTGCAAATCGGACCCTCTCGTCAAGAGTGTCTAAAAATCCAAAAAGCTTTTGCCCTCTATCTTTCAATGAATAATCTCGCAAATAGCAAAGAATGTCATAATTCTTATCTATTTTATCGCGATCATATTCGAAGTCTTTCAAGTACAAGCAGGACTCTAAAATCTCAACGGTGAGATTCTCATCTCCAAGCTTCTGGACTAACTTTATCGGCCATGCAATACGCGTAGATTGAACGAGGTGTTCCTGAACAAAAGGGAGCGCTTCTTTACCAAAAGAAAGAACTCCTTCCATCGCGGACTCTTTTTCTCGGGTATCGTAAATTCCATGGTCAAGACTATAATCAAAACGTTTTAGAAGAGCCGGTACAGAAACAGCGCAATCGGGAAGATTCTTAAAATACTCAATCGCAGCTACTCGTTCCTCACGAATAGCTTTTGGGTTCTGGATAAGCTTAAGATTCTTCGCTATCGAGCGTTCTTTCTGTTTTTGTTTTAACTGTTTAAAAAAAGTAAAAATTCCCACTACAAACCCTCAAAATGTGAAAAGGCTTCCACATTCTAAGTTCGGCAATGGCTTAGGTCTAGGGATTTTAGCTCTCTGCTCAAAAATTCTTAGGTGGTAGAAAAAACTGTCGCGAGATCTCATTGCTACAAGCTAGAATAGGCGTGTCCGCTTCAGATCCTCGAACGGCGTATTATAGTCGGGAATTTCTTTATAAGGTTTTTAAATGTCGCTTACAGGTTTGGTTTTAGCTGCTGGCAGTGGTAAGAGAATGAATAGCAATGTCCCTAAAGTTCTTCATTCTGTAGCTGGAACGCCCATGATTGAGTGGGTCATTTTAGCTTTAAAGCAGATCCCATGCGATCAAGTCTGTTTAATTTTAAATCCAAACGTTTCTCCTTTCAAAGAATTACTCGACAGATATCCTGACTTGGTTGTTTGTATTCAAAAAGAAGCTAATGGTACAGCTGGTGCTGTTGCTTCAGCGCAACATTATTTCGACGTAAAATCCAATATTGATTATGGAATGGGGTCACTTCTTAAAGGGAAAAAGACATTTTCACAACATGTGCTCATTTGCGCAGGAGATACACCTGCTTTGGATGTCTCTATTTTAAAAGAGTTTGTGACATTCTCTCTCAAAAAATCTTCCCGCTTGGCACTTTTGGGAATGTCTTTGGAAAATCCGACAGGTTATGGTCGTATGCTTCTTACAAAAGAAGCGAAGCTCGAAAAAATAGTCGAAGAAAAAGATGCGGATGAAGCGACAAAAAAAGTAACTTTATGCAATTCAGGAATTGTTTTTGCAGACGTCGATTATCTCTTCCATCTCTTAAAAAAAATCGACAATAGAAATGCGCAGGGTGAATTTTATTTAACAGAGTGCGTCGAACTTTCTGCTCAAGCCGGGGAGGAAGCCGATGTTTTTGTAACAGATCAATGGCAAAGCTTTCAAGGCGTCAATGATAAAGACCAACTATCTTCTTTGGATTTATGGTTTCGAAAACATAAGATTACATCTAAAAACAGGGGTAAATAAAACATGTGCGGAGTCATAGGATATGTAGGGTCTAAGCCCTGCGTAGATTTTATTTTTGAAGGTTTGAAAAAACTAGAATACAGAGGATACGATTCTTCAGGAATTGCAACATTATCAAAAAAAGATGGCCTCCTTCGTTTTGTAAAATCTGAAGGGAAATTAGAAAAATTAAAAGTTCTACTGCCTGAACTTCCCAGTGATAGTTATGTTGGTTTAGGACATACTCGATGGGCTACTCACGGGATTCCTTCCACTCGAAATGCACATCCTCATATTCACAACAGAATGGCCATTATACACAATGGTATTTTTGAAAATTACAAAGAATTTAAAAGTGACTTAGAGAAGTCAGGATCCAATTTTAATTCAGAAACTGATTCCGAAGTATTTTTACACATTCTTACGAAAGAACTTAAAGTTGCAGGAGATCTGAAGCAAGCAATTATGAATTGGGTTACTCGATTTAGAGGAGCTTATGCGCTCGGAATTCTAACTGAAGAAGAACCTAACTCGATGTATTTAGTCAAACAAGGTTGTCCATTAGTTATAGGTCTAGGGAAAGGAGAGAATTATTTTGCAAGCGACCCCGTTCCTCTAAGTAAGTATACAAATCGTTTTCTTTTTTTAGAGGATGGAGAATTCGCTAGGATTTCAATGGAGCAGGTTCAGATATGGAAATTCGATGGGACAGAAGTCCGCAGGGAACCTGTTCTTTTAGAATGGTCTCAATCCCAAGTTGAAAAACAAGGCCATCGACACTACATGTTGAAAGAAATTTATGAACAACCTGCAGTAATTTCAAATACCATTGAAAGGTTTCTCGACGTTCATAAAAATGATATTTCACTCAAACAACATGATCTAAAAAACATAAATTTTTCAAATTTTGATCGAATTGACATTACAGCATGTGGGACTGCTTATTACGCAGGCCTCATCGGCAAATATATTCTTGAACCTATACTCAAAATTCCCGTTAACGTCGAACTCGCGAGTGAACTCCGATATAGAAATCCCTGCATCAACAGCAGAACCCTTTTCATTGCAGTTTCCCAATCGGGAGAAACTGCTGATACCCTCGCCTGTGTAAAACTTGCTAAGACCTTGGGCGCTCAAGTCCTCTCTATTTGCAATGTTCGATTTTCATCCATCGCAAGAGAGTCTGACGGCGTTATTTATATGGAGGCTGGTCCTGAAATTGGTGTTGCTTCTACCAAAGCTTTTAGCGCTATGGTTTTAAACCTTTATTTTTTCGCTCTTGGAACTGCAAAGCTAAGAGGGATTAAACTTGGTTCTATAGAAGAAAAAGCAATCGAAAACTTACTCAAACTTCCTACACTTGCAGACCTTGCCATCACTTCTGAAAAACATATTGCTGGAGTTGCAAGAAAGTATTTTGAACTGACAAGCACACTTTTTGTAGGTAGAGGTTGCAGTTTTCCTCTCGCCTTAGAAGGTGCTTTAAAATTAAAGGAAATTTCATATATTCATGCGGAAGGCTACGCTGGTGGAGAATTGAAACATGGACCTATCGCCTTAATTGACCACAACATTGCTGTTGTGAGCATTGTTTCAAAGGATAATCATCGCGAAAAAATGCTTTCTAATGTAGAAGAGATCCGCGCTAGAGATGGACGAATATTGGGAATCGGTTCTGCAGATGACGAAAATTTTAGATCTCTTTGCGCTGATTATATCCCTTGTCCTCAGATAGAAGATGAAGCGCTACAAGTTCTTCTTTCTGTCATTCCTCTTCAACTGTTTGCATACAATGTTGCTGTTTTAAGAGGTACGGACGTAGATCAACCAAGAAATCTTGCTAAATCAGTTACTGTAGAGTAACTCTCAAGGAATATCCTTTCATGACTATGACAAGCCCCATTTCCACCCGTATCGATGAAATCACAGCTCGATTAAACGGACCACAAAAAGAAGCGGTATTACATGAAGATGGTCCTCTTGTTGTCTTTGCAGGTGCTGGCAGCGGCAAGACAAGAGTGATATCTGCACGCATTGCTGTTCTTCTAGAAAGAGGATTTCATCCTCGTTCCATACTTGCAATGACTTTCACAAACAAAGCAGCTCAGGAGATGCGAGAGCGTATTAAACTCTGGAGTAAGCAAGGAGAATTTGTTCCTATAGGAACCTTCCACTCTTTGTGTGCACGTTGGCTTCGAGAATTTGCTACAGAGATAGGATTCACTTCCGATTTTTCCATTTTCGATGAAAATGATTCGAAATCAGCTGTTAAAAAGGTGATGGAGCAACTTCGTATCAAGGATGATAAAAGTAGTTCGGGTGATTATTTGTCCGCAATTGGAAAAGCTAAAATGTACGGATGGCTCCCCGATGAAGCCGTCCGAAACGAGCGTTTTTTCCCACCGATGGGGGTTACTGTTTACAAACGCTACCAAGAAGTTTTAGCTGCTTGCAATGCTATGGATTTTGATGATTTGTTAATGAATATGTTGATGCTTCTCAAAAGAAACGAGAATGTTCGAAATCTCATGCAAAATCGTTATCAACATATATTAATAGATGAATACCAAGACACAAATCCTACACAAAGTGAACTCATCAATTTACTGCTCAATAAACAGCACAATCTGTTGGTAGTTGGTGATGATGATCAGAGTATTTATAGTTGGCGAGGCGCTGATCCCAATAATATTTTAGAATTTCGTACACGCTATCCTAAAGCAAAAACCATCCGTCTTGAACAAAATTACAGATGTACAAAGAACATTGTGGGAGCTGCTGCCGCTTTAATTGCAAACAACAAAAAAAGAGCAGAAAAAACGCTCTGGACTGAAAATAAAGATGGTGCACAGATCAGTTTTCGTCAGGAATATGACGCGGCTCAAGAAGCTCTTTGGTTAACAGATCAAATTCGAATTGAGACTCTTACTTATCGGTACGAGGATGTTGCTATTTTTTACAGAATCAATGCTCAATCACGACAGATTGAAGACTCCCTTCGGAAACAAAATATTCCCTATAGAATTTATGGTGCTTTACGTTTTTACGATCGAGCAGAAATCAAAGATGTTCTCGGATATTTTCGCCTCATCGTAAACTCGAAAGATGACATCGCCTTTAGAAGAATTCTCAACGTACCACCGCGGGGTATAGGAGAAAAAGGGTTAGAAGCTATCGAAGTCAAATCTTCTGCCGATTCAACACCTTTATTGGAAGCTTTAAATGGGCTTATTCAAAGTGGGGCGCGTATTAACCCACGAATGGTGGCTTTTTTTAACATTATTAAAGATCTTAAAAAAACAAGCGAGGAAGAGCCTCTTTCTAGTCTCTTACAGTCATTTCTAAAAGCTACAGACTATCTTGGTTATATCCAAAAAAAATACCCAGATTCCTACACCGATCGCATTGCGAATATTCATGAACTTGGAACAGCTCTTTCAGAATATGAGCAAACAAACCCAGACGCTCGACTTGTTGATTGGCTTAACGATGTATCACTTAGCAGCGCTGTAGAGGATACAGAGCAGGGTGTATCTTTGATGACCTTTCATTCTGCAAAAGGCTTGGAATTTCCACGTGTCTACATAGTAGGAGTGGAAGATGGTCTTGTGCCTCATTCTCACAGCATTGAAAATCCAGAAAGCTTGGAAGAAGAGCGACGTCTGTTCTACGTAGGCCTAACACGAGCCAAAGAAAAAATTTCTTTGGTAACTGCACAAAGAAGACGTATTTTTACCTATGATATGGTGAACCCACCCTCCCGTTTTTTAAAAGAAATCCCTTTAGAATTTTTCGATATTCCTTCAAAAAGACTTCTCCAATCGGACGAAAAATCAACCGATAACTTGAAAAATTCCTCCGTTCTCCATTCTGCTTATGGAAGAGGACAAGTTAAGAGGGTTGAATATGAATGGGGAGTTGCAAAAGCTGTTGTTGATTTTAGAGATTTTGGAATTCGCAAAGTGAATATCACTCAGCTCAAAACTTTAGGCTAATACAAAATCCATAGATAGACTTCAAAGTTCAGTGCTATAATCTAAAAAATTGAATTAGACATCATGGAAGAATGAAAAAAAGAGACTCGATCTTATTTTCTTTTTTTAAGTTCTGGCTTTTTCTGATGATTTCCGTCCTAGTGGTGGGAATTTTTCGAGGAGAAGGGACTGTTGAGAATTATCGCGCTTTAAATAAAAGCAGAGACCGACTATTAGAAGCCGTTGCTAAATTGCGCAAAGAGACAGATGAACTTGAAGAAGAAATCAATAAGATAAAAACTTCCAAAGTCTACGCAAAGAAAATTTATAAAGACAAGTATCATGCGACCGAACCTGGTGAAAACATAGTATTTTTTGCCGATTAAAGGGGGATCTTATGCTTCGTTTTTTACTTCCGTTTTGCTTTGTGATTTATTCCTGTGGAGTCAATCCCAACCCTAACTCTGTATTTGTCACAGAGCATGACAAAAATCGCATAGACGTACTTCTTGCAAGAGCAAAGGTAGAACAAGATCGAAACAAACTTCCGAAAGCAAAATTTTTTGCACTTCAAGCTTACAACCGTAATCCCAATAACACAAATGCAGCAGAGCTGCTTGCAAGCATTTATGTAAGCGAAGCTCACCTTTCTCTTCTCTCTATAGCAAGTAGAATTGCAAATGATTTGAATGTAACAGGTTCAAATGCAACAGGCGCTTCAAAGAATACCAAAGTTCTGGATGTTCTTGGAGTTCTGGCTGACGTTGTGAACCTTACAGAGGCAGATTATGCCTTACTAGGAACCAAAGAAATATCTACTATATCTTACTTCACGGGTCTTGATGTCATCTTACCATTTAAACCAGGGACCCATACCGATTCAACTACTCCTAGAGGCAGTGTAAACTCTCTGCGAAAGCTCAATCAAGCTATTGCTCTTTTATGCCCTTTCGTAGAAACAAGTATAACTGACGGCATTAACGACTCTCGTTACAGCTGTGCAAAAGTGACAGATTCAAAAATAGGAAACCACGCGCAAGTACATTTTGCATTTGGAATTGCACACCTGCTAGAAGCCATCATTTTTAATGCTGTTATTCAATACTCTAATAGTGGACCTGTAAGCGCAAACGCAACTAAAGCAGGATCAAATAGCAATTTGTACCAGCGTGTTTTAGCCATACAAAATATCAAAATATCAAGTACGACAAGCACAGAAGATGCAAAAAAATATGCCGACTCAATAGTTCTCTTGGTTAATGATATAAAAAATATTCTGAATTTCACGGATTCAAACTCCATGTTAACAGCACTTACTGTAGATCTAAGAGTAACCCAGCAAGCGCTTACATCTATAGTAGGATTCCCACCTTCGATGCTTGCTAAAATTCAAGGGATTCAAACAACAATTCAAAACTCTATAGATCAGGTAGGAAAAACTGGGACGAGTGTGACAAATCAGTCCCAGGCTATTCAACAACAGCTTAGCAACCAAGCCATCACGAAGTTAAATTCATCTATCACAAACTTCTACAATAATATGACTGAAGATCAACGAAAACAAAACAAGACCCAAATTGATCAAGTCTGTAGTTCGTACTCGTCTGTAGTTGGTGATTTACTCAATCAGAGCGATGTACCGGCAGCTCCGTCTTTCTGCACCTAATCCTAGTCGAGTTCTTCATCCGCAACACCTCGACCAGTCTTCTTTCGTTTTTCTAACTGCTCTTTATGTTTAACGCTATGGCGTGTCCATGGTGTAAGTTCAAGTCTTCTTTTTGGAATAGGCTCTCCGGTACCTTCACAATAGCCAAATTCACCATTTTTTATTTTGATAAGCGCATGCTCAATTTCAAATAGAAGTTTTCTTTCTCTATCAAGAAGTCTAAAAGTTAGATCCTGCTCAATAGTTACAGTTGCAAGATCCACTTCATCCATCATCTCATTGGCATCAACTCGAATACTGCCAGCCTTAACTGTATCGCGGGCTTTGAATAGGATTTTCTCTCGTTCTTTTATCAAAAGATCGCGAAATTTTTTTAACTCTTCATTTGTAAATAAATCTGACTTTGCAATATCATCTTCTTTAGATCTGCTTGGAATGGGCTTAGAAAGATTTGGCATATTAATACCTTGTAAACAATTCAATTTTCATATTATGCCGATTTAAGTATTCAATACTACGGATTAGAACAAAGATTGTCCATCAGGAAATGGATTTTTAGGGGCTTTAACTTCATGCTCATCTTTGAGCTTAGAAAGAATATGAAAGGCCTGGATAGGGGTTATTTCATTGATACTAATATCATCTAACAAGGAACTAATTTTACTAAACTTAGCTTGTGTTTTTTCTCTAATAGCGGGTTCGGAAATTTTCAAATTTTTGGGCGACATAGAATCTAAAAGTTCATGAGCTCTTTTAATCACATTTTCCGGAATTCCAGCTAATTTAGCCACCTGAATTCCGTAAGAGCTGCCACTTGCTCCTTCTATCAAACGATGTGTAAATTTAATCCCATCATTTCTTTTGATAACCTCCGTTTGATAAGTTCTTACAATTTGAAAGGACTTAGAAAAATTTACAAGTTCATGATAATGAGTTGCGAAAAAAGTCCAACTAAGGATTTTAGTCGCTAAATTTTCGAGAACAGCGGACGCTATGGCTAAGCCATCTTCTGTGGAAGTTCCTCGACCCACTTCATCAAAAATAACAAGACTGTTTTTGGTTGCCTGCCTGAGAATTCCTGCTGTTTCTGTCATTTCTACCATGAAAGTTGACAACCCTTTTACAAGATCATCAGAGGCTCCGACTCTTGTAAAAATTTGATCGAAGACTGGTAATTTTGCAGAAAGAGCGGGAACAAAACTACCGCTCTGATTTAAAAGTGCACAAATAGCTACAGTTCGCATAATAGTGGATTTTCCACCCATATTAGGGCCTGTAATCAAAATCTGTTTGCACTTTTCATTCATAAAAATATCATTCGGATTAAATGCATGACTTCCAATAAAACTTTCTACTGTAGGATGACGTACAGATTTGAGTTCAATGGAATCTGTCACAATTTCAGGTTTAGAATATTTTTTTTGAATTGCTACCCATGCGAAAGCTGTATACATGTCAAAAAGAGCTAAACTTGCACTTATTTTTTTTAATATGCCAAAGTTCCTTCCGAATTCAGTCAAAAAAGAATCGTAAAGGATAGCTTCTCGATCTATGGCATCTTCTTTGGCACTCATAAGTGCATCGCTGAGCTCTTGCAGTTCAATCGTAACAAACCTTTCACAATTCACCATGGTTTGTCGTCTTATCAATTCTTCTGGAACTTTAGATAAATGTGTCTTTGTTATTTCAACCAGAAGACCAAAGTTTTTATGATGTTTGATTTTAAGACTTTGAATTCCAGTTTTTTTCTTAAGTCGCTCTTGATACTCTTCTACTTTCTGCTCTCCATTTTTCGAAAGCTCATTTTTTTCATCCAGAATTTTATCGAAACCTTGGATAAAAATCTCATCTCCGCTTCCAAGTCCTCCCACTTCTGTTTTCAACGCATTGGAAAGAAGATTATTCAGATCTTTTGAGATAACAAAATCTTCTATAACTCCGTCAAAATAAAGCTTAGAATTTTGTCTAAAAAACTCTAAAATTTCCTGTATTTTGGATAAACTTTCTCGAATAGATGAAAGTTCTTTAGGTTTGATATTTTTTGAGACCAATTTAACATTTAACCGCTCTATATCAGAAATACCCTTAAGATGAGCTCTTAAGATTTCGATATTTTTTTCCCCAAGACCAATGATAGCCAACACGCTGCCATGGATTTTTTCAATATGTGCTTTGTTTTGCAAAGGATGAACAAGACTCCATCTTAACAGTCTTGCTCCCATAGGAGTCAAACAATGGTTGATCTCATAAAAAAGAGAACCCTTTTGCTGATTCTGTCGTACAGTATTAAAGATTTCAAGATCATTAATAGCAGCACTGTTCAACGTAGCTCTTTCGCTTTCAAAAAGAGCTGAAACAGATAAAAAAGGATCTAGGCTAAATTTAAGATCCTTAAGATGTGTAAACAAAGAAGCTAAAACCGCAACCGCACTGCTTCTAGATGGAATAGGCACTTGCAAAGTATCAACAGGACCAAGGACTTTCGAGACTATATCTTTCTGTGATTTTGCATCACGCAAAATGGCTTCAGGCATTGCCGTAAAAAGCAGAGTTTCTTGCGCTAAATAATGATCTAATTTTTCTTTGAGAATAGGGGTTAAAAAACGTCTCAAAAGCACTTCTTTTGGCCTGTAAGTCTCTATTGCCTTAACAACAGCCTCTATGTTTTCTACTTCTCCAATTTTGAGCTCACCTGTAGAAACATCTGCAAGACCGATGACCCATGTTTTACTTTCGGGCTCTTGATATACAAACATGAGATAATTTGGGGAGTCGCTTTGCAACCCTTCTAGGTCATCAATGCATGCCGGTGTGAGAAATTTTGTAAGTTCCCTTTTGACAAGTCCTTTTGCTTGAGAAGCTTCTTCCACCTGATCCGCAATAGCTATTTTAAAATTAAGCTTGAGAAGTTTAAGCCAGTAATTCCGAGCACTGTGATGAGGAACTCCGCAAAAAGGAATAGAATCATCACCCTTATCTCGTTTCGTTAAAACGATATTTAGAACTTTGGAAACCTCAACGGCATCTTCGCCAAAAACCTCATAAAAATCTCCCATTCTGAAAAAAAGTACAGAATCCGAACAAGCGCCTTTCAAATCAAAGTACTGACGCAACATGGGAGTCATATTTGACGTTTGATATATGCTTTGAGTCATTCCCATTATGAATCCCTTAATTAAGTTTGATGCTGAGCCTAGGGCTTTGAATCCGTCATTTAGACGAAAGCACTCCCTAGAGTGAGGAACTTACAATTTTCTTTCTTGATTCTTGAAGCGACACGCCTGAGCGTATACCCTGATGTCACGACATCATCAATAATAAGACAGGTTTTTTCTTTCCATTCACCAAAAAATGCTTCTCTCACATCTTTCAACTTTTCACGATGCAAAATTTTTGAACGCTTGCTCAGTTGCCAATGAAGGCCAATTGGCGCTGCTCTTATTCGGCAATGATATTGTTTAGATAGTGCTGTAGCCAAAAGCCATGCCAGATCTATTCTCCCCCGAAGACGTGACCATAAACTTGAAGGAGCAGGAATTATAAAATCACAAGACTTCGCCAAAAAAGAGGAAAGATCACTATTCACAAAAAGATAATTTAAACAGGCTACAGCCCTAAAATTATCGTGAATCTTTACTTTGAGAACAAGCTCTCTCAAAATTGAATTGTATCTGTAAAGACTGTAAAACTCATCATGTGACTTCGCTGGCTCTAACGTTTGAACACAAGATTTACAAAGAAAAGGGGCTGATCTTTCAAAAGTTTTTTTATGGCATATCAGACAAGAATTCATCACATTGCTTTCAGTCTGCATACAATTTTTTTTCGATTATGTAACGAAAGACTTCTGAATCTAGAAAATTTTGCGCAGATTCTACATGAAGATTCAACAACTCACGCAGTTGTGTACTCGAAATAGCTGTTGTTTCTTTATTCATTTTGAAAAGTGGGAAATAAGGAGGAATATCAATGAAAGAAGCGTGATTTTTCTGAATTGTGATATGTAAGTTGTGTGAAAATTCTTTTAAAACAGATTCCCATTCCTCTGTCTGTCTTGAAATAACAATGAGAGACGCTAATTTTAAAATTTTTATAGGTTCATACCAAGTTGAAAACTTTCTCAACTGATCTAATCCCATCAAGAATCCAAGATGTTTTTGTGGAAATTGTTTTTGAATATAGTTAAGCAGATTCACTGTGTAGCTTGGAGTACTTAGATTTTTTTCAAAGTCCCATATATAATCTGCTACTTTTTCAAAGGCTCTGTTACACATCTCGAAGCGGTCTTCGAAAGATGTTCGCATAATTTTATTTTGATCTTTTGTAAGAGGTACCTGAAAGCTTGGGAGTACTGCAATTTTTGCTTCAGGAAAGCTTTCTTTCACAAACTTAACGCAATCACTATGACCCTTATGAGGAGGATCAAAAGTCCCTCCAAATAAGATTAACTCAGGATTCAGTCTGGGGTTTTGATGTGAACTCTTCTTCATTTTCACTCTTTAATTTCTCAAGAACATCACCAAAAGTCTGAATCAACAATCGGAGCCCTTGCCCTGTTACTGCAGAGATGGAAACAACCGGAATATTGAGAGAGTCAAAACTCTTAAGGGTTTTTGCTAAGACGTCCTCATCCAAAAGATCTACTTTGTTAAGGACAACAACAGCCTGCTTGCTACGAAAAGCCTCATTGTAAGTATACAATTCGTGCTGCAAATCATGGTAATGTTTGAGAGCCTCTTTTCCTAAAGATCCATCCAAAATATACGCAATAACCTTATTACGCTCCAGATGACGGAGAAACTCAAATCCTAAGCCCTTTCCCTTGCTGGCCCCCTCTATAAGACCAGGAATATCTGCTACCACAAAAGATCGTCCAGTGATTTTATCTTCCACAACTCCCAACATAGGGTGCAACGTTGTAAAAGGATAATCCGCAATTTTGGGTTTGGCATGACTTAGTCTGCTAAGAAGCGTGGATTTACCAGCATTCGGCATGCCGGCAAGGCCTATATCAGCCAAAACCTTTAGCTCTAAACGAAGGTGAAAACTAAGACCCTTTTCTCCTTTTGTTGCACTTTGCGGCGCGCGATTTACTGCTGTTACAAATTCAGAATTGCCTAAACCAGGCTCCCCACCTTTCGCAATAAGCAACAGAGAATTTGTGTCAGTAAGCTCTCCTAGCTTTTCCCCTGAAGCATGATCAAAAATAATAGTCCCAAGAGGGACTTGTATCGTTATATCTTCGCCTCGGCGACCTGTACGCTCATTCGCCCCCCCTTTGCCACCATCTTTCGCGCGGTATTCTCTTCTATAACGAAGAGTTGCAAGCGTGTTCATGCCACGGTCAGCTTTAAAATAGACACTACCGCCAGCACCGCCGCTGCCACCATCAGGGCCTAATCGGGGTTTATTTCGAGCACGACGAAAACTAGCGATGCCATCACCACCACTTCCTGAGTAAACCCAGATTTCAGTTTGATCGATGAAACGCATCGCTATACCTAATATATTAAAATTGTGAGGAAAATAGAGAGATTAAACGTCGGCAGGAATGATACGAACACGTTGACGATCTCGGCTCCAGCTCTCGAAAACTACTGTTCCAGCAGTTTTTGCGAAGAGAGTAAAATCCTTTCCGCATCCTACGTTCGGACCAGCATGGAAACTACTTCCAACTTGGCGTACGATAATATTTCCGGCTTTTACAGTGCTACTTCCGAATACTTTGACGCCTCTTCGTTGGGCGTTAGAATCTCGACCGTTCTTGGTACTACCACCAGCTTTTTTGGTTGCCATTTCTTTATCCTCGTATATTCGCCTAAGAACTAAGCGCTAATGTTAGCTATTTCGATTACAGTTATAGGCTGTTTGTGCCCACGCATTTTCTTGTAATTCTTGCGGCGCTTGTATTTGAAAACAAGTACTTTATCATCGCGTTTTTGTTCTTTAATCGTCGCTTCAACATGAGCTTTTGCAAGATAAGGTTTGCCTAACTTCACGCCCTTTTCGTCATTTACGAGAAGAACTTTGTCAAAACTAACTTTATCGCCAACTTCCCCACTGAGTCTGTCAATTGGAAGAGTGTCACCTACTTTTACGCGGTACTGATGACCGCCTGCTTGAATAACAGCATATTGCATAGAAAAAACCTCGCGTGGATTAGCCACCGAATTTACAAACTTAATCTCAAAAACTGCGCTACTGTCTAAAAATTGTAAATTCTTGTCAAGTCATTTCACAGTTGGATGTGATCCAAGACCCGCAACACGACTTATATGTGCTAAAAGCTCTGTAATATTGTTAAATACATTCCCAGCCGTATCGGGTAGTGGATACCGGCCTTTGACTAAGCAGCTTTGCATTCCTAATAAAGAGACGCAATCTGAAATTTTATCGCCAACCATCCAACTCCTATCAAAATCTATGGGGTAATCCATAGACGCTTGAAGGAAGAGCCCAGGTAGGGGTTTTCTTGATACGCTGTTTTTGGCATAGGCTGCTACGCTTCCTTTTGGCAAGAAAGGGCAGTAATACCATCCGTCGGGCTCTGCAACATATTTACGTAAGAGAGATTTGATCTCTTCCGTCGTCTCATGAAGATCGGAATTTGTAAATTTGCCACGAGCTATACCAGACTGGTTGCTGACTACGATAACATACCAACCCTGCTGTTTTGCCCACAAGATAAGCGGGATAACATCTTTGATGAGAATTACATCTTTCGGATGCCCCACATATCCTGAATCTTCGATAAGAATTCCATCTCTATCCAAGAAAAGACATGGTTTCAACCTTTGCTCGTTCCATTGTGGAACCGGAATTCCCCTTTGCGCAAGCATCAGTACGGAGTCTAAAAACTCTTCAATGTCTTTCGCTTTCTCTAATAAAGAAACATAGATATTTGTTTCAAGTAATGCTGCCTTTGTAAATGAAAAGGAATCTGCCCAATGAAGGGTCTCCTTATCGTCTAAATAATGAAAGCCCCCATTTTCGCTTAAAACTAGGGATTTCGGACGTGCTACTTTGTCGTATCTGAGGAAAATCGTCGGTGGAACATTCTTGTTCACAAAGCTTTTTACTAACCCATAATCAAAGATAAATTCTTCTCTTGCATCTATGAGGAAAATTAAGTTTTTGTTTTCAGTTTTTTTGATATCTTTATCTTGCTTGTTAAACTCAATAGATTGAATATCCGTAAAGCCACAACTCTCAAGTTTTCTGAGTACCAGTTTTAAATTGTTGATACTCTTTCTGTCATGTATCACTTTAACAGAAATCTTATTCTTCATCATTGTTCATATTCCTTCAATTTCATTGACTTATACTCGTGCTTTTTTTATGCGTAGTATTTGAGTTAAATAAATTTCTTGAATTCCGATAGTTAAAAAGACTTAGCACTCTGCAAGAAGATGGTTGTTTAAATATGAAACAAATGAAAAGAGAATACTTAGAAATTGTTCACCCCTTCCTGAGATCACTTAGGGAATACCACCAACACAAGGTTGTGGGAATGGAACATATTCCCGAAAAGGGTCGAGTGTTATTGGCGGTCAATCATAGTTTAGCAACCTATGATATTGCTTTGCTGGGTTGTGCTATTTATGACGAAAAGGAAAGAATTGCTAGGTCCTTAGCTGACCATTTGATTTTCAAAATACCGGTTCTTGGAAATCTCGCATCTCAACTTGGAGGTGTTGAAGGGAATCAATCCAACGCAGAAAGCCTACTTGAAAATGAAGAATTAGTAACAGTAGCCCCTGGAGGAATGAGAGAAGCGTTGAGACCCTCAAACGAGCGCTATCAAATTCTCTGGGAAAAAAGAAAAGGTTTTGTAAAACTCGCGCTAAAAACACAAACTCCTATCATCATTGGAACCTGCCCCAAAGCTGACGATCTTTTCGATGTTTACCCAAACGCTCTTACTAAATGGGCTTACAAAAATTTTAAAATCCCTCTCTTTTTTGCAAGAGGGGTAGGCCTTACTCTCATTCCAAGACCGGTCGAACTCGTTCACTTTTTAAGTCAGCCTATAATTCCACCCAAAGCCTCTGAAGATTCTGAGGAATTCAAACATCAAGTAGATCAGCTTCACAAAAAAATTATCAAACGAGCCCGACTTTTAATTGGTGAAGCCATAGCATTCAGAAATTCTTGACCTACAATTTTATTTGCTTCAAATACTTTTCTGAATTTACAAAATATTTAGGATGGTCGCTATTTTTCAAATTTTTGGCAATACTCTGGTAACGCTCCCATTCCTTACTTACTTTTGACGAAGGCGTGAGTTTAGGGTTATTTTGCCAGATTCTATGCAAAGACAGGGCTCTATAATATGCTGTATTTTCCGCAAATTCTTTAAGGTTTTCCTCGGTGTTAGCAATATTAGAAATCCGATTTGTTATCCAATATGTATTTTTGAAGAAACGTGTCGATTCTTTGCGGTCTTTCGTAGCGAAAATCTCTCCTAAATTGTAGTAAGCCAATGCTTTATTCATATAAATTTCGATGAACTTAGGATTTTCATAATTTTTAAGGGCAGGAAGGCGGGTAAGTTTATCATAAGAAGCGAGTGCCCTTTTGTATTCTTTTAAATCCTTAAGATAGATATCTCCGATTTTTTGCCAAGATGCTATATATTCTGGATCTTGAACTTTAACATTTTTTAAACCCTCAATAGCTTGCTTATATTTTTTTTCACTTAGAAGTTTTTCGATATTCGAGCCAAATTTTGTAAGTGACGTTTCAGGCAAGGGCTTCTCCTCAACCTGAACAGGTTCTTTTGTTTCTATACTTTCTGTACTTTCTTGAATTTCGTTTTCTGTATTCATATCCACACTCGCAAGAACCTCTTGGGAATTTTCTCCCTGCTTCTTAGGGAGTTCTGGAAAATCATCAAAAGAATTGTCTTCTGGAAAAGGCTTAAGATTAGAGCGAACAATGGCATGAATTGTTATTGTTTTTTCATTTTTTTTAAAAAAGAAAATTGTTTTTTCAAAAGGCTCATAAGCTATTTCTTCTGTTTCTTTCATTATTTTGAGTCTGTGTTCTCCTCTTTTGAGGGGAAGGTTCACATTTAATTCTCCATTTATATCTGTTCTCCCTATTTTACGATCATTTAATTCAACATAAGCATCGTTTACAATGTTCCCAACATCATCTCTAACATCTAACTGAAGATTTACTTTAGATTGTCTTTTGCACGATCCAGTTAAGAACAAAAAGAAAGTTAAAAAATAAATTTGCAAAATATTCATCTGATCTCCCTCAGAGATTTCTTGAATTATCTCTAATATTATCAGATTTTTTGAAAATTAGTTTCTATTAGGGGGTAGATGCTTGTGGAGAAACAATTGTGTACTTAGACTTATGAGAGGTCCGATCGGTCAGTATGATTTCAATTTTCGAAAGAACAAAATTGCTCTCCGGGATCTCAAAATTAAATTTTTTAACAGTATACTGTCGAATGCCGAATTTAATGGGAGGATGAGAATCCGTTGAGACCTTTTCTGCCGGACCGACAAAAGCTTCACTTATTTTTTTATTCCCTTTAGCGTCAACCCATTCAGCACTAGCCGTCATCAATCCTTCAGCTCTCGATCGTTGATTACGATTTCGAAGACCAATTGAAAGCTCTAAATGATTTTTGTTCTTATGAAGAACAGGCTTTTCTATCTTAACAGATGCATTCGCATCGTCTTCTTTTACAAAGATCTGCTGAGATGTAAGAAGATTTACATATTTTTTATTTGCGTCTCCGTCTTCATGAGATTTATCGGAAGCTGCCTCCCCGGATACCGCTGACTCCAGAACAGAAACTGCTGCGGGGTTTTTTTTCTCACTTGTGTAAATTTTCTCGAAAATCCCCTCATACTTTACCTGATATTCAAAAATAGTATCCAAAGAAGCGTGGAGACGCTGAGAGAGATCTTTAACTCTGAACAAGGTTTTGATGAAAAGTAAATCTCCAATAAAACCGATAACAATTAGAAACAAGGATAGAAATACACAAGCTTTCATAAAACTGACAGAAATTCGAAGCGTATGAGTTTTCCCGCCATCTAAAAAATAAATAATGCTGAGAAATTTTTTTTCGTTTTTTTTTGGTTTCAGTATTTCGTGCGTCATGATTTTGTCTACCACTTTCCCTAAATGCTAAAAGCCCAAGTTAGTATAACAGATGGACAAAATTTTCTGATAAGAAACTAAGCAGACTTGAATGGCATGAAAGTCCTTGCCCAAAATGAAAGAGTTGCAAAAGCAAAAAACTAAAGATACGGTCCGCTTGTCATTATCGAAATTTAGCCGGAAGAACGGCGGAAAACTTGAACCCAATTGATACAAAAATACTAAAAATTGCAATCATTCGGACGAGCAGCATCGGTGATGTAGTCCTTGCTAGCACCTGTTTGACCTTTCTTAGAAATTTTCTTCCAGAAACACGCGTTGTCTGGCTCGGTAGACCCCCCTCTCTCTCCCTCATTAGAGAGGCCTTCCCAAACGTTGAGTGCATTGAGCTCTCAAAGACTTTAAAAGTCTCTGAGATTTTAGCTCAATTAAAAGACGTCAGTTTTATTCTTGATCTTCAGATGAATCTCAGATCTCGAATTTTATCACATTCCTTTAAAAACAGATTTCGTAGACCTATTTTTTCTACCCCAAAAAATCAGCTCCAGAGAAATCGCCTCATCCTTGAAAGCCGTATTTACGGGAGAAAAAGAGAACTACCTACTCGAGCTTTAGAAGCATTAAAACCTCAATTTGTTCAGATGAGAGATTCATTAATTCTAGCTCTGCAGACCTTAAAGATAATTCCAAAAGATTTTTCATTATCTGAATCTGAACACAATATTGCTCCTGAATTTGCAATTTCACATTTTCAGAATTCAAATTTTATTTCTAAATTTGCTGGAAACAGATGGATTGCTGTTTCCCCTGGTGCTTCCTATGATACCAAAAGAGCACCAGTAGAAGTGTTTAGCGATAGCTTAATTTCTCTTAAAAAAATGCTCTTATCGAAAGGCTCATTCAACAATTTGGGTCTTATTTTTCTCGGTGATTCTTCTGATTCCATTGTGTGTGAAGAAGTCAATAACAAGATCCACTGGCCAGGTCCCGTGTTAAATCTCTCAGGGACTCTAAGTTTATGGGAAAATGCAGTCGTTTTAAAGCACTCTGAATTTTTACTGAGCAATGATTCAGCTCTAGGGCACATAGCTGAGGCTGTTGAAAGACCCGTTCTTGTTTTTTTTGGCCCTACAGTAGAAGGATTTGGGTTTATCCCACACAGAAAAGAAAGTCGCAGTTTCTCTTCACGACTAGGATGCAGACCTTGTTCTAAACATGGAAAAGCTCCTTGTCGATTCGAAGACAAACTTTGTTTCTTTCAAATTTCCACTGAAAGCGTTGCTTCACATATGAATAAGCTTCTTCAAAACAAGGAAGCACTTCAATAGAACACATTATGAAAAAGTTAAATCAGTTTTTAGGTCTCCTTGCAGTTTTATTTACTAATCTATTCTTTACTGCAGTCTCATTTTTAGAACCCATACTCTCACATTTGATCTTTCAAATTCGGTCTTTTATTAAAGATCGAAAACCCAATAAAACATCTCTTTCTCACATAAAGTTTATTCGAGATCAATTCACAAAAAGTGCCGTTTTCTATTGCAGTTCTGCAGGTGAATATGAGCAAGCTAAACCTATTGCAGACGCTCTATCTCACAGAGGGTTTTTTATTCACTTTCTCTTTTTTTCCGATTCAGGCTTTAAATTTGCAAAATTAAGGAAAGAAAGCCTTTCCTATTCACTCGCTCCTCTTGATACGCTTTTAAATTGGAGAGAATTTTTCGAGGCTTCTAGACCCGATTTTGTTATCGTTGTTCGACATGAACTTTGGCCATGCTTTCTTTACGAGGCTAAGAAAGTAGCCACCCTCATATTGGTGAATTCAAGTTTAAAATCCAAGGGGTGCATAAGTCTTTTTATAAAAAGAATATTGTTTCAATCTTTTGATTTAATTTTTGCAATATCTGAATCCGAAAAAAAATCTCTGATTGATCTGCTTTCTATTCCAATAAATTTAGTAAAAATGTCGGGCGATACGAAATATGACCGAGTCATAGATAGAGTTAAAATTTGCACCTCAAACGGCAAATTTTTATTCCCTGAATTTTCACAGAAAAAGAAAAAAATTATTATTGGTAGCGCTTGGAGGGCTGATTGTGAACTTGTCCTTAAAACTTTTACAGATCTGTTAAAAAGAAAGTCTGACGTTCAACTTATTATAACACCACATCAACCAACTGATGATTTTATTATGTGGGTACAACAGCAATGCAATGTTTATAAATTGTCTTCCAAACTTTTTTCTCAACACAATGATTCTAGAGATACGGATGTTGTTATTGTAGATCGAGTCGGAATACTTTTTGAGATTTACAGCGTCGCAGATTTAGCTTTCGTTGGAGGCGGCATACATCATAAGATTCACAATGTACTTGAACCTGCAGCATTTGGGCTTTATCTAGGATTTGGCCCCAAAATTTCAAATAGTGATGAAGCATCTGAAATTGTTTCAAGAAATTTTGCAAAAGTTATACGAAATAACCGCGATTGTTTAAATTGGATGACAGAGAGTCTAGAGCAAAAAGAGAAAGATTTAAAGCTTCAAAAGTTTATCGAGAAGAAAACGGGAGCAAGTTCTTTCATTATAACTGAGATACTCTCACAGATCTAAAATTCCTTTGAAAACGAAAGCTCCTGGTCCACACAGAAAAATCTCTTCCTCAGAAAATTCTTGTTTACAGTAAAGCCACCCACCTGGAAACAGCAATGGAATCCATGAAGAACGGGGGATCAAAGCAGAATCTAAAAGAGCTGCACTTATTGCACAAGCAGCGGTTCCACAGGCTGAAGTTTCCCCTGCTCCTCTTTCCCAAACAAATACTTTGTAGGGATCCGCTGTCTCAAACCCTTGAATTTTCGAAACATCCATAGTTTCAAGTGGACTTGCAAAACTAACATTGATTCCATCCCAATGTGGGGAGATTTGAAGCGTAGAACTTAACTCTCTCATCAATGTTAGCGGAAGTTCTTGTTCTGTGAAAAAAACTATATGCTGATTCGCTAAAAAAAACGTTTGAATATCTTTGAGGTTCTTTTCAAGATTACGATCTTTCAGTTTAGTTTTTACAAATTTCAGAGCTTCTTCATGCCACGCGTTATTTTCGTTCAGTATCGGGACTCCCATATTTACTTGCACAAATGGAGGCCCTTTTTTTTGCGGTAGAAATTGACAGATATAGTTAAGGCCTTCTACTCTTAATTCGACAGATTCAAGAGGGGTTTTATTATTAACAAGATGTTTATTATAAACAGACAAAGCAGCACAGCGAATGCCGTTGCCACAATTTTTTGCAAGACTACCATCTGAATTGATAATCACAAGTTGTTCAGGACTGCTTTGATTAGGGGCATGAACAAGGATCAAAATCCCATCAGCTCCAATTCCCGATCTTCTCTCACATAAATTTATTGAGTTACGAATTAGAGAAGGACCTATGTTTTTATATTGTGCACTACTTGCCCAAACAACGATGAAGTCATTTTTACAACCATGCCATTTTTCAAATTCGACTTGCATTAAAATTTCCCATTTTATGGATCCAACTCGACCTTATTTATTCCAGTATTCTTAAGATACAAGCGCTGGAAACGGCCACTGCTATAGCTTAAACAATTTGGTTTATCCCAACTATCTAAACAAAAAATTCGCGTTTTCTCAGAGGGCCTATAATCATAAGGAACATGAAAATGTCCAACAATTCCAAAGCTCACATTTCTACCAGATATCCATGTTGTCAAATTTTGCAAAATCTCTTTGTGTGGAATCGCTTTTGAATAACTTCGTCTTCGAGACTTAGCAGAAATTGCCAATGCGAGTCGGTTCAAAAATTTCTGAGGGATCTTCAAGGCGAAAAATTTAGAAAGTTGGGATCTAATTATATAAGAATAAAGGCGATAATGCCAAGGGGCCTTCAAGTAATCGCCATGTGTAAAGAGTATTGTGCTATCATCGGACAGAGTGAGCTTTAACTCTTTCTCCTTTACAAAAGAAACGCCTTCCCAAAAGAGTTCCTGTATTAAGAATTCATGATTCCCTTCAATAAAAAAAACTTTTGTTCCCTCCCTAGCCAGACGACTAAGTTGCTTGCCAAAAAGGTCAAATTTTCTTTGGAAATAAGGAGAAGCACCAAAGCAAAAATCAAAAATATCACCAAGAAGGACAAAGTTCTGAATCTTTGTCCCATCTAGTTCAGTTAAAAATTTAAGCAGAAGTTTTCCTCGTTCTTCTTCAGCATCTAAAAGATGAACATCAGAAATAACAACTAAGTCATGATAGATTTGTGAAAGCAAACAATTAGTCCTTGCAAAAATTTCTACTTTTTGATTTGCTAGCTTAATTTTCAAGTCCAAAAATAAATGCGGACTGCATTTTAGAGGTTATACCATGTCAGATAGCGTTGAAGAGAAAATAAAATCGATTATCGTTAACCAACTTGGCGTTGAAGAAGCTGCTGTAGTTCCCAAGGCAAAGTTCATTGAGGATCTCGGGGCAGACTCTTTGGATATAGTCGAACTCGTGATGGCTATGGAAGAAGCTTTCGGCATTGATATTCCAGATGAAGAGGCTGAGAATATTAGAACTGTTTCTGACGCTGTTGGCTTTGTGAAAAAAATGGGTCAGAGTTAAAACAAAGTGACGGGGACAAAGTACTGTTTTAAAAAAATAGGAATCGCCTCAGATCACGCAGGAAAAGAACTCAAACAAGAGCTTCTCAATTTCCTGAAAACCCGCGGGATGGCTTTAATCGATTATGGGGTTCCTTTCGAATCCACTGATCGTGTGGATTATCCCGATTATGCCTCAAGACTCGCTGAGGATGTCTCAAATGAAAAACTTGATGCCGGCATAGCCATATGCGGTACAGGCATTGGGATGTCTATAGTTTGCAATAAATTTATGAAGGTTCGTGCATCTTGTGTTTGGGACGAATACACAAGTCGGATGAGTCGCGAACACAACAATGCAAATATTTTGTGTTTAGGCGCTCGCATCCTGAATACCTCTCATGCCAAAGAACTCACCGATATCTGGTTAGGCACATCCTTTCTTGGCGAACAGCATAAAATCCGTATCGAAAAAATAGACAAAATTGAAAAAAAGACTTTAAATCCTCATCGGTAGTCGTGCCCTCCATCTATTAATTTTCCAAAAGAGGTGAGACGTGTCAAAGCCTTGGCAAGCGTTGAAAGAATCTGATTTTGAAATTTACACTTTAATTGAAAATGAACTGAAAAGACAAAATGAAGGCCTAGAACTTATAGCTTCTGAAAATTTTGCCCCTCTTGATCTCATCGCATCTTGTGGAAATCCACTGACAAATAAATATGCCGAGGGGTTACCAGGAAAACGCTACTACGGTGGATGTGGAGAAGTAGACAAGCTCGAAGCTCTCGCAATAAGCAGAGCCTGTTCTCTTTTTGGCTCTCGCTTTGCGAATGTTCAACCCCATTCAGGAGCTCAGGCAAACTCTGCCGTATATCTGGCACTATTAAATCCGGGAGATAAGGTTCTTGGGCTTGATCTTTCGCATGGTGGACATTTGACACACGGCTCAAGTGTGAATTTTTCAGGGATTCTTTACCAAGCTTCCTTCTACCAACTTAATAAAGAGACGGAAGTCATCGATTATGACCAAGTGCGAAAGGTTGCAAAAAACGTTCAACCCAAAGTAATTATTGCAGGCGCGAGTGCTTACCCCAGAATCATAGATTTTAAAGAATTCCGGCGTATTGCAGACGAAGTTAACGCCTTGTTGTTTGTTGATATGGCTCACATCGCAGGTCTTGTCGCAGCTGGAGTTCATCCGAGCCCTATTCCTCATGCTCATGTTGTAAGTTCCACAACACATAAAACCTTAAGAGGACCAAGAGGAGGGCTCATTCTTTGGAACGATGATGCTTTGACACCGAAAATAAACAAAGGAGTCTTCCCGGGCACCCAAGGAGGCCCTCTAGAACATATTATCGCTGCTAAAGCCGTGTGCTTCAAGAATGCAGCTGAATCTAAGTTTATAGAATATCAAAAGCAGGTTCTTGAAAACGCTCAATACCTGGCAAACGCACTTGTCGAGCGTGGATTCCGTCTTGTCTCCGGTGGTACGGACAATCATCTTATGCTCATCAATTTGTCAGAAACAGAAGTAAGTGGAAAAGACTTTGAAGAAGCCCTCGGAAAGGTTGCCATCACTGTAAATAAAAATACGGTCCCTAATGAGAAACGAAGTCCTTTTGTTACCAGTGGGATTCGTGTAGGTACTCCTGCATTAACAAGTCGCGGAATGGGGACTCATGAAATGAACTTCATTGCCGATGTCTTCAAAGACGTTTTCCTCAACTGGCAAAACGAGGCAGAGCTTACAAATATCCGCAACAAAGTTATGGCTATTGCTGCAAAGTTTCCTCTTTACAGCGAATGGCTTGCTTGATGTTCAACTCTCATTTTTAACAGGATGCTTTATGTCCTTTAGCTCCAATTCTGAACACGATCATGCATCTGCAATTGAAAACGTTGAGGTAGCTCTTGCTGCTTTTCGTAAAGGCCAAATGGTCATCATGACTGATGACAAAGATCGCGAAAACGAGGGTGATCTCATTTTTCCTGCTGAAGATGTCAGCCCTGATAAAATAAACTTCATGGCTAAAGAAGCTCGCGGTCTTATATGTCTACCATTATCCGGAGCTTTGGTTGACCGCCTACAATTACCCCTCATGTCTGACAGACCAAACCCCTTTAATACTCTCGGGACAGCCTTCACTGTTAGTATCGAAGCTTGCCATGGGGTAACAACAGGAATTTCCGCTGCAGATCGCGCTAGAACAATACAAGTCGCTATAGACGATCATACACTCCCCTCCGATATCCGAGTTCCAGGGCATATTTTCCCTTTAAGAGCAACGCCTGGCGGTGTTTTGCAAAGAACAGGGCATACAGAAGGTTCTGTGGATCTTGCAAGGCTAGCGGGGAAAAAAGAAGCTGCTGTCATCTGTGAAATTATGAATGATGATGGTTCCATGGCGCGCCTTCCAGATCTGGAGGCTTTTGGAAAAAAACACCAAATCCCTTTACTCGCTATTGCGGACCTCATCAGCTACCGGTTAACAAGAGAAACCCTTGTCAGCGAGATTAAAAGAGTCCGTATTTCTAACGAAGGTCCGATTGAAGGAGTATGGTTTCGCAGTGATTTGGATCAAACTGTACACTTCGCCTTATGCAAGGGGAGTCTGCAGTTAGGTGATTGCATTGATGTCCGCGTTCATAAACAGAGCCCACTAGCAGATATTTGGGATTCCACTTTATTAGAAAGCGCACAGTTAAATTTCTCTAATTGGAAAGTCGAATATGCTTTCCATCTTATCAAGACCAAGCCCAAGGCAGTCTTTCTTTATCTTGCAAACTCTGATAATAACGCGATGCTTGACTCCTTAAGTCCCCCAAAAATGGATCACAGAGTTTATGGGATTGGCGCACAGATTCTGACAAAACTCGGAGTTGGTCGCATGAAACTGCATCTGAGTTCTGAGCGAACACTTGCAGCCCTTCGAGGATTTGGTCTTGAGATTGTGGATACTGTTTTAATGCACAAAGGTTGAATTTATGAAAATTCGCAATTTTCTCATCATTACCAGCCAGTTCAATGAAGATATAACTGGCCGTCTGCGTAAGGGTGCAAGAGACACCCTTATCTCAGAAGGCGTCAAGGAAGAGAATATAACGGAAGTCTCTGTACCCGGTGCCTTTGAACTTCCAATTGTTGCTGCAAAAGCAGCTGAAATTGGGCGTTGGGATGCGATCTTGTGTTTGGGATCTCTGATTCAAGGAGATACGGACCACTATCATTATATCTGTGATGCCGTTGCAAAGGGCCTCACAACAGTAGGTATCCAATACAAACTACCTGTCCTCTTTGGCGTACTAACCACGAGAGACAAAGAACAAGCGATAGAACGATCTTCGCTTGATAAGCCTACAAGACAGGTGAGAGACGATGGGAAAATTTTAGTGCATAATAAAGGTCAGTCGACCGCACTCGCAGCCCTCATGACACTTAAAACTTTGGATGAACTTGATGCCCTCAACATCTAAGCAAACAGATGCACGTAATTTTGCATTACAATTTTTGTACCAATGTGAAATGGAAAAAGTTTACTTTTTCTCACAGACAAAATTTGGAAATTTTGCAAATCACCTAAAAATATCGAAGCAAATTGAACCCTTTTTGGAAATTCTCATTAGAGGTGTCCTTGATCACCTCGATGATCTTGACAAAGAGATCACGGAAGCTTCTAAAAATTGGTCTATTGAAAGAATGGCTATCCTAGATAAAATCATTCTAAGGCTTGCAATTTTTGAACTTCAGAATACAGAAACACCCACAAAGGTGATTCTGAATGAAGCTATCGAACTTGCGAAGAACTATAGCACTGAACATTCTGGTAAATTTATCAATGGACTCCTTGATTCTCTTGCCAGGAAAATTCGAGAATAGAAACTTTTAGAGGGATGAGAACGCATGCCCGACACTCAAGTTTCAGAGCAAGAGATTGTCTTAGATATCCAAATGGACCCTCCAAAGAGAACGGAGGTTTATTTGCTAGGCTCAGAAAAAGAAGCGAAAGCTTGTACTTTCTGGGTCGGCGTCTACAGAAAAGGCCATCTCTCTCCTCCGCAATTGATTGATCTTCATAAAACAGCAGAAATCCTTACAGCCGCTGTCAGTGAAGGTATCAACTGTGAAGAAGCTCTCGTGTTAGCTGAAACAATGGAGCCTAATAAGGCTACCGTATATTTCTTAGTTCCAATTCAAAATGAAAAATTAGCAGACAGTAACCTTTGGCTTGATAAGTTATGTGATACTTTGTGTGAATGGGGACCTCAAGCTCCTGGTATTTACTTTGCACCAGAACTTTTTGGAACCGATTTAGCTTCCAAATTACTTTTAAGAGTTTTAAAAACCCTCTTCCTTAAAGAACGCTTTACAACTTTTTATCTTCTTCTTGGTTCCCACGGAATGCATTCGATTCTTAATTCAGTTTTAAAATTAAAAGCAAAATTAAAAGAAGAATCCAACCGAGAAATGATAATTTTTCACTAATCAAACATGCGAATACGGTTCATCTTGGGTAACATACAGACGCCATGTCTTTGAAGAAGGGTCATAGGGAAACCAATGTAATTGGTCAAACCGCACATCATCGCTCAATGTTTTCTTTAAGAGCTTCCGAGCACGACTTATCAATTTTACAACATTATGACTATAACAGTTTTTTTGGCGCAAAGACTTTTCATCAAATGATTCATCATAAATTTGTCTAATCAATGTAATAATAGAAATGGAACCTTTACCTCGAGAAAGAAATACCTCAAATATTTTGACTAATTTTTTCTTCTTACTCAAATCCAATTTATACTTATCACAATGCACAACATTATTTTTTAAAGAAAGATCTACCCCCACCTTAACAAAATTCTGCTGCAAAAAAGCATAAATGTTAAGTGGGATTTTGCTACCTGAGGGAAGCTCCTCAATGTAATTTTTTATAGATTCCAAAACTCTGCTTTCACTGAATTGCATACATTGCTCCCTTAAAATAAAAAAAATGACTTCTCCGCCTCCCTAGCAAAAGATTCCAAACTGTCAAGTTTTCTTAAAGAGGAAATCTCTTGCCTTTGAAAGGCTTCTATTACAAGGCTTTCAAAGCATCTAGGCAAAACACCGCTATCTCACCCCCACAAAACTCTTCGAAAATTCGCAAGTTATATGGAAATGATCTTCTAGATTCGAATGTCTACTTGTGTTAGCTTCTGAGTTCAGCCCTGATTGTAAACATGAGGTTTAAAATGGATATTGCTAGTTTAAGAAGTGAAGCTAAAGAAATTACAAAACAGTTCCAACGCGTATGGAGGTTTCTTTGACACGGCTCAAAAAAAACAACGACTCAAGGATATAGAAGATCAAATCCAAGCAGACCCTAAATTTTGGGAAGATTCCAAAAAATCTTCTGGGATACTTCAAGAGAAGAAAAATTTAGAAACAGTCATCAACAAAATGGAG
This sequence comes from uncultured Pseudobdellovibrionaceae bacterium, assembly GCA_964611335.1. GTDB lineage: Bacteria > Bdellovibrionota_B > Oligoflexia > Oligoflexales > Bog-1112 > BOG-1112. The sequence continues at coordinate 713,741 of CAZSXR010000002.1, read as the reverse complement.
AAGATTCAAGAACGTATCGATGACCTTTCGATTGCAATAGATTTTGCTGAAGAAGAGGGGGCTAGTTTTCTTGAAGAAGCTATTCGTTCAGTCACTGAACTTAAAACAGAGTTACGTCTATTAGAAATTCAAAGTTTACTATCTGACCCTTTGGATAAATCTTCAGCTCTTGTCACTATTAATGCGGGTGCCGGTGGGACTGAGTCCTGTGACTGGGCTTCCATGTTGCTTCGTATGTATCTTCGATTCTGCGAACGCCGCTCTTGGGCAACTGAGATACATGATATTCAGGTGGGAGATGAAGCTGGGATAAAAAGCGCAACTTTTGAGGTTAGTGGAGAAAACGTTTTTGGTTTGCTAAAATCGGAAAGTGGTGTTCATCGTTTGGTTAGAATTAGTCCTTTTGATTCCAACGCAAGGAGACATACAAGTTTTGCTTCTATTTTTATTTCTCCCGTTATTGATGATGAAATTGAAATTGTAATCAATCCCGCAGATATTCGCGTTGACACCTACAGAGCGAGTGGAGCTGGTGGGCAGCATGTCAACAGAACAGACTCTGCAATTAGGATTACTCATAATCCTTCAGGAATTGTCGTTCAGTGTCAAAGTCAACGTTCTCAACATCAGAACCGTGACACAGCAATGAAGATGTTAAAAAGTAAACTTTATGAACGCGAAATGAATGAGAGAAAGAAAAAACAAGAAGCAATCGAGTCACAAAAAGCTGATATCAACTTCGGAAGTCAAATTCGAAGCTACGTTTTGCATCCTTACAAACTCGTAAAAGATCACCGGACTGACCATGAAAGTCATGAGCCTGACTCTGTTCTTGATGGAAACCTGATGCCTTTTATAGAGGAATTTCTAAGTCAGAAAATTGTAGGATCAAAACAAAACTAAAAACGCCAGCAGTTGGTAGTGTGATCATTCACTAAGCCAACGGCTTGCATGAACGAATAAATTATCTTGGAGCCCACAAAAACCATTCCACGTTTTTTTAGATCTCTTGAAAGTTCATCGCTTTCTTTCGACGTACATGGAACTTTTGAAAAGCTTTTCCACTTTCCCACTATCGGCTTACCACCTACAAATGCCCAAACATAACAATCGAAAGAACCAAATTCTTTTTGAATATCCAAAAAAACTCGCGCATTTTTTCTGGCGCTATTAATTTTTAAACGATTTCTAATGATAGAAGTGTTTTTTTGAAGCTCTGTTAATTGTAAATCCGTCATCCGTGCAACTTTGTTAGGATCAAAGTCGAAGAAGGCTTTTCTATAGCCTTCTCTTTTTTTCAAAATTGTTTCCCAACTTAATCCTGCTTGAGCACCTTCAAGAATCAGCATTTCAAATAATTGCCGGTCATCATGTACAGGAATGCCCCATTCTTTATCGTGATATTCCTCGTAAAAATCTTTGCCCGAACCAAAACATCGTCTTTTCACATGTTATCCTAATGATTTTTCATGATCTAATAACCATTGTTTTCGTTTTAATCCACCGGCATATCCACCAAGATTTCCGTTAGCATTGATAACTCTATGACAAGGCACAATAAGAGCAAGTTGGTTTGCTCCGTTTGCTTGCGCAACAGCACGATAGGCTTTTGGTTTTTTAAGTTCTTTTGCTAATTCAAGATAAGAAACTGTTTCCCCATGAGGAATTTTTTTCAACTGTTCCCAAACATGATTTTGAAATTCAGTTCCGAGAAAACGTATAGGTGTTTCGAATTTTCTAAGTTTAGATTCGAAATATAGAAACAGTTCGGAGTAAAGCCGATGATGAATCTTTGTTTCACCTGAAATAATTTTAGAATTTGTTTTTATTTTAAGATGTCTCTTTTCTCTTTCAAGTCCACGAGCATCATCAAATTCTAAAAGATAAAGAGCTTCATCATCTGCAATAACAATCATGCGACCCAGCGGGCTTTGAAATGAGGATTCTTTTAATACTTTCATATAGAGACCTTGTAACTCAGACGAGTCTATTTTGAGAAGGATAGCGGAAGAAGAAAACTGGTCGGGATGACTGGATTTGAACCAGCGACCTCACGCCCCCCAGACGTGCGCGCTACCGGGCTGCGCTACACCCCGATGTATAAAAAGCAGACACTTGGCTGCTCTGTATCTAGCGGCGAATCTATCGTTTTGATTCTTTGATGTAAAGAATTTTTACTCTTTCTAAAATTCTTATTACGGAGAATTTGAATTTTTTTATGCTTTGCTAGTAGAATAAGCTTGAGAACAAAACCCAAATTAGAGATGGAAGAAACGTGCCCTGGATTAAAACCTTTGTCTTGGCCGTAGTTCTTTTTTGCACACAGCAGACCTTCGCTGTGTTGCATCTTTCTGCCGATTTTCCTATGCCTCCCGACATCAGTCGGAAGGTAGATTTCTGGGAGAAAATCTTCCTAAAATACCCCTCAACTAGCACTCTTATTCACGACATTGATCACGCTGAAGTTATTATCGATGTCATTGATTTTGAAGCTCTTGCCCGTAAAAAACATGTTGCAGATATTCCATGGAGAACTCGTGAAAAAACCGCTCAATCTTATGTAAATCGATACACTCTTGCAATAGACCGCTTCCGAAAATATGGAAAAGATGCTCTAAAATACGGGGCCATCGAAGAACGCATATGGAACGTGTATTCTCGATCTTCCGCTTTAACAGAAGAACTCTTTGCAGGAAAACCGAAATTAAGATCACAGTCAGGACTCTCAGATATCTTCATCAAAGCAGCATCGCGCGCGCAGTTCTACTTACCTTACATGGAAAAAATATTCCAATCGGAAGGGGTTCCTTCCGTTATCACTCGGCTGCCTTTCGTAGAATCTATGTTTGACCTCAATGCGAAATCAAAACAAGGCGCGCTAGGAATATGGCAGTTCATGCACTCAACAGCGAAAAGATTCATGCTCATAAGTAGACTTGTTGACGAGCGCAGATCGCCTTTCAAAGCTACAAAAGCTGCAGCTCTGTATCTAAAAGATGGATACTCACAACTTCAATCCTGGCCTCTTACAGTAACAAGCTACAACTATGGCGTTAATGGTATGTCAAAAGCAATCAACATGCTCAACACACGCAACATTGACTTCATTATTGGAAACTACAAGTCTCCAACATTTCAATATGCGAGTAAGAACTTTTATTCCGAGTTTTTAGCCGCTGTTTTGGTTTACAACTATTTAATTGAACAAGGTCGAATTTCGGATTTGGAACATACAACCGATATCAAATCTTTTGTTCTCACTCATCGTCTCTCATTAAATGAACTTCTTGCAGGATCAGGCGTCAGAGAAGATCTATTTAAAAAATACAACCCGTGTATCAAAGACATCGCCTTCACTCATTTCAGAAGAGAAAAGCTTCCCGTCCCCTTTGAGATTTTTTTGCCGAGTAAGCAAGCGCTTTTTGCGGAAAAACAACTCAATCGTAAGTACACAATGTCCACAAGAGCAGGCTACAGCCCTTCGAATTAATAAATTTACATAGTCTCACTTGAACTTCAAACTCTTCTCTTTCCTTCAGTCTCAATTACAGACATAATCTGCTCATTTTCTGCCGAAACACTAAGGTCACCATGCTTAACACACTCGAAAATCAAAGCTCTAACAATTTTGTTCCTTCAGCACAGACTTATCCATCTGTTGCAATATTTGATCCCTTGACAATATGTAAAGGAATTCGATTTTTTCGAGAGAAAACTCATGTTCTCTATGATGACAACCTCAAGAGAATCGGCATACAAATCGGCAAAGAGGCTTCATCGGAAACTGAAATAGACTATAGAATTTTAGCAAGTTTATCGGGAATCTATCCCGAATGGTTAGGCGATCGATCATTTTTAGAAACACATTCGGTTCGATTCCCCTACATCTGTGGAGAAATGGCAAACGGAATTGCCAGTACCAAAATGGTTATACGCGCTGCGCAAGTGGGGTTGATGTCTTTTTTTGGAGCTGCGGGCTTAAGTGTTGACCGCGTCCGATCTGAAATCCAAACTATTCAATCAGCTTTAGGAAATTCTCTTTCTTGGGGAATAAATCTCATCCACTCCCCTAATGAAAGGGGTCTTGAACAAAAGTTTGTGGATCTCTATCTTGAAAAAGATGTCCGAAGAATCTCTGCTTCTGCATTTATGGGATTAAGCCCCTCTATTGTCCAATTCGCTTGTACAGGACTTCATGAAAAAAATGGAAGATCTGTTCGCAGTCGCTTTGTTTTTGCAAAGATTTCTCGACTTGAAACTGCTAAACATTTTATGTCACCACCTCCGAACGCTCTATTAGAAGAGCTTGTTAAGCAAGGCAAACTCACAAAAAAAGAAGCTCAGATTGCAAGTACCCTTCCTCTCAGTGAAGATATAACCGTCGAAGCAGACTCTGGAGGGCATACGGACAATCAAGTACTTCCCTCTATTTTTCCTGCAATTATGGAATTGAGAAACAGACTGCAAAAGGAATACAAATTTAGCACTCCTATTCGGATAGGTGCTGCTGGAGGCATCGGCACCCCCAGCGGAGCTGCTAGCGCATTTGCAATGGGTGCTGCATACATTCTTACCGGAAGCATCAATCAGTCTTGTGAAGAAGCCGATCTAGATCCTCTTGCAAAAAAAGCACTCGCTGATGCGAAATTTGGTGACACTATGATGTGTGCGGCAGCGGATATGTTTGAACAAGGGGTGAAACTCCAAGTTTTAAAACGCGGAACAATGTACGGCATTCGTGCAAATTGGCTTTATGAGATTTATAAAAATAATCACTCTTTAGAAACTTTACCTACTTCAATTGTTGAGCGACTAGAGAAGGAAATTTTTAAGTTATCTCTAAAAGATGTTTGGGAAGAGACTAAAAATTTCTGGTTGAAAAGAGATTCAAATCAGATTCGTTTAGCAGAGACCGACAGTAAGCATAAAATGGCTTTAGTATTTCGCTATTATTTAGGCCTTTCCAGCAAATGGGCCATTCAAGGGCAACGAGATCGCATCATGGATTATCAAATTTGGTGTGGACCTGCTCAAGCTTCTTTTAATGAGTGGGTAAGAGGAACCTTTCTTGAACAATTGGAGAATAGAAACGTTGTACAAGTAGCCTTAAATATTCTTGAGGGTGCATGCCAGATTCAAAGAGCAAATCAATTGCGCTCACTTGGAGTTCCTGTTCCTATGGAAGCCTTTCATTACAATCCTTCTAAACTCAGCATTAAAGAATTTACAACTGAAGAGCTAAATCATGTTCACTGAATCTCCCTCTCAAGCACACGACATCGCAATAGTTGGTATTGGATCTTTGTTTCCAGGATCGACAAATCTTCATGAGTTTTGGAATGATATTTACAAAGGCATTGACCGTATAAGTCCAATCCCTCATTCACATTGGGACGTTGAAGAATATTACTCCCCTAATCCTACCGATAAAGACAAGACCTATTGCGCTAAGGGTGGTTTTCTCCCAACTGTTCATTTTAATCCTCTCGCTTACGGAATCCCACCAAACAGCCTAACAGCGACGGATACAGGACAAATACTTGGACTTCTTGTCGCAAAACAGACCCTAGATGATTTTTGTGACAAGCAAAGTCTTAACGTTCCGAGAGAGAGGGTCTCCGTTATTTTAGGAACAACGGGAGCGACGGAACTTATCACAGATATGGCATCCCGCTTGGAAAGACCCAAATGGTTCAAAGCTCTTCTTGAAGAAGGAATTCAAGAAGAACACGCAAAACGTATTTGCGATCGCGTGTGTGCTTTGTATCCGGAATGGCAAGAGAGTACATTCCCAGGCCTCCTAAGCAATGTCATAGCAGGACGCATCGCGAACAGATTGGATTTAAAAGGTAGCAACTTTGTAACAGATGCTGCGTGTGCAAGCTCTCTTGCAGCACTTCAATTTGCGATACAGGATCTTGTGCTTAAACAATCCGACCTTGTTATTAGTGGTGGAGTCGATGCACTTAATACAATTTTTATGTACATGTGTTTTAGTAAAACTCCTGCACTCTCTCCCACAGGTGATTGTAGACCCTTCAGTGAAAATGCAGACGGCACCCTCATAGGTGAAGGGATTGGAATGGTTGCTTTAAAGCGCCTAAAGGACGCTGAGCAAGCTGGTGATAAAATATATGCGGTTATCAAAGGAATAGGATCAAGTTCCGATGGGTTAGGGAAAAGTATTTATGCGCCTGTAGCAGAAGGTCAAGAAAGAGCCCTAAGAAGAGCCTATCAAATCGCAGGGTATTCTCCAGAAACAGTGGAACTAATGGAAGCACATGGCACAGGCACTAAGGCTGGTGATTCTTGTGAGGTTGAAGGGCTCCATAAAGTTTTTAAGTCTCATCATTTTAAAAAATGGTGCGCCATCGGCTCTATTAAATCTCAAATTGGGCATACAAAAGCTGCAGCAGGAATTGCTGGACTCATTAAAGCAAGTCTTGCATTACATCACAAAATTATTCCCCCTAGTCTTAAAGTTAGCAAACCTCAGCCAGCAATTTACGATTCCCAATCTCCTTTTTATGTAAACACTTTTAGTAGACCTTGGATTCGTGATAGCAAACATCCCAGACGTGCAGGTGTGAGCTCTTTTGGTTTTGGTGGTTCTAATTTCCATTTAACCTTGGAAGAGTATCGAGGGACTTTCAAAAAGAAAAAATTGAGGCAATTTACACATGAGCTGTTTTGTATTGGAACATCCACACGTGATGAGTTGATTTCAAAACTTCTAAAAATGTTTGAAATCATAAATGTAAATGATTCGTTAAACGCCTTTGCTGAAAGGCTTCAGAAAGATTTTAAACCAGGATTCCAATTCCGATTTGCGTGTGTAGCAAATAGCCTACTTGATTTAAAAAATAAAATTCAGGATGCTCTGTTAGAATTAAAAAAAGAAACAACCTCTTTTTCTCTGAAAAATAGCGTTTATTTCTCTTCACAGAATTCTTCAGGTTCTCTCGCAATTATGTTTCCAGGACAAGGAAGTCAGTATCTTCAGATGAGTTCAGAACTTACAATGACTTTTGATTGTGTCCGAGAAATATGGGATGAAATAGCTGATTTTACCATTGAAGAATCTCAAAATAAACTTCATAACTATGTATTTCCTCCCTCTTCTTTTTCCTCCGAGGAAGAGACCAAATTAAAAAGGACTCTTCAAAATACAGAATGGGCCCAACCTGCGATTGCTTCGACATCCGCGGCAATGTTTAGTCTTCTTTCTTATTTTGGGATCAAAGCTCATTATTATATTGGGCACAGCCTTGGAGCTTTCACAGCCCTTTATGCATCACAATCACTAAAATTAAATGCTTTAGTGAAAGTTTCACGTCAACGTGGGCTTCTCATGTCAAAAGTCAGCTCCAATAAAAAATCAGGAATGTTAGCCGTTAGCGCTTCCATTGAGAAATGTGCTCAACTTATTTCTCAAAGTTCATCTCAATGCTGTATTGCAAATATGAACTCGCAGGATCAAACCATTCTGTCAGGAGAATGGGAAGAACTAGAAAAAATAAAACTATTATTATTAGAAAAAAGGCTATCTCATACCTTCCTTCCTGTAAGCACTGCATTTCATTCTCCTCAAATGAAATCCATTCACGCTGAGTTTGCTAGAATATTAAAAGAAGTTAGCATTTCCAAGCCACAGAATCCTGTATTCAGTTGTTTAACAAGTTCACCTTACCCATCCGACCCTGATGGAATAGTATCACACCTTGTAAAAGAGCTCTCATCCCCTGTCCAGTTTATGCAAAGTGTCCAAAATCTATTTAAAAACGGAGTTCGCACCTTCATAGAAGTGGGACCTAAAAATGTTTTGAGCAAGTTAACTCAACGCATTTTAAGGGGCGAATCCATAACGGCGTTAGCTCTTGACGAAAAAGAAGGGGATTCCATTTACAGCCTTTGGAATACACTTGCACAGCTTATGGTTGTAGGTGTACCGATAAATCTAGAAAATCTGAGTGACGAATTTAAAGCGTCCGAGAAAGCTGTCCAAAACCAAGGCTTCACAGTTGCGGTCAATGGGGCTAATCTCCGTCCTCCCCAGACATCTGGAATAGTAGAAAAAGAAAAGCATCCTAATATGTTTACAACGAAGGAGAAAACTAAGATGGACTCACAAAATAATCCCCTCAACAACGAAGACACTTTTGTGAGTCGTTTAAGCGTCGCTCAAAAAATTCAAATGGAAGCAGCCCGCCTTCATGGTGAATTTCAGAAAACTTTGAGTGAGACTCATCTTGCTTTTTTGAAATCAACCGAAACCTGTTTTGAGCTTCTTTTGCAAGGTGGTCCAGAAGAAAAAAGAGTTCAGCCACTTATTTCCGTTGAAGAAAAGCAAAAGACAAAAATCGAAAACAACCTCAAATTTCTTCCCCAGCATGAAATTTCTTCAGAAATTTCCTTTAATTCTGATGAAACCCTTCCTACAGAAACTTTTAAATTTACAAATTTACAAAATGACGAAGCCCCCCTTTCTACATCTAGCATAAGGGAAGACCAGAGTATTGTTCCCACTGAACCCTCAAAGTCTTCAGACTTTGAAAAAATTCTACTCTCGGTCATTTCCGAAAAAACAGGATATCCTGAAGATCTTCTTAAGCTTGAAATGTCGCTCGACACAGACTTAGGCATTGATTCTATTAAACGTGTTGAAATTTTCTCTCAACTCTCAGAACACATTCCTCAAGCAGGTTCCATTGATCCTCAAGTTATGAATAAACTCTCAACTCTTCAAAATATTCTCGACTTTCTTGAACCTAACCAGAGTGAGACAACACTTGCTTCAAAAAAAAAATCGAACCTAGAATTTTCCTTTCAAACGACTCAGTTGAACACTTAAATGTTCACCTCACACCTTCCGAAATTCTTAATCTCAAAATCGACCTTCCAAAAGAAGGCTTACTTCTTATAACTCAAGATTCTTTAGGTGTATGCTGGCACCTTGAAAATCATTTCAAGTCTTATTTAAAAACGAAAATTATACATGCAGACGATTCTATACCTGAAGATGCAATAGGAATTATAAATCTCGATGGCATTAATACACACAGCGATATAGAAGCCCTTTCTTATAACGAAAATAATTTTCAATATGCTCAAAAGTTAAGTCCCCTCATTAAAAGCAAAAAGCCCTTTTTTATTTCTGTTCTTCAAAATGATAACTTCCTACAATTTGCTAAAAACTCAGGGGCCTTTGCTTTATGCAAAACAATCATTCACGAGTGGGAAAATGCTTATGTAAAATGCATTGCTTTGCCGACCAAACAAATGCAGACTTACAATCTCGCAAAAATTATTTTTAATGAAATTCTTTTCGGAGGTCCTGAAACAGAAGTCGTCTATAGCGACAAACTTGTCCGTCAGACGTTTACGACAAAAGCTAAGACAATTGAAGTAAAATCTCTAAACCTATCTCCAGATGACATCGTTGTGGTAACTGGAGGCGCTAGAGGAATTACGGCACAGTGTATAATAAAACTTTCTCAATTAAATCCTTGTCGCTTCCTGCTATTAGGACGAAGCCCTCAACTTCAGGAAACACATACAAAAAGTTTGAAATCTGAAAAAGAATTGAAAGATTATTTTATTCAAAATTTTAAAAATTTAAGCCCTCGAGAAATTCAAAAAAGAATTTCGGAAATTATACATAGTCGCGAAATTGACACAACCATTTCAGAACTCCGGAAAAATGGAAGCCATGTTATCTACGAATGTATAGATTGCTCACAGTTATTAGAATTAAAGTTAGCACTTGAAAAAGCTCGTAAACTTTGGTCTCACCCAATCTCCGCAATCATTCATGGCGCAGGGGTACTCCACGATAGATACTTAGGTGAAATTCCGATAGAACAGTATCGTAAAGTTTTTAATACCAAAGTTCTATCCGCTCTCTATCTTCTCTCTGAGACAAAGTTAGATCCTCTTAAATATATCTGTTTTTTTTCATCTGTTGCTGCTCGTTGGGGAAACCGAGGACAAAGTGCTTACGGAATCGCAAACGAGGTTCTCAACAAACTCGCTTTGTATGAATTACAGGAACGTCCTCAATGTACTATCAAATCTATAGCTTGGGGGCCATGGCAAGGCGGGATGGTAGATGAAAATCTGCAGAAAGAATTTATAAGAAAAAACATAGGGCTTCTTGATCTACAAACAGGTACGGAATCTTTTGTGGCAGAACTTTCTAGCTCAGATAACATTGAAGTGGTTATAGCACAAAAACCGACTTTACCTTTGTCTCACTTCAAAAAAAATCAAGCTTTCCTTGTAAATTTTCATTTAGCAATAAACGAATTCCTTTTGGAAGATCATAAAATTCAAAACGTAAAAGTCATTCCTTTTGCTGCAATAATTGAATGGGCTCAACGTCTAGCTAGATCTCAACGGCCAGATTTAGAAATTGATCGTATTGAAAATAGTTTTTGTTATAAAGGCATTCAAATTCCTCAAACATTAGACCAGAATGAAATCACTGTTCAAACTCTCGTAGAAAAAAACGAATCCGACAGCGCATCTTTTCATATTTCTTTTTCGATGAAAGAACGAATTTACTACAAATTAAAAATTATGATGACTGCTATAAAATCAAAAATTGTGCCTCCTCAATTTGATTTTCATAATTCAGAATGGAAAAGCTTTACATATGATGGGACTGTCCTCTTTCATGGCCCTTCTTACAGAACATTAGAGCGCATAAAATTCAACGCGAGAAATGAAATTCTAGCATCCTTGACTCTCGAACATTCGAAACTATCAAAGAGAATGCTACTTATCGACTCTGGCATTCAGGCTGCTGTTTTTTGGATGTGGAAATTTTCTAACGGAGCATCTCTACCTTCAGAAGTTAAAACTATTCGATTTTTTGAAAAAGAAATCCCCGAACACATCGAAGTAAATTTAAAGGGAGAATTGAGAAATCCATTTTCAGGTTTTTTAGATATTTTCTTTAAAAGCCAAAGCGGAGAAATCATAGCGTCTATTGAAGGCTTAGTTATGACCCGTTATCTTTTAAAGAATTTTCCAAAAGATCATAATGTTTCTTTAGTGCACTAAGAGTAGTTTATGGAATTTGATCCAATTGCAATAGTAGGGAAAAGCTGTGTTCTTCCTGGAATCCGCAAAACTGCGGATCTCTGGAATGCTTTACTAGAAAATAAAATTTTTGTTACTTCAGCTACAGATAAAGATTGGGGATTTAATCCTGAAAGCCTTCAAAATCTGAATAATGAATCCATTCCTCACACAATAGGCGGGCATGTTCGAGGGTTTGAAGACATCTTTGATCCAAAAGGATTTCTATTTGATGAGGCATTCATAAAACAAATGGATCCTCTATTTCAATGGACACTACATTGTGGTAGGGAAACGTTAAAAGATCTTCAATGGGAAAAAACTCGCAAAAAAACTGCTGTTATTCTCGGAAATCTTGCTTATCCTAGTCCTGAATTAAACATACTCGCAAAAAAAATATGGATCGCAAAGAAATTTCATCAAGATCTAGACTCATCTTTAAATGGGTATAATCGCTTTGTTGCAGGACTTCCTGCACAATTCCTTTCTAAAGCCTTAGACTTAGAAGGCCCTTCTTTTTGTCTTGATGCTGCCTGTGCTTCTTCTCTCTATGCAATAAAATACGCCTGCGATCTTCTTCATAATAACGAAGTCGATCTAGCAATCAGCGGGGGTTTAAACGCTATTGAAGGTTCATTCTTACATCTAGGCTTCTCTGCACTGCACGCTTTAAGCCCGAAAGGACAATTAAAACCTTTTTCCAAAGAAGCAGATGGACTTATCCCATCGAAAGGAGCTGCTTTTGTTGCGCTCAGACGTCTTAAGGATGCAATACAATTAGGAGAGCCAATATATGGCGTTATACGAGGTATAGGACTTTCAAACGACGGAAGATCCCAATCTTTACTTGCTCCTTCTTCATCCTCTCAAATAGAAGCTATACTTAAAGCTTATCAACAATGTGATTTGAGTCCAAAAGATATCAGTTATTTAGAATGCCATGCGACAGGAACCCCACTTGGAGATGCTTGCGAACTCAGTAGTATAAAAAATGTTTTTCAAGCAAATGAGAACCTTTATTTAGGTTCTCTTAAAGCAAATATGGGACACTTACTTGCTGCTTCAGGTGCTGCAGCTCTTATTAAAATCCTATACTCTTTCGAATCTAATATCATCCCTCCGTTTTTATCTATCCACAATCCTTTAGATGAAATTTTAGAAAAGCCTTTCATCTTAGCTAAAACTCAAGAATATTGGGGCACTTCAAAAGCAAAGATTGCTGCAATCAATGCTTTTGGCTTCGGTGGAAATAATGCTCATCTTATTGTTGAAGAACATTCTACGACACGATCTTATAAATTTAAAAATCTGCAAAAAAAAGCGGAGCCTATCGCAATTGTGGGAATGGGCTTGAAATGGGGTCGTTTTCAAAACAAAGAAGCTCTTTTCCAAGCGTTAGACTCAGAGCAAAAGTTAAACTATGAAAATTCAATAGATTCGTTTGAGATAGATATAAGTCGCCTTAAATTTCCTCCCAAGGATCTCGATGGAATTTTACCTCAGCATCTCATTCTTATTCCAACTCTCGAAGAGGCTTTAGAAGATCTCAAGGTGCAGCCTTCACAAAATACTGGAATTTTAGTGGGAATGGGCACAGATGTAGAAGCTTGTCGTTTCAAACTGAGACTCGATCTTCTAAAGCAGAATATTGCATTTGATGAAAAATTATTAGTACCTTTGACTTCTACAAACACCTTAGGATGCATGCCAAACATCGCTGCAAATAGATTGAATTATATCTATAATTGGAAAGCTCCAAGTTTCAGTTTATTGGGAGAGAATAGTTCGGGGTTTCATGCTCTCCATCTTGCAAAAAAACACCTTCAATCGTTGGAACTTGATTGCATGGTAGTTGCAGGAGTTGATTTAAGTTGTGAACCCGTTCATTCATCCGCGATGAATCAATGTTTTTCAAAAGAAAAATCTTTTCCGTCAGATGGATGTGCTGTCCTTATTCTCAAACGTTTAAGTGACGCCCGCAGATCCCATGATTTTGTATATGGTATTCTTGATGAGGGAAATTCTGAAAGTATTACTTTAAATTCTTTTGCAAGTCGCTTCGGAAAGGCTCATGCAGCCATGAATCTTCTGGATATTTCCGCGGCTCTTTTACATCCACACATTGAAAAAAATATAAATATTCGCTTACTGAATTCCGACTTTTTTGAAAAAAATTCAGAATTTTATTTTTCAAAAATTTCTTCTTACAAAAAAAATTCAATATATAAGGTTCCTAAAAGCGCTATGCGAACTATAAAAACTCATTTGCAAATCCCTGATTTTCAATATCAAGAAGAACGATTTATAGAAAAAGCTCCTTCATTACCTCCAGTTCTTGCGCTATATGCTCAAGACACCTCCATCCTATTTAATAGAAATCAAATTTTAGAGCATGCGAATGGAAAGCTCTCTTCTGTTTTTGGTGATCTTTTCAAAGAACTCGATGCGTTACACATTCGTGTGAGAATGCCTGGAAATCCTCTTCTTCTCACAGATAGAGTTCTCAACATTGAAGCAGAAAAAGCAGGCATGGGATGTGGGAATATTACAACAGAAACAGATGTAAATCAGAATTCATGGTTTCTCCACAACGGGAGAATGCTACCTGGCGCAGCGATAGAGGCGGGTCAATCCGATCTTTTTTTAATTTCATATCTTGGTGTAGATTTTGAAAACCGAGGGGAAAGACGATACAGACTTTTAGGTTGCGAAGCTACTTTTTATAGAGATCTTCCAAAAGTAGGGGAGATTTTAAAGTTTAAAATCACAATCGATAGGCATATTAAAAATGGGAAAACGCGTCTGTTTTTCTTTCATTATGAATGCTGGATCGGTAATGAACTTTTTCTAAGAGTTCTCAATGGGCAAGCTGGATTTTTTACTCAAGAGGAACTTTTTGAATCCCAAGGAATCGTATGGAAACCAGAAAGTCTAGATAACCCATTCAAAAAAATTCCGGTTTCTCCAAAGATAAAATACTCACAAGAAGAAGTTCTTTCCTTTTCACAAGGGGATGCCTTTGCTTGTTTTGGAGAAGGTTATGAGAAATTCGCAAGCCATAGAAGAACACCGAGTATCCCAACCGCAAAAAATCTTCTTTTCGACGAAGTTCTCATTCTGGAAGCACACGGAGGACCTTACAAGCTAGGGTATATAAAAGTGAAAAAAACAATAACTGAAACAGATTGGTTCTTCGAAGGTCATTTTAAAAATGACCCCTGTATGCCCGGAACTTTGATGACAGAAATGGCATTCCAAGCACTTTCTTTCTTTATGGCAGCAATAGGTCAAACATTAGATTGCGACGCCTTTCGTTTTATTCCTGCTATTGGAAAGACAACAAAATTGACATGTAGAGGTCAAATTCTTCCTCAATCTAAATCTATCGAAATGGATGTTTACGTTAAATCTCTTTCAGGTGATGGACCTAAGATTATAAGCGCCGATGTGATTCTCACAGCAGATGGCCTTAAAGCTCTTCTTGCTGAAAATATTTCAATACAACTGCAAGCAGACTGGATAGAAAATAAATCTCCGTCGATTTCTAAAACAAATGTGACTTGTTTTGATAAGGTTATTTGTAATGAAGAACAGATTTATCAAACAGCCTTGGGAAGGCCTTCTCTAGCTTTTGGTTCTCGTTTTTCTATTTTTGATCAAGGGAAAAGAATGGCTCGACTTCCAGCAGAGCCTTACACATTTATCTCACGCATTTGCTCTATCGACGGCGAATATTGTGGAATGAAAGCAGGAACACAGATCCAAAGCGAGTGGTCCATCCCCGAGACCCACCCTTTGTTTGCTCATCCTCAAGCTCTCCCTTTTAGTGTTCTTTTAGAAGCTCTATTACAACCTTGCGGATGGCTTGCCTCATATATAGGATGTCCATTAAGCTCTACAAAAGAACTCTTTTTTAGAAATTTGGAGGGTGAACTTTTAGTTCATTTTACACCTAAATTTGCAGAGATAATACGTATTCATGCTAAAGTTACTTCATTGGTACAATTGCAGGACACTATCATTGTAGAATTCTCTGTGTCTGCTTCTGTTAAAGAAGGAACTTTTGTTGAGTTAAAAACTCGCTTTGGATATTTTACGCAAGAAGCGCTCACCGATCAAAAAGGACTTAAGCTTTCTGAAGAAGAAAACCTCATTTTAAAAGATGATATGTCTCAATGCGAAGATATTCGTTCTCACTATAACAGCAAATACAAGACAATATTTACTCCATACTTTCATCTTATAGATAAGGTAAAAATCATCTCTTCAGATACAAAATCACAAACGTTACTTGCTGAAAAAAATATTTCTCCTGAAGATTGGTTTTTTAAAGCACATTTCTTTCAAGATCCTGTTATGCCCGGCTCACTAGGGTTAGAAGCAATGCTACAAGTTTTAAAACTATCTTTTAATCCAGATGAAAAGAGTCAATTTTGCTTTCTAAAGCCAAAAATACCTGTTAGATGGAAATACCGCGGTCAAGTTGTCCCCAAAAACAAAAAAATCCAAATTCTTGCAAAGATTTTTAAAGAAGACTTAAGTCATGCTTCTATCGACGCCTCCCTTTTTGTAGATGGAATAAAAATCTATGAATCTTCTGGTCTCAATACGGGGATCGAAAATACTTCTTATTAAAAAAAGATCTTTAATAATCCTAACAACTCTAAACAAAAGAGGTTTTAAGAACTCCATTAATTTTCTTAAGTTTAGGATCTATCCTTCCGAAAAAGCTACGGGAGGGTGTGTATGCCTGAAGAAAAAAGAAGAAAATCGGTGGCAAACTATGACTACAAAGAGAAGATTTTGGTAGTTGATAGCGACGAAAATTTTACAAAATTTTTTAAAATTCATCTTGGGAAATACTTCTCCAAAGTTATAGTAACAAATAATTCGAAAGAGGCTTTGAACTATTTCAAAGAAAATCTTTTTGATGTTATTATTGTAGATGTAGGAATTATTCAAAAAAACTGCGACTGTTTTACTCTCGTTTCTAAAATTAGAAAATTAAATAAAAACATATCTATTATATTTATGACGGGATTTGACTTAAACGAATCTCAAAAAAGCAGGATTAATGCAGCAGATGGGCTTTTGAAAAAACCATTCTCCATGGAGGACTTCCATGAGTGTTTAAAACAAGCTATTGAGAAAAGAACTCGCCTCTCTGGGGTCGGCGCTGAGAATTCAAGTGATGCATATGAGTTATTTGAAAAAAAATTCTATCCTTCAAAAAAACAAAAGGTATCTTAGAAAGATTTCGTCAATTTTTTCCCAAGTCCATAGCAATGAGTTATCAGTGCAATCAAAGCCAATGACAAATTAATTCCAATAACAACACCTAAACCATCAAGACCCTTTGAAACCCCTAAAAACCCTCTTAAAATGAGAAGAACCCCCATTGTAAGAGTCCCGACAAAAAGCCCAACAGTCTGATAAATATGTCTACTTTTATTTAATTTAGAATAGGGTAAACTGAGCCCCATCAAAATATGCAAAATTCCAAATAAGTTAAAATGACCGTGTGCGCTTTTGAATAAAGTGTATTGCCAGGACAGTAAAAATTCTTTGTCATAAAGGAATGCTTTTTCAGCATCCGTGACTAAAAAAAATCCTCCACAGCTTGCGAGAACAACAACAACGAATCCTATGAAAATATTTAGAATTCCTACTTTTGACATTTAATAGAGTCCTAGTAATTTGAGTCCTTGAATATAAGAGGGGCGTTTCCAATCCACAATAGTATCTACCATCTCCTTTGAAGAGATCCACTTTATATCTAAAAATTCATCTGAGCTACTCTCTTTAATATTGGGTCCAAAACCCGATAAAAACTTACAAAGGAACCATGTCTGTTCTTGCCCCTTAAATTCCTTTGCAATATCAGCGGTGAAATTTTTTGGAAAATCATAGCGAATTTTAGATTTAGTTTTTTTTATAATATCGAATTGATCACAACCAATTTCTTCTTTCATCTCACGAAACAATGCTCTTTCCTCTTCTTCATTTTCTTCTACTCCCCCTTGTGGAAACTGCCACGTACGGGTATCGCTTCTCAATGCAACTAAAACTTGATTGTTCTCGTTTACGAAGACACCGACAACACTAGGACGATAAAACATTCGTGTTTTCATTTGAAATTTCTTTTTTTAAGTCTAAAATGAAAGTTTTGATCTCTCATTAAGTTTAGTTTTTTTTATAAAAATAAGGAGCTTTATTCCATTGCAAAGCAATTGACAATGCTCCCTATTCATCTGGTATCGTATCAAAAAAGGTCTCGTTTACTTAAATGATCAAGTGCCAAAACATTAGACAGTCTATTTGTCATACGAGAGAGCGCATATCTTAAAAATTCCAAAATTTTCAGGAATTTAACTTATTAGCTCAGTTGGTACCATACGTGCATAGTATGAACTAGGCCTTGAAGACTGTCACTTGGCTCCTGGAGAAACCATCATGCGTTTAGTTTGTTTTAATCATCCGTCATATAAGGGAAATGTCCCCCCTATACTTTCATGCAAACCCTGCTGTAAGATTTTTCTTTCTGAAATCAAAAGGAAACATAAAGCAGGAGAAACCATTCCGTTATTCCATTTCGAAAGACATTATAGAAAACCTGACCCCCACAAGAAAAAACCGACCTTAGTTCACTCGCTATCTTAGGTTTTTTCAATAATAAGATTACAGGATTCCCCTCCTCCCACACAGAGAGAGGCGAGTCCTATTTTTTTTCTTTCCTGTCTAAGAGTATGCAAAAGAGTAACAAGAATGCGTGCACCACTGGCCCCAATAGGATGACCTAAAGAAATAGCTCCTCCACGTACATTCACTTTTTGAGTGTCTAAATTAAGCTCTTTAATAGCAACCATTGGAACGACAGCAAAAGCTTCGTTAATTTCAAAAAAATCAACGTCTTGAATTTTTTTTGAACAACGTGAAAGTACTTTACGAATACCTTCTACGGGAGCTGTTGTGAACCATTGAGGATCCTGAGCATGAACTGCAGAACCTAGTATTCTAGCTAGAGGTTTTAATCCTTTTTTATGTGCCAATTCTTCTTCCATTAAAACAAGAATAGCAGCGCCATCACTGATAGAAGACGCATTAGCAGCAGTGATTGTTCCTTGCGGATCAAAGGCAGGTTTTAGTGTTTTCATTTTCGCGAGATCTACACCAAATGGTTCTTCATCACAGTCTATTTTTAAAACCGTGCCTTTTTGACGTACTTCTACGGGTACAATTTCATCTTTGAAAAAACCAGACTCTAAAGACTTACGCGAACGCTCATAACTTGTAAGCGCAAATTCATCCTGTGCGT
Organism: uncultured Pseudobdellovibrionaceae bacterium; assembly: GCA_964611335.1. Lineage (GTDB taxonomy): Bacteria > Bdellovibrionota_B > Oligoflexia > Oligoflexales > Bog-1112 > BOG-1112. The sequence continues at coordinate 695,344 of CAZSXR010000002.1, read as the reverse complement.
CACGATCAAAAGCATATTCTTTTGCGCACAACTCACCACAATTCCCCATTGCTGTATTGTCATAAGGATTTGTAAGACCATCCCATTGCATATGATCTAACATTTGGACAGCACCAAAGCGAAATCCATTACGACTTCCCATCAATAAATGGGGAGCCATAGACATGTTTTCTTGACCCCCAGCAATCACAATATTTGCATCACCATTTGAAATTGCCTGATGCGCCATCATGACTGCTTTCAATCCACTTCCACAAACTTTGTTAACTGTAGTGGCTCCTACTTTTTTAGAAAGGCCTCCATACAAAGCAGTTTGCCTTGCTGCAGCCTGTCCTACACCTGCACTTAAAACCTGCCCCATAATAATTTCATCAGCTTCATCTCGAAGAAAAGACAGCTCATGAATGGCATCCTGAACAAGTGCCGCCCCTAATTTTGTTGCAGGCGTTGTCCCGAAAGCGCCACAAAATTTTCCTATAGCCGTTCTTTTTGCATAAACAATAACTGTATTTCTTGGCATGAAAACACTCCAATTCTCAATATCTTCGACATCATACAACAATTTTTTAAAAAGCAAGATTGGGTGTTTTAGGATTGACGAGAATTTCTAGCGCTATTTTGAAAAGTCAGCCCGCGAGCATTTCATTTGACTCTTGTCTTACAAAAAACTATCTTTCTCTTTCTCGTGGCGAGGTAGCTCAGTTGGTGAGAGCGCCGGATTCATAACCCGGAGGTCGAGAGTTCGAATCTCTCTCTCGCCACCATTTCTTTTTCTAGTAAAATTCAAAATGAAATCAAGAAAAATTCAACGTGAAGAAAAAGTTGTTCTTTCCAGCAAAGGACAACTTGTGATTCCAAAGGCTATTAGAGCTTCTGCTCATCTACATGATGGAGAAGAGCTTTTACTTCGCGTACGAGAAGATGATGTAATTGAATTATCTCCCATTCGAAAAACAATAGAAGACCTTTTTTCTCTTATTCCAAAATCTTATGAAAAAATAGGGTTGACGATGATATTTTACTGACAAAATATTTTTCAGGGAAAAGAAAATGATTTCAGTCGACACAAATGTGCTTGCAAGAGCAGTTTTGAATGATGATGCAATCCAATCCCCCATAGCAAGAGAGCATTTTCGCAAAATTCTTAAAAAGGATGAAATATTTGTAAGTTCATTTGCCATCTTGGAACTTGCCTGGCTTATGAAAGTAAAAAAAAACCAAAAGATCTTATTCTATCCGTACTGACAACACTTTTAAATACTAGCGGAATTGTAGTTGCCAACGACAAAATTTTACGCCTTGCGATCGGACTTTACAAAGAAGGCAGGGCTGACTTTGGTGATTATTTAATTCTCAGTGAATCTCTACAAAATGGTTGTGTCAAAGTTCATACTTTTGTTCAGAAATTTTCAAAAGAAGCTTTTGTAGAGTTGGTGAGTTGACGACTCGCACAAGAATGCAAACATATTCTTACAATAGAGACTTTACTCCAACACACTCGTATTCTTTAAAATCAAAGAAGTTGCAACGACTTTAGCAATATACGAAGGGTCACCTTCATACCCACTATTTATCAAAGTCCACACATCACGAGAACCTGTTTCTTCAATCCCCTTTTGCACTAATTCCTCACCTGCATTGAATGCAAGCAATGCCAAGCCCCAGTCTTGAAATTTCTGAGTATATAATGCTTCCAGATAACGCATTGCCGCATCGGTTTCTAAAGACTCATTCAACCGTTCATCGACTTCTCCATCTACTCTCAAACCGAAAGCTTCTGCTGTTTCAGGAATAAACATCCAAAGACCTGCACTAAATGGATACTTATCCATCGCTTCCAAATTCTGATATCCCGATTCGATGATAGGAACAGCTGCAAACTCTTTTGGAATTTGGTATTGATCGAGTTCTCCATAAACCATGTCCTTGTATTTTTTCATACGTTGAAGAGACTCTTTCATGAACCTTCGTCCTTCGGCAGTGCCTATAAAAACATTCAATTGATCAAGCACCTGTTTGTTGAGAGTATTGGGAAAGCTTTTATCCTCTGTTATTTTGAATAAAACTTTCGCCTCTTCAAATGTGATATTTCGATCTCGGATTTCAAGATTTGAGGCAAAAGCAACACCAAAGATTCCTAGCAGAGAAACGAGTGCAAGAAGGAAAAATCCTCGATGGCACGAATTAACCTTTGTTTTTAACATAAGTTCCATTCTCCTTTTTAACAAAGTGTGTGCAGAAGATCCTGCCATAGCAAGACTTAAGAAATATGAACAAGATTCGTTCTGCGATTTTTCCGCAACCCACAATAGGCAACGGCAATATGCTAGAGATGAAAACCCCTGATGGCCATGCAAGGCTTCATCGCATGCAAACTCTTGTATATGAGAAAGTCTTCTTTCGAAAAAATAAACACAGGGATTCCAAAAACAGAAAATTTTTAACAACTGAAGAATATAAACAACTTTTGTATCCATCTGCCGATGATGCTGAAGCTCATGGGCAATAGCCATTCGCCTTTCAGTTTGATGACTAAGCATGTATTCAGGAAGCATCACAAAATTTCTTAACGGAATCCAAAAAGAAAAAGGAATGGATATGTCTGAGGACACAAGAATTTTCGTGTTATTTATTTTTTTTATTAAAAAGGAACTTTGTGTAATTTTATAAAGTTTTAAGAATTCAAAAAAAAATTTTACCACCAAGGTTAGAATTCCTAAAATCAATACCGCTTTTAAAATCATATAAAAATCAAAGCTCGTGATAGATTTTTGAATTAAAGGAGTCACATTTACAGAAGGTCGAAGAGAAGTTATTTTTGATACAATGCCTATAAATTTCTGACTGGACGGGCTAATAAAAATAGGATGTTTTGAAAAAAATTGTAAAAAAGGAAATACAAAAACTGCAAATATTAACAAATATAAAAAACGAAGTTGGTGTGAAAACTTCCAGTTTCTAGTGGAACCTGTCACCATGAAAGCAAAAACACAAAGAAGAGCTAAAAGTATATTTGCAGTCACATATATTTTTAGCACTGTGAGTTAACCCCTTTTGCTGAGCATGGATTTGAGTTCTGCCAAATCTTTCTGAGTCAAAGACTCACTCTGCAAAAGTTGCCTCACAAGTGAAAGCGGCGCACCATCAAAAACATTTTTCACCATGTGATCGATGCTTTTATGCTGATAATCTTCCTTCTTAAAACATGGGAAATACACATGCCCACGACCCTCTTTCTCACTTCGTAGATATTTTTTCTGCTCTAAAATGCGAACTATTGTGGAAACGGATGTGTAAGCAAGGTGTCTGTTTTTAGGTAAATGCTCCAAGATTTGATGAACAGTGCAGCTTTCAAGACTCCAGATGATGTTCATCATCTCAAGCTCTACTTCTGTAAGAGCTTTTGAAGGAACTTTTTTGGAAAACTTCGAACCCATACTCACTCCTTGGTGTTAATTATATTCAACTAAACTTTTAGTTATATGTCAACTAAAGGCTTAGTTGATTAATTTATAAGCAATTAATGTATCAATTTTATAAATTTGTATGAATTTTAAGATTCTTCAGAAGAGATAAAAGCAGACTTCATATACTCTCTATTCAAGAGAGCAATGTTTGCAACACTGATAGACTTCGGACAAACAGCTTCACACTCGAGAGTGTTGGTACACCCACCAAAGCCTTCTTCTTGCATTTGAGAAAGCATAGCTATAACCCGACGAGGGGCTTCGACCTGGCCCTGTGGAAGATGGGATAACTGCGCAATCTTTGCAGAAACAAAAAGCATCGCAGATGCGTTTTTACACGCTGCAGCGCAAGCTCCACAACCTATGCACGCAGCAGCATCCATTGCTAAATCAGAGTCTGATTTAGAAACCAGAATAGAATTTGCGTCTTGAACACCACCACAATTAACCGAAACAAATCCACCGGCTTGGATAATACGGTCGAAAGAACTGCGATCTGTAACGAGATCTTTGATGACTGGAAAAGCTTTTGCTCTCCATGGTTCCACAACAACTTCATCACCGTCTTTAAAGTGACGCATATGCAGCTGACAAGTGGTCGTGCCTTCCTGTGGACCGTGTGGAATTCCATTAATCACAAGAGAACAAGCACCACAAATTCCTTCTCTACAGTCATGATCAAAAGCAATGGCATCTTTACCACCTTCAATCAGACCTTCATTGACATGATCCAGCATCTCAAGAAACGACATGTCTGGACTTACATCTTTCGCATCGATGCTTTCAAATCGCCCCTTGTCACTTGCATTTTTCTGACGCCAAACTTTAAGCTTGAGTTTCACTTATAACTCCTGGTGGCCAATTCAACATTTTCAAACACCAGCTCTTCTTTATGCCTTATAGGTTTTTGAGAACCTTGATATTCCCAAACAGCAACATGTGCAAAGAGGTCATCGTTACGTTTAGCTTCCCCATCATCGGTTTGATGTTCGGTTCGGAAATGACCACCGCACGATTCATCTCTCTCAAGCGCGTCTGTTGCTAGTAATTCTGCAAATTCTAAGTAATCTGCTACACGTCCCGCTTTTTCAAGCTGCTGATTAAACTCAGAACCGGAACCAGATACACACAAATTTTTGTTAAACTCCTCACGAATTTGTGGAATTTTTGCAAGAAGCTTCGTCAAACTTTCTTTGGAACGAGCCATTCCACAAAGGTCCCACAAAACTGTTCCCAACTCTTTGTGAAACGAAGTAGGAGATCTTTTACCTTTAGAGTTAACAAATTTCTGAATACGGTCTTGAACCTGATTTTCAGAATCTAAAAAATCTTTATGATCAATCCCAATTTTTTCATTTTTGGAAGTTGCTAAATAATTCGCAATCGTATACGGGAGAATAAAATAGCCATCTGCAAGACCTTGCATCAAAGCACTAGCACCCAATCTATTCGCACCATGATCTGAAAAATTTGCTTCTCCGATTACAAAAAGTCCAGGAACATTACTCTGCAAATCATAGTCGACCCACAAACCACCCATTGTATAGTGGACAGCAGGATATATGCGCATAGGTACATTGTAAGGATTTTCAGCAGTAATCTTTTCATACATATCGAAAAGATTACCGTAGCGTTCAGAAATTTTATGCTTACCAAGTCTTTGAATAGCAGAAGAGAAATCAAGGTAAACACCTAAACCTGTGTCACCAACTCCTCTTCCTTCATCACACACTTCTTTTGCGCTTCGTGAACTGATATCTCGAGGGGCAAGATTTCCGTAACTCGGATATTTTCTTTCGAGAAAATAATCTCTTTCCTCATCTGGAATTTGCGCAGGAGAGCGTTTATCTCCCTTTTTTTTCGGAACCCAAATACGTCCGTCGTTTCTCAATGATTCTGACATCAAGGTCAATTTCGATTGATGCTGTCCACTCACAGGAATACATGTAGGATGTATCTGTGTAAAACAGGGGTTTGCAAAACCTGCACCCTTTTTATACGCACGAAAAGCGGCTGTCACATTGCAACCTGCTGCGTTTGTAGAAAGAAAAAACGCGTTCCCATATCCACCAGTCGCAAGAACAACTGCATCCGCAAGATGACGTTCAATTTTTCCTGTAACAAGATCTCTTGTGATGATTCCACGAGCTTTGCCATTTACTAAAACAAGATCGAGCATTTCTGTTCTGTGATGCATTTTCACAGTACCTAAACCGATCTGTCGGGACAAAGCAGAATAGGCGCCTAAAAGAAGCTGCTGCCCTGTTTGCCCTCTTGCATAAAATGTTCTGGAAACTTGTGCTCCACCAAAAGAACGATTCGCAAGCAAACCACTATATTCTCTCGCAAGCGGGACACCTTGGGCAACCGCTTGATCAATAATAGATCCAGACAATTGAGCAAGTCTGTAGACATTTGCTTCTCGAGAACGGAAGTCTCCACCCTTAATGGTATCTATAAAGAGTCGGTAAATACTATCCCCGTCTCCTTGATAATTTTTTGCTGCGTTGATTCCCCCTTGAGCTGCAATACTATGAGCTCTTCGAGGGCTATCTTGAAAGCAAAAAGATTCAACGTTGTAACCCAGCTCACCAAGTGTTGCAGCAGCAGAAGCCCCCGCAAGCCCTGTTCCTACAACGATAACGCGATACAAACGTTTATTTGCAGGAGAAACAAGTTTCATTTCTCTTTTACGTTTATCCCATTTCTCAGAAAGAGGTCCTGCTGGAATTTTAGAATCTAATTTCATGTTTATTTCCAATCTTTCGATCGAGAACTATTCCACAAATTTAAAAAATATCGACAGTGGAACAGCTAAAAAGCCGCAAGCTAATCCAATGCCAAGCAAGGGTCCAAAAAGCTGGATTGCCCGATTGTACTTAACGTGGTTCACACCAAGCGTTTGAAAAAAACTCTTCATTCCATGATTCAAATGAAGCATAAGAAGCAAAACTGAAGCAAAATAAAATCCAGTCACCCATGGAGATTGAAAACTCAAAACAACCATAGAAAATACATCATGGTCGTCTAAAAATGCGAACATGGCACGATGGGTCCACTTAAATGTAAAATGTGCAAGATGGTACAGAATAAAAAACAAAACTATACATCCACTCACAAGCATGGTGCGCGATGCAAAACTTGATTTTACTGGTTTAACTACAGCATAAGAGACAGGTCTTGCTGCTTTGTTAAGCAAACTCAGTTTTATAGCGGCATAAATGTGAGAAACAACGGAAAGGAATAGAACTAAACGCGCAGACCATAAAAGATACGGATATTCTCGAAGTTTAAGACCGTATTGATTGAGAGTTTCCGCACCCACAAACAAAAGAAGGTTTCCCATTAAGTGTACGACTAAAAATCCTATGAGAATCAACCCCGTAACAGCCATGAGTATTTTGTAAGCAATCGTCAATTTAAGAGCATTTTTATCAGAAGCCATCGTGTTTCCGTATACAATTCATTAAATGACTGAACCATAGTATCCAGAATGCATAACACAATCAATTTTTAAGTCGGGAAATCAAATGACATCCCATGCGCGCAATAAACTTGGTGCTCGAGGCCGAGCCTCTACACCAAGTTTGATCGAAACTGAATGTCAGCCACTGACAACTTAATCCCGCGAAAGCTTAAACATTGACCACTCTCTAACACAGATGGGAGCATGCGTGTTTTTTAGTCACCTCTACTATGCAGGAATACTTTATGAAATCAAAACTAGGGTGTGTCAAAGTTCTACTTCTTCTATCCCTCTGCATCAGGGGAACGGAAAGTCATGCTCATTTTCTTAGTGATGCTACCGAAGCAGTTAGAAAAGTTGGCAGAGATATTGTTCAGGCTACTAAAAATGCTGGAGAAGAAATCTCAAATACAGCTAAGGAAATAGGCAATGATCTTGCTCAGGAAACTAAAAAAATTGCTGGAGATATTGTAAGAGAAACAAAAAAAGCTGCTAACGATATTGCCCGTGAGACCAAAAAATTAGGCGGTGACATCGCTCGTGAAACAAAACAAACTGGTGGTAACCTTGCTGAGGAGACCAAAAAAGTTGGAAACGATATTGTTCGTGAAACAAAAAAAGCTGGTGGAGACATCGCTAGAGAATGGAAAAGCCTACCTCCAGAAGTACAAGTTGGACTTATCGTTGTAGCTGCTGCTGCAGGTGGTTACTTCCTTGCACCTGTCATCGGAGCTGAGTTTGTTGCAGGTGTTGCCCTTGATATGGGAGCAGGAAACGTCATTGCACTTCCCCTTATCACAACTGCAACTACAGGTGCCGTTATAACTGGTGTCGGAGCTGGAGCTGCTTACACAGCAACTCTCAAAAAAGAGAAGGAGGAAGAAAAGAAAGAAGACGAAGAAACAAAAGTCTCTGAACTATCACAAGACACCCCTTCTGATTCCAAAACAAAAACTAAAACAAAACCTGAAGCAAAAAAATAAAGAGCAAACCTGAAATTGCTGAAAATATAAAACCTGTTATAGATACTATTCCTTCAACGTCGTTGGATCTTTTTAACGAAGAACAACAAACTCCTACTGAAGTACCTGATTCAAAAAACATTCGTGAAAAACTTCAGGAATTGGTTCAACATTATTGTTTCGCAGCAGGAACACGGGTGAGAACCCCTAAAGGACATCTTGCTATTGAAAAACTGAAAGTGGGGGATCTTGTAGTCAGTTGTGATTTTGAAGGAGAGCAGTGCTCTTATCAGGCTATTGAGAAAGTTTTAAAATCTGAATCTCCAATTTTTAAAATTGCTTTCGAACAAGGAGATGCCATTACATCCACTCCTGATCATCCTTTTTTCGTAGTTGAAAAAAATGATTTTATTTCGGTATCCGATTTAGAAAAGGGAATGCATGTTTTGACGGTGGGGGGAGATTCTCTTTCCGTAGATTCTGTTGAAGATCTTTTTACTACAGAAACTGTTTACAATTTAGAAGTAGGTGGTTTTCATAATTACTATGTAAGTGCACCACAAGGTGAGACTCAAGATATACTGGTTCATAACTGTGATACACATGACTGCAGCGTGTTATCAAACTTTGCAGATACAGCACAGGAAATGTACGCTCAGATGAGTGCAAGTGCTGCCGTTGGGTGTGCTGTTTCTGCTGTTGGATGTGCGGGAGGCTTAGTCACTCCTGGAGGTCAGGTTCTTGCAGCTGGAGCCTGTCCTACGACGATGCCTTTGTGTGAGTTAGCTTTGGCTTCTGGTGTCGCAAGTATGGGAGCAGACTCTTTCGGCACTATGATGAATGAGGCAACGGAGGGAAAGAATGCTCTACAAAGATATCAAGGGTCTAAACCTACATACCATATCAATCCTGCACATGTTCCTGGAAACAGGGGATTTAACCCAAAGAAAACGCCTATACCAAAAGATGCTGAAGTTGTATTCAAAAATGCTGTACCAAACGATCCTAAAAATCCAACAGCATGGTTTGGAAAAAATAATGAAGGTGAAATATACCGATATTCAATGAGCAACGATGGTACGGCTCATTTCAGCGGTATAGACAGTGTTGGTGATGGAATTAGAAATTTAACCCCATATGCAAAAAATAGACTTAATAAATAGAGGATATGGACAAATGATTACAGGAAATAAAGAACATTTCGCTATAGAACATGAGGTCCAAAATAAAATTGATGGATGGATCCTTGGACAATTTAGAATATGGGTAAATAATAAAGCAATAGGTGATTGGAACGATAATTCAGTAGACTTAAAAGGATGCTTTAACTGGCTTCCCACTTTGATGGAAGACAAAGTGAACAGAAGTGACCCATCTCTTGACTCTTTAACAGGAGAGCAAGTGATGTTTAAAATATTTGATTCTTTCTTCGCAAATCATAACATAAGCGTTATTGATGATACATTTTCTCGATTCCACATTAGCCACATAGGAATGTCATCTTTTGATACTTTCGATGTCGTTTTAATTGAAACAAAAAACAGCTTTCGTTTTATCTGGAGAAATGAAGAGAAGAAGATTTTTGATGAAAAAACAACTAAGGGAGAAGTTTTTGATGTTTTAGAAAAAGCAAAACTAGAAGATAAAGAGCAAACCTGAAATTGCAGAAAATATAAAACCTGTTGTAGACAACAAAACTCCATCTGATTTAGATCTTTTTAGCAAAGAACAACAAACTCCGTAAATCGTCGAGGTTTCTTTCAATTACCCACAAGTTGAGACTCAAGATATACTGGTTCATAACTGTGATACACATGACTGCAGCGTGTTATCAAACTTTGCAGATACAGCACAGGAAATGTACGCTCAGATGAGTGCAAGTGCTGCCGTTGGGTGTGCTGTTTCTGCTGTTGGATGTGCGGGAGGCTTAGTCACTCCTGGAGGTCAGGTTCTTGCAGCTGGAGCCTGTCCTACGACGATGCCTTTGTGTGAGTTAGCTTTGGCTTCTGGTGTCGCAAGTATGGGAGCAGACTCTTTCGGCACTATGATGAATGAAGCGACTGAAAATAAACTGAGGGCTGACAACTGGCACGCCCTAGAAACCCAATTGTATCTCCAAATTGACGGCTTGGTGAAAAGCAGAATCTTTTAAATAAGACTTGCCAATAAGATAGGACAAAGCAAAATTTTTGTTCACCAAAGCTATACCACCTGAAAGAGTGTTTCGAGTTCCCCCAATTTCAACACCATAGCCCGCTAAAAGCCTGAGAAGATCCTGAATGCGAATGGAGCTCGAAGCAATCACCATTTTTTCAAATGGGCTGTATGACGGATTTCCCGGAACAGTTTTTTCAAATGCACTAAGCTCCTGGCTCACTCTCTGGCGTTGCCGATAATCGAGATGAAAAGTCAAATTGTTGTTAGACATAACATAGGCAAGACCTGCTCTATATGCAGTTGGAGCTATATCTACAACCCCCTTATTTGCCAAATTTTCTACGGACAGTCCAAAGCGGAGCTGAGGAGTTAAAAGTCCAGCAAGACCTCCACCCAATGTTACACCCCTTTTGTTTTGTGTACTGACCGCTGAGTTGACAATCTGAACACCTAAACCAGCACTAAAATTTGAAAAGGGTTGTGCAAGAGCAAAGGAAAGTCTGTTTTTAATAGGAGAATCGTAAAAGGCTTGACGTCTTTCATTCTTTTCCGGTAGCTCGCTAGGAATTTTATAGCGCTCACGAAAAGAGGAATAGAGAAAACCTGCGGCAAAAGATGCTGTTTTAGAGTCTGTAACACCAACTTGATAAAAATCTCTTCCATACGTTGGCCAATTGTAAGAACCTGATACTTCGTATTTGCGTTCGAAAATAAGCATTGCTGGATTTGATCGAACAGAACTTAAACCTGAAACCGCAGAGGTTCCCCCATAAGAAAAACCAAGTAAGGGACCAGCAACACTTTCAAGCTCATCAGGAATACGACCTGGTGGTTCAGAATCTTTTGAAAATAGCGTGGAAGAATATAAACAAGACAGAAGACTAAGAATACCAATTTGTTTTTTCACTAGGACATCTCTTCTACACAAATTTCATTCATACAAAATCACTTTGCTAGCGTATAACCTGAAAGAGAAGAAGCCAAGTTTTTTAATCAAAAAATTAGGAGCCTTTCTCTTCTTTTTCAGACACTTCTTTGTTTGCAACTTTGCTATTAACGCTTTTTGGAAAAGACGTGCGACTGATATTTTCTTTGAGAACTTTAACGGTTGTAGAACCTAAGTCTAGAACAACAAAAGAGTCTGAGATACTTCTAATCCTTCCAATCAGCCCACCAGAAGTAACAACCTCATCACCCACTTGCAGTGCATTTAACAAATTTGTGTGCTCTTTTGCTTTCTTGACTTGAGGTCTAATGATTAAAAAATACATCAAAACAAAAATAAGCAAGAAAGGGATCATATTTTCTATGAAAGACGGTTGTGCCTTAGCTGCAGCAACAGCCTCTTCTGCAAAAAGTTTTGTAGAAATTAAACTTGCCATTACGAGTAAATTTTTCACTTTAAAAGTCCTTTATGAATTGATTTTAAACAAATTGATTTCACTAAAAATTAAATGTCGAGAGTCCCCTTTTCTTTTACAAAATCTTTGAGCTTTTGAGTAATTCTAGTTTCAATTTGGCGCACCCTTTCTCGGCTGATGCCATACTTATCACCAATTTCCTGAAGCGTCTGTGGTGTTTCACTCGAAAGCCTAAGATCAAAAATCTCTCGGTCTCGCCCTTTTAATTGCTTCTTAAATTCTTCAAGATGTTGAGAAAAAATCATCTTTACCTGCTGATCTGAGAGAAGATCTTCAATAGAACTTTGCTCATCTGCAAGCAAATCTCTATAGGGGGCGGAAGATTCCTCGTTCAGAGGAGCATCCAAAGAAAGATCTGGATTCAAAAGTCTCTTTTGCATTTCCACAACGTCTTTCTCTGAAACATTAAGACGCTTTGCAATTTTTTTAGGGTCCGCAGTTTCATATTCGGAAAGCAAGCGATCCGTCTCTTTTTGCAAATTGTAGAAAAGCTTCCTTTGAGCCGCCGTTGTGGCGATTTTAACTTGGCTTTTATTATCCATTAAATATTTCAAAATATATGCACGTATCCACCAAGCAGCATAGCTTGAAAGTTTTACACCCTTGTAAGGGTTGAAACGTTTTACAGCTTGCATAAGGCCATAGTTTCCCTCTTGGATCAAATCCAGAAGATTAACTTGCGCCCTACGAAACTCATTGGCTATTTTTACTACGAAACGCAGATTAGCTGTTATGAGGCGGTGAGCTGCTTTGATATCGCTCTCTTCGTAGTGCTGGACTGCTAATTCAAGCTCTTCTTCCGGAGTTAATAACGGATATTTCGCTATCTCCTGTAGGTACAGTTGAAGCGGTGAAAATTGAACGGGTTTTCTATCCCGAGAAGGAATAGGTAATTTACGCACGGGCTCTTCATCCATCAAATAAGCTAGTTAAAGCACAAAATAAGGATTCCAAATGGCTGGAATAGGGATCATAACAAATCCTCATGCGAAATCAAACAAACGAAACCCAGAACGATCCAAGCTCTTAAGTTATATCGCAGGCTCTAGGGGAACGCTCGAAGTTACAAACAACCTTGAGGACCTCCGTAAAGTCGCGAAACAGTTCGCAGAAAAGGAAATAGACACTCTCGCAATCAACGGGGGAGATGGAACCATCAGTCGAACATTAACCGCTTTTATCCATGAATATAAGGGGAAAAAACTTCCCGATATTGCGATACTCCGCGGAGGCACAATGAATGTTCTCGCAGACAATTTAAATGTTCGCGGAACACCTGAACAAATTTTATACAGACTGGTAGAAGGTCATTCCATGCGTAAATACATGGGAACAGTAGAGCTCAACACTCTTGAAGTTGCTAATCACTTTGGTTTCATCTTTGCCAACTCATCAAGTCGACGTTTTTTAGAGGCTTTCTATAAAAACAAATCTGGATATCTAGGCAGTATTCTTTTTTTCTTGAAAGTGGTTGCCTCATATTTCTTTAGTGGAAACCTTTTTAACTCTGTTGTGAAAGAAGATATCTACACTTTTGAGGCCGATAAAAAAAACTTACTTTCGCTTTCTACTCCGCTTGTTTTTTGTTCAACAGTCGAACTTCTCCCTTTAAAAATTAAAGCTTTCCCTCTTGCATTGAAGAATCCTGATCAGTTTCAATTTCTCAGCGTCTTATGCTCTCCTAAAAAAATTCCATGGATTCTTCCTTATTTTTTATTTAATCTTTCAAGAAATCGAACTTATAAAATTGAATTTCTCTGTAAAGATTTGCTTCTGACAGCGGAAACCCCAGAAGCCAACGCTTACACTATCGATGGTGAGTTATTTTATCCGACAAACACACATTTAAAATTGAACCTTGGTCCGAAAATTCGATTTATAATCGTTTAGGAAGCGAGAAAGCTCGATGTTGAATAGAAAAGCACCAACAGAGATTCTTTGCAAGGTGCTGGATTGCCCTTCTGTAAAATGTGTACCTTTGACCGAAGATGGTTCTAACCGCCAATATTTTAGAGTCCTTCCTTCCAATCAAAATAAATCTTACATTCTAATGCAAATTCATGGTCAGGACGCACTGGATCTTAAAACAGGTTCGTACTCCTGGATTACAATTGGGAAAACGCTTGAAAACAACGGGGTCTTTGTTCCCAAAATACATAATTTGCTCAAAGATTTTGACTCTCTTTTTATAGAAGACTTAGGGGACACAACACTCGACCTCAAAGTTTCCTCGAATCAAGATGAAAATATCTCTCTTTACAAACTAGCCTCAAAACTTCTTTATAAATTTTATGCAATCCAACCTGATTCAACCTCTTCTTGGTCAAAAAGAGGTTTTGATTATTTTTTGCTCCATCGAGAACTTGAATTTTTCCGAGCACAATTTCTAGATACAATTTCTGACTTTAAAAATTCACAAGATTCCACTTTTTTTTCAAAGGAAATTGAATCATTGAGTAGATATTTGAGCAAAATACCTCAATATTTCACTCACAGAGATTTTCATTCAAGAAATTTACTTTACTTTAACGACACTTTAGGTGTTATTGATTTTCAAGATGCGCGCTGGGGACCTGCAGCTTACGATTTGTGCTCTTTATGTTTCGACCCCTATGTTTCTTTAAGTTTAGAGTCTAGAAAAATTATCTTTGACGAGGCCCTTAGACATTTAGAGCATTCGCACAAAAATGGGAAAAATCTCAAAAATGAAATTCTGGATTCATGGCAAGCCGTTACGTTACAAAGATTTCTGAAAGCAATCGGAAGTTTTGCATTTCTTACAAAAAAAGGAAAAAGAGATTACAGAATATATATTAACCCCACTCTTCTCATGCTTAATGAAATTTTATCTGGAAACAGACAGTGGCCTTATCTTACAAACGAACTCATTCCAAGATTATTGAAGCTTTCAAATGAAAAAACCACTTAAAGCTTTTATTTTAGCAGCAGGTTTTGGAACGCGACTTCGTCCTTTAACCAACCTCTGTCCAAAACCCCTTCTTCCTTTTTTTGGAGTCCCACTTCTTTACATTATTTTGGAACAACTCAACAAACTCTCTGTTGATGAAATTTTTGTGAATGGACATTATCTTGCTGAACAGATTCAGTTGTCTATACAACAGTATCCACTTCCTATTAAAGTGAGCTTCTGTGATGAACGGTCAGAAATTCTCGGCACCGCAGGTGCTATAGGTGCCATTAGGAATAAACTGTCCGGATCAGATCTCATTGTCATTAACGGAGATATAGTTACAAACTTTGATATAACTTCCCTCGTTAACAAACATCAAGAGTCCACCAACATCGCAAGCATGGGATTGTTAACAAGGGTATATCCTCAAAAAACGGTACTTTGGTGCGACGACAATCACATCTTAGGAATCGGAGGACCTTCTCCTCATGAGCGAGACGTGCTTCACAAATACGGATTTTCTTGTATACAAGTCCTTTCAGAAGGATTTTACAAACACATACCCTCTTCATCTCCAAGCGAAATCATTCCGATTTATAAAGATTTTATAAAAAAAGGAATTCCCATTTCTTTTTTAGCTTTGAATCCTTTCTGGTCAGATATTGGTTCTCCACGAGACTATTTTGATGCCCACGCCAAGGCGATTTTGCATTTAGAAAATAAATCCTTCCTGAAATCACTTTGTTTAAATCAATGTTGGAAGCGTCTTGGAATGAACCCTTTTTTTTCAAGGCAAAATTCCAATGTAAACAAGGAGAAAGGACTAAACTCTCCATTTTTTTTCACAAACAAACCAACCTTTGAGGAAAATTCTAATCTAGGTCCCAATGCTTTTATCTTTTTAGAAAGCACCAAAATCCCATCAAATATGCAAATAAAAAATAGTCTCGTCCTTCCAGGAGTTCAACTCACTCGAGACGAGACCATTTACAATTCCATTCTCGGGAAAAATTTTCAAACGGACTGGTCAACAGACTCCGTTTGACACTTAAGAATGCTAAGTTCTTTATTTTTAGTTTTTAAATATTAATCACTCAATCGGTGATTTATACTTTAAAACTGAGCAATAGGTTTTAAACCTTATTGCTTCGTAAGTGGTTGCTTGATTTTTTAGCACCCACAATCTCAGTGTTCATTTTAGCTTTAGCTGTTGAACTATCTGAGAAACTATCCAACACGTCAGGACTTACGTAATAAACTGAAGTCCCTGCTTCTAACGCATTTGGATTTCCAATGTGCTCATTCATTCTCCACAAAAAAGCCCATTGATTCGAATTACCGTAAATTCTCTTGGAAACATCCGACAGACTTTCACCACTTTTAACTGGTGTTTCTTCACGTTGTTTGTTTTCGTATCTCTTTGCAAACGCTACGCTGGAAGAATCGAGCTGGTAAAAAATGACATCCCCTGGGTAAATCAGGTTAGGATTTTTTACAGCTGAAGCTGCAGCAAGCTCACGCCATCTATTCATGTCTGAAAAGATTCTTTTAGAAATTTTGCTTAAAGTATCGCCCGGTTGCACGATATAAGCCATTTTGGATCCCTCTTCAGGGAGCCCTTCTGTCATGGGACTACCAGCTTTTCCACCTACATACCCTCTTCCCTCGACAACGGGTGTCGCCTCTACTGGAACTGCAGTGCTTGCTGGTACTTCCGCCTTTCCGTTTTCTTCGTTTGTCAGGTTATTAGCCTGATCCCCTTGAGTTCCTAACTCTGCATTTGCGTTTTCTTCGTCAGCAGTTGCCGTTTCATCCGTTTCATCCGCATCCTGTGACGTTACTTCGTCATCAGGGTTCGGTGGACCGCCAGTAGAGCAGCCGGAAGAACCGACAAATGTCGCGAAGAGCAGGATATAAAGTGAGGCCCTGCCTTGCCTCGCAAATCTCACCATGCTCCCTCCCAAAGTTTAAAAATTTTTGATAAAACCCCTCAAACACTTCATCGGACAGTTCCGAAAAATATTTAATTATAAAATATCGTCCTCAAACATTTGCAACAAGAGGCAGCTTTTTCACTAAACATTTTAATTTTAGCTATCAACTAGGCTATACATCATCTCTGTCTATACAAAAATGACTTGATCACAGGGGCTATACATTTGACTTATACAGATTTTGATCATGCAAGCGTTCTTCTTGAGGAAAGTATTTCGTATTTATCTCTCAATCCAGGAGATATTGTTTTTGACTGTACTGCTGGCGGAGGAGGGCACTCTCAAAAGATACTAGGAAAAATTAGTCCGGGTGGGAAACTTATATGTTTAGATAGAGATCCTCAAGCCATCACCCATCTCAAGAAAATATTCCAGATAGAGATAGAGCAAAAAAATGTTTCTATCATAAAGAGCCCTTTTTCAAAAATTAAACAAATTGCGGAAATGTTGGGTTTCAGCGGAAAGATCTCTGCAATTTTTGCAGACATTGGAGTTTCTTCTCCCCAGCTGGATCAAGGCCATAGAGGTTTTTCTTTCATGAAAGACGGCCCTCTTGATATGAGAATGGATTCGGATTCAGGAGAATCTGCAGCAGATGTCGTAAACTCTCGCAATGAGAGAGAACTTCAACTTATTTTTCAAGAGTTTGGAGAGGAAAAATATGCTCGCAGAATTGCAAAAAAAATAGTCCAAATTCGGAGCGAAAAACCTTTCACAAGAACAAAGGAACTCGCAAATGCAATTTGTGATGCTGTACCTCCAAAACAACATCACGAAAAACATCCAGCAACACGTGTATTTCAGGCTCTCCGCATTTACGTCAACAAAGAACTCGAAGAACTTCAAGTGTTTTTAAAGGATTCTTTCGAAATCCTAAAAGAAAATGGGAAATTAGGTATTATTACTTTTCACTCTTTAGAAGACAGGATTGTCAAAAATTTTTACAAAGAAAAAGAGCTGAAAATTTCGAAAGACCCTATGTTGAAATATCTCCCCATAATGCACTCCGATACAAAGATAGAAGCAAAAATAATTAAGCCCTTCCCCATTCTTCCAACTGAAGCTGAAATTTTGAGAAATATTCGAGCAAGAAGTGCTAAGCTTAGAGTTATTGAAAAGATTGGAAGCAATGAAAGACCTAAACAGAAAATCTAAAATTTCTCTTTTTCTAATTCTATTCTTTCTTTTTTCTATAGCATTTTTTAAAATTCATATAAAAATTCGCACTATTATGATCGGTTACGAAATCGGACGCCTAAAAAATGAAGAAGTACAACTGCTGAAAAAGAGAAGTCTTCTAACTATGTCTCTCGCTCAACTCACAACGAAAGATTCATTATCAGCACTCATTCAAGAGTAGGTGATTATGTGGTTTCGTAAATTAAAAAGAAAACTCGCAGTCTTTTTCCTGGAAGAATTACCTTCTCCACATTTTTATGCGAGTAGAGCACGAGTTACATTTACTTTCTTCACTCTCGCTTTCTCTTTGTTACTTGCTCGAGGACTTTTCCTTCATTTGTTTTCAAAATCTGAAATTCTTTCTTCGATGGCTCGACAACAATATCAAAGTTCCATCAAGAGTTCTCCTTATAGAGGTACAATTTATGATCGACGTTATGTACCACTTGCTATTAGCATTAAAACTCCGTCTTTAGCTATAAATCCAAAGATGTTCAATCCGACGGAAGAAGAAGAGCTGAAACTTAGCAAAATACTAAAACTCAACCAAAACACCCTTAAAACAACAGGGAATAAAAAAAATTATTTCGCATGGCTGAAAAGAAAAATAAGCATCGAAGAATTAGAAGATGTTAAAAAATTAGACCTTCAAGGTATATACAGCCTGATGGAACCCTCTAGGTTTTATCCACAAGGAACTCAGGCTGCACACCTTATAGGACTTGTAGGAAAAGATGATAGTGGTTTGCTAGGATTGGAAAGAGTTTATGACAGTAAACTCAAAGGAAGTTCTGGGGATTCTCTCAGATTGAGAGATGCTAAAGGACATCAGATTTTTTTAAATGCAGACTCAGCACTACCGGAAAGTTCCGGATACAACCTGATCTTGACACTCGATAGCGTTATTCAGGAAATAGCAGAAAAAGCTCTCGAAAAATGGGTTGTCGCTGCAAAAGCAAAAGGTGGTTTTGCAATTGTTGCAGATCCCCATACTGGAAAAATTCTTGCTTTAGCAAATCAACCAAGTTTTGATCCCAATGAGTCTCAAAATTTGAAGATTCAAAACACAAATAATTCAGCAATTACTGATCTTTTTGAACCCGGGTCTGTCATGAAAACCTTCGTGATAAGTTCCGCAATCGAACAAGGCCTCACAAACGAAAATGAAATACACAATTGTGAGAAAGGTCGATATCAAGTTGATACTCATTCCGTCATTCATGACGATCATCCTAAAGATCTTCTTACAACTGCTGAAGTTCTCATTCATTCAAGCAATATCTGTACCTTTAAGATTGCAAAAAGACTCGGTAAAAACGCACTTTTTAAAGCTTTACACAACTTTGGATTTGGCAGCAATGAGCCTCTTATAGAATTTCCTGGTGCAACCGGAGGACAACTGGCAAAACCTGAAAACTGGGATCTTATAAAATATGCAAACGTTTCATTCGGACAAGGCATACTGGTAACAGGAATGGAGGTTGTTGCAGGGTATTCTGTTTTTGCAAATGGTGGAAATCTCATCAGACCACATGTTATTGAAAGAATTGAAAATGAGGAAGGACACATCCTCTATACCTCTGAACTTATAAATAAGAAAAAAATACTCACTCCTAAAACAGTAAACGTCGTTCGTCGTATCTTAGAACGAGTAGTAAATGAAGGTGGAGCAAGTCTTGCCAAAACCCCTCAATACACAACCGGCGGAAAAACAGGAACTGCTCAAAAAATAGATGTGCTCACTCATCGCTATGGTCCTACTCTGCGTATAGCAAATTTTGTAGGTTTTGCTCCTGTAAACGATCCACACATCCTCGTATACATAGTTATCGACGAACCACATGAAAAACCCTATTATGGTGGACGTTGGGCTGCTCCCGCCTTCGGTGAAATTGTCAATAAAACATTGAAGTATCTAAATGTCGCTCCTGATAAGACACCCGCTGGAGAGATGAGCAAAACTGTTACAAGAAACCCTTGATGTGTTGTTCAAATGATGAAAAAGATTTCCTTTGAAATTGCAAAGACAACTCTTGAAAAAAATTTACTTCTAATCAAAACAATTTCTCGTTCCAATGAAATTCCATTAGGTTTTCCTCAAAACAGAGTCGATCAAATACAGAAAGGCGATATCTATATTGCTTTTCAAGGAACCCAACACGATGGTCACGATTTCATAAGCAAGGCCATTGAAATGGGAGCGGGATGTATAGTGCTTGAAAACGAGAAGAGGATTCCGTCGAAATACAAGATTCCTTGCTTTATTGTGTCCGATTCTCGTTCTGCTTGGAGCGTATTATGCTCTCTAGTATATGGGAATCCTGAAGCAAATCTTCACCTGTACGGTGTTACGGGAACAGATGGTAAAACTTCAACGGTATGGATCAGCTCACAACTCGTTCGCAACGCTTCTCAAAAATGCTTATCCCTAGGGACACTCGGTACTTTTGATGGGAAAGATCATTGGCATTTAGATCATACAACACCTGACCCACCCGTACTATTTTCTAAATTCGATCATGCAGTTAAAAACAAAATTCCAAATGTAATTATGGAAGTTTCTTCACACTCTCTTATGCAAGGAAAGTTACAAAATCTTAAATTCAACGCAGCTATTTTTACTTCCTTTTCAAGAGATCATCTCGATTTTCATAAAACTATTGAAGACTATTGGGCTGCAAAGTGTTTATTATTTACAAGACACTTAAAAGATAATGGGCTTGCAATTGTTCACTACAAACTTCTAGAAAAATTCCCCATATTAGAAACAAAGAAGTTATGGACTTATGGCTTTGATCCTCATCTGACTATTCAAAAAGAAAACCATGTTCCCATATTGGAAGTCAAACCTGGAAAACTAGGGCAATTCATTCGTTTCAAAATTCAAAACAAAGAGTTCTCTGGTGAAATCCCTTATTTTGGTATCCATAATGCAGAAAATTTTCTTGCTGCGTTTTTGTTAGCAAAAGAGATTTCATCTTATTTTCCCGACTCTCAATCATGGATGAATCTTGCCTCTATACCTGGACGATGTGAACTTATAGACCCTCGTGAGGACGTTCCCAAAGTATTTGTAGATTTTGCTCATACTCCTACTGGGATTAGAACCATTCTGAAAACGCTGAGAGAATACACTCGCGGAAAACTCTGGATTGTTTTTGGCTGTGGAGGAAATAGAGACAGTGGAAAAAGACCAGAAATGACTAGAGAAGCCGAATTAAATGCGGATTGCTTGATACTCACCTCCGATAATCCTCGAAATGAAGATCCAGACTTTATTCTTGCAGAGATGAAAAAAGGGCTATCTAAAAACAACTCAACATTAGAAATAATAGACCGAGAGCGCGCTATAGAGCATGCTATATCTCATGCAAAGAAAGAAGATACCATTCTCATTGCAGGAAAGGGTCATGAGGCATTTCAGATTATAGGGACTAAAAAAATTCCTTTTAGTGACCAGAATATAGCAAGGCATTATCTCAATCTCTTATGGAGTAAACATACATGAACTGGGCCTCTTACAAAACATGGTTAGGAAATCAACTTATTGCAAACCTCCCTGAAATGGAAAAATGCCCACGCTTCGATCAACTTGTTACGGATTCGCGAGAAATTAAAAAAGGGGACTGGTTTCTTCCTCTAAAAGGAGAAAGTTTTGACGGACACTCTTTCATAGAAGAAGCACTCAAGAGAGGTGCTGTAGGATATTTTTCAAATCAGGGGAAATTATCCAATTCAAAAACAGCTTGCGTACTCGTTAGAAACACAATGCAAACCTACCATGCCATCGCTTCGGGATGGCGAAGTTCTCTCCCAGGTACCTTTCAGTTGGTAGCCCTTACAGGGTCTGTTGGAAAAACAACTGCAAAAACTATGACAAGCCTCATGCTTTCACACATAGCAAAGACATTCAGCACACCTGGAAACCAAAACACTGAATTTTCAATACCCAAAGCTATTTTAGAAATAGACGAAACCTATAGATATGGAGTTTTAGAATTTGGAGCAAGACATCAAGGTGATATAAAATTTCTTACTGAAACTGCAAAACCTAATGTAAGTGTTTGCTTAAATGTAGGTTCGGCACATTTAGAAATATTTAAATCTCGAGAAAACATTCTAAAAACAAAACTAGAAATCATTTCCGAAGCGCCCTTAAATAGCATAGGAGTCATATTGCGTGATGACCCCATTCTTTTTGAAAAGGCACTCACACTCGGGAAACAACTCGTAAGTTTTGGATATCATTCTCAAGCAGATATCTGCATTAAATCCGAATCTAAATTCGATGAAAAGATGGACCTTATCTTTCACATTAAAGGTGAGGATTATAGACTGATACTTCCACTCTATCATTCTTCATATGCCTTAAATTCGGCTGCTGCTTTAGCTGTTGGATTTGCCTTAAAAATTCCCATTTCTAAATGTATTGAAGGATTGCGCGAATTTACTGGCGTTAAAGGCCGTTATAGATTGCTTAAAACAGTACGCGGCCAAACTGTCATAGATGACGCTTACAATGCAAATCCAGAAAGTATGAAAGCAGGTCTTTCTAGCGTTCTTCATAGCTTTTATGACAAAGATAAAATTCTCATTCTTGGAGACATGAGAGAGTTGGGTGCATTTTCAGAAGAAGCTCATAGAAGCCTTGCAGAATACTGTATTAAGCTCAATCCTAAACGTTTAATCACTGTTGGTTCTTTGACAAAATTTCTTGATGATGAACTTAGTCAACTCGGTATGGATTCTCGATCTATACACCATTTTTCTAGTGCAGAGGACTTACTCAAAGAAGTTCATGCTCTAACTAAAGATGCTAACCTTATCTACATTAAAGGTTCATTCGCTATTCAATTAGGTAAAGTTGTTGACGAACTCATTAAACCCCTCAATTAAGGATATACAATATGCTTTATAATCTTCTGTATTCTTTAAAAAGTGATTTTAATTTTTTCAACGTTACGAAATACATTACTTTTAGAGCAAACATCTCTTTGCTCACAGCTCTATTTTTAAGCGTTTTTCTTTCTCCTTGGCTTATCCGAAAACTCAAAGCGAAACAACTTGGACAGGTCGTTCGTGAGGATGGGCCTAAAAGTCATTTTAGCAAAACAGGTGTCCCCACCATGGGCGGGGCACTTATCATTCTTTCCGTGGTTATTCCTTCTCTCTTATGGATGGATTTAACCAACCCCTATGTTTGGTATTGTATGATCATTTTTTTTGG
The DNA here is from genome assembly GCA_964611335.1 of uncultured Pseudobdellovibrionaceae bacterium. Classification (GTDB taxonomy): domain Bacteria; phylum Bdellovibrionota_B; class Oligoflexia; order Oligoflexales; family Bog-1112; genus BOG-1112. The sequence goes on along the minus strand of CAZSXR010000002.1, from coordinate 672,560 downwards.
ATATGGGATTCTTGGTTTTCTCGACGATTACATGAAAATCATAAAGAAAAATTCAAAAGGCGTCAGTGCAAAAACTAAACTTTTCTGGCAAGTTTTACTCGCAAGTATCGTTTGCATTCTTCATTATTATTTTGAAAAGGATACAACAGTAACCATACCTTTTCTAAAGACGGCTCATATCGATCTTGGACTTTTATACATTCCTTTTGCAGTTTTTGTAATAGTGGGAACAAGCAATGCTGTAAACTTGACTGATGGTTTGGATGGGTTAGCTATTGGCCCAGTTATGATTTCTGCAGCAAGCTTTGCAATTTTATCTTACATCTCAGGAAATCTACTCATTTCCAATTATCTTAATTTTCCTTATGTACGTCATGCTGGCGAACTTACAATTTTTGCCTCTTGTTTAGTGGGAGCAGGGATGGGGTTTCTTTGGTACAACTCTTATCCTGCTCAGGTATTCATGGGAGATGTAGGTTCTTTACCTCTCGGTGGCGCATTAGGAGTAATTGCAATTCTCTCTAAACATGAAATTCTTCTCGCTATTATCGGTGGTGTTTTCGTTGTTGAAGCAATTTCAGTTATCACACAAGTGTGCTCGTTTAAACTTACAGGAAAGAGAGTATTCCGCATGGCGCCAATACACCATCATTTTGAATTGAAAGGATGGCCAGAACCAAAAGTCATTGTACGATTTTGGATTATATCAGCTGTATTAGCTCTTATTGGTTTACTCAGTTTGAAAATTCGTTAAAGAGAGAGACAAGGTGTTGAGATGAAATGGATTGTATTAGGTGCTGGACGATCGGGATTAGGCGCAAAGAAATTACTCGAATTTCACAATCAAGACGTATACCTCTACGAAGAGAATTCAAACATACTATCCGAAATTGATAAAAAAACTACCCTCAACGATCCTAAAAATCCTATTCTTACTGAAAAAAATATCCGCTTTGTTGTCAGTCCAGGGTTCCCCCCTGAACACTCAGTTATAAAAAATGCAAAAGCTCTAGGACAATCTATAATTACAGAAATTGATTTGGCCTTAAGTTACTATAAAGGACAACTCATAGCTGTTACAGGAACAAACGGAAAATCCACAACCGTTATGATGATTGCATCTTTACTTTCCCAACTGAAGATAGATTTTGCTCTAGGGGGAAATATTGGAATATCCGCCTCTTCACTAATGTTAGAAAAACCTCGTGAATTTTTGCTTTTGGAATTATCAAGCTATCAAATAGAAGCTTCTCTTCTCATAAAGCCAAAATTCGCTATCATCACTGGAATAAGCCCAGATCATATTCAAAGGCACAAAACTTACAAAGCATACATAGAAGCAAAATGGAAAATATTTGATAAACAAACCTCTTCCGATCATGCAATAATCGAGGAGAATGCTTACAAACTCGCTATTGAACAGTTTCATTTACCAAAGCCTCGTTCTCAAATACATCTTATACGCGACAAAGATTTAGAAACTCTACAAGGCAATATTTCCTTCCGATGGAAACATGATTATTTAAATGCATTTCTTGCATTAAAAACTGCAAGTCTTCTGTTAACTAAACCCATATTAGAAATAGCACCTCTCCTTAGAAATTATGTCGGACTTCCTTATCGATGCGAAATCATTGGGAAATTAAACTCTTGGTCTCTAATTAATGACAGTAAATCTACAGTTGTAGATTCCACATTGCACGCTCTTGAAAACACACAAGGGCATGTTTTGCTGTTTTTAGGAGGATTGTCGAAAGGAGAAAGTTTCCAAGATATTATAAAGTTTAAATATAAAATTTCTAAAATTGTAGCATTCGGCCCTACAAATACTCAAATATTTAACGAACTGAATTCCTATATTCCGGTTACAATTTATCCAACGTTGAAAGAAGCCCTTAGTGATCTACAGACTATTTTAGTAGACTTGAAAGGAGATCTTCTTTTTTCTCCTGCATGTCCTAGTCAAGATGAGTTTAAAGATTTTGAAGATCGAGGAGCGTTTTTTAATAACTGCGTTCATAATTTTTTAACTTCAAAAGGTGTGAATAATAACTATGAACCCCTTCCCAAATTTAAAAAAAGCTGAACACATCCTCATTACGGTTACTTGTTTTTTAACTTTGTATAGCCTATTAGCAATCTATGCAGCATCTGCCCTTAAGGGTGTAGAACTCTATCAAGAACCCCAATTTTTTTTAAAGAAACAGCTTCTAGCAATTTTAACAGGATATCTTATCGTTCTTGTATTATATAACGTTCCCTTTCAATGGATTTCACGTTTAACTTTACCTCTCACCGGACTTTCTTTATTAAGCCTTGCTCTTGTTTTTGTTCCAGGAATGTATAGCAAAGTCGGAGGAGCTTTAAGATGGATAAATTTTTTTGGAATACGTATTCAACCTAGCGAAATAGCAAAAATTGCGATGGTTTTTTTTCTTGCTAAAAATCTCAGCAGAAAACATTCCAACATCAATAATTTCTCTGCAGGGTTAGCTCCCAATTTTATTGTCCTCGCCTTATTTTGTATTTTCTTACTTCGCGAACCTGATTTTGGAAGTTCTGCTCTGCTTATTTTACTGTGCATACTTATGCTTTATGTTGCGGGTCTTTCTCGTAAATTTCTTATGGCATCGTGCGGGGCAGGTCTCGTCATTTTGGGGACAGCCATTTTGACAGCTCCCTATAGATTAAAACGAATTTTAAGCTTTTTAGATCCTTGGTCGAATGTTCAACGAGAGGGATTTCAAATAGTTCAAAGTTTTCTAGCATTCCGAAATGGAGGGCTATGGGGTGTTGGTTTTGGATCTTCGAAACAAAAACTGTTTTTTCTCCCTGAAGCGCATACAGACTTTATTCTTTCTGTAATAGCAGAAGAGAGTGGATATATTGGTACTTTATTTGTTTGCTTATCCTTTTTTCTCATCGTTCTCTGTGGTTGGATCATTACCTTTTCAGTAAAGGATAGATACCAACAATTTTTAGCATTCGGACTCAGCAGCCTACTTGCAGTACAGTCCCTCTTTAATATTGCTGTAGTCATGGGCATGCTCCCTACAAAAGGTATTACATTACCCTTTCTTAGCAGCGGCCTTAGTTCTTTACTTGTTTTTTTCTTCTTAGTCGGTGTAATAGCTCGCATTGGTCGTGAATCAACAAGGACAGGTTCCAATGAAAGCTACTCTCAACGCAAATCTTCTACTATCGCATCATTCTAAAATTCACTTCATTGGCATTGGAGGAAGCGGAATGGCTCCTCTAGCTGAAGTGGCATATAAACTAGGTTTTTCAATATCGGGCAGTGATCAATCCCGTTCAGACACTGTAAATTATTTGCAAAATCTAGGAATAAACCTAACTATTGGGCATTCAAAAAAAAATATAAAAGGTTCTGAAAACCCAATCATTGTCATTTCTTCTGCTATTAAGAATACAAATTCAGAATTGCAAGAAGCAAACCGTCTAGGTCTTACAATTCTCCATAGGTCTGATCTTCTTAACTACTTCATCTCTACAAGAGAGAAGGCTGTTTGCGTAGCTGGAACAAACGGAAAATCTACGACGTCATCTATGATTGCTTATTTACTTTCACAACTAGGTAAAGATCCTTTAGCTATCATAGGTGCCGGATTAAGAAATTTTAATAGCTTAGCTCTTTGTGGAAAAGGAGAATTTGCTATTGTAGAAGCAGATGAGTCGGATGGATCTTTTTTAAAATATCAACCTTACGTAGGCGTTCTGACCAGTGTTGATTATGATCATATGGATTATTTCCGAGATCACTCTCATATTTACACCACTTTTGAAAATTATCTTTCTAACATCCAAAAAGATGGGTGCGCCATTTTGAATGCCTCGGATCCTCATTGCGTTCAACTGAGTAACTCTTTTAAGGGGAAGAAACTTAGCTATGCCTATAATATTCCATCTGAAGTAAGAGGATCTCAGTATATTTGCAAAAATAGAGAAAGTTATTTCTTAGTGGAAGTAGGATCTAAGACATATAAAGTTCACACGAAAACAATTGGACAACATAATGTGGAAAATGCCCTTGCAGCAATTGCAAGTTCTTTGGCATTAGGTCTTGATATGAAAAATGTTGTTGAAGCTTTTGATGGCTTCTCAGGGGTTAAAAGACGCTTAGAATTAATTTTCAACTCACCACAACTCACCATCTATGATGACTACGCCCACAATCCGACAAAGATACAATCCGTACTCCAAGCTCTCCGTTCTTCATGCCCTGAAAGCAATATTGTCGTAATTTTTCAGCCACATCGTTATAGCAGGATAAAAACGTTGTACAATAATTTTGTGGGATCTTTTTCGAATGCTAATTCAGTGGTCGTTTTGCCCATATATAGCTCAGGAGAAGAGGATTCAAACCCTGTAGCACTGGAAACTCTCGTATCAGATATTGAAAAGGTTTCAAAAATTGAATGCTCCTTTGCTTCGAATTTTGATAGCGCACAAGAAAAAGTCATCTCAGTTATAAAAGAGAACACGATCATCATCACATTAGGGGCAGGTGACGTATGGCGTTTGGCCTTCAAATTAAGAGAAAGGCTAGGTTAGCTACAGTCCTACAAAGCCAACAAATTCAATTCCAAAAACCGTTCATTTTATCTCATGCTTTTACTCGTAAAATATTAATTGCCCCCTTCGGAATTCTCATATTTTTAGGATTTTTGTACCTTTTTCATCTGTTTAAAAAAGCCACTCCATCAGAATTAAATTTGAGCCACGATAACTATAGAATTCTCTTTGAAGGGGAATTCTCCGAATCGTTAAAAGCAATTTTGTATGAAAGAATGGGAACAACTTTAAAAGAGCTTCCTCGCTTTGAGGCATTAGCAGATCTAGCAAAAGTCATTCAAAAAAAAGAAGGATTTGCACAAGTCCATATTTTTCTTACACCTGAAAACAAGCTTATTGTTACTTTAAAACCTAGAATCCCCATCATGAGGCTTTCAGAAAATGGGAATAAAGTTATATCGAAAGACGCCGAGATTTATGAAGACTCCAATTTTAAACCAAAATTTCAAACTATTTTAACTGGAATACCTCTAGAGGATTCAGCTCTTACAAAAAAAGATAAAATCATAATTTATGACGCAATCAACCTTCTTGAACTAGCTGAAAAAAACTCTCTCCATTTTACTTCCATAGAATATAAAAAATACAGAGGATTTTTTGCAAAAGTTGAAAACTCGAATTTGAATATAGTTTTCGGATTTCCACCCTTTACACAGCAATTTACACGTCTTGGGAAAATCCAAGAAGAGGCTAAAAAAAGTCATAAAAATTTAGAATACATAGAAGTTGATTACGCCGACAAGGCTTTCATTAAAGAATCACGATTATGAGGGACCCATAATGGATAAAATTTTTGCCATCGATCTAGGAACGACAAAATTTTGTCTGGGGTTTTTACAACTCTCGCACAAAGAACCACAGATAACCATAGACACCGTTATGGTTAGTTCCCAAGGAATGAGCAGAGGGATGATTTCAGATTTTTATGCTGCACAGAAAGCGCTCGCAACCCTTATCGACCTTGGAGAAAAAGAATTCAATTGCAAAATCGATAAAGTCTCCTTGGGTGTATCGGGGACGCATTTAAAGAGTGGATTTGTAACTGTACAAGTACCAATAGATCACGATCGCATCATTAAGCCCAAAACACTTGAAAAAATAAAAGAACAAATTCAATTCGAAAATCACAATGAAAAAAGAGAGCTTATTCATATTTCTCCATATGGTTATCAAATCGATGATCGCGAATGGATTATCAATCCTATAGGCTTTTCAGGGACTCATCTAGGTGCCAAATTTTTTGTCATTGAAGCAGATAGATTCTACCTTTCAGATCTTGTTCGATTATGCAATAGCTGTGGGGTTAAAGTTCAAAGCCTTGTTTCAGAACAATACGCCTCCTCTTTGGTAACAATAGACCCACCAAGAAAAGACCTAGGTATAGTCCTTCTAGATATTGGTGGAGGAACTACCGATGGTATGGTTTTTATGAACGGAAAACCTTCAAAGGTATTCACTGTTGCAATTGGTGGAAATCTTATGACCAAAGACATCTCAATCGGCCTAGGCCTTCCCTTTGATGAAGCAGAAAGAATCAAAATAGCTGCAGGTCTCTCAAACAATTCTTCGGCATTTTCATGGGAGATTCGAGACTTTCAGGGACAAGCCTGCAAAATTAACCCTGAACAACTCTACGACATTCTGCATGCTCGAATAGTAGAACTTGCAGGACTTGTTCAAAAAGAGATTTCTGCGCTAAAACCCTTTATTCAAGGAGGTGTCATTTTAACTGGTGGAGGATCAGACATTCTGGGCATTCGAAATGTTTTTCAAGAAGTTCTTCGCATGCCTGTAGATAAGATAGACCCTGTTTTCAAAAAAAATCTAGCCACAGAAGAATATTCGAAATTACCTTCTAAATACGCAACGGTACTAGGGCTGCTCTATAAAGAATATTCTGAATCAAATACAAGTTTTATGGAAATGAGAACAGGTCTCTTTGGAAACTCCTTTTTACGTATAGTCAATTGGGTTAAAGAACTTTACTGATTTAACAATTTATCTATTTATAAAAGAATCATCAATTCTATTGATTCTCTACACCTTGAATTCAAAAAAATCCCGAAGATAATAAGTGTCAACATGTTGACACTTGAATGCTGATATTTCTATAATTTTAATGAGCTACTAAATTTTTAACGAGGTAAACTTATGAGTTTCAATTTCCTCGATATGGAATCCCCTGCAGCAAAAATTAAGGTGATAGGAATTGGAGGGGGTGGAACAAACGCTGTCAGCACAATGATTAAAGAAAAAATTGAAGGAGTTGAGTTCATTGCAGTGAATACGGATATGCAATCACTCAAGACATCTCTAGCTCCTAACAAAATTCAAATTGGAAAAGAACTTACCAAAGGTCTTGGAGCTGGTTCAGATCCAAGCGTCGGACGTGATGCAGCATTAGAAGATAGACATGAAATACAGGAAGCTCTTGCAGGCGCTGACATGGTTTTTATAACAGCAGGAATGGGTGGTGGAACAGGAACAGGAGGTGCCTCTGTTGTTGCACAAATAGCAAGAGATCAAGGAGCTCTTACTGTAGCCGTCGTAACACGTCCATTCTTATTCGAAGGCAAACGCAGAAGAACACACGCTGAAATAGGCATCGAAAGACTCAGAGAAAATGTAGATACTCTCATTGTTATTCCAAACGAAAGACTTCTCGAAATAGCAACTCCTGATCTTAGTCTTATTGGCGCCTTCAAACTCGCGGACAACGTTCTTGTTAATGCAGTTCGTGGTATAAGCGACATCATTAATATCCCAGGAACAATCAATGTTGATTTCGCAGATGTAAAAACAATTATGTCAAGCACCGGTCAAGCATTGATGGGTATTGGTTATGCATCAGGGAAAAACCGCGCTGTAGATGCCGCAAATCAAGCGATTTCCTCACCTTTGTTAGACGATATAGACATAGATGGAGCCTCAGGAATTCTCATCAACATAACAGCAGGTGAAAATATCTCTCTATTAGAAGTCAACGAAGCTTGTACAATCATCCAAGAATCTGCACATGAAGATGCAAATATTATTTTTGGTGCGGTCATAGATCCAAAAATGACAGATGAAATTCGAGTTACTGTCATAGCAACTGGATTTGATTCTGATGAAAAAATCACTGCAACTAAACCTATGATGAGATCTCGATACGCAGAACAAGATGTCTATAAGTTAAGAGGAGCAGTCAAATCAAACCCATTCACACCAACACATCTAGACGATGTCAAACAACAAACTGAAGACAAAGTTCGAGAACTAGATTCCAAAGGATATAGTTTTTCTTTCTCCCACATTAAAAGCGAAATAACGACTCCTATTTTAGCAAATGAGCCTGAAATCCAATCACAAAACTCAACACAAACACCTATGCAATGTCCAGTTGAAATCAAAAAAACTGAGATCGAAAGTCTCAACATGAATATCCAAGATGCTGAATCCCTCCGCATGGATATTGATAAAAAAATTGATGAGGCTTTAGATCTTGCTGAAAGAGTGAGTCTTCACAGCAACAGCGATAATCTAGATATACCAAGCTTTCTACGAAAAGAAGATCACTCACAAATATAAATATTTTTCTAATCAACTCGCAGAAAAATATTCTTCTTTAAACGCTCTACATTTTTCAGGCAACAATTTTGAAAGTGGATTTTTGTGTCGAATTTTTTTTTCAATTCGACTTCCCAAAACAAAATAATCTGAAATTTTTAATTCCTGTTTTTCATTTTTTCTTTCAATAAATTTAATAAAACCATTTCCAATAAAAGTACCAACTGCAAACATATTTTTATTTTGTTGACGCGCAACGATATTGAATATTTGTGAGGCGCTATAAAGCTCACCGCCCACTAGATCCACAATTGCACAAAAATCATACATTTTAACCTTGGTGCATTTTGAGATGAGGTCGATAAGATCGTCCACATGAAGGGGGCTTATCGGATCCTTATAATTGGGAAAAGGATAAAAAAATTGATATTTCATAAATTTTTTAACAACTTGAACAAATCCGCCGTCTCTATGATGGCCAAAGAGTGGAGAGATTCGAATTATGATCTTCTCCTTTACAGCCGAGTTGATAATCATCTGCTCACATTTGTATTTTTCCCTTAAAAAAGGTTCTTTCGTGTCTCTGTGAGCGCCCACCGCGCTTACAAAAATGATGCGAGGGGTTTTTGCTGCTTCCATTGCCTCTAAAAGATTTCGGAGGCTTCTTGTATTAGATGTTTCTTCAAACGCGTTTAAAGGGCCTTCTAACTCTTTTAACTTTGAAATTGGTGCTTTGTTCTCCCATGCAAGGTGGATAACGGTATGGATACCTCTGAGTGGAGCCGCAAGAAGGTCTTTGTTTAATAAATCAGCAGCAATCGGATAGAGATTAGCTTTTGGATCGGGAACTCGATTTCTATAGATTGCAACAATTCCACTGTTTTCTTCACTCAAAAGCTCTACAACTCTACTTCCAAGATATCCTGTTGCCCCTGTAAGAAGTAAAGACGCTTGGGGAAAATCCAAAGAGTTTGGTGTTTGAACATAATTGTTTTCCATAGATAACCTCACAAAACATCTGCTTTAAAAGTCATTTCTTACTCCTTACGAGTATACAACCTTCACAGAATTGCAGTTTTTAAAAAGGGGTTTTGAATCGAAGTAGTCAGAAAGAATAACTTAAGAAGGACTTCTCTCGTCAGGTTGCTCAGCAAGCATGATCCTTTGCCTCGCTCTTTCGAGAGAACTCAAAGCTCGGGGAATATTGATATTGGGAGTTAAATTTTTCAATCTATTTAAAGCACGTTCCTCTGCTTTTTTTGCGCGTTCTTTATCAAGATCTGTAGGGGCCTCTGCACTCTCTATCAAAACATCGAGATTGTTTTTAGAAATATGAGCGACTCCTGTCGATACAAAATAACGGTACTTCTCACTCTGTTCCGTTTCAAAAGAAAGAACACCAGATTGAATTTTTGAAATCAATGGTGCGTGATTGACGCCAACGCCTATACGTCCATAGGCTCCAGGCAACTGAACATGTTTGACTTGAAAAGTCCCGACAATCTTGTTCGGAGTATAAATATTGAGATTAAACACTTTAAAGTCACCCAACTATTTTAGTTTTTTTGCTTTCTCAACAACTTCCTCTATGGATCCTGCGTAAAGAAATGCTTGCTCAGGAATTCCATCATGTTTGCCTTCAAGAATTTCTCGGAATCCTCTAATGGTCTCATCCAAGTCGGAAAAGACACCCGGAGTTCCTGTAAACTGCTCAGCAACAAAGAAAGGCTGGCTGAAGAATCTTTCGATTTTTCGAGCTCTCGCTACAGTTAATTTTTGCTCTTCTGTCAATTCATCCATACCTAAAATTGCAATAATATCTTTAAGGTCTTTGTAACCCTGTATGACTTTCTGAACATTTCGGGCAACTGAATAGTGTTCTTCACCTACAACTGCAGGATCTAAAATTCTTGAACTACTCGCAAGAGGATCCACAGCGGGATAAATACCCAAAGATGCGATAGAACGCTCCAATACAATGGAAGCATCCAAGTGACCGAAAGTCGTCGCGGGTGCGGGATCTGTATAGTCATCAGCAGGAACATAAATTGCCTGGATCGAGGTAATAGACCCGTTCTTCGTGGAAACAATTCGCTCTTGAAGTTCCCCCATTTCAGAGGCCAAAGTTGGTTGGTACCCTACAGCCGAAGGAATACGTCCCAGAAGAGCAGAAACTTCTGCACCAGCCTGAGTAAAACGGAAGATATTATCGATGAACAAAAGTACGTCTTGATTTTCTTCATCTCTAAAATATTCTGCAACAGATAAAGCGCTCAAAGCAACACGTGCTCTCGCCCCAGGAGGCTCGTTCATTTGACCGTATATCAGAGCCGTTTTGCTCAAAACCCCTGATTCTTTCATTTCAAGATAAAGGTCATTTCCCTCTCTTGTTCTTTCACCAACCCCACCAAATACAGAGTATCCCCCATGGTGAGTTGCAACATTGTGAATCAACTCTTGTATCAGAACGGTTTTACCAACACCCGCACCACCGAAAAGACCGATCTTTCCCCCCTTCAACAGAGGGGCCATAAGATCCACAACTTTGATGCCTGTTACGAGTATTTCCTGTTTAGTATTTAAATCTGTGAGTTTGGGTGCAGATTTATGAATAGGATATTTTTTCTTAAACTTAATCTCTCCAGCTTCGTCAATGGGGCTTCCAATGACGTTCATAATACGACCAAGTGTACCAGGCCCTACAGGAACTGAAAGCTGTTCCCCTGAATCAAGAACCATTTCTCCTCGACTTAAACCATCGGTACTATCCATCGCAATAGTACGAACAATGTTATCTCCAAGGTGTCCTGCAACTTCAAGGGTCAGATTCAATTTTTGGTCATTTATAAATTTGTTGGTCAGCTTCAATGCATTAAAAATTGGAGGCAATTTACCAGTAAAAGCAACATCTACAACGGGCCCCATTACCTGAACTATTTTTCCCCAGTTTTCACTTACAACTGACATTCGTATTTACCCCTTAATTATCTACAGAGCTTCTGCTCCACTTGTTATTTCAATAAGTTCTTTAGTAATTGCTGCCTGTCTCGCTCGGTTATACTCAAGAGTGAGATCGCTGATAACTTTATCAGCGTTGCTTGTTGCGCTATCCATTGCAGACATTCTTGCCGCATGATCGGATGCAGTACTGTCCAATAAGATCCGAAACAAAACATCTACTAATTTCGTTTCAATGACCTCTTCTAAAAAGTCTGAGCTCATTGGCTCCAAAATCAAATTCGGATCAGCTTGAAAACCCTCCACTTTGACGGGTTTATAAGGTAAAAACAGAGAGATTTTAGGCTGCTGTGAGATCACATTTCTAAACTGAGAATAAGCTACATACACCGCATCCCAGTCTTTGTTTTTAAACTTTTCGAAGATTCGCTGAAGTTCTTGCTTGCATAAAACATAACTTGGCTTATCAAGAACCTTCTGAGTTGCATCAAGAACGGAGTCAACCTTTTTCTTCCTCAAAATATGGGATTTTCTCCCCCATAGTAAAAGTTCGACAGAAATACCTTTAGAACTTTTATCTTCCAAAAAAGAATAACAAGATTTGAGAATATTAGAATTGAGAGCACCACATAAACCACGATCGGAAGTCACCACAAGTAAAAGAACTTTTTTTTCTTTTCTTTCTTGTGCCAAACTCAAAGTCTCGAGATTCTTCTTTATAAAAGTTTCGAGATTGACAAGAATTTTATCAAAGGAATCTCCAAAAAGTTTCGCTCTTGTAACATTATGATGAGCTCTGGCAAATTTTGCAGATGACACAAGCTTCATAGCTCGTGTTACTTTTTGAGTATTTTTTGCGCTAACTATTCTTCGCTTTGTATTTTTCAAGCCAGACATTAGCTAACAAACTCCTTTTTGTAGGATAAAACTGCTTTTTTTAGCTCTTCTTCAACTTCTTGCATCTTGCATTTATTTTGTATTTTCTGAAGCATGGAAGCACATTTCTGTGACAAATAGTTGTAAAAACCTTTCTCCCAAGCGCGGATATTTTCCAATTTCATATCATCCAAGTGACCGTTTGTTGCTGCATAGATCGATGCAACCTGAAAAGCTACATCGAGAGGTTCATATTGAAACTGCTTTAACACCTCTACAAGGACGGCACCTCTGCGTAAGGTTTTCTGGGTTGCCTCATCCAAATCAGAACCAAACTGAGCGAATGCCTTCAATTCGTTATACTGAGCAAGTTCCAAACGCAGACGACCAGCAACACCCTTCATAGTGGGAATTTGAGCGGCACCACCCACCCTAGATACAGACAAACCAACGTTCATTGCAGGACGAATGCCTGCGAAAAATAAATCAGACTCTAAAAAGATCTGTCCATCTGTAATAGAAATTACGTTTGTAGGGATGTAAGCAGAAATATCACCTGCTTGAGTTTCAATGATTGGAAAGGCCGTTAAAGATCCTCCTCCCAACTTATCGCTCAATTTACAAGCCCTTTCCAACAAACGACTATGTAGATAAAAAATATCTCCAGGGTATGCTTCTCGACCAGGAGGCCTTCGTAGAAGCAAAGAAAGTTCGCGATACGCTACAGCCTGTTTAGAAAGATCATCGTAAACAATGCATGCATCCCGTCCACTATCTCGAAAAAATTCTGCCATTCGGCAACCTGTATAAGGTGCTAAAAACTGTTCTGGTGCAGGATCTAAAGCGGTTGCAGCAACAACTATGCAATATTCCATTGCACCAGCATGCTGAAGATGATTTACAATTTGAGCAACAGTAGAAGCTTTCTGACCAATTGCAACATATACACAAATAACACCCTTGCCCTTTTGGTTGATGATTGTGTCAATCGCAATCGCAGTTTTTCCAGTCTGACGATCTCCAATGATCAGCTCTCTTTGACCCTTCCCAATCGGAGTCATCGTGTCAATACACTTGATCCCTGTTTGAAGAGGTTCTTGAACAGGTTTTCGAGACACAATTCCTGGAGCTTTCTGCTCAACAACCTGAATCTTTGTGCCTGCTATAGGCCCTTTTCCATCTATAGGCTCCCCACGAGCGTTTACAACACGCCCCAGCAAAGCCTCCCCGACAGGAACAGAGTTAATCTCTTGAAGTCGGCGAACCGAGTCCCCTTCAAAAATGTTCTGACAGGATCCTAAAACGCACACACCAACATTGTCTTCTTCTAGGTTAAGAACAACCCCTTTCTCTCCACCAGCAAACTCGACTAATTCTCCAGACATGACTTTTTCAAGTCCATAAACTCGAACGATACCATCCCCTACTGTAAGAACAGTGCCGGTCTCTTCAAGTTCCGTTTTCTTCCCAAAATTCTTAATCTTTTCACTTATAATTCTACTTACTTCTTCAACCCGAATTTTTTCCATTTCGAATCCCTATCTTTTCTCAGACTGACTCACTCAGAGAATGCTTTTACAAACGACAACAAGCTATAATCCAAAATATAATTTTCGATTTTAACTACAAAGCCACCCAATAATTTCTTATCAATCTCGTTCGTCAAAATAATTTTCTTGTGAAAGATATTTCCTAAGGTTTTTTCAATCTTGTTTACATGGTCATCAGAGAGAACTCTTGCTGACAACACCTTTGCTTTTTGTTCATTTCTTTTTTCCATCAGAATTGATTCATAAGCCTTCCCAATCTCTGGAAGAAGTATAATTCTGTTGGCCTCTATCAGGTTATTCACAAAATTCTTAAAGATCTCATCTACATTACCCCCAAACGCCAAATTCAAAAGATTAAATTTTAAATCTTTTGGCATTACAGGACTTTTCAAGATCTGAATCGCTTCTCGAATCGCAAAAAGTTCTTCGATAGATTTGAATATATTTTGGTAGGAAGATACACGCTCCTCTGCTCCCCTTTTTTCATCAAGAGCAACTAAGGATCTCGCATAACGAATAGCAATTAAACTGACTCCCTTGGACATACCTATCCTCCCACTAGAGAGGTCTTATTTAATGCACTCATTTCTTTCAATCGATCCCCCACAAATTTTTGGTCTTTAGCTTCATCAAACTCATTTTCAAATTTTTTAATGAGTGTAGACTTAACCAAATTTAAAACCTGATTTTCGAGCTCTTTTTGTGCATGATAAAACTCTGCTTTTTGCATTCTTTTTGCATCTTCTAAAATCTGTTGAGCTAGTCTTTTCCCATCTTCAATAATACGATTCGCCTCATTCTGAGCGTCTTGAATAGCCCTTTCTTTCATTTGTGCTATCTCACTCTCAAGCAAACGATTCCGATTTTGAAGTTCCTCAAACTGTTGTTTGACATGAAGCAAACTCTCATTTGCAGACTTGAAATGAGAATCAAACTCCATTTTTCTCTTCACAACGAGCTGAGAGATTGGCTTTCTGGCAAAAAACACCAAAATACACAGAAAAATTATGAAATTTAAATAAGGAACAAGATATTCCACAAACCAATGAAACGACTCTGTCATAGAGAAAGCCTCCTCCCTATCTGGGTTCTGGGCGCTTTATTATCCAGAAATCTTTGTATACAAAGCATCCGCATATTTACTCGCAAGGGTATCTATTTTTTTTATTTCTTCCTGCAAATTTAATAAGACTTCCTGCCTGGTTGAATTTGCCATTTCAACGACATCTTTTTGAGCTTGTATCAAATATTGCTCTCGTTTCTTTTTAGCTTCCATACGAACACTTTCTTTGGAACTCTTTATTTGCTCGCTGGTTTCAGATAGGCGGGTCTCAATCTGTTGAGTTAACGCTCGAATCTCATTTTTTAGCTCTTCAACTTTCGTGTCTGCACCAACCGTTGCAGTTTCTCGCAAACCCTTCAATTTCGAGAAAGGCACGACAAGAAACCGATTCACAACGTAAATCTGCGACATAAAAACAACAGCTTGAACAAGCATTAATTGCGGATTAGGAATCAAACTTAATTCTGACAAGGCAAACCTCTTCGCTCGTTTAATAACGTTTCTAACGACGCGCAGGCAAATGGGGCACAGAAATTGATATAGGAAAAAGATGGAGTAGACAAGGTGAGTTTAATGGGCTGCTGAATGAAATTTAAGGATCTCCAAAATTTTCTCAAGCTCTGCCTTCGAAGAATAACCTAACTCTATGCGCCCCCGTATTGCTGAACCTTTTATATTCACTCGCACCGACAGCATCGATTCTAAAGATTCTTGGATATACTGAAGATCTGGATTATTTTTTTTTCGAGATTTTTGAGTCTCTTCAAGCTTTAACGCCTTACATAAACTTTCTGTTTCCCGCACACTTAATTCTTTTTTCAGAATCAAAGCACGTGCATGCAAAATTTTTGCTGTGTCTCCACCTAAACTAGATAAGGCCCTTGCATGACCAGCACTCATTCGATGCGAAACAAGATCTTCTTGAACCTCATCAGGTAGAAGCAAAATTCTCAACGCATTCGTAATCGTAACGCGATCTTTGCCTAATTTTTTTGCACATTCTTCATGTGTATATTGAAATCGCTCAATCAAACACCTGTAGGCTTTTCCCTCTTCAATAACATTCAAATTGCTTCTCTGAATGTTTTCAATGAGCGCGACCCTCAGTTGATCGTCTCTTTCCATATCAAAAACTTTAAGGTTTGCAGGAACACTTTTAAGACCCGCTAATTTCGCCGCGCGAAGCCGCCTCTCCCCCGCAATAACAAAATAACGATTTGAAATAAAAGGATGACGCGAAACAACGAGCGGCTGAAGAATACCGTCCTGCAAAAGACTCGAAGCAAGATCTTGTAACCCCTTAGGATCAAAATCTTTTCGAGGTTGCCAAGGATTGGGCTCTATACTCTCGATGGGAAGGTTTAAAAATTCGGCACTTTGTTCGCTAAGCATTTTAAATCCATGATCAAAAATCACACGCTCCCGAAAGTTACACGTGTAACGATTAGGGATTAAGCCTAGCAAATTTAGTTTGCTCTTCCTATTGTAAAAACTAGCCAACCAACATAAGGGCGACAATAAAACTTAAAAGAGCCTGAAACTCCATAAAAGCGAGTGAAATAATCAGTGGAACAAAAACATCCCCACGAGACATTGGGTTACGAGCAATACCCTCCAACGCTGCTTTTGCTGCATTTCCTTGCGCAGTAGCAGCTCCCGCAGTTCCTAGGCCGATTGCAATAGCTGCTCCCAAAAATTTTGCCCAACTGGGTGAGCCTGATGCAACTTCTTCTGCGGCAGCAAGTGCCAAGGAGCTTGAACAAAGAGGACCCAACACAAGCGCACTGTTTAAAAGAGTATTTTTCTTTTTCATCCGAAACCTCACTATAAAATCAATGTTCATGAGCAATTGCCATATTTACATATATCCCCGTTAGCATCGTAAACACAAAACTTTGAATAACGGCAACAAGTAATCCAAAAAACATAAGAAAAGATGGGAGAAGAAAAGGAACCAATCCTGAAAAAATTCCAAGCAATAGATGGTCCCCATAGATGTTTGCTGTCAAACGAAAAGATAAAGACAAGGGTCGAGCGAGGTGACTTATTGTTTCTAAAACCAGAAACAAGGGAGCAAGAACCAAGAAGGGTCCTGAAAATTGTTTTATATACGAACCTCTGTGCTCATATATTCCGGCAAAGTTGTAGCAAAGAAAAACTGTAAGACCGATGACCAAATTCGCACTGAAATTTTCAGTAAACGGCGGCAACCCTGGAATGAGTCCCGATAAATTGCTGACCAAGATAAATAAAAAAATCGATGTAAGTAATGGCAAAAACATCTTGTAATATTTGCCACATTGCTCACGTGTTATGGAATCTACAAAAGCTAAAAGCATCTCTACAAGGGTTCTTAAACTGAATTTTCCACATGGGGAAAGAGCGTTGTTTTCTAGGCTTTGGTCTACCGATTTTTTGAAAGACACCCCGACAAGCAAACTTATAAAAAGCACCAAAAAAGATGAGCATAGCGGTGCAAATTTCTCATCAATCCCCAGACTCTCAATTAGGCGTTTATACCCGTCTAAATGCACAGTTTCGGTTTTAGCAAAAACATCGCCGGCCAACAAGAACGCAGCAAAAAAAGGTATTTTTTTAAATAAATTCATAAAGTTACACCCCTTCGTAAAAGAGCGAATAAGATCAAAACATGAACGACTAAAGCACCAAAAGCTCCTAAGAGAATCGAATATCCGCCAAACCTTAGAAAGACAATGCCAAGGTATGTAAGAAACAAAAGGTTAATCCCCTTGATAGAGATTGCAAGCAAAAGAGCGAGGCGGTGGGACAGAGAGTTTTTAAACGTTCTATGATTCGATGTGCGATAAAAAAGAAAGGCGCTTAAAAGTATATTAAGATTCAAAATAAGAGATCCAAAACATACAGCTGAAAAAGAATGAATTCCCTGTATTAAACAAAAAAGAAATAAAACAAGATTTAGTAAAATGAATTCAAGACTTCGGCGCAGATAGATTCGTGACACTACTTGTACTTTCTCTTACGATCTGCTTTTAATATTTGACGCCCCATCAAATAATAAAAATGACCTATAACAAAAACACAGGATGGCCACACCAGATAAGGCCATGGAAACGCTTTAGGATAGTGTTCTTCCAAGTAGGAAACAAGCTCAAATGCAATTCCAATAAAGAGAATCGCTTGACAATTAGCTGCCATGAAATATCCAAAGGCTTTCAATCCTTGAAAATTCATATAGATCTCTCCAATCTTTCTTCCTTGTTCCCTGAGTTGCCCTATGTTACCTTTGAATTCAATAAGAGTTTCTCTGACGTAAATTTCAATAACACCAACAACAAGAATAGAGCGTGCTGATGACGATATTCTATCGTCGTGCTGACAGTTTTACCATGAGAGAATTATTCCCTTCTGAAAATCAAAATCAATCACATCCCTCTAGACAGCCTGATAAATCTTGTGCTCATTCCCTCGAAGCAAAAAAAATTTGGGGCTACATTTGTGAAGAGCTTCACTCTCAGTTAGGTGAAGAAACTTATAAAAAATGGATTTTTCCCATCTATACACACTCTTCAACTGAAGATGAGCTTATTTTAATAGTCCCCTCTATACAATTTTATCAAGTTATTCTTAGTGAATATCTTGAACTTATTGAACGTTGTAAAAACAAGCTGGGTTTTGAGCATATTTCTACTGTGATAGACCTTGATAAGAATGTGTCATCAGGTTCGAAAGATTCAACTTTGAAAGAAAAAAATTCTCTCAAAGTTAAAAAAATAAAAGTGCAAAAAAAGTGTGAATCAAAAGTTCTCTCAGACAACAAAGAATATACAAACTCGGGACTTCCCTTAAATTTCAATCAACCTTCTTTCGGTGTGGAAAACCATCAACTTCCTCAAAGGTCTGAAATTTTAAACGAGCACTCTGACAGCTGTTCGTTGATTGAAAAGGAACAAGCTGAACTTCAAGAAGAGATCGTTGGATGGGGAAAAATTGAATCTATCAATACAACTGAAACCGACTCATCCTCTGTTAGTAAACTAGGATCAGAAACTCTTTTCTCACATACTCTTTCAAGAAAAACAAAACTTAATCCTAATTACACTTTCGAAACATTTGTACGAGGACCATCAAATCAGTTTGCACTAGCTGCTTGCTACAATGTAGCGGAAAATCCCGGAAAAACATACAACCCGCTTTTTATCTATGGAGCAACAGGATTGGGGAAAACCCATCTCCTTCATGCAGTCGGAAACCATATCTTAAAAACAAATCCAAACGCAACGATCGCATATATTAGCAGCGAACGTTTTATGAACGAACTCATCTATTGCTTACGACATAATAAAATTATTGATTTCAGACAAAAATACCGTCACTGTGATTTATTTCTGATGGACGATATACAATTTATCTCGGGAAATAAAGCTGCAACTCAAGAAGAATTTTTTCACACTTTTAATACTCTATATGAAGCAAAAAAACAGATCATCATAACATCAGACCTTTTTCCACAGGACATTCCTGACATTGAAGAAAGATTACGCAATAGATTTCAATGGGGGCTTATTGCAGATATACAACCACCAGATATAGAGCATCGCATTGCAATTTTATTTTCAAAAGCAGAACAACTCGAAATACAATTAAGCATGGATGTCGCAGAATATATTGCAAATCTTGTAAAACGCAATGTGAGAGAACTTGAAGGGGCTTTACATAGACTTGCTGCTTTTGCAGCTTTGCATGGAAGACCTCTCGATAAAGTGTTAGCCGTAGAAACCTTTAGCAACATGCTTTCTGAAGAATCATCCAAACCTCACATGCTCATCGATGCCGTGCAAAAAATAGTTGCTGAACATTTTCAGATTAAAACTTCAGAACTAAAATCTAAACGCAGACACAAGGCCTTAACTTTACCAAGACAAATAGCCATGTATCTTTCCCGTAAATTTACTAAAACTTCATTTCCTGAAATAGGTGAAAAATTTGGTGGAAAAGATCACACTACTGTTATGCATGCAGTTAGAAAAATTACTCAAGAAAGAAAAAAAAATATGGATCTTATTGTGCACCTCGAAGCACTCGAGCGCGTGCTCGAACGGCTGCATTAGCCCTGTGGATAACCCTGTGGATAACCTGTGGATAACCTGTGGATAACCTGTGGATAACTTTGCACACAAATTATACAGCAGCTCGGCGATAAAAGTTATCCACAGGTTATCCACAGGTTATCCACAGGTTATCCACAGAGTTATCCACAGGTTACACTGTGTGTGCTGTAATAATATCAATAGGTTAGGGTCGATTTGCTTAAAATTTATACGCCCCCACTACTACTACTGTTTTATTAATATTTATTTATATTATTAAATAATAGTAGTAGTAGTGGGAGGTGGAAACACCCCAAACGAGGAAAATGGCGATGCGCGTTGTCATCGAAAAACAAATTTTATTAGCTATGACAAATCGAATTCAAGGTGGTCTTAGTGACAAGAACTTTTCACAATTGGGGTTTAAGACTCTTGGTAAAAATAAAGTTCAGTTGTCATTCAAAGATCGTATCATGACTATCTACAGCGAAGGCGCTAGTGAGAACGAACGAGAAGGTCATGTATTTATCCAGGCAAAATTATTTTCAGATATGGTTCGTGAATTACCTCCGAGTAAAATTGCGATTACTTGTGATGAGAGTACACACGTACTTGTGACTGCTGGTAAAAATTCAGAATTTTCGATGAAACTACCATTGATTGAAAATATGCAATGGCAAAACGAACCAGAATTTGCATTTTCAAGTCGAAGTGTTTTGATACCAAGTACAAAACTTTCATACATGATTGATCAGGTACAATTTTGTGTCAGTCATGAATCTTCAAGAAACTACGGTACGGTTGCGTACCTACATAAAACATCCCCCAATAAACTTCGTCTCGTGGGTACTGATGGGTACAGACTTTCATATTGTGAAATTGAATTGGAATCTGGATCAATTCCCACTGAATTTTTGAAAGAGAGTGGAATTTGTATTTCTAAACGAGGGTTAAGTGAACTTTGGAGGATGAGTAACGAGGGATTCGAAACGGTATCTCTTTCCATCTCTGAAGATATGAAAACGCTTGTAGCTGGAGTGGATGGGTACACCCTTTATATTTTGTTATCAACTTTAAATTTCCCAAACTATCAGGGGGTTGTTCCCGAATATAAACCATCAGCGTTGAATGTTTTGTGTGAAGATCTTCATAGTGTTATTCGAAGGGTTCTAGTTGCTTCTGATAAAAATAGAACTTTGAAAATGACTCTAAAAAAAGGGAATTTAACTTTGTCTTCTCGAAACATGGGTAATTTTGAGGGGCATGAAACGGTTGGAATGGAAAACTATGACGGGCCCTCTGGTGTTTTGTCTGTTAATGGGAAATTTTTAAGTGATATAATTTCTTCTACAGCAAGTGAGACCGTTAATATTCGATTTAACAACGACGATAGTCCCGTTCTGATTGTTCCTGTTTGTGAACCCAAGGAGTGTCAATCTCAGCATGTTTTAGTTCCCATCAAAGATGGTGGATAGCTTTTGGTTATCGTAAGTTTTCGATGTTTTTAATCAAGAGTAGAGTTAGGAAATAGGCCCAAGAATGACTGGAACCGATTTAGAAAAAAACGAAATCAATAAAAACAATCAGCCGGATACATATTCAGCTGAGAATATTAAAGTCCTAGAGGGTCTAGACGCAGTTCGAAAACGTCCTGGGATGTACATTGGATCTACGTCTGTTGAAGGTCTCCATCATCTTGTTTACGAAATTGTAGACAATTCGATTGATGAGGCCATGTCCGGATTTTGCAATCGAGTAGACGTAATTCTTCACCTCGATGGTTCAGTTTCTGTGAAAGATAACGGTAGAGGTATTCCTGTAGCTATTCATCCAACCGAAGGAAAATCTGCGCTAGAAGTTGTTATGACCGTGCTTCATGCTGGAGGGAAGTTTGACGACAAGGCCTTTGCGTTTTCTGGTGGTTTGCATGGTGTAGGCGCCTCTGTGGTCAACGCTCTTTCTGAATGGACGCGCGTTGAGGTTCGCAAAGAGGGTTCCGTTTATTCTCAAAGTTACAAAAGGGGAATTCCCGAAGAGGATGTGAAAGTAATTGGAACCACTGAAGAGCGTGGGACTTATACGCATTTCAAACCCGATTTTCAGATTTTCAAAGATATAAAATTTAATTTTGACACTCTTCAAAAACGTTTGAGAGAACTTGCTTTTCTTAACAAGGGAATACGAATCAGTCTGGTCGATGAGACAACAGATGAATCTGGAATTTTTCATTTTGATGGTGGATTGATTTCGTATTGTGAATATCTAAACAGAGGGAAGAATATACTTCATCCTAAACCTGTGTATATCAGTGTTGAACAGAGAACTGAGGGTGTTTTGCAATCTGTTGCAGAATGCGTTTTACACTGGACGGATGCATATCAAGAAAACATTCACTCTTACGTCAACAACATAAACACGTTTGAAGGTGGTACCCATCTTACAGCTTTAAAAAGTGCACTCACAAGGGTTGTGAATCAGTTCGCGGAAAAAAGTGGAGTTTTAAAAACTCTTAAAGCACCTCTTACGGGTGAAGATGTTCGTGAAGGTTTGACGAGTATTCTTGCGTTAAGAATTAAAAACCCTGAATTTCAAGGTCAAACAAAAACGAAGCTAGGAAACGCAGAAGTTCGCAGTTGGATTGAGACAGTTGTGAGTGAAAAACTCACGGACTTTTTTAATGAGAACCCTGATGTAGTTAGAACTATCATCAACAAGATTGTAGACGCAGCTAGAGCACGTTTAGCTGCAAAAAAAGCTCGAGAATTAACTCGAAGAAAAACAGCATTGGATTTTGCAGGTCTACCCGGAAAAATGGCGGACTGTCAGGAGAAAGATCCTGCATTGTGTGAGTTGTTTCTTGTTGAAGGGGACTCTGCGGGTGGGTCTGCAAAACAAGCTAGAGATAGAAGATTTCAAGCTGTCTTGCCTTTACGTGGAAAGATACTAAACGTTGAAAAAGCTCGATTCGACAAAATGCTTACGTCTACCGAAATTAAGTTGCTTATCAAAGCAATGGGAACAGGTATTGGACGTGAAGAATTTGATATTTCAAAAATTCGATATCATAAAATCGTATTGATGACTGATGCGGACGTTGATGGTGCACATATTCGTACGTTGATATTGACTTTCTTTTTTAGACAAATGCCCGAGATAATAAAACATGGATATTTGTACATTGCGCAGCCACCCTTGTATCGTTACAAAAAGGGAAACACTGAAAAATATCTTAAAGACGAAAATGAGCTTCTGTTGTGTTTAAATCAAGCTGGAATGTCCCATTTGGAAATTACTGATGCAAATGGGCGTCGTATTGACAAGAATCTTATGGAAGCAGTGCTTTCAAAATTGGTGCGCTTTAACAGGATTTTAGATTTAGCAAGTCGAAGAAGACCTCGAGAGGTGATTAAATTTCTCATTGAAAATTCACTCAATGTAGGTGCTTTGGAGAGTAAAGAATCGTCTGATGAGCTAGCTTCGAGTCTTATTAAATTTGTGAATGAGAGAGTTTCAGGAAGTTTTAACACCGAAGCAAAGGTTGTTTTTGATAAAGAACATAGTAAGCACGTTGTTCAAATGAAGACCCGCATCAATAATATCCCACAACAATTTACTATCGATGCAAATTTTTTGAATTCAGGAGAATTGCTTGAATTGAAAAAAATAGGTGAGCAGATTGGTGAACAGATTAAATCACCTTTCACGTATTATATTTTAGATCCAAGTGGTCAAAAATTATCGACGGACACAAAGACCATAGAAAATCTTGATGGTTTACGTGAATGCATACTTGAAGAAGGAAGAAAAAGCGCTCAAGTGCAGAGGTATAAGGGTTTAGGAGAGATGAATCCTGACCAGCTCGAAGTAACAACGATGAACCCCCTCAATCGAACCCTTTTGAAAGTTGACATTGGTGATGCGATAGAAGCGGATAGATTGTTTAGCACACTCATGGGTGATGAAGTCGAACCAAGAAGAGATTTCATTCAAACCAACGCGCTTCACGTTTCCAATCTTGATATTTAGTTTTCGAGGAACCCATGGATCAAAAAACGGATATAGTTCCGATCAATATAGAATCTGAGATAAAAACATCATTTCTTGATTATGCGATGAGCGTAATCGTCTCTCGTGCTTTGCCAGACATTCGTGATGGTTTGAAACCTGTTCATCGAAGAATTTTGTTTGCAATGTACAAGTTGAAAAATTTTCATAACAAACCATTTTTAAAGTCTGCGCGTATTGTTGGGGATGTAATCGGTAAGTATCATCCGCACGGGGATTCTCCCGTTTATGAAGCCATGGTTCGTATGGCTCAAGATTTTTCTTTACGTTATCCACTGATTGATGGTCAGGGTAACTTTGGATCGGTCGATGGAGACAGTGCAGCTGCTATGCGTTACACTGAATCTAGAATGCAAGAGCTCAGTGAGTTTTTGCTTATGGATATGGAGAAGGAAACTGTAAACTTCGTACCAAACTACGATAACAAGGAACTTGAGCCTGTAGTTTTACCTTCAAGAGTTCCACAGCTTCTCATAAATGGCTCATCAGGTATTGCAGTTGGAATGGCTACTAATATTCCTCCTCATAATTTGGGAGAAGTTATTAGCGCAGTTGAAGCATATGTAAATAATAACTCTATTAGCAATGAAGAGATCATGCAGTATGTGAAAGGTCCGGACTTTCCAACAGCAGGAGAAATTCATGGTCTAAACGGCATCAGGGAAGCTTATACCACAGGCCGTGGTTCCATTTTAATTCGTGCAAAAAGTGAAATTGAAACTCAAAATAGTGGAAGACAACGGATCATTATTAAAGAGATTCCGTATCAGGTTAACAAAGCTCGAATGATTGAAAAAATTGCCGAGCTTGTTGGAAATAAAAAAGTCGAAGGCATTTCAGATATTCGAGATGAATCCGCAAAAAATGAGATTCGTGTCGTAATCGATGTAAAAAAAGGTGAGTCTGCAGAGGTTATTTTGAATAATCTCTATAAGCTTACACAGCTGCAAATTTCTTTTGGTATGAATCTTGTCGCTCTTGTGCGTGGAATACCAAAGCTTTTAACTTTGAAAGAATTTGTTTCGGAATTTGTTCAGCATAGACGTGAAGTCGTATTGAGGAGAACAGCCTTTCTTTTGAAAAAATCAGAGGAACGAGCTCATGTTCTTCTTGGTTTAAAGGTTGCTGTTGAGAATGCGGATGATGTCATTGAGATGATAAAATCATCAAAGGATGCGACCGTTGCACAGGAAAAATTGATAGCATCTTATAAGCTTAGTGAGATTCAAGCAAAAGCTATTCTTGATATGAAACTCGTTCGACTTACAAACCTTGAGCGGGGTAAGGTCGTTGCTGAATTTGAAGAGGTGATGAAAGAAGTTCAAAAGCTTAAAGGAATTTTGGGGGATGATCATGAAGTTACCAAAATTATTCTTGAAGAATTAAGTGAAGTTAAGACTCGTTTTTCAGATAAAAGAAAAACTCAGATATATTCAGCTGCTGCAGATGAGTTTACAATGGAGAGTCTCATTGCAGACGAAGAAGTTGCTGTGATTGTGACGCATGGTGGTTATGTAAAACGTACAGCACTCACTGAGATCAGCGCTCAAAAACGTGGGGGAAAGGGTCGCAGTGGTATGCTCACAAAGGACGAAGATTTCGTACGAGAAATCTTCATCACAAGCAATCATAAAGACCTCTTATGTTTTACAAATAAAGGCAAAGTTTTCAGTTTAAAAGTTTATCGAATTCCAGAAGCAGCTTTGCGATCGAGGGGTACGCACTTTGCTAATCTGATTGGTTTTGAAAAAGATGAGCAAGTTGTTTCTGTTCTTCCTGTTGGTGAATATAGAGAAGATGCTTTTGTGTTCTCTGTCACCCGCAATGGGTACATCAAGAAGACAGATTTGATGGCTTACTCGAACGTCAGATCTACTGGAATTATCGGTTTGAAATTGGATGAAGGGGACTCTCTTGTTAATTGTGAACTTGGTACAGATAAGGACGAGATTTTAATAGCAACACGTTTAGGTAAAGCGATACGGTTTAAAGCTGATGAGGTTAGAACTGTCGGGCGTGTATCTCGTGGGGTTACGGGAGTTCGCTTTTCAAGTACTGAAGATAGTGCGGTGGGGGTCGAAGTTCTAAATACCGAAAGTAAATCCTCGATCTTATCTGTTTGTGAAAATGGCTATGGAAAGCGTTCAAGTCTCGATGAATACAGACTTCAAACCCGAGGTGGTAAAGGAATCTTTACAATTAAGGTTACTGAACGAAATGGACCTGTTGTGGGAATTTGTCAGGTCAATGATGAAGATCAAATAGTGATTATGACTTCTTCAGGAAAACTTGTTCGTTTCAATGTAAGTGAAATGGGTGTGATTGGTCGTCATACCCAAGGTGTTCGTCTTATCAATATTGATGAAAACGAAAAAGTCGTTGGAATCGAGAAAGTGGTTAAGGCTGGCGATGAGGAGCAAGAATCCCCATAAAAAAATTGAAAATCACCTATCCAAAATCGTATTGCCCTTTTTAAATGAGGGGCGATTTTCACATTGCTATGTGGGATGGGGATCTTGGAAGAACCAAGAATATTCCGAATTTAAAAGTTACGAAAAAAATCTTTACTTTGATCTAGCAAGTTTAACAAAACCTCTCTGCACCCTCCCTCTTGTTCTTAAGTATCTTAAAAGCGTAAAAATCCCCCTAGAAAGCTCTTTTGTCGCTTCTCTGGGGGTTACTGACCAATTGGGGTTTAAAGAGCTCCCAAAGAGCATCTCTTGGGCTTCTTTGTTACAGCATAAATCGGGGTTGCCCTCTTGGTTGAACTTCTGGATGAACAGGCTTTCCCCAGAATCAAACGTAAAATCAGTGAATTACAAACAAAGAGCAGGTCTTGTTTTTGATCGATTACTTCCCTACTTGCGGGCATATCCTCAAGTTCATAAACAGTCCTATCCATGCGTCTATAGTGATGTGGGCTATATTCTGTTAGGTGTAGCGATTGAGTGTCTTTATCGTGAAAACTTATCCGTTCTCTTTGAAAAATTTTCCACTGAAGACTTGAAGGTTATTAGTCCTGAAGTTTTTTTTCCTCAGAATCAAAACAAAGAACTTTTTGTCCCTACTTCAAAATGTTTAATCCGTGGGCATAATTTGGTGGGCGAGGTTCATGATGAAAATGCCGCAGCTTTGGGTGGAATTTGTGGACATGCAGGATTGTTTGGAAGTGGCTCGGGGCTCATCACACATTTGGTTTCTTTTATAACCTCTCCACTTGGTACGGATCTTTTGAATCTCAATGTTGAACTACTAAAAAATACAGAACTTAAAAATTATGTTTTAGGCTGGCAAAAAGCAGAGTTTTCTTTTGTTAGGAAAGAAACACATGTTTTAAGGCATCTTGGTTTTACTGGTACAGGTATGTGGTTGTTTCCTCAACTTGAATCGTACATCGTAATACTTACAAACAGAATTCTAAGTTCACGAACAAGTGATTGGATTGAAAAATTCAGAAATGATGTGTGTGAAATTATATGGAATGAAGATTTTAAATAACCCATTCGTGAAAAGGGTGGGGGTAATGTCTGTGAGTTTCATGTCTTGAAATCGTCTAATTAGAATTGATAGAAGATACCTAAGACAACATCTGCTGCAAAGCTTTGTTTCTGGTGAGCGAGAGATTCAGATAAGTCTGCATCCTGAGTGGGTACAATCGAAGAGGCTGTAGTAGATTGTAAATGCAAATTAGGACTTGTTAGTGTTTCTAAAGACTGTGTGGGACCCATTACATAGAGAGGAATGAGAGCGTCGAATTCAAGGTTGATGCCGAAGCTTCCAATGGCATATTTGTAACTTAAAGGAAGTCTTAAAGAAATAACCTTGAGAGCAGATGTGGCGTTATATAAGTTGTTACTGACGGTTTCATCATTGTCGTCAGTTTGTGTTCCGTTAAAAACAACGGTACTTAAATCGTAATCAACACCGATTCCGAAGTTTAGGTCCCAACGCCTTAAATAAATAAAATTAAAATATGCTCCTAAATCTGTTGCTTTAGTGTCGGATGTCATGGTTAGGTTTGTTTTTGCTTCATCAAAGAGCGTTGCAGTAGACGAACCAGAAAAAATTGCAAAACGAAATCCTAGAGCAATGTTTAGATTTATTAATTCAAATTCTACCCCAAATCCAGGAGGGATAAGAATTTTGTTAGATGTTGAAGTCGTTTCCCATAGAGAGGTATTGCCTACAAGGGGTGCAACATAATCAAGATTATTGTAGCTAGCGGGAGTCATAGGTAAAAAGTGGGCGTTTACACCAATTGACATTGTGTAAGGGGACTTAAAAGAGGTGCTTTTTGTAATTGCGTTGTTGCTCTCCTTGTCTGTGTTGAGAAGCGCAACAGTAAAACCAAGATGGATTCTATCAAATTTCTTTTTGGGAACTCTGACAATGGCTTTTTTGTGAACAGATTTAGTTATCTTTCCACATGCAACTTTTTTCTCACCGTCGAACAAGCAAACTTTGTTTCCTTTTGAGAAACCAGTTGTGTCGCCCTCGTTTATGTAAATGGCTCCCGTTTTTTCGTTTATTTTTTTTACTTCTGCGGAAAATGCAGTGTTCGAAAGTGAAAGAAAGGAAAGGAAACACAAGAGCTTTTTGAGCATATCAATGCCCCTTATATAATTAAGCTGTGAATCTTAATTGATTTTAACAAGTTGTCTGATTTAGGTAAATCCTCCCCTCAAAAATTCGAATATTGGTAGAAAGACAAATCACGAACTGATAGATGTAATGGTTTAATTTCTTATTAAATTTTCTAGGTTTTTATTAAAGTATCTGCGCGAGGCGCTAGGACAGAAGATGTTGACAAAAAATCGCCATACAAAATTTATTTTTATTACCGGTGGGGTAGTGTCTTCGCTGGGCAAAGGGATTATTTCAGCATGTACGGGGGCTTTGCTCGAGACAAGAGGCCTTAAGGTCGTGCTTAGTAAAGCAGATCCTTACATCAACATTGACCCAGGCACCATGAGCCCAGTTCAACATGGCGAGGTGTTTGTAACGAGAGATGGCGCGGAGACGGATCTTGATATAGGCCACTATGAGAGATTTACCCGCGCCTCCTTGAGTAAATCGAATAGTTTCTCCGCTGGGAAGGTTTACGATGAGGTGCTTTCCCGCGAAAGAAAGGGGGATTATTTAGGTACGACTGTTCAGGTCGTTCCGCATATAACAGATCAGATAAAAGCAAATATATTTAAAGCGTCAGAAGGCGCGGATATATCGATAGTAGAAATTGGAGGGACTGTAGGTGATATCGAAAGCTTACCCTTTCTAGAAACTATTCGTCAGATTCGATATGAACTCGGGAGTGAGAGTGTTTTATGCATTCATCTTACGCTCGTACCTTACATAGCAGCTGCGCAAGAGTTAAAAACAAAACCCACTCAACATTCCGTAAAAGAACTTCGTTCAATTGGTATTCAACCTGACATTTTACTTTGCAGAGCAGATAGAGAAGTTTCTGAAGAGCTTAGAAAAAAGATTGCAGTATTTTGCAATGTGAAGAGGAATAATGTTTTTGAAGCACGAGATGTTGAAAGCATCTATCAACTTCCTTTGATTCTTCATGAGCAAGGACTCGATCAAACTATTGTAGATAGTTTAAATATTTGGACTAGAAAACCTGACCTTAAGGAATGGATTCTCATTGGTGAGAGACTTAAGAACCCTAAAAAAACTTGCACAATAGGGGTGATAGGTAAGTATATAAATGTTGTGGATGCTTATAAATCTATAAGTGAGGCATTGGTTCACGCAGGGATTGCAAATGAGACACAAGTAAAAGCGAGATATATTGATGCTGTCGCTTTAACGGAAGACAATGTAGCATCTTTTTTAGAAAATCTGGATGGTATTATAATACCAGGAGGTTTTGGAGAGAGGGGGATCGAAGGTAAAATACTTGCTATTTCGTATGCTCGAAAAAACAAAGTTCCTTTCTTGGGTATTTGTTTGGGAATGCAGTTGGCTTTGGTTGAATTTGCAAGAAATGTTTTGGATTTGAAAGATGCAAATAGTGTGGAGTTTCAACCGGAAACAGCGCATCCAATCGTTCACCTTATGGATGATCAAATTCATGTGTCGAACAAGGGAGCGACAATGAGGTTAGGTGAATACCCATGTGCTCTGAAATCGGATACAAAAGTTCAAAAGGCATATGCAAAGAAAAACATCAGTGAGAGGCATAGGCATCGATATGAATTTAACAATGCATACAGGGAACAGTTTGAAGTCAAAGGTGTGATTTTCAGTGGCCTATATTTAGATGCTGATCTTGTTGAAATTGTTGAATTGAAAGATCATGTTTGGTTTGTGGGATGTCAATTCCATCCTGAGTTGAAAAGTCGTCCTATGGAAGCACATCCTCTTTTTACCCAGCTTGTTAGAGCTGCAGTTGAACAGAAGAGCGTTAAAAATTAGGGGTGAGAGTGACTGAGATGGAAAAACAGGACGTAATCGAATGCGGGAAAAATGTTTTAAAAATGGAAAGCGAAGCTATTCAGGTTGTGGGAACCCGAATTGGTGAATCTTTTTACAACGCATTTTTAGAAATATACAACTGCAAAGGAAAGGTCGTTTTAACCGGTCTTGGTAAGCCAGGGCATATTTGTCAAAAAATTGCTGCGACTATGTCAAGTACAGGAACCCCCGCCTTGTTTATTCATGCTTCAGAAGCGTTGCATGGCGATTTTGGAATGATGACTAGTGAGGATTGTCTGATCGCTATCTCGAATCGAGGAGAAACGAGAGAATTGATTGCAGTTGTAAAATATGCAAGGCAGATGGGTATGCCAGTCATTGCTATTACAGGTGTAATGAATTCAACATTGGCAAAAATTTCTAATCATACAATTGACAGCGGCGTAGTAATGGAAGCAGACACTCTTGGTCTTGCCCCTACTTCTTCATCCACAGTTGCATTGGCAATAGGTGATGCACTAGCTGTTGCCGCGATGAGAGCTAAAGGGATGACTAGAGAAAGATTTGCATCATTACATCCAGGAGGAAGTCTCGGACGAGATTTAACATTAATAGAACAACTTATGCGTCCTTTATATGATCTTTGTATTCTCTCTGAAGATTCGAGTTTTGAATCCATACTGGATGGAATGAATAGATCTAATTTTGGAATTGCTGCTGTTGTTGATCAAAAAGGAGCCTTAAAAGGGTGTGTTTCTGATGGGGATCTCAGAAGATTTCTTTTGAGTCACGGGGGAGCTGCTTTCAAAATGAAGACTGGTGATATTATGTCATTAGGACCTAAAAGAATATCTCCTAAGATACGTGCTATTGAGGCTATTGGTATGATGGAGGAATTTAAGATCACATCGTTGTTTGTTGTGTCAGAAAATAATCAACTATTAGGCCTAGCTCGTTTGCATGATCTTCTTTCTGCAAAAATTATTTAAGGGTTTTTAAAACACAGGATTTTTTTTGTCAAAGAACAGTGTACAATTTTTGTTTTTTCTTGTGTTTTTATTATCTTTGTCTGTTTTTATAAAAAAAGAAAAATTTGTCACAGTTAATAGTTTAAAAAACCAACCTTATCTAACTCTTTATCGTTTCAAATATTCTAAATATCTAGATGAAAAAATCATTAAATATCTAGAAGCTAAAAAAGGCTCTTTAAAGACTATTGATCATATCGAAATTGAAGGTGATATTAGTGGATGGAGGTATGTCAATAATACGCCCCTCAAAAAAGAAGAAATAAAAGCAAACTTTGTTAAAGCAAATTTAACCTCTCATAGGATCGAGGATTTTCAAGGTCCCGTAAATATTATCGATGCCCTATTAGGTGGCGGTGTGTCAATTAAACGTCAAGGCCTTGGCATTTATACTAAAGAAGCGCATTATTGGTCGGTGAAAAATTTAGTGAATGGGGATCAACCGGTACATGCAGTGTTTAAAAGTCAGTCTATTGACTCTGAAAAGGGCTTTAAACTTGATCTTGAAAATGAAACAATCGAACTGATTGGGCCGGTTAAAGGAGTAGTGAATCCGTATGAGAAAAGGTAGAAATTATCTTATTTATCTTTTACTTCTATCTTTTGCTAATGCCGCTTTTGCTGATCTTATAGATTCTTATGAGGTAGATAGTCTCCCATCTATCACAAACAAAGTTCATAAAACTCCAAAAAAGAACAAAGCAGTAACTCAAGAAGTTCCAGCTAATAAAAAAAATGTGGGAAAAAATACTTCTATTCATCGAGATCCTAAACAAAGGGGCCCCGTGTATTTTAGAGGCTTAGGATTGACCGGATTAAAGGGTGAAGGCTTGGTTGAATTGCATAAAAATGTGATTGTAACACAAGATGACTTTCGTCTGGAGTCTGACGAAGCAAAAATATATCTTGATGAAGAATCGAATGAAGTGAAGAGAGTTTTAGCTGAAAAAGAAGTTAAAATAACAAAGCGAGATGAAACTTCAGGGAAGTTCATAAAAGCGTTTGGGGACTCTGCTGAATTTGATAATAGAACTCAACTTATAACTCTCCGAGGTAAGGCGCGCGTTATTAAGGGTGAGGATGTATTGACAGGAACTGTCATTTTTTACAATTTGGAAACAGGTTGGATAAAAGTAGACAAGGTTAAGGGTGTAGTAAATCCATGAAACTAGGAATATGAGTCTGAATCTTAGAGCTGAAAATATAAGCAAATCCTTTAAGGGTAGACCTGTTGTCAATTCCGTTTCTTTTTCAGTTGAAAGAGGGGAAGTTGTAGGTTTGTTGGGACCCAATGGTGCGGGTAAAACAACAAGTTTTTATATGGTAGTTGGACTTCTCTTCCCGCAAGATGGCCATGTGTTTTTAGGGAACAAAGAGATAACATTATTGCCAATGCATTTAAGGGCAAAAATGGGGATCAGCTACCTTCCTCAAAGTGTTTCTATATTCAGAAAATTAACAGTTCGTGAAAATCTACTTTCCATTATGCAAGTTGTGAACATTCCGAAAAAAGAGCAGAACCCCTATCTTGAAGATCTCTTAGAAAAATTTCACATCAAACATATTGAAAATTCTTTGGGATTATCCCTTTCGGGGGGTGAGCGAAGGCGTGTTGAGATTGCAAGAGCATTGATTACGAAACCTGACTTTCTTTTGCTCGACGAACCTTTTGCGGGCGTGGATCCTGTTACTGTCCAAGAGATTCAAATGATAATTGCCCAATTAAAGGCAGAAGGTTTAGGTATTCTTATAACAGATCATAATGTGAGAGAAACCTTGAGTTCTTGTGACCGAGCTTATGTTTTATCAGAAGGTAGAGTCATTGCTCAAGGTTCACCTGAAGAAATATCAACAAGTTCATTAGTGAGAGATATATATTTAGGACAGAAATTTAGACTTTGATATGGATTAGGAATCGACAATGTCATTGGATTTAAAGCAAAGTCTTAAATTAACGCAAAATTTGCTAATGACTCCTCAGCTTCAGCAAGCGATCAAACTTTTACAGTTATCTCGAATAGAACTCGAAGAATTTGTAGCTAATCAAATCATAGAGAACCCAACGTTAGAAGACACTAAACAAGAAAAAAACACAGAGTTATTGTTAAATGAAAACTCGAATGAAATAGCTGAAAATAATTTTGACGAGCAACGAGTCGAATTTGAAGGATTTAGAAATAGCGCAGATGTGCTGAGTGGGCAAAAAACAAGCCGTAAACAAGCCATAAATTACATAGAAAGTGAAAATTTTTCTGAGTCTAACATCATAAAATCAGATTCCCTTCAAGATTATTTACTTTCTCAAGTTGGTGAGATTCAATTTGAGAAAAAAGAATTTGAAATAGCCGAAAAACTCATAGGAAATATTACAGATCATGGCTATTTAGATCTAGACCTACAGAAGTTTTGTGAAGATGAAAATGTAGAATTTGATTTGGTAGAGGGAGTTTTAGATACTATACAACGACTAGATCCTCCTGGAATTGGAGCAAGAAATCTGGAAGAGTGCTTAAATATACAGCTTCGTGAATCTGGATTAAAAAATGGAATTGTAGAAAAAATTGTTAATAATCATCTCAAAGATCTCGAAACAAAAAATTACTCTCAAATTTCAAAAAAGCTTGGCATTGATCTTCAAACGGTCTATGAAAATGTAGCAACTATAGTTGGGTTGAACCCTGTTCCGGGAAAAATTTTTGGACACAATGACGCTCAAATTATCATTCCAGATGTATATGTATTTAAAATTTCAAACAAATGGGTTGTTTCATTAAATGAAGACAATATACCTGACCTGCATATAAGTGATTACTATCAAAAAATGTCTAATTCTATTCAAAGGGGTTCGGACAAGACTTATCTGCAAGAAAAAATAAAATCTGCAAATTGGCTTATAAAAAGTATACAACAAAGACAGAGGACTATTCTTAGGGTTTCAGAATGTATCGTGGAAAAACAATTTGATTTTTTAGAAGGTGGCATTCGATATTTGAAACCCATGGTGCTTAGAGATGTGGCAGAGGCTATTGAAATGCACGAGTCAACAATTAGCAGAGTGACGAGTGGAAAATATATGCATACGCCTCGCGGGATATTTGAGCTAAAGTTCTTTTTTTCAAGCTCTGTAAAATCAGATGAAGATGATGTATCCAGCTCTTTTGTTAAAGAAATTATCAAAGAAATTATAAGTACAGAAAATGAAAAGAAACCTTTTTCAGATCAGAAAATCGTAGAATTTCTCTCAGAAAAAGGGGTACACATGGCTAGAAGAACGGTTGCGAAATACAGAGAGCAGATCGGTATCTTGCCATCGAGTAAAAGAAAAAAATATTTTTAACATAGTGAAGTTATGAAAAGTAAAAAAAAATTGGTTTTTGTTACAGGGCAATCTGGATCAGGACTTGGAACAGCAATAAGGATTCTAGAGGATTTAGGTTTTTATTGTATTGATAATCTACCCTTTGAGCTCGTCTTGCAGGTTTTAGAGTCTATTGAAAGAAATGCTGTTTATAACGACAATGGTATTGCGTTAGGAATCCATATACATTCTGCCGATCAGACAAAAGCGTTTATTAAACTTCAAGAAGAACTTAGAAAAAAAAGATCGTTAGAAATAATCTTTTTGATGACTCAAGATGATGTTCTTCAAACAAGGTTTTCTACAAGCCGCAGGAAACATCCCTTTGAGATTCAACCACAGAATCTTTTGATGGCAATTCAAAAAGAGCGAGAGGTTCTTGAGTTAGTAGAAAGTAAAGCAGATTATATCATTGATACAACGGAACTTACACCTCAGGACCTTGCTTTACAGATTGAAGAACATTATTTTCCAGAGGGGCTCTCGCGAAAATTATTTATTACCATTACAAGCTTTGGTTTCAAGTATGGTGTTTGTGCACCTCTCGATTCTATGTATGATGTTCGATTTTTAAGAAATCCATTTTTCAATAAAAATTTAAAAGAAAAAAACGGGCTTGAGAAAGACGTGCGAGAATATATTCAATCGGAGGAAGAAACGAAGATTTTTTTAGATAAACTTTTAGACTTAAATAAGTGGTTGATTCCTCGATATTATAAAGAAAGAAAGCATTATTTCAGAATTGGAATTGGATGTACAGGAGGAAAACATAGAAGTGTTTTTGTTGCGGAATACCTTGCATCCGAGTTGAGCAAAGCATTTTCAGAATATGTTGATGTTACCGTCACTCATAGGGATTTGTTCCCTAAGACATAGATGTTCCCACACACATTAAGGAATAAAAATGTTTCATGCTGATGCACATAACAGAAGTGACCAATTTCAAAAAAGGCACATTGGACCAAACGACCGTGACGTACAAAAAATGCTCAATTCTTTGGGAATGAGGTCAATAGATGATTTTATTGAAAAGGTCATCCCCCAAGATGTTCTAAGTAAAAATAATAGAGAACCGTTTTTAGGATCTCTAACTGAATTTGCACTTCAAAATGAACTAAAATCCATCGCATCGAAAAATAAAAATTACAAATCTTGGATAGGTCTTGGATACGCAAATTGCATAGTCCCATCTGTAATTAAACGAAACATTCTTGAAAATCCAGGGTGGTATACTCAGTATACTCCGTATCAACCCGAAATATCTCAAGGTCGTCTTGAGTCTCTTCTCAATTTTCAAACTATGATCGAAGACCTTACAGGTCTTCCTGTTGCAAATGCCTCTCTTCTCGATGAGGGAACAGCCGCAGCAGAAGCGTTGCTGCTAAGTTTTGTAGAATCGGGAAGAGATCTAAGTAAAATCTATTTTATTTCCAATCTGTGTCATCCTCAAACTATTGATGTGGTCTTAGGAAAAGCAAAGAACCTAGGCATTGAAATCGTCATTGGTGATCACAGAAAATTTACAGATTTTTCCAAGTTATTTGGAGCACTGTTGCAATATCCTGCAACAGATGGTGTTGTTGTTGATTACTCAGATTTTATAAATTCATGCAAAAATAATGGGGCTATAAGCTGTCTTGCAACAGATCTGTTGAGCCTTGTTCTTTTAAAGAGTCCAGGAGAATTAGGAGCAGATATTGCGATTGGGAATAGCCAAAGATTTGGGGTTCCTCTTGGTTTTGGTGGCCCTCATGCTGCGTATTTTTCAACATCCGAGAAATTTCTTCGAAAAATTCCTGGGCGAATAGTGGGAGTGTCCAAAGATGCCCATGGGAAAAAAGCTTATCGCCTAACCCTGCAAACTCGTGAACAACATATTCGAAGAGAAAAAGCGACAAGCAATATTTGTACTGCACAAGCTCTTCTTGCAAACATGGCTGCAATGTATGCTGTATACCACGGAGCTTCGGGGTTAAAAAATATTGCAAATAGAGTTCATGGGATGACTCTAAAGTTGAAAATATTGCTACAAAAATACGGTCTAAATGTAAATGAAGAACCTTTCTTCGATACAATAAAGATATCCTCCGATGAAAAGTCTATTCAGAATTATATAGAAGCTGCGTGGAAGAAGCATGTCAACCTTAGAAAAATAAATGAGCATACAATCGGTATAAGTCTTGATGAAACGACAGAGATAGGTGATTTGGAAGATCTTGTTGAAATCTTTTCAGGAGCCAAGATTCAAATTAAATACACGGAAACAAATTTAATTCCTGTTTTATCGGAGAAATTTCTCAGAAAGACTTCTTTTTTAGAACATGAAGTGTTTAATAAATATCACTCTGAAACAGAGCTGATGCGTTATATAAAACGTTTAGAGAACAAAGATTTATCTCTCACGCATTCGATGATTCCATTGGGATCATGTACTATGAAGTTGAATGCCGTCTCTGAGATGGAACCGATTTCTTGGAGAGAGTTTTCAGATATTCATCCTTTTGCCCCGGCTTTTCAAACGGAAGGGTATATACATCTTTTCAATGAACTTGAGTCTTTGCTTGCTAAACTTACAGGATTTTCTGCTGTCTCTTTGCAGCCCAATTCTGGTGCGCAGGGAGAATACACTGGTTTAGCAGTCATTAAAGAATATCAAAAATCAAGAGGTGAATCGCATCGAGATATCTGTCTTATCCCAACCTCTGCGCATGGAACGAATCCTGCAAGCGCAGTTTTAGCGGGGATGAAAGTAGTGAGTGTGGAATGCGATTCGAATGGCAACGTCGATATGGGAGATTTAGAAGCGAAGTTGAAACAATATAGCCCTCAACTTTCAACTTTTATGATCACATATCCTTCAACTCACGGTGTATTTGAGAGCCAGATTAAAAGCTATTGCGAACTCGTTCATAAGCATGGTGGTCAGGTTTACATGGACGGAGCTAATTTGAATGCACAATTAGGCCTCTGTTACCCAGCAGAATTGGGTGCAGATGTTTGCCATCTTAACTTACATAAAACCTTTTGTATTCCTCACGGTGGTGGAGGACCTGGTGCAGGTCCTATAGCCGTTCAAAAGCATTTAAGCCCCTTTTTACCGGGTCATTGTCTTCTAAGTCATGTAGGGGGGGGCAAACCGATTCATGCTGTTTCATCTGCCCCTTTTGGTAATGCAAGTATACTTCCTATTTCCTATGCCTATATAAAGATGATGGGCTTTGAAGGATTAAAACATGCAACAAAAATTGCGATTCTGAATGCCAACTACATCGCTAAAAGACTGAGTGAGCATTATGAAATTCTATATAAAGGGGAGTATGGTTTTGTAGCACATGAATGCATAGTAGATATGAGAAAATTTAAAAAAACATGTGGTATCGAAGTTTTCGATATTGCAAAACGACTCATGGATTATGGCTTTCATGCTCCAACCGTTTCTTTTCCTGTTCCTGGAACTCTTATGATTGAGCCTACAGAAAGTGAAAGTTTAGTTGAAATCGATCGTTTTTGTGATGCAATGATTTCCATTCGAAAAGAGATTCAAGATATAGAAGACGGTCGTGCTAGTCCAA
This sequence comes from uncultured Pseudobdellovibrionaceae bacterium, assembly GCA_964611335.1. Lineage (GTDB taxonomy): Bacteria > Bdellovibrionota_B > Oligoflexia > Oligoflexales > Bog-1112 > BOG-1112. Next base: position 634,456 of record CAZSXR010000002.1, on the reverse strand, counting down.
CAGACAACGTTCTTAAGAATGCTCCACATACTATGGATGCCCTTACAGTGAGTGTATGGAATCATGAATACACGAGGGAAAAAGCTTGCTTTCCGAATGAGGACATTCGAGAAAACAAATATTGGCCTACAGTATCAAGAATTGATGAAGCTTACGGTGATCGAAATTTTATGTGTCGATGCACTTAAGATTCTTTGATGTAAACTTCGTATTCAGAAGCTGACATTAGTCCTTTGATTTCTGAATCTAGCTGAATTTTAACTAACCAACCTTTGTTATACGCATCTTCTGTTAGCAGTTCCGGTTTTTTGAGAACTGCATCGTTGATCTCAACGATTTTTCCTTTTCCTGGCATATACAGATCACTTACTGTTTTGGTAGATTCAACGGTGCCAAAAGGATCTTTAGCGTTGAATATCTTTCCAATTTCAGGAAGTTCAATGTGAACGATATCACCTAACTGTTCGATTGCAAATGCTGAAATTCCTACCTTTGCAGAACCATTAAGAGAAGAAATCCATTCATGATCTTCAGTGAAAAAAAGATTTTTTGGAAATTCCATGGTTGCTCCTAAATTTATTTAGCGGTTATCGGATAGAATGGTTTAGATACATTCTGGGCTTTTTTCAAAGATCCTCTTATATCTATAAAGATATCTTTTTCGGGGTTGAAATCTTCTGTCATAATAAGTGCTAATCCTCCTGATCCTCCTGCGCTTGGCAGTACAGAGCCACTCGTTACAAGGCCTATGCTTTTATCATTCTGATGAACATACATTCCGTGTCTTGGAATTCCTGCATCCACCATTTTAAATGCGATAAGTTGTCGCTTAAGTCCAGTTTCTTTCTGTATAAGAAGGGCTTTTTTCCCAATAAAATCGTGAGAGAATTTAACAGCCCAACTGATACCAGCTTCTAAAGGACTCACGGTTTCATCCATATCGTTACCGAAAAGTAAGTAGCAAGCCTCTAATCGGAGGGTATCTCTTGCGCCAAGACCTATAGCTTTGATGCCGATCGATTCATTTTTGTTAAGAAGCTCAGACCAAAGTTTTTCTGCGGTAGAATTTGGGATGTAAAGTTCAAATCCTTTTTCACCTGTATATCCTGTCCGTGCGATCCAACAATTTTTTTTATCGAATTGTATAGCGCATATATGCATGTAAGGGAGCTTTTCAATTTGTTGAAAATCATCTTTGCTCAAAACTGTTTTCAGAGCTTCATAAGAATTTGGTCCCTGTACTGCAATTTGTGACCATTCATGGGATTGATTTATTGCTTCAACCTTTTCGAAGGATTTACTTAAATTTTTTATCCAAGAGTAATCTTTTTCAATATTGCTTGCGTTGACACAGAGGAGGAAATCTTCATTGCTTAATTTATATAAGATTAGGTCATCGATGACACCACCAGATTCATTACAAAGTGCCGAATATTGACCTCCCAAAAGAGGGATTTTGGAAACATCATTGACTAAAATAGAGTTCAGGAAAGCAGCAGCGTTTGGACCCTGAACTCGAATTTCACCCATATGGCTGACATCAAAAATCCCGACAGCGTTTCGAACACAACGATGTTCTGCGAGTACACTGTCATATGAAAGAGGCATGCTCCAGCCTCCAAAATCAACGATCTTTGCATTTAATTTGAGATGTTGTGAGAAAAGTGAGGTTTTTTTTGCATTTTCCAAGTTCAATATCTCCGACAAGTGGGAAGCTGTAATCGAAATGAGAACTTTGACGAGGCTATATTCGTGCCTTGCATCGTTAACGCGTTTGTGATTTCCTAATGTTTATAGTCTAGGTTCTTGCATTTGCAAAGGTTTAAAATTAAAGGAAAACAAAGGGCTCGAAATGCCATCACAGATTCCATTGAGCATAGTAATTATAACCTTGAATGAAGAGTCCCACGTCCGGCATTGTTTGGAGGCCTTGATCCCAGGTGCCGAAGTCATCGTGCTCGATTCAGGAAGTGTAGATAGGACAGTGGAACTTGCAAAACAACATGGAGCATCTGTTTTCTTTCGAAAATTTGATAATTATGCGGCACAAAAAAACGCTGCACTCGCTTATGCTACTCGTAAATGGATTTTATCACTCGATGCCGATGAAATTATGGATTCTGTTCTAAGAGAGAACCTTCTCTCTCTCATAATGCAATCAGAAACACATGCTGCTTATAAAATTCAACGTTCCTTAGTCTATATGGGACAAAAATTACGTTTTGGTAAAACCCACGATTATCCTATTCGTCTTATGCAGAATGGTAAGGCGAAATTTGCGGGAGATATTCATGAAAAACTCGATGTTCAAGGAACTATAGGTTTTTTGAAAGGCGAACTTTTACATTATAGTTATGAAAATCTAGACGATTATTTCAATCGATTTAACGAGTACACAAAAAAAATTGCACAAAATCACTATAAAAATAAAAAGCAGATTTTTCTTCCGGTTCATTTTTTAAGACCTTTTTTCGAGTTCTTTTATAGATATATTTTTTTATTGGGGTGTCTTGATGGTAGTGCTGGCTTTAGTTATGCGCTTGTAAGCAGTCTATACACATTTGTGAAATATGAAAAATTGCGAGAAATATATTTGTTAGAAAAAAGAAATTCTCATGAAGTCTAAAATTATTTGGCACTTGATTTCTAACAGATGGAACAGCGCTATTACGGAATATGCATTAAGCACAGCGCGTGCCTTAGAAATAAGATCCCATAAAAATATAGTAACGGGGATAAAGGGTTTAGCAGCTGATAACCGTTCCAAAGAGCTTGGTGTAAAAACTTTTGCAGTAGAAGATTTTTCACTAAAAACGTTGAAAACTCTTAGAGACTACGCGAAAAAACTTAATCCGGACGTTATTTTTCTATATGGAGGTAACGAAACCTTTCTCGCAAAATTTCTACAAAAAAAGATATGTGTCCGTTTTTTTGGGCAAGAGTTGAATACTAGGCTTTCCTTTCTGAATGCCTTTTCTTATTCTCACGTAGATCGCTTTCTTGTGCCCAACTCTTTTTTGTTTAAAGAAGTAGCAGATTTGGCGATAAACAAACCGTTAAAAAAGGTGCTTTTGGGTTTAAAGACTCATTCAGTGAAAGAGGAAGCAAGAAATAACGAAATTATTTTATTGGGCCGTTTGGATGCAGTTAAAGGTCATGAAATTATCATCCGAATTTTTTCTAAAATGCTAAAACATTTTTCCAATGAAAAACCTCTTCTTCATATCATCGGGCAAGATGCAAATTTAAGTGCTGATGATATTAAATTATTTGCCGAGAAAAATAATTTGAAATTAGGATCTGATCTTATTCTTACAAATCAAAGAGTTCACGACATCGATCAGTATTTAAAAAATGCAACTATGGGATTGATTTCGAGTTTGGGATCCGAACAGATTTGTAGAGTTGCAGAAGAGTTTTTATTGCTTGGGACACCGATATTTGTTTCAGGAGCAGGAGCTACGGAAGAGGTGTTGTTCAAGGGTGCTGGAGAAACATATAAAGGGCTTAGTGAAGAAGAAATTGCTTTACAATGGAAAGATTTTTTTCTTCGAAGTGTAAATGAATGTTCTGAAATTCGTGAAGAACGCGCGAGTAAAGCTAAAGAATTATTTTCTCTGGAATCTATGGGAGAGGCTTTGGAAGATTTTATATTCGAATAAAAATTTTGGATTGAATTTTGGAATTTTACTAAAATATGAATTTCCACTGATGAGAAGAAACCCACAAAAACTAAAAATACCCGCAACAAAAGGTGCTCCCACCTTCCCTAAATTAGAATAGAAAGAAGAAAAAATCCACAAGCCTATTTTCCCAACGGTTGAGATTTCAAAACCGTAGATGCTTATATTTTGAAAAAAGAGTGAGCAGAAGTAGACAAGTGTTGCGTAAATAAAAATGGGAAAAAGAAAGTAGTTAAATGCTAATAGAAAATTCAATTTACTTTTCAAATATCCAAATAGCATCATGAAGAGAGAAAGAGGGAGCAGATACGCTCCTAAGCCTATGTAGTAGAGGAGTAAGGCGCTCAGATTAGCACCCCATAGCCCTACAGAATTTTGAGTAGGTATAGGGGGGAAATATGCAGAATTTACAGAATTATCGAGGGGGCTATAGCTTGCGAGAGCAAAGTAGTAGAGGAAGCATAGGGCTAGAGTAAGAACGACGATCAGATCTCGAAAGTAAGGTCTGGGGGACGGTTTTGAAGAGATTTCTTGCATAGAACTTCCTTCAGAGAAGTTTGAGGATAGTTCTATTTTAGCAGATTGGAGAAATTATCGATAAGAGCAGGTGATGGATTGAGACATCATAGGACACGCTAATGCTTTTATTTAAATGCGCTGTTGTCTGGCGGAGAGAGAGGGATTCGAACCCTCGGAGCAGTTACCCACTCGTCGCCTTAGCAAGGCGGTGCTTTCGACCACTCAGCCATCTCTCCAGATGACAAAATACGAACTAAAAAATGGCGGAGAGAGAGGGATTCGAACCCCCGGTAGGTTTTACCCCACAACGGTTTTCAAGACCGCCGCCTTCAACCGCTCGGCCATCTCTCCTATTAGCCCAGAAGGCGTTTGAATGCTAAGGATCAATCACATTAAAGTCAAGAAGACTTTGAATGTAATTGAAAACTTTGTCTGGCGGAAAAATCTATTGCAGAAGATCTTTGATAATCTCTCTTTCCTGTAAAAGTTCTTGTGCAGATGCTTTTATTTTTTCCTTTGCATAAGAAGAAAGAGAAATGCTGGAATCGATTTCATAAGCCCCATTTCCTTTCGAGCGAACAGGAAAGGAGTAGATAATTCCTTTTGGAACATCATAGTAATTTCCATCGGACATAACCGCACAAGAAAAAAGAGAGTCAGGTGTATTCATACGCTTCACATGGTCAATACAGGCAGAAGCAGCAGACGCAGCGGAGGACTTTCCTCGAGCGCTTATGACCTCAGCGCCGCGTTGTTGAACCTTTTTAATGAAATCTTTTTGAAACCACTCCTTATCTGTGATTTTAGCGGTCAGCGGGGTATTTCCAATAAATGCATTTTCATAGTCGGGATACATGGTGTTGCTATGATTACCCCAAACGATCATACGATTGATTTCGCCCACACTCACTCCGGCTTTGTGCGCGATCACAGCTTTTGCTCTATTTTCATCGAGGGCTGTCATTGCAGAAAATTGACGAGCGGGGACATCTCCTGCGTTGTGTAAGGCAATAAGACAATTTGTATTGCATGGATTTCCTACTACGACGACATGAACATTTTTGTCCGCTCTATTGAGAGCTTTTCCTTGATCAATAAAGATGGGGCCATTCGCTCGTATAAGGTCGCTGCGCTCCATTCCTGGGCCTCTAGGCTGTGCGCCCACCATGAGCACCCAATTCGTTCCTTCAAAGGCTTTCTTAGGATCTGAAAAACAGTCGATTCCTGCAACAGTATCGAAGGCGCAGTCTTCGATTTCCATCGCAATACCTTCTGCGGCTTTTACTACGGAAGGGAGTTCTAAAAGATTAAGATGGACTTTGTAATCTTTTCCAAAAGCTTCGCCGGATGCGATTCGGAAAATTAAGCTATAGCCGATTTGTCCCGCTGCACCAGTGATTGCTACACGAATTACTTTTTTCATAAAAAACCTCGTTTGCATCTTTGGAACTTGTTTAGAATCACCTTTTCGTCTTTATCACTTACGTTTCTTTTAGGCGAGTTTCTTTATGATGAAGGATAAAAGGCATTGCCAATGATGGCGATTCAAATTATGTATCCCATATGAAAAAGCTTATAAAAATATCGTCGACAGATGATGGTTTGTTTCTTAATGACTTCATACTAAGTTTTGATTCTTGTCAAAGTAAGCATATTTCCTTTCTTTCTTCTGCATTGAATCCTTTTCTCGACATTTCAGCACGAATTTTTGCAACGGAAGAAACTCTTCGCATTCTTGAAGCCTTTAACAGAAAACCAAGTGCATTGGTTTGTCAGTACAATAGAGTGTTTCATGTAGGTAAATTAAAAATCGAACTCTTGCCTTCAGGAGGAATTTTGGGTGGTGCTTCGTTAATTGTAGAAACAGAAGGAACAAGTCTACTTTATGCGCCGCTTCTCCGAACTAAAAGCATTGTAAGTTTGAGGTCTATGCAGTTAAAGCCTGCAAATTGTTTGATCATTAATGCTTTGCATCCTCCTAACGTAAGTTCTCAAGTTAAAAGAAAACACGAAGTAGAAAGATTGGTATTAAAGGTAGAAAAAGATATTTCTGAAGGTCGATGGCCCATTGTTATTTGTCCTTCAGTTGGGATCGCACAAGAAATTTCTTATATTTTTTCTGAGAAACAGTGGCCTGTCAGTCTTCACAGTTCGATTTATAAAGTTCATAAAATTTATGAGTCATTTGGTAGTCAGATAGGTTCTTATTCACTTTTCAAGAAAACAAAAGAGCAGAATTCTATTCTCTTGTTACCTCACTCTCGCCAACTAAGATCGTTCAACGAGATGCAAGCTGTTCGTCCTAGCTATCTAGTGCAGAAAGATTTTGTGGGCTTTGGGCAACCTTCTAGGGAGATAAACGATAAATTCTACTTGAGTCTACATGCAGATCTTGAAGATATAAAAAATACAATTATTCCCGAAGTGCGCCCCAAACGTCTTATTTTGTTTGGGCCTTACACAAAAAGCTATACAGAGGAACTTCGCACTATAGTCCCTTCTATTAGCCCGGTCTTTCAGAACAATCAGCCCGCCCTTTTTTGACGCTGAAAGCAAAGATTGACAGCCAGATTTTAATACTCTATTTTCGGGGACCTGATCCTTTCTCAAGGATTATCGGTTTACGCGCCCGTAGTTCAGTTGGATAGAATGCCAGACTACGAATCTGGAGGTCGGAGGTTCGACTCCTTCCGGGCGCGCCATCTTGATCTTCTTGTATGGCGAAGCTCCTGCTCATGTCTTTATTCTAATTTCAAAACTATCATTTTTTGTATTTGATGTCTTTTTAGACTTTTCTTCCTTCATGGTAGGAAATGATCGCAGCAAGATACCCGCCACTGACATTTTATACGATCTTTTGTTTTCAAAGAAAATCTCTAACGTTTCTCTTAATGCTGTGATACACAGCATTTTCGTTGGATGTGTAAATATTAATCAACTTAAAGGAGTTCAACATGTCTTACACAAAACCTCAAGTCATCGTCGTCACAACTGCTGTAGCTCTTGATTCTAACTGCTGTACTTCATGTTAAAGGCGTAGCTTGTTAGTTTTTTGCTCCCGTAAAAGGGAGCAATCCATTTCACTTCATATTAAATACTATTGGAAGTCTTAACGTGTTAGGGATCGAAGATCTAGCCAAGTATAAGTTTAGTGGCAAAGTGTATACCCGTGAGATCGGTGAGCAGCTTGCTATTTACGATATTAGAGATAAACAATTTCGTTATCTAAACGAGGTAGGGCGTTTAATTTTCGAGAAAATTCAAGAAGGCGACACTTTACACTCCGTTTCTGAAACGCTTTCAAAAATTTTTACTGACGTTCCCCTGACTTTACTGAAAGAAGATATATCTTCCTTTGCTAATGATTTTGTAAATTCAATCAAAACAATCGAACAAAAATATTTTCACTCTTTTGAATCTACACAAGAACGTGATTCCTATAAGTACACTGCTGATTACTACATAAAAAATGGCATGCCGTTAGAAGTTGGTATCGAACTAACTGGTTATTGTAACTGTGCTTGCATTCATTGCTATTTACCACGTGCGAAATTTCAATGGGACAAAGAGCAATTCAAAAAAATTAGAGATGATCTTGTTAAAGAAAACGCTTTTTTTATCTCTTTAACTGGTGGAGAGATTTTTCTTAATCGTGATATATGGGACATTCTTGATATCTCAACAAGAACTTTTCCAACAGCTCTCTTAACGAACGGGACTCTTTTTACTGAGAAGAAAATAAAACGTTTGGCTAGTTATCCATTAGATTGCATAAATATTAGTATTTATGGAAACTCGGAAAAGACTCACGATGCGATCACTCAGCTGAAAGGTTCGTACAAGCGAACAATGGATACCATCACGAGTATGAAGTCCCATGGAATGAATATCTGGGGTCGCTACATTTTAATGAAAAATAATGAAGATGATTTTGAAGATTTTTGTGAAAGTTGGAAGCAAAAAGGTCTTCCGTATAACGTAACTTATCAAATTCAGAATGATTATAATAATAAGATCGGTGTTAATGATATACGAGTTGACCCAAATAAAATCGCAAGATGGGTAGCCCAAGGACTTTTGTTTCCCCCAAAGAAAAAATATTGCTTTGCTGGAATTACAAAATGTCGCGTTAATCATAAAGGGGATTTTTATACTTGCGAACTTTTGCCAATTTCCAAAGGTAATGTTCATCAGGAAGGGTTCAGTGCTCTTTGGAACAAAGGGAATATGCGGAAACGTCCAACTGACTTCGGATGTCCCGGTCTTGGATATTTAGAGCATGGTAATTTTAAAGAAACATACACCTATACGGATAAGATTTTAGAGGCCATGAATGGATAATTTTTTTCTTTTCGAGAGTAAACGGCTCTACATTCGTGGATTGGAAAATGAAGATTTAGAGAGATTTCCTCAGATCTATCATCATGATTCTATCACTGCAAATTTACTTGGCAGCTCCAAATTACCGAGTAGTAAAAATATAAAACGTGCTGCTGCTGAAGCTAACCTAAATGCTACCGATGGGTTTATTTTTGTCGCATTTCATAAAGAGAGTTCTTCTTACGTTGGCTCATGCGGATTAAATAGAATTTCTTGGCAAAACCGAAGTGCTCACATTGGTGAAAACCTAGAGCCAAATTATAGAAGACAGAGATTTGGTGCCGAACTTTGTTTTAGCGTTCTAGAATACGCATTTAGAGGACTCAATTTACACAGAATACAAAGTCACATTCTAATCTGTAATAAACCTTGTATCAATATGTTTGCGAGGCTGGGTGCACAAGAAGAAGGAGTTCTGCGAGAAGCACAGTATGTCGATGGTAAATACAGCGATATTTTGGCAATGGCAATTTTAAGAAGTGAATTTGAGGCGTGCTATGAAAACAGTTCAAGACTCTACTCTCGACAATAAATTATGGTACGCAGAAAAAATTTTGGATGGACACACATTTAGAGTTTATGCAGACGGCTCTCTTGGAGGAAGGCTTCAATGCGTAGGTCCTGATGGAACCATTTTTACAAGCAGTAGGTCTTTTGATTTGATGCAAGAACTCACATTGAAAACATCGAGTTTGTGGAAAGCATCGATTGAACCAACAGCTCGTTGCAATGTTAAATGTGTGCATTGCTATGTAGGAGACGAGAGGTACGCGAAAGTCGAGGAATTAAAAGTTCCAGATATTGAAAAAATTATGGATCAATTACTAGCACGAAACTGTTTATACTTAACGTTGACAGGTGGAGAATTTTTTGTAAGGCCAGATGCTTTAAAATTAGCAGAATTAGCTATTAATAAAGGTTTTGCTACAATGATTCAAAGTAACGGTTCACTCATACGTGAAAGAACTGCTAAAGCGTTATCTGAACTACCGATTTGCGCAGTAGAGGTGAGCATCTATGGTCTTACATCAGAAGTTCATGATAAAGTGACGCAGACCAAAGGTTCATTTGAGCGCACTATCCATGGGTTAAGACTTCTTAAAAAATATAAAGTACCCACTGGCGTAAAGTTCGTAATAACCAGTTTGAGTGCTCATCAAGCTGGAATAGCAAAACAATGGGGAGATGAACTAGGATTGCCTCACACTATTTCACCGCAAATGATACCTGCACGTGATGGTACGAATGATAACGAAGAAATTGATGGGTTTTGTGATTATGTAATAACAGCTATTCGTGATGTAGCTGATAAGGGCGAAATTGATATCCAAAAGAACTTATCTTATAGACGTAACTGTAAACCAGGAATTAATCGTCTATGTGTTTCATCTAGCGGCAAAGTAAAACCTTGCGAATTTCTTCCGCAAGAATTAGCAGATTTACGAACAGAAGAGCTAAGCAAGGCTTGGGATTATCCAGAGTGGGTCTTGTTTCGAGAAGAGATCAACAAACAAAGAACAGGATGTAATGGTTGTGGTGCAAAAGGATACTGTTCTGTTTGTCCTGCTGCTGCATATTTGATGGGAAATAGTTTTCAAGCTCAACCAAAACGGGGCTGTTCAATGAGTTTTAAATTGAAACATCTTTGGGAGTCGCAATGAAATTGATATTTGGAATCTTGTTCTTAATTTTAGTTGTTTTGTTGGTAGCAGATTCGGTTATGACTTATACATTTGAAGCTACTTCTACTTCTGAAGGATTCAAACAGAATTGAAGATATCTCAACTTCTCTCAATCATCTGCGTTCACATGTTGCTTTGTTATACTTTTGAGTATATTTCATTGATGGGGCCTATTTTGGTCCTTGCTGCTCTTTGGTATATACTTTCCGGTAAACCTTTTAATGAAAAAATAGCTCTTTGTGGCCTTTCATGGAATCACAAGCAGTTCGTTTTATTTTTCTCTGCAATTTTATCAACAGCACTCGTGAGTTCGGTAATTTCAAGAATTTTCAATTTAGAATTCGCATATTCCTCTCCAATTTTTATGGGGGTACTCTACTTAATTGGACAAACTTTGTGTGAAGAAATATGTCTCGGCTACATTCCGTTCTTGTATTTCTTCCAAAATAAAAAGCGACATCGAAATCTTCTTTTCAAATTATCTCTTTTGGGAATTTCCTTCGGTTTGTTGCATCAGTTATTTTATACAAATCCATTTCGTTTCGAAAGTGACCCCCTAACAATAAATGCAATTGTGGGGTTGAGTTTATTCGGTTTTATTCGCCTGTACTCTTATTTAGTAACTGAGACTATCGCTTTTTCTTGGGGTGTTCATTTGGCTTGGAATTTAATATTCCTTCTACCTGAGTTGTCTATCAATGGGGCCATCCTGAACGAACCTAATAGATTCCGAATTATATTTTCTACCCATCATCTTTTTGTTTTTCTTATATTAACAATAGTATTTTTTTTGGTTTTATCTAAAAAAAATCGCAGTTTACAATGAAAGCTATAATAACTTCAAATATATTGTTTACATTAGCATTGCAGTCGCTTGATCTTTATGTACTTCTTTGGGTTCATGAAAATGAGAAATTAAAAAAAATCATTAATTGGATCTTTGTTTGGCAAATGATTGCTGTTGTAATTAGCTACTGGCTTGTACAAAAATTGATTCAATCAAAAAGTCTTCGAGCATCAATGCAGATTTCAATTTCTCTATGTCTTTTATCGATTGCAGCACTCTCATTCTCTGAATTTTGGGAGACAGACTCCACACAGTTTTTTGTGCTTATGGTAGCAATTTTTTTCTATTCCATGGGGAATGCTTTATATAGACCTTTAATCCAGAACGCTCTTCTTATGTTATCTATTGATCCTAAAAAGCATATGAATATAAATACTTTCGGAAAAAATATTGCGACATTAATTTCTAAACCTGCAATTACGTTTTTAGTATCCTTGAAAATATCAGGAATATGTCTTCTCTTATCTCATGCAGCATTGTTTATTATATCTGCCATAGTCATTAAACTACCTATGAGTACAACAATTGAAAGGAATCAAAGCCAAATTTCTCCTAAAAAACTATTAGAAGCAGCTCGTGATCTTTTACCTATAGCCACTCTTATGACTTGGGTTTTACGTCATGGACTCAATAAAGAAACTACATATTTCGGTTTTACTCTATCTTCTTTTTCTTTCGGAGTTGTTTTTGGGCTTTGTTTCAATTTTTTTTGTTTCAATTTTTCATCTAAGGTTATTAATTTTTTCTATGTATTAATAATATTAATTCTAGTGTTTATTCCACAAGATATTTTCAATCCGATTTATACAGTTGCACTATGCGGAATGATATTTTCATTTATAGATTTAGAATTACAAAATCGTGTTTCAGGGTTAAAAAATACTTTAGAAAAAATTCAAACATCAAGTGGGCTTTTCGTGGCAGGAGTTCTTTTGCCAGCAATTTTAATACCGTTATTTCAACTTTTGAATAATTTTTTACATGAATATATTGTTGATATAATTCTGTTATCCATTGGCTTAATAATGATGTTCGTTAATGAAATGCTTGGTAAAAAACTGTATACATATGAAAAATCTTCATAATAGCAAATTTGACTCCTAGTCAAATTTCAGAGAAAATCAGATGGGAAATATCTCATAGACTTAGTCCAATTCGTAGATCGAGTGTATCATGACAGGCTGAAAGGATGAATTATAGATAAAAGAGTTCTGAAGCTAATAGGCGTGACATTGAGAATGTCTTAGCTGAGGGAGGATGTCAACTGTTCACATCGTAAAAATTATAGTTTCTTGCTAGAAGATCTGCTGATTTTTCTATTCGTAGAATCTTGGTAGGTCTGATGATCTCTGCATGAGATTGAAGATTTTCAGGCCATTCTAGGAAGAGCCCATCGTAGTCGCAATAACTTAATAAATCTGACAAAGAGTTTCGGCTGCTAGAGTCCGCAAGACGATAGAAGTCCAGATGCCCATAGGTTTTTTTATTTATTATGTAATCGCTTAGGTAACTAAAGGTTGGAGATGTTACGGCTGTCTCTGGATGCAATCCCAATTCTTTGAGAATAGCACCTGTCAGAAAAGTTTTTCCTGCTCCAATATCTCCTATTAACCAGAGACAAAAAAAATCGGACCTAGAAAGTTCTTCTGCAATCTTTTTGGAAACAACATTTGTTGTTTGAAGATTTATATTGTTCTCAGTCCAAAGAAGACTCTCAGAAATATTCATATTCACTTTCTTATATTAAGGTTGTTGGTCGAGTATAGTATTGTTCGAAACAGAGAAGTGCATTTTTAGCAAGATCTTCTATGAGGCCTTCAATGTGTGCACCATTACTGCTTTCTATCATGATGCGAGCTTTTAATTCTGTTCCTGAATATCGAAAAAGAACACGTCCATCATTACCTAAAAATTTTTGTACTGCATCTATATGTTTTGAAAGATCAGGCATGTGGTGAAGAGGAATACGTTCAGGAACATCGATATTTTTCATAGCTTGAGGGATTTTTTGGAATAGGGTTCTTAATTCACTTACTTTTGATTTCTTCTCAACTAAAATTTCTAGAAGCCTTAGTGCGGCAAGAATGCCATCCCCTGTTGTGGAGATATCTCCAAAAATAATATGCCCAGATTGCTCTCCACCTAAGATGAATTTATTTTTTCGCATCTCTTCTACAACGTAACGATCCCCCACTTGAGTTCGAAGAAGATCGATACCCATTTTCTTTAAAGACAACTCTAAGCCAAGATTAGACATGATTGTCGAAACGACAACTTTATCTCGGAGTTTATTTTTCTTGAAATAGTCTTCGGCGTATATCGCAAGCAGTTCATCTCCGTCTAGTAAAACAGAGTTTTCATCCACGACAATAATCCGATCAGCATCACCATCAAGCGCGATACCGATATCAGCTTTGTGGTATTTCACTTGCTCTTGAAGATTTTGAGGGTGAAGTGCACCGCAATTTTCATTGATGTTTATACCATTCGGATGTGCTCCGATGACGATGAGGTCTGCTCCAAGTTCTTCAAAAACTTTTGGAGCAACTTTATAAGCAGCCCCATTGGCGCAGTCTAAAACAATTTTGATACCTTCGAGAGACAGATGTTTCGGAAACTGTTCTTTGAGAAAGACTGCATATTGACCTACGCTGTCATCGATGCGAGCAGTTGTTCCGATGTCAGCTCCTGTTGGATAATTGGAATCTAATATGTCTGTATCAAAAATAAGATCTTCGATTTCTTTTTCTGCGCTGTCGGGGAGTTTATACCCATCAGCTGCAAATATTTTAAATCCGTTGTCATAAAAAGGATTATGTGATGCTGAAATAACTATACCAGCATTTGCTCTCATCCCTCGTGTGAGATATGCAATACCGGGGGTTGGAAGAGGGCCTACAAAATATGTATCAACACCCGTGCTACATATTCCCGAAGAGAGTGCTTGCTCTAAAAAATACCCACTTCTACGGGTATCTTTGCCTATTAAAATTCTGGGATTTGGATAATGACTTTTAAAATAATGACCAACAGCCTGTCCGAGTTTTAAAACCATCTCGGGAGATATAGGATAGGAGTTTGCACGACCGCGTATGCCATCTGTTCCAAATAAAGGAGTTCTTTTAAGTTGGATGGAAGGTGTGTGAAGGGTCTTTGGTTTCATTTGAAAATCTTCCCGTATTATTGAGTAGATACAACTCTGACTCACTAAGTTAGCCGAATCCGGCGTGCTTTTACAAGTTCTTTTTTTTACTGTAAACTTCGATGCTTATCTTCTCGGGGGTGCTTTCCAAAAGGACAGAATCTTGGGGGATTTTGATTTGCAATTTTTCTTCATGAATTCCTGGGCCGAGATCTTTGATGTTAAGTACGGCTCGGATGTCTTTGGATTTGATGGAATCGAGTAATTCTGGATGTCCCTGCAGAACTACAGAGATTCTACTGGTGATTAATTTGAACGAAAGAGAAGAGCCTTCAACTTCTATAGGGATATTGAAAAACGAACGGTTTATTTTCTTTTCTCCAATATTTACAATGATCTGAACTTTTTGTGGATCCGCTTTCATTGTAAGGTCACTAGCAAGCAAATTTGCTTCGAAAGTTTTTGAAGAAGAGAGATTGTTGATATCGACAGGTTCTGTTGAGATGGAATCGATCCTTTGCATATCTGAAGCTGGGCCTGAAATAAAAACTTTCTCAGGATTTAAAATTACTTTTTCAACCAAAAAGCCATCTTTTGGAACACCCATTAAATTTTGCTTTACTGGAACTTCCTTTTCAATTTTTTTATCCAAGTAAACTGAAATGTAGGCATCATAGATCGTAATCTTTATACGATCATTCCAACCACGAATGTATTCCTTATCGACTCGAGATCGAATGTTTTGGGGCTTGTCTGCGAAAAGTTTGATTTGAGCTAAAATTGGTTCCATAGGGAAGTGATTAAGTAAGGCGCGAGGACCTCTTAGCATCGCATCTTTGTACTGTATATTTCCTCCTTTGATGACGAAACCTTCAGGTGCTATCAGTTGTACGCGAACTTTTCTGTTGATTTCAAGAATTTGTTCGCTTTGTACGATGTACCAGAAAACAATGCTAAGCGTTATAGCAATAAGCTTGTAAACGAAATTGCGAAAAATAAATTTGATAAATTTTGACACTAATCTACTCTTTCTTTCCCATTCCAATCTATATCATTATTTTTTTCCAAGAAAGATTTGGAATAGGCGGGTGTTCCTAAGAGATATTTTCTGAGCAACTTGCGCAATTGAGCTGCTTCTTGCATCAAATAAATATTTCCTTCACTAACAATGGATACAGTGCCTTGTTCTTCTGAAACAAGAATAACGAGAGCGTCTGTTTCTTGACTAATCCCAATAGCGGCTCTATGTCTAGTTCCCATTTCAGGTTTCACATTTTCCATCCGAGTAAGTGGGAGAAAACATCCAGCAGCTGCAATGCGACCTTGTCGGATCATTACAGATCCATCATGTATGGGTGAGTGATGCTCAAAAATAGCCATAAGAAGTTCTTTTGAAATTTTTGCATCCAAAGAAATTCCTACATCGATATATCGAGATAAAATGATATTGCGTTCTACAACTATAAGTGCGCCTATTTTTTTTGATGCAAGTGAAAATGCAGAGCGGGTGAGCTCATCTAGTAAATAGTGAGATGCCATTGCTTCCGCGTTGCTAAGCATTGGTTTTTTCCCA
Source organism: uncultured Pseudobdellovibrionaceae bacterium (assembly GCA_964611335.1). GTDB lineage: Bacteria > Bdellovibrionota_B > Oligoflexia > Oligoflexales > Bog-1112 > BOG-1112. The sequence continues at coordinate 618,630 of CAZSXR010000002.1, read as the reverse complement.
ATGCGACTCAAGGCATTTCGGATGTCATCTTGAAATAAAATGATGATGATCAAAACAATCGAGGAGTAGAATTTACTCATCAACCAATTAAAAGCTGTTAGAGGAACGAGAGAAGAAGCCTGAAATCCCAAAATAACGATCAGAATGCCCGTGAGCATTTGCGCCGTGCGTGTACCCCGAATAAGAATGAGAACCTGATAAATCAGAAAAGTAATGATGGCTATATCCAGTATAGACCACCAACTAAACTGTTCAAAAATCTCATTCATGGATGTTGAGTCTTCTCAGTATTGTTGTTTTCAACCCTACTTCTTGCATCGGTATTTGTGAAAGGAAGTTGAGAGAAACTTAAATGAGCGAGTAGGATTCCGCAATTTTAGGAGTTTACCGGTACTTCGTTACCAGCTGCGCTCATCTGAGTTTCTTTTTCGCTAAGTTCAGGATTGTTTTGCCAATTTCTAGCGAGTTCCTTTCTTTTGTTATAAGCCTTCATTTCATCTTCTGTAATAATATTTTCTCCTGAAATGATTCTCTCCATTTCTGTAGAATTCAAAGTTTCTTTAACAAGTAGAGCTTCTGCAAGCGCGACAAGTTTATCTTTATTTTCCCGTAAAAGTTCTAGCGCTTGACTGTAAGAATCTGTAACGATTCTATGAATTTCTTCGTCTATTGTTTGAGCGACCTGTTGAGAGTAATTATCAGAAGAACTCATTCCTCTTCCTAGGAAAACCTCTTCATCTTCTTTTTTTCCTACTGCTAGAGGCCCGATCTTGTCACTCATTCCCCAATTACAGACCATTTTTCGAGCAATTTCTGTTGCTTTTTGAATGTCGTTGCTTGCTCCAGTCGTCTTTATATTAAAGATTAATTCTTCCGCAGCGCGACCACCCATTGCATAAAGAATCATTCCTTCCGCAAATTCTTTAGTCAGAGTAAACCTGTCTTCAGAGGGAAGTGTAATCGTTACACCCAAAGCTCTCCCTCTTGGGATGATTGTAACTTTATGAACAGGATCTCCGACTTTGCTTAAAAGTCCAACAAGGGCATGTCCTGCTTCGTGATAAGCTGTATTCGTTTTTTCTTTTTCACTCATGATCATGCTTTGGCGTTCAGCTCCCATGATCACTTTGTCTTTTGCCTTTTCACAATGAGACATGCTTATATGGTTGCTATTTTCTCTTGCAGCTATCAGTGCAGCCTCATTAATAAGATTTTCAAGATCTGCTCCGGTAAATCCAGGTGTAGCTTGAGCAATAATAGCTAAATCCACATCATCCGATAAAGGCGACTTACGGCTATGAACTTCAAGAATGCTTTTACGTCCCTTGATATCAGGAGTAGGGACATGAACACGACGGTCAAAACGACCAGGACGTAAAAGTGCAGGATCTAGAACATCAGGACGATTCGTTGCAGCAATGATGATGACACCCTCATTTGCTTCAAACCCATCCATTTCGACTAATAGTTGGTTCAAAGTTTGTTCTCTCTCATCATGTCCACCACCTAAACCAGCCCCACGATGACGACCTACAGCATCAATTTCGTCAATGAAAATAATACAGGGTGAATTTTTCTTTGCTTGGTCGAATAAATCACGAACACGACTTGCGCCAACACCTACAAACATTTCAACAAAATCGGAACCTGAAATGCTGAAAAAAGGAACTCCAGCCTCACCTGCAACTCCCTTTGCCAGAATTGTTTTGCCTGTTCCGGGAGGGCCTATGAGAAGCACTCCTCTCGGAATACGTCCACCAAGTCGAGTGAATTTTTTTGGCTCTCGAAGAAATTCAATGATTTCTTGTAACTCATATTTTGCTTCGTCAATTCCTGCGATATCTTTGAACGTTACTTTAGGTTTTAAATCATTTACCAATTTTGCTCTGCTTTTTCCGAAGGACATAGCTTTCCCACCTCCAGCTTGTATAGAGCGCATAATGATAAAAATAAAAACCAGAATGATAATCATCGGGATAAGATTGATGATTACGGATTTAAGTAAGTTGTCTGACTCGGGCTCTTCAAAACTGAGAACCACCTTGTGCTCTTCAAGATATTTACGTGTCGCTTCATCATTTGGAACGTAGGTTCTTACTTTGCTGCGATCGCTGCGGAATCCTGTAAGATGATTTTCTTTGAATACAGCTTCAACAATGCGCTCAGATTCTTTTGGAGGGCTTTCAACGAGACGTTTGAAGTCAGCATACTTGAGTTCTGTAACGGATTCCTGATTAGAACTGATTATACTTGCCAGAAAACCCACCATAACAATGACAGCAATGATGAGAAACAGTATGCGAGGTTGATTTGGTTTTTGTACAGTTGCAGCCATGAGCTTATAATTCTCCTAATAGGATAGATCCATTTTTTAAAATTCACTCAACTTAGTTGAGACACTGTCAGAATTGCAAATTCGGAAATTCTGATCTAACACAGAATGTGTTCTAACCGGAAAAAAATCTACGATTGCAGAAGGGCCAAGAATCAACATGTTTTTTCGAGAGGTTAGAGCTGCTGCATGTTGTTTTTGGCGCGGCTTTTCTTTTTTAGAAAGAGACTTAATTTGGCTGATCTTGCCGTTTTCCTGAATCAAATGTTTCCCTCGAGGGAGCTGGGCCAAACATTGTTTTTTCTTGCTGTCAGATTTTTTAAGCTGATTCAAAGCATTCGATAACATGTGGTGATTGATTCCATTCTCAGATGGCCGACCTATGTAACAAGATAGGGCATCGTAAGCTATGGATGTTGGAAGGCTAACAAGAGATTTTTTATCTAATACCATGGGAATCTCGCTGTTTTCTTTCATCAGAACAGATTTTCGGGTGAACTCCACAAAATCTTGAGTTTCCATAGCACAGCGAACGATATGATCCCGTGCTTTAGAGTTTATTCCTTTCAACTCTTTTAGGACCACGTGGCGAACTACATTTCGACTGTAGACTAGCTTATCATTGGAGGAATCATGGCGGTAAGGTAATTTATAGTGGTTAAGCCACTCAAGTATATCTTCCCGTCCCACATTCAGTAGGGGGCGCCAGAAAGGATGAGACCAAGGGCTCATACCTAAGAGGCTTCCAGGGCTCACCCCTCGTGCCATACGCAGTAAAATGTTTTCTGCAAGGTCATCTTTTTGATGAGCGAGGGCTATAATCTTCCCCTCTTTTGCTAGATTTGAAAGAATTTTCATTCGGATGGACCGAGCCCATGCTTGAATATTCTTTTGTGGGCGGGCTTCCTCCCCACTTTCCTTCACTTTATGGACAAAAAGGTGAATTTTGTGCTCTTTCGCTAGGTTTTCCACAAAAATCTGATCGTTGTCGCTCTCCTCTCCCCTAAGTCCATAGTTGAAATGGACTAGACTCAAAGAGAAATGTTGATCAAATTTAAATTGTCGACGAAGGAGATGGAAAAGAGCAGTGGAGTCTGTTCCTCCTGAACAAGAAAGGACAATGCCTGAAAACCCTTTGAAGAAGTCAGGATCGAGCTTTGTAAAGAGACTGTCCAATTTGTGGTCGAATGTGTGTGAAATTTTATAACTCTTAATTTGTATTAACACCTGTTTGGATAAGGCGTTGTAGCTTAAAGGTGATGATCATACAAGATGAAAGACGGGTTGGTGGAATGACATGGAAAGGGATAAGTCCTTTTTAAAGAATATAAATCTTGCTCGTGAAATATATGAAATTTTGCGTGTAAAAAAGAAAAAAATAGCAAGTTCTGAAAGTTGCACTGGTGGTTTACTTGCGACTTTTTTAACTGAAAGTCCGGGAAGCTCTTTAATTTATCAGGGAGGGATATCGTGTTATTCAAATCTCGCTAAGTCGAAAATCCTTTCAGTGCCAATGATTACAATTCAAACAGTAGGAGCTGTTTCAGAGGAAGTTGCAGGGCTGCTTGCAAAAAATGTAAGACTTCTTCTCGATGCTGATTTCGGGTTGGGAATAACCGGAATTGCGGGCCCTGAAGGGGGTACGCTTCAAAAACCCGTTGGCACAGTTTGGTGTGCTATTAGTCATGCGCGGTTTGAGAAAGTTTGGTGTTTGCGCTTGAATGGAACTCGCTCTGAGATTCGAATGCAAACTGTAGAGTGTGTTTTGGAAGAATTATTAAAATTTTTAAAAAGAGATGAAATGTGAAACGATTTCTTTTAATTCCATGTCTGAGTTTATCTTTTATTGCTTTCTCAAAAACGGAAAAAACATCTGTTGTAGAAAAATCCAATTCATCGCTTACTATCAGTATAGATGAATTAAAAAAAATGCAGGTTAAGCTTCAGGAAAGTTCTTTTCTTTCGTTAAATTTTGAACAAGAAATTTATAAAAAACTTCGAAAAAAAACAGTAAAAAATAAAGGTCAGGTCTATTTCAAAAAACCATCTTCATTTCGCTGGAAGTTTCAACAAGCAGAGAGGGAAGAATGGATTTATAATGGGCATACGCTGCTCCATTATTTCCCAAAAAAATCTTATGCGTATAGATATAAAGCCGATGCAGAAAACGGGAAAAATATGAAGGAGATTGTGAATATTATCCTCGATTTTGAAAGTTTGCTTAGACGTTATGAAGTAAATTCTTCTAGCCGGGAGAAAAATCAGGTCTTTATTGGGCTTCTTCCTAAAGATTCAAGTGAGATCGTTGCTATACAAATAGAATTAAACTTAGAAAAAAATTTCATTGAGAAAATTAAATTGAATTACGAAGGTGGTAACCACAGTCTTTTTACTTTCTCAGACCCTCAAAGAAAGGAGTTGAAAGAAAGTTTCAATGTCCCAGACAAAGTAAAGATCACCGATCCTATCTAGAATTTTTCTACAAAGTGTAAAGACTTTAGACAGTTTACCGAAGAAGGTGTCGGTATTTCAGTCTGGAGTTTTTCGATATGAGCCTTTCAAATGAGCAGTTGCCTTGGGAAGATTTCAATAAACTTCATGTGGTAAAAAGGCTGCGGGAGTTAATTGGTGATTTATGGAAAATCCAGGTAAACTTTACAGATGATAAGGGGTATTTGCGAGGTGTCCCTGCTGGAAAGTTCTTCAATCCCCTTCATGAAGTATGCAAACAAATAACGCGAAGTTCTACAGGCTTCCAAGGATGTATGAGTGCCGTTCGTAAGACGGCTCAAATCAAAGGTAAGGGTGTGGAATTTGATCGGTGCCATGTAGGGTTTTCGACTATAAGTGTACCCATTACAATGAATGGCCACTATGTTGGATGTATATTTTGTGATGGTTTTATTCGAAGTGAAACAGAAGGCGAACAAAAAGAATTAATTCAAAGATCACTTAAGAATCAGTTTCCGAATGAGAAAAAATTATTAGAATTAGTAGATAAACTTCCTGTTTTAACTTCACAAGAAATCGAATTTCTTACAAAAATAGTTGAATTACTTGTTCAGGAAATTCTCAAATGGCAAAGTGAACTTGTGAATTCAAAATCCGAAGTAGAAACTTTAAAAAAGGATTTAAAAAGCCGTTATGAGTTCGGAAATTTGATCGGGAAATCCAATTCGATGCAGGCTTTATACTCTCTTATTGATCGGATCAAAGATTCTGCATCCATCATTCTTGTTCAGGGAGAGAATGGGACTGGAAAAGAGCTTGTTGCTCGTGCTCTTCATTACAACTCTAAAAGAGAGAATGCACCATTTATAGCAATTAATTGCGGCGCATTTAATGAAAATCTATTGGAATCCGAATTGTTTGGACATGTAAAGGGATCTTTTACAGGGGCCATTAAAGATAAGATGGGGCTCTTTGAAGCAGCTAATGGAGGAACCATTTTCCTTGATGAGGTTGGGGAAATGCCAATGACAATGCAAGTCAAGTTGTTGAGAGTTTTACAAGAAGGAACCTTTCGCTCTGTGGGGGCGACAGAAACGCGAAAAACTACTGCACGTGTCGTCTGTGCAACCAATAGTGATTTGACAAAAATGGTAGAGGAAGGTCTTTTTCGAAAGGATCTTTATTTCAGATTGAATGTGATCAATGTGTATATACCTCCTCTGAGAGAACGAATGGAAGACTTGCCTTTGCTCATTGAGCATTTCGTAAAGCAATTTGCAAAATTTATGAAAGTGAAAGAGAAACGTCCGACAAAAGAATGTTTGAAAGCTCTGATGGGATATTCATGGCCAGGCAATGTGCGTGAATTGGAAAATGAGATGGAAAGACTTTATGTTTTGGCAGGAGAAGAGTCTGTTCTAGAAGAGGTGAATTTATCAACGAGGATTCATTCCAAAGCGCCTCTATCTTTAGATTTCCAAAAGGGAAAATTGAAAGATTTGTTAGAGAAAATAGAGTCCGATATTATTCGCGAAGGTCTTATACGAACACAATGGAATAAGTCACAATTGGCTAAAGAATTAGGATTGAGTCGTGCGGGTCTTCTTTTAAAAATTGAAAAATACGGTTTAGATCGAAAAGCGAGTTGAGATTTCGACCTTCTTGTGTCTAAATGGTTTCTCCAAAGCATCTTGTTGAGGTATTTCCACATGAATATTCACGAATTCCAAGCTAAGAAGATTTTACGTAATTATCAGATACCTGTACCCGAAGGTTATTTAGCAAACTCTCCTATAGAAGCAGAGTTTGCATATCGTCGGTTGAAAAGCCCTGTTTCCGTGGTTAAAGCACAGGTACATGCTGGCGGTAGAGGGAAAGCGGGTGGTGTGAAACTTGTGCGCAGTGCGGAAGAGTGCAGAGAGGTTGCAACTCAGATGCTTGGCATGACTTTGGTTACACATCAGACGGGCCCCAGCGGAAAATTGGTAGAGAAAGTTTATGTTGAGGCGGGTTCAGAAATCGCAAAAGAATATTATCTTGCGATGCTCATTGACAGAGAAACTGCGAATCTTGCAATCATGTTTTCCGAACAAGGTGGAATGGATATTGAAGAACTTGCAGAACACAGTCCTGAAAAAATTATTACTGTTAAAGTAGATACAACTATTGGTTTGAGTGATTACGTGCTTCGACAAATCACTTATCAAACAAAACTTCCCGACACAGAAAAGAATCAACTCGTTGACATTATCAAAAAACTTTACAAACTTTTTTTAGCTCACGATTTTTCAATTCTTGAAATCAATCCTCTTGTTGTCACGAAATCAGGTTCCATGTTGGCTCTTGATGGAAAAATGAATTTTGATGATAACGCAATGTTCAGACAAAAAGACATTGAGATACTAAGAGATTTTAAAGAAGAAGATATGCGTGAAGTCGAAGCTTCCAAATTTGGTCTGAACTATATCGGACTTGATGGAAATATCGGATGCCTTGTGAATGGTGCAGGACTCGCTATGGCAACGATGGACATAGTGAAACTTTGTGGTGGTGAACCTGCAAACTTCCTGGACGTAGGTGGTGGTGCTAGTGAGGATATGGTGAAGAATGCGTTTAGAATTCTTTTCCAGGATAAAAAAGTCAAAGGTGTATTTGTAAACATCTTTGGTGGCATTATGCGTTGCGACATTATTGCTCGTGCTATTGTTGAAATTGCAGATCAGATGAGAGTCAAACTCCCTATCGTCGTAAGGCTTGAAGGCACGAATGTTGCCGAGGGAAAAGCAATTATTGCTCAATCTAAAATGAATATACTTTCTGCAGAAGATATGGGTGACGGAGCTCGTAAAATTGTAGAAGCTGTAAAAAAAGCGCATTAGGAGTAGCAGCAATGGCCATATTGATTGATAAGAATACAAGAGTCATAACGCAAGGAATTACTGGGAAATCAGGACAATTTCATACAAGACTTTCACACGAATATGCACCAAGATTTGTGGGAGGTGTGACGCCCTCTAAAGGGGGACAGAAAATCGAAGGTCTTCCTATTTTTGACACTGTCCGTGATGCGAAAAAGCATACCAATTGCAATGCGTCGATGATTTTTGTTCCCCCTCCTTTTGCTGCTGATGCGATTCTTGAAGCTATTGAAGCAGAGATAGAACTTATAGTTTGCATAACAGAAGGTATTCCCGTGAAAGATATGCTTGCTGTTAAAAAAGCACTTGATCGCAGCTCTTCGAGACTTATAGGGCCCAATTGTCCAGGTGTAATCACACCTGGACAATGCAAAATCGGTATTATGCCTGGTCATATTCATAAACCTGGAAAAGTAGGAATCATTTCGAAATCAGGAACTTTGACCTACGAAGCGGTACATCAGACAACGCTTGCCGGCCTCGGTCAGTCTTCCTGTATTGGAATTGGTGGTGATCCTATTATTGGGACCACATTCATTGATCTTTTGCAAATGTTCGAAGAGGATAAAGACACGGATTCTATCGTTGTCATTGGAGAAATCGGTGGGGATGCAGAAATCAAAGCAGCTAAGTTTATCAAGGAAAATGTTCGTAAACCTGTTTGTGGGTTTATTGCGGGTGTGACTGCGCCTGAAGGTAAACGTATGGGTCATGCTGGTGCTATAATCAGCGGTGGTAAGGGGACTGCTGAAGAGAAGATTGCTGCTTTTAAATCAGCAGGTATTCGTGTGGTCGATTCACCTGCAGATATAGGTAAAACTGTTTTAGCCATGAGGAAGAATAATAAATAACTATGTCCTTAAATACTCACGCACTCTTAAAAGATATTTCTAACTACAAAACGGGTGGGGCTTGTCTACGTTTGTATGAACCCTCTTCGAAAGAAGAGTTGCAAGACAATTTGTACGAGATTCATAGATTAAATCTGCCGGTTTATTTTTTAGGAGGTGGAACAAATTCTCTTGTTCTTGATGAGTTTTGGAATGGAGCTGTAATTAGTTTTCGTAAGTTGAACTCTCTTCAATTTAAGGATTCTCAAATTTTGTGTGGTGCTGGTGTTGTGAACAGTGACTTTGCATCGAATGCTTTAAAACATGAGCTATCCGGTGCGGAATGGATGTACAGTCTTCCAGGTCAAATAGGTGGAACTGTACGCATGAACGCCCGGTGTTACGGTGGTGAGATAAGCCAGCTTGTTGAAAAGGTTTATACCTACACTTTGGATGGTAAAGAGAAAATTTTCACTGATCCAAAGGTGATGTTTAGAGGATATAAAGACACTGTATTCATGGACAACAGTCTTGTGGTTGCATCTGTTCTTTTGAAGCTTCAAAAGGGTGGGGATCCTGTAATTATGCAACAAAAAATGTCTTCTTGTGAAAAAGACAGAGAGAGCAAAGGGCATTTTACATTTCCTTCTTGTGGTTGTGTGTTTAAGAATAATTATGAACCTGATGTGTCTGTTCCGAGTGGAATGCTTCTCGATTATGTGGGTGCAAAATCCATGTCGAGAGGCAAAGCTGTAGTGAGTAGCAAGCATGCGAATTTTATTTACAACACCGGTGGTGCAACGAGTCGAGATATTCTCGAACTTGCGATGCAGATGCGTGAGAAAGTTTGGGAAGTTTTTGGTGTTTGGTTAGAATTCGAAATGGAAATTCTTGGAGAGTTGCCTAAAGATTTAAATGGTATTTTAGAAAAACGTCCACATAATTTTAATTCCACACTTCTTTCCGAATTGCGTGCACGGTTTAGTGAGCGTTCTCGAACATATTAAATTTAATTTGAAGAAAGAAGACCAATGATTAAAAGTATAATTTTTTTTAGTTTTCTTTTTGTTTCAAAATCTATTTTGGGTGCTCATGGATGTGCTGTTCCCGGGTGTAACAATTTCTATGACACAATGATGAGTGCCCCTGGGCAGGGGCCTTGCCAGAAATGTACGCAGATTGGCTTGAAAAAATGTCCAGGTAGACCTACAGATTTAAGCGAAGCTCAGTGGACACTATATTTTCAAAAATTTGCTTTACGAATATTAAATCTCTCGTGGGAAGAAGTTGAATTTGCGGTTTAAAAAAGGTGGCTTCATTTAGAAACTAAAAGATTGCGACTATTTTGGAGTCGTCTTCTTGTCCAGCTGTGATTTCCATTCTTTGTAAAGGATTTCGCGTCGACGAGGGTAACGTTGATCGAAGATGTTCAGAGAAAGAATGCGGTCTGTGCGAAAATGACGGAAATCCTTACGTGTTTCACACCAAGCTGCAAGAATGCGACCTTCTGAAAAATAACCTATAGCAAAAGGCCAAACAGTTCGGATGGAGATTTCCTTCTTTTCCGAACAATATTCAATTTCAATCTTTCGTTCTTCTCTTATTGCCTTTCGCAAAGTACTCAGATCTTCCTCCCTCATCTTTTCAGAGACAGGAGGTCCCACTCTTAAGGGGACAGCTCCCATACCGTCTTTCAGATTTTTTGGTAGAACCTCACGAATTTTAGCTATTGCCGCATCAGCAGCATGTGAAAGAGAATGGTCTGCAAAATAAGATACCCAGTGCATTCCTAGCATCAATGCTTCCACCTCTGTTTCAGAGAACATTAGCGGAGGCATGAAAAACCCTGGACGTAAAACATAACCTACGCCGGGTTCCCCAAGTATTTCTGCGCCTTGGGCTTGTAGCGTCGCAATATCGCGATACAAGGTTCGAATGCTGATACCCAAACGTTCCGCTAATTTTTCACCGCGGACAGGATATCGGTACCCTCTTAAAATCTGGATTAAATCTAACAGTCTTTGTGTTCTATTCATGAAAAAACACTACTGACATTTTTTGACAGTAGCAAGTGTTAAATATCCCGAAGTCATTTTAGTAAATAATAAGGAGTTTAAATGTTAAAGCCCAATCTTTTTCTTTTCTATGTAAATGATCCTGCAAAGAGTTCCGAATTTTACGAAAAAATTTTCGAATTGAAACCTGACACAGTAGCTCCAACTTTTGCTTCCTTTTCCTTTCCTAACGGGATGCATTTCGGATTGTGGTCTACAAAAGCTCAAGATTTCACCCAATCTCAAGGTGTAGGTCATCGTTCAGAAATAGCATTCATGGTTCCGAGCGAAGATGAAATTCGACGATTGAACATGCTGTGGAAGGAGATGGGAGTCGAGATTGAACAGGATTTGTTTACAGCTGTTTTTGGTTTGAATTTTGTAGCTCTCGATCCAGATGGGCATCGGATCCGGGTTTGTTTGCCAGATTAGCTTTCGGAGGTCTTTTAACCACAGCGTTTAACCAATGTGAAAAAACGAACTGCGAGGTTTTAAAATTTGACAGAAAATTTGTATCTCAGTATCACGTCTGTGTTTGAAGACAATTTTAATTTCAAGAGGATCTTAGATGAACTTTAAAAAATTGCTTATGATCTCCGCTTTTTCCCTACAAGTCTCTTTCGTAGCTTCTGCATCAGAACTAAATTCCGAGTCTTATTCATGCAAGCTTGATCCGTCAAAATCGAACATCATCACATGCAATACAAACAACGAAATCATTTGTCATGAGTCTCGTAAACAAATTATCTGTCCTGATCCAAATATTCTTTCCCCAAAAAACATAGAAGATCTCATTATTTTCCGTGTTAATTCCTGCTCATTCTCAATTTTTACAATGTGGGACTCTGACCCTTCTGAAAAAATAATCCGTGTGAATCTTCAAACAAGTGAAGATTGGGCAAGTGTAGAAGGAAAGATGTATAGCGAAGCGGAAACTAAAGCTCTTGAAATTTGTAATGAGAAAATCGCTTGGGAAAGATTAAGTCAAGTGGGGATTCTTGCGTTTATGGGAGGAGCATTTGCTGTAGCCAACCATTTTCAATGATTCTGAAAACGTTTGCGAGCTTTCACAAGTTCGTAAGCAATAGGAATCAACGAAAGAGCTACGATCCCCATAATGGTAAGCGTGAGGCTTTGCTTGATAACAGGAATTCCTCCGAAGAAGTAACCTCCCAATAAAAAGATCACAGCCCACGCTAAACCACCTGCAATGTTATAGAACATAAATTTTGAATAGGTCATCTGTCCAAAGCCAGCAACGAAGGGTGTGAAAGTTCGAACAATGGGAACAAATCTGCAAATGACAATTGCTTTGTTTCCATACTTCTCAAAAAGTTGGTGTGTTTTATCTATGTATTCTTTTCTTAAAAATCGAGATTGATTTTTGAAAAGATGGACGCCGAAAAATCTCCCAACAGAATAGTTAACCATGTCTCCTAAAATCGCTGCGCTTGCTATCAATAGCAAAAGTAATTTTATATCCAGCAAGCCTCTTGAAGCTATAGCTCCTGCAACGAAAAGGAGAGAATCTCCTGGTAATATAGGGGTTACAATAAGGCCTGTTTCGCAGAATACTATAAGAAAAAGAATGAGGTAGGTAAGTAGACCATAGTCTTTGATGATCAATTCAAGATACTGATCAATTTTCAAAACGAAATTGATAAGAAAAAAAATAAAATCCCAACATTGATGTAAAATTTCCAAATACGACTCCTTTAATGTTTAAATTTAGACAAATAATCGTAAGTGTAAATTCCTGTAGAATGCCCATCATCGAATTGAATAGTTAACGCATAGCGTCCTACGGATCGAATATGTTTAGGTCGTACAGTATCTGCTATCAATTCATTCTCAGGGTTTCTTTTTCCAGTTGTTTCATCGGTGCAAGTTGCACATGGGCATTGTCTGCGTAAAGCGACAGTATCGAATTTCATTTCGTTATTGTCTGTCCACTTAATTCCAAGCGTTCTTTTGTCCACTTGCCAAATTTCTTTGATTCCTAAATATCTCATCATAACTTAAGCCTATTGCCAATTGAGTGAAAAAGAAAGGAGTCCTTCTTGAGAAAGTTTCTTCAAGTGAGAAAGTTCATGCACAATGGAATTCGAAATTGCAAAGAAGCTTTTTCCAGGAATGGAGTCGGGGTATTTGCTTACAAGGCTTTCTCCAGAATCTCCACATTCTGTCAAACGTGCGTCTAGCGGAATTTCACCTAACAAAGGGACTCCAATGTTCAGAGCGAAATTTTTAGCTCCGTCTTTTTTGAAAATGTAATGTTTCTTCTCGCATCCATCACAAAGAAAGTAGCTCATGGTTTCCACAACACCTAAGACGGGAACTTTCAAAGTTTCAAACATCTGTACAGCTTTGCGAACATCCGAGAGTGCAAGATCTTGTGGTGTAGAAACAATGATAGCTGCGGTCAGATTACATGTTTGAGACAGAGTCAGCTGTATGTCTCCTGTGCCTGGAGGATAATCGATAATCAGAAAATCCAGTTCTCCCCAATCTGCCTGTAACAGCAGTTGACGAATAAAATTACCTGCCATAGGTCCCCGCATAATGTGGGCGGATTGCGAAGAGAACATTGCAGGAGACATGATTTTAATTCCATCTTTCATCGGAGGAACCACAAGCTCTTCTCTCATTTCTGTAGGGTTTCCTACAGAAAGCATAGTGGGAACCGAAGGTCCGTGTATGTCTGCATCCAAAAGCCCCACTTTGAACCCTTTTGTTTGCAGAGCTTGTGCAAGATTTACGGAAATCGTGGATTTGCCAACACCGCCTTTGCCGGCAGCGACAGCTAGAATGTATTTGATATTTCCAAGAGTATTTACTTGCGTTTTTGGGGGTGCAGGCTTTTCCTTTGTCATTGCTTTGAGTGGTTCGGGTTCTTCTTTTTTGACAACTTGTTTTTTAGACCAGAAACCCATATTAACCCCCGTGTGTTTCTTCGATATATCGAGAGGCCTGTATAGCTGCTTGACAACCCATTCCTGCTGCTGTGATCGCTTGTCGGAAGTTGGGATCAGCAATATCTCCTGCTGCAAAAACACCTGGAACTTTTGTTTTTGTAAAGTTGTTAACAAGGATGTATCCGTTTGGATCTGTGTCTAAATAAGCTTTAAAGATATCGGAATTCGGTTTGTGTCCAATTGCGTAAAACAAACCATCACATTTTAACTTTTGAGTTTCTTTTGTTTCTAAATTCTCAAGAACCACTCCTGTGAGTTCGTTTCCATCATGCAGAGGCTCTCTTACGGTGTAGGGAACTAGAAAACGAATCTTCGGGTTTTTTTGTGCGCGTGAAAGCATGATTGTAGAGGCTTTGAATTCAGGGCGTCTGTGAACGAGAACAACTTCTTTACAAAGGTTTGCAAGATAGGAAGCCTCTTCCATTGCAGAATCTCCTCCTCCTATAATGACGACGGTTTTATTTTTGTAGAAAAAACCGTCACATGTTGCACAGGTAGAAATTCCTCGACCCATGAGCTTGTCTTCATTGGGAAGACCTAGTGTTTTTGCTGTTGCACCTGTAGCTATGATGACCGTTTTAGTTTCTATAAGTTTTCCATCATCCGACCAAAGTTTGAGTTTGGGAGAACTGAAGTCGGCTTTTACAATCTCTTGCATCAGGAGTGTTGTGCCCACTCTTTGAGCTTGTTCTGTCATCTCTTGCATCAGTTTTGCTCCTCCGATTGGGTTGGCAAAACCGGGAAAATTTTCGATGTCTGTAGTGGTTGTGAGTTGACCACCGTGTTGTAGTCCTGTGTAAATAACTGGAGATAGGCCTGCTCTCGCGCAATAGATAGCAGCTGTGAGTCCTGCGGGTCCTGTTCCGATGATGGTAACGTTATTCATAATAAAATTCCTTCTAAGGATGCCAACAAGAAGCGTTGGTGTTTTTCTAAGTTCCACAAATTAACAGCGTGAGTCTAACCATTTCGCAATTAATGGTATTATGTGAAGAGCAGATAGATTAGTTGAGGTGATTTGATGCGTGCAAGCTTAATTTCGTATTCTTTGGCGCTTTCTCTTTTCAGCAGTGCTTCTAAGGGAGAATCCTTCCAAAGTGCTTTGGAAAAAATTCTCACTTTAGGAAACCATTCTTCTCTAAATGTTTCGGCTGAGTTTCGTAGAGTTCAAGATGAAAAACTACTTTTTTCACTTAACTCTAAACAAACCCTTATTCCAGCTTCTACAACGAAGCTTGTTTTAAATGCGGCCTTGCTTTCTAAACTCTCACCAACTTTCCGTATGCACACCAATTTTTACAGAACAGGAGAACTCAAAAACGGCATTGTTCATGGGGATCTCGTTGTTGCAGGAGGAGGTGACCCCCTACTTGTATCGGAAGAGTTGTTTCTCATTGCATCAGAAATGCGTTTACGAGGTTATAAAGAATTCACGGGGGACCTTGTTATCGACAATTCACTCTTTGAAAAAGAGGTTTCCTCAGAGGGGCAAAATAAAAACGAGGCTTGTGTCATGCGTGCATATGATGCACCTGTTTCCGCCCTTGCTGTGAATTTTAATACCCTTACTTTTGCTGTAGCACCTGCAAGTGTTGCTGGTGAGGACGCATTGGCTAGTTTGGAACCTTTTGCGTGGAAAGGTTTGATTATTAAGAATGAAGTTAAAACACTTGCGCAAGGCCTTTCAAAAATAGAACTGACGTGTTCAAAAAATAGCAACGGAGCACTCATCGTAACTCTTAGCGGTCATATTGTTGTTGGCAGTCCTGTTATACGCATTTATAGATCTCTTCCAAATGCAGAAAAATTAGCTGGCGAATATATTCAGTCGTTTCTAAATACGATGGGTATTTCTATACGAGGTCGCATTCGAGAAGGGTTTTTAAAGGAAAATTCCAAGTTGATTCTTTCCCATGAAAGCAAGGCGCTTTCCGATCTTGTGCGAAGTTTAGGACTTTATTCTAATAATTTTATGGCCGATGCTATGTTAAAACGCATGGCAGTTTTTGAAGGTCGAACTGGTAATTTTGTGGAAGGTGTCGGGGTCTTAGCTTCCTTTTTAAATACAGCAGGAATACAAACACGCTATGTTTTAAAAGATGGTTCTGGACTTAGCAATCAAACACGTTTAAGTGCAGAGCAGTTGATACAAATCCTTCTTTATGCTGCACGTGATTTCCGAATCTTCCCGGACTATCTTGCAAGCCTGCCAATTGGCGGTGAGAGTGGAAGCTTGAAAAACCGCTTTCAGTTTGAAGGAGCGAAGGAACTTCGTGGAAATCTTAGGGCAAAAACTGGGACCTTGAGTGATCCCGTGAACGTTTCTGCATTAGCAGGATATTTTCAAGATCCTAGTTTAGGGCTCATCTCTTTTGTCATCATACAAAATGGGAAGCAAGGGTCTGTACAACCTAACCTTGGACAATTGCATGAGAGCCAAGAGAAAGCTCTCGTATATTTTGCAAAAAACTATAAAGGACATTCCAAAAATGGATTATGAAAAACTTGCATTAGATTATCATCAGTATCCTACAAGTGGAAAACTTTCTGTACAATCTACGAAAGCCCTTAATTCCCAAGAAGATCTTTCGCTTGCTTATACACCAGGAGTTGCTGGTCCTTGTCGTAAAATTCATGCAAATCAAGACGATTCTTTTAAATATACCGTTCGTGGGAATTTAGTGGGTGTGATTACGAATGGTACTGCTGTTTTAGGTTTAGGAAACATTGGTCCTTATGCAGGAAAGCCTGTGATGGAGGGCAAAGGAATGCTCTTCAAAAAATTTGCTAACATCGATGTCTTTGATATTGAAGTGGACTGTCCTGATCCAGAAGAACTTGTGAAAATTGTAAAATCTTTGGAACCTACTTTTGGTGGAATCAATTTAGAAGATATTAAAGCTCCTGAATGTTTTTATATTGAAGAAACTCTGCGTAAGCAGATGGCGATTCCCGTGTTTCATGATGATCAACACGGGACAGCAATCATTGTTGCTGCAGCTTTTATAAATGCATGTGAACTTACAGAGCGTACTTTCGATAAAGTTCGAGTTGTATTCAGTGGCGCAGGTGCTGCAGCTATAGGATGTGCAAGGATTCTTAACAAAATGGGAGTCCATGATATTATCATGTGTGATAGTGTTGGTGTTCTTCATGAGGGGAGAACAGATCTCAACGAATATAAAAAACGTTACGCAGTAAAATCATCTTCTATGAAAACGTTGGAAGATGCTCTTGTGAAAGCGGACGTCTTTATTGGGGTTTCCGTCCCAGGTGTGTTAACTCCTGAAATGCTGAAAAAGATGAATGCAAATCCCATAATTTTTGCACTTTCCAATCCTAATCCTGAAATCGATCCTAAAGTTGCAAAACAAGCTCGTCCAGATGTGATTATTGCAACAGGAAGATCCGACTATCCGAATCAAGTAAACAACCTTCTTGGCTTCCCTTATATATTCCGAGGTGCCTTGGATGTCAGAGCTAAAGGCATCAATGATGAAATGATGCTAGCTGCAGCTAAAGCAATTGCTGATTTGGCAAAAGAAAATGTTCCTGAAGAAGTCCTTGCTCAATATAAAGTCACAGATCATTACGTTTTTGGACGTGATTATTTGATTCCAAAACCTGTGGATCAAAGGGTTCTTCTGCGTGTTGCGCCAGCTGTTGCAAAAGCTGCAATGGACACAGGAATGGCGCGCGTTCAGGTTGATATTGAAGAATACAAAGAGCGTATGGAGCGTTTGCTCGGTCCTACTCGTCGCTTGATGAGACGTTTGCGCAAGGACATGGTCGCTTTTACTCAGAAAACAAAAGTGACTCCAAGGGTGGTATTGCCATATGGTTTTGATGCAAAAATTTTGAAGGCTGCGAAGCAGGTTGCAGATGATGGAGAAGTTGAAATCATCCTTCTAGGAAATGAAAAAGAGGTTTTAAAAACTGCACAAGAATTGGGTATCAGCAATTTAAGTAATATCCAAATCATCGATCCAAATCAGGATTCTCGATGTGATAAGTATGCAGATATTTTATATGAACTGAGAAAACGTAAAGGGATTTCAAGAACAATGTCGCATCAGTTGGTGACGGATCACAACTATTTTGGTGCGATTATGGTTTATGAAGGTTCTGCGGATGCCATGGTTAATGGTGTTAAAGATTCCTACGCGAATTCTGTTCATCCTATTTTAGAAGTAATTGGCGCCAAGAAAGGAAAAACACTTGCAGGTGTTTACATCATGGTGAAAGAGCAAAGCCTTTCTTTCTTTGCAGATTGTACTATCAATATAGATCCAACGGCAGAGGAACTTGCAAACATAGCAATAGCAACAGCGGAAACTGCAAAAATTTATACTCAGGATCCTATACGTGTTGCTATGTTGAGCTATGCAAGTTTTGGAAGTAGCCATCACCCTTTTGCGAAGAAAGTTTCTTTAGCAACAAGACTTGTAAAAAAAGTTATGCCGGGGTTGGAAGTTGATGGTGAGATGCAAGCAGATATAGCTTTAAATGCAAGTTTGCGTGAAAAGGAATTTCCTTTTGCGAATCTTAAAGGGAATGCAAATGTGCTTGTTTTTCCAACTTTGAATTCAGCAAATATAGCTTATAAGCTTCTTCAAAATATGGGAGAGGTTGAGGTGACGGGGCCTATACTTGTAGGCTTGAATAAACCTGCAAATGTGATGCAACGAGAAGCGAGTGTTCGGGAGATTGCCAATATGATTTACGTCAGTGCGCATCAGGGGATTGCATTACGCAAGGAACAATCTAAAATTTAATCTTTCCCACTTCTCGGTTTCTTGGTCTTTAAGTTACGCTTAGTAATTTTGTCTAAATACAAAGAAGACTGCTCCTAACATACATAAAGCTCCCCATAGATAGTTCCAGTTGGGTTTTACATTCATATAAAAGATTGAAAAGCCCACAAATATTAAAAGTGTAATAATTTCTTGTATTATTTTCAATTGAGGAAGAGAGTAATACTCAGCTCCGAGTCTATTTCCTGGAACTTGGAAGCAATATTCAAAAAATGCAATTGCCCAACTGATTAGAATGACAATCCACAACGGTTTATCATTCATATTTTTTAAATGTCCATACCATGCAAAGGTCATAAAAATATTAGAAACGATGAGAAATAAAATCGGTTTAATCATGCAAGCTCCCAGCTGTTCTTCTTCAAAGCTAAAATGAGTTAAAATTCAAGTAAAGACGTATGTGAACAGCAACATTAATTTAAGAGATGAAAATTCTTTCCAACATTGTGTTCTTTCTAGATAAAGTATAGACTTTTGCTAAGTGGGTGTTTAATAAATATGCAACACGGAGAAAAAAATGAAACTAGCACGAGCGCATGCGGAATTTTTTTTAGAGCTTCTTGGAGAAAAAAAAGTTCTTCAAGTTAGTTCTGAAGTCCAAGAATATGCTAAAGATTGGACTCGACCTGAATCCGTATCTGCTTCGTGTGTTTTGTTTCCCAGTTCGACTCAAGAAATTTCAAAAATTCTAAGTTACTGTTATACGAACAGTCTTGCTGTAGTTCCTTCAGGAGGAAGAACAGGTCTGGCGGGTGGTGCTGTTGCAAAACAAGGAGAAATTGTTCTTTCTCTGTCGCGTATGAATAAAATTCTAAACGTCGATAAAATAGGTTTAACTATTGAAACGGAAGCAGGTGTAAGCACTCAGTCTCTTCAAGAAGAGGCTCTAAAACATGGTCTTTTCTATGGGGTAGATCTTGGATCAAGAGGGACCTGTGAAATTGGGGGTAATCTTGCAACAAATGCAGGAGGGCTTAAATTTATTCGATATGGAGGCACGCGTGATCAGGTCCTTGGCCTCGAAGTTGTTCTGGCTGACGGGAAAATTTTAGATTTGAACAGAGCTTTGCCTAAAAATAATTCTGGTTATAATCTCACACAATTGTTTATTGGTAGTGAAGGGACTCTTGGAGTTATTAGTAAGGCAACTTTGAAACTCGCAAAAAAACCCAGAAATATGCATCTTGCATGTATGAGTTTCAACAGTTTCCTGCAGGTTGCGGAGTGTTTAAGTGTATGTCATCAGGAAGCCTTGACGATTACTGCTTTTGAGTTTTTTACGGAAAAAGCATTGAATGTTGTTTTGAGAAATTTTGCTTCGTTAAAATTCCCCTTTGCTGAAAAAGCTCCTTACTATGTCATTCTCGAAATCGAAGAGGGGTCGACAAATTTGGAGTCTTTTCTGGAAATAGCTTTTGAGAAAAAGATAGTCCGAGATGCGGTTCTCTCGTCAACTTCGGAGGAATTTAAAAATTTGTGGGCTTTAAGAGAGAATATTACAGAAGCAATAGCTAAATCAGGACATGTTCGAAAGAATGATATTTCTGTTTCAGTAAAAGATTTGCCTAAGTTTTTTGAAAAGATGGAGCCTCTTTCAAAAGAAACCAAAGATGTGGAGATTATTTTTTTTGGTCATGTTGGTGATGGAAATATTCATGTGAATTACAGCTCTCCCTTTTCGATTGCGGAAAAAATTTTTCTTGAACAAGCAAGCTCTATTGAACGTAAAATTTTCGATCTTGTACATAAATTCAAGGGTTCTATAAGTGCTGAGCATGGAATTGGCTTGAATAAAAAAGATGAATTTTTGAAATGTGTGGGAGCTTTGGAGCTTTCTTATATGAAAGAGATTAAGAAAGTTTTTGATCCGAAAAACATTTTAAACCCTGGAAAGATTTTTGATCTTTGATAAGGTTAAAATTGTTTTAAGCAAGAATTAAGGTGAAATCTCTCGGCTTCTTTCGTGATGATGAATTCCTACTAACTCCGTTTTGATTGCTTGATGTTCTTTGATCAGAGCTTCAGGCATTCTCTCCCCAAATGTTTCGAGATAAGACCCGACATCATTCCACTCGTCTATCCAATCGGAATTTTTTATTGAGCAAAGACTTTCTAAGGTGGATTTGTCTATAGATAGACCGTTTTGATCGAGGTCGTCTAATTTAGGAATGTATCCAATAGGTGTTTTAATTGCATCACAGCGATTGTTGGCTCTGTCTAAGATCCAACGGATGACGCGCATGTTTTCTCCGAATCCAGGCCAAATAAATTTTCCATTCTTGTCTTGTCTGAACCAATTCACATGGAAAATTTGAGGAAGCTTATGTTCTTTTTCTGCGAAACTTAACCAGTGCGCCCAATAGTCTGCAAAGTTGTACCCACAGAAAGGCTTCATTGCCATAGGATCTCTTCTGAGAACACCCACCTGACCTGTTGCGGCAGCTGTCGTTTGTGAAGCCATGGTTGCTCCTATAAGAACACCATGCGTCCAGTTTTTTGCTTGATATACGAGTGGAACTAAAGAGGGACGACGGCCTCCAAAAACGATAGCGGAAAGTCTCACACCTTTTGGATTTTCACCTTGCGGTGAGTACGAAGGGCATTGCTTTGCGGATACTGTGAACCGTGAATTGGGTTGTGCAGCAGGGCCTAAATTTTCTTGGTAAGGTCGTCCTTGCCAATCTGTAGTAGGCCTACGGTTGTCTAAACCTTCCCACCAAGGTTCTTTGTTGTCCGTCAATGCAACGTTTGTAAATATGGCGTCATGTTTGAGCATGGTGACGGCATTAGGGTTTGTTTTTAAGGAAGTTCCAGGAGCGACACCGAAAAAGCCAGCTTCGGGATTGATCGCATATAGCGAACCGTCTTCACCCGGATGTATCCAAGCGATGTCGTCACCAACAGTCCAAACTTTCCAACCTTTGTAAGTTTCGGGTGGAATCAACATTGCTAAATTTGTTTTTCCACAAGCAGAGGGAAAGGCTGCGGCAATATAAAATGTTTCACCTTGTGGGTTTTCAATACCAACAATTAACATGTGCTCTGCAAGCCAACCTTCTTTTTGCGCTTGGTAACTTCCAAGACGCAGAGAGTGGCATTTTTTTCCAAGTAATGCATTGCCACCATACCCTGATCCGATGGATTTGATCATAAGTTCTTCAGGGAAGTGCAGTATGAGTCGGTTTTCTTCTTTTAAATCTCCAGTGCTATGTAAGCCCTTGACAAATTTTCCAGAGCTTTCGATCAGGCGTAGTGTGGGAGTTCCCATACGTGTCATCAATTTCATGTTTGCAACAACGTAAGCACTATCTGTGATTTCTACTCCGTAACGGGAATAAGGAGAATTAAGAGGTCCCATGCAATAGGGGATGATGTACATAGTTCGCCCTTGCATAGCTCCTGCGAAAAGGCGATCAATACGTTCATGACCTTGTTCAGGTGGTAACCAGTTGTTATTAGGGCCGGCATCCTCTTTTTCGGGGGTGCATACGAAGGTCAGATGTTCTGTTCTTGCGACATCACTAGGGTCGGAACGGTGGAGATAGCAACGAGGAAAGCTCTCTTGGTTGAGTTCGATCAGATCGCCTGTAGCTAACATCTCTTCAATTAAAGTGCGGTATTCTTCTTCAGTTCCTGTGCACCAGTGGATGTTCTTCGGTGTTGTGAGGCGAGCTACTTCATATACCCAATTTTCAAGTTCTTTATTACTTGTGCTCATCGCGATCCGCTCCTTAATTTCTAATAGGACCTTCATTTTTGATGATTTCTAGACCTATTAAAAATCTTTTAGGAGGCGTGCGCAATTAGAATTCTTCGTTGAAACTCACATCTCCTTCTATTCCCACCTGATAGGAGGCGACACGGCGCTCAAAAAAGTTTGTGAGTTCTTGAACGTCTTGAAGTTCCATAAATCCAAAGGGGTTTTTACTTTGAAAAATGGGGTTAATACCAAGACTTATGAGACGTTGATCAGCTATATATTCGAGATATTTCCTCATATCGCCTTCAGAAATTCCTGCTACGCCAAAGTTTAGTACGTCTTGTGCGAAGATCATCTCACATTCGATGGCTTCATTGATCATTTGTAGGACTTTGTGTTCCATGTCTTTGTCGAAAAGATCAGGCTCTTCTTTACGTACTTGCCGGATAATTTCGAAGGCAAATTCCATATGCCCACTTTCATCTCTGAATACCCAATTAGTACCTGATGCAAGACCGTGTAGGATTCCTTTTGAACGTAAGAAATATACATAGGCAAATGCTGCAAAGAAGAATAATCCTTCGATGCAGGACGAAAAACAGATGAGATTTAAGAGAAACTGACGTTTCTTTTCTTGAGTATCGAGAGAGTCAAGGGAATTAATCGATTCAATCCATCGGAAACAGAAATCCCCTTTTTGTTTGATAGAAGGGATTTTTTCGATAGCTTGAAAAGCAGCTTGTCTTTCTTTGTCATTCGGTAAGTAAGAATCTAAGAGTGTGAGATAAAATTGCACATGGAGAGCTTCTTCGTACAGCTGTCTTGAAAGAAACATTCTTGCTTCAGGTGAATTGATATGCTTGTAGAGATTAATAACTAGATTGTTTGCAACAATGGTGTCCCCAGTTGCAAAGAAAGCTACCAATCTTCGGATGAGGTGTTGCTCTGCAGGAGTCATTTTTGTGAGATCTTGCAGGTCTCCCGTGAAGTCGATTTCGTCGACTGTCCACGTGTTTTTAATAGCATTACGATACATTTCGTAAAAATGAGGGTAACGCATGGGACGTAAATTAAGATCGAACCCAGGATTCAATATCATTTCAAATTCCTCTAAGTGCAAAACGGATCTATGTACAAGACTCGCAAGTTTCAGGATTTTCCAAAGAGCATGCTATCGATTTTGAAACAGATTCATTGGAATTTTCATCAGTGATTGCGTTCACTGTTACCTTTGAAATGCGCGTAGCAGCTCGTGATCTACAATAGTAGGTGGTTTTCAACCCCTTCTTCCATGCATATTGATACATAGAAGATAGTTTTCCAATCGTTGGAGTTTCCAAAAAGAGATTCAAAGATTGACTTTGATCTATATAACAACCTCTGTCTGCTGCCATATCGATGAGAGAGCGTTGAGGTATTTCCCAAACTGTTCGGTAGAGTATTTTTAATTTTTCAGGAATTTCAGGGATTTCCTGAATGGAACCTTCTCCTAATTTAATCTTCTTTCTCATGGATTCATCCCAAAGGTTTAATTCTCTAAGGTCAGAAATGAGATAAGGATTGATTTGCAAAAACTCTCCCGAAAGAGTCTCGCGTTTGAAAAGATTAGAAAGTTGAGGTTCTATACATTCCGATGCTCCTGTTATGGAAGCGATCGTTGCAGTAGGTGCAATCGCAATGAGAAGAGAATTGCGCAAGCCTGTTTTCTTAATTTTATTTTTTAACTGTGTCCAACGTAAATGATTACTTGGTGTTACGTTCCACATATCAAACTGCAAAATTCCCTGTGCAGCATAAGTATCTTGAAAATTAGGATGAGCACCTTCCTGTTCGGCAAGCTCTGCAGATGCGTGAAGGGCGTTGTAGTAAATTTCTTCTTGGATTTTACGAGAGAGCTCTCGAGCTTCTGGTTCATCAAAACTTAGTTTCATTTGGAAAAATAAAGTCTGTAAACCCATCACCCCGAGACCCACAGGTCTCCATTTTTTATTCGAAGACCCTGCTTGCTGAATGGGGTAGAAATTTATATCGATCACACGATCAAGATATTTGATAGCTTTCCTTACATTTCTCGCGAGTAAGTCGAAATCAAATTTCTTATTGTGTAAGTACTGACTGAGATTGATGGAACCCAAATTGCAAACAGCTGTTTCAGTAAAATTTGTAACTTCCAAAATTTCGGTACATAAATTTGAAAGATGGATAACGTTTTCTTTTTTGAAAGTTTGGTTTGATTTCAAGTTGCAGGTGTCCTTGAAAGTCATCCAACCATTGCCTGTTTGTGCTAAAATTTTTAACATTAAACCGTAAAGTTCACGTGCAGCTATCTGTTTTGTATAGAGACGATTTTCTTCCGCTTTAACGTATGCGTCTTCAAAATCCTTCCCATAAAGATCTACAAAATGAGGGACGATTTTAGGGTCAAATAAAGACCAAAGTTCGTCGGATTCTACCCTCTTCATAAAAAGATCTGGGATCCAATTGGAAAGATTTAAATTGTGAGTGCGTTGAGCTTCGTCACCCGTGTTGTTGCGGAGTGCCAAAAATTCAAGAATATCAGAATGCCAAGTTTCCAAATAAACGCAGGCAGCCCCCTTGCGTTTTCCTCCTTGATTAACAGCAGCAACAGAGGAGTCGAGTGTTTTTAAGAAGGGAACAATACCATTGGATTTACCATTGGTTCCTTTAATTAAGGAGCCAAAAGCACGGACGCGTGAAAAGGAAAGGCCTATGCCCCCTGCATATTTTGAAAGGAGCGCAACATCAAGATATTTCTGGTAAATTGCTTCTAAGCTGTCCTCGGGAGAGTCCAATAAATAACAAGAAGACATCTGTGGATGCCGTGTTCCTGAATTGAAGAGAGTTGGTGTTGCTGGCATGTATTGGAATGATGAAATCATCTGGTAGAACTCGCGCGCTTCTTCGAGAGTTCTTGAAAGCCCACAAGCAACCCGCATAAAGAAAAACTGGGGTGTTTCAATCACTTTACGACTTACAGGATCTTTGAGTAGGTAACGGTCATAAACAGTTCGTAGACCAAAATATTCAAAGAGATCGCAACGCTCTTCTTGAATAATTGAATCCAAACTTTTTTTATGCTCTCTTGTGAATTTAAGCAGCTCATCTCCGATGAGTTCGCATTTATAACCTGCTTCGATTGAAGCAGAAAAAGATTTTATTTTTTGAACTCCTACTTCTTTGTCGATGAAGTTTGTAAGTAATCTGGATGCGAGTTTTGAATATTCAGGTTCTTCGCTGATCAACATTGCTGATGTTTGAATCAGCAGAGTGTCAAGTTCTGTTGTGGTGACCCCATCGTAGATCCCGCTGATGGCCTTGCTAGCAACCAGGTACGGGTTAATGTGGAGAAGTCCTGCTCCACATCTTGCAACTTTTTTTGTTATTTGAACGATGTCAACGGGTTCAAGTGAACCATCGCGTTTGCGAACATGCATGATTGCATCTTCTTTATTGTGAATTTTTGCGGACTTTAATTTAACTTCTGAGAGCATTTCGACACCCTAGTCACTTGAGAAAAAGGAGCGATTAACAATTGCCACACAATTATGGCTCTCGTTCGCCGCAATTTCGTCATGTTTAGAGAATAAATGTTTTTGCTAGCACAAAGAAAGAAAATATAGACTGACAGTACCCTGGGTCAACTTTTAAATTTAGGCAAAGTTTTTTCTCAATCTTTCTTCTCTTTTAATGAAAAGGTACTCAAAGTGGCTTATTTTACAAAAAAAAATGCCAAGATTTTTTACGAAATTTACGGCGAAGGAAATTCGTGCATCACTTTGATTAATGGATACACTCGACCAAGTTCTGATTTTAAATTACTTGGTTCCTTTTTGGCGGAGCACTCGCGAAAAGTTTTTTGTTTTGACAACCGCGGGTGTGGGCGAACGGAAGCTGCGCTTGATTTTTCAATTGAGGATCTAGTGCGCGACGTTATTGATCTTTGGGATGAGCTTGAAATTTTAGAAAGTCATGTCCTTGGGATTTCCATGGGGGGTCTTATCGCTCAACTTTTGTCACTGCAAGCCGAAGAACGCGTTCGATCTTTATGTCTTGTCTCAACTTCTACGCATCCAGCAATATTTACATCAGGTTTTCAATGGTCATCAAAAGAATCTGAAATTGTGCTCCAGTTAGAAAAATATTTTCATAAAAACTTTTTGGAAAAAAATAAACTTCTCATAGAAGCTATGGCTAGACAGATCGGAAAACAGAATCAAAGCGGAGAATTCGAATCTAAAGCCAGAGCACAGAGGGTTGCGGTGGCAAAAACAAAAGTCGACGAAGATGCATTAAAATCCATAAGTATTCCCACTTTGATTCTTCAGGGGCTCGACGATAAGATTATTCCTGTTTCAGAAGCGAAAAAATTAGCTACATTGATTAGAAATTCGAAGCTTCATATTTATAAAGATACAGGTCACATGATCTTAGTTGAACAAAAAAACGACTTTTACAGGAGAATTCTTGATTTTATAGAATCAACTTCTTGAGGCTATTTTTCATTTAAGAAAGCTTTGAGAACTTTTTCATCAACTTCATCTATGTTTACTGTTTGAACTGTGATGAGCTTTTTCTTGCCGCGCTTCCCAATGTCTTGAGAAGCAACAACTCTTGCAAGTATTTTAAAATTATCAGGTGAATCGATGCGGTTGTATTCTACAAATTTTTTTTTGCGATTCCAATAATCTGGCAAGACTACTGCTATCTTCAACAGAGTTCCTTGAGGATAGTCTTTGTTAGCTTGAAATTCCATTCCGTGTGGACTTATATAAGTGGTTTGAGCTTTTTGTCTTGCTTTGTTTGTTTCAGGGTCAAAATCTTGAAGTAATGAATAGGGGCCTATTTCCACTGATACCTTGCGTTCAGCATGAGGGTAGGATTTAATGATTTCTTCATTGAAATCTATTTTTTCATTTTCTTCCATGAATGCTCCTTCGATTTAGTCTGAAATTTCTTCTTTAATTTTTGACTTAAGTTTTTCTATAGCTTGCGTATGAAGTTGACTGACTCTGGATTCCGTGACGTTAAGAATTTTTCCGATTTCTTTTAAATTTAACTCTTCGTAATAATAAAGCGAAAGAACGAGCTTTTGTTTTTCAGGTAAATCGTCAATCGTTGCCATTAAAAGATTGCGAATGTTCTTGTTGTCAAGATTTGAGAATGGATTTCGTGAATTTGAGTTTTCTAAAGACTCTAAAAGACTTCTTTTGTCATGTTGATTAGATGCGGTTAGGTCATCAACAGAGAGAAGAGAGACAGCTTTTACCTTTGCGATCATGTCGTAATATTCTTCCAGTTTTAACCCCATTTGATCTGAGATTTCAGAATCCGTTACAGATCGACCTAATTTTTGTTCTAGTAATGCGTAAGTTTTTTCAATTTTTTTTGCTTTGTCTCTGACCGATCGAGGGACCCAGTCTTGTGAACGAAGTTCATCAAGGATAGCTCCTCGTATCCGAAATTCTGCATAAGTCTTAAATTTGTTGTCTCTCGCAGGATCATATTTTTCTATTGCATCCATGAGTCCAATTACACCTGCACTAATGAGATCGTCGGTTTCTATGTTGGATGGTAAACGAGCTGAAATTCTTTGTGCTACGAAACGGATAAGAGGGGCATAATCCATAATGAGCTGATCGCGTAACTTTCCATCGATCCCACGTTGTTTTTGTTTGTACTTTTTAACAAGACCTTTCATAGGGACTCTCTTTATGTTTGATGCTTTTCTTGTATTCTATCGTGCGTGCGTGAGGAGAACAATTTGTGCACGAAGGTCTATGCAATTTTTTCACAAGACCAAGCAAAAACTACATCTGATAAAGATTTGCCTAGGTCTAATTTTTCATATAAGTCTTGATTAAGAAAAGAATGAGTGTGAGTATTAAGCTGTTTTTTTGCATTCTTTGCGTATAGATTTTTTAAAAAAAATCAAGACGTCACATTTTGGTATATTAAGATTTTACGAGATGATTATTTTTTGATGAGCAAGTGCTACCTACCTAGAATATTTTTCTCAAAAGGAAAGAATAGATGTCTGTTTCTTGGCTTAAAGTTCATGAACAAAGTTGTACGCTAAGTATCTTTGTACAAGCAGGAGCAAAGACAAGTGGAATTGTTGGAGAACATGGGGAATATTTGAAAATACGAGTTGCAGCGCCTCGAGTAGAGGGACTCGCTAATGAAAGCCTTTTAGAATATATGTCAAAACTTTTACAAGTTGGGAAAAAAGATTTAGTGATTCTCAAAGGTGAGTTTGGGAAATACAAAGTGATAGAAATTCGCAAGATCTCAGCGGAAGAAATCATGAGAGTTCTCGCCAAACAAAACAAATGCTAAATAAAAAACAATTCGTTAGAATAACACGGCTTGATTGATCATAAAGGAAGGCCAAGATGAAAGCAGCGTTAGCGTGGATTCCACTTTTAAGTTTGTTTTTATTTGCATGTGATGTGAGCCAGTTTGATCCTTCGGCGCATAGAGCTCGTTTTGAGAAAGAACGTCTTAATTCCAATGTAAAACGAATGGAACTTACGGATGAGGGGCGTTTGCCAGTGGCGGATGTTCCTGCGAGTGAGGGGGCACCTTCTCAGAACCAGTAAAAATAACAGATTCGGGTGTTGCCTCGGTGTTATGCGGTTCTGTATTAGGCGGAACTGGTGGGGTGTTCTTTTGTTTTGCCAAGGCTTTCTTTTCTTCGATGGCTATAGAGGCTTCTGCTTCGTTCATGATGCTTTCGAAATGTCCTTTGACTTCGTTCGAAAGTCTTTTTGCATGAACAAAAAATTTACCTAGATCCTTCATGACTTCAGGAAGTCGCTGAGGTCCGAAAAAAATCAAGGCAAAGAGTGCGATAATGCAAATTTCGAAAATACCTATGCCCATAGTGAATTTCCACTTAATTTATCAAGTGAGATCATAATATATTACGCGTTCTCAACTGGAAAGGCGAAAGAACATGATTATAGTGACTGGAGGAGCGGGGTTTATTGGTAGTGCTCTCATTTGGGGTTTGAACCAAAAGGGACAGGACAACATTCTTGTCGTCGATCAGTTTGAAAGTGCACACAAGTGGAAGAATCTCGTTAAGCGAAAATTTCGATCCTTCATCTCCATAGATACGCTTTTCCCATGGTTGGAAGATTCAAAAAATTTGGAGAGTGTAGAAGCTGTATTTCATATGGGTGCTTGTTCTTCTACAACAGAAAAGAACATGGATTATCTTTTGAAGAATAATACAGATTACACTGTTCAGCTTTTTAAGATATGCCAGAGGCAAAAAATACCTTTCATATACGCTTCCTCGGCTGCTACTTATGGAGATGGGTCTTCTGGATTTTCAGATGCACATGAAGAAATTGAAAATTTACATCCGATCAATCCTTATGGATATAGCAAGCAGCTTGCTGATTTATGGATATTGAGGGAAGGTCAAAAAACAAGTTTTTGGTGTGGTCTAAAATTCTTTAATGTTTATGGCCCGAACGAATATCATAAAGAAGAAATGAGAAGTCTTGTTGACAAAGCCTTTCCTTCTGTTCAATCCGAAGGTTTGATGAGACTATTTAAATCTTACAAAGAAGATTTTGCTCATGGAGAACAAAAAAGAGATTTCATTTATATAAAAGACGTGGTGGATATAATGCTCCATATTTGGAGTGAACACAAATCTAGTCCAAGTGGTATTTACAACGTAGGAACTGGGAAATCTCGGACTTTTTTAGATCTAGGAAAGGCTCTCTTTACGGCTCTTGAACTTAATCCGAAATTTGAATTTATTTCCATGCCCGAGAGTATTCGCGATCAGTATCAGTATTTTACTGAGGCAAAAATGGAAAAATTGAGACAGAATTTCAAATACAAAAAAGAGATGACTTCACTTGAAGAAGGAATTTCTGATTATGTGAAAAATTACCTAGACAGCGAAGACCCCTACCTCTAAGTCGCGCTGGCTCCCTGTACAGTACGATCGTTTGCAAAAGATTTCTGTAAATGAGAGGGAAGAGCCTGTGCAAGATCTACTCCGACTATTTTAGAAACACCCGGTTCCTGCATAGTCACACCGAATAGAGAGTCGAATACTTCCATAGTTCTTCGGTTGTGAGTAATCACAATAAATTGAAATTTATCTGATAGGGCTTGTAAAAGTTTGTTGTACTTACGAACGTTTGTTTCATCGAGTGGTGCATCGACCTCATCGAGAAAACAGAATGGGGTTGGATTTGATTTCAAAAGTGCAAAGATAAGAGAAATCGCTGTCAAAGCCTTTTCTCCACCGGAGAATAGAGTCATGCTTTGAGGCTTTTTGCCAGGAAGACGAACTATAATTTCAACCCCAGCTTGCAAAGGGTCTTCGCTTCCTACAAGGGTTAGTTGTGCTTCACCACCTGCGAAAAGAATAGGAAATAACTCTTGAAATTCTTTATTCAAGGCTACGAAGGTGCTCATGAACTTAATAGAAGCATGTTCTTTGATTTCTGCTCTAGCTTTTTCCAAAGTTTCGATAGAGGTCAAAACTTCACTTTTCTGCTTATCTATAAATTCTTTACGTTGCATTAAATCGTTGAATTCTTGAGATGCCATCATGTTGATAGGGCCAAAAACTTCAATCTTAGAACGCAAAGATTTAATATCTTTAGTGAGTTGATTTGTGTTTATATTCTCAGGAATCTGATAGGTCGAAATCTCGGTTTGATACTTTTCAAGACTTTGCTCTTCGATCCCTTTCGCAGCAAGCTTGGATTTTTCGAGCTCTATTTCATTTTCAGAAAGCGATTTTTTGAGCTTCGTTTGTGCATCTCTGCTGATTTGAAGCTTCTGTTCTAGATCCTTTAATGTCTCGCGAGTTGCAGCATGTTCTTGCTGTTTTTCTCTAAGAAGCAGATCGAGCTCTTCGCGTTTTCGAACAAGACGACCAATTTCGGATTCTAATTCGGATCTTGAGTCGCGAGCAATTTGAACGTCATTCTTTAGCTTCTCTAGATCTTTTTTCTTTTTCGCAAGTTTATCTTTTTGAGATTGAAGTTGGTTTTGAACTTGAGAAAGGTTGGATTGTAAAGATTGAAGGCGCTCTTTGGCCCCAGCTGCGCCGATTTTTTTCTGGTTTAAATTCTCTTGAAGCTCTTCTCTGTCTTCTGTGAGCTCTTCGATAGCAGTTCGGAGCTCCTTGATTTCCAGTTCAGATTCTTTTTTCTCTTTCGCAAGACTCGAACTCGTATTTTGGAGATCATTCAGTTCAGTTTCAAGGCTAGAATATTGTTCTTCAATGGTTCTTGCTTGTTCTCTTGCAGAAAGAATCAAATCTTCTTTCTGTTGCATTTGAGCTTCGAGAGATTTCAGTTCCGCAGCAGCTTCTATGATGCGTTTGTTTTTTTCAATAGTCTGTTCTTGAGCATTTTTTAAGTCTTGCTTAAGATTGTCAGATTTTTTTCGGAGTTCCTCGATGTGTCTATTTTGTTTTTCAAGTTGTTTTTCAAGTTTGGCTAAGTCATCTCCAAGTTTTTGAGATTTGGCCTTCTGACTCAGAAGACCCATCCCGCTGATTCCATGTTGTATGCTGTGGAGAGAAGAAATTACAGTTCCATCGGAGGTGAAAAGAACTGCACCGAACCTGAGACCCTGAAGAATATCTTCATGGAAGTCTTCAGCTGGTATGTAGATAAGCGCTTTCAAAAAAGCACTTAGTTTTTTGTTCTGATTTTCACTAGAAAGGAAGGTGTCGAAAGAAATTCCTCCTACATTAGCTGACCACTCTTCGAGCTCTTTATTTTTTTCAGAAATATCTAAGATACAAGCTCTAAATTTCCCTAATTTTAAACTTTTAATAGAATTTAAAAATTCATTACATTCTTCTGAAGTGGAAAAACAAAAACGCTCTGCCCATTTTTCAAAAGCAGTAATGGTTTTTTCAGGAAGAGTATGGATATTCTCTTTAAAAGAAACGAGATCCGTAAGTGTTTTATAGTTTTTATCTGGAAACTGATCTTGAATTTTTCGTATAACTTCGTGGATTTCGCCGGAGTGATTTTTTAGATCTGAGATGGTTGCATGCTCTGCTTTTTTGTAGAGATGCTCATTACTCAGTTTTTTTAGTTGAGCGTCTTCTTCTGCTATTTTCTTCGATAGCTCTTCGAAACTGAGTTCGAGTTTATTTCTTGTCCCGAGGAATTCATCAAGTTCTCGTCGTACTTTTTCAAGCTTAATCCGTGCGCTATCTATAAGAATGGAATCTTGGGAGTGATTTTCTTCCAAGTGGATAAGACGCTTGACATAGTCATTTTTGTCTTTTGCGATTTTTTGAAAATTTTTCTTGAGAAGCTCTATGCGACCGCTGTTGGTATCTACGATCTTATCTATGTTCCGGATCTCTTGGCGAAGGTCCAGTAATTTATTGTTGAGAATGGTTTCTTTTTCATTGATGAGTTCGAGTTGGTATCGACTTTCTTGTACAACGCTCTCGTGTGAATCGAAGGCCTCTTTAGTTTTTGTATATTCGTTCTCAAGATTGTTACATAGCTTTGTGAGCTCTTGTGCGCTGGTGTTTTCTTTTTGAAAATCTTCTTCCGCACTTGCAATTTGTGAGTCGCTATTTGCAATAAGTTTGAGTGAGCTATTTAGAGATTCTTCTGATCGGGCAAGTTTTTCTCTAGTAGAGCTGAAAGCTTCATTGAGTTCGCGAATTTCTGGATCACTTTTTTCAAGTATATCCATCAATCCGCTATATTGAGCTTCATATTGAGAGAGTGTTGTTAAATTTTTTACGTCGTCTGCAAGCTCTTCCGCTATTTTTTTTGTGAGTTCACCGATTTGGGTTTTAAGTTCGTCAAAACGGAATGCCCAAAGTCCAAGTTCTGAGCTTTTCAATTGACTAGTAAGCTCTTGCCATTCCTTAGAACGCTCGACCTGTTCTCGAAGGGCTTCCATCTGTTTGTCAACTTCAGTTGAGAGGTCTGCAACTCTTTCGAGATTTAAACGGGTTGCTTCGAGTCTTTTTTGAGTTTCGTTTTCTCTGTTCCGAAAAATCGTCGTGCCTGCAGCTTCTTCGATGATTTCTCGAATCTCTTCAGGTTTCGCTTGAAGAATGCGATCAACCTGACCTTGCTGGATCATCGAGTAACTTTTGCTTCCGAGAGAGGAGGAGACGAAAAAATCTGTGAGGTCACGAAAGCGACAGGGCTTCTGATTGATAAAATATTCACGATTTCCATCGGTGTATATTCGGCGAGTTACAGAGATTTCTTCTTCATGCCTGTATTCAATAGGACAAAAAGGAGAATTTTCCGAGTTGTCAAATACGAGAGAAACTTCCGCAACGCTGTGCGGTTTTCTCTTTTCAGATCCTGAAAAGATGATGTCGGTAGCCTTTTCACCACGAAGCATCTTGGTGTTTTGTTCACCCATCACCCAACGAACGGAGTCGATGATATTGCTTTTGCCCGACCCATTGGGGCCGATAATCCCCGTAATATGGGTTTTTTGCAGGGTGATGCTAATGCGCTCAGCAAAGGATTTAAATCCGCTGATAACTATCTTTTTTAGGTACATAATACACTTTGAAATTAATCGATGGATCTCACGAATCTCATATCTTCACCAAATTTTACATTAAAAAGTTCCAAAGATTCATCGAAAAACGAGATCGTGAGCAGATTTCCATTATTTGCGAGAGCAAGGTGATAATAGGAGGTATCAATATCTGTAGAACTGACTTGGGTGAACCAAAGCGGTGGTACATCGAGATTTTCAATAAGGTTTGCAGCTGAGAGAGTGTACCTTGGGTCTTTAAAGTTCGAGAGATCTCGAAAACTGTTTAAAAGCACAACTTTATACCCTGAAAGACGGGTGATTAGAAAAGGACTGAAGTACTTATCTTTACCTGTTTCATCTCCTTTGAATCCATAAACACGGGTAAACGTGAAATAATCTGTGAGTTTTGGAACAACCCCCCCTTTGGCTCTTGGATCTGAGCCAGCTATAAAAGTGACTTTCACAAGATCGTTTGCATTCTCTGATTTTCCAACTCTCCCAAGACCGCGGTGAGAGAGATAGAAAGAATTCGAATCATCAGGGTCAGGCTGTGCGTCCCAAAAATTGGTTCTGTAATATTTTTGCGAAGTATCCCCCGCCAAGTCGAGGCTATCAGGGCTTCCTTCGTAGTTGTTGAGTTTGAAATATAACCAACGAGCTTCGGTATCTCGCACATCTTCAAAATTTTTAGGTGTACTTGGAAAGGCCCCATTATTTTGGTCCAGTTCTGAACCAAAGTCATAAAGCATAAATTGCCATTGAGTCGTGTTTTTCAAACTATCGCGAGCACGAATGTTGCTCTGTTGTAGGTTATCGGGAATTTCGTCTGGTTGATCACCTGTTTTCTTATTATTGACCCAAGTCTGTTGGTCCGCTTCTATTTTATCGATAAAAGAACCTGTTCCCATATCTGTGATGAATAAGAAGAGCAATCTGCGATTGGTATCCAAATACATAGCCCGACGGGCTGTTCCAATGACTTGGGGATAGGAGCGTACTTTTGTCAAAGTTGAATTGGCTTTATTTGTGCTAACGATTCCCATGTAAAGATCGCCTTCTTGGCATGAAACGGCGAAATAATCGGAGCCGCTTCTGCTTACAACATTCACAGGCGTACATTTGGGGAGAGTCCATTTAGCGGCTTCGACGGGTTTTTTAGGGTCGGAAATATCGAAGAGCATAGTAACTGTATCGGTGTCTCCGCTATTGTGATCAAAAGAGACGAAAAGGTTGCTGTCACTCACAGACAGGACTTTCCCAAGACGAGGGATAGGAACTGCGCCGACTTTTGCTCCATTGGAATCGAGGACTAATATGGAGCCGTCGGAGTATTTATGCAGAAAGTCCGAGTTGAGTACGTAAAAATAATTTCCACTAGGATCACTTGCGAGGTGAATAGGTGTGGAAATGGAATCTCCTATGGCTGGTTTTGAAATGTTTTCACGACAGGAATATGTGGGGATTAAAATGAGACAAAAAAGAAAAAAGAATTTTACTGTGGAAGAATGAGCCATTTTAAGAAGTTCTTTCTAAAAGTTCTGTTTGAAAATGTCATGGGACGCCAAGATCAGCAAATAGTATTTTTCACTTGTAGCGTACAGATATAGATCTTAAACATAGTCAGAATGAAAGCAAACATCGTACGATCATTAAAATTATTATGGGATTGAAATTATGAATAAAGTCATTGTTATGGGGCGATTGGGTGCAGATCCAGAAATGCGGTACACGCCAAACCAGACAGCTGTAGCAACCTTGCGAGTTGCGACTACAGAATCTTGGACAAAAGATGGACAGCGCCAAGAACAAACAGAATGGCATCGCATTATCGTTTGGGGACGTCAGGCTGAAAATTGCTCAAAGTATTTGAGTAAAGGTCGCCAAGTTCTTGTTGAAGGTCGACTTCAAACACGCGCTTGGGATGATAAGAGCGGACAGAAACGTTACACCACAGAAATCGTTGCAAGCAACGTTCAGTTTGTTGGTGGACCAAGTGCTCCTGGTCCTAATGCCCCTGGCACACACGATGAGCATCGTCATGATTCAGCCCCAAATCGCTTCCCTCAAGCAGAGTCTCACAACGATATGCCACCATCTTATGGTGCACAGGATTCGGCAATAGACTACAGTGAGATTCCTTTCTAGAAAATACCTCAGACAATTTTGTAAAGTTATTGTAAAAGCGCGCTAAAAAATTCACACAAACGTTTTTACACTACCTAGATATGCTGATTTTTAATTTAGATTTCCTTGTGAGTTAGTAAAGATTGAAGGAGCTTTGACTTTCATTAGAAGTGCAAGTCATAATATACGCTTGGGGGCAAATTGGTTTAAAGTCAACAGAGCGAGGTTATTATGAAAAAATTTTTTATGAAAAAAGTCTTTCTAACTCTAACAGCTATTGTTAGTGCCGCTTGTTCCTTTTCGAAAAATCGTAATGCAGATCCTCTATCTTTTATAGCGAAGAATGGTGATGTAATTATGACTAACAATGCTAATGGGCGCCCGGATGCTGCTGTTTTCTACGAACATGTCTTTGCCAATAATCGAGAGCGACCGAGGGTGTGTCTTTATACACAATTTGATAACCCTCCTCTAGATTTCAAAGGGATCTACATATTTTTGGATGCTGAAGCAATTTCTTACCTTAGAAGAAAAAATAATATTCAAAATAACATTGTTTATATCGGTCAAGCTCCTGTTCCCACTACTTCCAAGTCCAAGACAATCTATGTACCCTATGCAAGCCTCGGTTTTACTGAAAGAGCTGTCTCACCTTTATTGTTACTAGCTCCACGCAAAGAAACAACTCGTCCCTACTTCGCTGCTTATCTGGTTAGTAATTGCATGGAAAAAGAAAGACAGGATTACTACGATGAGTTGGTAGACTTTGCTAAGGCTAATAATCTCGGCCCTGTTCATGCTTTAGGTAAGTGTTTTGGAACACATCCCGAAACAAAAATTGAAAGACAGGGTCGAGGAACCAATTATCTAAACGAAGCCGTCAAAATGTTTCAAGATTATCAGTTTGTTTTAAGTTTTGAGAACGGTATCGTTCCAGGTTATGTGTCTGAAAAAATTGTCTCCCCCTTCCTGGCGGGAGCTATACCAATCTACTTTGGGGATGAGGCTGTATTCAAAATCTTTAATCCAAAATCTTTTGTCTATGTGAAATCAGGAGATCGCTTGGCGGATGTTTTATCCCCCTTTGTTAAAAATAAAGATTTAAGGTCTGAAACTTTAAGACAACCGCTTTTCTTTGATGATGGGGGACTGTATCTATTTTCATGGCATCGCGATATAGCGAAAATGCTGGCTTCGAAGGGGCAAAAAACATTGGTTGATACTATATACGAAGCAATTTCAGAAATTGCAAAATAGAACTCCATTATTTTTTGCTAAAGTATCTCTTTATTCTGATCCATTAAGCAATTCTCCGAAAGAGTGTAGATATTAAAAACTAAAATCATGCTATTTCTGGACTTTCGGGGAGTTATGTCACAGATTCCTGTGGGAAAAATCATTCGGATTTGGTATTGGATGAGATCTTGTCACCCGATGTTCAGCTACAAGTTGTTAATCAAAAATTAAGCGAATATATCTATGCGGATAAAAGATTCAAAAATTATAAAACAACTTCAAGTGTCTCTGCTTTACCTTAAAATGATGGAATTGAGAGATATTTGTATTCAATTAAAGTTGCCAAAAAATGGAAAAAAACTAGCATTAATAGAGCGTATTCTTAAATATCTTGAAACAGGGAACATTCAAACTCTTCCAGAAATTCCTTCTATAAGCAAAGCAAAATCAGATTGCAAATATCCTCTCTCTCCTGAAACTTTGATTCTCAAAGGGGCATATAAAAACGATTTAAAAACAAGATTGTTTTTAAAAAACCTTGTAGGTCCTCATTTTCATTTCACAGCCTATGGGATTGATTGGATAGAAGAATGTTGGTTAAGTGGAAAGCCCCCAACATATAAAGAATTTGCAAGTTATTGGGAACAGGAAAGACTTAGAAGAGTCAAAGAAAAAGATGCTCCCAAAAAAGAGTGGGCTTATATAAATTTTACTCAAGGTTATTTAAGGCAAAATCCAATTGCTTCTAAAACAAAAATTCTTGCGGAGTGGGAGAAAGAACGTAAAAAACATGCTGCATTGATAAATGAAATTCTCAAGAAAGATGTCTCTCTATAATTAGAGAAGAGAGATCTTACTAAGATAAGATCTCCAAATGCAATTATCTTTATGAAGAAAAAAAGTGAAGAGGATCTTCGTACGCCTATCTAAATTCTCTTCCGAATGGAAATAAAGAAATCAAACAGAGTTTCAAATGTTGGTAAGCAAAAGGGATACCAACGACAGTGATAGCCAAAACAGCTGCCCAGAAGAGATGGTTCACAGCAATTCCGAATCCAAAGCTAACGATCCATATTGCGTTGAAGAGGAGTCGAAGCAAAGAATTGGAGTTTTCTAATTCAACAGTTTCACGTCCGAAAGGGGCAAGAGTTGCAAGACCAATTTTGAAACATTGAATACCGAAGGGTATTCCAATGATCGTGAGGCATAAGACAAAACCTCCCAACATATAAAGTAGAAAGGAGATAAAGCCGCCGCAAATAATCCAGATAATGTTTCCTAATAAACTCATATTCTCGACTCCTATTTATTTTTCAAAACGCTATCATTGCTTATAAAAACGCGCAATTAACTAAGAAAACAGCCTTCTGCTCTGAGGAAAATATAGGCTTCTAGGGCTTGCATATTCGTGTTCGCAGGAATAGACTAGCGGGGTTTCAATCCAGCCAAATATGGCTCTTTGGGATTTTCATCATCATAAATAGTTTCTATAAAGGATCAGAATATGCGTAATGACGGGCGTTCAGCGGCTCAGCTTAGACCAGTTCGTATTGTTCCTCATTTCACAAGTTATGCAGATGGCAGCGTTCTCATCGAAACAGGTGATACTCGCGTCGTTTGCACAGTCAATGTCGAAGATTCAGTCCCCAATTGGCTAAGAAATCAAAAAAATTCTCAAGGTTGGCTAACGGCAGAATATTCCATGCTTCCAGGTTCAACCCATACACGTACAAAACGTGAACGTGGCCATATCGGCGGAAGGACTCAGGAAATTCAAAGGCTCATCGGAAGAAGCCTTCGCGGTATTCTTGATATGAGTAAAATTCCAGATATGACCTTTGTCGTCGACTGTGATGTACTCCAAGCGGATGGTGGGACACGTACTGCAGCTGTAACTGGAGGATTCATAGCATTGCAGTTAGCAGTTTCAAAGTTACTTCGCGAAAATAGAATTCGTCAAAATCCAATTAAAGAAGCGGTAGCTGCTGTTTCTGTTGGTATTAAAAATAATGAAGTTATGGTGGACCTTAACTACATTGAAGATAGCCAAGTCGATTTGGATATGAACGTAGTAATGACTCAAAGCGGTAAACTTTTAGAAATTCAAGGAACTGCAGAGAAATCCTCCTTTACGAAAGAACAGATCGTGGCGATTATTACTGCAGCAGAAGGTGCTTTGAAAACAACTTTTGATTTGCAACGTGCTGCAAGCGAGGGGCAAGAAGTCGAAGGTTAGTTTGCTGTTGGCAGAGTGAATCCGCCTACGCTAAAGCTAAGGCGGACAACTCTGTAGTACATAGATTATCCAGCAACTCCGTGACACTTCTTGAACTTCTTTCCAGAACCACAAGGGCAAGGATCGTTTCTTCCTACTTTTTCACTTTCTCTTCGAATTGGTTGAGTTACTGGCGCAGGGCGTTTTGCGGCTTGTGCGCTTACGCTTGTATGTGAACCATGATAAATCAGAGATTCGTCTTCTTCTTGTTTCTGTGCTTTTCCTTCCGACTTAGGGATTTCCTGCGGGTTGGGGTGTTGAAATTCCAAATTACCTAAGTTGTCATGCTCTGCAACTTCTTCACTCATAGAGTTCATCATAGAAGAGATCTGTGAGGGATCAGGACTTGGCATGTTGATAAGAGTCAAAGTAGTTTCTTCTTCGATGCGTCCTACAAGTTGACTGAAAAGGTTGAAAGCTTCTTTCTTGTATTCTTGAAGAGGATCTCTTTGACCATACCCTCGAAGGCTCACAGAATCTTTAAGAGCATCCATTGCTAGCAGATGCTCTTTCCATGATTGATCTATAATTTGTAAGTATACATAACTTTCGATGCGTCTCATGTTTTTGCTTGTGATCACATCTTCTTTCTTTTGATACGAAGCAAAAATTTGTTCGGTACATGCTGCTAAAATTTCATCAAAGTTAGTGTCTTCTACTTTGATTTTGTCCAGTTGAGGTGCTTGTCTGAAAACAGAACTGAGCTCTTTGGAGAGACCTTTGAGATCCCAGTTTTCTACATCTAAAGATTCAGGTGAATATTTAGCTATCATATCACCAATGATAGTTTCTACGCGTGTTTGGATGAAGTGAACATCTGCTTTTTCAAGAAGAGCATCTTTTCTTCGGTCGTAAATTACCTGTCTTTGTTGGTTCATTACATCGTCGTATTCGATAAGGTTTTTACGACTTGAGAAATTTTGTTCTTCAACACGTCTTTGTGCTTTTTCAATCGCACGTGTAACCATTGGGGAAACTATGGATTCCCCTTCTTTCATACCAAGACGAGTCATGATTGCGGAAAGACGATCGGAAGCAAAAATACGCATCAAATCATCTTCCAAAGAAAGATAGAATTTCGAACGTCCTGGATCACCTTGTCGTCCTGATCGACCACGCAACTGATTATCAATACGACGTGATTCGTGACGCTCTGTGCCGATCACAAACAAACCACCAGCTTCGGGTACTCCTTCTCCGAGAACTATATCTGTTCCACGACCTGCCATATTTGTAGCAATAGTCACTCTTCCTAATTTACCAGCTTCTGCGATGATTCCAGCTTCTCGAGCATGGTTTTTAGCATTGAGGACATCGTGTGGAATATTTCTTTTTGTAAGAAGAGAAGCGAGCAACTCACTTTTCTCGACAGAAACAGTACCAACTAGAACTGGTTGACCTTTTTTCTGAGCTTCTTGAATTTCATCTGCAATTGCATTGTATTTCTCACGGGCAGTTCGATAGACAACATCCTCGTCATCTTTTCGAATCATATTTCTATTTGTAGGAATTACAACAACATCGAGTCCATAAATTTTATTGAACTCTACAGCTTCTGTATCTGCGGTCCCTGTCATACCTGAAAGAACTTCGTAGAGACGGAAATAATTTTGGAAGGTGATGGTTGCAAGAGTCTGTGTTTCTTGTTGTACGGGAACATGTTCTTTTGCTTCGAGAGCACCATGGAGTCCATCACTATAACGTCTGCCTGGCATCAAACGGCCGGTGAATTCATCGACGATGATGACTTGACCATTTCTTACAACATAATCTACGTCTTTTTTAAAGACTACGTGGGCTTTGAGAGCTTGCTGAATGTGATGAAGAACTTCGATGTGTTGAGGATCGTAAATGTTACTAAGGTTTAAACGTTTTTCCATTTTGGAAATCCCGTCTTCAGTAAGATTTACAGTACGACTTTTTTCATCGACCATGTAGTCACTGTCTTTTTGGAGACCTGGAATAGCTGCGTTGACTTTTTTATAAATTTCAATATTCGTGTCGGAAGGGCCAGAAATAATAAGAGGTGTTCGGGCTTCATCGATAAGAATGGAGTCAACCTCATCCACAATAGCAAAGTAGTGGCCTCTCTGTACGAGACGATTTGCTTCGGTTTTCATATTGTCTCGGAGGTAGTCGAATCCGAATTCGTTATTGGTTCCGTAAGTAATCGCTTTTGAGTAAGCTTCTTGACGTTGAGCATCGGTTAGACCATGAACTATACAACCTACGTCCAATCCTAAGAACTGATAGACTTTTCCCATCCATTCGGAGTCACGTTTTGCGAGATAGTCGTTCACCGTAACAACGTGAGCACCTTTGCCTGTCAAACCATGTAAGTATGCTGGCAGTGTTGCAGTGAGGGTTTTTCCTTCCCCCGTTCTCATTTCTGAAATTTTACCTTGATGTAGAACAATTCCGCCCATAAGCTGAACATCGAAATGTCTTTGGTTTAAAGTTCTTCGAGCCCCTTCTCGGCAGGTGGCAAAAGCTTCGGGAAGAATCAAATCAATATTCTCGCCATTGTCTAAGCGTTGGCGGTAATTTTGAGTGCATGCGCGTAATTCATCGTCACTCAAATTTTTCATCTTAGGTTCAAGATCATTGATACGTGCAACGATGGGTCGGATCTGGTTTATAAGACGCTCATTCCTCGTTCCAAATATTTTTGCTAGAAAATTCATAAAATAATTACCGTTTCATTATGTTTGTTTTTGTCGATCTTAAATATTCGCATTCGCGAATGGGAACCCTCGGATTCAAAGCTCCCTTTTTTTCGAGAGTTTTGAGTAAATCTGTTCGAGCTTTCTAAAAAAGCGTATTTCGCCCAGAAACTAAATACCATGTCCCACACAAAATATAGAGTCAAA
This sequence comes from uncultured Pseudobdellovibrionaceae bacterium, assembly GCA_964611335.1. GTDB lineage: Bacteria > Bdellovibrionota_B > Oligoflexia > Oligoflexales > Bog-1112 > BOG-1112. Next base: position 576,507 of record CAZSXR010000002.1, on the reverse strand, counting down.
ATCTACAAGAAAATAACGAGCAAGGGCTAGAAAATGCCGATGTCAGCATCGAGGATGAAACGAAGTGGGTTTTCAGGCTCCCCATTCACCCAAACCTCATAGTGTACATGTGGACCTGTTGTATTTCCGGTCATTCCCACAGAAGCTATTTGATCGCCGCGAGAAACTCGCTGGCCAACACTTACTAAATTTTCCGCATTGTGAGCGAACTTTGTGACAATACCGTTTTCATAATGCGCGATCATGACAAGATTGCCAAAATCCGATTTGAAGTCCGCATAAATTACAACTCCGTCAGCAGGGGCATATATGGGACTTCCAATCGAAGCTGCAATGTCAAGTCCACGATGTTCTGTAATTTCACCAGTAAATGGTGATGTTCGTTTTCCAAAACCGCTTGTGATCCAACCTTTGACAGGAAGCACTGTAGGAATGGAGGAGAGTATGGATTTTTTTTGATTCAAAGAAGAGAGCAGCTGCTGAAGTTCTAGCGCGCGAGCATTAGCCTCTTGTTGCAGTTCAGTAATGTTCGATAAAAGAGGATTAAAGGTCAGTTGATTTAAGCTGATTCCTAGGGGGTAATTTGCATCTGAAATTTCACCGATTTTTTCTTGGGATTTTATAGTTTGCATTTCAGAGGCTGTGAGCGGACCAATTCCTGTTTTGTCTTTAACGGTACTTATTTTAATGTTGACCATTTCGTTTATTTTTCGAGTGTAGTCTTGAACGTGGGCAAGATTTTTTTTCAAAATCTCTAATTTCTGATGAAGCAACTGCGTTTCGCTTTTTATATTTTTGTTTTCTTTTTGAATTTTATAATAATAGTTGCGTTCAATATTGAGATTTATGTAGTCAAAACAAAAATACCCAGAAAATAAAGAAATACAAAAAGCAGAAGCGATAAATAGTTTCATATTCAAATAGGGGAGAGAGAATGAGAAACGTTTTTCGCCTTTCTCGGGTATAAGCATAATAGTTAGTCTGCGACTCATATAGCATTTTCCATTTCTTTGTGAGTATTAATGGACAATTCTTTGTTGTAGGGTTCCACAATATTCTCCCAAGAATACCTGTCTTTAACCCATTTTTGAGAGATTTCAAGATGGGATTGAAATTCTTGGAGCTTTCTAAGGTGAAGTATGCGTGTTAGATGCTCAGAAAATTCTGCTGGCGTATTGAAATCAAAAACGGTTGTGAGATTTTGTGCATAATATTTTAGAACGTCACATTTAGAATTTACCAATACAGGTTTACGAAGAGCTATGGCTTCAAGGGCAAGTAAAGAAAGACTCTCTTTAGGAGAAGGATTTACTACACATGCTGAGTGAGCGATGAGAGAAGTTTTGTCTTCTTGAGAAATAAAACCTATAAATTTGATTTGTGGGTGATAAGAAATATTGATACTGCCGTCATTCTCTCCCGCTAAAACTAAAGAGAGATTGCTGTTCTTTTTTTCTAAAATGTACTGGAGAAAATAATCTAAGAGTTTGTGAACGCCTTTCCCGGTGCTGATTCTTCCGAGGTATGTGATGTATGGTTTTTTGAGACCAGGAATGGATAATCGAGGAAATTTTTTATCAGTTTGAAAATAAATTTCATCAAGACCACATCCCACAACTCTGATTTTCTCTTCAGTGGAGAAACCTTTTTCAATTAGCAGAGATTTTTCAACTTCTGTGTTGGCCCACAAGATAGGAGCTAATTGCAATAAAGATCTCACACGTGAAAAATAAAGGGGGGCTTCTGGGTGAGCAAGAGGAACAAGTGAACATCTATCTTTTATTTCAGGTAATCCAAATACAGTAGGATAGTACAAATAGGTGAAAAAAATGAAATGGTCATAGTCTGATTTTTTTTTCGAAAGCTCTTTTATAAGTTTAGGACACCAAGGCCCTTGAAGAATAAACCAAATTTTTTCAAGGAGTCTCAATGCTGGAAAAAAAATACGGGGAACTTTTTGTGGATGTCGACCCCAATGTTCGAGAAAAGGTGAAACAATGCGATTGTAAATGCCAAATATTTTGGGGTGGCGAGAAATTGAGGCTTTATATCTATAAACCGCAATACCCTGAACATTGTCCGCACCTTCAGGATAAAAATCAGACCACGTTTGGTAGGAAAAAGCAGTCGTGGTGTAAACATGGATTTTCCATCCGAGCATATCCTTCAAATGTAGAGCGAGTTGCAAACAGTGGCTTTCCGCTCCTCCTATGATGTCTTCTCCAAACCTTTGGACAACTAAGGCAACTTTCATTCAACAGACTCCTTAGAAATTTAGGAAGATGAGTCTAGAACCCATATGTCAGAGTATACAATAGGTTTGGATCCAAAATATTCAACTAAGAGATTTTCCCAGTACTCTTTTACATCTTGAGTCAACATTTCAGGTGATTTGTCTTTATTAGATGCGTCAGTGCTGAGATATTTTTTTAATGCTTGAGTGATCTCAATGATCCATTCTTCATCTTGGTTGAGCCCAGAGATTCTAATGACGGGACCTCTCATCCACATTAGCTTTTTAGCGGAAATAATACCAGAAAGTGTAGCCATTCCTTTTTTACTAAGGCGAATACGCTCCAGAAATTCAAAGCGGTTAAGAAGCAATTGGTATTCATCGTCAACATATACTGTATCAATTTTGATGTTGCCTAGAATTTCAGAGCCCTTAGGGCCTTGCTGAACTATAGACCCATTTTTTACAAGTAAACTATTTTGTTGATGGTTTCTTTCATAGCTTGCGAGTTGATGAGAATAAGTTCCGTGTACGGGAATAAAGGTCTTTGGTTTCGCAAATTCGAGTAGTTTTTTTATTTCTCCACCAAAGGCATGTCCACTGACGTGAATGTCGGGAGCATTTTTAGGACTTATAATTCTAACATTTGAACGACGAAGTTTATCAATGAGGTCAGAAAGATTTTTTTCATTACCAGGAATAACTCGCGAAGAAAAGACGATAACATCATCTTCTTGGAGTTGGAAAAATCTATGTTCATTATTCGCAAGGCGAGCGAGTGCAGATCTGTACTCTCCTTGACAACCGCTTATGAGAACCACGCTTTTTTTAAGAACAGCTTCGGCTTCGTTTTCTTCTTTGTAAAAACCTTCTGGAAGCATGCCAAGTTTTTTTGCGAGTTCAAAATTATTTTTGAGACTTGTTCCACTTACGTAGAGATTTTTTTTGAGATCTTTGCAAATGTCTCCAACCCATTTGAAACGCATAACATTGCTTGAAAAAGATGCTAAATAAACATTTCCTTTTGCTTCAGCAATAATTTTTCGAAGAGGATCACAGACGGTATCTTCGGGAGGGCAAAATCCATCTTTTTCTGAATTTGTACTATCACAGATAAACAAATCAAGGTTGGCACTAGAAAGTTCTTTAAGTGAGTCAGGAATCTTATTTTGATTGCTGTCAAATTTAAAATCACCACTGTGAAAACTTTTATATTTACCAGAAGTGATGAGAAGTGAAGCAGCGTCGGGAATGGAGTGACCGATAGGAAGAAATTTAACCTGGAAAGGACCTATATTGACGCTCTCATTGGGAGTCACCGTGACGAGAGTTGTATCGACGACATGTTCCGAAAACCGTCTCTGTAAAACTTCGCTTGTCCATTGTGTTGCATATACCGGTTTTGCTTTCTGTTTCATAAGATAGGGGAGAGCGCCGATGTGGTCTTCATGTGCATGAGTAATAACGTAAGCAAGGAGATCGAATTCTTCGAAAATCCAAAAACCTGGGTCGGGAATGATCATGGAAATTCCAAGCATCCAGGAGTCTGGAAACAGACTGCCAGCGTCAACAACGATCATTTTCCCGTCATAGATATAGCATGTCATGTTCATTCCGAACATTCCACAACCCCCTATGGGGATGACGTAGAGGTGAGATTTTTTTAAAGACTTTTTAAATTCTGAACGGTCGAGGTATGTATTGTTTTTTAGAATCATTCTTTCTCTCAGCGGTTGCGATATTTTGCCACCGGCTAAAATAGGTTGAAGTTTAGATGAGCGGTGTTTTCATGTCATGAATGTGCCGTAATTATTTGAGAAATCAAAAATCGAACACCTAATAGGCGCGTGCATTCTATAGTTATTAGGGTTAATTTCCAAGAGATCTTCTGATTAGAATAGTATAACGAGTTTGGCTCGTTAAGGTAAAGACCACTAGCCTTGTCTTATAATTCAGAGTAATTGACAGAGGATGAGAAGATTGCAATATGCGGAGATTATTATGGAAAGTTTGCTAAGCTACGATAAATCCTTATTCTATTTAATAAACAAGACGAGCGCCCAATCTTTCCTAGATCCTGGAATGATTTTTCTGAGTGGCTCCTATCCATGGATTATTCTTTTAGCTGTAATACTCATCTGGGGCTTTTATTTTAAGGGGTTATCATTCTTAAGAGTGAGTTTAGCCCTTGTTTTACTCGTTGCTCTGACAGATTCACTTTCCTATCGAATATTAAAACCCAATGTGGGCCGCAAGCGGCCCTGTATAGAACTTAAAGATATTCGAACAGTTGATTCCTGTGGGGGAGAGTTTGGGTTCCCTTCGAATCATTCTGCAAATGCGCTTGCTCTTGCATCTTTTCTTCATTTTTATTTTAGGAGAAAGTGGCTGACCTTAGGTCTTGGTGTTTTTGCAATTTTTATCGGACTTTCTCGCGTGTATTTGGGGGCTCATTATCCATTGGATGTTTTTGCGGGTTATATTTTAGGAGCGCTTCTTGGGTCTGGGGTTTATTATTTAGGAAGATATTATTTGAAGCAAAGTGATTAAGAAAGATGTTGGAGGAGTTCCATGTTTCGAGACCCCTTACCTAAACGTGTGAGAGTTCTAGTTCTAGGCGGTGGAATTCATGGTGTGGGTGTTCTTCATGATCTTGTGAGTAGAGGATGGAAAGATGTACACCTTATTGAAAAAAAACATTTAGGATGTGGAACGAGTTCTCGTTCTACAAAATTAATACATGGAGGTTTGCGATATCTAGAAAATTTTAGTCAGTTTGGAATGGTGTCCGAATCTTTGCATGAGAGAAATTTCCTACTTAGCAACTTACCCGACCTTGTTAAACCACTCGAGTTTATTTTTCCGGTTGAAAAGCAACGCCCCTTTCGATCTTTTTATATTTCTATGGGATTGACCCTTTATGATTTCTTATCAGGGAAACAAAATATTCACTCCCATCACTCTCTTTCTTTAAAAGAGGTTCAAGAGAAAGCGAGTCTTTTAAATACAAATCCTTTTTCAAAATTCTTTTCTTTTTGGGATGCGCAGGTGGATGATCTCGCACTTGTTTGGAGAGTTGCGCAATCTGCTAAATTTTTGGGAGCCAGTATCTCTGAAAATTGTAAAGCCCTTTGTGTACGTTCAGATAAGGACGGTTGGCTTGTGGACTTGGAAACCGAAAGTGGTGAGAAACATTCTGTGAGTGCTCTCTGTGTTATAAACTGTTCGGGGCCATGGGCGAACCGTTTGCTTGAGCAGAGTGGCTTAAAGCCAAGTGTCTTAGGTATCAATAATAAGGGGGCTCATATAATTGTAGAAGATCTTGGGTTGAAAACAGGTCTTTTTCTACATTCTGCTTTGGATAAAAGAGTTATTTTCGTTCTTCCTTGGAAGGGAAAAACCCTTATTGGGACAACGGAAACTATGTTTAAGGACGATCCAGACAAAGTGGCGCCTTCCGACGCGGATATTGATTATATTCTGGCTTCCGTTAATCCTTTCTTGAAGTCGCCCTTAAGTAGGCAAGATATTTTATGTTCTTTTGCTGGTCTTCGTTGGTTAGCGGAAAGTTCTTCTAGCACCCTTTCAGGGGTTTCTCGCGAATCTATTCTCAGTGAGCATTATTCAGAAAGAGGGCTGCTCATTACTGTTTATGGTGGAAAGCTAACGAGTTATAGAGCGTTAGCAGAGAAAATGGGGGATAGGGTGTTAAGCTATTTTGGAGACTTCCAGGCTTCCAAAACGAAGGATAAAGAGAGTTGGAAAATCGGCGCTTCGAGTGAGGATTTTCCCGATGTTCCAGAGCGATTTCAAGGCCCCTTTTTGACTTTGGGTTGAAATTTGAATTTTTTCTCTGTAAGTCCTTGGATTCAGTTTAATAGTTTATATAGAAGAGGTCTTTGATGAAACCGGTCGGTGAAATAGTATTTCCAAAAATGGAAGAAGAAGTTCTTGAGTTTTGGAATGAGAAAAAAATTTTCAACGCACAGGATGAACTTCGTAAAGACTCACAAGAATTTTCTTTTTTCGATGGTCCCCCTTTTGCCAATGGTCTTCCTCATTATGGGCACCTTCTTGCTACGACCATTAAAGATACGGTGCTTCGATATTGGGCAATGAAGGGTTACAAAGTTGCTCGTCGTTTTGGATGGGATTGTCACGGACTTCCAGTCGAATTTGAAATTGAAAAACGTGAAGAGCTTAAAGGTCGTCCCGACATTTTGAAAATGGGAATTGCTAAATTCAATGAAACTTGTCGTGATTCAGTTTTTGTTTATGCGAAAGAATGGGAAAAAACGATCACACGCCTAGGCCGATGGGTAGATTGGTCAAAGCAGATCAGAACCATGGACAGAGATTATATGGAATCTGTCTGGTGGGTTTTTTCAGAATTGAATAAACGAGGCTTTGTTTATAGAGATTTTAAAGTTGTCCCGTATTCTCCTCGAACCTCTTCGGTTGTTTCCAATTTTGAAGCAAATCAAAATTATAAAAATATCTCTGACCCATCTATTTTTGTTAAATTTAAACTTAAAAAACAAAATAAATATATTTTAGCGTGGACTACAACTCCATGGACCCTGCCTTCCAATCTCGCTTTAGCTGTACGTAAAGATATAACGTATTGTACAGTCAGAGATATTCAATCCAAAGAGCATTGGATTCTTGCTAAAGATGCAATTGATAATCTGTATGGAAAAAGTTCCGATGTAAAAGAATTATCTTATGAAATTCTGTCTGAAAACTTAGGTTCCGACCTTGTAAATCTCGAATATGAACCTTTGTTTCCATATTATAAAGATCATGCGAATGCGTTTAGAATTTTTCACGCAGAGTATGTTTCAACAAACGATGGTACGGGTATAGTTCACCAAGCCCCCGCCTTCGGTGAGGATGATTTTTTTGTTTGCAAAACACATAATATTCGTCTTGTGGATCCTATCGACGATAGTGGGCATTTTACAAGTGAAATTCCTGAACTTGTAGGTTTGTATTTCAAAGATGCTGATAAAGTTGTTTGCAAACTGCTTAAAGAAAAAGGTCTCCTTGTAAAACAGGGAACCCTTGTTCATAGCTATCCATTTGATGAACGCACAGATACCCCTTTGATGTACAGAGCTGTTCCTTCTTGGTATGTTGCTGTTGAAAAAATTGTGAAAAAACTTGAAAGCAACAATCAACAGATCAATTGGGTTCCTAACCACATTAAAGACGGACGTATGGGTTCATGGCTTTCAAACGCTAGAGATTGGGCTGTCTCTAGAAATCGTTTTTGGGGAACGCCTCTTCCTGTTTGGATTTGTGAAAAAGATGCCAAACATGTTCATTTCATATCTTCGATAGCGGAATTGGAAGCAAAAACTTCGAAAAAAATTCCTGATATTCATCTACATTTCGTAAATGACCTTCATTTTTCCTGCTCTCAATGTGATGGGACTATGAAGAATGAAGGACTTGTTTTCGATTGTTGGTTTGAATCAGGCTCTATGCCCTATGCTCAGATTCATTATCCTTTTGAGAATAAAGATCGTTTCGATGAGATTTTCCCCGCTGATTTTATTGCAGAAGGCGTAGATCAAACGCGTGGTTGGTTTTATACCTTACATGTTCTCTCAACTGCTTTGTTTGACAGACCTGCATTTAAAAACGTGATCGTAAATGGGGTGATACTTGACGAGACGGGCAAAAAGATGTCGAAGCGTCATCGCAACTATACCGCTCCTGAACAGCTTATAGAGAAATATGGAGCAGATAGTATACGTCTTTATATGTTGAATTCTCCCCTGTTGAGAGCTGAAGATTTAATTTTTGTCGACCAAGGGGTCAAAGATGTAACACGAACAGTTCTTCTTCCTCTTTGGAATGCGTTGTCCTTTTTGACAACCTATGCTCATGCAGATGGATGGAAACCTTCAGAGAGTAATATTCGAGAACTTAAGAACACATTGCTTCTTGATGAACTCGATCGATGGATTTTGTCGAGATTAGAGACTTTATTGGTTTCTGTAGAAAAACATTTACAAGAGTATAAGCTTTACTTAGTCGTTCCTGAGCTTTTAGTTTTCATTGATGAATTGACAAATTGGTACATACGTCTTAGCAGAAGACGATTCTGGGGTGAGGGATCTAAGGGTATTTCACAGGAGCAGGATGCAGCATTCTCTACTTTACATTTTGTTCTTCTGGAGTTCTCAAAATTACTTTCACCGTTTGCTCCTTTTGTCTCTGAGAGACTTTACAAAGAACTTACGCAGGGACTTAAAAATATTCCTGAATCTGTACATCTTTGTGATATGCCAAAATCCGATAAAAAATGGATCGACTCTTCTTTAGAACAGAGTATGGGTCTTTTACGGAACATCGTTGAGAATGGTAGATCTTTGAGACAGAAGCACAAAATGAAAATTCGACAGGTGCTCCCGTCTCTTACAGTGATTTCTAGAAATAAAAATGATCAGGAAATTGTTAAAAAAGGAACGGAGCTCATCATTGCTGAGTTAAATGTAAAAGACATATATTTTACTACGGATGAGGCGAAACATGTCCGTTTGTCTTTGAAACCGAATTTACGAACTTTAGGTGCAAGATTTGGGGTAAAACTTAAAGATTTTACGAAGTTTTTGAGTGAAACAAGCCAATCACAAAACAAAGTTTTTGAAATTGTAAATAAACTTGAAGATGAAGGTTCTGTTGAGCTTTTCGGGCAGATTCTTACCATTGGGGACTTTTTAATAGATCGTCAACCATTGGATGAGGGGCTTATAGCAACTCAAAACAACATCACAATAGTTTTGGATACGAGACTTACACCTGAACTTATAGCAGAAGGGCGAGCAAGAGAAGTTGTGAATCGCATTCAAAATTTGCGTAAAGATAGTGGCTTGTCTGTGTCTGATAGAATCCAATTGCAAATTTTGGCTTCAAAAGACTTTTCAGAAGAAATTAGGCAACATTCTGAGTACATAAAGTCGGAAACTTTAAGCAAGAGCCTAGAAATTATGGAGAATGGCTCAGAAATCTCCTTGAGATTTGTTGGGAATTACCAGATTGATGACAGGAGTTGTATAATTGCTTTGGAAGCAATTAAAAACTAAGTTGTTTTCGTGAAATGGAGACTGCGGGTTCAAATCTCTCTTTCTAGAGATTTAATGGGTTTTAGAAATTCGTATTTCATTTCACGAGAGCGACAATCTGTTCGGAAGTTTAAGAGTGAAATATTTCATTCGGTCGCTTTTATTTCTAACATTGTCTTTGCTTTTTTCTTCGTGCTATCTCATTAAAAATGCCTACTATTTGAATAATCTTTACAGTTCCCGTCGCAAAATAGATGACGTATTAAAAGATGAGAAGATCCCTGAGAAAACAAAGGCAAAACTTCGTCTTGTTTTTGAAATTCTAACTTATGCCAAACAGGAAGGCTTGAATACAGACGATAAGTATTCTGACTATATCGATATAGGAGATCGCCCTATAAGTTATATAGTCGAGGCTGCGGCAGTTGATGAGTTGAGGCAGGTGACTTGGTGGTTTCCGATTGTAGGAAATGTTCCCTATCTTGGTTATCTTGAAAAATCGGATAGAGACGAAAAAGCAAAATCGCTCAAAGAAAAGGGTTTTGACATTTACGAGTCTGAAGCCGAAGCTTTTTCTGGTTTGGGTTGGTTTAGAGACCCCATACTCAGCTCTTACCTTAATGGAAGCGATGCGTCCCTTTCCAATTTACTTTTTCATGAATTGACTCATGCGACAGTTTGGATTCCTGGAAGTGTGCAATTTAATGAAAATCTTGCAAGCTATGTTGGTGACGTTTTGACAATTCAATTTTTGGAGAGTAGAAAACAGACGAACGAATTAAATGCATATTTGGTCAAGAAAGCAGATCGAGAACGTTTTTCATTATGGCTGCAAGATCTTCAGAGTACTTTGGAAACTCTCTATAAGCAGCGGGATAAGCTTTTGCAAAAAGATATTCTTGTACAGAAAAAGCAGATTTTCGACCGCTTTCTGGGCGAAAAACGACCGAAATTTTCAAATATTGATTACATTGGTCGAGGATCATGGAACAATGCTGTTGTGCTTGCAGCATCCTTGTATATATCCAAAGCAGCTGAGTTTGCAAAGGCGCGTGCTTGTTTAGGTAATCTAAATATTGCTCTTTTTCTTAAGAAACTTAAGGATTCTACAAAAGAAAAAGCGGACCCTTTTCACGTGCTCCAAAATTTTTGCGTAAAGTCTGGTGAAACGAATGACAAATAACAACGGAACAATTCTGACACATCATCTTGTTGAAGAGATGCTAGAGGCGCGAAATTTCAAGGAACTGAGAGCCCTCTTTAAAGAAAAGGAAAATGCAGATTTAGCAGATACTCTTTCGAAGCTTGAACTTTCAGAATGTATTGCCGCTTTGAGGCTTGTTGCAAGAGATCGTCGCCCCAATGTTTTTTCTGATTTGGAGATGGAACGTCAGGAGGAGCTGATAGAAGAACTTCCTGATCTTATGAGTTCTTCATTATTAAACGAAATGGAGCCAGATAACCGCACACGACTCCTCGAGAGTTTGCCTCAGGAAATCTGTGACGTGCTTCTTCTTAAACTCAATCCTGAAGAAAGAAAAATTGCTAGCCAGCTATTAAGCTATCCTGAGGATTCGGTTGGTCGGCTTATGACATCCGACTTTTTAACCCTGAATCAGGGAATGGATGTTTCTTCTGCTCTTAAGATGATTCATTGGAGCAGAGCTTTACCCGAAGAATTTTTACATTATCTTTTTGTAACAGGAGATGATGGGACTCTTATTGGAGAGGCAAGTTTAGCCTCTTTGGTAATGTGTGATCCCTCAAGTTTGTTGATTCGTGACATGATGAAGAAGAGTCACGTTTCATTGAGTCCTTTCGATGATCAACAACGTGCGGTGGAGTTGTTTAGGAAGTATGATCATCTTTATATTCCTGTAGTCGATGAACAGAAAAGAATTATTGGTATTGTGACTGCTGATGACGTTTTTGAAGTGGCGGAAGATGAAGCTACTGAAGATATTCAACAGTTCGGTGGTCACGGCGCTTTGGAAGATGGATATTTTCAAACTCCGCTTCTTACTATGTTAAAAAAACGAGCAGGAGCCTTGGCTGTTTTGTTCGTGAGTGGATTTTTAACGTCGGAAGCTTTGAGAGTTTATCACGATACGTTGAGTCAGTGGGGTTTCCTTACATTTTTTATCCCGTTGATTATTGCATCTGGTGGTAACTCAGGAACACAGGCGGCTTCGTTGATTATTCGTGGTCTTGCGATCAATGAGTTTTCTCTAAAAGATTCGTTGAAAGTTCTTGTCAAAGAAATTCCGGTAGGAATTATTCTCGGTCTTATACTTGCTTTACTTTGGTGTGCTCGCGCGTACTTTATGGGATTGAGTGGACCTGTTACTCTCACAGTGAGTTTGTCGATTATAGCTATAGTCCTTTTTGGTGTAATTTCAGGATCGATGCTCCCTTTTTTCTTTAGAGCCGTGAAACTTGATCCTGCAGTTGTATCTTCTCCATTTATTTCGACGCTCGTGGATGTTACGGGAATATTAATTTTTCTGAACCTTGCAATTTTGATTTTTGATTATTTTGGTACGATCTGATGTGGATTGATCAGCGTGTTGTAGAACATTGCCATAAGCCTTTAATTTCATTGTCATGGATTCCAGATTCTGTTTGCGTAGTTCTTGGAAATTCCAATCACTTTGAAAAAGAATGTAAAGTTGAAAACTGTCTAGCAGATTCAATATCTGTGTTGAAAAGATCAGGCGGAGGTGGGGCTGTTGTTTTGCATCCTGGGTGTGTGATTTTAAGTGTTGGGATGTGGGTTAAAAATTATTACCGCAATGCAGAGTATTTCAAAATTATAAATGATACGGTGATTGAATGTCTAAAAGAAGCTGATGAAAAGTTTGATAATTTATCTCAAAATGGAATCAGTGATATTACTTTAAATGGACGAAAGATTGCAGGTACCTCTTTATTTAGAAGTCGCAATTATTTGTTGTATCAAGCGTCAATTTTAGTGGATTCCAAATTACATCTTATTGAACGTTACCTTGGGCATCCTACACAAGAACCTGAGTATAGAAAGGGAAAATCTCATAAGGATTTTCTTTCTTCTCTTAATGAGGTTGTTCCCACTATTTCTTGTGAAGACATAAAAAATATTTTTGAGAATAACCTTGAGTTGAAATTAAGAAAATTGCTAGAAGATGACTTTGTTGAAGTTCCTGAAAAGCAATTAATCTACTTAAGAGATCGGTTTCAAACTGACACGAAAGTAGAGAGCTACAGTAAAGAAAGCTAAACTTGCAAGTAATATAGACTCTGCAAAATTTTTCAAAATATTTACGAATAAAAAATTCCATGTGAATGGAAAATTAAAAAAACTGTAATTCCAAAACTCGCGTGAAACCTCTAGAATCTCATCCAGTGAAAGTAAAAGAGACTCTCCCCATACAATGAAAGCTTCTCCAAAATACAAAAATGCACCGAAGATAATCAGAGTCAGTGCCGTGTTAAATCCGCTGGAAGTCTGAGGATTTATATATTTTAGAAAAAGAGAACGGTTGATCGCTGTCCCCAATTTAGGGGCTTCGAGTGTGTATAGAACGGGTGTCATAAGTACCAGCATGGACAGTATTTTGAAGGGCCCCCACATAAACTGTTCGAGGCTTAGAAAGAAAAAGACCATGAAAAAGAGGTAACCTTTAGGAATAAAAGCCCGCGCTCCCCAGATAAAGGAAGAAAGGGGTGTCACAGGCTTTTCTCGAAGGTGATACGTGGATGCTAGTTTTATAAGAGCCATATAAGTCGCACTATAGATGATTAAAAATACAAGCATGATCCCGAGGCGAGGGCTTAAAAACTGAAGGGTGGCTTCTTCAAAAGGTTTGTAAAGATTGGGTGTTTCGCTGCTAAGTAGCTGTTCAGCCAGTACTTTCACTTGAAAGACAGCTGGTTGACTGACTTTAGAAAGGAGGAGTTCCTCGATAAGAGATGGTAAAAAGAGCCCGAAAGCGATGAGTTTCCAAACGGGACTTCGAAGGGCTGTAAAGGTTTGATACGCAATGATGCCTATGTTAAAAGTGGTGATCGGTTGCGGGCTTTGGTCCATATAAATTCCTCCAATTTGAGTTTTGAATTGATCGCATATTCAGAACACCCACTCCCTATCAAAGTTTGGAGAGCCCAAGTCCTCTGGAGATCTTATGAGTGAACTATTCGTAACAGAAATTTTTAATAGCATCCAAGGAGAATCCTCTTATGCAGGACTTCCTTGTTCTTTTGTTCGACTTACAGGATGTCCCCTCCGTTGTAGCTGGTGCGATACAGTATACAGTTTTAAAGGAGGAAAATCCTTAACGATCGATGCTATTCGAAAACAGCTCGCTACATATAATACGCGCCTCGTTGAAATCACAGGTGGCGAACCTCTCGCACAAAAGAATTCACTCCTTTTGATTGAAGCTTTGCTCTCAGATGGCTACAAAGTTTTAGTTGAAACAAGCGGAAGTGAAGATATTTCCAAAGTTTCAAAAGAAGCAACTCTCATCATGGACATCAAATGTCCTGGAAGTAAAATGCATGAGAAAAATTTGTGGTCCAACCTCGTGCACATCAAAAGTACCGATGAAATCAAATTCGTAATTGCGAATAGAAGTGATTTTGATTGGGCTCTTGAAAAAATTAAATTTCACAATTTAGAAAAACTCTGCTCTCTTTTGTTTTCACCCGCATGGGGCTTAGTAAAAGCGGAAGACTTAAGTCAGTGGCTTATCGAATCTGGTATAAAAGCACGTTTGAATTTGCAATTGCATAAATTCATCTGGGGCCCAAGAAAAAAGGGGGTTTAGATGAAAAATACAGACTATTTCCAACGTTTAACTGCAATAGAAGGTAGCGATGCCACCTGGCGTCCTGAAAAAGATCCTTTGGTTCTTGATAGAGCTAAAGGATCTCTTGTTTGGGATATCGAAGGCAATAACTTCATAGATATGATTGCAGGTTTCGGTGCTCTTCCTTTAGGTCATAATCATGGTTTTATTCAAGAAAAATTGAATGAACAACCCGATGCTCTCGTTCATGGAATGGGTGATGTTTGCCCTTCTAGGTATAAAATCGAATTTATCGAAAAGCTTCTTTCCTTTCTCCCTTCATCATATAAGAAAGCGCTTTTAGCTGTTACAGGTTCTCAAGCTGTGGAACTTGCAATGAAGACCGCAATGCTGGCTACAAAAGGGAGCGGGTTTATTAGTTTTGAAGGCGCCTATCACGGACTAGATTTTGCTTCGCTTGCTCTAACAAATAATAGATATTTTCGAGGGTCTTTTGAATCGTGGTTGAATGTTGAAAATGTGAAACATCTTCCTTTTGAATGTGAAGAAAAATTAATCCGTATTGCGATTCAAGATTTCTTGAGAAAGGGGATAAGACCAGCAGGAATTATTGTCGAACCTATACAAGGTCGAGGTGGATTTAGAGCTGCGTCTATAGAGTGGTTAAAACTTCTGAAAAAAATAAGCGAAGAGACCAAATGTTTACTTATTTTTGATGAAGTGTTCACTGGCTTTGGACGTGCAGGGTGTGTGACTTTTGCAGAGCAAGTTGAATGTGATTTGATCTGTTTTGGAAAAGCTATTGGTGGAGGAATGCCTCTCTCTGCATGTGTGGGTTCAGAAAACGTTATGAATGCTTGGCCTATAAATACAAATGGGGAGGCGACCCATACAGGAACTTTTTTTGGGCATCCCTATTCTTGTCGAGTAGGACTTTCAACCTTGGATCTTGTTAAGAGAGAAGATCTAATAAATCGTGCTCAGAAAATCGGAGAGAAATTTCTTTTAAAACTAAAAGCAGAGTTGAGCGAGAATCTTTTAGTTAGCGATGTGAGGGGAAAGGGGTTTATGATTGCTGTTGAGTTCAAAAATCCTGAGCATTCAATTGCAGTGATGAAAGATTTAAGAAGCCATGGTGTTTTATTAATTCCTTGTGGGAGTAAAGGCGAATGCATTTCATTAACACCTGCATTGAATATTGATACGTCGTTATTAGATAGAGTATTTGATAGAATCGTAGATGCTATACATCGTTTGGAGAAGAGCTAATGAGCGAGAATGAAAGTTTATACAATCCAAAGAAAATTGAAGCAAAGTGGTGGAAATTTTGGATCGATGGAAAATGGTTTGAAGCGGATAACAAGACTTCGAAGGAAACATATTCCGTTTTAATACCTCCTCCTAACGTGACTTCTCGACTGCATATGGGTCACGGATTGAATAATACTGTTCAAGATATTCTTGTCCGTTGGAAACGCATGCAAGGATTTAATTGTATGTGGTTACCAGGAACAGATCACGCTGGCATTGCGACACAGATGATGGTTGAGAAAGCTTTGGAAAGCGAAGGTCTGTCAAGAAAGCAACTTGGTAGAGAAGCTTTTGTTCAAAGATGTGTAGAATGGAAAGACGAAAACGGTGGGATCATCATAGAACAGTTGAAAAGACTTGGTTCTTCCTGTGACTGGAGTCGTGAAGCCTACACTATGGATCCAAAACTTTCGAGTGCGGTTCGAAGGATCTTTGTCGATCTTTATAACGATGGGCTTATTTATAGAGGTGAAAGACTTGTAAACTGGGATCCAGCTTTGGAAACAGCTGTATCGGATGATGAAGTTGAATCCAAAGATCAACGCGGTCACCTTTGGTACATTCGTTATGCTATTAAAGACAGCGAAGAATTTATTACTGTTGCAACAACACGACCTGAGACGATGTTTGGTGACTCTGCTGTTGCGGTTCACCCAGATGATGAACGCTTTCAGCATTTGATTGGTAAGCAAGTTGCGATTCCTTTGTCTGGTCGGTTAGTCCCTGTTATTGCAGATACCTACGTCAAAAAAGAATTTGGAACAGGTTGTGTAAAAATAAGTCCTGCTCATGACTTTAACGACTTTGAAATTGCTGTTCGTCACAAATTGCCTATGCCTAATATTTTTGATGACAAAGCACATTTGAATGACTTGTGTCCAAAAGCTTTCGTAGGAATGGAACGTTTCGAAGCAAGAAAGAAAGTTGTAGGAACACTTGAAAAAGAAGGCCTTCTTGAGAAAACAGAATCTCATCAGATGACCCTTCCTATTTCAGAACGCAGTAAAGCAATCATTGAACCGCGTCTTTCCAAGCAGTGGTATGTAAGAATGAAAACGCTTGCAGAGCCAGCGTTGGAATATGGGCGTACTGGAGAGTTAAAATTCTATCCTGATATGTGGAAGAAAACATATTTCCACTGGTTAGAGAATATTCAAGATTGGTGTATTTCTCGTCAGTTATGGTGGGGACACCGCATTCCTATTTGGTATTGTCAGTCTTGTCATGAGAGCATGACAGGAATGGAAGATCCAACGGAATGCAAAAAATGTAAGAGCAAAAATCTAAAACAAGATGAAGATGTACTTGATACATGGTTTTCAAGCTGGTTGTGGCCTTTAAGTCCTTTTGGTTGGCCGGAAGAAACAGCTGATTTGGAAAAATTCTTTCCTTCAAACGTAATCGTAACGGCACCCGAAATTATATTCTTATGGGTTGCTCGTATGATTATGGTGTCTCATTACACCAGAGGAAAGTTGGCTTTTGGGGATGTTTATTTCAACTCTGTGATTTGTGACAAACAAGGGAGAAAGTTTTCTAAAACTTTAGGAAACGGTATAGATCCTCTTGAAATTATCGATCTTCAAGGTGCCGATGCAACACGTTTCACATGTGTAAGTTTAGCTCCCTTAGGTGGTCGCGTTCGTTTGGATAAGGAAGATTTCGCAAGTAGTTTCCGTTTTGTAAATAAGCTGTGGAATGCTTCGAGATTTCTCAAACAGAAGTGGGAAAATCAAAGTATCGAAGACATCGATTTCAACGAACTGACCTTGTCAAACAAGTGGCTTATACACCAGCTTTACGAAACAACTACCAAGGTGAATGAGGGACTTACGAAATACGCAATTCACGAAGCGGCTCGTGATATCTATCATTTTATTTGGAATATCTTTTGTGACTGGGGTTTAGAAACTGCGAAGGTTGACTTTGATGGTATGAATGCGAAACAAACTCTTTCAACTCTAGTCTATGTCTTTGATGGTCTACTGCGACTCGCTGCTCCATTTATGCCTTTTATTTCCGAAGAGATTTGGCAAGAACTTCCACGTTCCAAAATGTGGGATCATCCTGCTTCTTTAGTCATTGCTAAATTCCCTAAAGTAGAAGACTTGCATAAATTTCCAAAAGAAGCAGAAGATTGGGAAAAGGTACGGGATTTGATCTCTGGAATTCGCTCTATTCGTACCCAAGCCGGTATTTCTCCTAAACATAAATTGGATGTTTATGTTCATTGCAACGAAGAAATGCATCAGCTGATTAAAAATTCGGAAGCATGGATTGCAAAACTTTCTCAAACAGCTGAGATTCATGCAGGAAAAGCAGTTAAAGCTCCGAAGCAGAGTTTGACAGCAGCAGGAAAAGACTGGGCTGTTTATGTTCCTGTTGGTGATTTGATGGATGTAGCAAAAGAAAAGCAGCGTTTGGAAAAAGAGCTGATGAGGATACAGAAGATCATTGGTGGATTGGAAACGAAACTCAAAGATCCTACTTTCGTAGGACGTGCTCCTGAAGATGTCATTGTAAGTACGAACGAACAGTTGAAGAACATGCAAGCACAGGCAAAAGCTTTGAGTGAGAATCTGCTTTCATTGGCTTGATTTGTAAGAAAAACTACCTTTGATGCTCTCTTAGAAAAAATAGTACTAAACTATTTCGCTAAGAATTTTAATTGCATCTTCAATGTTTTTTCTTGAAATATCTGCGTGTGTTACGGCTCTAAAACGGTTTGCATCGACTTGAGAGAAACGCAGATTTCTAGATAAGCATGCTTCTAAAAAATTCTCAGGCGATATTTTTTTAGAATTCAATCGGAAAAACATCATGTTTGTCGAATGGGGATCTTCCTTCTCAACTTCGATTCCTTCTATTTCTGATAAACTTTTTGCAAGAAATTTTGCGTTAGCGTGATCTTCTTCCAACCTATTCACATTGTTTTTCAAAGCATATAAGCAGGCAGCAGCTAGAATCCCACTTTGCCTCATTGAACCACCGAAGAGTTGTTTTAAGCGGCGCATCTTGGGCCAAAGTTTTTTATCGAACGCTAGCACAGCACCTGTGGGACAGCAGAGGCCTTTCGAAAAGCATATAGTCACAGTATCAAAACGGTTTGCAATCTCTTTAAGAGACATTTTTGAAGCTAAGCTTGCGTTGAAAACTCGGGAGCCATCGAGGTGGGCTTTCAATTGCAGTTCTTTTATTGCTTCGAAAGCAGAATCGAGTTGAGAAGAGGTCCATGCAATGCCTCCACCCATATTGGTCGTATTTTCAATGCTGACAAGTTTAGATACAGGATAATGGGGGCCTTTGGGAAAGCGGTAAGCTTTGCGAATCTGATCTCCGGTAAAAATTCCGTTCGATGTTGAAATCGGGTGCGCTTGCACACCTGCATGTATAGAAGGTCCTCCAGCTTCTGCAAAGAAAAGATGGCAGTTTTCATCTGCAATGAGTTCATCTCCAGGTTCACATTGTGCACGGATGGCAATTTCATTGGCCATCGTTGCAGAAGGAAAGAGCATTGCTGCGCTATGCCCTGTGAGATTTGCAACGGTTTCTTCAAGTTGCAGCGTCGTAGGATCTTCACCTTTTTGTTCGTCTCCTAATTCTGCTTCGCACATGGCTAGTTTCATTTCTCTGCTGGGACGGGTAACAGTATCGCTGTACAGGTCTATTCCACGAAACATATATTTCCTTTTATTATTTTTTCAAAAGGTGTTTTGCAAAATCTTTGATGCTGTTGTCTAAGATTTTGCAATCGGGTTCTTTGGGTAGTTTTACACCATGTGATTCGACTCCAATGAGGAGGTAGTCTTTTTCCTCATTTGTAGCAATAGTGTCTCTTAGTGCATCGACTGTCAAATGAGTTGTAAAATTATTTTTCTTGCCTTTAGCTGTATTGTATCGTTCAAGAGATTTAAGAAATGCATTAATTTCATTTTTCCAGCGTTTTGTTGCAGAATTTCTGGGATACCAGGTGACTAAAGCAAGATGTTCGACGATCACATGAGCATAATTTTCTAATCGTGTAATTGCTTCGCCTCTTCTAAAAACTGCTGCATTCATCTTTATCTCCTTAAATGAAATAAGGCTCATATTCTAGCATTATTCAAACCATTGAAAAACTGTATTGTCAGTGCTACGTTTATTAAGTCAATCTAAATAGGGAATTCTATGCATATCGAAATTATTGGTCTTAATGAAAAAGATCTTGAATGTCTTGCAAAACTTCATGTGGAAGTTTGGAATCAAACTTATGCTTCAATGATGACTCCTGAAATGCAAAAACAAAATCAATATGCATCCCGCTTGCAATTTTGGAAAAAAACTCTCAAAGACAAAGATCCTAAAAAAATATTCCGTCTTGCAAAATTTAAAGGACAAATTGCAGGTTTTATTGCTGCAGGTCTTCTTCCTCGTGATGACTTAGGATTCGATGCAGAATTATATGCAATCAATATTTTAGAAGCCTATCACAAACTTGGTATTGGAAAAAAATTAATGGAAGCTGCTTTTGCATTTTGTCGTTCGCATGGTGCTAAAAATATTTACTTGTGGGTAGCCGCTAGGAATGTAAATGCAGTGGATTTTTACACAAAATTAGGAGGTAAAAGAGAGACTTTTACGAAAGTGAATAGAGGACTTGACCATATCTGTTTTTCATGGAATTTTTAATTTTAAAAGTCGGTATATACTGGTATATACCGACTTTGTAACCATTAAATATCACAAGCAAATGTAGAAAAGACATGTGGACGCATAACGGCAAAAAACCTATTCAGTATTTCTCTAAAGAATACCTCGAACGTTGCAAAGATTTAACACCCACAGACATTGCAATATTTCTAGATCAGTTTCAACGCATTGCGTATGCTGGTCGTAAGACAAAAAGCAAACTGATCAGCATAAAAGTTCCTGAAGATTTGCTCGAGGCTTTTAAATTTAAAGCAAAGCTTGAAGGAAAGCCTTACCAATCTCTCATCAAAGAGCTGATGATAAAGTATTTACAACCAAATGAGGAAGACTAAGCACACTGCTTCATCAACCACTCTGCAATTTCACCATAGTAATCTTGAGTATCACCTGGAGCTACAAGCAGTCGGGGGCTTGTAATGTTGATCTCGGAGACCTCATCTCCGATGATATCCAGTCCTACGAAATAAATCCCTAACTTCAATAATTTTGAAGCTAGGGATTCGACTTTCTCTAACAAAATTGAACTAGGCTTATAAGTATGTAGTGTAGCTCCAGCTCCTGTGTTTGCTAAAAAATCACCTTCTTTCGGAACCTTCAAACACCAACTCAGAGCCTTTCCTCCCACTAAAAAAACCCGGATTTCGCCTTTGAAAATACGAGAATCAAACGCTTGAACCATATGAGGACTTTTTTCGTTTTGAGTGCTTTCTTTTATAAGTTTTTCAGCTTCGAATTTTGAAATTTTACTGAGCTGAATGTGTTTGATTCCGCGTCCACCATATAGATGCAAAGGTTTGAGAACTGCATCACCCTTACATTGGTTTTCTATGTAGGTTAAAAGTTCATTGACTTTTGAACTCACTAAACTTTTTTTGCATTCATTGGGAAATTGAAGAATACCCATCTTTTCATTGAAGCTTTGCAAAGAGCGCGGGCTGTTCACAAAGAGAGTTTCAGGGCACTGCTCTAAAAACCAGGTGGCGGTAATGTAGTCTATATCGAAGGGCGGATCTTTTCTCATGTGGATGATTTGAAAATTCTTGAGCGGCAAACGTTCTTCTTTACCTATATGAGATTTTTCTAGCTCTGTGCCAAATTCTAAAGGTCTAGCATGACAATGGGGGCCTTTTCCGCTTTCCCAAAAGAGGTCTGATATTTCACAAAAATAAACGTTTTGGCCATGTCGCGAGAGTGCAAAGGCAATTCTTAAGCTAGTATCAAGGCCAAGGTTTAGCTTTTCGATTGGATCCATGATAAAAAGGTGTTTTTGCAGCATGGGAGGGTCTCCGCGTGAATTATAATTTTATAGAAAATCTCGATTTAACCGGTAAATCCGTTTTTTTACGTCTTGATCTTAATGTGCCACTCGATTCTAAGGGAGAGATCACAGATCTCACACGTATTGAGCGAAGTTTGGCAACGATCAAATATATATTAAAACATACAAACAAACTCGTCATTGCAAGTCATTTAGGAAGACCTAAAGGAAAACCTGATCCTAAATATTCTCTTGAAGTTGTGGGAAGAAAACTTACAGAACTTCTAAAACTGGAAGTTGCATTCGTCGAAGATTATGTCAAAGCACCAGTAGATCAACTTCTCAATCAACTTGGAAAAAATAGAATCATAGTTCTTGAAAACCTTCGTTTCTACTCTCAAGAGACAGAAAATGATAAAGAATTTGCACAAAAATTAGCAAAAGGAATCGATATTTATATTGATGATGCTTTTGGCGCAATGCATAGAGCTCATGCGTCTGTGTCTGCACTTGCAGAGCGGTTTCCAAAAGAGAGAAAAGCTATCGGTTACCTCGTTCGCGAAGAACTGAGAGCTTTGGATAAGATTCGTGAGAAAGTTGAAACTCCTTTTACAATTGTCATAGGTGGTTCAAAGGTTAGCGATAAAATGGGGGTACTCCTCAACCTCATTAACTCTTGTAATAATATTCTGATTGGTGGAGCTATGGCCTACTCTTTCCTTAAAGAAATGGGGAAACCTGTAGGACGGTCGCTTTGTGAGCCGAATTCAGAACGTATGGTTCAATCGATACTCACGAACGCACAATCAAGAAAAGTAGGCGTCTATCTTCCCGAAGATCATATTTGTGCAAAGAGTTTTGAAGATAGCGAAGGAAAAATTTTCGAGTCTATTCCTGATGATTATATGGGTCTTGATATTGGACCGAGAACTCTTGAAAGATACAAAAACATTATTGGTGCATCTAAAACAGTGTTTTGGAACGGACCTCTAGGAGTTTTTGAAAAGCCTGCTTTTAGAAGGGGAACGCTTGCTATTGCTGAAGCAATTGCAAGAACAGATTGTTTCTCTGTTGCAGGAGGAGGGGATTCCGTTGCCGCAGTAAATCTTGCCGGTGTGGCTGATCAATTCGGACATATTTCAACAGGTGGTGGAGCATCTCTTGAATATTTGGAAGGAAAGGTTTTACCTGGTTTGAAAGCCCTTTCATACTAACAAGCAAAAAGGTTCCTTATGAGAAAAAAATTGATCGTTGCCAATTGGAAGATGAATAAAACTTATAGTGAACTTGATAAATATATCTCAGAATTCAAATCTTATTATAAGTCGATGAACGACAAGGTGGACGTGGCCATTGCCTCTCCTTTTGTTTTTCTAGATAAAATGAGTCATTTATTAAGAGATACACCCATCCAGCTCACAGCTCAAAATGCTCATTGGGAAGCAAAAGGCGCCTATACGGGTGAAATTTCATTTCCTATGCTGAGAGAGCTTCATGTGAGTTCAGTGATTTTAGGACATAGTGAAAGGCGCCAGTATTTTGGAGAAAGTGACGAAGCTCTTGCAAAAAAAGTGAAGTCTTGTTTTGAAAATAATATGACAGCTATCCTCTGTGTGGGGGAAACTTTAGAACAAAGAAAAGCTGAAAAAACATTTTCTGTTATTGAAAAGCAAATTGATATTGCGTTGGGACAAATTTCGAATATTGAGAAATTGGTAATTGCTTATGAACCAGTGTGGGCAATTGGAACGGGTGTTTCTGCTAGTGTAAGTCAAGCACAAGAAGTTCATTCTTATATTCGAAATCTTGTAGAAAAACTTTTTAGTGGAAGTCAGAAGCTACGCATTCTTTATGGTGGCAGTATGAACGCCTCGAATTGCAAAGATTTGCTTGAGCAAAAAGATATAGATGGAGGGCTCATAGGAGGAGCTTCCCTAGACGCACGCAATTTTTTTGAGATTATAAGTAACGTAAAGTAGTTTAATTTTTTTTGTCGTCAATAGCGGTGGTGACCAACCCAATCAATTGACTCGATACGCCAATGATGTCTTTGTGCTCACAACCTTCTTGGCGAAGAGCTTCATAGATGGAGTTTGCTAGATTTTTGACAGCTTTTTGATTGAGAGGTTTTACAGATTTACATTCATTTGAAATTTTTTCAGCAATGGGTTTTTGTGCTTTCATTTTTTATCTCTCCTGAATTGAGCAAAAAGCTCGTGAAATGAAATCAAACTTTGTGCCAAGGGGGATTGTATTGTGATACTAGCATAGTTACTAATATACTGACGCCCCAGATGTCGTCAAGAATGAGGAATTTTATCTTCAGCCTGTTGCAAAAATATCACATCCTGTTTGGATTGGAAAATCATGGAGAATTTATGATCAAATATCAACTCCTTTCTCTTTTGCCTAAAAATTTTCAAAGCTATTGTATAGGCTCACTAAGCCGCATGAATTGGCCAACCAGTTTATCTCCCGCCATCTGCAAAATTCTCGCTAAAAGTTTGAAGATTGACTTATCAGATGCTGAGAAATCCGTGGATCAATATCGTTCTTTAGAGGATCTTTTTACTCGTGCGTTAAAAGCAGGGGCAAGAAGCATTCAAGGAGATATGGTCGCTCCTTGTGATAGTAGTTTGAGACAATCTCTTCCTGTAGAAAGCGGGCAGTTATTACAGGCTAAAGGGTTATATTACAACGTAGATGAGTTGTTGTGTTTGAACGAGTCTGAAAAAAAGGATTTTCAACCTTCGTGGTTTTGTTCCTTTTATCTTGCTCCGCATAACTATCACAGGGTGCATTCACCTTTTAAGGGACAGCTTTGCTCTGCTCGTTATGTTCCAGGAGAACTTTGGCCTGTAAATGAAAGCTTTGTTAATATAGTCCCACGACTTTTTTCAAGGAATGAGCGAGTCGTGTTTGAGTTGGCTCATGCGAATGGGGGTAAGGCTTATTTGGTCATGGTGGGAGCCCTTCATGTTGGAAGAATTCAAATTAATGGAGTGGATTCTTTTCAATCGAATGACTTAGATAGACAATTTCGTAATGCGAAGCCCCGTGTTTTTTCATTTTCGCCATATCGCGAAATCGAAGCAGGTGATGAGCTGGGAACCTTCATGCTTGGTTCCTCTGTTATTCTTGTGTTTGACGAGACGTTTGCTAAGTCTTTTCGCTTTAAAAAAGTTTCAAAGCCCTTAGCTACGAAGATGGGCGATTCACTTCTTGTTTCTTAGAATGAGGACATTTTATGGAAGATCAAAGGCTTCAAACCAAGATAGTTTGGTCGCTCGATCACTCTACAATTGAGAAACATCGCAATCTCGATCTTATACAGACTGGATTTGATGTACTCCGTCTAGTATTTGGTCGGGAGAGTGGAAAGATGGTCGGAAATTTTGTAAAAGACCTTCAAAACTCCTCTGAAATCAATGCCCCAGCAATTATGGTGGATGTGAGTCATTACATGCATTCCACACTCACACACATTCATATAGCTCCTGAACTTCAATATGAGCAGATCATTACACTCAGCCCTGATGCTAAAAAGGGTGATCTCACAGTTGAATGCCCCGATTGGTCTCTAACTTTTATCAGGGATTCTCTTATTTATATAGGTTTCGGTGCTGTTGTTTTGAAAATACTCAGTATTAAGGATAAAGAAGTTCAAGCTCAAGTTGTTCAGGGTGGAACGCTAAGAGTTGGAATGAATGTGTATGATTCTCATACACACAAAGAACCTACAGTGTTTGACCTCACAGGTGTGGATATTTCTCCATTTAAAAATACAGCTATCGACTATGTTGTGATTCCCGGAATTGCAAGCGCAAGAGAAGTTGGGGTTATTCGTAAAAAATTAAATTTAACCCTAAAAAACGATCCTTGGTTGATAGTTCGCGTCGACAACAAAAGGGTTTATGAAAATATCGACACTCTTTTAGAGCATGTAGATGGGATCATGATTCCAAGAAGAGAGTTGGCATTGTCTTTGGATCCAGCTTTAGTTCCTATTGCTTGCAAAGAAATTATGCAAGCCTGTCATGAAAAAGCAAAATTAGTGATGATCGAAAGCGATCTTCTAGCTTCCATGCGCTTTCATCCGACTCCAACGAGAGCAGAAGTTTCAGACATTGCGAATGCGGTTATAGATGGAACAGATGCTATTGTTCTTTCGGAAGATTTGGCTTTGGGCGTTTACGTTGACCGAGCCCTAAAAACCTGTCGGAGCATTATAGGAGATATTGAAAACCAAGAAAATGTTCTTGTAAATTGGAGTCCTCGAGATTTTGTTGCAGCTACGGAGTTCGAAGCTGTCGCTTATCACGCTTACAAAACAGCAGAGCGAGTGAAAGCGAAAGCGATAGTTTGTATCACACGAAACGGAAATACGGCTCTCCGTCTTGCGAGTTTCCGAAGTACCTTTCCGATTATTGCTGTAACATTTTCTATACAAACAAAAAGGCGTCTTTCTTTAGTTCGAGGTGTGCAATCCTTACTTTTGGACATCAATCCTTCTATCGACGAAGTGCTTCCCTTGGTTAAGGAAAAACTTGCCGATTTTTCCTGGTTAAAGTCCGGAGATTCGATTGTATTTATTACCGTGACTCTTTCTCCAGTGGGACGCGAAGCGAGTAATTTGCTTACAGTTCAGCAACTCACTTAGTACTTTTACGCCCTTATCGGTGTCTATACAATGACTAGTCAATGATTAAACAGTGTAAACAAGGTGGATAAAATGACAACTTTTGAGAAGATTTCTTCAGACATAAAAAACGCAATGAAATCAGGCGACAATTTGAGAAAAAATGTTTTACGTATGGTTTTGAGTGACATCAAGTATGCTCAGGCAGCAGTGAATGTTCATCAACAGCTTGATGAACAAGCAGTTCTCAAAATTGTTGCGAGCTATCACAAGAAATTGAAAAAAGCATTTGATGAATTTCCAGACGGGGATAAGAAAAAAGAGCTTCTTGCAGAAATCGCGATCGTGGAGGAATACCTGCCAAAAATGCCTAGTTCTGCGGAGATGGACCAAGCTATAGATAAAGTTCTTGCAAGCAATAAATCAGGGAACTTCGGGGAAATCATGAAAGCTGTTCTTGCAGTATTAGGAACTTCCGCAGTAGCAAAAGAAGTGAGTGAGAAAATAAAAAAACGCTTAGAAAAATAAAAATTAATAAAAATATAAAAATATTAATTTTTTTCATTAAACACTGCTTAATAGATGCCGCCCGTCAATTCTTCGCAGTAAAGTCTTGGACTAATGCTCATTAAATAATTAAATTCTGAGCCGATAAAGAGACGTACGAGATTTTTCTCATTGAGTGAAAACGCATGCTATTGAAGTTAAGAAAAAAACAAGAATTGCGAAGAGAGGGTTCAAGACTCTTTCTCATTTTATCGCTTGGTTTTTCGACACTTGCGTTTCCTCAAGCTCCTAAAGGTCTTTTACTCAAAGACATGATGAATAAAGATTTCACGGTTACAGATCTTTTGGAGTCAACTCTTGATCCTGCTCAAGCAGAAAATTACGGGTTTGAACCCGATGAATATGTTACTCAAGAACCTACTTTAGATCTCAGCAAACGAGGGGTTTTTGAGCCGCTTTCCAATTTGAGTTCTGTGAATGAAAACAGAACATTCGAAGCTTTGGTACAAAAAGCAAAAGACAATTATTTAGCATTACAATCAACAAGTAGTAATCCTGAGACCGCGGCGATTGAAGCTTTACAACCAGCAAGTCCTCTTTCTGAGCTTCTTGGAAGTGGTCCAGTTGTCCCTCATGATAGTCATTCAGATTCTAGAGATGATTCACAACATCTGATTAACGTGGGACAAAAACCAGCAAAAACAGAACATGTGAGTGTAACTCTTGATAAAAAGACCATTAAAGTTAGTGCTAAAGAGATCTTTTTACCTTCCATAGGTGCAAAACTTCCATTTGTTATTGAACAGAAAGATAACGAAACGAGTGAGCTCGGATTTTTCGTAGATTCTGGTGTGGTGGATTGGAATCCTTCAGACAGAGTTCTCTCTGCTAAAAAAGAAGGTACAGGTCAGATATTCTTACATTATGAGAACCAACTTCTGATGCTTCCTGTTCATGTTGGAAAACTTCAAGTGGAAGCTTCCGTTTCAACTCAGTTTAAAGTTTTACAAAATCTCGCAAGTTCGAAAACTATGCGAACTGGTATCGATACCCATTTGGATCACGAGTTAAACTTAAAAAATGCAAAAGAAGCTTCGCATAAAGAAATCTCTAAAAAGACTCATAAAGTTGCGAAGGAATCTCTTCCAAGTTCAAAAACAGAGAGCTTCAGTTTTGCTTTGAATCGCATACCGTTAGAAACGCAAAAAGTTGAGTTCAGAGTCGTTGATGAGCGAACAGATTCACAAAAAAACTATCCAATAGTAGGCGCTGAGCTAAAAATTATAGGAACGGAGTTTAGAAAACAAACAGATAGTTTAGGTCTAGTTTCTGGGGTGGATATTCCAAGAAATTCAAGTTTCCTAGTGAGTGTCAAAGATCCTTATCAAAGGTATCGTCCAACAGTTGTCGAAATTTCAGCGTCTAAATTGAATACAGAAGAAACGATTCCAGTAACCTTGTTGCAGCAAGGTGTTTATGAAGCGTATTTGCAGATAGCGGGAAGTGAGGGTCATGGAAATTTAGGAAGCGTTTGCGCAAGAGTTCAATCTAAAGAAGGCAAACTTTTGGAAGGTGTGACTGTAAGTTTAGATTCTATAAAAACAAGACCTTATTATTTTAATCGCTATGGTTTCTTAGATCCTCAACTGAGCCATACTAGCGAATATGCTAAATTTTGTGTATTTGATCTGGAACCAGGACCTTTTGCGTTCTACTTTGAGCAAGAAAACGGGCAAAAAGAAGGAGCTATACCTCTCACTGTATTTGCGGGCTCTCACTTAGAGCATACTTTCACACTAGGCAAACAACTTGAGATCAATACCGTACTTGCTGCAGCGCCTACCGCTTTTGAGTTGTGGCATGGTGGTCGCATTATGGAAAAAGAATTGAGAGCTATCGATTATGCGTCCTTTATTTCTCTTAATTCCACACAGGATTGGGATTTTGATCCGGATTCTTTGAAAATGAGAACAGAGCAAGGTGTGAGTGAAGGGAAAGCTTACTATCTTTCTCGAAGTTCAGAATTCGAAGAAACTCTATATAGAGCAGACGCTTCTAAAGATAAAGGTGTTGAATTTGTAACGCCTTTGTTTCCTAACGGATTTGTTGAAGATCTTTCTTATAACGCAAACATTCTTAGAGATGTTAACAATGGAACAGTCCTCGTAGAACATGGCAATTTAATTGGTCAGATGGAACTTTCTAAAGATATCGAAGTAACATTGTGGGATCAAAATTCCAAAGCAGTGGGTGAAAAAGTTCTTCTGAATTCTGAGAAAGGAGCTTCTGCTGTTTTCTTTAACGTAAGTCCAGGATCTTATACGATTGTTGTGAAATCTAAAGACGGAGTAGGGATTGCGTATGACACCGTTCTTGTTTATTCCGGTACTTTATCTTACGTCCATACCGGAAGTCCTCTTCTAAGAGAATCTCCTAATACCGAATTAGCTCAAGATCTGTTATGAAAATAAGAAAGTTGAATATCTTTGAGAGAATAAATCCCTGCTTTTTGCTTCAATAGCCACTGACTTAAAGTCATGGCTCCTTTTGCAAACACTTCTCGTGAAAAAGCCCTGTGTTCAATGGTAAATTCTTCGAATTCTCCTAAGAACCGAATTTTATGTTCTCCAAATACTCCCCCACCTCGACTAACATTGATCCCAATCTCATTATCTTTTCTTGCTTCTTTGCGAGAACTTACAAGAACAGATTCATTCAAGACGCTTTGTAAGGTTTCACCAAGAAATAAGGCAGTTCCACTGGGGCTATCTTTCTTATTTCTATGATGACATTCTTCGATTTCAATATCAAAGCCAGCATCTTTACTCAAACCTGCAACTGCCAAAGCGCTCTTTGCAAGCATCAAAATCCCAAGACTTGTATTGGGTGCGAAGAGTATAGACAAGCTGTGTATAGACAGTTTTCCCCATAAATTTCTTTGAGTTATGCTTAGTCCTGTACAGCAAATGAGTATAGACATTGGGTGAGAGATTTTTAAATTCTTGAATCTTTCTAGAAGAACATGGTTCCCTTCTGCTGAACTAAAATCGATGACAAGTTGAGCGTCACTTAAACCCTTCTCCAGTTCGGACGCAGTTGTTTTATCATCAGATCCGCCTATCAATGCGAAAGATTCTTTCTTAAGGATTTCTATTTTGAGTAGAGAACCCATGCGACCGCTTATTCCATGGATCCAGACTTTCGTTTTCATAATGTTATTCCACTCAATTCTTTTTGTGTTTTTTCAAGAATGCTGTGTAAGTGCATCCGATTTTCATCTGTTACAGGAGCAAGAGGAGCGCGGAGATATCCTTTGCAAAGTCCCATTTTTTCCATCAGAGCCTTTAGCGGAGTTGGATTTCCCTCACAATATAGGTTTTTATTCAGAACTAACAATGCATTGTGAAGAGATCGCACTTTTTGAAAGTCATGTGCCCAATACGCTTCGCTTAATGCAACCCATTCTTTTGGAAATATGTTCGAAAGGACACTGATACTTCCGAGTCCTCCATATGCAAGACTTCCTAAATAGGTGAGGTCGTCTCCTGAAAAGTAATCTGCTTCAGAATAAAAAAGTGCTTCTGCAAACAAACTAAGGTCCCCACTCGCCTCTTTAACCATTTTTATAGAGGGGATTTTTGTCAATTCCGAAAGAGCATGAGCATTGAGTTTCTGTCCTGTGCGTCCTGGAACATGATAAAGACAGATGGGAATATTAACTTTATTAGCAATAGATGAAAAATGAAGTTTAAGACCTTCAAGAGAAGGTTTGTTGTAGGGAGGGGTCACAACAAGAAGGCTGTCAGCTCCTGCGTCTTCATAAAGTTTTGCAAGTTCTACACATTGAGCTGTATCACTTCCACCAACTCCACCCATGAGTTGTAATTTTTTTCCAACAAGTGCTTTTGCTCTTTTCATAAGAGATAATTTTTCAGTGACAGTGAGAGTGGAACCTTCTCCTGTTGAACCTGAGACAACAATACCTCTCACATGAGCTTCTTGCTGCAGAGTGAGAAGTTTATCCCAAGCTGCAAAGTCAATGCTGAAATCTTGCGTAAACGGAGTTGCAAGTGCAGTCCAAACACCTTTGATGTTAGGGTGTTTTCCCATGATCTCTATCTCCAATTTGAGGAGTTACCTCGTTAGTATCTTTGGAATCTTCTTCACCTTTTTGGGGATCTACATCTCTAAAAGGAACGACGGGACGTGTTTCGATAATAGAACTGTGTGGAGCCGTTTTAACTCCACAAGAGAGAAGCGGTAAAGAAAAAAACAGAAGTCTATACATTAAGAACCTAGAAGCTATATACCAATTCAGCTTGTAAAAGATAAGAGGTCACAGGTTTCTGATCATCCTGTGTTTGCCAAGCTAGTCCTGGTAACAACACAGCACCCGCAATTCCTGCTTCTATGCCGCTGCTGAAATTATGCCAGTATTTGAGATCCA
Source organism: uncultured Pseudobdellovibrionaceae bacterium (assembly GCA_964611335.1). GTDB lineage: Bacteria > Bdellovibrionota_B > Oligoflexia > Oligoflexales > Bog-1112 > BOG-1112. Next base: position 545,563 of record CAZSXR010000002.1, on the reverse strand, counting down.
ATTCGTAACCTAAACTTTCGCCATAATAACCTATAGGTTTTGTAGATAAGCCTTTGTAATACGGAAGCACATCTTCAGGAGGAGTTTGAATCAGAAGAGCTGTAAGAACTTTGCTTTCGAAATTACCGTAATCTCTGTTTTCGAGTCGATATCCTAAAGAGTAAACCTGTGCATTCATGACGCTATGAGGATCAAAAATTCCATCAACCCTTAAATCGACTTCTTTATCGCTCAGTTCTCTGCGCCCGTTGAAAAGGATCAGCCCTGGGCTATAGTTTTTATTGAACGCAACCGCTCCCGCATTGGTATCTCTTTTAGAAACCGCAGCTGCGCTTGTGCTGTCTTTTGTATTGTCGGAATAATATCCCTGCTTAGAACCAGGAGCCACTGCGTATTCAAAAAACATAGTATGTCTATTCCCAGCAATGCCAAGATAGGGTTGAGCAGAAAGAGGAGAACCACTCATGAGCCATTCTAAAGACCCTGCTGCACCTATTGCATTGAGTTTGTTTGTTGCAGTGTTGCCTGATGAATCATAAAGAGCACCGCCAAGGGTGTAAGCGTTAGGATCTGCGCTGTTTCCTATGCGAAAGAGAAATTCATTACGAAAAGAAACTCGTGGGAAATAAAAACCGAGGAATAAATCTGCAATGGAAAGATCTGTGTTTAAACCTCCACCGCTGATGTCTCCTGATTTTATATTCGCAGCATAAATTCCAATCTGTTTGTTGAAAAAACTATTGGGGCGGGTTTTACGATCATCATATTCGACAGTCAAAAAGTATTGATCGATGTCATCCTCACGTGAATTCGGTCCTGGGTTCACTTTTGCAGAAGTATCGTTACCGACATAGACTCCTGTCTCAGCAAGTTTGTCATAACCAAATGAAAATCCGAGATCTTGGAATTTTTGAAGATTAATGCTGCAGCTGATTCCATCAAAGGTAGAAGACGTTAAACTAAAAGGACGTTCACCAGAATCTAAGAATATACCCATACCCCAATCGCGAGGACGTCGACCAGCTTCGAGTACGCAAAAGTCAAAAGCATAACGCATATAGAATTTCGTAATTTTGGGTGTGAGCCATTTGTAGCCCGGCTCTGTTACGCTTTGGCTTGTTGTCCCAAGTTTGTTTTTACAATCAGACCCTCCATTACAGCTGCTAGGTTGAGCGGTATTTCCTAAATAAGCATTTTGAGGATCATCGAACAGTTTGAATTCAGCAAAAAAACTAGCTGAATCGCCCGTTCGTACTTCACCAAGGAGTCTGAAACTTTGATCGATAGCCTGAGGTTGACCCCGCGAAGGCGAGCTTGCAGGTTCAATAATTGTAAATCCCCGCACGCCATAATGACCTGAGCCGTCTATAAAAAATCCCAAGAGTGGGTTTGATAATGCAGACATAAGAAAGGTCAAAGAGACCTGTTTCCACCGTTTACAAACAGAAAAACATACCATGATCGATTCCTATGATAGAGATGAAATGGAGTTCCATCATTTCAAAATACAACTCGAAGGAAGAGACTAACAAAAAAACATCTGACGGTGCATCTGAGAAATCAGAATCCCATCAGCTTGCAAATTCGACAAACTTATTTTCTTTCAAAACAGTCACACGAATTTGGCCAGGGAAATTTAAATCTTTGCGAAGTTTACTTGCAATTTCATAAGAAAGATCTCTTACGTCGTCGTCACTCGCGCCTTCAGGCACTATCATCGCGCGTACTTCTCTTCCCGCCTGAAGTACATAAGATTTCTCAACACCTTTAAACTTGGAAACAAGTCCTTCCATATCTTCTAGCCTTTTAACATACCCTGATAAAATTTCTTTGCGGGCGCCTGGCCGTTTAGAAGAGAGGTTGTTCGCAGCATTTAGAATGACTGCCAAGGGGGAGGCGAAGATCAGCTGATCTTTATGATGCAACCGTATTGCATCTGAAATGCTATCACTCTCACCATATTTTTTTACAAGCTGTGCACCGAGATCTGCATGGTGTCCTTCTGTTTCCTGATCTAGAGCTTTGCCTATATCGTGCAATAAACCTGCACGTTTTGCTTTTTTTGTATCGAAATTAAGTTCACTTGCGATGATCCCACAGATGTGAGCCGTTTCTATGCTGTGTTGTAATACGGATTGAAGGCTTGCTGTGCGAAAGCGGAGGCGCCCCAGCAAAGTTATCAATTCGGGATGCAGATCTGTGATCCCGACTTCAAAAGCGGCTTGCTCTCCATATTCTTTTGTCATGGCCTCGAATTCGCGATCTATACGATTAGCTGTTTCCTCAATGCGTGCAGGATGAATACGTCCATCTGCAATTAATCTCTCCAAAGTAATTTTTGCAATTTCTCTTCGTATAGGGTTGAAGCATGAAATAATTACGGCTTCTGGAGTGTCATCAATGATCAAGTCTACACCTGTAGCTTGTTCGATCGCCCTAATGTTTCGCCCTTCTCGGCCAATAATTCTTCCCTTCATGTCTTCAGATGGAAGAGAAACGACGGTCACGGTGGCATCATTGACGTATTCACTCGCGATTCTTTGAACAGCCAGACTTATGATTTCAATTGCCTTTGTATCCGCTTCTTTTTGAGCTTCTATTTCTAAATTTCTTAAAGTTTTTCGAACTTCGACTCTCGCATCTTCTTCAAGAATACGAATAAGCTCTTTGCGAGCTTCTTCCGCAGATTGATTGGCTACCTTTTCAAGCATCTTCTGATTTTTAGCGATGATTAGCTCGTTCTCAGCGATGAGTCTTGCGTTCTTCTTTTCATCAATACTGAGCTTTTTTTCTTTTTGCTCTATAGCTTTTTCACGCATGCTAAGAGATGTGCTCTTATTAATAAGTGCAGCTTCGCGTTCTCTTACTTTTTTTTCTTGTTTAAGGAGATCTTCCTTTTGTTTCTTAGCCTCGTCATCAAATAATTTTCTACGACGTCGAGACTCATCTTTAGCATCATTTAAAGCTGTTTTCACAATTTGATCAGCTTCTCTTCTGGCTTCTTCAAGTATTTTTTGTGTTTCTCTCTGTGTCTTTTCAAAAGAACTCGCGAGTCTTTTTCTATGAAGAAAGAGTCCAAAAACAAGAATGCCGACTAGAAGACCGACACTAAGCACTAAAATTATTTCAAAGACATTCATGAAATTCCCACTCCACAGATCTGGCAAGTCCTTAAAGTTCTAAACGGCCATAATTACAGCCTGCAAATCTTTGAGGAACTAACTAGATAGCATGGATGAGAAAAAGTAGGAAATTTAAAGCTCATAGAGCTATGAGCTTAGAAAAAAGAATTAAATTAATTCTTAGTGCGTTACTGAAAATTCAGCGCGGCGATTTTTCTGCCAAGCAGCTTCGTTATGACCATCGTCAACAGGTCTTTCTTTACCGTAGCTATTTGTTGTGATTTTGCCTTCTTCAACGCCCATTTGAACAAGCATATTTTTTACTTCCGTTGCTCTACGTGAACCTAAAGCAAGGTTGTATTCGCTAGTTCCGCGCTCATCGCAATGTCCATCAATTTTGACAGAAGCGTTGCCAGATTTTAGTGCAGCAGAAATTTTAGACATTTGATCATGGTAACTGTCTTTTACAGCAGAACTGTCAAAGTCAAAATAAACTGGGCTATACAATTTGGCCATCTCAGAGTTTGCACCTTGTGATGCATCTGAACCATCTGCATTTGTGGCTTTTACTGGATTTTGAACGGAAGCCTCATCTTTCGTACATGCAGATTGTACGAGGAAAGAGCTGAATACCAACGCTAAGACTTTGCTTTTAGACTTTAGAAACATTGTTGATTTCTCCTAACTAAAACGGTTTCTTTGGAACGACAATTGGAACGATTATTTCAGAAGAAAGTCAAGAGATCAATGAGAGCTTCAGTTTAAAAACACCTCACTTTCTCGGAAAAAAAACGCTTGCATAAAAAAAGAAGCCGTTGCGCTTTTTTTGCGGCGTGATTTCTATTGTGGAAATTTTTGATGTAGGTCTTCGATTAAAGTGCGGGGTATTCCATCAAAGTCCCCTGGACTTAAGAAGATAAGAACATCTCCCGCTTTTAATTCCAGTCTTAATGCCCCATAAAGTGTGTCAAAAGTATTGAAATATTTTGCATGGGAACCAATTGCCTTACATAGTGCTTCAGGATTTAAACGTTCTTCTTCAGGAATACGAAGATCTTTCGGTGGGGGCGCTATAAAGACTTGATCAGCCAGCTTCAACACTTCTCCATATTGTTTTTGAAATATGTTGCGTCTAGAGCTGGCATTTTTTGGTTCAAAAGCTGCAAGAATTCTATGAGATTGATAAACACTTCTAAGATTTTTAAGTACATTTTTTACTGCGGTAGGATGATGAGCAAAATCTACATAAACTTCAATCCCACCAATAGAAGCACGATGATCCCAGCGTCTTTCAACTCCATGAAAATTACAGAGGATTTTTTGGATCTCTGAAGATTTTGGAAGATCGAGTTTACCACTCTTGACAAGATGGCTTAGGGTTGCAAGCACTTGAGCTATGTTTGCAAAATTATAAGAGCCAGGAAGTTGCGTGATGATAGGAAGTTTTCCCCACAATTGAGTTTGAAATTCTCCTTCCCAAAGATGGGTTTTGGGATTGTAAGAAACTTCCTTGGAGCTATAGAAATCATGATGCAATGATTCAGCATAGTAAGAACTGGAATGAACTTTTTCTATCCATCCTCTTTCCATTAAAAGCTCACAAACGCCAGGGTCAGACAAGTTTGCAATAACGTCTTCTGGTTTGGAAACTTGGTCGAGTAATTTGTGAAAAGTTTTTTTCAACATTGAAAAGTCTTTAAAAATATCGGCATGATCCATTTCAAGATTGTTGAATACGATATAACTGGGTTTGTAGTGTAAAAATTTTGAGCCCTTGTCAAAAAAAGCTGTATCGTATTCGTCTCCCTCTAAAACAAACAAATTTCCTGATCCCCAACAAAAAGGATTAGGAAGATCAAGAGGAGCTCCACCAATCATATAGCTTGGATCTGTTTTGAGTTCTTTAAGTGCATAGGAAAGCAGAGAGCTTGTTGTTGTCTTTCCGTGAGTTCCACACACAACGATATTGGAAGTTTTTTTTAAAAAAAACTCACCGAGTAGGCTAGGGAAACTGGTATATTTAGCATCGAGTTCTAAAATTTTTGCAACTTCTACATGTTGTTTCGAAAGAGAGTTTCCAATAACAAATAAACAATCGGAATTTCGAAGTATATTTTCAGCAGAATAGGGGACAGATACTGGTATTTTTAATTCTTTAAGAACTTCAGATGTCGGAGGATAGAGATTTTGATCGCTACCTCTCACATCAAAACCTGCAGATCGAGCAAGTCCTGCTACCGATGCCATTCCCACTCCACCGATCCCTACAAAATAGAGCGGAACTTTATGTTCTAGATCCATATCAGCTCCCATATGTCCAATATAAGTTTTGTTCATTAATATACGCGTTAGCTCCGAGTACCCATGGCATATTTGGCGAAACATGACCAAAATCTTGAGTTGAATACACAGGAATTGGGACTTTTTTTGAAATTTCAATATGCAAACTTTTTTCAAACTCTTTGGTGCCTAAATTGCCTAAGACCAGTGCGCTTGCACTTTCTAAAATACCGCTCATGATGAATTGATTAAACATCCGAAGTATACGTCCAGGATGCTCCCCTGTATCTTCCAATAAGAAAATTGCACCACGAAGAGAGTGTGGAAAATAAGGAGTTCCTATGAGTGTACAAAGAACACTCAGGCATCCCCCAAAGAGCCACCCTTCCATCGAACTTTCTTTGTGCGAAATAGGATGAAGGGACATATTCCCCTTTAACGAGTGAAGATTTCGAAAATAACGAAAAAGAACATCAATATCTTTTCTACCATTTTGTCCCCACAGCTCCGTTCCTGGCATAGGTCCATGAATACTTGGCCAACCTAGCTTGCTAAAGAAGGCGCTCTGTAAGGCTGTGATATCTGAAAATCCTATTAACCATTTTGGTGGAAGCTTTTTAAGCTTTGACCATGGAAGGTGCAAAAGTAAATCGCTTGCTCCGTATCCTCCTCGACCACAAAGTATAGGTCGGTCTGAACTTTCCAGAAGAGCATTTGTAAGTTCCATAACGCGATTTTCTGTGGTTGAGGCAAGAAATGGAAATTCGGGATGAGGAGATGGAATTTTGAATAACGAATTGAAACCTGAGAGATTTAAATCCTCGATATTCTTTTCAAGTATGGATTCTTGGCAAACGCCGGAAGGAAAAATGATTTGAATGTCCCTTTGCAAGCTATGTTCTCCTGTTCGGATCATAAACGTAGGAAACGGATTCTATAGAATTATAAGACTGTATTTCGAAAAAGACCAAGTTCATTTTTTAACAAAACAAATTTCCTATCTCTTCTAAGGTACCATTTGTGTAAATAAAGTTCACAGGTATATCACCGATAAGAGTGCGTAAAGACTGGTATCGTTAAGAGGAACTCATGCATATCAAGATCTACATTTTGAGCGTTTACATTTTTATCTTTTCAAGTGGGTGTTCTCCTACCAGTATGAGTAGCTCACGTACTGCAGCAGTGAAAAGCGGGTCAATTCAAAGTTCAAATCCAAATTCAAATCCTTCTAATGGAGGCAACTCAAATGCTTCTTTGTCGTCCTCATCCTCTAGTTCCGGTGCTTCTTCTAACACGTCCAGTTCTGCTTCTACAATTGTGACATCTTCAGGATTCGTTGCAAATCTATCTACGTTTCAAGCAATGACATCAAGTCAGGTTGCTGCATATTATAATGCTCGGATTGCGGAATTGAAAAGCGATCAGGAAAACTATGCAATTGATAGTCAGATTGCTACAGCTTTGTGTATGAGAATAAATCAACTAAGGACGCAATGTCCTGTCTCGAATCCTATTATTCCAACTTCTGCTTCGAATTTAAACTGTGGTGCTGGGACTCTGTCAACAAACAATCAAGGTCAGTTTTCTGTCTTGCTTACAGATACGACGGGGAATGCGCTGAAAAGTGTAGATGGACAGTTTGTTCTTGTTGCGAACACAAACTACGTAAGCACTCCTTTTGGTGCAGGACCTACAAATATTTCATTTATTTTTCAAGCTGGTGGTTCGAACGTAATTTCACCGTCTATAAGTCAGATATCTCAAATCGAAATTCGACGCGCGGATGAAAATGTCAGTGCAATTCTGAGTGGAAAAGGGAAAGCGATGCCTGACAAAAATACCTTTTTTGTACAACTCTACTATAATGGTATTAAACTAACTGATGGTCTTACAACGAGTGATTCAAATCCAACATATAAGAACTTTAGATATAATGTCTCACTTTCAACTATTTTTTCATTGGCGAGTTCAAGGAATTGTATTGTTAGTGCTGCTGAAATGAATGAAATAAAAAAGCAGATAACAACGAGCATACAAACTCAAAATGAGCAAAATGCTGCAAATTTACCAAAGCCTGTTCTTTCAAAAGATCAAATGATCAACGCAATTCTGGATGCTGAAAGCAAAATTAGTACTGTGGCGCCTTTGTTGAATAATGTCCAGAATCAAGTTCTATTACTCACAAGTGAGATTCAAACCGATAGAACCATTGGATGTCATGCAAACGAGCCAATCCTTCAAATATCAATCGACATTCAAGGGCAAAAAAACGAACCAAAGTTGCTTGCTGAAAACTGGGACAAATGTCCTGTGATTCCTCCCACGGGGCCTGGAAATATATTGGGAGTGGATATGGGATCTTCTATCGCTTTGCAAATTGATCAGAACACCTATTCTATTGGAGGACCTCCTTGGGTTAGTCCTGTCTCGAATGCACTCGTGGGCGATATTCAATATCTACGGTTGAAAAAATTAGCAGTGGAGATCCAAGATCAAGGTCCTGTTTGTAAAGTTGGATTTCTCGGAGCAAGCAGTGCTTGTGCTGAAGTCTGTGCTGAAATCAATACTTTTTCGATTACGGGAATAAAGATATCAGTCGATACTCCCAGTGCTACGGGTGTTACAATATATCAAAATTCAAACATCAATACAATTCTTGGTAGTACCCTTTATTCGAAATCAGCTTTGATGTCGTGGACTGCGGATAACTTTCGTGGAGATCCAAATTGGATCAAATTTATGTACGATACAAATTGTCAAAAGATGAAATAACGTTGAATTAATGAGTTAGGGGAACGCATGAAAGTCAAATTCTATAACAGCAGCATCATAATTTATTTTTGTTTATCGTCTTGTTCTCCTACAACAAACACAGCAGCTCGAAAAACAAGTTCAGGTGTAGTTGCGGGTGCTGTTACCGGAACCTCAGTAGGTGTTTCAGCTGGTTCAGAAACAGCATCTAGTGGATCTGAGGGCCAAAGCTCATCTTCAAATGGACAAAATTCATCTTCGAATTCAACAATTGTGTCTTCACCAGACTCTTCTTTGAATGCGATGAGTCAAGGTGATTTGGTGACTTACTACAATAGTAGAAAGTCAGATTTAACGAATCATCAGAATAACGTAAAAGCTGATAATCAAATTGTGAGTGCTTTGTGTTCACGTCTCAGTTCACTAAGAGCACAATGTGCTGTGGCAAATCCTCTATTGCCAGGTACGAATTTGATTTGTAAGTCGACGAACATCGGGGATGGATTTTCTGTTCAGTTGACAGATACAAGTGGCAATCCTTTGAAAAAAGTTGATGGGCAATATGCAATAGTTATCAATGGAAATTACATCAGCACCCCTTTTGGTGCAGGAAATACTCATATAAATTTTAGCTTCCATGGCGGTGTTAGTGGCATTCAATCACCTACCATAGGCCAAGTTACACTTATAGAAATAAAAAGAGCAGATGAAAATATGAGCGCCATAGCGAGTGGAAAAGCTCAACCCATTATAAACAATTTTTATGTTCAACTTTTTTTTAATGGTGTGAAGATTGCAGATGGTCCACTGTTACAAGATTCTAACACATCTTTTAAGAACTATAGATACATGCTTTCTTTAGATACAATACTTGCAATGCAACGCTCCTCCATGTGTACTGTTCAGGCTAGAGAAATAGATAATATTAAAACTCAAATTACTTCTAAAATTGCAAGTCAGAGTGTTCAAAGTGAAGCGGCTTCTGTCTTTTCTCCAGTTTCAACTTCGACTCCGAAACAATTGCAGATGACAAAATCTCAGTTAATATCTGAAATCTTAGCTCTTGAACATCAAATTTCAACACTTTTACCTCGACTGGATACTTTGCAAAACGAAGTTATGAATTTAACAAATGAATTGCAAACAACGTCAGTTATTGGATGTCATGCGAGCGAACCCATTGTTCAATTAAGTGTAACTATCGTGGGGAAAAAGAATGATCCGAAAGCTGTGTCTGATGTGAATAAGATGTGTCCATCTATGATGCCAGGCCCTTCAGGAAGCAATGTTCTTATGCCTCTAGGTTCAGGTAATATCATCAGCGTTGATATGGGATCTTCTGTGACTGTGAATTTAGATCAAAATACAGCACCTATTGGAGGACCTCCCTGGGTTGGACAGGTCTCTGAACAAGCAGTTGTTGGGAATATTCAGTATTTAAGTTTGAAAAAGTTGGGAGTGACCATTGATGATTTAGGACCTAGATGTACAAGTGGATTCCTTGGAGCGAACAGCTCATGTACGAGAATTTGCCAGGAAATAGATACCTACACGATTACAGGAATTAAGATTGCGATAGATACACCGAGTGTTACGGGTTTTACGATTTACGATGCGTCAAATTTGAACATCATTCTAGGAAGTACTCTGTACTCTTCTAATGCAGTTCTTTCTTGGCAAGCGTCAAATCTTAGGTCCGACCCTAATTGGAATAAATTAATGTATGATACGAATTGTCAGACAACAAAATAATTGGAGTCTTGCTTTGAAAACTTTATCATTAACAGCAATAGTAGTAATTTTATATTCTTGTACTCAGACGGCTGTTCCTAAAACGACTGCATCTGTTTCTAATAAAGCTAAAGGTGTAACATCATTACAATCAAACCCTGTAATGAACTATTCGACATCTTCTTCTGGTGTGGGACCTTCAACTTTTACTCCCCCTACCGATGATAATGTTTCTGCTCCAGCCCCCGTTCAAATAGATGCATCGAAACTAGTCGTTTCCAACGTTTCTATTGGACCGCTTTTGAGTGGAGGCTCAAGAGCTGAAGTTGTAAATTTTGTAGCATCAGGTCCTACGCAATACATTCAGTGGAAACTGTGCCCGGAAGAACAAATTGTACAAGCGAACCCCTGTGTAGCTTCAAGTACACAGTCTTGTGGCCTTGGTGGAGCTTGTGTTGAGAATGTTACTCCCTATAATTCAATTCAATTTCCTCATTTATTTTCAGGAAATGTCTCATTGTCATTACAAGCTTGTGTTCAACCATCAGATGCATTGAATCCAAATCAAAATTGCGGGCCTTATACAAGCATCGCTTATAATTCTCATGTTAGTAATACGCAAGTCACAGCTCTCTTTGCTAAAAGACAAGGAATCTTGGATGAATTAAATCGTATTGGTGAGCAAAAGAAGCAATTGATGATCAATTATAGAAGTGATCTTATATTCTGTCTTCAAGGGGACAAAAAAAACGCAGAGTTCTATGAATTTAAAATAAATGTGCTGGACGAAATCATAAACGATATCTTTTTTAAAATGTGGTTTTGGGCACCAGAAGCTTTGATTAAAGAGCTTGATAAGATCGGAGCTATCCACCATGTACTAGAGGGAGTGCGGTCTGCAATGGGTTCAGCAAAAGAAGCAATTATAAAAACAAAAAACAAAATCTGTAGCGCAACAAATACGACAGGCATAGATACAAACTGTATGACAGCGTTGAAAGACAGCAACTCGACGATGACATTAACTCAGCAACAGGCTTACTGCAGAAATTCAACCCCAACTGTTGCAGGAATAGGCTCATTTTGTAATATGATTGGAACCCTTGCTCATGCGATAGGGGGGTTCGTAGAGATGATGAATCCAGCAACATCTTTAACGGTCTTAGCAGATGCTGTTCAGACCGTTATGGACCCACAAAGCTCAGTGTCGCGGACCTGTTTGGCTGAACAAAAACTTGCCAATTCTTCGCAGGCAATAGATCAGGAAGTTGCAGCTTTGACTCAACAACTTATGTCATGTGATTCTCAGTTGAGGGCTTTGGGAGAACTCTAATTAGAAATTTCCTCACCTATACTCTTTCATGTATTCTAGACGTGGTGTGCATCAAATTCAGTGATTTCTTTAAGGAAGGGGAACATTTCTTTGAAAACAGCGCGAGTATTTTCGTACATGGCTCTTTTTTTAGTTCTTGTAGGTTCCGTGGGTGTCGATCTCACAACAAAAAATATGGCTGAAAAAAGCCTTCTTCTATGGTCCTCGCCAACAAACCTTAAAATGTATAGAGGCGCTTCCACTCCTGTCATTTCTTTTGGGAAACAGGAAGCTTTGAGCAATCATGATGGGTTTTTTTTAGGATTCAATTTTACATATGTTCGTAATCAGGGTGCTGCTTGGGGTATGTTATCGGATCTGAATGACAGAATAAGAGTTCCTTTCTTCCATTTTGTAACTCTTATTGCGGTCCTTGTAATTTTTTATTACTTGTGGACGACACCTATTCAACATCGCTTAGCTCGCTGTGCTTTTGTTTTGATCCTTTCAGGGGCGATTGGGAATTTTTCAGATCGGGTTCGACAAGGTTATGTCATTGATTTTCTCGATGTCCATTGGGTCATCCCTCTTCCCTTTCATTTGAATTTCAATTTTAATTTATTCCCTCAAAATCTAGATTTTTTGAACTTTGCAATTGATAGTTCTGTTTGGGCTTATGATTTTCCAAAGTTTAATTGGGCAGATTCTATGATAACAATAGGGGTCTCATGTCTTCTTTTTGATATAATCTTTCTCGAACCAAGACGCAGAAAAAACACAGAGGAAGTTGCACAAGATATAAGTACATCTCTAAGCTAGGTAATATTTGCCGAATTTCCTCATATCGAATTATGCTAGACTTGTTTCTGATAAGAAAAAGTTCGGAGGTAATCGATGTCTGGTCCCTGGATGTCTATTATTGAATACGCAAGACAGTACAATGTGTCGGATATGACTGTTCGAAGACGCATAAAAACAGGACGTCTCAATGCAGAGTTGCGAGAAGGAAAATACTACATACCTGTACAAGCTTCAGGTGATCGCAATCGAAAAAATATACAAAATACTGAACATAAACCCGTTTCAAATTTTGAAGTCTATGAATCTAAAACTTCCAAACCAGAAACGATGTTGAGAGCTCTTCGTCCTGAACAGTATTCAGAACAGCAATCTAAAATTCAATTTGAAAGGCTAACAGAGACTTTCGAATTGGCTCTAGATCAAATCAAACAAAGAGAAGAGCTTTTAAAGGATAATTTTGAGAGTGAACGTTTAAGGTTCTCAGAGAAATTAAAATTCATGGAACACGAGATCAAAAATAAAGACCGAGAAATTTCGAGTTTGAAAAAAGAAATAGAGGATTTAGAGATTCTCGTTCGCATTCTCGAATCGAAAACCCCCTAGAACCACAAAAGAGAACTATCTCCGTAACTAAAGAGCCTGTATCGCTGAGAAAATGCTTCTTTATACAGATTTTGTGCTTGCTTTAAGCCGATAAGGGAACAGATGAGCATAAAAAGAGTTGAGCAGGGTTGATGAAAATTTGTGAGAATACCATCAAAAATTTGTGATCTGTAAATATCCATTTCTGTTTTTGGGTAAATAAAAAGATTTGTATTTATCCACTGATCAAATTTTCTTTGATCAGAAATTATAAAGCTTTCTACGGCACGCAAACTTGTAGTTCCTACTGCGATGATTTTATAGCCCTGGTTTTTTGCTTCCGTTATATGAGTCCAAGTTTCAGAAGGAATCATATACCGTTCTGTATGCATCGGATGTTCAGAAATAGTTTCTGATTTTACAGGAAGAAAAGTTCCTGAACTTACATGCAATGTCACAGCACAGCTTTGAATTCCCTTAGAAGTGAGTGAATCCAATAATTTTTTTGTAAAATGCAAACCAGCTGTTGGCGCGGCAACAGAACCCTCTTCGCGAGCATAAACTGTCTGATAACGCTCCGAATCTTCCGATTGATTCCAAGGAATGGGAGTCTTGCGTTTTATATACATAGGAAGTGGAACATAAGCATGTTCTTTAATCCACTCTGAAAAATTCGCAGGAGCTTGAGAGAAATCAAGAATACAGGGAGCGATGATTCCCTTCTCCGGTTTTTTTAGGACGGTTAAATAAGAACTTTCCCCAAGTTGAATACGAGAACCCTCTTTCACTTTCCGAGCAGGTTTTAAGAAACAGGGGATTTGAAGACAGCCTTCTTCAGGTTTATGGAGAAGGAAGACTTCCAAGGAACTGCCATTTGGTAGGGTTCCAAAAATACGTGAGGCAAAAACTTTTGTATCATTGAAGACAAGAAGTGTTTTTGGGGGGAGATGCGCAGCAAGATCTTCGATCTTGGAATGGATGAACTCTCCATTCCAAGATCGTACGAGAAGCTTAGACTGATCTCGATTCTCAAGAGGACTCTGAGCCACAAGCTCAGGGTCGAGTTCATAAGAAAAGTCGCTAAGCGAAAGAATTTTGCTATCCAGTTTCATGGCAGAAGGCATACCTTAAAGCTTATCTCAATGCAAGCTGGCAGGCTTCCATTCATAAGCAAATTGTATGGATTGTAGAAATCCAGGCAGGAATTTGTCCCAATATTGATCAACAAGCTTTGGGTTCGTAGTTTCCAATTCCAGTGTTAGCGTTGGAACTCTTCGTTGCTTACCGGTGAGATTTCCCAAGGATCCAGGATAAAAAGAATAATCCACAATTCTGTAATTCCTGCTTTTTTCAGACACTTTATGAACAAAATAGCGCGCCTGTTCCTCAGATGCAGAGAGTGGTTTTGTAAGCTTGTCGCCAGGTCCATCGTAATCATAAAATCCAAGAGGAGCGTGAATGGAAAGAATTTTAGAGGGTAAGAAAGTTTCTAAAAGCTGATTCTGAAAAACAGTTTCAATCTCTGAGTTCGGGAAGTAGCCAGGAAAAAAACGTTGCGCAGTATTTTTTTTGTTCGCCCAACTTTTCAAAGCCTGATCATACCAATCGCTTGTGAGGAAATTTCGGTTTAAATCGATGTGGGCAGCATTGGTCCGAGTCGGATATTTTTGTAAAAAACCATCAGGATTTACAAGAGGAGCAATAATCACGCGAATCCCTTTCCCTTTATAAATCGAAGGGTTTGCATGTAGGTGTCTTGCGAAGCGGAATGCGAGATGTATGGGTGTAAGCTCGTCAGGATGGACACCGCCAAGAATAAGTGTCGTATTTACACCCTCGCCAAAACTTGTATAAAGGAGAGGATATCCTTGACCTGTTTTTAGGTTGGCTTGCCACTCAACACCCTCGCAGGGAGCTTGTTTCCATGAGTAGCGTTGGAATTCTTTGCTTACACGGTTGCAGAAATTTTCAATGCTATCCTTTTGTTGCTCTTTGGGAATTATGAATGTGGAAAGATCCAATTCAGAGACGGTGCTTATTTTTGCATAACCTCTTTCAAGAGGAATAGGGCTCAGGATTATAGAGGAATAGCAAGTGCTGGCGTAAAGCGCCAACGGCAGAAGAAATAAGTGAATTTTTCGTTTAATCATACTCGGCATGGTATATTAGTTCTAATAGAGGCTTCCAGATTTAAATAATGAAAACTTTGAAACTTATTGACCTGTCCATATCACAAAGGAACTTTGAATGGCGACAGGCTATTTTCTAAAACTCAATCACTTCGAAGGACCTCTCGATCTCCTTCTCTATCTTATCAAGTTCAATGAGATGGATATTTTTGAAGTGAATCTTGCTCAACTTGCAGAACAGTATCTTTCGTATCTGCGACTTATGCAATTTGCAGATTTGAAAGATGCGTCAGCATTTCTTGTCATGGGTGCCACTCTATGTGAAATCAAGACAAGGCGTCTACTACCGAATTCAGGGAAAGTCGAAGGAGAAGAAGGGAGTGAAAACGAAGTAGATCTTGAAGCTCAGTTGAAAGAAAGGCTCATTGAATATCAGAAATACCGAGACGCGGGAGAATATTTTAGTTCTCTAGATAAGCAAACCGACCGCACCTATTCACCTGTGGGTGAATGGGAACGCCTTGAAAAAGAATATGGCGATAAAATTTCACCGCTCTACGGGGATTCCGCAGTTTTAGTGGTTCTCTACGAACAATTGTTATCAGCTCTCGTGGAGAGGAAGCCTATACGCGTAAAAACGAATAAAGAAATGATTACCATCGAACGTGTTGTTGAGAAAATGTTGGAGTCTCTTCAGGCATGCGAAGTTTTTTTGTTTCAGACGATGTATTCGAAGATTCAAAATAGATATGAACTCATAGCGCACGTTCTTGCGCTACTTCAACTTCTCAAACAAGTTTCAACACTTCGTTGTTATCAGGAGTCTCAATTTGGCCCTTTGTGGATTTACTGGTATGACGAAAATAATCCAGAATCGTTCATAAGTAAGATAAAGGAGGCTCCACTTGGAGAATTTGGAATTTCCTGAAGAAAATACATCACAAATTGAAGAGTCTCTTCAGGCAAAAATAGAAACATTATTGTTTGCGACTCCAAGGCCGTTAACTATTAATGATCTTTTAGAGATTCTTGGAGATGACACTCTTAGTTTTAAAGATATTAAGAATGCAATTCAGCAAATCATCGATACTCATAGCGCTCGCAAAGATGCAGGCTTTCAGTTGGAATGTGTAGATGTAGGACAGTATCAATTTCGCACAAAGCCTGAGCATGCCTATCTGGCTGAAAAACTCTTCTCAAAAAGACCCAGACCATTGTCAAGAGCAGCTCAAGAAACTCTAGCAATCGTCGCCTATAGACAACCTGTTTCTCGTGCAGATATTGAATTTATAAGAGGGACGGATTCAGGAAGCATTATAAAAAATCTTTTGGAAAGAGATCTGATTTGCTGTGTAGGTCGCAAGGACATTCCTGGTAAACCAATGTTATTTGGAACAACCGAGGAATTCTTAAGAGTATATAGACTCGCTGCTTTGAAAGAACTTCCTTCTTTGGAATCTTTTCAGCCAAGAAGAGAAACTCTCAAATTTGCTAGTGAACTTCCGGTTGATGATGAAAACCCTCCGCAAATGTATGAAGGGTCTTCAGAAGAAGAGAATCTTTAATTAATCTTCGCGGGTAATGAGGACGGCTCGGTTATCATCTTCACCGACGGAATGAGATTGAAAGCCAAGGGCGTTCACTTTGCGGTGTTGAAGCCGGCGAATAAAGCTGTTTTGTGGCCTTAGACGAAATTCATTCATAGAGGAATGTTTCTTCATTGCAAGAATAGCTTTGTCGACTTCGAGAAGCGCAAGCTTCTCTTTATCTTTTTTACCCTTGTCTTCATCTCTTTCTCCACGATCCCGTCCCCCTTTGTGTCGAGGTTCGCGATATTCGCTGCGCTCTGAACGTTCTCTTTCCTTGCGTTCAACAGGCGCTGGCGGAGCTTCTTCTACAGCTTCAAAAGATTCTTCGTCGTCAGATGATGGTTCCTCCTCAGACGCAGAAGAGCTTTCTTCTACTTCTTTTTCACGTTCAGGCTTTCGTAAAGGCAACTCCCGAGAATTGATTCGAGGACTTTCGCTCTCATTCTCAGATTTATCTTTGTTTCGTAAATTGTCTTTCAAAATTCCAAAGTAACGTCCAACCGGAGGAAGATCCGATAGAGTTAATTTGCGTTCAACAGGCTTTGCATAAACCCATTTGAAATATGACATAAGATAGGAAGCATATGTTGGGAAAGAATCGGTTAACAACTTCTCAAGTGTGTCCCAAATTTCTGGTCTTGGTTCATCACTTGGAATTTGAGGTAACCCCTTATTGTTTTTTATGAAGACGAGCTGTCTAATATCGTTAACCATGAGGATGAAACGTGGAACGAGTAAACTACACAATTCATGATCGAGTACTTGCTGGCTTGTTAGCTCGGGGTAAGTCTTTGCATACCATTGCATGAGATCTTGTACGCTTTCATCAAAAGACTTCTCAGGCATCGGGTCATCTAAGTTGCCAGTTTCCCTTCTTTCTGCAAGCGCTGGCCATCGATCATCGACATGAGCATTTTGGCCTAAAGTTTGTAAGGTATGGTCTTCTGCCATGCATGAAAAAATGAAAAAATCATGGGGCACTTTTTTGCCTGCTGATCTTTTATACTCTTCTTTTAAATTTAATTTTTCTGATGAATTCAAATCAGTCTTTTCCATTAAATCGATCTACCACGTAAAAAAGTGAACAGTTGGTGTTGGCAATGAAAACCTAACTATCCACATGGATTAAGAAAATATAGAATATCGTCCGCTGGATAGCAAGTGAAATGGCTGTTAAATGCAGGATCTCTGTATTTAACCCTTCTGCTTACTTACATATGCAAGATATCCACCCTGAAGTGAATACACATCTTGTTTTGTCCAAGTCGAAGCGATTTCTGCCGCTTTCAAACTTCTTATTCCAGAACGGCAATAAAAAATAGTTGGCGTTGTTTTTGAAATGTCGGGCTCCCTCAAAGCAAAACTTGAAAGAGGCCAATGTTTCGCCTCTTTGATTTTGCCCTCTCTCGAGAGCTCCTCAGCCTCTCTTACATCTACAAGTACCGCGCCGTTGTTCAGAAAATTACAAAGTTCTTGTACCCCGATCTCTTTAGGCATGGCGGAATATCTCCTAAAATTTTTTGCGTAAATTTCTTGACTTCTAAGATCATAATACCGCGCCCGCCTCATGTACAAGGACGTTCCTCTGCATCCCACCACCTATGTAGAACAACATAATCTAAATTTCATTTGGAGTGTCTATGGAGCATAGTCCTGACATGCTAAGAAAAGTGGCGTCCCCAGGGGGATTCGAACCCCCGTCGCCGCCGTGAAAGGGCGGTGTCCTGGGCCGGCTAGACGATAGGGACTAACTTTAACTGAAGAAAAATATGGTGAGCCAACCTGGACTCGAACCAGGGACCCGCACATTAAAAGTGTGCTGCTCTACCACCTGAGCTATTGGCCCGCGTTTTTTAAAACGCTAAACAAGAGAAGGCTTTGTACTTTATACATGGAGTTGGTGTCAATATCTTTTGTTTGAAAAACTTTTGCTGTTTGCAATGTAGGCATTTGCTTTTTTTAAAATCCTAACCTAAACTGACCACCGTTAATCACCCACCTTCATCTAATTACCGGAGGAAAACGCATGTCGAGCGTTTTAAAGAAAACAAAACAGACTTCAGCCAATGATTTAGTGAATGCTTTAGATAAATTTATGACACTGCTTGAAGGACAAAAGGAATTTGATGCAGTGCGAGATTTGAAAACTGTGCGTGGAAATTTGCAAAAGTTTCAGCATGACTCAGAAGAGTTTCAATCTGCGCTTAAGGATCTTCTAGAAACCTACGACGGTGATCATGAACTGAGAGCTTATACGCTGCGTCGAAAAAAAGCAGATGATGATTGGACGGAAGCAGAGGAACTCTACCTTGCAAGTATCGAAGTCCTCAATCTTGTAAATAGACTATCCAAATCTGAAACCTAGAAGATAGTAAAAGTTTTGTCTTTACGCAATTTTCCGCGTTTATTTCGTAGAGACGATTGAGAGTAACTTTCAAATTTATCTTCTGGTAAATAGTAGTCAAAAACAAACTCACGCACTTCTGCTTTTTTCACACTAAGCATAACTTTAGAAGATAGCTGAACTCCACCATTCTGTGTTTGAGAGCCTATCATATAAAAATGATTTAAATTGTAAGTACCTGTTATGAGATGAATGCGAGTTTCTCGAGTATAGGGAATATCATAGGACTGTCCTAGAATATTGGAATTATTTCCTTCAACTCGGACAAGAAGACTCATTTGTCCAGGCTTATGGGCTACTTTAGGTTTTAGAAGAAGAAGCCCCGTTTCGTAAATAGTATCCCTGTTGCTAGCAATTTTATATCTAAGTCCTTGCGCTCCTTCGATTTCAATCTGCACATTTTCATTAGAAAAAAGTATGGGGAGGTCAGTGCTACCATGCATGAATGGATAAGGAGAATCCGTTTCAAAAAGGCTCACATCTTTTTTCCCTAAACACTCCCATTCCCAGGGGCCACAATTGAGACTCACTTCCACACTTCGAAGTGTTAGGGTTTTCAGCTTTTCTGCTTCCAAACTTATAAGGTCGGCTTTGATTGCGCCTTCAAGTCTGAAATTCACGGTTTCTGAGATCAGAGGGTAGATCGTGTTGATGGTGAATGCTCGCTGAGAATTTAGTTCTACAGTATAAGGCTCGCCTTTGATTGCTTGATAACGATCAATATTAACGTTAGGGGAACTTTCAAATTTAATATAGGAAGGCGCTATAGAGAGAGCATCTTTGTTTTTGAGTGAGACTTCACGCTGGGTTCCATTGACGGTAAGTATATAGTTCCCTGCTAACAAATATTGCCATTTCCCGAATTCTTGAGATTGAGTAATTGCGAGTTGCCCATCTGATGTTGAAACAAAATAGGGGGGAATTTCTACTGGGAATTCTTTTGTTGCAGATGAGACTCGAAGTGCAGCGAGATCATAATGAATGCTTCGAGATGTTTTATATTCGGGTGTGCTTAAGTCCACTCTAAGAGCCTTCATTCCCACAAGCATGTCTATCACGACAGGAAACACCGTCAGATCAAAACGTTTATTGATCTGTTGGGGGGGGTGACTTTGAGGGTATCGATTGCATTGAATTGTAAATAAATCCCCATCTTGAACAGGTATGGGGGGCGTAAAGCTCAGTGTATGTGCATGCAGTTCCGTAGTTTTATCCGGCTGAATGTTCACCATCTGATGAGAACAGTCTCCGAGAATCAAATAATGTCCAGAATTTAGTGGAAGTTTTTTGTTTAATTCCCCGATCTGATTTGAAACGAACTGAAGAGTTGCATCGCCAAGTATTTTATAGACTTCATATTCACCATTTTTAGGAGCGTGAACAAGGAGGAATCCAGAGTCTTCTTTATTGCACGAGAACAGAGTGGTTAGAAATAAAATACTAGTAAAAAGATACTTCATTAAAAATCTCAAAATAGAGTTTGCCCACAGTGTAAGGAAGAATGTAGAAAAAATAAATCACGTTTCGAAATTAGAATAGGAAAGAGGCGCTAAGAAATAAACTGACGTAAGAAATAGATCCAGTCGCGAGATAAAGGCGGGAACCTACGTTAAATTTTTCATAGGGTTTATAGCGGACTTCTCCGCCAGCAATGAAAAGAGTTCCTAAACGAGGAATAGGACGATCTGACTCGGTTACGGGAACCAATTCTTTCAAGGCGGTTTCAAAAAAACCGATTTCTATAGAAGAAAGGAAGTCGAATTTATGTATCGAAGCTAAGAGTGCTTCAGCTCCTGCTGCGTAAGTGTTCATGGATCCAGAATATTCTTGAGTTACACCGTTAGTCGTGGAATCAGGCCCAACGTTAAAGGGAAGAAATCGCAAAGTTGCATAGACTTTTTTCCCTCGGAAATTATTAGCAGAGAGATGAGAAAGTTTTACATCTGCACCTCCATTAGCACCCAAGTCTTGCTGGCCAATCATTTTGTACGCACGAATAAGTCCAAATCCGCTGCTTATGATTGTGTTTGAAATAAAGGATGAGGCCTTCTCAGAAAACTTCGAAATAAAAGAACCATTCGAAGCGGCGTTGGAAGTGCTTGGTTCTTTGTTTGCACTCTCCGCATATAGCCGAACACTTAGAAAAGAGCTTAGAAGCAAGAAAATTAAGAGATGTTGGAGTTTAGTTTTAAGCATAATGGACTCCGACTTAAATTAATAACTTAAATTGTAATACGACTCTTCTATCCGTTAGGCTATTTTCCATTCCTACGAGAGGACTTCTGTCGACTCTGTATGTCGCAAGGCGGAGTTTAAAGAGCCAAACATCAAATTGAAAACCACCCGTCAGGTATCCTTCGTGAAGCCCAGCTTCAACTTTGATGATCTTCCCAAATCCCCACTCAACGCCAAGATTTAATTTGTGAGAGAAATGAGAGGGCTTGTTAATCATGTGAGTATCTAAAGCAACCAAAACATACATCCGATCCGTTTTATAAGGCTTTATGCTGAATCCCGTGTTTACAATAGGCGCGACATTTGGGGCTGTGGTTCCGCTTTTTAGAAGCTTCCTGTATGCAATTCCGCCAATGTTGATAACACTCATCCCGAAAGTGGGTTCCATAGGCGTTTCACTCGGGGTAAAAAGAAGACCCAAGTCCACTCCGAAGCCTAAACCTGAGACGAGAAAATCTTTGAGCTTAAGATTTGAACCTGTTTGAGACTTAGGAACGACAAGAGATATATTTCCCATCGTAACATTCTCGTCAAACCCCGCTGTCCCGATCAGTTTAAAAGTTGCACCCAAACTCAGTCGGTTCGCGAAAAAATTTCTAGCGTGCGACACAGGTATTGTTGTGAGCTGTGTGTAAGCTTTTGTGTCGATATCAACCCCATCCTGATGAGGAATAAAAGATGCAAAGGTGTCTGATGTAAGACCAAAACCCCATCCTGGACGGATATAGTAAGGAGTGAGTGAAAAACCTATGTAGTTAGGCTTTCCAGTTTCATCGCTGATTGTTTGAAAGGTATCGCTCAGACTCATTTTCCCCTTTTTCTTTAGAGTCTTTGCAAGAAAATAAGTGTTTGCTGAAATATCAAACTTGGGGTTGATAATTTCTAACTCCCATTCTTTAATTCGAGCTAATCCAGCGGGGTTGTAGTATAAAGCATTGAAGTCGTCTGCCACTCCAACAAAGGCGTTTCCCATAGCAAGAGGACGAACCCCAAATTGAGTCCATGTATCTTGAGAAAAGCCTTCGGTTGTTGTGAGGAAAAAGGTAAGTAGGAAAAGGAATCTGCCTGTTTTCAGAGATCTTAGGCCCATGAAAAACTCCACTGAATCGCAGCAAATAAAATTACCCATTTTTGTAAGAGACTTTATTTTAGCATAATATCATTTCCAACTAGGGGCTAGAAAAAGAATAGCAAGTTCATTTCTCTGAAGCTTTAGGTATAAAAAATAAATTTTACGTTTCTTAAATTCCAAGAGAAACATCTATGGGGAATAGTTGAATGACGAGATCAGAAGTCGCAAATGAAAGAAAAAATCAAATTGTAAAAGCTACCGTCGATTGCATCTCGCGATATGGTTATAATAATTTTTCCATGCAAGATGTTGCGCGTTCAGCTGGAGTGAGTAAGGGCATTATTCACTATTATTTTCTCAACAAAGACGATCTGATGATGTCTGTGCTGGAACATGTTGCCAGCGATATAGGCAGTCTTTTAAATTCGGGAATGAATGAAGCGATCGATCCTATGAAAAAGCTAGACCTTTTTCTTGGTACTTGTCTCAATATCGTCAGAAAAACTAAAGAATACTACCAAGTCAATATGGATTTCTGGACTCAAATCAATCAGAAAGAAGAAGTTCGGCTTACGGTTGCAAAGCATTACCAAAACTTCCGAGAAGCTTGTTCTAAAGTTATTTTAGAAGGAATACAAAAAGGAGCTTTTCGCGAAGTCAATCCAATGGAATATAGTTCACTCATTATTGCCCTTGTAGATGGGATCAGCATGCAGTGGTTATTTGACGAAACGGCCTTCGATTATGATCTTGTATTGAAGGAAATTAAAACACTTGTTCTTCAAAACCTCAAAAAGGTATGAGTTTATATTTCTCTTTCATAAAAGGGTCTATCAGACACAGTGGGCGAGGATTAATGTGTCCTTTACGCAACTTTAGCAAATTAAAACAAAGGGATAAGAAGTGCATTTTAAATCTAACTCTTTAAAATTACTTTTAATTTTTTAAAGGTAAAGACTTGGTATGTGTTTTGCTGAGTATCAAAGAGTGATGACCCTTAATAAGGAGTAAGAATGAAGAGATTTCAAGGAACTGTAGCTAGACCTATTCAGTTTGTGGGTGTCGGCTTACATAGCGGCAGTCTCGTGAATTTGGAAGTTCTTCCCCAGGGTCCCAATATGGGCATTCTGTTCGAAAGAACGGATATCCTCTCTCATCCTATACTTGCTTGCCCTTCCAATATTTCATCCACTGTTCTCAGTACAACTCTAGGAAAAGGGGCTCAAAGTGTCTCCACTGTAGAACATCTCATGGCAGCGTTTTGGGGTTTAGGTATAGACAATGCTTTGGTTCGTGTAAGTGCAGGAGAAATTCCGATCCTTGATGGGAGTTCTGCACCCTTTGTGGATAAATTTACTGAAGCAGGAGTTCAAATCCAGCATGTTCCAAGATCTTTGATCAGTCTTCCAAAAGCTTTTGAGATTAGGGATGGTGATAAATATATTCATTACGAACCTCATAAAAATAGAAACGATACTTCGTTGGAAGTTTCTTGTTTTGTAGATTTTCCTACTACGACCATAGGTCAGCAGTCATTAGCATTTCGTTATAGCTTTGAAGAGTTTTTAAAAATATCGGAAGCAAGAACCTTCTGTCATCTCAATAGTATTCAACAGATGCGCGCTCAAGGGCTTGCTTTAGGAGGTTCGCTTGATAATGCTGTTGTTGTGGATGATGAAAAAGTCTTAAATACAGAAGGTCTTCGCTTCCCTGATGAATTTGTGCGACACAAACTTTTGGATTTTTTTGGTGACATAGCGCTCCTTCCAGGAAATTTAACTGGAAAAGTTATACTTTGTAAAAATGGTCATCATCTTCATGCAAATTTCACTCGCAAAATTATGAGTTATTTAGAAGCTTCAGAACAAGAACTTTCCTCTGATCACTGCTCAGCAATAGCTTAATTTTCATATGTCAATAGCCTGACATCTATATACTCCTTTAAAAAATAGAAATGGAAAGAGGTTATTTGTTATTATGGCTGTTTGGATTTTCGTGTGGCTCTCTCTTGGGGAACTTTACAGATTTCTTTGTGGTGAGCTGGAATCGAGAATATACGTTTCCTTTCCTGTTTTTTACCCTGTTTTTACAGTCTAAAAAATTTATTAAAATCCCATTGCTTTTATTTGGGTCCTTCTTTTGGGGAGCTAGTCATAATGCTCCCTCTCCGACAGGACATCTTAGAGAAGTTCAAATCATGCAAACAAACCTCATACCTTTTGGTATGGGAAAACTTGCTAAATCAGGATGTCGTTACTTTTACCTAACAGGGGTAGGAAATATTTCAGACTATGGTGACTCTATTCATCTCCCTAACGAATCATTTTTCCCAAATGCGCGCAATCGTTTCTCACCAACTTTGCAGAATGCATCGTTTGAATTTTCGTTTCTTTTCCGATTCGTAAAAGGTATAGAAAATAAAATTTCAGAGACACCAGCAAGAATCCAAGGCTTTATATATTCTGTAATTCTCGGAAACAAGTTCCGCTTGGGGGAAGAATATTTGCTTGCTTTTAAAGAGCTTGGAATTTTTCATCTTTTAGTCATCAGTGGGCTGCATATAAGTTTCATAGCATTTATTCTTTTGAAAATTGTTTTTTTCCCATTTCAAGTTCTCTACTCTTTTAGAATTTTAAGTCCACGCATGTGGTACTCACTAAAACCTTTATTAAAAATTATTACTTTGGTGTTAGTTTATATATATGCAGCAGCGATTGGGTTTCCTCCTTCTGTTCAACGTTCTTTTCTCCTTTTCTCTTTTGATCAATTCGTAAAAATATTTGCGATCGATTGCTCCCATATTGAGCGAATTTCATGGGTCTTGGTTCTGCAAAGTATTTTTTTTGCTTTAGATATCTTCTCAGTGGGATCTATTCTGAGTTGGTTGACCTATCTTACGGTATTTGCTTTTGTAAAAATGAAAGTGAAAAGTTGGAGAGAAATTTTATTATGTCAAATAACTCTATGCCTTTTTATGAGTGCGGTTCTAGGGCAGTTGAGTGTTTTGGGAATTTTTCTAAATCTACTTGTTGTCCCTTTATTTCCTTTCGTGATTGTAGGAATTTTCCCGCTGCTGTTAACAGAATTGTTCCCCAGGGGGCTTATTTCTCTTGGTTTCCAACTTCAAATTTTATTTCTTGATGTCGTCAAAAGTATTTATGAAGGCGTGGAAGCCTTACCTATCTTCTTCTTCGATGTTTCTCATTTCTTTGTTTTACGGGTGGGATTCTTGTTCTTAGCCTTGGCATGTTTATTGGTGATGCTGAAAAAGCCGTCAAAAGAAAGGCCTCACAAGGAAGGCGAAGCGTAGATTTTTCTATATTTTATGAGCTTCTCAACTTGACAGCTTCGCCATCGGACTTAAGTTAGGGGACAGTAGCGCTGAAGATTCCTCCCATCCCGACAAAGCCATAGGAGGGTTAGGCGTAAAATCCTAAAACAATTATAAATTCTGGAGCCTATACAATGGGTAAGATTATTGGAATCGACTTGGGAACTACAAACTCAGTAGTTGCCATCATGGAAGGCGGAAAGCCAAAGATCATAGAAAATGCTGAAGGTCAGAGAACAACACCGAGCGTTGTCGCTTTTACAAAGGATAGCGAGATTTTAGTGGGAGCAGCCGCTCGACGTCAGGCAGTTATTAATCCCGTAAACACGGTGTTTTCTGCAAAACGCTTCATTGGATGTAACTTCAAAGAAAGAAGTGAAGAAGCAAAGCGAGTCCCATACAAAGTAAAAGAAGGAGCTGGCGGG
Organism: uncultured Pseudobdellovibrionaceae bacterium; assembly: GCA_964611335.1. Lineage (GTDB taxonomy): Bacteria > Bdellovibrionota_B > Oligoflexia > Oligoflexales > Bog-1112 > BOG-1112. The sequence continues at coordinate 519,799 of CAZSXR010000002.1, read as the reverse complement.
TCTTCTGTTTTCGAAATTATGAACAAGGATATGAGTCCTACAGAGATTTCTGCAAAAGTTCTAGCTAAGCTCAAACAAGCTGCCGAAGAATATCTTGGAGAAAAAGTCACAGAAGCTGTGATTACAGTTCCTGCTTATTTTAATGATGATCAGCGTCAAGCTACAAAGGATGCAGGTAGAATTGCAGGTCTTGAAGTGAAGCGTATAGTTGCAGAACCTACCGCAGCTGCTTTGGCTTATGGTCTTGATAAGAAGAAGAATGAAAAGATTATTGTTTATGACTTTGGTGGAGGAACTTTCGACGTTTCTCTGTTGGAGGTTGGAGACAATGTTGTTGAAGTTCTTGCAACCAATGGTGATACACACTTAGGTGGTGATAACGTTGATGAGATTCTTATCAAATTTCTTATCGACACATTTAAAAAAGACACAGGGATTGATGTGTCCAAAGATCCTATGGCTGTTCAACGACTTAAAGAAGCTGCTGAAAAAGCAAAAATAGAACTTTCTTCTGCGCAGGCAACAGAAATCAATCTTCCTTTCTTAACGGCAGATCAAACAGGTCCTAAGCACCTTGTAACAACTTTACGCCGTGCAGAATTTGAAAAAATGATCATGACTCTAGTTGAACGTACTATGGAGCCCTGCAAACAGGTGCTCAAAGATTCTGGTGTGTCATTGAGCGCAATCCAGGAAGTTGTTCTTGTTGGGGGGTCGACCCGTATTCCTCTTGTTCAGCAAAAAGTTAAAGACTTCTTTGGAAAAGATCCGAACAAGTCTGTAAATCCAGATGAAGTTGTTGCTGTGGGTGCTGCAATTCAAGCAGGGATCCTAGCAGGTGATGTAAAAGATGTGCTTCTTCTCGACGTAACACCTCTTTCTTTGGGAATTGAAACCCAAGGGGGAGTTATGACGAAATTGATCGATCGTAATACAACAATCCCAACGAGGAAGAGCCAAGTTTTTTCCACAGCAGCGGATAATCAAACATCTGTAGAGATTAACGTTCTCCAAGGGGAACGAGAAATGGCGGGAGCGAATAGAAGTCTTGGCCGATTCAGTCTTGTAGATATTCCTTCAGCTCCTCGTGGTATCCCACAGATCGAAGTGACGTTCGACATTGATGCAAACGGTATAGTTTCAGTATCTGCAAAAGATTTGGGAACTGGTAAAGAACAGAAAATTGTCATCAGTTCTGAAACCAAACTTTCAGAAGACGAGATCAACCGTATGGTTAAAGAGGGTGAGGAGCACAAAGAAGAAGATAAAAATCGACGCGAGTTGATTGAGCAACGCAATGCTTTGGATTCTTTGGTATACCAAGCTGAAAAAACCATTCGTGAAAATGGAGATAAGGTTCCAAAAGACCTCAAATCTGAACTTGAGTCAGCGATAGGAATAGCAAAATCAAAATTGAATAGTGATGATGTAAGTGTTTTGAAAGCTGCTAAAACTGAGTTTGAAACAAAGTTGCATAAGCTTACTGAAAACATCTATAAAAATGCGGGAGCTCAACAGGGAGCAGATCATCAGCATGCTGGAGCGGATTCAAACAAAAAAACAGATGATAATGTCGTTGATGCAGAGTATGAGGACAACCACGACACTAAAAAATAATAAATAGTTTCGCTTTTAAAGTTGGGGGAAAGTTCGAGAGACGAACTTAGAGAATACGGTCTAACAGTAATTTTAGATCAGTATCTTCAGGATGAATCTCAAGAGCTTTCTCCCAACTTTTTTTTGCTTTTGCAAGTTCCTGTTGAGAATAGTAAGCGAGACCGAGGAGCTTGTATCCATGGACGGACAGAGGGTGTGCGTCTATCAAATTCTCTAAGTGCACGGAAGCGAGTCTATAATTTTTTGCTTCTATTAAAAGAGAAGCTATTTGCAAGGATTCATTTAGAGAAAGCATATTTGTATGCTTAATTTTTTTTAACTCTAGGGTTGTGTTTATATTTCTTCCTAAATAGGATTGTATAGATGCGATTTTGATTTGCTTCTTGGCTTCCAAATTTGTTGCATAATGAAAAAAACCCAAAGTTTGACAGTGGATAAATAGTGGAATAGCGTCTGAATAGAACCCAAAAGCACAGAGGCAATTCGCAAGACAAATAGAAATTTCAAGAGAGGTTTTATTTTCTTGAAACCCTATTTTTAAAATATCTATACACTCAAGAAATTTTTTTTGTTTGTATAGCGCAAGAGCGTGAAGTGTAATAAGTCTAATGTCATGGATTCTTTCAGGTGTTTCTTTCATCCATGAAGTAAGAAGAGTTTCAGCCTGAACAAAATTTTGAGTATGAAAGAGAGATTTTAAGGAGTCCAATTTTTTTTCAAAAAAAAATCCATTTAAGCTACCGCATAAGATTCATAAGTTCGAGTGACTAGAATTTTAATCTGACCTGGATATGCCACTTCTTTCTCAATTTTTCTGGCTATAGCCTCCGTTAATGGTTTCACATCTGATTCGCTGATAAGTTCACTATGCACTTGAATGTGAACCTCCCTCCCCCCATTCATAACTGCAAGATCTTGAATTCCAGGAAAACTCTTAACAACATCATGAATAGCCGTGAGTCGAACTTGATACCCTTCTTCTAAGTTGACTCTGGCACCAGGACGCGCGCCTGACAATGTGTCTGCAGCTTGTAGAATATAAGCGAGGGGGGTTTCAATGATGATATCGGAATGATGAGACATGACTGTATCGCAGATATAACGTTTCTCTCCGCATCGATCCGCGTAGTCTCCGCTGATTACTGCATGACTTCCATCTATTCGATAGTCGATAGCTTTGCCTATATCGTGGAGCAAGCCTACTCGCTTAGCATCATCAGCATTTACACCAAGTTCCGTGGCTAAAATATTCGCAAATTGTGCAACCTCTATGGTGTGATACCATTGATTCTGTCTGTAGCTTGTTCGCCAGTTGAGTGCTCCTACAAGTTTTTGCAATTCGGGATGAATGCCTTTGATTGAGAGAAGGTCTGTGGCTTTCTTCCCTAGACGAGCTGCTTCACCATCGAGGCGGGTGCTTTGAGCTGAAAATAAACTTTTTGCTTTTGGCCACTGGCTTTTTTCTAGTGTAACAATTTTTTCAAGTGTCAATCTTACAGCTTCGCGACTGATTCCAAAACCACCCGCTACTTTAATGAAAAGAAAACCATCGCTAGGTTGAAAGGGGATAATTTTCACCCCTGAAAGTTCCTGAAGTTCATTAATAAGCGGACAATGCTCCAATAGAAAATAAGAGTGCAGATTTTTATCTTTTACTTCGAGAATATTTGACGGTTTGGGCCAAACAAACTTGGGAGCATATCTTGAATGAACTCTGTCCAAAAGACGTCGCGCAAGTCTTGCAGCAGAAGAATTGAATTCTTCTTGCAAAAATTTTGTTACTTTTTGTAGCTCCAATTGCTTTTCATTTACTAAGTCGTTGCTTAGAGTTTTTTTCAAATTGCTGGCTTGAGATTGCGAAATGTTTTCAAGAGAGGAAATAAGTTGTATTCTTGTTTTTTGAACATCTAAGTCCCTGTCTTTTACCTGAAGCATTGATTGTTCTAGTTGTTCTTCGTGTTGTATTTGGAGTTCTTCAATGCGGTTAACTCGTTGTTCTTCTAATGTAAGAAGAGATTCTCGCTCTGTTAGTTCTATGAGTTCGTTTTCTAGATCTTCTTTTTGTTTGTTGATATTGGTTTCAAGCTCTTCGCTAAGAATGCTAAGTCGTTCTGTGAGTTGTTCTGATGCTCCCTTTTGAATGGTCAATTTCTGACGGAGGGCTTCCGCCAAAACTTCGTTTCGCTGAGAAGAGTGCTCTTTTCTTTCAATATAAGGGATGAGCATAAGGACGCCTCTGAAAAGAAGGTATCCAAACAGGACAGAAACTATAAAAAGTAGAAGCATTCACGAAACCTTTCTTGAGTCATTGTCGGCACCATTTTTTAGGGGTGTACATATCGGGATTCGTGTTAAAAAGAAGTCAGTTATTCTTTTAAAATAAAAGTGCGAATACAACGGGTACAATCTAGCTTTTGGGTCAAAAAATTGCCACGAAAAATAAATCTTGGACAGAGCATGCATACATTCGACAGAAACTGGCTAAGTGCCTTCTTTGGTTTTACACTGTTCAGCTCTTCTCTGATTGTAATGGCGACTCCTATTGTTGAGCAAATGGAAGGAGTCGAGTTGGATTGGAGTAACTTAACATTAAGGTTTACCACATCCTATACTCCTCACTCAAAAGAGGAACTGTTGTCTTCTAATGAAAAAATACAGATAGCCTTTGACGACGCTCTTAAATCTGCTCGCGGCGTTTTTTCTAAAATCCATAAAGAGATTTTTCTCAAACAAGGACTTTCTCCTGACCTTGTAGAACAGAGCAATTTTTTAGCTGTAGAGGAAGCGACCAAAACAACTCGTATATATAAAATTTCTTATTACAAAGATGGTGGGATCAAACTTTTTCTTGAAAGCTATCTTCCAAAAATTCTTGCTCGAGATGATCTGAGTCATAAGCAATATAAAGAAGACTCAAAAAATCCCTCTCGATTTAGTGGGATTATTTTGCGTCTCGATAAAAACGTACAGGCTTCGGCGAGGTATGAGATTGTAGATTCTACAGGGGTTGTTTTATTTGAGGATAAGTCTTTGACGCGGACAGCATATAAAGATCACCTCATGGGGCACTGGCTCTTAGACCCTCAGCGTGAGGAACTTGTAACGTTTGTGGGTAAAAAACCCATCTCTGTTCAATTAAAAGTCTTGGCTCCGAATCGTTTTTTGATTCAAAAAAAGGTATGGATGGACGCTATTCAGGATAATTTTCCGGTTCTAAGTGAAGGGAAAATCGCAATAGCACTCCCTAAATAGTTTTCTATCTTCACTTGCCCTCACTTTTAATTCATGATACTAGTCCTAACCTCAAGATCTTATTCATATTAGAGATTTCAATCGCCTTTAAAAAGGTCTAACATGCCAAAAATGAAGACAAAAAAATCGGCAGCAAAACGTTTTCGTGTGAAGCCGTCCGGTAAAGTAAAATTTGATAGAGCAGGTCACGAGCATTTGGCGACAAAGAAAACAAAAGCTCGCAAAAATCGTTTGAAAAAAGCAAAATACGCAGGGGCTGGCGATCGTGGCCTTATACTTGCCTGTTTGCCTTACGATAAATAAAACGCATTAGATATATAGGATCGAGCAATGGCACGCGTAAAAAGAGGATCAAAAGGAAGACAACGTAAGAAGCGTATATTGAAATTGGCTAAAGGGTTTCGTGGATCCCGTAACAGTCGTTTTCGTATCGCGATCCATGTTGTTAAAAGAGCGTTAAGGTATGCATACCGAGATAGAAGAGTTAAGAAGCGTGAATTCCGCCAACTTTGGATCACCCGTATTAACGCTGCAGCTCGTGCATGTGGTTTAAAATACTCACAGTTCATGAACGGTCTGAAAAAAGCTAACATAGAAATGGACCGCAGTTGTTTGGCTGAACTTGCAGTTCAAGACCAAGCAACTTTTGCTAAACTTGCTGAGCAAGCAAAAACCGCGCTCGCAAATTAGTCTTAGGATTCGCATAGATAAGGTGAGTTGGAAAATTCTTTCCAACTCACCTTTTTGTGTTTGCGGGTAAGGATTAGGGCCATAAGTACGGGATTTGCTCGGAATGAGCGGGTAGTCTGTGGATTTCATCAGGGTCATGTGGGAGATCAGCGCAGTTTACAATAATGGATTCCCCTTCCCCTACGCCTCTAAAGCCATACCACAGTAGGGGTGGCAACTGGAGGAGCTCATATTTTGCTCTGCTCAGGATTATTTCCTGAATACAGCCGTAACTTGGAGAGAGCTCCCGTTCATCGTAAATAACGATAGACACGGCTCCGTAGGGCACTGCTAAATTGAGTGTCATCTTGTCATGTTTCTTCCAGGCTTTGATCGCACCTTGAACAATTGTAGAAATATAAACTTCACCAAACTTTTTAAAAGCTGGGGAGTTTTCTGTCATCATATGCAGAAGGGATCCTTCAGCACTTTCAAAAACCTTCAATGGAAATGAACGAAGTCCATGAATTGCAGGAGTTTCAATTAGGGCAGTGTCCACACTCGATTCCTTTCTCGAGCTAAAGTTTGGTACTCGCGAATTTGATTTAGTGTCAGTTCTTTAACGGGCATAGTATTTTCATAGTAATTTTTATACCAAGATGCTGTAAATCGAACTGTTTCTGCAAAAGATAAAGTAGGTTGCCATCTTAAAAAAAACAGAGCTTTATCGCAGGAAAGTTTCAAAAGAGAAGCTTCTTTCTTCTTTTCGCCTATTTGTGCTTCCATCCACTTTCTGTCAGGCCAGTGTTCTGCAAGTTCTTTCACAAGTATAGCAACCGATTCAGTTACGGTAGCATCAGGTCCAAAATTAAAAGCTTCGCCTTCCAAAGAGACGGAAGAAACTTCATCAAGCAGTTTTGCCCCAAGAGAGAGATAACCGCTTAAAGGTTCTAAAACATGTTGCCAAGGTCTTGTGGAATGGGGGTTTCGCAAAAGTACTGTATCGTCTTTTGCCCAAGCTCTCATGCAGTCCGGAATAATGCGATCGGTTGCCCAATCCCCACCCCCGATGACATTCCCAGCTCGTACTGAGGCAAGTTTGATATTGCAATCCGAAGCATGAAAAAAAGAATGCCAATAAGAGTAGATAATATTTTCAGCGCAAGCTTTTGATGCGCTGTAAGGGTCTTTGCCTCCAAGTCTATCATTTTCACGATAACCAAAAGGCCATTCTACATTTTCATAACATTTGTCGCTTGTGATCATTACGAGTGCTTTTAAAGAAGGACAGTGACGAGCACTTTCAAGAACATTCGCAGTGCCAAGGGCGTTGGTTTCAAAAGTCTTGATTGGATCTTTGTAAGATTCAGAGACTATAGCTTGAGCGGCGAGATGAAAGATAATATCGGGTTGAGCTTCTTTCAATGCAAGCTCGAGTTCTTCACGTTTGCGTATATCTCCCTCAATATGTCGGATCTTTTTCTGCAATTCCAGACATTCAAAATGCGAAGGATTCGAAGGAATATACAATGAAAATCCTGAAACATCGGCTCCCAGTTCAAGTAACCATTGTGTAAGCCATGAACCTTTGAAACCAGTGTGTCCCGTTACAAAAACTTTCAGACCTTTATAAGCATCATGAAATAGCACATCAGACCTTTCCGATTTTTTAATAAGCGAGTCCTTTCCATGTTACAGGCCTTGAGGGAGTCATCAACTAGAAATCATAAATTTTCTTGGTGCGGTAAAAGGTTTTTAACGTAGAATAACTCTTTGTGAACAATAAGGAAGGCCCTCTAATGAAGCACTCACCACGTTTTTTAAATCTATGTGAAAATATTGTGAAAGACATTCGAGAAATTACGACAGAAGATCTTCGAAAAAAAATTCAAAATAAATCGCAATTCGAGCTTATCGATGTGAGAGAAGATAACGAATGGAAAAATGGGTATCTTCCTGGAGCTATGCATTTGAGTAAGGGCATTATTGAGAGGGATATTGAATTAAAAATTCCAGATACAAGAACTGAAATTGTTCTTTATTGTGGAGGAGGATTTAGATCAGCTATTGCAGCTGAAAATCTTCAGAAAATGGGTTACACAAATGTATATTCTCTTCAGGGAGGCTACCGTGCATGGCAAGAAGAGGTGAAATAAATTGCAAGATTAGGAACACAAAAATGCTCACTCAAACATATTAAGGAAACTGTGATGGTTCATGAACATAATAAAATTGCCTTTCAAGATCTTGGGGCACCTGAAGGGGTTTGTTTTGGGTGCGGTTCCAAAAATACTCAAGGGTTGAAAATTAAAAGTTTTTGGGATCAAGATGATGTTCATGTTGTTATGACGTACACACCCGATGAACGTTATGTTGGTTGGCCTTCTCTTGTCTATGGAGGTCTGATCAGTTGTCTTGTCGACTGTCATTCCAACTGGACTGTAATGGCAAACCTTTATAGAAGCGAAGGTCGAGAAGTGGGAAGTGCACCACGTATAGATTGTGTAACAAGTCTGTTGAGTGTGAAATATATAAAACCTACACCTATGGGTATTCCACTTACACTTAAATCTCGTATTGAAGGAGAGCTTGGACGTAAAACGCGAGTAAGGTGTGAAGTCTATGCAGGTGGGATTTTAACTGCGTTGGGTGATTCGAGTTTTGTAAGGGTAGATGTTGGTCATTTGGCAAAAAATTAGAAGGAAGTATTTCTCTAATGTAGTCCTCCATGTGTCGATATGAACTTTTGCAATAGCTAAAGTGTTGCTTGGGGTGGCTCTTCTCAGCATGAAATCTTCCATCTATTAAGTACATTTACAGGTCGTGTCATCCCGATTCTCAGCTAAATAACTCGTTTACTATAAGAAGGTTCTTTATTTTTTAGTCTTGCAGCATAGTTAACTAGGATAGTTCCGCTCAAAGCAAGAAGACCTCCAATAAAAGCGATGGATGTTGGCAATTCACCTAGCCATAGCCATCCCATCAAAATTGTGATCAGAGGCATTGCATAGATCCAGCTTACTGCAGTGGTTCTTGTCATATGAGACAAAGCATAGTTGTAAGTTAGATATGCTACTGCTGTGGGGAATATGCCAAGATATATTGCTGCATATGTAGCTGTTTTGCTTGCTGTGTTAAGATCTTTAATTAAATCAGGTAAAAAAAACATCGTGCTTATGGCACCGCCTATCATAACAAAAGTTGTCATGTAAAGGGTTCCCATTCTCAAGAGTAAATTTTTGACATTCATCACATAAATGCAATTTGTTACCGTTGAGATAAGAATATAAAAAACTCCCAAATCAAGAGTTGCTTGTCTAAGTTCGGCTTCAGCTATGATGGCAATTCCAAGAATACTGATAAATAATCCTATCCATCCTAATTTGTGAATTTTTTCTCTAAGAAAAATTACGCTGAACAATGCAATCAGGATAGGAGCTTGAGCAATTATGAAACTTGCTATGCCTGCTGTAACAGTTTTTTCTCCTAAATTTAAAAACACATGATAGGCACCTGTGCCAATTGCACCGAGCAGCATAGCAATGAGTTTGTCTTTAAAAGAAATAAAATGTTTCGGAGCTTTGATAGCATATAACAAGGTCATACATGTGGCTCCTACAAGCAAACGAAGTAGGGCGAAACTTCCCGCATGGTATTCTCTCACCCCCTCTCTAATTGCTATAAATGCGGATGCCCAAATCACAACGGTTGTTAACATTGCAAGCATGGCTGTAGAACTCGGTTTTTTCATAAATTTCCCTTTATTTAAAATAGACATTTTTTGAATGAGTATCGAAATTCTTAGTATAACATTAAGCTTAAGAAAGAAGCTTTAGTCACCTCTTAGAGGAGAAATCCTGTGTTAAATTTAACCTCGCACTATCTCAAGCTCATTCAAAATCCATGGGTCCGACCTAGCCTTATAATTTCTATTTTTGGCTTGATAGCATGGCTTTTACCGCTTGCACCTTTAGATCCTTGGAATCTTCTAAGCCCCAAAAAGTTTGCAACAATGTTATTTGCATTGGCGCTCATTCAAGTATTTGGATCAGTCTTAGCTTTATTTTTAGGTTTTAGAATGGGTTCAATACTGACAGGTTTTTTGGGTGGTCTAGTTTCTAGTACCGCTACTACAGCCTCTATAGCGAGGAAGAGCAAAATAGCAAGAGATGAAAACATTTCTGCTGAAATTTTAATTTTTTTATCTTCAACAAATGCCATGCTGGTAGAAGTTCTTATCTTGGTTTTGGTTGGAACAAAAGATATTCATTTGTCTAATTTAATTTTGCTTTCGAGTCCAATTTTTGTAAATTCAGCTCTTATTTTTTTTCAGACACAACAAACTAAAGAGCAAAAAACAAATGCGAATGAAATCTCATTTAAAATTTTACCTATTTTAAAATTATCGGTTTTGATTATAGCTATCCTTGCTGCGTCTAGGTTCTTGCAGCATATTTATGGTCAAAATGGACTTGTGGGATTAACGTTCCTTGTTTCTCTTTTTGAAATTCATGGTTCAGTAATTGCTAACATTCAGTTGCATGATAACGCAGTTATAAGTGAAAATATTCTCATAAATTTGATTGCAATTTCTTTAATAGCTTCTTATCTCTCTAAGTTTTTTTTGATTTCTATTCTTGGTTCTAAAAATTTAAGAAAGAGAACCCTATACAGTACCCTCATTTTACTTATATCCATTTTAGTTGGTTGGCTACTTTCAACTTTAACTCGCTAAACATAGATGAATAGTTACTAGGCTATTATCGTCCTTTTTTGTGTTTTTAGTTGTCACAACTGTCACAATTACATACTATTCTCAACGTGTGATATGGGATGGCTTTAGGTATTGCAGCTACTGTCAATTTTATTTGCAAAAAATAGGGGTTTTTATGAAGGTGATTGCGTATAGTGAATTTGGTTCTTCTGATAAACTCTATATTTGTGAAAAAGAAGATCCAAAACCTGGAGTAAAAGAAGTTCTTGTTCAAATTGCCTATGCAGCAGTAAATCCAGTTGATCGAAAGTTTCGAGAAGGCCAATTAGTTGGCTTAGTTCCACACAAATTTCCCATCACTCCAGGTTGGGATTTGTCTGGAACGGTAATAGCGGTTGGTTCAGAAGTTCATGATTTCAGAGTTGGTGATGAAGTCTATTCTTATGTAAGATTAGCTGAAATTCATGATGGGTGTTATGCAGAAAAAATATCTGTACCCGCTGCGATGCTCGCCCCTAAACCCAAAAATTTAAATTTAGCAGAAGCTGCGAGTGTGCCTCTTGTTGCCCTCACTGCTTATCAAGCTCTTATGGAAGTCTGTCATCTGTCTTCGAAAGATAGGGTCTTTATAAACGGAGGGGCCGGAGGAGTAGGTGCTTACGCTGTTCAGCTTGCTCGTATCGTTAAAGCAAAGTGTACGGCTACTACAAGTACTTCCAATCTTTCCTATGTGCAGGAACTTGGAGCTCTGAACATTATTGACTACACAAAAGAAGATGTTGTTGAAGAGTCGAAGAAAATTGCTCCAGAGGGTTTTGATGTCATTTTAGATTGTGTGGGAGGTGAGAGTTTAGAAAAACTGCGGGCTATAAAACATTCGCAATCACGCGTTGTGAGTATTGTCCAGACTTCTGATTTTGCAAATTTTCATTTTGTCTATCCAAATAGTGAACAACTTAAAATAATAACCTCCTATTTTGAAGCGGGATCGTTAATGAACCCGTTGATAACGCTATTCAACATCAAAGATGCAGCTCTTGCTCAGGATGAAAATGCAAAAGGGCGAGGACGAGGTAAACTAGTTTTGGAGATACTATTCTAGGATTCATGCTTAGGACGTTTTGATTTGTGCGAATGGGAATTGTCCTCTTCTCTTTTTCTTTTAAAGCCTTCATCCGATTCTGTCCCTGTTTCATCATCGTTTTCTGAACTTAGAATATCACTCTCATATTCTCTTGTCAGATATCCATTTTCTATATGAATCCATCGGGTAGATGAACTGTCTTCAGTGAGTTCGAGTTCCGTTTCAAAATCTAAATGATGAATTTCCTTAACTCTGATCTTGTTTTGAATCAAAAATTCAATTAGCGCCTCTGTGGGGTTGATGACATGAATCTCCCCATTGTTATTGATATATATATGCCCCATGAAAATAGCTAAGATATCTTTAGAATAATAATATTGGTGACTATTGATTGAATCGATAAATTCGTCAAAGAGGGAAGCGTCGAATTCTCGAATCATCTCTTGATCAGAGTCAAAGAAAATAAAATTTAGATCCGGATTATGAGAATGACTAAAAAAGCTGGCATGAATGCGTTCGCGATCATTTCTATATAAATCGTCTTGGTCGGAGTTTTTTCTGTAGGTCAGAGGTATGGAGCCAACCCCTACTAAGTCAAAAGCCCAAACGATCTGTCCTAAATGCTCCCCTTCGTTTTGATTGGATACGGAAACGATAGGGCCCAAAATATCATTGGATGGGAAGAGTCTCGCAAAAATCTCAACGAGGTTGTCGCTTAAGGGGTGTTTCAAAGAACCAGTTTCGCAACCATTAAGAAAAATCTTTGTTTGAGGAAGAATCTGACCTTGTATTTGATTTCGAATAAATAAATAGGGTCTAAGATCAGGTTGAAGAATCGGAATTCTATTTTGTAAAGGAGAATTTCTCTGAGGTCTAGAGGGAGAACAAAGTGGGTAATGCTTCATACAGAGAAATTCGTCATTTGAATGGAAGCCAAGTTCAAGATGCATCAATTTACCCATTCTTGCATAAGTCTCAATAAGTTCTATGAGTTGATCGAGATCTTTATAACGTGCAAAAAAAATGTGCTTATTTTGAAAGGAAAGACTTTTTAATTTTAAAAATGTGGGGGCACTAAAAACTTCAAAGTCACTATCGCCGCTGTCAAAGTAGGGATATAAAATTAAAGCGACAGAATCATTATCCAGTGTAGTATTCGTAAGGTTTATAAATTCGAATTGAAGCATTTCTGCTGAACTGGATTCTTGACTGGAAAGTTCCTCCTCTGAAGAGGTCACATATTTCCGAGAATAGATTCCATAAATTTGAAGGTCATCATCATATAAAGAAAAAGTCTGATGATCTTCGTTAGTAGAGAGCGTATCAAGATTTTGATAGGCCGCAGGTGTAAAAAGACTAGGATTGAGCAGTAAGAGATTAAGTTGTGAAAAGTTATTTGAATTTTCTGAAACCTGTAAATTTACATCGTTGATATAGTGAAAAACATCCAGGTCGTTAAGGTAAAATCTATGTGTTTGGATCTGACCATCTTCATCTTGTTCGGTAACATAACGACCCATAATCCCACGGCCTCTGTGGGGAAGATAATTAGAAATAGAGTTGTTGAGAAGAAGACTTGTGGAATTCCCTTGAGGTGAATGAATTTCAAAATCTATGTTTTCTTCCGTTTCTTCATCTTTAAGCAATCTTGTTATCAGATCATTCAAATCGATAAGTTCTTCGTGAGAACTTAGATTCTGCTCAGGTGTTGTTATAGAATTGGAAGATTCAGCAGGCCTCTCAGAAAGCTGAAGTGGTAACGTAATAGAGCTAATAGCAAGGACTAACGGGTATACCTGATAAGGAATGATTTCTTGAGAATTCTGAGAGCCTGGTTGAGACAAAGCTTGAGAAGAACTTTGAAATAACAAAACGCTAATTAAAATGAACGAAAATATACGACACATTGTTTATCCAAACATTGAATGAAGAGTCGTTACAAAACCTAATTGCAACCATCATCATGAATATTAATACCATTAATATGCAAGAGTGCATAAAGCATAGGGATGCTTAATAACCCTGAGCTGCGTTCGATTTCTTCAGCATCCGTAATAAGACTTCTAAGTCCCTCACGTCTAGTAGAATCTCGGAAGACTCTGTCGAGATCTTCATTCATCATCCGTAAAATGTGCCGCTGCTGAGTTTCAATGCTTCGACGAATAGCAGGCGAAATCCCTTCTTCTGACAAGGCTTCTTCTACGGATTCATGAAAAACGTTAGCTCCACCCATCATAAGTTGGCGAACTATCCACCCCTGTCTGCTGCGTATTGCAAATGCTAGAGGTGTTTGCCCATTAAATTCTGTGTTTGGATCTATGCGCCTCTCACCTCTGTTGAGGAGAAACTCGATACGTTGCTCACGTTCAAGTTGATTGAAATGGTGTGTATTGATTAAATAGTGAAGAACAGTCCCTTCTCTTGGGTCTACATGATTGATAGGATCGAGCGCCACTTCATCGATCAGATTTTCTTGATTTAGAAGGTACCGAGTCATTGTCTGAAAATGCTGAAAATTTTGATTTCTTGCAGCAAAGTGATAAATAGATGGGATTTGTGTACCAGCATTTATCAAAGGAATGACTAAAGGGTGAGATGTGAATACTAAGGTTCTTAAAAGTTCTTCAGGTATTTGAAATCCTCGTTGTACAAGATGGAGAATACGAACATTTCGGTCTTCATCGTTCAGATAGGGGTGTCGAATCAAAACTTCGAAGATATTTTTCTTTTGTAACAAAACAATATCTTCGGAGGACTCTTTTTTGTTTCGCAGAAGATTCCATCTTTTTTGCAGTAGATCCCTGTTTGTTTCAGAAAGAAAAGACTCATCCGACAAGAGAAACTCAAATTTCTTTATTAAATAGTCTACCATAAAAAAGAAATGATCATTGTTCTTAAGAAAGCTTGCAGAAATAAAACTAGTGGAAAGTGGGTGATCTGAATTTTCTTGATCCACATAAAAATATTCTAGGTGAGTAAAAAGAGGATCCAATAATGCTGTGTTTCCGCCAGAATTATGATCTAAAAGTTCAAATTGTAGGATGGCAAGATCAAATGGATTTTCTTGATTTTCATTTCTTAAATCAAGCATAGAACTATCGTGGCTAAGAAGTGTATTTACCATATCAATATTTCTACAGTGAATGGCATTATGAACAAGACTTTGAGCTGGGGCATTTAACTTCATTCCTCGTATGTTTACACGGATTTCTGCGCCTGCCTGCAAATAGTCTTGTATCTTCTGACAATAATTTTCAGAAAGTGGTATTAATTCATCCCAGCAAATTCTGAGATAATCTTGAATTTCTTTGATTTCTTCTTTTTTTTGCTTAATTTTTCTAGAAATTTCGCGGAAGTTCTCTTCTAAATCTTTGTACCATTGTATAGGTTTCCCACTCTTTTTAAATTCATGCTGCAGCTTTCTTTGTGCGTCTAAGAGTCCATTTAATTTTTCGAGACGGTTTGTAAGTCTTTCTTTCTGAATCATCTCTGAGGAGCTTATACCGTCAAATTTATTTTTGTACTCAAGAATATTTTTATTGAGTACACGTGATAAATATTCTCCTGGGAGAAGATTTTTTTTCGTGAAGATTTTCAAGACTTCAAGATGAAAAAATGCGAGAGTTTTATCTGTAATTAATCGTCCTATCTCTGAGCTGTATACAAACATAGATCCTGCATTCACTAATGCCTCAACGAAAAATTGAGACTGTGTACCATCAGAAATAGAAGATGCATAATATAAGGGGTTTCTTGGCTGCGACTTTTTAATAAAACGATATTGAGAATCGTCTTTGAATTCGACTTCTGCGTGGACTCTTAATTCTACATTGGGGTCAGCGTGGCCGGATTCTAAGAGAGATTGAAAACTTTGAGTGTTTCTGTTGTAGATATGAGCCAAGAGTAGCCAGGAGTCTTCTTCAGAATAGGGATTTTCATCTTTTTTCTTTAATTTTTTCAAGTGTCGAGAATTTGGATTCTTAAGATGAAGAGTAAGTTTTACCTTAAGCTTTTTAATGGAAGTATTTTTTAATTCTTCTTTTATAAAGTCTTCTTCTTGTTGAATAATGTCATCTTTAAATTTTTGAATGGTGAAAGAAATATCAGATTCTTCGCTAGACGCAATCATCTGCTGAGGTAGGAATACAAATATAAAGAAAATGTAAGAAGCAAAGAGAAATCTCATAAAATAGATCCTGTTTAAAGATAAATATTGTAACTTAGACCAGAGGTCATTAAAAATTTGAATAAATGGGAATTGAAGGCGAGAGTATAGCAAAAAGTAGGAGTAGTTTCAAATTTTAGAGATTAAAATTTGAAACCCCAGTATTTTAGGGAGATTGGCTCACATTTTTTTAGACCTAAGTCTGACATTGTAGCTCGGATCTCTTAGCTAGGCTTGGTGCTAAGAATAATCCCTATCAGCCCTGTTGTCTTAAGGAAATTATATAGAGCATCAGAGTGCTTCCTAAAGAAGGGAGCAACGATGGTTGGATGGAATCTGGGTTTCTTATATCTGCATGTTCATCCATCAGGTCAAAGAGAAGTTGAATTTGAGCTGAACTTGGCTCTGCTTCAATTTCTCTTGCCTGCGGGGCTTCTTCTTGAAACGAGTCTCTCAAAGCATGGTAAAAGCGAGGATATGCATCATCTGCTATTAAAACATGATGATTTGTGAGAACAGTTTTAATAGCTCTTTCAAGGTCGTAAGCTTCTTTCTTTATCAATTTACGAACTTCACTCTGAAGAAAGAGTTGTGCAAGATGAAAATCAAGAAAATTCTGATTCTCATTCTCAAGTATATTTGCAAAGAACTTTTCGTCATTTTCAGAAGGAGCAAATTCGGGAAATAACGTTTGTATTATTCTATAATGATAGAGATTTGCAAAACCCTTAACTCTGTCAGCTTTAATAATTTTTTCTAAATATCTAACAACAGCTGTGAAGGGAATTTCCTTGAGTTTTAAAAGGATGTCAGGATTTTCAATTGCGCCTTCAACTTGTGATGCAAACAGTCGTTTAAGTTTTACCTTAAGGTATATCATGTCGAGTATTTGATGTGCATCCTTTTCAAAAAGGACAGAAGCATCCTTATGCGTATTGAGTTGAGCATCGCTATTCATGACTTCGTCAAAAGCTTTATCGGTAGGGTCAAATAGGCTAAAGAAATTCATATAGAGCATGTTGACATAGGCGTTGAGCTGTTCTGTATCCTTAATGAAGTCTTGATGAGACGCCAAAGAGTCGACTCGTCTTATTTTAATGGAAAGATTGCCGGGAATTTCTACGAAATATTGATTCCCCTTAAAACCAAATTTTCTAATGTGAAAATCTGAAAAACCAAGGAGTTTGAGACTCAGAAGTTCTTTCTCACTTCCTGCAAATACTAAATTGTAGTTGCGAGGAGTTAAGTTCAAAAGGGTGTCTCTAATCCATCCTCCATATATAAAAAATGGAAAGGTATCGTCAGCTTTTTTAGTGTTGAGAAGCCCTTTCACCAAGGGGTCTAGCTTTTGCATCAAACGTAGGTGTTCATTTTTAAGCAAGTCACTCTTTGATGTAGTACTTTGGATTTTAACTGTGCTGACGTGTTCTTCGGCTTCTAACTCTGTCTCAGGCTCTTTCCCTGAAGAAACATTTTCCTCTTTGGAATCTAATGAAATCTCTGCCTCTTCTTTTTCCCCAGATTCGATATTTAAAAGTGATAGAGCTTCGTCATGGATAATTTCACCAAGAAGTAGATCCCAAATTTCATCAATATTCTTGCTAAGTTCGTCATCGTTTATTTTCGAATGATTTTTTTTAATTTTCTTCTTCTTGTTTTTTTTCTTTTTCTTTTGAGCGGTTTTTTCGCTTTTAAGAGGTGGTATTTTCCCATTTTCTGCATGGATAACTTTGTTTTGCTCTATAAGAGCATAAGCCTTTTTCTGAAGAATTTCCAAACTGGGAGTGATCTGTGTTTTAAGAAGTTTTTGATTGGCAGCATTTGCATGTTCTGGGCTGTTGATTTCAATTATGAGGGATTCAAATTTGCTAACAAGGGTTTCAAAAACTTCGACATATAGAGCGATGTAAGGCTTTGAGGGGTTAACCACATCGTGTTCAAGTCGTATTAAATCAAGAAAGTTTACAAGTTTATGAAACTGCTTTTCAAACTTTGCCAAGCGGAGTTTATCTTGCTTTTCCAACATTTTTTTTCTAATTTTGCTCGAAGCTGAACTGCTAGATCCTATGTTCTCAGATCCTTCGCTCTCTTGTAGTAGAGAAAAAACTTCATCGCAAATATGATCAAAAGTTTTGGCGCCAGCATTCAAAATCCCAGAATTTATTTCATTAAAATTTGTAAAAAATTCTTGAAGACGTTGCAGTTCAATATGATCTTTTGAACTTTTTTTAAAAGATTTTTTTGCAGCTAACTCTGAAAGAAGCTCTAAATAAACTTCAATGAAGTCTTTACTTAATTCATCGTAAGATTCAGTCTCTGCAAAATGTGTAACTTGGGCTGTGAATATCGTGAGACTTAAAAAGAGGAGATAGTCTTCCTTTTCGCGGAGAGTTGTTAGCTTCTTTGGGATGTGACTCAGAAAAAGCTCATAGGTTTTTGAGTCAAAAAGATAAAAATCTCGGAATTCTAAAAAATTCTGATGAAATATATCTTGAGTCTTAGTGTCTCTGCTTTTTACAAAAGCGTGAGCTAAAGTTACCCAATGTTTGAAGATTTCATTTTGAGTCATGGACGCAAAAGGTGAAGAAGGGAGTTCTGAAGAGTCGTTTATCTCTAATTCAGAGAGTATTTCCATCAGAGAAGATGTATGTGGGAAATTCACAATGTCCAGTAAAGACTTCTTTATTTTGAGAGCGCTGTTAATAGCGATAATTTCTTCAAGTTCTATCTTTAGTTTTTCAAGAGTGGAATATATTGCGGGGGTAATAGCACTATTTTTTCCGATTTGTAAAAGCTTGAGAACATTTTCATAGATCTGAGTGTTTTTAATTAAACGATCAATAGGTTCTGCATATATTCCGTGTGCAGCATATATTTTTACAATTTTATTAGCAAGATGTGTAAATAAATACTTGTCTTGAGCATATCTGAGTTGATCATAATTGGGATGATTACCTATGGATTTTAATTTATCACCGATAGTGTAAAGAACTTCTAGAATATCTTTGTTTTTAAGAAAAAATACGGAAAGATCTTTTTGGGCTAAGCTGATTTTTGTGTTGAGATAGGTGCCTTCATTATGAAGGTCAACACATTGGGATAAAATATCTAAGTATGTGTAAATATATTGTAGGTAACTAAAGGGATCCCCCTCTTTGCAAGCTTCTTTTTTAAAAATCGTATGCATTGCAGAAAGCAAATACTCCTTCTTGCCTTCTAAGGAAGCGTCTCTGCTGATTTCTAAGGGTTGAAAACTTTTAGGTGTGCCCATTGCTTCAGATGCAAAACTTTTAGATGCGGTCATGGAGAATATTATAAGGGCAAGAAAATATCTGTTAATCAAGTTAGATCCTTTTGTATATAGGTTTTATTTGAGTAAGAGCGCTGAAACTATCAAAATCTAAAAAAAGCCTCCACTTGTATTTCATTTACAATTATTTTTGAATAAAAATGGTAAAATTATCCTAATGTATTAAGGGTGTTAATCAGATTTCTTTAAGATTTTTATGTTGCCACCGATCGTTTCCCTTGGTCGCCGGAGTAGATCCCCTCCCCTGTTGGAGAAGGTTCCTCTTAGGGTTATGCATCTTTAATTTCAACAAGTGGAGAAACGAAAATGAAAATCTTGAAAACGCGTTTCGTGATGTTAGGACTCACCAGTTTGAGTTTACTGATGTCCACAGTTCATTGTGGTGGTTCGGGAGGAGGAAGTTCGAGTTCTTCGGGGTCGACAACTAAGAAAGCGGGAGATGCAATTGCCCTTAAAGGTAGTTTGGCAATTGCTTCGACAGGGCTTGCTCTAGTTGATGATGAACTCCCTAGTTTCGAACTTGCTGCAACCACAGGTACAATCAAATGTACATACGCTACTGCAACAGAAGACAAAGCTGATGTTGATGCGAATGGTAGTTTCACACTGTCTTGCAAGGCAGGAACTCCCATGGTTATTTCATATTTCGATGCTGATGGAAATCCAACATGTTCCTTGATTTTTAAAATCTCTAAAAAGGACTCGGGAACAGCAACTCTTAACCAAGATATTGATTTAAAGAAAATTACTTGTTCCGATGGATCAGCTACTGTTGATCTCGACACTTTAGCGCCAGATGCGGCATCAGGGCAGACGTTTACTCAAGATAGCTCTGTAACGCTTGTTAACGGTGCTACTGATCACTGGGCTTTCACGGTTGATAAACAAGTCCAGATTGGTGTGGATGGAAAAGCTACAAGCACAGCAGCAACAGCATCAAGTAAACCACGAAAGAAAACTTCTCTTGCGCTTGTTGGTGGCTCAACTGAAGGAGGTTCAAGCAGGGGGCCAGAAAGCGAAGTTGGCAAAACAATTAATATGGCATTTATGGAAGAAACCTGTTCTGGTGGAACTGATGCAAGCGGAATCATAACTGTTCAACATCAAGAAGATAATACAGGTGAAGGTGGAGGAACATGGGCTTGTATTGATGGGGCAACGATCACTTGGAATGGAACTAGCTTCAGTATCAATTTGACTGAAGAGAAAGATGTTGCTGGAGATATGGCAAAGCACGAAATCGACAACCAACGTCCTCCTCAAAGTCAAATTGACTTCAAACAAGTTGGAACGGATGGTACTGTTAAAGACATTGATCGCGATCCAACTGTAGTTGGTTTAGATCTTTTGGAAAGTGGGAATAACTCTTCTTCGTTCGCAGCACCAGACTCTATCAGTGTTGGTATGAATTTCCCACTTGAGGCATATTGCGCTAACACTACAAAATGGAATAAAGTAGGAGAGTCTCTCATTGACACTGCAGATTTTGGAACCCCTTGTACGAATTTTAAGAATTTTCAATTTGTAGATTTTGGTAAATTTTGTTCTAAATTAAAAGATACTGTTACAGGTGGTAGTGAACTTGCAAAAGGAAACGTTATGCAATGTTCGACTAATGGTGGTCAATTTCATCCAAGCTCTGCAAATCAAAATGATCCTCAATGTGCTTCTGACTACCAAGACTTTCCAGGTGGAAGAAGTCCTGTCGACGATATGGCGAGAGGTGTGGATGATCTTCGTGATCGTCTTGCGCTCATTGTTAAAATTAGAGACTTGGCTAAGGCTGGTGATAGCAATGCTGCGGGTGCTCTGGATGCTTTGAATGAAGCTGTAGGAAAATTGACCGATGCTTTACAAAAAGTGATTGATCAAATGAATGTTATGAAAACTGCAGTTGCTCAAATCAAAGCTAATCGAATTCAACGTTGTACTGCTACAACTCAAACCCCTCGTGATCCAAATGCAGAGCAAGCTTTATACGCAAAAATGGATGGAAGAGTATTACAACCACTCTTCAACGCATTTCAACAGCTCTTTAATCAATATGTTCATCAAAATCCTCCTGTGAATGAATTGTTTCGTCGATATGTATCGGCACCTACAAATGGATTTGATGGTACAGCATGTGTGATTCCTGATGGTGCTGATAAGGTTTACAACTTTGATTTCCTTAAACCAACAGGTTCTTGCAAGTTTACATCGAACATCATCATTTCAGGTGTTTTCAAAGATGCAAAAACCATCAAGCCAATGCAAGTAAGTTTCATGGACAAACCAAATGGTGAATGCAACTTGAGCATCCAGCACATAGCCTTCGATCCAACAACAGGATGTTGGTTGTGGGATGGTCTTAAACCTAAATTGACCTCTGAAGCTGTGGATAAAGGTGGTATGTTTACAGGAGGTCTCATTCAAAGGAATAAGCTAATTGGAAGCTCAGTTTTAACCGATGATTAATAGGTCCTCTTTTACGGGTGCTATATGATGAGAATTGTAAAGTTTAGCTTGGTTGCTTCTGGTGTTGTTCTTGCTCTTTCCGCATTTGTAATTGGTGAAATAGTCTTGATGAACAAGCGTACTTATCAAGAAACAGCAGCAGCTTTTGCTGAACTTTACGATCTCAGTGTGAGACTAAAACTGCAAAGCTCCACTCCTTTCCAACAGGGGGATGGGTTTCGTAGCATGATGGAAAGCAAAGCAGTCTTCCTCACAAAAGTACGAGAACATGCAGAAATGAAAGCGGATCTCGAGGAATCTTTAAAGAAATCTGATTTGATGTTGGCTGAGTTGACGAAAAATGATTCTGCAGTTCAACCTAATGAAAGTAAGAAGTCAGAACTCAATGCGAATGAAGTCTACGAACCTCAACCTAATGAAACATTTCAAACTCAAACTTGGATAGCTAAAATACATTCAAAACGAAATGTTTCTGATCGCTTTCAAAAGTGGTTAGAAAAAAATAAGAAAGAAGGGACTATCGCACTCATTGTAGATAAGAGTTATGTTCAAGATAACTTTCTTATTTTGCACTTCAAATCGGGATCGATCCCTTCGATGAAAATGCCAAAAAGAGTTTTGAATATAGAACAAATAAAGATACCTCATCATGAAAAGGCTTTTTTAGAGTTAGATGTCTTTCGCTATCAAGCAAAAACTGAGGTTCTTGCGCGCAAATTTGCAAAACTTAAAAAAGAGTTGCTTGCAGAAGGTCCACAAATTCTATCTCGTATCGAAAATGCAGATAAAAAGAAGTGGTTGTGGTTAGCCGCACAAAAATCAAAAGAGTTTATAGATCTCGCAAACTATTCAAAATAAATTCTATTTTAATTACAAGAAAACGTTTGTTTGAAATATATTGCTTCTTCCCTTCCACTGATCTGAAAAACTTCAATATTATTTCATTTTTCAGCACAAAGTATGTCAAAACGACTAACGTCAAAAATGCGCATTGTATTTAAATAAAATTTAATATGATAATTATCTCAGGATTAATTTTTAATTAGGAGAAATGTATGAAATTGGCATCCTGTCTTATTGGTATCTTTGTAGCGGCTCCTGCATTTGCGCAAAGTGTCATTCAGTGGAACTACAACAACCAAGCTGCAGGTTTGGGTAATGGTTGCGGACCTGGTGAGGTCCGGTTCATCAGTGCAGGGAATGAGGTATCCGTTATTTTCTCAGGACTTGGTGTTGAAATGAATGGTGGGGATTCCACTAATGGTCTTACTGCGAAAAAAACTTGTCGTATTGTTATCCCTACGAAAGTTCAAGCAGGTTACTATCTTGGTAAACTCGAGCAGACTATTACTTATGGTTACACAAGAACAGATTCCACATCCGGTCAAATTTTAGCTTATACTGAATTCTACGGGCAGAAAGCAGGTAATATGTCTAGAGCAATTCCAACGCCTGGACTTAATCCTTACAATGTTCCTTCAGCACAAATGAAAGATGTTGGTTATTGGCGTGTGAATCCAGAATGGTGTCAGGCTAGATCATATATTGGAAACTTCAAAGCTAACCTGACTGTTACAGGTCGACGATCTACAGCTGCAAAAGATCTTAAAATTTCTATCGATGGACATGATATTCGTTTTGATGCTGTAGGTGATGCTTATCTTTGTAACTAAAGAAACTTTGAAAAGGATTTTCTATGCGTTGGGTTTTTATCTTCCTTCTACTCCCCTCGACTTTTTTATTTGCAGCGAATCCTGCAACTGTCGTGAGTGATTGGATGGCATTAGGCTCAGGATGTAGAGGAGATGCAAATTCAGGAGATATGAAAATCTTAGTCTTGCCCGATAGTAAAAATCCACAACGCATAGAAGTTCAATTTGATATGGGTTCCTATAGTCTTTCAGGGGACAAGCCTATACAAAAACAAAATCAAGATTTTGCAAGAGAATGCGCTCTACGTTTTGCGTTTCAAGTACCTCCTAACACACGCTTGAAATCAGTAGAAGTCAACAGTGATTTCAATGTCCGACAAGATAAAGGGGTTCATTCCGAAATTCATTCTCGCTTAGTCAGCGCTAACGGTAGTTTAGGAGAGTGGGAGCGGCATTTTGACAGTTCGAAAGCTGTAAAAGAAGAGGCAATAGAAATGCGTTTAATTCCCCATGAAGAGGGGAAAAAAATTCTCAAAAACTCCGAGTGTGGAATGCCCAAAATTTTAGGTGCAGACTTTACTTTTGAAAACCATAGAAATTCGTTCCAAGAAAAAGTAGAAATGAAGCATAGTAAGAACCAAGTTCGCTTCTTCATTGACCTTGAGACTTGCTTGTAAGTTAACGAAATAGGAAGAATAAGTACACCTTCTTCCTGAGTAACACACCCTTCTACCACGCATTTTAACCCTACCTCTATTCTACCATGGTAGAAATAAGAATGAATTTAGCTCGGAGATTTTAGACATGACCACGTCCCACAAAAAATTAAGTACCTATAGTTCTGAGAAGGGGCAGCTTCGTAATGTAAGTGAAGAGGTCTTATTTGACTGTTGAACCACCTCCACGTAAACGTGGAGGATTCTTGATTCAGCGATGACAGCCAAGGAGAAAAAATGGCTTGGTTTTTGCCGTAAAAATTCCCACTGAGGGAACTTTTACGGTTTTGAACCAACTCATGTTCCCCAGGACTCACGTCATCTCCACAAGCGTAACTTTCCGCAGTTCCTGCGGTAGTTCATACTCAAAAAGAGTGTGACAAACACTGTTTAGTATTTGTCACACTCTTTTGCAAACAAAGAATGCTCCTTTCATCCTCGGCGTAAACGCCAAGGTTTTACGGAGCTATTGGATAAACGATGATATAGAAAAGAGACTAAACCTGATGGTTCAAGTGGTTGTTTTGATTCACAAGCTTTTTTGACATTTTCGAGATAGTTCAAAAGCCGCAGATGGTGGGGATGGAGAGACTCGAACTCTCACGCCTCTCAGCACTAGATTCTAAGTCTAGCGTGTATACCAATTTCACCACATCCCCAAGCGTAAGGAAGATCCCATCTTTGCCACAATTTGAGAGGGCTTGTCAATTACCCCTATAGAAACCATTGCGGCGAGTTTTCATAGGCGCTCATTCATGCTATTGTGCTTCTCAAATACGGATTGTTACTCAAAAAAGGTTTTTTGTTATGACAGAGTCAAAAAAAATTCATCATGAGAGTGAGGATAAAATTACGGAAGTAGATTTTAGTGGCCTCATTTTAGGATTTTCCTCAGCCGCTCTTTACTACATCGGAGTTGCGGAATTAGAGGGTAAAAAGGTTAGCCATAAAAACTTACCTCTTGCAAAACAGAACATCGGGATCATTGAAATGCTTCATGAAAAAACTAAGGGCAACCTGAGTCCCGAAGAAAGTGTTCTTCTTAATCAATTGCTTAAAGATTTAAATTCTAAATACAAAGAAGCCCAGAAACATACCCCCAAATAATAATCGCCGAACTGGAGCTATGTCTTAATTACATAACTTTCTTGACTTCATACCGTTAGAGTATTATCCATCCGAGGATTGAAATTTGTTTCCTGAATTGGGGCGTCGTCAAGTGGCTAAGACACTAGATTTTGATTCTAGTATTCGCAGGTTCGAGTCCTGCCGCCCCAGCCATTTCTTCTTTATAAAAATCTACATAAAATTTTTTGAAAACACCTGTTCACTTGGTGGAATACATGTCTGAATTGGTTTTATTTAGTGGAAACGCCCACCAAGCTCTTGCAGAGAGGATCTGCGATCATCTTGGTGTGGATTTGGGTAAAGCTTTTGTATCAAAGTTTTCCGACGGAGAGACCCGGGTAGAGCTACAGACAAATATCCGCGGACGCGATGTGTTTATCATTCAACCCACATGCGCTCCCGTAAATCATTATTTGATGGAAGCCCTGATTATTGTTGATGCCTGTCGACGCGCTTCAGCTCAGACAATTACGCTCGTTTCCCCATATTTTGGATATGCACGACAGGAAAGAAAGAGTGCTCCCCGGACCCCTATCACAGCCAAACTTGTTGCTGAGCTGATGGAGAGTGCTGGAATTACACGGCTACTAACCCTAGAATTGCATAATGCTGCGATTCAAGGGTTTTTTAATATTCCTGTTGATCATTTATTTGTGAAACCCGTGTTTGCAGAGTATTTCGATAATCTAGGTGAGGACGTCGTTGTTATATCCCCTGATGCGGGTGGGGTAGAGAGAGCTAGAGCTATGGCTAAGCACCTAAAATGTAGCTTGGCCATAGTGGATAAGCGACGAGATGTCCCCAATGAGTGTGAAGTTTCAAATATTATTGGGGATGTAAAAGATAAACTTTGTCTGATTATCGATGACATCATCGATACAGGTGGCTCCCTTGTTAAAGCAACGGATGCTCTCCTAGCTAGCGGAGCTAAAGAAGTGCATGCCGCGATCACGCACCCTGTCCTCAGCGGAAGGGCTGTTTCAAATATTGAAAACTCCGCCCTTGTTCAGCTTGTTGTAACAGACTCTATTCCCTTGGCGGCTGAAGCTAAAAATTGTAGGAAAATAAAGCAGATAAGCGTGTCGAAGCTTTTAGCCGAGGCGATTTTACGTATTCATAATTTTGATTCGGTAAGTTCACTTTTTATATAAGTTTGGACAAGGAATTCATCCTTGCAAGGACAAGCTTGAGTCTGTATAAAGTCAGGCCTATCCCTGTCCGCAATCTTTAGGTAAGCAATTTGGAGAAGAAAATGAGTACTCAATTAACGATCAAAGGAAGATTGCGCAAGGACGATGAAAAGGGAAAAAATTTCTGTCGTCGACTGCGCTTGCAAGGAGATGTTCCTGCAAATCTTATGGATAAAACAAAGTCTACCCCTCTTATTTTGGAAGCAAAGCAACTTCCGATAGCTTGGAAGAATGGTAAGACTTTTCAGTTGGAGCTCGATGGTGGAGTGAAATCTGTTGTTATAAAAGAACTACAGATTGACGCCGTTAAGCGTAGTGCCGTACATGTGGATTTGATGTACGCGTGAAACTTATTGTTGGTTTGGGAAATCCTAGTGAGAAATATGCCCGAACAAGGCATAACGCTGGGTTTATAGTTTTGGATCTCATTGCGAGTGAGCAGGGGATAGCTCTGAATCGTAAGATGTTTGATTCTATTTACGGTGAAGGTGAGCTGTTCGGAGAGTCTGTTGTGTTGATAAAACCACAGACTTTTATGAATTTATCAGGTAAGTCTCTAAGGCAATGGCAGCAATTCTATAAAATTCCCTCCAAGGACGTTATTGTTCTTCATGATGATATCGACATGACAAGCGGTTCCGTGAAGATGAAAACAACTGGCGGTCACGGTGGGAATAACGGTATTAGAAGTATTATTGAAGAGACTGGCCAGAACGATTTTTTTAGAATCAAACTCGGTATAGGAAAGCCAGATCCTGCTGAGTTAACTCATAGAGAAGATACGGTTACGAGTTGGGTTCTCGGCGCATTTAGTGAGCAAGAGCTTGTGAATCTGAAGTCTGTAATGTTTCAAGAAACGATGCTTCGTTTGCAAGAAATTTTCCGACAGAGCCAACAAAAAAAACCAAAGGGAGATGCCCGTGCATAGAGAATATGAAGTCACATTAGTGTTAAACCCTCAGCTTTCAGCAGACGGTTTTAAGAAAACGGTTGAGAAATATGAGGCTGTTTTACTCGCAGATGGTGGACAGCTTATAAAAAAAGATGATTGGGGTGTGAGAAAACTTGCGTTCCCAATGAAAAAACAATTCCGAGGACGTTACGTTCATTATGACCTCACATGTAAACCTGAACATTTAAAAGAATCTGAGCGACTCATGCGCATTGATGAAAATGTTCTCCGTTATTTGAATGTTTTTATCGGTGAAAATGTGGATGTTGAAGCACGCAAGGTTGAATTGGCAAAAGCAGAAGCGAAAGCTTTAGCTGGTCAAAATGCTGGTCTCTAAGAGTCCACAAAGGTCCGTTGGATTAATAGAGAAAGGGGAAGATCATGAAAGTCATTTTAGTAAAAGATGTCCAATCACTGGGCACTATGGGTAATATCGTTAAGGTAAAAGATGGGTACGCACGTAACTATCTTATTCCTCGTTCTTTTGCAGTCGTTGCTAACGACTCCAATCGCAAAGAACTCGAACATCGCAAAAGAGAGATCGATGCTCGTAAAGACAAACTTGTGAAAGAACTCAAAGCTCTCGCTCAAAAAATAGAAAAGACACGAGTGACTCTTCACAAACAAACTGGTGAAGAGGGTAGAATTTTCGGTTCTGTTACTTCTGCAGAAATAGCTGAGTTTCTCGAACAAAAAGGCATTGAAGTCTCTAAGAAAGATATCGTGCTAAAAGACGAGATCAAGAAAATTGGTACTTATTCTGCTGAAATCAATCTTCATCATGAAGTCGTTGCACAGATAAAGATCAAAGTTGAATCTACCCCAAAAGAAAAAGAGTAAGGTTCCTAGTTAAAATTGCATCGAACTTTTGGGAAGCTCTATGGCTGAAAAAAGGGAAAATTATGCTTTCCCCCATTCCAGTGAAGCGGAAAGAGCTGTTCTGGGTGCTGTTCTTCGTCACCCTGATTCCTTTAGTCAGGTTGTTGAACGAGTTCAGCTCCAAGGTGAACATTTCTATTTAGACACCCATCGTCAAATATTTGAAGTTATGACTCATCTCGATAGTGCTGGAAAGCCTATCGATTATTTTACAATTTCTGAGGCACTCACAAGGTTACAAATTCCTCCCAATCTTCCCTTTCTTATTGAACTTGTCGAAAGTTCTCCCGTCACTGAAAACATCGAACACTACGCACATACTGTAAAAGAAAAATACTATCTGCGCAGAATTATCAAAGTTTGTGAAGATGCGAGTCTCCAAGCTCGTGTTGGTTCAAGTGATGCAAAAGAATTTTTAGGCGAAGTTGAAAAAGAATTTTTAAAAATTGTAAATGAACATGAACGTGCACAAGCAGGACTCTTGAGTGCAAAACATGTCTTACAATTAACTTTGGATGAACTTGAGAAGCGTAAAGCGGCTGGGGGGAAAATCACAGGTATTTCTTCCGGTTTTTTTGATTTAGACCGCATTACCTGTGGGTGGCAAAAAAGTGATTTGATCATATTGGCGGCACGTCCTGGAATGGGAAAAACAGCTCTCGCTTTGAACTGGGGGTTGAATGCAGTTAAGTCTCATGCAAATAGTCATGTAGCAATTTTTACTCTGGAGATGTCCAAAGAACAGTTGGTTGAGCGTCTTCTTTCAGCTGAAGGAAAAATAGATTCCACTCGCTTACGTCGCGGAGATCTCGGTGAAGATGACATGGATCGCGTCATGTATGCAGCTAGAATGATTAATCAGGTGGGTGATCGTCTTGTTATTGATGAGACGCCAGGAATAACTGTGGCAGAACTAAGGACTCGGTGCAGACGTTATAAGCGCGAACATGGTTTAGATCTTGTGGTTATCGATTACTTGCAGCTCATGAGTGGCAGCCAAACTGCTGCAAAACAAGGTAGAGAGCGGGAGATTGGTGAGATTTCAACTAATCTTAAAGGTCTTGCGAAGGAACTTTCTGTTCCTGTTATAGCTCTTGCTCAGTTGAATCGAGGTCCAGATGCAAGACCCGATAAAAGACCAAAGATGAGCGATTTGCGAGAATCAGGAGCTATGGAACAAGATGCTGATCTCATAATGTTTGTCTATAGAGACGAGTATTACAATCCTGATTCTGCAGATGTTGGAAAATCTGAAATCATAATTGCAAAAAACCGACATGGTGAGACGGGGAAAAGCTACTTGGCGTGGCTCCCCAACTTTGTCTCTTTTCATAATTTACTTGAAGACTAAAATACTAGATTTCGTAAAGCTTCATTTTTTTTCGTAAAGTATTTCGATTGATTCCAAGTATTCTTGCAGCATGAACTTGGTTTCCGCCGGTTCTGCGAAGGATTTGGTTTAGAAGGGGCTTTTCGGTTTTCTTCATAATCAGAGCATATAAATTCTGAGGATAGTATTTACCAACCTGGTCAAGAAATCTAGAAATCTTCAGTTCTACAATCGATTCAAGAGAGTAGCTATCCAACTTATCAGCAAGAGCTTCATCTGAGGATGCGCTAATCGACTTTTCTTCTTGGGTAGTAGGAAGATTACCAGTTTTTATACGCTCTGTGACTTTCAAAGCCAATGCACCATGCTCTTTTTCCACTGTTTCTCCTCAAATCACGAGCCATTAGACATTCAAAAACAACACAACTCCTAGAACGACTAGTTCTTATCAGGGGGGGGAAAAGGTGTCAATCAGCTTTGAAATAATTCCGCAATTATTGCTTAATATAATGAAATTATATGATAAAAAGTGACCGCGGATCTTTCAATCTCACGGCGGCTCTCTAAAGCTTCAAAAAAAATAAAAAGCAGAGTAGAACCACATTGATAAAATTGCCATTAGTGGGTTAATAAATCCAAATCGATCAAATGGGTACAGAGCACTATGAAACATAAAAGTGAAAAGATGGAAGTTCCATCCGAAAATATTGATGTAGATCCTCTTAATAAAGAGACGAAAGAAACTCTAGGCTTTCAAAAAGAACTTGAAACTGCAAAGCGTGAAGCTAGTGAAAATTATAGTCTTTATCTACGCAGTGTAGCTGAGTCTGAAAATATTCGAAAGCGTCTCATCAAGGAAGTTGATCAAGCTAAGAAGTTTGCTCTTGAGAGTTTTTGCAAGGAGATACTTACCGTTCTGGATGGTTTTGATAAAGCTATGCAAACAGAAAACACTATGGAAGGGCTGGATTCTTTTCGAGAAGGATTTTCAATAGTACGCAAACAGCTTTTCGAGATACTTGAGCGTAATGGCCTTCAAGAGATCTCATCTGTAGGTTCAAAATTTGATCCGAATTTGCATCAAGCTATCAAGAGAACGGAAAGCGCTGAAGTTTCTGATGAGATCATAGATTGCGAATATGCAAAGGGCTATAAGATGTATGACAAGCTTTTAAGACCCGCCATTGTAAGTGTTCTAGTCCCTAGTACAAATTCCTAAGCTTTCGCTTCTGATTATTTTTTTTACAAAATAGCTTAAACCTCGTATTTCGCTTTTAGCTGATAGGGGTTAGTTCGTCTTTCTTTCCTGAAAATTAAAGCAATTCTCCTTCGAGCCGAGAAGAACTTTGTAGGAAACTTCATAGTTCGGGAGATGGTTGCATGCATGACGGCTCACCAAACAACACGCATTCTTTTGAGTCAGTTCAAATAGCCTTACTTCCACTCAAAGATATTGTTGTCTTTCCACATATGATTATCCCTGTCTTTATAAACGAGGATCTTTGTATTAATGCAGTTGAATTTGCACTAAATCACAGTAGAAAAATTTTTCTTTCAGCTTTCAAAGTATCTGGATATGAAGGTTCGGGTTTGGAGTCATCCACAGATGCTCCTTTCGATGTTTATGATATTGGGACGATTTGTTCCATAATGAGAACTCGCAAATTACCAGATGGGAGAATGAAAGTTCTAATTCAAGGGTTGGCAAAAGCGCGTATTCGAAAATTGGTAAGTACTAAAAATTTTCCTGTAGTGGATGTTCAAGAAATAGAAGAAGTCCCCATTACGACTCCAAATCATTCAGTTGAAGCTATGATTCGAGCAGTGCGTGAAAATCTTGAAAAAATAGCAAACTTAGGAAAATTCCTTTCGCCCGACATCCTCATGATTTTGGAAGATGTGAAAGAACCTGGAAGGCTTGCAGATTTAGTCGCAGCAAATTTGGGATTAAAAGTTCAGGAAGCTCAACAAACGCTCGCAATCATTGATCCTAAAGATAGATTAGCTAAAGTTCATGCATTTCTGTCCAGAGAAATAGAAGTTTGTCAAATGCAAGTTCGAATACAAAATCAAGCTAAAGAAGAAATAGGTAAACTACAGCGAGAACATTATCTTCGAGAGCAGATTCGTGCGTTGAAAAGTGAGTTGGGAGATGTGGATTCAAAAGACGAAATTGAGATGATGTGGAAAAGAGCTAATGAAACTCCACTTTCTGAGGAAGCTAAAAATGAAGTGACAAGACAAATGCGACGTCTTGAAAAGATGCATCAAGATACGAGTGAAGCCTCTCTTGTCCGTGCACATGTTGAGACTATTTTAGATTTACCTTGGAATATTTCTACAACAGATTTTTTAGATTTGAAAAAAGTGGCAAGTGACTTGGAAAGTGATCACTTTGGTTTAAGTAAAGTCAAAGATCGCATCATTGAGTATCTTGCAGTGAAAAAATTGAATCCAAAAACAAAAAGTCCTATTCTTTGTTTTGTGGGGCCTCCAGGTGTTGGGAAAACGAGTCTTGGACGTTCTATTGCACATTCTATCGGTCGTAATTTTGAAAGAATATCTTTGGGAGGAGTTAGAGACGAAGCTGATATTCGAGGGCATCGTAGAACCTATGTAGGGGCCTTTCCAGGAAGAATTATTACTGCAATCAAGAATTCAAAAAGTATAAATCCAATTATTATGTTGGATGAAATTGATAAGCTAGGTCAAGATTACAGAGGTGATCCTGCTGCTGCTCTTCTTGAAGTCCTAGATCCAGAGCAAAATTTTCAATTTTTAGATCATTATATTGGTGTCCCTTTTGATCTTTCATCAGTAATGTTTATTGCAAATGCCAATTCATTAGATACTGTACATCCCGCTCTGCGAGATCGACTCGAGATTATCGAAATTTCAGGATATTCAGAAGATGAAAAAGCCGAAATCGCAGGTCGTTTTCTTGTTCCAAAACAGGCAAAAGAAACAGGATTAGGGTCCAAGGTTATTGAATTTAGCAAGGCAGCTATTTATTCGCTGATACGAGGGTATACGCGGGAAAGTGGGTTGCGTGGTTTGGAAAAACAAATAGCATCTGTATGTAGAAAAATAGCTCGTGGAGTCGCTGAAGGATCTGAAACCGCAGACATTATAAAATTAAGTCCTTTAAAAATTCAAAAATACCTCGGGTCAAAAAAATTTGGTCAAGATAATCTTCTCAATTTGAATTCAGTAGGTATTGCGTTTGGTATGGCCTATACGCCTTATGGTGGGGAAATTCTTCCTATCGAAACTAGTTTACTTGCGGGTAAGGGAAATTTGGTTCTTACTGGTCAACTAGGTGATGTGATGAAGGAGTCGGCGCAAACGGGTTTCAGTTTTGTTAAATCAAGAGCCGCATTTTTTGGAATAGATCCAAGCTTTTTTGAAAGATATGACATTCATATTCATATTCCAAATGGAGCTGTATCAAAAGACGGTCCAAGCGCTGGATCTGCACTTGTAAGTTCTGTTCTCTCTACTATTCTTGGAAAAAGCCCCTTGGAACAAACTTGCTTGACGGGTGAAATCACTCTTCATGGAAAAATTTTAGGAGTTGGGGGTCTTAGAGAAAAGATTCTTGCAGCACAGAGAGAAGGGATGCAGAACGTCATCATCCCTTCACAAAATCGAGCAATTATAGAAGAATTTCCCGCAAGTGTGAAAAAAAATATGAAATTTATTTATGTCGAAGATTACATGGAAATTTTCCCCATACTTTTTTCTCAAAAATTGATCTATCCGCTTTCGCATAAAAAATTCGAAGATCCTTCAAGGGTGAAAGATCTTGTAAGTTAAGTTTTGTCTCAAAGGATGGGTTTATATGAAGGATTTAATCAAAAAATTACTAAGACCTTTGTTGTACCTCATTTTGAGTGTTTATGTTCTTTCTATTCCGATTGGAAATAAAACCCTTTTTTTCTATTCGCATCGATTTCTCGTAGAAAATCAAGTGGTAAGCATGCTGGAATATCACGCATCCGTCCTTTACGATCAGCTAAGTCAAAAAATCCGACTTGCCTTGGTAGAAACAGCTAGCCCCAAAGATAAGCCCAGTCATTAGCAGGTTCTTGACTTCCGCCGTAAGATTTGCAAAGTTGTCTAAACTAAGCATCTATGATGCTTCCCAGAATATTTCTTAATTTGAGGAAACTGTGCCTATATTGCCCATCATGACCTGGCCATCAAAAGTATTGGAAACAAGAGCAGCCGAAGTCCTTGTTTTTGATGAAAATCTGCAGACTCTATCTCAAAATATGCATGCTACTATGGATTTAGAGGGTGGGGTGGGTCTAGCCGCAAACCAAGTCAATGTATTGCAACGCGTGCTTACCATTTACATTCCTCACAGTGCCGAAAAGTATGGTGATAGGGAAGATGACCTTGCGTGGTGGCATAACAAAAGATTCACCTTTGTAAATCCTGTTATTATTGAAAAGAGAGGGAAAGTGAAACGTTCTGTAGAAGGGTGTTTGAGTTTCCCTGAAATTTTCGATTTTGTAGAGCGCCATTCACGTGTTGTTGTGAAAGCGTTCGATGAATTCGGAAAAGAATTTACTGCAGAATGTGATGGTCTCTTTTCTATATGCTTACAACATGAAATTGATCATTTAGATGGAATTGTCTTTACGGAAAGAATGAGCCGTTTAAAAGCAAATTCCATTCGGAAAAAGATGATGAACATGAAAGGGAACATGGATTGAAAAAAATTATTATCTCGCCCTCTTTGCTTTCTGCGGATCAGCTTAATTTTGAAAAAGCTATTTCAGAAATTAAAGATTCAGGTGCAGACTCCTTGCACATCGATGTCATGGATGGTCATTTCGTCCCAAACTTAACTTTCGGTCTTCCCCTTATTTCTTCTTTAAAAAAAGCAACACAACTTCCTCTTGATGTTCATATTATGGTATCCAACCCTGATATGGTTTCAGAATCCTATGTTAAAGCAGGAGCTGATAGTCTTTGCTTTCATCTAGAAGCCTCCATTCATCCTTATAGAACCCTTCAAAATATTCGAAAATTGGGTGCAAAAGCGGGGATCGCTTTAAACCCAGGAACTCCTATTTTTCACATAGAAAGTTTGTTGGACGTTTTAGACAGGATTCTTTTGCTTTCTGTGAATCCTGGGTTTAGTGGGCAAGATTTTATTCCCGTCGTTTACGACAAATTAAAACAAATTCAAATTTGGAAAAAATCATCGAAACTCAAAGATATAGTCGTTGCAGTTGATGGTGGTGTCTCCTCAAAAAATATAAAGGAACTAAAAAATTTAGGGGCGAATTGTTTTGTCGTAGGTGCTTATTTTTTTAATTCCGTTAATAAGAAACAAGCAATTATCGATCTTCATGAATCAGTCTAAAATTTCATAAGGAATGCTGCTGTGCTTGCGAAATTCTCTCTTGGATCTGATAGGCTTAATAGTGAAAAATTAGTTTCTCTCTCCATAAAACCCAAACCTGATTTTGAAATTCGAGAAGATAGATGGGTTCAAATTCAAAATCAAAGAGATGTTCTCGAAAATGCAATTTCCGATAATAAAATCATATATGGTGTAAACACAGGTTTTGGATTCCTGTCTCAAATATCTATTCCTAAAGAACAGATCATTAATCTTCAAAGCAATCTCATTCGTTCTCATGCTTGTGGTGTGGGGGAGAGGTTAAGTCCCGAACTGGTTAGAGCCTTGTTGATTATAAAAGCACATAACTTCCTCATGGGAAACAGTGGTGTTCGTAGAGAGTGCATTGAAGCTATTCTTGCATTCATTCAACACGATATTCTTCCTGTAATTCCATCTAAAGGTAGTGTAGGGGCTTCTGGTGATCTTGCTCCTCTCGCTCATCTCGCTCTTGCATTGCTAGGTGAGGGGAGGGTGAATTACAAAGGAGCCGAAGTTGATGCTAAACAAGCTTTAAAGGAAGCAGGCATTGAAGTTTTTGTGCCGCTCATGAAAGAAGGTCTCGCCCTTATTAATGGGACCCACTATATGAGTGTCGAAGGATCCTTTGCATTGGAAGAAGCGCAGAAACTAATCTTAATCGCAGATATGGCATTGAGTTTGAGTTTAAGTGGAATTAAAGGAACGCTTTCAGCCTTTGACGCTCGTATTCACAATCTGCGACCTCATGCTGGGCAAATTGCAGCTGCGAAAAATATTTTATCTTTTCTTGAAATGAAAAATGTTATCGAAGATTATAATAAAGTTCAGGATCCTTACTCTTTCCGATGTGCTGCACAAGTCCATGGGATAGCAAGAATGACCCTGGATTTTGTTAAGGGAATCGTAGATACAGAATTGAATAGTATTACAGATAACCCCCTTGTTTTTGAAAGTGGAGAGGTTCTTAGTGGAGGAAATTTTCATGGGGCTCCTTTAGCATGCTCCTATGACTACCTCTGTATTGCTCTCACAGAAATTGGAAATATTTCTGAGCGAAGAACCGAGAAACTGACAAATCCAAACATGAGCGGACTGCCCTCGTTTTTAACAAAAGATGGTGGGCTGAATTCTGGGTTTATGATTCCTCACGTTGTAACCGCAGCGCTTGCATCTGAAAATAAAGTTCTTTCACATCCAGCAAGTGTAGATACTATTCCTACCTCAGCTGATAAGGAAGATCATGTGAGTATGGGTGCTTTTGCAGCTCGTAAATTGCGAATGGTTAGCAAAAATGTTGCATGGATACTTTCGATTGAATTGCTAGGCGCATGCCAAGCTATTGATCTTGGAGTGGGAATAAAACTTTCACCAAAACTTCAGAAGGTTTATGATAAGGTTAGGATAATATCTCCACGAATGGATACTGATCGATCTCTTCATAGAGAGATTGAAATTTTAGCCCAGAGCCTTTTGAATGGAGAATTTATACACTCTCTTGTTTAAGGTTGAACTATGAAAAAGAATTTTTGTTTTTTCATTTTTTTCTTTTTTATCTCATTTGTTCATCTAAGAGCAGATGGAGTAAAAGAAAGGCATACGAAATCCATAGAAGGAGTTTATAAAATCTCAGCAATAGAAAAAAAGGATTCTTATTCAGTAGTTCATTTTCAAAAAATCCCTTTTCGAAATGAGTCCAAATCGCTGTATATAGAATTGGAAACTTACGATAGAAATCTTTTTTTTAAAGGGGCCCAAGTGGATATTATTGCTGATGTAAGAGAAGATTCTAAAGGTAGTTGGGAAGCTGAACAAATGTTTCTAAGTCTTCATAGATCTCATGGAAGAATCAGTGTGGGGGTGGCTTCTCGAAAGACAAAAGTTGTAAATTTCGAAAAAACGTCATATTTGAAAATGAATGTTCCCGATTACTGGGTTTTTTAGTGAAAAATAGGAGTCCTGTTGAGACTTAATCATATTCGTTTTTTTCAAAACAGTAAATTTTATTTGTCTACCTGGACTGGTCGTATTCTTGTTGTAAATGCAATCTTATTTATTCTTATTAGTATTTCGAGTTCCAGTTTTTTTACACCCGATACTCTCTCTCTAATAAATTGGGGGGCAAAAGATCCTGTAAGTCTTGCAAAAGGAGAGTGGTGGAGATTTTTCACTCCTATTTTTTTGCATTTTGGAATTCTGCATTTTGGACTTAATAGTTTAGCACTTAAAGTTATAGGTTCTTATCTAGAACCTATGATAGGTGGGTTGTGGTTTTTGATTATTTATATCGGATCTGGAATAGCTGGAAATGTTTTAAGCTCTCTGCTCAATCTGTCTATAGGGGCGGGGGCTTCAGGTGCAATTTTTGGACTTATTGGTTTCGGAGTACTCTTTGAAAACATGGTCATGTTTAAAGAATTTGGAAGATTTGTGAAAATGGGTCCGTTTACCTATATGGCAGTTATAAACTTTGCATTTGCTATTGGGCTCAACTTTGTGTTTTACATTGCAGATTATGGAAGAATTGGCATTGATAATGCAGCTCATATGGGGGGATTAATGGGGGGTGTCCTTTTAGGTGCTTCCATGCTGAATCTCAAAATGAATAGATTGGTGAATAAAAATATAGTACTCGGTATTTTTTTTATCATCATTTTTTTAATCAGTATTCTTTCAGGTTCTTATGTTCCTTTTTCTACCAAGCGTGTATATCAGCAGTTTGTTTCAGATGCCGAACAAAGTATAGACATAAGAAGAAGTTATTACAGCTACAGTCAAGCTATTAAAATAAATGATTCGGATCCTTTCATTCGATTCAAAAGAGGTCGAATATTAGCGCTTGTGGGAGACATGCCTCATGCTCTTGAGGACTTGCGTTATAGTTCTCATTTCGTCGAGCTTTTAAGTCACTTTGAAACTCTGCGTGAAGAGCTTGTTTTTTCGCGTCATGAAGAAGATGCAAATGCTATACAAATCATAATAGAAAAAATGAAGCGTTCAAAGGGGATGTGATCAATTTTTGTTTTTAGTAGATATTGTTAGAGGTAGAATTCCATGTTTCTTAAGTTTCATTCTGAGTCTTTCCGATTTGTTTTCTGTCCAGCGTTCGTACACCGCTAAAATATCCATATCTTTTGGTTCCCCTAGTTTGTCGCTAACAGAAGCAACCAGTTCAACAATATCGAAGAAACTTTTTGCAAGATTGTCATAGAGAATGGGATGGTATGAATTTTTTGAGAGAACTTTACTGAGATTGGAGACGTTAGTATAAGCACTCACTCCAACAGACATAAAATAATCTAATGTAAACATTTTACGAGTAAATGAATTCTGAAAAAATCCTGAGATATATAAACTTGTATCCCCGACGGATTTCAAAATTTTCAAACGTTCTTCTAATGGAGCATCCACAGCTTTTTCAAACAAGATTGCAAGAGGTGTATCTAGAGGATTATAGTCTCCGTCACTTAAGTTCAGTTTTTCCGGTGTGATATATGCGCAAAGAAGATTTACTATATAGAATTCCAGATCTTTACTGAGATGTATACGGTTGGATTTGATCGCGAGTTTCAACTCTTCGTGAAAAAATTCTTGTGGTGAGGTCATTTCTAGGACCATAAAATCCACCTGCTTTTTCAATTCTCTCCCTACTTCTAATAGTTTAAACTACCTTATGTAGTAGGGATCGGATTTAATTAGAAAAAAAATTAGAAAATATTTTGGGATACTTATGATTTTTGGAATTAAAGAGGAAAAATTACATAAAGACAGCATGATAAATCGGCAGCAAAGTCCTCAAAAATCTCTGGAAGATATAGTACATTTGGCCAATAAAGTGGGCATAGAGTACGCAGCAGCAAAAAAAATTTCAGATAAGCTTGAGCTACTCAAAGCAACATATAGAGCAAGAGCTATGGAAAAGTACGATGATGGCCTCAGGACAGAGTCAAAGATTCGCAGACTGGCTGAAGTAGATGAAGTTTACGTAGACTTTCTCGAAAAGTTAGCTGAAGCAAAAGGTGAAGCTGAACGACTAAGAATACGTTATGAATCCTACAAAAATCTCTTTGAAGCCCGTCGAAGTATGTTGAGTTATAAAAAAGCTGAAATGAATCTTCTCTAATCTTGCTCAGGAAGTTTGTATGAGGGGTCCCAGAACTCTTGATCGGGTTCGCTTTCAGGGTCGATATGTATAAAAATATCTGCATTTAGAAAAATTTTTCTGATTTCTAGTTCAACTTTTTCACCAATTGTATGGGCCTCTTTTATATTGATATCATCCGGTAGTTTCATATGAAAATCTACGAAAAGAAAAGGACCAAACTCCCTTGATCGAAGGAGGTGAATCCCTTTGATGCGTGAATCGACAGACATGACGATATTAACAATAATCTGTTGAAATTCTTCAGGAGCTTCGTTGTGAACGATATCTCTAAATGATTTTTTCAAAATAGGGAAAGCGACACTTCCAAGAAACAGAGCAGAAAAGGATCCTATTATGGGATCTAAGAAGGACAAATGAGAAAGATATACAATCAAAAGACCTGCTGCACTCCCAAAATTTGCGAGTACATCCCCCGAATAATGTGCCTTATCTGCAAGAAGAACGAGGGATCTTTCGCGCCTTTTCTTTAATTTTTTAACTTGAGAATGCATATAGAAGTGAATGAGTAAGCCCCCTAAAGCGGAAAAAAGCATGACGCCTATGGCAAAAGGAAGGGTTTTGGGATCTATGCTTTGATAGGCGCCAGAGCTTAGTTTTCTCATGGATTCTATAAAAAGACTTGCGCCAAAAAATGTGATAAGTAAACCTTGAATTAAAGCACCGATGACTTCAAACCCACCATGACCAAAAGGATGTTCTTTGTCTGCGCTAGCTAATGATTTTTTATAAATAAAATTGTTGATAAGTGAACTTGCTGTATCTGCAAGGGAGTCAAAAAAACTAGCGAGTACAATCAAGGAGCCTGTGTATAAAAAACCAAGCAGTTTGATAATTGAAAGAAAAGCACTAAACAAAGCAGCAAATAACAATGTCTTAGCAGGAGAAGAATGCGAAAGAGTTTTTGTTTTCATCGGGTTAAAATCACATCAAGTTGAGTAAATATATAAAAGCTAAGTCCCACACATGCGTTTGCATTAAAAAAAGCAATCTGAATATGGGGGGAGATAGCATCTTCATTAGACGCCTTTACAAGCCACTGTTCCCAAACTAAAAGGCATCCAACCACCATTATACCAAGAAAGTATAGAAAACCACTGTGTCGTAGAAGTCCTATGTAGATTAATATAACTAGCATAGCCACAAAACATAAGCGGCTTAGAATCAGGGATTTCCTAATACCAAGACGTGTAGGAATACTTCTGAGTGAAAATTGTCTATCAAAAGAATAATCTTGAAGCGCGTATAGAATATCAAAACCAGCCGTCCACATCGTGATAGCTATACCTAGCCACAGAATTTCAAGGCTCATAGTCCCTGTCAGAGCAAAGCTTGCAGCAAGTGGGCTAAGACCTAAACACATGCCCAAGTACCAGTGAGTAAGCCACGATAGCGTTTTCATCAAGGGGTAAGCACCAAGAATTATAAGAATCAGAGGGCTTAAAAATCCAGCTGTGCGGTTAAGTTGGAACGAACAAAAACAAAACAGGAAAGCGAATATTAAGCTCCAAAAGAGACTGTCTTTAGCGAGTAATTTGCCGCTTGGTATCATTCTTTGTCTTGTTCGAGGATTGAGTTTATCCCATTCTCGATCGAGGTATCTATTCATTCCCATTGCGTAAGATCTTGCTGAAATCATGCAAAGAAATATCAACAAAGTCTTTTTCAAATCCCATTCAAAGTGAATAAAAACGAGTGAAGAACATACAAAGGGTAATGCGAAGATACTGTGTGCTAACTTTATGTCTTGAAAAAAGTAAAGAAGAGAGGGTTTCCCTAAAGAGTTTTGGGAATCATTCATATCCAGCCCATTTTTTAACTATTAATAATATTAGGATAAAAGAACCTTTATGGAATCTATCACAATACTTTTTTGCTAAAGAGTCAAGAAGTTATGACGAAATAAGGATCATGAAAACTGTAGCTATCACTTTTATAATTTTAAGTTCATGCATCTCTGCTCCAAAAGAACCTTCACTCTTTAATCAAGCTGAAGATGCTTTGAATCGCGGCCTTCTAAGGGAAGCTGTTGAGCTTTATCAAAAAAGTATTCACTTAGAAAATGATACTGCTTATGCTCAAGAACGATTAGGTGTTGCTTTGTATAAATCTGGTGATTACAAAGGCTCTATTAAACATATTAAGAAATCCTTACCTCAGCTAGAAAAGAAGTTTGAAGTTCATTATGTTCTTGGAGAATGTTTCAGACTTTTAAAAAAATATAAGAAGGCAATTATTAGCTATAAAAAAGCTCTTACAATTGAGAAGAATAATTTACGTGCTTTACGCTCTCTCGCTTGGGTATATTGGAAAAAACATAACTATAAAAAAGCTCTAGAAATTGCAGAGCGTACCAATTTCGAAAAAAAAGATGAAGAGATGTCAATAATTTTGTTGAGAATTTATATCAGTCTAAAAAAATTTGAAAGAGCTCATGAGCTCATAGAACAAGTAGAATGGTCTCAAAATCATCTATCTATAGTATGGAGTCTTCAAGGGGATATAAGTTACGGAGAACATAAATTTGATTTGGCTATGGAATTATATAAAAAAGCATTAAATACTAACCCACTTCTTGCGAGCGCTTTGATGGGATTAGGAAGATGTCTTAAGAAAAAAGGTGATGAAGAAAAAGCAATGAATCTCATGAATAAAGCCAGAAAAATTCGTCCAAAAAATCCAAGAAAGAAAATGGAGATCTTTAAAAATTCTAAAGATGAAATTCTTCGCGCAGAAGCTTCTTAGCAGCTTTTTCAGCAACTATTGAAAACAAAGAAGCTTCCTTACTTAATAGGTCATTTTTAAAAACCGAAAGAACTTTTTTTATTTCAGGATTGCATTCAATTTCTTGCTTAATATGAGCTATAAGCTCTTCTTTGAACCAAAAGAGTGTTTGATCTGTTCTTTTTCTTACAAAATCACCACCTGATTTCTGTTTTTCAATTTTTTTTATAATAGTCATAAGAATTTCGTCTATCCCTTCATCTAGTAGAGAAGAGCATGAAAAAATTGAAGGAGAAGAGGACTCTGTTGCAAAAGACAATTGGAGTATTTTTTT
Source organism: uncultured Pseudobdellovibrionaceae bacterium (assembly GCA_964611335.1). GTDB lineage: Bacteria > Bdellovibrionota_B > Oligoflexia > Oligoflexales > Bog-1112 > BOG-1112. The sequence goes on along the minus strand of CAZSXR010000002.1, from coordinate 478,069 downwards.
TAGTTTTATTGCTTCACTCTTAAGATTTCCGTCTGTCTTGTTGACAATCAAAATATCTGCAAGCTCTAGTATTCCTTTTTTCATTGCTTGCCACTCGTCTCCAGTCGATGGCATTTGAAGGAGAAGAAATATATCTACTAGCGATGCGACGCTGTATTCCGTCTGCCCCACCCCAGCAGTTTCAACAAAGATGAAATCAAAACCCGAAGACTCGAGAAGAATCATTGATTCACGTGTTCTTCGAGATAGACCACCCTGAGACCCAGAGCTTGGAGAAGGTCGAATAAAAACATGGGGATGATTGCTTAACTGCGTCATGCGCAATCTATCAGCTAAAATGCTTCCTCCCTCAATAGGAGAGCTTGGGTCTATTGTTAAAATAGCTATTTTTGAAGATGGATATTGTTCGAGAATGTGAAGACCTAATTTTTCAATAAAAGTACTTTTTCCAACTCCTGGAATTCCACTAATACCTATTCTCAAAGAATGCGAAGAGTTTACATCAATTTTTGTGAGTAAGGTTAATGCGTCTTTGCGATCTTCTTTCCGAGTGCTTTCAATAAGGGTTATGGCTTTTGCCAAAGCTCTTTTGTCTCCTGATTTGATTTTCTTGTGAAGTGCTTCTATCATGATCGTTCTTTCTTCTTTTTGAGAATCTTAAGAACTTCTAGAGCACAGAAAGGAATAGTGTCGCCGGGACTAAATATGGCTTCCACTCCTTTCTTTTTTAGATCTGAATGATCTTTGGATGGGACAACCCCACCTACCACGACACTGATGTCTTTTGCATCCAGCTCTTTGAGCTTAGAGATAAGTTTGGGAACCAACGTGAGGTGCCCTCCTGCAAGCGAGGAAATGCCTATCACATGGACGTCATTCTCTATAGCTTGTTTAGCAATTTCATCAGGGATTTGAAAAAGAGGCCCGATATCGACATCAAATCCTATATCTGCGAAACCAGAAGCAATAACTTTAGAACCGCGATCATGTCCATCTTGACCTAATTTAGCAATCAGTATTCGGGGCCTTCTTCCATTTTCTTTTTCAAACACTAAAACAGAATTTCGTGCGAGAAGAAATTGAGGATCATCTTTCATATGCTTCCCGTAAACAGATGTAACAGTGTATGTTTCACTTTGGTAACGACCGAAAACTTTTGCAAGAGCTTCTGTAGCTTCTTCTACGCTTGCTCGCGCCCTCATAGCTTCAATAGTGAGTTCTAGTAAATTTGCTTGCGGGTCGCTTGCTCCTAGAGTGAGTGCGTTAAGCGCTTTTTTTATTTTTTCATTATCTCGCTTGGATTTTAAGTTTCGCAAAGCCTCTTTTTGGAGCTTAAGAACTTCATGGTTATCTATCTTAAGTACTTCCAACAGCTGATTTGAATCTTCGGAGGGGTAAATGTTAACTCCGACGACATGTATTTCTCCGTTGTCAATTTTGGCCTGTTTTTTTGCAGAGGCCTCTTCTATTCTCATTTTTGGAATCCCTGATAGAATGGCTTTTGTCATTCCTCCATATTCGTCAACTTCTTTTATGAGGCTCTCAGCTTTTTCAATGAGCTGATGGGTAAGGCTTTCCATAAAATAGCTCCCACCAAATGGGTCTACTGTAGATGTGAGATCCGTTTCTTCCATAAGAATAAGTTGTGTGTTTCGAGCAATACGCGCTGAAAATTCAGTGGGTAGAGCAATAGCTTCATCAAGAGCGTTTGTATGAAGGGATTGTGTGCCACCGAGCACGGCAGCCATGGCTTCCACGGTGGTTCTAATAACGTTGTTATATGGATCTTGAGCTGTAAGCGAATATCCTGAAGTTTGGCAGTGAGTACGAAGCACAGAAGACATCGGATTTTTGGGGTTAAATTTTTGAATGTGCTTAAACCATAAAGTTCGTGCCGCTCTTAGTTTGGCAATTTCCATGTAGAAATTCATTCCGATGCCGAAAAAGAAAGATAAGCGCGGAGCAAAATCATCTATGGATAATTTTCTATCGAGTGCAAGTTTCACATATTCGATTCCATCAGCAATCGTGTAGGCGAGCTCTATAGCAGAATTAGCGCCAGCTTCTTGCATATGATATCCACTGATGCTTATGCTATTAAATTTAGGCATGTGTTTTGTTGTATATTGAATAATATCAGCGACAATACGCATCGAGGGCTCAGGTGGGAATATATATGTATTACGAACCATATACTCTTTGAGAATGTCGTTCTGTATGGTTCCTGTAAGTTTGTTTTGAGAAACACCCTGTTCTTCTGCAGTGATAATGTACGAAGCAAGAATGGGAAGAACAGCTCCGTTCATAGTCATGGAGACGCTCATTTTGTCGAGTGGGATCCCATCAAACAAGATTTTCATGTCTTCAACAGAATCAATAGCGACCCCCGCTTTCCCAACGTCCCCTTCAACTCTAGGATTGTCAGAATCATATCCTCTATGCGTTGCAAGATCGAAAGCTATGCTTAGTCCTTTCTGCCCAGATGCTAGATTTTGTCGATAAAACTTATTGGATTCAGTAGCAGTTGAATAACCTGCGTATTGACGTATGGTCCAAGGTTTGTGAAAGTACATTGTTGCGCGTGGTCCGCGAGTGTAAGGAGGAAGTCCTGGAAAATTTTCTTGGAAAGAAAATTGTTCGAGATCTTTTTGTGTGTAGAGAGCTTGGATAGGAATGTCTTCAGGACTTATTTTAGAAAGCGATTCAGGTGAGGATTTCGAAAGTTCTTTGAAGGCGAGAGACTCCCACTGATCCCAACTTGGAATGCTCATATGTAAATCCTTTCCTCATGTTTAAGCCGACTAAAAGGGACTCTCTTAATAGGGTTAAATCCCAATCTTCTCGCTGCATTTAAAATAGAATCGAAGTCTAAAGAAATCGTAGCTCCTGCTTTCTCAGTGACTTCATCCTCGACGGGGAGATCAAAATCATTAGCCCCGAATTTTAATCCCAGCAATGCATCTTCATTTTTTGTAAGAATAGAGGTTCGTATATGGATAAAGTTATCCAAATAAATTCTGCAAATTGCTAACCATCTTAAATATGCCTCAGTGGAAATTTCTTCTCCACCTAGTCGATTGCTGAAAGGTTTATAAGTCCAACAGAGAAAGCTTGTAAGTTGGTTTTCATGGTTGTCTTGAAAAGTTTTTAGATTTTCTAAATGATTAAAACGTTCTTCGATGCTTTCATCAAACCCAATAACCATCGTTGCGGTTGAACGTAGACCATTTTTCAAAATTGCAGATTGAGCAGAGAAAAAATCTTCAACAGTGTATTTTCCTGGGCTGTGACGTTTACGAAAAGAATTATCGAGAATCTCAGAGCCGCCACCCGTGATCCACTGAGTTCCTGCCTTTTTTAGAATATTTACGCCTGTTTCATAGTCGACTCTGGAAATCTTACAGCTAAACATGAATTCAGCGACCGTCATTTCGTAGAAAGTCATATCAGGGAATTGAACGTTCAGTTTTTGAAAAAGTTCAGCATAATCTTGGATTTTTAACTTAGGATGAAACCCGCCATTAAGTCCTGCCAGGGTTCCCCCAAATTTTCGAACCTTCTCTATTCTCTCACAAATCGCTTCGAAATTTCGGAGGTATGCCCCCTCTTGATGGGGGAGTCTATAGAAGGAGCAATAGTCACAAGCTGCTACACAAATATTCGTATAATTAATGATAGCCATTATTAGATACGTGGCTTCATTGGGATCGTGATAGCGACTACGGACGAGAAGGGAGAGGTCGGACAAGGTTTGCATATCTGCATGGGTATAAAGCCACTCGGCTTCCTTACGTGAGAGTGTCTGTGTGTTTTCAAGTTTATGTCGGATGAAAGCTAGCATGGGGTGTCGTTCTTTCGTTGTTCGAGTCCCATACTAGTGAAAAAACTCTATTAAAACAGTTTTTTTCAGAAAAACCCTTAGCCGAATAAAAGAGGCAATTTATCGCCGTTGTTTAAAAAAAGCCAAAATCGATATTTGCAAGTTTTTGTATTTCTTGATAGAAACTCGGGGAGCTTTGGAATTATTTGAAGCTTGTAATTAAAGGTTGGGTGCTTTATAGGCTGAACGACCGTCGATTCGGGCATGAATCGCTGTAGCTGAAGTGCTATAGGAATCCTCATAATAGAGGGAAGATGTCAAAAGACATTGACGCGAGGGGAGCTGTGAGTTATCACTGGCCTCTCAGCTTCATCGAACAACTCTAATGAAATTCGATAGTCATGGAAAATTTGTTAATAAAAAATTTTGAAAAGCGTAAATTTCCTTTAACCAAGAACCATCCCCCGTTCAGGCCTGGTGACACTTTGTGTGTTCATTACAAGGTTGAAGAGGGTGGAAAAACTGATGACGGTGCGAAAAAGTACCGAATTCAGCTTTTTGAAGGTGTCTGTATCCGTTTCCGTAAGGGCGGCGCAGGTTCAACCTTTACGGTTCGCAAGATGGGCGCAAATAGCGTCGGTGTGGAGAGGGTTTTCCCCCTTCATTCTCCTCTGATTGAAAAGATCGATCTTGTTTCTGCCGGTGTGGTAAAGCGTTCTCGTCTTTATTATCTCCGCGACTTGCTTGGGAAAGCTGCAAGAATTCGTACTCGTCGTCTTCCAGAAGGCACGGTCATGAGTTCTGTAAATCTTCCTCAGTAATCAGATCCCTGGGGCATATAGCAGGCCGTGAGGTTGCGAATGCTGGGGGTATACAATTGCTAGGTCAAACCGTAAGGTTTCCCAGTCGGGAAGCGTGTCGTGTTTGATTTGTAGGAACGTTTTGGCGCCTCTTTCGAGCGCCATTCTTTTTTTTTGTGTCAGAATCTGATTCCAATCCCGCATAGTTTTGGGAGCTATCCTGCGGTATTTTACTTCGACAAAAATCATAGTCTTATTTTTTATAGCCACAATATCTAATTCCAAACCCACTTTTCTGAAATTCCTTGCAATAAGAATCCAACCTTGTTTTAAAAGCACATTCGCGACAAAATCCTCAGCAAATTTTCCATAAATATAAGGTTTCATATTTAATAAATAATTCTGATTTAGCTTGAGAGCAAATGACTTAGGAGCTCAACATCGATTTTATAGGCTCAAAATTTTTCCGATGTAAAGAGCAGATGCCATGTTGTTTGATAGCAGAAAGATGCATTTTTGTTGCATAACCGACATGCTTTTCAAAACCATAGTTTGGAAAAGTCTTTGCAATGTCACGCATGATTCCATCTCTTGCTTCTTTTGCGAAAATAGAGGCTGCAGCGATGGAAAAGCAGGAAGCGTCTCCGCCAATTATGCACATCTGTTTTTTTTCAAAGTCAGGGAGTGGGTATTTCCCATCAAGGAGTAGAATGTCGAAAGGGACTTTTAATTGGTTGAGTGCTCGGTGCATTGCCAGAAAAGTCGCTTTGCTGATTCCCAGCTCTTCAATTTCCCAAGTGTCTGCGTGAGCGATTCCGTAGGATAGCGCTATATCTGGCAAAAAACTCAAACTGATTGCGCGTTGCTTGTGACTTAAGCTTTTGGAATCTCGGATTAAGGAAAGTTGGTTCTTTTTTAGTGCAAAGAGCTTGTCAAAATCCAGCACGGCAGCTGCGGCATAAACAGGTCCAGCAAGACATCCGCGCCCTACTTCATCAACTCCGGCAATAACTTTATTTTGTAGGAGAAGATTCTGCTCAAGATCCCCATAATTTTTATCCAAGAGATTTGTCCAACATCATAGAAAGTTTTGTTTTAGGGACAGCACCTACTATGGAGTCGACTATTTTCCCGTTTTTTAATAGGACTAAATAAGGAATAGAACGTACGCCATAAATTGCAGGTGTGTTTGGATTTTCATCCACGTTTAGTTTTGCAATGTTGACTCTACCTTTGTATTCTTTTGCGAGATCCTCTAGCAGTGGCGCAATTGCTAAACATGGTCCGCACCAAGGCGCCCAAAAGTCTACTAGAACGGGAACAGAGGATTTCAAAACACTCTGCTCGAAATTGCTATCATTTACATTCATCAAATGCTCACTCACTGCGTATCTCCTAGAATTTCAATTTCGTTTTGAACTGATATAATCAATGGTGCTAAAACTTTTGTCAAAGAGATTCCTTCCCGCATGGTTGAGAAGCAATACTTGACAAGACTAAGCATTCAAGGCAATTTCCACCGCAGGTGAATTTCTTGCGCTTCCTTAAATGTGGAAGCAAGGTATGGAAAATTTTAAAAAACAAAACACAGCTTCATCGAGAACTTTCAAAAAACAGCGAGTTTTTGATTTTGGTTCAGAGTTTTTTCTACAAGATGAGTTCCTTCGCGCTCGTCTTCGTTCCATTTCAAAATTTACAGGATTTCCTAATTCAATATTAATAAGTGGTCCATCTGGATGTGGCAAAACTAGTTTAGCATTTGAACTTTGGCGAATGGCTAAGCAACCCGCTCGGCCATTTGTGATAGCGCATTGTCATCAGATAAAACATTCGAAAGATTTGAAAAGATTGTTTCAAAAAGCGAATTATGGAGACCTCTTTTTAAGGCATATAGAGGAGTTGTCACCCGATCTTTTAAGCGTTTTGGATAGTTTTCTTGCAAATTTCTCTCATGTGAGAGTGATAGGGAGTGCACTTGAAGGCTCGAAAATGCCTCAATCCTTGTTTTCAGTCCTCATTAATATTCCTTCTCTAAAAAAACGAAAAAATGAAATACATCACTATATTTCGTGTGTTATGAATCAAAAAGGAACTCAGGTAAATTGTACTGCTTTAGCTGTAAATCAACTTCTCAATCAAGAATGGAAGGGGGAGTTTTTAGAATTAGCGGAATGTTTACGAAAAAGTCTTTGGTTTGCAAAAAAGGAAAATCGACACTATGTAACAGAAGGAGATGTTCTTAGAAGCTTATCATTCAAACACATTGATTTCTGGCAATTTGAAGTGTTTAAAAACAGATATGTAAGAGAGTCCCTTTCAAGAAAGGGGCTAAAATCTTTTTTAAAAGATATAGAAGCAATGGCTATTGCCCTTGGTTTAAGCGAGAATTTAGGGAATTTTTCAAAGCTTGCACGAAGCTTTCAAATGCCGATGAACACACTTGTCAGTCGTCATAAAATTTTGAGAAAAGAAGTTGAAGAATTGAGTGAAATTATTGAGTAACTTTCGAGGGAGTTTTTATTGAAAAAAGATACTCTTTGATTTTCTTAGACACGCTTACCTGTATTCTTTTCAAGGGGACTTTTTTTGTTTTATTTGCATAGTAACTGGGTAGGATTTCGGACAAGATGAGTAAAAGAGCATCAGCATCTTCATGAATGTCTTTGAGCCATATTTCTAGGACCTCTAAGTCACTGTATGAAAGACTAAGACTTCTGTTTTGACAGTTCAAAACATAGTGAAACAAGAGTTCTCTTTTTGAGAGAGATTCTAAATTAATAAGACTCATCGGGGACTCATTTTTTCAATCTGCTTTTCTAAAACAATCATTCGCATTTTTAAATTTTGGAGTTCTTTTTCGTATCGATGGATTTCATGTAGATGGTCGTAAATTCTAAGTAAATTAGCTACTCGAATCGGTAAGGATTCTAGGTGGTCCGGATGGATGATATCAAAATACCAATTGTTTTTATAGATGCTCTCCCAGAGTTCATCGAGGATTGCAAAGTCTACACGAGAATAAAAAAGAGTAGGCGTTGTGATGGAGAACTGTTTTGGAATGTTTAATGCAACTTTGGAAAACCATTGCAAGAACGCAGGTTCATTCAAATTTGAAGCATTAATGATAAGGAGATCAAAATGTGTGCCTTCTTTGAGAAGGTCCATAGATGTATATTCTGTCAATTCAATGTTTGATAACATATGCAGTCTTTTTTCAAAAAATGCCGCACTTGTTTCAAGAGTTTTCGTATCGCTGTTTATGTAGCAAATTCTTCGTTTACGAACTGTAACTGCTTTGTCTATCATAAAGATTCCAATCCAATCATTGTTTGAAACGAGGGATCAATCATGTTTGTTATCAAGTCTCAAGCCCCTACACGTATAGATCTTGCAGGTGGAACTCTTGATTTATGGCCCCTACATCATCTTCTTTCTCATAAATGTACGGTTAATGTTGGCATAAGTCTCTATGCTCATGTCGAAATCACATTGTCCAATAGCAAAGACTATCATTTGCAAAGCTATGATCAAAATAAATTTATAGAAGGATCTTTTGCTCAAATTTGTAAAAATCAAAGTCTTCCTCTTTTTAGCATACTGCTCGAAGCCCTTTGGGATGAAGGCCTTCCTCCTCTTGTTATTAAAACTCATGCGAGTTCGCCTAAGGGAGCCGGTTTGGGTGGCTCTTCTACCTTGGGTATTGCAATAGCTGGGGCATTGAATTATCTCAGACAAAAAACAAAAATTCGGGAGTTTCTACCTGAAGAAGCTCTGGTTCGTCTTGTATGCAATGCGGAGGCAAAACTACTCCATATTCCAACAGGATGCCAAGATCACTGGGGAGCCGTTCGTGGAGGGTTGAATATTATTCGATACCCTTTGACCGGAGAAGTCGTTGAAACAATAGAATCTTCAGTTCTCAATGAACTAGGGGAGAGCCTAGTCCTATGCTATAGTGGTCAGTCTCGTGTCTCAGGAAGAAATAACTGGACATTTTTCAAGCAAGTGATTGAGGGCGATAAAAACGCAATAGGCCTCTTAGAGGATCTAGGGTTTTATGCTGAGGAATGTGCCAAAAGTGTTCAAGCTGGGAATATTTCAGAACTTCTTAGAAATTCTGCCAAAGAGTGGGAAATAAGAAAGAAGTTATGGCCAAGTTGTGAGACGGAAGAAACTCGCAACCTGGAGCAGGCCGCAAGAAAAGCAGGAGCAAATTTTGCTCGGTTATGTGGAGCAGGCGGAGGTGGGGTCATGATGTTGTTTTGCGATTCTGATAAGCGCCCCGCTGTCGAAAAAGTCCTTACTGAAAAGGGGGCAAAAATTTTAGAAGCATCTCCAGTTAAAAAAGGTTTGAAAGTTTGGGAAGGTCAAAATTCTATTCGTACAGATGGTTTTGCTTTTGTTTAAAAGCACTCTCTTATCTAAGTATTTCCTGTTTTTTTATATCAACCTTGGCATGGGCTGAACTCAGTATTGCTGGTTGGCCTATTCCGTCTTTTGATGAAAAGAAACCAAAGGAATGGCTTTCAAAAGACCCCGTACTTGGGCGCTTAATTTGCCCTTCACTCACCAGGCTCAACCTACAAAAAAAAGAATCAGAGTCTTTAGTGCTCAAAGATATTCATGTCGAGTCAAATTCTAAAGAGGCTGTCTGGACATTGCATTTGCGGTCAGGTATTTTTTGGTGGAGTGGAAGTGAATTCAGTTCGTTGGATCTCCAAAATTTCCTAAAGAAAAATATGGAAATTATAGTTGAGGAAAAGGGGTCAGGTCTATGGCAGTTGCCTGAATTCCGATTTCAAACGGAACGAGAGACTCTCAAAATTATCTGGAAAAAATCTCCAGAATTTGGTCCATATATTTTCAATGGTATTGCGCTTTGGAGAGAAAGAAAGACTTCAGATTCAATTAAATTTGAGTGTGTTGGCCGATACATACCCCAAAAATCCGGAAATTCTATTTTACTAACGCCTAATTCTCAATATTCTTCGTCATCTGCAACTCTTATATTCGAAACTGGAGAAGACTTTGATAAATACAATCGGAAGGGCTTTCGATTCATTATGTCTGAAAGTCATATTCCAGCTTTGGAAAAACATAAATTTCTAGAGAAAACACCCTGTGAAAATCTTATAGATCTTCCTTTAATGAGTTCTGTAATTTGGTATGAAAAAGATCATATTCAACAAAATATTCGCAAACGCATATCTTCCTTATTTCCGCGAGAAGCGCTAAGAAAAATTGCAAGTGGTTCTTGGGCTGAAGACCCGAGTTCTCTCATACCTAAAAATCACCCCGGGTATGATTCGACATTGCATGTTCCAAAATTTGTTTTGAGTCGTTCAAACACACGAACCCCTTTGTATCTAAGCACACAACGAGAACGAATAGGGCTTGTAGAAAAAGTATTAAGCGATACCCTTATGGTTGGTGGGTTTGATGTTCAGTTTGTTTCAATTCAGGATCCTCGACTTGAAGGTCTTATTAGTGGTATCTTTATTCCGTGGCCTGATCTTGATCTTTATGATTCCTTTCATTCGAAAGGACGGTCTACCTTAGGTCAAAGTAAAAAAGTTCATCCAGAGTTGGATAGAGTCTTAGAGAAATACCGTAAATCTCTAACTTATCAACAACCTGATTTTAATTTATTAAAAATAATTCATAAAAATTTGTACGAACTTGAAAGCATTAGCGTTTTGATGCAGCATAAAACCTGTTTAGAAACAAAGGGACTTGTAAAAAAGAAGTTGAGCATAGATGTGAAAGATCCTGATTGGTTTTTAAGTGTACTGATGACAACTGGGGGTGTTCCTTGATTATTCTTAAAACAGATGCAGAAATAGATGAGATGAAAAAAGCAGGGGTGCTTGCATGGCAGCTTCTTGAAGAAATTGGTAGCTACATAAAACCAGGAATTTCAACTCAGGATATCAACGATCTTGTAGAGCAAATGACGCAGAAAAAGGGAGCTCGATCTGCTCCCCTCTTTTATAAAGGGTTTCCAAAATCCGTATGCACATCTGTCAACGAAGTTGTATGTCATGGAATTCCTAATCCTAAACACATTTTAAAAGATGGTGACATCATCAATGTGGATGTGACTCCCATAGTAAACGGTTTTCATGGTGACTCTTCACGAACGTTTTACGTCGGGAATGTTTCAGAGAAAGCTAAACGACTTGTTGAATGTGCACAGAGGTGTTTGAATATCGGTATAGATGTTGTTCATGATGGAGCCCGTGTAGGTGATATCGGAGCTGCTATTCAGGCTTATGCTGAGTCCTGTAAGTATGAAGTTGTAAGAGAATTTGTAGGGCATGGTATTGGAAGAATCTTTCATGAAGATCCTCAGATTCCCCATTATGGAAAAGCAGGGAAAGGTGCAAGGCTTACGCGTGGGATGACTTTTACAATAGAACCAATGATCAACGAAGGAGATTGGCGTTGTAAGCTTTTGTCTGATGGGTGGACTGCAGTGACCTATGATCACAAGCTCTCAGCGCAGTTTGAGCACACCATCGCTATCCGCAGTAACGGCAAAGTAGAAATCCTAACAGCTCCTTAATCCAGAACTATATCTTCGATTTCAGGGATTTTTTCTTTGAAAATAGGAATAATGCCGTTGAAGAGGGTTAGTTGACTCGATGGACATCCAGAACATCCCCCAAACATGCGGATCGTCAATATTCTCGTTTGATCTTGATAACCTACAAATTCACACCCACCCTGATGTAATGCCAAGTAAGGATTAATATCTTCCTCAATAATTTTTGTAATTTTCTCGATCATATACCTACCTAAAGACTTAAGTAATTAAGTTGTGATTTCCACAGGAGAGGCTATTAAAGACGAAATTTCTCGCCAGGTCAATGGGCTTAGTAAAGAGGCATTTCAAGCCTGTCGAAAAAACAACAAAATCATGCAACCGAGAAATAGCAACAAAGAGATGAGGTAAAGCCAAAAGCGTTTTTGACTATGAAAGCGTTGCAAAGGGCCTAGAGAGTTTTGCAATTTAAACCCTCAGTAATGTGATGAGCCGATCGAGAGTAAGGGCTAAAAAAATTGCAAAAGTATAGGTGCAGGAAAAATGGAAAAAACGCATAACATTGTCATTGTTTCCAGATTTGTAAATTTTAAAACTGTCCCATGCGAACTTCAGCGCAAAATATCCCGCAACAAGAGTGTACAAAATTCCAGCTTTTCCAAATAAAGGAAATGAAAAAACAAAAGGAATTAAACTTGTAGAATAAAGCATCATTGCCTTTCGAGTTTTGTCATCTCCATATACAGAAGGATACATCGGTATATTGGCTCTCTCATAATCAGCTTTGTATTTCAAAGCAAGAGCCCAAAAATGAGGAGGTGTCCATAAAATAATAATAAGAAAAAGTATCCATGCAGGCCACTCGAGTGTTCCTGTGATGGCTGCCCAACCGATGAGAGGGCCAATAGCACCAGCGGCTCCTCCGATAACTATGTTTTGTGGAGTTCTTTTTTTAAGCCATAACGTATAGATCACAATGTAAAATAAATGTGCAAGTAGAGCGACTAAAACCGCAAGTGGTTGTGTTCCAAAATACAGAATCAAAGACCCAGTGAGAGCTAAGAAAATACCAAAGAAAAGAGCAGACGATAAAGAAACGCGACCGCTTGGAAGTGAACGCGATCGTGTTCTTTCCATGCTTTGATCTACCCCTTCTTCCAAAAGCTGATTAAAAACTGCCGCTGAAGAAGCTATCAACCAAGTTCCGAGCAGTGTCCAAAGAATCAACATCGGATTCGGAAAAATTGGAGAGGCTAGAAGAAGGCTAGGGAGAACTGTAATGACAACAAGCAGAGTGATGGTTGGCTTTGTAAGTAAATAAAAGTCCCTCGCAGAACCAGTCAAAGCACAATCTTTCATATTTGAGGTGCAAGCTCTCATAGAGCAAGTTCCTTCATAGGAAAAGAACCACTCATATGAATATTTTTCCTGTGTTGTCTCACTAATAACAAATCAAAGCCACCGACAAGAACTGTTGCGAAAATAAAAATTCCATTTGCATGATGAGCAACTCGAGCCCAAAGAGGCATTGCGAAGAATATATTCAAAACACCAAGTAATATTTGCAAGGATAAAAACAATGGAAATGCGCGTAACGCAATCGCAGCGCTAAGATTGTTTTCATGTCTACATTTTACAAATAGAAAAAGTGAAAAACCGAATAAAGCAAATGCAAAATAGCGATGAACCATTTGTATGAAAGTTAAATGGTTGCTTAAGCCAGTCCATGACCCATGACACGTGGGAAAATCAGGACAAATAAGTCCAGCGTTATTTGAAGAAACCATTCCACCAACACCCAATTGTACATAAACACAGACAGCGGCAATGAGTAAGGCCCATTGGGTAAATTGAGAAGTCTGAGTATAAACAGGGACCACATTAAAAAAGTAGGATCGTCGCCAAATCCAGAGTAAGAGACCAAAAAAAAGTAAAGCCGTCAGCAAATGCGAAGAGACTATGGAGGGATTTAAAAGTTTAAGTACAGTTAAACCACCAAGTACGCACTGCCAAATAAAGAGAGTAAATGCTAGATAAATTTCCTTTGAGAAAACCCTTCGCAAAGCTGGAGTTCTCATAACTTTCCAACTGATACGGAAGAGCAAAATTCCAAGAATCAAAGCAATTAAACGATGGAACCACTCTAAAAAAATTTGAATATCCATATTGGGGACGAGTCGACCAAAACACATAGGCCAATCCGGACACGAAAGTCCTGAGTCAGTTGTTCTTACAACCGAGCCCAATGTCATAAGTCCAAAACAAAGGCAGGCAATCTTGAATGCAGATTTCCCTACAGCACGTACATCTTCAAACTGCGGATTCATTGAATTTTGCATAACAGAACTGTTCAGAGTTTTTAAGGAAATCGTGGAGTCAAACCCACCCATATTGGGAAATACACGCAGAGAAAGAAGAGCGCAGGGAAAAGAAAAATTAAAATGGCAAGGTGTAACCATCCTTCTGTTTCTTTCCTCATGTTCCTCGCTGGTTTCCTCATGATCCACATTCCTTATCGTTAAATCAATTGGGTCTTATTCTTATAATCCATAGTTCTTTTTAAGACTACACTTGGAAGTCTAAGATTCAAATAATTATAAAGAGTGGGGTTGTGCAGTGTCGCGGGTTAATGATAAATGATTAAAAAATACGCATAAAACGGTTATGAATCCCAAGCTTTTGTAGAAAATTCATACACTCTAGGTTTCCCATCTAAAATGAGTCCAAGGTATGCGCTTTGAAAAAACATCGTTGTTGCTTTATGAACGCGTTCAAGATCGAGATAAAAATGATAAGTTTTTTCTTCCTTGGGTCTATGAACTTCGAGAAGTCTATCTTGGAAAACATAAACATGAGAATCTTTTTTCAAAGAAGAAAGAACTATTCTTCGTGTCGAGCTTACAGGAACAGTTTGAATGAGTTTTCCGCTTTCGCTGTATCTGAAAACTGCGTAGCGGGATAGAGCAAAAATATTCTTTCCAACTTTCTGAATATCCTGAATTTTTTCTGCGATTTTTTCTGTAGATGCATTTGATTGTTTGAAGTTGGAGTAATTGAGACAGGAAAGTGTTTTATTTCTCAGCATCCATAAAGTTTCTTGTGATGGAATATATAAATATTTTGCCTCTTCCATAAATCTAATGTTATGGGCGTGTATTTTTCTTAATGAATTTTCTTCTAAAGATAATTCATAAATGCCGTCAGATTTTATCCAAAAATTGTGTTCAGCATTGAAATCCAAAGCGAGAGATTGGGAATTTTCATCTAAACTTTTGTAGCTTACTATTTTTACTGGATTGCTTTCGATATAAAAAAGACTTTCATCGTCACTTACAAAAATGTGGTCATCTTGAACAAAGAGCTGTCTTAAAGGAAGTTCTGTTGCGAGTTTAATCTTTTGAAGTGTCTGACGAGTAGGAACCCACTTCCATAAAAAATGTGAACCTATAAACCACACGTTTTCAAAACTGTCGACCCCTAAGGATTTAGCAGGTAGGTCTGATGAAATGCTTTCTATTTGTTTACTATCCATCGTGATTTCAGAAAGACTTGTAGGTTTTGTTTCTGAAGCAAATAAGATGCTGTAAAAATTACATAAAAGAATACATTTAATGAAAAAATTTTTCATAGTCCACACGTAGAAATGATTGAATTGTCTATTTAATTATACTGCATTGTTTGGCGATTTAAACAAAGCAAAGGTAAAGCGAGCAATTCTTCTGCAGGAATGGAGGTTGATTTTAGAGCCGTATCAACATGTTGGCATGCTCTCATAGCTTGAATAATATCGATGGGCTTTATTGTTTTTATGTAGTGTTGATATCCCTTTAAGAGGGTGTATGAGAGGCGAAGAGTCGTGGGTTTGTGAGATGAACGAGCAGATTCAAAAATTTTCAGTGTGTTTCTGCAATGCCATGCTAGGAGTCCGGCAATACTGATCGGGCTTTCTCCTTGGCAAAGAAGCTCACTGACGAAGAGATGTGCTTGTGCATGTTTATGTTCAAGCAGAAGATTTACCAATTTAAAACTCTGTTCTTCGGAAAGAGAAGATAAAAAAGGAGCAAGTTGAGCAGAGTTTACTGGTTTTTCATCTGTGAAAAGTAGAGATAGGCGGTCTATTTCATTTTCGAGAGTATAAAGGTCTTCACCTACAGCGGTTAAAAGCTTTTTCAAAGCGTCAGGAGCTAAATTGAGTTTACGTTTTTTAAGAAGTTGATTGGCTATACTTCCCAACTCAGTCTTGAATGGTTTTTGGCATGGTATTATGAAAGCTTGAAGTTTTTCAGCACAGATTTGAAATTTTGGGGCGAGTTTCTCAGTTTCTGTGGTTATCACCAGCAGATTTTGAGGAGGGCTGTTTAAACTTGAAATCCATGAGGCTAATTCAACCTGTTTTTTAAGTTTTCTAATGACATGTAAGCTTGCCTTTTCAAAAAGGTTTCGTTGCTCGCAAAGCTCATAAAAAGTCTCTTTTTTGAGTTCCTCTGCTTCCCAAGTAAAACTCGCTGATGAAGTTTTTTGTTTCCATATTGTCTTAATTGCATTGAGCGCTTTGAATATGAAGTACTCACAAGAGCCATGAATAACAATCATGCCAGGACTTTGATCTTGAATTCTAGAAAGAGCTTTTTGAAGCCCGTCAAGAAAGAGAATGTGATGAGATGTTTTTGTCATGATAGCAAGTTACTTCCTAACGACTTTCCTTTTCCGCAATGGAATATTGTTATAGGCTAAGCACTGCTTAAATTCATTCCTAAAGGGAGTCTTTTTGTGTGCATGAACTTAAATTATAGAAATTGCTTAATCCTTATTTTAGCCGCTCTTCTTCAGAGTTGTGGCGGAGGACGAGAAGATCATAGCCAAGAACCTACGCCGCGACAAGGTCTAGACCTAGCTATCTCTAGTGGCTCCGGTGATTTTAATCCTGCAATAAGCGCAGATGGCAAGAGTATTGTTTTTATTTCTACCCGCGATGGGGGAAGCCGACGCATTTACAAAGTCAGTTCGGATATCGGATCAACAACTGACATATCACCCACCCTTTTAATGTCTGAAGGAGTTCTTTCTAAGGGGGTGAGACTTCAAGAAACAGACGTCTGGATTTCTCCAGATGGAAAGTACGTATTTTTCCAAACTTACGAAGCGGGAGTTGGAAACTCCAGTCAACTTTACCGCGTCGATTTTGCAACAGGGAAAGACATCTCTGCTCCGATTCTCAAACAAGGAGCGGTGTCTTCTCTTGTCTTTAGTCAAGAAACCCCCGCAACTTATTTTGCTTTTACCAATCTTGCCGAAGGAGCTTCAACTGTCAAGTGGGCGACTATTGCAGATCCTGCAACTCAAACATCCATCCAAAATTCAACGGTTCTATTTTTTTTAGCGAACTCAACAGATCTTATTACATACTCAAATCCCAAGGGGGCCCTTTCTTTTCAACAAACTACTCTGCCATCTAAAACGTCGAGTGTTTGGGGGGCTGCATTGACTTCCAGCAAATTGTTGCTTGGTGGAACTAAAACTTTTTCTTTAAGTCAAAAGGGAGCTTATTTTATTCAAGATATAACAAGCTCACAATCTACTGTTTCGATAAATGGAAATTCAGAGAAAAAGATAAAACAAAATATTACAAATGTTCTTTTACCAGCTGACACAAAAGGAGTCCCGGGGCAAAGCATCAACCCTACGGATTCAAATAGTAGCTCAGCTTCAAAACTGCTCTCTCTTTCTTTTAGTGGATCTGATCAAATAGGTGTTTATGTCGGGCTAGAAACACATCTTTGTCAAAATCAAAATCCTGTATCAGGAACAACCTTGGTCCTATTGACTGGTTCAGATAATTTGAAACAAATTCTACCAAGTTTTAATGATTCATCTTGGACGGCATTCACAGGGGGTATTTGCGCGGCTCCCAATCAAGTAGATATTCGAATCTTAGGTGCTTTTATAAACAGTGGTGCAACTCAGAAGAATTACAGAATCGTCTATTCATCTATGTTTCAAAATGCAAAACTGACAACGAATCCGAAATCTCGAATTTTTGTTTTGGACTCTGCGGATGGAACTACTCAAACTTTAAGACAGATTTTCTAATTCTTTAGACTCTCTTTTCTAATTCGCCAAACAGCACGTATAGCCTCAAGTATAATTTTATAAGACATTTTGGATTGCCCTGAACGTCTTTCATTAAAGATTATTGGAATTTCAAGAAGAGGAAAGTGTGCACAAGCAGATCTAAACTTCAATTCAATTTGAAAGGAATAGCCTTGGCTTTTGATAGCATTAAGATCAACTGTATTGAGAACAATCCTCCTCCACCCATTAAACCCGCCTGTGAAATCATGAATCGGTAGTCCCAAAATAGATCTTGCATAAAAAGAGCCTACTTTACTTATACATTTGCGAGCAAAACTCCAATGGAGCGTTCCACCTCCTTGAATGTATCTGCTGCCAATAACGACAGGATTATTTTCAAGTTTCTCAATCATAATGGGCAAGATTTTGGGATCATGCGAGAAATCTGCATCCATTTGAATGATCTTTTCGTATTCACGATCCAAAGCCCATCGAAAGCCAGCAATGTATGCTGTTCCCAAACCATTTTTACTTTTTCTCTCTAATAGAAAGAGTTTGTTATTGGTCTGCTGAAGATTTTTTACAAGCTTCCCAGTCCCGTCTGGACTGTTATCATCGACGATGAGAACATGAGCTTCAGGAACTGAAGCCCAAATTGCTGTGAGTAGGTGAGAAATGTTCATTGATTCGTTATATGTTGGAATAATAATAAGTGTCAAATTCACGAAGTATCCTTTATGGATCTGTTGATAGTGTCGATAAGTATACCTTATAAATCGATTCTGCAGTATTTGCGATATCGAAAGTTTTTATTTTTTCAAAGGCATTTGATTTTAGTCGATCGCACAAATCGTCGCTTATGAGAAGACGTTCAAGCCCTTTGAGAAATTCTTCTTTATCGAGAGGAGTCGCAAGAAGGCCTGTTACTTCATTTTCAACTAAATCTGGTATACCACCTGAGTCACTTGCTAATACTGGAATTCTAGTCAGAAATGATTCCATAATAACATTCCCAAGTGCTTCATCTGTAGAAGTGCTAAGGAGTATGTCAGCAGATTGTAGAATTTCTAGGGAGTTTTTACGAAACCCAAGTAGCAAACACTTTTTAGATAGTTTTTTTTCAGAAATTAAATTCTCTAAGGGGTTTTTTAGAGGGCCTTCGCCCAGTATTGAAAAATTGACATCTTGCAACATTTTAGGGTGTCGATTGAAAAATTCTGCGGCGAGTTCTATGAAAAAAATATGCTGTTTTTGTGGAACTAGTGAGCCTATATTCAATATCCATTTCGTTTTTGAATCAATCCCCCATTCGTCTCGTATAGATTTTCTTTTGTCTGATGTAATAGTGGAAATCTTTGTAGAAATTCCACTAGGAATGAGTGCTAATTTTTCTGAATTCTGAACATTGTTTTTTAGGCTATTTAAAACAGCGGAAGAAATGCATATAATTTTGCGAATGGAAGGATGGTTGAATTTTATTTTGCTATAAAATCTGATTTTATTTTTAACTATTCTTCGATGAATGATGAGTGGCGTTTTTTTATTAAGTAACGCATGAAATAAAGCAAAATTGTGGGCCTTACCGTCATGAGCGTGTAGGATGCAATCAGCCTTGTTTTTTGTCAGCTGTAGAATTTTACATTGCATATTTAGAAAAGAGAACAAATGTTTTCTGTATTCCAAAACATGAAAATGGGAAATTTTACTTCGTTCTGACAGAACTGAGCCTTGAGGACAGACCAAAATTTGAGAGATGTTTTTTTTTCTAAGCTCCATCATTAGGGAGAAAATTTGCTTTTCTCCCCCTCCCCAAGTTTTCTGAGTGGAAATATGGATAATTTTCAAAGGAATTTTCCCTTTGTTGTTCTATCTTCATACGAACTAAACATTTTTAAAAGAAAAAGAGGGAGATATGTCCGTTTTGTCATATGTACGCGGGGTAGAGAAAGCTTTAAATCTTGAGTAGTTGCTCTTCCTCTTTGTGTAGTAAGTGCGGTTGTATATCCAGCTTTCTCTAAATAAGAAATAAGCGCCTCATTAAATTCTCCATAAGGAAAACAGAAGTCTTCAATTTGAATTTTAAAAGAGTCTTCTAAAATTTTTTTAGAAAGATAAATTTCTTTTTCTGCATCTACTTTATTAAGGGTGCATAGATGGGCATGAGAATGAGAATGGGAGCCAATAGACATCCCCTCATGAAGCCAATTTTGAATTTGATCGGCATTCATAAGCGTACATTCTTGAATTTTTTGATTTCGAGTCCAGTCGTTTGTCTTTCCAATATATCCAGAAACTATATAGCATGTTGCTGTAAAATTATTAGCCTTAAGGATCGGGAGAGCGTTTGTATAATTGTCTAGATATCCATCATCGAAACTAATTCCAAAGACCTTACCTGATTTTTCTCCTCTCAAATAGGGTAGAAGGTCCTTTATAGACAATCCTTTGTAACCTAAAAATGAAAGCAGAGACATTTGCTTTGAAAATAGTGAAGGATGAGTGTAAAGGGAGCTTAACCGTTTTCCTGTCGGTGCTTTTGCTATGTTATGGTACATTAATATGGGATATTTTTTCATAAAAGCTTCTTAGCAAAATCTATATCTTGTGAAATCTGCCTTACTAGTTCATCCTTGTCTTTGAATTTCATCATATCACGAATTTTCTTTTCGAAATAAAAAGAAATTTTTAAATGATAATGATCCTTCTCTGCATTTATATTATCTAATAAATGAGCTTCAATGGATACAGTTGGAGTTGAATCTGAAAATGTAGGTCTTGTCCCAATGCTAAAGACAGCAGGAAGTAGTCTTTCCTTAGAAATTTGTATTACAGGGGCCTCTTTTCCTTCTGTGAGACCTTCCAACCAAACATATCCACAATAAACCCCCTCAGCAGGTATTAATTGATCGAGGGCCTTGATGTTGAGAGTGGGAAATCCAATTTTCCTACCTAGTTGTGCACCTTGAATAGTGAGACCTTCTATAGAGAATCTGTGACCTAGCAAGAGTTTTACCCTCTCGACATCTCCTTTTTCCGTAAGTAGCGTTCGAATAAGAGTGCTGCTAACAATTTCCTTTTCAACAATATAGGAAGGAATAATCTCTACATGAATATGGTCTTCAAGTGCTCTCTGCTTTAGCCAATGAGCCGTTCCTTTGCGTTGAAAACCAAAGTGGAAATTTTCACCGACAGTAATAGCTCTTACTTTCAAATAATCTCGAAGAAAAAATTCGTAAAATTCAACATGGCTCATTAAACTGAGCTCTTTGTTGAATGTTAAAACATAATGAAAACCTGCACCAAGTTCTTTGAGAGCTCTTGTTTTTCTCTCTGTTGTTAGAAGAATATTAAGTTTCTTTTTGTTCTCTGCGAGATAATCCTGAGGGCGTGGGAAAAAGCTCAAGACAACATTTGGGCATGCAAATTTTTTTCCTAATATTCGGTTAGTTTCAATTAATTTCTTATGTCCCAAGTGACAGCCATCAAAATTTCCTATGGTGATAACACAATTTGAAAATTCCAACTCGGATTGAAAAAAAGTAAATGTTCGCTTTGCATTTTCCAATATATTTGCCCCTTTACTTACGCAGGAGTCTTGAGTATGAGGGCGTGGTGAATCAAACCCTCAGAAGGGACCCAAACCTGAGAGACCTTATGATCAAACTAGGCCTTATTGGTCGCAATATAAACTATTCTTTATCTCCTAAAATACATCAAATCGCTTTGTCCTGCCTTGGCGTAAAAGGTACATACTGTCTGTTTGATAAGGAAGAAAGAGAGTTAGAATCCTTCCTCTCCAAATCATGGCAAGAAGGAATCCATGGCCTAAATATTACAAGCCCTTATAAAAAAGTGGTTGCGGAATTGTTTCCAAATAACGCACATAGTGCGGTAAATGTGTTATTCCGTGGTCAAAATAATTGGGTTTCAGCCTCTACTGACAGCGAGGGCTTTAATCGAAGTCTTGAAAAGATGGATTGTGAGCTCAATCAGTTTAACAAAGTTGTAATTTTAGGGGCTGGTGGAGTGCTCCCTGCGATTTTGCATTCGTTTCAGGAAACAAAACCCAGTATTCATATTCTGCGGCGGGCATATTCAACAGATACGTTTTTAAATGAAATAAACACAAAATTAACATTCCACGAATGGCAATTAGAGAGTTTAAGGCCTCTTCTTGAGGGAGAAACAGAAGATACCATACTTATTCAAGCAAGTTCGGCTCCCCTAAGAGGAGATTCTTTGGAGTGTTTCGTTCCTGCAATGAAAGGCTTTCAAGGGGTGTTCGTTGATTTGGTTTACGGGTGCCCTTCGAAACTTTTCTTTGAAGCGCGGGATAAAAAACTGAAGCATCAAGATGGTCTTCCGATGCTTATTGAACAGGCACGGCTTTCTCAAGAACTCTGGTTTGGAAAATCTGCGGACTATAAGGAATATATGAAGTTTTTAAAGGATTATTCAGTCTAAATGGAGCCGATGGGCGGAATTGAACCGCCGACCCACGCTTTACGAAAGCGTTGCTCTACCCCTGAGCTACATCGGCTTCTATCTTGAATTAAAGCGATTAAACTACGAGAGAGAAAAATGGAAGGGAAAAATATTACATGTCTGGAAGAGTTGACGAGTTTAGAAAACGCCAATTCTTCTTTTTGCGCACACGCACAGGCTCTTATTGAAAAAGAAGAATTGGTGTGTGTTGGATTTGTAAATTTATTTCCTGAGCCGCGCTTTGAAAAATTTGAAACTTGGCTAACTGAGAAAAAACACGGCGAGATGTCCTATCTTGAAAATTACAAAGAGTTGCGAAAAAATCCAAATCAAATATTACCAGGAGCGATGAGTGCAATCATCATAGGGTTTCCTTACTATCAAGGAGACAGATTTGCTTTCAATAAAGAACTTCCGGCACGTATTGCCCAATATGCCCGTGTATCCGATTATCATAAAGTTCTTAAAAAGAAGTGTGAAAGAGTTTTGTCTTCCATTTTGGCAATACTCCCTCCCAATCATTTCGGTAGAGTCCTTGTTGACTCAGCTCCGATTCTTGAGCGAGCTTTAGCAGAAAAGACGCTCAAAGGGTTCGTCGGAAAAAATACAATGTACATTCACCCACAATGGGGTTCCTATCTTCTTCTTGCTGAAATTTTTCTTACAGTTTCCTTGGAAGAAGAAATAATAAATGAATCAACTCAAACATGTGGAACTTGTTCTCGCTGCCAAGTTTACTGCCCAACAGGCGCTTTATCTCCATACTCTTTAGATGCAACAAAGTGTTTAGCATATTATACGATTGAACATCGAGGATTGATCCCAATAGAGTATTGGAAATACTTAAAAAAATACGTTTTTGGTTGTGATATATGTCAGCTTGTTTGTCCTTTCAACAGGCACGTAAGTATCGTTAAAAATATCACGGTGAAAATCGCTGAGTTCCCACCTTTATTTGATGTCGCTACCATGGATGCGAATTATTATGAAAAAACATTTGGAGGGACCCCTATGACACGAGCAAAACGTTCAGGTCTCCGACGTAATGCTCTTATAGCGATGGTAGTAAGCAAAGACGAAAAGTTAGAAGAAGCTATTTATCAAATAAAAAAAGAAAATGATCCGTTGTTGCTCAAAACAATTGAACAGATTTCAGAATATCGGAGCTTATACTGTGACCAATGAATGGGACTTAGATAAAGAAGCTGAGTCTGATTACAGAAGACTAGGAAAACCCCTAAGCGGAATATATGTGGGCCGAAGGGTGGACTATTATCTTTCTAGAGAATTTTTATTTCGGTCAAGAACTAGCTGGCAGAGTGTTATTGAACAGGAAAAAGTTCTGGTTAATGGACGCCCTGTAAAAGCTTCATATCGTTTAAATCACGGAGATGAAGTCCGATATTTCCGACCAATAAGTTCTGAACCTGAAGTCAATAAAAACATCTCTATTCTCTGGGAAAAAGAAGGGTTGATTGCTATTCATAAGCCCTCAAATCTTCCCATGCATGAGGGTGGAGCCTATAGAAAAAATACATTTTGTGAAGTATTGAAAGATACCTTGGGAAGCTCGTGGGCTCCAACACATAGACTTGATAGAGAAACCAGCGGTATAGTGTTATGTTCTGATAAAGCTCATTTAAGAAATCAGGTTTCAGGTGATTTTTATCACAAACGTATTTTAAAAAAATATATAGCATTCGCCAATGGTGAAGTTCCACAGGATGAGTGGGAAGTGAATCAACCCATTAGTGAAACAACAAATACGAGTTTTAGAATTAAATATTGGGTGGAAGAAGGGGGCTTCCCATCTCAAACACATTTTTCTGTCAAAGAACGTATTCCGGGATTTTCCTATCTGGAAGTATCCCCAAAAACAGGAAGAACTCATCAGATTCGTGTTCATTCTGCATGGTCTGGCTTTCATTTAGTTGGTGATAAGAAATATTATCCCGATGAAAAAATCTATTTAGAATATTATGAAACCGGTTTTTCAGAAAATGTGAGAAAAGCTTGTTTGTTTGATAGACTTTGTTTGCACGCTGCCTACTTAAGCTTTGTACATCCTTCGGATAAAAATACTTATGAAGTATATTGTGACCTCCCAGAGGATATGCGAAACATTTGGAATACGTTGAAAAAATCTATCTAGAATAGTTACTGGTCCAAGAGCCATTTTTATACGTCAAGGGGATGGATATTTCTTCAGACCAAGTGCCGTCTAATTCAGATACGGCTATCAAAAGTACATAATTGGATTTTTGATTAAGCGAATTTATGTTAAATCCATTCGGATTTGCTCCTGTTTCAACGAATGGAGAAAACTCGTAAACTCCTACATATTTCTTTTTTACTTTTAAAGAACTGGCTTCAAATATATGGCGACCTAGATTTGTTTGGGCTACTTTAAATCGTCCAGTCGATTGAAGATTTATGTAAAAGCGTTTCTTAAAAGTCGAATCATTTTTTAATGAAATTCGCAAGGTAAGCGTTTTATCCAGGGTTACTTTTTCAATCAATATTCTATTGGTATCATCTTTCAAAGAACTAGGTACAAATGCATAGAGTTTATTTTTAGCTATTCGGTATCGGTCTGGTTCAGGAAATTGAATTTTGGACTCAAATGTTTTTTCATTTAAGTCGGAAAGTTCTTTTTTCAAAGAGTCGTCAAGTTCGTTCGAAGGAGATATGTATAGTGTCACTTTTCTTGGGATTTTTTCTGGGTTGCATAGTGAAAATAACGCAGAAATAAGTTCAAAAGGATAATCTGTAGTAAAAATTCTATTGAATGTCTCTAGTATTTCTCCAGCATTCTTTGGGTTATGATTTGTAAATTTTATTCGGGATTGATCAATTTCTTTAAATGCGTCAATGCTTGCGAATTTAAGTCCTAAAGAGCGCAGCGGGTAAAAAAGATAGTATCGAAAATATTCTAAATTAGGATTCAAATCGTCTTTGGGATCTCTATTAAATGCTTTGTAGAAAGCCTTTTGAATTTCAATTTCGTTTTTTGATAATATATCTTCGATTTCTCTGAAGTCAAAAAACACCAGAGCGGTTGCATTAAATTTACCCACAATCGTACTTGTTGGGTGCAGATTATACGATGTGTCATTAGGTGTTTTAAAAAAAGCATTTTGGCTTCTTTGTTGACTGACTTTTTCAGATATAGGATTTATAGTTGGTATACCTTCGATTGAAAGTTGAGATATTTTTCGAAGCAGGTCTATGTAATAATAGAAATTATCAACGTCAGCAAATCGGTCTCGGATTTGAAATTTTAAAATAAGTTGATAAGGTCGCATGTTTCTGTGAAAATGATATACAAACTTTGGTTCTTCTAGAGTGTAGTCAGGTGCTTTTTCTTTTTCAGCGTTAAGATCGAATTCATTCGATAAATCGATGGATTTTTCACCAGTAAGGATATTGAA
The DNA here is from genome assembly GCA_964611335.1 of uncultured Pseudobdellovibrionaceae bacterium. GTDB lineage: Bacteria > Bdellovibrionota_B > Oligoflexia > Oligoflexales > Bog-1112 > BOG-1112. The sequence continues at coordinate 452,917 of CAZSXR010000002.1, read as the reverse complement.
AAAAGAATCGCTATATGTTTTAGTTGTTTCTAATACATAATATTCACCATTTCCATCTTGAAATTTAATCTCAGAGTTTGTGGCTAGTTCATTAGAGCTGCTTTTGAACATTAAAACGAAATTCTTTTTATTATTTTTTTCAGATGTGCTTTCCTGTGAGGTCTGACTGAATTGAAAGTTCACCCCATCTGGCAAAGAATTTTGGCTTCCAAAAGAAAAATCCCCTGCAATAGCGTTTTTAAAATGCTTGTGAACCGATTTTTTACTCATGTCAAACTCAAATACTTGATCAAATTTATCAATCAACGATTTGACAATATTGACATCGAGGGGGGAGAATTGAGCTGGAAGCCCATTCCAAGGGATTTTTCCAAGAGAGTTTGCAAAAAGATAGATGGTTGTTCCAATATATCCAGCAAAAGAGTGCCCACCTCTTTTTATTTTACTTATTCCAACCCAAGCAATAGTTTCTGATTTTTTAAGAACATTGATTCGATATTCTCCATCAATATAAACTGTGTAAGGAAGAGCAATGTTAAGATTCAGTTTAGTTAAAGTTTCATGGATATAGTCACTTTTAAGTCCATCAATATTTATAGGGAAAGCTATACTTCCTTGAAATGCATAACTTTGAATATTTCCAATCTCCATTCTTCCAAATGCTTTTTCATCTAGTGGAAAATTAAAAATTGTCTCTGTTTGATGCAAAGGATCATACAGAAAGTTGGGGTCAAAAGCAGGAGGAAGTATACGTTCTAATAAGGGTAGAAATCCAAACCAAGTGTTGAACAGATATCTCCAAGTTGGCAAGGTGTCGCTTTCTATAATACGTTGAGGATCGGTTCGAAGGTATATGCTCAGTAAGTCAAGAGCGGTATTGGCAGATGCTGTTATCGGAATTTTCTGAAAAATATCGGGTAAGGCTTTCAGATAACTAGGGCCAATATTCACACGATCTACAATTACATACTTTCCTTGTCCAGTTGTAAAAACCTTCCTTGTTATTTGTTCGTTTATAGAGGAGCTTCCAGTAAGGCTTTGAGAAAATTTATTATCTAAAAGGCGATAAAAAATTCCATCGAGAAGAGAATCAAAGGTAGCATTAGTGACTTGTGATCCTGCATTTAACGTTTGAGTCAAATAAGGGTTGTCAAATACCAAATCGAATCTTGGAACTACTTCGCTTTTTTCTTCTGGCTTTTTAGAGGTGTTTTTTTTTGAAACATCTTCTGCTTTTAATGAAGTTGAGAAAAGACATTTTAAAACAAAAAAAATAAAAGTTATTCGATACTTCATAGTTGGAATCCTATTCCCGAACCCAAAATCCAACGATGTCTTTTTTTTATTGTAAGATCTTGTTTGAAAGATGCTAATAGTTTAACAACACTCCATTTTTTTGGATAATTGAAGGATAAGCTCAAAGAGAAAAGCCTATAGTGAAAGCTTAAATCATCGTAGAGAAAGGAAAATCGAAAATTTCGATCTGGTGGGTCCTCATAAGATAATCTGATAAGTTGAGTGTAAGAGGATTTAAGGGGAATCTCACTCAATCCTCCTTTGGTGAGGTCTTCGATAGTGCTGCTGAATGCGGAATATATGCGAACCCATTCTGCCTGAACGCTATTTTTTTTTGGTCCATGTCCTATTAATCCTATATTCATGCGCTTTTCACCATTTTTGAAAGCCATAACTGAGAAAAGAGCACGAGTACTACTTGTCAAAGAAAAATCATAAGTTATGCGAGCTGTGAATGCATAGTTATTACGTAACTTATTTTTCAAATTTCTGTTATCGTTTGGCGTCCAACCCACTTCGAATTGTGTTTTTTTCTGAGAATCATAAATTAATGCAGCACCTAACTGAGGTGTGCTCCAAATATACCTTGGGTCAAAAAGTTGATTATACCCAATGTCTGGATAGTGATTTACGCCAAAAGGAATTTTTTGTTGCCCAAGCAAAATACGAAATTTGTCCGACGAAGGGTTTCCAAACTGATAAACAGCTGTGTCAAGTGTAGAGTTTTTAGCAAAGCTCAACTCATCTGATTTTGTACTGCCAATCCTTTCGAAATAGTAATCGTAGATTAATGCGTGTGTAGTTCCATAATGTGCAGAACCAATTAGCTCGATTCTCCCAGCAAGTCCCAAAGTCTTTTCTGAGATAAATATCCCATCTAGGTTAATCCTTGATTTTTGACAAATAAAAAGGGAGCGATCAATTTTCTCTCGTTCTTTGTTAATATCAAGAGGTAGAAGGCAATTGCCAAGTTGAAGAAAATAATATGAGGATGCAGATAAAAGTTCTGTAGAGGTTAAGATCACCAAAGCAGCAATAAGTTGTTTCATCAACATGCCTCTTTAGATTGAAAACTTCATCTTTAGATTAACAAGCAGACGAAATTCCTCTGACAAATTGTATTTAGAAAATTATAGGTTACTTCTCCTCAACGAGATAGCCCCAATCTCTAAATATTTTCTCAAACTGAGTGTTTCCAACGGTAAGCTTTCTTTGCATTGCTTGGTCTTTGCGCGTTTTGATCACAGTGACATTTGGGGACAGCGACAGAGGGATATTGTCATAGTTTATTTCCTCGGCAGGAACTTGCGAAAGATCTAAATGTAAGGGTAAACTCATCGATAAATAGCGATGTTTGACCAAATTGCCGCCTATAATAATTTTAGGTAAAGTTGGCGGAATTTTTGTAAACGATAAGACAACTCTCTTTTCATTTGAATATCTTAGAACACATTCTGTTTCGGAGGGGCTCACTTTATTTTCTTTAGAAAGCAGATCGCACTCAGTTTTCCTAAGATAAATTTCAATGTCGTCTTTCTTAGGAGAGTCAATAACTATATCAATCCACTCATTAATTCCAAAATAGGAATTAAAAATGGAATGAGCTTCTTCTAAAAGATTCGGTTCAGTTTCTGCTAAATTTATTGTTTCTTTCGGATCATTTTTAAGATTAAAAAGTTGCTCTTTTATAAAAATTTTACTTTGACCTGTAAGGTAACCTGTTTTATAGGTAATTCGTTTCTCTGAACTCCCATAGGATTTTGTGTATTTGAAGTGATTTTTAAAATAGATAGCCCGTTGGTCATGGCCTTCAGCTCCAACTACGTTCCTCTCTTTGATCTTATTCAGATTTAATAAAGATAATCCGTCACACCATTCTGGAACTTTGATATTGAACAAGTTTAAAATCGTAGGTCCGATGTCAAGACTTGTGACAGTTTCATAGACTTTTCGGGAAACTTTCTGCCCTGGCAACGAAATCATAAGGGGCACATGAAGAACATCATTGTAAAGTAATGTTCCAACATGATCAAACATGGCTCCAATATAAGGAGGACCGGCTTCATTTTCAAAATATGATCTCAACTCATGAGCATCTCCATGATCTGAATTAATAATAATAGTTGTGTTCTGATCAAGTCCAAGGTGCTTTATAGTCTCGTAAAGAAGCGCAAGATTTCTATCTACATAACGAACTTCAGCCTGATATAAGCTCAACAAAAATTCACGTTGAGATTCAAAACTCCGCATTCCGTTGAGTGTTGCAAAGATATCATGGAGAGGAGCGCGATACGGAGCATGGGTAGAGTTGTAATGTATATATAAGAAGAAAGGGTTGCTTGAATTTTTCTCTAACCACTTCATACTCGCGTGAGTTATATGAGCAGTGTCGTATCCTTCCATTTCAATAGAGATTTGTTCGTCAAAACCATGGTTAACACCAATTCCTAAAATTTCAGATAAAATGGAAATATTGCCAATCATCGCAGTTTTAATTCCATGTTTTTGGAGATGATTAGCAAAGGAAGTTTTACCGCTGCTGTAATAGCTGTTTTGATCTTTTGCGGATAGTCCATAAGAAAATGCTATATTTCCTAATTTAGAAGGCATCTGACAAGAGAGAAGAGAGTTTGTAGAAATTGCTGTCATATTACCTGCGCCCATAGCATTTTCAAAAGAAGTAGATTTACTTTGAAAAAATTTTAAAAAAGGAGCGAATTTACTATGGATTGCATCATAACGAAGAGTGTCAACAAGAATGAAAACAACGTTTTTTGGAGCGTTCAGAGTGGGAGCGGTTTGCTTCCAAAAACTCATTTCACTGATAAAACAGCCTTCACTAGATGTTTTACAAATGAAGGTCAGAGTGTCATTTTTCTCTAGATGGAGTCTTAAGCTAAGATTTGCCCATGTTCCCCCTTTTATGTTTCGGTTTGGAAAAAGATACCGAATAAAATTTTTATACACAAAAGAGCTTGAGTTTTCAGGAGTGCCAGCTGCAATTAAATCTGTCTGATGAATCTTGCGTGAATTATGAAAAATTTCCAAATGAGCTTGTGAAAATATTGAAACAGCACCTAAATCCAGATCAATATCTCCTTCCAATTTAGGAGATAATGTAAGTTTTTTATCAGACAATAGAAGAATACTGTCTCGCCCTTCTAAATAATAGGGGTATGATCCAACAGCAATATAGCTTTGATAAGGATTGTGAAATCTTGCAGACTGTCGAGTAAAATGATTTGCATAAGAATTGAGTATAGAGTCTGTATGTGAGTTATAGACGTCAATAGGAGATGTATAGGTGAAATCTATTGCGTCTGTAAAAAAGGAAGAGATTTTGACTCTGGATGTATTCGTCTTTTTAAGAGATACAGGTTGTAACTTAGGGATACGGCTATCATCAGGATAAATAACCGTAACGAAAAGAGCAATGTAAATGCTGAATGCTATTAGTAGCACTAGAAAAGCTAGCTTAATTATTTTACTAATCAAAGTGGCACCACATAATCTTCAACTATTTGAGAGTGTACTTCCAATTTCTCAATTTTCTTCATAAGATCTCTCTTCATTCTTTCATGAATGAGGGGTTCTAGTGCAGAAATATCTTTTTTATTCTCGGGATCTTTATTTCTATCATACAGTTTAAAAACAGCGCCAGTTTTGGTTGGAGCATATATTAATTTAAAAGCCCCTTGAATCAAACTTCTATGTTTTGCAGTTGTAATTATATGTTCATAATCTGAATTAAGAACAATGGATCCTGTTCCTCCCGGATCTAAGCTTAGCAATGATGCAATGCTGGGGTAGTCTAGGCGCTCTTTTTGGAAAAAAGCATTACCGGTTCTGCTAAACCAAATTTCTGTCTCGCTATAAGCTGATAAATTAAGATTTTCTTTTTCTTCTTTGAACCACGAACTAAGATCTAATCCGCTAACGTTTTTCATTTGTAAGTTAAGCAAACCTGCGAGGGTGGGGGCGAGATCTATCATTCTTGTCGTAAAGGAAATTTCATTTCTCGCGAGAGGAATGTTGTTTGGTACTTTTATTAAAAGAGGGACGCGTAGGACGTTTTCCCCTCTTAAATGCTCGCCATGACCTTGAACTCGATCAAATTCAAAAAGATCTTCTCCATGGTCGGCTGTTATAATTATTAATGATTTTTCCCATATGTTATTTTCTTTTAAATGTTGAAATAATGACGCAATCGATGAATCGATTGCAGACAATGAACCTGAATAGAGAGATCGAATTTGGAAGATGTCTTCTTCACTTACAAGATGATTTTGAGAGAGGTCCGGATCTTTTTTGAAGAAAAAAGGTCCATTGTAATTAGTGCTGGACCGTAAAGAATACCAAGGCCATGGAGCTGCATAAGGGAAATGTGCATTAGAAAAGAAAATAGTTAAAAAAGTAGGAGAGCTGCTCTGTTGTAAAGTGCTAATGCTTTTTTTAATAAGATTCTTGGGATCGCTAAAACATGGATTTTCAAGTAAGTCGGGAAATAGAGATTGAACCACAGGTAGAGTTATTAATGGTAAAAAAAGGGGGAAAGATTGATCTATATTCATTCGAGTTAAAGTCTGTAGATTGAAATTGGGAGTGTTAATTTTATTAGCACCAGCGTTAAATCTAGGAAATATATCACCAGCGAAATCCGATATTACCGTAGCCGAATAACCTATGCCTTGAATTAAATTAATCAAGGTGTCTTGGTGCTTCCTTTGTTGGAATAAGCTTGGAAACATATGTCTTATGCCGGTTTCTGCAGAGTGTTTTCCACTCAGTAATTCCATCCATGAAGGAAATGTCCTAGGGATACCGATAATATGATCCTTCCAATAAATTGTACTAGGATCATCTTTTAGCCTTATAATATTGGGAACGATGTCGGGTCGCAAATGATCCGAACGAAGAGAATCAATGCCAATAAGAATGATGGGTGGCTTGTCATAAGAAGCATATAAGCTGTAATTTTGGAAATATTCAGAGCTCAAATTAAAAAAACCGAGAAGAAATAAAGAAAGTGCAATCCACAAAATAGATTTTCGGTTTAAAAATAAAATTGATAACAAAAGAAAACTGATTGCTAACACACTTAAATAATATGGGTTTAAGTGTATCGAGCTCTTAAATATGAATTTGTTCAAAACGCTAGGAAAATAGTCTTGGTATAAAGCTGGGTATCTAAGAACGGAGCTGCTTAGTAATAAAAAATAAGAGACTGTATAGATAAGGCTTAGAAGAAGTTTTCTTCTTAAAGAGCGTTGCAACAAAATAACAAGAACTGGAAATACAATAGCGCTGAGGCAGATCAGCAAAATTTTGAAGAGCTCAAATATTGCGATATAAGGATAATATTTAAGAACTTCTAAAGCGAAAGAACTACTATCAATGCCCATAAATTTTGAATTTGAAATCCCAAGAACTTGAATAATAGTGAACGAAAGAGTGATGAATAAAGACCATAAGAGTGCTTTTGGAAACGTAGCTGAAAGTTTCATAAGTGATATATTCCTTATGGTTTGAGGGGGGGAGTATTTTGTAATATTTAAACCAGAGCTCAAAGTGATACACCGAATGGGGTCGTTCGCAATGTGGTTTTCGCGGTGTTTTAAAGTCGCGACAAGTAAGTTAGACTAAAAATATAGTTGACGGGTCCTACCGGTTCAATTTAAATCTCTTCACTCATCAAAGTAGGGTACGCCTACTCGATCAAATTAGAACGAGTAAGCCAATGCCGTCGAGAATTTCAAAGCGCCATTGGCAAGATCCTACTTTTAGCAAAGTCAGCCTAGAATAAAGAATGTTTAGTTAGATTAAACGGCTAACCCACTATATTTTCAGGTTCAAATTGACGTTATAGGTAAGAAGCTACGATGGAAAATCAAAAAATTAGAATTAAGCTGAGAGGCTACGATCATCGGTTGATCGATCAATCCACATCTGAGATTGCCGAACGGGCAAAACGTACAGGTGCAAGAATTGCAGGCCCGATTCCACTTCCAACAGAAATAAATCGCTATACTGTTTTACGCAGTCCGCATATTGACAAAAAGTCGCGAGAGCAGTTCGAGATAAGAACACATAAAAGATTGGTGGACATTCTTGATGCTAAGCAACAGACGATTGATGCGCTGATGAAGCTTGACTTGGCTTCTGGTGTCGATGTTGAAATTAAGTTGTATTCATAAATAACTATTAAGTAAGTTTTAGTAATTTTTAACGATGGGTTCGCTGATGGCAAAAATTCGAGAAAAAGGACTTGTAGCTAAGAAAGTCGGCATGACACGTATGGTCGATGCAAACGGGGACGTGATCCCAGTTACCCTAGTCCAGATTCCAGATCAAAAGATCACGAAGGTGCTGACAGTTGAAAGAGACGGGTATCAAGGCTATCAGATAGGGTATTTTGCGAAAGCAGAAAAAAACCTTAATAAAGCGGATATTGGAAGATTACGAAAAGTGAATCTCACGGAAAATTTCGCAAGATTTAGCGAATTCCGCAGCGATAGCAACTCACCTTTCGAGCTTGGCCAGTCACTGACAGCAGAGATTTTAAAAGATGTAACTGGAATTGATGTTTCCGGACTTACAAAGGGACGAGGGTTCCAAGGTGCTGTTAAGAGATGGAATAGCGCTACAGGGCCTATGAGTCACGGTTCCATGTATCACCGTAGGACGGGATCTTTGGGGTCAAATACAACACCTGGTCGCGTTTTCAAGAATAAGCATATGCCTGGACATATGGGTGTTGCGCAACGTACGGTACGAAATCTGGAGATAGTAGACCTTGATATTGAAAATAATATCGTCGCTATCAAGGGTTCAGTTCCTGGTCACCGCGATGGTTATTTAGAGATCAGAGTGGTTGAAGGCAGAAACAAGAAAAAGTCGGCAACGTAAGGATTTATCATGGATTGGGATCTATTTAATAACAAAGGCGAAAAGGTTAGAAAGCTTACGTTAGCTGATGAAGTCTTTAACGTAGAAATGAACGAAGGTCTTCTTCATTCTGTAATTAAGGCTTACAACGCAAATCGTAGACAGGGAACCGTTGCTACAAAAACAAAAGCGCTTGTTTCTGGCGGTGGAAAGAAACCTTTCCGACAAAAAGGGACGGGTAATGCGCGTCAAGGGTCTTCTCGATCACCACTCATGCCTGGTGGGGGAACTGTTCATGGGCCACAACCGCGGGATCACAGAGAATTCACAAATAAAAAGGTGAAGAATTTAGCTTTGAAAATCGCGTTGAGTGATAAAGTTCGACATAATAAACTCATTATTCTCGATGAATTCGGAGTGGCATCCTACAAAACAAAGTCTGTATTAAAGATTGTTGGCTCCTTTAATTCAGCTAAAGCACTTCTTAGTGACAATACAACGCACGATTTCCTATATAAATCGTCCCGCAATATTAAGGGAGTTTCCTCTGTCCCAGCGCAAGAAATCAACGCTGAGAATGTATTAAGATATGAGACTCTGATTCTAAGTGAAAAAGCTCTTAAATCCTTAGAGCAAAGATTGATGAGGAAGGCGGTATGAATCCGTTTAGCGTATTAGTAAAACCTATACTTTCAGAGAAAAGTCTTAGCGTTCGTGAAGCTCATGAGAAATATACGTTTCTTGTTGAGAAGCAGGCAACAAAGACAGATATAAAAAAAGCTATAGAGAAGGTATTTGAAGTCGAAGTGCAAGCTATAAATACTTGCATTACTAGAGGTAAGGTCAGGCGTCGTGGTACATCGGTAAGTCTTCAGCCATCTAAAAAGAAGGCTGTTGTAACTCTAAAACCCGGTCACAAGATCAAGATGTTTGAAGACCAATAAAAGAAGAAGAGAAATGCGATGGGAATAAAAGTTTACAAAGCTACCTCTGCAGGTCGACGTGGAATGAGCGTCGTTGACTATTCGGGTCTTGATAAGGTTGAGCCGCTAAAGTCACTGTTGGGTTCTACACGAAAAAATAGTGGTCGTAACAACAAAGGTAGGGTTACAGTCCGTCACCAAGGTGGGGGAACAAAGAAAGCCTACAGGATTATCGATTTCAAGAGGGATAAAAAAGATATTCCTGGGAAAGTTGAATTCATCGAATATGATCCAAACCGTACGGCATTTATTGCGCGCATTCTCTATAAAGATGGTGAACGACGATACATTATCTGCCCAGATGGGTTAAAAAAAGGTGATCCTGTTATTTCAGCAAATGAGGCTGATATTAAGCTTGGTAATACTCTTCCATTAAAGGGTATTCCTGTTGGAACAATGGTGCACAATGTTGAAATGCATCCAGGCAAAGGCGGGCAGTTGTCTAGAGCTGCAGGAAGTTTTTGTCAAATAGCAGGAAGAACAGCCGGATATATCCAGTTAAAAATGCCTTCCGGTGAGCTGCGTAAAGTGCCTGAAAATTGTTTAGCAAGTATTGGTATTGTGAGCAATTTGGACAACAGCAACATCAGTGTTGGTAAGGCTGGTAAGTCAAGACATAGAGGTATACGACCAACAGTTAGAGGCGTTGCCATGAACCCTGTTGATCACCCGCATGGTGGTGGTGAAGGGAAAACTTCAGGTGGACGACATCCAGTAACACCTTGGGCTGTTTCTACAAAAGGTCATAAAACAAGAAATAATAAACGTACTGATAAGTATATTATCAGCCGACGAAAGAAGTAAGGGGGAGCATGTGGCTCGTTCGGTAAAAAAAGGTCCTTTTGTCGATAGCTATCTTTCCAAGAAAGCAGATCGGGCTAAGAAGGATAAGAAGCCGATAAAAACTTGGAGCAGACGTTCAACAATCGTTCCAGATTTCGTAGGCTTGACCTTTGCGGTACATAATGGCAAGAAGTTTGTCCCAGTTTATGTGACGGAAAATATGGTGGGTCATAAATTAGGTGAATTCGCACCAACCCGTACGTTTAAAGGCCACTCTAAAGGTGGAGCTAAAGCTCCTGCAGCAGCAGCGAAGTAGGGGATAAGGGGAAATATAATGGTGGAAAGTTTTCACGCATATTTAAAAGGTGTAAGAGTATCGCCTAGAAAAGCGAGACTTGTAGTAGATCTGATTCGTGGGAAGCATGTTCAAGATGCTCTTGATATTTTGAAGTTCACGAATAAGAAGACTGCACCTATTGTTGCGAAGATGGTACATTCAGCGATTAGTAATGCGACATCAACTGCAACTGTCGATGTTGACAATCTTGTAGTTTCAGTTGCCTTCGTGGATGAAGGGCCTATGTTCAAACGGTTTATGCCGAGAGCACAGGGGAGAGCGTTTCCAATTCGTAAGCGTAGTTCTCATATTAAAATTGAACTGTCAGAATTACGGTAAAAGGAAAAAAAAGTGGGGCAGAAGGTTAATCCAATCAGTATACGTTTAGGTGTCAACAAAACTTGGGTTTCTCGTTGGTACGCAAATCACAATTATGCAAAGTTTGTTAGCGAAGACTTGGCAATTCGTGGATATATTGAGAAAAAATTTGCAGCAGCAGGTATATCGAAGATCAATATCGAGAGAGCAGCAAAGAATATCAAAATCAATATATACAGCAACAGACCTGGTATTATCATTGGTAAAAAAGGTGCTGGCGCAGAGTCTTTGAAAGATGAACTGATTAGAAATTGCAAAATAGTTTCAACAGAGCCCATCTTAAACGTTTACGAAGTAAAGAAGCCTGAAGCTGATGCTCAGTTAGTTGCAGATAGCGTTAAGCAACAAATAGAGCGGAGGGTATCTTTTAGGCGAGCTATGAAAAAAGTGATGGCAAGTGCGTTGAAAGCTGGAGCCAAGGGTATTAAGGTTCAGTGCTCAGGTCGACTGGGTGGTGCTGATATGTCTAGGACAGAACGCTATCATGAGGGCAGAGTGCCTCTTCATACCTTGCGAGCGGATATCGATTACGCAACAGCAGAAGCTTTGACTACATACGGTCTTATCGGTGTAAAGGTGTGGATTTTCAACGGTGAAATTCTTGAAAAAGTAACCAAAACCAATCAGCAGTAGTCAAAGGCAGGAGTCAGTGTAATGTTAGCACCTAAGAAGATGAAATTTAGAAAGCAGCACAAAGGCCGTATTCGCGGAAGTGCAGAAAGAGGCACCAGCCTTGCTTTCGGACAATTTGGGCTTATGGCATTGGAACCAGGGAAAATAACTTCGAGACAAATTGAAGCTGCCAGAATTGCTCTCACTCGTAAGACCAAACGTGGTGGTCAAGTTTGGATAAAGATTTTTCCAGATACGCCTGTTACGAAAAAACCTGCAGAGGTTCGGATGGGTTCAGGAAAAGGGGGAGTGGATCATTACGCAGCAAAGGTTCGTCCAGGACGTATTCTTTATGAAATGGCTGGCATAGATCGATCTGTTGCAGTAGAAGCTTTAGAGCTTGCAGCAGCAAAGTTGCCAATAAAAACTAAGCTTCTTATTAAAGATGCAGATCCTTGGGTTTGAGGGTATCAATGGAATTTGAAAAATTAACAAATGAAGAACTTAAGGCGCTTGATGCTAATCAATCTCTAGAAACTGAGATGAGTATCAGACATAATTTGGCGAAGTTAAGAATGGATATTTACTCTGAAAAGGGTAAACATACAGCCAAAGTGAAGCAGCTTAAGAAAAATTTAGCACGAGTTTTGACTTTCAGAACTGAAAAAATGAGAGCCAGAAATAATCCGTAAGGGTGGGTCGGTTGAAGATGGAAGCAAAGAAAAGAAAAGTTAAACGTTGCGTTGTCGTGAGTGATCGGATGAGCAAGTCTCGCGTAGGGGAAATCGTCCGGACGATAAAGCATCCAATTGTAGAAAAGTATATAAAACGAACGAGCCGTATTATGTTTCATGACGAACAGAATACAACACGCGTTGGGGATGAAGTTCTGATTGCTGAATGCGCACCTATGAGTGCTCGTAAAAGTTTTGAACTTATATCGCTTGTTAAAAGAGTAGAAGACTAAGATTGAATTTAGTTAGTTGAGGCAAAGCCATGATACAAATGGAAACTGTTTTAAAAACAGGCGACAATTCTGGTGCGAAAGAAGTCAAGTGCATTAAAGTTCTTGGCGGATCAAAGCGTAAATATGCGGGAATTGGCGATATAGTTGTTGTGTCTATCAAGGATGCATTACCTAGTAGTAGAGTCAAAAAAGGCGCTGTCCATAAGGCTGTTGTTGTCAGGACGAAAACGCCCGTGGTCCGTACAGATGGAACTACAATACGTTTCGATGAGAATGCTTGCGTTCTGATTAAAGATGATAAAGAGCCTATCGGCACAAGGATTTTCGGTCCTATATGTCGTGAAGTTCGAAGCAAGGGATTTGCGAAAATAGCATCGCTTGCTCCCGAAGTGTTTTAAAGACGGTTTTTTGGAGAATATATCGTGGCGAATTACGAGCCTAGGCTACTAAAAGATTATAAAAAAGCAGTTCCAGAGATTATCAAAGAACTTCAGCTTAAAAATACTATGCAAGTACCGCGCATACAGAAAGTTGTCGTCAATATTGGACAAGGCGAAGCTGTGCAGAACATTAAAGTTCTTGAAAGCGCTTTCGCTGATTTGCAGTCACTGACAGGTCAGAAGCCTGTGATGACGAAAGCAAAGAAAAGTATTGCCGGATTTAAAGTGCGTAAAGGCATGCCCATTGGATGCATGGTAACTTTGCGTGGACATAAAATGTATGAGTTTCTGGATAGACTCATTAATATAGCTGTTCCTCGTATTCGAGATTTTCGTGGGTATTCCACGAAAAGTTTTGATGGAAGAGGTAATTTTTCACTAGGTGTTAAAGAGCAAATTGTTTTTCCCGAGATTGATTACGATAAAGTCGATAAGGTTCGAGGGTTAAGCATATCAATCGGAACATCAGCGAGAAACGATTCAGAAGCTAGAGTTTTATTAGAAAAATTGAATTTTCCCTTCCGTAAGTCATAGGAGAAAAAGTGGCAAGGAAAGCATTGATTGAAAAATGTAATAGGAAACCAAAATTTTCTACACGGGCGTATACGCGTTGTAATAAGTGTGGGCGTCCCAAGGCAGTTTATAGAAAGTTTGGGTTATGTAGGATTTGTTTTCGCTTGCTTGCCTTGAAGGGGTTTTTGCCAGGTGTTACAAAGGCATCATGGTAAAAAGGGTTTGAGACCGGAGATATGAAATGAACGTAATCGATCCAATATCTGACCTTCTAACAAGAATTAGAAATGGTCAAAGAGCACGTAAAGAAGTTATCGCAGTACCAGCGTCAAAGATAAAGATTGCGATAGTACATCTTTTGAAAGAAGAAGGTTTTCTTCGTGCTTACAAGTGTGTACGAGATGGAAAACAAGGAGTTATAAAAGTAGCTCTGAAGTATCGCGGAGAACGCACTGAAGAAGGCGTTATACGAGAAATCGATAGGGAGAGCAAACCTGGACGAAGGGTCTATGTAAGGGCCGAAAAAATTCCTTTTGTAAAAAGTGGATTTGGGATTGCTATTTTATCGACGTCACAGGGTGTGATGACCTGCCGAGAAGCTCGTAAAAAGGGTATCGGTGGCGAATTGCTCTGTTCGATTTATTAGGATTAAACTATATGCATATGTCACGAATTGGAAAAAAAGCTATTGAGATCCCGAAGGGGGTATCAATAGAGGTGAGCGGAGCTACTCTGAGGGTTAAAGGCCCTAAGGGTGATTTGAGTATGAAGCTTCATCATCAGATGACGGTTGTGAAAGAAGACAACTTATTAAAGATCGTGCCAACTGTTGAAACAGCCATGGTTAGAAAATTTCACGGGCTCACAAGATCTTTAGTAAACAACATGGTCACGGGAGTGACTCAGAGTTTTCAAAAGAAATTAGTTCTTATCGGTGTAGGATATCGTGCTGCTGTTGCGGATAAGAATTTGAATTTAACTATTGGTTATAGCCACCCAGTGGTGTATCCCATCCCACAAGGTATTAGTATGTCTGTTGAAAAACAAACAGAAATTACCATAACAGGTGCAAACAAAGAGCATGTTGGACAAGTTGCTGCCGATGTTCGTGCGTTTAGAAGACCTGAGCCTTATCACGGGAAGGGTATAAGATACGCGGATGAGGTTATTATAACTAAAGTCGGCAAGTCTGGCGGGAAGAAATAAGCTTCAATTTTAAAGTACCTATTTAAAAGGTGTTCATCGTGAGTAATGATGTAAAAAAACGTCTACGTTTGAAAGAACGAAGAAAAAAGAGAATACGAAAGAAAATTTTTGGAACGGGTGATAGACCAAGACTTTCAGTGTTTAGATCTGCACGACATTTATACGCGCAAGTTGTTGATGATGTTAAAGGACATACTTTAGTAAGTGTGAGTTCCTTTGAGAAGGGTGCAACAAAAAGAGCGAATGTTGAAGTTTGTTCAGACCTTGGAAAGCTGATAGCAAAACGTTGCAAAGAAAAAGAAATTACACAGATCGTATTTGATAAAAATGGAAATATGTACCACGGTAGAGTCAAAGCCTTCGCAGATGGTGCCCGAGAAGGTGGATTAGATTTTTGAAAAATGGAGATAAGCCTTGTTAGCTAATGAAATAGAAAAAGACCAGGAAGGCTTTCAGGACCGGGTCGTAAAGATTAGTCGCGTTGCCAAAGTAGTAAAAGGTGGACGTAGATTTAGTTTTAGCGCTTTGGTAGTTGTTGGCGATAGAGCTGGAAAAGTAGGTTATGGCATCGGAAATGCGAATGAAGTTCCTGATGCGATTAAAAAAGCCTCTGATCAAGCGAAGAAAAATTTGATCGTTGTTCAGCATTTAAATGGAACAATTCCATTTGAAGTTCTTGGCCGTTTTGGATCTTCTATGGTCAAAATGTATCCAGCTAAGAGTGGAAAAGGAATTATTGCGGGTGGGGCTGTTCGTACAATACTTGAATTGGCGGGCGTTAGAGATATTGTTTGCAAGGCTCACGGTTCAAAGAATGGTTACAATGTAGTTAGATCGACGATTAATGGATTAGAGCAGCTCTTCTCTATTGATGCGTATGCAAAAGATCGCGGGAAAGAACCAGATGAACTATTTCAAAAGCGAACAAATTTAAAATCAGCGGAATCTATTTTAAATCCCTAGTCGATTGAAACAAGGATCCTAAGTACAATGAGTAAGATTAAGGTGACACAGAAAAAAAGCGTGATAGCGGAAAGTGCGCATACACGTAGCGTGATGCAGTCGTTAGGGCTCAAAGGTATACGTTCGATAAAAGTCCACAAAGATAATAACTGCATTAGAGGAATGATAAACAGAGTCATTCATTTGGTGGATTATGAGATCGTTAACACAGAAGGTAAGGTCAAGTAATGATGAAAAATTTATCGAATTTATCACCAGCTCCTGGGTCTCATCGTACTAGGAAACGACTTGGTCGTGGTATTGGTAGTGGATTAGGAAAGACGGCAGGTAAAGGACATAAGGGACAGAAGGCCCGCAAGAGTCCAGATGTTGGCGCAGGATTTGAAGGTGGTCAGACTCCGTTATATAGAAGAATTCCCAAGTTTGGTTTTACAAATAAGCGTACAAAGGTTGTTTATAATGTCGTGCATGTGTCTAAACTCAACATCTTTAAAGATGGAGAGGTCGTAACAAGTGAGACAATAGCACGAATGGGACTTCTTAAGCACAAAGGGTGTCCAGTAAAAATCCTCGCAGGCGGGGAGTTAAAAAAGAAACTGACCGTCGATGTAGATAAGGTATCTTCTGGTGCAAAAGAGGCAATAGAGAAAGTGGGCGGTAAAATTCAGGGGAAAGAATAGTGGCAAAGCCAATTCAGCGTTTACCCGAAGGGAAATTGAATCATCTTCAGAAGAAAATTCTTTACACACTTGCTTTTTTAGCGATTTGTAGAGCGGGAAGTGTTGTGCCTCTACCAGGGGTGAACACATATCTTCTTGGTGAGTTTTTTAATACTCAAGGCGCGAACCTATTTGGTATGTTCAATATGTTCTCGGGTGGGGCGCTAGAGCATTTCAGTATTTTTGCACTGGGAGTGACGCCTTATATCTCTGCTTCTATTATTGCTCAGCTGTTAACTGTCGTAGTTCCGCATCTTGAGATGCTTTCTAAAGAAGGTGAAGCTGGTCGTAGAAAAATTACCCAATATACGCGTTATGGAACCGTGTTGTTAGCTCTTTTCCAAGGTTACATGATAGCCAATACTATGGAGAAAACCCAGTTCGCAGGAGGAGATCTTGTTCTCGTCGGCGGATTAGGGTGGAAGATGCTTACAATGATTTCTTTGGCCGCAGGGACAGCATTTGTTATGTGGTTGGGAGAACAGATAACTGAAAAAGGGGTAGGTAATGGGATGTCTCTCATTATTTTTTCTGGTATCGTTGCACATTTACCGCGAGTGGTGAGTAATACTTATTCACAATACACCTCACAACAATTGGATTTATTTCGTATTTTAGCCTTGATAGGCATCTGTGTAGCTGTTGTGGCAGCAGTCGTTTTTATGGAGCAAGGAGCGCGACAAATACCAATTCAATATGCTAAACGCCAGGTTGGGCGCAAGGTCTATGGGGGGCAATCCTCTCATCTGCCGATTAGATTGAATTCAGCGGGAGTTATCCCTCCGATTTTTGCAAGTTCCCTTTTACAATTCCCAGTGACAGCAGCGATGATGGCTAGAAATAGTCGCTTTGGGGAGCTTATGGGAACATTTTTTCTGCCAGGAGAATGGTTGTATAATTCGGTTTATGTAGCGCTTATTGTTTTTTTCTCATTTTTTTATACTTCTATTGTTTTCAAAGCAGATGATGTAGCTGAAAATCTAAAAAAACATGGCGGGTTTGTTCCAGGGATAAGACCTGGGGCGAGAACAGCTGAGTATTTTCAGAAAATATTAGGGAGATTGACTCTTGTTGGGTCGATATATCTTGCTGCAATTTGTGTTTTACCAACAATTCTTACAGGCAAGTTTAATGTACAGTTTTCTTTTGGTGGAACAAGTCTACTAATTGTTGTAGGGGTGGCTCTTGAGACATTTCGTCAAATTGATGCGCATCGTCAATCTCTTAGATATGAATCTTTTTTAAAGCAAACAACGATACGTCCTCGAGGAAGAGGAACGGTATGATCGTCGTTTTGATGGGTGTTCCGGGTGCTGGGAAGGGAACCCAAGCAGAATATCTTAAGATAAAAAAAGGTTTTTTGAAGGTCTCAACAGGGGATTTGCTTCGTAAAGAGATTGATAGAAAGACAAGTCTTGGAAAGCATGTTGAAGAGGTTATCAGTCGGGGTAAGTTAGTTTCTGATGATGTTCTATTGCAAATTATGAAGAACGAGTTGTCAGCATCCAAAGATAAAAATCTAGTTCTCGATGGATTTCCTAGAACTGTTCCCCAAGCAGAGTGGTTGGCACAAAATGCAAAAATAGAGGGTGTTATTCATATCGAGGCTAACCCTGATGAGCTATTGAGCAGAATTAGAGGCCGTCTGACATGTCCGAAATGCGAGTCGGTCTATCATTTAACTCGCAAACCTCCTATAAGAGAGGGGTATTGCGATAAGTGTGGAAGCTTGTTAAAAGTTCGCAACGACGATACCGATGAGAGTGTTTTTCTTCACCGTTTAGAGGCGTACAGATATCAAACGGAGCCGGTATTGGAGTTTTATAAACAAAGAAAGCAATATTTCCACATTGATGGCGATGCAGATGAAGAAACTGTAAGCAAGCAGATCGATATTCTGTTAAGTAAATTTGGGAATTGAATAGGCTGGAAAGGGCTTATGGCCAAAGAAGATATCATAGAATGTGAAGGAACAGTTAAAGAGCCGCTTCCTAATGCCATGTTCAAAGTGGAGTTAGATAACGGGCATGAAATTCTTGCTCATATTAGCGGAAAGATGAGATTGCATTTTATTCGTATTTTGCCTGGTGATAGGGTCAGGGTCGAATTGTCACCTTATGATCTCACAAGGGGCCGAATCACCTATAGAGCAAAAAAATAGAAAGGCGAGAGATATGAAGGTTCGTGCAAGTGTGAAAAAAATATGCGAAAAGTGTAAGGTTATAAAACGCCAGGGAGTTGTTCGTGTGATTTGCAAGACTGCAAAGCATAAACAACGCCAGGGCTAATTCTAAGATCTTAGAAAGAGGATAAAAATGGCTCGTATAGCTGGTGTTGATTTACCACCGCATAAGAAAATAGATATAGCATTGACTAGTATTTACGGTATTGGCAGGAAAGCAGCCCGAAGCATAGTGGAAAAGGCTGAAGTTGATCCAAATCTGCGCGCAAGTGAGCTTGACGCAAGAGCCATCAATAATTTGCGTAAAGTCATTGATAGTGAATTTACCGTAGAAGGGGACCTAAGACGTGAAGTCGCGTTCAGTATTAAGCGACTGATTGATTTAGGTAACTACCGAGGACTAAGGCATCGACGTGGTTTGCCAGTAAGAGGGCAGAGAACTAAAACAAATGCAAGAACTCGTAAAGGTCCGAGAAAAACAGTTGCGAACAAGAAGAAAGCACCTACTTCGAAGTAAGGCATGAGATCAAGGGAATGAGAGTATGAATAGAGTTGTAAAAAAGAAGAAAAAGCGAAATGTACCGGTTGGTGTGGCGCACGTTCAGTCAACCTTCAATAATACTGTCGTAACCATTACAGATGTAAACGGTGAGGTAGTGTGTTGGTCTTCGGCAGGCGCTAAGGGTTTTAAAGGTTCACGTAAGAGTACCCCCTTTGCTGCACAGATGGCTGCAGAGGAATGCTGCAAAAAGGCTATGGAAGCCGGGATGAGAACTGTGGCTGTTATGGTTAAGGGACCTGGAGCTGGTCGCGAGAGCGCTATTCGTGCCCTTGGAGCCTCTGGTCTTAAAATTGCTTTGATTAAAGATGTTACTCCTATTCCTCATAATGGATGTCGTGCTCCAAAGCGTAGAAGAGTTTAAAGAGCAATTCTGAATAGTGGGTATGTATTATAAATCTTGAGACACCCCTCAACTAACTTGGATGATTCCGAAAATACGGAGAACGCGTAAATGCATCGCAACTGGAAAGACTTGATAAAGCCAAAAATCCTTGAGCCGGAAAGTGTAAGTGACAGATACGGAAAGTTTGTCGCTAAGCCGCTTGAGAGGGGATATGGGATGACCTTGGGGAACTCTTTGAGAAGAGTTCTACTGTCAAGCATCAATGGGGCAGCAATTGTTGCAATTAGATTTGAGGGTGTTGAACACGAATTTTCCACGCTCCCAGGCGTAAAAGAAGATGTAACTGATGTCATTTTGAATATTAAGCAGCTGAATTTGCGTTACCTCGGAGAGAAGGATACAATAATTCGTCTTTCAGGTAAGGGGCAACGGGTCCTCACTGCAAAGGATATTGAAACAAGTGGCGATGTTGAAGTTTTGAACCCTGAACATGTTATTTGTACTTTAAACGAAGAAGGAAGTCTTCGTGCTGAAATGATTGTTCGACATGGTCGAGGTTATGTTCCTGCTGAGAAAAATAAGAGAAAAGAAATTCCAGTAGGATTTATCGCAATTGATTCTATTTTTGCTCCTGTTCGTCGCGTTGCATACAATGTACAGAATGCTCGAGTTGGGCAGGATACAGATTATGACAAATTGACTTTTGAAGTCTGGACAAATGGTGCTGTTAGGCCTGATGATGCAGTGGCGTATGCTGCTAAAATTTTGAAAGACCAATTGACAATTTTTATCAATTTTGATGAGACGGAAGAGGTTGAGGAGGATCGTCCAAGAGAAGATGCGCATCCGAAATTGAATGAGCATCTTTTTAAAACAGTGGATGAGCTGGAGCTGAGTGTCCGAGCCGCTAATTGTTTAGAGAACGCAAATATAAAGTATATTGGCGAACTCGTAACGAAAAGTGAAAGTGAAATGTTGAAAACAAAAAATTTTGGTAGGAAGTCCTTAAATGAAATCAAAGACATATTGATGGAAATGGGACTTTCTTTGGGAATGAAGATCGACGGCTTTGATCCAAGTGTGCTGCGACAAAAAGAGCAAGACAAAGATCAAGAAAAAGATAAGTTGTAGAGGGAAATATGCGTCATTTAAATGCTAACGTTAAATTGGGTCGTCCAACAGATCATCGGTTAGCGATGCTTAGAAATATGGCTACGTCTTTTATTATAGAAGGACGTATTCAAACATCTCTTGCAAAAGCAAAAGCACTAAAACCAGTGGTAGAAAAAATTATTACGCTTGGTAAGGATGGGGACCTTCATGCCCGCAGGAAGGCTCTTTCTTTTCTTTATAAAAAAGAAGCCGTAGAAGCAGTTTTTGGTCCTATAGCGGAAAGATTTAAAACTCGTCCGGGTGGATATACAAGAATAGTAAAATTGGGAACAAGGCTTGGGGATGCTACCAAGTTATGCAACTTGGAGTTTATTGACTTTCATGAACATGAGGGTCAAAAGAAGAGTGAGAGAAAGCAAGAGCATCTTGCAAAGAAAGCGGCACAAGCTGAAGCAGCTTCAAAAGTAGCTGGGTAGAGCGTGTGAAAATCTAGGTTTTCTCGCCAGGAGATATTCCTGGCTTTTTTGTTTGCTCATTTAGGAGAGGCTCTTTGAGAAATTTTAGTATTTTTGGGCTTATCTTTTTACTGAGTGCTTGCGGTTCTTTTTTTGAGAGATTTGAGGATTTTGTCGATTCTCGAAGCTTTAGTCTATTGGGCGGAACCTTGTTTTCAAGCGCGGAAGGTGTTTCTGTTAAGCAGATCCTCCTCGAATCGAGTGGTATGATTGATCGGGAAGTTGTTGTTGAAGGAAGAATCGATACTGTCGCAAAAGAAAGCACTTATCTTATTTTGGAAGATGAAGAATCTAAATTACTGGTTCTTACAAGCTCTTTAGATGGAAGTCTTCCTTCTTTAAATTCTTACATTAAAGTTTTAGGAGTAATCCAAAATGGAAGAAAGGGCTTAGCTTTTTTAAAGGCAAAATCAATTAAGGAAATCTAGATTGATCCAATAATATCTTTGATACTGTAGCAATAAAATACAGCAGGCTTGCGATAGCTTTTAGAGTCAGCCATAAGCTTGAGCTGCTCTAGATAAAAGGCTATGATCTGTTGTCTCGAAGGTATCCTATCTTAGGTCAGAGTGAGCTAAGGTCTCAATGGAGTGGGAATATAATAGAGATCTGTAGCTAAAAGCATTGTCTCTTAGTATGCAACAAGGTATGTAGTTTCTTTCTTGGTGCAGTTTATCGGGGTTATGACTTACTTGGTTCCAGTAAAGTATTCATTGCTGGAGAACCCATATAAAGGATAAGAAATAGTTCTGACCTTTAATAAAATAATTGAAAATTTCATTGAAGAGGAATAGCTCATGCCGTTATTAGGCGGAAGCGAGGAATCGACAAAACTCTCTGGAGTTATATCAGCTGTTAGTCGCGATAAAAATCTTGAAAAAGGGATTCTTATCGATGCCCTTGAACAGGCCGTGATTCATGCTGCTCGTAAGGATTTTGGCATAAGTGCGGATCTTGAGGCACATTATAATGAAGAAATAGATGAGATCGAACTCTTCCAATTTAGAACAGTCATCAGCAATGATGATGCTGATGAATGGGAAGGTGATGAGACAAAGATTATCTTGGATGAAGCTAAAAAACTAGATCCTGACATTGAATTAGGAGACTCTTTAGGCGTAAAAATCGATACATCTCGCTTTGGAAGAATAGCAGCACAAGCTGCTAAACAGATCATAGTTCAGAAAGTTAGAGATGCCGAACGAGCTCAAATTTTCAATGAATACAAAGATCGAGTGGGTGAAATTTTAAGTGGTCATGTGAGACGATTTGAACGCAACGATATCATCGTTGATTTAGGAAGAACTGAAGCGGTTATTCCTTATAGGGAACAAGTGCCGGGTGAGAAATTTAGGGTTAAAGACCGTATTCAAGCCTTTGTCAGTGAAATCAAAAGAGCTTCGCGAGGCCCTCAGATTGTTATGTCACGCGCGAATCCTGGCTTTCTTAAACGATTGTTTGAACAGCATGTGACAGAAATTTATGATGGCATAGTTTCTATCGAAGCTGCTGCGCGCGATCCAGGATCGCGATCCAAAATCGCCGTTTATTCGAAAGATAGCTCCGTTGACCCCGTAGGGGCCTGTGTTGGGATGAAGGGTTCTAGGGTTCAAGCAGTTGTTCAAGAGCTTAATGGTGAGAAAATTGATATAGTCCCTTGGGACAAAGACCCTGCAAAACTTGTCTGTAATGGTTTAGCTCCGGCTGTGGTAAGCAAGGTTATAGTTGATGAAGAACGCCATGCAATGGAAGTTATCGTCGCTGAAGATCAACTTTCTCTTGCGATTGGTAAAAAGGGGCAGAACGTTAGATTAGCTGCTCAACTTACTGGTTGGAGATTGGATATTAAGAGCGAAGCGAAGCTCGAAGAACAATTAGCTGGTGTTAAAGCTGTTCTCATGTCTATTAAAGGTTTGGGTGATATGCATGCGGGAATTCTGGTTCATGAAGGTGTTAAAACACCGGCTGAGCTTGCTGAAGTGAGTCCTCGTGCATTATGCAGACTTCTTAATCTTGATCTTGCTGACGCTGAGAAAATTATTCAAGCTGCGGCTGAAAAAGCTAAAGATTTGGAGCATGGTTCAGTTCGCGACACAGTTGAATATTCTGCAGAAGATGCGGGAGCAGGTCCTGTTGAGTCTCTTGCTTCAAAAAAGGAATCGGATGAGCGTAAGATCCGCATAGATATGTTTATGAAGTTGAGTGGTGTTGGTGAGGCGACAGCTCATGCGTTAGCTGATGCTGGTTATGGCACAATTGGAGATATCATTGCTGATTCCGCAGAAGAAGTGGCTCAAAAGGCGGATATTTCTATCGGTATTGCTCGAACTGTACAAATTGCTGCTGATCGCTATTTGCAAAAAAATACCAAAGCATTGGAAACTGACGATCAATAATAGATGTCCATGTTTTGTGTTGGAGTAAAGAGGACTGCTAATGGCTAAGATTCGTGTTTATGAACTTGCTCGTGACTTAGGTGTTGAGAGCAAAGTTTTACTGGTAAAAATGAAAGAATTAAAAATTGAGGTTTCGAGCCATCAGAGCACTCTTAGTTCTGCACAAATCGATAAAATAAAATCGAGCTTTTCAGTTGGGAAAGCCCCTGTTGTTGTGCGTCGTAGAAAAAAAACTGAAGAAGAAGAACCTGCCGAAGTTCAACAAGATAAGAGTCATGTCCCCACAAGTACTCACCCTTCTGATGAAAAGAAGAGTTCGAAATCAATAACAAAAGAGATCCATGTTGTGGAAGAAGTCGAGCCTTTGTCAGTGGCTCAAGAACCACAAGAGGAACTCAAGGAATTACCAACAAAACAAGATGAGTCCGTTTCATTCTCTCCGGAGAGTGAAGAGCTTGCTTCTACATTGTCTAAAAATTCAGTGGAAGAGGAAGTAGAAAAAGCTCAGGTTGAAAATCAAAAAGAAGAGCTGTTGGAGGACAAACCCCTTGATACGGAGAATCCTACGGCTGACAATGTCGTTGTAACTCAAGAAGAAACCCCTGTTTCCGGCGAAGAGGAAAAAATGGGTGTCACTATGAAAGCGGATAAAATGGGGCTTTCGAAAAAGTCTGAATTTGTTAGTGCAACTATCATACGTAGGGCAACTCCTGAAGAAGAAGTCGCTTTTGCTAAGTCGAAAGAGGATAAAAGAGCTAAGATAAAGCGGATTGAGGTTCCTGTTCAACCTATCCGTACAATTTCAAGTGTGGCTCCTCCTGTTAAAGATTGGAAAGAACCATTCAAGATTGTTCCCGAACCTATTTTAAAGTCAGACCGAGGGGTTGAGAGGAAAAAAGACGGATTTAAATCTCGTGTCGTTGAAGAAGAAGAACGTCCTCCAGTTAAACCTGTACAAGCAGGCCCCAAGAGACGCTCTGTTTCTACAAGAGAACTTTTAGAAGCTGTGAGTCGAGCTGACGATGATGTTGACGTTATTCCTGCTATTTTAGGGGTAGAAGCGCCTCGTCGTAAAACGATCTATACACCTTCTGCGAGTCGAAAAAAGAAAGAGGCCAAGAAAAGAAAAGATCTGAAATCAACACAACTCACAACACCAAGAGCTGCATATCGGGTTGTGAAGATGAATTCTCAGAATATTGTTGTGAGTGAGTTAGCATCTCAGCTGCATGTAAAAGTAGGTGAGCTTGTTAAGACCTTTATGGGTCTTGGCCTTATGGTGACTGCAAATCAAAGTATTGATTTTGACTCAGCTACTTTGGCTGCATCAGAATTTGGTTTTGAAGTTAAGAGGATTACTCGTACGGTTGAAGATATATTGGAGTGGTCTAAAGAAGATCAGTATGAAAAAGTTCCCCGACCCCCCATTGTTACGGTTATGGGGCATGTCGATCACGGGAAAACCACAATTCTTGATGCAATTCGGAAAGCAGATGTTGCAAATAGAGAAGCTGGTGGAATTACCCAACATATCGGTGCTTATACAGTTGAAAGCCATGGGTTTAAAACTGCATTTCTAGATACACCTGGTCATGCCGCCTTTTCTGCAATGCGAGGAAGGGGTGCCCAGATTACAGATATTGTAGTCCTTGTGGTTGCTGCTGACGATGGTGTTATGCCTCAGACGAAAGAAGCGATAGAACACGCAAAAAAAGCAGGTGTACCTATTGTTGTTGCATTAAACAAGATAGATAAGCCTAATTTGAATTTTGATCGCATCTATACGGAGTTGAGCGAGCTTGGTATCCAAGCTGAGGAATGGGGAGGTGACGTTCAGTGTGTTAAGGTTTCTGCAAAGAAAATGATGGGCATTGAAGAGTTACTTGAGGCCATTCAAGTTCAATATGAGATTCTTGAGCTTAAAGCACGCGTTAAAGGACGTGCTAAAGGTGTTGTTGTAGAAGCTCATCGAGATAAAGGTAGAGGTAGTATTGCAACTATGATGGTCACAGAGGGCAATCTTAATGTCGGTGATTTCATTGTTGTAGGAAAAGTATTTGGTCGTGTACGTGCAATGATTGATCACAATGGAAAAGCCCTAAAAGAGGCAACACCATCAACTCCTGTTGGAATTATAGGTCTTACAGAGTTACCTATGGCAGGTGATATCATGCATGTGGTTAAAGATGAAAAATCTGCAAGAGAAGTCATCGATTTAAGAATTACTGAAGAGCGTGAAGCTATTCAAGCTGCTAAAGTTCCACCGACACTTGAAGATTTGATGAACCGTACAGCTGAATCTTTAATTCCACAGTTGCTATTGATCATTAAAGCTGACACGCAAGGGTCCGCTCAAGCAATAGCTCACGCCATTGCTGAGTTAAATTCTAAAATGATAAGGCCTGAAATTATTTACAGAGGAGTGGGTGATCTTAATGAAGGTGATCTAACTCTTGCTGATACAAGCAAAGCAGCGATTATCGCATTTAATGTAAAAGTTTCTAGAGCGTTATTAGAGCGAGCAGAAAGTAGTGGTATTTCTATAAAATCCTTCAGCATTATTTACGAATTGTTAGATTCCATAAAGGATCTCATGGTTAAAAAATTGCCTCCTATTCTTAATGAGGTAGTTCAAGGTCATGCGGAAGTTCGTAATACGATAAGTGTTCCTAAGATCGGACTTGTTGCTGGTTCAGCTGTAACTGATGGAAAAATTACTCGAAATTCCATGTTGCGAGTTCTTCGTAATTCTGATGTTGTTTACTCTGGCAAACTGCTTTCATTGAAGCGTTTTAAAGACGATGTTAAAGAAGTGTTAAGTGGTTTCGAGTGCGGTATTGCAATTGATGGATACAAGGATGTCCAGGTCGGTGATGTCATAGAAGCTTATATGATCGAAGAAAAACCCGCAGTATTGGATATCTAATAGAACATGAAAAAAAGGCAGATAAGATTAGCTGAGGAAATTCGTGATATTATAGCAAATACTATCACGATAGAACTTTCAGATAACCGTACACGAGGAGTTGTCATCACTCATGTGAAGTTGAGTCCCGATGCGACGCTTGCGACAGTGTATTACCGGTTCTATAATACCGGATATCAAAGAGAGGAAGTTCAAAAAGGTTTAGAAAGTTGTAAGGGTTATTTACGGGGGACTGTAAGTAAGACTCTCGACTATTTAAGGAAAATTCCTGAGCTTCGCTTTGTCTACGACGAAAGTGTAGAAGAAGGTTCTCGAATTGAATCTTTGCTGTCCAATTTGAAACATTGATTTACGGAATTTGAAGTTTAAATTTAATTTCGGTCCATACTCCCATGCTTTTCCCATATCGATCTTTGGCAGGCATGAAACGGACTTGGCGTGCGGCTTCCAATAGTTTTTCATCCATTCCAAAACCAACATTTTTTTTCAACTCGGACTGAGTTACATTTCCATTTTCATCCACATAGACTTCAACTGCGAAGATACCCTCGATATTGTTATCCAGTGCTTCTTCCGTGTATTGGGGAAGTTGCACTGTAGATCGGATTAGATGTGGTTGTTCACTCAAATCTTGACCGATTGGAATTTCATTCAGTTCTTCTTTTTCAATTCGCATTCCTTTGTCTTCTATTTGGGTGGTGTTTCCAGTTGGTGCTGAAATTGTTGAATTCGAATTGCTTGGAAGAAGTGTTTTGGGGGGTATCCCAAAAATTGGTTTTCTTGCTTTATGAGGGCTTTTATTTCTAGTCTTCTGTTTAGAGCCTATGGACTTTTTAGGTGAAATTGTTGAAGAAATCTTGTCGCGAACAATGTGAATGGTCGTGAATTCGCTGTTTTTTTTCTCTGAAACATGTGTGCTAAGATGCCAAAAGGAAGAGAATAAAAGTATATGAAGAATAAGAGACACGAATAAAAATAGTAATAATCTAGTGTTCATGAGTTTCCTATTATAGAGCTTTCGGAAGAAATATCATTGAACAGTAAAATCTAAAATTTGCATGGCAAATCCAAGACTTTTCTTGCCTCGGAGTGTTACGATTAGTGTATTTTGACCAGAATTTTTTGTTTCCCAATATGTATTTATTGATCTTCGATTAGTGATTTCACCGCTACTAACAAACCAACCAACAATGAGATCTTCTTCGTTAACATTATTAGGGGTTGCCTTTACATTAATAATACTGTTGTTTTGTAAAATAGTACCGGTAATGGGATTGGTAAGGCTTATACTGGGTACTTTAGAGTTTAAGAGTTTTGTATTAGATTCGGGTACTACGAGAAAATCTCCGATAAAAATCTCAGTGTTTTTTGATCCAATGATTTTGAATCCAACTCGAACTTTACCTCCGACTGCAGGGAGTTCTTGTTCTGTTGGGATTTTAGCAATCGCCTGAAAACTTATGATATTGAAAGCGGAGTGTTTTTCAATTTTTTGACTATTTGCAACAATGTCATAATTACTTTGATTGAGTAAAAATGCAGAAGAAGTAGATTGGTCTGTGAATTTTTCTATGGTGTAAATTTCTTCTTTTGGAGCAGCAAAATAGACAGTAAGATCCACGGTTTTAATTTTTGAAGAGTTGCTCGGTGAGTTGACAAGCGGAACTGAATTTAGTCCAAGGCCTCGAATTTTATTGATGTCTTCAGGTCTATCAGTAGAATCTCCGCATGAGATAAACAGTGGAAGTAAAAATAAAACATATGTTCTATGCATAGTTAAAATTCTCCTCGGAGTTCTAGAAAAGGTATATTTGATAAGCTTGTTTCCTGTGAGGTTTTTGTAAAATCGTAGTTGTAATTTATATCAAGCACTTGAGGTGTAACCCAATAGGATTCCATTCCGAACCTTAAGTTGAGTTTCCATGTGTTAAAAAGCCAATCATGATCGAAATAAAAACTCAGAGAATTGAATGAAGGAAGACGAGCAGAATACTCAGAGTTTTCTAAAATACGTCCGTCATATTTGTCGAGACTGGAGTTGTAAACTCCGTAAGAGATGGGAGTGTAGGTATCTCCTGTATGAAAATTAAATCGTCCACCGATCTCCCATCTTGTGGATAGTTTATAATTTGAAACTATATATAAATTATGAGTCTCATCAAACTGAGAAGGGGTATATGGTTTTCGAGAACTATTTCTCGAAACAGTTCTCGAAAACGTGTAGGAAAGCCAAGCAAAGAGTCGCTCTGTGAGGTTTCTGCGAATGAATGCTTCAAAACCTGAACTTTTAAAACTCCCTTTGTTGTTATATTGAGTTAGAGGATCATTGGCGACTATATTGAATGCAGTCTTATAATAGACTTGAAACTCCGTTAGCCAATTATCATTCCAACGAGTTTCTAGTCCTAAAATGTAGTGATAGGATCGTTGAAAACCCAACTGTGGATTTCCGATTTGTGGAGAAGCAGCTGGTACTGATGGGCTTTCGCTGTATTGGCCGATTGCAGATTTTAATGTATTTTTTTCATTTAGGGAATATTGTCCCCTCAAACGAGGATCTGCCGAAACTTTTTTAATTTCCCCATTTTGAAAAAATCGAAGTCCAGGACTTAAGGTTAACTTTTCGAATTTCTGATCAAAATTAAGCCATGAAGCGAGGTTTATAAATTTTAAGGAGAATTTTGTCTGAATTATAGGAGCGTCTTCCGGATCAAATGTAGGATCGCTATTATTGTAGACAATTGCATTGTGTTTTACTTTATAAATGTGGAGAACGGGATCTATTCCTATATTTATATTTTGTTTTGTATTTAGTTTATTGAAGGCTTCGATAGGAACTCTAAATCCCCAATTTGGAGTAGAAAAAGTCTGACCAAAAATATTGGCACTTGTATTTTCATAATACAATTGTGGAGCAGAAATAAGTGTCCAACCATGGGATATTTTCTGATTATGTTCGATACCAAAATTGATAAATCGTGTGTCAAACGCTACACTGGCTTGACCTTGTAAGTTTGCAAATTCAGAAAATGGAAAAGCAGCTTTAAGTCCGTCGTAGGCTCCAATGAGTGAGTATTTTGTATATGAATTGTCATTTCTAATCCAGTAAACTGCTTGACCATCTCCGAAGTAAGGAACAAGGGTTAATTCACCTTCAGTCTTTCCATTTTTTTTATTTCGATTATGAAGAATTTGCTTGATGATGATGTCTACATAACTTTTTCTTACACCCACTGTAAGACCTTCCTTATCACTAAGTGGTCGTGTGTGAAAAATTCCAGAATAAAAGGGGACATTTAACACAAATTCAGTTTTAGGCCGCTCAGGGATTTCAGTTCTTGTTTTTACAATAATAATACCACCTGTAGCGTCCCCCTTATCTGCTGCAAAACCACCACTATCAAACCGTACATCCTGAATCATTGATCCTGGGATAACAGATAAATCTCCAATTCCATGAAAAATGTAAGGGACTTCAAATTGGTCAATATAATATTTTGAATCTTTTGGACCCGAACCACGAATGATAGGTTGAGGTCTAAAAGGACGACTTTGTACTCCAGGAAGGAGTTTTATAATTTGAACAGGATCTGCATTGGGAGCTACTTTTGAGGCTTCTTCTATCGAGATAGTTTTTCGTGATATTTGGAGACCTTCTTTTTTACCCGTGACGAGAATCAGATTTTCTCCCTCTACGGAAGGGATTAAGTAGATATCAAATGTTCCCGCAGGTCTAAATTCTTTAAACGGTGCTTCAAGAATTTCATACCCACCTAAAGTAAATTGAATTGTCCCGTCACCGCTGCTAGGTATGGATAAACTTACTATTCCATCTTTATTGGATTCCCATTTTTTTTTATCTCTTCTCAGAGAAACCTGAACGTGATTCAGAGTTTTTCCTGAACCTTTTTCCATAATTTTAAAGGTGATAGTCTCTGCGCTTTGAGCAATTGCGAAATTTTGAAAGAAAAAAAATAGAGAAACAATAAGAGATTTAAAAATCATAATAAATTCCTAATAAGGAATTTTTAAAATATAAGAACTGTTCTTTAGTTGAATTTTAACATGAGGAGAGCTGTCTTAAGAGAGAATCTCTAAAAAATATGAATATTATATCTTAAATTTTCATCAAAGAACAAGTTAGCTTGCTGTAATTTAGGATCTTTAAATAAACTTCTGATGGTTAAACCAGTTCCGCGGAGAAAGTCGAAAAAGAGGGGGGCTCCTTCTCTTGGGTAATAATGGACGATTGCAAGTTCTCCTTTAGAACCGTTTTCGCTGAAAAAAGCTTGGTTGAGAGTGCTCTCATCCATAGAAGGGTCTCTTAGAAATGAAAAGGTGGCAGAACTCGTATCTATACCACATATTTTTTTCCTTTTTAAGGAGGCAACGAAATTTCGTCTTGTAAACTCTTTTGTAGGATTTTCGATGCTTATACTTGGATCTAGTGTCTCGTCTAAAAACTTAAGAAGTGCAGTTTGAGCTGGATTGAATTGAATAAGGTCATTTGGATATTCTTTTGCATGAAAAATGAGAAAAATATCATTTTCTTTGTGATTTACGATAATGTGAGCATGAAAGAGATCTGTTCGTGAGAGTTGTATTGTATTCCATTGAGACGTTTTAAAGACTATTTCATGGAAAAGTTCAGAAAAGAAATTTGAAGTGTTCACATTTTTAGGGAATCTAATGTTATTGGCGTTTGCTCCGCTGTATTTTGAAAGTCTCTCTTGACCTGAAAAGATATTTGGATTGGTGAGATTTTTTATCCTATTATAGTACACCGAATGAGAATCAAGCTCTTCAATGACATTGTTGACTTTGTGTGTAAGTGATGCGAGATGACCTCTTATAACTTCATGTGAGCTCCCTCCGTGGGAGCTAAGGCTTTCAAGAAGTTTTGAAATGTCCGGTGGTAATGAAGTGTTCTCTGTTGAAAAACAGAACACATCCTCTCCTGAACTATTGTCAAAAATCTCCGTAAGCTCTTCAGGACTTATTTCGGCGAAAGCAGAAAATGAAATTAGATATGTGAGACTTATAATTTTAAAAAGGTCCATGGTGTCCTCCTTCGAAGAGAGAATACACTCAGGACCTTAAAATTGGTTAAGAATTATGTAATTGCTATCGAACGCTTTTTTCTTTGTGCTTCCGTCGTTTTAGAAACTTCAACATGTAAGACGCCATCAGCCATTTTGGCACTGACCTTTTCAGGATCTGTATCCGTTGGAAATCGAACAGACCGCGAAAAAGATCCGTGACTTCTTTCTATTCTATGATACTGCTCTTTTTTCTCCTCGCTAAAGGACTTCTTTTCTCCTTTAATGGTAAGCACATTGTCATGAAATTCCAATGTAATATCTTCCTTTTTTACACCAGGCAATTCAGCTTCCACCATATAAGCATTCGATGACTCAGAGACATTGAGCGCAGGTCCTAACTTCTCACTCCAACCAGGCGTAACATTCAACGAGCCCCAATCTTTGAAGAAATCATCAATCAATCCAAAAAGGTTGTCCCGAGGGGCCAAGCTCTGAGTTCTCTTCTGAACAGGAATATTAGAATTTTCATTAAACCAAGCCATGATCTTCATTCCTCCTATCAAAAACCTTCCTGGGAGCTCCGTTCCTCCCAGCATAAAAATTCTAATTCTCGGTTTTTAAGAATCAAGGGGGGTATCTAAAGAATTTTTGAAAAATGAGAAAACTATGTTTTATCAATCGGTTGCGTGCTTTTGTGTGCGGAAGATTCTTGGATTTCAATTGCTCGAACATTTTGCTCTCGACTACCGCTCAAGACTTGCAAAGCCTTCAAATAAGCTAAGCGACTTCTATCTTTTCGCATGCCTTGTAAAAGAATAGGAAGTGTTTGCAAGTATCTAGGTTGTGCTTCTTTCAAATTTCGTACCACTCCCAGATACAAAGTGGCCTCTTCATTATCCACAAGGAGTGTCTGAGCAAAAAGTGGATCAAGCTCGAAATCTCGACCTTGTATATTTAATAAGCAGTGCCTTCGAATATGATTCAAAATTTGATCATAAATGGGAACGAGAGCTTTGTTTTCAAAATGTAGCCCAGGGAAGAGAACATTTTGAGAAGGAAAAAGAAAGGTATTATTGGAGTCTAAAAACCCAACAAGAACGATAATTTTACTCGTCGAGGCATAAATGTGCATTAAGTGCAGACCTCACTTAATTTTATATTTTTTTTAAAATTGATTTCGTGAGAGTAGGAATAAGATGGAATGATTTGATCTATTATCTTTCTTGTAATCAAATTTAGAGTCTCAATTGTGCCTTCCGTTTTTGTTGCAACAGCTTCATGTTCTGCACTTTCGTAAGCATTAAAAGCTTTACTTAAAATGTCTGAACTAAATATTTCTTTCTCATCTCTTTTATTGAATTGGAGAACTTGGGGGAATCCTTCAAGAGAATAACCCTCTTCTTGAAAAATAAATCGGGTTTGTTCATAAGCTACTCTATTTGCAATAAAACGCTCAACTCTTGAATCTATAATAAAGACAAAAGCATCTACACTAGAAAATATCATTTTTCGAAGGGACTCGAGAGGATGATCTATAGAAAAACCAAAAATGTGAAGGGTTAAATCTATATTCTCTATAATCCCGTAGTGAATGGGTAAAAACTCAAAGAGATGTGAGTTGTCTTCATGAAGACTCAGGTGGGCTATTTTGTGATCTTCTTTGACTAGAGGCAAGAGTGATCGAAGATTTGTAGTTTTCCCTGAACCTCTAGCTCCCAAGTAGAGAATTTTAGCGGTATGCTTCTTCATGGTTTATGTCCTCAGAGATGAATCTCTGTCTTCTCAATTCTGGCTCCAAACTCAGTTAGTACAGCTTGGGTAAGAGGATGTAAATGTGCTTCTTTTTCAAGGGTTTTACGAAGCTCTTGTTCCTTTCTGGTTTTTTCATCAAGCACAGATTCGGGGAGAGGTGTAGAATTTTGAGGGAACCCCCAATTTTTATTGCGAACTTCAAAAATTCCTTTGAATTGAAAAAGTTCTGAAAATAGCTGGAGAAATTTCTTTTGAGCTTCGGGCTTTAGAATTTCTTCACCAAAGAAGCTTTTTGGATCCACAGCAACGAGAATCTTTTTCTCAGAAAATTCCAGACATGAAAGTTCTTCTAATTTGCGTCCTTGAAAAGGGCTTTGTTGTTTAGTGCGATTGATAAAGTGTTCCCACGAACTTGGGAACCCTTGCTCTGCAACGACTTCAGGAACCTTCACGCTAGGTGTTTGGGAAGGGTTCTGAAGGTTATGAGAAGGGGTAGTCCGAATGTGGGTTGAAAGTTGAGATGTTTCCTGTTTGAAACACCATTCTAGGCAGTAATTTTCAAATACAAAACGATCTAACCATGATGCATCCATCTCTTGGGAACACTGCATGAGCTGATGGAAGAGGTCATGCAAAAGAGAGTCAGGTGTCTTTTTCCCCAAGTTTTGGAGAAGAATTTTATCTTCATCGCTAAGTTTTGCAAGAGTGTCATCTTTGACTTGAGTTCCTAAAGTTTTCAAGATCATGATATGACGAAGGTAGGACGCTAGGTCTTCTACGACCGTTTCAAATTCAACTCCTTCTTGATTTAATTCTGCTATAAGATTTAAACATGACGAAGCTTGCTTTTCCAACAGAGCGTCTAGAAATTTTATAAAAAATGAATTTGAGAATGAGCTAAGCAAAAGTTTAAGACTTTCTTTTTTTACTTCTCCCCCTCCTAAAGCGATGACTTGATCTAATAGTGTGAGAGCGTCACGCACGGAGCCATTAGCTTCTTGTGCGATGATTGCAAGGGCGTCTTCGGTAAACACCAACTGCTCTTGAACCAGAATATCACGTAATCTTTTTTGAATTGCGGAAGCGCTTACTCTTTTCAGATAGAATGTTTGACAACGGCTTACGACTGTTTTCGGAACTTTATGCAGTTCTGTTGTTGCTAAAATGAAAACTACATTTTGAGGAGGTTCTTCAAGAGTTTTCAAAAGCGCATTAAAAGCGCTGTTCGAAAGCATGTGAACTTCATCAATGATGTAAACTTTAAACCGTGATCTCTGTGGTGTGTAAGCAAGTGTTTCCTGAAGGGATCTTATTTCTGCAACGCTGTTATTAGATGCACCATCAATTTCAATGACATCTTCGTGGTAAGTTCCTGCAATCGCTTTACAGCTGTAACAGTGATTGCAAGGCTCAGGACTTGGTCCGTTGTCGCAATTCAACGCTTTTGCAAATACACGCGCAGATGTTGTTTTCCCGATGCCTCTGAGACCTGAAAAAATAATGCCGCTTGGTTCTCGACCCAAACGGATAGCATTTGCAAGAGCCTGTGAAACAGCTTCTTGACCTATGAGATCTGAAAATTGCTCTGGACGGTATTTGCGAGCTAGAGGTTGGTAAGCCAAGTTGGACAACCTTTACAAAAAATTAGCGCAAAGTGATAACTAGATGACCCAAACACCTGACTGTTTCCGCTACCGTTGCTGCCTTCCGGCTCTGGCGGAGTTCACGGATAGCCACCATCTGGGATCTAGCTATCACTTTGCGCTATAGCAAAGCCAAGCATGTTTAACAAGACCTAAGGGAAGGGTCAAGCTAAACAACACTTAGAAGATATTCGCGAGTTTCTATTTCTTCTTGTTGAGAGAATGGGAAAGAAGCTCTCCGAAAGTTCCCATTTTAATGTCAGATCCAGACTTTTCCTTTGAATTTGAAGGCTCCATTTTAGTGTTTGAGGAGAGCTTCAAATATTCTTCATAGTCTTTTTGAGCCTCATCATCTTGGTCAAGACCCGCTGGAGCGAGTAGAATTTTACGATGTTCTTTATCAACACGTATAATTTTTACGCGGATCTTTTGAGGTGGGCTTGCTTTACGGCGGTAGGATTCACCATAGGCCTTGAAAAGGCTTGAGCGTGGAACGAGTCCGAGAACACCTTCAGTGAGTTCTACAAGGGCTCCAAAACCTTTGAGAGCGTTTACAGGAACTTCATGCTCACTGCCTTCCTTAAAATCCTGAGCAACTTTAAGCCATGGATCCGCATCAACGGATTTGATGGAAAGTGAAAGGCGCCTTTTTTCAGGATCGATTTCCAGAACGCGAACATCGACATTGTCACCTAAGGAGAGCAATTCTGAAGGGCTGTGAACGCGTTTAAGCCAACTCATTTCAGACAGGTGAATGAGTCCATCCACGCCGGGGAAAATCTCCACGAAAGCTCCGAAATGGGTCAATCGTACAACTTTTCCAATATAAGAAGCTCCAACCTGAACTTTCTCTCCTAAATCTAACCAAGGATCGGATTGAGCCTGTTTACGACTCAAACTGATTCTTGGGAGAGCTTGCGGATCCGGTTGTTCTATTTTTAAAATTTTAACGCGAATGCGCTCGCCGACTTTAAGAACATCTGACACATCATTGACACGGCCGTAACTGATTTCTGAAATGTGAAGCATTCCAACTATGCCGCCGATGTCGACCATTGCTCCAAAAGAGCGAAGCTCCTTTACAATCCCATCAAGTTCTTCATTTTCTTTGAGTGTTGAAAGAACTTCTTGAGCTTTCCGCTTTAGAAGCGCTGCGCGAGAGAGGACTATGTCTCTTCCTTGAACTTTCTGAACAAGGAAATCGAACTCTTTTCCAAGATATTCGTTTCCATCTGTTACGCGAACAATATCGATTTGGGATATAGGACAAAAACCCTTGCGACCAAGAACAGAAACTTCAAATCCCCCTTTATTGAGGGCTATAACTTTAGCTTTTACAGGGATTCGTGCGTTGTAAGCGTCTTCGATTGCGCTTTCTTTGAGCACTTTGTGTGAAAGGGAGTTGCTGAGAAGAATTTCGCCGTCTCGTTTTGCGACTACAAAAGCTTCGATTGTGTCCCCGACTTTATAGGGAAAAGATCCATCAGGAGATAAGAGTTCTTGTTTGGAGATAATTCCCGAATCTTTAACTCCGAGTTCAAGCATGACATCGTTGCCATCGTCCGATAGATGAACGATCATGGCCTTGACTTTTTCGCCTTTACGGTAATGGAGCCCTTCGCCGTTTTTCCCAACGGATGCGTCGAATAACTGTTGAAATTCAGAGTTATCATCCGTCTTATTATCTTCGAAAGAAGAATCATCTTCTTCCCAATTAAATTCAAATTTTTTCACAAAAATTCCTCAGAACTGATTAGGTTGCGAAATTAACTTTATTGCGAGACTTCTGTCAAATTTTTTAATTGAAAAGGAGACGCTTTATATGGATTTCTATTCAATTAGGGTTGTATTTTTTAAATCGCTTGGAATCAAAATCCCAAGTTCTTCAGCTTTTTTCTTGCTTATGTAGCCAGAGTGATCTTCTAGTTTTGGAAAGAAAATATTGGTATTTTCAGGTTTGGTTCCTTTTAGAATTTCTAAAGCGAGTTTTGCTGTTTGTAATCCTATTTTGTAATAGGAGACTGTATAGGCCGCAAAGACCTGGTGGCTATAGACCTTTTCCTCATCCGAATTGAAAATTGGGATTTTCAGCAGATCTGATTCGTGTGCGATTTCAGAGATAGAGTTTTGTATAGAAGCACTTGTGCCTAAGTAAATTAAATCTACCGAATTTTTAAATTTTTGCATTATATTCTGAATATTGCGGGAATCTTCAATGGGCATCGCAAGAACCTGCATGGTATGATGAGCTGCTGCAGACTCCATCATTTTAACAAGAGATCGATCATTGCTTTCAGAGCTAGAAAATAAAATACCTATTTTTTCTGCGCGTGGGATCAGTTTTAAAACAAAATCAAGGAACGCGTCGAGATCCTGTTGGTCAGAAACTCCTGTTATGTTGTTAAGCGGTTTGAGGTCTTCTTCTATTAACCCGGAATTAAGAGGGTCTGTTATATCTGTGAAAATAATTGGTATGTCAGTGATTTCATTTCTTGCGATTTGAGCCACTGGAGTTGCAAGCGCAATCAACAGTGTCGGGTTGTTTTTTTTTAGTTGTGTAATTATAGAAGAGATTAGGGATTGATTAAATTGTGCGTCAAGAATTTCATATTGAAAGTGCTCTCCTTCTATATAGCCCGCTTTATTAAAACCATCTTTAATACCTTGAATTGTGCGTTCAAGAGATATGTGTTTCCCCCAATTTGCGATTGCAATTTTTGTTTTATGAATGGGTTGTAATTTAGTTGTGCTTAAAAAGACTATAATCCCAATTAGACAAATTGTAATAAATAGAATATATTTTCTTTTTGAAAACATTTAGTTTCCCTATTTTTTTGGAGAGCTTTGTCGTAAAGACAAAATGATGAAGCTAGCTATTCAGAGTGGGGTTGTTTCGTCAAGTGCTTTCGTAATTTTTTTTAGTAGGTGTTCTGTGAATCAAGAAAATGGACGTAATTATCGATCTCTCGTTGGACTGAGTCTGAGCGCGCTAGGTATAGTTTTTGGGGATATTGGAACAAGCCCGTTGTACGCAGTTCGTCAGTGTTTTACAGGTGCAAATGGGATTCTTCCAACAGAAGCTAATGTGCTTGGAATTATGTCGCTTATTTTCTGGGCTCTTATTTTCATTATTTCGATAAAATATTTAATGTTTGTAATGAATGCAAATAATAATGGTGAGGGTGGCGTTATGGCTTTAGTTGCTCTCGCCTTTCCTAAGCCTATGGTTCAATCGCGACGGAATATAGGATTGCTCACCCTTGGATTATTTGGAACGGCTCTCTTGTTTGGTGATGGGATGATAACTCCTGCGATTTCAGTATTGAGTGCGGTTGAGGGGCTTACAGTAGCTGCACCAGCTTTTGATCCTGTTGTAGTACCTATTACGATTGCAATCTTAATATTAATATTTTTACCACAGCATTATGGAACCCTTCGGGTGGGAAAAGCCTTCGGCCCTATTATTCTCACTTGGTTTATCGTCATATCACTGATGGGCATCTATAATTTAGTGCAAGATTTACGAATTTTGCAGAGCATGAATCCTTATTATGGTGTCGATTTTTTTATAAGAAATCAGTGGAAAGGATTCTTTATTTTAGGAACAGTTTTTCTTGTTGTTACAGGTGGTGAAGCTCTATATGCAGATATGGGACATTTTGGGAAATCTCCGATCCAGTTGGGTTGGTTCTGTGTGGTTTTTCCTTCTCTTGTTTTAAATTATTTTGGTCAGGGCGCTTTGTTACTCAGAGATCCTTCAGCTGTTGATAATCCTTTTTTCAAATTGGTTCCAGAGCCTCTGTTATATCCTACTATTGCGATTGCGACACTTGCTACGATCATTGCATCTCAGGCTTTAATTTCTGGAACGTTTTCTCTCACACATCAAGCTGTTCAATTGGGATATTTACCAAGACTGCATATCATACATACAAATGAAAAAGAGAAGGGTCAAATCTATGTTCCAGCTGTGAACTGGTTTTTATTGATTGCTACAGTTTTTCTCGTTTTGTTTTTTGAGAATTCAGGGAATTTAGCAGCGGCTTATGGTATTGCGATTACATGCACAATGGTCATTACAACTCTTTTGGTTTGTGTTATTGCTCGAAATAAATGGAATTGGAGTTTAATTTCTACTCTGAGTTTTGGTTTTGTTTTTTTGATTATAGATGTTGGGTTTTTTCTTTCAAATATACATAAGATTCCGAATGGGGGTTGGTTTCCTCTTGTTATGGGGGGAGCTATTATTATGGTCATGTTAACTTGGAAAAAGGGGAGAGATGTACTTTATTCAAAAATTAAAGAGCGAGTATTTCCTTTTGAGAAGTTTCTAAAAGTGATAAAAAATGAAGATGTTAAGAGGGTTAAAGGTACTGCTATATTTATGACGAGTATTTCAGAGGGTATTCCCCCTTCTTTGGTTCATAATATAAAACACAACCGTATGCTTCATGAAACTACAGTTCTTATGAATGTTGTTGTGGAAGATATTCCTCGGGTGTCTTGGGAAAACAGATTTATCATCAAAAATCATGAGAATGGGATTTATTCTATAAATGTGAAATATGGGTTTATGGATACATTTAACATA
This sequence comes from uncultured Pseudobdellovibrionaceae bacterium, assembly GCA_964611335.1. GTDB lineage: Bacteria > Bdellovibrionota_B > Oligoflexia > Oligoflexales > Bog-1112 > BOG-1112. The sequence continues at coordinate 413,770 of CAZSXR010000002.1, read as the reverse complement.
CCCATTATTCTCTTGAGATCTCAAATTAATGGATTGAAATTCAATATGTCCGAATTGACCTATTTTTTAGGCCGCGAAACTCTTCTGATCAGTAAAAAACCATCCATGCCGATATGGCAAACTCTTCTTTTCCAATTCCTTTCCAAAAATGCGCAGAGAGCAACAGATTTTTTCAAACTTCCTCCTGATCAAGTTTTTGAAATTGGGACTCAAGTTGAACTTTAGTTTTTGACGTATTCGATTTTTAAAACTAGAACTTTTTTTTCTGAACTTTGGAAGAGGATGTTTAAATTTTCATAGTAAAAACCTAATATTTTCTTAGATTTTTCAGGGTTTTTATCGTTACGATTTCGAATATCTGATTTCAGAATGTCCTCTATATTTTTTTTAAGATGTGCATGAGGAAGTTCTTTTATTTTTTCAAGAGCTTCTTGAGAAAATTCGACTTGAAGGTTTTCAGATTCTATATTCTCAAGCCATCCTGATTTTGAATGAGATGTGTAATCATATTGGTGGATATAAGGTTTGATATCGATGACAGGAGTTCCTTCGATGATATCGACGCCTGAAAAATAAATGCGGTTTTTTTCGACCTTTTCAATCTTAACGAGACTTAGGCCTATGGGGTTTGGTCGCAGAGGAGAACGTGTTGCGAGAGCGCCGATACCTTTGCGTCCCAAGCGAGGTGGGCGTACAATGGGTTTGTAAATGAGATTTTTATTATCGTGAAACCAGAAAAGAATCCATGCATGTGAAAAGTTTTCAAGTCCCTTCAAGCACTTGCTAGGTTCCCATTTAGTGAAGATTTCAATGTAAGCTTGAGAGTTTTTTGCTATTTGGCTTTGTCTTGGTGTTCCGAATTTAACTTTGAAACAAGAGTGAGTAATTCCAATAGCTTCAACTTTAAAAGACATGAACTTTCCTAATCATGTGAAGAATGTTTGTGTATAGAACGTCTGGATTTTTTTTCAGAAACGAGACGTTTTTCAGCAAGTCTTCTTGCTTTTTGATTTCGCGAAGGTTTCCGATTTCGACGTCGAGTTTTCTCTGCAAGCATTTGACGTTCTTTTTTCTCAAGTTCTATTTTTGTTTCAAGGCGTTTGCACAAATCCTCTCGAGCAAAATAACGATTTGCTTCTCGGGAGCGGCTTCTTTGGCACTTGATTTCAATTCCTGTCGGGATGTGTTTAAGTTGAACGCAAGAAGAGGTTTTATTGATTTTCTGGCCACCGCTTCCTGAGCCAAGAATAAAATTCTCGATGAGATCTTCTTCGCTTATACCGAGCTTTAGCATTCGAGCTTTCAAAACTTCTTTTTTTTGCATGGTGGATGGTGTCTTCATTGGCGTTGGCCTCTTTTATGCCAAAGGTTATATTTAAGAGTCTCATTATGAGTGTGCTTTTGTCAAAAATTTATACCTAGCAATTTTTCCAAGCTTATGCTGCATGAACCGAGAGAATTTTTTAGGTTTTCAAATTGTTCAAGCGCGTCGGGAAGTTTTGAGCCCCGACGTATGCAAGTAAGAAGTCTGTTTTTCATGGCATGTTCTTGGCCAACGAATTCAGTTGCAGTGACTTCATAACCTCTAGATCGTACGAGAAGCATTCTCATCACATCTGTTATTTCAGAAGCTATCTCTCTACGAAAATGATGAGAGCGAAAAATAGGAGAGAAGGGGTTGTGTTCATTAACCAGGCTCTTCCATTTTGAAGCAAGTTCAGCCTGACAGCAAGGGGCTGCTGCAATGTAATCTGCTTTGTTTTGAATTCCAAAAGCCAAAGCATAGTCTGTCGCGATATCACAAGCATGAAGAGCGATTACGAGGTTGGGTCTTGTATCTTTTTTTGAGAACAAGGTCTCATAAAGGGATTTCCATGTGAAATTTCTTATATCACCTAGTTGGAATTTTAAAAAATTTTCATATTCGAGTGATTTTGATTTTTCTATACTTTTTTCAATAACTTTTTGATTGGAATCTATACCAACGCATTCAAATGGATGCTTAAGTACTTCCTTGAAGTACCAGGTCAACATCAGTGTCATGTAGGAATTGCCACAGCCGATGTCTATGGTTCGTATTGTGGGATGATTTTTAGTCAACGCTGCCAAATCTTCATGTATGAGTGCCAGCATATGGTTGATCTGACGGAACTTACGAACATCATTTGCAGACATAGAAGCGTCATTATTGAGAAGGCCCATGACTCGCAAAAGTTCGGGTGCTCGGTCGGGGGTCACTAAGAGTTTTTTCCCACCTGTTACTTTTTTTACCCTATCTTGAGTCCAATGTTTCTTTGCTTTTTCTAAAAAGTCTGTCATGGTTTTCCCGTGTTCAGTATTTTGATTATGAGATCTTTTTTGGATCGGGTGTAAGCGTGGCGAACGAGATTATGTTCTCGGAATAATGTTTTTAAATTTCTATATTCTTTTCTCAACTCCTCGTTAGATCTCAGAAGATCTCTAAATTTTATATAATCATCAATTTTTGAATCTCCTACAGGCAGAGCGTGAAGGTGGACATAGTCAATATTGTTTTCAGGATTATAAAACGCAAAAAAATGTCGATCTTTGCTAGGTTCCGTTCCTTCCACCCGTGCGACGGCATCACCTTTATAGGTGAATCCCAACTCTTCTATTGTTTTTATGTCCTTTGAGAATTTTTCTGAGTCTGAATAGATTAGGAGTAAATCGAGAATGGGTTTTGCAGCAAGACCAGGAATGCTCGTGCTCCCAATAGATTCTATGTTATAGCTAGAGTCTAGCGTTTTTCTTATTTGTTCTTGTACCCACTTATGGGCTTCTATCCAGTTGTTCTGAGACTCATGAACGCTGACTGACTTTCTTATCAAACCAAGATTATATTTTGTAAGTTCAAGGACCCAACGTTTTTGTGTACGCTTGCGGAGTGCTATAAGTATTGTATCTTTTGTTTTAGGAATGATGTCGAGCGTGTCGAGTTCTTTTCTTGTAAAGAAACCCCACTGTGAAAATTCTTCGTTAAGTTTAATATTTGAGTTTTGATCGTAATCAGCGATATAGTCTATATATATAACGTGAATGTTGTTGGCAATGAATGAGCCCTGTTCTAGGAACTCAGGATTTTGGATGTCGATGTTTGTCTCTTCTTTTACTTCTCGGATGACAGCATCAATAGCATTTTCACCAAATTCAAGTTTTCCGCCAGGTATGGACCACTTTGCATTGAATTTAGTTTTGAACTTTGCAAGAAAGATTCTTTCCTCTTTATCAAAAATAAAAGCACCTGCAGCGATGACTTGTTTATTCTGAATCATGAGTTTATTCCTATGGGTTGGAAAAATGAGTGAGTATTTTAGCATAGAAATTGCTTAAAAATATAGCCATAATTTGACTCATGTCAGGAGCAAATTTCTTTTAGTAATTAAGATGTTTAGCTATCTAAAACGAAACTAACGGGACCGTCGCAGACGGTATAGATTTGCATATTGGCTCCAAAAATTCCTGAACCGACTGACAGACCTTCGCTTTTTAATTGAGCAATAAATTCCTCATAAAGTTTTTTCGCATGTTCTGGTTTAGCAGCACCGAGAAAAGATGGTCGATTTCCTTTGCTGAGATCTCCATAAAGTGTGAATTGGCTTACAACGAGAATGCTTCCTTTAGCGCTTTTAATATCGAGGTTCATTTTTTGATTCTCATCATTAAAAGCTCGGAGGGAAATAATTTTTTTACTAAGCTTCAGAATGTCTTCTCTGGTATCTGCATGGGTTACTCCGAGTAAAATGAACCAACCGTTTGTGCATCCACCAACTGTTTTTCCCTCGACTTTAACACTAGCCTCGCTCACTCTTTGTAAAATCGCTTTCATAATATCCTTTAGAACTTATCGATAACATAAGAACTCTACCTGAACCTAAAGTCCATTTCACTTAAATAATTTAAAGAGTAGGCGGTTCGGAAATAAGATAAATTGTTTCCGAAGCAGAAATCAGTGTCCTGACATTTTTTCTTTTGAGATCTTGTGAGCAGTAGATTTTAAAGAAAGTGAGATTGAAATGTATTTATTTGATAACGAAGAGAATAGACCTCTTCAGAATATCAGCTTGAGTTTAAAAATGAGAGAATTGGTAGAGCTAAGAAGTGGAATAGATGCTTTGTTGATTGGGCGAGGAATTGGGCATTTGAGTCTTTATGATACGGACAGTCAGAAAGAGTTGATTCTTGATATAGAGGGGAATGCGAAGGAGAAAAAAACGGATTTTTCTAAACTCTTTGCGAATTGATTAAGTAAATCAATCCAAAAGATCTAGAAGAACACTTGCAGCAAGGGTTAGAAAGAAAGCATTGCGTGCAAGTTTTGAAGAATGCTTTTGAACAAAGATTAAGAAAAGATGCAGAGCTGCAAACACAACCAGTGCTGGGTAGAGAAGGTTGATGGCAGGTAAAATGGTTTTCATAATTCCTGCAAAACGAAGGTTTGCAAAAATTGCTGAAAGACTGATTGTGATAAATAAAGCAGTCTTGTATGAAATGCGTTCTTTAAAAACAAAACGGGAAAGAAAATCTGCGAAACTAGCAGTTAAAGCAATGGCAGAAGTGAGGCATGTGATTGCAATTGTGATATTTGCAAAAATGCCTGATTTGGCTCCAAGAACGGTAGAAGCAAGTGCGCTTAGCAAAGTATCATCCGCGATACCATTGAGTTTTGACCCATGCAAAACAGCTGCTATTGAAAAACCTATATACACAATGCACATCAGTGTTCCTGCAATAGCACTTACAAAAAAAGTACGTTTCAAAAGCTCTTTTTGTTCGATATTTTTTCCTTCAGGAACGAGAAGTGTGAAAATAAATTGTGAGAAGAAAAGAACGGCAAGTAGATCGAGAGTTCCGTATCCACTCAGCATTCCTTGGGAGAAACTTTGTGTGGCAGATTGCTGACCTATTTCTGCTTCTCCGCTTACAAGGACACCGACTATTGCTATAGAAATTAAACTTAGAATTTTAATCGGACCTAGAAAGCGGCCTATGATGTCCATCATATTTGACGTTTTAAAAGTACATAAGGCTAGTAGACATGCAGCAAAAATACTAAAGACAAAAATCGAAAGGGAAGGAAAATACCAGGCAAGGTCTGCGTGAGCGAGGGCTATGCAACGAGGAATAGCACCAATAGGCCCTAGTAAAATCATACAGAGAGAAGCAATGATAAAAGCAGGAATTTTTCCTAAACTTTTAAGAAAGATAACGTAGTCACCTTTTACAAGCATAATAGAAATAAAACCAAGCAGGGGTAAAAGCACGCCTGTTAATAAAAATCCAAACATGGCATAGGGGGTAGAAGTACCTAGTGCCCGACCAAGTATAAGTGGGAAAATAATATTTCCAGCACCGAAGAGCATCGTGAAGAGGGCGCCACCAATAAGGGACATTTGTTTCCAATTCATGTGTTATTCCTAATGAGAAATTTCTTTGAGAGTTGATATTTATAAAATGAATTTTGATTTACAAAAAATGTGGGCGTTAGCCCACCACACAGACGACGACAACGCATGTGATGGAGAAGGAAGAAGAGAAATTGTGGCCTTGATAGTTCATAACTCTCACCAAAAGTTCGAAGAAATTCCTATAGAGGACAAAAAGGATTCTGTCCAATTAAAAAGAGCTCTAAGAAAATTAGAGCTCTCTTAAGAACTATAGGAAAAGGATTTTAGGAGGCTTTGGGATAGTAGATGAGAGTCTTTCCATTGCTGTGTCTTCGAGGGGTGCTGTAGTGCTGTGGATCTTCAATAGGAGCTTTTGATTTTCCGTTGGCGATGTCGTTTTTTAGGTTGTTGGCTTCATTTTTTGTATTGCATTCAACAATCCATAGTACTGGCTCTTTTTGACGAGCAATAGGGTGGACAGTCCAGTTGCCTGTTTCTTTGTCTGGTTCAACTTGAAGATTGCTTGCAACAGGTGAAGTGCTCTGGGCGTTTGGTTGTGACTGATTCTGCTGTTGCTGAGGCCGGTGATTATTATGGTGACCCTCTTGTTGTTGGTTTCTTTTATCTTTCTTGGACATGGCTAACTCCTTTATATAGCTAATAAAGATCCCCGACTTTGCACTTCTCGGAACTAGGCAAAATTTAATTAAAAATAAAATATAACATGCTAAAAATATGGAAATATTATGTATAAATTATAGAAATTTATAATGTGAAAATCGAAGAGTTGTTCTTTGAAAGTCAATTGCTTATAAGGTTAGGTCTACTATCGTAGATTTGAGGTTATGATGCACTTTGTTTTTTTTACATGTCTTGCGTTCTCAAGTTTGCTTCATGCGTCTGCTGAAGAAACAAGGTGTAAGCCTTGTAAAAGGCAATATGATGAAAAGAAAAGTCTTCAGCTCAAACGCCTTATGGAAGAGTCTTTAAAACCGAGGACATCTCCTAGTCTGGAAGAGTTGGAGAAAATGTGTGAAACACTTAGAGCATTGATTGATGAAGGAGCGGATCCTGAGACTTTAGACAGTAGAGGTGATAGTCCTTTACATTTTGCAACTTATGCTTTGGATGTTCCTTTAATTCGATTTCTAGTGATGGAACATGGAGTGAACGTTGACCAACAAACATATTTTGGGACAACTGCTTTGCATGTTGCTGCTCAGCTATATGGAAAAGATAGAGAAAGATCATTACAAGTTATAAAACTTCTCGTGAGTGAATTGAAAGCCGATAAAACAAAAATAAAACTAAAGAAGTATCTAGCTGTAGACCTTCTGGGTTCTGATGTTTTGTACGATGATGAAGCTTATGGATTGCTTTTTGTAGCACCTAATTTCTCTCCCTCTCAAAATAGGTTTCAGAAACTTCATGCAAAGGTCATGAATTTTTAAAACAGACGGATCATTTAACGATTAAAGGGGAACTTTGACTAACTCGCAGCTCTTCAGCATCATGGATACCGACTTCACTCTCGAAGTTTTTATATTTGTTCTGGCGATTAAAATACTTGAGATAATACCTTCCAGGCTTAACCCAGCGAGGAATTTTTACTAAAATTGTGTAACTACCATCATCATTTAAAGTAAAACGTCGAAATACATTGTACTCAAACTCCGGGAAGCCGCGATCTTCATTTCCTTGTGGCACTGCTGGATTGATCCATTCAAAATGATCCGTATCCAAGCTATCTAACGGTGAACTTAAAGTTAATTGCGCAGTCACATATTCACCAGCAGTGTAAAATGTCTTATCAACTGTTAAAGAACGCAAAAGAGGTGGAAGCATATGTATATCATCAGAAAGTATATTAACTTCTTGATCAAATCGTCCAATAAGCATGCACATATGCGTGTCTGGGTTCTTGCCATAGAATAGAATTGACAACTGAATCTGAAAGTTACCTCCAATGTGAAGAGGAATATCGTAGGAAAAGAAAAGTTCAAGGTCATTTGTTGCTTCAAACAGGAAATCTTTAAAGTTTGAGGATGGATTAGAGTGAAATATATGAGGGTAAGGTTGATCTATAGCTAAACGTATCGAAAAGTCACTATATTTTCGGAACCAATCAGTTTCAGATAATTGAAAGTTCTTAGTAAATTTAATAACCCCACTGAGCTGTTGCCCTGCATTTATTTCTTTTGGGACACTAACTATATCCCATTGCAGATGATTTTTCATGACGTTGCTTAAGGGAGCACATCCCTTAGTTTCACCAATGATTTCAAAATTCGTAAACTGTTTTGCTTGTGAGTGAGCTGAAGCAAGAAGTGAAAATGCAATAAAAGTATTTCTCATCATATAGCTGCTAACTTGTTTGTGGATGTGAGGAGAGTTCATAATAGTTTACCTTTCATTTCCACAGTTCCAACAGATTGTAAATTGACCCTCATTATCTTCATTACATTTTTTGCAAATCCAGGGTTCTTCCCGTGCTTGCTGACTTGTATATTCTTTTATTTTTTCTATAGCTTTTTCATAGTCTGAATCTTCCACCCATATTGAAGGATAAGAGTCAGGTGTGGGGATAGTCCCACGAAGATTTGAAAGATGATCTCCTCGAATTTCGCAAGGAATACCGTCTGCTTCTAACAGATCTCTAAAGATACTTGCATCTTGCAGATTTGCTGCGGAATATATTTTTTTCATAAAATTCAAACCTCGATAATGCTATTCATAGTATGAAAAAGTAGCTGAATTTTTCAACGGAAGATATGAAATATTTAATTTTCTGAGTTTTATACTTTGAGTGTGAGGATGTCACTGGCCCGCATTCTGTCTTTATAATAAGTCCTTCCCTCGGAGGTGATTTATGAATGAAACACGCGATATCGGAGATAGACTTATTGACTTCAGTGCAGGGATTATCAAGCTTCTGCACCAACTACCCTCATCGTCAATTGGAAGAAAAATTGAAGACGAAATGGTGAGAAGTGCTATGTCCACAGGAGCCAATTACGAAGAAGCACGAGGAGCTGATAGCAGAGCCGATTTTTGTTATAAACTTCAAATTTCTCTGAAAGAAATGAGAGAAACTCGATATTGGCTTTGCTTAACAGAAAAAGCGGGTCTTATTGAGGGAGAGAACATTGTAAAGCTGATAAAAGAAGCAACGGAGTTGCGTTCGATTCTTGCAAAGGCGATTGCTACTGCGAGAGGAAAGGCAAAAAGCTAAGCTTCAATTTAACAAAGCGTTTGGGTTAATAAAGTGGGTTAATAAAGGAAAAAACAAAAAGCCAAAAACAAAAAATTACAAGTAGTAGTAAAGTATTTAGTAGAAGTGAACTTAAAACTTTACTTCTACTTGAACCTTTTAGCTTTTGTCTTTTTGTTTTTGGCTTTATTTAAAAAAATGGCGGAGAGAGGGGGATTCGAACCCCCGGTACAGTTGCCCATACGCCAGCTTTCCAAGCTGGTACTTTCGACCGCTCAGCCATCTCTCCTTATTGTAGGTGGATTTTCTACTTGGTATTTGCACGAAAGGAAACTGAAATTTCACTGCGTGAAAATCTCAGCCTTAGGATTTTGAAACATGGAAGCCAAGGTAAACGCAACTTCTAAACTTTGCTGATAATTAAGGCGAGGATCACAAAAACTGCGGTAGTTTTTTTCCAAATCCCTTTCTTGAATATCCTCTAAACCGCCAAGGCATTCCGTAACATGTTCACCTGTTAATTCGAAGTGAACGCCGCCTAGGTAGGTACCCATTTCTTGGTGGATCCGGAAGCTTTGATGCAATTCATTTAGAATTGCGGAAAATAAACGTGTTTTTTTCTGAAGGGGGCTCATAAAGGTGTTACCATGCATAGGATCGCAGGACCATAAGACAATGTTTCCACTTTTACGAATGCTTCGAATCAAATTCGGAAGTTTAGAGCGAACATTTTGTGCGCCCAAACGTGTGATCAAAGTTATACGTCCTGCTTCGTTTTGTGGATTTAAAATAGAGAGTATTTTTAAAATTTCTTCCGGATTTGCGCTAGCTCCTATTTTGATTCCAATTGGATTGGCTAAACCTCGGAAATACTCTATGTGGGCACCGTCCAAGTCTCGTGTGCGATCTCCAATCCACAGCATGTGTGAACTCAAATTGTAATAGCGTCGAGTGTCTTTGGAAAAATGTGTAAGAGCTTGTTCGAAAGGTAAATGCAAACCTTCATGGCATGTGAAAAAATTCATATGTCGCAGTTCTGAACTTGAACCACCTAAAGAGATAATAAAGTGTATAGCTCTGCGCATGTTTTCAGTGAGTTCCTGATACATTTTGTAATGTATGGAATCTTTGAAAATATCCAGTGCCCATTGCTCAGGATTGTGAAAATCTGCAAAACCACCACTTGCGAGAGATCTTATATAATTGAGAGTCAGTGCGGAACTATGATAGCAACGTAGTAATCTAAGGGGATCAGGGATGCGTGCATCAAGTGTAGCTTCTATACCATTGATACTTTCTCCGCGGAAAACAGGCAATTCTATATTATCTATTGTTTCAAAATCATTTGAGCGCGGTTTTGAGTACTGACCTGCAATGCGCGCTACACATACAACAGGTTTTTGTATTCCGTAACAAAGAACAGAAGCCATTTGTAAAAGTATTTTAACTTTGTCGGAAATAATTTCCGCTTTGCAGTCATGAAATGTTTCAGCGCAATCTCCTCCCTGAAGAAGAAAGCCTTTTCCATAGCTCGCTTCAGCAAGTTTTTTCTTGAGTGATTCAATCTCTCCAACAAAAACAAGCGGAGGGTATTGACGTAAAGTTCCAAGCACGCGTTGCAGAGTTTGCGCGTCTTTATAGTCAACTTGTTGACGAGCGGGGAAACTTTGCCAAGTTTCAGGCGTCCAATTCGAATATGTCAACTCTAACCTCTGTTTACTCTCACTTTTGCTTTTCGCATGAATGCTTTCAATATATACCATGGATGTCTTTAGAAGCTGTGCTCTCATTTTTCTGAACTTCCGAAAAGGCAGAAGTCTTTGCAAATAGAAATTCTTGCAACTCATTTTAGTCTTGTGCAATTGGCGCTAGCTTCCGCCTTAAAGCTCCCTTTACTTGGAAAAAAAACTGCCTCCGAAAATGTACTCCAACGTTTAAGTTATGTACTTTTGGTGATCGCATGCTTTTGTTTAACTTTCTCCTTCTTTTTTCAATGGCATGAAAATCAAATTCTCAGCGTATCTTTGCGTGAACTTGGTTTTGTTGTTGTATTTGCGTGGCTTGGCGCGTTCAGTTTAACTTTTATTCGTTTGGCTAGTTTCCGTATTTTAGTAGCGCCTCTTGTGACAACTGTTTTGGGTGTACACCTTGTTTTAGATGCATGGAGGATTCAAGAACAGAAAGGCTTAGAAAGTGTTTTTTTAGCTTGTCATATAGCAGGAGCTCTTTCTGGAGAGGTTCTGGCAGTTGTTGCTGCTGTAATTTCTTTTCTCTACTTAGGTCAGCATCATTTGTTGAAAGAAAAAAGATTTGTGCATCTTATGAACAGATTGCCTGCTTTGGATTTATTGGATGAGTCTCTTATAGCCTCTCTTGGAGCTGGTTTCTTATTTCTTTCTATAGCGCTTCTTAGTGGAGGTATTTTTCTTTCTTACAGCACAGCGGATCATATCCCCAAATTAACCGCTAAACTCATATGGGCGCTCAGTGTTTGGTTCTGGTACTTGTTAGCTTTGTTTTCAAGATTGGGCTTGCATGTTTCCACTAAAACTTTAGCTCAGATGAGTTTACTTGGTTTTTGTTTGTTGGTGAGCGCATATTTTGGCTTTATTTTCTGATGAAGGATATTATGGATCGTCATCTAGGAAGATTTTTTAGTTATGGAACCAACCATAAGCATGCTCCTTTGTCTTTTCGAGAAACTCTTTATCTGAGTCCCGAGCAGGTTGCTTATGTTCTTCCTCAGATCAAAGCCCAACATCATTTGCCTGAACTTGCAATACTCTCGACCTGCAATCGTTTGGAAATTTATGGGGTATGTCCTCACAATGACGAAGAGAACGCACATTTATTTTTGGAAATTTTTAGAGATTTGCAGGTTCTAGCAAAAAAAAAAGAAACTCTGAGTCAAGAGCATCTCAAGAATCATACCTTCTGTCATAGAGGGAAAGATGCTATCAAACATGTTTTTGATGTTGCTGCAAGTGTAGATTCACTCATCGTAGGCGAAACTCAAATCACTGGGCAATTCAAAGAAGCCTTTGATCTTGCTCAGAGAGCTTCCACTCTTGGCCCTCATTTGTTTCAACTTTCACAAAATGCACTACGTGTTGCAAAAAAAGTTCGCTCCGAAACTGTAATAGGTCGAAAAACAGTTTCTATTGGTCATGCTGCTATAGATCTTTCAAGAAAAATTTTTTCGAATTTAGCAGAAAAAAATCTTCTACTCCTTGGGGCGGGTGATATGGCCCACGTAACGGGTCTATATGCAAAAAAAGTCGGGATAAAAGATATTGCTATAGTGAATCGAAGTCTAAAGAGAGCTCAGGAGTTGAGTGGTGTTCTTGGTTGTGGAAGGGTTGGTGTCCTTTCCGAATTGGAGTCGTTTCTTCGTCAAGCAGATATAGTTATTACTGCATTAAGTTCTGATAAGCCAGTGATTACTACGTCTTTATTGAAAAATTTACTTTCTAAAAGAAAAGATAAACCCATGTACATCGTGGATATTGCGATTCCACGAAATGTTGACAGTGCTTGTGCTGATTTTGAAAATGTTTATCTTTTTGAACTTGATGATTTGCAACATTATATCGATAAAAACCTTTCTGAAAGAGAGTTGGCTGTCAGAGAAGCGCAACAGATTATTGAACATTCTTTAGAGAAGTTTTGTTATAAAATAAAAAACCACTCTGAATCTTTTCTTATCGAGAGGTTTCATCGTTATGTTGTCGAGCTAATAAAGAAAGAACATAGTAAATCGTTTTCCCGTAAGGAACTTCGATCTTTGAGTTTTGAGCAAAAGATAGCTGTAAACCGAATGCTAGAATCTGTCAGCGATAAACTCACATCAGATTTCGCAATTGCTGTTCGAAAAATTGATGTGCAGAACAAAACGCATATGACAAGTATTGTCCATGAAATTACAAAAACACATTTTAAATTGGATTCATAAATGTACTCAAAATATATACTTGGAACCCGTGGAAGTGCCCTTGCTCTTTGGCAAGCTCATTACGTAAGTGATCTTCTTAAAGGCGTTAATATTCCTACGGAAATAAAAGTTATTAAGACTAGCGGGGATATCATTAAAGATAAGTTGCTCTCTGAGATTGGTGGTAAAGGTGTTTTTGTAAAAGAACTGGAACAGGCTCTTTTGAATAAAACAGTAGACATAGCAGTTCACTCTCTTAAAGATCTTCCTGCTCAAACTCTCAAACCCTTTGCATTACCTTGTTTTCTTCCTAGGCATCCTGCAGAAGATCTCATTATTTTCTCCCCAATTTGGGCGGAAAGATTAGCAGATTATCCACATGAGATTTGGCAGTCGAAAGATCTGAAGGCCTTAGGCCCTTTAAAAATAGGTACAGGAAGTTTGCGTCGTGAATCCCTTTTGCGTGAAGCAAGTTCGGAAATTAGAACAGTAGCGATACGTGGAAATGTAGATACACGCATTGCCAATTTAAAAGCAGGAAAATGGGATGCTATTGTTCTTGCGAAAGCTTCACTTTATCGCATACCTATATCCAAAGAATTTCCATGTTTCACTTTGGATAGCTCTTGGTTTATTCCCTGTGCGGGTCAAGGAGCTTTGGTTATAGAAAGCCTTGAGGATCATCCTATTCACAACAAGCTGAGACAAATGACAGATTATCAAACAGAAAGTGTTGTGAGCGTCGAACGAAAGATTCTTTCTCTACTGGGTGGAGATTGCAATTTGCCTGTGGGTGTTCATGTGTTTTATCACAATAAAGAGTTATGCTGTGATCTTGTCGTCTATAATAGTGAAGGCCGCGGAATGCGTATGTATATTACACAAGGTGAAAGTTCTAGCTCTGAAGAATTTGTAGGTCTAATTTGGGAAGAGTTAAAACACTCCGGGGTCGATACTTTTTTAAAAAGTTAGTCTCCTAGCAGTTTTTTAAGTTCCTTAAGACGCATATCTCTTTTGCATTTAAAACGATAGAGCTTGTATCGCAGAGAATTTTTTTTGTAGTAGTTCTGATGATAGTCTTCAGCAGGATAAAACTCGGAAGCTTGTTGAATCTGTGTAGCAACGTTGAACCCCCTGAGTTTCTTTTTTATTTCTGACATTGATTTTTCTGCGAGTTTTCTTTGTTTGGTATTGTGAACAAAAATAGCAGAATGATATTCGTTGCCTTTGTCACAGAATTGTCCTTCTTTATCAAGCGGATCTATGTTGTGCCAGTATATGTTGAGGATGTCTTCGAAACTTATGGTTGTAGGATTAAATATAATTTCTATAGACTCAAGGTGACCTGTGTCTCCTGTTGCAACCTCAGTATAGCTAGGATTTATTTTGTTTCCTCCGCTATAACCTACTCGTGTGGAAACGATTCCTTTAATATCCCCAAATGCGCTTTGCATAGACCAGAAACATCCTCCTGCAAGAGTTGCTTTTTCAATTGTTGAAGACATTTCGTTTGGAAATAAATAGAGATATTTTTCATAGCCTTGGGATTTCATTTCTTTCAAAGGGATAAATTTCAAAGCAGCAGAATTCATGCAATAACGTTTTCCTAAAGGAGGAGGGCCATCATCAAAGACGTGTCCCAGATGTGAATCAGAAAGTTTGGATCGCACTTCTGTGCGTTTCATAAACAATTTGTAGTCAGAGGTTAAGTTTATCCTGTTTTCGTCGATGGGTTTAGTGAATGAAGGCCACCCTGTACCAGACTCATATTTATCAAGAGAGCTGAAGAGCGCTTCTCCGGACACAATATCAACGTAAATTCCTTCTTTGTGATTTTGCCAGTATTCATTTTTAAACGCAGGTTCTGTTCCATTTTTTTGTGTGACGTAAAACTGAAGAGGGGTTAGTTGCTTTTTAAGATCGTCTTCTTTAGGTTTTTTGTATTCCGTGGGATTTGCAAGCAACTCAGTCGTTTTCGTCATAGCAAATAGAATAAAAACGAGATAAAAAGTTCTTTTTGATATTTTCATATATGTCCCCCTCTCTTTTGTCTTTTTACTTTCGGGGCTTTAACTGTTCGGTAGTTTTGAAGAATATATAAGATGAGTTTTAATAAGTGCTTATTTAAAAATAGAAATGTCGTGATATGGACCCGTTCTGAGGAAGATTGGGAAGAAGACAATATTCTTTTAGAGAACGCACAACTTAATGCATTTTCGTTGCCATGTATCAAAGTGCGAGAGATTCCAAGTTCCTTTTCTATCCCTGAACACCCCAAAACGGCGGTTGTTTTCTGTTCTTGGAGATCTGCTTATTTTTCATTGAAATCTCCAGGATTTTTAAAATTGTTAACTAAGGCTCGTTTCTTTTGTTTCGGAAAAAAAACTGAAAAATTTTTGAAAGATCGAGGAGTTTTAGTTGAAATTTTAGATGATATGAGAACTGCGAGTGAGATACCACCTTATTTGAATAAGGTTCTTCCAAAAGAGACTTTCATTCTTCTCCCAGGTCCCAAAAAAAGAGCTTTTGATCTTGGACGTGTGTTAGAAAATAGGGGTTTTTCTTGTTTGCAAATGGATTTATATGAAACATGCTCTTCTCTAGAGCTTTCAAAAATTGAAAGAGAGTTTTTGGTTTTACATATGGAAGGGATTGTTTTCTTTGCAAGCCCTTCTGCGTGTGAAGCATTTGTTCAAGCTCTGAATCCACTGGAAAATAGACTCTCAGAGACGCTCAAAATTTTTGCGTTAGGACCAACAACCGCAAAGGTATGCAGTCATTTTTTTAAAGATGTTCACATTGCAAGTGCAAATAATATTGCATGTGCAATACAGGATATTAAGAATTTTATTCAGAAATGATCCAATATACGATCATTCCAACTGCAAACAGTGTTCCGAATAATATGAGACTTATGTTCATAAAACACCTTCAAGATGTTTTTTTTTTACAAAAGCGGAACGCTCTTCTAGTTTTTTTATGGCTGTTTGCACAAGTTTCTCTGTGGATTCCTGTGCATCGAGTAAGACATAGCGTTCAGGAAATTCATGTGCCAAATTGAGATAGGCCTCACGTATTTTAACATGATAGGCGCGATCTGCTCGGTCGTAACGCGTGTCCCGAGGTTGGTCTAATTTTCTTTTTTCTACTCGTGCGAGAGAGATATCTACAGGACAGTCGAGTAAGAACGTTGTGTGCGGAGTCAGATGAAATGTAGAATGCCCAATCACAAGATTTATAAAATCTCGAGGGAGTCCCCCTAAGATCCCTTGATATACAATACTTGAGTCCGCAAATCGGTCACAAAGAACCCAGATGCCTGCTTGAATTTTAGGTTGAATCAGATGAACGACATGTTGAATTCTAGCTGCGGAAACCAAAAAAAACTCAGCTTCAGGAGTGAGCGGATCACCTTTAGGTGGGTGATTAAAAAGTGGGCGTATTGCTTCACCTACTGGAGAACCTCCAGGCTCTCTAGTGCTGATTATCTGGATTCCTTTGTTTTCAATTTCGATGAGAAGTTTTTTGAGAAAGGAAGATTTCCCCACACCTTCTCCACCCTCACATGTAATAAATAAGCCTTTAGCTTCGCTCATCAGGATTCTCGTAAGAAATGTTCATCAAACATGACTCTGTAAGTAATAAACTAACAAATTTCTCATTTGTTTCATAGGGTTTCGCTCCTAAGAAACGATTAAAACACATTTTCACTTATAAAAGTCCAAGATATGCCGACAAAAGGTTTTGGAATTATAGAGTTGTAGAAGATTATGATCGATAAAAGATATGTACTCTTTAAAAAAGTAGCTCGCGGTGGGATGGCCGAGATTTATCTCGGAAAGCTTATCGGCGAAGATGGCTTTGAACGCGTATGTTGCTTCAAACGTATACTGCCTCATTTTTCTGTGGAAAAAGAATTTATCGAGATGTTTAGAGATGAAGCGCATATCGGTAAGCGTTTGCAACACCCCAACGTTGTTCGTGTCGAAGGTTTCGAAGAGGTAGAAGGTGCATATGCTATTGTAATGGAATTTATTAATGGTGCGGATCTGAAGTCTGTGATGGCAAGTTGTTCGTCGCAGTCTATGCGAGTACCTGTTCCTCTTGCTGTTCATATTATTGCAGAGTCTGCTCGCGGATTGCATTATGCGCATATCAAAAAAGATGAAGTGACAAATCGACCTCTTGGAATTGTTCACCGTGATATTTCACCACAGAATATTCTTGTGAGTTTTGACGGTGAAGTTAAGGTTACTGACTTTGGTATTGCAGAAGCTGATAGTAAAATTACGGAAACAAAAACAGGGATTGTAAAGGGAAAATTTTCTTACATGAGTCCCGAGCAGATTCGTGCAGAACAGGTAGATGCTCGTACAGACGTTTTTGCATTAGCTATTATTTTATGGGAAATGCTCACAGGGCAGAGACTCTTTAATGCAGAAAACGAAGTTATGATCATACAGCTTGTAAGAGAGTGCGCGGTTCCACCTGAGATGAGGTCATATAACAGTGAGATTGACGAAGAACTTGAACGAATTGTTTTAAAAGCGCTTAAAAAAAATGTTGATGAACGCTATGAAACTGCTGCGGCTTTTGAAAAAGATTTGCGTCTTTATCTCAGTAAAAAATACGCTGGATATTCCGCAGATGATGTCGGAGACTTTCTAGGAAAGTTACTTCCTGAAAAACGTCAGTCTCAAGCAAATGATATAAAGGAACTTCTTTCTAAAAAAGAAGATGCAGGAAGTTCAAAACCCGCTGTTGAAATTGATTTGCGGGGCACAAATACAACAGCAGGAATTCAAAGGCCAAGTTCGACTTCCTTAAGATCTCCTCTTCCTGGGTTTGACAGAGGACAAAATACGAGGATGCGTAATCCCACAAAAATTGCGAACTTAGGTCAAACTGATCTGAGAAGAGCGTCTTCCTACACGAGTGGAACAAGAATAAATCAAACGACAGGTCGCAGACCCATTCCGCAGCAGGATAATTCCACACGCAACTTAATATTGTTTATTCTTTTAATTGGGTTGGGAATTGGGGCTTATATTTTGTATTTCAATCAGACGAAATCGAAAGAGGGTGTGTTAGGAACTTGGGTTGTTAATACAGATCCTAGTGTTACGAAAATACTTCTTGATGGACAAGCTTGGAATAATGGAGCGTATGTAAAAACTCCAGTGACTTTTAGCAATTTAAGTTCTGGGTATCATAGAGTTGCTGTATCTAGACCTGGCTTTCAAACAGAAGTCGTAACCGAAAATTTTATATCTGAAGACAGAAATAAAAATTCTAATATAGTTTTGAGAACATCTGCGAAAATGGCTCCCTTGCGTATTATTTTGAAACAAGCAGTTCCTCCTATTCATTTCAATTTAGATGATGGTCTTGTAGATGATAATTTGAGTTTTGAAAAACCAAAAGATCTTAATTATGTAACTTTCGGAAGAGAACACATTTTGGTTATAAATTCCGATAATGGGACTTTCAGTTGTCAATTCGTTCCTCGCTCGCAAGATTGGCAAGCTCCTTTTTTAGTTGCGGTAGACCCTTTCAGCAGACGCTGTTCTTATCCCCTTAAATAGAAATCCTTCGCATTAAATTTTTTTTTCTGTATTCTTATTCTCATTCCTTTTTTTGTAGGTGGATGATGAAAAAAAATATGTTTTGGTTATTGATTTCTTGTTCCTGTTTAGTGTGGATGCTGACTTCGATTTTGCTGGATAAGCCTGCATTAGAAAAACCGAAACCCGTAATGGTTTCTGAATCGGGAAATCATCGCATTGAAAATTTCGATCAAGCAAAACGCATATTGCGTAAGCTTTACAAAGAAAGGCCTTATACTTTTTATTGTGGATGTTATTTTGATGAGAAGGGAATTGATTTTGCGAGTTGTGGATTTAAGACATACAAAGATGAAAAGAGAGCAAGGCGCATTGAATGGGAACATATAGTACCTGCATCTGATTTTGGTCGTTCGTTCTCTTCCTGGCGGGATGGAGATCCGCGATGCAAAGATAGGCAGGGAAAACCTTACAAGGGTCGCAGTTGTGCAAAATTAGTTTCGCCACAGTTTAATAGAATGGAAGCGGACCTTTACAATCTTGTTCCTGCGGTTGGAGAAGTGAATGGGATGCGTAAGGATTATCCGATGGGCCTTCTACCAGGCTTGCCCAATACCTTTGGTCGGTGTAAGACCAAGATTGCTAATGGTGTGATTGAACCACGAGAAGAGGTTCGAGGATTTATCGCACGAACATACAAGTATATGAATGACAGTTATCGCGGACATGGGATTATTTCACGTAAGAATGAAAAGCTCTTCGAAGCGTGGGATAAACAGTATGCGCCCGATAAATATGAGATTGAAAGAGCGCGTCGTATTGCACAGATCCAAGGCAATACCAATATTTTTGTAGAAGGAGCTTCCAAACTTGCGCAAGGAGAAAACAAAACAGAACGAGGTGGAAAGCCTTGAAATAACGAGTTGGAAAGATTTAATTGGGTTTGAAAAGGATCAGGCTCGTCTTCGTGAACTTGTTCGAGATGAGCTGTTGCCCACTGTTCTTCTTTTTGAAGGTAGAGCAGGGATTGGGAAGCGTTCTTTGCTATTCTTTCTTGCTGCCCTGCATTTCTGCGAAAACTCTACGGCCTGCGGTCAGTGCAACCCATGCCAGTTGGTAGCAGCCAATAAACATCCTGATCTTCTTGTTGTCAAAGGTGATGGAGAGGTACTCAAGGCTTCATCGGTTTCTGATCTTGGAGACTTTCTTAATTACTCGACACAGTCTGATAGCCTCTTTGCTAGACGTATATTATTGTTGATTGATGCAGAATATCTCACAACTGCAGCTGTGAATAAACTTCTTAAAACTTTGGAAGAACCTTCACCAAGTTCAAGAATTTTGATTTCAAGTTCACGTAAAAAATATCTGCTTCCCACTCTCCTGTCACGTTGTGTTCAGTGGCATTTGCGGCCTCCTGCTGCGAATGATGTGGAAACCATTCTTGTCAGAGAGTGTGCAAATTTAAGTGAAATTCTCAGTCGGGAGGAACTGAGCGAGAGTATTGCGCGTTTTGGAAATTCTCCTGGAGAAGTTTTGAATTTTTTAGGACAGAAACTTTACCAGAAAAGTGCAGAAGAATTGATGCGCTGTCGGAAAGTGGGTGAAGTCCTTTCTGTTGCAGAATCTTTTCGTCATGAGAATGAAGCAAAACTTTCATATTTTCTTCCTGAATTCGAGTATGCGTTGAATCTTATGTACAAACATGTGTTGAGTACTCGAGATTTTTCTCATATGGGGGATCTGTTTCATCGTCGAAAATTTTTAAAAGAATTAAAAAAATTAGTGAATGACCAAAAAATACCTCTCAATTCACAAATGGTGATTGAGAACCTTGGTTTTTATAATCTTAAAATACCAGCGAGAACTTGATGGACGGGTTTAATATAGCAAGCGTTCAATTTGGACGTGCAGGAAAGATTTTTGATTTCTCTTATCAGAATTTTGATTTGGTTAAAGGTGACAAAGTTGTTGTTGAAACTGAGAGAGGTTTGAGTTTAGCAACGGTTGTAAAATTGGAGTACATATTAGGATCTGTTGAAGGAGCTAGAAGATTAAAACCCATACTTCGAAAAGCAACTTCCAAAGAGCTCAATCCTCCCTCTGCTCCTTCCCCTGAAGATGTTGTGAAATTCACTGAGGAAAAAGTTCAAAAATTTAAATTGAAAATGCGTGTTTTGAAAGCCGAAGTGCAGTTTGGAGGAAATAAAGTCATTGTTTATTTTAATGCTCCAGGACGTGTTGATTTCCGAGATCTTGTGAAGGAACTTGCGGGAGGTCTCAAAGCGAGAGTGGAACTTAAACAGGTAGGAGCGAGAGATGAAACCAAACTTTTAGGTGGTGTCGGGATTTGTGGGAGGGAATACTGCTGTTCAAGTTTTCTAAGAGAATTTGTCCCTGTTTCTATTCGTATGGCAAAAAATCAAAATCTTGCTTTGAATCCAAGTAAAATTTCAGGTGGGTGTGGACGTTTACTGTGTTGTCTAACTTATGAAAACGAAGTGTATACAGATCTTCGTCTCAACCTACCTTCGAGAGGTACGCGTGTTCAAATTCTAGATGGTGGAGAAGATGCGGTAGTAATGAAATCAGATCTTCTGAACCAGACAGTACTTGTAGAAACAAGTTATGGAAAACAACAATTGCTAAATTTAAATGAAATTTCCATTCCTTCAGGAAGTGCAAGGGATGATGGAAATGGTTCTGCAGAAGTTTGGGGAGATGATATAGATTTAAATCTGCTCAATGAAAATTTGTAGGACTAGGCTCCTATCACCCATTTTCTTTGAGGGATTTTGTCTAAATTTTCACTTTTCTTAGCTGCCAATTGGCCACAAGCTGCAGATACCTCGCCACCTTTACTGTAACGAACTGTAGTTACAAAACCACGATCGAGCATATAGCGTTGGAAGATCTCGATATCTTCTGCGCTAGGCCTCTCAAATGGCATACCTGGGTGAGCATTGAAAGGAATGAGGTTTACTTTACAAGGAATACCTTGAAGGAAGTGTACAAGCTCTTTTGCCTCTTGTTTTCCCATGTTTTTATTTTTTATCAGAATGTATTCAAAAGTAATTTTAGTATCTGTAGTTTTTTGATAGTGCTTTATTGCATCTTTCAATTCTGCAAGAGGAAAACGTCGATTGATAGGCATCAATGAATTACGAAGTTCATCTCTACATGCGTGTAATGAGATCGCAAGAGCAACTCTTGTTTGCTCGCTAAGAAGACGAATTTTATCGGCAAGTCCTGAAGTAGAAACCGTCACCTTTCTATGAGAAAGACCGAAGCCTTCAGGGTCAATGAGAGTTTTGACCGCTTTGACAACAGCATCGAAGTTGTCGAGTGGCTCACCCATTCCCATAAAGACGACGTTATTAATTGTTCTACCTTCTTTTTGAACAATGCTTTCTGCAAGGGCAAACTGGCCTATGATTTCTGCTGTTGTAAGATTTCGAAAAAATCCCAGCTTTCCTGTTTGACAGAACGCGCAAGCAAGTTTGCATCCTACCTGACTGGAAACACAAAGAGCTGTGCGGTTTTCGTATCGTAGGATAACTGTTTCAATTCTTTGATTTTTGTCGCTTTTAAGAAGAAGTTTGGTGGCACCATCGGGTGAGTCCAAAGAACTTTCAATCTCAGGTAAGTTCCAAGTGAACTGTTCTTGGAGTTGTGTTCGTAATGCTGCTGGAAGATCGCTCATTTGATCGAGAAAGAATATGCGTTTTCCAAAATACCATTGAGATATTTGCTTGGCTCTATAAGGTTTTAAACCCCAACTAGAGAACAATTCTCGAATATCATTTGGATTTAAATCGAAAAAAGATGTTTGAGCGTTTGTAGGTGCTATTGGTGTTGAAAGTGTCATAGGTTTCCTCGTGAAAGCTAGGCGGGGTATAACATAGCTTTGGCGAAGAATCCAGAGACCTTTGGAGGCGGGCTATAGACGTATACTTATTCCTGCCATTCCATGACAGTTTTTACCTGTGAGGTGCCTAAAGAGAGGGTCATAGGAGGCTTTATTTCATCCGAATTGGGAACTTCAAAACTAATAATGTAGTCCGAAGACCATCGATTGATATAGGGGAAGAAGGGATACCAAGCGTCTTTATTTGCAACTTTTTTTATGGATATCGAGGAATATTTGTTTGCGCCGACATTGAGAACAAACTCCCAGAGATGGGAGTTTGTTAGGTTATTATATTCTTCGTTAGGTGAATAGATGGAAACAAAAAAACATGCATTTTTTTTTAAACCTTTAAGCATGTTCATAGCAAGAAAACGTTCGTTTTGTGTTTTTTCAAATGCTTCATAAAATTCAGTAGAAAATGCCGTGACATTTAACATGTATAAAGTTTCGTAATTTGAAAACACAGTTGTTGTTCGAGAGTACTTTCGAAGAGATCTCGCATAAGGAGGTGGTTCAGGATTGGTTGTAAATGCTACAGTGTTGACATTATGATTCGTTCGGGGAGTTTGGCATCCTGAGATTGAGAATAAGAGAAGGCAACAGACTAAATATTTCATCGGGAATCCTTTTTAAATGGTCACGCGATTGCGTCCATCTTTCTTGGATTGATACAGTTTTTGATCTGCAAGTTCTAGAAGTTCTTTTGGAGAATTCATTTCAGGTTTAAGTCCCGCAATTCCGACGGATATTGTTTGTGTATGTTCTGCATGCATTTTTGTTCCATTCGACATATAGTCGATGGAGTGGCTAAAACTCTGACATTTGTTGCGTATATTTTCAGCAACTTTTATAGATTGTTGATCGCTTGTGTTGGGTAAAACGACTACGAATTCTTCACCACCGAATCGCGCTAAAATATCTTCTTTACGAATACATCCTTTCACCACTTTCGCGAGATCTCGTAGAACCTGATCTCCAGCATTGTGTCCGTATGTATCATTTACTTTTTTAAAGTGATCAAGATCGAAAACAAGAACAGTAAGATTTACATTTGCGCGTTTTGCTTTTCGAAATTCGCTTTCAAGCGTGTCTTGCAAATATTGTTTATTGAAAATCTGAGTTCCTGCATCGATAGTTGCGAGCTGATAAATTTTGTCTTGAATAAACCCATCAACATTGTCTGCGGAAAAGAATTTCAGAAGGACAGTACCCAAACGGATCATATCCTGGTCGGCGAGTTTTTGTTTTCCTGTTATTTTTTGCTCATTGATGTAAGTGCCGTTTGCGCTGCCCTTATCTTCAATGAAGACGCCTGTTTCATTATTAAAAATATGGGCGTGAGTTCTTGAAACGCTATTGTCATTAAGCATAATGTCTGAACTTACTGCTCTACCAAGAAGAATTTCTGGTTTTTCAAGTAAGTAACGTTTCCCCGTTGCAGCTCCATTGTATTGAACAAAAGAAGGGATTCCTTGAGTTTTGGGACGCGTCGTCGCGCGAATCATAGATAGATCCGCTATGACGGTTTGTGTGGTTTTATCGTCGAATCCATTTCCTGGCATGGGGACCTCACCAAGCTGTGTTGAATTCCAAATTTATTAAAAACTTTAGATTCATTATAACATGGAAGCGTATCGATTGATCTTTGGGGTATTTTTCGTATCTGGTCATTCAGAGAGGATAGATTTGTGACAATTCGTTATTTTTTCATTTGTTTCTTGAGTTTTTTGGGGATCTCCAAGTTGGGGTTTGCGAGTTCTGACAGTGGATTAGTTCATGAAGATCCCATCTCTTCCGTTCTTTTAGGACTGATCGTATTTTTCCTAGCTGCAAAATTAGGTGGCTTTCTCGCTCAGAAATTTAAACAGCCTCTCGTGTTAGGGGAGCTTCTAGCTGGGATATTGATTGGTAATCTGTCTATCTTTGGAATTCATTCTTTTGAATTTCTCAGAACGGAATCAGTTTATTCTATTATGGCTTCTTTAGGTGTGATCTTGCTTCTATTTGAAGTGGGATTAGAGTCAAGTTTGAAGGACCTACTCAAAGTTGGAAAGACAGCCTTTATAGTTGCTGTGATTGGAGTTGTCGTCCCTTCTTTTTTAGGTTTTGGAGTGAGCCAATTTTTATTTCCTGAGTTTTCTTTTTATACACATCTCTTTATTGGAACGACTCTTTGTGCAACGAGTGTTGGGATCACTGCTCGTGTTTTAAAAGATTTGAAAAAAACTCATACAAAAGAGGCCAAAATCATTCTTGGTGCAGCTGTAATAGATGATGTTCTAGGGTTGATATTACTAGCAGTCGTGTCTGGGCTTATTATGAGTGCTGGTACTGAGGGGGCAGGAGGTATTTCATTTATTGGTATTGCCTGGATCAGTGTTAAGGCTATTGGGTTTCTTTTGGTAACTTTATTAGTGGGGACTCTTTATGCTCCCACTTTGTTTAAAGCGGTAGCGCGGTTGAAAATAGACGGTTCTCTATTTGGATTTTCTCTCATAGTGTGTTTTGCTCTTGCGTATCTTTCTAACTTTGTAGGTTTGGCGCCGATAGTAGGCTCTTTTGCAGCAGGGCTTATGATGGACAGTTCGGGCTTGTCTAAATTTTTTGGAAAAGATGAGAAGTCTATTGAAGAGTGGATACTCCCTCTCTCTAAATTTTTTGTTCCGATTTTTTTCGTACATATGGGTCTTCAAGTTCAATACGAAACTTTTACAAATCCGAGTGTTTTAATACTAGGCCTTACTCTTGCTTTTGTGGGTATTTTAGGAAAGCAGGCCTGTTCTTTAGGGGTTTTTGGAAAAAAAATGAACCGTCTTGCTATTGGCATAGGAATGGTTCCCAGAGGGGAAGTAGGACTTATTTTTGCAGTGATGGGTACTAAGTTGGTGTTTGAGGGAAGACCTGTGATATCTCCAGAAATTTATTCTGCGATCATCATCATGGTTCTCCTTACGACCATGTTTACACCTCCCGCGCTTAAATGGTCATTAGAAAAATCTTAGCTTTCACATTTTTAACTTTCCTTACTTTCTACTCACTTCAAAACTTCGTTCACAAATATGTTTGCGTGTTAAAATAATATTTCAAATGCAGAATAGTATTCAAGAAACGGAGGCATTTCATGAAATTTTCAAAACGAGTTTTAGAAGTGATTGGTGTTCCTTCCGATTTAGGCGCTAATATTACGGGTGCTAATATGGGCCCATCCGAGATGAGAAACGCTAAATTACACGACAAATTACTCTCTCTCCCTTTATCTCTGATTGATGAGGGAGATGTGGAAGTCCCACTGCGACATACTTTAGAGGAGAATGAGCATAGAGATAAATTTCTTAAAACTATTTCAAAGGTATGTTCTCAAGTTGCATTGCGTGTCCATAGAGCTATGTCTTTAGGCAGAACCCCACTTACTGTGGGGGGTGATCATAGTACTGCAATCGGAAGTATTAGCGGAGTGAGTCAGTGGTATAGAGAACATAAAAAAAAATTAGCCTTGGTTTGGATTGATGCTCATACCGATATTAATACTCCCGAAATTTCACCTTCGGGAAATGTACACGGAATGCCTCTTGCTGTGATTTTGGGGCAAGGGTTTCAGGAATTGACGGCTATTGGATTCCATGGGGCGAAAGTCAGCCCTGAGCGAACTGCTGTTGTGGGGGTCCGTTCTGTTGACGAGAAAGAAAAAGAAATGTGCCGCAAAATGGGTATACGCATCTATACGATGCGTGAAATTGACGAACGAGGTATGAAAGCAGTTATGGATGAAGTTATCGAGAACGTTGTGAAGGCCTCTGACGGAGTCCATGTCTCTTTCGATATGGATTCGGTTGACCCCCAACATGCCCCTGGTGTAAGCACACCGGTAGCGGGCGGACTTAACTATCGCGAAGCGCATTTGGCAATGGAAATGCTTTCGGATACGCAAATGGTGTCCTCTGTAGACATTATGGAGCTGAACCCCATTTTAGACCGCAATCAGATGACTGCGAATCTTGCAGTGGAACTTCTTCAATCTTTGTTTGGCAAAAAAATTCTCTAAAAGGATCATTCATGTACGAATTGCTTGCTCAGGATGGCAAGGCACGCCGAGGAAGACTTCAACTGAAGCATGGTGTAGTAGAAACACCGATCTTCATGCCTGTTGGAACTCTCGGTTCTGTGAAAACACTCGTTCCTCAAGATTTAATCGAGTTGAAAGCCTCTATCATCTTAGGAAATACTTATCATCTTTTTCTAAGACCAGGTTTGGATGTAATTCGGCACTTTGGAGGTTTGCATAAATTTACAGGTTGGAAGCGTCCCATGTTGACAGACAGTGGAGGCTTTCAAATCTTCAGTCTTGCTCAGAATACAAAACTTTCAGAGGAAGGAGCCTTGTTTTCAAGTCACGTAGACGGCAGTCGATTTATGCTGACTCCCGAACTTGCTGTTGAGATCCAAGAAACTTTCGGTTCCGATATTCACATGACTTTGGATGAATGCACGCCTTATCCGGCAAGTTTCGAACAAGCAAAACTTTCGATGGAACGTTCTATGCGTTGGGCTCAAAGGGCACGCAATGCGAAATCAAAAGACGATCTCTGCCAGTTTGGAATTGTGCAAGGTGGAGTTTATCCAGAGCTTCGTAAACAAAGTATAGAGGCTCTTATCGAAATTGGATTTGAAGGTTATGCAGTAGGTGGTCTTTCCGTGGGTGAACCTAAAGAAGACCTTAGAAAAATCGGAGCCTTTTGCTGCGAACATCTTCCTAAAGAAAAACCGCGATATCTAATGGGTGTGGGTACTCCTTTGGATCTTGTTGAGGCGATTGCATCGGGTGTGGATATGTTTGATTGCATTATGCCCACACGCAATGGACGTAATGGACATTTGTTTACAACGGAAGGCCCTGTTCGTATCCGCAATCTTCAATATAAACTCGATGATTCTCCCTTAGATCCAAACTGCTCCTGCTATACATGTCAAACTTTCTCTCGAGGTTATCTCAGACATCTTTTCACTTCGGGTGAATTGACAAGCCTTCGCTTATTTTCACTGCATAATTTGAATTATTATCTAACTTTGATGGAAAAAGTTCGTGATGCTATCGAAAAGGGAACTTTTTCTGAGCTTTTGAATGATATGAGAGCGAAGTGGGCGGGAGAGGAACAGCGTTCTCTTAAAAATTAGAAAAGCTGATTAACCGACCTTTGTTTTTTTCAAGTCCGTGTTAACAACGGCGCGTAATTTATCGGAAGGGTGGAAAGTCACAACGCGACGAGAACTGATTTCGAGTTTTTGTCCCGTGTGTGGATTGCGACCTGGACGAGCGCGTTTTGCTTTGACCGTCCATTTGCCGAACCCAGAAATCTTCACAGAGTGACCCTGTTCAAGCTCTGCTTTCATTTCTTCTAAAAGCATTTCGAGAATTTCTTTGCCTTCTTTTGGCGAAAAACCTAGCTTTTTTTGAAGATGATCACAAATACGTTCCTTTGTGAGAGTCAAAACTTTCTCAGTCATGGTCGTGAACCCTTAAATCTATTGAAAGTAGGTAATTTTAAAGCATTTTACCATTTAATCGTAAAATTGCTTAGATAAATTCATAAACTCTATCCGCCGAATTAGGCGAAGCTAAGAAAATGAGAAACATCGCAGCAGGAATCGTTCCCGTTTGCTCTTTGTCAGTGCAAACGTGTTGTAACAAAACTCCACTCAACACATTCATCCAAGATTTGTAGTGCTACACCAGTATAGTCTTTAAAATCAATACCTTTGCCTTCGTTTGTCGAGATAAACGTCTGAATTTTTGCCATAATTCCGGTAGATTATTATCCACATGGGAATCAACTCTGTGTAGATGTCAGAAAATCCAACCGTTCTTCAAGTCTGCGGTTTAAATCTTGGAGGAAGCTCGGAGCTAAGGGTTCTAACTTTGCAATGCGAGCTAAGATAGGGGAACGCAATTTCACGGGGATGATTTCGAGGGTTTCAAAGGATCTCCGAGCATCGATATGAGCAAGTATAATGGCTTGAGTTTGTACGTTTTCATCTGCAAGTAAAATTGCAAGGTCCTGAGGAGTGAACTTATCAAGTATATCGAGGCGTGAAGGCCCTATAAGGTCCGACATATCATGGTCAAGTGAGCTCGATTCCTGCAAAAGCTTTCGTGCTATGTGAGTTCCGTCTTTAAGCTCCATTCCGTCGTTATGCATAATGCAAACTCCCATGGGTCTTCTTGTATCTATTATAACACATGGGCGCGATAATTGAAGGGAGCTTAAAAAAACACAAGTCTGTATCTCGGAATGAGAACGGACTTGTGCGGGAGGAAGATGATTAGAGTTCGACTTCGAGGTCTGCATCAACAGCGTGATGATGATGGCCTTGATGTTGTCCACCCTGTTGTTGTCCACCTTGTTGTTGCTGACTTTGGTCTTGCTGTTGGTGTGGGTGGTGGTGATGGCAATGATCTGGTGCAGTTGGATGATCAAATGTTACAACACTCAGTCCTACGTCAACACCGATTCCCAGAGAACCTGTAAGTCCGAGACTTACGCGAAGACCGTTTGCTGGATTTTGGAGAGCCAGTGTTGCACCGCCTCCGAGGACAACTGCTCCATGAGCTTCTGTCACTAAATAGTGTCCGTAGAGGTCATCGATGCTACCGTTAAAGCCAAAACTTGGGGATGCACCTTTCATGTGGAAGTAGCCTGCTGCAACGCGAGCTGCTAGTGGATGACCACCCATAGTTACAATAGCTGCTCGTGAACTTTTGTTGCCATGAACATCGAAGCAATCGAAGGTTCCTGTTCCTGTGAGTTTGTAATAGCCGACGCCCACTTGAACTCCGCCACCATGAACGTCGAAGGTGAATCCGCAGGTGAGTGCAGTACTTGCATGACTTGAACCAGCAAAACCAAGACTTGTGACGAGACCTAAAGCTGAGAGAAACTTTTTCATAAAAAACTCCGTCAAAAATGTTAATGATGACGGTCTAAACTTTTATGCTTAAGAGAATGGTTAGAATGCTGTGTGCGATTGAAAGATTTTAATTTATGAGAAAGAGGAATTAAATTATGAGAAAGAGGAATTAAAAATTCATGGAAATCTTGTTAAAATGGATATTATTTATCGTACTTCGTCTTCTTTCTTGGTCTTATCGTTTCAAAGTTCAAGGACTTGAAAACTACATTGAAGCTCAAAATCATCATCCTTTAAAATCCTATCTTCTTGTTTTTTGGCATGAACAATTGCTCTCTCCTCTTTTTTATTTTGAAGGAAAAAAACATTCTGTCGTCGTAAGTGATAGTCGCGATGGTGCCATAATTACGTACCAATGTCACAAATGGGGTTACTCAGTTGTCCGAGGAAGTCAGAACAGAGATGGGAAGGATAAAGGAGGACTACGCGCACTTATAGGCATGCTTGCGGAGTTAAAAAAGGGGACTCCTGTTGCGCTCACAGTCGACGGATCTGTAGGACCTCGAAGATATGTCAAAGCTGGGGTTTTTGATCTCGCGCGTAAGTCCGAGTGTGCCATTCTTCCCTTAGGAGCTGTTGCTTCACGATATTGGACTTTAAAAACGTGGGATCAGTTTAAAATTCCAAAACCTTTTGCAAGCATCGTTATTCAATTTGGAAAACCTCTTATTGTATCTCCTCATCTTCAGAAGGGAGAAATTCCCACTTTACAGGAAAAATTAGGAGAAATTCTCAATGAGCAGGAGACACTTGCTCAATCTTATTTTGAGCAGAGAAAAATAAAAATTATGGGGAAAAGTTGATAAGAATAGTCTTTTTGTTTTTCATTATTACATTTGTTTTTTCTCTTCCTTTTTTCGGAGAAAAAACAAATGAACAACTCTTAAAAAATCCTTCTGAGTTGAAAGTAAGTACAGGGTTGCGTTATTTTTATGGATCCAAAGTGCTCCTGGATCCTACTAATCTTAAATTTACACCTGAATATTATCTTTTGGAAAATTTATCAGCAGGTCTTGTTTATGAGGACTGGAAAAATGCTGGAAATGCTAGATCGCGTCTTGCGGAGAGATGGGAAAAAATATCGGATTATAAATGGGTGCTTTACATTCGTAAAAATCTGAAATGGAGTAATGGTTCCGACATAAAATTGGAAGAGATTGTCAATCATTTTAAAGATCTTCGCCAACTCCCATCCCGTCATATCTCTCTTATTAAAAAGATGGATTTCATAAGTTACAATGAGAAAGATAATTCAATTATTTTTGAATCTAAAAGTCCTGTTCAAGAAGGACTTCTCCATGAGCTTTCTCTAGCAGATGCTTTGCTCCTTCATCCTAAAAACAAAAAAGATGATTGGTCTGTTAGCTCAGGCCCTTACTTTGTAAAATCTTACAATGATAAGGAAGTTTTTCTAGAGGCTAATCCCTACTTTGTGGAGGAAGTTGATATTCGAAAGGTTCATATAAAAAAACCAAATCGAAATGACTCGGAGATTGATTTCCGTAAACGTCCCATTTATGCAATCGATGATTTGGTTGAGAGGATTAGCAATCAATATAAAGTTAAAAAAATTGGGCAACCTACTATAGTCTATTTTTTCTATTTTAATCCTGAAAACCGCAACAGTCGAGATTCACAAAAACGTAAAGCTTTTGCTCGTTATATAAGAGAATCTTTTGCAAATTTTAAGTTCAAAGATGTTCTGATTGAAAACCACCAAGTTGTCGCACCTGGATGTGAAGGTCGTTTGCAAGTTGAACCAATTTTTGACTCTATAACTTATGAGGTTTTGCATAAAGAAAGACTGATCCTTCAATTGAATGAGTACATGGTGACCGTGTTTCCTGAAATCTTTGAGAGAACTGCTCAGAAAAAGAACTTGGATTTGAAATTAATTTTTGAAAGTCCTGCGGAAGAGAAAGCTTCCTCAGTTTTTGCTATCTTTGATAATTTTAGTGCAAATCAAAGAGACCCTTTGAGCTCATGGCGTTTCTTGTATGGGGAAGGTGGACCACTTCATATTTTTTATCCTGAAGTAGAAGGTTTATTTCAAACTATAGCTTCTGCAGGAGAAGAGAGGCGTAAAGAGCTTTTGTTAGAACTGCATAGAAAGTCTCTGGAAGAAGCTTACATAGTTCCCTTTGTTGCGGAATACGATGTCATATTAGCAAGTGAGCGAATTGATTTGTCGAGGATTAATCCTTTTGATATGAGAATGAGATTTTTCGAATTGGAATGGAAGAAGTAATTTTATCGTGAGCTTGCTCTTCGTTTTCTAAAAGTCGAGAAACCAATTTCAGAAAAGGTTTTGAGTATGGAAAGATAAGGATTTAATTTCGGATTCGGTTCTATACCTCTTCCCAAATACGCAATCTGTTGTTCATACCAAGTAATATTCAACATACTCAAAGCATCCAGACTTTTAAATCCTGTACTCAAACTATGGACAGCAGATTTGTAATCTAAATCTCCAGATAAAATCTTTTTCGGCAAATCCGGATCTAACGCCAAAGGTCGCGCGAGTCCTATAAGGTCACAAGAATGTTCATGTAGTGTTTGTTCCATAAATTTTGCACTTCGAAAACCACCAGTGAGCATCAAAGGTACTTTTGTTTGAGAACGAATGGAGTCTGCAAAATTTATAAAATAAGCTTCGCGTGTACTTTTAGTATTTCCCATCATCATCGGCCGCTCGTAAGAGCCTCCCGAGATTTCTACTAGATCCATTCCTTCTGAGGAAAGTTGTTGAATCAAGGATAAACTTTCTTCTTCTGAAAAACCTCCGACTTGAAAATCAGAAGAATTCAATTTAATTCCGATTGGAAATTGAGGACCCACATTTTTTCTAATGGCTCGGTATATTTCCAAAACAAATTTGGACCTTTTTTCAAAAGTTCCGCCCCACTCATCCGTTCTCCGATTATGCTTGGGTGAAAGAAACTGACTTACAAGATAACCATGAGCACCATGGATTTGAACTCCCGTAAATCCAGTTTTTTTTAGAATATTTGAAGCTGTTGCAAAGCGTTCCACAATGTCCCATATCTCATCGGAACGCAAAGCTCTGGGGGTATTGAATGCAGATTTCAATGTACCCTCCAGAGGGACGGCAGAAGGTGCCACAGGAAGAGGGCTCAGAAAAGATGGACTTTGTTTTCCTGGATGATTGAGTTGTACCCACAGGTGACAATCTTCTGCAGTTCTTGACCATTTTTGGAAACTGTCAAAATGACGTTCGTCTTCTAACACAACATTTTTAGGTTCGCCTAATGCAGTTCTGTCAATCATAACGTTGCCTGTTATGATCAAACCTGTTTCTCCCTCAGCCCATCGTTGGTATGCGCGAATCAAACGTGAACTAGGTTCATGATCAGGGGTTCCCAGAGCTTCACTCATAGCAGATTTTGCGAAGCGATTTTTCAGTAAAGCTCCACAGGGAAGTCTCAGTGATTGAGAAAGAAGCATGCGTCACCATCCATAGGAGTAGAATTTTTGCATCGATTGTATTCTTTCAAAATTGCACAAGACTCTCTAGAAAACAATACGCAATTTCCCTGATTTCAATCTTCCAGGCATCTGGTTTTTATTTTTAGGATTTCCTACGAGGTGATAGCGGTTCATTATGTGCCATAATGGGGTGGTTGCTTTCTCAGTATTATATAAAGCAAGGCAATTCTCTACATTTTGAAAATGCTTCTTCGGACAATACGCATTTTGGAAATCCATAATGTGCTGAAAATGATTGCGTATAAAACCGTAACTTTGAAAATTCTTTAAAACCCAACGGTGATGGGTTCTCTGAAAAGAATAAGTGTTAAACCCTGGTGCATTTCCATGTGCGGTTGAAAGAGAAGGGGAAAGTAAAAGGGGGATAATTCTAGATTTTTTACGATCAGTGATTATGCGTAATTCGTTGTAGTGAGTGTGTGCAGCGAGAATTGCTACAACATGGACATTAGGAAAGTGTGCAATAGTTTTAAAAAAAAGCCCCTCGGACTCTTTGGTCCACATAGGTCTATTTTTGAAAAAATCCTCACCTGGGGGCATATGCATAGCAATCAACACAGAATCACGAGCTTCCGCTGCTTCTTGCATAGCCGTTAAAAACCATTGCATTTCTCCGTCGTAGTGCTTGCCTTTGCCTCTATAAGTGCTTGCATGACTGGATTCAAACATGATGGTGTTGAGTGCTATAAGTCTTAAGTGATCTTGAATGTAAGCACTATAATAACCGTAACGAGCTTGTCCTTTTAAAAGACATGGAAACTGTGTGGGCGTGGGAAGGCAGAGGCCTTCACTTGTGAGAAAACCCGAACGAAAACCTTCCTTTTTTGCAATGTCGTATGGTGAATGCGGATATTTTATAGAAGCGTTATAAAAGGCTTGGTAATTTCGCGCTAAAGAATCGTTATTTCCAAACACATAAGCCATAGGTATCTTCAAATCTCTATGAAAAGTAGTGTATAAATCTTTAAAAGATTTTGAAAGTTGCGAAGCAATTTGTTTAGGACTGCCATTTTTCCCATCTTCATGATTAACAAGATCACCTAAAATCAATGCTGTATCTACTTGTGTTTTTTTTGTCTGAATAAGTTTAGAAATTTGATCTAGAAATATTTGAAAATTTGAAAGATCGAGATCATTGAGAACCTCCTCGCGAGAGGGGTTGAGGTCCATTTTTTTTTTGTTTCCAAGATGGATATCGTTTATGGTGAGCAATTCAAAATGAGAGCTAGCATTTATATAGTTGGAAGGGATGTAAGAAGATTTTTTGGAAAATGAACACGATTGAGAAAGTACAAAAAAAGAAAAGAGAAGCAGATTCTTACTGGAAAAAGACATGGTTGAACCTCAAGTTGAAAAATTTGTTATTTAAAAGTAGATCATGAGTTCATTTAAATAACAAGACACTTTGAGGCATAGTTCATGCTAACTCAAGAGTCTAAATATCCGAGTCTGTAGACCTCAATCTGACGATTGCGTATGGGATCTTTGATGAAATGATCTTTGTCCTCTTTTAATTTCTTTATCACATCATCCATAGAAGTTCCTTCCGGGAGGGTATTTTTTAAGTAGATCAAATGCGATAAAGCTACGGGAACTGCAAAGGAGGTAGAGTAAAACATCCCATTCAATCGCGCTCCTTTTCCTGCACCGAAAAAAGGATCATAGTGTGCACAACATTGAGATTGAATGTCGCAACCTTTCCACGCGATATGAGAATATCGATCCTCTTCATCAGTAGGATCGTCAGAAGAACCAATATTTACAGCCATATCTACACAGGGAAGTATAGCGCGTTTGCTATCTGGAATTTTCGAAATATCGTCAGTTCCTTCGGGAGAAATTCCTGAGTGTCGCATTCCAAAAACACCAACACGCACATGGCTAGGATAGGCTGAGCAGCTCATCGGGTGTTCTTTTCTCTCTTCAGGATTGTGGAAATTCCCACTATTATCGACCGCCTGAACTACGATCAGATCAGGAAGGTTTAAGAGAGGTTTTATGTAGTAATCTAAATCAATTTTGTGAATTCTACGAGCAGCTCTTTCTTTGTTTTTTATCTTACTACAATCCGAAAATAGCCTTCTTGTGTGTGTAAGTGAAAAAGAAGAAGACAGGCTCAGAAAATTCACTTCATATTTGTTTATCGAACGGATCAGAGATGACGTTTCTTCCTGAGTAAACTTTCTATATTTTTTTATTATCGAAGGATCTTCTTCGATTTTACAAATGTCTATTCCTAAGTTCTTTCGAGTTTGAGAACTTTCTGTGTCATCAACCAATACAAATTCTGCATGGGGATTATAGGATGCGAGTTTGTTTAAAATAACAGCGCCATGTGAGGACCAATGATCTGAGATTTCAGTTTCTCCTTCAAATAGGAGAGTGTCACCTATAGCGTTGATTTTTTCTATAGGTCCTTCCCATCCCCTTTCACCTATAATTTCAGAAAAGAGAATTCCAGGAAGGTCTATATACTTTCCACCAATCAGATCGTGATATATTTCTTTGACTGCTTTGTATGTTCGAAGTGTTTTTTGACTTGTATGATAGTTTCCACTGCTTTCTTCATGTTCTAGAATGTCGAGAACGCGAGGAGCATAGCGCAGCATAGCTGGAATTTGAAAGCCTGAGTCGATAAGCATGATGCGCTGACCGCGGCTGGACTTTTTTGCTTGTTTTGCTTCGAATTTAATAGTGACTCGTTCGCATGGCCCAGAGTCTTGTGGATCTTTTTTAGAGCATTCTCCGGGGACAGAGTCCAATATCTTGTAAATTTCACTCGAAGCTTCTTTTTGAGGTTCTGCGAATTTTTTTGAGGTGTATGTGTCACAGGTCGGATGACTTGTGTCTATGTCTTCCCTAAATTTTGAAAGTTCGGGTGAAGAACTGTTACAAGAAAGAGTTAAACCAAGAACGCACATTGTATTCAATAAATTAGGAAGAGACATAGATCACCTTATTTAAAATTTTTAAAACTACTTAGGAAATGCGAAAGCTTTGACTTTATCTTCAGGAGAATTTTCCCAAAGCAGATCTCCAACCATCACACCTTCAGCAAAAACAAGGTTTGTAGAATTCGATGTGAGAACATTGTAAACATCGTCTTCTACAATATGGAAATCGATGGATGCAATTTCACTTGAACTTCCATCCATATGAACAAGATTGTCTCCAACTTTTAAGTTGGAAGCTTCCGCAAGTTGTCCACTAGCAAGCACCACTTGGTGATTGCCTGTAATGATGAGTTCTTCTCCTGACTTCGTTTTTAAAATATAGAGTGGGTTGGACTCATGACCTGCTGTCCATGTTTTAATTTCACGCGTTTCATATTTCATATTTCCCATTTTTGCGTCGGAGCTAGGGACAACGAGGTGGTAGCGTTCGAGATCCTTTGTGACATCTTCAATGGGGAGCCATAGATGACTTAAATTCACCTTATCTTCAACCAAAATTCGAGTTCCTTTGGCAAAACAACTGCAGTAGCACCAGGCGTGAAATTTCCAGGTGTTTTCGGCAATTTCCACACACAAAGGAACTCTTTGTGGAGAGGCTTTTGCACCATAATCGTGTTCTTCCTTGCTAATGCAGCCGCGATTGAAATGCCTCTTCAAGGAAGGAGAGCATTGTTCTTTAGGAAGCGGGTTGCAATGTTGGGCTTGTTTCATATCGGTGGCAAGCCGATTATCAGCAAAGGCTGCGAAGTTAAGTGTTGCGAGAAATCCTGTGACCAAGAATTTTACGAGAGTTTTTTTTGTTTTCATGTTCTTTCCTTTATTAAAAAAATTAAAGTTGACGAGCCTCTTAATCTTCAGCAAGACGATCAAGCTCTTCGCACGTTATGGGATGAAGTATGGACCATGAGTCTGCAAGTACAGGAATAGGAGCTATGTTTAAGTCAACATAGTCTTCATATTCTTTTGGGGTGATTGCACGCATTTTAAGTGCTTTTTTCTGATGATGCTTGCATGTGTATGCTTTTTGTTTTTCTGGTTTTGCAGGAATCCCTGCGATAGGGTTTATGTTTTGAATTTCAACTTTTTTAGGCAGCTTGAAAGAGAAGGAATTCAGGATCCCATCACCTGTTATGGTGTGAATCCATATCACGTCATTTTGTTTATTGTTCTCTCTTGATAATGGGATTTCCAGACTTGCCCCGTTTAAGAGAACTTTGTCAGGCGGTGAGAGTAAATTCTCAGTTTTCCTTCCCTTTTTAGATTTGCTTATATGAAAATCATGACTGGATACATTATCTCCAAACCATTCG
Source organism: uncultured Pseudobdellovibrionaceae bacterium (assembly GCA_964611335.1). Classification (GTDB taxonomy): domain Bacteria; phylum Bdellovibrionota_B; class Oligoflexia; order Oligoflexales; family Bog-1112; genus BOG-1112. The sequence goes on along the minus strand of CAZSXR010000002.1, from coordinate 377,015 downwards.
AGACTAAGAGAGCAGATATGACGAAAGCCTGAGTCTTTGTATTCCACTCGAATGCTAAAAAGAAGCAGGTCTTCGTCATTAAAAATTGGATAGGCAAAGCATCCATGTTTTTTTACCATGCATTCTTTCCAACTTTCTACAACTAGGGAGCTTGCAATACGTGTTGTAAGATTGGCTTCCATTTCGAGTTGCTCTTCGTAAGAAGAGTCCCCGCAATTGCTCTTGTAATAGTCGAGTATGTCTTTCTGATGATTTTTAAGGAGAGCAATACGTTCCTTTTCGCTGAGTGAATTGCTAGAAAAAGTTTGCGTATAGTCTGCATCGAGAGAAAGGATTCCGTAATCAAAGGATACATCTCCGCCTGCTTTCGAGTTTGTATTCTTGACTTCTTTTGCATAATCCTGTGCGAAACTTTCAAAATTTCTTTCACTGAGGTTGTTTTTTTTTGCGATAGAACAAAACTGCTGGTGTTTTACAAGTTTATATTTTTTTGAACTGTTTTCAGCCAAGTCATCTCGAATTCCTTCGCGTAGTAGGTCATTGCACTGGTCATAGTGATAACCTGTTCGCGCATAGGCCTGCGAGATGGAGAAAAGTCCTGAGATTAAAAGTGTTTTTAAGAAGAAAGAAACATTTATGGGAATCATGCATGTCCTCATGTTTATCGTCTTTGCATGCTCGCGAAATTAGTGAGGAAGCACGTGTCAGGGAAGTGACAAGTTGTATTCTTTTTTTCCGATTGTCGGCTTTTTTTAATTTCCGTAAGGAGGGATTCCATTTTTTATGAGGCTTATATGAAACGCAGGTTAAAAGACGCGTTGCTAGTGTGCGGTATGTTTGTAGGCAGTGTTTTGAGTTTTTTTTGGAATCTTCCGGCAGCTTTATCGCTAAATTTGGAGAAAAAGGATAGAATTGAGAAAACGAATTGTCACGGTACTGGCGAAAGGGGTTAATTTCATTGTCGAGTAACGTAAAAGAATTTCATGCGATTTCTCCTTTAAATTTTTTTAGTGGAGAAAAATTTCTTTTGGATCCGCATAATTTAAATTTTATCCCAGAATATTATTTGCTGGAAAATTTAAGTTCAGGGCTAATTTGTAGTGGAAAAAATAAATATATTCCAAGTTTAGCGGATTCTTGGGATCAAGTTTCTAATACCGAATGGATTTTTAAAATAAGAAAAAATATATGCTGGAGCGATGGTTCTCCTATTTCGCCAGAGCAGATACTTTTTCATTTTAACGAATTAAAACATAAGAAATATAGACATATTTTAATCTTAAAGAATTTGGATCATATCGATTGGGACGCAAAAAAAAATCATTTATATTTTAAATTTAAATCTCTAGTAAATGAGAGCTTGCTACGCGAGCTTTGCTTAGCTGAAGCTGGAATTTTGAACACTCAGAATTTAAAAGATGATTGGGCAACAACTTCGGGTGCTTATTTTGTTGAATCAAAAAATAAAGATCAGCTGGTTTTGAAGACAAATGATTATTTTCTTTTTAAGATTCAGATAAAAAAAATCAATATACATCCTTCACCTTTTCCAAATTTTGATGTTCGCAAAAGACCTGTTTATGCTTTTCGAGCAGTTATTGAAAAGTTAGCAGAAACTGCGAAAACTATCCGAAGTAAAGCAGCTTACATATATTACTTTTCTTTTAACGCAAAACATTCTGCTATAGTCGATAAGCAAAAACGCAAAGCGCTTGCGCGCTTTATGTATGAAGCCTTTCATGAATTCAAATACAAAGACATACTTACCTCAAATCATCAAATGATACCTAACGAATATGTAGGTCACCTAGACGTCGACCCTACTTTTAAAACACCACTCCAATCCTTGCAAAAAGAAGAACTCATACTTGAACTCAACGAATACCTAACAACTGTGCTTCCTGAAGTTTTCGAAACATGTGCAAAAAAACATAAGATAAACTTGAAACTTCTATTCAAATCTGAACCCACACAAACACCTTTTGCTATATTTGGAAATTTCCTAGGCAACCAAAAAGACCCGCTAAGCTCATGGCAATACCTCTACGGAGAAGGAGGTCCTCTCCACTTCTTCTACCCTGAAGTCAAAGACCTCTTCGAGCAAATCATCTCCGCAGAAGGAGAGACACGCAATCAACTGCTCCTCGATCTCCACAGAAAAACTCTAGAGGAAGCCTATGTAGTTCCCTTCCTAGCAGAATACGACGCCATACTTGCAAGCGATCGAGTGGATCTTTCCAACATAAACCCCTACGATATGCGTCTAAGATTTTTCGAAATGAAGTGGAAAAAAAGCTAGAGCTTTACGCCTTCTCATAAAGTGTTATATATTATACTATATAGTGTATAAAGACTTATATATGAGACCTTAATGAAATCCAAAACCTATGATTTTCTTCCTTTAAAGTTAAGACGTTCCCTGAAACAAATGGGGAAAAATCTTTCTCTTGCGCGAAGAAAAAGAGGACTCACACTCGATATGATGTCGGAACGTGTGGGAGCATCAAAATCAACTTGCATCCGTGTGGAAAAAGGCGATCCGACAGTTGCTATGGGGATCTATTCGATGTTTGTATTTGTACTAGGTTTAGGAAGTGAGCCCTTTGAATTTGTAGACCCTTCACGGGATGAACGTGGCTTAGTTCTAGATGAGGAATATATTCCCAAAAGAGTCAGACATCGAAAAAAGAGTGCGTGGTCCGTATGAGGAGAATCATCAAAGTTGTTTTGGGTGAAAAAAAGCACTTAGTGGGAAGACTCTATTTCAATGCAGAAGGAAATAGAGAAAACTCTGCTTTTGAATTCGACGATTCCTGGTTGAATTCTTCTGAAGGTTTTTCGATTGATCCTTTTCTACAATTGATTAAGGGTCCTCAGTATCCTTCAAAAAAAATACACTCTCCCTTTCACTCTGCTTTTACCGACACAGAGCCAGATGGTTGGGGTCGCAAGGTTATTTTGCGGGATCACGCGAAAAGAAAAAGCACATCGAATATGACAAGTACTACTCAGCTTAATGCGTTGGATTTTCTGTTGTATGTTGATGACCACACCCGAATGGGAGCCCTTCGTTTCCAGGATGAAAACGGAATTTTTCAAAGACGTTCTGACGATGAAGGCAGAAAGATCCCTCCGCTTATTGAGCTTGAGCAGCTTGTAAAATCAAGTCAAGCACTGGAAACAAATACGGAGACAGAAAAAGATCTCAATTTCTTGAGAGGAAAAGGGACTTCTTTAGGAGGTCTAAGACCGAAATGTACCGTGGTCGATAGTAAAGGGCGTTTGTCCATTGCGAAATTTCCAAGCGTGCAGGACGAACGTTCTATAACAAAAGCCGAAGTTCTAGCAATGAAGCTTGCAAAGGCTGCTGGTATTCATGTTCCTAAAACGGAACTTGTGTACAGTCAAAAAATTCCCATTACCTTAGTACAACGATTTGATAGAGATCCAAGTGGTGAGAGAATCCATTATATTTCCGCAGCAACTCTACTTGGTGTTGATCCTACAGAAGAGAATGTGCACACCTATACGGAAATTGTAGATGTATTGAGAACCTGTGGTGCAAAATCGAAAGAAGACAGTGAGGAATTATGGCGTCGCATTGCTTTTTCTATATTGATTACGAATGTTGATGATCATTTAAGAAATCATGGTTTTTTGCACAGTAGGGGAGACCTCTGGGAACTGTCACCGGCATTTGATATCAATCCTTTTCCAGACAAGATAAGAGAGTTAAAAACTTGGATATCTGAAGACAGTGGCCCTGAAGCTTCCCTTGAGGCTCTAATTCATGCCAGTTCCTACTTTGGTCTTAACGCAGCTACATCAAAAAAAATCCTCAAACAAGTTTTAAATGCTGTTCTGAAATGGCGTTCTGTTGGGACGGCTTTAGGAATGGATAAGAAAGAACTTGATGAAATTGCTGATGCTTTCGAGCATCCAGAAAAAGAGAAGGCGAAAAAAATCCTACTCACACGCGGCTGATAGGCTGTATTCTTTTTTTCCGATTGTCGGCTTTTTTTTATTTACGTATTGAGGGGCCTCAATTTTGAGGAATATATGAAACGCTTTTGTAAAGACGCACTGTTTGCATGCGGTGTTTTTGTGGCTAGTATTGTAAGTTTTTTGTGGGATTTGCCGGTAGCCCTGTCGCTTAATTTGGAGAAAAAGGATAGAATTGAGAAAGATAATTGTGGTGTCGGTGGTGACCGAGGTTAATTTGTTTTATGGTACAAAGTAATTTAGAATCTCCTCTAGTTGCGGCCTTGCCACTTGCTTTTTTCAAGGGTGCGAGTTCCCTTATTGATTCAAAAAATCTTAATTTCATTCATGAGTATTTTCTTTTAGAAAATTTAAGTTCAGGTCTGGTTTTTGAGGATTGGCAAAAAAAAGAAATTTGGGTGCCAAGATTTGCAGAAAAGTGGGAAAAGCTGTCCCCAAAAAGATGGCTGTTTAAAATTCGCAAAAATATATATTGGAGTGATGGATCTTCTCTGACACTGCAACAAATAGCAGATCATTTTGAAAGATTAAGAAAATCCAACTCTCGTCACACATGTCTTCTAAAAAAAATTGAATCGATTAAAATAAATCCCGCAGAAAATACGTTCATTTTTGATTTTAAAGTTTTTATTCATGAAGGTCTTCTTCGCGAGATGTCTCTTGCTGAGTCACTTATACTTCATCCAAAAAATATAAAAGGAGATTGGTCAGTTACTTCTGGGCCATATTTTGTTTCATCACACAATGCTTCAGAGGTTATTTTAAAAGCGAATCCATATTTTATTGAAAATATCGATATTAAAAATGTTCTTATCAAGAATGCAAATTTTGATCGTAATGATATTGAAATTAGAAAAAAACCTGTTTACGCAGTAGATGAAGATGTCAAAAATCTATCAAAAAAATTTAAAGTTATTAAACATGGACAACCTACAATATTGTACTATTTTTCGTTTAATCCTAAAAATTCAATGACTTCAAATTCACAAATTCGAAAAGCTTTTTCAAAATATATTCATGATGCATTTCAGAATTTTAAATATCAAGAGGTTTTGATTTTCAATTATCAGATGATTCCAAAAGGCTGTGAGGGTCGGTTAAAACAAGAAGTTGAATTGAGCGCGGTTGATGTTTTTCCACTTCAAAAGAATCGAATCAATCTTAAATTAAATAAATATTTGAGAGACGTACTTTTAAAAAATTTTTACACTAGTGCAAAAAAATATGACATTGATCTAAATTTAATAATTGATTCAGAATATTCGGATGATTTTTTTGCTGAGTTTATTGGGTATCAAGGCAACCAAAAAGACCCGCTAAGCTCATGGCAATACCTCTACGGAGAAGGAGGTCCTCTCCACTTCTTCTACCCTGAAGTCAAAGACCTCTTCGAGCAAATCATCTCCGCAGAAGGAGAGACACGCAATCAACTGCTCCTCGATCTCCACAGAAAAACTCTAGAGGAAGCCTATGTAGTTCCCTTCCTAGCAGAATACGACGCCATACTTGCAAGCGATCGAGTGGATCTTTCCAACATAAACCCCTACGATATGCGTCTAAGATTTTTCGAAATGAAGTGGAAGAAGTAAACCCGCTATCTTTTCAATCTAATCCCACTTTCTCGTTCAAATCTAAACATTTGCCCTCCCTTTGCATCGAATTGAGAGGAAGGAAAAGATGCAGGTTTCGCTACTTGATTTCTCGGAATCGTTTTGGGATTATCTGCGTTTGAGGGATCTAAGGTTTCACTTCTTTTGTATTGAAGTCCAGTAAATTCAAAAACGTTAGGTGTGTTGCGACGAAGATAGTTCTCACCACCAGAATCTGCATAAAAATTAAAGATGTCTGCCTCTTCAAGGAATTTTTCAGAATAAAACAGCGTTCTAGACTGTTCTAAAAGACAATGATGATGATCTTCCTACAAACGCTTTTACACTATCACAATTGATTTCATACTCTCAAAAACTCAAACACTTGATTTGAGTTGTATCGGAGTACTGGTGATAATCTTTAGGATTGTCTAATGTGAGCTTTAGTGATGGAATTACGACGTTTTGATTTCATAACCAAGATGGATTCTTTTGAAAAATTCTAACGGGTGCTGATTCCAAATGAGTCCTGCATATTTTGTATGAAAATGACAGGATGTTCTTTCTTCCGAAATGTTTGACAGCTTTTCTCATTCGTGATTAATCTGATCATGGAAACGTGACCTCACATTCATCAAACGAGGCGTAGATGTTTAGCAAAGAAGATTTCAAAGTAGATTCTTTTTCTGAGTTGGTATCCTTTCTCTTCGTTCTCCCTTTCGTAGGTCTGGTGCTGCCATTTCTGCTTGCTGCATACACTTTGGGTTGGTTTTTGGACATGGTTGGTTGGATGAAAACATAGTTCCGCTGAACTGTAAGATTGACAAAATGAGTAGAAACCCCTAAACCCAGAGTTAAGGGATAAAAGGGGTTCAGATATGCGGGCTATCGCGGTTTTTTGGAGTCAAATCTTTAAAACTGAGGAAAGTCCGGACTTCTTAGGGCAGGATACTGGCTAATCGCCAGGCGAGGCGACTCGACGGAAAGTGCAACAGAAAGAAAACCGCCATCCACGGATTTATTCGTGGGGGTAAGGGTGAAACGGTGAGGTAAGAGCTTACCAGCACGATGGTAACATCAGTGGCTTTGTAAACCCTATCCGAAGCAAGGCCAAATAGGGGAACATTTCACCGGCCCGGTGAGTTCCCGGGTGGGCCGCTTGAGGGGGTTGGCAACGACTCCCCTAGATAAATGATAGCCTCCGTATTTTTATACGAAGACAAAATCCGGCTTACAGCATGTCTGAACTTCTTAAGTCCCCATTCCTAAAAAACCACAAACATTGTGAATTTCATGCCGTTTTTACACGTCGATATATTTGATGATTTGCCTAAGCGTCTTAAAAGTAGCGTAAATCCTTTCAGTCAGCGTCTGATTGAAGGTCAAGAGTCTCAGACCCTACCCCTTCTTTTTGGGAGTTCTCTCCGCAATATGCAGGGGAGATGGCGAGAATATTTTTCCGAGAAAATGGGAAGACCTGTTGAAAAGCTTGTACTTGAGATTGGTGTGCACAAAGGCAAAGTGCTTCAAGCTTTAGCCCAAGACAATCCTCAGACAGCTTTTGTAGGTATGGATATCACCATGAAACGGGTGGTGTTGAGTGCTGAAGCCTTGGAAAACGTGGGACTGAAAAACGGACAGGTTGTACTTGGCAACGCTAAATTTCTAGAACAGCTTTTTGCAGAAGGAGAACTCGATGGAGTTCTCATTTTTTTTCCTGATCCCTGGTCTAAGAAGAAACGTCAGTTAAACAAACGGCTTATGGACGAAGCTTTCTGTAAGCAGGTCTGCTCTGTTCTTAAAGAAGACGGGTTTTTTTGGTTAAAAACAGACTCTCAAGACTATTTTGAAAACACACTAGGGTATTTTGAAAACCTTGGATTTGTTCGAGCTGGAAGCAAACCCTTCGAAAAAGCTTACGAAAGTACATTCGAACAGCGTTTCAAAAGCAGGTTTCAGCAAACCTTCGAAGAAACGATGCGCAAGCCCTCTCACTAGGCCAAAATTTGCGTTTTTGCCAGGTTCCTTGGTATATTGGATTTTGGCACTTCTCTTTTTAAAGGCACCGCATTGAACGGTGATACATATCTTCATGAAACAATAATGGCTCACAAACAAAGAAAATCTTCGTCTTTAGATTCTATTGATGTCCTCCTGTCTCGTCACAAACGCTATCTTGTAAAAGCACCCTGCATACAACTTTTAGCCGCTCTCATTTGTGAGGCTGTGGGCTTAAAAGGCTGGGAATTGTGTATACGATTTGTGGGTAAGTCCAAAATCCGCGAGCTGAACGATTTGCATCGCGGTAAAGATTATGTGACGGATGTCCTATCTTTTCCTCAGCTTGAGTGGGAAAAACCTTTGAGGGTCAGAGCCCTTGCCAAAGGAAAATCCAGACCTATATTGGGTGAGAGTGTCCTTGGTGACATCGTCATCTGTCTTGAGTACGCGCAAAAAAATGCTGTGAGCATAGGGCAGGGAATAGATCGCGAGATCTGTTTTTTGCTGGTTCACGGCATTTTGCATCTGTGCGGACATGATCATGAAAAGAAAGCTGAAGAGCGGATCATGTTAGCGGACCAGAGAAAAATCATGTCTTTCTTAGACAACGACAAAGTTTGGAAGAACTGTGTCAGAATTCGATAACTTCTAGGGAGTTTTTTTTAAAAATAATATGGGTCCATATTTAGTCATCTTAGGATGTCTCATCTTATCAGCTATATTTTCAGCAGCAGAAACTGCCATAACCTCACTCGGAATTTTAAAAGCAAAACACCTTTTAGATGTCGGTGGTAAATCTTCAGCACATATAAAATTCTGGCTTACACACCCCGGAAGAGTTCTTACAACCATTCTGATTTTTAACACAGGCGTAAACATTCTTGCTTCGTCTGTTGTTACGGAACTTGTATTCGAACGTTTTCAGAACGGAACTGTAGGAATCGCAACGGGTATAACAACTTTCCTTGTTCTGGTTTTTGGTGAAGTCGTTCCTAAATCTTTTGCGAAAGCGCACTATGACAAACTCGCGGTTCCTTTTCTGCGCATTATTATATTTGTCTATTATTGCAGTTATCCACTGATACGTTTTCTTTCCGGGTTTGCGGATTTTGTTATTCGTGTATTTTCTGCGGGGAAAAAACACACTCCTCTTATTACCGAAGAAGAATTGGAATTCATTGTAAGTGAAGGTGAAAAAGCGGGTGTCATCGGTGATATCAAGAAGAATATTATCGATGGGGCTTTTGATTTTGATGAAACGAAAGTTCGTGAAATTATGACTCCTCGAACCGATATCAAAGCTTTTGCTATCGATACACCTCTTTCAGAAATGATGACAAAAGCAGTGGATACTGGTTACTCACGTTTTCCTGTTTATAGGAATCATGTGGATCATATGGTTGGAATGGTTCTGGTCAAAGATTTGCTTGCGCAAACTGCAGGTCAAAAATCTGCACAGTCTACAGCGAAAGATCTTATGCGTGAGGCTCTTTTTGCTCCTGAATCAAAATCGATAATGGAAGTTTTCAAAGATCTCAAACGTACTAAAAATCACATGGCCATTATCATCGATGAATATGGGGGAACTGCAGGTCTTGTCACTATGGAAGATATTTTGGAGGAAATTGTAGGCGAAATTCAAGATGAGACCGATGTCGAAGAGGCAAAAATCATTCAGGTGAGTGATCATGTTTACGATGTGTCGGGATCATTGAATCTAGATGACTTCTTCAAATTTTTCAAAATAGAAGAAAATCTTTTAGAGAAAGACCAAGACGTCGATACACTTGCAGGTTTAGTTACGCAGTTGATTGGTCAGCTGCCTAAAATTGGCCAAAGTGTGAACATCCATAACTTAAATCTCGAAGTGCGAGAAGTGAAACACCGTCGCATACACCTTGTCCGAGTTCAAGTTGTGGAATCATAAGAGGCGAGTTGATTCTTTCTGAATTTAAAAACTTTTTCTGCAGAAATATAAAGCATGTTGGCAAAAGCTTCTGATCTCCTTCCTTCTCTTTCCAAAGCTTCAATAGCGTAGTTCCAATTATCTAGTCCAGAACAGACAAGAACAAGATTGGATCCCGCTGCGATAGCGCTCACAATTGCGTTCTGCCAGAGTTCTTTGTCCTGAGAGATAGCTTTCATGTTCATGTCGTCAGTCAAAATGAGGCCTTCATAGGCAAGTTGCTTTCTCAGAAGTTCAGAAATAATTTTAGGAGACAGGCTGGCAGGTTTTGAATCAAGACAAGGATAAATACAGTGTGAAACCATCACCATCGGAACAAGCGAAAGAAGTTTTTTATAAGGAACAAGTTCTCGATGAGTTAGCGTTTCCAGTGATATGGGTGCTACAACTTTTTCATGGTGAGGATCGCTGAGTTCGCTTCCCTGTCCTGGGAAATGTTTCAAACAGCCCCAAAGACCTACAGACTGCATTCCTTTTAGAAAAGAACCAGCACGTGAAACCACTTGTTCGGCATGCACACCGAAAGCTCTGTCTCCAATTCCAACATTGAGAGGATTTGAAAGAATATCTACAACAGGAGCAAAATTGACATTGATATGAAGATCTAAAAGAGCTTTTGCAAGCGTAATCCCATATTCGAAAAGCAATGTTTCTTGGTGATCTTTTGCGCTTGTATTGTCGATACGAAGAGGAGCGCCTAAGTTTGGAAAGGGGGAGCTAAGGCGCCGAACTCTCCCTCCTTCTTGATCGACAGCAACAAAAAGAGGGGTCTTTTCATTTCTTGCTTTGTAGAGAGGATCAATCAGGTTTTTAGGAAGGAGTTCAAAGTTGTCTTGAGAAATATTTCTTTTAAAAAGAACAAAACCGGGCGTTTTTTCTTTTGCAAAAAAACGCAACTCGTCCTTGCTAGGCTTTTGGGATTCGAAGGATCCGACGACTATCGAAGCTGCGGCTTCGCGCATAGATTATTCGTCGATGATTTGAAGAATGTAACGTTTGGAATGCTTTGCAGCTGCGCAGTTGAGAATCGTTCGAATTGCGTCAGCTGTTCGACCCTGTCGGCCGATCACTTTGCCGATGTCTTCTTTTGCGACCTTCAGCTCGATGATGTTAGTTTGGTTTCCTTCAATTTCGTTGATGTCGATGCGTGAGGTTTCGTCAACGAGAGCCTCTGCTATGTACGACACCAGCTCCTTCATTGAAACGTCTTTTGTTTTTTCACCCATTGTCGTCATCCGTTCCATGGCAAATTCAACAAGTTAACACTATACACTAGTAAGAAAGTGCTAGCTCCCTCTGTGCTCGTGGCCTTCCTTGACCTAGCTAGATGGATTTACTAGTTAAGAGTTTATCGGAATAATTTCCACAAGGGAAGAGCTTAGGAATTATGTTTGCATAATATTTCATCAAATTGCAAGTCGTAAAGAATTTAGAAGAGCATGGAGGATATGACTGCACCTAAAGGCCTTCTTTTGAAATTTTAAGATCAAGACATTGCAGAGATTTCTTTTTTTTTAATCAAGGCTTTAAAAAATCCATCGCCGAATTGTGATCTAGAATCCTTTATTTTTTTTTCTCAGATCACTCAGCGAGAATTTAAGGAGGCTTTTTGTAGAAAAAGTGTACATTCTGTATAAAGAAACTAGCCTTTCTTGGCAAAATCATTACTAATAAAAGTTAACGATCCGTAAACACAGAACAATATTCTTTCTGTCAGGCTTGGATTTGGCATGCAAATTGAATCCTATGGCTTAGGAGGTGCTTAATGACATATCAAAACAAAACTCAAGAAGGCGAGAGCGAACTTTCAAATGTTTTCGAGTTTAAAAAGGCTCAAAAACAGGTTCGTAAGAAGGGAAATGTTCTGAGTTTTTTTCAGCTTATTGAGAAGAATAAAGAGAATCAGGAACGTTTACAGAAAGAAAGAAAACAAGCAAATCTCTCTGTGATTCGCTCGCATCGACTTAAAAAATAATGGGAGCCAATTATGAACTCCAATGTTTTTTCCATAGAGCAATTTTTAAAGAAAAAAACTTTGAAAAACGAATTTTCTCGGCACAGGCAACCGATTCAAAGCTATCTGTATAAAGCTAAGATGGCTTTTGAATCTTTTTATGAAGTGAGTGCTGATCTTGGAAGACTTGAAGAAAAATGTCGAAAGCTTAAGGTTCACCAAGAATTTCGATAATATGTGGGAGTTCGCGATACTTTTGGTCGCAGTCGAGTCCGTATCCTACAATAAATCCTTCGTGTAACGTAAAGCCCACGTAGTCTATTTCTATGACGGGCTTTTGATTTTTAAGAATTTTTAAGAAGAGTGAGCAGACTTTGACAGAGGCCGCTTCTTTAGATTGAATGTGTTCAAGAAGACTCTGAATTGTAAGGCCACTATCAATGATGTCTTCAACGATCAGGACGTGTTTTCCACGAAGATTCGGTAGTGAAAATTCTTTGATGGAAACTGTACCTGAAGACTTTGTATTTACATAAGAAGAAGCACTTATAAATTCAATTTGAACAGGTATTGTGAGTTCTCTCACAAGATCAGCAATGAAGATAAAAGAACCTTTTAAAACACCCATTATGATGAGAGGATGAGAATCCTCAAAATCCTGGTTGATTTGAGAAGCTAGACTTTTGACTCTTTCTTTGAGGTCTGAGTTTTTGTAAAGAAGGCGAAATTTTTGAGAACCGAGCTTTTTTCTAAGGTATTCATGAATTTCCAAGGGTCTTCCTTTTCTAAAATATACTTAAGAATCAAGGACCTAACCAATAACCGAGATTGCCACATTATTGACTTTTATAAAAAATCATGCAATATATGTAGGCTCATCTACGTCTTCATACAGAGACATTCATGGAACTAAGTACAATGGATGAATTTAGAAACAACAAAATAAAACGTCTTCCTCCTTCTGTAATCAAGGATATTGAACTGAAAAACCAAGCACGTAGACTTGCAAGTCTGGCTCCTATTAAAATTAAAGTGCGCACTTGCATCGCATGTCATCAGTTGTTTGAATCTGCAGGTAATAGAACTTGTGGATGCAACACACGAAGCACAGGTTTTATTGCAGGACGCGAAATTATCTAAATTAATTTCATTTTTAAAATCCCAATCCTTTTTCTCTTCAAAATCCCTTTAGTTATTTTGAATGCAAGCCCCACAAAAAACACAGCGCAAATATAAAAAAACATCGCTGTAAAATAGTGACTTGCATTTTTTTTTCAAATAGGTAAATTTCGAATCTCTCGTGGGGGCTTAGCTCAGCTGGTAGAGCGTTGGATTTGCATTCCAAAGGCCAGGAGTTCGACTCTCCTAGCCTCCACCAATTTTCAAAAGAACAAAATCCCAAAAAATTTAGACTTATTTATCCGCCACGATATAGGCGATCCAGGATTCACATTCTTCGCCCTTTTCTGTCGGCTTGAACTTCCCATTTCCCTCGCCATCTCGAGTTGTGCCTTCCCAGTAAACGACCGGATTTTTGAAACCCACTTCTGTTAAAATGTCTTTCAATTCGGGGATGGTCCACATTCTCCAGTCATATGTGAAAACATTTCTGCGGATGGGTTCTTTTTTCCTTTTGAAGTGAATTGCAAATTTGCAGTGATTGTTAATAGGGTTGAAATAACCCTGATCCCAAAAGTAACTGAAACCATGATCATCATGGACTGTTTCTTCTACGTTTTGTTCCTGACAGTCAGTGCCACCGAAGCAGTCCAGTATAAGAAGACCGTCTTTATTGAGAGTTTTGTAGACATTTTGGAAGTATTTTTTGAGTGTATTTCGTTCTTTAAAACAAAAATAACTGAAGTTCAGTGCACAAACGATATCTGCATGAGGAAGATTTGAATTCAGAACATTTTTTTTGAGAATATGAATACGTTTTTGTTCGGACTTTGTGTTTTTGGGAAGGTAGTGGGTCATCCCATAGTTTATGGGTTCATCATCGATGTCGATTCCGTAAGCAGAAAAACTGGATCCTTGTTTAACCCAGGCACAGCAATTTGCAAAGGCTGCGCAGAAATCCTCACGTAAAATTTTAGCTTTCTTCCCTCGTAGTTCACGGTAGGTATCTGACATAAAAGAAACATCAGATTCGGGAGATTGGACCGAAAGGAAGTAATAAAGATACTTATCAAAGGGTTCGCGTTTATTTTTGCGCAATGCTTGAGTCTCCTTAAAGGTTTTTGGCTGTCACTATCTAGTCAGAATGGGGGTTCTTTTGATATAGTTTTCCGGCTAGTAGGCTTACTAGAGTTCGAATGTGGTCCCCAAATTACCAGAGCTTCGAGCAAATTCAGAGGGAAAAATATATTATGAGTGAAAAAGACATACCGAATGCTGAAGACATTCAGAAAGAGTTCGAAGATTTTATTAAGCAACGTTTTGGCGGACAAGTTAAGATTATCGCCCAAGAAATTCCGTTTGTTCCTAAACAAAAAACGAAAACAAGCCTGACTCCTCCATCGGAACCCTTAAACATACATTTCGATAGAAAACCTAAGGAGCTCAAAGCTTATCTCGATCGTTTTGTCATAGGACAGGATGAAGCAAAGAAAGCGTTGAGCATTGCTGTATGTGATCATTACAATCAGGTTCAGAAACATTTGAAGAATCCTTCCGATCCCTTCCATGAAAATTATGCAAAACAAAACGTTCTCATACTTGGACCTACAGGGGTTGGTAAAACTTATTTGGTTCGTCAAATTGCGAAATTGATTGGCGTGCCTTTTGTTAAAGCAGATGCAACACGTTTTAGTGAGACAGGTTATGTAGGAGCTAATGTAGATGACCTCATCAAAGATTTGGTGAGTCAAGCAGATGGAGATTTGCAAAAAGCTCAATACGGAATCGTGTACTTAGATGAAGCGGACAAGTTGGCAACACGAAGCGAGTCGCGTGGGCGTGATGTCAGTGGACGTGGTGTTCAGATGGGTCTTCTTAAACTGATGGAAGAAACGGATGTAGATTTGCGTGCAAGTCATGATCCAGCATCTCAGATGCAAGCTTTCATGGAAATGCAACAAAAAGGAAAAATAGAAAAGCACTCTATCAACACTCGACATATTCTTTTTATAGTGAGTGGAGCTTTTAGTGGACTCGAAGAGATTGTTGCAAAGAGGCTTCATAAAAAAGCGATTGGATTTTCTCAAAAGACGCAGAAATTTTCTGTTCAGGAAAGTTTCCAAGAGAGCACAACTCAGGATTTTATAGACTACGGTTTTGAACCTGAATTTATCGGTAGATTGCCTATTCGTGTTGCTTGTGAGGACCTTGATGAACACGCATTGTTTTCTATTTTGAAAGAATCGGAAGGTTCTGTGGTTAAGCAATATGTAGAAGCATTTGACGCTTATGGGATCAAATTACGATTTACAGACGGCGCTTTGAAGAAAATTGCTTTGAAAGCGGTCGATGAGAAAACAGGTGCAAGAGCTTTGATGACCATATTGGAAAGAATATTTAGAGATTATAAATACTCTTTACCCTCTACTAATATTTTGGAGCTTGAAGTTACAGAAGCTCTTATTCAAGACCCAAAGGGATTCTTAGAAAAAATTTTAAAAACCGTTGAAGAAGATAGTCGTGCTGAGATTCAACTTATTAAAACTTTCGAGGCAAAATTTGAAAGTGAACATGGGATGAAACTTGTGTTTGATACACTCGCTATACAATATCTGATTCATAAATCTCGAAAAGACAAAGTTGCTGCAGATGTTTTATGTGGAAATATTTTGTACGGTTTTGAACATGGGCTAAATATGATTCATCAGAACACAGGGCAATCCGAATTTCAAATCACAGAGAAAATTTTGAAGCGCCCTCGTCAGTCTCTAGAGAGAATGGTCAAAGTATCCTATACTCAACGAGCTAAAACCTCTCCTCTTCTCGCCCGTCATCCCGAGCGTAGTCGAGGGATCTCAGATGAGGCTCTTTTGTCTTAAGTTAGAATAGAAGAGCGTTTAAATCGACATAAGGATATTTCTATGAAAGTTCCTGATTTTCTCATTCTTGATTTCGATAATACGATCATCAAAGGCGAAACGCTCGAAATACTCGCTGAAATCTCCCTATCAGGGCATCCTAAAAAGGAATCCATTTGTGATGAAATTCGCAAATTGACGGAAGCAGCCATGAGTGGAACTTTAGATTTCTCTCAGGCTTTGAAAAGAAGACTGCTTCTTCTTAATTTAAATGAACATCACATACTCAAAGCTATCGAGGAACAAAAATCTCTTATTACAAAATCCTTTATAGAAAATCGCAAATTTCTAAAATTAAACGCTGATAAAATTTATGTAGTCTCTGGGGGATTTAAAGAAATTATAACGCCGATCATCCAAATTTTAGGTTTGAGAGAAGATCGTGTATATGCAAACGAATTTCATTTCAATCTTTCTAAAAAAGTAGTGGGAATAGATACAACGAATATTTTATCTCAGAGTCGAGGCAAAGCAAAATTAGTTAAATCTCTGAATCTCAGCGGTAAAGGTATTATTCTTGGTGATGCCATGACAGATTTTGAAGTGGCTGAAGATAATCCGCATTGTTCATTTTATGTTTTTACTGAAAATATTTTTAGAGCAGAGACTGTAAAAAAAGCAAGTCGCGAAATTACAAGTCTTGAAATCCTCGCAAAAGAATACAAAGATCCTTCTCAAAAAGATACAAGTGAGGATATCAAAATTCTTCTTCTTGAAAATGTGCATGCGGTAGCTGCAGAAACTTTTCGAAAGAAGGGTTTTGTTGTCGAGACTCTCACAAAAGCCTGCGGAGAAGAGGAGCTGATTAAGAAAATTTCCGACATACATTTTTTAGGAATTCGATCCAAAACACAGGTAAATGCGAAAGTGCTTGCTCATGCAAAAAAACTATTATGTGTGGGAGCATTTTGTATAGGTACAGACCAGATCGAACTTGAAAAAGCTGCGAGTCAAGGGGTTGCTGTATTCAATGCACCGTTTTCTAGCACAAGAAGTGTTGTGGAATTAGCAGCAGGGTTGATTATTGTTCTTTCGCGGCAGATTTTTCCGAAGAGTCAGCTTTTACACCAAGGGGTTTGGGATAAAACTGCGACAAGTGCATGTGAAGTGCGTGGTAAAACTTTAGGCATAGTAGGCTATGGGAATATTGGCTCTCAGCTTTCCATTCTTGCTGAAAGCATGGGTATGCATGTGCTCTACTATGATCTTGTAGAAAAAGTTTCTTTGGGGAATTCCGAACGCTGTTTGGAATTAAAAACTCTTTTAAACAGAGCAGATATCGTTACGCTTCATGTTGATGGTCGTTCTGAAAATACTGGTTTGTTTCAAGAGCCAGAATTTGAGCAGATGAAAGATGGAAGTATTTTTCTCAATCTAAGTCGTGGACACATTGTCGATTTGAAAGCTTTGTCAAAGTATTTACAACTAGGAAAATTAAAGGGAGCTGCTTTAGACGTGTATCCTGAAGAGCCTCGTTCGAATGATGAAAAATTTGTATTAGAACTCCAAAATATGTCTAACGTGATTCTCACTCCGCATATTGGAGGGAGTACGCAAGAAGCACAAAAAAATATCGGTGAAACTGTTGTGAACCGTTTTATTGAATATTTTGATTACGGCTCTTCTTTGGGAAGTGTAAATTTTCCTGTGCTTAATATTCCACATTTGCAAAAAGGACTCACAAGGATTTTTCATATTCACGAAAATGTTCCTGGAATTCTTGCAGCGATCAACGGATTCTTTGGAAAATGGAATGTGAACGTCGAAGCGCAATATCTTTCTACACATAAAGATGTTGGTTATGTAGTGACCGATGTAAGTAGCTTCAAAGAAGAGTTTTTTAACGAGCTTAAAAAAGTTCCTCATACTATTAAAGTTCGCATGAGGAACTTTACTTAATTTTAATGCCTACCTGCGCCCTTGATTCATTAGCAGATCTGGGCCAATAAATGCTAAAGCGATGACACCAATAGCGACACTAATAATAAAGATTCTATTTTTACTTCTAATTTCAATTTCTTTCATAGAGGCTTCTTTAAGGTTCACTTGGCATAGGCTCCGCTCTTCAAACCAATGGCACATTTTTCTGTTTTTGCATTGGTCTTCATTGAGCTCAATGCATACTTCGTTAACTACAGCTACGTATGGAACGTAAGCAAAAGCAGAAGAGTGTAGCAAAGACACGCCTAGGACAATTTGTGAAATTTTAGAAAAGTGCATAAGATCTCCAGAATCAAATTTGAGATCTTATGTGTAGAATTTAAAAGAAAGGGGGTCAACTTATGATGGATGGCATGAATTAGGTGGTGAGAATTACTCGTATCGCATCAATTCTACACGACGCAGCAGATAGAGCTCTGAGTGTGTCTGTTTGCATCTGTATCATCGCATCGACTTCTTTTCTTGAGACAAGAGGATTGACTTCAAGTAGGTGATGGAGTCTGTCTATCTCTTGCTGAGTCTTTTCTCTTGCTAAATTCTTAGCTTTATCTTTTTCTTGCTCAAGCCATCCACTTAATTTTTGCATAAATTTTTCAATAGGTGGCATCAGTAAAGGTTTCAAATCTCCGATTTTAGCAAGAAAGGCTTTGTCGGTAACTTCACGAAGGTGCTTGTTTTTATCTTTAAGCTTGTCGTGAGGAACCGGTTCGCCTTTGTGATTGAAGACAATCGATTTGACAGTTAGTGGAAGATATCTTTCGAGTTGAAGCTCTTTGCGACCCTTCGCCTCCATAATGAGCGAGAGTTGGATAAGAGCCCCCTTGCCAAAAGGACTGTGATCCCATCTGCAAATGCTCGCCACACCGTCATTGTGATGAAGGAAGTGATCGAAAGTAAGTTCAACCATTGGATGATCGAGAGATAAAAAGAGCATTTCTTCTCGCGCGAGTGCGGTACGTCTGTTGAAAGTTACAGTGACGTCTTCTTCTTTATTTGCAAGTGGGAAATTCTCTATAAATGAAAGAGAATCTCCTTTTACAATCAAAGATCCAACATTGTCGTAGTCTTCATAATCGACTCCATAGAAGTCAAAAATTTCACGAATATAAAATTCAAGAGAAGTGTCATCATCACATCCGTCTACGGATTCTAAGAGTTTATTTCCAACGGTTTCATGAAAAGAGTTTACATCGATAAGAGAGTCAATGTTGTCCGTGATTTCAAGGCGGATTTTTTCAGAGGTTTTTTGTGTATCAGAAATAAGTTTGTCGAGATTCTTTTGACGATCTTTGAATTTCGGATGGTGTGGAAGAAACTGTGCAAACATTTCAAGAAGTTTAGTGCTGTATTCTTCGAGAACTGTAGCTGCACCATTCCAGGATTGTGCGAAAGCATTAAGACCTTGGTCGTACCACTTAAATAGGACTTCTTCCGGAGTGTCTTTTTGCCAAGGAACCAGTATTTCTATTTCTTTACCTTGTCCTATCCGATCAAGACGACCTATACGTTGTTCAAGTAAGTCGGGATGCATAGGAATGTCGAAAAGAATAAGTTTCTTAACAAATTGAAAGTTGCGTCCTTCTCCACCGATCTCGCTGCAAATAAGTGCCCGCGCATCATCATTGCGTGCAAACCAAGCGGCTTGCAAGTCTCTGTCGAGTATAGAAAGACCTTCATGAAAAATACCAACTTTGCGCTGGGCTGCTTGCATGTACTGAGGGTCTATAAACTGTGCAGTTTTTTCGACTCTCTCCTTGCTAGCGCAAATGATGAGAATTTTTTCTCTGTTGGAGTTTAAATAATCTTTCAACCACTTAAAACGAGCATCGTCTTTTGGATGACCTTCGAAAGAACGTTTGTTGCTACGTCCCGTTGCGTAGTCAACGAGAAATCGATCATCGATTTCTTTTGGATTCACTCCTTGAAGGTGTGCGGCAAAATCTGGGGATGTTTCCAATTCTACTGAGTGAAGTTTACGTACGGGAAACCCTTGTATGCGTTGACGTCGATTTCGGAAATAAACACGTCCTGTTCCATGTCGGTCGATGAGTGTGTTTAGGAATTTCGTCGGATTTTTTGAAGATTCTAATTGTTTTAAAGATTCAACCAACGAAGCGTCTTTAGGAAAGAGGGATTTTATTAAATGTGAAGCATCTGCAAGATCTCCATTTTGTATTTTGCTTACACAAGTATTGAGTTCTTTCATTTTTGAAAGATTATCGAGAAAGTTATCAAAGTTTGAGAATTTCTCGGGATCAACAAGATGTAATAAACCAAATTGTGTGCTCGTTCCTTTTTGCTGTGGTGTTGCTGTGAGCAAAAGAAGTCCGTGAGTTTTTAAACTCAGTCCTTTTGCAATCAGCCATGAAGCGTTGGGTGTTTCTTCATTCCACTCTAATTTATGTGCTTCATCGATAACAATAAGATCCCATTGTTCCTCCAGAGCCTGTTCATATCGTGCTGGATTACTCACTAGAAAATCAAGTGAACTGATAATTTTTTGATTTACTGCGAAAGGAGACATGTCTTGAGCGCTTTCATCTTCTGCGCAGCGTTCTTCGTCAAGTATTGTAAAAAGTTCGCCAAAGCGTCTATACATTTCGGCGACCCACTGATGAACAAGGCTTGGTGGGGCCAAAATAAGTACTTTTTCAGCGCGCCCTAAGATGCGAAGTCGAGAGAAGATAAGTCCTGCTTCGATAGTTTTACCCAAACCCACTTCGTCTGCGAGGAGAACGCGGGGGAATATCCGTTGAGAGACCTCCCAAGCAATGTAGAGCTGGTGTTTTATGGGTTCTACACGAGCGCCGATCAGGCCTTTGGCAGGCATGGCAAGATGCTTACTTTTGAGTGACCATGTTTCTTTGCGCAGGTCGAAGGCTTTAAAATCAGACAAGTGATTTGTAAAAAATTGGGAAAGTGCGGGGGAAAGAGTCTCATCCTTAGCGCTAAGCTCATGTTCCCAAATACCTTTTTCACCACTTATGTATTTCAAAACTCCATCGAAGTTTTCAATCCCTTCAACGGTGAAGGGTTCAGAGCGGGCGTCAAATCCTTTTTGTCCGACTTGGAGCATAAAACGACGAATGGGGGCTCTTTGTAAGGAGTAGAGGCGTTTCACATTGGCCTGAGGATAGAGTACTTCAAGGGTTCCGTTTTTAGTTTCGATTTTTGTGACGAGTCCAAGCCCAAGTTCAGGCTCAGTTTGGCTTATAAGACGTTGGTTGATTTTCCACATAAAGAGTCCATTCCTAGCTAAATGTGAGAAGCCTCTCTAAAAAATACTGCAATTTCCATGTAGAAATTTTTCGTATTGAGGCCTTGTGAAAGCAGTGATCCTATATAGACGATCTTCGCTGTGCTCACAACTCTATTGAGTTCTCTTTTCGGTATAAGACGGAATGAGCCTTCTGTGATATCCTAATACAAATTTCATAAAAATATTGGACCGATAAGATTTGATTCAAAGGGAATTGTAGGCGTTTCTGGAAATGGGGGGTTATGCAGAACTTGGATTCCAATTCAAGGAGCTTTCACGATCAGCTTGGAACCACTCTAGTCGAGGTTATGGTTGCCGTCAGTCTTCTGAGCATTATGGCAGTTGCAATGAGTCAATTTTTTGGTTCTTCAAATAAAATACAACGGCGCGCAAAAGCAAGAGCGAGCATGCAGTTTATAGCAAGTGATATAGAGAATAAACTCAAATCACCAAGCTCTCTTTACTTAAGTTTATTAGATGCAACAAATGCAAATTACATTCAATGTGTGTTGGGGTCAGGAGTAGGTTGTACAAGTGCGCTTACACATCCGCCTACAGATGGGAATTATAATTTTTTCGCTTTGGATTATGCATCAGGACTCCAGAGTGTGGGGGTCATGACAAACGTAGATCCAGTTACCCCAATCTATTATGATGTAAGTGGACTACAATGCAAAAAGCCAGGACCAACGAATCCAAATTGTGCTTTTCAAGCGCAAACTTTTTTCTATGCAACTTGTGAAAACAATGCCTCAACGTGTGCTTTTGGTCCTGCAGAAATTCATGTTGCCTATAGGGTTATACAAGTCCCGCATTCACTTCCTGATCTAGCCCCCTTACCAAGTTTGCCACAAAGCTCTCATTTTTTTACACATCAGGTCAAAAACATTTTAGGCCCTTATGTAAATAGCAGTTGTAATCCAGGAGCTGTTATTCGTGGATACAATGCAAATGGGTCTCCGAATTGCGTATGTAGTTCACCTTACACTCAAGCTTACATAATGCCTGCTAATGTTGTTCCTCTCAAAAATATACGGGGACCAATTTGTAGAAAGATCACTCAATCTGAACTTACATGTCCCGAAAATACTGTATTCCGTGGGCTTACACCTACAGGCCTTGCAAATTGTCTCCCCGCAAGTAGTGCTTATATTTGTATACCTGCGTCTCCCTATGGTTCTCTTTCAGCTCGCTGTCCACCTGGGTATTGGGTCCAACAAGATCAACGATCAGGTTGTCAATTTCATTGTACGATGCCTAAACAAGATGCGACTTGGACTGCTTGTAATAGCAATGAAGCAAAGGATGATCGTTTACCTGGAGGTTATTTGGCTACCAGTTCTCCCCACTATAATCAGGTTGAACAAGTTGTTAAAGCCAATGGCGGTCAAAGCTCTTCGGGAATTTTAATGGGGTTGGTGTGTTCAACTCGAACTTTAACCTGTTGTAGGCCGCTATAAAATGGGTGCAAGATTCAGTAAAATTTTTTTTAAGTTCTATGTGGCATCCCTTTGTCTCATTTTTTTTATGATCATTGTTATTGGTGGAAAAAAATACTTCCATTCGGATTCGTTTAGAAACCTTCTTGAAGAGGAATTTCTATTTTTTGTTTCTTCGGATCAGATGAGGATGAAATTCGATAAAATAAATTTTCACAGATTGCTATCTTTTAGTTTGTCGAACGTTAGAATCTATGAACGGTTTGGAGAGCATAAAGATGTTTTGAATATTGAAAAGTTTCGAATTTCTCTGAAAATTTTATTGAGAAAGCGCTTGTTTGTTTATGAGTTTCAAGGTGTTATAGATAGCGAAAAGTATTTTGCGGGTACTTTTGCTGTCCCGATGTTTGCAGATATTTATTTTTTAAAAAAGAAGAAGCCGAAGAATCTTGAGGCAACAGCAGGGAATTTATCTGTGAATTTTCATAAACTTCCATTGAAGTTTATTTCTGCTCTTTTAAGAGGAAAGATCAGTCCTGTTTTAGAGAATAATATTTATGCGGAACTCACAGGTTCTTTAATTTTTCAAAAAAAACGTCCCTACACTCTTAGTTCTTCTTTTGGGCAAGGTGAAATTCTTTTTTCCAATGTAAGTGTGAGAAAAGAAGCACAGACTATAAAATTAAGAAAAAAGACGGTTTTGTTACCGGAAGAACTTGTTTTTTTAAATCCCATTCAAAGTATTTGGCATTTTCAAGGTGGTAAGTTGTCGCATTCAGAAAGTATTAAGCTCACTGCTGAAAATTATAGTGGAAACATGAGTGTTAGTGGTGAGGTTTTCTTTGAAGAAAATAGAGAACCTATTGCAAACATTCTTATGATGGGTAGCGATGACTTATTTAGATTTTTTAAAGGAATTTTCCGCTGTCCTTTGAAACAAAAGAAAGCAACTTTAAGAGGTTTTAAAACGATCTCATGTTTCTAAAAAAAAACGCTGGATTCACTCTCGTTGAAATTCTTATTTCCATAGGTATCACTGCGACCGTTGTAGGAGCTATCGCAGGATACTTGAGTCAGCAAAATCAATCTGTAAAAATTTTGGAATCCGATCTGGTTTTGCATTCCATAGCGCGAACTATACAAAGAGCTATGAATGATCCGAGTATTTTGAAAAATAGCGCGACTCTCGGGACTTCTCCGGGCAACATTTCTTTGCGCAATTGTATACAACATCAAGAAGGAACGATTTGTAATTCAACAGACCCAAAACGCCAGGTTTCCTTTGATCTTATTTTGCCAGTGCGAAATCCAGCTCCACTTACTTCAGCTATTCTTGAATCCTATGTCATTGCAGGTAGTGACTCCAATCCTGCTTTATACAAAATTAAAGATTCATCCCCATGTACTCGAGTAGGAATGCAGAATTCACAGCAAAGTTCTCCACAAAATTCAAACAGTGTGATTCCGCAAAATTTATCTCAGGCGCCAGAACAAGATGCTGCATGTAATGTTACAGCTAAAGTTTATTTTTGGGCTACTTGCCCTCCGTCTCAAGATTCCTTAGGAAATCAAGCTGTACAAGTTGATGGGAATACTGTTGAAATAACTCAGGATACTCAGATTAGTCAAGGTCTTGCAACTTCGATCGATCAGAATACATTTACCTATGCTCCCACAACGAGTGTAACAACGAATCAAGGAGCGCCAAGTTATGCTCCTTCAACATGTGAATTAGCACAAAGTTTGCACATACGTTTTCAGGTCGCTTATCATCCAACACAGAATCAGGGTGGTGTGCCTTTAATCCTTTCGAATTTACCACCTGATAAAGTGTTTTGGAGTGATTTTCCAAAAAATACAGAGATGTCCACTTTTGGTGCAGTGACAATTCCTGTGAATACAATTCCAGGAACCAATATGCCAACATTGTTTTGTCCTACCAATATGATCATGACGGGAGTTACAAATGGCAAACCAAATTGTGAATGTATGTTTCCTTTTCATTTTGTAGCAGGTTGTGTTCCTGGTGAACCCTGTGCGTGTGTCGATATGCAAACGCAATGCTTGCCTACAGAACGCTATAGAGGAATAGATGCAGAAGGGCGCATTTTGTGTTGTCCTGTAACGTGTCAGGATGTTGTTGTCGAAACTTTAAGTTCTCCTAATGATTCGACCCCTCTGGGGTGCGGTGTTGGTGGATGGATTGAATCTATAACACCTATTTCACCTGCTGCTCCTAACAGTGCTCCAAATTCAAGTTGTATGGCGAAAGACAATTGTTTCATGGGTAAATGGGGTGGCACTTGCACCACAGATATAGTATGTAAAGAAACGTATCACTGCTGCTATGAGTATGGTGGAACAACAGGAACGGGATGCATTGCTCGATAAAGATAAGGTTCTAATTTATGCAGATTTCTGAAGTTGAAAAGTCTCTTAAAGATCTTCTTTCTCAGCGTATAGTTTTCTTCGATGGCGCAATGGGAACCATGATTCAAGGCTTTTCGCTTCGAGAGGAGGATTTTCGAGGAGAGCGTTTTGCAAGTCACACTCATAATTTGAAGGGCAATAATGATCTTCTTGTTCTGACCAAACCTGAAGTTATTGGTAAGATACACAAACAGTATCTCGATGCTGGTTCCGATATTATCTCCACAAATACATTTAATTCCAATCGTGTTTCACAAAAAGATTATGGACTTGAAGATCTAGCTTTTGAACTCAATTTAGAAGCTGCAAAATTAGCAAAAAACGTAGCGCACGAATTTCAGAAATCAAATCCTGATAGAAGAATTTATGTTGCTGGAGCTTTGGGGCCTACGAGTAAGACGTGTTCTTTGTCTCCCGATGTGAATAGACCTGAACACAGGGAAGTTTCGTTCAATGACCTTGTTTCTCTTTATTATGAGCAAGCACAAGCTTTGATCCAGGGTGGAGTTGATCTCCTTTTACCTGAGACGGTGTTTGACACCCTCAACTTAAAAGCGTGCTTGTTTGCAATAGAGCAGCTTTTTGTAAAACTTGAAAAACGTATTCCTGTTATTGTATCGGTTACCATCACCGACCGTTCTGGGAGAACACTGTCGGGTCAAACCATCGAAGCGTTTTGGAATTCTATACGTCATTCAAAACCTTTTGCAGTAGGTGTGAATTGTGCTCTTGGTGCAAAGGATATGCGTCCTTATATTCGTGAGCTTTCTCGTTTAGCGGACTGCTATGTTCACTGTTATCCCAATGCGGGTCTTCCTGACCCTCTCAGTGCAACAGGTTATAATGAGCTTCCTGCTGATACGGGACAGCAGCTCGAAGATTTTGCTGAAGAAGGTCTTTTGAACTTTGCTGGGGGTTGTTGTGGCACGACTCCATCGCATATTAAAGAAATTGTAAGAAGACTTTCTGCTCATAACCCACGTAAACTTATCAGTATTGCTCAAAAAACCCGCTTATCAGGGTTAGAGCCTCTTACGTTAACCGCAACAGACACAAATTTTATTATGATTGGAGAACGTGCGAATGTTACAGGTTCTCCACAATTTTATAAACTGATTAAGGCGGGGGATTTCAAAGGCGCTCTTGCTGTTGCTCGTCAGCAAGTTGAGAATGGTGCAAACATTATCGATATCAATTTCGATGAAGGATTGCTCAATAGTGTAGAGTGCATGCGTCATTTTTTGAATCTTGTAGCCTCTGAGCCTACTATTGCTCGTGTTCCTGTTATGATTGACAGTTCTAATTGGGATGTTCTCGAAGCTGGGATGCAATGTTTGCAAGGAAAGGGTATCGTTAACTCTCTTTCATTAAAAGAGGGTGAAGAACTTTTTCTCAAAAAGGCTAAGACTGTTAAAAATTATGGATGCGCACTTGTAGTTATGGCTTTCGATGAAAAAGGACAAGCTGCAAGTCGAGAAGAAAAGGTTCGTATTTGTGAAAGAGCTTACAAGTTACTTGTCGAAAAAATTCAATTTGACCCCTGTGATATCATTTTTGATCCCAATGTTTTGACTGTAGGTACGGGGATTGCAGAGCATAGCGACTATGCTTTGAGTTTTCTTGAAGCTGTAAAAGAGATTAAAGGAAAATGTCCTTATGCATTGACCAGTGGAGGAATCAGCAACATTTCGTTTTCTTTTCGAGGTCAGAACAGAATTCGAGAAGCTATGCATTCTTCGTTTCTCTTTCATGCTATTCATCGTGGTTTGAATATGGGAATTGTGAATGCAGGTATGATTGAAGTTTATGAGAGTATTGAGCCGACTCTTTTAAAATTGGTTGAAGATCTGCTGTTTAATAGAGACTCAGATGCGACAGAAAAGCTTGTTAGCTATGCTCAGAATTCAAATCAGGATCCTATTGCAAAGCAGAAGAAGAAAGATGAATGGAGAACGAAAGCAGTTGAGGAACGCATAGCGTATTCGATGGTTCACGGGATTGATGAGTTTATCATTGAAGATACGGAAGAAGCTCGCAAAGCTTTTAAAAAACCTCTTGAAGTAATCGAAGGTCCTTTGATGGATGGGATGAAAGAGGTTGGAGATCTTTTTGGTGCAGGGAAAATGTTTCTGCCTCAGGTTGTAAAAAGTGCTCGTGTTATGAAGACTGCGGTTGCGTATTTGCAGCCCTATATGGAGAAAGAAAAATCTGCATCTTCGAATAGAGGGGTGGTGCTCCTTGCGACTGTAAAAGGAGATGTTCACGATATTGGAAAAAATATTGTGGGGGTGGTTCTAGGATGCAATGGTTATAAAGTTGTAGACTTAGGGGTGATGGTGTCGTGCGATCAAATACTCTCAACAGCAAAAGAAGTCGGTGCACACATTATTGGATTGAGCGGTTTGATAACTCCTTCTTTGGATGAAATGATTTTCAATGCTAAAGAAATGGAACATCAAAAATTAAATATTCCCTTGCTCATTGGAGGAGCTACCACGAGTGCTTTGCATACAGCTGTTAAGATTGCTCCTTACTATTCATATCCTGTGTGTCATGTTGAAGATGCCTCACGGGTGGTAGGTGTCTGCAATCAACTCCTGAGTCCTGATCAATTTGAAGTTTACAGAAAAAAAACTTGGGAAGATCAGGAAAAGCTGAGAGTTCGTCACAGTCAGAAAGAACATAGACTGGATGATCATTGGACTTACAAAGAAGCTGTTAGAAAATCCTTTAAGGTCTCAGAAGAAACAGATTTGAATCCTAGTTTCCTTGGTGTTCGAGATTTTTCTGATACGAGTGTAGAAGAGATTGCAGAGTATATAGATTGGGCACCTTTTTTCTGGTCGTGGGGGTTGAAGGGGATATATCCTAAAATTTTTGAATCTCCTAAATGGGGGCAGCAGGCAAAAAGTCTATATGATGATGCGCAAAAACTTATGAAAGAAATTTTGAAAGGAGATCGTTTTGATCCCAAAGGGATTGCTGGTTTATGGAATGCCAAACGTGTGGGAGATGATGTTCTTATTTTAGATTCTTCTATGAAAAAAGAAATAAGTAAGTTCTGTTTTCTTCGTCAACAGCATAAAAATGAAGACATTGATGCCAGTTATTGTCTCTCTGATTTTGTTACTCAGAATTCTTATATGGGAGCTTTTGCGGTTACAATGGGCGACAGTGTGGGTGTGTGGGCAGATCATTTTACGAAAAAGAATGATGATTATACTTCCATTATGGTCAAAGCTTTGGGCGATCGTATGGCTGAAGCATTCACGGAGTGTTTGCATAAAAAAATTCGCAATATTGTAGGTTATGGTGAAGGTGAGAATCTCAGTATTGATGATATGATTCGTGAAAAATATAGGGGGATTCGACCTGCTCCTGGTTATCCCGCTTGCCCAGATCATACAGAAAAACAAAAGATTTGGGATTTGATGAAAGTGAAAGAAAAAACAGGAATTTCTCTTACTGAGTCTTTTGCAATGAATCCACCGAGTGCGGTTTCAGGATATTATTTCTTTCATCCTGAATCCCGCTATTTCAGGGTGGGAAAGATTTTGAAAGATCAGGTGGAAGATTACGCCCATCGTAAAGATTTTACCGTGACTGAGGTCGAAAAATGGCTCGCACCTAATTTGGGATATGATCCCGAAATCTAAGTGGCAGAGAGACTTTTCTCTTTGCGCATTTCATGCTAGTAAAAATACGAAACCATCAAAGGGCCTTCAAAATGTCGCTTCATCCACTTCTCCGCAATCAAGATCTTCCGCCATTTTCTGAGATAGATGCTAAAACCGTTGAAAATGCTGTGATTCAAAGGCTTAAAGATATAGAGGAGTCGATCAGTCGTATCGAAGCATACTGTGTTCCTACATGGGAAGGCTTAATTGAACCTCTTTGTGACTTGGAAGAGCAATTGCATCGAACGTGGTCGCCTGTGGATCATTTAAATCATGTCGCTAACTCTCAAGATCTTCGAGAATCTTATGAGAAAGCCCATAAGTTGATTGTTGATTTTCATCTTCGATATTTACAGAGTCAGCCTATTTATGATGCTTTAATAAAAATTCAAAATGGTCCTGAATGGGAAAAACTCGATGAAGCTCAACATCGCAGTATCTCACAAAGAATTCAAGCTGCACAATTAGCAGGTCTTTCCTTGAAAGCTAAAGAAAGAGAGGAGTTTAATGCATTGAACAAAGAACTCTCTCAACTCGAATTCGAATTCTCAAATAAACTTTTGGATTCGACTAAAGAGTTTCTTTTAGAGCTTTCCAAAAAAGAAGATGTGCTTGGATTGCCAGAAACACTTCTGGAACTTGCTTCAGAAACTTACAATAAGAAATTTCCAGACGGGACACGATCGCATCCCGAAAACGGTCCATGGGCTTTTACTTTAGAGGCTTCCGTTGTTGTTCCTTTCCTTGAAAATGCAAAGAATTCAGAACTTCGAAAAAAATTATATCTTGCGTATATTTCAAGAGCATCTTCCGGTTCTCATGACAACACTCCTGTGCTCATGAAAATTCTTAAAATACGCAAAAGGGTGGCTTCTCTTTTACAGTATAAAAATTATGCTGAACTCAGTTTGACTCGTAAAATGGTTGCATCTGTGGAAGATGTTTTTAAATTTCAAGAAGATCTCAGAAAAGTCGCCTATGAGAAAAGTAGAGAAGAGTTTAAAGAACTTCAAAAATTTGCAAATGAGAATGGTTTTGCAGGTTCATTACGCCATTGGGATATAGCTTTCTGGGCTAAACGTCTTGAAGAAAAACGTTTTCAATATAAAGAAGAAGAACTCAAACCTTATTTTGCTTTTGATAGAGTCCTATCAGGATTGTTTACTCTTGCTCAAAAAATATTTTCAATAAAGGTAGAGCCTGGAAGTAAAGTTTCAGTCTGGGATAAAGATGTCCGATTTTATGACGTTTTTAATGAGAAACGAGAACACATAGCATCGTTTTACTTAGATCCTTACTCTCGTCCTGAAAACAAAAGAGGAGGGGCGTGGGTTAATGACTGTGTCACACGCTTTAAATTCAAAGGGAAATTAACTTTACCTGTAGCGTATATCGTATGTAACTTTACCCCTCCTACTGAAACAAAACCTTCTTTGATGACCTTTGATGAAGTGACAACAATTTTTCACGAGTTTGGTCATGCGCTGCAGCATATGTTGACAAAGTTGGAATATAGAGATGTCTCAGGAACCAATGGAATCGAATGGGATGCCATAGAACTTGCAAGTCAGTTTATGGAAAATTGGTGTTATCATCGCGAAACCATTCGATCCCTTGCGAAACACTATCAGAGTGGAGAGGTTCTTCCCGACTTTTATATAGATAAACTTATTGAAAGCAGAAATTTCAGAGCAGCAAGTCAGATGTTGAGGCAGGTTCAATTTGGTCTCATCGATATGAAATTGCATTCAGAGTTTGATCCGGATGGAAAGCTATCGATTTGGGATTTGTACAAAGATCTTGCAAAGCAAACTTCCATACTTCCTTTTTTGAATGAAGATAGAACTTTGTGTAGTTTCGGTCATATATTTTCAGGAGCTTATGCAGCTGGATATTATAGTTACAAATGGGCTGAAGTCATGAGTGCGGATGCTTTTAGCAAATTTGAAGAAGCAGGATTGGATAAAGAAGAAACTTTGCAGAAAGTTGGAAAAGAATTTCGAGATAGTATTCTTGCCTTGGGTGGAGGGCGTGCTCCTCTCGAAGTATTTAAAGATTTTCGTGGAAGAGCGCCTACTACTGATGCTTTATTGCGTCACTCAGGACTTCTCGCCTAATGATGTATAAGCAAATAGGGGTTCTTAAGAAACTCCAGGTAAATGCTTCTTTGGAGAGAATGGCTCAATATTCCTTGAAGCTTGAAGATGAAGAATTAAGCCTTAATCCTATGGTGGGTGATTACATCCGTATTCGTTTTTTGGGAAAGCTCGCATGTGTGAATTGCGGCAAGGACATACGAAAGACATTTGCTCAGGGATTCTGCTACACTTGCTTTCGTAGTATCCCTCAAGCAGATTTGTGTTTAGTTCGACCAGAGATCTGTCATTTCCACAAAGGCACTTGTAGAGATCCTGAATGGGGTAAAAAAAATTGTTTTATCAATCACACCGTTTATCTTGCAAATTCTTCTGGATTGAAGGTTGGTATCACACGTTCGCAGAATGAGCAAACACGATGGTTAGATCAAGGTGCTATTCAGGCTATTGCGATTGCACGTGTGTCAAAACGAATTCAAGCAGGAATTATGGAGGCAGAGATTCGTAAGCATGTGAGTGATCGTACTAACTGGCGATTACTATTAAGGCAAGATACTGAACCTTTAGATCTATGTGCGAAGCGAGATGAGTTGCTCTCTTATTTACCTGATGATCTTGTCTATGATGGGTTGAGTGAAGAAACTTTGCAAATCTTTCATTATCCGGTAATTGCTTATCCTAAAAAGATTCAAACTTTTGATTTTTTGAAAGAGCCTATTATCGAAGGAGATCTTATGGGAATCAAAGGTCAATATCTTATTTTTGAAAAGGGAGTTTTGAACGTTAGAAAATTTACAGGATACAGTGTCGAGTTTAGTTCCCGAAAGTAAAGGCAAAGATCTCTAGACCGGCTGAACTAGCTTGTATTTGCAGGAGACCTTCTCTCGTATTGCTGAGATTCACTATTTCATAAAGTCTATGTTCTTTAACTTCGACTCGTCCTTGCGAAACATCCTGACCTCTCTCATTATGTAATTTTTTCCCATTTAAAAACATATGGGCGTGGATTGTTTTTTTCGTGCGATTACCCATAACGACGAAAACCTTTTTTGCTTCAAAGTGAAGTTTTAATGAAGCTTTTGAGGATTTAGAAATAATTTTTTCTCCATCTATAAGCCAAGGTCCTTCTAAGGCCCAGTGATCGACATCAAGACTGTTAGGTAATGTGTATTTGGTGATTTCCTCAGTATCGTTGGCTTGTGGGCTTGAAAAATTTTGTGCTCGGTTGAATCCAAGGTAAGTTTCTGGTGTGAGTCTGTGCTGAGGTAAACTCTCTACTCTAGGAGTTTCTTTATTTCTGATGTTGAGAAGATAGCGAATATTATTTTCTGTAATATCGTATGCACCTTCTCCAAAGTGGGTGTAGACAATGTTCCCTGATTTATCGATGAGATAATGAGCAGGCCAATATTTGTTGTGATAGCCTTCCCACGTGGAATAAGAAGAATCGAGGGCAATGGGATACTTTAATTCAAATTTTTCGCTAGCGATACGTACGTTATTAAGATTTTTTTCAAATTCAAATTCGGGAGTATGAATCCCGATGATTTCAAATCCTTTGTCGTGATACTTAGCATACCAAGCTTTTAGATAAGGGAGTGTGCGAATGCAATTGATACAAGAGTACGTCCAGAAGTCGATGAGGACAACCTTGCCTTTGAGTTCTGCAAGATGCTTAGCCTCTGAATTGATCCACGCTTGAATCCCTGTCAAATCAGGAGCGGGGTATGGTGAGGGTAGTGCGTTGATTAGGTTTGTAGCAGGAGTATTTGAACTTAGAGATGTACTTGAATTTTGTGATAAAAAAGAGATGTTTTCACTAAGGACCAGATACGAAACTGCAGAAATAAGTATGATCCCTAAAGCTCGACGTACAGCTTTGGAGTGTGCTTTGAAGAAGGTCATTTTATTCAGCATTCTTCTTCCAAATAGAGCAAAGAAAAGCATAGGAACTCCTGCTCCAATTGCAAAAGAAAACATAGTTAAAAAACCACCTGTGTCTGATTGCTGAGTAGCAGCTTGTACAATGACTGCAGCAAGTATCGGACCTGCACATGGTGTCCATACAAGTCCAACAAGAGATCCTATAAGGATTCCACTGAGAAAACCTTCTTCTTGGTTTTTTGAGGAAAGTTGTAAGCCCCAATTCGCAAATCTGTTCGTAATCAGAGCAAAGCGATCACTCAAATGGGTTGACAACATGATGCAACCAAAAAGAGTTAGGAGCGCATAGGAAAAGTAACGAAGCCAAATAAGATTAAGGTGGAGTTGAGATACTAGAAATCTTGAAAAAAAGGTAAAAAGAGTAAAGGTTAAAATGAATCCTAATATGATACCAAACGGTCTTTTGCGACTTCCGGTCAGGGAAGCAGAAAGGAGTATGGGAAGAACCGGAAGTATGCAGGGGGAAACAATGAGTGAGAATCCTTCTATAAATGCCAAACCTATGTTTATGAAATTTTGCATTCGCGTTCTCCTTTATATTTTTCTTGGAAAATAAGAAGAAAATGGAGAGTTGAATTCTTCAAACAAAAGAAAAAATGCATAGAGCGTAATAGCTTTAATTTAGACATAATAGTCTTTTTTTTATTATCAAATTTAAATGATAGGACAACTCATACTCAAATTATAGCATAGAAACTCTATTGGATTTTCAGTAAGCCGCTTCTTGCCGTTATTTTAGAGAGGGTAATGTGATAAGGAGCATGCTCTTCAATGTAAAGACTATAAAGATCCATTTCTTCCCCTGCTTCTAAATAAAGTTCAGATGCAGAAATCCATTGGTTTTTTTCTTTTGAAAATACTGTTTGACTTGCATCTGTGATGAAAATTTCATTTTCTATTTGAATACAAAGAACAGGAGAGCTTGGATGAGTGACTATGTCTATAATTTTTTTTCTGGTACAGGAGCCTTTATCTAAGGAGCAGCTGAGGACAGAATCTCCTATATTTAGAGTTTCGATAGCTTTAAAGCCTTCAGATGTGTGTACAAGGGTGCCTTTTCTAAATCCTTCTGCAAAAGAAAAAGAACTTAGCAACATAGAAAGAAAAAAAATGAAATATTTCATATTCACTCTCAGTTAGAAATTGATTAGGTATAAGAAGCTAGAATGAACAATCAAATCAGTCGAATGGCATGTAAGGGGATTAAAATTCTTTTGTTCAGGTTTGGTCCTTTGAGTGTGGGTCAAGAAACGAAGTTAGCGCAGTCTTCTCCCTATTTTTGCACTAATTATATCTAACTACTTTTGTGTTATTTTGACGAGCCTCATAGTTAGTAAAGTTGTTTCGAAAGTGAAGCCGATGAAAAGACGTCCAATAATGATCATGGGATGTACGAGTGATTCAGGGAAATCCTTTATTTGCACTGCGCTTTGTCGCTATTTTGCAAGACAAGGGATACGCGTAGCCCCCTTCAAAGCTCAGAATATGAGTAACAATGCGGCAATTACCCGAGATGGGTTAGAAATAGGACGAGCTCAATATGTCCAAGCGCTTGCGGCTCTTGTAAGTCCTGAAGCTCGTATGAATCCTGTTTTGCTCAAGCCCACCTCAGATAAACATAGTCAAGTCATCGTGATGGGTCGATATGATCCTAAAATCAGCAAGCTCCCGTGGTTGGCAAGGAAGGAGTATTTATGGCCCATCATTTGCGATGCTTTGCACAGTTTGCTTCGCGATTATGAACTTGTCGTTATCGAAGGCGCTGGAAGTCCAGCAGAGATTAACTTACGTAACATTGATCTCGTCAATATGAGTATAGCTCTTGAGTCTAACGCTGATGTCTATTTGGTAGCTGATATTGATCGAGGGGGAGCTTTCGCACATCTTCTAGGAACTTGGATGTGTTTAGACGCAAAGGAGCGATCTTTGATCAAAGGTTTTATTCTCAATAAATTTCGAGGAGACCATGCGCTCTTAGGAAATTCCATGCAATACTTAGAGGAACGCACGAGTGTTCCAACAGTTGCTATAGTGCCTATGATCCAACATCTTCTTCCAGAAGAAGATAGTTTTCATCACTATTCTCGTTTCCAAAGTTCTACCATCAATATTGCGTTGCTACTGTATCCTTACGCTAGTAACCTTGATGAGTTTGATCCTCTTTTTCACTCACCAGGAATCAATGTGGTTCCTATAAGAGACTTATGCTGCTTGCAGAATTTTCATGCAGTGATTTTACCTGGCAGTAAAAACTCGGTGGAAAGTCTATCATATTTGGTCAAAAGTGGCTTGGCAGAGGAAGTCAAGAAAGCTTCAGGGCATTCAAAATTAATTTTTGGAATTTGTGGTGGAATGCAAATCTTAGGACAGTCTATTTTTGACGAACATGGTCTTGAAGGTGGGAACTCTCAGGGACTCGGTCTTCTCAATATCCATACGTCGCTGGTGTCTGAAAAAATCACACGTCAAATTCAAACAAATTGGTTTAACGATAAAGTTTTGCAAGGTTATGAAATTCACCATGGACGCACTCAAGCGGGTGTCGGTACAGAATCGTTTTTACCCGATGGATTGGGTTGGAGACGTGAAAATGTTTATGGTGTTTACCTACATGGGTTGTTTGAAAATAGCTGTTTTCGATCTTGGTTCTTGAAACAATTGGGGTGGATCGGTATTGCCAAAGACTGGAGAGAAACTATAGAAGAAGAATTTGATAGAGTTGCTAAGTTAGTAACGGAATCCGCATTAGTGCATCATCGGGTTTCAAATTAAATCCTTTTGAAAAAATAAAACCAAGATTTTCTTGGTCAAAGAAGCTCAAAAATTGAGAGATTGAACGCATAAGTGGAGATTTTTCCCAGGTTTATGAATCAATAGCTTAGGGCTTTGGTTCTGCATTTGTTGAATTGTGTTTAGTGAGCAGGTTTATCCAAAGCGCCGGAAAACTGTGGCCTTCAGGGCTGACTTTTACCCATAAATAGCAGAAAATAAAATTTTATCGGAGATTATCATCAGAAACAAAAAGGAAAAAGTATTATCTGGTGGTTTATGCTTTGTTCTGTCTCGTCAGAATTTGATAAGTTAGACCTTGGCGATAAGAGATTAACTGCACGTGCAGCAATGTTAGCTTCCTCAATCAGTGAGAATCCAGAAACTTCTATTAATGCTGCCTGTGGTTCATTCAGTGCCAATAAAACTGCATATCGGTTCTTTGAGAATGAACGGATTTATTCGGAACAACTTTTGCAACAACATGTTTCCAATACATGTGAGCGAATAACAAGCACGGGTTCTCCTATCCTAGTGATTCAGGATACTGCAGACCTCATATATACGAGATACCCCTCTACTGAAGGATTGGGAAGCATCTGCCAAAATAGTGGTTTTAAAGATAGTGTGAAAGGCATACAGCTACATACCAGTCTCGCTGTAACAAGTTCCGGTGTTCCACTAGGAATTTTGAAACAAACGTTTTTTACCTATGAAGATGTAAAAGAAGCTCGTGGACAGACAGAACAAAACGATCGTTACATTAACAAAAAATTCTCCATCGATAAAAAAGTAAGTTACCGTTGGCGTGACCATTGTCGGTCAACATGTGAAATGATATCAAATCTGGAAGTAATACATGTTGCAGAAAGAGAGGGAGATATCTATGAATTTTTACAAATGTTAACAGAGATACCCACAAAATTCGTCATCCGATCTTCCTTCAATAGACGCACCCACGAAGGGCCGAGACACCAAGATTGTGAGACTATAGATCAAAAATTATCAATCGCCCCCCGTATCGGACAGATCACAGTAAAGAATGATAACGAAGAATTCATTTTTCCACTGTCAGAAGTGTCAGCATGTAGAGAATGCAGACATCAATGCTGCAAAAACGATATTAGCCCGGGGAAGACGGGTCATTGCTTTGAAAGCGAAAGCTGGATAAGAATCCTCCACGTTTACGTGGAGGAGCTTCAATGGGTTGAAAACTTTAGAATGAAAAAATTAGCCCCGGTAATTGGAGGTATCCAACCCTATCGCCTATTCCAAATCCAAACCATTGAATGTTCAGTGAGTCATCGATTTTGGTGGCAATTTTAAATTCCACGGTAGGTCCGACTTTTGTCTTCTTATTTCCCCAAGCGGAGACGCCGAAACCACCATAGAGTGAGAGTTTTTCTGTAGCGGCGTAGCGTGCTCCTGCGGAAATATGTGCGGAACCGTAGACTATGGAACCGTCAAATCCTAAGGCTCCGTACCAGTCTATTTTTTCAGAGTGTGGAAGAAGAAATCGGTATTCGCCCGCAATATAGGCTATGAGCCAACTTGCGTAGATTTCATGTCTTGGTGTTTTGTTTAGTTGTGACGCTGTTGCAACGGTGGCACCGAGAAGCATGTAAATACATAATAGGAGTTTGGATAAGCTTTTGGAATTCATAAAAACCTTTTAAGGATGTGTTCAAGGATAACGTAACGTAGTTCGGTGAGCTTTTCTAAAGAGACACTTCTTATGCGAGCTGCATTCATGTGAAAGCCTCAAAAATTTAAAGGGCAGGGCTCTTTGATGAGGCCTGCCCTTTAATTATAACATGCTTGGTAGCGGGGGCAGGATTTGAACCTGCGGTCTTCGGGTTATGAGGATTAGGACCTCATCGCCGAGTTGCTACCCAGAGCCTCTTCAGCTGAAATAATTGAAGGTGGCTTGCTTTACAAGAACTCTTTTTACTATTACGCTTTAAGAAGCGTTGCACTAGCGGTGCATTTGATTTCTAACTCAGTATGATTGAGCGGATCGTGAAATTCCACGAAGAAATAAGAATACGCTTTGGTTTGCCTCCTGCCAATCACCTAACCCATATAGAAAATTTACGAGGAATTTTCAAATCGGGCGGAATTCAATCTTACAATAGAATGAAAGCTTCATCGTATGTAAATCTTGCGAATGAAAGCGTTCAGGCAGGTCGATCAAATATCACTGTTCCCATTAGCAGTAAGCCCCTGCATGACTATGTACCTGTCTATTTTGGATTTAAAACTCCAATGGTAGCTGCGAATCAGCATCAAAATGAACAGTTGGTATTTCTTCGTTTCTCTTTAGAAATTCTTCAAACACCTGGATGTATATTTACAGATGGAAATGCCCGAGCTAATTCAACCAACTTTTTTGAATTTAAATCCATTGAAAACCTCAGTGTTATTGATAGTAAAGCTATTCAAACCCTAAAATATGCCAATGACCAAGAGCTGAGGCGGAAAAAACAGGCTGAAATATTAATTCCAGATAAACTTCCATTTCGACATCTTATTGATATTATTTGTTATTCT
Source organism: uncultured Pseudobdellovibrionaceae bacterium (assembly GCA_964611335.1). GTDB lineage: Bacteria > Bdellovibrionota_B > Oligoflexia > Oligoflexales > Bog-1112 > BOG-1112. The sequence goes on along the minus strand of CAZSXR010000002.1, from coordinate 339,361 downwards.
GAAAATTCACGTAATATTGTGGAGAATTTAATCAAGGATGCTGGTATGAGTATTTCAGCTAAAAGAAATACAGGCTGGTATTTCGAACCTATTAATCGGTAACACATTTTTATGATTACATTTATTTCTGGAAATATTTTTGAATCACCTGCTCAAGTTATAACTAATACAATTAATTGTGTTGGTGTAATGGGAAAAGGTTTAGCTCTTGAATACAAGAAGAAATTTCCACAGATGTTTGAAGATTACAAACTTAAATGTAGAAATGGACAAGTAAAACCTGGTGAGCCATATATTTGGGAAAATGAAGAAATTCAGATTCTAAATTTTCCAACCAAACGACATTGGAGAGCAAAATCCCGCTTAGAAGATATTTCTTCAGGATTGGATTTTATCGTTAATAACTACGAAAAGTGGGGAATTTATACATTAGCAATCCCTGCTCTTGGTTGCGCAAATGGTGGTCTTAATTGGAAAGATGTTCGTAATTTAATGATTAAGCACCTTGCTGATATTCCAGACTTGGAAGTATTTGCATATGAACCCAGAGCAGTATCTAGATCTTTTCTACCTCACGATGACAAAGATAAACAAATTCAAAAATTAAAACCTAAAAGATCTATTGCAGCTTCACCTCGCTCACTCTTTTAAAAATGAGGATTGGGACCTCATTTTTCTTTTCCATTCTTCACTAATTTCGTAGTTCTTGGAAAAGTAAACCCCTTCAGGGCCCATTTCATAGATCCATTTATTCCAATTCTCAACCAGCCACTTTGAAGATATCCCAACGATTTTTTCCTCTTCAGGTGCCATAGCTTCTCTTGGAAGATAGATAAGTACATGACCAGCTTTGCTACCTGTAGACACAATTAAAGCGTGTTCGCCGCCTGCTTCAGGACAGGCTATCATCATGAAATCTACATAGTCTTCATAAGGGTACTTTCCTGGACATCTGAAAGTGTTTCCGCGTGAAAAATATTTCTGTTTTCTTGTATTTAATTTTTCCCATTTCACAAATTGAAGTCATTCCTTCATTGCTGGGTTATAGACAACTACATCAGTATATTTTTCTTTCCACAGCTTCCAATCATCACGAAGATGACTATGACCGTATTGATCTTTGAATTCATTAATCAAATCAGCTTCACGTAGTAAAAAATGAGCAAGAACTCTCAGTTCGTGAGGAGAAGCAAATATGCTAATTTCAGAGACGTCAAAAGAGTCGTCATTATGGTTTTTTCCGATGATTTTCAATCAGGCTCCCTGCGAAGTTAAACGGCTCCATCTAACAATTCTGCTAACCAATATGTATCAGTGATATCTGGCTCTAACTCGCGGTGATTACCTCTGACGTCTATGAAAGTAACAAGTCCTGTGCCCACAATCATATCTTCACCGATATGCATTTGATATTTTGGATTTGCTACCAATTCTTTAGCAAGAAATTTGCTTCGACCATCTGTTGTTAACATTAAGCCCTCAGGATTAGTTCCTATTGGATAATAGACATCGATCAATTCCGGAAATTTAGCTCCTTTTTTGACAAGTAAATCAAAAGCATTCCACATTTCTTCGCGAAGTTTTAAATATCGTTTCATAAAAGACATGTTTTTAACCCTATATATTTATATCATGTTGTCCTGTTTTATCTGGACCCTTGTTAGTTTTTGGTTTTAAGTCCATACTAAATTCTCCTTGATGCTTTCCTTTTGAGTTTAATTTTTCAAACGTTCCATGTTGTGTATCAACCGACCAGTAATCACCATTTTTATCTTGATAAATTGTTCGTTTTGGATTTTTCTTTTTAATGCTTGCATTAACCTCTGACCATCCATATTTCTGAGCTTTGGCGTCAGCCATTTCTCTAACCTTAGCGACACGCTCTCCCGCGTCTTTGAATTTTGAAATATCTTTTTCAAAATCTTCAGCATTTTTGTTTTGTAATTCTTTTTTCTTTAAATCTTCTCTTTGTCTTTGTTCTCTGACTTCTCTATCGCGTTGCTCTTGCTGTCTGCGGTTTTCAGCGGCTTCTCTGTCTCGTCGTTCTTGCTGTTTGCGGCTTTCAGCTTCTCTCCATTCTCTCTCCTCTCTTTCTTTTTTTTCTCTTTTCGCATCGTCAATATGACTAACGATTGCTGCTCCTAATGTCGTTAGAAGAATTCCTCCGCCAACGACAGGACCTATTACTGGGATAGCGGTAGCAACGAGTGCCATTGCAAAATTATGAGCAATGATGCTGGAAGGAGTAATGTAATAGTTGTGAGTATCTTCAATGGAAAGAGAATAGAGATCTACTTCATGTTCAACATTACTAATGAAAAAGTCAGAAGCAGGGACCCATATGTTTTCTTCTTGTGAAAAGAAGGTTTGATCGTCTTCTGTAACAATGAATTCATCTGCAATTTGAATTTCAATCGCCGAAGTGCTTTTATGTGAGGCTGTGGCAACAATCTTCTTTTCTACGCATACAGGCGTACCAAAAGAGCAGCTAAGAATTTCATCTCCGACAGCCAAACTTTCTATAGGTGTTAAACCTTCTGGTGTCTGAACTAAGGTTCCTGCACCAAAACCTTCTGCAAAAGAAGATTGAGTAAATAACAGTGACAGGCACAAAAGAAAAAATTTCATGAAATCTCCTGAACAGGTGGCGGATTGCCAAGTTATAAGTGCTTAACAATTAAGTGAAATGAGGCTTACATTAAAAAGTAAATGTCAGTCAAGTGACCTAGTTTTTTTTATATGGCTGAATTTTGACATTAGGCTTTTTGTTTGAGGCTTTATTTTTTTCAAAGCTCTATCATAAGCAAGTTTAGAAGTTTTGATATCTAATGAAGCTTCTCCACACTGTTTGCAAATCAATGCAGGCAGATTTTTAATTACAACGGTTTTATGATTACTTTTAAAAACTAACTTCGTTAGTCCTTGTTTCATTTCATATTTACATTCTGGACATTTCATAGATTTCTTAATGAAGCCAAACCATCAATAAAAGCTTTTACACTTATGTCTTCATCTATATCAGGCCAGTGTATTCCGTATCCTGCAGGAGAAATTTCAAAATGTGAGAGTTGTTTTTTTGTAGCTGAACTTAGTTTTTCAAACCACGCAAGAGGAATAGAAATAGTGCGACCATCGCTCATTTTTGCAATAACCACATCTTCGCCTATTTCAACGTTTATTATGAGTGGGTAATGTATGTTTTTTTCTATAAGCAAACGAGACCTCAAAATATAAATGAGCTTGCTGCTGCGCAGCTTCGGCTTTTTGTTTTTTCAGGGCTCACCACCGGTGATCACCGGTGTTTGCGCCCTTCATTTTGCTTCGCTCGTTACTACAGTGGATGACAACTGACAATACAGACAACTTTTATAAATCCACCTATTTTTCAAGATCTCTTGCAGACTTATAAAAACTGACAGGTACAGACAGCTTAAAGCTGTCTGTACCTGTCAGTGTAAAAGAGGAGTTACGTGAAACCCGTTCAAAATGGGGAATTATTCGAAAGCTGTCAGTGCTGTCAGTTGTCAGTGCGTGGAGCCTTTTAGTATGGAGAGAATAACTTTGCCAAGCCAAGCTTGTTTGTGGGGTGTTAATTTTCTCATTTCTTCTACCGCAAGCTGCCAATCTGATGCGGAAGATTTTTCTGTTCCTTGCAGTAGACTTGCTTCTGCAATTTGAAACACTCTTGACAGAGGAACAGGAAGAGCCTCTGCAAATTCGTACAAATTTCTTAAAGCAACGTTAGGTGTAGGGCCGTTCTCTAGCTTTGCTATAGAAGGTTGTCCCTTCTGTAATTTTTCTGCAAGTTCCCCTTGAGTCAGGTTCGTATCACGTCGTAGCTGCGTTAGAGCTCTTCCTAACTCAATTAAATAATCATCATAGTTGTATTCGAAACCTTGCAGTTTTTTTTCTTTTTTATTTTTTGGCACGACCAATTTTTTATCCGCCATCAATGAAAAATCTTTTCTTATTACACTTCGTTGACTCAACCAACGTTAGTTCGTATATTCCATAACTTGCATATAGTATGCAAGATTTGAATATTACAAACCGCGAGGTAGAAAGTCGCAAATGGATCTGAAAAACACTCTCGTTCAAACAGCCGCGCTCTCAGATGTAGGACATTTTGACCTAAAACTAAAGGAGGTACAGGCAAAACTTCATCAACTCAATCCCTATGTTCATAAAACAACTGTTTCAAAGCCGATCATAGATCACGCCCTTGAATATGCGAAGCATGGATACAAAGTTCTTCCGCTACATTTCCCCAATCATAGACAAAAGTGCAGCTGCGGCAAGAAATCCTGTTCGAGTGTAGGGAAACATCCCATTACAAAAAACGGCCTTAAAGATGCATCTTCAGAATTTTCAAAAATCCAGGAATGGTGGGGCAATTTTCCAACGGCTAACATAGGAATTTTAACAGGAAGCATATCAAGGTTTGTGGTTCTTGATATCGATAAGGATCATGGAGGGTTTGAGTCTTTAAAAGCGCTTCAAACAAGCTATGAAACGCTTCCTATCACGAGGAAAGTAGAATCAGGTGGTGGAGGTCTTCATATTTATTTTGCATGTACCAAAGTCTTAAAAAATAGAGTTGGTATTCTTCCGGGAATAGATTTTCGTGGAGAAGGTGCTTACATTGTAGCTCCACCTAGCATTCATTTGAGCGGAAAGAAATACACATGGAGTGATGAGAATTTAGATTTTGCTCCTCTCCCACTTTGGTTAGAAGAACTCATTTCATCAAATGCAGAGAGTCGTGAAAAACCCTCAATAAAAAAACCCATGCAAGAAGGAGTAAGAAATAACTCTCTCACAAGTATTGCAGGGTTTTTGCGCAGACAAAGCCTTGATCACAAGCATATTGCAGAAGCGCTACATGCTTTGAATCCGATTCTGTGTGAGCCAGCTTTAGAAAAAGAAGAGGTAAGTAAAATTGCAAAGAGTATTGCTGGATATGAGAAACCCCAACCATGGTCAAAAGCACTTGCACTGCCGAAGTCCAAAGTTGAGGTCAAAAAACTAACGAATGACATGTTACCAAACTCTCTCAGGCCTTGGATAGTAGATGTTGCTGAGCGTATGCAAATCCCTTTGGAATATCTTGCAACTCCCGCGATTGTTGCTGCGGCGAGTATCATTGGCAGGAAAATAACTATACGCCCTATTCCTAAAGATTCTTGGTGCGTGATTCCTAATCTTTGGGGTTTTATTGTCGGAGATCCCGGTTCGATGAAATCTCCCGCAATTGCAGAAGCAATGCGTCCACTAGAAAAAATTGCAAAGAGATCGCGGGATGATTTTCGACGTGAATGCAGAGAGAGACAAGCGGATGAAAGAAATTCACTATTACAAATAGAATCTCTTAAAGAATCTTTAAAAGTAAATTTTAAATCGGGTAACGCGAGTTTGATTGCAAAACAAAAAGAAGAATTAACAAAACTTCTTGATAGCAGAGAGCCTCCTAAAGAAAAGCGTTATAAAACAAATGATCCAACTGTTGAAAAGCTTGCAGTTATTTTGCAAGAAAATCCAAATGGAATTCTCTTGCTTCGAGATGAATTGAGTGGATGGTTAGAGACGCTTAACAAAGCTGGTAGAGAGGGAAGTAGAGAATTTTATCTTGAAGCATGGAATGGCAACAGTTCTTACACAGTTGATAGGATTGGACGAGGAACTCAACATGTCGACGCTCTTTGTTTGTCTATATTTGGAAGTATTCAACCTGCAAAATTAGAAGAGTACATTGAAAATACAGTGAGTTCTAAAGGTGATGATGGATTTTTAGAACGATTTCAAATGATCGTTTATCCAGAAAAACCAAAATCATGGATTCTCATGAACAAAAGTCCAAATGAAGATGCCGAAAAAGAAGCGTTTGCTGTATTTGAGCATTTAGATAAATTTTCAGGAAATGAATTTCATATAGATTCTTCATCTTCTATCCCATTTCTTTTGTTTTCAGAGAGTGCACAAATCCTAGCAGATGCATGGCGTCTTAAACTTGAGACGCGACTCCTTGAAGGACAAGATTCAAATATTTTTCAGGCGCATCTAAGTAAATACCGTTCCTTGATGCCAAGTCTTGCCCTTGTTTTTACGATGCTTAGATCTTCATCCACAAAAATTGAAAATGTCGGAGTAGAGGAAACAAGAATGGCAATTTCTTGGTGTGATTTTCTTGAAAGTCATGCGAAGAAAATTTACGAAAAAGTCATCAATGAAGAAAAAGCCTACGCTCAAGTTCTTGCAGAAAAAATTCAAGAGCAATCTGTTTATGATGGAGAAAAAATAAGAGACATCTACAGACGTAACTGGCGCGGAATCAATACGCAAGAGAAGTTAGAGAAAGCAATCAAACATCTCACTACTTTAGGATGGGTGCGCACTGAAGTTATTAAAGCTCTTGGAGGACGTTCTGAAGTTCTTCGCATCAACCCTGAATTGTTGCAAAGAAAAGGAGTGTCACATGTTTAATGGGACACTTGCAGAATGGAAACCAGAATTGATCGAAGATCTTGCTTGTTATTGGTTACTCACCTACGCGTCAGCTTACAAAGTAGCCTCGTCTATCAAACGCGATGAAGGGATGTTGCGTAAGCAGATACTTCCGACTTTTGGAAAATTGGAAATTGATCAGATTACAGCTCGTAAAGTGGAGCTTTGGCTCCTTTCTCTTCGGGACCAAGAAGGACTCTCACCGAAGACATGTAACGAAGTTTTAGGGTTGTTTCGTAAGCTTTTTAACGATGCCTGTAGATGGGGATTTATTTCTTTTAATCCGATCATGCATGTTCGTAAATTTAGAATTCCTGAGCAGAGTTTTACTTTTTGGCCTCAAGAAGAAGTGCAACAGTTTCTTGGTTACTTTAATAGCAAGGCTAAGGTGCAAAAAGAATTTTGGGCTATTGCAGTGTCTGTATACACTGGAATGCGTAGAGGTGAGGTCTTAGCTTTGAAATGGGATTGTGTAAATTTTGCGTCGGGGTTTATTACGTGTAAGCGGTCTTTTTGTAATGTGCAGAAGGATGTGAAGGAGTATACGAAGAACGGGAAGATTCGTTACATTCCGATTAGTGTAGGGTTACGTGCAACGCTTGAGAAGCTTCGTGTATGTGGAGCGTGCTCTGAATATGTGTGTCCACGCGTTTGCGTGGACACACTGCACAAGGTGCTTAAGAAGATGTCGAAGGAAGCAGATGTGACTCCGATTCGATTTCATGATTTGCGTCACACTTTTGCTTCGAACTTTCTTATGGGAGGAGGAAAAATCTACGATCTACAGAAGATGTTGGGGCATTCGACAATTCAGGTTACGGAGAGATATGCGCATTTAGTACCTGGGCATTTGTATGGAAAGACGGAGGTGTTGGGCTTCTAAAAAAATGAAGATCACTCACCGGTGGTGAGCCCTGGAAATAACAAAGAGTCGAGTCTGACGAAGCACAGCGAGTGCATCTAATTGGGTTCAGTGTCCCCAATTACGTCCAGTACATACAAATTTAAATAATATGGCAAATTCCATCAATCGCAATTCTTTTTCTGTTACAATTTTTGTACTAAATTTTGATTCCAACTTTTCACGCCTATTGTGACTAATAAACGCTTTTTTGTCGTTAGTTACAAAAATCGTTCTTTTTTCTCTTAAATGAGTGCTAAAAATTATAGCGTCTCTTAGCTGATTTAGCTCAGGTTTTGAAAGATTCTCTCGTTGACCCGGTTTGGGAAAAGACCCATTAGAAATGATTTTCAATACATCCTCAAAAAAGGGATCTGCACCACCTTCCCAAGGTGCTTCACCCCAATTAAACTCCCCCCAAATTCCAACCTCGGGAATCGAAGGTAAAGAATTCAATTTTGATATGTACGATGTACCTCTTAATTCCCTAGTAGTGACCGTGGTTGTCGCGATATCAACATCAGCAGGCAGATAATTTTTTATTTCGTCAAGGCAATCGATTGTGTTCGTATCAATGGTTAAAGTTAACTTTCGAAAAGTCATGTAATTCTCTTATTTTTGCGAATGTTTTTTAAGACTTCTTCTATTCGGAAAATAGTTCTTTCAAAGTAGTCTGGTTTGATACGGTCTTTCACTAGAAGAAACCTGAGTATCTCCTTAAATAATTCATGGGTCTTCTCCGTGATTTTTATAACGTCTGGAAGTGGACTATACTCTGTAGCTGTCCTGCTATTTGAAGAGATCTTTCTCATAATTTCAGTGATTTCTTTAATACTTAAGTGTTCGCATAACTGACCATTTATTTTACAAAATTCCTCAGCTAATTCATGGAATTCATCCATACAAAGAGCCTCATGATAGTAAATTGAATAAGATTTTCGTTGAATTATGCAGATCTTTTCGGTTTTAAAGCTGCTAAACTTTAGCGAGAAAGTGCGTTTTTTTGTGTTTTACAAAAAAAGCTGCGAAGCAGCGACCAGCCTTCGCTGAAGCTACGGCTGGCAAGCCCACACAAATGAAAGCTTGTGCTTTAGCGAAGGTGCAAAAACAAAAAAGCCCCGGATCTTTCGATCCGAGGCTTTTTTCATAACATGCTTGGTAGCGGGGGCAGGATTTGAACCTGCGGTCTTCGGGTTATGAGCCCGACGAGATACCAGTCTTCTCCACCCCGCGGCAATGGAGAGGTTATAGGTTAGTGGCGTCTCGATGTCAAGCTATAGCTTCTCATCAGTTCATAAGATTGAGGGCGGAGCCAGCTTTGAACCACTCAATCTGCTCTTTGTTGTAGGAATGTCGAACAGAGAAGCGAAGATGTGTACCGTCTTTCTTTACACATTCCATAGTCAAAGGTTGACCAGGACTGATGTTTTTTAGCCCAAATACAGAGATTTTGTCCGTTTCTTCTATACGATCATAATCTTTTGTATCTGAGAATGTTAGAGCGAGCACTCCTTGTTTCTTTAAATTCGTCTCATGGATCCTTGCAAAACTTTTTACAATTACTGTGCTGCAATTTAAAAGACGCGGACTCATTGCTGCATGCTCGCGAGAAGAGCCTTCCCCGTAGTTTTCATCTCCTATCACAACCCACGGTTTTTTGGCTTTCTTATAAGACCACGCGATTTCAGAAAAGGACTTACCGTATTCTTCTGTCATTTGGTTAAAACCCTTACCAACTTCACCGTTACGGAATGCATTCGAAGCACCCATAAACATATTATCGCTGATCTTGCTCAGGTGGCCTCGGAATTTTAACCACTTTCCAGCAGGAGAAATATGATCGGTCGTACATTTCCCTTTTGCTTTCAAAAGCAACAAATGTTCGACAAAGTCTCTTCCGTCCCATCTTGGGAATGGTTCCAGTACTTCCAATCGGTCGCTGTCAGGTGCAATTGCGACTTGAACTTTGTCTCCATCAACAGGTTCTATGTAACCTGCGGTGTCTATAACAAAGCCTGCTTTTGGCATCTCAGGGGCGTGTGGTGCGGAAAGTTTAAATTTCTTAGAATCTTTTCCTGTTAACTCATCTCTTTGTGGGTCGAATGCCAAATCTCCTGTAATTGCATAAGCAATCACCATTTCAGGACTGGTTATGAAACTCAGTGTTTCAGCATTCGCATCGTTTCGTCCCCTGAAATTTCGGTTGAACGAAGTTACAATTGTATTCCGTTCACCCATCTTAATGTCTTTACGTTCCCATTGTCCGATACAAGGACCGCAGGCATTTGCTAAAACCAAACCACCGAAATCTTCTAAAGTTTTCAAAAGGCCATCACGTTTGACTGTTGAATAAATCTGTTGTGATCCAGGTGTGATCAACAAAGGAATTTTTGCTTTAACACCATGTTTTAAGGCTTCTTGTGCAAGTTCTGCAGCTTTGTAAATGTCTTCGTATGAAGAATTAGTGCAACTTCCAATGAGACAAACGCGAATATCACGAGGATAACCTTCTTTCTCTATTTCTCCTTCAAGTTTCGAAATAGGTCTTGCTAGATCCGGTGTGTGTGGTCCCACTATATGTGGTTCTAAAGTATCAAGATCGATTTCATACACTTCATCAAAATATTTTTTAGGGTCTTTCTCAACTTCAGGATCTGCGCATAAATGTTCTGCGTACTTTTCTGCAAGATCTGCAAGTTCTGCACGTTTCGTTTCTCTCAAATACTCTGACATTTTTTTGTCGAAGCCAAACACAGAAGTGGTAGCGCCCAACTCAGCTCCCATGTTTGTAATCGTTCCCTTTCCTGTGCAGCTGATAGAACGAGCGCCCTCACCAAAATATTCTATGATTTTATTAGTTCCACCTTTGACAGTGAGCAAACCACATACTTTCAAAATAATATCTTTGGGTGAAGACCAAGGTTTTAATTTGCCTTTTAGGTGTATTCCACAAAGTTTTGGAGCTAATAATTCCCACGACATCCCTGCCATGACATCCACCGCATCGGCTCCACCTACACCGATAGCGAGCATTCCTAAACCGCCTCCATTAGGGGTGTGAGAGTCGGTTCCTATTAACAAACATCCTGGATAAGCGTAGTTTTCAAGAACAACTTGGTGGATAATTCCTGATCCTGGTCCCCAGAATCCAATCCCATATTTTTGAGAAGCTGTACGCAAAAAATCGTAGACCTCGGAGTTTGTCGTCGATGCTGTTTTTAAGTCAACAGAAGCTCCTGAAAGAGCACGGATGAGGTGATCACAATGAATGGTGGAAGGAACAGCTACGCTTTTTCTTTGAGACTGCATGAATTGTAGTATAGCCATCTGAGCCGTCGCATCTTGCATTGCAACGCGATCTGGTCTTAGCATGATGAAACTTTTTCCACGTTCAATATTGACCGCGTTTGTCTCTTTACTGAGGTGGCTAAAAAGAATTTTCTCGGATAGAGTGAGAGGACGCTTCAACAACTTTCGATACGTGTCACAAGATTCTGCCAGCTTTTTATACTGTTCTGCGACCGCTACGGGACTCGTTGCAACCTTGGATTTCATCAGTGAACCTTTCCTAAAATTCTATCTTTTAGACTTCAATAATTGACCAAGCATATTCAATTTCAAACTCAAGGGTTTTAAGGGATCTTCTTCTTTCAAATCCAATCTCCCACCCTCTTTCCCCGCTAATAGTTGATCTAAGTATTCATTTACAGCCTTTATAGAAGGCGATGATTGAACGCCTGTCAAGGAACCTGATAATAGGTTCAGACGGTCCACCAAATCATGAAGTTGATCTGTAGTCCTCAACTTTATAGGCGCTGGATTTTTGGCCGCCAGCATCTCATCTAAAAATCGGCGAATAGAGACAAGGGGCCCATAAATCTGGTGTGTGTAACGTGCAGAAACATACAGCGTAGAAAATATAAAGAGGAGAAGGAGGCCTAACCCTATTGTTACGGGAACCATAAATTTTCTACCCGCAATCATTTCTTGTGTAGGGTCAAGTTGGAAATAAACAGTGATTGCAGAAAATACATCCCAAAGGTAATAGCCAAAAACAAGGAAAATCAAAGCAGAAAACACAAAATTTAAAAGGATAAACGCAATACCAAAACGCAATTGTTTATAAGGTTCGATCAATACTTGTTTTCTTCGGCCTGTTAAAAGCATAGAACCCTCTTTGAAAGTTGTTTTCCTCATTCTAACATCTAATTCATCCCCCACTAGATTCTTAAAGAGATTTAAGGGACAATTATAGTGTGGGAAAAATCACGTTCAGGATTATCCATAAAGCAAGGCATTAGTTTCTTTTGAAAAAGGATATTTTTTTACCTTTTAAAAAAGAAATTTTGCAATTTTTCACAAACCTTTTATTAAAAGGAAAGCACATGGGTTCAATGTCTAACGGAAAATGCGGTTGTCCTCATCACAAACTCAACGGTATTCTTATTTTTCTCGCTGCGTTGACCTTTCTTTTAGGTCATCTCGAAGTTATCACTATGCAAATGGCACATATTGTTTGGCCAAGTTTGATTATGGTTTTTGGTCTTCAAAAATCCTTTGGTCGCACTGTGTGTAAGTGCTGTGACAGAGAATAGTTGCTAACTACTTTTTCAACTCATCTCTCTTCAAGACAATTAAGCTCGTTCCTGCAATTGCAGCAGTAAATGCACGTAAAATAGAAGTCCCCATATTTGCAAAACGAGCACCTTTACTTGCAAGTAAAGAGGTTTCTTTAGCATTGAGTCCTTTCTCGCTTCCTAAAATTACACACAAAGTATTCTCTTTCTCTATTTTTATTTGAGAAAGAGGAAGTTCAGCGTCGGGGTCTAATACACAGAGAGTTTGAAAAGATTTTTGAAGATTTTCTATGCATGTTTCTAATGAGACCCATCCCCTTATCTCAGGGAGAAGCGATCTCTTACATTGTTTTGCGGAAGATAAAATGATTTTGTTCCATCTTGCTAAAGTCTTTTCATTCAAGCGTGTACTTGAACTTCCCTCTTGGAGAAAAATATGAATTTCATTTAGGCCTAATTCTACCAAACAGGGAAGCAGATCTGACATCGTTTGCTGTTGAAGTGCTCCTATCGCAATTGCAAGTTTAGGATGTAAAAGACTTTCTGTTTGTATCTTTAATACTTCAACATGGGCATGGTCTTTTTGAATGTCAAGCAGAGATCCCACTCCCCAAATTCCATCAAGATTGAAGACTTCAACTTCGTCTCCCACTTTCAAACGTAATACTTTTTTTAAGTGGAAGAATTCTTCACCTTCAATGCGCCATAGTTTGGCATTTGTTTCTTTTAATGCAAGAAAACGGAAACGATGTTGCATGGTAAACTTTCTCATAGTGGTCAGGATTTTGCAAAAATTACATGTTTAAATGTATAGTTAAAATAAGATGATTGAGTCAATGGGAGAAAATCTTCAAATCAATATGGAATGAAGAATATGAGTATTCAAGATGCTAGAAAACTTAAATATCGTCCAGATATAGATGGATTGCGGGCTGTTGCAGTTCTTTTAGTCGTAGGGTTTCATATTATTCCTGAATGGGTAAGAGGTGGATTTATTGGCGTTGATATCTTTTTTGTGATTTCAGGATTCCTTATATCCTCTATTATTTTTGAAAGTTTGGATGATGGAACTTTTAGTATTCGCGAATTTTATATACGTCGCGTGAAGAGGATTTTTCCCAGTCTTATAGTTCTCTTGGTGGCTTCTACTGTTGTGGGGTGTTTTGCTTTATTTTCTGATGAGTTGAAGGAATTAGGGAAGCATGTTGCGGGTGGTGCCGGATTTATTTCCAATTTTGTTTTTCTAAATGAGAGTGGATATTTCGACAAAGCTTCAGAAACTAAGCCTTTATTACATCTTTGGAGCTTGGGGGTTGAAGAACAGTTTTATTTATTTTGGCCTTTTATGGTGTTGGTCGCATGGAAATTAAACAGAATAAATTTTTTTCTAGTTTTACTTTTTATTCTTTCTTTCTATTTTAACATTCACAATATTGAAAAGTATCCCGCATTCGTTTTCTATGCTCCTCATACACGTTTTTGGGAACTCTTTAGTGGTTCGTTATTGGCATGGTTTTTTTTATATAAAAAAAATGTACTTCAGAAAGTTGATTCAAAAATCCAATTGAATATAGCTTCACTTATTGGATTCGGTTGCATATCTCTTGGGGCATTTTTTCTTGATAAAAATTCAAGATTTCCTGGAGTGCTAGCTCTGTTGCCTGTTTTGGGTGCTTTGTTGATTATCTTTTCTGGGCCTAACGCTTGGATAAATAAGAATGTGCTTTCTACTAAGATTTTTGTCTTTTTGGGTCTGATAAGCTACCCCTTGTATTTATGGCACTGGTCTTTGTATTCATTTTTCAAAATTATTGAGAATGAGATGAATACTATAGCGCGAATCCTTATTTTTACGCTTTCTATTCTTCTTTCTTTTTTAACCTATAAGTATGTTGAAAAACCGTTTCGTTATGGAGGATCAGCGAAGAAGAAATTCATATTTCTTTTGGCTTTAATGAGTATTGTTGGTTTTGGTGGATACGGTATATATCAGAACAACGGGTTTCCAAATAGATCGGTAAATCATGTTCTCGGGTTGAATAGTTTTGAATTGACTTATAAAGAATCTTGTAAGCCTTTTACTCTTACAAACTATGATGATGACGCTTGTCATCTTTCAGAATCTTCAGAAGAAACATCTGTATTACTGTTGGGAGATAGTCATGCTAATGCTTTTAGTACTGCTTTATCTTCATTAAGAAAGGAAGTGAAATTTGATTTTTTACAGCTAGGTAGAGGGCAATGTCCTGGTCTTATCGATTTTGGATGGGAAAGTTGTCGGGAGATTGCAAATAAAGCTTTTGAATATGCTAAATCACCCCATGTTAAAAGTATAATTTTAGCATCAAGATGGCAAAATTATATTTATGGATTTAAGCGTGAAGGGGTGGTGACCTCATCGTTAGATTTTAAGAAATCGTTTTTAAAAACTATTGAAGCTTATAAAAAATTAGGAAAAAAAATATCAGTAGTCTTAACAATCCCCTTATACAATGATCCAAAGCGATGTCTGATAAGGCCTTTCCGTTTTACAGATCATCAATCTTGTAACATCCCTGTTTCAAAAGTGATTCAAAATGAAGTTCATTATAGACATTTTATGAATCTGGTTCAGATACGTTACCGGGATCTTATTTATTTTGATCCGTCTGTATTTTTATGTGATGCTTCTTTTTGTAAAATAATTGATGGAGATAAAATACTGTATATTAACGAATCTCATCTTTCTGTTTTTGGTGGAGAGTTTTTAGAAAAACACGGGCATGAGACTTTATTAAAAATGATATCCTATTAAGTTAACAGGAAAGAATATTTAATTGAGTTGGGATTTTCGCGAGGAAAGACGTTCCTTCACCAAGTTTCGAAGTCACTTCGATTTCGCCTCTATGGAGTTTGATCAGTGCGAGTGTTAGGCTGAGTCCGATTCCTACTCCACCGCTTGCACGATTGCGTGCAGAATCTGAGCGATAGAAAGGATCAAAAATATAGGGGAGATCTTTTTCGCAGATACCTTCTCCTTCATCTCTGATGAGAAAGTGGATGGCATCTTTTTCACCTATAACACTGAATTGAACCTTCGCATCGCTTCCTGAATGCTTGCAGGCGTTGAGTAATATGTTTTTAAGCGCTAATGAAAGATAGGTTTTAGAACAAGAAAATGTTTCAGGTGCTTCAATCTTACTTTCAATGCAGACATTTTTATCTTTGAATATAGGATCCACCGAATCGATGAGTTCTTCAATAAAGCGAGATGTTTTTATGGATTCCCATGATAGTGCAAGGTTAGAACTTTCTGCCCTCGCTAACAAGAGTAGATCTTCGATAATCACAGACATATGCTGTGATTCTTTTTGCACTGTTCTGAGGCTGTTTCTATATTCGTCTGAGCTCCGTTCTCTTCGTAATGCTAACTCCGCTTCCGCTCTTAAAACCGCAAGTGGGGTTCGTAGTTCGTGAGAGACGTCAGCGGTAAATCTACGTAGACGTGTGATGGCATCTTCCAATCTATCCAACATTTTATTGAAGGCTAGAGAAAGTTCCTGCAGTTCATCCTCTGCAATAGGAACTTGAAGACGAATGCTTAAATCATCAACACCCAATTGAGAAGCCGCTTGAGACATAACTCCAACAGGTTTGAGTGCTTGAGCCGTGAGTATGTATCCAAGAATAACGGAAATCATAAGAACGAGAGGAAGCAATAACCAGAGAAGTATAGCGGTCCCTTTGAGGACGCTTTGAGTAGGTCCTAGAGTCGTCCCAACTTGGACGAGATCTCCTGAGAATTTTCCATTGTGAAGCAAAGGGAGGGAAACTTGTCGTAAAGGTGGGCGCTCTTTGAATGTAAAAGTTTCAAAAGTGTTAAGTCCTTTTTCTGCTCTATCCAATGTTTTTGGAGTGATGGGAAGCTTTACATCGGAATGTTCATTTGAAAATTCACGACTGTCTTTGTCTCCTAAACTGATGATTTGAGCATAAGGTCGAATCAAACGTTCGGGAACAAGTTGACTAAACTGTGTTTTCTTTTGCGCAATTTCGTCAATTGCAATGTTTTCTTTGACAACCTGTCCTCCCAAGTCACGTACAGCTTGAGCGGAAGAGAGAAGAGCTGCATCCACAGAATTAAGCAGAGTATGTTCAACAACTTTGAAGAGGCCCAGACCTATTATAAAAAATAGAATGGAGATCCAAGCTGTATGAACTATAGATAATCGAAAACGAACCGGAACTCGCTCAAGAAGCATAGCTTGCTGGTTGATTTGCGAGTTGAGGGAACTCTTCGATGGTTGCTAATTCTCCATCTGTTTTTTCTATGTCGAGCATGTACCCATGTCCACGTACTGTTTTTATGGGACTATAACCTAGAACTTTGTTGATCTTTGTCCTCAGATATCCCACGTAGACATCCACAACGTTTGAGGTGGGTTCGAAGTTTACATCCCACACATGCTCTGAAAGTTGTGTGCGTGTTAATACACTTCCCGCATTCCGAGCAAAGTATTCAAGAAGGCTGTACTCCTTCGCAGTAAACTCTACAACTTTCCCATCAATAAGAACTTCTTTACGGGAAGGATTGATAGCAAGTGGACCAACACAGATGACAGGTGGAATGTAGGTTTCTTTTCTTCGAAGAAGGGCCCTTGCTCTTGCAAGCAATTCATCAAGACTAAACGGTTTCGAGAGATAATCATCTGCACCGGTATCGAGTCCTTTAACGCGATCGTCAATTTTATCTTTAGCGGTGAGAATTAAAATGGGAGAACGAACATCTCCGCCTCTGAGATTTTTGAGGACTTCAAGACCGTCCTTTCGGGGAAGCATCAAATCCAAAATGATAAGGTCATAAGGATTCTCAAATGCCATCCATTCCGCTTCTTGTCCATCAATTGCATGATCGACAGCGTACGATTCTTCACGGAGACACCTTACCAGGACGCTTGCGAGCGGTGCATCATCCTCAACAATTAGAATGCGCATGGCTTACTCCTTAACTGGTGCAAGAAGATAGAGTTCAACCAGATTCTATTAACCATAAGTCCTTGTTTTGGGAAAGGTTTTAATTGATTGATTCAATAATTTTTTTTTTAATGAAGAGGCGTTGTTTTTTGAGTTTTGGATTTTCAATTTTAAAAAAACCAATCAAGGTGGATAATACGATCTCTTGAGAACATAAAAGAAGGGGGACTCTATGTCGTCAATTGCTTCCGTTCGTGATGGAATTCAAGACCTGAGAAAAAAATCTTTGTTGCAAGAAAGAGCGATAGATCGCAATGGAGAATACTCTCACTGGCGTTTATCTGATGCTACAAGTGTGAGCATTCTTGAGCGCGGTCTTGGTCTTTTGATTTTGCCTATTTGTTTTTTTTGGGCTCTATTGCTTTTGTTGTTTAGTATCGGTATAGGTGTCTGCCTGCTTGCTTTCAAAGCGTTGAGTTGGATTTTTCGCTAACTCTTTTTTTATAATTTCGAGAATTTCTGCAGTCTGCTCTTTTGAAAGTTTGCCATCAAAACTGTAAACAACGTTCCCTTCTTTATTAAACACAACAACATCGCTTGAATGATCTGCAAGACCCCACTGTTTTACAAGAGTTTTATGCTTATCTTTTACAAAAATTGTTCGTGGATTGTTCTTTTGTTTAGCTTTGAGTCTTAAAGCAATTGCCCAGTTGGGTAACAAAGGGCTTGCGCCCATATTTACAACTGCATATGAAGCAAAGTTTTCAGATGGGAATTTTTCATTTCTTAAAGTTTCAATAGCCTCTTCATTCCAATTTTCTGCTTCAGGGGCAACATAAAAAAGCAGATTCACTTTTCCTTTGAGATCTTTGCTCTCCCAAGCTTTTCCATCATCAACACGACCTCCTAAATCACCTTCTAACTTGATTTCTGGTGGAATTTTATTCAAAGTGAGGGTTGCAAGACTCAGTCCCGCGTAAAAAGTAGAGCTTAACAGAACAAGCGATTTCAAGATCATCTGGGTTCCTTTCCCATGAATTATATCTTGTGATTGTAGTGGATTAAGTTTTTGAGCTGCAAGGAGAAAGAGCTTGAAGACTCTGTTTGAGGAAGAAGCTAGATTTTTTGCAAACCTCTTAGGAAAGTCTCATGAAAAAAGAAATCGCTTGGCCGATCAAAATTATCGCACTAAGTTTCGTCATTCTAATTGTGATTACCAATGTGTGGCTTCACCATTTTTTACTTGGCGGAGATCTTCCTGCTTGGGCTAAAGATCTTATGTTTATATGCAGTGCTATGATTGTTTTATCAGGAATTGCACAAGCGATACTATGGATCAAGAAAAAGTTGTAATGACGAGATAATCTTAATGATTAAAGATGAAAAAATTATTCTTCGATTCGATAATGGTTCTGTTGTAAGCGATGCCTCTCACACCCAACTCGAAGACATCCACTTCTTCGAAAAAGATCCCAGAACTCAGCAGTTTCGAGCGAAGGGTGTCGATTATAAAGATCTCGTTCTTGCCATACGTGCTCAGAATTGGGTTTACGAAGATTTAGCAAAAGCGTATGAAATTCTTAAACTCTCTCAACGTGCACACTTTCATCTTCGTCCTTATCAAAAAGAAGCCATTAACGCGTGGATTGCTCGTGAAAAAAGAGGAGTCATAGCGCTTCCTACTGGTGCGGGAAAAACCATTGTAGCTCTTGCTGCAATTTTAGAAACAAAACGTTCTACTCTTGTTGTGGTTCCTACAATCGACCTTCTTTATCAGTGGCAGAGAGTTCTTGAAAATTATTTGGATTTGAAAGTAGGTCTTTTAGGTGATGGGAATAAAGAATTAGGACCTATTACAATTTCTACTTATGATTCTGCGCGTCTTACTATAGATAATTTCGGAAATCGATTCGGACTTATTATTTTCGATGAATGTCATCACTTACCTTCTCCCCAATATCAATTTATTGCACAATGTGCGCTTGCTCCCTATAGGTTAGGTTTATCTGCAACCGTTCAAAGAGCAGATGGAAAAGAAAGTATTATTTATGATCTTCTCGGACCTCTTGTATATGAAGGGAAAATCACTGAACTTGTCTCGCAATCTCTTGCTCCTTATGATGTCGTAAATCTCGAAGTTGAACTAACTGAAGAAGAGCGTGTAGCGTATAAAACTGCGCGGGATCTCTATTTGAGATTTGTTCAAAAAAACAGGATTAATTTCTCACAAAAAGATGCATGGAAACGGTTTCTTTTCCTTTCTTCAAGATCTAAGGAGGGTAGAGAAGCTTATCTAGCGCAACGTGCGCAAAAATTAATTGCACAAAGAGCAAAGAAGAAAATGGAGGTTGTTTGGGATTTACTCACTTTGCATTCTCAAGAGCAGATGATTATTTTTACAGACGATAATGAAACTGCATATCGCATTGGATCGGAATTTATACTTCCTGTTCTTACTCATAAGACAAAAGAAAAAGAGAGAAAGAAATTTCTCGAAGCCTTCAAAGAAGGGGTCTTCAAAGTTCTTGTTACATCACGTGTTCTCAACGAGGGGGTAGATGTTCCTGAAGCAAGTATAGGTGTTATTGTTTCGGGAACAGGAGCCGTTCGAGAACATGTGCAACGTCTAGGTCGTATACTTCGTCCTAGACCTGGTAAGAGAGCGTTGCTTTATGAGCTCGTTGCTAAAGCAACGAACGAAGTTTATGTTAACCAACGAAGAAGGCGTCACGATGCTTACGAAGGATCTACTGAAAGTTAGTCTGCGAAAAGGATGTATACATCCTGAATTTGTAGATCCCAAAGATATGCAAGCTCAAATACTCACAAGAAGATTGCTTGCCATTGTAAACGGATCAAAAGGGCAAACTCAATCCTATATCGAAGAAGCCTTACAGGATGAAATTGAGAGAGAATCTCTTTCTTATGCTTCTGGTTTTGTAAAACTTATATTGGATCACTTGGAATATTCTGAAACGCAAGGAGATTGTGAATCGGTTCGATGGAATTTGATAAAGACTGCACAGTCTTTGCGTCAGGAACAGTATTTTAAAAGCAAAGAAGAGTTTCAAGAAACATTGGAATCTTTATTTTCAAAAAGCTTTAAATTTTTATCTGAAAATCTTTACTCAGATCTTCCAGATTTTAAACAGATGAATTCGTCCCTAGATTGGAATGAAGAAGATTTTATTTATCGATACAACTGTGCTTTGGTTCAGAGCTTGTTTTTAATAGCGCCAAAAGTGGACCTTCGCATTTCTTTCACAAGCGCTGTTGAAAAGAGACATCTTTTTAGAGCCATTAAATTTCACCGGCTTGTTGTGGGAAATATTAACTTTGATGCGAATTCTTTGTCTTTCAGTATCGATGGACCTATGAGTCTTTTAGTCAACACGCAGGCTTATGGGATGAGATTGGCAAATTTTTTCCCCAGACTTCTTTTGCTTAAACACTGGCAAATTGACGCGGCTATTGTTTATAAGAAAAAAAGTTATCTGCTTTCTCTTAATGAAGATGCTCTTTTGAAATCACACTATAAGGAATGGGGAGATTATAGGCCTGAAGAGTTTGAAGAGTTTTTAAAAGCATTTAACAATCATTCCTCAGCGTGGCGGTGTGAGTGGTGTGATGAACTCATTTCCCTGGGATCTCAAGATTTTTGTTTCCCTGATATGAGTTTTGTAAATGTCTCCACAGGTCAGAAAATTCACCTTGAACTTTTTCACAGATGGCATCGGGGAGAACTCGATAAAAGGGTGAGAATATTGCAAAAATCTGACAAAGTGCGAGTTATAATTGGAGTTTGCAATTCACTTATTAAACAAGATAGTATCGGCATCAAAGAGATAGATGAGAAAAGCTTTGAAAAATTTGGCTTTATATTTCGAGGGGTTCCTACTCCGAAAGCGGTGAATGTCATACTGAATCAAGTACTTAGCGTAAGTTAAAAAAATAATAAGATTATAAAGAAAACGGTCGAAGAGGGAGAGTTGAAGACTAAAGGTTTGCGGATATGCTGAAATTTTAGGATTGGACTTCGAACGGAATGAAACGTTACAGAACAAAAATGGCTTTTGATGGAGATGGAATTAAGATGGGCTCCGAACCAAAGAAGATATTTAATACAACGAGTTTGAGCAATGTGAAAGCTATAGGTTCCAAAACGGATGCCTTTCTAAAAACTCTGGAAAAAGCTAGAGGGAAAAAACTTGTCATATGCATTAAAGGTTATCCTGATCCTGATAATATTGCATGTGCGTTGGTCCTTCATTGGTTTGCTAAGCAGTTCGAAATAGATTCTCGAATGATTTATTTTGATGATATATCTCATCATGAAAATCGAGCTCTGGTAAAAAAATTAGATCTTGACCTTGAACAAGCTTCTTCTGATTTTGATGCCTCGGAATACGATTATTTTGCAATCAACGACTCTCAATCTATAGACCTTCCTATTAAACTTCCCTCTAAATGTGAACTTCTTGTTTTTGTAGATCATCACAAGCCTCTTGGTACGGTGGAAGGCTTATTCGTAGATATACGAGATAGTGCGGGTTCAACTGCTGCTATCTATGCGGAGTATTTGCGATTATCAGGGGTTGAATTTACTGGAGATACTCTTGAAGAAACGCGAATTGCAACCGCACTTATGCATGGTATTCGCACCGATACAGATGATTATGTAAATGCTGCTTCTGTGGATTATGAAGCAAGTCAGTTTTTAGCTCCTTTTGTCGATCGTGATCTTTTATCTCTGATTTCTAAGCAGGCAATTTCTGCTAAGACTATGGATCTTACTCAGATTGCGTTGCAACATAAGGACATACGAGAGACCTATTTGTTTTCTGGTGTTGGATATGTTCGTGAAGAAGACAGGGACGGAATAGGGCAGTGTGCAGATTATCTTTTGCATAGAGAAGGAATTGAGACAGTTGTTGTTTATGGAATTGTGGGAAGTTATGTAGATGGATCTTTGAGAACCAAATCACATACTTTAGATCCTGATAAGTGGTTGAAAGATATTTTTGGCAAAAGAGAGGATGGGACCTGGTATGGGGGAGGCCGTAAGGATAAGGGTGGTTTCCAGATACCGCTTGGGGTCTTCTCGCGCTGTCGCGACCGAGAATTGCTTTGGATTTTAATTAAAAAAACTATAGATGAGCTGTTCTACGAAAAGATTGGTGTCGATGCTCAATCATCGCGTGATGTGGATTTGGGTGCTGGTAAAGTCTAGTGCTAGGAGACTATGTGAAATCGAAACATGAAGATGCCATTAAAAATCTTCTTTTGGAGATCGGAGAAGATCCTGAACGTGAGGGTCTTGTTAAAACCCCTCACCGTTTTATGAATTCTCTTGCAGAGTTGACTTCGGGATATAAAGAAAATGTTTCTGATATTCTGAAGGATGCTTTTTTTGATGAATTTTACACAGAAATGGTCGTTGTTCGGGATATAGAATTCTACAGTCTTTGTGAACATCATATGCTTCCATTTTATGGACGTTGTCATGTTGGATATATTCCCAACAAAAGAATTATAGGGTTGTCTAAAATTCCAAGAGTCGTCGATGTTTTTGCTCGTCGACTGCAAGTCCAAGAACGTCTGACCAATCAAATTGGAGAAACTCTCGAAAGTTCTCTCGAGGCTTTGGGGGTTGGTGTGATTATGGAAGCAACTCATTTGTGTATGACGATGCGAGGAGTGCAAAAACAAAACTCTTTTGCAGTGACAAGCTGCATGAGAGGTCTTTTTCTCAATGCAGAAACACGCAATGAATTTCTCAATATTGTTCACTCTCGTTCTCATAAAGGTTAATACACAATGGAGGTTCGTTTTCTAGGGTGTGTTCCTTACGCTGAAACTTTCCAATTACAAAAAGAATTGCATGCTCGCATTCTCAATGGTGAAGGAGAATCGACCCTCTTGCTTCTTGAGCATGCTCCAGTGATTACGCTGGGTAAGCATGCGAGTCTTCAGAATGTCTTGGTTCCTAGAGAGTCTTTAGAGGAGGCTGGCATTGCTCTTGAACAAGTAGATCGAGGTGGTGAGGCCACAGCTCATGAACCTGGCCAGCTTGTGATATACCCTATATGGGATTTACGAAAGACCAGACTGGGCCCGAAAGCATTCGTAAGCGCTCTTGAAGATGTCGTGATGGACGTTCTAAGAATTTATGGGATATCGGGTCATAGGGATGCTGAATTTCCAGGAGTATGGGTTGGCAGTGAAAAGATATGTGCGGTAGGTATACGGATCCGTCAAGGTGTGTCCTATCACGGGATGGCACTCAATGTGTCTAATTCCCTAAATACCTTTCAAAAAATTATTCCCTGTGGGATTCAAGATAGGGGGGTGTGCACAATTTCAGGTCTACTCGCTCGTGACATTTCCCTTCTCGAGGTAGCGAAGCACTTTGCAAAAATTTTCTCTCTTAAGTTTGAAGTGGCGGGAACTTTGTTTAAAGACTAAGGTCATATTCTGAAGTTCTCTCTTTTCTCTCAGCTTGAAATATTTTTAGAGGGGGAGTTATACAGATGAGAATTTTGGATTAGAATAAAGCTACACACATCATAAAGGGAAAGTCATTGGATAAATCTCCTGAGACAGGAGGAATAGACCTCAGCGGGCTCTCAGGGCACGATAATCTAGTTGAGCTTTCACCTTGTTGCCTCAAAACGGTGCAAACATTTGTCGCAAATAACCCCATGATTTCCTGTCATACATGCAAGTCTATTATCAAATGTTTCACAGAAGAATCAGCATTTAAAAACTTCGTTCGGTTTTGTCGGGTTCGTAAGCGCAAGATTGGGGTTAGTAAATTCAAACAATACTGGATTGTTATTTTTCGACCTTACTATCCATAACAGCTTTGGGAGTAAAAAGAGTCCAGCCCTTCAAATATGTAAATGCCGTTACATTTTGATAGTCTTCAGAAAGGTATTGAGGCCACTTTCGAATCTCACTAAGCAGTTCCCCTTTCTTGGCAAACTCGCTCAGATCAGTGTTTGTAAGGTGACCTTTCAAGTTGGCTTCTTTTCTCCCATCGGAAGTAGGGGTGCTCAGCTCTTTAGTTAAAACGATGTCAGGCTGTATCCCTTTGGCTTGAATAGAACGATCGTTCGGTGTGTAGTAGGTTGCTACAGTGAGTTTCAAACCAGATCCATCAGGAAGTGAAATCAAAGTTTGCACGGATCCTTTCCCGAAAGAAGTGCTTCCCATGATTAACGCGCGCTGGTGGTCTTGGAGGGCACCAGCAACAATTTCAGATGCGCTTGCAGAGCCTTCATTGATAAGAACGATGAGTGGGAAACCTATAAACGTGTTTTGTTTGTGAGCAAATTCTCTTTCTACTTTATCTTTCATGCGTCCTACAGTCGAAACAATCAACCCGCTTTCTATAAAAAGATCTGCAACTTTGACAGCTTCTTCTAATAATCCGCCTGGGTTATTGCGAAGGTCTAAAATGAGTCCTTTAATTTGTTTTTGCGCGCTGAGGAATTTTTGTAATTCGGATGCGGTATTTTCCTGAAACAGCGAAATCCGCGAATAGAATAAACCGTCTCCGAGTCTTTCAGAATTTACTGAATTGATTTGAATCACCTCACGAATCAAATTAAATTCCATGAGTTTCTCAACATCTTTTCTACGAATAGTCAATTTGATACTGGTTCCAGGCTCCCCTCTCATGAGTTCCAAAACGTCTGTGCCTAACTTTGTAACGGGAATGTCATTGATTGCTGTGATTTCGTCCCCAGCCTTGATCCCCTTTTTCATCGCAGGTTTGTTTTCCATAGGTGAAATGATGATGAGCTTATCTTTTTCTGGTCTTACAGTGATTCCTATTCCACCAATTTGTCCCTTTGTATCTGAAGTAAGTTGTTGAAATGCGTGTTTGCTCAAATGTACCGTGTGCGGATCGAGTTTGCTCACCACTCCATCTAAAGCATTGCTAATCATGTTGGGGAGTTGCACATGTTTAGGATCTACATACATACTTTCCAAATAGAAAATGGCTTTTGAAAAACTTTCAAGAGATTGGTAACGGTTTGTGCTCGTTAGCATACTCTCGTTTTTTTGTGAATATGCCGAATAAGAATTAAGAGCGAAAAAAAGAATGAACAAGACACGTTTCGAACACATGAAGTTCTCCCAAAGAGTTGCGTGCTAATTTGTATCGTACTTATTTTTAGACGAGAGACTGAGTAGTTTTTTTGCTTCGTCTCTTCCTTCTTTAGTAATCTCTTTGTTAGCAAGGAAATCTTGTAATAGAGCGCTTGCTTTTGCTGCTTCGCCAGACTCTAGATATAGCAGAGAAAGCTCTCTGATGGGCTCTATGCAAATTTGGCATGAGTGATAGGCTGTTTCAAATGTCTTGCGTGCAGATTGTTTTTGATTAAGGTTCAGATAAATTTTTCCAAGTCGAAAACTGCTCAAATAATAAGAAGGATTTTCATCAAGAGCTTTGTTGTAATAATAAATTGCTTTTTTGTATAATTTTCGTTTTTCGAAAGTTAGGGCGTAGTTGTGAAAGATCCGTTCTTTGTACGGATAGGATTTATCTCGGAGTGTTTTATCTAGAAGTTTCTGGGCTTGTACATAAGCGCCTGTAGAAATGAGAGAGGAGCTTAAATTTAAGGCATAAATCGTAAGAGCCTCCTTCTTGTAGGCTTTTTGAAAATAGGCTTTTGCTTGGGCGGGACGTGAAAGGGCCAGATAACATATACCCATCATGTTGAAAATAGAGGCATTGTCTGGAAAGGTTTCTCGTAGATTACGGAGTGCTTGGAGAGCCTCTTCGGGTTTACCCAGATCAACCTGTTTTTGAGCGAAGTTAATGTTGGTCTCGACAATTTTTTGAATACTGGCTTCTTTTTCATCAGATAAGTGCTGGCATGAGTAAAGGCTTAAAAGAAAAATACTAAAAATAGTCTTTGTTTTTAAACCGCTTAAAAATTTTAAATTTTGAGAATACGGAGTGTTCATGTCTTTAGTTGCTCTTTTTTGGACTTGCTTTCATTATAACAAAGTCAGTGACAAGCACCTAACATGCAGATTGAGAAAGATCTCTTAGAGACTCCGAAGAGAAAGGTTCCATTTTGAATCGCGGAAAAAACGAACATATACATGAATTGCAGAAAGACATCGGGAAACTTCTTTCAGAAAAACGTCTTAGTATGGGACTGAGTTTGGCAGAGATAGAATCTCAAACTAAAATTTCACAAGCTTTTTTGAAAGATATAGAACTGGGAAATTTTGAGGGACTTCCTGGAAAGTTATTCGGACGGGGGTTTATAAAGAATATTTGCAAGGTCCTTAATATAAATTCGGAACCGGTTCTTGAAATTTATGAAAGGTCTTGGATTTATATTCCTGAGGCAATAGGTGAAAAGCCCCATTCGAGTTCTTTTTTAAGAGAACATAGAGATCATAAGCTTTCTTACTCTCCTTCAATATTTCGGAATGTATCGTGGAGTCGTATTAGTTTACTCATTTTCGTTCCGCTTTTTGCAGCGACGCTTGTCTTTGTGATTCGATTTCTTTCTCAAAGAGGAAATCAAAGTGTTCCTTTAAGTACAAGTAATCAAGAAAGCGGGGTTCTTCAAATTTCAAATGAAACAGATCTTACTGGATTGCAAAACCCTGTTGAGAGTGCTGTTCCTTTGATGAGTCAATCTAATCTATCCTCTCAAGTAGGGATGAATAAAAACCCTGTTGTAGATATGCCTATGCTTCCTGAGCATATGTCCTTGCTCGTCTTAACCGTGAGAGAAGAGGTGAAGATCAAACATAGAATCATGCCAGAAGAATTTACCTCCACTACGTTCACTCCAGGGGTTTATAAGTTTCCATTTGAAGGAGAGATTGAATTTATTCTTCCAAATGCTGGTGCTGTTGAAATCAATTTCAACGGCAAAAATTTAGGATTTCCAGGAAAGAAGGGCGAAGAAAAAAGTCTCAGTTTTTCAAACACAAACTTAGTAGAAGTCCTTGAAAAAAAACATGAAACAGCTCTTTGAAGGTAAATTCTTCAGCCAAATGGCTGCATTCGAAGACTGTATTCGAACTTGATCTTTTCCTGAAAAGCTCATTAATATCTCCGCTTAGGATTTTCTTCTTTCATCCACACATGGGAACTATATGAACAGTGACGATAGATCTACAGAAGCATCTAAACGCCCATCTGAGATGACTTCTGAGCCTCATCTTAGAAATGGGATGAAATTTTTTTGGTGGTTGAGACGTCTTATTTATTTATGGGTAAAGAGCAAATCGCTTCCCAAAAAAGCTATAGATTTCCAATGGGATACAAAGAAACCTGTTTGCTATGTATTGAATTCTCATTCCATTACCGATCTTTTAGTGCTGGACTATCATTGTCGCAAACTCAAATTACCAAAACCGCATAAAGATTTGCATGAGCTTAGTAATCCTGGAGAGGGCTCTTACATCTATCTTGCGAAGTCGGGTCTTGTTCAAAAGAAAAAGGCAAAACATATTCCCACAGGATTGTTTCATCTCCTTGAGAAGGTTCGAGCGGATCAAAAAGATATTCAGTTGATTCCTGTTTCGGTGTTTTGGGGGCGCGATGCAGGTAAAGAAGAGAAATCTCTGATCAAACTTTTATTTTTCGATGATGAACAAGGTGGTTGGTTACAGCGGTTTATTTTATTCTTTGTTCAAGGTCGAAATGTTTATTGCAGTTTTGGAAAACCCATTTCTACATTGAATTTTATAGAACAGGAAAAAGATACTGTTTCAGGTACAAAAAAGCTCAGAAGGGTTTTGAGAGTTCACTTTCACAGACAACGTGAAGCTATGGTAGGACCCTATCTTTACGATCGCGAACAGATGATGAGGTCCATCCTTCATTCGAAAGCTATTCGTGATTTTTTCGATCAGGAGGTTGAAAAAAAAGGGAAATCAAGAGAAAAACTTGAAGAACAAGCAAGACGATACCTTGATGAAATTGCAGCGAGTCTTTCCCCTCATGTCGTGCGATTTGCGGATTCCATACTCAGTTGGATTTTTCATAAAATCTATCGTGGAATCGACATTCGAAATGGAAATTACCTGAGAGCTTTGGCAGAGACGCATGAGATTATTTATTTACCGTGTCATAGAAGTCATATGGACTATCTTCTACTAGGATATAGTTTGTATCACTTAGGGGTTCCTACTCCACATACAGCTGCTGGGGTGAATCTTAATTTTTGGCCTATTGGGGCACTTTTCCGAAGAGGAGGTGCTTTCTTTATTAGAAGGAGTTTTGGTGGAAATAAACTTTATAGCGCTATTTTTACAGAATATGTGAATTTCCTCATTACCGGTGGGTATTCAATGTGTTTCTACATTGAAGGGGGAAGAAGTCGTACGGGAAGACTTCTGCAACCAAAATTGGGTATGATTTCCATGGTTGTAAAGACAGCACAGGAACATAAAGAAAAACCCATAGCTCTTATTCCTACCTACATTTCTTATGACAAACTTATGGAAGCTAGGAGTTATTTTCATGAGCTTCGTGGTAAAACTAAAAAAGCAGAATCTGTTTGGCAGTTGTTTCGCATACCGAAACTTCTCGCCTATGAGTTTGGTAAAGCTTATATCAATTTCAGTGAGCCTATAGATCTCAACACCTATCTTGCAAATACTTCACAAGAAGGAAAACCCAACACTGTTGTGGACCTTTCAAAAGAAGTGATGACCAAGATCAATCAGGCTATACATCTGAGCCCTATTTCTTTATTTTCTCTCGCTTTGCTCGCGCTTCCTAAACACGCCATAGCGGAAGATAAGCTTACATCTATGGTCAATATATGGTTAGAGCTTTTACGTGCGGTTCCTTATGACAAGGGTGTTGTTTTACCAGAGGCTTCTGCAAGAGATCTCTTGAAATTGAGTGAGACACTTTCGCAAGTTCAGCGTTTTGAGCACATCACTGGAGATGTTATTTTTGTGAATGAAAAAGATTGTGTCTTTCTCAATTACTATAGAAACAATGCACTTCCTCTTATGATTATTCCTTCGTTGATTGCGAATCTGTTTTCATATTGCAACTCAGTTGATTTTGACGGGTTGATTAAAATTTTATCTGAAAGCTATAAACTTCTGAAAAATGATTTCTTTCTCAAATGGAAGAATGAAGAAATTGCTCCCGTTATCAAAGCGTATGTTTATGCAATGTGCGATCTCAAATTGCTTTGTGTTGAAGGGGATTTTATAAGGCCAGCGGAGTCTCATACAGAAGAATCATTTTGTTTAACAGCAATGGGTCGTATTATTGGAAATGTCGTAGAAAGATACTGTTTGTATATCTATTTGCTTTCACAAAATTCTTATGAAGTTGCCTTGGATTTTGAGGCGTTTGGAAAAAGTTGTGAGGCTCTTGCAAAAAAATCGAGTATTTTAGGTGGGTATCATGAATTGGAATACTTTGATAAAAATGAGTATAAACAATTTATGGATACGATGTTTGATTTAGAATATTTGAAAAAAAGCGGAAGTCAGTTTCTAATATTAAGCAAAGCAAAAGCGTGCATTGATAATCTTGCACCGCTGAGTTCAGCAATTACAAAAACTCTCAATGGTTTTGGAAAAGAAAATTATGAAGGACCGAAGGTATTCCCTCACTAAGAAAAAAAAAGAAGGTAGAAAATTTGTTTCTGGTAAAGGGGAAGAATTTACAAAAGAAGAATCGGAATGGGAGATATACCTTCAAAAACCCGAGTTTTTTGCAGCGCGCGTTGTAGAAGTTCAGAAGGGGTTCGCTTTTGTAGCGGTTGAAGCTACTCTAGGGGCTATTAAAACAACAAATATTTGGCTGGGAACCCTTCCTCGTAAGTTTTTACAAGCAGCAAGAGAAGAAAGAAATTTTGTTGTTGTAGGTGACCGTGTTCTTTGTTTGAAGAGTGAGCGTAAAGTTGGACATGAAGATCCTCTTCCTCAATGTTCTATTGAATATAGGGCGCCGCGATTTTCAAAAATTTCACGCCTAGATCCTATGCGCAATGAACGAGAACATGTACTTGCTGCAAATCTTTCACAGATGGTCGTCATTGCAAGTTTTTTATCACCGAAAATCAAATGGGGTCTTATAGACCGGTTTCTTGTCCTCGCAGAAGAACAGCAAGTAAAAACCTGTATTATTCTCAACAAAAAAGATCTTCTCGATGAGGCAAGTGAATCGTTTCGAAAAGAATGTGAGGAGATGATTCAACTCTACCGTTCGTTTGGTTATAGAGTTTTTCTTACTCAGGCAGATTCGGGAAAAATAGATAATGAGCTTAAAGATGTCTTCAAGAATGAAGTCAGTTTGGTTGCGGGGCATTCGGGTGTGGGAAAATCTTCCATCATTAACCTTATGCATCCGGAAATTATTCAAGATGTTGAAACAGAAGAAGTCTTATTTAAAGGTCGACATACAACCACCTATGCAAGTTTTCTTAAGCTTGGCACGGGTGGGTTTGTAATTGATACCCCTGGTATCCGTTCTTTTCTCATTAAAGAATATGATCCTATCGAATTGACATGGTGTTTTGTCGATTTGCGCAAATATATAGGCCAATGTAAATTTAGAGAATGCAAGCACTTGGATGAACCTGCATGTGCGATTCAGGCTGCGGTAGAAAGAGGTGAGGTTTCAACCTGGCGTTATAAGTCTTACATTGCGATTCTTACAGGAGCGAGTGGAAGGGAAGGTAGGGTTTCTATAAGTTGGGAGGAATAAAAAATGGCCTATGAATTTGAAGAGACATCTGAACATAAATTTCTAAGAGAAACGATTCGTGATTTTGCAGCTAAACAGATTGCACCCAAAGCTAAAGAACTTGATGAGAAAGAAGAGTTTTCTTATGAAACAGCTGAAGCGATGGGAGATTTAGGTCTTTTTGGAACCTTTGTAAGTACAGAGTGGGGTGGGCATGGGATGGATTATCTGTCTTACATTATAGCTGTGGAAGAGCTGGCAAGGATTGATGGCTCTCATGCTGCCACAATTGCGGCTCATAACTCTCTTGGTATTGGCCCTCTTTATTATCATGGGACGGAAGAACAGAAACGAAAGTACATTCCTGATCTTTGCACCGGTAAAGGGCTGTGGGCCTTCGGTCTTACAGAATCTGAAGCAGGAAGCGATGCTCAGGCTGGAAAAACACAGGCTCGTTATGATGCAAATGCTAAGCAATGGATACTGAATGGCTCGAAGATGTGGATTACAAACTCTTCGACGAAGATAAGTAAAGGAATTACCGTTCTTGCAACGACAGGAAAGCGCGCGGATGGTAAACCTGAAATGACCTGTTTTATTGTTCCTCAAAATTCCAAAGGTATGACGACACGTACCATGAAAGATAAGATGATGTGGCGTGCATCGAACACTGGAGAAATCTTCTTCGACAATGTTCATGTGAGTGACGATCATATTTTGGGTAAACGAGGAGATGGTTTTAAAATCATGATGGACACACTCGACAACGGTCGTCTCTCCATCGCTGCTATGGGATTGGGTCTTGCAAAAGGTGCCTTTGAGTTGACACGAGCCTATGCACACGAAAGAAAAACTTTTGGTCAAGCTTTGTATAAACATCAGGTCATTGCTTTTAAGCTTGCGGATATGGCAACTCGCATAGAAGCAGCGGAAAGCTTGTTATACAAAGCATGTTGGCTTCGTCAGAGCCAAAAACCATTTCAGAAGCTTGCTGCTATGGCAAAATTATACTGCTCTGAACTTGCCGAGTTCTGTGCGCGTGAGGGTCAGCAGACCTTTGGTGGTTACGGACTCATGAAAGAATATCCCATAGAAAGACATTACAGAGATGCAGCTCTCCTACGCATTGGTGAAGGGACTAGCGAAATTCAACGTTTGGTAATTGCGCGGTACATAAATAACGAAGTTTAAACTTCAAAAGAGACGCCTATGTCGCGATTTAAAGAACGCTTCATTCTTCTGTGCTTTTTGATGGTGGAACTTGCGTGCGTGAATTTTGGAGGATCCTCTATAGATTACGATTCTCGCAGAATGAAAGTTCAACTTCTCTCACTCTTTAATCAGAGAACTCAACCCATAGCTTCGAAAAAAACGTGGAAAGGAGATTGGCTTTTCAGGCGTGAGCGATTGACTCTTATTGACAAAGAGCTTGGAGATACAAAACCGGACCTTATTTTTTTTCAAGAGATGATGAAAAAGGATTCTAATCCATTTGAATCCGATCAAGGGATTCTTTCAGCTGGTGTCCTGCATGGATACAAATGGCATCTTTCAGAGCCACGAATTCATACGGATTCGGGAGAAGAAGAATTTTTAGCAATGGCCATCACTCCCCCACTACAGTTTTCTGATGAGGCGTCATTGAGTACTCTTAAGCTTTCCAACAATGCAATGGTTTGGAAAGACGTGAAGCTGGAAAAGCAAAGTGTACTCCTAGTTAATTTGAAACTAGATATTTCGGTAAAGCCAGACGAAGTAGAAAAAATTATCCAAGAAATAAAGAATCAAGTTCAATTGCGACATATTTGTAAGCATCGCGTGATCATTGCGGCCTATGTTCCTACAGAAGTCTATTCTGTAATAGCTCAACTTTCTGATGCTTTGCACCTTCAAGATTCTTCTAGAGCTTTTTGCAACATAGAATCCAGCTGTTTTACAACACATTCGCGGAATCAACTTTTTCAAATCACGTATGGAGAAAGATTAGCAGCTAAAGTAGATTTTATACTTGTGCCTAAGTCTGCAGTTGTTTTTGATAGTCATCTTCAATACACAAGTTATAGGGAGTTGAAAGTTGGTTATTTTAAAGAATTTGGATTGGAAGCTTTATGGCCGAGTGATCGATTTGGATGGCAAACGGAATTTGTTTTAGGACGTTGTTCTTTTTAATCCTCCAAAAAAAAGAGGAATGCTCATTTGGATACCAAATTCTAGGCTTTGAAATTTTTGTGTTGCAGTCCCTCTCCATAGATCTACAAAAACACCTACCCCTGTTTTTTTCATAAAAAAATAAGTCAAAGATGCTGTAGTACCAACTCCTACTTCGGATCTGAATTGTTCGTTCTTATGAAAAGGAAACATTCCTTTTTGTATAGGAAAAAGATAGAGAAATTTAGCTCCGAAAAGAAAATACAAGGGGTCATAAATACGAAATTTATAATTTATCTCTTCTTGGAGAGCCCAAAGAACAAGTTTTGAGCCATCAATTTTGTTTTTTAGAAACTTATATTGTGTTGCAATGCCTAAAACCCAATTTTCTGAAATATGACGCATACCAATAAGAGGATGATACTGAGAGTGTTCGTATGTGAGACTAGAATGAGCTACTGGGTAATTTCCGCTATATCCAATGAGGAAAGTCTTTCCGCTTTCTTTTTCTAAGCTGCTTTCTTCAGCAAATAAACTTGTAGTAAAGATAAGGATAACAAGACAGAAAAACCATTTTTTTAGGCAAATCACGTTTTCGGCTCCCTCGAGGAAATTGGAAAAATTTCTAAGCATCTTTCCATTCGATAGCACATGTTAAAATAGAGTCAATGCTTTCTTTAGCGTTGAATCGCTGAAAAGGAATTTAAAATGTATAGAATTTTATGGCTCTTCATTTTTGCAACGTCCTGTGTCTCTCATAAAGATGAATTTGAATTAAAAGAAGAAACCAATCAAAGTTTGGAAATCAAACAAGCTGAACTTTGGTCGAGAGTAGATAAACTCGAAGAAACGGTTCAAAAACAACAGGATAAAATTGCTTTTCTTGAAAGAACAAGAATGGAAGAACTTCAATCCAAAGATGAAATCAAAAAGCCCTCTTCAAGTGAAGAAAAGATCCTTAATTTAGCGAAAGAAGTTCCAAAAGTTCCTGTGACAAACACACCAAATCACTCGTCATATATGAGCCGTTTTCAAGAAGCGAAGAAACTTTTTGAGAAAAAAGTCTGGCATCGGGCTTTTGTTCTTTTTTCAGAACTTGAAAGAAATACAGATGTCAAGGTCAGTCGTGGTGAACCTCTTTATTGGGTTGCTCGCTGTTGGTTTGAAATGAAGGAATACCAAACATCAAATGTTTTGTTCAAACGATTTGTTCAGAAATTTCCTTCATCCAATTTAAAAATTTCAGCTAAATTATTTTTAGCAAAGACCTATATCGCTATGGGAAGTCGCGAAGATGCTTTTGATATATTGAAAGAACTTATTAAAAACAATCCAGGAGCTAAAGTCTCTGAAATAGCTAAAAGAATAATGAATGAACACAAAGAGGAGGAAATATGAAGTTTTTTATAACATTAGTATTGATGTTAAACACTCCTACTCTGTCCGCCCAGAATAAAATGGAGGATAAAAAAAAGAATAGTATGCTGAAAATTTCAAAGGATTTGGAAAGAGAGGAAAACATTAAACGAATTTTTTTTGATAAATTAGATGATACTTCAGTTCTTAGCTCTTTTTCTCCTGATTTTGTAGATATGAGAGATTTAGAGGGACCAGAGGATGACATGGTGACGGTAGGTGGCTTTTATAATGAAATGAATCAAACTCGTATCCTTCCAGGTTTTATGTTTGAACGACCTGTAAGCCCCGTCGCAACGATTCTATCCGGATTTGATGGGGAGGAGCATATTCCATCCATGAAGAGTGGATATATAAAGATTGAGACAGAAGTAGAGATCAATAAAATATATTCCGTTATTCGATATGTCCGAAGGGTCAAAAATCCTGATTCCAGAAACC
The DNA here is from genome assembly GCA_964611335.1 of uncultured Pseudobdellovibrionaceae bacterium. Classification (GTDB taxonomy): domain Bacteria; phylum Bdellovibrionota_B; class Oligoflexia; order Oligoflexales; family Bog-1112; genus BOG-1112. Next base: position 304,725 of record CAZSXR010000002.1, on the reverse strand, counting down.
GTTTATACTATTATCAATACTTAGGCGACGGAACCATTCGTGAAATTGAAAATCGAAAAAGAGCCGTTATACGTATGAACAGTTCGGGTTATACAGCAGGAGGTGATTTTATTGTTCCTCAACTGTATCCAGAAAGACGATTTGATATTCGGTTATTAAGACGAAAACCCTTTCATGATAGAGCCTTGATTTTAGGCGTTGGGGAAGATGGTGAAATGGCAGGTGAAGGAGACTTTCTATTCTTAAATAAAGGGTCAACCCATGGACTTGTCAAGAATCAGATTCTTAATATTTATATGGATCCTGATGCTCACGATTTGAAAGAAAAAAATAAAATCCCCATAGGTATTCTTCAACTCTTAGATGTGTCACCAACTGTTTCTACAGGGTACATATTAACTTGCCAACGCGATGTTCGAGTTGGTGACTACGCCATGAGTGAATAAAAATATCCTTCGCATGACTTCTCTTTTCCCCGTAAACCTCTTCAGCCTTTGAATAAAAATCTGGATTTTCAATGATGTCTTTACGCCCTTATTATGCCGTTACTCATGTCGTTTCACAAATGATCAGTCGTTATGTTTGTGTAAATGCTCCACGCCTTCTCCTTTCACAAGAAGAGGTAGAGGGAAGTGGGATAGAGAATTGGTCACGAAGAGATTGGTATGCCTTTCTTAAAAAAGAACTCCGTGATCCTTCTGGTCTTTTGCCATGGTTACCTCAATACTGTTTCAAAGGAGATTCTGAAGCACACATACTTTTAGATAAAATCGACGCACATTTGTCTTGGTGTCGCAGTGCAAATGCTCATTACATATTACAGTGCGACCCCTTATATCCTTCCTTACTGCGAGAAATTACTCAGGCTCCGATAGGAATTACTATTCTTGGAGATCCAACACTATTGAATACTCCGAAAATTTCAGTAGTGGGTTCGCGAAGAACAGCAAGTCTCGTACTCGATGAATCCTTTAAATTAGGTTACATGCTGGGAGATCTAGGAATTACGACTGTGAGTGGAGGAGCTTTTGGATGTGATATTTCTGCACATAGCGGGGTTTTATCTCTGAATAAAAAACCTGTCCCTGCCATAGTTGTTTTTGCAAATGGGCTGAGACGTTTGTACCCTCAGGGAAATAGAGAACGGTTTAGAGAAATTTATAATGCTGGGGGTGTTTTGCTTTCGGAGCGTTTGTGGGATCAATTGCCTATGCCCTATGATTTTCCCATCCGCAATCGTATCATAAGTGCTTTGTCCATGTGGACTCTTGTTATGGGTGCTACAAAGCATTCGGGAGCTATGATTACTGCACGTCTCGCTTTAGATCAGGGACGTGAAGTATCGGTCTTTTTTCCTGATAAAGATCGTTACTACTGTGATGGTTGTCAAGATTTGATAGATGATGGAGCTTCCTTTTTTAAAAATGCGGAAGAGTTTTGTTGTCGAGAGTTAAGGATATGAAAACGAGTCCTGAATTTATAGAGAGCTTCTTAGGATATTTTGAAGATCCTGATGTGGATGAAGTTTGTTGGAATGGAACACGTTCTATTTGTGTTTATAAAAAGAACAAAGCGCAGGTGTTTGTCTCTCCGTATAAAAAAATTCCGCAAATGACTCGTGAGTGTCAAGAGTTTGCTTTGAGTCAGGGGCTTCGCTTGGATGCTTTCTGTCCCTCAGCGGGGGGGCATATTCATAACGAGAATTTTCGTTGGCATTGTTTGATTCCCCCGGCAAGTTTAGAAGGTCCTTTGCTTACCATCAGAAGGCATCGCTTTGAAAATTTGCAAATTGAAGATTTCAAAATAAGCGATGAAAACGCGAAGTGCTTAAAAGTTGTTTTTGAGAATCCGAAGAATCACATAATTTTTTGCGGTCCAACAGGAAGTGGAAAAACAACTTTACTTTCCTCATTTTTAAAAACTTATGCGCAAGAGCAAAGAGTCATTATTATTGAAGAGTGTCATGAACTTCCTTTGATTAGTCCCCAATGGACTCGGATGCTGTCGCGTCAAGAAGATGTGGAAGGTCGAGGTTCTATTAAATTATCTTTCCTGATCGAGTCGAGCCTTCGTTTGAGACCTGACCGTTTGGTTTTAGGTGAACTTCGTACTCTTGACTCTCTCGTGTTTTTTGAGAGTTTACTTTTCGGACACTATGGTTCTCTGTCAACTTTGCATGCATCGGATCTAAAAGGAGTAGAAAAACGTTTGAATGCATTGCAAGCAATGAGGGGGACCTCTCAAAAAGATTTCTTTTCGAATTTCGAGGGGCTTAGAAATTTATGGTATGTTTTTATGGAAAGAGGATCCCCACCGTCTGTTGTAGGGATCGAAGTTCATCGCTAATTAGCTCTTAGAGAAAAAGAAAGAGAGAATTTTTTTCAAAAGACTTCTTGGCTTTTTCTGAGCTGGAATAATTTTACGTTGAGGCTCTACAGGACGAAGAACAGGATTTGGATTGTGAGCAGCTCTGCGAGGACGAGGTTTAATTTGAGGACCTGAACTCTTAGGCATTCTGTCTTCGCGATCTCTTTCCATGCGCATAGGACGCTGCTCGGCTCGTTCTCCGCGAGTTTCACGATCCTTGTGTCGATCAAAGCGTTCATTGCGCTCTTCATTGCGAGGTGCGCGTGAAATACGATCGCTGTTTGAGTGTCTGTCTCCACGCTCATTGCGATCGGATCTTTCATAACGCTCTTTACGTTGGAAACCTGAAGAGCGATCGCTGTCATGTCGATCATGACCACGTCGTGGTCTTTCTCTGTCACCGAAATCTCTTCCGGGACGTTTTTCAATGTAACCGATATTTTTTTCTAGGAATGGGTTCCCTGATTTGTCTGCGATATTCAAATATTCTTCCTTAGCCCAAATTGGTTTTGGGGCTTTTTGTCCAAGTAAGTCGTAAACATACTGGTAGTTTTGTCCATACTCTTCACAAACGAGCGAGTAGACAAAAGTTTGTTTTTCTTTTCCGAGCATTCCCATTCGGTTTAGGTAGTCGTCTGAACTTTCTGGAAGATCAAAGTTAAACACATGTGTGACCTGTGGAAGGCTGAGATTACGGCTATCATAATCTGTTGCCACGATAACTTTTGTTTTTCCAGATTCTACGTTTTCTGTAAGTTCAGAGCGTTTTGCATTTTCACCAGCTAAATTCTCAACAGCAAAACCATTTTCTAAGAGCTTGTGATACAACCAAGCTGCGCTAAGTTTTGAGTTTGCAAATACTGTTGCGCAATCAGGGTTTTGATCCTGGAATAAACCTAGAAGGGTTTTGAATTTGTTAGGTGTTTCACATAAAAATGCATAGTGACTTACGTTAGCAATTGTCGCTCGCTCTCTTTCAAGAGAGATGTATTTTGCATTTTGTAAAAAGTGAGATGCAAAATCTTTTGCTGGTCCTGCAATGGATCCTGCAAACATTATTTTTTGAGCGCTTTGTACACGTGAAAAAATAAATTCAAGATCTTCTAAAGTTCCTGCTTCTTTAATGGAATCGAAATCTCTACAAACGCATAGAAGAACGTTTTTGAGATCAATTTCATTTTTTCCATGAGCCTTCTTCAAACTCGAAGGAGTTCCAAAGAGTATGTTGGATAGAGTGAATTTCGTCGTTTCTGTATTTTCCGTTTTTTCTAAATCTTCTACTTCGTCTTTAAGAACGGAAGCTGTTAGTTCTATTTTCCCAAACAGTCTTATGAAATCCTGACAAGCCTTATCTGCAACATCTGATGAAGAGCAAATAACTAGAGCTTGGGGAGCTTCTTCTAGAGATTTTTTGTAGGATGCCAGTCTGTGTGCGAGCGTAAGAAACACGATAGCAGATGTTTTTGACAATGCTTGGACAACAACATCTTCACCGCTGAGAGTATGGGGCAGAGTGATCCCATCAAGCGGGCGTGGGGTTTTCCATTTTGCATGGATTAGGATGTCTTGTAGGTCTTGTGAAAAAGAAACATCTTTGAAATCAAGAAGAGGATTGGGAATTTCATGAGTGACAACGGAGGTCTCTTGGGAAAAATTGTTTAAACTTTGATCTAGAGGAGATTCGGATGAGCTTGCATCCATAGTTTCTGCAATAGGCTCTTCTGTTTTAGCTTCGACGGGTGTGTTGTTGCTGTCTTGTTCTAGCGAATCTGAGTTCATGGGAGAAAATTCCTTGGTCATTGTTCTCTCTTTTATAAATCACTTATGTCTTAGTTATGTGTACTTTGGGGATTTTAAACCCAGAATTACTCGGGGATTTTGCCGATATTTGTAGTGATATATCACTTTTTGCCATGAAGGTGAAACAAATGGGCTAAAAAAACCATAAAATTCAGAAATAGGAAGGAGGAAATCGTCACTCCGCCCCAAAGTATCGCAATAACGCCGAAACCTCAATTAGGTCAGTTTCCACAGAAAAGGTCAATAAAAAATGATCTCAAATTCTCATCCGCCCTCAGTCTATAATATGTTAAAACTACTTTAACGAAGTTCCCATCAAGCTTTATGAGGATAGAAACGTGTTTGGAAAAAAATGGCTGCTTATACCGGCGTTTAGTGTGTCTCTAATAGGGTGCTTTCACGACGAAGAACTCAGGAAAGAGCTTTTCACCGTCAATACGCGCGTGCTCGCCCTCGAAACGGAGCTTCAAGACAAACAACAGATTAATAGCCGCCAGTACGTTTCAGCATCCAGTCGAGTCGGTCAAATGGAGCAGGATTTGCAAAAGATGAAAGGAGAAATAGACCGCCTTGAGTTGGGAGTTCAAAAAGGGGAGCTTCCTGGCACGAGAGATACAGACCCCTCTATAGCCAAAGATATCGCCGCGATTGCAGAAAAGCTTAAAAATTTTGATCCTGAGAAATATTCAAAGTTCGATGAGCGCATACTTGCCCTTGAAAAAACGCAGAATGAAATTCTCGCCCTTCTAGAGAAAATTGATAAAAAGCGAAGTGAAAAACCTGCGTCGAAAATAAAACTATCGACTTTGAAGGGTGTGGAAGAAGCTTTCCATAAAAAGCAGTTTAAAGAGATAGTAGAGAATGCGCCTGAGTTGCTTTCCAATAAGCATCATGCAAAAGATGCAGATATGCTGAAGTATTACTACGCGGAGAGTTTGTTCCGAACAGGGAATATGAAAGAATCGGCTATTGCTTTTGGTGAACTTATTAAAAAAGAAAGTATAGCTTCTTTTGCTCCTAAAATCCGTCTGCGTTTGGGGGATTGTTTTAGGAATTTAGGTGATAAAAAAACTGCGATCGCGTACTACAAGCTTCTCTTGGAAAAATTTCCAAGTGCGTCTGAAAGTGAAACCGCTAAACAACATATCAAGAAACTTCAAGAGCATTTATGATCCTCGTAGGCATAGAATCCAGTTGTGATGAAACTGCAATAGCTATTTTGAAAAATGGGACAGAAGTTTTAAGTTCTAAAATTTCATCTCAACTAAGTCACAATCGTTTTGGAGGTGTGATTCCCGAAATTGCAGCAAGGGAACACCTCGAAATGATTTTTCCTCTTTACGAAATGACTCTCAAAGAAGCGAACTTAAAATCCGAAGATATCGATGTGATCTGTGCGACTCAAGGGCCAGGGCTTATAGGCGCCCTTCTTGTGGGATCTTCTTTTGCAAAGGGACTCGCCTATTCTTTGCAAAAACCTCTGGTTCCCGTCAATCATGTTCATGCACATATCCATGGAGCTTTGCTTGGGCTTTCCATTCAAAACCCTGAAGAATTTTATCCAAGCTTAGCGTTTGTAGTGTCAGGTGGACACACACATTTATACTTTATGAGAAATGCAACGGATTTTCGACTTATCGCTTCATCTATAGATGATGCTTGTGGTGAATGTTTTGACAAAGTAGCAAAATTACTCAATCTTGGTTATCCTGGTGGCCCTGCAGTAGAAGCTCTTGCTCGCAAAGGGAGTGCTCTCGCGATTCCAATGCCTAGAATGTTGGAACAAAAGGATAGATTGGCTTTCAGTTACTCAGGTCTTAAAACGCATATTCGTTATCTTATTGAAAAAGAAAAAGACAATCTCAGTTCAGAAAAAATACAAAATATCTGCGCTGCTTTTCAACGAGAAGCTTTTGATCAAATTCTTCGCAAGTTGGAACATGCCTTGCACATCTATCCTGAGACGCGTTCCATTCTTGTATCGGGAGGAGTTGCAGCAAATTCTTATTTTAGAGAAACTCTGCGTAATGCAGTTGCGGTTCCTTCCTATTTTCCCGATTTAAAATATTGTTCTGATAATGCTGCGATGATTGCAGCATTAGGATTTCATCTCTATAAAGGAGCTTTGAACAAAAATAAGTTTTTAGATTATGGGTGGAATTGTTTTTCCCGATACGAAGAAGCAAGGTCTTAAATGAATAGTCCTTATCAAAAATCACATCTTTCACAAGTTTTTCTAAAAACCACAATTCCTTGTGAACAGCTTGCATCTTTGTTGAAAAAAGAGGCTGTAGAATCTGTTTTGGAAATAGGTCCTGGTAAAGGTATTTTAACAAAAGTGCTTTTGGATCAAGGATTCAAAGTAACATGCGTTGAAAAAGACCTTCGTTTTGTTGAGTATTTGAAAAAGCATTTTGATAAATTTATTTTAGAAAACAGACTGACTCTTGTTAATGAAGATATTTTGAAATTCGATTTTGAAAAATGGAGAAAGGACTCTAAGGGGCGTCTTTCGGTATGTGGAAATATCCCTTACAATATTTCAAGTCCTCTTCTTGAGGTTTTGTTGCCTGAACTGCCCTTTTTAGAAATCTCAGCGCTTCTTGTTCAATTAGAATTTGCAGAGAGACTTGTGTCTCCAGCAGGATTGAAAAGTTATGGAAGCTTGAGTGTATTCGCTCAGCTTCGTGCAAATTTAAAATTAGAGTTCAAAGTTGATAAACACTGTTTCAGTCCTGTTCCGAAAGTAGATAGTGCAATTGTTTCTCTTCAAGCTAGAAGTGAATATGCGTCGGATCCTATTTTAAAAAATGTAGAAAAGCTTACAAAACTCGCCTTCTCGCAGCGTAGAAAAAAATTAAGTAATGCCATTTCAGACCTTCTCGAAGGGGGAGATGTTTCTTCTTTGACTATAGACCTTTCAAGACGTCCGGATACTTTGAGGCCTGAAGAATACTTGCAACTTGCTAGGTCTTTAAAAGAACACCCCTTTTTTAGTTTTTCCAAATAAATATTCATTTTTTCCCAAGAACTCCGATAATCCTTTTGCTCAAGGAGGGTCTGTTATGTCGGGGTTAAAACTCATCATCTTATGTTTTATTGTGACTTTGACTAATATTGTGTTTGCTACTCTCCCTTTTTGTTTGGAAAGTGAGAATGGATTAAAGTGTTGGTATCTTTCTGAAGCAGATTGTGAGAAAGCGAAGCAAAATCATGAATATTGTGTAGTGAATCCAGAAAAAATAGATTTGCAGGATGGAGACAGTTTTTATTTAACAATTCCTAAACTTCAAGATTCTTTGTGCTTTCAGCCGTTTTGTATAAAAGATTTTCGAGAGCTGTGTAATCAAGAAAAAAGACGCGATGATATCTCTCCTGGTTGTACTCCCGGGTATTAATCTTTTTTAGGTTTAATTAAGAAATAGAATCGGTGGCTTCGATAAGAGCAGAAGTCATCGGTTTTTCTCCTGCTGCATGCCCTGCATCGGGGACTATAATAAGTTTAGATTTAGGCCATAGTTTGTGCACTTGCCAAGCGTTATCAAGAGGACAAATGATGTCATAGCGTCCGTGAACAATCACACCAGGAATATCTTTTATTTTATGAATATTATCTAAAATCCAATTATCATGCGTGAAGAATGCTTTATTCATAAAATAATGGCATTCAATCAAAGCAAACGCGGTCGCAAAGGAATCAGTACCGAAACGTTCAATAAATTTTGGATCCATCAGCAAACGTGACGTGCTTCCTTCCCAAATGCTCCAGGCTTTTGCAGCTTCTTTTACGATTTTTGTGTCTTTACTAAAAAGTCTTTTTGCGTAAGCTTTCAGTAAATCCCCTCGTTCTTCTACGGGGATTGGTTTGAGAAAATTTTCCCAGATATCAGGGAAAATCTCACTCGCGCCGTTTTGATAGAACCAGTCTATTTCTTTTTTTCGGACGAGAAAAATACCCCGTAAAATGAGGCTGCTGACTTTATGGGGGTGGCTGATTGCATAAGAGAGGGCCAAGGTGCTTCCCCAAGAACCACCGAATACATGCCATTTTTGAATACCAAGGTGTTCTCGAATCTTCTCAATATCGCGAATAAGATCCCATGTTGTGTTTTCTTCTAGACAAGCATAAGGGGTGCTTTTCCCACAACCTCGTTGATCGAACAAGACTATTCGAAATTTCTTGGAATCAAAGTAACGTCGATGGTCAGCTTCCGTTCCACCACCAGGACCACCATGCAAAAATAAAATAGGAATGCCATTAGGATTCCCCGATTGTTCTACGTAAAGAGTGTGCAGAGAGGAGACAGGGAAAGTAAAGGAAGAAAAAGGTTCAATAGGTGCATAGAGCGTTCTCATGAGATTTCCTTTTCAATATCAAAAACGAAATAATCTCAATCTTTGTACGTGTCAGAATCTAAATTGTCCAAATTAACTTTTTCGCTTATCATTGGAAAAGAAAAGTTCTCCGCCTTTAATTTATAAAGGAGGAAGAGCACCGTTTAATCCTTCAGCACTTCGGAAAAAACATTGGAACACACAGCAGATGTCCAACATTTAGCACCTTTGATCCGCGATCTTGCCATTATTCTAGGAGTTGCAGCGATTGTAACTTTCATTTTTCGTCGCATCCGACAGCCTGTAGTTTTGGGATATATCATTGCGGGGATTATTGTAGGACCTTTTACTCCTGGAATACTTTCAGTAACGGATGTTCCGAATATACGTGTTTGGGCTGAGCTTGGTGTCATCTTTTTAATGTTTGCTTTGGGGCTGGAGTTTAGTTTTAGGAAGCTCTCCCATGTGGGTGTCTCAGCAGGTGTCACTGCGTTTATTCAAGTGACATTGATGATGACTTTGGGTTTTTGTTTTGGTCGTATTGTAGGCTGGACCAATATTCAAAGTATTTATTTTGGATCGATGGTTTCGATCTCTTCTACAACAATCATTATTAAGGCGTTTGATGAGCTGGGTTTTAAAACAAAGCTCTTTGCGCAGATGGTTTTTGGTATTTTGATTGTTGAAGATCTCTTTGCAATTTTAATACTAGTAGGTCTTTCCAGTGTTGCTGAGAGTTCTCAGATTGGAGGTCTTGACCTTCTTATCGCAGCTGCAAAACTTGCTGTTGTTGTGGGAGCTTGGTTGTTAGTTGGAATATTTGTTGTTCCACGCTTTGTGAAATCTTTTCGAAAACATGGTGATAACGAAATGATCACTGTGCTTTCCACAGGTTTGTGTTTAGGGCTCGTGACTTTTGCAGCTTATTTTCATTACTCGGTCGCTCTCGGTGCGTTTATTATGGGTTCTATTTTAGCAGAGACTTCAGAGGCGAAAAAAATTGAGACGCTCATTAGTCCTCTGAAAGACGTGTTTGGGGCTATATTTTTCGTATCCGTGGGAATGATGATGGACCCCAGAGTTTTTGTTAATCACTTTCATCTTGTTCTCATCATTTCCCTACTCGTTATAATTGGTCAAATCGTATCTATTACATTGGGTTCTTTAGCAACGGGTCAGACTTTAAGGAATTCCATTCGAACAAGTTTTAGTATGGCTCAAATTGGCGAGTTTTCTTTCATTATAGCAACTGCAGGGTATGGATATGGTGTCATCAGTGAAGAAATCTTTCCGATGATCATTGCAGTCTCGATCATTACGACATTTACAACCCCGTATCTGATGAAACTTGCTCCAAGTTTTGCGGATGCTTTAGAAAATAAACTACCGAATTCTTTCATGACGGTGCTTCAAAATTATTCCGCTTTTATGCAGAAAGGTCAGAGTGGTCTGGAGTCAAAAAAAGCACTCTCTGAATTTCTCATAAAGTGGGTTGCAAACGCAATCATTGTCACCATAATTTTCCTTGTTAATGGACATATGATTTTACCTTGGTTGGAGAATCAAGGTATTCAATCCTTATTTGCAAGTGCTATAGGTTGGTTGTCTGCGATCAGTTTGTCGGCTCCCTTTCTTTGGGGTATGACGCAGGTCTTTCGTGAGTACTCTCCACATGAGCTTGGAGATACAAGAATTATTGAGCTTACAAAACGAGCAGCATCTTATATTACCCAAGTTCTTGCAATTATACTTGTTGGGGCTTTGAGTTTAGAGTTTTTCCCACCTTGGATCGCAGCTCTTCTTACTCTTGTTGTGATTGTTCTAGTTACTTTTATTTTCAAAACTCCTTTGGAATCTTTTTACCGTTGGTTTGAAACTCAGTTTCATTCTGGATTTCAAGCTCATAACGAAGAGAAAAAATCTTCGGAAGTTCTCAGCAGTTTAGCTCCTTGGGACACACACCTTGTGAGCGTTTCCGTACATCCAAACTCACAGGTTGTTGCAAAACGTTTACAGGAACTTCAGTTTCGCGAACAGCATGGCTTAAATATCGTGGCTATCAAACGTGGAACTAAAACTATGATTGCTCCAAAAGCAAACGATATACTTTTACCTGATGATCAACTGCTTTTTTTGGGAACAGATGAAGAAATAGATAGTATTCGCAACTTGTTGGAGCATCCTTCAGTGGAAGAAGAAGATATTCCAGAGTTGTCTACTTATAGATTGAGAACCATCGTAGTACACGAAGGGTCTTCCCTAGATGGAAAGAGCATTCTTCAAGCGGGTATTCGTGAGAAATTAGGTGGGATGGTTGTAGGAATAGAAAGAAGCGGTAAAAGGATATTTAATCCCAAATCAGATTTTGTAATCCTTGCGAACGACATACTTCTTATTGTTGGTTTGGGCGCGCAGGCAGATTTGGAAAAAGCCAATTAGTTCCAATTTTTTTTTCTGCTTGTTTTAGAGGCAAATGTTTCATGCCTTTCTCGGAATTGTTCTGCCGATATTCTCAATCATTTTAATTTACTTTTTGGGGACTTGCTAAAGATCGTTTATATTATACAATGATCGCGTAAGGCGTTAACAGCATTCAAAATAAAGGGTACTTCGTGCTATCAAAATCAGGGGCAAAGTATTTTTTCGTTGTTGGGACCGTACTTAGTATGGGTGTATTTATAGCTCTCACTATAGATACGTTTAGTCGCATTCCACATCAAACTCACGCAGAAAATCTCTCGGAATCGGTAATTCGCGGTAAACATCTTTGGGAAAAAAGCAATTGTATGGGTTGTCATACCATAATGGGTGAGGGGGCTTATTATGCCCCCGAGCTTACCAAAGTGTATGAACGCAGGGGAGAAGTCTTCATGAAGAATATGCTTCTTAACCCTGAAATGATGTATCCCGGCGGAAGGCGTATGCAAAACTATGGATTTAGTAATGAAGAGGTTGCAGACTTAATTGCATTTTTAAAATGGGTGGGAGAAGTGGATTTGAATGGCTTTCCCCAAAAACCAGATTTAATACGTATCGCTCTTCCGACAGGACAAGAAGCTGAAAGTTTCATAGCGAAGACAGAGAATAGACCTCTTATTTTCAACCAGATTTGTGTCGCGTGTCATAGCATCGGAGGGCAGGGAGGAAATGTCGGTCCTTCTTTAGATAAAGTAGGTGACCGACTTGATGCTGATTACATCAAGAAATGGATTCATGATCCACAATCTGTCAAGGCCGATGCAAAAATGCCTAAATTGCCTCTTTCAGAAGAGGATATCGTAGAGCTTACTGCTTTCCTCTCTTCACTTAAATCAGGAGCTGGTCAATGAAATATAAATCTCAACGTGTAGCATACTATTTTTTTGCAACATGTATGCTCTTATTTGGGCTTCAAATTGTCTACGGCTTTATTATGGCCTTTGCTCATCTAGGTTATGATAATCTTCACTCTCTTATTCCGTTCCATGCAGCGAGAGCTACACACGTTAATCTTTTGGTTATGTGGCTTTTATCAGGATTTATGGGTTCAGCATATTATATCATTCCTGAGGAATGTGGCTGTGAACTTGTAAGTGAGAAGCTTGCTTTTGTTCAATTGATTGCACTTGTCCTCACAGGTGTTGCTGCGATTATCGGATTTCATTTTGGTTGGTGGGAAGGAAGAAAGTTTCTTGAGATTCCTAGACCGCTTGATTATTTGGTTGTTGTTGACGTTCTTCTGTTTGTTTACTTGATTGCTGCGACGATGTGGAAAGGTTCAAGACGTTCAACAACGAGTATTGTTCTATTTTTAGGCTTAGCTTTAGCTGCTGTTCTTTATCTATTTGGAATGATTCCTACGGAAAACCAGACGGTCGATTCCTATTGGAGATGGTGGGTTGTTCATCTTTGGGTTGAAGGTGTTTGGGAATTGATTATGGGTGGTATTTTGTCTTTCCTACTTATCAAGCTTACAGGTGTAGATAGAGAGGTGATTGAAAAGTGGCTTTATGTCATTGTTGGGTTTACTTTTCTTTCAGGAATATTAGGAACAGGACATCATTATTACTTCATAGGTACTCCTCAGTATTGGCTCTTGATCGGTGGAATATTTAGTGCTCTTGAGCCGCTCGCGTTTTTAGGAATGGCTATTTATGGAATTTCAATGGCCCGTAAGGGAGGACGAGAACATAGCAACCGTACAGCATTGTTGTGGACAGTGGGTTGTTCCATTATGTCCTTTGTGGGTGCTGGATTTTTAGGGTTCGCACATACTCTTCCTCAGGTCAATGTTTGGACTCATGGAACACTCGTCACTGCTATGCATGGTCATCTAGCGTTTTGGGGAGCTTATGGGATGCTCGTATTAGGTATGATCACCTATGCGATGCCTTATCTCACCGGACGTAATTTGTATAATAATCCCTTGTCTCTCATAGCATTCTGGACTTCAAACATAGGTATGGTGGCAATGACTGTAGCTTTTGCTATAGCAGGAATTGCGCAAGTGTATCTTGAAAGAAAAGTGGGCTTAGATTTCTTGGTAGTACAAAAAGAGATTTCTGTACATTTCTTGGGATTAATCCTCGCAGCTTCTCTTTTTACTTTTGGAATTATTGCTTTTATTGTTAATTTTGTTCGTTATGGGCTTCCTCTTGCCTCTCCCAAAAAATAGAAAGTGTTCATGAATTCTAGTCCTTTTTATAAACCGCAAGGAGATGAAATTGCGCTCTTCAATGCAGCGTACAAACATAAAATTCCTGTTTTGTTGAAAGGCCCTACGGGTTGTGGAAAATCTCGTTTTTTAGAGTATATTTCACATTCCTTAAAACTACCCATGATCACAGTTTCCTGTAATGAAGATAGTTCTGGAGCGGATTTACTAGGACGGTTTCTTCTTCAAGGAAATGAGACTGTTTGGATAGATGGGCCTGTTACAAGTGCAGTTCGAAAGGGAGCTTTGCTCTATCTTGATGAAATTGTTGAGGCAAGAGAGGATGTGATTGTCGTCCTTCATTCCTTAGCAGATCATCGTCGTGAACTGTATTTAGATAGGACTCGGGAGACATTAAAAGCTCATCCAAATTTTCAGTTGGTTGTGAGTTTTAATCCCGGATATCAAACAGCTTTGAAGGAAATGAAACCATCAACTCGGCAAAGATTTGTAGCTATTCCTTTTGAATATCCAGATGAAGAATTAGAGCTGCAGATTATCGAAGGAGAGAGTTCCTGTTCTCCTGTTATTGCAAAGCAACTAGCGAGCCTAGCAAAGAAAATTCGTTCTCGTCAGGATCTTAATCTTAGAGAAACTGTATCGACTCGTCTTCTTGTTCATACTGCAAAACTTGCGCAGTCTGGTCTATCGTTACGACAAGCTGCTCTTCATGGTATTGTGGAGGTTTTAACAGATGATCTTGAAATTAAACATGCGCTCAGTGATTTTGTAACTTTAAGATTATGAGTTGGGATGAGTCGTTATTTAAATTTTTCTATAAGCGTTTTAAACCAAGATTTTTAACTCGTAAAACGGATCATTCTCAAGAGTCTCTTTCTCCTCACGTTGTGTTTTTAGAAGATGAGCTCCGTCGATTGAGTGTGCTTGCTTCGCTTGTTTTTGAAGATTCTATTAAAATCACAGGTACTGAAAATGTTGGGGGTCTTATTTCTAAGACTTTCTATTTGCCTTTTTTCTGTGATCGGTTCAAAAGTTCCAAACTCAATTCTCTTTATTATGTACATCGACTTTGCCTGTACGCGCCAAACGCGCTTTCAAGGGGAAATTTACTGAAAGATCTCTATATAGAATGGGAAAAAACGTCACATTCGACTCAAGAACAATTTTGGTTTAATGGACCCCCTCCTGTGCAAAGTTCTTCAGATGAAGAAAATTTTGTTGATCAAGAACGTATGAATACTCCTTTAGAAAATGAGAGTCGTCAGCGAGCCTACAAAAGTGAAAAAATGTTCAGACCGCAGATTATGCCTTATGTAGAGCAAGAAGAAAATCCTTCGATTCACATTTTTGATCATACTAAAACTGCGGAAGAATATTCTTCGGGGAATCGTAGTCTAGATGGTAGTGATGAGCTTGATACTCAAAGTGAAGCATTGTCCGAGATCAATTTCGGTAAAGTTATACTTACAAATAAAAGTGCAGAAACATATTTGGAAGTGAACAACACCTTTTTCCTTGATAACAGATCCAATCTTGCATCAGATGTAGGTTCACATAATAAGATTTTATATCATGAATGGGATTATGAGAAAAACACATATAAAAAATCCTGGTGTACTTTACATGAAGAGTTTTTCATAGAAAAAAAAGCTTCATCTAAAGTCCCTTCATGTCTTCAAATGCGTCAATTTTTTCTTCAAATAGTCAATGAACCTCGTTTGCAGAAAAATCAAACTAATGGTCAAGATATTAATTTAAATTCTGTAGTCCGTTGGTTTGTTGATCGGCGAGCGGGGATAGAAATGTCTCCAAGGATCTACGAATTTAAAAAAAAATTGAATCAAGATGCTTCCGTTCTTCTTCTGATGGATATGAGCCAATCTACAGATAGTTATGTTAAAAACGAAAGAGTGTTAGATCTTTTTAAACATGTTGTTGAACTTCTTGCAGATTCTATGGAATCTGTTGGAATGACTTTCATGGTCGCTGGTTTTTATTCAAATACGCGTCATGAAAGTCATTTTGTTAGTTTTAAGAAATTTGAAGATACATGGCGTCAGTCTTATGCGCACTTTCAAAATGCAGTTCCTACGGGATACAGCCGTATAGGCCCTGCAATTCGCCATTCTCTAAATATTTTAAATAAAAGAAATGAGCGCAAAAAAATTCTGTTTGTACTTAGTGATGCGAAACCAACAGATTATGATGCTTATGAAGGAAACTATGGAATGCATGATGTAAAGAAGACTATCGAGGAATCTCTTGCGCAGAGAATAGATGTGCATTGTCTTGCTTTTGCTAAGAAGTTTAGTCCTGAGCATCGTTTTATGTTTGGGTTGCATCGAATAGATTTGATTCAATCGAGAAGAATGCTCCCCTTTCAACTTTACCAAATTTTTAAAAAAATTTTTCAACGAAAAGTTTAGTCAAGATTGAAGATAGGGATTGAGAGATTGTGTTGCGAAATTATATAAGACAACACGCTTGTTAAAATACTGACTTAGTAAAAGTCTGTCGATTTTAATGTTGTGCCTGCAATCGACGGGAAAATCTCTGTAAAGAAAAAAAGTGTTTATATCTTTTGTATGTTCGAACTTGCTTCCAAGCGCAAGCAAACCACCTCTTAAAAAAGCAAATTCTTTTGAAGATAATTCGGTTCTCCCGTCTTTTCTTTCTATAACAATCGCAGCTGTGTCTTTCCATGCAATCAACGCAGAGCGTTTCACCAAAGGATGCTGGTTAAAGATCGCTTCGCAAGGGATGGGGTAGTAAATTCTATGTTTGGTGATAACCTGATGCGCTTTACGGCCGCAGAACCACAGCATGCCTTGATCATCTTTATAACCAACATCTCCCATCCTGTGCCAAATCTTTCCTTCATAGAAAATTTTTGCTTTTTTCGTTTCTTCTGGATTCTGAAAATATTCAAGTGTTGTCTGCTTTCCACAAACTACAAGTTCTCCTATTTTGAAAGGAGGCAGTTCATTTGGCATTTCCGATAAACCTTCAAAAGAACTTGGAATTATACGCAGTTCTGTGTTCTCAAAAACCTTTCCAATACACGTGCCAGCTCCTTTCAAAGTGCGGTCAGCATAATTTTCTAAAATACTTTCGCCTGAAATCCAGGAAACAGGGAGGCACTCTGTTGCTCCGTAAGGGGTATAAGTTGTTCCATTTGTCAAAATTATTTTAAATTGCTCATGCAATTGCAAACTTACAGGAGCGCCAAACATCATAATTCCACGCATCTTTGGCAGTTTAATATGATTCTCTATACAATAATTTGCGAGTTTTTGCCAAATTGCAGGAGAACCTGTTCCAAAACTTATTCCATGATCCTGTATATGTTGTAAAAGAAAGAAAGGGTTTGCAGAGGCAGGTTTTGCTGCATCCATGCAGGGGATTACACTTGTCATTCCCATAGCGATGGAAAATAAAGAAAAAAGAGGAAAACAGGAGAGATCTTTGTCTTCCTCTTTTATATTAAGAGTTTTCTCCAACAATTGTACCTGAGCATAAAACATGGCATGCGTGTAGACCACACCCTTAGGTGCTCCTGTAGCTCCGGAGGTGTAAATGATAGCAGCAGTGTGATCTCCTTCTTGGTCCTTGTATTCGAATAAATCCGTAGTGTTATTCTGAATCAGATTTGTCAAACTTATTTGAGAGGTTAAGAAAGAAGTTTTCTGAGTTGTGATGGAAAGTTTTACGTTTGAAAAGTACGACCGAAAAATTTTTTTAAGTATGTGTACTATAGGTTCAGCAACGAGAATATCAGGTTGGACTTTTGCTATAGCTTTCAATAAGTTTTTAGGACCCACTCCTGGATCTATAAAAATAGGGATTGCCCCCATGCTAAAAAGTGAAAAAACAAGGATGGAAAAATTTAAAGAAGGTTTAACAAAAAGAAGAACTTTTGATCCTTCTTTCACGTTTAGTTTTTGAAGATGTACACATAAACTATTAGATTTTTCCACAAAGTCTTTGTAAGTATATTGAGAATATATAAATCCATCTCTCGTATGATGAACAGGGGCTATGATGGCGATTTTGTGAGGATGTTTCTTTGCTTTCTCATAAATAAGTTGAGAAATATTCATAGTAAAAAACTCCTGATTCTTTGAATACACTTTTCCTGCTCATCTTCGAGAACATAATGCCCTGCATTTTCATAAACGACCGTATCAGCATGTGGATATATCCTCTTCCATGTCTTGAAAAATTCAAGATGAAAGCAGAAGTCTTTTGCTCCCCATAGGATCAAGGTGGGAACCATTAACAATTTCAAATTCTTTTCTATATCAGAGAGTATTTTATAACTTTTATCACTTTCAACTAGCGGGATGTCTTGAACAAACCCTGCGATTGCAATGCGATCGTGATAGTTGCCATAAGGCTGCAAATAGCCATTTTTAACAACTGTTGGAAGTTTTTTCTCAGTTGTCATTCGTGTTGCTGCTAGACAGAAAAGATTGGCTCGTCGAATCAAAAAATCTGAAAAAATCCTGAGGGAAGCAATTCTCTTAGGAATATCTTTGGAAAGAAAGGCTGCGGTGTTGAGTATTATGAGTTTTCGAATACGGTCTTTGTTTCTTAGAGCAAAGCCCATTCCTATAGCCCCACCCCAATCATGTATGATGAGGGTAATGTTTTTGAGATCGAGATGAAGAACGAGTTTCTCGACATTATTAATATGATTGGCAAGAGTGTAAGAAAAATCTTGTGGTCTTCCAGAAAGACCACAACCCAAATGATCAGGAGCAATCACTCTGTATTGTGAACGCAATTCTTTAACGATATTACGATAGAAAAAAGACCAAGTGGGATTGCCATGCAAACATAAAATGGGATCTCCACGTCCTTCATCTATGTAATGAATTTTGTATTCAGCTTCTTCATGCAATGAAAAATAATGAGATTCAAAAGGGTATAAATTTTTTAGCTCTGCGCTTAAGTCCATTGAATCCCTAACATCATCGCGTTTAAACCTGAACCTATGCCCAATAAAGCTATAAGTTTGCCACTTGTTAAAATTCCCTCTTCTTCCGCAAGTGCGAGAGAAAGGGGAGCTGCTACAGTACCAGTATTCCCCAAGAGTCTACATTCAGGTCGACCTTTTTCTAAAGGGATTCCCAGTTCTTTGAAAATTCTTTCATGATGAGCAAGACTCACCTGATGAGTGAATATATGAGAAAAAGCTTCGCTTGTTTGTCTCATCGTTTGGAGAAAGTTCTTCCATGTTTTTATGGAAAGACTTACCCCTTCTTTGAAAAGTCTAGCCGAGTCAGTTTTCATAAGAGGATTTCGATAGTCGCCTTGTCCTTGGCAAAGATTATGATGTTCACTTGCAATTTGCGAAATACCACCTAGCAATCTGTGGTTTTTTGTAGAATCGGAGCTGTGTCCTAAAAGCATGGCAACTGCACCTGAACCTAAAGTCAAACTTGCAAGGGAAGAGCGAAAGGCTTCTTCCGTTTTTTCGGAGTTGAGTTTGTTAATAGTATTTTCAAGTAAGGGAGCCGCATTTTCTCCCGAAACAATAAGTGCATTGCGAATTTTTCCTGAATCAATGAGTTGTGCACTCAAGAGCATTGCGTTGAAAAAGCCTAAACACGCATTGGAAAGATCAAAAGTTAAACACTGTGGACTGAGATTGAGATTGTGATGAACGATCTGAGCGGTTGCTGGTTCTATAAAATCTCTACAAACACCTGCGTAGATAAGAAGGTCTATATCTTGGTTTTGTACAGATTCTTTTCTCAGTAAATTTTCTCCGACCTTGCTTGCGAAATAAGAAGGGCTCAGATGACTTGGCCATAAACGTCGCTGTCTGACTCCCGTAAGGGCCTCAAGTGTTCCTTTTGAAATTTTGAGACTTTGATAGAGAGGCGCTAGGTGTTCTTCAATTTCAGAAGATGCCACTACACTTTCCGGTAAAAAATAGGAAAGGCCTTCTATGCACACATTGTCAAATAGCATTCATTCATCCTATTTTTTCTATAAGAGAGCGTGAAAGTTTGTTAGAACAATCTAATACCAATCTAATAAGGCAAAAGAAAGGTCGGAGAATATGGATCGAAACTTTGCGATGGAATTTGTTCGTGTGAGTGAAGCAGCAGCACTTGCAGCAGCGCGTTATATGGGTCGTGGCGATGAAACTGCAGCTGATCGTGCTGCTGTGGAAGCCATGCGTAAAGCTTTTGACAGCATTCATTTCTGTGGAACTGTAAAGATTGGCGAAGGAGAACGCGATGAAGCTCCGATGTTATACATCGGAGAAAAAGTGGGGAGCCATCGCGAAGGTGCACCCGTTCTGGATCTCGCTATTGATCCGCTCGAAGGAACAACGATTACGGCAAAAGGTGGAGCGAATGCATTAGCCGTGATTGCTGTAGCGGAAGAAGGAAACTTTCTACACGCACCTGATACTTACATGACAAAAATCGCTGTCGGTCCCGATGCGCGCGATGCCATTTCTCTTGAAAAAAGTCCCACAGAAAATCTCATCAACATTGCACGTGCAAAAAAATGTGAAGTTTCGGATTTAACCGTTGTGATCTTAGATCGCCCGCGACATGAGGATTTGATTCGTGAAGTTCGTAGGTCTGGCGCAAGGATTTGGATGATTAGCGATGGAGATGTTCAAGCGGCGTTAGCGACAGCAATGCCAGGAACTGGTGTCGATGTTCTCATGGGAACGGGTGGAGCCCCGGAAGGTGTTATAGCTGCAGCAGCTTTGAGATGTATGGGCGGAAATTTCCAAGGACGTCTGGTTTTCCGGACAGAATCTGAAAAATCTCGAGGCATAAAAATGGGGATCAAAGACTTTGATAAAGTTTACAAGATCGACGAGCTTGCTAAAGGTCGAGTGATGTTCTGTGCAACAGGGGTGACCGATGGTTCTATGTTGCGTGGTGTCAAATTTTTCGGAGGAGGGGCAAAAACACATTCGGTTGTGATGCGTTCTGAAACGGGAACTATACGGTTTATCGAAGCACACCACGATTTTCGAAGGAAAGCAAAGTGAGAAATAGCTCTGAATTCTGGAATTATTTTTGATTACCGTTGTGTTCTGTTTTTGTAAAGTACTTTAAATTTTGTGTGTCATCGAAAATACACTTGCCAATCTGTGCTTTCTTCTTCATCTCTTCTTGCACGAAAGAAACAGGTATCTGGAAGTGCTGAATCAATAAAATGATTTTCTCTACATCGTAGTAATAGGTTTTTAGCATGTTATAGATGTGAGCGCGTTCCTGTTCGTCGATCTCTGAAACTTTTTCCGAGTGTTGCAAATCTATTGCAAGATCGATTTTTTCTAAAAGGTCTTCAATGCGGAAAGGTTTCTGCAAAATATTGTAAGCTCCTACTTGAAAAGCTTCAGAAGTATTTTTGTCTTCCACTTTTCCAGAGATCATTATGAAAGGTACATCATAATGTTTTTTAGAAAATTCTTGCACAAGTTTGATCCCATCGAGATGGGGCATTTGGATATCACATATGATGGCATCATAAGTTTTTTTCTTTGCCATATGCAAAGCCGTAAAACCATCTGGTGCATAATCTAAATGGTTTTTAGTCCCTGTGCTGTCCGCGTGCTCAACGGAATCTTTTATGGATCTAAAAAAATCATAGTTATCATCCACCAACAAGAGGTCTCTGTGGTGAGGATGAGACGTTTGCTTAGTCTCGTATTCATTTTTAAGAGCTGTTGCCATAAGTGACCTCCGGTTCTAAGACATAACAAGAAGAACTCTGAGTAAACGTATCTGCTTTTTTCAACAAAACATGAGATTTATTTATTTAACCCTATGATCTAAGTAGATTATCTTATTTTTTTCTAAGAGCAAAAAAGATCACTATTCGTTAACATATTGAAATCAATGATAAATAGTAGAGTTTAGGTAAATTTAAATCTAAGCCCCTCTTTTATAAAGAGAAACAACTTTCTATTGGCTAAATAGCCAATTCTTTTTTATAATAATACCAACTTTTGAGTATGGCTGAATTTCACCTACGGTACAGAAATTTTTGAGCTCAAAATTTGAAACTGAGATTTGCCATAACAAAGCATTCTCCAACTTAAGAAAGGTTTAAAACCTATGATCTGGATTTACTGGCTCCTCGGAGCAATGTGCTATTTTTATCAGTTCGTATTCCGAACTATATTTGGAACTTTGGGTGACGACATCACTGCGAAATTCCAATTATCAGTAACAGATCTTTCAACCTTTTTTGCAGCGTCGATGATTGCGTACCCTCTCATGCAGATTCCTGCTGGGATATTATTAGACAAATATGGTCCTAGAAAAATGCTAAGTATTGCTATGGCATCCTTAGCATTTGGTGTTTTGATTGTCAGTTTAACAACGTCCTTTCCCTTAGCTATTGCGGGTCGAGTCCTTATGGGGGCTGGAGCTGCATTTTGTTTTATTGGAACCAGTAAAATTGTAACGATATGGTTTCCTCTTCGCATGATGGGTTTCCTTTTAGGAACGACAGTATTTTTAGGTGGAATGGGTGGAGCTTTTTCAAGACGTCTTTATGATGCCTTTCCCAAAAGCTGGGATTTTGACCAATCTCTTCTGAATATGGGATTATGTGGATTGTTTCTTGCAGCGATGATTGCCTTTCTTCTTAGAGAAAAGAAACATCCAAGTGTTGGTTCATCCGGTGCTCATCCTATTAAGCAGACACATTTTATTGAAGACTTGCGTTTGATTCTTACAAATAAGCAGATACTTGCTGCGGGTGTTTTTACATTCTTCGCATATCTTCCTATCTCTATCATTGGGGATTCTTGGGGGCCTATGGCTTTTCAAAATATTTTCAATGTCAGCAAAGAACTTGCAGATCAAACGCTAACTTACTTCTATATTGCGTTTGCATTCGGTTCTCTTTTCTATTCTACAATTGCAACAACACTTGAAAGAATTCGCTATGTCCTTATTTTTGAATTTGGTATGGCATTTTTATTTTTGTATGTGCTTCTTGGTCATACGAGTGTTGGGAGTGCAAGTTACTTCGGAATTCCAGGCTTCCTCATTTTGAATTCCATCATTGGATTCAACTTGGGCGGTGTAGCGTTAGCGTTTCCTATCGGTTGCTCACATGCATCCAAGGAGATTTCTGCAACGATCATCGGTGTTATGAACATGCTTTGCATGGTGTCTGGTGGTTTGTTTAGTAAGCTTGTAGGTTCTATTTTGGAATCTCATTGGGATGGTAAGCTTGCAGAAGATGGAACACAGATCTTCTCAGCAGCAGCTTTTCAAAGTGCATTTCAACCTTTGTTGATCACGAGCTTTATTGCTTTTGCAATTCTTTTCTTCCTTCGTCCTGGAGATCATGAGGAAAGGCAATTGGCTAATTAACAAAAAGGGGCTTTTTAAAAAGCCCCTTTTTTTTGACTTAAATTTTTAAAATAGAAAAAAACGGAAGTTTCCAAATAGGTCTGTACAACAATAGGCTAAGTTTAAAGTGGAAGTTTCTTCTTCAGTACTGTTTTGAGGAGGATCAATATCAAAATCTTCCCCTACATAAGCAATGTTGTAACGAATCCGTTCATCAGGGGAGTTTTCTCTAAAAACATAGAACCGATCGTCATTTCTTCCCTTTAGTAGCATTTTCGGAGGATAATTTGAATCTTGTAGAATATTTGCAATTTGCAAATATTCATCTTCGACAAAGGATCTTGCCGCAAAATCTCCTGAATTGTATGCAAGTAGATATTTGGAATGTGAATCGGTTTGAAATGTGATCCTGATATTGAAAGAGGCAAAAGCAATTTCACAGAAGAAAAAGCTCATGAAGAGAAACGGGTACATATACTTAGCTTGATTTTTTAAAACACTCATAATTCTACAAAAACTATAATGATTGGGATTAAAACAACTTATTTCTAGAAAGCGGTTTTTGAAAACTAAGTTTCAAAAAATAAATCGTGAAGTTTGTTAACAAATAAAGTTTCTTTCTCAGGATCTACACTCAGAATCAAACAATGGTCTTTAACCTCGAAAATTTTAGGAAGAGCATCAAAACAAGATAAAACTCTTCTTACAATTTCAGGCGCGTGACGAAATCCTATTCCTACAACAGTGATGATTGAAATTTTATATTCAATATCCGATTCGTCTATGAACCCTTTGTGTTCTTTTGCAAGAGCACGGATATATTCTAAATAAGATTCTGCTAATTTTTTATCGATGAGGGCTTCGATCCCTGATTTTTTCCCATGAAATGAGCGAAAAATCATCGGTGATTGTTCATGTTTCCACAACCACTGAAGGCCTTGAGTAAGCAAATGAGCTGCTATGTTCTCAGGTTTAACGGAAAAACGGACGAGAGCCTGTTGGCTTTTGCTTGTAACAGCTGTGACTTGAGGCGTTTCCATGGTTTGTCCTTCAACCTTTGTCCCACATATTTCAGGTGTCTGACTATTTCGAATTTCATAAGGCATTTTAAATTTTTGCGCAACCAAGGCAGCACGATGATGCACGACACCTGCGCCTGCGAGTGCAAGTTCGTACATAAGGTCCCATGGAAGTTTTTTAAGAACCTGAGCTGTTCTCACAACGCGGGGATCTGCACTCATTACTCCCGGAACATCGGTATAGATCTGGCAGCTTTTCGCATTGAGTGCGATAGCAAGTGCAACAGCTGTAAGATCCGAACCTCCGCGACCCAAAGTTGTGACATCTTTAGTCTGGGGGCTGACTCCCTGAAAACCTGCAATGATAACGATTTCATGACTTGTAAGCTCTTCGCGAATGCGATTGCCGAGAATTTTTGTAATACGGGCATTGCCATGTACAGAGTCTGTGAGAATGCCACTTTGTGACCCGGTTAAAGAAATAGCAGAGACGCCGATGTGGTCCAAGGCGATGCTGAGCAAGGATGCGCTTATTCTTTCTCCTGCACTCAGAAGCATATCCATTTCACGTTTAGGAGCCTTGGAATTTAGGCCTAGACCCATCTCTAAAAGCTCATCTGTGAAGGTCCCCATAGCGCTAACAACGATGATAAGTTTGGAGCGGCTTTGTTCGTGGGTCTTCTTAATATGCTGAGCAACTCTCGAAATGTGTTCGAGAGACCCCACGGAGCTTCCGCCATACTTTTGCACAAGAACTTGCATGCTTCGCCTATTAGTAGAAAGATATCAGAAAAGAAGCATACGCTTTTTTAGGAAAGGCGAGAATGAAAAATTCTAAGATAAAAGTTATCGTACTCGGTTCGGGCACCTCTACGGGCGTTCCTGTGATCGGGTGTCAGTGTTCTGTTTGCTTGAGTCATAGTCCTTTTAATAAACGCACGCGCGCATCTATTTTAATTACAGATTTAAAAACAAAAGAAAATCTTGTGATCGATACAGGTCCTGATTTTAGATCGCAGGTATTGCGGGAAGATGTGCGTCATCTTGAATATGTTCTCTATACCCATACACATGCGGATCACTGTCATGGTTTGGATGATCTTAGAGCTTTTTATTTCTTTCATAAAAAACCTGTTAAGTGTTGGATTGCTTCACGTCATTTAGAAGAGTTTAGAAACCGTTTTTCATACGTGTTTCATGACACAGGATATATTGGGACTAAACCTCAAATTGTATTGAATGAGCTGAGTGAGAACTCTTTTTCCATTGCGAATTGGGATTTCGAAATGGTGGAACTTCCTCATGGAAATGGATTTACATCTGCTTATAGATTAGGCTCATTTGTTTATATGACCGATTTTAAATTTCTTCCAGATGAGATTCTTCAACGTTGGAAAGGGCGAGTAAAATTTTGTATTGCAAGTGGAGTTGGTTTTAAGGAACATCCGACTCATAGCAGTGTTCCCGAAACAATAGACATGTTTGAAAAGTTGAGCGTGTCAAAAGGAGTCATCACGCATCTTTCTCACAATGTGGATTATGAGAGAGATAAAGTGAATTTACCTTCTCATGTCGAATTTGCTTACGATGGTATGGAATTGAATATTGAGTTCTAGGAGTATTTATGATTATCGGTGTTCCAAAAGAAGTTAAAGTTCGTGAGTTCCGTGTTGCTATGGTTCCTGGGGGGGTTAAGCTTCTCTGTCAAAGTGGTCACAAAGTTCTGCTTCAAAAAAACGCAGGTCTGGGAGCTGGTATTCCTGACGATTTGTATTTAAAAGCAGGAGCTGAAATTGTAAGCAGTGCTGAAGAAGTTTGGCAACGAGCTGAAATGATTGTGAAGGTGAAAGAACCGATTCCTCAAGAATATCCGCTCATGAAAAACGGTCAGATTTTGTATACCTTCCTCCACCTTGCTGCTGTTCCTGAATTAGCAAAAGTTCTTATGGAAAGAGGCGTGCGAGCCATAAGTTATGAAACTATCGAACTTGCAGATGGCTCTCTTCCTCTTCTGAAACCCATGAGTGAAGTTGCTGGAAGAGCTGCTGTGCAAGTAGGTGCGCGTTGTCTGGAAAAACACAGTGGTGGCAAGGGCCTCTTGCTTGGCGGCGTTCCTGGTGTGAATAGAGGACGCGTTGTTATTATTGGAGGAGGGGTAGTGGGAATCAACTCTGCAAAGATGGCAATAGGTCTCGGAGCTGAAGTCACGGTCGTTGATATCAATCAAAGCCGTCTGGCTTATCTAGATGATATTTTCGGATCACGTATCTGTACTCTGATGTCCAATCCAGAAAACATAGCAAAGGTCGTTCCACAAGCAGACCTTCTCATCGGTGGAGTTCTTGTAACAGGTGCAAAAGCGCCCTGTCTTGTGAGTAGACAGCTTGTGAAAAGTATGGAGCCAGGTTCTGCTATCGTCGATGTTGCTATCGATCAAGGAGGTTCCATAGAAACCATCCGACCTACAACTCATGATGAACCGATTTATACTGAAGAAGGGGTTATACATTACGGCGTAACGAATATACCGGGGAGTGTCCCCCAGACGAGTACCTATGCCTTGACTAATGTGACTTTAAGCTATGCTTTGGAATTGGCAAACAAAGGCTTTCATCAAGCTTTGAAAGATAGTCTTCCCTTGAGAAAAGGTTTGAATGTATATGAAGGACAGATCACATACGAAGCAGTTGCCAAAGCTTTAAATCTCAAATTCCATGCCTTTGGATCCTAGAGAATTTTTGCTCCCCAATTTCTTCTCAAAACACAACAGCTTATGAGTCGTTAGATCTGAAAGAGCTTCTCAAAAAGCCCTCATTTCCAATAGAGGGATGGGGATCTAAGACGAATATTCTACATAGTTTCAAATAGTTGTGCCTGTGTGAGTTTCTATGAAGACGCTCCTTTAGTGAGCAATCTGTGGGTTTTTACCAATAAATTCTAAATTTTATGCGCCGAAGTTCCGATCCTCCCATTGCTCGGTTTTTATTTCGTAAGGATTTTTTTAATGTTTTGGTATGCCAGATTTTTTATAATTTTTGTTTTGGTATTAAACCTACTGAGTTCTTGCACAAGTGGAGGGTCCTCAGGGGGGGCTAAAGATCAAAATCCGAAGAATCCGCCAGCACAGAAAGAAGAAAAGCCTCAAGATCCAAGACGTTCTACTTCGAGCCTAGATACGAGTCTAGATACAGCTTCACATGTTGAAACAGGAACAAGAGTTAGTATCACAACAAGTGAGAGTACGAGTTCGACTGCAACTCTTTCGGAGGTCGCAAAAGAAGATACTGAAAGAGCGAATTCCGAGTCTAATCTACCGCTTTCAGAAAAGGAAAAGCTTCCAATCGGAGACACTTCTACTTCAAATGCACTTTCAGAAGTGAAAAAAGAAGAGAAAAATCCAATAAAAGAAGACGGAAGTTTGATTGAAAGCTTTTCTGAAGAACAAGAAGATGACACGGATTTAATACTTCCACCTTTGCGTGAACTCAACGCTGAAGAAAAAACGAAAAAAGATTCTTGGATTAAAACTTTAAAGGATATGAAAGCGCAAAAAATTCAAAAACCAGATTCTTTAGAGGTTTATATTTCAGAGGTGGCCAAGCGTGTTCCAGAAAAAAAACAAAAGAAAGATATCAAAGAAGACTCCAATCAAGTTCAACAATGTAAGGTCAAATACCAAAATCAATGGAAACAAGTTTTGCTTAAAATTCAAGATATAGAGAGAACCGATTGCTGGAATGAGGATCAGAAAAATAATTTAAACAAGTATAAATTAAATTTAGAACAGATTTCAGATAAAGATCTTGCAAGTATTCAAGAAAATTATCTTCGTGTTCAGAATCTTCTTTCCTATTGTCGAACGAAAGAGTTTTTAAAACGAGATAACCCACCGATTCCGGATGGGGAAGCTACATTTCCTAAAGAAGTGGCTACAGATGAAGTTACTGCTCATCAAGAGAATACGAATGGTGGTTTTTGGGCGTTCATTCGTAGTTTCATTCCGGGAAGTTCTCCAAAAAATCCTGAAAAAGTAGAAGAACCAAAAAAGTTTCAAGAACAGATAAATGATAGCGACAATGAAGTTAAGCATTCAGATAAGTTGCTTTTGCATCTCGTGGGGGATGTATTTGGAATGGGATCGGGTTTGGAGGGAATGCAAATTTCACGAGTAGATCTTCAAAGTGAAAATTCATTTCAATTTCTTGCTTTTCGAATTCGTGTCCTGAACAAGATCAAAGATGTTTTGAAACATCGATCCTATATAAAAGACAAAGTACAGGCAAACCCATGCGAAGATATGAAAGATATTCCTAAACAGGAGGAATATGGTGTTGCTCCATATAGGGATGTGCCCATTGAAACTCTTGAAAAATATATAAGTGAGACAGAATTCGCCAGAAAACTTAGCCACAAAATACACGAAACAGAAAATAATAAGTTTATAGATTTCGAAAACGCTTATAAAGAAGCCATTCGAACTCTTAAAGAAAAAGGAGATCACTTTTTCTTCCAAGGTGGATGGCAAGGTCATGCTGTTGTTTATGAGGTGTCGAAGGATGATTCTGATACATATACATTTAAAGTTTTTAACAGTGGGGAGGGATTGCAGTATCATCTCAAACAAATGGTAGGGTCTTCAGAAATTTTTAACCCTTACATTCAAAAATCATATGTGAGTCTTTCAAATCTTCAGTCTAAGGGATTTTTGAAAGTTCTCTATGATCTTGCTAATGATGTTTACAATACAGGAGTTTTATCTCTCGAAGGAGTTCTTTATCACGCTATAAAAAATATTCTTGATGGAAGTTTACTGTCAAAAAAACCGAGTTTAGAAGATTTTTTAGATCCTCAGATCTCTGGAACTTGTGGGTATTTTTCAGTTCCTTATTATTATAAAAGTAAATCTGAGGATAAAACCCTTTCAGACTTTATCGAATTTCATATGCAGTTCATAGGGATGGAAGAGTATTTTCTTCAGAATAGACTTCGAATAGAGTCAGCTTACCCATTGCCTTACAATTTAGCGAATGAATCGCTTGTCTTTTTTAGTGAAAAAGTAGCTTCTGATT
Organism: uncultured Pseudobdellovibrionaceae bacterium; assembly: GCA_964611335.1. Classification (GTDB taxonomy): domain Bacteria; phylum Bdellovibrionota_B; class Oligoflexia; order Oligoflexales; family Bog-1112; genus BOG-1112. Next base: position 276,131 of record CAZSXR010000002.1, on the reverse strand, counting down.
CTCGGCATAAAAAAAAGCATCTCGATGATGGTCTTCATGTTTTTGCTAGTGAGAAAATTCAATCATATTATGACACCTTAAAATTAGCTTTTAGTTTAAAAAAATTAGTAAAAGAAAACGATAATAAAAGAGATATCCAAAACATTGGAAGCCGCGAACAGGAGTTGAAGGTAGATCTTAAAATACCAGAAAATGATTTTGAAAAAAATGTAGTACAGATTAGTTTTTTGAAAAATGCTGAAAACTGGGAGGTTAAAAAAGAAAAAATACATGAGGATCTTCAAGACTTCATTAGCAAAATAGCGGAGTCTCTTTCTATTTTAGAAGTTACTGATAATAAAAAGGATTATACCCAAGGAGCCTATGTTTTAGGAACCTTGTTGTTATTGATTCAAAAGTTACCGAATAGAGAATTTTGGAAATCGTTCAGTGAAAACGAACTTGTGGAGATTCTAGAAGATTTGCGATCTATCGATGAGTTATTTTTTAGGAGCATCTATGATAGATTCTATGAAAATCAAAATGAAGGTATCTACTCTATAGAGTATTTGGCACAGATCAAAATCCTGACTCTCGGAGACATACTTCGTTCTGAAATTCAAAGCAAGAACCCTTCGAGCTCTATTAAAGGCGTAGATTCAATATTGATAGAAGAAGTTAAGCCTTATTTTGAAGGAAAGATTGCTGCTTTTGTTATTCAAGACGCAAAGTGGAATCAAGAATTTACATGGATTAAAGACTATTGGGAGAAGTCTCGCATTGAAGATTTTTTCAATGCAAAAAGTGAGTGGTGTCAACTTTATCTAACACGAAGTGTGGATAGCTCGAATCTCGCTGCTATGTTTTCTGAATGCAGTGTTTATTCACCTAAGGACTCGCATGAAAATGCTTGGTTTCTGCAAAAGGCCCTAGATAATAATAGTCAAGATGGGATTCAAAATTTTATAAAGCTTCTTGAAGGAAAAAAGGAAGGTGAGTCTTTTGCGGGGGCTAATTCTGTATACAGTTTGCGTACTCTCTCTGTTTTTACACAATTATTCTCACTATTTGAGAGCTTTGTAAGAACACGTATAGAGTGGCACTTTGTTGATCATACTCACAATGGCTTAACTAAAGAGTGTAGATTCGAAAAGTATGAAACGGAACCGTATATACGATGTTCATATAGTGTTTTCGGTCGTGCGATATACTTCAATAAATTAGAAAAATCTTTCAATCTTATCCTTAGTAAAAATAATAATTTTTTAGAGTGGAAGGCAAGTAAGGGCTTGCGTGATGCCATTGTAAGCTATTCTAATGAACGTCAAAGAAAGACTTCGAATCAACTAATGGCTGAGCGATATCAGACGAGTGAATATCCTCTCGATATGGTACGACAAGTCGCTATAATCTCTCAACAAAGAGAAGCTCAAATTGCTCAAACTCTTGGGTATTTTTCAAAAAATTATGTTTATTTAACTCAAGATGAGTGGCGTTCTATTTATAAAACTCTCATTTTTGATCCTGGTTTACTTGAAGAAGAAGCTCAAAAAAACCCTCTTTTAAGCAAGCAATTGGGCCAGTTTTGCAAAGATCGTTATAAAGAGGCAAAAGAATCCAATAATTTATCTCATGGAGAGTATTTTTTAAGACTAAATCAGTTTTATTTAGAACACATGCAGTATGTGCATGAGAAAAATCCAAAGATAGCATTTTCAAAATCTGATTTTTTAGATACGAAAAAGATTCTTATTGAGAATATTGTTGATGGATATAAAGATGATGAGTTTTTAAATCTCTACTTTCGAGATTTGTTGAGAACTTATAAATATCAGAATTCGTTTACGGAAAAAGAAGACGTCAAATGGTTTATTATAGCTTCTCTATATAGGAATATACACACGCCAAAGATAAGTCTGGAACATGATCTTGAAAATGAAATCGCAAGTATACTCGTAAAAAAATCAGAATACTTAAGGGGATTTTTTAAAAATGTAAATAACTATGAAGTTTTGACAGAAGTTGTTCAATACTTTGTGCGTGATTTTAAAGTCGATTCTTCCTTATGGAATAATCAGTTCCCTCTTTTTGTTCTCGACAATAATGGAATGGAAATCAAGTTAGATTGCGCAAATAGTAAACTTTTTATAAATGGGTCAGTATCAGAAGAATTCCCTTCAGAAATATTACATCATAGGGATTTTCATAAATTCTTCAAATGGCCATTTGAGGAAATTCCTCTGAAAATAGGTGATCTTTACGAGGTTGTTGTCAAAGAGGGGGCAAAAAAGGTTCGTTACCGTATTGCTAAAGATGCTAAGGGACTGATGATTCGAAGAAATTGGGGGCATCGTTGGTACCAACTTATGAGTGATTCAGAGGTTCTTACCTATACTCAAAATGCTGAAAAAAATTGGAGTTATAAAAATAAAAAAATTGGGCTTTTCCCAGGGTTTTCTCATTGGATTTCTGTTAGGAATAGTAGTGCTCAACAAGGTTATGTGAATATAGAGAGTTCGCTTGCATATGCAGATCAAAAAACAAAGGATCCTGAGATTTTAGTCTTCAAAGAAAAACAAAGCCAGCTCGCCATGGTGATGTTTTTGTCGGAAGATGCATCCTCTGTCAAAGAGGTTCTTCAAGTTCAGAATGGTTCTTTAACAGATTTTAAATTATATCCGCTTTTTAAAGACTCCTTTTATTTCCCAATTTTCAATAAGATAGAAGATCCTCGTTATGTATTTATTTGGAAATCTCCAACACGTGCTAAAGTCGATTTTCCAAGATTGAATCTCAGTCTGAATATCGATGAAACAAGAAAAGAAATTAGCTCAAATGAATACGGTGTGCTTAAGAAAACAATTATTCCAACACTTTTCCAACTTTCTAATTACCTAGTTTTTGAAAAACAAGACAAAAAAAATCATGAAAGAAAATTTGAAACAATTCTGATTCCACACTTTGAAGCAAACGTATCTTCAACACAACGGATGCAGACCGAAACGATCAAAACAAATTTTGATTCGAATAATGTGAAGCTTGGTAGCATTCCCGTTTATGTCTACAAATACAATGCAGCTTTGGATTTTCTACAAGCCTTTGGCACTGAGAGTAAACTTTTTCTAGCCTATTTGCATTTTATAAACCAACAGTATGAATCCAGTTTGGAAAGAATAGAGGAGTTGAGTTCTCATGTAGGTGTTTTTTCTGAAGTTGAATTGAAAACACTTCGATGGATGATATTGTCCGATGACCGGAATCCTATGGGATTGGTTTTGAGGTTGAAAGCGCTTATTCTCGTTATACAGAATTCTAGTCGCTTTGATTTCGAGCAAATTTCAAAATTTATAAATACGATCCAAAGTACGAAAATGGGGGTTAAGTTCGTGGATCCACTTTATAAAATGTATTTGCAGCAAAGGGCTCGAATTGGAAAGCATTGGTTATCTGAATCGGAAGAGCTTTGGCTATATTATAAGGATATTTTGAAATTAAAAGAAGATGTTTTATTTTCTAATCGTTATGCTGAAATCCTCAAGTTAGAGAATTCAATTCTACAAACGAGTGAGTATGGAGTGAATGATAGCTTCAAACATGAAGTGTATTTGTCGGTTCTGTCGAACGTACTTGTTAGAAGCGATATTTGTTCACTCTATGATGTAGAGGAGACGCGTACAGTTTTATTTAAGTCCAGTATAGCAAATAATTTTCATGAACTTTATAAGATAGCTAAATCTTATTCTCAAGATGGTGTGGAGGATAAGATTAGAGAGGTCTTTAGAAAGACGGGCCTAGGTGAGACAAGTGAACCCAAGGTTGATTTTATAAGTTTCCTTCAAGCTGTAGAATTAATACCGAAAAAAGAGAAAGCAGTCAATGAAGACAAAAAAATGGAATCTAGACTTTCCGGATTTCTTTTGGCAGTTATAAGAAGTAGACCGGACAGACAAAAGAACCTTCCCGAATTAAAAACCATATGTTCAAATATTAAAGAGGCTGACTTCTTTGATCGAAGAACATATGAAGCAACTGAAAGAGCTAATTTGAAATATTTAGAAGATCAATTCTGGTTTCTATCGCCGGAATATGAAATTTCTCCTTCGGTATTCAGATATAGTGATGAAGAAATTCTTGCAAGAAAAGCTCAAATGAATACTGTATTTGAGGCTGAATGGGATATTCCCGCTTCTATAATTTCTAAAGATAAAATTAAGTTGGATGCTTATAGCAAAAATTATACGCTTGAAAAGCCTGTATACGAAGTAGCTAAAATAGAAAAATATATTGCGAAATCAGTATTGGATGAACGGGAAAAACAAAAACATGAGAATTTTTCGAAAACTCTCAAGGACGTCTTCGTAACAAGTAGGGGCCTTAAAGCAAGCCCTAAATTCAAGAGAGAAGTCGAGGATCTTCATGATAAAATTGATGTTCGAACTGAGATTTTGATGAAGACACCGCAATATACAATTTCAAATTTAGAGGAATTCAAAAAAGAAATTGAGCAGGACTTACAAACAAAAAGTGCAGATCTTTCACCGAAGATTGAAGAATATAGACAAAAAATTTTAGATATTATGGATAAAGAAGACGAAGATTGGGTTCAAAGAGCGAAATATTTAGTTGAAAGAGTGGGGCAACTTCGAAAGAAACCGCGTTTAGAAAGCGTTTTAAGATATTATGCAAATGAAAACTATGCTGAAATTTACAAACTGAACCCAGTTTTGAAAGAAAAAGATGTGGAAGAGCTCCTGTGTCTCGTTAAGGAATATCTGGTTCTTTCTACTTACAAAAACAAGGTCGATGAAATACATAGGCTCGCTCTTGCTCTGATTAAAAATTATGAAAGAATGAACATCGAAGAAAGACAGCAGGAGCTAGAGAATTTTATTGAATCCGCTACTCAGACGCGATCTTATAATTTGGATGAAAAGCCGAGCTATCTGGTCTTTGAAAATTTCATGGGATTTATCATACGCAAAGAGCAGGTTGATGCGATTAGAGATCTAAATCTTAAGAAAGCGATGGAACTTAACCCTGAAACAAAGGGTGCCATGCGTGAGCTTATTATGGGAAGCGGTAAAACATCTGTCCTCTTGCCATTGATTTCTTTTGAGAATTCAGGGCCTGAAGCATTGAGTGTGGTTATCTTCCCAGAGTCGTTGATGACGAGTATGTCACAGCAGATTTATGAGCAGATGATGCAGGTTTTCGGTAGAAAGGTTGAAGTCTTAGAGTTCAAGAGAAGTCACAAAATGACAGCTTCGGACCTTCAGGATGTTTACGAGAGATTAAACAGAAGTTTGGAAGAAAAACGTTTGGTCATCATGTCCAATAGCAGCGTGCAAAGTCTTTACCTTATGTCTATGGAGAATATGCGAGATTGTAGCGAGCTATGTTCTAAAGATAAAGCACAAAGCCTGAGAATTTATAGAAACATTCTTTCCTTCTTCAAAAAATATGCTTATGTCACTATTGATGAAGTTGATAGTGTTCTTGACATTATGAAGGCCCATCGATTCTCTTTAGGATATCAGCAAGAGGTAATGAATAGAGATGCGTATTTTGCAACACTTGGTCTTTATAATCTGTTGGTAGAGAGCAGAAAGATCCAGGACATTTTGCAAATTCCTTTTTTAAGCAAACAGGGATCTCGATCTCTTCGCATATTTAATGAACACTATTACTCTTCTACTGTTCTTCCCAAAGTGATTGCAGAGTTAGTTGATTTTAACAATGTAGACCACTTGTTTTTTTATGATTTGCAAGACAGCAACATTAAAGATTTGTATAAAAATTTGTCAGGACCAGATCTTCGAAAATATTTAAATTCTAAAGATGACTCTTGGAATGCAAAATATCTAGCAACTATAGAGAATGAATTACTTCGTGGGTATTTGGCTGCGTTATACACACAAATCCATCAAATCATTCCGATGACTTTCGAGAAACTTTTTAAGGTTCATTATGGGCTCTTCCCGAAATCAAAATGCTCTAGCGGAGTGTACTGCCCTGAATTTGTTGCAATACCTTACCATTCTGGGGTTCCGCTTTTGGAGTCCCGTTTTGGAAGTGATTTGGAAGCCTTGAATTATACCCTCCAGTCGCACTTGGAAAATCATGATGTGCTCAGCTTGCTTCAAGAGGAACTTGAAAATTGGAAAATCAATTACAAGCGAAAGAATAATAACAATAAACAAATTTATCTGAAATTTATTCATAATTTTTTACCGAATATTACCGAAAAACGGTTTCTAGAATTAGATAAGAATGAATTAAACCCTTATGCAGAGGCTATCAATCAAAATCCAAAGTTGATTTTGAAATTGTTGGTGGAACCACTCAACCGACATCTTCGAATGTATAATCATCAGATGTCTACTAATCCGCTGATATACACTTCCCTTTTCAAAAAAATTCAAGGTGTAACGGGAACTCTTTGGAATCTCGATACTATGGCCGATTTCTTTGATCCTAAGAAAGTGAAGTATTCAGATACTATGGAAAAAACTCTCATGTATCTTTGGGAGAAAAGTGCCGACGAAGTCGCAACTTTAAAAGTACCTCTTGATAATGCTTCCATTGAATCCAGGGTTCAGGCTTTATTTGAAAATCGTCCTTTAGGATCTGTCATTGATCAAGGAGGCCTTTTCAAAGGTTATAGCAATGAGGATGTTGCTAAGTTCATTCTTGCTCAAGCTAACTCTGAAAATAAAATTAGGAACATCATTTACTATGACAAGGACAATGCTATCAAAGTTTACTCGAATGATGGATCGTATAAAGATTACAACCCCGCCCTCTTGAATAGAGAGGAAACTATAGCTTATTGGGATCTACCTCACACCACAGGATCGGATCTTAAAGTGAGTGAAAACGATCAAGCTGTTCTAACCGTGAATAAAAACACTATACTTCGTGATCTCATGCAATCTGCCTGGAGACTAAGAAGTTTGCACAGAGGGCAAAAAGCAAACTTTGCGATGCTTGATTCTGATTTTGAATATATGAAAGAGTATCTTCAAAACAATTTTAATCGCAGTTTAATAAAACCTGGGATTCTATCTAAAGGAGAGTTGATTTTTTACACCTTTGCTAAGGAGTCAGATGCTCGAAATTTTCAAATCTATAGATCTATATCTTTGAGTATGGTGGATGAAATCATTAAGCCCGTTATTCATTTCATGATGACTCATGAAATGAGCAATGAAGCTTATGGAGAGTTGTATAAGATTTCCAAGGCGCTTTTTGAAGTGAGTTTTCCGAAGAAAAGCTATGAAATTTACGGGTTTCCCGTTGTAGAAATTCCTACTAAAAATGCATTAAGCTTGCTCAAACGCAATGTTATGAATAGGAAAGACCTTAAGTTGTTGTCCGACTCTCTTGTGAATACTAAGGAATTTGAATCAAGGTTGGATTTGCTGGTCGCGAAAGGTCTTGAAAAGCTTCCTCCGCGAGTTCTTAGCCAACAAAAAGAACACTTTGGATCGGAACTAGAAGTGGAAACTGAACTTGAAATGCAAATCGAGTCTCAAATAGAACAAGAGATCGAAATCAAAATTCAGAATGATATCCAAAAACTGCCAAATTATGAACGTTGGGATTGGGATAAAGACAAATTTTTAAAAGGAGAAACATTTACGGAATTGCTAACAGAAGACGATCTTACTTCATCTATTGATGAGGCGAAGAAAGAGGGAAAACTCCAACCTCTAAGTGAAGTTTCAAGCGCCTTGAAAGAGAGAAAACATTCAGTCATAGCTCCTTATTTTAAAGAATCAGAGACCGGTCCTAAACTTCTCTGCTCAATGAACGCCTTTCCTGTTGCTGTAGAAGATGCGCATAAGTTGTCGGAACGATTTGAGTTCTTTTCATCCAAGCAGAAACCATTGAATGACCTTCTTGTTCAAGTTGATAGCAAAGGAAATTTAAAATCCTTATCTATTATAGACAGGGAAGATTCCGTTCTCCTGGGGGATTGGATCAATGAAGACCTGAAGGCAGAAAAGCCGGAGATGAAAGAAGGTCTGCTCCTTTTCCACATCGATGGCAACTTTTATAGATACAATAAGATTGTAGAAGATCTTATTAAGGTCAATAATCAATTTCTTGATAATCTCAGAAATTCCGATGAGTTTATAAAACTCTTAGTGAAGGTGAAATACCTTACAACGAGAAGCTCTCTTGATGAAAGAGAACAACAAATTTTTATGAAATGGATTGCTAATGTAAAAACCTCATCCCATGAGACGCGTCTTATGACGCTTTTTGAAGAATCGTTGGGTCACGCCTCTCAGAAAGCTTATGGAGAATACAAGGTTAGCGGATTGTATCAAAAAATTGAAAAGCGTCGTCAACTGTTGTCTAGGTCTAACCATGTGGATCTGACTTCAAAATTCAACAAATCGTCTGATCTAGAAAGACAGGAGATTAAAAATCAAGTTATCTCTCTTGTTCATAAGAACGATCCAGGAGCAACCAAAGAAACTACGGAGCTTGTGCATAGTATCTTAGATAGAGATTGGACGCATAGTACAGAAAAGCTTTTAGAAGATGCTCTCGATCTAGAAATCATACTTGTTCAGAAAGGTGCAGACTTGCATTATGCAGTCTTTCTTATTCAAAAACCGCTCGATTCGAATCATGAGAATCTGAGATCCAAGTTGCAAACGTTAGGTGTTGAAATCTTTAAGCAAGATCAGGGTTGTGAGGCCTTTATAGATAGTATTACAAGTCAATTTTTTGTCGAAGATAAAATCGAAAAAATACTTAGCAATATTTATGAAATTTTGAAGATTCATAGTCAAAAATTGTTTGAGAAACGACAACATTCTAAAAATTTTGTGAGAGAGTTTTTCAAAAATGTTTTTGAAAAGGATTCAACGATTGCTTCCGGTGTTAATAAAAACAAGGATCTTTTCTCTAATGTTTTGGTTCTTTTGGCGCAGTCAAAAAATACAACTTCAGCAATGAATGAACAAATAAAGAGCTACTTAGAAAGTTCACAAAATGCTGAAATTTTAAGAGCGTTTGATCTAAGTCGAACTCTTCTCGAAAAAAAGAATCTTTCCAATGAGCTTATGCAACATCTGAAAACAAAGATGTCCGATAACTTGGACTATTTTCTTGGACAAGGAGATGATTATAACATCGCTGTATGTCTTCGTTTGCTGTTAGCTTTAGATGAAGCTAAGGTTTTCACAGTAAATGAGATGCAAGACTTCTTTTCAAAGTTAAATCCCCCATCTCGCGATACCTCTGACTACCAAATTGAGTATCAAGCGTTAAAGAATAGGGTCGAATCCGCAATGGCTGAAACGATGTGATTTCGACCCTTTCATGGTGAGTCCCATCTAGACAGAGAAGAAACTAAGTGCTTTCGTAGGATTCCACTTTGATATGTCTGTCATGAACGTGGTGAGATCTCAGAAAATTACGAGTTAGATCCATCATTTCTTGAGGACCGCATGTCATGAAAGTTGTGTTTTCTAAGTGTTCTCCAAAAACGCTATGCAACATATTTTCATTGATACGTCCAAATAGAAATCCTTCATCATGAATATCTTCGCGTGACAATGTAACGACAATGCGTATTCCTGGAATATGTCTAAACTTCGACAGAGTATCCCAGTTGATAAGATCCTGTCGTGTTCTGTAAGAAACAAGAAGGGTCATTCTTTTAGGTGCTCCTTGTTTTCCTAAATGCGAGGCATACTCACGAATCATACTTGTAAAAGGAGTTACGCCACTCCCTGCTGCAATCATACCAAGATGAGGCGCATCGTGTTCTGCAAAATAACAGAATTTACCGATAGGACCACGTGCTCGTAGAACATCTCCAACCTTGGCATCTTTGCATAGATACTGACTGACGATCCCTTTGTAGAGTTCTTTCACAGTCACTGCGACAGTATCTTCTTCGCATGGAGAACTTGACATTGTGTAAGAACGCGCAATGGGTTTGGGACTTAGATGTTCGAAACGAAAAGTAAGGTACTGTCCTGGAATATAATCAAAAACACGACCCCCTTCTTCTTCATCTACGAAATATAGAGTGCGTGTGTCATGAGTTTCTTGGATGATTTTGCTTATGCGCATCTTCATCCAACCTTTTTTTATTCGTTTTTGCTGTATAGCGTTCATTTTAAGAAAGTCCTTTGAAAGATTCTGCATATTCTTGTTTTAAACGTTCGACAAGTTCGGCAACTGTTGGTATGTCGTCAATGAGTCCATTGACTTGTCCTATTTCCAGTTCTCCTTCCGTGAGATCTCCTTCGAACATACCTTTTTTTGCGCGACCTTTCCCCAATATATTTTGGAGTTCTTCAGGTGAAGCGCCCTTGTCTTCAAGCTCTTTAATCTTGTTGTAAAACATATTTTTAAGTAGTCGCACTGGAATCAATTTTTTCATGCATAACATCGTAGCCTCTGGTGAGGATTGGACCACTGCTTCTTTGAAAGCAGTATGCAAACTTGACTCCTGTGTGATTGCAAAACGACTTCCTATTTGCACTCCGTGAGCACCCAACGCAAAAGCTGCAAGTATCCCCGCTCCGGTAGCGATACCACCTGCAGCAATCACAGGAATTTTAACTGCTTTCACAACTTCAGGAATGAGAACCATCGTAGTGATTTCATCACGTCCGTTATGTCCTCCTGCTTCGAAACCTTCTGCAACAACCATATCAACACCCGCATCTTCACACTTTTTTGCAAGAAGAGGACTAGAGACAACATGAATGACAGTGCACTCTGCATCTTTTAGATAGCGTGTATGTGTTTTGGGGCTTCCTGCAGAGATAATAAAAGTTTTAATCCCTTCCTCCAGGGCTATGTCGAGCTGCTGTTGCGTGTACTTGTAAAGAAGGGGAATATTTACTGCGAATGATTTATTAGTCAGAGCTTTTGCTTTGTGAAGATGTTGACGGAGGAGCTCGGGTGACATGGAGGCTGCTCCGATAACGCCCAAAACCCCCGCATTTGCAGATGCGGCAGCCAACTTGGCTCCCGACGTCCATACCATACCCGCTTGAATGATGGGTAATTCTATATTCAAGAGCTTACATAGAGACTTTTGTTTTGTGGAATGCACAGGAACTCCTTGCTCGAAAAATACGGTATAATAGGAACAGCGCAAACTGAGGAAACTTACTAACTGCTCAATATTTAGCACAAAAAAATTGAGTCGTCGATTGTCATGAATAGGAACTCATAGCTAAGAAAAGGCTTGAGTTGATAGGAGAGACGCCCCTATAATTGGGCTCTTTAACTGCGAAATACGCGCAAACCTTGGAATTTAGGACTGCAATGAAACAATATCCCCTTGAATACAGCTTTCGAGAAGAGGTCTACACGAGCGAAAAAGCTTTTGACCACTATCTCAAATATGTGTCTGACAAAGGGGTAGAACTCTATCCGGCTCAAGAAGAAGCCATTCTTGCTCTGTATGAAGGCAACAATGTTATTCTCAACACACCCACAGGTTCAGGAAAGACAATGGTTGCAACAGCTCTCCATTATCTTTCTCTTACCACACGCAGACGTTCCATTTACACAAGTCCTGTTAAAGCTCTTGTGAACGAAAAATTCTTTTCTCTTTGCAAAGATTTTGGCCCCCGACATGTAGGAATGTTGACGGGTGATGCAGCTGTCAATCGTGAAGCTCCCATTTTATGTTGTACTGCTGAAGTTCTCGCAAACATTGCTTTGAGAAAAGGGCACGAATCTTTGCTTCACGACGTCATCATCGATGAGTTTCATTACTATTCAGATAGAGATCGAGGTTTTGCATGGCAAATCCCTTTATTGCTGTTGAAGAAAACTCGTTTTCTTCTTATGTCTGCAACTTTCGGATCAACCGATTTTTTTGAAAAAGAACTTACAAAACTTAATGGCTTTCAAACTACGACAGTTTCTTCTCAGGATAGACCTGTTCCCTTGTCTTACCAATACAGTGAAGAGAATTTGGAGCAAGTCATTGTCGATCTTGTCGCAAAAGATAAAGCTCCTGTTTATGTAGTAAATTTTTCACAAAGGGAAGCAGCGCAAGTTGCTCAAAATTTACTAAGTGTTGATTTTTGTACTAAAGAAGAAAAAAATAAGATTGCAGAAGCCATCGCTCATTATCGCTTCACAAGTCCTTATGGAAAAGAAATTCGGAAACTGATCCGTCACGGAGTTGGTATTCACCATGCGGGTCTTCTACCGAAATATAGAATTCTTATAGAATCGCTTGCTCAAAGAGGCTTACTTAAAATTATAAGTGGAACCGATACGCTCGGAGTCGGTGTAAACATACCTATCCGTACGGTATTATTAACAAAATTGTGTAAATTTGATGGCCAAAAAACGGGAATTCTTTCTGCAAGAGACTTCCATCAAGTTTGTGGACGTGCAGGAAGAAAGGGTTTTGACACTCAGGGCTATGTGATTGCACAAGCTCCTGAGCATGTGATTGAGAATAAAAAATTAGAGCAGAAAGCAAAACTCAATCCGAAGAAAAAATTTGTAAAAGCAAAACCGCCAGAAAAGGGTTTTGTTGCTTGGAATGAAGAAACCTTTCAAAATTTAGTGAAGGCACCACCTGAAAAATTACGATCGAGTTTTCAAATTAATCATGGATTGATTTTGAATGTCTTGAGTCAGAGGGTCGATGGCTGTCAAACGATGAAGGATCTAATTCGCAAGAGTCACGAAACAGACTCTGCAAAGATTCATCATCGCAAACGTGGGTTTCAACTTTTTCGAGCTTTGTTGGATAAGAAGATTGTGGAGTTTATTCCTAAAGAGGAACAACTAGATCAGAGGAAAGTTCGGGTCAATGTTGATTTGCAGGAAGATTTTTCTTTGAATCAGGCTTTGTCTTTGTATCTTTTAGATGCGATGAATCATTTGGATCCTTTTATTCCCGAATTTCCTTATCAGCTCTTGACGTTGGTAGAATCGATTTTGGAGAATCCGCTTGTCCTATTGAATAAGCAATTGGATAGAGTGAAGCGAGATAAAATTGCAGAACTCAAAATGCAGGGTATGGATTACCATGATCGCATGAATGAACTCGAAAATCTGGAATATCCAAAACCGATGGCGGAGTTTATTTATAGTACGTTCAATGCGTTTGAAGCCAAACATCCTTGGGTAGAGGAAGAAAACATCCGTCCTAAATCGATTGCTAGAGAAATGTACGAGCAATACTATTCTTTTGGTGATTATATTCGCGAGTATGGTTTGGAACGAACGGAAGGAATTTTGCTTCGCTATCTATCGGATGTCTATAAGGTACTTTCTCAGACGGTTCCTGATATTTTGAAAAATGATGCTGTCGATGAAATGATTCTGTTCTTTGAAGATATGTTGAAATCTACAGATTCAAGTTTGCTTGCAGAGTGGAAACGATTGAGCGATTTGCAAGAAGGTATAGTTCCAGTTGAAAGAGAAGAAGCAGCAGTTATTGAAAAACTTGTTGTGAATAAGAGAAACCTCATCGTGATGATTCGCAATGCCGTTTTCCAATTTTTACGTTCGCTTGCAAGTCGGGATTATGAGACTTTGAAAATTCTGTTAAAAGCGGGTGAAAAATCGTGGTCGGATAATGACTTTGAAGAATTGTTAAAATTATATTATGAAGATCATCGTAATATTGCATTAGGCCCCGACGCACGCAGCCCCCGTAATACGATGATTAAGAATTTGGAAAATGTTCAAGATATCCATGTTGAATTGATTATTAACGATATAGATCAACACAATGATTGGCATGCAGTGTTCAAAGCTTCTTTACTCGAAATCGAGAAAGAAGATCCTAAGATCGAACTTGTTTTGGAAAATCTGGGTCCTATTGGGCATTAACAGCCGGATAGAAAGCTTTGAGAGATTGTAAAGATTTTGTTAAATTTTTTCTCACCTCTTTGCGGGAATAGCTCAGTTGGTAGAGCGTCGCGTTCCCAACGCGAAGGTCGCGGGTTCGAGTCCCGTTTTCCGCTCCAGAAATTTTATCCATCTCCATTTATCTAGTTCATCATAAGCAATTCTTAGAAAGACTTTTATAAAGTGAAAGAAGGTCGTTTCTTTATGATGAGGTTTCAATGAAAGCTTCTAAAGTCGTCTGTTCAGTCTTCGTGTCATTCTTGTTCTTTTCTACTGTGAGTGCTGCTCAATACTCAAACTTACAAATTAAATTTCAAAGAGCCTGTCTTGCCAATCTTATAGAGGATGTTGTTGAATGTCTAAATGAAGACCCAGAACTTGTTCATCTTGAGTATCCATATAAAATGACAGCATTGCATTATGCGGCAGGGAAGGGTTACCTTGAACTTGCTAAAGTCCTTAAGCAGAGAGGAGCTGATGTCAATGTAAGAGACATAGATCTCAAAACACCTATTCATCACGCTGCATTCTTCCAACACAAAGAGATGGTCCGTTGGTTTTTGAGGCAAGGCGCTGTTCAATCTCTTGATAAGAACGGTGAATACCCTATAGAAAATGCTATTAAACCACAGACTTTAGTTAAATCTATGCAAGTTTTGAATGAATTTTATGAGTACAATAGAGATCTCACCAACTGGAACCATATGAGACGATTTATTGAAAAACTACAATTGGAGTCTGAATTGGAAAAAGAACTCCAAAATCTCTGCATCTATAGAGACTATAGAGATAAATTTTTTACTGAGATAAGAGTCGAATAACTTTAAAATTAAAAAGCTAATGCACTGTAGCAAGCAAAGGACGGAATTCTTACAGTCTCTCAAATCTTATTTCTTCATCCTCGTCTGAGTATTTCTTGGATAGTTCGCTAAACTAATTGTCGCCTCAACTTGCATTAAGTCTTTTCATTGACATTTACAGTTGCGCAACTTATTGGATGCCTTTTATCTCTTTATTAAGAATATTATGAGGAAACCCATGCTTAGAAAAATCTCAAAACGGGCAACTACTTTCGTTTTAGCATCTTCATTTGTAGGAACCCCTTCTTTTGCTACAAACGCCAATGTGAAAGAGGATAAGAAGAAAGAAATACAGGAAACATCGGATTTTGAGACATTTTCTATAGTATCAGGGGTCTTTTTCGCGAGTATCCTCTTGGTCAGAAAAATAACGGCATGTTTTTCTGAAAATCAGTCTGAGGAAGAGAGTAAAGTTGAAGAGAGGAAAATTTCCGATTCTAGAGTGCGAAAAAATTTTATGGGAGATCCTCGAGATTCTTCTGTATCCTTTGGAAGCGGGGCTCCTTCGACCTTTCTCGTAAGTAGGAGTTTGTGTGATGGTGTGCTTATTCCGAATCTTCCTAAGCAGGAAAATATAAAAAAGAAAACAGCTGGAGAGCTAAAATTAGAAGAAGAATGGGCGATTTACGAGAATGCAGTGAATGAATTGAATTTGAATATTAGCCACCTACTAAATTTAAAAAGTGCATTCAATTCCCTTATTGAAAATTCGAAATTAGAAGAACTTCATCCGTCAACTAGGGAACTTGTATCGAAGGTTCGAAAGAAACTAGAAAACGAAAACTCCGGTTATATGGGAGATATGCACACACAGAGAAACAAACGAAAAAATGGACGAAGATAGTTGAAACTTAGTATTGTCCACTTCCAAATTGTAATTTTCTAACTCGGACTCCTTTGAAAACGCTAAAGATGCCTTTTGAAAATCTATCTGAATCGTTTTTCTTCAGAAAATCTTGAAAGATTAGGAATCAATATGACAAAACACAATTTTGATACCGCCAAAGAAGCTTTTGCTGAATTTTGCAAGTTGATTGAAAGACTACGAGATCCTGTAAACGGTTGCCCTTGGGATCTTAAACAGAATCATCAGACACTTGCAAAATATATGATTGAAGAAGCCTACGAATCTGCTGCTGTCATGAAAGAGAATAACACAGCACTCATCTGTGATGAGTTAGGAGATGTACTCTTACAAGTCGTCTTAAATGCACAGATTGCAAACGACGCAAAAACATTTGCTATTGAAGATGTGATTCGGTCTATCCATGAAAAAATGTTTAGAAGACATCCCCATGTTTTTGGGTCTGTGGAAGAGCAAAAGAAGCGAGAGATTCCCCAAATAATGGAACGATGGGAGGAGATCAAGAAATCAGAAAAAGTACTTCACGATACAAGCACCTATATGCAGGAGAAAGGGGTTTATAAGGTTCATCCCGCAAGTACACAAGCCGCTAAAATTGGAAAAGCGGCAAAGGGTGTAAATTTTGACTGGGATAATCCCGAAGAAGTTTTCGATGTCTTGCTTTCAGAAATTCAGGAGTTAAAAACAGAGTGGAAACGTTCTCATAAGAAACACTCACCTGAACTTTACTCTGAACTAGGCGATGTATATTTCACTTTGGCTCAGTTGTGTAGACATCTTGACTTAGAACCTGAGATGGTGGCCTGGGATGGGAATCTGAAATTCTTAAAACGCTTTGAGTGGATGGAGGAAAAAGCAAAAAGCCGAGACCAGGAAATCTCGGCTTTGCAAAAAGAACAACTTGAAGTCTTATGGAATGAAGCTAAAAAAGCTTAGCATAAAACACTAAGCTGATTTTTTCTGAGTCTTTGCAAGCATGTGTGAAAGACGAGCAATGTGACGAGATGCATTGTTCTTATGAATAACGCGCTTTGTAGCTGCTTTCATCAAGAAGGATTGTGCATTAACGAAACATTTCTGAGCTTCATCCGCTCCTGTTTTGCCTTCTTGTAAACCTTGAACTGCTGTAAGAAATTTTTTCACAGCTGTCTTTACTTGAGACATGTAGCTGCGGTTTCCAAGGTTCTTCTTAATATTTTGTCTAGCTTGCTTTTCTGCTGACTTATGCTGAGCCATGTTTATTTCTCCTCATCTCTTTTTTTCGAAGGAGTAGCTTTTTTAGCTTTCTTCGACTCTTCAATCTTTGTTCTTAAATTTTGCTTTTTTCTCTTCTGATTATTGCGTTGGCGCATCTTTAGAGTTAAGCGGTTATCTCCACGTCCCATTTGATTACTCCTTCTTAACCTATGATATTTTTAAGCCAACTTTTTTCGCATAACGATCAAGACCGATTTTATCAACCGTTCTCAAAGCCGACATAGAAATTGTAAGTGTTACATATTTTTTCAAGCTTTCTGACCAAAGACGCTTTTTCTGCAAGTTTGGTAAGAAACGATGCTTTGACTTGATATTCGAATGACTGATTCGATTCCCAACTTGGGGACCTTTTTTTGATAATTCACATACTCGAGACATTTTATATTTCCTTGTTTCTTGGATCTTTTTTTTAAGCTTCCAACCAGAGTTTAGGCCTATTCTTCTTCGTCGCCGCCAACATCATCTCTGTCGTCATCGCGTTCGCGAGGAATGCCGATGCCTACACCGATGCTACCGGGAGCAGCTTCTTGTCCACCACGTTGGTGATGCCCTGGACCACGTCCACGCATCGTAGCAGAAACGAAAGTTTGTACGGAGTTTTGCATATCTCCTGCAAATCCGCGCTCACTTATGTGAGATACAGAATAGGGAAGCAATCCAAGAAATCTTGCTCTCTTGATAGCTACTGTGAGTTTGCGTTGCTGTTCTTGAGTGGCACCAGAAATACGGCGTGGGATGATTTTGCCTCTTTCTGTAACAAATCGACGGAGGAGATCTCCGTCTTTATAGTCGATGATCAGTGATGGATCTAAAGAACGTTTCTTTCTCGAAAGCATTCTTTTCTTTTTGCGTCGTGGATTGTTGCCGTTGCCATTGCCGTTGGCACTGCTATTGCCGTTAGTTCCATTAGTACTAGAATGATGAGTCGGTCTCACGTAAGCTCCTCGTCAGTGACCTTTCCGTCGAAAGGCCCCTTTTGGGTACACCGCTTTGCGGTAAGGGTTAAAACACAATGAAGCTCGCTTTTACCTCATTTTGAACCCGCTGACAAGAAATCATCGCAAGTTTCTAATGAGTTGCAGCAATAGGCTCCCAGTAGGTTTGATAGAGAAATGTATAGGATTGAAGTCGCATTACCCGTCCCATTGGCAAGAAATTTTAGCTATCTTTCTGATAGCTTGATTCCTCCTGGCTCCAGAGTGCGGGTCCCATTTGGCAATCGGAAGCTCATAGGCATGGTTCTTGGCGATGTTTCAGGGAAAAGCCTTGAGGGGATAGAGCTTAAACATATAGACCAGATTTTGGATTCAGACCCCATACTCTCCCCAACTTTGCTCAAACTTGGATTCTGGATCAGTGAATACTATCTCCACCCTCTTGGGGAAGTTTTCAAAGCTATGCTCCCCACTTCTGAAAAAAAGAAGGTCAAAGAAAGCTATCATCTCAAGGTGCTGTCTACAGAAACAGATTACTCCGAGTTTCTCTCTTATCTTTTTAAAAATAAACAGGCGGTGAGTTCTCCCATTTTTAAAAAACGATTTAAAGAATGGTTGCAAACACATCCTGAAGACAAAGATCTTGTTAAAAAACTTACAAAAAAAGCTCTCATTCAACGCAGTAAAGAAAGCGAACTCAATGTAAAAAAAATTACACATCAGGAGTTTAAAGAACATCCTGTTTCAGGGTATTTTGCACCTTTGAGTTCAGAACAGGAAAATGTTGTTCAGGGTATTGTTGAAACAATGGGAAAACCTCGAACTTTTTTAATTCGGGGTGTGACGGGATCGGGAAAAACTCGTGTGTATCTTTCAGTGATGAAACGATATTTCGAAACTTATGGCAAAGATGCACAAGCCCTTCTTCTCGTTCCTGAAATAGCACTGACTCCACAGATGACTCATATTTTCGAAGAATCTTTTCCAGGGAGTGTTGCGGTTGTTCATTCAGCGCTTTCAGATAGTCAGCGTTGGAATGAGCTTTCAAAAATAAGAGAAGGCAGCGCTCGAGTTTTGATAGGACCACGTTCTGCAGTTTTTGCACGTTTCAAAGAGCTACGCCTGGTGATAGTGGATGAAGAACATGATCAAAGTTATAAACAAGCTTCAGGTTTAACTTATAACGGAAGGGATATTGCAGTTGTGCGATCCCATATGGAATCCATTACCTGTATTTTGGGTTCAGCAACGCCATCCGTAGAATCTTATTGGAATGCAAAGCAAGGCAAATATCATTTGTTAGAACTTAGAAACAGAGTGGTAGATTTGAGTTTGCCGAGCATTTCAATAGTGCCCAGTTTACAAAAAGTGCAGACAGAACTTGTAACTGTGAATTCCGAAATCAACAAAGAAAGTTTCCTTTCTCCCCTCACTCTTCAAGCTCTTAAAGACAACTTTGAAAAGGGGCAGCAGGCTATAGTTCTTGTCAACAGAAGAGGCTATGCCTATTACTTAGTCAACCATGAAACAAAAGCTGCGATAGAGTGCCCTGAATGCAGTATCAGTCTTACGGTTCATAAGAATCGAAGTCAGTTGTTATGTCATTACTGTGGATATCAGAGCAGTTTATCTGAGCTTCTCGAGAAGTTTCCAAAGACACACTTTTCAGCAGTGGGAGTAGGAAGTCAAAAAGCGGAAGCACTTCTTAAGCAGGCTTTACCACAAGCAACTATAGGACGTTTGGATTCAGATATTCTGACTTCTCGTGAAAAACTTTTTCCTTTGCTCAACGCTTTCCGTAAGGGTGAGATTCAAATACTGGTAGGAACTCAGATTCTTGCGAAAGGACATGATTTTCCCAATGTCGGGTTGACAGTGATTTGTGAACTGGATGCAATGCTGGATCTTCCTGATTTTCGTGCAGGGGAACGTTCCTTTCAATTGATAGTACAAGCTGCTGGGAGAGCTGGCCGTTGCTCGCGAGGAGGGAGGGTTCTTATACAAAGTTTGCGTGAAAATGACCCTGTTTTGAAACATGCAATACATCATGACTATGAAGGGTTCATGAAAGAGGAGCTGGAACTTCGTAAAAAATATGCTTATCCGCCCTTTACCCACCTTATTCGCATTGAGCTTACAAGTGAACATAGTGAGAAACTTGAAGAGGCTTGTTCTGAAATGAGGAGCTGGCAGCAGAATCTCTTTTTGAAAGATCCAGCGATATTTCATGAACTTCGCATTATTGGCCCTGTTGTACCT
The DNA here is from genome assembly GCA_964611335.1 of uncultured Pseudobdellovibrionaceae bacterium. Lineage (GTDB taxonomy): Bacteria > Bdellovibrionota_B > Oligoflexia > Oligoflexales > Bog-1112 > BOG-1112. The sequence continues at coordinate 256,110 of CAZSXR010000002.1, read as the reverse complement.
CCTATAGAGAGAATCAAGAGGCGTTTTCGGCGATCTTTACTCTTTTCTTCAAAGAGTTCTCAGGCTGTACACCGTGTGGCCTATGATTTTTTATCAGCGTTCCCTCTTCGTAGAGGGGATCTACGCATACAGGTTGATGTTGATCCTCAATCTTTAATCTAGCTTCTGAAATTTCTCCTTTTAAGTTTACGAGCCTTTAGGCGTAGTCAAAACTTAGAGGGAGAGGAATTGCTTAACAGATACGTTGACAATATAATTTTCGGCATATAGTTTTCAGTAATTCAGTTCTGGAGTTTGTAATATTGCACCAGAACAGTGAGTGAGTCATCACTCAGTCGCACAAGCGGAGAGTCATACTCGGTGAAATTTGTGTGCTAAAAAGGTTGAGGGCTTCAAAGCTTAACAACCTCTGATTCGGGTATGAATCACTGTAGCTGAAGAGCTATGGGAATTTCCTCCCTAAACGTAACGAATTGCGTAGCTTTTCGAAACTTTTAGTGGAGGGAGGATGTCAATTTGACATCTTTGGAAGGAGTGGCAATTCACAATACGTATGTGTTCACTGCGTTTAGAAAGAACAAGGAAATCATGGCTCCTACATCTATAAAATCAGCATTAGATTTAAGTAAAGAATTTGCGGGTCACTTGAAAGAAAGTCGCCTTCTCGAATCTCGAAGCATCCTTATCTCCGAGGCTGTGAATTCGGACACAGCGGAACGAGTTGTCAAAGATTTGATTATTTTGGATGAGATAAACCAAAATCCAATAAAAATTTATGTGAATTCTCCTGGTGGAGAAGTGAACAGTGGATTTGCAATTTTTGACACCATTCGTTTTATCAAGTCGGAAGTGCTTATCATCAATACAGGCTTGTGTGCGAGCATTGCAACCATCATCAACATTGCTGCTAAAAAAACAAATCGATTTGCAATGCCTCACGCAATGTTTCTCATCCATCAACCTTTGATCAGTGGTCAGGTGATTGGTCCTGCATCGGATCTTGAAATCACAGCAAATCAAATTTTGAATACCCGTTCTCGCATTAATGAACTTCTTGCCTATGAATGTGGACAAGACTTGAAGCAAGTAGAAGAAGATACGTCACGTGATTATTGGATGACAGCAAGTGAAGCCTGTAAGTACGGACTTGTTTCACGTGTAATCTCCAGTAAGAAAGAGATCGCTTAGTCGATGTCTCCTTTTCTACGAACTAATCGTACGCTCCTCCATCATTTTATCAGGCCCTATAGGATGTCTATTCTTTGGGCCACTTTGTTTTCCTTGGTGCTAAGTTTCTGTGCGACGATGATTTCTCTCCTTATGGGGCCTTCTCTACGTTTACTTATGGACTTGGATTTCACGAAAAAAGTTCCTGTTGTAGAACTGTTCGGCTTCCGTTTGGGATCATTTTTCACCTATATTTTCAAAACAGATGAACTCGGTTTGGATTCTCTGATTACAAATCTTCCCCTTTTTTTATTGGGACTTGCTTTTCTAAAATTGATTTTAGGAACTTCTCAATACTTTCTTTGGGAAAGAACATCTGAGCAGATGTCTCGTGATTTGAGATTGTATTTGAATGATTGCTTTTTAAAAATACATCCAAGTTTGAGACGATATAAAGAACATGAAGCAAGAGAAGCGCTTCTCTCAACCCTTATCACTACCGATGTTAAACTTGTTCGTGAGTTTTTCGTGCATTTCTATGGTGGTTTACCAAGGGAACTTTTACAAATTCTTTTTATAGGTCAAACTTTAGTTCTTCTCTCACCCAAGCTTTGCGCTATTTTCTTTTTTGGATTGATTCCTGCAATAGCTCTCATACAGAAGCTTGGTCGTAAGTTAAAAAAACGGGCGCAGCTTGCTCTTCAAGATTACTCAGATTTAACAGAGTGGTTGCAACAGCGACTGCTTGGTATTGAAACCATTAAACATTATGGTACGGAAAATTTAGAAAGTGAAAAAATGCAAGTTCACTCAGAACAGCTTGTGCAGAAGTTTTTACGAGCTGCGAGGGTGAAATCACGAACAGGACCATTCCTAGAATTTATCGGAATTTCAGCAATGGCTCTCGTTCTCTTTGTCGCTTTCCAAGATATTGAAAAAGGAAATTTGCAAGCTTCTGTTGCTATCTCGTTCTTCACTGGTCTCGCTCTTATAGGTCAGTCAGGAAACATAGTTGGACGTTACATAAACAGCAATAGAGAAGGTGCTGCTGCTTTAGAACGTATACGAAATTTTCTTAAAGATTTGGAGAATGAAAAAGTAGAGAATCATGCTATTTCCTATTCTTCGCAAACTGAAATTTTGCATTTAGAAAATGTTGAAGCTACTTATCCTGAAAATTCAAAAAGTGTTTTGCACAATTTCTCTTATAAATTTGAGAAAGGGAAAATCTACTGTCTGAAAGGTCATTCAGGCGCAGGAAAATCAACCATTTTTAATCTGATATTGGGAAATTTAATGCCGAGTTCAGGACGCATTTGTTTTTCCGAGGATGTGAAAAAAAGCGGATTAGGTTATTTGCCTCAAAATGTGCAGTTCTTTTATGGGAGTATTCTAAGCAATGTGATCTATCCTGATATTGAAGCTGATTACGAGAAAGTCGAACGTATACTTAAAGCTGTTGATTTATGGGATCTCGTCCAACGACAAGAAAAAGGACTTGATTCATTGATTGGTGGTGGAGGTATGGACTTGTCCGGTGGACAGAATCAGAGAATTCACATTGCTAGGATACTTTATCACCAGTATCCGTTGATTCTTATCGATGAAGGAACTTCTGCTCTCGATCCTGAGAATGAAGCTTTGATCTGCAAACTACTTACAACGAAAGCTCAGGAAGGTTCGACCATACTTATGATTTCTCATAGACTTGCTCCTTTGCAATATGCTGACGCTATTTTGCATTTGGAGGATGGGCGGCTTCTTCCTGTTTAATCTAAAAGTTGCTTTAGTTTCTTAGTCAAAATAGGAACAGCCTCAAAGAGATCTGCAACAATTCCATAAGTAGCGATAGAGAATATCGGAGCATCAGGATCTGTATTGATTGCAACAACGACTTTGGACGTTCGCATTCCTGCTAAATGTTGGATGGCTCCGCTTATGCCACAAGCTATATACAGAGTTGGATTTACAGTTTTGCCTGTCTGTCCTACTTGCATGTCGTGGGATGCATAACCAGAATCTACAGCTGCTCTCGATGCGCCAACGGTAGCTCCTAGTACATCTGCACACTCGTAAAGTAGGGAGAATTTTTCTGCACTTCCCAAAGAACGACCACCAGAGACAATTCTCACAGCTTCGCTAAGATCTGGTTTCTCACTCTTTCCTTTACGAATTTCAATTGTTTTCAAAGGGACATCATCTGGAAGTTTTAAATTCAGACTTTCAACTTCTGCTTTGCCTGAGCTTTCTTTAGCAGTGAAAACATTGGGTCGAAGATTCAGAAATCGTAATCCTGAATTTGAGAAAGAATATTTGGCTAGAACTTTCCCTGAATACATGGGTTTTGTTCCACCACTCAGATTGTCTTCAACTTTGACAAGGTCGGTAAGCAGTGGAGCTGAGATTCGAGCTGCGACGCGAGCAAAAAGATCTTTTCCCATGGGTGAAGCTATACCTATTACTGCATCAGGTTGAAAAGTCTTAATTGCAGTTTCAAGTGCGCTTGCGTAGTAAAAAGGATTGTATGTGTGAAGTCGAGAATCTTCCGCAGTATAAACTTTGTCAGCACCCCAACCTTGAATTTTAGTCGCAAGATCTTTTATGTCGTTTCCGACTATTAAAGCTGCAACGTTAGAAGCTTGACCTCCTGCAGCTTGATTTGCAAGAGTGAGAGCTTCAAGGCAGTAGGATTTTAATTTCTTATCACGTTGTTCACAAAATACTAAAACTTTCATACAAGACCCCCTTTATATGACTTTAACTTCTTCACGCAAAAGTTTGACGACTTTGTCAACCATCACTTCGACAGGTTCACCCTGGAATATTTTTCCTTTTGGTTTTTCAGGAGGGTATTGATAGGACTCCAAACGCACATGTTGGAAGGCATTAAGTGTAGCAGTATCGAGACCAAAATCTTTTGGTGTTTTGAGATCCATGGGTTTTTTCTTTGCTTTCATGATGCCTGGAAGAGAAGCATATCGAGGGGTATTCAAAGATTTGTGAGCACCAAGAACAATGGGGAAACGAGATTCGTAGACTTCAACTTGTCCACCTTCTATCTCTCTTTCAATGGTGAGTGCGTTTCCTTTTACATCAACTTTAGTGACAACATTGACATGAGGCCAATGAAGAAGTTCTGCGAGCATTACGCCGACGTGCATATTGTCATCGTCTATAGCTTGTTTTCCACACAAGACGAGGTCGCACCCTTCTGCTTTCACTAAACTTGCAAGAACGTTTGCAACAACGAGTGAGTCTGCATCTTCCCACCCTGTATTGTCGATGAGAACAGCTCTATCTGCTCCCATTGCTAGCCCTTTTGTGAGTCTTTCTCTTGCAGTTGCGGGACCGAAGCATGCAAGAACAACTTCACAATTGCTGTTTTTTTCTTGGATGCGCAAAGCTTCTTCGATTGCAAAGTCGTCATAAGGATTGACAATAAATTTAGTCTGCGAATGGTCGATCCCCTTATGGACAGTCAACACGATTTGAGTCTCGGTATCAGGGGTTTGTTTAAGTAATACCAGGATTTTCATAGCTCCTCCTTCGCACTTTTTTCTTGAGGTGTGCAGATTAGCATGAGAGGAGGAAGAGAAATAGATTTTGATATCTCGCGTTACATAGGAAAAGACTTCATCATAGCTCCTGTTCCCTTTCCGAGCAGAGCTGGAAACCCAAGATCTTTCATAGCGAGTTCAAAGGCTGCAACTGCTGAAAGCAGGTCGAAAGGATCGACGAATCCCATATGGGCCAATCTCAAAATTTTACCTTTTAAATGGTCTTGACCTCCAGCGAATGTCATTCCGTACTTTTTTTGAATGAGAGCTTTTAATTTTTCGCCATCGACATCTTTGGGTATCAAAAGAGTTGTCACTGAGCGTGCATAATCTTTGTTCACATAAAATTCAATACCCATTGCCGTAAATGCGTCACGTACAGAGTCCGACATCTGTTGATGATATGCATACAGGAACTCAGGCCCTAAAGAACAGAGTGATTGTAAAGAAGATTGTAGACTTAGAATCAATTGGGTTGCAGGTGTCCAAGCACTCTCCCCCTTGCTTTGCTGACCCTTTAATTCTTTTTGAAGGTCAAAATAGAAACGTGGACGCGAACTGAGACGAGAACGAGCCCTTTCAGATAATGCTAGAAAACTCAAACCTGCACCGACACCAAAACCCTTTTGGCTTGCTGCAATTGCGCAGTCTATGTGCCATTCATCCATTTTCAACTCGTGCGCAAGAATGGAGGATAAGGCATCTACAACAATAAGAGCATCACTGTATTCGCGAATAATTTTCGCATATTCTTTAACTGGAAAATAAACACCGGTGGATGTTTCGACCCCTTGGAAAAAAACTGCTTTGTATTTAGAATTTTTTTTCAAGTGTGCACGCAGATCTTCGGGGCTTAGCACGGATCCCCAAGGGACGCTAATGATGCTCGCTTCACACGAATAGCTTTGAGCCATTTTTGTCCAACGTTCACCAAACTTGCCGCCATTGATCATTAAGATAGGAGTTCCAGCATCTGTGAGATTCACAAGCGCGGCTTCCATGGCTCCTGTTCCTGAAGAACTTAAAATCAGCGGACTCATATGAGTGCCGAAGAAATTTTTAAGCATATCAAGGCAATTTAGGAAGATGCTATTAAAAGCCGGACTTCTATGATACGGATTGTTATTCACTGCAGCAAATTGTGATTGTAAAGGGATCGTGGTTGGTCCAGGAGAAAAGAGTCGTTTTTTTAAGAGATGGCTATAATCCATAAACACCTTTCACATTGAAACTATAGTTCCCAAATATGATACCTCTTATTACAAGTCTAGCTCTTCTGTTTATCTCTCCCTTCTTATACAAGGCAGCAATTCGTGTAAAAAAAGTATGGGCAGCTGTTGAAAAGTTGATGAATATCACTGTAACAGCGCTTGTTGTTCTGCATTTGCTTCCTGAAAGCATCAACATTGTAGGTTGGTCTGCTGTAGTTTTTGCGATGCTGGGTTTATTTCTCCCTGGAACTTTAGAAAGATTATGGAAGAAAGGAGCTGAGAGAGTTCACCTTGTGTCCATAGTTCTCTCACTGATAGGTTTGATTATTCATGGTCTAATGGATGGAGCAGCTCTCGCTACACCTATCACAAGTTCAAACTCTCTTCCCCTTGCAGTGGTTCTTCACACGCTGCCTGCAGGTATTCTTATGTGCTCTATTTTTTATCCTCGCTCACAGAAATATGTGCCACCTATTTTGCTTTTGACTTTAGGTCTCTCAACTCTTTTTGGATATTTTGCAGGAGGACAGTTTTTTTCCCTGCAAGAGCATTCAAGTTATCTTGCCTGGTTTCAAGCTTTTGTAGCGGGTTCTTTTCTTCACATCACTTTCGATTTGCATGATGCCCATGGTCATGATCATCATCATTAACCGTGTTTGTCGGAAGCTGGCATACGGATTATAGTACCCACAGCAATTTTTCTAGATTTCACCTGAGGGTTGTTATCCAGAAGTTCTTTTACAGTGACTTGATAACGCTTTGCAATTTTATCGAGAGTTTCACCTTTTGCTATACGATGGGTTCGGATTGTTTTCTTTGTCTCTGGAATAGCCTGCAACTGAGATTCGATTTCAGCAAATTTCTGAACATGTTGTTTTTGAACTCGTAACGCATAAGTGGACTGTTTACGAAATTGTCGCGGAGGGATGCTGTCTTTAAGAAGTTCAGGATTCCATTTGCGAAGTGTGGATGTAGGTATCGATAATTTTTTTGCAAGATCTGCAATTTTCACCGAGTTCTTTACAAGCACTTTTGTTTCTGGAAATTTTTCATGAGTTTTTGAAATTTCTGAAAAACCAAATTGAGAAAGATTATTTCCGACAATTGCGGCTGCAATCATTTTAGGAACAAAATCTCCCGTTTCTCTTTTAAGTAAGCCCATTTTTTTCAACTTCCAGAAATCGTTTGTTCCTCCTTTTTTAATTGCATCACTGATCGTCTTTGGCCCACCGTTATAAGCTGCGACGCTTAGATACCAATCTCCAAATTTTTTCCTAAGATCTCGTAAATAAGCGGCTGCCGCATGTGTAGATTTTACAGGATCTCGTCTTTCATCAATCCAAGCATTGGAGTGCAGACCGTATTGTCGACCTGTGTCTCTGAGGAATTGCCATGGTCCGCTTGCTTTGGCAGGGGATAATGCGCGGTGTTCAAACCCCGATTCAATGAGTGAGAGATAGAATAATGTTCCTGGTACACCTTCGTTTTCTAAAGCTTCTTCAATCACTGTTTTGAAAGGTTCTCCTCTTTGCATCCATGCTGTGAAGGATCGTTTTGCTGTTGTCTGAAAATACGTTATCCATTTTTCAACATCAGAATTTCTAACAATAGGAAATGCTCCAATGCTGTCCTCTGCACTGTTGAGAGAGGGTTCTCTTTCTGAAAATTTGTGAAGAGATGTCTCTTCATCAGATGTTTGATTATGAATGTTCTGAGTGTCTTCAAAACGATCTTGCAGTTGAAATGTTGTTGAGCAAGCGCTAAACAAAAACAAAAGGGAAAGATATTTTAAAATTGAGAATTTATGCATATGTGTTTCTTTCTGATGCAGGAAGACAACGTGATACTAAATTCCCATATCATAAAAGAGTGAGTTTAAGCAAGTTTTGGAAGACTAATAATTGCCGAGAACGTAATGAAAAGCTCCACGTATCACTAAATGCTCTTTCTTAAAGCCTTTAGGGAGAGGTGCAAAAGGAGAAGCGGCATGGATTGCATTGACAATTGCATCATCGAGAATATTGTGGCCAGAAGACTCCATAACTTGAACCTTAGAAACTCTTCCATTTTCTAAAATAATAAATTTCAGAAGTACAGCTCCATGTAAGCCTCTTCGTGCTGCTTCACTAGGGTAATTCCACACGAGTTCAATTGCTTTTCTTAAGCTTGTAAAGTACCCGATGTAACGATATTCACGAGTATTCATGTCAATCGTTTCACCTTCTTCCACAAGATCATTGAGGTGATCCATATAACCCTGCTTTATTTGCGATTCCGCAAGTTGTTCCGTGGAATTTGCAAGAAGGTCTTCGTAAGGATTGCGTTTGTGCTCGTTGTTTTCCTTATATAGATTTCTTCCGATATCTTTTACTTTTTGTAGTTTTTCCGTTTTCACATCTTTTTCTTTGGGAATTTCATTACGAGGTGAAACTTGCATAGATTTTTTTTCGTGAACTTGTGCAAGCCCAGGGTCCAAAGCTTTTGCTTGAAGATGATTTTTCACTTTCATAAGTTTTTTTGCCTGATGATCATTTTGCCCTAGAAATTCAGCTTCAGAAGGTGCTTGGGTTGGTGCGAGTGGGGTTTCGAGAATTCTTTTTTCTTTTTCATCTTCGTCTATATTTTTTTTCTTATCTTTCTTGTTCGGTACATCTAGTTTTATGTAACCTTGTGGGAGAGCATTTTTTTTCGGTTGGGTATTATAATCTTTCTGACCAAGTTCGTAGAGTACGCCAAAATGGAAAAGAAAAGAAAGAAGGATTGCTAGCAATCCATAGAATCGCTTTTTCATGCGTTTCTGTTTTTTTTCTCTGTTTTGATCCATCATGGATGCATGCACCTATTTTGAAAGCCGAAGAATGTCTTTCTCGTATGAATTTGCTTTGTTTAGTGGTATCGGTCAGATTTGCTTCAGTTATAACATTTTTTCATGAGAGGCAGAAAATGGTTAATCATTTGACTAAGATGCTTGTACTCCTCGGTCTTATTTCGGCTGGGTGCTCCGAAAAATCCCTCGTACAGGATAACCCTCAAGAATCCTTTGCTATTGCAAGGAAGTCTTATGAAGAACACAACTACGAAATCGCTATAAAAAAGCTAAGCGAATTTAAAAGCCGCTTTCCTTACAGCCGTTATGCTATTGAGGCAGAGCTCTTAATTGCTGACTGCTACTTTGAAACGAATAAGTTTACCGAAGCTGGAGTAGCTTATGAGCAGTTTGTTAAGCTGCATCCTAAACATGAAAGACTCGATTATGTCCTGTTCCGAGTCGGCTTATCCTATTGGAAGGATGCTCCTACTGAAATTGATAGAGAACAGGAATATACCCAGACATCGATAAAGAAATGGGATCGTCTTCTTAAAGAGTTCCCTTCGAGTTCTTTCGCGGGAGAAGCAAGGGCGCTTATGGTAGAAGGAAAGACGCGCATTGCAAAATCGGAAGACTTTATCGCACGTTTTTACTGCCGTAAAAATATTTGGCATGCCTGTGCTTATCACAGCATGCTCCTTCTAGAACGCCATCCTGAAGAAAAAGAACTTGCACGACGCGCTCTCGAAAGAGCTGCTATGGCGTTGGAAAATATAGCTTCGGAAGAACCTTATGGAAAGAATAAGAATCTCTTTAATAGAGAAACCGGCAAAGAGGAACTCTTGAAAAAAGCGCAAGATCTAAGAGAAAAAGCCTCTCACTTCTAAATCTTTTCCCCAGCTTCTTGTTCCTGAATTTTAGCTTCAATTTCTTTGTGAAGCTGTCCAATCGCAAAAAACCAAGCTACCAAAATAACTCCTGTTAGCACGGCAATATACGGAACTGTAGCAGAAAGACTTCCCAAGAAATAAAGCAGGAACTGAAATACGAAAGACCCACCTGATTTTCCAATACGTGCACCGATACCATCGATAACAGCTTTGCCCATACGTTGACTTTGACGATCGAGGGGGATGAAAGCCATTTCTTTTGTAGCATCGAAAACCGTATATTTAGAGGCTCTCACCAAACAGTGTTGTACAGCTCCGATGAGAACGACAATGTGAATGAAGGGGGACGTGAAAAGGCTGATGACAACATCACCGAGGAAACCTTGATCGAAAAATATACAAAGGAAAAAGAGTAGGCTTGTAATAGCTAGGAGCGCTGGTGTTATAAGTGCTGCTGAATACCAACCAAAGTTTTGAATAACTTTTCCAGAAATCACAAGGGCAAGAAGCGTTGCAATCACACCTTTGACTGTAGACACTTTATTCAAATATTCATTAAGAGCTGCTGTATCTCCTTTGAACTTTATCCCTACCTGATCTGTCCAAAGAATATCTGCAAGATTGTAAACCATGTAGTAACCAAAAACGATGATCAGAACATATCGAAGATACCGTGATTTGCGTACAAATTGAATGCATTCGAGCAAAGAAAACCCCTTCATCTCTTCGTTATCATGAGGAGGGCAAGATGTAGGATCTGCGATACGATTTTTGCCGAGTATGCGATTCAGTGCATAGAAAAGAACTAAGAGAACAAAGCCTGCGATCATTACGCTGATTAAAAAGAATCTAAGAGAGTCTTCCCAATTTGTCCCTTTGTAGGAAAGACAGAAACGTCCTGCAACAACAGGGGCAATGTTTGCGCTCAATGCAAAGACGCTATAGAAACGTTTTGCATCCGAGAATACTGTAACCTCGTTGATAAAACCCCAGAAGAGCATATTTAGAATGATGTTTCCCCAGAGTTCAGCAAAGAGATAGAAAAGTGTGTAATGCCAATAACGAACCATAGCAACAAAGCCCTTTGCTCCTGGTGGGAGTAAGGATTGCAAATACTGACCTCCACTTTGAAATTCAAGAGAGTCTCTGTTGGGATAAATAAAGGTTATGAAAAATAGAAAAAATAAGAGAAAGATGGAGACCATGACATAGAAAACTTTTTCGATCCCCAAACGTCTTACCAGTACTGTGAACAACAATGTAAACAGTAAGGTTCCAGGCAAAATTCCCCAGATTTTTATAAAAGGGATGATTTCTGCGCCTGAATTTTGACTGGAAATAACCATCGCAATTTTGACGGTTCTTAAAATATCGTAGATAAAAGCGATTAAGAAGAAGATCATGAGAGTGGTGAAAAACCTGAGCCGACCCTTTTCTGGGACCGGAAAGCCAAGCCTATTGAGTTTGGTCATGATCTTATGGAGAAGGTCAGAGCTCGAAGCGCTGCCATCAATCATGAGAGAATGCATCCGACTAGGTAAGTTTGCGATAAAACAGCGAAACATGATACCTTACTTTTTTAACGGTGTGCTATCTTGAGAGACTTCTCTGTCTTCCACTCTCAAAAAACACAGGTGTTAATCTTCGATTCAGTGAATGAGTACTTACGGATTCAGAGTGCTAGAAGAGCGCTCTTCTCTCATAATTCCCTGTAAAACAAAAGAGAAACTTAGTTTGTCCAGCGATGTCAACTAGATAAGCTTGGAGAGGGCTTTTGCAGGCAGGAAATTCTTTCTTAGTTAATTTTTCCCAAAGTTTTCCGAGAGATTACAAAAGAGATGAGAACAACCTAAAGGGCTTTACAGGACATTGTATGAAAAATTGTTCGCTTAAAATAACTTTTCATCTTCTTATGTTGCTCTTCTGTTTTGGCATTTTATGGCGGTGTACACAGCCCAAGTTAAACTCCGTTACAAGGAATGCAGTTACGAGTGCCGCAGGAGATGCCGTTAAGAGTGGAACAAATGGAATAAGTGGAACAAAAAACTCGCAGGGAACGACCCTCTTAGGGAAAGGAAATTCTGTAGACAATGGTGTCGCTACAGGCACGTCCATTGCTGCTTATAACGGTGGGCAACAGCCATCACGTCATCAGCAGGTTTCAGCTTTTGATCTCGACAGTAATGAATTTCTACCCATTCCTTTGACGGTAGGGCTTCAGAGCTTTTTGAATACTCAGACTCCTGTCTTGAATTACGGTGTTTCTGTTGATTCTGACTATGTTCAAATTGTACGTTGTCCAGCAAATGCAATTCTTGTTGGACCTATGAACACCATCAATCTTCAAGATGTTCAGCTTTCATCATTAAGTACAGCTCAGAGAAATAGTTATTACGCAAATAATGATTTTTTCACCATTGCGATGAAATCAGGATGTTCACAGTTAACCATGGGAACTACGCAAACAACGTTTTATGATGCGTGGGTACCTAGTGGAAGTTATCGTTGGCTTGTACGAGAGTGTGTAAGCCCTCAGAGGCTTACTGATATAGGAAATCTTACAACACGAAACTGCTCTCGGCAGGTTGCAATTTCACCTCTTCTTAAAGATTTTGCAAACACTCGGGATAAGACACAAAGTAAGTATCTACAACTTGCAAATCAGGATTCCGCTAACCTTCTTTTAAGTCTAAGTGCTGCTAAGCAGATAGCAGATCAATATGCTTGTTATATCCAATGGTGTGAATGTGGTGCAAACCCCAGTCAACAATCGATTTGTCAACGTGATGCAAAAGGAGTTCCTACTCAGTGTACCGGTGGTGAATATGGTCGAGCAGTTGATACTGCGAAAAAGAACGCAATTGTGACTCTTGTTGCTGTAGGACTTGATGTTGCAATGAATGCGGCTCTTTCAGGTGAGAATTTAGGGTTGAACGCAATGAAAGCAGGAGGGTTTGGCGCAGGTATGACTGTTTTTGGGTATTTGAGTTCACTCGGAGGTTGGAGTTTCAGTGCTATGTTCCAGGCTCTTGCTAGTCAGGCTCAAGATTTTCCTCATTCTTGTGGGAAAGGCATAAGTCTGAATCTCCAAATGAGTCAAGCAGCTCTTGCTGTTCAAGCAAATCAAGCTCAATATAATTTTGATGCATGTCATGCGAAAGCTGCAATTGCCGCAACGAATGCTATAGGTGGTGTTAGTACGTCCACTACATCATCACAAACGTGCCCTACAACTCCAAATATTCCTCAGGCTGCACCAGAATCACAAACCACTACAAGCACAGGGACAGGACAATGAAATATACACTCATTCTTTTATTCTTAGTAAGTGCATGTACACAGAAAGCACCCTTGACGGGAGCCTCTGCAAGATCTTCGTCTCAGGTTTTGGGCTCAACACATTCGAAACTTTCAACAAACACAGGTTCCAAAACTCCCGTCTTTTCTAATTCAGATTTCAATTCGAGCTCAGGTTCAAACACAGGTTCAAGTTCGGGTTCAGAAGGGGGTTCAACTTCTGAAAGTTTGACGAGTTCTGCTATTGATCCGGCAACTGTAGCAGCGACTATACAAGCGAACGTGGCTTTAGCTCCTTCAGACATCGTGAATGATCCCAATATTGTATTTCCCAAAGTGACAATTAAAAAAACAACAGCAGATTACGTGCAGCTTTTACGTTGCGCCGCGAGTTATAGTATGCTGACGCTTCAGGGGACAAATATTCAGAATAATTTAGCGAAACTTTCAGCGAACGATAAAAAATGGGGCTGGAGTCAGGCGATCAACGATTCTAAAAACTGTCAAATTGTCAGTGAGTATCTCACTCCTCCGACTTATGTGGATATGCCTGCGCCATCAGGGTCCTTCTATTATGTTGCTAACCCATGCGTCGACGCGGCTCATTCCACTACAGGATTGGATGGTTGTAGTTATGCTTTATCTTTTACGAAACCTTTATTGGATTACCAAAATTCTTTTATAGATAAGATTCGAAATCTGAGTCAGCAATATGCAGCTGCACAAAGTCAACTTTACGCAGATCTAGATGATGTTCGCGTTACTGCTAAATTATTTGAACTGAGACTGAATCTTTGTGATGAATATTTTGCGTTTACTGAAACAGAGAAAAGCCTCCAGAGAGGTCTGATCATGCTCGGTCTCAATATTCTAGGAGCCATGGTTGCAGCGCCTATAGGGGGAGCTGGTGGTGCTATGATGGTAGGTATGCTTGCTCAGATGATGGGAGGAAATATACTAGCTGGAATTTTGAATATTCAACCTGGTGTAAATAGTTGTCTTTACGGTACTAGCATGGTGTCGCAGGAAGGTCTTACAACAAAGAAGGCACTGGCAAACGCTCTTGCTTCAGCGAAGAATTATGAGACGAAGTTCAATGTTGCTGCAACGCTCGCACATTTTACAGAGCTTGTACAAGGTGTTGATAGCCAACATCCAACAGGGGGAATCATTGCTAAAGATATATTAAGAATGCAAAATATTATCGCACAGATGAACGCGATGGATCAAACCATTGTTTCCGTTGATTCACTCATAGCTCAAGGCAACGCATATGCAACGAGTCAGGTAAATGCTGCGAATTCTTCAACTCCTATCGAGTCGCTCCCAGGCCTAAGTCTCCCACCTACAGGTCTTTAACAGCACCCGTTTTGCTTGAAATGCTAGCAAAGGGAATGACTTCACCTAGATCTTTCACTCCAAGAATTAAAGCTAGCAATCGATCAAAACCCAAAGCATTTCCAAAACACTCAGGCATTCCTTTTTTTAACGCGGCATAGAATTCGAAATCCTCATTAGGAACTTCTCTTCCTTCTTGTTCTCTTTTTTTGTGAACTTCAACTATGCGTTTTCGATTCTCTTCAAGGTCACAAAGTTCATAGAATCCGTTGCTGAGTTCAATCCCTTGAATGTAGAATTCAAAACGTTTTGCAAATCCGTTTTCAACACGTGCAAGAGCTGCTTGAGAAGGTGGATAATCATAGAGTACTACCCAATTTAATTTTGTGAGTGAGGGTTCAATTTTTTCGATAAGAATTTTGAAGAATGCAGTTTCAAAATCTTCACTTCCATTGATAGAGAGTACCCCTTTCTTTTTTGCTTGATTTGCAAGATAGGGGTCTTCATCTTGTAAATCTATGTCTGCGAATCTTTTAAAGGCTTCGTGAACACTTATATAATGCAAAGGTGTCTTTTCAGATAAAGCTACAGGAAATTTCAAAGCCATTTCTTTAATACAGAAACGAATAAGTTTTTCTGAGAGTTTCAGAAAACTTTCCCAACTTGCACCTACTTGATAGTATTCCAACATTGTAAATTCAGGGTGATGCCAAGGCCCGAGCTCCCCGTGATTTCGGAAAGAAGGAGCAATTTGGTAGAGAGCAGGTATGCCTGCTGAAATGGCACGCTTCAATGCGAGTTCAGGACTGGATCGCATCCAAAGAGTGTGATCTTTGGAATAATGATCTTTCCATTGAGTTTTAAAATAATTGAGATGGAGTTCGGTGCCAGGGCAAGGAACTAAAATAGGAGTATCCACTTCTATAAAATGATGAGTTTCAAAAAAATTTCGAAGAGAATTTTTGAGATGGCTACGAGCGCTTAGAAGTTTTCCGAGATTTTGCATTCTTGCTGCGGGTCCTTTTCCTTGCTGCTGCGACTTTGCTGAGTTCAATTTTGGGTCGCTCAGGTTTTGAGAGCGACTGTATCTTTTTGGGAGCAACGAGGGCAAGCTTTTTACGAATATTTTCGAGAGCAGAACCTTCAGAGAATTTCTTCTCGTGAATAGATTTTACGCCAAAGGGAACTCCTGTAGCGATTTCAAAGGCTTCCCAGAAAAATCGGACAGGATATATTTCTAAAAAGCCTTTTGAGATGGCATTGCGAGTTTCTTTGTCCAACATAAGGTTACTTTTGTTCTGAATAGGAATGATGACTTTGTAGGTGGAGCCTTTCCCTAACGTTCTACATGTGCGGTAGAAACCCTCGATTTTTTCATTGATTCCGCCTACAGGTTGAACGTCTCCGAGCTGATTCAAGCTTCCTGTTATTGCGATGTTCTGTTTGACGGGGATTTCACTCAAGGCACTAATGACTGCAATCAGTTCGGAGGCTGTTGCACTGTCTCCATCGATAGTGTCGTAGGATTGTTCAAAACAAAGGCTAGCTGAAATTCCCAAAGTTTGTTGACGTGCTAGTAATGCTGTTAAGAACCCTGAGAGTATATACATACCCTTGTCATGAATTTTCCCTGAAAGTTTGCTAGCTCTATCGATGTTAAAAATTCCATTATCACTGATAGAAGTTGTACAGGTAATTCTACAAACGCGACCAAAACTATAGTCACCCAAGTCATAAACGGAAAGACCATTGACTTGTCCAATTCTTTTACCATCGATAGATACCATGATATCTCTGTTGCGAACCATTTCCATCAGGTGACGTTCATACAGATTTACTCTATAGAATTTTTGCTCAAGTGCTTTCTCAACATGGGATCTTTTTACAATTTTCTGTTTCTGCTGTTTTGCAACAAAATCTGCTTCGATTACAATATCTTTGATTTTGCTAAACTCTGTAGTGAGGAGCAGTTGGTCACCGACTATCCTCGAACTATGCTCTACGATAGCAGCAACGCCACTTGCATCGAAGTGTTGAAGACCTTCTTTATGACATCGTGTAGCAATGAAATTTGCATAAGCGTTTATGTTTTCTTTAGTGCGGTTCATTTTGTAATCGAAGTCAGCTTTGATCTTGAAGATTTTAGGAAATTCTTCATCTAAAGAGAAAAGAAGATGATAGATGTCATCTCCACCCATCATGATAACTTTGAGATTGAGTGGAATTGGTTGTGGTCTCAGTGCAGAAGCTGGAATCAAAGCAAGGTGTTCATCGAGTTCTTCTATGTATCCTTCACGGTTGCGTAAAACTTTTTTCAAAGTTTCCCAAACGTAAGGAAGTTTTAACACATCCTGTGCATCAACAATTAAAAATCCTCCATTGTTTTTGTGAATAGATCCGGATTTAATCTTTGTAAAATCCGTCATGTACATTCCATGTTCTACAGAGCGTTCTATTTTTCCGAAAAGATTGTAATAAGTAGGATTGGACTCGAAAAACACAGGAGCGCATTTTGCCTTTCTGTTGTCTACGAAAACATTGACCTTATATTTGAGAAAGCGATCTCTTTCGATGAGGAAGGGTTGCTCATTTTCTATTTTCGGATCTTCAGGATTTACAAAATCGGAAAGGTTTTCGACTATATAATCACGAACCTGTTGGAGGTATTCCGTCAATTCTTTGTATTTAATACAAGCCTTGCTGAGAGGTTCGATGGCGGCTTCTACCATTTTACGACCGATTTCTTTTTCTAAATTGCGGAGAAGTTCTTTGGTTTTTACTTCGATACTTCGAATCTTCCGTGCGTATTTAAGGACTATAGGTTCTAAAATACTGCGTTTCGATTCAATGGAAAATTTTTCTTTGTCAGAGAGTTTTGAGTACTCGCGTTCGGTGAGGGCTCGTCCTTCTACAAGGGGAATAGTTTCAATTCCGATGCTTGTAGATTTGAGTTGAAAACTCATTTTTTTTGCAATTTTTTCTAACTCTGCATATTTTTTTGACTGCTTCTCGCTGCTGTGAGACATAATGGTATTCACAGTGCGTTCATAATCTTCGCTTTGCAAAGCGAAAGGTATTTGTTGTCGCAAATCTTCAATGAAGTGATCCATAAGTTGCGCAAAACGATGACCTTCACCTGTGTGAAGTTGAATAGCTCGAGGGGTATCTTTTTTTTGGAAGTCAAAGACATAGATCCAATCATTAGGCGGGTCGAGATCTTTAGCAAATTTCTCTACGAAGCTTTGTATGACACCTGTTTTCCCACTTCCCGAATAACCTGAAACATAGATATTATAACCAGGTTTTTTGATCCCTAATCCTACATCAATAGCTTGAACAGCACCTTCTTGAGAAATGATTTCATCACTTGGTTTAATGCTTCGTGTGTCTTCAAATTTAAAATATTCAGTGGGGCAAAAGGAGTAAACCTGATTCGGTTTGAGAGGTTTTATGAGTTCAAGATTTTTTTTTTATGCTCACAGTTAAGACTCCTTCGATTCATTGATAGGGTAAAGTTGATTCAGTAAATCTTTGTATTCATCCCAAAGTTCATAGCGAGCGGCAGGCTCTTCAATTGCAGCAAGTATGCTTCCTAATAGCAAAGGCCCTTTACCGCTATCTTCATTCAGAAAAAATTCACCATAGGCGTCCATAAAATCTATAGCTTCTGCAACACCTTCGCGTGATTGATAGCTCATTGCTATAGAGACACCTTTTTGAAGCCAACGGGTGATTTCTTGAATGTTGACTTGGGCTCGGATGCCCATTCGGATGAGATCGCTGCATAAGGTTGTTGCGTATTCTTTGGGGAGCTCTTCTTCGTATTGGCCAGCGAAGTAGCAGAGGGTTTTATAGGCATGGTTCCATTTTTTTTCACTTTGGAAGGCTCTAGTCTTGTTCATGAGAGCATCGAAGGCACGAACAGCCTTGCGCTGGAGTATGGCCTTTTTCCGCTCTCGTTCTTCGATCTGATCCCTATAGCGTCTTTTAAGCAAAGTCATAGCTTCAAAAAGTTCGCTATTAGAAATCGAGCTCGTGATTTCAATGTCTTTTCCGAGACCCTCATTGAGATATTGAAGTATATGAGGGAGTGACGTTTCCGTTGCTTCTGCAAGCTTGTGAACAGTCCATTTGTCATGAACTGTACAGGTGCTCAAGACATCATTGGCTTTGTAAATAAAGTCGATCATAAGCAACCATCCCCCAAAGATTTCGCATTGCCGCGGGCCCAACTGCCCCCGGTTCTGAGAAACGGTGTCGATGTGTGAAGGATCTTTACTTTCAGTATAAGTGATATTCAGCCAGCTCGCCAAGAAGACTGAATAGAAGTTAAGCCTAAAGTTTTTTCTAAACGCAAAAATCCGACCTAAGAAGGCCGTATTTCAGCCAACTTAGTATCGGATTTCTTAAAAAGAAGGGATCTATTTTATTTTACGGTACGTAGTGCACGTCTTTTTCGCATCATGCGTCTTTTTTTACGTCCAATTTTACGTCGCCCTTTAGGATGTTTTCTTCTGTGCCTTGAGCCGTGCAATGTCTCACTCCCTAGAATTTTATATGAATACAATGTGTTATCGGATACCGCTGAGAACTTCTACTTGATTCTTTACCGCCGAATTAATCGTTTATAAATAAGTGATTAAAACGGAGACCTTAAGTTTAAGAAGCCCGTGTCGATTGAAGGGATATAATCGAATCGGAGGAAAGGGAAAAGTGAAAAATTCAAAGCAAGCGAAACAATCCCGTCGATCACTCCATAAATTGCTTATCGCCCCCTTTAAACAAGTCCGTTTTGGACTCTACATACTTTTAATTACAGTGAGTTTTCTGTTTCTAACGGGCCTTATACTTATCAATTCTTTTTTAGAACAATACCAGCATGTGCTGGGAATTTTTAATGTGGTTGATCCCCATTTGCGCTGGGAACTTATTGCCGATGATATCTTTTATACGAACCTTACACGTTTGATTGTCTGTCTGGGCATCTTTGTCCTAGTCATCTTTTCTACAGTTATTCGGCTGACTCATCGCTTTTATGGGCCTATTCTGTCCATTAATCGTTTTGCAGAGGATTTAAAGCGTGGGAATTACTCGGCCCGTATTAAGCTTCGTAGAAGAGATGAACTTCAAGATGTTGCAAAGAAATTGAATGAGTTGGCTGAAATTCTTGAAAAGAAGAAAAGTCATTAAAGGTAGTAGCGGATAAAGTCGCTGTCTGGTTTGTATTCCTTAAAGAAGCCTCCGAGTATAGTTTCCATATCCGAACTCATGTTCATGAAACGAATGCCAATACCTTTATTCATCTTATCGTTAATTTTATGCATACGTGTAACGCGTACAACTTCTCCTTCTATTTTGATGGGATGCTTAATTCCAGGAAGCACAAATTCCAACGAGACATGTCGTCCATTCTCCAAACTTGTTGTCGAGTAGAGAAAGATCCCTGACATAGATATGTCTGCAAGCATCATCTCCAAATGTTCGTGATCGGCTGTAACTTTCACACTACCCAAATAGAATTCATCCATAGGAATGCGCTCTTTCTCTCTTGTTTTTTTATTTAATAGGCGACGCATCTTTTCGAGAAGCAAAACCCTTGGTATAGGTTGTTTAACAAAAAGATCTATATCTTTGATCTGTTTGATTCTATCGTCACAACTGTGAACACTACTTACGATGATGGGTACGTGTGTTTGTTTTTCCTGAGATCTTACGAAACTTACAATTTCGAAAGGATCCATGTAACCATATTCCCAATCTATGAGAACAACATCAATATGATGTGTGTTCAAATGTTTTTTCATTTCACTAAAACTTGTTGCAAGAAAGGTATGTACACCTACGGAACGGAATCCTTCGTGTTCCAAAGTTGTGGAAAGAGAATTGCCCGTAACCATGAGCAAATGAATATCGATCTTTGGAGAAAAACCCATAAAAATACCCTTTCCGTAGAGAGGCTTAATCCTTTTTATTGTTTGATGTATCTAGTAAGTTATCGGTATTCAAACTCAGATCTTGATAAAAACAATAAATATGGGTATAATTCTTTAAATTATAAGAACTTATAACCTCCTAAAA
Source organism: uncultured Pseudobdellovibrionaceae bacterium (assembly GCA_964611335.1). GTDB lineage: Bacteria > Bdellovibrionota_B > Oligoflexia > Oligoflexales > Bog-1112 > BOG-1112. The sequence goes on along the minus strand of CAZSXR010000002.1, from coordinate 235,763 downwards.
GAGCCCTTGTTCATGAAAACTAAAATTATAAAAACACCTGCTAACCAGTTGCTTATAGACAGGGGTCTTTGTCTTTCTTTGAATGAAGCGTCTGCTTATATATATGCAGGTCTTGTTTTTGCGAATGAACAGAGGGTGGAAAAACCGGGGAGTCTTCTTTCTAAAGATATTCCTCTAAGAATTAAAAAGAAAAATTACGTGAGTAGGGGTGGAGACAAACTTTTCAAAGCGATTGAAGAGTTGGGTCTCCATTCTTTTTTTGAACATAAAATTGTTCTAGATATTGGCTCCTCACAGGGTGGGTTTACAGATTGTGTTTTGCAGTTAGGGGCAGCGAAAGTGTATGCGGTGGATGTTGGTTTTAATCAATTGGATTGGAAATTAAGAACAGATCCGCGTGTAGTTTCTTTGGAGAAAATGGATATTCGAGAATTCGATGCGAGTTCTTGTGAACCCTTTGACTGGATACTTGCAGATATAAGTTTCAACTCTTTGGAAAATCTTGCTCCCTATATTGTAAAGCAGGCCTCAACGCACACGCATTTTCTTATTTTGGTAAAACCACAATTTGAACTCCCTAAAAAAGATATTCCTGAAGGTGGAATTGTTGAGAATGAAATTCTTTGGGAACAAGCTATACAAAAAGCGATTGAAGCTTTTCAGAATTTAGGTGTCGGGCATTTTCAAATCGCAAAGTCTGCACTAAAAGGTCGCTATGGTAACCAAGAATTTTTTATTTATGGCTCTGCTCTTCCTAGTGCAGGTCCTTGTGAAGATTTTTTAGCTGGTGGCGTGTAGTCGAAGCCTGCTTTGAACTCAAAACCTTTGACACGACCTGATGCATCAATTTTGACAGCTCCTAAAAAAGGAACTGTGTCTGTGATTGCAATGACAACTTGAATATTTTCGATCTTAGCAACTAATGCTTCACTTTCCTCATGTTCTGCAACATACATGGAACCAAAGAGATCGTTTATGAAGCTTGTAAAATCTTGAGCATCCTTAGCTTTGATGTCATAGACAAGGATTTTATCGCATTTAGGATATTTCAATCCGTCCATTGTTTCTACATCTTCAACACCTAAATATTTGAGTTTGAATTTTTCTTCATCAATTTGTCCTTCTTTTCTTAGACGCTCTTGGTATTCAGTGCTGAAAAATTCTGCAGGGATGTCTACATGCTTTGAACCTTTTTTATGACCTGCCATAATAATATTTACATCGTAAGTGAATTGGGAGTCATAAGAACCTTTAGTTCCTTCTTTAGGTTTGAATGGGCCTCCTTTGAAATCAAGAAGACCTTTTGTAAGCATGGTAGAGGTGCGAGTTCTATTGCGGTCTAATTTGTATTTAGCAATTTCACCGACTGGATTTCTTGCAAAGGAATTTAAAGAGAGAAATAAAGACAGAGCGCCCGTAAAAACCAAACTAAAACGCATGATTCGTCTCCTTGGTTAGAAATTTCTAGAAAGATAATTTCCAATTCTATCAAGAAGACTCATTTTAGTGAGTCAAATTTTTTAAAAGTGATTCAGAAGCCTTTGAAGTCATAGCAGGCTTGAGTCAGTGTTTTCAAACCAAAACCAGAAGATCCTGTTGAGGAATACCCTGTGCTCTTGCAATCCCAAGCAGTTCCTGCAATGTCAAGATGAGCCCAAGGAATGTCTCCTACAAACGCTTTTAAGAAGGATCCAGCAGAAAGGGCCCTTCCTCCTACGGAATCAGTCGTTGTATTTTTGTAGTCGGCGACACTGGATTTAATTTCTTTGTCGTGTTCAGGCCAAAGAGGAAGATGCCAGAGGGGTTCTCCCATTTTTTCTGAAACGCGTAGGAGATGAGTCGATAGAGGCTGAGAGTTTGTCATGAGGCCTGCTCCTGCGTGGCCCAAAGCAATGATGACAGCACCTGTCAGCGTTGCGATGTCGATCATAAACTCAGGTTTGTATCGTGTTGCTGCATAATGAAGCAGGTCTATGAGAACAAGTCTGCCCTCGGCATCAGTGTTTATGATTTCGATAGTTTTGCCATTCATTGCTTTCACAATATCACCAGGTCGCGAAGCGTTTTCGAAAGGCATATTTTCAACTGCGCCAATCATGCACACAACATTAGTAGGAGGCTGTATATGCGCCATAACGAATGCGGAACCTAAAACAGCAGCTCCACCCGCCATGTCATACTTCATTTGCTCCATGCCGGAAGCTGGTTTCAAGCTTATTCCGCCTGAATCAAAGGTGAGGCCCTTTCCGACCAATGCAATGGTTTTGCTTGGATCTTTACCCGCAATTTCAAGGACGATGAGTTTAGGATCGACTTTTGTTCCTTTTGCTACACTGCCGAAAGAACCCATTCCCATAGCTTGGATGTCTTCGCGTCCTTTGACTTCGCACTTAATGCCGACGTCTTTCGCCATTTGACATGCAATTTCTGCGAATCTCTCAGAATTCAGCCAGTTTGGTGGGCTGTCACACAGCATGCGAACTAAACAATGAGCCTGTGCGCTTACTTTATATTTTTTTTCCAGATCTGCTTTCTGTTGTGCAGACATGAAAAAGACTTGCTTGGGGAGTTTGAATTTCTCTTCATTCGATCCTTTGAAGGATTCGAGAGAATAGTAGTTTTGTACTAAACCTTCCCAAATGTCGAGCGCACTCAAATCTTTTCCTGCACAGATCACTAAAGTTTCAACCTGCAGATTGCGTAAAAAATTTGCAGCATCGGAACCCAACTGTCTTCCTTTCTGAGGAAGGGTTGTATTCAAGGAACTTGAAGGCACTAAAACATAAGATTGTTTGTCGAGTGCAAAACTTAAAGGACCAGCTTGAGCTCTCCAGCCGAGTTGGGTGCAAAATTCCTTAACTTTTTTGCGTACACTTTCAGAAAGAAGAGGGGCATCGATTTCATATGTTTCTGTATTTTTAGGATCTGATTGAATTGCGAGAATATGATGTGCTCCCGCGATAGTTTCATTCGTATATTGGAAATTTATATTTCCGCACCATGAATAAACAGCTGGCAGGTAACTTTTCCATTGGGTATTGGGATTTTTTTCCACGGGTCTCTCCAAGAAGACTATTGTATTTTGCAAATTCTAGATATTCATCTACACATCTGGGAAGATTCAGGACAAGTGATTTTTCTGAAGGGGGCAAGTGATGAGCAAAATTTCTTACATAACAGCACGTGAAATTATCGATTCTCGTGGGAATCCAACGGTTGAAGTCGATGTCGGTACAGAAAGCCATTGTTTTGGGAGAGCCGCAGTTCCGTCTGGAGCTTCTACAGGGCAATATGAAGCTGTGGAACTTCGCGATCATGATCTCAAGCGCTTTTTAGGTAAAGGTGTCAGCAAAGCAGTGAGTAATGTGAATAATCTTATTGCGCCGCGACTCATAGGTATGGATGTATGTGCACAGAATGCAATCGACAAAATCCTCATTGAACTCGATGGGACTGAAAATAAAACGTCTTTGGGCGCGAATGCAACTTTAGGTGTTTCTCTTGCTTGTATGAAAGCAGCTGCCGAGTTTTGTGGACTCCCCCATTACCGTTATCTAGGAGGCTGCAATACTACACGGTTACCTGTGCCTCTTGTGAATGTAATCAATGGCGGAGCACATGCAGATAATAATCTCGACTTTCAAGAATTCATGCTGATTCCTATCGGTGCTAAATCTTTTAGAGAAGCTCTTCGTTGGAGTTCTGAAACTTTTCATGTTTTGAAATCCATTCTCAAAAAGAAAAAACTGAATACAGCAGTGGGTGATGAGGGAGGTTTCGCTCCGAATTTAAAATCTAATGAAGAGGCTCTTGCTCTTTTAAGTGAAGCCATTGCAGCAGCAGGTTTTAATCTTGGAAAAGATATAGCGCTCGGGTTGGATGTTGCGGCAAGTGAGTTTTATGAAAACGAGCATTATGTTTTAAAAAGTGAGAACAAGAAATATACGAGTCAAGATTTTGTAAGCTATCTTGCAAAACTCACACAGCAGTACCCTATTCTTTCCATAGAAGACGGGTTGGATCAAAACGATTGGGAAGGTTTCACACAGCTGACTTCTAAAATTGGTAAAAAGGTACAGATTGTAGGTGACGATCTTTTCGTAACGAATACTATTCGTTTGAAAGAAGGCATAGAACGGGGGAGTGCGAATTCTATTCTTATCAAACCAAATCAAATTGGCACTCTTTCTGAAACTTTGCAGTGCATTGAACTTGCAAAGCGTGCCGGTTATACCTCTATACTCTCTCATCGTTCTGGAGAAACAGAAGATGTAACCATTGCAGATATAGCAGTGGCTACAGGAGTTGGACAAATTAAAACGGGTTCTTTGAGTCGTACAGATAGAATTTGCAAGTACAACCAACTCTTAAGAATTGAAGAAGAACTTGGGACTCAGGCGGAATACCGATGGTCAAAATACTAGTTCTATTTGTATTGGCGTATGTTGTCACTTCTTGTGAATCGTTCTTGAAAGAAAAACCTACACCTTCCAAGATGATTGTAGAGACGGTGCATACTTACGAATTGCAAAAAGAGGAGACAGAGAAATCTTTGCGTCTGTTAACAGAGTCTCCTCATCCTATGGGCAGTGATCGTCAAATTCAAGTTCGTGATCATTTGATCACAAGATTGAAAGAGTTGAATCTGATTGCAAAAGTTCAAAGCTTTGAAGTGGAGACACCTCACAAAAAAGCAGGTGATACTCTTGCCCCGTTAACACTTCGAAAAAATGCGTTTAATGTTTCCGTGAGTCTCGGTCTTTTAGAAAAACCAACTTGTTTAGTGGCGTTGGCTTCACATTATGACACAAAAGATATCGAAGATTTCCCTTATGTTGGTGCAAACGATGGTGGTTCTTCAACTGTCTTGCTTTTGGATTTGACTCGCTTTCTTCTGAAGAACAAGGAGAAGTTGAAAGTACAATGTGATGTCGAAGTTATATGGTTTGATGGTGAAGAAGCTGTGCTTTCTGATTGGAATGATGGAGTGAACAAACACCCTTCTCGTATAATCGACAACACTTATGGAAGTAGAAGATATGCCCAGGATCTTGTCCCCTGTTCTTCTACAACACGGGGAGAATTTTTAGGTCTACTTCTTCTCGATATGGTCGGCTATGCAGATCTTCAACTCACGATGGATCAAAATTCTGATCCCTATTTGAGATCTTTACTTTTGAGTGCAAATGAATTTCTCAATAAAAATCTTGTCAATCTTCGGTTCTCACAAGCGGTCGCTGATGATCACCTTCCCTTCAAAGAAAGGGGGATTGCAACTTTGAATATGATCGATTTCAACCACCTTGCTTTTTGGCATACACCTCTTGATCGCTTTGACACAGTCTCTATGGACAGTCTTGAGAGTTCGGGAAAATTAGCTCTTTATATACTTCTCAGTATGGCGGCTAACCCCGAACCCCTCAGGAAAAAAACATCGAATCTGTGTTTCCCCTAAAGAAAACCATGAGAAGAGCCTCCCATTAGTGTATAGAAAATACTAGCTCGAAGTTTATTTGGCATTTGCTAAATTATGTCAAAAAATATCAATGGGTTGTGATTAGGCACGGCTTCTTATAAAAAGAATTTCAGGTTAAAAATGAATTCAATGTTGCCCTGCAATGCTATAATAAGCATAGGGCTATGTGTTGAGGGGTTTTTTACTCGCACCGCCAAGCTTAAAAAGTCAGAACCCATATATCATTTGTTAGGAAATAAAATCACATGACAGGAATTATCATAAGTCAAAAAGTTGCAATCCTTATCGATGGCAACAATATTGAACGCAGTTTGCATTCGATCACCGACGATGAAGGGGTGATGCTCAACTTTGATTCCATAGTCCCAAGACTTCTTGAGACAAGAGAGTTGACACGTCTTATCTACTTCCGAGAAGGAAAAGCGATTTCATCAAAACTTGCAGAGCGATTGCATAAACACTATTACGGTTCCGTTATCCCCTGTCACAAATCTGCAGATATCCCTTTAAGTATTATGGCAACTCAGCTTGCAGCAAAGGTGGATACGATTATTATTATGTCTGGTGATGCGGACTATATTGAACTTGTAAGGCACTTGAAGTCTGAAGGAGTGAGAGTAGAAATTGCTTCTGTAGCAGAAACAACGGCGAATATTTTGATTGAAGAGTGCCATTTTTTTCATCCTCTCAAACAGGATGATTGGTACTCTTTGACTTACGGAGCCAAGAAAAAAGCTCCAGAATCTCGTCAACGTTCTCATCGTTAGTGATCACAATGATGTCATCATTCCTAGGATGACATTGTTTAATCCCTCAAAAATTGATACGAAATCTAAGTAGATTTTTCTACTTACCTAGGATTCGAGGCGTACATGCAGATGGATGATCTTAGCTCCCATTTTAGAGATCCTGATTTTACTGATGGTGTTCAACAGGCGCGCCTCAATCTCGATCTTTTAACACATCATCTTTCAAGATTTTTGATCTTTAAAAATCAGGGGATGAAAAATAGTGTTTTTAAAATCCAAGATTCTTGCAGAGTCGACAATGGTAGAATCGTTCCTTATGATAAATTAGAACAATTTCCTGGGACTGTAAAAAATGTAGCAAGTTTTCTTCCCGCTGCTGGGTCTTCAACTCGTTACGTTCAACCTATTTATAATTTTAAAAAAGAGGGGTCTTTAGAGCGATTGGGTTGGATTTTACCAAGAGATCATAACACAAAGAAACTGCTTTCTTTTCAAGAGATTTTGGAAACACCAAAAGCTCTCTACCCTTGTGTGAAAGAATCTCACACATTTTTAGAAATGAAATTCCTTGAGCAGGAAAAATTAGAAGGCATAGACAAAACGATCTGTGTCATACCATCTCATACTAAAACAAAGTTTTTATCAGAAATTCAAAGAATCCAAATTCCAGATTCTCATGTCTTTTTTTGGGAGCAAGGTCCTGAATTATCGACTTTACGTCTCAATCAAGAAGGCATTCCTATTCATGAAGACGCCAAGTTATCGATAGTGCCTGCAGGTCATGGAGCTTTGCTTAATCTTTTCCCTGTAATTAAAGAAAAATGTCCTCATATTGAATCTTTGTTTATACGCAATATCGATAATGTCATCGGATGTAGAAAAGAAAATGTACATGCCTCGAATACATTTTTGAGAGCGCACGCTTATATTCTGGAACGAGTTAAAAAAATACGTAAAGACCTTTTTGACTCAGATTATAAAGAAGCAGCAGTAGAAGCAAAAAAAATTATAGAAGTTCTTTCTTTAAGAAAACTTTCAGAGTCTGAAGACAGTTTTCTCAATAGAATAAAAGACTCTTATGAAAAAACATTATGGACTTTGCAAATAGCGGTATTCCAAACGCCTTTAAAACTCTGCGAGAAATTAGGTCTTAGCGAGCTTTTTAGCAGACCTCTGAATATCTTGGGTCAGGTCCCCAATTTGGGTAGCGATAAGGGTGGTACGCCTGTTGTTATAGAAAATCCTGAAGGAGAAACTGCAATTTGTCTCGAACTCCCACACCTTAGTGAAGAGGATGCAAAGAGAATGCAGACTTCATGTTTTGCAAGTCACTTCAACCCTGTTTTTGCTGCTGTAGAACTTCAAGAGAGCATTCAAAATTATGAGCAAGAGTTGAATCCCTACTGGATTTTCGCAGAAAAAATATGGCGCGGGGATACTGTTTATTATCATGAATCTCTTCTTTACGAAATGATAGGAAACAGTAAATTTGCCAATCTTATCTTTGTTGAAATGCCTCGTAGTATTTTCAATCCGCATAAAACTCTCGATGATACAAGATCCAAAAGTATAGAAGATTGGATAGATTAGGTCTCTAGAATGTGGGACAATAAGATCTATGAAATATTTTTATATTTTTATATTTCTTATGCTCTCATCCACGGCTTTAGCTCAAGGCACCTTAGTTAAAAAACGTGCAAGTGTGGGTGTGTCTTACCTCTCTTTATTTGGAGATTTGCGAGATTCTTTTAAAGATGGTTTTGCATATTCGGTCAATGGGATGTGGGAACTGATTCCAGACAAAATAACGGGTTTCTATATATCTGGTGCGGTTGATTACATTCCTTTGAAAGGAGATGATATTAGAGAGTCATCTTCATTACGTATGCTTTCAGCAAATCTCGGCATAGATCAAAACCTATATCAAAGTTCCTGGTACAATTTTTTTATCACAGTTCGTCCTGAACTTTCTTATTGGAACGTACATAATAAACTCAGTCAAAATTATGCAAGGTTTGATAGCGGGAGCTACTGGGGAATGATGTTAGGGATGACAAACTCTTTTAGAATTATGTCTTCTTGGGAGATTGAGTTTTTTATTTTTAATCATTTCCCTAGATTTAGCATAAGCAATATCTATTTCGATATAGGATTGAGGCTTGCAAAAATTTTTTAACAAGTCAGTGTTAAGTTCCCTTATTCTCTTATTCTCTTGTGGAGAAAGTAATCTTAATGTGACGAGGTCTTTACGTCAGCATATTCCTATAAATTATGATGCTTCACACTTTTTTGTTGTTGCGCACCCTGACGATTGGCAGCTTTTTATGGGTGAATATGCCTATGATCTTATTAAATCTTCTAAAACAAAAGTTACGATTGTTCTTACTAATGCAGGCGATGCAGGAAAGGGAACAGCCTATTGGAAGGCTCGGGAAGATGGAAGTCTTGCTTCCGTACGAGCAGCTTTAAATTTGCCGATTGTCGAGGGGTCATCTGCTGAGAAAGATGAAACGCTGACTATAGCAGACAAAAAAATACGTCATCATACGATTCAGAATGTTGATTTGTATTTTTTTAGACTTCCTGATGGTTTTCCCGATGGGTCTGGCTCAGGGGCTGGTCATAATCAATCTATGTTGCAACTTTTACGCGGAGATATTTCCTCGATCACTTCTATTGATAGTGCAAACACTTTTAGCTGGAAAGAACTTCAAGATCTTTTAAGAGCAGTCGTTGATAGTAAACGTGCAAATTCGAGTGAAGCTCTTAATTTTTACACTCTGGATCCTGGAAGTGAGAAAAATTTCTCTCATAGTGACCATCTTGTTACACAGGAGTTGGCCCGCAGTATAAGCCCTGTCTATGTTTCGAATACTTGCAAGCTTCTTGCTTTTGAAGATTACAGAATTAAAAAGAAGACCTCTAACATAGACAAAGAAAGTACCGGTAAAAAGGCTTTACTTTTCTCCGCATACGACATGGTTATGCTGAGTCGTGTCGGTGAGTGTAATATTTGCATGAGATCTCATTATGAGTGGTTATTGAGATCTTACCATCGTGAGTTTGATTGCTAGAAATTTAGGAGTTTTTTTGATGAAACGAAGACAACTTTCTTTGTGTTTGGGATTTCTCCTTATGAGTTCATTCGGTTTTGCAAAAGAGGGATCTTACAGAGAGAGCTCTCATCATATTGGATTGGGATTAAGTGCCTATGTGTTTATGGATGATCTTAAAGAGCAATTTAACAATACGGTTGGTTTTACCTTAGGTTATAGATATACGCTTCCTTTTTGGAGTGTTTATGAGCCGAATTTGGGACTTCGTATTGAGTATTATGTTCCGAGAAAAAACGGATATGAAAACCAAAACGTCTTAGTAAGTCCTGAATTGTCAGCGGTGATCGATAAAACATACATTCCCTTGGGGGCAAAAATTTCAGTGGACGCCAATTATTGGAAACAGACTAAAACCTACATACAAAAAGAAGTTTTTCATGAAGATTTGCTTTACGGATTAGGTCTTGGTGTTTTTACTCGAACAGATTTGGGAACTGCAGGTCATTTGGAGTATTCTCTAGATTATCATTTGCAACAATTTAGTTTTCTGACTAGCTTTCTCGTTTTGGGAGTACAGTATGTTTATGACATATAGCGGAATGAGGAATTTTATGAAACTTATTCTGGGTGTTTTTTTTCTTTTTATGTGCTCATGTCAATCGCGATTCGCAGGAAACCATTGTAAGCCTCCTAATGAATACAGAAATAAATCTGTTGCAAGTATTATGAAAGAAGCAAAAGAGATAGTTAGCAATTATCCTGGGAAAAAAGCGATAGCATTTTGTGTGTACGGGAGCAGGAAGCCATACACTTATGGCCTTCTTGAGAATATCGATCGCGCAAAGGAGATGTATCCAGGTTGGGATGTTGTTGCGTTTCTGGATCCAGAAACCGTCCCTCCTGAGATTATCAGAGAAGCAAAGGCAAAGGGTGCAAGAGTTATTTTAAGTCCCAAATACAAAAACGCAGCTGTAAGATTTTTTGTAGCGGATTTGAACTACGATATTTTTATCAGCAGAGATTCGGATTCAAGAATTTATCCCAGAGAAGTAGCAGCTGTTGCAGATTGGTTGAAACATGATTGGGCTATTATACATAACATGCGAGACTCTAAAAACTCTGTGAATCCCATGCTTGCAGGTATGTGGGGTGCGCGTGTTAAACCATTGAGAGAGAAATTACATGCTGCATGGAAAAATGACAATGTGGAGAAACTGTATGAAGAATATATGGGCGACAGGAAAGCAAAATATGGTGACGATGAGCTTTTTCTTAAAGACAAAGTATTGAAAGCTGTAGGTGAAGATAACTTTCTAGATCATGAATCTTTCCGATGTGATGAGTTTAAAAACAGTCGTGGTTTTCCTATACCTAGAGGAAATTCAGGTGTTCACATTGGTGGTATACGTCCCTTTGATTAGATGTTTGAAATAGAGCCCAAGCTTTTAAATCTAGTGAAGATATAAGATGAGATCTTAAATCTTTTTTCTCATACCAAATAAAATTTTCTAATCCTTTAAATCCATCACCTTTCAATAAAAAAACTTCGACATGAATCTGATGGTGAGTGATGTTGTGTCTTACATTACCTAAAAAAATCCCTTTAGGAATTTGCTTATTCGTTTCATCTCCATCTACTTTAAAAATTTCCCCATCAAACAATTCACTTAGAAAACCAGCACTTTCACGTAAAAACTTGGCTTTATCCGAGCGTTGGAACAAAGCGTAGCGATCTCCATCTTGCAATATATGCAAGCGCATGTTTACAACTTTTGTTTCTTTGCGTGTTTTTGGCTGAGGTGCAAGATGTGTGCTTTGATTCTTGAAAGCTTTACACATCTTTTGCAAAGGGCAGTTCTCGCAGTTAGGAGACAGAGGTCTGCAAATTTTTTGTCCGAGCTCCATAATGGCCTGATTAAAGGAACCTGGATCTTCATGAGAAATCAATTGTATGCTTAATTCTTTCAGAGTTTTTTTTAGAGAGAGATCATTTGCAGGTTTTTGAATGTCAAAGATCCTACATAGAACACGAATCACATTACCATCAAGAACTGGGGTAGCTTCATTCAATGTAATACTGCTCAGAGCGGATGCTGTATAGTCTCCCACTCCTGGAATCTTGATCCATTCCTCGTAGTTTTTAGGCCAAGTTATAGGGATTGTAGAGGTGTCTACAATCTTGCGAGCGCCTTTGTGCAAGAGGGCAAAACGTCGATAGTAGCCGAGGCCTTGCACTGTTTTTTTTACGTCCTCTTCTTGGGCATGAGCAAGTTCCCGAACTGTTGAAAAACGTGTGATAAATTTTTGGTATACGGGGATCATTGCGCTGAGGGTTGTTTGTTGTAACATAATTTCACTAACCCAGATGGGGTAAGGATTTCTGTTTTTATACCAATCCAAACGCCATGGATGGGGAGCTTTGTGCTCCCCGTACCACTTCAGCAAATCTGTCTGTAACGATTTAACAGGAAAATGAAAGGCGGATTTCATAACTTTCTCAAAGTAAGCGCGGTGAATAAGAGTGCTTACTTTACTGAATCAGATGCCTTTTTACGACCTTTTTTTACTCCAGTACTTTTGTTTGCAGTTTTTGCTTTCGCCTTTGTTTTCTTTTTCATGGAAGGAAATTTATCTTGGACTTTTTTAGCTTTGGTTTTGATGTTTTTTTCAAGCTTATCTATGTCAATTCCTGCTTTTTTTGCATTTTTGCGAACTTCGTTCAGAAAATTATTGTAGGTTGGTTCCATCTTTTCGAGCTTAGCAGTGAGAACTTTGATCAATTCTTTTTTTGTTTCGTCAATATTAGATTTGAAATCAATTTTTTTGATTTTAGCGAGAAAATCATTTCCTTCTTTGTGAATGGTATCTTGAAATTTAGAAATGTCTTTTTGAATTTTCGTAATCAACTTTTTCATAAACTGTCCTCTGTGGTTTTGTTTAATTATTTTTACGGCTAAGACTTCATAGGGTCAAGCAAATCTCACTCGTAGCGGTAAACACCCCATTTTGTTTTGCGTCCATAGCGTCCTGATTGCACATATTGAACTAATAATGGTGAAGGTCTGTACTTCGAATCTCCAAATCCTTTGTACAACACCGTCATAATGGCCAAACATGTATCGAGTCCAATAAAGTCCGCGAGTTGAAGTGGCCCCATAGGTTGATTTGTTCCTAACTTCATTCCTGTGTCAATTTCTTCAGCTGTGGAAATGCCTTCCATCAATGCAAAAAAAGCTTCGTTGATCATAGGCATTAGAATGCGATTTACTACAAACCCTGGGAAATCTCTGCTTGTGATGGGTTCTTTGGCGATTGCTTTCACAAAAGTTAAAACCTGATCTAAAACTTCTTTGTTTGTGTTCATTCCAGGAATGACTTCAACAAGTTTCATTAAAGGAACAGGATTCATAAAATGAATCCCTATAACCCGTTGAGGAAAGGAAAGAGTTGATGCCAGTTTTGTAATCGAAATAGATGAGGTGTTGCTTGCAATCACACAATTTTGGGTTACGCGTTCCTCTATTTGTTTGAGGACGAGACTTTTTAACTCTTCTTTTTCATCTACCGCTTCAATTACAAGATCGCATGCTTTTAAGGAAGCATAGTCGTCAGAATAATGTATTTTTGAATTTATGTTCGCATGCTCTGAGGATGTAATTTTGGCTTTTTCTAGCAGTTTTTTCGATGAAAAGAGAATGCCTTCTTTTGCTTTGTCGAGCTGTGCTTTCTTAATATCGAGAAGGAAGACTTCGTGTCCAAAGCCTGCACAAACCTGCGCAATTCCGGCGCCCATCTGTCCTGCGCCTACGACTCCGATTCGATGAAATAATTGCATAGTACGCTCCCGCGTGAATGAGTGTGTCGCAGAAGTGTACTACGGCAATTAGAAAGAAGGAAGTGGGGGAAAGAGCGCAGGTTTGCGTTCGCTCATCATCGCATAAACAGTTTCGATAATATCGGGAACAGAAGGTTTCGAAAAATAATCTCCGTCCGAACCATAAGACGAACGATGGGGCTTTGCAGACAGTGTGCGAGGAGGAGCATCGAGATACTCGTAAGCTTTTTGCTTCTCTAAAACTTCCTGCATCATATAAGCACTTGCACCACCAGGTACATCTTCATCTAAAAATAAAACTGTGTTTGTTTTCATAATCGAAGAACAAATGGTATGACTCAAATCAAATGGTAACAAAGTTTGCACATCGATCAGTTCTACGCTGATCCCTTTCTTTTCAAGTTCTTCACAAGCAGTATTTGCAAGAGCTACGCAAGCGCCGTATGTCACTATAGTTAGATCATGACCTTCTCTTAGAATTTCACATTGTCCTAAAGGAACAGAATAGTCTCCGAGATTGTCGGGAACTTTTTCTTTCACTCTATAACCATTTAAAACTTCAATAACCAAAGCAGGATCATCGCTTTGAAAAAGAGTCTGGTAGAAACCCGCTGCTTGAGTGCAGTTTCTTGGCACACAAATATGCATTCCACGTAAAGAACTGAGTAACATCCCCATGGGGGAACCTGTGTGCCATATGCCTTCTAAGCGATGACCTTTGGTTCGTACAATCACAGGAGCTATTTGTGATCCTGCGCTTCGGAAGTGAAGGGTGGAGAGATCGTCACTCATTCCTTGTAATGCAAAAATCAAATAATCAAGATATTGAATATCCACAACAGGTCTCAGCCCTCGCATAGCAGCACCGATACCTTGTCCGAATATAGTCATTTCTCGAATACCAGTGTCGCTCACACGGAGATCTCCGAAACGTTTATTCAGACCTTCGAACTCGAGGTTCACACCTCCCAATTGTCCAACATCTTCCCCGATAATGAAAACACGAGGATCTCTTTCCAACTGAATTTCAAAGTACTTTTGAATGATTTGTCGCCCGTCTAAACGTACGGATTCCGATGAGTATATAGGAGCGATGCCATTCACCTCGAGAGGAGAATTGTTTTTGGTATAAAGGTAAGTACTGTAGAGATCTGCGTTATGTTGTCGGTATTCTTTTACAAAGTTAGAAAGTTCTAGAAGACTTTCTCCCTCTCTTCCCAATAGTTCCAATTGCAAAGAACGTGCCGCAGTATCGATTTGACGTCGCATGAGATTTTGATTTTTTAAAGGACTTAGAATGGAAGAAATATTTTCATTTTCAAATTCTTTTGAAAGTTCTTCTCCGATTTGAAGAAGTCTTTTTGCATCACCTAAAATGGGTTTTTCAAAAGCTTTCCACGCAGCTTCTCTTTCCTGTTCAACAAAATCTTGAGCTTCTTTCTCAATTTTTTTTAAGAGGGTTTCGTTTGCAATTTTTTCCTGCAAAATCCATTCGCGTAATTTCTGAATGCAATCCATTGCATTTTCGTAATCGAGACGGTCTTTGGATTTGTAACGTTCATGACTTCCACTTGTGGAATGACCTTGTGGTTGAGTGATGTGTGTTACATGGATAAGACAGGGTGTATGAGTCTTTCTACATTTTGCGATAGCTGTTTTGTAGGTGTGAATGAGCTGCAAGTATTCGTGTCCACGTACAGTGTATATATCTAGACCATTAGAAGCTTCTTCAGCTAAAAATCCTGAAAGGACCTTCGAAATATTTCCTTTTGTAATTTGCAATTCATTAGGAACAGAAATTCCGTAACCGTCATCCCAAATAGACATAGCGAGAGGAACTTGTAACACACCTGCTGCGTTGATGGTTTCCCAAAAAACACCTTCTGCTGCTGCTGCATTTCCTATGCTTCCAAAGGCGACTTCATTCCCATTTTTTGAAAAGTGGTGTTTGGTCGTTTTTAAAGTTTTTTCATTTTTATAGAGTTTGGAAGCATAAGCAAGGCCTAGCAGACGAGCCATTTGCCCACCGGTAGGTGAAATATCACTGGAAGTATTGTACATTTCAACTTGGTTTTTCCAGGTCCCGTCGTTGTTTACATAACGGCTTGCAAAGTGGCAATTCATCTGACGACCACCGGATGCGGGTTCTCTTTCTTGGGAAGGATCTGCATAGAGCTGTGCAAAAAATTCTCGGACAGAGCTCAATCCGAGTGCAAACATCCACGTTTGATCGCGATAATATCCAGAACGCCAATCCCCTTTTTGAAAAGTTTTAGCGAGTGCGATTTGTGCTACTTCTTTTCCGTCTCCGAAAATTCCGAATTTAGCTTTTCCATTCAGAACTTCTTTACGTCCTATGAGACTTGTTAGGCGACTGATGACTGCAAGTTTGTAATCTGCAAGAACCTCATCATGATGAGGCACATAGGAAATATTTTCTTTCATTTTAAAATCCTTATTCCGTGTAGCGTTGGAAATAGACAACAGTTACGCCATCACCCCCTTCAGAAGGAGTTCCTGGGAAAAATCCAATGTCATAGGGGCTTTCATTTTCCAAAGCCTTGCGAATAGCCTGCTTGAGTGTGTGTGTTCCATGCCCATGAATAATCAAAACCGCATATTCACCACGCATGACTGCTGCATCCATAAAACGCCATGTTTTTTCAACGGCATCCTCTGCTGTCATTCCTCTCACATCGACTGTGTTCGTAGCGGAAGGAATAACGAGTACACGTTCAATTTTCTCACTGAGACGAACCACTTCTTTTTTGGGCTTGTATTGAAGGAGTTGATGCGGTTTGTTCGCTTCTGAACGAGGAACAATGCGCAATTCTTTAGCGAGAACGTGGAATTTGAGAGAGCCAATTTCTACTTCGATTTTTTCCTGAGCATTTCTCCCTTTTCTAAGAACTTTACCCATTTTTTTAAAGCGGGTGACGTAAACAGGGTCCCCCTTTTGTAAACTATCAAAGTTAATAGGGTGACCTGGCTCTTTAGGTTTGCTGACGTGATCTTCTTGCAAACGTTGTATACCGCTTTTGAGTCCTTCCAAAGTATCAGTGAGCTCTTTTTTATCAGAGGGCTCTTGCAATTTCGTTTTTTTGAGTGTGGTTTCAAATTTGTCGCGTAGATTTTTTAATTCTTCTTCGTACTGCTCTATAACTTTTTCAGCAAGGTCGTGACGTTTTTTCTTCAGTACTTCGACTTCATGAGACCATCTTGATTTTTCTTCTTCTGCTTTACGAATTTTAATTGCAGCTTCTTCTGTTTTTTCTTCGTAATAAGAAGCTTGTTTGAGGAGTTTTCCAATAGCTTCATCGAAAGCGGAAGCTTCTTTCCCATGTAGGTCTCTTGCGCGTTTGATGATCGTTGAGGAGATGCCGACCTGTTCTGCAACTTCAATTCCGAAACTCAACCCTGGAATGTCGACATTTAATTTATAAGTTGGTTGGTAATTTTCTTTGTAACCCATGGCGCCACTTCGAAACTTGGAATTGTTCATAGCAAGAAGTTTCAAGCTGTCAAAGTGAGTGGTTGCGATAATCCATGCTCCTTTTTCTGCAAGGTGTTCGAGCATAGATTGCGCAAGAGCTGCACCTGTGTGAGGTTCTGTTCCCACACAAATTTCGTCGAGAAATACGATGTCTCGTTCTTCCGCATTTTGGAGTATGGGTTTGAGACCAAGTAAGTGGCCTGAGAATGTAGAAAGGTGAGCGCTTAAATCTTGCGTATCACCCATTTCAATAAACATTTTTTCGAAAAGAAAGATTTCAGAACCTGGACCTACAGGAGGCATCAATCCAGCTGCAACCATCATATGAATGATGCCAACCGTTTTCAATATGACGGTTTTACCACCAGCGTTCGGTCCTGAAATCACAAGACAGTTTTGACCTTCTTTGAGTTCAATATCGTTTGAAACAACGACACCTTCATCATTAAGTTTGAGCAAAGGATGTATGGCACCGATAAAACGCAATATTGGTTTTTGTGAAAGAGGAATAGGACGTGCATCTAGTTTATATGCGAGTCTTGCTTCTGCAAACATAAGATCAAGAGAAATAATTTCATTATAGTTGTTTTGGATATTTTCACTTTCAACAGCAACTTGCAAACTAAGCTCTTTTAAAATGCGAAAAACTTCCAGTTTTTCTGAAAGTTCAAGTTCTTTTAAGGTTTGATTCTGAATGCGAATAGATGTGGGTTCTATGTAAAGAGTTTGTCCACTTGTAGATGTATCGATGATGGCACCAGGAACACGTCCTCGTCCGTCGAGTTTAACGGGAATCACATAACGATCTTCTCTCATAGTAAAAAAATCATCTTGAATATATTTTGCAAATTCCGATTCTTGACTGATGGTGGAAAGAGATTCTTCTATGCGTTTGCGAAGGCCTCTTTTTTGAGAGCGCAATCTCGAAAGTTCTGGAGTTGCTTCATCGCGAACGCTACCCGCTTCATCGATCGTTTTCCCAATAGCTTTTAAAAGAGTCGGTAGAGGGACAATTCTATTTTTAACGTGGTGCAGAGTGGAAGAGATGCTAGCGTAGTCTTGGGCGAATTCATGGACCTTTTGAGTGGTTTGCAAGAGGTTTAAAACACAACGGAAGTGTTCACCTTCGAGAACCTGACCAATCGATAAAGATTTTAAAACGGCATGAATGGGGGTGAGTTCACCCAAAGCAGGAAGGAAATCCAGCCGAATAAGGGCGAGTAAGGGTTCGACTTGAGCCCATCGTTCTGCAACGTCTTTCGCTTTCAGTGTTGGCGAGAGATCATAAGCTCGGGTTTTGCCTTCTTGGGTTTGGCAATATTCTGCTAGATATTTGAGAAGGAGGGACCATTCTAATTTTTCTGCTAACTTAGTATGCATATTCATTCGGAGTGCGTTCCTAATATAATTTTCTGTGCTATTTTGAATGCAGAGTATGGAATTATCGTGACTTTATACAATGTGAAAGGATTCTTTTGTTTATAAGTTTTTCTCAAATTCTTATGTCTCCTCTCTCATGGTTTTTTTTCGCATTCGGGCTTATTATGGGGAGTTTTTTTAATGTTTGCATCTATAGAATTCCACGGAACATTTTTTGGCAATCCTCCCGCTCTTTTTGTCCTGCATGCAATGCGGCTATCCCTTTTTGGCTGAATTTTCCAGTTTTCAGCTATCTCATGCTACGTGGAAAAACCAAATGCTGTGGTACCACTATCCCCGTATCCTACCCACTTATAGAATATTTCTCAGGGCTTCTTTTTGTATTTCTGTATTGGAGATTCCCCTTCGTTGAATATGACGCGGTTTACTATTATCACATAGATCCCAACACGTTGCTGCGATGTGTACATGCAAGTGTATTTTGCTCTTTGCTCCTGATTTGCTCTGTTATTGATCTCCATCACATGATTATCCCTGATGCGATCAGTCTTCCCATGATTGCTGTATTTCCCATGATTGCTTATGTTCATCCTGAACTCACACTTTACAGTGCTTTCTTAGGAGTTTTGATAGGTGGTGGAACTATCTATGCGATTGCATGGATTTACTATCTGCTCAGAAAACGAGAAGGCATAGGAATGGGTGATGCAAAGCTCCTAGCTGCCATAGGAGGGTGGTTGGGATATGAGTCCTTGTTGCCTACAGTTCTCTTTGCTTCCATTGTTGGGTCTTTTGTAGGAATAGGACTGATTCTTAAAAACCGAAATACCAATCTGCAAACGGAGATACCATTTGGTCCTTTTCTCGCATTAGGCGCTGCTTTCTATCTTCTTTCTCCTGTTCATTGGCTCGAAATCCTCATGAAGTTTCATACGTTTCTAAATTCCCTTTAATGAATTTCTTAGAATCTTTCCTTTAAGTTTCTCAATGCGAAACTGGAAATTCCTTTCAATTCGAACAAAATGTTGAAGAAACTCATTAAAGGACAAGTCATGGCAATCTCAAAAAAGATTTTGATCACCTTGGGACTTAGCTTAAGTGCTTTAAGTTTCACATCGCATGCTGTTGATTTTAAAAGTGCAGATGATCTTTTTGCTCTTCGTAATACAGGAGAAAGTTCAGCTGAAAAATTCGAAAATGCATCGAAAGCAAGAGAAGCTTATGCGGAAATTTTTAATCAATCGAGTGGTGATGATAGACTTTACGCATTCACTCAAATGGGACGTCTTGATCTCTTTCGTGGTGTGATGATTCCGGATCTTGATAAGAGTCTCTTGTCAAAAAGAGTCGCAGCTCTTGAATCTTGCATAAGTGTGAGTCAGAAAGAAACTCGTGGAAGTTCGAGACAAGAGCATCACTATTTTTACATTGCCTGTCTCGGAGCCCTTGGAAAGATTTCTCCGTTTGAAGAGCGAGCAAAGCTTGCCTTTAAATTGAAAATGGAAGAGAGCACAGCGCTAGAAACTACAAAAGTTGGTGACCGTTATGTTGGGGGCTTTGAAGGTGGAGGTATACTGAGAATCTTTGCAGGTATTTATGTAAATAAGAAAGCTATTCTTCTCCGTCTTTATAATCCTAAACAAGGCCTAGCCTTTGCTAGAGTTGCTTTGGAATCTGCCCCACAAGCAAACAAGCCTTTTGCAGAAATGTCAGGAAAAGATTATTTCGATAATTTTTATTACGAAGCTCAGGGTTTGACTGCTGTTGGTATGCAAGAAAAGAATCGTGATCTTGTAATGGAAGCTAAAAACAAACTCATTAAAACAGTTGATACTATCACTGAGTTGAACGAGGCAGGTGAACTTCCTGCAGGACGTGAACCTGAAATTCTCCACTATCAAAAAGTTATGAAAGAATTTTCAGAGACCCTAACAAAGTGCCTGGCAGAAAGCGATTGGAACAAATGTCTAGATACAAACCTTGACGAGTAATGTTCTGAAAACTAAGTAGAAAATCTTTAAAGCTACACAAGAAGGGTGAAAACACTATGAACAAGAACTTTGTGAAATACATAGTTGGAGTTCTTGGACTCAACATGATGGGTTCTGCATTTGCTTTGGAAAACACGAAAGTACTCCCTAAAGGAGTACGAAGTTTGGATTTCAAAAATGTAAATACCAGTGTTGGTCAAAAAACAAATGAGTTTGGTGACTTTCGCCCTCTTGCGGATCCCCTCGCGAAAGAGCTTACCTTCAAAAGAATTATAAACGGAGAAAAGGGTATAAACCGTCTGCTTTTAGAATCGTTTTTAGAAGGGAAATTTCGTGAAGAGGATAGTGTCGGTGTTTTTAGCTCTGATATGCGGGGAAATATTTCTGTGAGAGCGGGGATCTTTTCTTATGGTATTACAGACAAATTAACTCTTGCCATAGGTGTTCCCTTCTATCAGGCAAAAGTGAATGTTCGTATGGGTTTTCAAACATCAGACAATGCACTTAAACTGATTAATTACTTAAATGATCCTGCTAATAATCAGCAGGCAAAAGCAAGAGAAGTTGCTTTGAAACTTACAAACTCCGTCGGAGAGTTGAATAACAAACTTATAACAAATGGATACTCTCCGCTTGAAGATTGGGAGCGCTCAGGAATCGGAGATGTGACCCTTGGTGCAAAATATCTATTTTTAGATACGGAACGTGTCAAAATTGCGAACGGAAACGGAATAACAGCTCCCACGGGTTTTCCTGGTGATCCGAATGTATTGATCAGTGTTCCTTTCGGTTCAGGAACATGGGCTCTTTACGAAATGCTTTACATAGATGAATATATTACAAGAGAATTTTGGCTCAATCAGTATGTCAAATACACGTATCATGCTCCAGCTAAAAAAACTCTTCGGTTGAAAACAGAAGATGAGTCTATCGAAGTTCCTGAAGATAGAATACGGTTCAAATTAGGCAATCGTTGGGAAACAGGGGTTTCGACCCAATATGAGCCTTGGTTCGGATTGGTTTTTGGAACAGGTCTGTCCCTTACTGGAAAGGCAGGTGACCGCTATGACACCGACAACAAAGCTGCACAGTTGGCTCTTGAAAAAAATACAGATGATCGATCTTCCTACTGGGAAACAAGGGTTGGGTATCAAAGTATTCCAGCATTTTTAAGGAAAGAAATGCCTATCCCGTTTATTATGACGCTTGAATATAAAAAACATTTGAGAAGTTCTAACACCGTTGTGAAAGATCTTTTGACTTTTGATTTCAACGTTTGTTTTTAATGTTGAGGAAACCATGAAGAAAATAAGTACAGCATGTTTGTTATTTTATATTGTTGCTTGTGGTGTCAAAAGTCCTGAAGTTCAAGAGCAGACATCTTCTAGTGTACAAGCTCCTGAATGGTCAAATTCTGGGTCTGTTGTTTCTTTTGTAAAACAGGGAATTCACCTCGTTCCGACTTCGAAAAAACATGAGTTCGAAGGTTCTTTGATTATATGGAAGGAGGGAGCTGATACAAAAAAAATTGCGGAAGTACTGGCTCTGTCTACAAAAAGTAAGAATGAAAGAAACGCGTATCTAAGAGATATAGAACCTGTTGAAGGAATCAAACAGAGCATCGAAACGAAGAAAGTGGAACTCAAGCAAGTACGGACGGATGAACAGAATTCAAAAATTTCTTTTTATGAAAAACAAAGTTCTCATCTTAGAAATGCTTCACGCGCTTGGGTTAAGACTCAGTTGATTCAAGGTAAAGAGGTTGATTTTGACCAGTATTGTGAACTTCAACTTTTAAAATTTGGGATTTCAAATTTCTTGTTGGATAATTCTTTTAAATCTCGACCAGAAGCTCTTGGAATTTGCTCAGAATACTACGAGAATCTTCGTCTCTTTCAAACCCCCAATTGCAAAGACGGTATAACTCCGTCTCCAGGAAATTATGTTTCCTGTGTTTGGGAAGGTGGAATTTTAAAAATATTTGATTTGAAATTGAAAAATGGTGGGAAAACTCCCAGCGATAACGAAATTCATAGTTTTTTCAGCGATGTCCCTTCTTTCAAGCAATGGATTAAAGATCAGACAAACATAGACACAAGTATTTTTGTTTTTGGTAAAGTGGGTGATCTCTATACTATCGACAATGCTAAAAATCAAAGGAAGGGTCGTTGGAAAAAAATCTTATTTGGAGCTTCAGAGCTTTTTTCCGACAAAATACGTGCAAAACGATTTATAGAAGGTTTGACTTTTGAACAGAAAGCAGGAGGAGATAAATTCTATACGTTTAATGATAGGCTTTTCAATTTTCATATTCTGGAGTCAAATTCTCCCGCTTTAGGTTCGGAGCAGGATACTCTTACAAGTTTACAAAAAGAAATACCTGAAATTTTTGGACCTGAACCCTTTGCGGATCCCGTTTTAACGGAGAGAATAAAAACAATAAACATAGACATCGATAGTCTTCAAAATAAATTACTTGCTATCAAGAAGCTTACAGATTCGGAATTCGATGTGTTCACAAATTCTTTTGATCTGCCAGCTGCGAGTCTCATCCGTGATAAAGAGCTTGGACACACCCTTCTTTCGAAAGTCGAACTGGATCTAGTCCCTGATGAAGGCAATTTTGTGATGGTGCGTTTGCATATCAATTCAGGTGAGAATTTATTTGGGTGCTTTGACTGGGAGAGCGGAAAGTCTACATCATGCTCCAAAAATATTCAGGAAGCGCTTCTTGTAAATTTTGATAAAACATCAGGTTTGCTAAGCCTTGAATCTATATTGTTTCCTAAAACAGTAGGTTTCAGTTATGTTGCTAAAAATGATCGAGAAGCGGACTTTCAAGCCATTCCAGAGTCGGCTTTATTAGGTCGCAAGCTGAGAATGGAATTGTATCCGCGAGTTTACTTAGACCATCTCGATATCGTAACAGGCAATGTGTTCATTGAAGATTTCAAGGATCGTTACTATCAAGGTAGTCTTTCCCTTACTAGTAAACTTCCGTAAAAAATGTAAACCTAAAAGACTCGCCCTCTATGTTCCATCCCGAATTTCTTGAATTTGTCCTATAATAGAAAAAAATAAAATAGGGCCACTTGATTCATGATTATCAGAAGGTGTTTTTCAACGGTCTGTGTCGTTGTGCTTTGTTTGTTTTTTATGATTCCTAGGAGTTATGGGGAAGGTCTAGCACGATTTACATTGAATGGCTATGCAGATGCTTCGATAGCTGTTCGTAAATCTTCATCAACCTTTTCTATAGGTGACTTTTCTCCCCTACTTCAATTTGGATATGGAAATAATATTCTTTTCCAAGGAAATCCGATTTTTGAATTGCAAGATGACTCCACTACAAAGGTCGATCTTAATATTTTTACTTTCAATTTTGTGCTCAGTGATCATCTCGTTTTGATTTTGGGAAAATTTCCTTCACCTATAGGTGTTTTTAGAGAACATCTGAGACCTACTTGGATTAACAAGTTGCCTGTTCAACCTGTAGGCTACTCAGATAGTCGAAGTGTGGCACCTTTACATAATATAGGTGCACAGCTTAAAGGGGCCCACTACCTTTGTTGCAAACCATTCAAACTTATGTATTCGGTATTTGTCAGTAACGGGCCTAATCTCGTAAATCAACTCGGTCAGGTTCTTGTTTCAAGTGAAGAAAAAAATCGATTGAATAAAGAATCAAAAATGGCAGGAGGCCGAATCACTCTAGGTCCCATACCAGAATTGGATTTAAGTATTTCAGGTGCTTATTCTAAAATTGGACTTGGGTCAGAAGAAAACCGAGACTATGTACTGAGTGGCTTAGATTTTGTGTATCATGGTATCTCTTCGTATCTCTCGGACTTTGAGTTCAGAGGTGAGTTTGTTCGCTCTTATGTTCAATTACCAGGTTCTGGCACGAGAAAAGAAAAAGCTTGGTATCTGCAAGCAAGTTATAAAATTGGTTCTACAGACTTTGTGCCGGTTGTACGTTATGGTCAGCTCTGGTCCGAAACATTTAATGCAATACAATCAGGCACAGCGAGCCAGAATTCTGAAGCCCCTCCTACCTCTGAAAAACAAGCAGAATATGGTGTTAGTTATGAAGTACACCCGAATATATGGGTTAAACTTGCGATGATAGAGCACACCATCATGGGTGTTGCATCGCACGCCCAATGGATTTCTCAAGTTGCGTTTGGATTTTAAGGGGTCTTATGAGAATAGTGAATATTTTAATCGCAGTCTTTTTGGGAATTCAGAGTTATCAGAGTTTTTCGCAAGAGATACTACCTCTCATAAAAAATGGAATTATGAGAGAAACTGGGTTAACGCTTCCTCAATTATGGCTAAGCCGTTGTGGCAAATGTCATGAACCCCGAACTCCCGATGAATATAAAAAAGAACAATGGCAAATACTAATGTTGCACATGCGCATACGTGCAAATCTTACTGCTGAGGAGCAGCAGGGAATACTTTATTACTTGAGAGGCCCTGTTGATTTAATTTCAAATCCAAGTTCTGCGAAGTAAAAATGGAAGAATAAGTGGTAAAGTATAGATCAAGAGCAGAATTGTATTTTGTATAGAAGTTAGTGGGCTAGATCCACATTTCTGTTTTGAAGCTGTATTGGATACGGGAGGAGTCGAGACATAAGTGGGATTCGAAACCGCTTTGCTATAGTCATTGCAATTTATATCAGTTAAGAACGTGTTGAATTTACGATCTTCTGCTTTGTTTACAATCAAGCACGCATGTGCACCTGAATAGAGTTGCTGATCTGCAATAAGAAGGCTTTGTAAAAAATCTTTAATCCCACTGTGTATATTTAAATAGCTGAGAGAGTTATAAACAATGAAATCTCCATCTTTTCCAATTAGCGTTCGTAAATCCCAAAGTAATCCCGATATTGCTAAGCTTTTCAAATGAATTTCTGAGGTTTTGTAAAACGAACTGGTATATTCCACTTTGTTTGAAGCAGAACGTAAGCAATTTGAACCCATTAAAAGTATGGAAGCTGCAAAGCAGGGATCATTTGCTTTTGCTTCTGCAAAATAATCGGAAATACCTTCATGAAGAACGCTTCCTTCCTCTGTTGAGGGATTCAAGGTCTTATAAATAATATGATGGGCAAATTCATGAGTCACTATATCGACATCCGTTGCAAAATTCCCGTAAGTGACGCCGTCACCATCTCCGAAGAGTATAGTCGCTTGTCGGTAAGGTGATGAGTTGGGTGGATAATAACTCGCATTATTAGAAGAGCCTTCGAAAATGTTGTGCAGGGAAAGAACAAAAAGTCCTTTTTGATCCCATTTATAGGAAAATTTTTCAAAAAATTTTTTTGCTTGCATTGCATAAACAAAAGAGGAGACCTCTGGAAATCTCACGTCGTTTGTTTGGTATACAAAAACAGAGTTATGGGAAACGGCTCTCGGAGTGATTACATAGGGGTTGAGAAGGGTATCCGTTACAAAAAATTCATTTGTAAGAGTTCCATCGCCGACTACAGGTTCTTGTACTATGTCGAGCGGTGAATGCCGCGCAACTCCGGTGTAGACCTGCATTTTTCCCATTATATCTGCATCGAAATAAAGAGGGGTGCTTGTAAAAATTTTTTCGGAGTTTGCCAGCACTTCGTAAACTCTTATTCCCTCTCTTACTTTAAAATTCCATACGGGTATAGCTACTGAATTTTCAAGATAGTAGTAGCGAGAATGGGATAGAAATTGAAGGGTAGGATTTTTAAAATGCATTTTTACAAAATGGGAGGATTCAAGATGGTTATCTAGATTTTCTATGTTCTGGATACGGTTTATTTTAGGAAAAGAACCAACTACATAAATCGAATTGTTTTTTAGTAAAAAAGCTTTTGCAGAAAATCCGTATAGTTTTATATGTCGGATTTCATAGTGAACTTGTAATTCGCCTTCTGTTTCTCGGCTATGGTCAAAAATAAATTCTATTGAATGATTTTGAACATGAGTCTTTAGTTCTTTAACAAAATTTGCATATAAATTTGTATTGGATTCAAGTGATAAAAGATTTTCTTCCACAGGAATAGTTTTTGTTATCTGTGAGTTTTCGTCTGGTTGAAAATATTGGATACGTTGAGCGTTCAAGCCGCAAGATATTATGAATCCACATGCTAGAGTAAAGAATTTAATCATTAGCAAAGTCCTCACAAACAGGTTTTGTTTGGGTATTTGTCGCATTTGTGAGAGAAATACATCCGTAAAGGAGATGTATATGCAAAGGGCATTTTGCTCATAAAAAATATTCTTTCCGGTTGAAGAAGTACATAGTTTGTCTTTTTGAGGACGGGTTTGTAAATAGCTCCTGCATTTGAAAATAACCAACGATTTAAGAAGGGAAGTACAATGGAAGCCTCGTTAGAATAGAAATTTTTATAAAGATCTGTAATAAAATACTTGAGCATTTCATAATTGTTAGGGAAGTATAAAGTGGCATTGTCATGTTTGTATCTCAAGAGAACAATAGCATAATCGTCTTGAGGAATTCCTACATCTATATTTAACGAAACAGCGAGTCCCTTTGCACTTTCTATGTAAAACGGAGTTCCAAGAAGACTTTTCCCATTATGATCTTCTATAAAGGATTTTAAATATTCAACGGCAGCATCCGTCATAGGGTCAAAGTAGGAGTCCATTGAGAAATGAATGGCTAGTTCAGTCTTGGGGTCGTAATTACAATGGATCAGCGTGTTATAATAGAATCGTTCGTGGTCAATTTTACTTGAAAAAAATTCAGTGATCTCTTTTTCAACTTCAATACATTTCCCAGCGTATCCTTTTAATTCACCATGAATCCGGACAATCTGAGTGGGAAAGTCAATGGTTCGTTCATAATTATATTTTCCAGTTATAAAAGATTTTAAGTTTGATTCTCTATGAATATAGGCATTTTTTTGCGAGCTATATGAGTCGGCGATTTTTTCAAAAAATTGAGAGCCTTCCACATTTCCAAAACCGCAGAGTGGAAATAGAAATAAAATTCCCGCAATGAGTCTTTTCATAATAGGAGTCCTTTTATAAACAGAGAGTGAAAAAATCGAATGCTTATCTTGAGTTTTATTTTCAAAAACTCCCGATGTGCGTAAATCTTTTTAAATTGTACTTGAGTTTAGAATCGAAGCCAATTGTCGGGCGGGTAAAAGCTGGAACGATCATAAGCATGTAATGTGAAAGCATGTCGCGGTATAGGGGACTTATTAGCAAGACTCATATGTGGAAGCAGGCCATGGAGGAGGACCAAAGATCCTTTCTTTGCTTCTAAAGGTATAGCTTTTTCGATTTCGTAAGGTGCTTTGTCAAAGTCTATAAATTCCAATTCTGTTTCATTCTTTCTTCGAAAACGACTTTTCAGCGGACCTTTATGCTCCCCTGGAATAGCCCATAGACAACCATTCTCTTTGCTTGCATCATCAAGAGCAAACCAGAGACCTACAACACTGTTAGGTTCCGTATAGAGAAAGGTGGCATCCTGGTGCCAGGCAACCTCTCCACCCACTCCTGCATTTTTAAAAATATACATCGATTGGATTATAAAAGGATCCTTCAATCCAGCATTGTCTAATAGGACACGAATATGTGCACTGTGCGAGAATTCGGAAAATACAGGATCCAAAGTATGCAAAGCATGACCACATTTGTTGAAAGCGCCACTATTTTCTTCAAGAAAAAATCGAATCTTATTTCCTGACTCTAAAAAATATTGATCTTTAAGTTGACGGTCCGATCCCGTCGTAAACACGCTCATTTCTTGAGATTGAAAAGATTGTGCAAGTTCTTCAATGCGTGTGCGCAAAATCTCACACGTTTCATTGGAGACGAAATTTTCAACAATGAGATAACCATTTTTTTCAAAGTAGGATTTTTGTTCATTGCTTAACATTTAAACTCCTTGACTTGATTTAAAGAGATGAGTTTAAAAATATGAATAAATCTGTAAAATATCAATGCATTATAATTTATGTTTCATCTTTTATAAAAATTCTCCGAGTCAATAGTTCGAGCTTCGCTTCGAAGTTTTCGACGTTCTGAATGGTCCTCAAAAAAACAGTAAATTAAGAGGAAAAAAGAGGAGAACTTATGTTGAGCAATTATTTATCGATTGTGCTTTCCATTTTTCTGATGATTTTTAGTAGTTCTTTGGAAGCTGGTAAAGGAAAGGGCAGAGGAAAAGGAAAAGTCAAATCGAAATCAACTCAAGATTGTACAGCTTCAGGTGTTCAAACAAGTCTTAATCAGGGCATTCAACCTTTTGATATCTATAAGGCATGTAATAACAATGCACAGATCCTTTATGGTAAGACATACCAAGGTGGTCTTATTGCATATTTGAATACAACTGATGGCTCAGGTCTTATTGCTGCTCCCGGTGATTCATGGGTTTCTGCTCTCAATGGCAATACGACGTTTACTTTCTGGCATAATATGAATGCCGGTGCTTATACAAATACAGGAGCAACGGATGGGAGTATTGGTGCAGGAGCAAGCAATACAAAGAAAATTCTCCAGTCTTTGGGAAATCCAGGCTCCCAACCTTACTGGCCTTACAGTTACTCGGCTTTTGTGAGCCAGGTGCCTATAAATGGGTATGATGACTGGGCTCTTCCTAGTGCTAATGAAATGACTCAGATTATGAATAACGTTATTACTGCTGCAGGTTGCAATGGAACCGTAAGCAGTGGAACGGGGTATGGTTTTTACTGGACCTCTACAGAAACATCTTTCAATTATGCGAATGTTGTAGATTGCAATGGTAATCAGGGTAGCCAGTTAAAAAATAATTCGAATCCAGTGCGTATGGTTCGTTATTTTGCACCGATGCCAACAATTCAAACGGCCTCGGTAGAGCAATCTGTTTCAGGAGTGTCTGCAGGTGGCATTATTTCAAATCCAGATAACTATAATATCACTGATGAAGGTGTCGCTTATGGTGTAAATGCAAATCCAACGATTGCAGGTACACATATTTCAGCGACTCTTGGTGATATGAACTACCTGATCTCTTTGCCCGATTTGACCGCAGGTGTGACATATTATGTGAGAGCTTATGTAAGCAATGGAGGTGTTACTGTTTACGGTGATTCTCAAACTTTTACTTATAACACACCAGTTGTAACCGAAGCTCCAACAGCAATTGGTGCGCACTCTGCAACTTTCGCAGGAAGTGTAGATAGCTCACTCACAAGTAACATCACTGCGCGTGGGGTTGTATACAATACGACAGGAAACCCAACTACAGCGGATACGGTCGTAAACATAGGAACTGGAACAGGCAGTTTCCAGCAGGCCTATAATACGTTGCATTCTAACCAAACATACTATGTTCGAGCATTTGTAACCGATTCGACGGGTACAGCTTACGGATCGCAAATGACGTTTACAACGTTAACTTTGAATCCTGGGGTGAGTACTTCGAGTATTTATTTTATTCTAGGTGGTGTATTTGCAGGTGCCACTGTTACAAATCCTGATAATTTGAATCTTGATGATGAAGGGGTTGCTTACGATGTGAATCCCGATCCAACCATTTCAGGAACACATGTGTCAGCAGGCTCTAATATTCTTAACTTCCAAGTGGGTCTTCCAAACCTTGTTCCTCATTCTACATATTTCGTACGTGCGTACGTGAAAGAAGGAGCCAATGTTTACTATGGAGATAATGTATCTTTCGCATACGAAGAGCCAATACAGACAGCAGCTCCGACAGCGATTACTACAAATTCTGTAACATTTGGTGGTAAAGTTTACTCGCAAGTGAGTTCTCCTATTTCTGCGCGTGGGATTGTTTACAACACAAGTGGTACACCCACATTATCTGATACTGTTGTGCAAATGGGAACAGGGACAGGTGTATTCCAGGGAACTGCAACGGGGTTACATGAAAATCAAACTTACTACTTCCGTTCCTTTGCTACCACACAGGGAACTACATACTATGGTAGTCAGATGTCATTCTTGACACTTTCTACACCACCTACTGTAGCGACTTCAGCCTTGACTATAGGTCTTACAAATGTAGTTGGGGGAGGAACCGTTACAAATCCAAGTGATGTGACACTGGTTGACGAAGGTCTTATTTTGAGTACAAATCCAAGTCCTACAGTGAGTCCAACGTACTTTTCAGCAGGTTCACTCAATCCTACGTTCTCAATCAATTTGGCGAATTTAGAAAATTCCTCTACATATTATGTAACGGCCTATATAAAAGTAGGATCAAATTACATCTATGGAAATACACTCTCATTTACTTACAACGCTCCTGTTACGACTCAAGCCGCAAGTCAGGTTTCTTACTCTTCCGCAACACTAGGTGGTGCTGTAAGTAGTTTCGTAACAACGAATGTGAGTGCTCGTGGAGTTGTTTATAGTACGAGAGCTAATCCAACAACGTCAGACACTGTTCTTTCCATGGGAACAGGAACAGGAGCTTTTCAAGGAACAGCAAGTAGTTTGCAACAGAACCAAACTTACTATGCTCGTGCATATGCGACAGACTCTCAAGGTACTGTGTACGGTCCTCAAGTTACATTTACAACTTCGTCAGCTCCTTCTGTTGTGGATTTGAATTTTCTAGGTCTAACACCGGGTGGATCAGTTGCCTCATACACTGAGCAAGGTTACACACTTACTGGTATGTGGAATGGAAGTCCTTGTGCAACAAACAACAGTTGCATCTATGCTGGCGAAACAAGTTTAAGTCCTGCTGCTCATGCGGCATATCTTGCTTTATCGACTGAAAACTTCCAATTCAAGCGTGCAGATGGAAATGCGTTCACTTTGTCTTCTGTTATGCTTTCTCCACTCAACCGCAATCTTGCTGCGCAAAATGTGACCTTTACAGGTCATCTCACAGATGGAAGTACTGTGACATACACAGCAAATGTCCCAGCAAATGTGTATGCGTTCCAAACCTACACGTTTCCAAATACCTTCACAAATCTTTCTTACGTGACTTGGAATCCCGGCTTAAGCATCATTACAAATGTGAGAGCGGGTGTACCTCTTTTAGACTAAAGAGGTATGCCTATCGTGAGCGATCTATAGCGCGTGATTAAACTTTTGAAGGTAGGGAACGAAATCTTCATAGTTTTCAAGAGATTTGCTTACAACGTCTGTATACTCTCGATCGTCCGTCACAAGCATGAGGGGAAGATTTGCATCTGCTAGAACGATGTTCGCAAGCAGACGTCCCATCCTTCCATTTCCATCGACAAGCATATGCAAGTGAATCCATTCTTGATGAGCAAAAGCAGCAGCGGAATAGGCATCTTTAGTTTTTACTGCATCGAGAAAGTTACGAGCATAGTCAAGAAACAGCTCCTTTGCAGGCTTTTTAAGCTTGGGAATGTGGCTTACAACGCCCGGATAAGACCAAGGTCTTCCCTCTTCTCTTGCTTTAGCATATTCGGAAATGAGTTTCTTAAATTGTTTTTCCCCTAGGTAATTATAAATCTCTTTTTGTATTTGCTCTGGATCAATGATGGAAAACTTTGGGTCGTAAACATCTATAGGGGAATTACGAACTCCACCATTTTTAAAATTCTTACGAGATAAATAAGCCATGGCATAACAGGCGTCTTTGTTTCCTTCTATATACATAGTTTTCTTTTCAGGGCTCAGAGCTATTCCCACAGCTTTTACGATCCATTCATAAGCTGCATTATCTTCACAAACTAAAGCGCCAGCGTTGAGGTATTTTTTTCGATTTTTAGAAATTTGAAAACGCTCAAGTTCTTCATTGATTTCGTCAGAAGAAAAAACTTCTAAACTTGGATGCGCTATAAGGATTTGAGATATGCTTTCGAAAAGTTTTGCAAGTTCAGAAACTTCAAATTCTTTTACTGATTTTTTTTGAAAGAGATTTTCATCAATATAGGTTAGGGCTCGGATGTAGTCTGCTTGTGAAATATGTTGACGTATATTTTCAACGCTTTGGATATCGGGATGAACGCGACTATTGAAGATTTGATTCCAGGTATTTTGAAATTCCTTAACTTGAGATAGGACCTGAATTTCAAACGGAGCATGATGGATGATTAAGGGTTGATCGCTGATATGTGAGAAAAATGCTAAGAATATAAAATGTGTGAACATAGAATCTCCAAGGATAGGGGTTTTGTTTTGAGGTGAGTTAAGGTACCTAAATCAAGCTATTTTTTGAAGAACTTTCTAAATTACCCTTTAATTTAAGGTAATTTCATTGATCGATGTCAAAACATCATTGAACCTTCACCCTAAAACCAAGAATTCTACCTTGTAGGATTGCAAGGTTCGCGATAAGACTAAACCATAAAGTGTCACTTCACGGTTTAGCTCCCAATTTTTTGAGTGCGTCTTCTATAGCTAGAATCTCATTCTTCTGTAATTTCTTGGTATTTAAAAGCCTTTGAACCAAGGCAACAGGCTCTCCATCAAAAACATTGACCAGCATGTGATCTATGCAGGTTCTTTCATACTCGCTTTTCAAAACGAGCGGATAAAAAATATGAGCATAGGAATCTTTCTGACATTTCAGAAAACCCTTTTGCTCAAGTATTTTCATAACCGTTGCGACACTCGTGTAGGCCAGATCTCTTTCTTTTGCTAAAGAAGAAAGAACATCTTTGACACTCGCCTTCCCCAAATTCCAAATCACACTCATAAGTTCTAATTCTACTTCCGTAAGTAGACGATCGTTCTTAGACATAAGTCCTCACTTTCCATTTTGAAACTATACTAAATTTTTAGGAGAGTCTACTAAAAGTTTAGTAGATAAATGTGTCTATTATTTAAACATCGAAACTTAGTTGTCTATACTCAAAAAAGATATAAAATCTCGTTTTTATTGGGGGATCTATGAAAAAATTCTTTTGTCTGTTTATTTTGTTAGCTCCTGTTTTTGCCCATGCTGGAAACATCATTGTTATGCGGCATGGTGAGGCAGAAAACAACGTTCTGGGTGTATTCAACACCAATCCGAAGAATCCAGGATACATACCTATGCACCTCACAGATAAGGGTCGCAAACAGGTAAAGTACTCGGCTATTTGTTTGAATGAGTTTCTAAATAAAAATGACTTACATATTCATAAAATATTTTCCTCTCCTTTGCCGAGGGCATTTGAAACAGCGACGATTGTAAATTCACGATTGGATGAACATGTTTCTATAAAAGAAGATGCAAGGATTATAGAAAACGATATGGGATCTTTTGAGGGGACTCATTACAACGATTACCCTTATGATCATGGTGATTTTTCACACAATCACGATCTTGAAGTTCCTGGAGAGATATTAGAAGAAGTAGAAGCGCGTTTGAAAGATTTTTTAGAGAATGAGATACAACCATTATTGGAAGAAGATAAAACGGCGCTTGTTGTGTCGCATGGTACGCCTAGCTACATGCTATTGAAGCTGTTGGGGCAAACACAGGGGATAGCTTTAGGGAACGCGAAGTTCTACTTTGTCCCCGATGTGAAATTCTAAGAATGGTGCTCATGGCTTGCAAGCAGAGCAACTTTGACCATAGACTTGCGTACGATTGCGTAGAAAGCCAGGATAATACTTGCCACAACTGTTACGTAGAGGAAAGTGATAAAAGGCTGACTTAAAGAGAAGGCGCCTACCTTTCCTGCAACCAAACTCATGACTCCAATAACAAGTAAGTAAAAAGATTGGAAAGTAGTTTTGTATTTCTCAGGAGACAACACACTGATTGCTGACATCATAACAGGAGAAATCATGACTTCACTCACAGCAACCAAAAGAATTAAGAAGGCCATTTGATACCACATGAAGGGCATAAAGTTTGTGTTGGAACTCAACTCCACATCATTCACTGTGAAGGCCATGTAGGTTAAAAAAGAAAGGGCTAAAGTTGACAATAAAACGGCAAAGTTCATCTGAGTGAAGAAGTGAGGAGCTCTTTTCTTTCCCATAGATTTATAGAGAAAAATAAGAGCAGGAGCAGCAAGTAAAATTCCGATACTTTCCAAAGACTGGAAAAAAGTTGTAGGGATTTCAAAACCGAAAACATTTTTCTGAGTATAGTTTTCAATATAAAGACTGAGTGTCCCTGAAACAGCAAGGTTATAAACCAAAGCCCAGCATGCAACAAAAATATAGGCGAGCATGAGATACTGCAAAGCTTTGCATTGAAGTGATGAACAAGGAGTATCCGTTGTCTTTGCGAGTTTAGTATCTTCTTTTTCCACGATGGGAGCTAGGTGTTTGCGACCTGCAACAAAAACAGTTAAACCGAGAATCATTCCTACTCCAGCCGAAGCAAGAGCAATCTGATATCCAAAATTTTTTAAAAGAATGCCACCACTGATACCGGCTATCATGGCGCCTAAGTTGATTCCCATGTAGTAGTAGCTGAATCCTGCTTCTCTATTCGTCGCATCTTTGGAATAGAGTTGTCCAAGCAAAGAGGGTAGGCAGGGTTTGAAAAAAGCTGTGCCTGTAGCAACGCAAAAAAGTGACGAATAAAAGATGAACAGATGGTCTGCATTTGCAAAAAACATTGCAATATGACCCAATACAATAAGAAGTCCACCTATAACAGCAGATCGGAAAATTCCTATATAACGGTCTGCAAGTACTCCACCAAAGATAGGTAAGGTAAAAGCACCAAAGGTATACATACTGCTAACACCAAGAGCAGCTTCTTTAGTCCATCCAAGACCTCCATGTTCAAGGGAATCTGATGCAAAGAGAACGAGAAGAAAGGAAAGAGTGTAGTAGCTAAGGCGTTCGAAGAGTTCGGTAAACGCTAGAACATACATTCCAGTTGGATGCCGTTCCTGCGCAGACGCATTGCCAGAGTTCTTCATGGTCGCAGTCCCTATTCAATTTTTTTGATCTTTGAATTAAGACTAACTTTCTAAAAGAATTCTGACAATTGAAAAAATGAGTATGTCATTCTGTCTTTTCTGTTTATTTTTCAAGAGGCATGTGCTAACTCCGTCTTTTCCGTTTTTAAATTTTCTGGATCACCTTATGCAAAGAATAAAACTTCGGTATTCTCTTTCTATTATTTTTTTATTTTCTCAAGATCAATTATGGGCTTCTGCTAGTTATAGTACAACGGTCAAAAAAAGGATTTTAGCTAGGGATGCAGAGTTTGTACAAGACAAAACTACGATGTATTCTCATGAATTAGAGCAAAAACTGATTCAAATGAAAGAGTTTAATCGCAATATTCTAGACTTGATTCGTGACTTTTCAGAATATGATGAACTCATTCAATTTCATGTAGATCAATTTAAAGAGATGACTCGTAACTATTATTGTGTATGTTCGGGAATTTCTGAAGACATGTATAGAAGACCATGCGACTCTCAAACGCGCTATAATCCAGCGGCAATTTTAAATGAGCTTCATATTGAACTGCAGTCCAACTATCAAAAATTGAAAGATCTCTATTTTAGAAAGAAGCGTGGGCAAGTCGGAGAACAGAGCAATGGCTCTTCTAGTTCTTCAACAAGCCCTTTTTATCCAAGTCCGACAGTTCTCTAAAACCTCCCACAAACTCATCACCAATGAAAATCATAGGAAGTGTTTTCCAATGGTGAGGCTTTGCTAACTTTTCTCGAAGATCATGATCATTCGTTAGATCGATTTCTTCATAATCTAAATTTCGAGAAGTGAGCAAAGCCTTAGCCATGTTGCAATAACCACAATGAGTACGTGTGTAGACTTTTATTTTTTTCATACTCTCTATTTTTCTTCACTTCTTAACTGTGCAAATAGCGAACGTCCTTTGCGATTGATCTGTAAGAGCACAACCTCTTTACCCTTCGTTGCGGCTTCAAAAGCACTCACGCTTGAAATCACTTTTCCATTTACGCGAGTGATAACATCACCTTCACGGAAGCCTTCTCTCCAAGCACGTGAAGCTGTTTCAAGACTTACAATGACAAGTCCACTTTGAACGGTTAAGCCATATTGTGAGCGCAAACTTTCATTGACAGCTTCTAGCTTGAAACCGAAGCGATCAAAAGTGTCCGATTTTTTCAGAGATTTTTTACCAGATTTGGAACTAGCTACTCTTGCCTCGTTAGCTGAAGGAGCTGTAGAAACAGTCAGGTTCACAGTCTGTTTTTTACCTTGTCTGTAAATGGTAAATTCAATTGGTGTTCCAGGTTCTTTCAACCCTATCAAACTTGTAACGTTATCAGGTTCAAAAGTTTTTCCATCAAGAGCGACAATCACATCTCCAGGTTCGATTCCTGCCTTGTCGGCGGGGCTACCTGCAACAACTTCTCCGATAATAATACCTTTTGTTCCCTTTGGCAGATCCAGGTTAGAAACCCATTCATCACGCAAAGGTTCGTATCCAATTCCCACATAACCTTTGTAGAAACTGCCCTTATCGATAAGAGATGTTGCAATACGGCGCGCAATGTTGGAAGGAATTGCGAATCCTATACCTGCATACGCTCCCGACTGCGAGAAGATTGCAGAATTGATACCAATGACTTTTCCTTCCATGTTGATGAGTGGGCCACCACTGTTTCCTGGGTTGATTGCTGCATCTGTTTGGATGAAATCACCCATTTTCGTCAGCGACAAATTCCCGCGGCCGACTGCAGAAATAATTCCCTCAGTTACAGTTGCTTTCAAGGAAAAGGGAGCACCAAAAGCAAGAACGGAAGATCCGATGGAAATCGAATCGGAATCACCCAAGACTAAAGCAACAACATCCTTTCTTGTAAAATTCTTATCGACAATTTGTATAACCGCAACATCGGTGTCTTTATCATGGCCTACAATTTTTGCGTCATAAGTAGATCGGTTTGCGAGTGTCACAAGAATCTTATCGGCTCCATCGACAACATGGTTGTTTGTCATAATGTAGCCCTTGTCTAGATCCACTATAAACCCTGAACCTAAGCCTTCTTGACGCGGCTGTTGGCGAGGGGTCATTGGTGCTTGCCCACCAAAGAAGAATTCAAAAGGATCTATAGCGTCGTTGTTTGACATTTTCAAAGTTTTGCTTACGAATATAAAAACAAGCCCTTTTTCTGAGGCTTCTGCGAGTTTTTCACGAGCTCGTGAAATGTCTTGAAGCAGCGTTGTGTTTGCATCAATTTTGACAGATGTAGAAGCAGGAGGTATTTGATAGGAACCTGCTAGACACAAACTGGAAAATAAAGAACAACTTAGCGATAAATTAAGGACTATAGATCGTCGCATGAGTCTCTCCTAAAATTCATTGATGAGATATTCGTTTTAACATATTTTTTTTTGACCTTTAACGACTTTGTTTCGTAGAAAATGGTCAAGCAAAACTAGAGCCACCATAGCTTCTACTATAGGCACAGCCCGTGGCAATACACAAGGGTCGTGACGTCCTTCTTTTATTTCCAAAACAAGACTTTCGCCTTTGTCATTCACTGTATTTTGTTTTTTAAAAATACTGGAAGGAGCTTTGAATCCGACTCTCATTCTCAAGGGCTCACCGTTGGAAATTCCACCTTGGATACCACCGCTGTGATTGGTGAGTGTGGCTATACCTTTTTCTGTGCTTATAAATGAATCATTGTTTTCAGATCCAAATTTCATACAGCTTTCAAAACCCGAGCCAATTTCAAAAGCTTTTGCAGCAGGCAAACTTAAAAGTGCTTTTGCAAGATCTGCATGCAGTTTGTCAAAAACAGGATCACCCAAACCTGGAGGACATCCAAAAACAACACACCTTATACAACCACCAACACTGTCTCCTGAAAATTTTGTGGAACGAATCAAATTTTCCATTTGAGAAAGTATTTTTGAATCTGGACACCGTAATAAATTTTGATCGATAAAATTACGGGTCAGGAAAACAGGATCTTCTACCACTTTTGCTTCTAAAGTTTTTACAGACGATACGTAAGCAACAATGCGAAGTTCAGGAAGAAAATGTTCAAGAACCTGTTCTGCAATCGCTGCAGCAGCAACACGTGCAGCTGTTTCGCGTGCGCTACTGCGTCCGCCTCCACTTTGAGAACGGATTCCATATTTAACTTGGGTTGTATAATCAGCATGTGAAGGGCGAAAAATATTTTGCAGTTGACTGTAATCTTTTGCTCGTATGTTTTCATTGCGAATCATAAGTAAAATAGGTGTTCCTAAACTGACTCCGTTTTCAAGACCCGATAGGCACTCCACTCTGTCTGTTTCTTTACGTGCAGTTGTCCACTCACTTTGTCCTGGTTTTCGTCTGTCTAATGCTTCTTGAACGCGTTCTAAAGAGAGAGAAATTCCAGATGGACATCCATCTATGAGTGCACCTAGTCCGGCTCCATGGGATTCACCAAAGGTACTCACTCGAAATATGTGTCCAAACGTATTAGGCATTGCTTACTTTCAAATGATAAGATCGAAACCTGCATTCAGATAAACTTGTCCAGGTCCAGGATGAACTTGTCCCACTCCTAAACCGAGATTGAAATGAATACCCTTGTTCTCAAAAAGCATATCCAAACTATAACCATGTGCAAATTTCAAATGTGAACGTGCATCCTGAGCCTGATACCATGCGCCTCCATAGTTTGCAAAGGCAGAAAAACGAAGTTCGTAAAAGTATAAAATCCAATGCATTTTATCCCAATCTTTAATGATGGGAGCGCTCCAATCCAATTCCGCTCTCGCCTTAGTGTCACCGAAGTGCGGTGCTAAAAGAGTAGATCCGTAAACTGGGAAGCTGTTGGCTGTGTAATTGGAATTCGTACCAGGAAGATAGGTTTTCAAAGAAGTGTAAAATTGTTTAAGTTTTGGTGTCTTGTCTCCGCGCCCCCGTGTGCGTGCCGCTTCGAGTTGTAAACCGAATTGAGAATTCCAAAAGGGGAGAGGTCTTTTGACTTCAGCTTTAGCTCCTAAATTATTAAAATCAAAATTTCTATCCCATGATCCTGGGGTTACTTGAGAGTCTATTCCAAGTGCCCACATCCATTTTTTTACACGACCTGAAAGAGAGAGCAAAGCAAACGGTTGAAACATCATCCCTTCCGTTGCAGGACTCTTGGGCCCTAAGAAAGGTTTGCGATGTGCAGCAAGAAGTCCTGTTGAAAATTTTAGATTTAAATTTTCAAAATAAGCAGAGATTGTTGTGGCAAACCGAGTTCCCTTTTCATCGATGAACGAATTTAAAGTATCACCGTTATCTGAGGCATAAGTTCCATTCCAAACTTGACGTCTATATGCGGAGACAGAAAGGTGGGGCCAAAAACGTGTTGAAATGAGTGATAATTCTGTGTTGGGATAATGACTTGCCAGCCCATATAAAACTGCAGCATAGAGCGTTTCATTCTGCATATGATCCATCAAAGGAACAGAAACGACACCCAGTTGGTAACCCAATGCGTCGTTTGTACCAATCCAAGGAAGTGCAAGTATAGGTCTTGGGCGCCATCCTGCAGATTCATTTTCGTGAATTATATTTTGCGAAGGATCGCTTCCTAAAGGTTTTGTTTGATCTATAGGAAAAGCTTCTTCTTGCGGTGTTCGAAGAGGTGTTGTCTGATCTGCTGTTTTTTCCGTCTCCCACAAAGATGCTTTGTTAAGCGCGGTTTTTAAACCCATCTCGGAAGAACGCATTGCAATGACCAACGGTGAAATATGCGATTTAGTCGGCTTACACGTTGTCAGTGCCAATTGCGAGGGATCTATGCTTTTTAAAGCAAAACCTTTTTTGAGACTGAGTGTTAAAATTAAATTGTTTTTATCGGAGTTTATCGAAGCTATGTCATCATCAAGAGCAAGCATTCCTATACAAGTTCCTGTTGCATCTAACTTCATCAAAGAACGATGACTTCGCTCTGCGATGAGAATCCACAAATTTTCGTTTAATTGTGTTAAAGCAAGTGGGAAAGCATTTGTGTCAAAAGTTATCTTTTTTTGCTGATTCGTTTCAGTATCCCATTCCCATAATTCGTGTGTGTCTCCTTGTAGAGTCTGCATGTGTTTTGCATACCATATCTGAGCATTGTAGTATTTATCCTTTGACAATTTATGTGTCATGCCAATGATTTCTAAAGATTGAGGCATAGTTTCAGAAAGGGGGCATTGTATATAGCTCTGTGAAAACGGATGTTCTTGTGTGTCAATTTCCGATTTTTCTAAATAACATATACTTGAAACCTCGTAAGCGGTTTCATGCCAAAAAATATATTTAGAACTTTCACCTATTTTATTGATTTGTCCTTCTCTTTGTACAAGGACGGTGTCTTTTTTATAGGTGTTATTATCTTTTTTTAAAGTGAGTATTTGATAGCGTGGAAGTCCTGTTTTCAAATCAGGAATAGTTTGAACACCGATGTTATGATCTCCTCGATAGGAGATGTCATAAATTCCTGATTCAAAAGTTAGACCTGTCTCTTGTTGATCATGGAATAGCCCTGTTTTAGGATCAAAGTTTAATTTTTTTTCAATTGATAGGGTGTTTGTGTTGTCGATAATGTAAACATCCGAACCGAAAATTTTAGGAAAGGGAAATTTATCTAGAGTTGTATTAAGATCTTTGCGATCGAAGAGAGCTGTATTGCGATGTGCATCCCAATATTTTTTTGCATCGGATTTATATTCTTCATAAAGGGATCTCCCATTTTTCCCTAAAAAATCTCGCAGAGCGGCATCCATAGGAAGAAAATCGTTAATCGGCGTCAAAGAAATAGGATAGTAATCGGGAAGAGTGTATCTATAAAAGCTTCTTAAAAAATTGGGAAGAAAGTTTTCATCTGCTTCATAGCCCTTTCGGAGCAGCCAAGCTACGAATGCGCCTGATGTTGCGTAACCCTGTTCGAAAAATTCTGAATTTGAATAAAGGCTGTGTAAACGATCATAACTGGGCCACTCGTCGTATAAAGCTTGTCGGCGTTCGATGCTTGCTTGCCTTTCAGAGGATACAGACACGGAAATAGCTTCTGCAAGCCCTTCTAGGAACCATGCGGGCATCCATGGCACGTGGAAAATAGCTCCTGCATGACCCATAAAATTTTCCAAATGCATAAACATCATCATATGAACGTATTCATGCCAGAAAAGATCTCTCTGACCTTGACCTAGTGTTTGTAGCTCAATGGCGCCAGTTAGAAAATTTGCAAAGGAAGCATTCGAAGTCATTGCAGAAGAAATTACAGGTAGAGGACTGGAACGTGATTTATCAAACCATGCGTTTAATACAGGTCTTGCGGCTTCTAGCGAATGCAGGATCATACGTGCCTCATGGCTCGCTTTGGAATCGTGGTAGATAAGAAAGTTTGGGTTTGTTGTTTCCTTATAAACCCGATCTGCTTGAGGCATCGCAAAGCCTATAGGTAAACTGTACGAGGCACTTGCATGAACCAAGAAGTAAAACGGAATCGCAAGCTTTTTTAGCTTTTTTAACATTTTTGCTTCTTCCCATTTTTGAAAGGAGAACGGTTTCTTCAATTGTACCTAGACTTTCTTTAAAGGCACAGAAAGATCGACTCTTTATGGAGGCAAAAATTCTGCTATACTTAAAAAAGGAATTCAAAAAAAGTGAATATTTATGGTGATAGAGTGTCTATGAATATCAAAGAATTATGGAAGCTAGAATCTTACCGCTGGTCTTTAGCTGCTGTTTTTCTGGTTCTTACAACAGCATTTTTTTACACCTACCTTGCTAGAAAGGATGTGGGGTTTGATCCTCTCCATGCGCTTCCTAATGAAGCTCTTATTATGGAAGAGGATGAAGCGGATGCCCTCGATTTTGTCAGTTCCGATTCCGCAGAGCTTCAAAATTTTTTTACTAAGCAAAGCAATATCGATTTTACACCCTTTATTCTCAATATTTCAGAGTGGTCTCCCATTGGTACATCGATTTTAGATTATGAAATGTCTAAGTTCGCTGTTGTCCGTTACCAAGATAAAGACAAGAATTCTCTTTTTCTATTTATGTTCGCAGGGCATCTGGAAGATCTTCCTCCTTCGAATCGTCTGCGTATAGACCGTTGGGAATACCAAGCATATCTTTCGGACAGTGTGAATGTTATCGTCTGGCAACACGATGTGAAAACCATAGGAATGCTTGTTGGGCATCTTTCCACCGAGGAACTCGCGCACCTAGTAGCGGTTTCTTCACCGTAAATTCATCTTTCTATAAAATTTGACTCACTAGTAATCTCTACATCTTAGTCGTAATGTCTGCGATGGTGGTAGGCAATTGTTTGTGGAGTAAACTATGCAAATTGTTCGCAGTCGTCTCTCGTATTTCTTATTATTTCTTTCGCTTTTGACCCCGTCGATTGTTCAAGCTCAGAAATCCTTCATCTCGGAAAGTTTTAAAGAATATTCATCGGAAGTTGATCAACACTCTCAAGAACATGACAAGCGAGAATGGGATTATAGAAAAACCAGACATGCTGATATTGAAAAATGGGTAGATCTTAGAGGTGGACAATATGTTTTAGGCTATGGTCGAGATCCTCTTACGGATGATCTCGTTCCCTTCGCGGTCTACGATAAAACTTATCCAATCTATGATGGATTCTGGAAAAAAACTCTTCTGAGTACTATCGGTATTAACGATTTGAATTTTGGAAATCTTTTCAACGAATATGAAAAGCATAGCGAAGCCAAAAAAGAGAAACGTGCACAACAATATGTTTACAAAGTTC
Organism: uncultured Pseudobdellovibrionaceae bacterium; assembly: GCA_964611335.1. Lineage (GTDB taxonomy): Bacteria > Bdellovibrionota_B > Oligoflexia > Oligoflexales > Bog-1112 > BOG-1112. The sequence goes on along the minus strand of CAZSXR010000002.1, from coordinate 193,165 downwards.
TCTTTGATAATGATGGTCATGACTTTCCAAATGACTGGTGGAAAAATCCATCTCTCAAATGGAAAGAAGGAAGAAATCCAGGATCTGCAGTTCTTGCTCCCACACGTATAGCTCTTTCCGATCTCGAATTTAGTCATAAAAATCTTTCCTATAGTCTTTTTGAAAAATTGTATTTGAAAGCTTGTGAACTGCATGGAGATGAGCTTTCTAAAGAAGAGCAAAGTCGAAGAATGAAAGAGTTGATAGACGACTCAGAGTTTGTTTTACAATCGAATGGAAACTACAAACTTGTTCTCAATCACAATTCTCACCAAGAGCTTGCCCCCATTAAAGTTATAGATCTCCGCGGACGTTTTGCATCCTACAGACGCTCTTTAGGGTGGGGGATTGTGACTCAGATTACGAAACAGTTCGCAAATGCTTTGATGATTCCAGGAGTTTCAGGAGTTGCTTACGCTATCCTAGAAAGATTTTTCAACCTTGTTGAAGTTATTTACCTTACGCGTCATGCAATGGCTTTAAATATGGTTATGGAAGCGTTAGATGGCAACCCTTCTTCACCTTTTTACGGTGTCCTTACAGAATCGGAACTGCATGATGCTATCACGTACTTGAGAAGATCTTCTACAATTTTATCAGACCTGATCAAGCAAGGAGTGGCAAGCAAATGGACAGTCTCTGATAATTATCTTCAAAAAATTGAGAAAAAACGTTCTCATGCCCTGAGATATTTGAAAGCACACAACTACACAGTATACCCATTTGCACACAGTTACTATGCTCTTGGTGTTAGAAAAAATTCCGATGGATCTTTGGAAGATTTAAAAATCTTCTCATTGACAAAAAATAAATATTTCGGACATCATCCTCATGACGTTGTTAATTTCCTTAATCCTCGATCAGAACGTATAAAACGTAATATCATTGAGGCGTTTATGGTAGGCTTATCCTTGATGTGGGCGCCTATCCCTACTGCTTTATCTGTTGTACGTATCGCGTATAAAGAAATCTTCATTCGCGAAATTCATCGTAGAGATCTTGTAGAAGCAGGCTTTCGCTCTCATATGAATCACAATAGACAAGATCTTATAAATGCGTTGCAACAAGTAGGCTTCTCTGCAAAAAAAGCGGATGAAATGGTAGATGTTGCATACCGACTCATTCTCAAACGTGAAATGAATCCAATGGAGATACCTCATGAAAATGAACATTTGTTTGCCCACAAGGTAGACAACTGGATCCGTGCAAGAAGTCCTGGATATACTCCTGTTCCTCTTGATTCGCTCTAGCGTTAGCTTTCAGGTTGTCCTGCAATTTGCAAAAGGTTCGCAGGGCTTTCTGTTCTTTTGTGAGAACGTTTTTGAAGAAATTCTCGTAGTTTCTGAATGGAATGTTTAGTGCCTCTTTTTAATTTTCGCGAAGCTTCTGTTTGAACCAAATCCCAAATAGGGCCAAACATACGAGCTTCTCTTTTAATGGTATAAAGTTCGTAGGAGATGAGTAGTGTATCCTCTCCATTCACTTCATAGTAGAAATTAACGGTTCTTCCTCCGTGCGATCCGAAACTTATATCTTGTGGACCCGATTTCATGGAAGTCACAACAATAGGATTCTTGTGTATAGGAAATGTTTTCATGAGATGCTCAGCCATGAAAACGTCCATCATCTGACCATGTTGTGTTTTCAGATTAAAACTAGAGCAATGAACAAGTGCTTTGACTGTTGCAATACGAAGATCTTTTTCCTGTTCAAATATATACTTCTCAGGATCTATAAGCGATTTTTTTGCGTCTCCCATGCTGTAATAGACGTAGTCTGGAGATGCTATTAAAGATGCGTTGAAATGATCCGCTTGTACACCTTTTAAAACGGCTACTGATTTTGAGAAAAGTATGCGATCAACATCACGTATATGATCTGAAAGTCCATCAATTTCATAGATGCGATATTTTTCTTTATACTCTTGTGGTTCTAGAAGTTTGATACTGAATTGTACATGGAGATCACTTAAAATTTCCGGTTTTTCTTTGAAAAAAATATCCTCTTCTTCAATCAATTCAAAGTCGTGGATTGAAAGGATGATATCTTGCTTTTCTTTTAAATACTCCGAGAGTTTAGGAACAAGTGAAGCGTAAGAACTAAAACTCGCACTTAAGAGAAATAAACAAAGCGATGGTTTATAAAAACGCCGACTGCCAATTCTCATATTTACGTACTCCCAAGTTGTTGGATATCCAGTGTTATCATTTAGACTTCATGTCATCTAGCCAATTTTTCAATTTCTTGTTAGAATTTCAATCCGTTTCCATATTAATTCATGAAAAGAAGATGAGTTTGAAGAGGATATTCAATGAACTCTTTCGATTTTGAGAACACAAAAAAAGAATGGACTTTACAACTGCGTCGTGAGTTTGAAGAGATTTGCTTTCATTTTCGTGTGCCTTTGAAAATTCCATTTATTCACATTGTGGATTTGAAATCACGCTGGGGGTCTTGGGAATCTCAAACCCGAACACTCAGCATTGCTACACGATTGATCACTGATTATTCATGGAGCACTGTACTTCAAGTTTTTAAACATGAGATTGCACATCAATATGTCGATGAAATTATAGCTATACAGGAAGATCCACATGGTCCCTCTTTTAAACAAGCATGTGAAATTCTTGGAGTTGAAAAATGGGCGCAGAAGTCCGAAATTCATAGTTCTGTCTTGTTAGCAGATTTGAGTCATCCATCTAAAAGTCCTGAAGAAGAGGCTCTTCTCAGACGTATTGAACGTCTTCTAGCGCTATCTCAATCTACAAATGAGCATGAAGCTCTTGCAGCAATGAATAAAGTTTCTGAACTTCATGAAAAATATAAGATTTCACAATTAAGCTTGGAAAGCTCCGATGAATTTAAGACACACATTATTGATCACAAAGTTCGAAGATTAGCTTCCTTTCACGGATCGTTGGCTTCTATACTTATAAATTATTTTTCCGTACATGTTGTTTTCAGTTCTCTCTATGACAAAGATACACAGTCTTCACATAAAATCATCGAGATATTAGGGCGTCCTGAAAGTGTACAGCTTGCTGAATACGTCTATTGGTTTTTGTACAACACGCTGAAGGTTCTTTGGAAGCAGTATAAGGAAAGGACGAATGTTCAAGGTGTCGCGGCAAAAAACACCTACTACTTGGGCGTACTCAAAGGGTTTGACAATAAGATGCAAAATTCCAAAAAAGAACGTACAGAACAGATAACGCTTGCTTCTAATGAAAAGAGCCTTGTAAGATTGGAACAAAAGCGACTTGATGACTATCTCAAATCACGGCATCCGCGATTGCATACTGCAAGAAGCACACGCAGAACTTGCAATGCAAAGATTTTCCAAGATGGTGTGGTGAAGGGTAAAGATCTTTGTATTCACGAAGGATTGAAAGCTTCTAAAAGTGGAGCAGCTATGAAATTCCTTGATTGGCCACGTTCATGATGAAAAAGAAATATTTATATTTTAGTGTTTTGTGGATCTTTGTTGCCCTTGTTTTTATTTTTATTAAAAGCTTTTCGCAAACTAAAATGAAGGAACAAGCTCTTATAAACACAGCTCCCCCACTTCTCAAAAAAAGGGAGGAAACTCCTAAAGCAAATCCTAATGCTATTACCAGTCGAGAAATCGATATCCCGAATCACTCCTCTTTTTATACTACGCTTGTCAATGAGCAGATTTCTCCACAGACCGTGCTTCAAATTACAAAAGCTGCAGAGCAAGAATTTGACCTCAGTGAACTTGCACCAGGAACACGTTTAGTTCTTTCGTGGAGTCGTGAGAGGTTGAATGAGCTTCGTGTTCTTATTTCTGGAAAAGAAGAGCTTCAGGTGAATTCGGATCAAGAGGGAGATTGGGAAGCTTCTCTGATTCAACATGAAGTGAAAGTTGAACTGACTGCATTTTTTGGGGAGATCACATCGACCTTATGGGATTCTGCTGTAAATGCAGGGATGCCCGTTGAATTGATTTCAGATTTATCAGAGATTTTTGCTTCACAAGTTGATTTTACTCGTGAGTTGAATGTGGGAGATCAGTGGGGAATTCTTGTAGAAAAACAAATGGTGGCAGATCAGCAAGTAGGTTTTGGAGATATACTTGCAGCAGAGATTTCAAAGCATGGTGAGAATTTAAAAGCCTACAGGTTTGTAGTAGAGGGACGTTCTCGTTATTATGATGAAGAAGGGCAAAATGCTCGTGGTAAGTTTTTGAAAAGTCCTTTGAGATACAACAAAGTGACCTCACGTTTTCAACGTGCACGCTTTCATCCCATTTTAAAAGCGAGACGTCCACATCACGGTGTGGACTTATCAGCTCCCACAGGAACTCCGATCCGTTCTGTGGGTGATGGTGTTGTATTGGAAGCGGGGCGCAATGGAGGTTCGGGCATTATGGTAAAAATCCGACATGACAGCCGTTATATGACTGCATACAAACATCTTTCGAAAATTGGTTCAGGTGTACGTCGTGGTTCTAAAATAGAACAGGGACAAATCATAGGGTATGTTGGGCAAACAGGGCTTGCAACAGGTCCCCATTTGCATTTTGAATTTTATGAAGACGGGCGATATGTAGACCCCTTAGGCAAACGCTTTCCTCGTAAAGATTCCGTAGAACCAAAATTTCGCATGCGATTCAATGAGGAAGTTGAACGTCTTACAAAAATTTTCGAAGAATATAGAAAGAAGAGCAGTTCCACTTAGATATATAAAGTGGCGGTCCCACCAGGAGTCGAACCTGGAGCTCTCATTTAGGAAACGAGTGATTTATCCTCTTAATCGATGGGACCAGATGATGTAAGAACAAAATCATGCGAAGCCTAGCAAATTGAATAAAAATGGCAATTCTTTTCTGCCGCGAATTTTTGGGATGAGACATGAAACAGTATTTGGAACTAATGCAGCACATTCGTGAGAAGGGTGTTTTACAATCCGATCGCACAGGGACGGGAACTTACAGTGTGTTTGGACATCAGATGCGTTTTAATTTGCAAGGGGGTTTCCCTCTTGTGACGACGAAGAAAATCCACATGCGTTCTGTTATTGCAGAACTTCTGTGGTTTTTACGCGGTGATACCAATATAAAATGGCTGCAAGAACACGGTTGTCGCATTTGGAATGAATGGGCTGATGCAAATGGTGATTTAGGTCCTGTATACGGTAAGCAGTGGCGTTCTTGGTCGACAACCGGTGGGGAGAGTATAGACCAGATCTCGGAATTGATAGAGAGGCTTCGAACACAACCGGAGGCCCGCAGGCATGTGATCTGTGCATGGAATCCTTCAGATATACCAAAGATGGCTTTACCTCCGTGCCACTGTTTATTTCAGTTCTACGTTGCGGATGGAAAACTATCCTGTCAGCTTTATCAGAGATCCTGTGATGTCTTTCTGGGGCTTCCTTTCAACATAGCCTCGTATTCTTTGCTTACTCATATGATTGCGCAGCAATGTGACTTAGAGGTCGGAGACTTTATTTGGACCGGCGGTGATACACACTTGTATACCAACCATATGGAACAGGTGTCAGAGCAGCTTCAACGCACTCCACATGCGTTGCCTCGATTGGAAATCTTGAGAAAGCCCGCGAGTATTTTTGAATACGAGATCGAAGATTTTGTCATTCATGATTACAATCCTGATCCCCACATCAAAGCTCCTGTCGCGGTCTAAGTTGCAGCCATTTATGCGATCTATTGACAGCAGGGTCATTTCTTTGTAGTTTCGGAGACCCTCGCTAAGCTCGAGTGGTGAAATCGGTAGACACACAGGACTTAAAATCCTGTGGGGGTAACCCCGTGCCAGTTCAAGTCTGGCCTCGAGCACCAAGTTTATAAATTCTCAATTTCTATGGTAGCTTTACAAAGGGCCTCCTCTAATTGGAAAAAAGATTTGGCTTCTGATTTGAAAATGGGGGATTCCCAATTGTAATCTTTAATAACAACAATTCTAAAGCAGCCTTTGATGTTAAAAGAAGGGTACCAACCTACATCAAGAAGAATAGAATTTGGATATTCAACCTGCAATAAATCTTCTTTCAAATTATCTAATTGATCCTCTATCTTGAGGTTTTCAGATAATTTCGATAGATCATCGAAATTAATTTTCCCATGTTCAAATTTTATTTTATTTTATTTTATTTTATTTTATTTTATTTTATTTAGAAAATTCATTTTGTTAACTTTCTATATTCTTGAAGAGAGATTGGATGACCATGAATTGTCCCTGAACTAAATTCCACCCTAATCCACCTACTTGGATTCCCTTCGCTAGCGCCGATAACTTCTTCAAACAAAATCACAACTGACTACAAGATCCCCCACTTTCAGTTTTTCAATAGCAAGATGTCCTTTAGGGGTTCTCACCCGTGTTCCTGCTGCGAAACAATAATGTTGAACCAATTCCTGAAGTTTTTCACGAATGTTTTTTGAATCAGGTACTTCAGTAGGAGTTTGTTGTTCTTCGTTAAAAAGATCCAACGACGTTGAAGGAATAGTATCTATAACAGGTTTTATATTTTCAGCAATTTCAGGTTTGCTCTTTATTTTTTTGCTTCAGGTTTTGTTTTAGTTTTTGTTTTGGAATCAGAAGGGGTGTCTTGTGATAGTTCAGAGACTTTTGTTTCTTCGTCTTCTTTCTTTTCTTCCTCCTTCTCTTTTTTGAGAGTTGCTGTGTAAGCAGCTCCAGCTCCGACACCAGTTATAACGGCACCTGTAGTTGCAGTTGTGATAAGGGGAAGTGCAATGACGTTTCCTGCTCCCATATCAAGGGCAATACCTGCAACAAACTCAGCTCCGATGACAGGTGCAAGGAAGTAACCGCCTGCAGTAGCAGCTACAACGATAAGTCCAACTTGTACTTCTGGAGGTAGGTTTTTCCATTCTCTAGCGATGTCTCCACCAGCTTTTTTTGTTTCTCTTTCAATATCTCCAGCAATTTTTTTAGTTTCCTGAGCAAGATCATTGCCTATTTCCTTAGCTGTATTTGAGATTTCTTCTCCAGCATTTTTAGTAGCCTGAACAATATCTCTGCCAACTTTTCTAACTGCTTCGGTAGCATCACTAAGAAAATGAGCATGACTTTCCGTTCCCCTGATGCAGAGGGATAGAAGAAGTAAAACTTTGACACCCCGAGTTTTGATTTCATAAAGTATTCCCGCATAGTAGAGGTGACTAGAAAACACTCACGCTCCTAACATCTGTGTTAGAGAGTGGTCAATGTTTAAGCTTTCGCGGGATTAATTTGCCGGTGGCTGACATTCCGTTTCGATCAAATTTGGTGTAGAGAACGGCCTCGAGCATCAACGTTTTTCAAATAAATCCCTTGATACAAGTAACTTTTAAAATTTCAGCATGACACCAAGATGTGGTTGTATGCGTTTACCGTTACGCTATTAAAAGTATGGATTTCAATCACGCTTTGACACGCATAAAAGCAGTAATATGCGAATGTCAAAAAAAGGAGTGCTTATGAGAGTCAATACAAGAATTACAACCGATCTTGGTGATCCCCGATTGATCAAACTCTTGAAGTTAGAAGCCCAAGAGACACATTCTTCATTAAAAGATGTCGTTGTCAGAGTCTTACAAAGTTATTTTTTTCATAGACTAGAATTGAAAGCTTTACAGAAAGCAAATGAATCTGTTTTTACGGAGTGGAATGATCCTTTAGATTCTGACTATGACAAGTTGTAGGAGTTAACTATGATTTCATTTGGAGATGTTGTGCTGGTTAAATTCCATTTTTCTAATTTAGAAAGCACAAAAAAACGACCTGGACTTGTTCTAGGTCGAATTGATTTTTCAGTCCACCTTCAACTTTACATCATTGCAATGATTACAAGTAAATTGGATACGGTAAAATTAAAAGGAGATGTTAAATTAAAAATTTATAGTTCAGCGCGCTATTCCGGACTTCTATTTTTAAGCAGTATATTTTATTCTTGGACGCAACGCGGTGGATATAGGAAGAAGCATGTTGTAGGAACACTTCCTTGACAAGCATTAATTTCTTTTATGGAGATTTTGAAATGTACGGTAACTTTATTTCCAAAGAACTTACAGATTACTGTGACAAAATGACTCATACTGAATCTTCTCTACTTCACCAACTAAGGGAAGAAACACATAAGAGGACAAAGTCTCCTACGATGCTAAGCGGTCATGTAGAAGGGCGTATGCTAAAAATGCTAGTGCAGCTTATTGGTGCGCGATTTGCCCTCGAAATCGGAACTTTTACCGGTTATTCCGCATTGTCTATTGCGGAAGGTCTACCAGATGATGGTCACCTCTTTACATGTGATATCGATGAAGAATGTACTGCTATTGCACAAAAATATTTTGCTAAAAGTCCGCATGGTTCTAAGATTACTTTGAAGATGGGTCCCGCAATTGAAACGATTTACTCACTACATAAAACTGTAGATTTTGTTTTCATCGATGCAGATAAAGAAAATTACAAACATTACTACGAAGCGGTGCTTCCTAAAGTTCGTAGAGGCGGAGTTATTGTAATAGATAATTGTTTTTGGAGTGGGAAGGTTTTGAATCCTTACTTGCATGACAAAGAGACGATGGCTATTGCTGAAACAAACGAGTTGGTTTCTCGCGATGAACGTGTAGAGAACGTATTGCTTTCCGTCAGAGATGGTTTGAATGTGATTCGAAAACTCTAAGTTGTTATCCCGCGTGAAATTAAGAAAGCTATCGAGAATACTCATAAAAAGATGATAGAACCGATGGAAGCGGCTTGTAATGGCTTATCTAATCAACTTTTTTGGGTTGGCACTATGTCTCATAAATTGACAAGGCACTGTCTTGATTCACTTTCTTTCTACCTTTCTATCATCCTTTTATTTCTTTCCGGCCGTAGCCTTTTTCTGCTGCAGCATCTTGACCGCTTGGGAACTCAGGATTACAGCATTTTTGATATAGCCCGCGTTTTTTTCTACGGAAGCCGCTACGATTCCGCGATCAGTGCGTATTTCGCTGCTTTTTACTTTGTAATTTTTCTTTTTCTTCAAGGTCGCTTCGTTGCTTTTGGAAAACGTATCTATAGCTTTCTAACGATCGTCTGTCTGTGGGTTTTGGTGGTATGTGATTATTCCTTCTATAACTATTATGGAGATCATTTCAATACCTTCTTCTGGGAGTTTTGGAACAACGCATCTAATGCAAAACTTGTTGTAGCAAGTGTTTGGAATGAGTTTCCTGTTTTGAAAATTTCCTTAACTTTAATATTAGGTTGTTTTGTTTTTTTAAAAATTCGAACTTTTCTAAGAAATATTTTATTTTCTCTTGAATTGAGACGAATACATTCTCAACCCTTATTCACTTTTATCGGAACGCTTTTTCTTCTTGCTTTTCTATGTAGATCTACTTTTGGGAAGCCTCTGACAATACAAGATCGTCGTGTCGATATCACAGCTCATACGTTTCTAAACATTGCTCATCGTAATCCTATTTTCCCTCTCTACAACAGTTATATGGAAAAAGAATCTTTGATGAATCTTGAAACGTTACTTGCAAAAAAACCTTCAGAAATCGATTCTATTTATTCTGAATTGAAAAAAAATCAGGTGGGTTCTTCCCTTCAATATGATGAGAAGAAACAACTTCATAAGATTCAGTATGACGTCAAAGGGCGTTTAGGTCAGATACTTACAAAGAAACCAAAACACATCGTTATATTGTTTTTGGAAAGTTATTCTTCATGGCCTTTATTTGATAGAGATGAGGGTTTTAGTAAGGAGCTTACAGAAGGGATGCGATCTCTCATCCCAGATAGTATTTATTTTGAGAATCATTTTTCTGCAGCGGATGGTACTTTAAAAAATATTGGAGCTGTAAATTATGGATTCCCACTGCCTCCTGATTTTAATCCCTCTCTCTCTTACAGACCTGAAAGTTTTAAAAATTTCGATTCCAAACTTCCCAACCTGATTAAAAACCAAAACTACAGCACACAGTTTTTCTACGGAGGTTTTTCCAATTGGCATCGTCTTTATGAGTTTGTTCCTCGTATAGGCTATGATCATTTCTTTTCAGAAGGTTCTTTTCCAGATATTCCTCATCATGATTTTGGATTGCATGATGAAGATTTATATCAGCAGGTTCTATTGTCTTTGAAATCTAAGAAAGAAAACAGTTTCACCTTCGTTATGACTCAGTCCAATCATCCACCTTATAGAATACCTGAGCATTTCGACTCGAAAGATGTGCGCGTTCCCGAACATATTCAAAAAATTATAACCACAGATGCAGAGGAATTTCGTATGCGTATGCTCTGCTTTAAATATGCAGATCGCGCATTAGCCAATTTTATGAAGGAAGCTAGGAAGGAAGAATTTTTCAAGGATACTCTTTTCATCATTACCGGAGACCATCCTTTTTATGGGCTTCACAAAAATGCGGAAGATTATTTTGCAATGTCGAATGTTCCTCTTCTTTTCTACGCACCGGAGCTGATTAGGCCAACATGGAAGGGAAAGCATTTTACAAAGATGTCTAATCACCTCGATATTGCTCCGAGTATTATTTCACTGATCAGTGATAAAAATATTCTTATGGACACTTGGGGAATGGATTTATTTTCAGAACAGAAAAGAGATATGAATCTGAACTTCTATATCGATTGCAAAGATGAGTACTGTCTTGTGGATAGAGATCTATTTGCTTTGAAGGATAGAAGGCTTCAAAAAGTTACGGATCCATCTCTTGAGGATGCAGTGAAAAATGAAATTCTTCGTGCTCAGAAAGCTTACTTTTATTCAGGCTTGTCTTATTTGCATAGATTCTAACCTACAAGGTTCATCAATTCTCTTTTGTAAACTTCCACGCCAGGTTGATCGAAAGGATTGACATCTAGAAGCAAAGCACTGATAGCGCAAGCGCATTCAAAAAATGCAAAGAGGTAACCTAGATGGTATTCATCGAGATGGGAGACTTTCATCTCTAAACATGGTACACCTCTTTGTGAGTGTGCTTTCTGAGAGGCTTCCCAAGCTGCATAATCGATGTCGTTGACATAACGTCCATAGAGAGAATTCAAATGCTTGTTGGCACCGATTTCATCGACAGGAATTTTCAATCTTTTTTCTACTAGGCTCTTAGCGGGACCTATGTTTAAGAAAGTTTCAATCATATTAGAAGGGCCTTCCTGCAAATACTGACCAAGGGAATGCAAATCCGTTGTGTAACCCATTCCCATAGGCATGAGCCCTTTGCCTTCTTTTCCTTCTGATTCTGCAAAGAGTTGCTTCCACCATTCAATCAGTGAAGCAAGTTTAGGTTCTCTATAAGAAAGAACTTCAAGGGCTTTGCCTTCATTCCATGCATATTTTCTAAAAGCTGCGTATGTCAGTACTGGATGATCTTTACTCACATCTCCACGCAATTCTTCGAAGAGTCTGTCTGCGCCAGCTAGAAGTTGTTCCGTATCGTAACCAGCAAGTGAGAGAGGAAGCAATCCCACTGTTGTTAAAACGGAGTAGCGTCCGCCTACGTTAGAAGGGATGGGAAAAACTCGGTAGTTGCGGAATTGAGCAAGTTCAAAAAGACTGCTTTTTTCAGTCTGTGTGCTTACAAAAATTCGTTTTTGAGCCTCTTTTCCAAAACGTTTGATTAAGACTTCTTCAAGTACTCTAAAAGCAATGTTTGGTTCTAGAGTATTTCCCGATTTGCTGATGACATTGACAATAGGTTCACGTTGCTCAAGCAGTTCAAGAACTTCGAGAAAGGCACGTTCAGAGAGGTTGTTTCCTAGGTAGACTACAGGCACATAACGATCTTCATTGACAAGTTGATCCGCAAATTGGTGACGCATTGCTTCTGAAAGAGCTTTAGTTCCTGCATAGGAACCTCCTATTCCAATGACGACAACGATATCATAAGCAATATCTAAATTCAGAAGCACTTCACGAATGTGACGAAGGTCTTGGAATCCCGATTCTTCAGGCCAATTCCACCATCCCGTGTTTTGTGCATCTACACAGTTTTTTTCTTTCAGAGAGTTCAATTTTGTATAGGCTTCAGGTTTAATTGCATTGATGTCTTGAAGAATGTTTTCGGTTAAATAATGAGTTCCTAATTGTAAAAGCATAGTAGCTCCTCTAATGTACTCGGGCTTTCAAGGGTGCTTGTGTCATGGCTTCGTATTCATATTCTGCTATACGAGTGATCGCTTCTTCCACATCTTCTTTAGAAAAATATTTCTCTGCAATGTTAATAAAAATTCTATAATGACCTCTTTCTCGCTTTGCAAGATCCATATAGAAAGTCTTGAGGGTATCGTCTTCGAGATTCTCAGCTAGTACGGAAAAACGCTCCCATCCACGTGCTTCAATCATACCGGAAGTCACAAGACGGTCGAGGAAATGTTCTTCGCGACCTGTACGTAAGCGTTGGAGTATAGAATGCACATAAGGATCTCGTTCATCAGGAGGAAGGTGTGAGATCCCTCTTTTGGTGAGTAGGCGGTAAACTTGTGCGAAGTGTTCTAGTTCTTCGCGAGCAAGGCTTACCATGGGTTCTATGAGAAATTTTCTATCTGGATATTTTGCGATAAGAGACATGGCAAGTGCCGCGGCTTTGCGTTCGCAAGATGCATGGTCTATGAGGAAAAGATCAAAATGGGCGATGACGTGTAGTGCCCATTCCTTGGAGGTTGAGCCTAGTATGGGGAGTTTGGGATCTAACATAAGTTCATATAGCTCGTGAAAAGTGTTTAAAAAGAAGTCTTTTTCAAGAAGGAAATATTGAAGATCTCAGTAGTGTCATTGAAACTCATGTAGAAGAATTTAAAAACATTTCTAATCGCAAAAAATTTCCCTTGCTTTCAAGGTTGCCAAACAGGTTTACATGAAAGTCCTTATTTTCGAGCATAACAAGACAATTCCATTTTTCTACCAGAAAAATTACAGTGAGAAAATTTGAAACAATTGCCTACACATGTCAACTGTTTTCTCTTCTGCTGAAAAGGGTGCTAGTTTCAAAACGGATAAAAAATGAGGTCTTTGCGAAAGCAATAGAACCAAGCGCAGTGGAAGAGAACGAGCAAAGTTCAGTCTGGTGATTCAACTACCGAAGATAATGTCATGCGATGACATTTTGCAAACTCGTAACATAAAGTTTTGACACATCTCAGTGAAAGGTGTAGTCACACTCTCCTCTTCAGTTTTAGGAGACCCTGTGAAAAATTCTGTAAAAATAGTAGCGACATTTTGTTTGTTGCTTTCTTTTTCATTTCAAATTGCACACGCAGCAGAACTAGCATCCAAATTTATTCCTACAAAACCTATTCTACGTCCTGAGGGAATTCAGCAAATGGGAGCGACCTGTCATGCGGCAGCATTTCTAAGCGCTCTCGAACACCATTTTCAAAAAATTGGAAAACCTGTAAGGTTGAGTTTACTACACTTCCTATACTCCTTACGTTTGATTATAGACAAATCGAGACACTTAAATACTGAAGCATTAGTATACTCTGATGTTTTTTTCGATGAGCAAAGTACAGATTTTCTAGAAAAACATGGCTCTGTTTTGCCTTATTACATGCACCCCGAAGAACATAGAATGACAAGTCCGCATTTCACAGCGCCTAATCGTGGAGCACAACATTTGATTCCTCCAAGATTGGCGAATGTTCCTGCAGAATATAAGTCTGGCTGGCCTATCATTCGAACTCATATACTTTCACACAATTTACCTGGCTTTGATATGTTTCTTGGGAAGGACAAAGATCCAATCAGAGTATGAAAAGAAACTATTCTCAATGGTAAACCTGCGATCTTTAGTTTTTCAAATCCATCATTTGCTTTGTTTGCTGATCCTTCTTTTAGTAAAGGAACTTTGTTTGAAAGAAAGGTTCTTAATGTTCCTGAGGAGCACATAATCACTCGTGAAATTTCAAAAACTGTGTGGGATAAGTTTTACCAAGAACTTGTAGAATATAGCCATGATGGAGATGACGGCCATGCTTTGGCATTAGTAGGTTTCGACGATACTCTTTATAAAAATTATGGATACAACACATCTGGTGGATTTATTTTGAAGGGTACTTGGGATGATACCTCTTTTGAATACATTTCCATTCCTTATCAGGTAGTTTTGGATCTCGTAAGTTTAAATAAGAAAAGAGCTTATGACGTCATTAATAATAACAAGGAAGGAGGAGCTTCAACATTTGTTCTCAGATTGCAATATTTAGAGTTGCCGCAAGGATTTGAAGAAAACATTTTCCAACTCTATGAGAAATATAAAGACGAAGAAGACTATCAGGTGTTATTTTATCCTTTTTTCTTGCATATCTCTTTAGCTAGAGAGGTAATAAACAAATTTACAGCAATGGTGACTAAAGAAACAAATATAGTTGATCTTTCCTTTGAGCAGGAGATCAATATCCGAAAAATGATTGCTTCTCTTTTCCTTCCATGGTCTTCGAATCTTTTAATAAACGTAGGAATTTTTTCAGGTTTTTCAAATTTGATTTCTTTCATTCAAGATCAAGAATTGACTGAATACTATAAGTACAAACCAGACACAGTGCTTTTCCCAACCGCAGCTTATGTAAACCTTATACAGGAAAAAGGAGAGAGTTTTGCCTTCATGTCTAAAAGTCCTGACGACCTTAATTTTTGGAAAGGTTTTTTTGTAGCTGCAAAAACAGTGCAAGATTACTTTGATGTTGAGAGTTCTAAAGACGAATTATAAAATTTAAGAAAGGTTAGAAAATGAAAACAAAAGTCTTAGTATTCCTATTAGGAATAGTATCCCTCAATGTTTTTGCTATGCAAAAACAGCTCAGTGACGCTGAAGCAAGACAATTTGCAGCGGCAGAAGCGGAAATTCAGTCTCAACTTCAAGCTCTTGAATCTGACGAAAGAGTAGCGCAGTGGGATAGAAAGCTCAAAGCTTCTGTACCAAATGATTTTGCATTAAAATTTAAGCAAGCGTGTTTTACCAAGGGAACCTACGTTCTTCTTTCACAAGAGCAACCTGAGTGCAAAGAGATCCAGGATATTCAAGTAGGTGAAAGCGTTCTCTCATATGACGAAGTTTCCGACTCTTTTGTTTCGAAAAAAGTCGAAGAAGTTTTTAGAATTCTAACAAATTCTCTCATAGAGATTCGCTTAGACAATGGTCAGCTTATAGAAGCTACAGATGATCATCCTTTCTTTGTCGGTGGAGAGTGGGTTAGTGCATGGGCTTTGAAAAAAGGTGATTTGGTTAAAGGAACTACAGGGTCTCTGAGAATTGAATCCCTGCTTCGTCGCACTTTTGAAGAGCCGATTGAAGTCTATGACATTAGAGTGGATACGACGCACAATTATTTTGTAGTTGGAAATGGACAGTGTTTAGCAAGTGCGGCGTTAGTACATAACTGTAATGGTGCTAAGGAATTCGGAAAAGGTTTTGCTGTAGGGCTTAGCGAAAGTATGCCTGGAGCTTCCCAGCATCCTCCTCAGGGATCAGATGCTTTCGAAATAGGACGAGCTACAGGTCAAACATTGGGTGGAACAGCACAGGTTGCAGTAGGGACCACTGGAATCTTAGCAGGAGCCTCGGAAGTTGCTGCATCTTGTGTAGGCACTGCCTGCGCAGCAGCTCCTGCTGGAGTTGCTGTCGTAGGAGCTAGTGCTGCTTTAGCCGGGCATGGTGCAAATGTCATAGTAGAGACAATTTTTAATCACGAAGGACAAGGGACTTCTCAAATAACGTCTGAAGGAGAAACTGGTTTTAAGGGACGAAGGGGTATATCTGAAAATAAGGAACTAGGTATACCAAAGAGTGAAGCGTTTGAATTACGACAACCAAAATTTCAACCCAATAGAAACACACCAGAAAAAATAGGTGATCGCGAATATTCTGGACATGCTTTAGATCAAATGCAAAATCGTGGGCTTACGCCTACAGTAGTTGAAGATACAATTAAAAATGGTGTTAAATCTGCTGACCCAAGTCCTGACCGTATTAGATACTACTCTCCACAGAATGATATTACTATTGTGACAGATGAAGCAACAGGACGAGTCATAACTACAATACTGGGAAAACGATAAGATTATGAAAAAAGTAGATGATATTGAAGATATCAATCTTCGTCACATAGCTCGCATGGAAAATGCTATAGAACAGTATAATTGTGAGTTGCTTGATTTGCAGACTTTAATTGGTGAACTGGAGTTTTTGAGAGATGCTGTAGATTGTTTTCCTCTAGAATTTTTTATTCCACTGAATAATGCCATAATGGATATGGAATCCGTAAATTGCTGTTTTATTGAAGGTAAATCATTCCCGGGAATTGATCTAGTTTTAAAAGAGTCTATAAAGAAATGTTGTCATTGGGTTAAAATTGCGCAGCGCACAATTGAAAGTACGTAAATCGTCGATACTTAAATTCCTAAGGATTTTTGTGGGAGGACAAGAAATAACGCGTCCCTACACTTTGCAGATATCTCAATATGATGGCGATGATGGTTTTTGCCTTTTTTATTGATGAGTTAGATGGAGATAACGAGGATTTTTGGCAACAAATAAACCTCAGAAATCATCTATTGAATATAAAGACTGACGAAGTTTAGTTATAACGCTTTGCAACAGGTCATTAACGGAAAGTGAATCTCCTAATGGATAAGGTTATCAATATGATTAGGAATAGTCAGCAAGTGAATTCAGAAAATAAGAATATTGCGGTATTTGTCCTTTGGCAAAGTTTAGTAGTCAAAGCATATAGAAGTTTCTTTGAATACTTGACACAGAATCCTTCATGGCGTGTTGCATGTGCAGCTCCTCAAAAATTTCGAGAGCTTGGTTCACAAGAAATTCAAGCAGAAGATTTTCAAAAACCTTTTGCCAAAGACGATCCGAATTATCCTTTCTTTTTACTCAAATCTTGGAACCTCCATGTTCAAATCGTGATCTATTGGGGCTTAGGAAAAGCTTTAAAAAAATTTTTTAATAATAATAAAAATGAAACGCGATATTTTATCTGTCTTGCAGATCCTTATTCCGTTACGGCTTTTTTTTCGTGGTGTGTAGCTCGTTTGTATCTCGGAAAAGATTTTCATTTCATGCTTTTTGCTCTGCAAAATATTTATAAAAAATATCCTTGGCCTTTGAGATTTATTCAGAATTTTTTGTTCAAACATTCTTATGCCATTTTAAGTTTAGGTACTGAACAAAGTGAAATTCTAAGACAGCATGGATACAAAGGGAAGATAATGGATTATCCTCTGTGGTTTGATTCGAAACTGTTCCGCTATGAAAATATTTCTAGAAAGAATGAGAAAATTCGAATTTCCTACGCGGGCTCTCTCTTTGTAGAAAAAGGTGTTCTCGATATTTTAGATGCCATGAAATTTCTTTCTTCTTCTACAAAGGAAAATTGTGAGTTTCGTTTTGTTGGAAGAGGGCCTTTGCAAGGTGAGATTGAGAAAAGATGTGCAGAATTAGAAAAAGATGGATTTGATATTCAATTTCTAGGGGCTTTATCTTCTGATCAAATAAAAAATTATTATCATGAATCGGATATTTTACTTATACCGAGTCGAACAGCGCCTCATTGGAAAGAACAGTTCGGCCGTGTGATTGTGGAAGCTCAGGCGTGTGGCGTCAGGGTATTAGGATCTAACTCGGGTGCTATTCCTCATGTCATTGCGGATGAAACGTGCATTTTCCAAGAGGCAGATCTCAAAGATATAGTGCGTGTGATAGAAGCTCATGTTCAAGAATTAGGAAAAGTTCTCGATCGTGAAACTTTCAGAAAAAAATTGTCACAAGAAGCATTTCTAAGATATGCAGATATCAGTCTTGCAAAGGTATTTTCCTCCAATCTCATTCAAGAAATTTCCTAAACTGCCGAAAGATACTCAGATTTTTCACAGAAATCGGGGGTCTTGTGGTCATTTTTCAAAAAACGGGTTTATTCTTATTTTTTTCAGTGGTTTTCTGCTTTCTAAATATTCAATGTATCAATCCTACTCCCACATCAAAAAATTCAAGTAATGCAATGGCGGTCGATAACATCTGTCCGACGCTTGCATCTGAGAACTTATCCAATGCTACAGGTCTTTCTCTAGCAGGACCTGAGGCTCCTTACTTCGTAGAAAAAGCTCAAGCTGTTATTAATGACCTCATTAAAACACCTATTGAATCACAAGTAGATCCTGATTCCTATCTTCATGGGCCTCACTGGGACCATGCTAATTTTAATTTTTCAATTGGTGGAACTTCTTTATGTCAGTTTTATGCAAGAGTCAGTGTGTCTTCAGAAAGAACTCTGGTAAAGGGATTGATTCCCACAAATATTCCTACAAACACCATTGACCAAACAGTGTGGGATAAAAGTGATAAATTAACAGATAATCGTATCGACGAGATTGCAAAAATCCTTGCGCTCGGTGGAGGTTCTTCCTTAGATTCTCTTGAGAAAATAATAGGGTCAAAAAGTTTTGTAAGTACTTCAAATCAAATTGCAACTAATGTTGATACAATACCCACAAATCAAAATGTAGAAACAGAAACTACAACTATCTCTGTTGGCAATGGCTCCATTTCAAGCACAAGCACCAACGTTTATGAAAATAAATGCCTTTTTTATGATCCAAATGTGGATAAAACAAAACTTCTTGCAGCATGGGAAGTGCGTTTTAATTATAACAATTTACCTTACTATGGGCTTGTTGTTTACAATCCAACTCCTGAAAATCCTGATAATCAAATTATTTACAAAGCAGCTCCTTCCTATTTTTCAGATACAACAGCTCCAGCAATCACGACTACTTATCAAAAGGTTCCTCTGAGTAGTACTAACCTCGTTCTTACAAATTTAAAGTTGAATGGACTCAGCAAAGGAGGTTCGTTGTGTAGCACACGTTTTAGAATAGTAGTGGATAATCCCCCTACAAATACATCCCTCAATGTTGCAACTGTAAATAATGCAGAATTTAATTTTAAGCCTAATGATTATCATTTCAATCAGGCTTCCGTCTTTACAAACGCGACATTGCACTCAAATTGGTTTCTTCAAGAAGGTAGTGGAATTTTAAAATCTTGGCCTAGTCCTCGCGTGCAATTAAAGTTGGACTATACAAATATGGGTGTCAATAATTCTGCAGTATATATACCGCCTGATAAAAATACCGGAGCAGGACCTTATATAAAATTGGGCAACGGAGACGGTGTCATATTGCAAAATCTTCAAATCGATTCGGATGCAGTTTCACATGAAGCAGGACACCATGTTGTTTATCAAACTTTAAAAACAACTTCAGGTGATTCACTCATAATCCACGAAGGTCTCGCAGATTTTTTCGTTATGGCACGAACAAAGAGTCCTTGTTTGGGAAATCTCATTTGCCCTCGTGGTGGAACTTTGTGCATCTCTGCTCAGTGTCTGCGTTCTTCAAATAACAACTGGTCTTTTCTAGATCCTAACATGCCAACGGAACCTCATCAGCAATCTCAATTCATTTCTGGGATGCTCTGGAGTATAGGTAAAAAAATTGGTCTCGATACCGCAGCAAGAGACACTTTAAAAGCTATTGAGTTTTTTCCCATATCTGCAGGTTTCCCAGACCTTGTGCAGTCTCTTATGGAAGCTGACAAAATTCTTCATAAAGGAACCAATGCTTGCGCCATTCAAGCGGAAGCTTATGCTCGTGGACTTAAAGAAGAGATGACCTCTGCGAGCGTCCCCGACTGTAAAAAATACTGATCCTGCAAGACCCATATAATCCAATATCTACAACATATTATAGCTCCATTTCAATAACTGGGGTGCGCTTTCCGATAGAAGGCTCGGTCGGTCATGGTGCTTCTTGTTTTGTTTAACAAATAAGGAAGTGGAGTTATGGGTTCTTATAAGAATAAAATTCTGCTGCTGCTTACCCTATTTTTTTTATCGGAATGTAAATCTACATCTCGACGGGACGAGGATATGGTGAAAGAAAACATTTCATCGAAGCAAGAAGTGAAAGCGTCCTTTGATGTTGAGATTCATACAAGAGGTCACCTTCCTCCTGGGCATTCTCCAGTAAATAAAAATCTAGATCCAATCTCTGCGAAAATTGACCGTTTAGATTATAAGACTATCCTTAAACTTGACCAACAGAATGATTATGCATTTTATTTACGTGATCGTTTAACGACTCCTATTTCGCATGTCGTTGTAACTCAAATCGAAGGGCATCATAAACGTTACTTTGAAGATCTCGGTTATAGTTTCTTGTTGAACAATCCTAAGTTCCCAAGTTTAACGATTATGGATGATGGGACTATTGTACTCACAATTTCTGCTATGGATGAGAAAGAAAATACAAGAGTAGGATATATTTTAACTTCTAAAGATGGATTGAAGTGGACGAAGCCGTTACGGACGAGTTGGTATAGAGGAACTCCCATGAATGCAGGGAATCAGTTGTTTGTTCTTCTTCCTAATTCTCATTTTATTTTGTCATCATGGCCTTGGCCTCATGGAATTCCTGATTGGCATTCGGAAACTGCGCTTCCACGATGGGGAAGTAAAACTTGTAATACCGATGTTGCCTATAGTCACCTTATTGAAAAAGATACCATTAAGTTAGCATGTTGGTTTTTACTCGATACCCCTCCTTCAAAATTTGAGGAGCATTTATTCACTCAAGGGGGTATCCTTACTTTTCATAGAGATACGAAAAAATGGGAAGAACCTGTTCTTTTAAATAGAGCATGGGGACTCAATGAGGGCTCTATTATACGTGCAAGAAATCATAATCTTGTAGCAGCCTTTCGAACCCAACTTGTGGGGACTCCTATTCCAAGTGATCATTTTATGGGTCTTGCAACAACAGTTTCGAAAGATAATGGAAAAACATGGTCATTACCTGTTCAACATTTTCTTTACGGAAGAATGCATTCTAGTCTGCTCTTGCTACACAATGGAGATATTTTGATGACCTATGGTGTCCGTGTGGGACAGCTGGATGGTCAAGTTTTTCATGGTGTTGAAGCCGTTGTGAGTCATGACAATGGGAATACATGGGACTGGAATCATCGATACATCATTACAAGACAAAATAATACAGCGATGCACTCTCCTCACTCCGTTCAATTACCAAACGGAAAAATATTGACAGTTTATATGCATGATACTTATTTCACTTACAATCCTGATGGTCCCGATATCACTCCATCGAGTTCGAGACCTTATACAGGTAACGTTGGTGCTGTTTTGTGGGATGTTCAGAAATAGTTTTTAACAAATTCATTCTCCTTTGCTAGACTTATTCATAAGACATTCATTCAATTAAAACATAGGGAGCTGCTTTGGATTTGAAGAAGTGCATTCTATTTGTTTTTATGATTTTTTCGTCAGTATTTTGTCAACATTCAAAGAATAAAGTCCAGTCTAGAGATCTCGTTGAAGAACTAGAAAACCGAGAAGACATGAGCCTTCAATCCATGATTGAAAAGGTACCACAAGTTGAAATTGAAAAATTTCAACAAAATACCACTGAGGAGAGTTTTGTCTTTCGGAATATAAATCCTTTCGATAATTTTAAAAACTACACTTGGGAAGAAGCGACGGTCGGTTTGAAAGGAAAAAATTTTTTAGTTCTTCTATTTGAACCCAAAACAGAGGGTATTGAAAAGTTTTTTATTTCCTATGCCAAGCGAGGTGTGGATTTTAAAAAACCTAAAAGAAAAACTCAGTTAGGAAGTGAGTTCGAACTGAAAGAAGACTCAACGCATATAAAAATACTCGTATTAAAATTCTCAGAAGCGGGTGGATATTTAGACAGATCAAAATTTTTATCCAAAAATTTAGAAGAAATTTATGCTTAATTTAAGTGGAGTGGATTATATCATTGTTCCTAAGTTTATAGAAAGTCCTGCTTTGTCCTGTAACGAGGATTGTATTCAAGGAGTATTTCAATCCCTTATTGAAATATATTCTCAATTTAAAGTGCCTCAGACGACTGTGCTTCTTAACTGGGTGAGATCCGAAGAATATAATTCCTTTGCATCTCTATTGGAGTCTCGTTATGTTGGGTATGAAGAAGCTTTGAGCGATATAAATTGTTGGCCTACAAATTACAAAAGAAAACCAGTTTATCTTAGATTTAAAAAAGAAGAATACTGGACAGAAGACCCAAAGTCCTATCTCTCGGAGGAAGATGCAAGACAATATATAGTGACCATAAAAGATCAAAGTTTCTTTGATGCGCAGGGGCAGCTTATAAAGTCAATTTGTGGCAAGATGGTCCTTAAAAAAAATGGTTGTCTCTATCTCAAGAAATTTAACAATTTAGGTGAAAAATCGCTTAGATGGAGTCACAGTGCATTAACGCGTGGGAAAAGAATTCTATCTGCAGGTTATTTCGTAATCAAGAATGGAAAATTAATTTGTATGACAGATGGGTCTGGACATTACAAAACCAGACCACAACACTATGGGCAAGTTAAAGATCTTTTAAAAGCTTACGATATTGAAGTGCCGGAATGTGAAGATCAGGGTGTGAATGGTTGTGCTGGGTATCCTTGATTTTAGTGCTTTCCAGACAAAGACTGATAGAGAAGAGGATCACCAAGACTCAAGAGAGGCAGTTTTTTTGCACGTCTCAAAAAGCTAAGTGCAAAAGCCCCCGTGAAACCAAGCATGAGTCCTAATTCAATCCAAGGAAAATGCCAGTGTGCGGCATCTGCTGTTTCAGGGATCACAACCAACATCATGTTCAACCACTGAGAACCCAAAACTAGAATGCAAACTGGAATGGCAATATAACTTGTCCATTTTGCAGCTTTGGGAACCATCAGAACGAAAGGAACCAAGAAACTTATGAAAGGAGCAGCAATGATATATCCTAACCATGGACCCTGAAGTCTTGTGATAAAATACGATGTTTCTTCAGGCATATTTGTATACCAGTAAGTAAGCACGTGAGCATAAGTTAAATAGGCATAGAATGCTGTAAAACCAAAGAGCAATTTTCCAATATCGTGAAACTGCTGGCGACCTATGAAATGCCCGACGGGAGTTTTTTTCAAATAGAAGAGTAGAAGTAAAATCGTTGCAAAAAGAGTTTGCATCATCACAGAGAACTGCCATCCTGCCCACAAAGTGGAAACCCATGTTGGAGCAAGAGACATCATCAAATCAAAAGCAAGAATCGAATACAAAACTGAATAGAGAATCAGCACAGGTGCAGACCACTTTCTCAGTGTTTTGCGTGCATGTTCACCAAGGTGTACACCTTTTTCATATTGATTGGATAAAAACGCTTTGTCAGCTGCCGTTGTCAACTTGTAATGCCATCTTGAAAAAAACAGAATCAGAAGCAAAGCAAGTGTATCACGAATCATCATAAAATTTGGTTGCAGCCAAACATTTTTTCCAAAGAGATGTTCAACTATAGAAGGATCTGCAATCCATTTATATATTTTTCCAGCTTGCAGAAGGTCCCATTTGATACACACAAACAAAGCTAGAAAAAGAACTACAGAAATAGGTAAAAACGAGGAGAAGTTTTCATGGATACGACGTATAGGACGTCCCCAGGTTGCTCCTATTACGTCTTGCATATTGGATAGCGCAACACCACCTAAGGCGAGGGAGAAGAAAAACATTCCATTGAAAATCAAAGAACCCCAGGTCCGCGTGTGCTCACCGCATACCATCCCACAAACAAATGTTGCAAAACCAAGAGCGATGAGAAAGATAAGTCCCCCACGTGTGGTGGGAGAAATTTCAAGAAAAAAATGATCTCGTTGTTGATAGAGCTCTTTTATTTTCATTTTTTTTCACCGTTTATAGAAGGTTCAGATGAAGGAGCAGGAACTTGATTTTGCAAATCACGTAAGTGCATGATGATTTCCCATCGCTCATCCGGTGTCGTTGAATGTCCATATTTTGGCATCACAGCAGAACCGTGTGTAATACGATGGAAGAAAAATCCATCTCCTCGTTTTTTATACATGTCGAGAGTCAAATCAACGGGTCTAGGGTATTTATCTTGAATACGACCTTTATCACCTTTTGCATCAATACCGTGACATACCTCACAATATATTAAGAAAAGACGTTTTCCGTTTTCCTTATGCATGGCTTCATTCGCTTGTCCTTTAAGAGGATTGAAAAATATTTTTTCAGCTTCATCAGGAGTATCAGGATAGAGAATAGCAGTGCGTGCTATAGAACCTTCAGGTGGATCTATGTAATTCCCCTGTGTTTTTATTGCAGGAGAATCCGCCATGTCCGGGAAATACTGCATCTTTGTTTCGTTAGGATCCTCTGTGCATGAACTGAGTGTCCCAAGAAGCATTCCTGCTAGGATTATGTTTTTGAATGTGCTCCGCATCATGATCCTCAATATGTCTTCATTCAAATATTCGGTGCGAGTTAAGTAGAAGCGTAAACGTCTTCCGCTCCCCACTGCTTCAACATCTGTGCCTGCTCACTATCCACAGAAACACCTGGAACAAAAATCCCAAAGCGATCATCACTTAAACGTTTGTCACGAATCTTTGCTTCAGGGTTAGGAATGCGTCCTAAAACAAGCATGCCCATAATCGTTGCTATAGCACCGAAGAGAACCATCAACTCAAACACAAAAATAAAATAAGCAGGCATAGAATATATCCCTGCGGTTTTTCCACCTACAACAATAGGCCAATCCCAATCCATTCCCAAAGGAAGTGCGAATCCTGAGGCTATACCTGTAAGCGCTCCGACTAAGGTAAACCAACGTACCTCACTGGGTCCGTAGAGTTTCTCAGCATGATCCATCAACTCGTGATAGGACACAGGCGAGTAGATTTCATGGCCCGCAAATTTTTTCTCGGTCTGAATTTTTTCCAAAACTTCTGTGAACTGATCGAAGTACTGGAAGATTGCCATGACACCTGGTTTTTCAGTTTTATGAACCATGTGCTTCTCCTTCTTGTATCATTGTCGCATGTGCCTTTTTGCGGAGAGGTTTAGGCATAATCAGTTTCAATTCTGAAATCGAAACAAGTGGGAAGAATCTTGAGAAGATCAACATCCAAGTGAAGAACCATCCAAAACTTCCAAGTGTCACCGCTATTTCCCAAATGGTGGGTTCGTAGTGCGCCCAAGATCCTGGAACAAAATCTTCCACAAGACTGGAAACGATAATGTTGTAACGTTCAAACCACATACCCACATTCACAAGCACACAGACTATGAAGGAAAGTGTGATGTTGTTACGCACCCTTTTGGACCAAAACACGAGAGGGAAAAAACAGTTGCAAGAAACCATCACCCAAAAATAAAAGGCATAAGGCCCTGTTGCTCTTTTTCTAAATATAGCCCACTCGTATTCATTGCCACTTAACCATGCTACGAAAAACTCAACTCCGTAGGCATAAAACACGATGGTAGAGGTCAGCAAAGTCAACTTGATCAAAGCTTCCAGATGTTCTTTACGAATAAACTCTTCCAACTGAAACATTTTACGAAGAGGAACCACCAAGGTGTAAACCATCGCACAACCCGATAAAATTGCGCCTGCGACGAAGTAAGGAGGAAAAATAGTTGTATGCCATCCTGGTTGCATTGACATCGCAAAGTCCCAAGAAACGATGGAGTGAACAGAAAGAACAAGGGGTGTTGCGAGAGCAGCTAAAAATCCATAACCCGTTTCATAGTGATGCCACTGTCTCGCTGTTCCTGTCCAACCGAAAGACATCAACCCATAAACAAGTCGTCTAAAGCCTTTAACGCGGTCTCTAATTGAAGCAAGATCGGGAACCAAACCCATGTACCAAAAGAGAAGAGACACTGTTAAATACGTTGAAATTGCAAAGACGTCCCAAATCAATGGTGAGCGAAAGTTCAACCAAAGGTTGTTTGAATTGGGAAGAGGTAGCATCCAATAAAAACCTACCCAAAAACGTCCCATGTGAATCATGGGAAACAGTCCTGCTGTAATCACAGCAAAAACTGTCATCGCTTCTGCGCTGCGGTTAATGCTATTCCGCCATTTTGCGCGAAACAAAAATAAGATTGCAGAAATCAAAGTTCCCGCATGACCTATACCGACCCAGAATACGAAGTTTGTAATATCCACAGCCCAATAAACAGGACTGTTCAAACCCCATATCCCCACACCTTCATTGATCAGCTTAATCCAAGAGTAAGCTCCAATCGCAGTACAAATGAGCGCTAAGGTGAGGGCGACATAGTACGAACGAGCAGGTTTATCGATACCGATCAGAATCCCGTCGTTGACTTCCGACACCGTTCGCTTCCATTCGATTTCTTCACTCATCTCACGCCCCACTTCACGTCTGTGTTCATTATCTTTAAAAACAAGCTAAGAATCCCTCGATCAACTTTCGTGAGCTGATTTCGATGTCTCTTTTGCATCCAAAGAAACTTCTGCCAAATAACTAACATTGGGAAGAGTTCTGAGTCCAAAATGATCATGTTCTGGAGCCCCTCCCAACATGAGATACGCTCGTCCTTCTTGACGAAGTCTTGAAACCTGACTTGCTGCATCTTTTAAATTTCCAGAAACAATCGCATTGCTTGGACAGGTTTGAGCACAGGCCGTTACAAATTCTCCATCGAGAACAGGTCTATTCAATTCTTTAGCTCTGTGCTTCACATCTCGAATACGCTGCACACAAAGAGAACATTTCTCCATCACACCACGTGTACGAACGGTGACATCAGGATTCGTAGGACGTGGGTTTCTATCTTGTAAACGTTCTCCGATTTCCCCCCACTTGTGAGTCCACCAGTTGAAGCGTCGTACTTTGTATGGACATGCGTTCGCGCAATAACGAGTTCCTACACATCGATTGTAGGTCATCGAATTCATGCCTTCCGCATCATGCGTCGTCGCAAAAACAGGACAGACACCCTCACACGGTGCATTGTTGCAATGCTGACACATGACAGGTTGTATACTCACTTTAGGATTGTCTAAATTTCCTTCGAAATAACGATCCAATCGAATCCAATGCATTTCTCTGTGCATAAGAACCTGTTCTCTTCCCGCTTGAGGAACATTGTTCTCAACTGCACACGCAGCCATACACGCGCCGCACCCATTGCAACGATCCAAATCTATGGAAAGTCCCCAACGGTGTGCATTGTCTTCTAATTTCGGGAATAGATCAGGAGCTTCATCCAAACTTTTTTGAAGATTTTTCTTTTTCAAAGCATCTTCTAAAGAGATGGTCTTCACAATATCTGTGCGACCATCGAGATCTATAGCTTTCTGCATCGCAGCTAAACGATAAAACTTTTTCATGTCTAAAATTTCAACGGTCACTCCACTTGTGACAGGTTGACGTGAAAGAGGGTCCATCGCTTTTGCAAAAACTTTAAGAGGATTCACTCCGTTTTTGTAACTTATGCGACTACGATTATCTTCGTGACCATTCCCTCTCGGGATAACCACAGCCCTCGGATGCAATCCTGGAAGAGGATAAGCAGCGACTTCTATACTCTGACCTGCTGCGGATATCTTCACTAGACTGTTGCGATGAAGACCTTTCTCTTTCATTGTATGAGGGTTCATAGCAACCCATGTATCCCACGCAACACTCGTTAGAGAATCTCCAATTTCTTGTAGAACAGGTAAGTGCGCACTTCGTCCATCGAGAAGTCGGTGATCGAGTGTGCTTGCTAAAACAAATCCGTCGGAAACAGGAGCTTTTAAAAATTGGAAATGTTGAACAACACTTTGTACGAAAACAGGAGAACGCACTTCCAGTTTTCCAATAAATCCTCTGCGAATGACAGCTTTGAAAAAAGTTTCGTAAGTTACAGAAGGTGCCATCAACCTATACACAGCTTCCCATTGTTTTTTCAAATAGGAGCGGTAGTCTTTGTACGGCAAATGTTTGTCAACGCTTGCAAGAATCCAAAGCAAGGTATCTTCTGCTTGGCTAGTTGCTTTGATAGGGCGCACAACGGGTTGTCGCATAGACCAGAATCCTGCAATAGAACTCTCATCTCCCCAAGATTCTAAACTATGATGAACTGGAACTATAAATTGTGCGTAACGATCACTTTCCGTTGGAAAATATTGCATGGAAACAACAGTTGGTATTTTAGAGAGTACATCTCCGATTTGCCAACTTTCTGGTACTGTAAAAACAGGATCCGCATCTATGATGAAGAGCACATCTAACTGTGAACCCTCCTTCATAAATCGTTCGAGATCTCCGTTACGAACCGGTGATCTCGCCCATCCTTCGTGGAATATAAGTGTGTTCCCATAAGCACCACACAAAGTATTCGCCATAATGGTTGCAATCTGTAGGAGTGTTGCATTTTCATCAAAACTTGCACCGCTTCCGCTAACTACAACAGAACTTTGTTCAATCAGTTCTTTGGCAATTTCATCGAATACATCGCGAGCAATACCCACATCTTTATAGGCATTTTCAAGAATAGATTCTTTGTTCTTTAAAACTTTGTGAATTTCCGCGCGTTCATGTGCGCTTCCTTTTGAAGTCGAGTTTTCATAAAGTGCTTTGACTAATAAGAGTGCAACAATCGTTTCATAAGTAGGTGGAATGACGTGACGTACGTCTGCATTGGCACCTGTAATAGAAAGATGACTTTCAAATGCAACAAATTTTGACCGCTTTCCTGAACGAACAGATCTTCCTTCTGAAAAACCTTTAGAGTAAAAGACTGGAGAAAGACCTGTAACTTGGAAATCACTTCCAATGCTCAATATATAACGTGCTTTGCTAAATTCAATTCGTGGTAGATCGCCAATACCAAATGCTAATTTGTGTGCTTCAGACATTGTTGAGAAAAGAGAATTACTTTCCCAAGTATACAGCTCGTTATTGCTGGAACCCAATCTCGTCAAAACGTCTTCGAAAAACTTATGACGATTTCCTGTTGCTCCGCGGGTAAAAATACCCACTTTTTTAGCAGCACGCACTTTTTCAACAATCTGAGGCATCATGCTTTCCCATGTCGCATTCTGCCAATTTCCTGATACACGAACCTGTGGTACTTCGAATCGTTCAGGATGATAAAGTCCCTGAATTTCAGCTTGGCCAGCAGCGCATAAACCCCCTTGATTCACAGGGTGTTCTGCATTTCCTTCGATTTTAGTAGGCCTTCCTTCTCGGGTTTTCACCAGAGTTCCGCAAGCAGAAGGGCATGCGCTACAGGTTGATGCATAATGAACAGCAATACCTGGTGCCTGATCTACAGGTTGGTTTACATAAGGAACTGCTTTTTCTACAGGTCTGCGAACGCAGGAACTTGCGGCTCCAGCGGCAGCTGTTAGTCCGAAGATTCTCATGAAGTCTCGACGATGAACGGATAAAAAACCCTTGGAAGATTCTTCCAATTCTTCTTCGTCAGGAGCGTTGGGTTCCCTGAGGTCTGGAATCCGTTCTTCAGCAGAGGTATATAATGACGGCGTTTGCGATGCAGAGCCTTCTACCGATCCCAAATTTTCTATTGCAGTTCTCATGTTAAAACCATCTCAATACTCAATGAATGACAAAAACGAACGCCTCTAAAAATGACATGTGTTGCAAGAAACAGGTGCATTGGTAACTGCCGCTTTCCCATTTTGGGCAGGTATTTTTACCCGGTTATGACATTCGACACACCAACCCATCTGTAAAGGAGCGTACTGCTCGACAGTGAGCATCCCCTGAACCTGACCATGACAGCTCTGACATTCTAAGAGAGGCTTGCCAGAAAGATCTTTCGCGAGTACATGCACCTTATGGCTAAAGCGCACATAATCAGGTAAA
Organism: uncultured Pseudobdellovibrionaceae bacterium; assembly: GCA_964611335.1. Taxonomy (GTDB): domain Bacteria; phylum Bdellovibrionota_B; class Oligoflexia; order Oligoflexales; family Bog-1112; genus BOG-1112. The sequence continues at coordinate 163,389 of CAZSXR010000002.1, read as the reverse complement.
TCATGAACTTTGGTCCACTGAATAGGTGTGTTGTTATTGTAGGCTTCCATGAGTTTTTTAATCGCAGGAAGTTCGGGGCTCACAATTTTGTGGCAGCCCACACACGTGTTAAGGGGCGGTATTCCCGCTGAGGTAGAACGACGAGCTGCGGAGTGACAATACTCACACTGCATGCCACGTTCTGTGACGTGTCTTCTATGGTTAAAGGGGATGGGTTGATCAGGATGGTATCCCTTTACAAAGATCGATTGTGTAGAATTATCTACAGAATCTCCTGGGGTATAGGTCCACCAATTTGTATTGAAAGGTTTGGAGGGTTTGCCAACAGGTTCTCCCGATGTGGACATCCACCTAGAGTAAGCTGTTGAGGACAGACTAAGAAACCAACAGAGTGCAAAAAAGGGTCGTATGAAATACAAGAGCAAGCCTCCCCAAAAGAACTCTAGCAACGGAACTTCAAAAAGAGAAACGATGCAAACAACTCAACAGATAAATGAACTAACACAAGATTGCTTCGTCGGACAAGATTTTTACATAGATGTGAATCAGTTTCTACATCTTCTCAAGGGCAGTGATTAATGGAAAAAATATTCAACATCCAATCTCTTTTTCAACCATCTGGTGACCAACCGCAAGCAATAAAAAATATTGTGAGCGCTTTTCAACGTGGAGATAAGCATCACACCCTTCTCGGCGTCACGGGTTCCGGTAAAACATTCACAATGGCACACGTGATTGCAGAATTAAATCGCTCTGCACTTATTATCGCTCCCAATAAAACTTTAGCAGCGCAGCTTTATATGGAATTAAAAAACTTATTTCCCAATAATGCTGTTGGTTTTTTCATCAGTTACTACGATTACTACCAACCTGAAGCTTACGTTCCTTCAACCGATACCTACATTGCTAAAGATAGTGCCATCAATGATGACATCGACAAGATGCGTCATAATGCCACACAAATGCTTTTCGAAGAAAAAGCAGTGATCATCGTTGCAAGTGTCAGTTGTATTTACGGTCTCGGTGCTCCTGATGCGTACTCACAAAGAGCGGTTCGTATTGCAGTTGGAGAAGAGGTTAGTCGTAACGCATTCATGCGTTCCCTCATCGACATTCAATATGAAAGAAATGATCAAAACTTAGTCCGCGGACATTTTAGAGTTCGGGGAGATGTTATCGATGTGCTCCCGTCTAATGAAAACGACACCGCGCTTCGTATCTATTTCGATCAGGATAAGATTGAAAGGCTCGATCTTATCGATTCCATAACAGGGATTAAAAAAGAAAGTCTCGATACCTTAACTTTGTATCCCAACAGTCATTACGTTACCGATCAGAAAAATTTGAAAGATGTGATCCGTTCTATTTTAGAGGATCTAGGAACCCGCCTTCGTCAGTTCAAAGAGCAGAACCGCTTATTAGAACAGCAACGTCTTGAACAAAGAACCATGCATGACATTGAAACTCTTGAACAGCTTGGTTTCTGTCCCGGTATTGAAAACTATTCTCGTTACCTTTCAGGAAAAAAACCTGGAGAGCCACCTCCTTGCTTACTCGACTATTTTCCACCCGACTTCATTACCATTATAGATGAGAGTCACATTACACTTCCTCAGCTCCACGGAATGTATCGTGGAGACCGTGCTCGTAAAACAACTCTCGTTGAATACGGATTCCGTTTACCATCAGCGTTGGATAACAGACCTTTGAATTTCGAGGAGTTTCTTGCTCGAAATAACCAGATTCTTTATGTTTCCGCAACGCCTAGTGACGAGGAACTTTATTTTTCTCAGGGGAAAATTTCGGAGCAGATCATACGACCTACAGGTCTTGTCGATCCCGAAATTATCGTTCGTCCTGCAAAACATCAGGTGGATGACTTACTCGTAGAAATGAAACGAGCGACGGATCTCAAAGGACGAGTTTTGATTACGACCCTAACTAAAAAGATGGCGGAAGATTTAACAGAATATTACTCAGATTTGGGATTCAAAATAAAATATCTGCATTCCGACATAGACACTTTGGAGAGAGCTAATCTTTTACGTTCTCTACGAAAAGGTGATTTTGACATTCTTGTAGGAATCAATTTGCTCAGAGAAGGTTTGGATTTACCCGAAGTCAATCTTGTTGCGGTTATGGATGCAGATAAAGAAGGATTTTTAAGATCTCATACCTCATTGATTCAGATCGTCGGTAGAGCTGCCAGAAATCATCAGTCTCGTGTTATTTTCTATGCTGACCGTATCACCGATTCTATGAGTTCTGCTATGGGTGAAACTAGTCGTCGTAGACAGAAACAGATAGAGTACAACATTCTTCATAATATTCACCCGCAAACAATTATGAAGGAACTGCCCAAAGACCTTCGTGCAATGTATGGGCTTGCAGAGAAAGAAGAAGTGGATGATGAAAAAACAACAGAGAATTTTGATCATTTAAGAACGCAGTATAAGACTGTTGCAGAACTTGAAAAAGCAATTCGTAGACAGTCTAAAGTTATGAAGTCTTATGCAACACGTATGGAATTTGAAAAAGCTGCAGAACTTCGTGATGAAATCCGTCAGATGAAAGCTTTGCTTCTGGTTTATGGGAGCGAAATGAATGAGTGAGATAAAGGACAAATTAAAACGCGTGCCTGAAACCTTCGGTGTCTATCTTATGAAAGATAGCAAAGGCAAAGTTCTCTACGTAGGAAAAGCAAAGAACTTAAAATCGAGATTGAGTTCCTACTTTCTAAGAAAAATAGAAGATCCGAAAACACAGATACTTGTACACGTCATTGCGGATTTTGAAGTCATTTTACTTACAAACGAAGTCGAAGCTCTGCTTCTCGAACGCAATCTCATCAAGGAGCACAAACCAGACTTCAACATTATTTTGCGGGACGATAAAGAGTACCCATATTTGAAAATCGACATGCAAAATAAATGGCCTCGTATAAAAAAAGTGAGAAAGAGAAAAGCAGACGGTGCGGTTTATTTGGGTCCCTTCTCCCATGTAGGTCATTTAAATACTATTTTAGAATTAACCTACAGAATATTTCCACTGATTCGATGCAATGAATACACATTCAAAACGGTAACAAGACCCTGCAATTACTATGCAATGAAACGTTGCTTAGGTCCTTGCACATTGCCTGTTGATAATACCATGTACAAATCTATGATGCAGAACGCTATAGATTTTTTGCAAGGCAAAGACAAAAGTGTTTTACGCAAAATTAAAGAACAGATGGGTCAGGCAGCCGAAGAAGAACGCTATGAACTTGCAGCACGTTATCGCGATCAAATCCTTGCTTTGAAAGTTATCACTCAAGCACAAAACGTTGTTACTAAAAGTATACAGGACTGTGATGCCATTGGGTTCTCCCAAGATCAGGATCACATCTCTTTCCATGTTTTAAATATTCGGGAAGGAAAAATTACAGGACGAGATAATTTTATAACTCCGATGCGTCTTTCCGATTTGGAAAAAGCACTGAGTGATTTTCTTCTCCAATATTATGAAAAGAAAATGCTTCCTCCTGAAATTTACATTCCTTTAGATTTGAAAGATAAAACACTGGAAACTTATTTATCTTCTATTTCCGAATACAAAACGTTGAAAATACTTTGTCCACAAAGAGGACAGAAAAAAAGTCTAGTGGATTTATCCACAACCAATTCACGTTATCATTTGGAAGAATCTCTTACTAAGAAAGCTAAAGAGAAAATCATTCTAGAGAATCTGAAAGATAAACTTCAACTTGAAAAATTTCCTTTCCGTATCGATTGTTTTGACATTTCCAACATACAGGGGACTGCGATTGTAGCTTCACAAGTTTGCTTTATAGGAGCTAAAGCAGCAAAAGATCATTACAAGTTGTACAACATTGAAGATTACAGAGAGAGTCCTGATGACTATGGCTCTATACGTCATGTGATGAAACGATACTTTAAATCTTTGCAGCATTCACAGGAACTTCCTGATCTCTTGGTTATCGACGGAGGCAAAGGACAACTCTCTTCAGTTTTAGCTGTTGCAAAAGAATTTCCCGAATTTGATTTTGACATCAGGTCTCTTGCAAAAAATCATGTATCTCACGAGGGAGATGACAAACGTTTGCAAACGGAAGAAAGGGTCTTTTTTCCCGGTAAAAGTGAGCACTTCGTTTTAAAAGAAGGCAGCTCCGAATACCAGATCCTCACACAGCTCCGTGATGAAGCTCATCGCTTTGCGATTACACATCATCGTAAACGTAGAGGAAAACTTTCCCTTAAATCCTTTGTCGATGATATTCAAGGAATTGGTCCGGAAACAAAAAAACGTATCCTAGTTCTTTTAAAAGAGGGGGATACGGCTAAGTCTTATTCGGTAGAAGAGTGGATGAAGTCTGCAAAAGTATCGAAAGTTATTGCAGAGAAATTGCTTTTAGCGCTTCGTAATCTTGAATAGGGTTACATCGAAGAGGAGTGTAGCGCCACCTGGGATTTTTGGACTGGACCCACGGTCTCCATAAGCGAGGTCTGAAGGTACAACCAATTTGATTTCTCCACCCTCTCCAATCAACTGCATACCTTCCTGCCACCCTTTGATGACGACATCGAGAGGAAAGTTTGCTTTTTCTTTACGATCTACGGAAGAGTCAAAGACGGTGCCATCGATGAAGGTACCGTGATAGTGGACCTCAACGGTATCGTTAGGACCTGGTTTAACATTGGAGCCTGGTTTGACAATCTCGTATGCAAGACCTGAAGAAGTCAGTTTTCCACCTTTTTTAAGGAATTCTTCGAGGTATTTCTTTCCTTTCTCTTTTTCTACTTTAGCTCCTTCGCTCATTCGGGTTTCAATGAAGTTCTGAACCAGCGGGCGAGTTTTTTCAAAGTCGACATCGGATTTTTGGTTTTTAAGCCAGTCTTGTGCGCCTTTGATCAGTGTTTCGACTTCGTTTTTATCGAGTCGGAGGTAGTCTATACGTCGAGCATACATCTGACCAATTGTGTAAATAATCTTGTCTTTATCAGTGGAATTTGTAGTGGAACTTGGATTTTTTTCGCAATTGCAGGAGACAAGAGATAAACTCATAAATAGAGAGAATAGAATTTTTGACATGATACACCCTTTGTTTTGTGTTCGAGCTATTATGGCATGAAACATTTTATGTACTCAAGATGCGAACGAAGTCTAGATAAAAATCGTTCTGTGCGAGAACTTTGGCGATTTAAAGCTTAAATTTTCCAAGAGAGGCGCGAGATATGCGAGTTCAAAGAAAGGTATGGAATCAATTTCTAGTTCTTACTCTGATCTTGCTCTCTCCTCTTGTTATTACCTTTCCACTTATGTTGCATCTCGACCAACCTTGGATCCGTATTCGTGATGAAGGTTTTTTAAATGCCAGTGACGTGCAGAGCTTTCTGAGTTCTATTCAAACTGTACTGAATAATTTTCATAATCATATCTTTGTCTTCCAGGAAGCTATACTGAATCCTCGTTTTTCTCCCTCCTTCACTTATTTAAGTCTCGCAACTTTGCTTTCTTTTTTTTCCAGTCCCCTAGTTGCTCACAACCTTATGCTTTTCCTTTCCGTCATCCTTGCAGGTTTGTGCATGTATAAGTTTGCGCGTTGTTTCAGTAAAAATACAATTGGGTGCCTCTACGCTGCATTCATGTACAGTTCTAGTGCCTTTCTTATTCACCACATGTTGCATGGTCACGGAAATCAGATCCAAATTTTTTGGATACCACTTATTTTTCTACTTACAGAAAATATTTTCAAATATGGACCTTCTTTCAAACGCAGTGTGAGTTTGGGACTTGCTTTAGGTCTTTTGCTTTTATCAAATGAGCATTTTTCTATCTTTATGATGGTTATGCTTCCTCTTTATATTTTGGCAAGAGATTACAGAGTTGTCTTTAGAAAACGCTACGTCGTGTCGTTGATCACAGGTCTTTCTGCGGCTTTTTTAGTTTCCTTTCCTTTGCTTATTAAAACGGGGCGTTTCTCTGTACGTAACTCCTATTCTATTTCCGATAATTTAAATTTTTCTATGAAAATGAAAGATGTTTTAAATCCGAATGCCGAAGGGTATCTTGGTTCAACGATGCTAATTTTGATTGTTATTGCTCTTTTGAGTAACTTTCTTTCGAAGAAAGAAACACCTCAGGCAATTTATGCAATGAGTATTGTCTTTGTATTCAGCATTCTTTGTGCGCTAGGCCCTTTTGCTCCGTGGGCTCCGTATACTTTGTTTATGAAGTCAGCTTTGATTTTTCAACATATGCGAACGCCTGGTCGCATGATTATATTTGCAGTTTGCATGGGCAATGTTTTGAGCGCTTTTGCCATAGATAGACTGAGTGGGATTTTTTCGAGGAAACTGTTTGCGATATTTATGGTGGTTTTACTTGCAGTGACTTTTTACAGTCACTATTTAGTGTCTGTTTATTATCTGGGTTAGCTTCAGGAAGCGCTTAGGCTTACTTGGTATTTAAGTTTTGCTTTTTTAAGCTGGTCTTGTAAGCAGGCTTGCACGGCAAGTTCTTGTGACAGTCCAGCTTTTTTGGCAACTTTTTTGGCAAACTCGGGACTTACAAGTTGTCTTCCTTTTTCTATATCGCAAAGGTTGGATTTTGAAATGTCTAGAATGAAAGCCATTTCACTTTGAGTTAAATCCAAGGATGTTCTTGCAATGCGCAAAAACATTCCAAAGCTAAGAGGACCTACAGATTTTGAAAGTTCAGTGACTGCTCTTTTTTTAGTAGTCATGTTTATTAACCTCTATTACCAGTATAGTAATTTCTATTTGTTTATTCGTTTCTTCGTAAAAAAGTCTATAAGCTTTATTTAATCTAACAGACCTTTGTCCAGCGAGATCGCCCTTTAAAGGTTCATCGTGGTACCCTGGACACTTTCTTGCTTCTTGAATGCCAATTTTTTCAACAGTCCTTGACCACAAGTAAACAGCTTCCTTTATGTATTGAGGAAGCTGTTTACTTGTTTTTCCGCTTTTTTCGAAAGAAATACCAGCGATTTTTTCAAATTCTCCTCCGAATTAAAGTACCGTAGCTAACAGTACTTTAAGAGAAGTTTGAGAGCAAGATCTTTTTTAAAACAATTATTTTGTCATCACGGCAGTCAAAGCTGTGGTGGTTTTGATTATTTTCTTTATAGAATGTTATCTCGAAATGATGAATTACTCCTTAATAAATAAAGAGTCCACAAAGCTAAAAGTACTTGAATCCAGGATAAATAATTGTTGTGAAAAGTCTTAGCAGAAAAAAGTGTTAGCACATGACTTATAATAAGAATTCTCCAACTATTCCATACAGGATATGACTTTTTCCAGTAGTATACAATGACAAGAAAGATGCATAAAGTTGAGAAGAATGCGGTTGTTTTTTGGAGTGCTGGAGATAGGAAGTGTAAGAATGCAGTGGAGTCTGTAGTTCGAGTTAAATTGAAGAAAATAAGATCATTAAAAAATCCTGAAATATCCCATAACATAAATTGTAGATGGAAAATGAGAGTTAAAAGCATACAAAAAATAAAGGATTTTCGATTCAAATAGGCAATGACTGGTAAATAAAGGAGTCCTGGAAAAGTTTTAGAGCTGAGGCTTAAAGCTAAAAGAAAAGCTGATAATAAAGGGGATTGCTTCTGACTTAAGAGTAGAAAACTTGAACAGGCAAGAAGGGTTGGTATGGAATCTGAAGCGGAATTTACAAAACCATTTGTACGAAAGGCATCTGGTACAAACAATAGAATCGAAAAAGCAATAACAGCAGTAGGTGAAAAGAAAAAATTTTTTCTGAAAGATAGGAATACAATAGCTAAAAAGAATATAAAAAAGAAAATATGCGTTATAAAAATTCCCGCCGGTCCAAAAAAATCAATAAATAGACCATAGAAACCTATGAGAGCAGGCCCATACTTAAACCCTAAACTCTCTGAGATAGGATTGAACTCAGCACAACTTGCTTCTAATTTCATGTCTATGCGCAGTTTTCTGAGTAATTCAGGGCTAACAGATTTCCAATAGGCATCAAATGAACTTTCAATTTGATTTAGATTTAGATGTTGTAGGCATTCTTTCTTATTTTTAATTTGCGAAAGTAGATTATGAAACTCAACTGAATCAAGAATTGCATCTTTTCCATATGGATTATGTCCTTTTTTCAACATAAGCCAAGCTCTATAAGAATTTTGACCTTGATCAAAGGATAAATCCCCTGCTTTGCTTGCATTTTGATAATTTTTGAATGAACAAAATAAAAAATTTCCGAGAAGGAAAGCAAAAAATAACCAAGATAACTGCCTATATAAGATGGAAATTGGAAGATTGGGAGGTTTTTGTGAAAAAACTGTAGGGACAAGACTGATCAGACCTAACGCTAACATAAGCAGCCCACGATATATCCCGTAATCCCAATCCCAATACATAAAAAGTTCTAAGACAACTGCAAGACTACAAAACCAAATGTATGTGAGTATCATTCTTTTCACGAATTTTTTCCAAAATTTATTTAGAGTTGATAGCTAGAATAAAAAAGTAAACAACCTTCTCACTGTAGAAAAATCCAAAATATACCAATTCAAGAACAGGGTTTTAGCAATGACCCCATAAAACACAAAACCCAAACAAAGATCAAAAATCTGTCCTTTTCTGAAAAGCAATAAGACCAGTGGCATCATAAAAAGGCTATGCCATGGACACATATGAGGAATCAGCATCCATAAGATAGTCATCATCAACAATAGACTTACAGGAAGAAATTGCCTTCTATAAGCTTCGATAGAAACTGCAAGAAAACTGCTCAGAAAAATAATGTAGTGTCCTTTTGAAAGCTGCAACGGCCAGTGTTTGTCGAGCATGTAAAAATAGTTATTTGTAAACCAGCCATCAAGATGCCACTTAAAATATACGAAATTTGCAAAGGCTAAACTTGCAAGGAAAAGGCCTAAAGCACTTCGGAAAATTTGCTTTCGAGTCTGAATCTCTTTGGATTGCTGCCATATACAGGCAATAGCAAGTGGTAGATACCATAAAGTTCGGAAATGAATAATCCAAGATAGACCAAAAAACAGCAGAGATTTGTCCCATTTCCTATCAACATAATGCCTAACAGATTTGATGAGGAGATAGATCGCAACAGGATCGTAGAAACCTTCTAAAGACCAGTGTATAAGTTGGACTATTAAAAAAAAGACAATGACAAGTTTTGTTAAAAAAAGAAATCTACCTTGTTTTTGATTTATGAAAAAAATCTGTTTGGAAATTTCAATTCCTGCAAGGATTGTAAAAATAAAATATATGAAAATCATGAGAGCATAGATAGTTTTCGGATCTGCAATCTTATAAAGAACTGCAATAGATGCAGGTGCATGCAGGATGTAGTTGCCAAAGGGAGAGGAGCGCGGATTCATGCCCCATCCTATAAAAAGAGGGGTCTCAGGATGATTCGTGCGTGCAAAAACTTCGTTGGGGTTCCAGGACATGCTTTCGATCAATTCATCACGATCAGGGCCAGAGTAGAGGTTTAATAGCTTTTGCGTCTTTATTTTGTAAACATCGAAACCGTTATCCCAGAAAGCAATTCCTGAATATATGTGTGTGATGTGATCGGCACAACCTTCTGTCAAACTTACAAATCTATGAGTTTTAAAAATAGAAACCATTCTTGCTGCAAAACATACAAGCAAGATTGCAAGTAGAAAACGGTAGAAAGTTTTGCTCCGAAACTTCTTAAACATGCTTCCTTGTCGGAAGTAATTTAAAAAAATTAAGGGTAAAAACACCTCAACAGCTCAAGACACCAGCGTGTTTCTCTAAACCACTCGTTTGTATCCAAATACAAACGGGAAGCTTCTAAACGAAGCTTCCCTTCTTCCAGTCCCTTCTTCACAAGCCCTTCTGCCCTAAACTCCAATCCCGTCTTCGAAGCAATCCGATCCAAATCCAGTCCCTCTTTATATCGCAGTCCACATCCAACATATTCTGTAAGCCAATCTTGAGCATCACGTGGATCCACTTCGAAAGAAGCCTCATTCTTTGTAAACAAGCGTTCCTTTCTTGTATAAGCATAACGCATACCTATGTTCCCTTCGGGAACGTAACCACAGGCGCCTGCTCCGACACCTATAAAACACTGGTCCTGCCAGTATTTTGCGTTGTGAACACAGTTCTTTCCTTTTCTGGACCAGTTGGAACACTCATAGTGTTCCCAACTTTGTTTTTGAAGAAACTTACGTGCATACTCGTAGCACTGCTCTTGGAACTCATCGTTCTTGGATGCGAATACACCTCTGGAATGTGCACGACCGAAAGGGGTTTTTTCTTCGAGTGTGAGGCAATACAAACTCAGATGCGAAAGATCTAAACTTTCTGCAATCTCTAAATCTGCTTTCCAGTCTTCTAAAGTCTGTCCAGGCCATGCATAGATCAAATCACAGTTTACATTGTCAAAAACACTCTGTGCTTTTTCTAATGCAGAAAAAAGTTGTTCGCGACTGTGTTGTCGGGTGAGTGCTTTCAAGCCTTTTTCTTGAAAGGATTGCACACCCATCGAAAGACGACTGAAACCTAAAGATTTCCATATTTTTAATTTTTCATCGGTGATGTTTTCAGGATTGACTTCGATTGTCGCTTCTTGAAATTGAATATTATATTTTGAAAAGACTTCAAAAAGACCTTCGTATTCTCTATCTAAAAGACCAGGTGTGCCTCCTCCTAAAAACAAAGTATCGATAGTATAATTTTGTTTTTCGACATACTCAGTTAACCAAAATTCAAGCTGTTTTTTTAGACCTTCCATGTATTCGGAAATAAGGGTCGCATCCCAATTCGCAGTTTTTGCAAAATCACAGTAGTGACACATAAAACTGCAAAAAGGGATGTGTATATAGAGACCTAGTGTTTTCTTTTGAGTGCTCATGGAATCCATTGCTTATTGAAAAGAAGCCCTTTTATCCCTGCTTTTAGGGAAAAGGTCAACACTTTGTCCAATCGTTAAAAACACTTAAAATTAACTAAAGTTCTTCCAAAAAATACCGAATCCTAGACAACTTAGCCCGCCCCCCTTTGTGGGAGCCCTCACTCAAGGAGCACATATGATACGCAAAACAATATCCCAAATAGGTCTCGTTGCAGGTCTCTTTCTTGCAAGTTGCGGAGCCAATCAACAGCAAGTTGTTAAATCTTTTTCCTATAATATTCTGAACAACATCTTGAGTTTCGACGTAGAATTCAATCAAAATGTAGAATTGAATACAGCATTCACACTTCCAATATTAGATTATGGGAGCATAACACTTTCACCACCCGCAACAGGTAAAGGCTTTATCATCGGAGGTTCTTTAAATTTGAACTATGTAAACGATGAACACCTCCTTACAATTTCAAGAACCAATCAGCTTCCTAATGGGCAGTCTATGCCAACATATGTAATAGATAATCTTGCAAGACTGCATTTCACAGAATCCAGTATGGTAAGTACGGATGCCTATTTGGGAATGAACTCAAACAATATGTACGTGGGTGCCGCTTTGGAATTGGGCTATATCGATCAGCATTTTCCAGCTGGCCTTGTTCTTTCCGCTTACATTACGGATAGCCAACAAAGACGTCTTGGCGTCATCACAATCTTTGGACCAAATGTTCAAAATGGACAACTGGTAAACCCAGGTGGAATTTTCTTTGTTACAAACATCAGCGATCTCATCAAATTTTATCCTAAGGGGATGAATATACGACCCTCTGCAATTCAAGATATGCAGTCTTACAAAAATTTAGTAGAGATCAATCCACGCTATCGTAAGCACTATTCTGATCCTTTCAAATTACAAACACTGTTTGATCAGTTGCGTAAGGCGGGAGAAGATGCGGGCTACATAGACCTTAAGTAAACTTAGTTTTTGTTAATGAAAGATTCTCATGAAAATTTCTCGTCTCCTACTTTCTTCGTTGTTTATGTTTACAATGTCTGCTTATGCAAATGTACGCAAAGAAAATCCCACAATTTTAGACATCGCATATGAGGTTCTTCCTTATGCGCAGATGTCGGATCTTTCCTACAGATATAAAGGGTATGCCCTTGATGGCTATACTCCTTTGCTAAAGAGTGAAGTCCCCGTAAGATGGCAAAGGCAATATGTGGAAAACAACCATTCTGTGAATGATCGAGCTCTTTCTTTCAGTGCTATTATTTTCAGGAAGAATGACACGAAAGAACTTGTTATTGCTTTTAAAGGAGCGGAGCTGGGGGCTGTTGTTAATTTTCAAAATATAGTTTTTGCGCCTTCCCGATTTTTTAGCCAAGTTTCTATGTTAAAAAATAATCTTCTAAGTCTCACATTTTTAAAAATATTTGGGTTCTCGCTCCATTTTTACAAAGCAGATAGACTCTTTCAAGATCTTACAAAAATCTATCCAGACCACGAAATCACCTTCACGGGATCTTCTTTAGGTGGTGGTGTTGCCCAATATGTCGCTTTGAAAAATAATAAGAGAGCTTATATTTTTAACAGCCTTCAAATTTCTGAATTTCTGTTGGAAAATCTTAAAAACTCAAATCCTGATCTTATAGAAGACGCTTATAAAAATATAACGGTCATTTCCTTAGAAAGTGATTTCATCACTTCTAAAATGATAAATTCTTCACCCTATGTAGGTCGTGAATTTGTAATTCCTAACTCACACGAGCATTATTTTCAACAGCATACTACCGATGCTATTCTCGTGACTTTGAATGAGATTTTAAAAGAAAGTGAATTTTCAAAATACCGTTCGTGCGAAAACATTTTCGACAGCAGACTTTGTCAATTTGAATATAGATGTGCGTGGAATTGGACGAGTGAAAAAGAAGGGGCCTGTATAAACAAAGAACTTTCTCGGTATTTCTCAGTCGATTGAAAATTCAGAAAAAGTTTCTTTGTCTAAGAGATGATAAACAGGTGTAGGCTTCTTCTTATGCTTCATAGTTAGATACTCTAAAATCACAGGAGGAACTTCAAGCTGCACAATCGCTCGTGTGAAAGCTACATAAAGCAGGTTCCATTCCTCATCATCGCCTTTACGAATAGCTTCATAGAAATCCTCCGATACTCGCACATAATCCCACTCTTGACCCTTGCTTTTGTGGCCAGTCGTAAGAATGATATCACTCGCTTCTGGTGATATCGCGTCTGCTTTTTTCACAGTCTGAATCATTTTAGGAACTTCGTAAGCATAGCGTTTTACAAATTGAAAGCTTTTTTTCAATTCCAAATCATCGATAATATCCATGTTGTCTTCCAAGTCTGACCAAGTTTTAAAGACGCGTAATTTTGCATCTTTAACCTTAGATCCGGAGAATAAAGCATAGACATCTAAAACCAATGCTGCAGTACGTTCTAAAGATCCTACTATATGAATGCGAAAGCGATTGCTTGCGAGATCTACAGCCTCTTCCAGTAACTCAATATTGGTTCTGAAAATTACAGTATGTTTTTTCCCAAGATCGATGGGACCTAACGCGCTTAGTTTTTTTGGATGACCTCGCAAGAACTTTTCTGCTGAACGTAATTTCAAAACTTCGTTTGCAAGATCTGCAATATCTTGACCAAAGCGAAAACTTTGAGTGAGAAAACTAGTTAACGGAGCATGCATGCTCTTCATTGCATTGACAGCGCCTCTGAAAGAGTAGATCTGCTGCCATGTATCTCCCACTAAAATAAGACGGGATTTTTGCTGCTTTAATATATCGACCATAACAGGATTAGCATCTTGTGCTTCATCCAACATGATCACATCTATACCTGTAATTTTAGGATTAGAAAGTTGCCAAAGTTTTAAGTAGGTATCGTGAGTGATTGGACATTCTAAATTATGCGAATCGATCATCGCTTCCCAAAGACGAGGAGCCTGCATATCTACAAGATTGCAAATCCATTGCTTTTCCAAAGGGCTCTGAATACCTTGCCATTCTTCAGAAGGAATGTGTTTGGAAGAGGGGATACGGTCGCTGGAGTTTTGAAATTCTTTCAAGGCTTCTTTTAAACACGTAATAGCTTTCATCATGCGTGAAGAATTCAAGTCCCTATCAAGAAATTTTGCGTAGTCTTTCAAAGTCCAGCGTCGAGCTAATTTTGTCTGCCACCCGCCATCGAAAATGCCCATAAACCTGTAAGCAAGGCTATGTATAGTGCGAGCACTCACGTTCCTTGGAAAACTCGAACTTGCTTCCATCTGAACCGTTTTGTTGAAAGCAAGATAGAGTATTTTCTTGGAAGCAAGATTTGCAGAAATAGCTCGCAGAGTCGAAGTTTTTCCGGTCCCTGCAAGCGCATGAATTTTTAAATTCTCATGACGAGTCAAAGCAAGGTGGACTGCATAATCCTGTTCAGAGCTTAGTTCGTATGTTGAGAAACTTTTGTAGTGAGGAATATCAAGCAAAATGAACTTCTTTACGTCACGTTTTTTTCACCACACTTGGTTTTCCAGTTTTCGCGTATGAGAAAGCGTCTTCGATGATCCGAGTTTGCTCTAAAGCATGTGCTTTCGAAGATCCTTCTGCCGTCGAACCTGAACTCTTTCGTCCCACATACATCACGCTTTGAATAGACTTCAAAGCTTTTGAAATACGAGAGCGTACGAAATTCCAAGCACCCATATTCTGAGGCTCTTCCTGAACCCAAATAATCTCTTTCACCAGAGGATAATTCTTTTGAAAGAGATCCGACATCGTTTCGTATGGAAACGGATAAATCTGTTCCAAACGCACTATAGGAACTTGCGCATATTCTTTGCGCGTGTCTCGAAGTGCATCCAGTTCGTAATACATCTTTCCGCTGCAGAACAAAACTCGCTCTGCTTTTTTCCCATCAACGACGCTGGAATCTTCTAAGATTTCTTTGAATGTCGCACTAGTGAAATCTTTAGTTTCAGAAATAAGTTTAGGATGGCGTAGAGTACTTTTGGGAGTCATCAGAATCAGCGGTTTGCGGAATTTACGTATAAGTTGTCTGCGCAGTGCGTGAAATAACTGAGCAGGACTTGTAAGATTGCAAACTTGAATATTTAAATTTCCGCAACTTTGTAAGAAACGTTCAGGCCTTGCACTCGTGTGCTCGGGACCCATCCCTTCATGGCCGTGTGGTAACAAGAGAACGAGTCCACTTGTCTGTTGCCACTTCGCTTCGGATGCGACTAAAAACTGATCCAGTAAAATCTGCGCCCCATTCACAAAATCACCGAACTGTGCTTCCCATAAAACCAACGCGTTTGGTGTCGCTACGGAATAACCAAACTCGTAACCCAGACAACCCAACTCACTCAGGGGGCTATTGATAATATCAACAGGAGCCCAGTCTTTGTGTTTAAGTGTTTCGTATGCAGCACCCGTTTTGTAATCGAAAAGTACCGCGTGACGGCTGCTGAAAGTTCCTCTTTTGCAATCCTGACCTGACAACCTGATAGGATGCCCTTCTTCTGCAAGCGATGCGAAAGCAAGAAGTTCTGCAAAGGCCCAGTCGACAGCGCCTGCTCCGTCCAACATCTTGCTGCGATGTTCGATAAGACGTGCAATTTTAGGATGGGGAACAAAAGCACCCTCAATTTGTGTAATTTTCTGAGCAAGCTTTTTCAACTTTGCTTCTGTAATTCTTGTTACAGCGGAAGCCATCACTTCACTGCGTTCTGGTTTCCTGTAAGCTAATATGTGTTTAAACGCAGCAGGAATTTTATGAGGCTCATTTACAAAATCTTTTGCTTTAACTTTTTTATAAGCTTCATCTAATTTTTTGCGAATAGATGCAACATAGGCATCACATTCTTCATTTGTAATTACATTTTCAGAAACTAATTTGTCTTTGTACAAATGAAAGACTGTCGGATGTTTTTCAATCTTTTGATAAAGCAGTGGTTGTGTAAATCCTGGCTCGTCTGTTTCGTTATGCCCATAACGACGATACCCAATAAGATCGATTACCACATCTTTTTTAAATTTCTTTCTGTAAGCGACGGCTATTTTTGTAACCCAAATGACAGCTTCTGGATCATCGGCATTCACATGAAGAACAGGTGTACGAATCATTTTGGAAAGATCAGAGCTGTAAACACAAGATTTTCCGTCTTCAGGATTCGTTGTAAAACCAATTTGATTGTTGGTGATAATATGGATGGTTCCACCAGTTTGGTAATAATTTAGCTGTGAAAGATTGAAGACTTCTGCCACTACACCCTGACCTATAAACGCAGCATCACCATGCAAAAGGACGGGAAGAACAGCTTCTCTTGAACCGATCTGTTCTTGACGTGCTCGTGTAAATCCTTCGAGGGGTGCATCGATGGCTTCTAGATGACTTGGATTTTGTGGAACATAAAGTCGCATTTTCTTTTTAGAAAGGGAATCAACTTCGTTTGTAAAACCAAGATGGTATTTTACATCCCCTTCAATGTCGTAAGGATTAAAATGACTTCCTTCGAATTCGATAAAAATTTTCTCATAGGGTTTTTGTAAAATATTGGAAAGAACATTGAGTCTGCCGCGATGAGCCATTCCCATGGTGATCTCTTCGACACCGTTGTTTCCTGCTTCATCCATAAGTGTATCGAGTAGCGGAATCAGTGATTCCAGACCTTCTGCGGAAAAACGTTTTTGTCCTAAATAACGTGTTTGTAAGAAATGTTCGAAAGATTCAGCTTCTGCAAGTTTGTAAAGTATTCTTTTTTTAGAATCGGAAGATACAGCAGGTTTGTTGTTGCAGGATTCCATCGTTTTCTGAAGCCAGACTACAGCCTCTACATCGTTGGAGTCGCGGAAGTCTGGTCCCACACTTCCACAGTAAGTTGCCTGTAATTTGCTTGTGATTTCTGCAAGAGTCATTTCTCCTTCACCAAAATTTGTAGGGAGAAATTTGCGAGAATCTTCGACTTCTGACAGACCATGATATTCCGCTTTTAAATTCTCTGGTATTTCAGGTTTGTTTTCGAGAGGATTTAAATGAGCAGCAAGATAACCTAAACGTCGATAGGCGTTGATATAGGCTTCGACTTTTGCATCGTCTCGTCGCTCTCCTCCTGGTGTGTTGGATGAGTTAAGACCGAATTCATAACCTTCAAAAAACTTCTGCCAGGATTCATCCACACTTTGAGGGTCTTTACGGTATTCTTCGTAAAGGCTTTCTATAAACTCAGCATTGGTTCCCGAGGCAAATGTATATCTATCGTGACCCATTTCAGAACTCCTATCAAGCATGAATGGCCTGTTTTGAAACATCCAAAGCTGCTTCTTTGACAGCTTCTGCAAGAGTTGGATGTGCATGCACAGACCTTGCTAAATCTTCAGCGCTCGCTCCATATTCGAAAGCTACTGCAATCTCACCGATGTTTTCCGAAGCCATAGGGCCCAAAATATGGACTCCTAACAGTCGATCCGTTTTTGCATCTGCAATGACTTTTACAAAACCATCGACGTTACCCATTGCTTTGGAGCGACCATTCGCGCGGAAATTAAACTTTCCAACTTTGTAATCTAAACCTTTTTTCTTCGCTTCTTCTTCACTCATCCCCACGGAAGCAAGTTCAGGCCATGTGTAGATGACACTCGGTACCGATTCGTAATTCACATGTCCCGCTTTGCCTGCAAGAATTTCTGCAAGAGCAATTCCTTCTTCTTCTGCTTTGTGTGCAAGCATAGGTCCGCGAACTGTATCTCCAATGGCATAGAGAGAAGGGAGAGAACTTTCAAAACGCTCATTCACAATAATGGAGCCGTTCTTTTCTTTCTTCACACCTAAAGCTTCTAAACCTAAATTCGTACTGGCAGGTCTTCTCCCAATGGACATGAGAATCTTGTCACCTTCCAAACGAATCGTTTCGTTAGGACTTTTACAAACAGCACTGACAGTGTTTGCTTTGACCTCTACAGACTGCAAACTTGTATTGAGATGAAAAGTCATCCCCTGTTTTTGCATAATCTTTTGCATAGCGCTAGAAACTTCAAGATCTGTCATGCCTAGAATATTGGGAAGGGCTTCTATAAACGTAACTTTTGCACCGAGCCGACCCCATACACTTCCGAGTTCCAAACCAATAACACCTGCACCCACTACGATAAGATGTTTGGGGACACTTTCCAAAGTGAGAGCATCGGTAGAGTCGATCACATATTTGTGATCGAACTTTGCGAAAGGCAACTCAATAGGTTCACTTCCCGTTGCAATCACTATATGGCGTGTTGTGTATACAGTGCTCTTTCCGCTTTTATCTTTCACAGAAACTTTATTTGCACTCTGAACAGTTCCCCAACCTTGAAGCCAAGTAATCTTGTTTTTCTTAAATAAAAACTCAACACCGCTTGTGATGGATTTCACAACACCCGATTTGCGTTCTTGCATCTTTTTTAAATCGAGAGAAATTTTATCGACTATAATTCCGTGCTCAGCAAATTCTTTTTGAAGTTGCTGATAATGGTGTGTGGATTCCAACAAAGCTTTGCTAGGAATGCAGCCCACATTCAAACATGTACCACCAAGTGTTTCTCGAACTTCCACACAGGCTGTTTTTA
The DNA here is from genome assembly GCA_964611335.1 of uncultured Pseudobdellovibrionaceae bacterium. Classification (GTDB taxonomy): domain Bacteria; phylum Bdellovibrionota_B; class Oligoflexia; order Oligoflexales; family Bog-1112; genus BOG-1112. The sequence goes on along the minus strand of CAZSXR010000002.1, from coordinate 144,864 downwards.
AACCCAATTGCGCAGCACGGATGGCACAGACATAACCCCCAGGACCCGATCCTATAATGATAAGATCGAATGAATCTCCACTCATACTATACCCCTAACAAGAGACGACTCGGATCTTCAATACTCTCTTTCACTCTCACTAAAAACTGAACAGCTTCTTTTCCATCAATCAATCTGTGATCATAAGACAAAGCTATGTACATCATAGGACGCGCTTCGATACGTCCATCTTCCAAAACAACAGGTCTTTGCTGAATCTTATGCATTCCCAAAATACCTGTCTGCGGTGGATTCAGAATAGGTGTAGACATTAAAGAGCCGAAAATTCCACCGTTAGAAACCGTAAAAGTTCCACCGGAAATATCATCGATAGAAATTTTATTGTTCCGTGCTTTGATTGAGAAATTTGCAATGGCTTCTTCAATCTCTTTCAAAGACATCTGCTCCACATTTTTTAAAATAGGAACAATCAAACCTTTTTCTGTAGAAACAGCGACGCCAATATCACAGTAGTGGTGATAGATGATTTCATCATTTTCGATGGAAGCATTGACTCTTGGAAATTCTTGCAGAGCCCAAACACTGGCTTTCAAGAAAAAACCCATAAAACCAAGTTTAACACCGTGTCGTTTTTCAAAGGTATCTTTGTAGGTGTTACGCAAAGCAATGACTTTCGACATATCTACTTCGTTAAACGTCGTTAACGTTGCAGCTGTATGCTGAGATTCGACAAGTCTCTTTGCAATTTTTCTGCGAAGCATCGACATGGGTTCGCGTGTTTCAGCTCGAGGATTGGATAAAGTAGGAGTTTTAGTTTCAGAAATTTTTGCTTCAGAAAATTTTTGCTCAGGAGCTTTTTGTTTTGCTTCAGGATTTTTTGAGAGAGAAGAAATAATATCTGCTTTTGTAGTTCTTCCATCTTTGCCATGAGCTTCGACAGTTTTTAAATCTACTCCCATTTCTGAAACCATACGTCTTACCGCAGGTCCATTTTCTTTTTTCGTCGAGGATTTTTCTGTCGTAACGGAGACGGGAGGAACTGTCTTAGGAACAGAAGCAACAGCTTCTTTTTTTATTTCTGAAATTTTTTCTGTTTTTTCTACTTTTGCGGTTTCATCTATGCGTGCAATAAGCTGTCCGACTTTTACAACCTTTCCAGCTTCCACAAGTATCTGAACTTTGCCTGAACTTTCAGCAACGATCTCGACGGTTGCTTTATCCGTCTCTAGCTCACAAAGAACTTCATCTTGGGTGACCCATTCTCCGTTTTTCTTTGACCACGAAGCGATCATTCCTTCTTGAACGGACTCACCTACACCCGGTACCTTTACATCGATAGCCATCGCTCTTCCTTTGCCTATTCTGTATCCTTAATTCCTTCTAAGGATTCATAAACGTAGTGGCGGTTACAGCTGTCTTTCCTCTTAAATGGTCCTACTAATAGAGACTGTTCTCAAGAGCAGTCTCGGCAGAAAAGTCCCAGCACCTACTTTCTCGAGTATTTAGGAGACTGACTAGGAAAGTTTTCCCACCCTCTTTGAAGTTCTCACTTTCACCTTAGGAAGAACTTTCCTATGTCAGTGCTTTCTGCACAAAGTCTTTAGCAGCGTCCTCTTCACTCGAAAGATTGAAGTGTGCGAGTGCCTGTTGCTGGTGCCGCCTCAAACTTTTATCATAAACCTTGTCATAACGCAGTGTAAGAAGTTGGGAAATTGCGTAGCTGAAGTCTTTTCGTTGGATGGCTTGAACGATTTTTATTTCTTCTTCCTGCGAAAGATATTTTCTAAGCAAAACAATATTGCATGTAAATTCTGCTTCCGCTTCCGCGCTCCACTCTTCACAGTAGGTTTTTTCAAGAATCGCAACTCTGTCTTCGAAATTACGCGAGATAAAAATCATCGGAGAGGATTGTAGCGACTCTCGGATATGTTGAGGAACACACACGGGACCTATGAAGTTTTCAATTTCTAAAAGTATGCGTGGAGCTTTTTCAAAATCCAAATAGACATCGTAAAGTTGGTTTTCAAAATTTTGCTGAGTGGGAGATTTTTCTTTCTGTGCGAGTCCTCCAAAAGTAGAACCGCGATGATGTGCCAAAGCTTCGAGATTGATGGCAGCACAACCGCGTTTGATGAGATCTTCTATGAAAAGAGTTTTGCCGCTTCCTGTTCTTCCGTTGAGCACTATTTTCGGATGCTGTGCGAGACGGTCTATCCCCTCAAGAACATCTTTGCGAAAACTTTTATATCCGCCCTTCAGTATGCGTACTTCAAAACCTGCAAGGCTCAACCAATAACCCACAAGATAAGAACGCATACCTCCACGCCAACAATGCACAGCTAGTTTTTTGTTCGGTGCCAGTTTTTCAATCTCCGCAAGAAAGTTCGAAGCTTTCGCTGCAAAGATTTCAAGACCCCGCGCAACAGCTTCTGACTTGCCTGCTTCTTTGTAGAGCTTGCCAACTTGGTGGCGTTCTTCATTGTTGAGTAAGGGGAGGTTGAATGCATTGGGGATATGCCCCAATTCAAATTCCTTCGGACTTCTTAAATCTAGAAGGGGATAGGCGCGGGATTTAATGTCGTGGCGAAGCTCTCGCCAATGCTTGCAGTATTCCAAGGACGTCCTCTCGGTGTGTATGGGATTTGTTGTAGCGTAGAGGAGGAAAAAAGTCCTGTTGTTTACTCATGACCGAAGGAGGACCCGACTGCCGCTCCAACACCTGCGAGCACTCCTCCCAAAAGCGCAGCTCCGAATCCACCTTTTGCTAAATGCGAGGGGAGAACTCCTTTCGGAAGCGCGCCTTTGAAGGGGGAAGAATATTTTTTGGATCCCAATGTACTGTCGTGAAATGGTGTATTGGAGTTTGTTCTTATTATCGAAGCGTCTTCTATTACATAGCTATGTCCTGGTGTTATTCCTTGAAATTTAGCTTCTTCAAAAGCACTACTATTGGATGCTGCTATATGATCCGTGTTAGTAACCTTGCTGTTTGAGTCTATTACAGAAACAGCTCTCGATCTGATCACTACATTTCTAGCACGAATATCTTCCGCAAATGCATCGAACTTAGGATCTTTGTCGGGCTTGTCGTCGAGACAAATCATTCGAGGGTTCTCTGAGAGTCTTGCTCTCGCTTCATAGGCATCTTTAAGCATCTTTTGGGCAATAGCAGTTTTGTCACCATTCGCAATAACCGAGGTCCCTCCGACAATGGCATTCTCCGTAGGGTGAACACCAATTGCAGCTGCTGTTCCGATAAAAACATTCTCCCAACGAGTAAGTGTACTGCTTCCCCTTTTTCCTGCTTCGTAACGGGGCGCTTTGTTTTCACCGATTTTTTGCGCTAAACTTGCTTCGATAAGAGAAGCTACTTCAGGACGAGGGTTTGTGGAGTTAAACATTACAAGGTGACCTGCGTCGATGTGTCCGCGAAGGCTTTCAGTTGCTCCTTCCAACCACGTTGGAGCGTTGTAATAGTGGCCATCGTGGATCACCATATGTCCATTCGCTGCGAGGAATTGAAAGTTAGGCAAGTTATTTTTACTATATCCCTTTAATTGTTGAAGCTCAGGAATCAGTCCAGCTTCAACAATTTGAGTAGCTGTAATTTTATCAACAGAGATTTTTTCTCCATCGACAGTAATATAGCCATCGACTGCAAATTTTTTCTTAAACTCCTTCATTCCTTGTGTTCCACCTATCTTACGTTTACAAAAATCTTCCCATTCACTTTGATTTAAGTGTCCTTTTTGACCGAGTGTATTGACATGTTCATTGAGAACATCAACACTTCCATACTTATGAGGCTCAAAATCTCCCATTCCTAGGGTTCCATCAAAATCAGTCATGAAAATTTTATCGTAAGTGCGTCCTCCAGTAGGAGGTGTTCCTGTTATTTTATTCAAAATATTTCGATAATTCATAATATCTACTGTCGTAGGAACAGCATACATTGCCATAACAGCAAAAGACCCAACAGCCCAACCTGCAGCAGCTCCGATGAGAGCTGTTTGAGTAGAACTCAAACGGGAACTTGTTTTCGAATTCGTAGATACATTTTCTGCAAGAGCTAAAGCAGTGGACTGTGAACTTTCAGAACCACTTAGTAAACGGCTCTTCGGATACTTCTGCAACAAGCATGTATAAACTGTGTTCTGAAGTGTCACATCCGTGGTGATTTGTGTAACTCCAGAAGGAGGGATCGTTACATGACTCGGTTGAAACTTTGCTTTCTGTTCACATGCAATCACTTGCATAGAACCAGGATCGTTTGCTCCTTTTATAGAAATACTCATCATCTCGGTGTCCCCGATCAGGTCATCCTGAGAGGTCAGAATATCGTTGGTGCATTTGTTTGAAGCATCACAATCTCTAAGCACTACAAAGTCTGCAACTCCCAATGCAATACCGGTTGCATAAAGGCTTGAAGTTTGGGTTTGCTTTTGAGCGGAAGTTCCCACTAATGCCGCATTCGAACTTCCACCTTCGTGTGAAGACTTTTTGCAAGACCCTAAAATTAGGAATGAAAGAAGGAGAATTTGCTTTGCATGCAATTTTTTTAGACTAAGCATAACGATATCCTTAAGTTTTTAAAACCGACTCAAGGACTATCGGAAAGAGAGGAATTTTATGAAGGGGAAAAAACAAAATTGCGAGTTCTATCCAAAACTTGAGTGTAAGCTGGTGGGGCTTCCGCAAAAATTTCATGACGTGTTTTATTGATTTTCTCACAGGTAATTTTTGCAGAACTCACTTTTTTAGCTTTTTTCACCCATTCTTCAATCGCGTTTATATCCACAAGACGTTCGTCATCACCGTAAAGAATTTTAGTAGGAGTTTTAAAAGATTTTAGATGTTTTGTGTCTGTTACATAATCAATGGCATCGAAAGTAGCTTTGATCCAACCGAAAGTAATGCCTTCAATCATGTAAGGACTTTTAAAACGTTTTTCAAAACGTTCTAAAGAATGAGTAAAAATATTATTTTCAAATTTAATTTTACTCTGGAGGTGTTTTTGAAAATACCACTTTCCTATTCCGACTTGTGTCGCAAGATTTGCGAGCCCCTTCCCGACAACTTCAGGAATCGGATGTTGTATTCCAAACAAAGGCGCACTCATAATCAATCTCTCGGGTGCTAGATAACCTTTCATTGTGGAATACAAAGCGATGAGCCCTCCCATAGAATGTGCGATCACTTTGTAAGGTTTATTTCCAACGAGGGTTTTCACGACAAACTGTGCATCTTTTGCCATCTCTTCATAGTTTTCAATATGCAAACGAGGTTCACCACCCGAAGCGCCTTGCCCTCGGTGATCCCAAGTAAGAAACGCATAATGGGGTGGAAGTTCTAAATCGTCAGGCAAGTAATCATACTTTTCAATAAATTCACCATGACCATTGAGAAAGAGGATGTACTGTTCTATCTCTTCTTCTCGCGAATAAATTCCATAACGGATTTTGATGCTATGGGGAATCTCTAGTGTTTTGATTTTCCATTCGCCTCGTTGAGATTTTGTTTCGTTCATAAAAACCTTTCGTGAAGTGGAAGAGTTCGGGAAAAAACCACGAGTGATATAATAGTCTAGCAAGGTCCTTTTTATACAGGGAAGGCTAGCTATGTGCTTAAATCTAAGGCGTTCAAAAATCCGTAATACAAGTTTCACTCTTGTGTGTGCATCTTTTTTTAGCAATGCAGCATTTGCAGAAGAAAAGACCTTTGCAATTACACTGCCAGCACTCACTCTTGGAAGAGAAGGAGTCCTTCGAGTAGAGTACAATTTTTTCAATAGAGAAAGCATTGCGCTGGATTGGACTCAGTGGGTGGGCTCTGAGGGGCAAAAAGAAGAACTCACGCGTTCTCAGATCCGTAATAGCCAGGGTGCTTCGCTGCTTACGAAGGGGAGAGAATTGGGTCTCATGTTTGCTCAATATAGCGACTCGCTTCATATGAGCGGATTCAATTACGCAATGGGTCTTGGATATCGCGCTGAAGACATTGATTGGACCAAACAAAAAACCCCCACCGAAGAACGTTATTTCGCAAAAGCGCGAGGACCTACAATGCGAGCTCGCGCAGGCTACAGATTTGTGGGCAAAGATATCGGCTTTCTAATAGGCACCTTTGTGGGCGCCAAATATTTTCTAAGTCAAATCACAGAGATTTCTTCAGATCAACACACTCGTAGGGCATTTGGTGCACATGACAAAACTTATTTAGAACAGACATTGGCGAAATCTTTTCAAATAGGATTAGAAATTGGTTGGGCATTTTAACAAATCAATGAGAGTTGCCATCGATGGTCGCATGATTCAACCGCGCTCCATGCATGGAATCGCCCGTTATGTCTTTGAATTGATAAGCTGTTTGTCAACAATGAAAACAGAACATCAATTTTTTCTAATAGTTTTTGAAAACAGCCCGCTCTTTCAACTTAAATGGCCAGATCACATCACATTGATTCCTACGAATGCGAGGTGGATTAGTTTTCGAGAGCAGTGGGCAATCCCTAGACTTTTGAGAAAACTTCGTATAGACCTCTTCCATTCTCCTTCTTTCGTTGCACCCTTTCTTTGTCCATCGAAGATGATTATGACCATTCATGATTTAAACCATATTATGCTTCCTCAATACTATACATTCATGCATCAGTTTTATTACAAAACACTTGTGCGTTATGCGATGCGCAGAAGTGAATGTGTGCTTACAGTTTCTGAATTTTCAAAAAATGAAATGGTGAAGTACCTAGGGGTTCAAAGAAATAAAATTTTCGTAACCTATAACGGTGTGTCTGAGCATTACAAGCCAGTGGAAGATCCTGGCTTTCTAGAATACGTTCAGGAATTGTATGAACTTCCTGATTCCTTTATTTTTTGCTTGTCCAATAACAAACCTCATAAAAATGTTTTCCAACTGGTCAGTGCCTATGTGCAATCGGATTTAGAAAACCCTCTGGTTCTTGTAGGGCCCGCGGATAATAGCTTAATCACTCTTGCGGAAACCCATGGGAAAAAACATCAGATCTACTTTATCCGCTTTATAGAAGAAGAACATCTGCCTGCTGTTTATTCTTTATGTAAACTTTTTGTATATCCGTCGGGATACGAAGGCTTCGGACTTCCTCCCTTGGAAGCTCTTGCATGCGGTGCTCCTGTAGTTGTAAGCCGTTCTTCAAGTCTTCCAGAAGTGGTAGGAGAAAATGCAATCTTTGTAGATCCTACAGATATAGAAAATTTCGGAGGTGTTTTAAGAGACCTCATGTTGAATCTAGGATCAAAAGACAACCCTCTTCGTGAAAGAGGAATAGAACATTCCAAAAAATTTACATGGTCTGGCATGGCAGAGAAGACTCTTGCTTTATACAATTCCTGTGTCGAGTAAATGCATGAGAATCGGTATAAACGGACGTTTTCTCATGACCAAACAAACCGGTGTTCAACGTGCTGCAATGAACATGGTTCTTACGCTTCTTCGTTTCGATAGAGAGAACGAATACATTCTTTTTGCAGGTCAGAGCGAATTGAAGCAGCAGGAATGGAATTATCCAAATGTTAAAATTGTGATGTCTAATCTTAGGACAGGAGACACTTTTCGCAATGTACTTTGGGAACAGTTTGTTCTTCCTCGACTTGCAAGACAGTATAAAGTCGATATTCTTCACTCTCCTGCGAATATGGCTCCTTTGTTTTACAAAGGTAAATCTATTGTTCACGTTCATGATCTTTGCTTTATTGTAAACCCACAATGGTACAGTGTCGCTTTCCGTAATTGGTATCGCTTTGTCATCCCACGCATTGTAAAAAAAGCAACACGTGTTGTTACAAACAGCAACAATTCACGAAATGACTTATTGCAATATTGCAAAGTAGGTTTGGACAACATCTCTTTAGTGTATTGGGCTGTTGATGATTTCTTTATGCAGAAAGAAAGTTTAGATCCAATCGACAGGCCACGCAAAGATTACATTCTTTATGTTGGTTCCTTAGAGCCCCGAAAAAATATCAAACTTCTCGTAGAAGCCTACGGAATACTCCGAAAGAAAAATCCTGAAATTAAAACACAACTCATACTCATTGGAGGAGAGAGTCCTCTTTTTGCTGAATTTTCATTGAGCATTCTTGAGTTCAAGGAAGACATCATTCTCGCAGGATTTGTAGATGAAGAAAATTTGAGGAACTACTACAGAGAGGCAAAGTTCGTAGTGTACCCAAGTTTATATGAGGGCTTCGGATTTCCACCCCTTGAGGCTATGGCAAGCGGAACTCCTGTTGTGACCTCTCACAGCTCTTCTTTGCCCGAAGTCGTAGGGGATGCGGCGTTGACCGTCGATGCTTATGATGCGAGGGAGCTGACGGAAGCTATGTATCAGCTTTTGAATAATCCTATCTTGAGAGAGACCCTCATTCGGAAGGGTTATGAGCGAGTGAAAAAATTTACTTGGGAACGTGTAGTGCGTAAGATCTTGGCAATTTACCACCAAGTGTATTATGGTGACCTCGTTTCCTATTCAGGATGGAAGAAAATTCCAAGGCTCGAAGTACAAGACAAGTGTTGATTTTACCTGGAGTTCAGGATATATTTCGCCGTTCCTAGACCGTATGAAATAGGGAAAAATGCTGGAAAATGGCCAGTATAGATATTAGAGTTGTGCAACAACTCGATTGTTTTGGAGAGCATGGATGAGGACCACAAGTATCAGTCCGGCAAGCGTTAAGAGAGACTGGATAGTCGTAGACGCCGCTGGAAAAACATTAGGCCGTTTGGCGTCACAGGTTGCAGATGTGTTGCGCGGGAAACACAAGCCGTATTTTGTCCCTTATATGGACTGCGGCGATTTCGTTATCGTTACAAACGCAGATAAAATCGAGATGACTGGCGATAAATGGAACCAAAAAGAATACTACAATCATAGCCAATTCCCAGGCGGGTTGAAGACAACTTCAGCGCAAGAAATGAAAAAGACCTACCCAGACCGTCTTATCCGTTTTGCTGTTTTGGGGATGCTTCCAAAGAACAAATTGCGTAAGCGTTTCTTAAGAAAGCTGAAAGTTTACAAGGATGCCAACCATCCTCATAGCGCTCAGAAAGCGACCCCACTACAACCGAGAATAGCAAACGGAGTTTAATGCTTATGGCTACCAAATATATACAAAGTACAATTGGCAAACGCAAAACTGCGGTTGCGCGTCTCAACTTGAAAAAGGGCGATGGTAAAATTACGATCAACGGTCGCAATGTTGATGCTTATTTGATTAGACCAACATCCCGCGTTCTCGTTATGCAGCCATTTGAGTTGACAAACAACGTAGGTAAGTATGACGCCAACATTAACGTGTTAGGCGGAGGTCTTTCAGGACAAGCTGGTGCAATTCGCCATGCGATTGCAAGAGCGCTCTCCAAGCTTGATGAAGCACATCACAAGATTTTGAAAAGAGCGGGTCTCTTGACACGCGATGCTCGTAAGAAAGAGCGTAAACTTCCAGGTCAGCCTGGTGCTCGTAAGCGCTTCCAGTTCTCTAAACGTTAGAACTGTTTTAGAAGCAAAACAAAAAAGCCACATTTCTTATCGAAATGTGGCTTTTTTTGCGTCTATGTTCTTTGTGGTATAATGGTTTTAAGGATACCCTTGTCAGGAAGAGGTTTAATATGATGTTTTTTAGTAAAAATAAACGAGCAGGAACTCTCAACTCTATACGCCGAAGCATTTCCGATGAATCTGCAGTTACAATTTTGACATCAGGATGTCATTTCAATGGAAAATTGTATTGCAAAGGTTCCAGTCGCATTGGCGGAAGAATTGAAGGGGAGATTATTTCAGAAGGTACATTGATATTGGAAGAAAGTGCGGTTATCGAAGCGGATGTCAAAGCAGAAGACGTCATCCTTCATGGAAAATGCACGGGTACATTCGTTGTAAGTTCGAAAATTGAATTAAGTGAAAGTGCTGTCTTTGATGGAGACTTAGAAACGCCTTCTCTCACCATTCAGCAAGGTGCAAAATTCAACGGTCAGATCAAAATGCTTCAACAAGATACTTCTAACTTCGTTGGTATTGATGAGCTTCATAAGAAGAAAGTTTCAGGCATCAAAGATCTCGGTTCTGTGACTGAACTAAACATGTCGAAATAGAGATTGGTGCCACCTTACTGAACCTGATCTCTCAGCTCTATTTGTTCCAGATCAATCCCCACCAAAGCGAAAAGATCTTTAGACTCAGTCGACCTGTATTCTTTCGCATAATAAACTTTACGAACATTTCCAAGATTGATCAGTCTTTTCGCGCAGCTCACACAAGGTCTATGCGTTACAAAAACAATTTTAGGCATAGAACGAGGAGAATCACAGTTGATCACTGCATTTTCTTCCGAATGTAGGCAATTGTGAACAACAAGTCCTTGGCAAACATAAGAATTATCTTCTTCGACTTCCAAGTTATATATGGGAGATGTTCTTACCATTCTTTCAATAGTTCGAACCCTAACCTTAGAAAATCCGTTATGTAAACCCAACTCTCCTTGTGGGACATTAACGATGTGCCATCTTACATCATCAAATTGGTTATATTTCTTAAATTTGTCAGGCCTGATATTTCTGCGATGTCTTTCATATTCATAGGCAATAACTTCTCTATTATCCCAATCAATCAAAATAATATCGGGGCGCTCTCCAATATGATCCACAACAACACATCTATATTTCTTATCAAGTCCTTGTTCTTTAATGTGCTGAAATAAATTATCGCTTAATTTTTTTTGGCCTAGTTTTTGTCTAGAAACTAAAGACTCAATTTTCCCATCATCGAACTTCTTGCGAGGACCATATAGATTTTTCATAGGATTATCCTCTTTCATCCTTTTTGATATTCTCTCACGCCAAGCAGCAGTATTTGCTGATTGTCTAAAACATGAATTACACAGTATCCGATAATCCGGAATAGGTTGCTTGCAATCGCGACATGGAATTGAATTTCTTAACACAACATCTCCAACAATCAGATCGTCAGCCTTAACCCATGACATTTCTCCAGCTCTTTCAACCATAATTGGATGATCAATTGTTGAAATAAATCGACAACTATTTTCTTGTTTATGACCAGCACTTAATTTTACATATTTTCTTTTTGCGCTTTCTTTTCGTAGAATAGCGGTCACAGGTCTATACCTACCCATATGAGTAAGAACAGAATTACCCACTTTAATATCTTGAATAGGAATACGACCTTTATCTGTCTGTACAAGTACGTTAGGTGGGAAACACCCACAGTTTCCAGGCTCATCACGATCACAGGTATTTGGTAAACCTGTTGCATTTCCGTTATAACCGACTGCAAGCACCTTTCTAAAGTCTTCGCTTGTGATCACAGTTCCAACTTTTAAACGTTTGCAGGTTGAACGCTTTGCAAGTGTCTCTGCAAGCTGCAAGTAAATTTCTGGAAATGAAGGGCGTTCACTCATATAAACTCCGAGACATGGGCTTCCATAAGAAGATCTTCTTCCAAGCATGTCACTATTTGATTTTTTAATTCGAGAGAATTCAGAAGAGATTTGCTAAAAGGGATAGCATCTCCTGAAAAAAGTTTAGGTGCAAAAAACAAATACATTTTATTAATAAGCTTTTCATTTAAAAAAGAAGTCCAGATCTGGGGACCGCCTTCGATGAAAAGGCTTGCGATATTTTTTTCACCTAAACTTTTCATAAAAGTGTTTAAATCTTTTTCATACAAATGAGTTTGCACTCCTAACTTTTCTAAAGTTTTGAGTGCAAATTTTCCTTCTTGGGTTTTCCAAAAAGATCCCTCACACACCCACATTGTTTTTGTAGGTTCGACTTTCAATAAATTGTGCTCGTTAAAGGGACGAGAAAGCAAAGCTCTGCCTTTTCTATCTAAAACGATTCGCAAGGGAGTAGAACCTGGAATCTGAGGGTGGCGAATATTCAAAGTAGGGTTGTCGCAAATGACAGTCTGAGCACCGACAAGAACAGCTTCGTGAGATTTACGAAGCCAATGTGCATAATTGCGTGAGCGTTCCGAAGTGATCCATGCGCGTTTGTCTCCATTGTAAGCGGCCATTGCGTTCCATGTGAGTGCTGCTTTTAAAGCCACAAAGGGAGTTTTGTGTGCAAGGCCCCATTGAAAAATTTCAAGCAAGTGCTTGCTCATCTCTCCAAATTCGGGAGAAAGGGTGCACTTTATGCCTTTTCCTTCGAGAAAATGAATGCCTCGACCGGCGACCAAAGGGTTGGGATCTATGCTTCCAAAAACAAGTTTCTTAATGGGGAAGTGAGCGAGTGCGCTAACGCAGGCCTGTGTTTTTCCTATATGAGAGCAAGGTTCTAAAGTTGTGTAGAGTGTACAACCTTCGAGCTTATCCTCGAGGCCCTGTTGTCGGATCTTATCAATCAGATTGATTTCGGCATGTTCTTGCCCAAAAGCGAGGTGTGCTGCTGCTGCAAGAAAGCGATGCTCTCGATCCACAAATACAGCACCCACAAGAGGGTTTTTATGAACCGCGCCTACTCCCTTGAGAGCTACAGAACATGCAATTTCCATCGCACGTTCAGTGCTTATGGGTTCTAGAAGCTGAGGCTCTTTATATTGCCAGAAGCTTTCATCAAGTGGAGTTTTACGGACCTTCATTAAAAAACCGCTCCTGTTTCATTCATGCGAAGTTCTTAACGACCTCGTAGATTTAATATAGATTTTTAAATATGACATCCCAGATCAACACAGCGGAAACTTATTTATGCCAAAAAATGACTCCGAAAGCGATCTAAAGCTCTTAAACTTCAAAATTGCAACAGCACTTCAAGAAATTTTCAAGAAAGGTTATGGCTTCCCCGATCTTAAAGCAGACCTTCTTGCAGGGATTGTTGTAGGTATGGTGGCCATACCTCTTGGTATGGCGCTCGCTATTGCTAGCGGTGCGCCCCCTCAGTATGGACTTTATACTGTTATCTTCTCTGGAATTGTGGCTCTTCTCGGAGGCTCACGTTTTAGTGTGACGGGTCCTACAGCTGCCTTCGTCGTCATCCTTGCTCCTATAGTGGGGCATTACGGGCTTTCAGGACTGCTCATTGCGGGAGCTATTGCAGGATTGATCTTACTTATTTTGGGACTGAGTCGGCTTGGAGAGGTTATCAGTTTTATTCCTTATCCTGTGACTACAGGTTTCACCAGTGGGATTGCTGTTGTTATTGCAGTGATTCAAATCAAAGATTTTTTTGGATTGAAGATGGAACATGTTCCTGATGCTTTTTTTGAGAAAATCGTTGCACTCTTGAAAAGTGCCCACACCTTTTCCCCAGGTGAGTTCAGCGTGTCTATGCTTACACTCTTTCTTCTCATACTCTGGCCTAAGATGAATAAGAAGATCCCTGCACCACTTGTTGTTCTTACAGGTGTAACAGCTTTGGTAACATTTCTTAATCAAATCTATCCCCAACTGGAAATCGCAACGATCCGTACACGCTTTTCCTTCATGTCGGAAGGAATTTTGCAACATGGAATTCCTTCTGCGTTACCAAAGTTTGAGTTTCCCTGGAACTTACAAGGAGCGAGTGAAATTCCTTTCTCACTTAATTTTGCAAGTCTACAACCTTTACTTATGGCAGGTGTCGCAATTGCACTCTTAGGAGCTATTGAATCCCTTCTGTGTGCTGTCGTTGCAGATGGGATCACACAGACAGATCATGATCCCAACACGGAGCTGGTCGCTCTTGGTATTGCCAATATCGTAGGGCCTTTTTTTGGTGCTATTCCCGCAACAGGTGCCATTGTAAGAACAGCGACGAATATTCGTTTTGGAGCACGTTCTCCCTTTGCTGCTATCTTTCACTCACTCTTTGTGTTGCTCATCGTTGTCTTTTGTGCAGAATACGTTTCCTACATACCTATGGCATCTCTTGCAGCAATGCTTGTTTATGTTGCGTATGGAATGTTTGATCTCAAACATTTCAAGCATTGTTTGAAAGTGAGTCCTCGAAGTGACAAAGCAGTTCTGCTTACATGTTTTTTTCTTACTGTGATTTTTGATATGGTCTTCGGAGTGACTGTCGGTGTTGGTCTTGCAGCATTACTCTTTATACAACGCATGTCGAAAGTGACTACAGGATCTCAATGGACAGGAACACATCATGCTTTGAGTGAACCCTTACCGGAAGGAGTCATGGTCTACGAAATCGCAGGGCCACTTTTTTTTGGTGCAGCTGAACGTGCGATTGAAGGTGCAACGATTGCAAACAAAGATATAAAATCTATTATTTTTAATTTTGAAAATGTCCCCACCATGGATCTTACGGGGTTGATCGCTTTTGAGTCCGCTATCATAGATCTGCTTTCCCGTAACATTATTGTTCATATAGCGGGAATTTCTAAACAACCCTTGCAACTCCTTCGCAAATCCAAAGTCTTGCAAGACAATCCTCAGATTCAAATAGAATCGACCCTTCACAAAGCCATAGCCTTTGCCAAAAGAGACTTAGTTAAAAACTACATCTGAGAAAGGCTAGAGATAAAGGGACACACACCTTAATCTCGTCTCCTTGGTATAATGAGAGATAAATATCCTGAGGGGTGAAAAGTGTCTGATTTTCTTAAGAAAAATATTTATTTCCTATATTTTCCGCTTTTTATGACCTTCATTCAAAGCGTAGTCGGAATTTATTTCCTACTTTCAGATCCTGGAGAACTCACATTTGTTATGAGTTTCCCACTACTTATTTTTTCCTCGTTGCTAACTTTTTTCTTCTTCTTAACCTTCGAAATTCTTCTGTCAAAACATAACTTACTTACAGGGGTTGTTCATTTTATAGGAGTATTGTTTTACGCAATTTTTTGGGGTTTTGAACTTCATACCAAAGACACGCTCGGGTTTGCTCTAATCAAAGAAAACTTCTTTCAGATATTCGAAGCAAAAGCACTTTCAATGATCATCGATATGGTGGGAGTTTTTACACTTAGTGCTGCTATATTTATAATTCTGAGTTTTTTAATTACAGATATTTTTCTTCTCAGAAAACGAGAAATAAAATTTTTTGAAAAAAAAATAATTTTAACTTCTATGGTTACTTATGTTTTTTGCTCAATATTGTTTTCAACAATTGATCCTTTCGATTACTTTTTCAAGGACTCTCTTGTTTTCTTAAAAATCAGTTGGAAAATAGACGAAATTAAAACACCTGTAAAATTTCCCTATCTGAAGGCTGAAGAAAGTAAAATTCCACCACTCGAAGAACAACCTCATATCTTTCTTTTGCAAATTGAATCTTTTAATAAGAATTTTGTAGAAACTCAAAGTCCGGAAGGGATTGTCTACACTCCTTTTTACAATTCGCTTATTAAGAATGGTTTTTATGTCGATAAATTTTACGGCCCCAGTATTCAGACAGCACGTGGGCAGTTTATGATTCACTGTGGAATACCTGAAAGTTTTATGGGTAAGTCCTTTACTCAATATGGAATGCATAATTTTCATTGTTTACCAGAAATTTTAAAAGATGCTGGTTTCACAACCGTTTATTTTCACAATTTCTGGCATGGGGATTTTGATAACGGTGCACCCTTTATGAGTAAGAATGGATTTCAAATAGTGAAAGCTATGAACAATGAATTTGTTCATCCACCTGATTACAAAGATATCTGGGGATGGGGTTTACAAGATGATAAGTTCTACATTAAATTTTTTAATTATATGGATTCCATTGAATATAAGAGTCCAAGAAAACGCCGCTATTTTAGCTCGCTCCTTACTGTCAGCAGTCACATGATGTTTAACGGAGTTCCACTCAAACAACGGTATATCTACAAATATCCAAAAAACACAAAAGAAGATTATTCGAATGCAATCCGAGTAACAGACGAATATTTACGGACCTTCATGGCAGAAATTCAAGCAAGACCCTATCTAAAAAACAGCATCATCATAATTACAGGGGATCACAGTTATCCCATCGGAGAACATGGAAATTACAGCAATGCAGTAGGTTTTTACGAAGAGTCATTCCGCACCCCCTTTCTCATGATATGGCAAGATCACATCGCTCCTCGTAGAGAGAATAACATTGCGTATTCTCAGTTGGATATTGCTCCTACCTTGCTCAAACTTCTGAACCTCGAAGTTTCCAATCACTTCTCAGGAGTTTCCATGTTTGATTCAACAAATACGCAACATGAAATACCACTGATTCAGCCTTACGGTGGAATATATGTAGGAAACGTTGTGTATCCCTTCAAATACATTAAACATCTAAAATCGAATAAAGAATTTGTTTTCAATCTCGATGAAGATCCGAAAGAAGAAATAAATCTTGCAGAGTCAGCAAATTCTATAATTGAAAAGGGAAATGCAAGTGTTCAAGAACTTTTTTTAAATCAGGCTCTCTTGGAAAGAAATCAAATTTGGCCTTCAAGCAAAGGATTTGCTAAAGATGTTCCTACAGATACTCCTGATTTTATGGTGCAATAATCGTGTGATTCTGCTTTTCCACCATTGTTTTTATAATTCGCGAAAAACCACCTCCTGAAGGTGTGAAATACAAAGCATTGCTCATAAAAATAAAGTCATCGTCAGGATTGAAATTGATTCTCTCTGTAACTTTGAATCCATTTTTTTCGAAAAAGTTTCGAACTCCTGCTACATATTCAAGACTTTTTCTGGACCCGCTGGTAGTTTTGTGAAAACCTCCAATTAAAGATATAGAACTCAAAGATAGGGGTTTTATTTTATCGATGATTTTTTGGTAATAAGAAAGAGGTTTAACGTAGTTGTGACCGTTAGAGTATTTCACCTCATGAGATAGAAATTCTGCAGCAGTTTGTGGCATATCATCAATCACATCTCCAATACGAAGATGAATCACGAGCATATCCTTAGAAGGAATTTGCTCTGATTTTTGAGTCCTATTTTTCACGATATCGAGAAGAATATCATAATTGCTCTCATCATCCGTTCTTCTCATGTATTCTGAAGCTATAGAGTTTGGAAACTTACGAATATGAAATTCTTTACCATCCGTTTTGTCTCTCCACTCTTTATACTGAATCATATCTCCTAAACGATATCCTAACCAGTCGTGTGGGTTTTTATTCGAAGAGATGTCTACTTCTTCATTTGCTTTTTTAGAACCAACACAAGAAAAATTTAAAAGAAGAATCATTCCAAATGAAAGAACTTTCATACTCTGTCCTTTATGTAATTTTTGATCTTTAAAAGTATTCTAGCATATTAAGCGCCAATATGACCTATCGTTTTTCCAAAAAAAAATTTGTATAGTTTCTGAAATTCTCATTTTTAAAGTTTGGAGTCCTTATGCAGCGGTGTCTCTATCGGAAGCTCGTATTCATGACATGTCTTATTGTAAGTTCCACTATCTTTGCCTCTACCCACCCCTTGCTGCAATGGATGGAAAAAACAGACCCAAAAATTTTTTCCAAATACAAAGATGAATTTAAATCAGAACTTCAAAAATATGTCGACTCACATGGTCGAGTTACTCCTACCCTGCAGGAGACTCTATTTGAAATAGAAAGACTTTATGGTCCAAAATTCAATTCCGCAGCTCGTGCAGACTATCAAGATATTGTCGCGGATATAGGTGGCAAAATCACAGGAATGATCGAAGTACCTAGAAACCAAACTCCATTCTGGTTTCTAGAACCAGGACCTCTGAAAGATTACAGATCTACTAAAAAACTACCTCATAATGCGGACTATGTCATCATCGGTGCAGGCCTAACAGGGACGTCTGCAGCTTACTATTTAAGTGATGCGGCTCATTCAGGAAAAACAGTTATCGTTCTGGAAGCTGGACAGATAGCTTCTCAATCTAGTGGACGCAATGGAGGGAATTTCCAACTTCTTGCAGAAAATTATTTAGATGATTTTCTTACTTTAGTTGAAGAGCGCAGGCGCATTGTTAAACAAAGAAACCCTGAACTCAGTGAATCCGAACTGGATAAAGTCGCAGAATTTCAAGCAAACACTCTTTACGAGTTCAATTATAAAAATTTCATCCGTTTAAAAGATATCTTGAAAAGAGAAAATATATCCTGTGATCAATCTTCAGCGGGTTGGTTAAAACTTGCATCAAGCAGGGAAGAAGCGCAAATCCTTTATCGAGATTTCGAATGGCTTCAGTCTAGGAAAAAATCAGTTCCTATGGAACTTTGGTCTGCTGATAGAATAGCCCAAGAAGTGAAAATCTCTTCTCTCTTTTCAGCTCGCTATATTCCTGAAAATGGAAACTACCATCCCTACAAATTTGTTACACAAGTCCTTCAAAAATCTATAAGCAAAGGAGTTAAACTCTATACCCATGTCACCGTTGAAAAAGTAACAGACGAAGGGCATGGAAAAGTTTTAATTCGTACTTCCGAAGGAAGTGTGCATGCAAATAAAGTTATTGTTGCAACTAATGCGCAAACTCCCAAAATATTTTCTGATCTTTCAGTAATCAAAACGCACTACTCCCAAGTTGTAAACATGGAACATGTCACTAACACCCTCAAAGGAATGACACTCACTGAACAACGAGGAGATATCTATTTTAATTTTCCAAAATCTAAAACTTACCAAGATGGCACACAAACACGCGGTATGCTCCACTTTGGTTTGGATTACGATGAAAGCACCAACGAAAGTTCTGAATCTCGCTTCAAAAAACACTTCCGTGAAATGCAAGCGATGATCGAAATCCGTTTTCCTGAAACACAAGGTCAACCTGCTTCGAGAGCTTGGGAAGGTCCTATGGGATTTACTTCGGATCGCACCCCGCTCATTGGCTTCTACCATCCTAAAAAGTTAATAGGCTCTCGTCATAACAATATCGTTGTTGCAGCTGCCTTTCAGGGTTATGGGGGAAGCTTTTGCTTCCAGGCAGGTTTTGTAGCAGCAGAAATGGCACTCAGTAGCCAAGTTCACCCTGATGTGCCGGAAGAGATCTTTGGTCCTCATCGCTTTGCGCACTCTCGATCTCTCTTGTCAACTCCCTAATGTCGATTTCAACAGCATTTTCCCACATTTTGGAAAATCGATCTACATAGCGATTCACAACTTTCGAATTTGCTAAGTAAATTTGATTTTCCTCGTTCGAAGTGCTTGCATGATTAGTATAATTGAAAGATCCAGTTTCAATCATCTTGTCATCGATGATTGTAAACTTATTGTGCATGATCCCCTTTTGCTTTCCATAACGTATGTTCACACCACTTTCCAAAAGATGCTTCACTTTAGATTTCACCCCTTTGGATTGAACCTTGTCACATATGATTCGCACTTTCACATGCTCCGACTTTTTTATCAGTGTGTCGACAAGTTCCTCCAAATTGATGGAATAAATCGCAACTTCAATACTGTTTTTTGCGGAGTCTATAAATCGTACAAGTTTTTCAGAACAAGGTTCATCAGGGCTAAAACATGTTTCTCCGTCTGCGGGTAGAGGTTTGATCGTGTTTGAACTTCGTTGAAAAGACCATGCGGGGCTTTGACAGGACAGTAGAAATAGGGCGAAGACACCAGACTTTCTGTTCATGGGTATAGGCTCCTAGTTGGTTTACTAAAAGCCTATAACGTGTCTAGCTTTAGAGCAAGTTTCTTTGATTTATTGAGCGTAGATTTGATTATGAAGTTCAAAGAGTTTTTGGAACTCTGCTCCGAGTTGTTCGAAGTATACATGTCTTGGATCAGAAGAAGTATTCGTTCCTTCAGCGAGCGCTGTAGAATTCGAATGTGAGTGATCAATGATAAGGCCTGCAGTACCCGCTGCGGTGACTACAGCTCCAAATCCTACGACGGCTCCCATTCCGGCTCTCATCAGATTTTTGTTGGTAGGTCCCAATTTTTTATAAGGATTGCTGAACATCGTTGGGTGTTTAGTTGCTTTTGAGTAATAATACTCCTTCCATGTATTAGTGGGCTTTTTGGTTTCTGAATGAATTTCGTATGCTTTATTTATTTCTCCCGTCGAATTCATTTCTTTGATTCTTTGCTTTTCAGCGGCAGTGCATTCTGGTTTACATGTGGCAGTTACTTTTTTATATCCATTTTTATCAGTCTCTGTTCCTTCAACGATCTCAACTTTTTCAATAATATCGTAATACTCCTTCCAAAATTCTTGATTATGCACAGTTGAAGGATATTTAGTTCCATATTTTCTTGGGTCTATAAAAAGATCAGCAAAATTTCCTCGGACTCCATAGTCCAATTTTTTTTTCATCATTTTGGGCGCTATAATTTCAGATTCAATAAGTGGATAAGCCCCTACCATCATGGTTGTCACACCATCGATGATTGCAAAAGCTCCTGTTAAATCGT
The DNA here is from genome assembly GCA_964611335.1 of uncultured Pseudobdellovibrionaceae bacterium. GTDB lineage: Bacteria > Bdellovibrionota_B > Oligoflexia > Oligoflexales > Bog-1112 > BOG-1112. Next base: position 124,555 of record CAZSXR010000002.1, on the reverse strand, counting down.
TGTACTGTTCTTGTGTCAGATCTCCCGTATAACCCAATGCTGCAACAATAAGATTGCCTACGGTAAGACCCAAACCTACAAATGTACGCATCCAGACTACACCGCTGAAGAATTTTCTGTCATTCCAAACTTGTGCAGCTTTTGGGGCATCTGCACCTAATGCAAGAGCTGCATTGTAAACCGCAACTCCTATAAATAAAGCTGTACCCATAACACTCAGTTGCACAGTTCCAGGAGCGCTAGGTGAATACATCCAAGAGAAATACCCAGAGGATTTCGAATCTGTTGTGGTGCTTGTACTTGTTTCTGTACTTGTCTCAGTGCTTGTCACAGTATTGGTAACGGTGATGGGTGTTTGATTCTTTAACTGGTTATAACTTTCGGTAAGTCCTGCAAATGCAGGACTGTTAAATAAGTCCTTCATCTGCTCTTGGTTAAATGTTTTAAGTGTGTCTACGAGCTTGTTGTAATCCTGTGCGCCGTAATCTGTGTTTCCCTCTTTATCTTTTGTGGGAACGGTAGGTGCGCTGTGGAGCAGTTCGTCGATCTTTTGGATTCTATCGTTAAGCTGCTGTTGAAGATCTGTTCCGAGTGCTACACCTGAAGAAGAAGGTGTGCTCGTTTCTGACTTCTGAGATTTACAGTAGGTCAATAGGGATGCAAGCACACCGAGAGATAAGACCCAAGTTAAAGTTTTTTTACCCGAAGACTCAAATAACATAAACGGTCCTCATTTTGTTTAAGATCTACCAATAGGATAGCAGAGTGATGCAAATTCCCATAAAAAATTAAATAATTTTTTTCGGAGTACAGTGTGCTTGTGCTTCCTTTTTTAAGAGGAAGCTTTTTCCTCGAGATGTTTCACCAAATAGTTCTTCACGACCTGACTAAGAACTACATAGGCTAGCAATAAAGGAACTAACCAGAAAAAGAAGGATAAGGGTAGCGGAGTTAGTCCAATGCGTGCCGCAAAAGGTGAAAAGGGGATGTAAATTGCGATCAAAATGACGGTTAAAGTCGTAAAACCAAGGGCCATCGACGAAGTGCTTTGTAAAAAGGGAATTTTGTTGGTTCTAAGCAAGTGTACGATCAAAGTTTGTGAGATCAAACTTTCAACAAACCAACCCGATTGGAAGAAGTTCTGATGGGTTTCGGAATTTGCAGCAAAGAAAAACCAAAGGAGAGCAAAAGTTAAATAGTCAAACAAGGAACTTACGGGTCCAATAAAAAACATATAGCGTCGAATGTCCGCAATTTCCCATTTGCGTGGTTTTTGCAAGTATTCATCGTCTACTTTGTCGAATGGAATTGCAGTTTGTGAGAGATCGTAAAGTAAATTCTGAATCAGAAGTTGTATAGGCATAATAGGAAGAAAAGGCAAAAATAGACTCGCGCCGACGACGCTAAAAACATTTCCAAAATTCGAACTGGCGCCCATACGTAGATACTTCACAATGTTACCAAAAACACGACGACCTTCGAGTGCGCCTTCCTCTAAAACAAGCAAGTTTTTTTCAAGGAGGATAATATCCGCGGACTCCTTAGCAATATCGACAGCGTTATCTACGGAAATACCGACATCGGCTTCTTTAAGTGCGGGGGCATCGTTGATTCCATCTCCCAAAAATCCAACTACGTGGCCTTTTGCATGCATCGCACGAATGATGCGTTGTTTTTGAGCAGGTGTGAGTTTTGCAAAGACGGAATGTGTTTCAGAATATTCTCCCAATTCCTCGTTGCTCATTTTTTCTATTTCGTGACCTAAAAGTATAGAGTCCGCATTCAATCCCACTTCTTTACAAATCTTTCTCGTAACGTACTCGTTATCTCCCGTAAGAACTTTTACAGACACTCCATGCTTGTTCAAAGCTTCAATAGCGCGTGCTGCGGTTTCTTTAGGAGGATCTAGAAAGGCTAAAAAACCAAGCAATATAAGTTCGGATTCGTCACTTATGGAATACTCTTTGCGATCTTTTGGCATTTCTTTGTAAGCAAGAGCAAGAACACGCAAGCCATCCTCGCTAAAATCCTTAGCGAGAGTTAACATGCTTTCATGAACGGTTTCATCAAGAGGAATTCTGTTTCCTTGAATTTCAGCAGAAGAACTTACTTTGAGAACTTCTTCCAACGCGCCTTTGCAAATTAAAAGGTGTCCATCTCCATCTTCTTCTACAACAACCGACATGCGACGTCTTTGAAAATCAAAGGGGATTTCATCGATTTTGCGATAACGAGACTGAGGTTTGCGAGAAACATTTTCTTTCACATGGTTGAGAACGGCATGGTCAAGAAGATTTTTCAACCCTGTTTGGTAGTAACTGTTTAAATAGGCGTATTGCATGATGTTAAGTTCATCTTCTATTCCATTGGGATCTACGCATTTGAGCAATATAACTTTGTCTTGAGTTAAAGTTCCTGTCTTATCTGTACAAAGAACATCCATAGCACCGAAATTTTGTATGGAAGTAAGACGTTTCACAATCACATGTTTTTTTGCCATCTTGCGCGCTCCTACTGCGAGATTCACAGTCACAATCATTGGTAACATTTCCGGTGTCAATCCAACTGCAACAGCAAGAGTAAACATAAAAGCTTCGGTCCAATCTCCTTTTGTGAAACCGTTGATGATAAGAACTATAGGAGCCATGGCAAACATGAAATACAACATAAGCCAGGAAAAATTATAAATACCTTTGTCAAAACTTGTAAGGGCACGCTTTCCCGTAATGCTTTTTGCTATGGATCCAAAATAAGTCCTTGCTCCCGTTTGCAATACAAGAGCGGTTGCCGTTCCACTGATCACACTCGTTCCCATAAAACAGATATTCTGAAGCTCAAGTATATTGTCGGTTAGATCCTCTCGTGGGTTGGCATGTTTTTCAACAGGCAGAGATTCTCCTGTTAAAGCAGACTGTGTAATAAATAAATCTTTAGATTTTAGTAAAAAAACGTCAGCAGGAAGCATGTCTCCTGCTGAGAGTTGGATAATATCTCCAGGAACTAATTCTTTAATGGGGATTTCAAATTTTTGAGCGGGATCTGAAATTTCAGAACTCGATTCTTCGTCTTCTAGAGGGCGTTTTCGTGTCACAGTAGCAGTCATTGTAACCATGGCTTTTAATTTTTCTGCAGCACGGTTGGATCTATATTCTTGTGTAAAAGAAAGAATGACGCTTATAAAAATCATCACAGCCACAATAATTGCTCCAGCCAGATCTCCTGTGAAATAGGAAATCAGAGCGATGGCTGTAAGTAGAAGATTAAAAGGATTCTTAATGGAACCAAGAAGCTCTTCGTGCCAAACCGAAGAATTCTCTCTAAGAATCTCGTTAGTTCCGAATTCTTTTTGCAGCGTTTCAACACTTTTGGAATTTAAACCTTCTAACGAACTTTTAAACATCGTCAAAATTGCGTCTTTTTCCATATTGGCAAAAGATACAAATTGATCGTGTATGCGTGTCTCTTCCTGTTTTGATTTTACACTGTTTGATCGACCCTGAAAAATTTCGCTAACTCGCCCTGTAAATCTTACTAAGAGTTCTCTCATTTTTGTGCTCTCTTCTAGAGAAAATTGAAGATCTCTGATAAGCTACTCTCTAACTTTGCATAGGATCCCACAACTCCGAGCATGGAAAAACTATGAAACACATCCTGCTTTCTTTTTTTATCATTTCAACTTGTGCATTCTCGCAAGACACTCGAACAAAATCAAAAATTCGTGCAGCCCTCAACGAGATCAAAACCGCATCAGAGCAACAAAAAGCTTTAAAAAAAGACCCCTTGCGCTCTTTTACTTTCGATGGTTTTGCAAGTAGAGACTTTCTCTACTACTACCGTGCGCTCTCAGAGTCCCTTGTCGCTCAATCCAAGAAGGATTCTGAAAAATTGGAATTTCTGGACAAGGCCCTTTCAGATCTTAATCTCAGTAAAAGTTCTGCATATTTTGACGCATCTAAAATTGACGCATTGTCTAACTCTTTAGTTAAAGAAAAAATTGAACTTGCCATGCGATCGCGTGATTACAAAGTTGTTCTCGATACAATAGAAACCCTACCTGTTAGCGACAAAAACAACCCACATTTTATACTGTATTATAGTGCAGCTTTGTTTGAAAGTTCTCAGATGGAAGACTTCATGCATCTTGCTAGAAAGTATAGGGATCTTCTTGAAAACAGAGAATTAGTCCAAGCCCATCTCACAGAAATTCCAAAATGGAATCAAACCCTTTCAAAAATAGATCCCGAGACTTCAAACTCTTCAGGAACAAAAAAGTCTTTAGCTTTGATCTCTTTAGACAAATCAACAGCTGCGATCTTACAGAATCCTGATCCCTATTACCCTTATCTTTACAAAAATAGCTATTTCAGTGATGCCTCGAATATTTACAAGGCACTTTCCTCTCTCTATTTTTTTCTTGGTAAAAAAGAAAAACTAAATAAAGTAGAAAAACACTTTTTTCAATCTTTTGAAAAGCACATGTATTCTTTTGCTCCTGCCTATTTAGAACCACTTATCAATAGTTTTTGGAAAGAAGAAGAACTTAAAACAGCTGAAAAACTTTGTAAGACTTTTATTGATGACAATGAAGGTCATGCTTCCTATATAAAAACCCTCTACAATTTAGGCAGAATTCAAGAAGATCAAAAAAAATACAAAGATGCCGCAAAAATATTTCAAAAAATTTCAAAAAAGACAGACGATGCTACGTATGCAGAACTTGCGCGTTTCCGAACGGGATGGGTTCTTTACCTTGCTAAAAAATATGACGAAGCAAAATCTTCATTTCAAAAATATCTGGAATATTATCCCGATGGTCGTTATGCGTCCACAAGTGAATACTTTCTTTTAAAAATAGAAAAAATTCATAATAAGCATTTTCAAATAAGTAGAGAGCGTGTGAAAGAATTTTTTCAGGACTATCCATTGAATTTTTATTCCATTCTGCTTATGGATGAAAACAATGTGAATGAAGATATTTTTATGAAAACCCTTTCTTCCGAAAGAACTTTAACCCAGCTGGAGAGTAAATTTCAAAAGTATAAAGCAGATATACAGACTCTTGCAAAGTTGAACATATATAAAGAACTTCTAGAACTCGGTTTAAAAGATGAAGCTATTAAAGTGCTTAAAAGTTTTCCTTTCGATAATAAAAACGATCTTTTTGCACTCTATCTTGCGTCTCAATTTTATAATTTAGAATATACAAATGGTGAACAGAGTACTCTTGTTAAACTCTTATCAAGTTCCGACCTTCTAAAACCTTATATTCCATGGAAAGGGTTGTTTCCTGACTATCATGTAGATACACTCAAAAAAGTAATAGGCCAACTTCAGTCTCATGTCTCTCCTTATCTTGTCTTATCCGTGGTGAGACAGGAAAGCGCATTTGATCCTGAAGCAAAATCTACCGCAAACGCCATGGGTCTTATGCAAATGACCCATGGTACTGCAAAGATAACCGCAAATATGATAGGTCTCAAAGCATTCACATTAACCAACGAAGAAGATAATTTGAAACTCGGTATTAGTACGCTTACAAGCCTTCTGAACAAATACAACAATCGCATAGACTATGCTTTAAGTGCTTACAATGCAGGTGAGAATGTAACGGATCAGTGGATTCGACTAAGAGGTCACTTGGAACCTATAGAATTCATTGAATCTATTCCGTATCAGGAAACACGCGGTTACATTAAAAATATTATTAGGAATTATGCTGTATATAGAATTCTTTACGAGAAAAGACCTAACACATTGATCTCATACAAGCTTTGAAGCTTTATTCTTCTCCTGGGTTTTTTCTTTGAATGGCGTAACCAGATCCGTAAAGGGTTTTGATTGTAAAATTTGATCCAATCTCTGAGAGGGCTCTTCGAACTTCAAAAAGTTTTCGATTGAGAGCATTGTCACTGACACTTGTAGAACCCCAACAGCTTCTCTTCACATTTTCACGAGAAATGGATTCTTCTTTAGAACCTAAGAGTATGGAAAGTAAATTGATTTCAATCGGAGATAAATACTTTACCTTCCCGTTGATAATATTTTTTACAGAACGGCTCGAAGGATCTACGGAAATATCACCAGCTGTTACGGATCGTTCTTTTGCTTTTCCTAGAAGTTGTTTTTTTACTTGCATGCGAATTGTGAGTTCGTCTGCACTAAGGGGTTTCAAAAGAAATTCATCGAATCCATAGCGCACAAGTTCAACGATGTTGTCAATATTTCTTTCTAGGGTCATTGCTATAATCGGAGCCATAGGCCATTTTTCTTTAATACGATGTAGATTTTCTGAAATGGCATCTTTGCCGATATGTTCGGTGTCGATAAAAATAGAACTTGGTTCTTCCATAAGGGGTGTATCTATGAGACTTCCGATGCTTTCAAATTGTTTTGTTAGCATCTTAACAGAGGATTCAATGAGTCGCTTGCTCGAAGAGGTGTTGTTATCGAGTACAGCGATGCATGTGCTTTGATGCCCCATTTTTTTCTCAATACCAAAAGAGTTATAAAAATTGCTATAATTCTATTCTAGAAGAAGTGAAGCTGTGAAACAATAGAGGGGAAACTAGGGAATTTTTACCTACTGGAAGATTAGTAGGCGTTTGTATTCACGAAACCTTTTACTAAAGTCAAAAGTAGAATTTTGATATCTAAAAGCAAAGACCAACTTTGGATATAATGCAAATCCGCTTCAATTCTTTTTTCAATACTTGTGTTTCCACGCCAACCTTGAACCTGCGCCCACCCTGTCATTCCTGCTTTTACCTTATGTCGTAGCATATATCCTGGGACGCTCCTCCGAAACTGAGCTACAAATATAGGACGTTCAGGTCGGGGGCCTACAAGGCTCATCTGTCCTGCAAGTACGTTAAAAAGCTGAGGGAGCTCATCCAAACTTGTTTTGCGTAGCAAAGACCCTATCTTTGTCCCTCGGCCATCATCTTTACGTGCCCAAACAGCTCCTGTTTCTTTTTCAATATTTTCAGGCATTGTACGAAATTTCAATATGGGAAAGGTCCGACCATCAAGACCCATGCGTTCTTGAACGTAAAAAATTCGACCTGGGGAACTCCATTTCACTAAAAAAGAAATCACGAGCAAAAGAGGTGAAAATATCACTATGCAAAACAAAGACCCTACAATATCAAAAATTCTTTTGATAATGGAATTCATACCTTTCAAAGGGCTGTCGTGGATATTCATAACGGGAATATCTCCGACAAGTTCCATTCCTGAATGAAAGCGATCTAAATACGATAGATCAGGAATAATTTTTATGTCAGGAACCTGTTCTACAATGGATTCTAAATGACTTGAAAAAAAAGAATGGGAGTGATTTGGCAATGCTACAAGTACACTTTCACAAGGATATTTGAGAAAAAAACTGATCCAATCTTCAGGTATGTCAAATAAAGAGCATTTCATTTTTTCGCATAATGAACTAAGTGTATTTTTTTCTTCTGAATTCTGAAAAACTCCTACAATACCTATAATTTGAACCGAGGTTAAATCTAGAGAATCAGTTAAACTCAAAGCTTTTTCAAGATTGGAACCTGCGCCTATGAGCAAAACTTTTCGTGGAAGATTATGTCTTTTATAAAATTTAAAAAATTTTCGTAAAGCACTTCTATTTAATATAATCAGCATTGGATGAAGGACTGCAAATATTGCAAGAGTTAATCGAGAATATCTATATTCATCATAAAAATAACTCACAACAATAAAACAGGTTAGAGCAATGGCGCAGGCTTTTATAATTGCAAAAGCTTCTAGAGAGACAGGACGTGTAATGTAATTTTTTCGATAAAAACCTTGGAAACTTAAAACGAAAAACCAAATCAGTAGAATAAAGGGAGTGAGTTTGAGATAGATATGCCATTCGGGAATGCCTTTGCTTGCGCTCAAAGGTCCATAGAAACGGAAATAGTAGGCTAGAAGCCATGCAATAATAACAGACACAATATCGCATTGTGCATAAAATCCTCTGATCATGGTGTCTCTCGACATACTCATTCTAAACCCCTAATGTACGACGAATCTCATTTTGCATTTCGGTGAGAAATCGTGCTTCTGAAAAACGTTCCGTAGATTTTACAATCTGTTTAAGATCGAATTTCTCAATTTTAAACATTCTTAACACTTCAATTAAACCTTCTGTAGTCTGCTCTGAAAAAAATAATCCATTGACGGAAGGGACTACATAATCCAGAGATCCTCCTTCTTTCAAGGCGATTACAGGAGTGCCGCTTGCCATGGCCTCGATAGAAAGAATTCCGAAGTCTTCTACCCCTGGAAAGAGAAGAGCCTGAGCTTTTTTAAGCAACTGGGCAAGTTCTTCATTGCTTGGTGAAATCACAAACTCTGTTTTCTCCCCCGCAACACTTCGAAGATAACGCTCACAAGGGCCCGATCCTGCTACAACAAGGCGAATATTCAGCTGATTACAGGCTTCTATAGCGAGGTCAAACCGCTTATAGGGTACGAAGGCTCCGGCAACAAGAAAAAAATTTTCTTTGTCTTTAAAGGTAGTTTTTTCTTTGTAAAAAGAATCTAAAAATACGGGTGGGTGAATAACAGTTGAATCCCTTCGATAGTATTTGGAAACCCTCTGTTTTACAAATTGAGAGTTGGCAACAAAACTATCAACTCTATTTGAGGAACTTACATCCCACACTCTCAATTGTGAGAGCATATAATTCAGAAACATAGGTGCTAGGGGTAGTTCATTTAAACTTCGAAAGTACTCACTTCTTTGATCCCAAATATAACGCATGGGTGAATGTATATAGCAGAGATGCTTTGCATTCAGTGGAGGGATGATTCCTTTTGCAACACAAGATGAAGTGCTGACTATCAGATCATATCCTTTCAAATCGATCGCTTCGATTGCACTAGGCAAAAAAGGCAGAAGAATTTTGCGAAACTTTTGAAAAGTGTTAAGACCTTTTGGATAGACAATCTTTCTTTTATGGAAGATTTCTGGAATCTGAGATCTATTATAAAACAAGGTGTAAATGGGGGCGTCAGGAAACAATTTTACTATACTTTCAAGAACTTTTTCTCCTCCACGATAGCTCACTAACCAATCGTGGACTAAAGCAACCCTCAGTTTTTTTCCAAAATCCATTGTGTTGTTCATGTTGGAATTAGACATAGTTTTGCCAAACTTTCTCCTTCTCAACAAAATGTGAGAGGACTAAAATTGAACATTTTTTAATCGAAATCGGTGCCCCATTTGTCTGGTGTGAACACTTAGGCTATGATTATAGATGAAACCTCAGCGATCATTTACAGTTATTTCGATATGAGAGACACAAGTATAAACCCTTTTCCAAGAAAAGGGACTTTCGAGGAAAAAAAAGACCTCGACGAACACAAAAAACGTTATGGCTAACTCCGGTATACGGGTTAATAAATACGCGTAAATACTTCTCTTTCGTAAACGCGTTGTGTGCTGAGGGCTTTCATAAAATGGGCGAAACGCCTACAAGATTTTCTAACGAAAATGCCGTGTCCTCACAAGACACTTCGCTCAGGCATTTTACAAATAGGGAGAGCGACAACTGGCGCGACTCCTTCCCCGAGTTTATTGGCAATAGCCCAGCTCTCTTAAATGCACTTAAACTTGTCACAAAAATTGCCCGTTCTAACAGTGCTGTTTTGATTTTAGGTGAAAGCGGAACTGGAAAAGAACTTATAGCTTCCTCTGTCCATAGGCTTTCTGATCGCCGATCCAAGGCTTTTGTTGCTATAAACTGCAGTGCCATTCCCGAAGATCTTTTGGAAGCCGAACTTTTCGGACACGAAAAAGGCGCCTTCACAGGTGCTGATCGTAAACGTATAGGACATTTTGGTATCGCAGATGGAGGGACCATATTCCTCGATGAAATCGGTGATATGACTCCTCGTCTGCAATCGAAAATTTTACGAGTACTCCAAGAAAAACAATACACACCTGTTGGAAGCAACTGTGTGAAGAATATTGATGTTCGCATCATAGCTGCAACCAATATCGATCTAGAAGCGGCAGTTAAAGCAAATACTTTCCGACTGGATCTTTATTACAGACTTAATGTGCTCCCCATCACTCTTCCCACTTTGAAAGAACGCAAAGGGGATGTTGAACTTCTCCTTAAATATTTTTGTGAGCTGATGAATAAACTTCATCATAGAAATCCACCCTGTTGGTTTGATGAATCTGCCGTTCGAGTTCTTGAGCAATACTCTTGGCCCGGAAATATTCGTCAATTGCAAAACTTGGTTGAAAGATTAGTACTGACCCATTCTGAAGGACAAATATCAAGTCAAGATCTTCCTCCCGAATTTTTGCAAATCGAAACCGAAGATCCCGAAAAAAATTTACAAAGACAGGGTGCCATTAGTAAGGTGTTGCAGGAAGGTTTTGATCTTGATGCTCATCTTTTAAGATTGGAAACAGAACTTATAAGACAAGCTTTGGAAAGAACTCAGAACAACAAGAGTCAGGCTTCGAAACTTCTCGGAATCAATCGCACAACTCTTGTAGAAAAATTAAAGAAAAGAAATCTACTATAAAGTCAAAATTTCCTTCGATTTCTTCTCTACTTTCTGATCAATAGACTTAATAAAATTATCGGTGTAAGTCTGAACATCTTTTTGCAAACGTAAAGACTCATCCTCGGCTATTTCTTTGTCTTTTTCAGATTTCTTTATTTTCGTATTCAAATCCTGACGAATTTTACGAATGCTAACTTTTGTCTCTTCTCCAATTTTATGAACAGTCTTTGCAATCTCTTTACGACGTTCTTCATTGAGAGGTGGAATAGGCAAACGAATGACATTCCCATCATTGTTAGGCTGTATGCCGATATCTGCAATTTGAATTGCTTTTTCTATATCTCCCAACACTTTCTTTTCGAAAGGTGAGATCACAATTGTACGAGCATCCGGTGTTGAAATCGAAGCAACTTGATTCAATGGGGTCGGTGTTCCGTAATAACTGACACGGATTCCATCAACAATCGCAATCGAAGCACGGCCTGTTCGAACCTTTGCAAGTTCTTTATCCAAATGCTCGACTTTCTTTTTCATCGAATCTTCACAATGCGCAATAATGGGATGCATAAATTTGTTTCTCCTAATCTATTTTACAGTAGTCCCTATGGAATCTCCGAGCAGCGCCCTTAACACGCTTCCCTTCTCTTGAAGTTTAAATACTTTGATCGGTAGATTGGCTTCCATACACATGGTAATAGCCGTGGCATCCATGACTTTCAACTGTTTTGCAATCACTTCAAGATAAGAAAGCGTCGTAAATTTCTTCGCACCCGAAGATTTCTGAGGATCTTCCGAATAGATACCATCCACTTTTGTAGCTTTCAAAATAATATCGCAATCCACTTCCAAGGCTCTCAAACTAGCGGCTGTATCCGTTGTAAAGTAAGGATTTCCTGTCCCACCAGCGAAGATCACAACACGTTTTCTTTCTAAGTGTTTAACAGCCTTCCTGCGAATATAAGGTTCGGCCAATTCTGGCATATGAACTGCAGTTAAAACACGTGTATTGATCTTATGTCGGTTTTCCAAAACAGCTTGCAAGGCAAGTCCATTGATACAGGTTGCAAGCATTCCCATGTAGTCTGCAGCAGATCGTTCCATGCCGAAGTCATCTGCTAAAGAACCACGAAATATATTTCCACCACCAATCACTACGCCCACTTCAAAACCATTGGAATGAAGATCCGCAATTTCACCTGCAATAAGTTCTAGGGCTTCTGTGCTAAGCCCGCTTTTTTCCTCACCACCAAGCATCTCACCTGAAAGTTTCAACAAAACGCGCTTAATTTTTTTTACAGGCTTAGTCACCACGCATACTCCCAAAAAAAAGCCCTGGATAACCCAGGGCCTTGTTGTTTACTTGATCAGTGATGCGACTTCTTGTTCGAAGTCACCCTTTGTCACTTCGATGCCTTCACCTAATTGAAAGCGTACAAACTGTTTTAATGTCACAGAACTACCACTGTTCTTTAAGTACTGACTTACAGAAAGTTTAGGTTCTTTAACAAAAGGTTGATCGAGAAGACAAGAATCCGCATAGAATTTATTCATCTGACCGAGAAGAATTTTTTCTGCCATCTCTGGAGACTTACCTTGTTCGATGATCTGCTTGCGGAGAATTTTTCTCTCTTCTTCGAGAACTTCAGCTGAAACTTGGCTGCGATCTAAGAAACGAGGTGCTGTAGCAGCAACATGCATTGCGACATCTGCGCCAATTTCAAGAGATTTGTCATCTTTATTGCCTTCAAGAACAACCAAAGATCCAATTTTTCCCTGCATGTGATTGTAGGCTACTACAAATCCGTTGTTTGCTTTGATGTATTGCACGCGTCTCAAATTGATGTTCTCACCGATTGTAGAAACAAGTTGAACCAACTCTGTATCCACATCGTTATTTGTGAGTTTTTGTTTTTTCATCTCTTCAACAGAGTTGAGTTTTTTACTCAAAGCGAGTTGTGCAAGTTGCTTTGACATATCGCGGAAAGATTGGTTCTTTCCTGCGAAATCTGTTTCGCAATTCAGCTCGATAATAGCAGCTTCGGATTGGTCTGCACTCAATGCAAATGCAACGACACCTTCTGCTGCAACGCGTCCTGATTTCTTAGCAGCTTTCGCGAGCCCTTTTTCTCTCAAAAATGTGAGAGCTTTCTTCATGTCACCAGCAGATTCTTCTAGTGCTTTCTTGCACTCCATCATTCCCACGCCTGTTGCTTCGCGTAGTTCTTTAACTTGAGCAGCTGTAATCATAATAATCTCCCTAATATAATAAACGCACCTTTCGGTGCGAATGCGATTGAAAAAGAGAACGGTTTTTTAAAACCAACTCTTTAAGCTAAATCTTTGTCTTTTTTCTTAACAACTTTAACAGAGTGACCTTCTTTGTCAAAGATGGTCCCTTCTTGTGTTGCATAAGAAGGTTTTTCATCTCCGTGCGTTTTACGACGGCTCTTACCTTCAGCACATGCTTTTGCAACGGCTTCGATAAAGATTTTCAAAGACTTCAAACTATCATCGTTACCAGGAATGATATAATCGATGCCGGTTGGATCACAGTTTGTATCTGTGATAGCAACGATTGGAATATTCAATTTTTTTGCTTCTTGAATAGCAATGTGTTCTTTGTGTGCATCTGTGATGAAGATAGCTTTAGGAAGACCAGGCATATCTTTGATACCGCCTAAGTTTCTTTCCAACTTCTCACGTGTACGTTCAAGATTGAGAACTTCTTTCTTGATCAACTTGTCAAAAGTTCCATCTGTTGCCATTTTTTCAAGGCGACGAAGACGGCTGATGCTTTGTTTCATCGTGTTGTAGTTGGTGAGTGTTCCACCCAACCATCGGAAGTTGACGTAGTACATTCCACACTGTTGTGCATGCTCTGCAACTGTGTCGCGAGCTTGACGCTTTGTTCCTACGAAAAGAACATGTCCACCTTTGGATGTCAGGTGTTCAATAAACTCACAGGCTTTTTTTAGGGATCGTACTGTTTTTTGAAGGTCGATGATGTGGATACCGTTGCGTTCCCCGAAGATATAGGGACGCATGTTTGGGTTCCAGCGGCGTGCCTGGTGACCGTAGTGGGCACCGGCTTCAATCAATTCACTCATCGTAATATTCACTGGCATAGCTTTCCTCTCAAAAGGTTTGTGTCAGTCCCCCATGATGTTTCTCAACGAAACACACCTTTTGTTGGCAGGGACTTACGTTGTTGAAAATTCGAAGTTCGATTCTTAACTCAGAATGAAGCTTGAAGGCTAGACCAAATTAGCTTCAAAGGGGGAATAATGCAATATTCTCGGTCAAACTTTGGTCAAAGTCTCTGTCAAGATCAGCCAAGACTTGCAAAGCGAAGACTCTGATTATATAAGAGATGAGTCTTCTTGCCTCATACGGGGCCCATAAGAACCATTAATATCCATTTTTCTTAAGGAAAATAGCTATGCCAGTACCAAAGTACCGGACTTCTTCCTCACGAAGAGATCAGCGTCGTTCCCATCATGCTTTGAAAGCAAAAAGCCTTTCAAGCTGCCCAAATTGCAAAGAAGTAAGAATGCCTCATCGTGCATGCCCCTCCTGTGGACACTACAAAGGGCAGCAAGCCGTTGAACCAAGAATGTTCAACGACTTAAACTCAGCGGAATCTATCGATACATCATCCGCGAGCTAACGCATGAAAAGAGCTTTGGCGATGTTCCCCGGCCAGGGGTCGCAATCCGTTGGAATGGCAAAGGAATTAATTGAACAGTTTCCGGCGACCAAGCTTCTTTTCGAAGAAGCTGAAGATGCGACTCATCTCCCTATAAGACAGCTCTGCAATGAAGGACCCGAAGAGAAGCTCCAGCTGACAGCCAACCAGCAGCCTTGCATTTTGACCGTCAGCGTAGCGATGTTTGAAGTCCTCTCCAAAGAAGCCAATTTTCACCCTGAAATTTTAGCCGGACACAGCCTAGGCGAGTATTCCGCTCTTGTAGCGAGCGGTAAACTCACGCTTTGGGATGCAGTTTTGCTTGTGAAACTTCGCGGAGAAGCTATGCAAGTTGCTGTTCCTGAAGGCAAAGGCGCTATGGCAGCCATACTGAGTGGTGAAGAGCGCAAACTTCTTGAGATTTGCAAGAATGTCTCTGAGAACTCTTCAGGAAGTGTAGAGGTTGTCAATTTCAACAGTCCTACGCAGCAGATTATTTCCGGTTCAAAAAAAGAAGTTCTCGAAGTTATAGATCTTCTAGCAGCACAGAAAATTAGAGCAAAACTATTACCAGTGAGTGCTCCTTTTCATTCGTCCCTGATGACGCCTGCTAAAGATAAGATGGCTCCGATTTTAAATGATATTGCTTTAAAAGATTCACCCCTTCCAGTGATTGCCAATCTTACAGGCTCAATAGAACAGCCTTATAAAATTGAACTGCTTATAGAACAGATCGACCATCCTGTTCTATGGACTAAGACAATGGAAACTGCACTTGAGAACAAATGCAGTTTTTTTGTGGAAGTAGGTCCGGGTTCTGTTCTTTGCAATCTAGCAAAAAGATGGCTTCCTTCGGAAACGACACTGATCAATTGTTCAAAATTGGTTGATGCTGTTCATCAGTTGAAATCCTAAAAAAAAGGAGAGGGAGGTTTGGAGGGGCAAGGGAACCGTCGCTCCTCCAAGACTATATATGATCACAAGACTATGGGTTAATCTCCAGACTTGGGTCAGGAATTTAATAACTCCGCAATATCCATAACCTCTACTTCTTTCTCTTTATTTTGTGAAGCCACACCATCTCTCATCATCGTCATACAAAACGGACATGCTGTTGCTATAGTTTTTGCACCACTTTGCAGAGCTTCTTTTGCTCTGTTCACATTTACGCGTTCACCTTTGGTCTCTTCCATCCACATACGTGCACCACCCGCACCGCAACAGAAACCATTTTCTTTGTTACGTGGCATCTCACGTACAAGATTGTCTTTAGCAGAACTTGCTAGAACTTTTCTAGGCTCTTCATAAACATCATTATGACGTCCTAAATAACAGGAATCATGATAAGTCAAACTTTCAACAACACCCGTTTTCGGTGTAATTTTTTTCTCTTGAATCAATCGAGTTAAAAATTCACTGTGATGCAAAACTTCTTCAGGTTCAAATCCAAAATCAGGATATTCTGTTTTAATAGTATTAAAGCAGTGAGGACAGCCTGTCACAACTTTTTTTACTTTGTATTTTTTAAAGGACTCTATGTTTTCTCTAATTTGTGAATCTGCTAGATATTCATTTCCAGCTCGTCGTGCGGTGTCTCCGTTGCATTTTTCTTCTGTTCCTAAAATTGCAAAACTCACTTTTGCCTCATTTAGAAGAGATGCAATCGAACGAGTTACTTTTTTATAACGTTCGTCAAAAGAACCTGCGCAACCAACCCAGAAGAGATATTCGACGTCACCCTGTGTTTCTGCCATTGTTTTGACATTTAACCCTTGAGCCCACTCTGCTCTTTTCTGATTGCTAAAACCCCAAGGATTGGATTGAGACTCAATATTTTGCAAAGTTGTTTGAAGCTCTGCGGGGACATTTCCTTCCGTCATTGTCATGTACCTACGCATATCTATAATTGCAGGTATATGTTCGATATGTAGGGGGCATGCTTGCATGCAAGCTCCGCACGTTGTGCAGGCCCATAACTCTTCGGGAGTGATCAAGTCTCCAATGAGAGTTTTTCTTTTTTCGACGGGATTGTGAGTGGCATCTATCATCGATTCCTTGATGTTGTTGATAATCAAACGAGGATTTAATGTCTTCCCTGTGCTGTTTGCAGGACATACTGCAGTGCAGCGCCCGCATTCAACACATGACATTCCATCTAACATTTGTTTCCAAGTAAAACCATGAGCATTCCCTACACCGAAAGATTCTGCATCTTCTGCAAATTGCATTGGACGCAAGCGTCCTGTTCCCTTATGGCTTTTGAAGAAAATATTGGGCCATACCCAAATTAAATGCTGATGTTTGGAATAAGGTAAGAAACAGGTGAAACTAAAAAGAATGAAAACATGAGACCACCAGAAAAATGTTGAGAAAGATTGCATTCCCGCAGTCTCTGTTTTTATGTAGAAAAGAGCTGTCGTGACTAATCCACCGATTAAACTCAACACTATATACGCGTCTTTGCGTGAACTTTTGGAAAGAGTTGAAAATCTTTTAGGAGGAAAAAACAGGCGACGACCGATTGCATAAAAAATGGCGAGAGCAACAATCGTGTTCGTCCATTCTTGGCTGACTGCATAAATTTTATAAAGTGTATGTTCGCTTCCTAAGAGAGAGCGCAGTGTCAATGAGGGAAAAATGCCACTGAGTAAAGTTTCCAAAGTGCCCAAAGATACGATGAAAAATCCCCAAAAAATAAGTAAATGCATAAACGCAGCAGGCAGATCTGTATACATGCGTCTTTGCAAGAGGCCTTCGACAAAAACGTCTTTCAATCGCTGAAAGACATTGTCGAAGCGCATTTCTTCAACGCCCTGTCCAACACTCGTGATCTGTAACCAGCGGCGTCTTAAAGAGTAGGCAAAGAAAGAAAATACAGAGATAGAAAGCAAAGCAAATAGAACTTGGGTCATATTCCCCTCCCATATGTGACTATCGTAAGCACATGTTAAAGTTCCGTCATCTCGAAAGCAGTGAGAGATCTCAGTCGAAGCTCTCGCGTAGAAACATATGAGAACTTATCAAAGACTTTCTTAAAAAACTGTAATTTTTATAATTTTTGGGATTTGCATTTGAAAAGCATGAGATGTGTATCGCGTTGTATTTTTGTATGGAGAAGGGTGTGTCCTAAGTCGCATAACTCATCGATGTGTGCGAGATATTTATCATCAAGCAAAGCTAAGCGGGTAGCTTTCGAAGAGCGACTAACTCTACGTATTTGACTTACAATTTCCTTATAACGCGCTGGAAGAAGTTTATGCAAACGTAGGTAGATTTGACGTCCTGTGACTAAATCTTGACCCCATTCTGAAATTCTATGGGCGAGTTGTTCTTTATCAAGCTTGTGTTCGATCATCGAATAATTCTTTTGAGGAAATTGTCTAAAAGAGTTCTATTATCCCCTTGATAGTCGGATTTAAGAACTTCGTCGAGTACATCTTCACGATAGCGAGGGTCTACCCTATATTCATGCTCAATCTCCACGTCCCCGCCTACAACTGTTTGCCCATAATACTTATCCGAACCGCTGCGATAAGCCTGCCTCTTCATTTGTTGTTCTTCTTTTGTCATGTTCGAAGCTTCATGTAGTAAACGGCCTGCGAGATCTGAAAAACTCTCCGCTTGGGAAAAATCAGACAGCTCCCCATTCTGCTCTGTGAGATTCATAGCCTCTTTTGCAGCGCTTAATCTTTCTGCAGAGCGGGAACTTAAAGCACTCAATTTATCTTCTAACTTTTTTGCATCTTGAATGTTAGCATTCTGATGCATGCGTGCAACAGGCCATCTTGTTTTCAAATCCTCCTGAGATTGAGCTTCGGAATTATGTAGTGTTCTAGAAATTTCAAGCTGTCTTCTTTGTAAAGTTTTCAAATCATCTTCTGCCGAACTGAGACCATTTTTTCGTTCTTTATCTAACTCAGATTGGTCTTTGTCTTCTTCTGCTTCGAGTTCGTTAATCCACTGTCTATAATAAGATGCCATCTCTGTTAAATTTCTCAGAGCATCTTTGTTTCGATTTGTATTTTCAGGCACATTTTTAGCAATCATATTTTCAACCTGCTTTGTAAAATGCCTATCTTTCAAAACATTCTGACTTCTTTTTAAATGTTCGGGGTGAGACAATCTATCTACTCGAACTTTCCACCGTTTTTCTCTTTCCGAAAGAAAACCGAGCATTTTTTCTTCTGCAAGTTTGGTCGACACACTGTTTTCTTCCATGAGGTGGGAAAGCCCCCGTGCAGCAACAAAGAAATCACGATCCCGTTCTCGATCATCGAGCATTTCATGTTCTTGCAGAAAACGGCTTAGATCTTGTGAAATCTTATAAACCGATTTGAGATCTGGTTGCTTTTCATTTTGTTTGAGCCCTTCACGCATCTTTTCGACACGATGACGATCTCTTCCGTCGAAAAAAGGACTTTCATTTGTTTCTTTCTGAATATTTTCCATCTCTGAGTCTGAATATTTATCGACAGTTGAACGAGATTGAGAAATTGCAGAATCCAACTTCTCTTTGAGTGATCGTAAAGAGGAAAGCGTCTTCCGGTATTTTCCATAAGTACTAATGGTTTGAATGATGAGGGGTTTGCTGAAACCTACAAGAGCGGTAGGGGTGGATTGATCGGTGGCTTCCGCAACGATTTCAATTTTTGCAAAGTCCTGATCAATATACTTCTCTAGGGCGAGAGATTGCTGGGTTTCTAAAGTGTAAGTATCGGACTCATTTATTGCATAAATAGGTTCACGAATGCGGCGTCCGTTCACACGAATTAATAAGTTGATGGAGTGTAATGGGATTTTAGATTCCGCTTTGATGACAAGTTCTAGGGGTTTGTCGTCATCTACCTGTTCAGGTAAAGGATACTGTGATTTTAAGGAAATTTTAGGACCGGCAGCTTCTTCGACAGAAAAACTTGCAAGGGGAAAGCTCCCTGAAAATTGAGGAATGAAAAGAGAAGATGACTCTGCTACAGAAAATTGAATGTTGAATTTGGAAGTTCCCATATTCTGAGTCTGGATCATTTGGAAACTTTGAAGAAGTTCTCCTGATGGGGAGTTCTTTTTCAATTCAATACTCGGGATAAAGTCACTGCTGGTGGGAATGAATTCCACTTCAACAAGATTCAGTTGTGAAAGCGTTACGTTTAATGTTTTGTTCGCTTTCAACGGTAGCATGCTAATGTCATTAGGGTTTATGCCGCCTTGAATGATACGCAATGTAGCTTCGCTTTGAGAAAAACTTTTAAAGAGAGCGATAGAACTTTCATAAAGATAGGAGCCGTTCCAAGCCCACATTGAACACGAGATGACAATTGCTGGGATTAACACTCCGAGTTGACTCAGTGTTTGTTTTTTTTCAGAGATCTTTGTTTCAGAAAATAGATCTTCTAATTTGTCCTTCCAATCTCTTTGAAAAGCTTCGGTATCCCAAATTTTTCGATCATAGATCGAAGTTTTTAAATCGGGAAATTTTCTATCAAGTGTGAAGAGCAAAGAGTTTTCCTCGGGGGCTTTGATTTTATTAAGTGTGCTTAAAAGAACGAAGAGTAAAAAACATACAAAGCCAATGACCAGAGAACTCATTATGGATTCGGGATTAATTTTATACCAAAGTAGACTGATACTTAATGCGTAGAGAAAAGAACAAAAGAAATGGAGGGCAATTCGAAAAAAGAAATGAGTTTTTTTAATTTTAAAAAGTTCTGAAGCGAGATCTTTGGGATAATTCTTTATTGTGTTGTTATGGGTTTCCATAGACCTTCAACCAAGGGATTAATATGCTTAGCACACTGCTAAGGAATTCTTCTTTTTGACTGAGTATCTGATGATTTGAAGTCTCGAGAGTAACGAGAGAGATTTTCTCTTCGTTTTTGTGTTTAGAAATCAAACGTTTTAAAAGGTCATAGCGACAAATGGAATCTACATCTGGACATAGAATCAAAGTTGGGAGGGAGAGTCTCGAAAACAGCTTATGAGATCTTGAAAGCGAATTGAGAAGTTCCTGAGTGAAATATATAGGCAAACGTCTACGTTTTTTGGAGTCTTTTTTTAATGGCTCTGAAAAAGCAAAGGAAAGCCATGCGGGGGTTGCGAGAAAGGGAGTTACGTTTGCAAGGGTTCGGATGAGCAGACGTTTGAAAGGAGAGACATTTTCGTGAATAGAAAAGAGTGGAGATACAAACACGATTGCAGAAATGTACTTACTAAAATTTTGAGAAAAATAAAGGCAGACGAGTGCTCCGAGACCTTGTCCGACTATAATAGGTTTACGTCCACCTTCTTTGTATTTGATCCAGGAGACAACTTGGAGAAGGTCGCTTGCATGACTTTGAAAATCGAGCCTTGAAGAACCGCGAAGTCGTTTTGTTTGAATACGAAGTTCGAAGGTGTAGACATTGAAACCTTCGTTTGCAAGTTTTTCTGCGCAAAGTATGTAGTCATCTGGGGAGTCCTCGAGGTCATGTACGAGAATAAGTGGACGAGCTTCTTTCTCGTTGGGAGCGATCCATCCTTTCACAAAAACGGAAGTACCACTGTGATCTACGGGGCACACATAGACTATAGTACGCAGGCGTTTGTTTTGTTTTTCGAGATCCATTCAGTTTTCATTTTGTGTGAGTTTGACAAGTTCCTATCTTCCCAGCGTATATTTGATTCAAAGAACTCGCTAGCTTAATGCGCGTCATTTTGTTAAAAGCTAAAATATCCGATAGGATAACTGGGGGTGTCACGGATTCGACACGTTCGGCAGGAGCCTATGAGAGCATGTTCAGGGTGGGCACGTAACCTGATAAATCCCGCGTACCAAGTCTAAACGACAACTCTCGTTTTGCACTCGTTGCCTAATTAGGTAACGCAGCCCTATGCTGCCGCCGGTGCGGTATAAAGGCTGTCATACTCCGGCTTAGGTAGTAGGTTGCTTCTCGGAGGCCTGCTTCCAAAATTTCCCCGAGGTGCGGGTTGGGTAGCTTGCCTGTGGGCGACCCAATCAAGAGGACAAATTACAAGGCTAAGCATGTAGCGCTTGAGGCGGCCCCGGGTGTGGACGCGGGTTCAACTCCCGCCACCTCCACCAAAATTCTTCAATAAAATCAACAACTTACAAACAAGATCCCCAAAGCAGTCAAAAAATAGTCAATGATTCCAACAGCGACCCTCATCTGGGGGCAACTTTGGGGGTAACTCATAAAATCTCTTTAGGAGTTGCCCCCAATTTTCCGCCACAAACGACCTCGTCATCCCGAGCGGAGTCCGAACGAAGTGAGGACGAAGCCGAGGGATCTCAGACGAAGCTCCCGCGTAGAAACATCGAAGAATCCTATCTAACCATCTTCAAAATTTTTGCCCCTTCTTTAGGACTAAAATCCAAACTATCAGTAGCACCCTTTAGGTACTCCGGTGACAAATGTGCGTAGCGCTCGGTCATACTGTAATTCGCATGACCCAAAAGTTTCTGAACCTCATAAAGCGGCTTGCCTGACATCACAAGATTCGAAGCAAAAGTATGACGCAAATCATGAAACCGAATCACCGAAATCCCAACTTTCTTACAAAGTCCACTCATGTGACGCGAACTGTGTGCAAACGGATAACCTGTAATCACTAATTCAGTATCTTTGTTTCTCTGAGCTATTAAAACTTGCATCAGAGATTCATTGATAGGAATCCATCGATCTGTTTTTCCTTTAGTCCTCTCCACAATCTTTTGTTGAATTTCACAATATGTGCGCTTTACAACAATCACTTTTCTTTCTAAATCAACGCAATCCCATTTTAAGGCTCGAATTTCTCCTTTGCGCATTCCTGTGTACAATGCAATTGCAAACACAGGAAACCATTCTGGACGTGTGTCTTGTATGTAAGTTAAAAACTTTACAGATTCCTCTCTTGTCCAAAATTTCGGTTCAGTCTTTTGAAGTTTTAAAGCTTTTACATGCTTTGCTTCATTACGACTCACATATCTCCAAGCAACAGCATCATTGAGAATTTTTTTAAGCAAACCTAAATGGTGATTACAACTTTTTGGAGATTGCTTACTTGCACCCAAATCATTGAACCAGAATTCAACATGCTCATGCGTCAAATCTACCAACCTAATTTTTCCAAGATAAGGAACGATATGAAAGTTAATGATTTGCTTATCTCTTCGCACAGAAGAGGCAGCCTTACGAATCTCCGCATACTTAGTTAACCAAAGCTGACAGAATTCAGCGAGTGGCATATTCGATCTTTCAAAAGTTAAAATCTTTTGTGGATCAGAGCGAAAGAGTTGTAATTGCTCTCTCTCCCACATTTCTGCGTCAATCTTGCGTCGAAAAGTTTTTGTAATTTGTTTACCCATGATTGTGGGTATGACTGCTAGGTACACTATACCTTTTTTTCTTTCACGTTTATGAATCGACATAGAACCTCCATTAGAAGCTCTTTTCATGCTTTCGCAAAACCAGTATTTACTTTTCAAAGAACATCTCAAATTAGAAATTCCGCATGAAAAGAGCAAGAACAGTTAGAAAAACAACATTGCCCCCCGAGCGAGCGAAGCGAGTCGAGGGTAAAAAAAACGGGCCGAAGGCCCCATCCTCTAATATCCTCCGAACTTACGTTGTTGCTGCTTTTCTCCGATCCATTTCTGCACATCTCCCCAACGGTAGCGGACAACATAGCTGCCAATCTTGAGACCCCTCAGATAGCCGATATAATGCCACCGCCTAATGGTCTGTACTGAAACGCTTAAAACTGTGGCGAGTTCTTTACTGTTCAGCAAAGCATCTTCTTTGATTTCATTGTTCAACTCAAACGTGTAGACTGTCTTTTTCATGCGTACCTCAAAAAATGTGTGAAAAATCATCGGAATTGCTCTAACAATTCCGATGAACCTAAACTTGGATTGATCCTCAAAATATCACTTGTCGTATTTGCAATTTTTACAGTTTCAACTTTGACCCAATTTGCATCTTCTAAAACAGAGATTGCTGTTTCTAATTTTTCAATCGTATTAAGTAAACTCCAGTGATGGTTATAAATTGATCGCATTGAATCTTTATCTTTCACAGATTGATTTGCAATTTTGCCTGCTAAAACATGAGCGGCACGAACGTTTGGAAAAAGAGCTGCTGAATAAACTTTAGTTGCGTGAGCCTCCAGAAAACGTGACCATTGAATAGCTAACTGTAGGGATTCAATTTGCACTTCATCAGATAAATCAACTGAACCATGTGAGCAATTGCTCACAAGATGAAAAATCAAAGCTAAAGAAGGAATAAGAGATCTATATTTTGCTAAATGAGACTCAAAAACAGGAGAATTTGATTCAGCAGTACGCAGTCTTGTCTCTAAATCTCCACGCCATTCATTAAATAACTCTTGAGCCTTCAGTGAAAATCTCAAACCTAAATTTCCAGAATATTCAGATGGTTTATTTATTTTTAAATTTGATAAATTACGAAAAATAACCTTAACGGTATTGAAAGCAACTTGATTGGGTCTTCTGTCTATGTTGCGCCATTTTTTTGTTATCTCTGGATAAACAAGAATTTGAAATCTTTGTAAGAGCCCATCATCTCCTCCGAGACTTGAAGCTTGATTGACATAAGAATCAATTTTGCTTGGTTGTAAACCTCCAAGAATCGCTAAACACAGTGCAGGAACGTGCAAAGTGCCTCTGCCAATACGATCGACTGTAAAGGATCCGTACCCATTCCACGCCTCTAAATAAAATTCACGATCTCCTTCTCTTCCTGATTTTTGTAATGTCTTTAACCATCCTGAAAGCTCATCGCGAGCAAGAAGTAATCCATTAGGATTTTCATTTAGAAGACAAGCAAGCTTTTCTACTGTTGCATCGTTAGTCTTAAAACGTTTTTCAAAAATAACATTTTTTTCAATTTCTTTAAGAGTCTCTTCAAGATCTGTTCTGAGTGAATCCAATTCATGAAAATTTCCTTTACGCGATGTCTTTTTAACCGTCTCTTTAAGTCCATCTAATTTCGCTTTAAGTAACTCTTCTTTTGCTTGAACTAAAATTTTTCCACTTTCATAATTGAGTCGTGCTTCTTTCGTTAATGCCTCTAAAGGTTTTAGAGCTTCGGCAATTGCAGGAGATTTGAAAAATCCTGGACGAGCAATGACAGCTCCCCAAAGATTGGGAATTACAAACCAATCATCTTTTTGCTTTGGAAAAATTCCAATTTGACGTCCGATAATAGACGAAAGACTGACAATGACAGGTGCAGCAATAAACTCAAGGGGTACTTGCATTCTCTCACCAATATCTGCAATCCAAGGCTGCAATCCTGAAGGAATATATTGTTCGTTCAAAGATGGAACAGTTAATTTCAGGTCTGGCAATACCTTAAGCTGACCCCATTTAATTTCATTTGTGACTTCATATTTAGAAATACTTTTTGCAATTGTCGAAATTTCTTGCTCATTAAGAGGTGTAGAACAAATGCTCTGATTAATTTCTGAGAGCGTTTTATTGAGAACTTGTTCTTCAATTCCATGTTTTCTTAAAAGACCTGCAACACTTGTAAGAGTTGTATTTCTTTTCCCACATGGAATCTTTTTCTCATTTGGAAAAGAAATATATTTTTTATGATCTCCTGAAATTAATTTCTCGATTGCAGATGGTAAGCTAACTATTAAATCTGTAGAAAAATCTGTCTCCCACAAATATTTTTTTTGAGAACTGTGAACACTTCCGGGTGCTACAATATAACCACCCTCTCCGCGAACATCGACTCCTGCAAGAACTCCCGATCTATTTTTGAATTTTTTTTCTGATTTAAAATAAAGATGAAATCCACCTCCTCCTGTAATCGATTTAAGAGTGTGTGGAATTTCTTTTTGTGAAATAAACTCTGTCCAAGCTCGATCTCCCCCATGTCGAGGATCGACATCAATGACAACAAGTTGTGATGCACCACCAGTTAGTATGCCAACATTGGAATGAGGCCACTGATTCCACCACCAAGAAATTGTTTTTTCATTTGTGGTCGCATCTTTTAATCCTTTAAAAGTGCGAGGATGCTTTCCAATACTGCAGCATTCTTTGTAATTGCAGCTGCATTGAGAACTTGAAAGAGACGTATGAAGAGGTATAACTGGCCACCCCATTCTTGCGTAAGTTAATGCCCAATCTAGCGGGCTATGATATAGCTCTTTAGATATGTGCTGTTTTTCGTCGGAATGTGCGATAAAATGCTGCATAGACTGCTCCAAGCGGTTTGAGAAATTCGGCTAACGCAAGGTTGCTTATAGCTATACAGATATATACATATAGATATATTTTTATGTCAATGAAATACCTTTATAGGTGTAAATAATAAATGGCAGACATACACGAGAATGTTTTAAAAAATCTGGGATCGACTTTAAAGCAACTGCGCACTGAAAAAGGGATTACACAAGTTGAACTAGGAAAGCTTGCAAGCAAACCGCAATCCACTATTGCTAGAGTGGAATCGGGAATGGTCCCAGATGTTGCTCTGAGGGTCGTATATGAGTTCGTAGATGCAATGGATGTTTCTCTAACAGAGCTCTTTAGTATTCTTGAAAAAAAGAAAGTACCTGAAACTACAAAAACAGCATCGACTCAAAACAAAAAATTAGACACCATCATCCGTAGAATTCATGCAATGGATGAAGACACTCGCAATTGGATTCTTAAACTCTTTGAATTCATCATCGATAACCCACCTCGAAAAAAACAATAGAGCTAAAAGGATATAGTCATCAAAGTATCAAGGGTATCAGCGCTCAGCTGATACCCTTGATACTTTCTTAGGTGTGTCCTCTGAGTCTTATTTTTTTCTGCAAGGTTGGTCGCTGATACCGTTGATACTTGCTTAGTACCACCCTTCTAAGACTGTTTTTTTAAAAAGACCTCTCCCTCTGTCGCAAGTGGGTCGGTATGGAGCCGTTCGCAAAACCGCCAGCGCACGTGGCACGAAATCAAGAGATCCCGGACGCGGGTTTTGCGTAGCAAAATCCGTTGGAGGACATCTCTTGATTTGATAGTGCCGCGGTAGCTAGGTATTGCGAATAAACGGCCCCTCCGCACCCACGCAGCGGGTCGGGTGGTGTGTTCCCGTCGGAGACTATAGCTGCACAAAACGAAATGCTCATATATATTAATCTATAAATTCGGAGTCAGTAGCCATGCAGTTAAGCTTGTTTTCATATGACACACTGGTAAGTGCGAAACGTACAAAAAATGAACGTAGCGGTGTTCATGCTTGGCACCCCTATTATGCAGGATATGCAGAAGATTTCGTTAGTTCTGCAATTGAATACCTACATCTCCAGCCTGGAGAATTTGTTTTAGACCCATGGAATGGAAGCGGAACAACAGCTGTAGTAGGAGCGCGCCATAATTTAAATACAATAGGATTAGATGTAAATCCTGTTATGAATATCTTTTCAATGTCTAAAACTGGGTATAGTTTGGCTAAGTCAGACAGTATCTATAACAACGCGCGTGAGATAGTAGAAAAACTAAAAGATAGAGGTTTGGATATTAGTTTGACACAAAATGATCCCTTGCTTGATTTTATGTCTCCAAGCCTTTGTAAATTAACTAGAACTACGCATCAAATTATCCAAGAAAAATTTGATGCGTACGAAAAAATAGAAGAAAATTTTTCGAACGTTTTTAGTGACTCATATAATATGAGTAATCCAATTCAGGATTTTCTTACAGCTGGTCTATTTATTACTAGCAGAAAACTAGCAGGATACAAAGGTGGGTCAAATCCGACTTGGGTAAAAACTTTGGACAAAAAAAATCCCGTAAAGAGTGAAAATTTCACAAAAACGTACCTAAATCAAATTACAACGATGATAAATGAACTAAAGAATGCTGGGATAGAAAAGACACCCTCAGTTAAACACATTGCACGAAATGCAGATTCTCGCAGTCTGCCCCTTAAGTCTGAGTCAGTCGATGGGATTATTACATCCCCCCCTTATTTAACTCGAATTGATTATGCAATGTCAACTCGTCCAGAATTACTAATTCTCTCAGATGAGAAGGAATTGCGTCGAATTAGAGAACTAACAATGGGCGCACCTGTGATTGTGGATAAAAAAATTACACCTAAGAAAAATTGGGGCGAAATATGTAACAAAATTCTTGCGTCAGTCGAGAATCATACATCTAAAGCCGCAAAATCTTATTACTATCCAAATATGCTTCAGTATTTCAGAGATGCAGAACAATCAATGAAAGAAATTGTACGTGTGCTTAAACCAAACAAGAAAGCACTGGTTGTAGTACAGTCCTCATATTTTAAAGAACACGAAATACCTCTTGGAGAAATTTATGTAGAAATGTGCACTCTGATGGGTGCAAAAGCCAAAATTCAACATAGAGACCTTGTAAAAGGACATATGGCCCATCTTAATTTAAAGTCTAATAGCTATATAAGAAAAAAAATTTTTTACGAAGACGTCGTAGAAGTAGAAAAAATATGAAAATCCCACATCTTGAAGAAAATATAAAGGAAGCCATTAAATATTTTTGGGCTACTAGGGAAAAACAAACTTCAGCACAAAAAATTTCAGGCAAACTTGATGCAGGTAACAGATCGGCAGTAACTGGCGGAAAACAAATGGAAGGCTTTGAAGAGTTAGCTCGTAATATCGCAAAAAGCGCCGGCGTTCCTGAAGGATCAATTTTTAAATCAAAAGCTGTTACCTTGCCTGGTTTTTTTAGACCAACGAAAGATTGGGATTTTTTAATCGTTCATAACGGCAGATTTGTTTCCGCAATTGAGTTTAAATCGCAAGTTGGCCCTTCCTTCGGAAATAATTTTAACAACCGATTAGAGGAAGCTATTGGAACCTCAACTGATTTATGGACAGCATACCGAGAGGGAGCATTCAAATCATCACCAAGGCCTTGGATAGGTTATTTATTTGTTTTAGAAGATTGCGAACGAAGTCGACGCCCAGTCTCAGTATTGTCGCCACATTTTGAAGTCTTTCCGGAATTCAAAGAAGCATCCTATGGGAAACGGTACGAGATTTTACTCCAGAAATTGTTACGGGAACGGCTTTACGACGGATGTTCATTAATAAAAACCAGCCAAAAACCGTTTGGAATAAATGAGTCTATTGAGGAACTAAATGCTCGTCGTTTTTTTCTTCAGTTCAAAGCACATGTAGAAGCGTTCATGTCTGAGGAGAAAGCAAATTGAGTATATTAGATCAAGTTAAAGATCATCGAAAGAATATTAAATACGAACAAATTACATTTTCATTGTGGGAATTAGTTGGAATGCACCTTGCCAACCCTAAAGAGATTGTAATTCGTCCAGACTTCCAAAGATTATTTAGGTGGTCAAGAGAAAAACAAAGTAATTTTATCGAATCATTACTCTTAGAAATTCCTATTCCCCCATTATTCTTTTTTGAAAACCCAAATGGAACCTGGGATCTTTTGGATGGCCTTCAAAGAATTTCAACAATAATTCGTTTCATGGGTGCTGAGAAACCCATCCCACCTGAAGCAGCTGGAACTCACGGCAATGATAACGATTGGCATTACGAAAGCGAACATGACATCGACTCTCCACTCCAGCTTATCGAAGGCCACTATTTAAGAGATATGAAAGGTTTAACCTTCAGATCTTTACCTACTCAATTGCAATTAAATTTGAAACGAACTCGACTCAATATTTTTGTTTTAAAACGAGAAACGCATTCTCAATATAAATATGAAGTTTTTAAACGTATAAACACCGGAGGATCTCTGTTGGAGGAACAAGAGATTAGAAGTGCTAGCATTAGATTAATTGATGATAAATTTGCTTTATTTTTAGAAAAATTAGGCAGTAATGAGAGTTTCGAAAATGCACTTGGTTTAAAGGATGAATATTCCAGAAATGGGTACCTCCAAGAGTTGGTACTACGATTTTTTGCAATGAAAAACAAATCGGATATTTTTAAGCACGATGTTGCTAATTTCCTTACGGATTATATGGAAGAGGTTGCTAAGGGAAACTATGAATTTAATTTTGACAGTGAGGAAAATTTGTTTCATCGAGTCTTTAAGATAATAAATTCCGCCTTACCAGAAGGAAGCTCTTTCAGAGGAGTTGGTAACAAAGATAGAAGTGTTGGACCATTTTCACCAGCTCTCTATGAGGGGGTTACCGTTGGAATTGCTCATAACATTGACTATATGGAAACTCTCAAACCTGAAACGGCGAAGGAAAAAATAATTTCTTTTATTAGAGATATGAAATCAAAAGGTTATACAGGCGGTGGATCAAATGCAAAGTCGAAGACAATTGGTCGACTTAATGCAGGAAAACTTTTTTTTAAAAATAAGTGATAAGCAAATGTATGAATTCATCAGATAAACTTAAGAAAGCCTCCGAACATTTTATTAAGACTTCAGACGAAATTTGGACAGACTGTATTAATGGGTTAAAAAACTTAGATCGAATAATTGTTGATAGCAATAGCAGCATCGTGTCTATGACAAGAGGATATCTAATTCCTATAGTGTATGCATATTGGGAACGCTTCTTTAAAACAATTTTCTGCGAATATATTCGTTGTTTAGAAATGGCTAAAATCGAGCTAGATTACATAGATCCGGAGGTCATTGCCTTTAGATTTAGGAAAGAAATGTTAAACAGTGCAAGTGCTCATAAAATTAAAAAACCAGAGGATATGGCTAACCTTGATTTGCAAGACCTTAGGAAGCATGTAAAAGCATTTTCTACACAGTTATTTAATACACTTGATTTTCCACAGCACATTGATTGGGTTGATACAGAATCGAACGTAACATTTCAAGTTCTCGAGAAAACTTGTAAGCTTTGGAAAATTAATATGGATCAAATTAAAGAGGACGTACAAAAAGACGGCGCACCACTATATGCGCAGCTAAAACAACTATTGGATGCTAGAAATTCAATTGCCCATGGAGAAGAATTTCGAAAAATAGATTCTAAAGAATGGGATAACTTAAAAAGCTTTGTAAAAGATTTGATGAGTGCCCTTCAAAACTCCCTCTACTTGCACCTGGCTGAAAGTCACACTGTTATTAATAACCCCAGCTCTAATTAGTTGATCGAGCATGGAGAGAGGCTACTCCCAAAAGTAGTCAAGTTTCGGTCAATTCTCTCCTTATAAAACATGAGTAAATCTGGATCTTGCTACTCACATGAAAAGAGCTTCTTTCCTTAGTTATTCACGTTAAACAGCCTGTGTAGCATGGAAGTGAGAATAAGCCCCTCTATTCTTCAACTCCCGCCACCTCCACCATACGGGAACCCCCACCAATTTTACGAGGTCATCGAACGGTTTTCCTCAATCATATCAAGAACTTCAAACATATCGCCGAAAGTTCGATAATCCAAATTTCTCTTGTATACTTTTCCAGCCACTTCCATACCAACACAATGAAACCACAGGATTTCTAGGGTTTCGATGAACTTCGACCCTTTTCAAAAGTCTTCCTATCCGCCAAAATTTAGCCCATCTTATTCTTGCCAAAAAGCGATTTGGCGGGGCTACACTAATGTGAAGCATAGTCAGAAATATGCACTCACCGCTGAAGTTCGGATTCAGCTTGTAGCTTTTTACTTAGCGGTTCGTGCTTTTTTTACCCCCTAACCCCCTAACCCCCTAACCCCCTAACCCCCTACGAGGGAAGACCACCGGCCCGCTAGACTAGTTACGTGGAACATCCCAAATTCCAATTTTCTAAGTAAGGCTTCACTTTTGCTTAAGCAATATCCAATTTCTACATAGATTGAACAAATATTCGAAGGTCTCGCTAAAGGTTTTTCAAAATGTTCCGCAACAATGAGAGGAGGGGGTTTGTATTCTTGATAATTTAAGGTGGATTTTATGTGTCTCTGCCGTGATTCTTGGGTTCTCTGCAAGATAGTCTTATTGACAATTGTTTTGTCTTACCTCGCTTTGAGTATTTATCTTCTTGTCGATTTTCAAGGGGTAGTCAGGGACGTTAACTCCGAAAAAAACAAAGAGGAAGAAGTTATCTATGATGGTGTGTCTTATACATCAACTCACGAGCTAATTCTCGCTAAGAAAGAAGAAAAAATAAAGCGATTCTGGGTCCCTGATATTTTGAATGAATTTCCATATTTAGTATTACAAATACTGTTAGCCATCGTAGCAGCATGTTTTGGAAGTCTTTGCGGCAGCCTTAAAAACTATTTGACAAACAAACCGGACATTAAAGTTTTCTCCCATGTATTGTTAGGAGGGTTTGTTGGAATGCTAACATTTTTCATCGCAAAAGGAGTTCCATTCATCCTTATAGAGGGGTCTCACGACATTTCTTCTGGAGTTGTGCTTATTCTGAGTGTTATGAATGGTATGTTTCCTGACTATATGATTGAGGGGATCGAGACATTTACAAAGAGAATATGGGCTAGAGTGGGGAGAATTTCTTCATGAGATTCGTAGTTTTATGTTTAGTTCCATTGCTTATGCTGTTTACATCTCATCTTGAAGCCCAGAACCCCGCTAATTCTAATCAAATATTTGGATCTTGGAAAATCAAGGAAGTCTCTGAATCCTCCAACTCGAAGGAAATAATTGGGCGCAATTTTAAAATCCTAAATAATTATGAGTTTTTCTTGGATTTCGGAAATCACTTTAATGTCAAAAGAACAGAAAACAATCAAGATTTGCCCTTTACCTTTGGTTCCGTAAACGTGCTGACTGCAGCTAGCGCGAATACTTTACAGGTTAAAGAAATTTCAATCGAAAAAGTTACGAAAAGATCGATTAAAGGTAAGTTGACATTTTTTTCCGGCTCAAATGTTTTTAAAACTATTTCGTTCACTGGTATCAGACAAGGAGGTGTATGGCTGTGTGGCAACCATGCTCCATCTCATACCGCTGAAAATGCCGAAGAACGTAAAAAAATGTCAGAGCAACACAAATGCAAGCGTTGGCACTATCAAGCAGATTAGTTCTTATTCTATCAGAGATAGACAATTTGTTTTTCTGATAAACAACAAAGACAATATTCGTATAGTGCATATTCAATGCAGTGTCATAATTTAGAAAGCCAACCTTCCATATCCAATTGTATGGTTTGGATGTTTGGAAGGCTTGTTGCAACATTATCACACTCTCTTGCAGATGGATTGATATAGACGGAATCTTTAACTTTGTTGCATCTTGAGAACAGATCATGAACGATTCTGTCATCGTCTTTAGTAGGAAAATGAACACCAAGCACTATCGCGCTGTCAGCATTTTTCATCACATCAATACAGATTCTACGGACATTTTGAAGTTTATCCATGTCCCAAAAACTGTATTTATCCTTTCCAAAATGAGCCATTATTGGAATTGCCATCGTATCGTGTGCTAAGTAACTGAGTACGTCTTGAAACATACAGGCATAGTATCCGACAGATTGATGGGAAGCGCGTTGAGCTTCTTCATTCCAAGTCAGTATACTGTTTGGACGCGATCTCGCTTGCTCGAGACTATGCGAAACTTGATCTTTGACTCCGAACCAGTTGATGGAACCGTGGGGCTTAAATATCTCAATGGAATCTGGTAATCCGGGTTCCATTCGATAGCTACCAAGGGTCATACCGGAGTAATGGAAGGATTTTCCTGAGAGCTGCAAATTATACTCAAAAAAAGTGTCATAGTTAAGAGAGATGATCTTCCAGCTACTATCTAAGTTGAGCTTGTTAATTAAAGTGAAATATAAGTCTTCCTTCAATTCAAATTCAGGCGAATGCAAACCTCCATTCTTGCCCCCGTACGAGAAACAAAAAGATAAAAACCTATTTATTAGATCTAGCAATTTTAAATTACTAGAATCAGCGACTGTTCTATCTATCATTTGCTCGTAAGTCAGATTGTTTGCTTGAGCATCAAGTAAACAATCTGAAATTTTTTTCAGATCTTCTTTCCTAAAGATTCTTTGGTACTGATATAGGGTTCGTTCAGCATTTTGTTGGCAGAGACTCAGTTTGCTAATCAAATACTGAAGGAGCTGATTTCCCAGAGGTGGAGGAGCTTCAAAATTTTTTAGACGAGCACCATATGATGCGCCCGCTCCAATTAATAAGACTTTTGACATTTGCTTCACTTTGCCTCTCGTTGAGAGTTGTGCATTGCACACTTGAATAAACAAGACCTATTCTTCAGCTTCATCTAGTTCAGAGTAATCTGGAATTTGACTATAGTATTCACGCATAGATTCCACAGTTATTTCACTACTTGAATGCACACCATCAGCTACACCTTTTCGGGCTTTCTTCCAGGGTTGCTCAATATGGGTGAGATGACTGAGAGTATCTCCATCCATATTTCCGTATTTCTCTACAGCCCATTGGATGCAGACCTTGTGTTCTGTTGTGAGGTTTTCTGGATTTCCTAAGTCACTGCTGTTCAGATGTTTTAGACCTTTGTGTTTATCATAAAGCACTCGAACAACAGGACCCGCTACCCATGCTTCGATTTTTTCCCTAAATAGAGGTCTATGAAAGTGAATTAAAGATTCGACTTGGGAATAATAGACAATCTTTTGTAGCTTCATAAATGTTGCATTTCGTGACAAGAGTGATCTTGCGTATTGTGCAACATCTAAAACAGATGCGGGAGTTCCATCTGAAATGACAGAACCAATTTTCTCAACGGAGAAACGCAATCCAACAACATTGAGAAGAGCCATAATATTTTGAATACT
The DNA here is from genome assembly GCA_964611335.1 of uncultured Pseudobdellovibrionaceae bacterium. GTDB lineage: Bacteria > Bdellovibrionota_B > Oligoflexia > Oligoflexales > Bog-1112 > BOG-1112. The sequence continues at coordinate 90,632 of CAZSXR010000002.1, read as the reverse complement.
AGGAACAGATTTTCCATTTAAGATCTTGTGCAGACCTTGTCTTGTAATTCCAGTTTTAGAGACGAATTCACTTTTGCCACGGGCTTCAGCAACATCAGCAATCGCTTTTATCAAATATTGATAGCCATCGTCCTCTCCGTCGGACTCTTCAAGTGCCTCTTTGATATGAAGAAAGACTAACTCATCACTTTCACGGAGGCTTTCATGCGAATAGCTATCAAAATCTGAGCCTTTATGTTTGTTATTTGCCACTTTGATCCCTCCGACTCCTATCTATATTATCGGTAAGTTTGTAATTATAGTTTACATAAAAATTAAAATAAGACAACTATAGTTTACCATTAATACAATATGCTGATTTTAATGGTAGGAACAATGACTACGTATCCTTATAGGGTAAAAAATACCTATAAAATATATCCTTATAAGGATATATAATTTTATAAAAAGTAAGCATATAAGGATACAAAAAATGAAGCCTCTAGAAAAACTAGCGCTGAAACAAATTGACAGACGTTTGAACCGACTAAGATCCGTTATGGAAGCTACTCAGGTGAGTCCAGGTTGGATTTCCTTTATGAGAAAAGCAATGTGTATGACTCTCGATACACTTGCAAAGCAGACTAAACTTTCAAAACCGAATGTACAAAAAATGGAAAAGCGAGAACGTGAGGGTAAAGTTACCTTGGAAACCCTGGAAAAAATCGCTCGGGCCATGGACTGTGAATTGATATATGCGTTTGTTCCCAAACAAGAGGTTCATAAAACACTTATGGATAAAGCCCGAAAAAAAGCAACGAAGCTTATCCAAAAAACAGATGCGCATATGGTTCTTGAAGGACAACAAGTGAAACAAAAATTTGAAGATAGGGTCGAACACCTAGCTTCTGCCCTTTTTGAAAAAGGCGATATATGGTGAGGAATATCTTCTTCAAAGATCGTGATGGTCAAACTCCTCTTCCTTATGAGTTGCTGAAAGATCTCAAAATTAAATCCATTCAAACGATGGGTGAACTTGATGAATACGAGGAAGCCAATATCGCAAAGGGCTTGAGTTGGTTGAACAAGCAAAAATCGGATCCGAAACGTTATGATTTCTGGATCAAACTTCATAAAAAAATGTTCGAAGATGTTTGGAAGTGGGCAGGGAAGATTCGTCAACACGAATTGCAAAATCCAGATTTTTTTCAACCTTATCAGATTTGGACTGGCCTCAGACAACTTGAAGGTGATTTGGAAACTTGGATTTCCATGGGATCTTTTCCACATAAAGAAATAGCAGCACGTTTTCATGAAAGAATAGAGACAATACACCCTTTTGCGAATGGTAATGGTCGTTTTGGAAGATTAATTACGGATCAGATTTGTAGCTATCATTCTTTTGAAGTTCCAAGTTGGGGAAATTCTCTTGCAGATAAACCGAGTGAGCGAAGGAAGGCTTATATTCAAGCAATTAGACAGGCGCATCGGCAACATGATTTTCGACTATTGATGGATTTTATGTATTCTTAGTTGGCGCACATAAATTGTGCATTAAATTTGTTCTTCACGAATTTTTGATCGAAGAAATGTTCTTCAACTTTTTTTTGTTCTTCCCATGTTCTTTTTACCCACTAAAACTTCCTTGCTCACATTCTCACCCTTCTCAAAACCCTCCAGCAACAAGGGAAACATCAGCAACACCGACGAACTAAACTGAAGAACAATCTGAGGATCTAGTTCCCGTCTCCTCCACCATTTTTCGCAACGAGTTCAAGAACTTCAACCTAAAACCCTAGTCAATCATAACAAACACTTAGAGTAGAGGTCTTGCCAGATCCTTGGCGATTGTCACGCTAAATCACGCTTTGTCACGCCTGAAGTCGTTGGGGTGTCGTTGGAGCCTGTCGTTGTCATTTGGGCAACGACACGACATCAATTTGCATAATTTTTTAAGTGTGTTGCGACATAAACAACAAAAGCGCGGGGCCAAATTTTAGCCTCGAGTTTTTGTAATCATGGTAGCGTGCGTCGGGGAGTTTATGGATAGCGGTGACAATAAGATTTGGGCGGTGGTTCAGCGGTCCTGCTTCCATGGCTGGGTTACTCCAGCGGTGAATGGCAGGCATTTGATAATAATGTCTTTCCTTGTTGGCCGATTTGGCGACAGATTTACAAAAATGCTATGAGCAATACACGGAGCTTAGGAAATGAATCGGCCAGAAAAGATCGTCAATGAAATCGTTGCCAAGATGCAGGAGTACGGCCTTGGCATGCGTCGGAAAACTGTCGAGCTTTCTGGGCACAATGATCTGTGGGTGTCGGCTTTCTTGTGGCTAAAAAATAAGATCAAAGATTGCTTAGGGGATGCTCATACCTATCAAGTTGAGCACTTTGGCAGCACAAGCATTCCTGGGATTGCGGCGAAGCCAGCTCTGGACGTCATGGTTATTTTTAACTCTCTGCCTGACCTGCAATCCGCCATTCGGTCGTTTGAGGAGCTAGGCTTCATCTATAATGGTGACGCTGTTGGGAAGTTGAACCAAGCGGCACTGGAGCCTGATCGTCACTTCTTTTCATTTTATGACTTGGACGAAAGCATCGACTATATTCACCTCCATGTGTTTGTGGACGGCCATCCGGACGTAACCCGCAATCTCAGGTTTCGCGACATCCTTCGCCATAGCCCAGATCTGGCGGAAGAGTACGCACAGATAAAGCATCAGCTGAAAGACCAAGGGCTGAGTCGTCATGAGTACACAAGGACCAAAAGCACTTTCATTTCACGAGTAGTTTCAGAGTATGGAGGGATAGACGCTCAAGAGGATGATGTCGATCCCAGAAACGTAAACTAAAGAAAGAATTTATGAGCACAGCCTCTGTTTTTATAGCAGCGAGTCTAGACGGATTCATTGCACGAAAAGATGGAAGCCTCGATTGGCTTGATAAAGCGAATACCCTTGCCCCAGCAGGAGAAGACTGCGGGTATAAAGCATTTATGAACTCAATTGACGCCTTAGTCATGGGAAGGAATACCTTTGAGAAAGTTCTGAGCTTTAATTGTCCATGGCCTTATTCAGAAAAGCACGTCGTTGTTTTGAGCGGCAAAGAGCTTGCCATTCCAGATGATCTGAAAGACCTAGTATCGCAGGCTTCAGGTTTACCTGAGGAGATCGTGACAAAATTGGCAAACAAAGGTTTGAGTCGACTTTACATCGATGGTGGTGTCACCATTCAAAAATTTCTGGCTTCAGGCCTGATTGATCGCATTACAGTTACCTTAGTCCCAGTGCTGATTGGAGAGGGAATCCCCCTGTACGGCTCACTGCCAAAGGATGTTTCTCTCACTTTGATTAATTCTCAAGCATTTGACTTTGGCTTCGTACAGCTAACTTACAATGTTTTAAAAGACCAGCAATGAAAAGAGAAATGCGTGGGGATTTGAAGATGAACATCATCTTATTTACAGGTTTGCCAGGGGTCGGAAAAAGTACCTTAGCCGAAGCAGTTGCATCGAAACTATCATTGCCCATATTTTCCGTTGACCCTATTGAATCTGCAATTTTGCAAAGCGGACTCACAAGAAGTTTCACAACGGGATTGGCTGCTTATTTGGTTGCTGAAACGTTGGCCAGGGAACAGTTAAAGTTGGGGCTTTCTGTTGTCGTTGATGCTGTAAATCCAGTGCAAGAAGCCCGGAATATGTGGCGAAAACTAGCGGAAATTTTTAGCGCAAATCTCCACATCATTGAATGCACTTTGGAAGCCTCAATCCACAAACGAAGAATAGAAGAGCGGGTACGGAGCTTACACGGAATTCCAGAAACGACTTGGGAGAGAGTCGAGACTGTTCGAGAAGAGTATCTCCCTTGGCAAGAGGATAGACTGGTGCTGGACACTGTGAATCCTAAGGAGCAACTATTGGCTAACACCTTGGACTATATTCAAGGAACGAATCCTGATGACGGTGAAGCATGAACAAAATTCATCCCGATTTAGCTGCAATACAACAGCTGCTTTATAAACCAAGTAACATGAACATCTCGAACGTAGAGCCGGAGCTTGAGAGTCAAGATTACGGCTCGTGCACATTTGAGCTTGAGGGGATGCATGTTAAATTCCGAGTCGCAAAAATAACTCCTAAAAAGGTGGGATAATTCGTAACATTCTGGAAACGGAAAATTGATGGCCCTATTCAGCCATTCGATGTCGAAGATGATTTTCAATTTCTAGTCGTTTCTGTTCGTTTTCAAGATCGCTTTGGCCACTTCGTCTTCCCAAAAAACATTTTGCTTAAATACGGAGTCTTGGCCCGTTCTGGTAAGGGTGGCAAGCGCGCTCTACGCGTCTATCCCCCATGGAACCAGACCACGAGTCGGGCTCTCACCGTTTCGTGGTGGGTAACCCTCTATAAGCCTTCCCACAACACTCATTCAACAATCTCAATCTGTAATTTTGGAAATTTGAATACCCGTATGCTCTTCTCTGCAAGAGTTTTGCTTTTCTGTTAAAACCTTCAACCCGACCATTCGTAAGTCTGAAACGGAAATAAGCTAATATTTCTTTAGACCAATTGAGTAATGTGGTTCGAACTCCTTTCACATCATCGTAAGTCGTCGATACTCCACGTTTCCAAGGTTTTTGTGGGTGGTTTGGAGGGCGCAGCGCCTCCAATATAAAAAACGTGACGAAGTCACTGCATCGGTGACGTCAAGTTAACCACAAAACTTACAATAAAAACCTGTTCACTAAACCCCATTCAAAAATAGCAGTACCAAGTACCCTAAGATACTGATCTCTAACCTAGGAAAAAATTTCCAATCATACGTTCAATAAACGGGTTGTTGAATGTCACTGTTTTTGGCGTAACTAGCTGTAATTATTTGCATAATTAGATTTCGGCATATCTTCTCCGAGTTTCAAAATGACCTCTCTCAGAGCAGAAGAAAACTCAAGTTCCAACTCTGGTAGAATTGTTAAAAAACTCCAAATATGTCTAGGTAGTTTTAGACGAGAATAGTCATTGTAGTTGATACGTCTCTTTAATGCTCTGGGTTCAAGTCTACCTGGCCTCTGATAAATTTTACACTTAGAGATCGCAACCAACATATATTTGTAAATCATGTGTGCATCAAATGGAAAAGAAAGCAAAAGAGCTGATTTGAAACTTGAATATACCATCACAGCTTCAGAAAAACTAATGTCTCTTGGCTTGCTCTCCGAAAGCACAGCTGCATCTTTTATAATTCTACGAATCAGATTATATGCAAGGAGGTAAACCCAAGCTTCTTTTAGAGCCATAGCCGGTGTTTTACACTTTAAAAAATCAAGGCCTATAGTTTTTTTAATTGTTCGGAAATCCAATTCTACATTCTAACGTAAGCTATATAGCTCAGCAATTTTTTCACTTGAGTATTCTTTTTTGTTGATAAAGGTTGAAATCAGTATGAATTTTTTGTCACGAAAACCTTGTTTTTTGCTGATAAACGTTGTTTCGCGAAGAAGTAGTTCATCGGGAGATTGCTCATAAGTATTTTTGTCTACCCACCCAGTGTGGGGGATTCTTGGCTTCTTTACCAAAATCAAACGATCATTGTCTCCTATTTTTTCTGAGGAAATAATTATAAAATTTCGATTTCCTTTTAACCTTGTTAAAACATCCGCGTTTTTCTTCTTCACATTCGAAATAAAAAAATAGCTCATATAGAATGCATCAGCAACAACAACTTCATTCCCCTCAAGGGTATTGAGTATTTTACTTCCTAAAAATAATTCACCTGTACCTTTTCCTATCCAAGGACCCATCTCAAAATCAATAACAGAACCCGTTTCCAATGACGTCATGGCAGACATCCTTGCTAATGGAAATCCCAAACCTTTTTTTTGGTTTGTGTGTTGTGGAAAAGATAACTGGTTCTCTACTGAATCAGCCATGGTAACGGTTGAGCCATCAAGTAGACGAACTTTTCTGTTTTTCCATAGCCACTGCTATGGCACTGCATCTTCCATAGATTTTGAGATATTTTTTGTCAAATTTACGATGGCTTCTAATGGAATTTTTTGCCTTGCTCTTGAATAGGAAGATGTTTTTATAGAGCATGTAGTAAGGTCATTTAGCTTTTTATATGAAAGCATATCGATGACCGCCTGCTTGCACGATTTCATAGGACTGATAACTTGGGCTAAGAAAGCCAATAAAGTTTGATCTGGAGGAAAAATTCTTTGTCGATGTGGTGGGCATTGCTCTAAAAACTTATCCATTTCTTCTTCTTTTAAAAGATCATTGAAAGGCATGCCTCTCCTCTCATGAAAGCTCTTCACTTTTGCGGTGATACATTTTGCAAGAGGACTGTTCTTTAACATCAGCATCATCAGCATCAACCTTATATTTATTTTGTTTAATCAAAATCTTGCTGAGTATTTTCTAATTTTCAAGGAGAACTACAAATTGTAGTACTATGAGTTTTGTATTTCTTTTGTAGGTAAGACTTCCGTTTCTATTTGGCACCTATCGACGTTACTTCTGCTATGTCATTTTGGCATCAAAATGGATAAGCAATTTTGTTTTTTTACACGAAGGGGGGATTCGTGAACAAACTCGGCATGATTGAAATTCTTTTTAAACGGAATGCAAAAATGGCTTATTTTGTTTCCATCAAGGACCTAGCACTCACTCTGAGTACATATGTTTGAAAGGCTTTCTGTGCTTGGTTTTTAAGGGTAAAACAGTGACATTCTTCAGTTGTTTATTGAACAGGCAGGGAAGCTAACTTATTTTTGACCCACACTCAAAGGACCAGACCCCCTCTTCTGCACGTACGAAGTATGCCCAACTGGTCTCATAATTATTTGCTAAGAACTCAGCAAAACCACGTCGTTGGAAGTCATTTTCTAAGAGACTAAATGAGAGACTAAAGTAGATCTCAGACCTAGCTTGAGCCTGCGACCAATTCGAAAGGTGATTTGAAAATAACGCTTGAGCCTCACTAAATTTATTATCGAATATTTTACATAAAATTTTCTGTTTGAAAAAATCATCTTTAATAATTCCCTCAAATTTGAAATCGTCCTTCATAATCCCCTTAAAATTAAGTTTCCGGAATCTAACTTTTATAGCATGATAAGCGTTTAAAAAGGTAGATTGGCAATTAGTATTCGAAGATTTGCTGTTCCCTACCACTCTTGACAACCGGCATTGTGATGTGCCAAAAATGAGTTGTACATGATTCATTTTACATCCTCGGTTCACTCAGTGGGATGGGTGGTTCTGAAAGAACACCTCTCACAGCGACATCGTGTCGCACTATCCAATAAAACTAGTTATCAGATATAAACATTTACCTAACATGCTCTTTTTTTAATCTATGACCTGCAAAAATAATCCCATTTTGATTTGGTGTAGACATTTGGAGGCAAAAGATTCCACGCGGTCAGAACCATTGAAACCGTTAATATAGAAGAACTCATTCCGAATGAATCATTTACTTCGCAAAATAGACAGAGTTTTGGACTTTTCTTTCCTTGAATATTCATAACATCAGATTTAAAATCCTACAGCATTTTGAGTAAAAATCCTCAACAAAAGGAAATTTATGGGTGTTTTTGCAAGCTATTGTCAAGTCTGTGGTCTTCCTGTTCATCATGATCATTATGTACCGATGGAAGAACAAGATAGGTACACCATTTACCGAGGTGAGGCAGATTACGAATCTGCTGTTTCTTTTGGTCCTGAACATACTTGGTTAAAAGCTGCTGTGGCAGTGCGCATCGATGAAAGTCAGAGTCCAAATGTGCTCTTCGGTGAAATTCATGATGGAGACATTGAGACAAAAAATTGTTCTGCAAATAAAGATGATCATGACGTGGGAGATGGTATAGGCGATCGAGCGGCTCTCCACCAAGTTTGTTGGGAGATGGCAGATAAGCCTGAGCTTTGGAATGAAGATATGGAATATAGAGAGTGGCCGGAGATCAAAGCTTACCAACAACAGCTCTTTGATTTTGAGTCTTTCATAGAAGATGGAAAAGCCTGGATGCTGGTCGACCCTCGTTTGAGCTCTGAGGAAGGAGAGAGAAACCGGAAGAGGATTCTGGAAGGTTGATAGATACTATATGGTTGGTGGACCGAGTTAAGAAGTATCTAACTTGTTAAAAACAAGACTCCTTCCCAAAATAGATAAAACCACAATCTAGAAAACTCATGATGGATTCTACACTTGTAGAAGCAAATGCATCGCGCCAAGAAAAATAAAGTATGTTTAAGACATAGGGTTTTGAAAAGGATCGTAGTTATCTGGATGAAAACTACATTCCCCATCGTTATATTGTGAAGCATGATTGATGTCTCTGAGAAATCTTACATCTCCACAATTGCCATGATTGGCATAACCCCAAGCAGAAGTAGAATTGCGCAGAGATTCTTTGAGTTGCTTTCTAAAGGCTTCAGGGTCTTCAGGATAAGTAGCCTTCTCACAAACAATGGGCTGTGACGGATCCACAACAAAAAAAGTAATAAACAAACGTTCTCCGACCTCGACTCCTGGATTGAGAATATCCTGAAAACGGTGAGGCAGCGTATTAGAGAAGACAACAGCAGACCCCTCTTCTACAGGAACAATACAGGTGGGAGTCTCTAGATAAGCAGGGTCGGGATAAACCAACGGTCGAAACTCAAGATGGCCTCCTTGTAAGCAGCTACTGATTTGACAGTAGTAAACACCGACGGCCACAATATTTTCAGTCTTTCCTTCAATGTGCCAATGCCCACTATAACTTGTCCCTGCTTGGATGTTGTAGCGTTGAATCTTGGTGATCACTTGCAAACGAGAAGATTCACCTTCCACAAAAAGATTCAGTTTGGCAAAAAGAGGAAGCATACTCTCAAAGAGTTGTGAAATTTTAATATAGATCGATTTATTTTCAGAGTTATTCGGTAAATTATGAATATCCCCTTCGATGCTAACCCTACCTGTGCTGCTAACAACAAAATCCGTTGGTACCCATTGGCATGTATCACGGAGGGTAGCTTCGGGTGGAATATGATATTTAAATTCCCACCCCCAACAATCATAAGGATAATGTTCTTTAAGCATCGATGCACGATTTTTGTGGAAGTTAATGGCCTCTAACCTCCGTGTTGCAAAGTCTTTGCTAGGATATTGAGGGTTGTAGTCAGGATCGAGCAGATCTTCAACAGGTTCAGACTCATGTCGATAACCCTGTCTTCGTGTAAGATCTTCCATCAGTAAAAAAAATTCGATGCGATCGCTTTCTGAGAGTGTGGGGAAATTGGAATAATAGACGGGATAGGCAAGATAATCGTGCCCACCATCTCCGTATTGCATTTGAAAATCCACATGAGCCCGTTTGATCTTTGTATCAAGAGGAGGCGACATCGTTGTTTCAAAATCACTAGCGAGTTTTATTTTAAGTGGATGCACCTTACTATAAACCCAAGCTGGTTTTAAAGGAGCATTCATAATAGCAAGATGCGTAAAGTCCCACGGCCATGCTGATAATTTTCCAGAAAGTACATCGAAGGCTTCTTCTAGAACAAACACAGAGAATTCTAAATAATTTTCTGGCTCTCTTTCTAAATAACATAGTTTCCAAATAGGTTCTTTTCCTCTATCCCACAATTTTGGGCTATCCCAGGGTTTGGGGCTAAGTTTGTCGGTGATAATCTCTTCCAAAACCCAACAATAGAAGGGATAACCGTTGATCTGCTTTCCAAAAAAAGCGTAAATATCAGCGACGGAGGCATGATCGAGTTTTTCAGAAAGGCTCATAAAAAATCCTAAAGTTCCTAAGAAAAAATCTGATAAGGAACTTATATAACAAATTGATGTCTAAAATACTTCGCTTGAATTAGGTTCCTGTTTTTTTATCTTTCATACTTTGTACGACAAAAACTCGGATGCGATTTGTCTTATAAATAGACCTTCAACGACATATTTTTGGTGGAGGACATTTTGTTCTCATATGAATGGTCCTTATTCCGACCCACACTCAAAGGACCAGACCCGTTGCTTTCCCAATTTTTCTAGGTGAGGAATTGCGGCTCTCACCGTTTCGTGGTGGGTAACCCTCTGTAAGCCTTCCCACAACACTCATTCAACAATCTCAATCTGTAATTTTGGAAATTTGAATACCCGTATGCTCTTCTCTGCAAGAGTTTTGCTTTTCTGTTAAAACCTTCAACCCGACCATTCGTAAGTAAATCATCAGTGTCCCCCGCATGTTTAACCGCCGCGAGTTCAGGCATAGTTGAATCATCACTAAATATGAGGGTTCACTATGGACAACGTTACGTTAAAGAAAAAACTCAGTTCGTACACCTCTAAGAAAGGTTACCTAAAAAATGTAAGTGATGAAGTTTTGTACGAGGTCTTAGTTGCATGGGAAAACTGGGAAGGACCAAGTCCCGATTTCTACCGTTCTCTTGGATATACCTACAAACAAATGGCATCTGTCATCGGTAAAGCAAAAAAACTTAAAAGAGAAGGTCACTATGGGGAAGGTGAATTTAAAAAGGTTGCTAACACAACCGAGCTAACTCCAGCTTTAAAACATAATCTAGCAATAGAGATTGTCTGGACAAACGGTCGTGTGATTCGTTTTGCACAAGTGGATCATCTCATCGACTTTTTGAAGAAGGCATCATGATAACTTTAAATAGAAAAACAAACATATATATTGCAAAGGGACCGACCGACATGCGTGCCTCCTATGACACCTTGTTTTTGAGAGCAAAAGACACTTTAATGCAAGACCCATTTTCAGGACATTTGTTTGTCTTTCTAAATGGCAAACGCTCAAGTTGTAAATGTCTGTATTATGATGGCACGGGTCTAGTGATTATTGCAAAACGACTTGAGAAGGGATTGTTTGCTAAAATTAATCCCTACTACAAAAAAGATATCGTTTTGACGCAGGCAGAGTTTGCCCTGTTTTTTGAGGGTGCGGACCTCAATAGGAGGTTTATAGAAAGTCCTTCTGAACATCGAAAGTCTGCCGCCTCATACGCACCATAAAAAACTTATCTTTCATTTGAGTTTATGCCATCCTCTCGAAATGAAAGTGAAACTCTCCGAAGTTAAGCCACTTACTGATGAGCAACTCGATTCTCTCAATCGTAGCGACCTGCTTGTTGTTGCAAGAAATTACAATAGAATAAGGCTTTTTCTCGAAGGTTATGTAAATGAGCTTGAAGAAAAGTTTCTCGAAATCGAAGGGAAACTTTTTCGTATACAGGCAAAGTTATTTTCCCCAAGCTCGGAGAAATCCCCACGCTCTGGCAACTCGGATAATAAAAAACGCGATCCTAAACCAAGATCTTCAACAACAAAACTTCCTAGCGAAAGATATCCAGACGCAGAAGTTATCGAAAAACACGTTACTTATGTAGAAGAACCAGAGTGCTCATGCTGTGGAAACGTTATGTCGGATTCAGGCATGGTTGAAACGAGTGAGTTCCTTACAACAATTCCTCAAAAATTTATTATTGTGAGACAGCATCGTCATAAGTATCGTTGTCACAAATGTCATGGTGACATAGTTACAGCACCCGCTATTCCACGAGTGATTCCCGGATCAAGTTATAGCGATGAGCTTATAGTTGATGTTACAATGTCCAAGTTCTGTGACCTTATTCCGATAGAACGTTATTGTCAGATGGCATCGCGTCAAGGGTTTGAAGGTCTTCCTCCCCACAGTCTTATTGGGACCACTCTAAAACTTGCAGATTTTCTAAAACCTATATATGAGCGATTGAAACAGGAAACCCTAAATACCCCTGTACTTTTAGCAGATGAGACGCCTCATAGAATGCTTGAAGGTGATAAAAAATCTTCTTGGTATCTTTGGGGTTTTTTAAGTTCTAAATCATGTTTTTACGAATGTCATGATACGAGATCTGGTGATGTAGCTTCTGCAGTTTTAAAGAATTCAATCTGTGAGGTTTTACTCACTGATGTTTATGCTGGGTATAGAAAAGCAGTTCGAGAAACAAATGAAATACGTTTAATAAAGGGATTATTGCCTATTTTAATGGCTTATTGTAATAGCCATGCTCGCAGGTTATTCGTCAGCAGCAAAGGTGAGGGTCCAGCAGAAACACAATTTATGGTGGACCAGTATAAAGAGATTTATAAGTTAGAATCTTCTACAAAAAACCAACCTTACGATAAAGTTCTCGAGATTCGACAACAAATGTCATCTATGTTTGAGAAAATGAAATCTCAAGCAAATACTATGCTCGATAAATTCTCAAGTAAAAGCGGTATATATGCAGCTTTTAATTATTTTTTAAAAAACTATAACGAGCTTACACTTTTTATATCGAATCCGTTGATTCCTATTGATAATAATGCATCGGAAAGACTTCTCAGAAGTCCTGTAGTTGGTAGGAAAACATGGTATGGAACGCATTCTATAGATGGCGCAGAGGCTGCTGCTATTCATTTTTCACTAATCCAGGCTTGTAAACTCAACTCCATTAACCCTCGTATTTACTACTCTGAAATCATCAAGCGTCTTTACTCAAAAAACCCCGTTATTACCCCAAAGGAATTCTCCGTTCTTCAACATCGTATGAATAACCTTCTCGATGATTCATAAAAGTGAGTTTTGTGGATGACTTGACGTCACCAATGCAGTGACTTCGTCACGGTTTTTATATTGGAGGCGCTGCGCCCTCCAAACCTCCCGCTAAACTCAACAGACGTGGAGTATCGACGATTTACATTCGTAAGCCTGAAACGGAAATAAGCTAATATTTCTTTAGACCAATTGAGTAATGTGGTTCGAACTCCTTTCACCTCATCTACTTTAGACTTTCCCATTTTATCCATAAGTTTGCACCACGCTATTTTTGCACGATTGTAACCTTTGGTTCTATACAGTCTATTGATTGCTTCTTTGCATTCATAGGCGTCTCTAAGTTCCGCACATTTCGGCTCATTATTAAGCCAGCGCAGCATTCTTCTTCTAATATCCCAATCAAGCCTTGATGAATCTCTCAATAACAAAGCACGTATGGGATGTGTTCTTTTATCTCCTGTCAGCTCTTTTCTTTTTTTATTCACCAAACGATTCATCATTCTTTGAACATGAAATCTATCTGCAACAATCGTTGCATTCGGAAGATGTTTTTTCATTGCACTTCTGTAGGTTGAAGACATATCCATGGTTACTACGCGAACATTTTCTTTTCCTTTCATGTTTTCAAAAGCATGTTCAATATCCTCTTTTCCTCTACCTTCAAAAAGGTCAAAAACTTTTCTATTTTTGTGATCAACCACTATTGTTGAATATTCAGTAGCTTTGTATTTGGGCTTTCGAATCGAGTGTTCGTCGATTCCTATTGATTTAGGAAGTGGATATGTTCGAGCTTTTTGTTTCTGTGCAAGGATTTCATAATGGGCTTTATAAAGAGTGCTCTTTGCACATTTGTAAACATCTCGAACTTTATTTAAATCAGTGAAATGTTCACAAGCCCATTGCAAAGCTCTTTTAAAACGATGTGTCGTTCTATGTTGTTTTGTAATTCCTGATACAGGTTCTGTGAAAGGTTTAGAACAAGTTTTACACCAAAATCTTCGCTTCTTAATAAGCAGAAACACAGTTTTTCTTCGAATTGGTTCATCTCTGATTTTGACAGTTCGATGATCATAGATAGAAGAAGAGGGAGTAGCGCATTTAGGACAAACTTCGAATTTGGATGTTTTATGAGCACGATAATATCCTGCCCAACGGCCAGTGGAAAATATCGCAGTAATTTCTAGTTCCGGAAGAAAGAGAAATCGTGTAAGAGTTTCGTACGGCATAAGGCTCCTTTTTTAGCGATGAGGTCAACCTTATGCTTCTTTTTTTATGAGAAATTTCTTAACTGTTTATTTTTTAGACCTGTTCAATAATCCCCATTTAAAAACACCAGTACCAAGTGACTTAACCGCCTGATTTACAAGCTGGGAAAAATTTTCCACTTCGGCGTTCAATTTTCAGTTGTTTATTGAACAGGCAGGGAAGCTAACTTATTTTTGACCCACACTCAAAGGACCAGACCCCTTATTTCTTGGAAGTTTCCTAACATGCTTATCAAAGTATTCATAAGCTTTATCGCATGCCAAATCTTTTAAATCAAAAAATTTCAATCCCATTCTATACACTCCTTAAAAATTTGGCTGTTGAGACTCCCAGAAGAATTAAAGTGAAGACACCTAATAGCGTATGATAATGAAATGCTACGAAAGAACCGACTACATAAGCTGGCACAAATAATAAAAGAGCAACAATCTTCCACCACGATACTAGTGGAAATGTGATAAGCCAAATACCTATATTTGCAAGCGAGGAAAAGAGTGCTCCAAAAACTAAAACCCCTGGTCCATAATCAAAAGAACGGATTGAGGTTTTGATAATTTCACCATAATAACCAAGAGACAATAAGAGAGCCCAAAATCGGGTCACTCTATTTAGAGATGGTAAAGGTATTTTAATATAGGGTTTTCTACCTAAATCTAGAACCAGAATACTGGGTACTTCTCTTTTATTTCCCTCCTTCATGATAGATGTTCCTTACAACTCCGTTCCTTCAGCTAGAATGTCAAGATAATCTTTATATCTATAAAGACGATCCTTTTTCTTGCCTGTTGTTTCTGTCAAAATCTTAGCTTCAATTAACAAGTTTATAGCTTTAGTCACTGGTGGCTTTGTAAGCTCAAGGATATCTACAGCCTGAGAAATGCTAATAATTGGTTTTTTAGGTAATTCTTCTAAAAGTCGCAAACTTGCAACTGTCGCTTTTGGATTTTTGAGCAGTTTTTCTCTGTTTTTGTTAGATAACTTTTGAAGTTTTTCAGACGCTTCGATAACGTCTTTTGAAACAAAGTTTACACCCTCTAAAAAGAAGTTTACCCATTCCAACCACGCGCCTTCAGTACGAACTTTATTAAGTAGCTCGTAGTATTGTTGCCTATTTTTTTTAAAGTAAAGACTTAAATACAAGAGTGGTGAGTTCAGGATGCCATAAACTCGAAGAAGAAGCGCTATAAGAAGGCGTCCAATTCTACCATTTCCATCTAAAAACGGATGTATGGTTTCAAAGTGAACATGAATGTAAGCTATATTAATAAGTGGATCTATTGAAGAATCTGCGTGAAGGTATTTTTCAAACTGATCCAAACACCCCATCATTTCTTTAGGCGGTGGAGGCACAAATGCCGCAGTCCCAGGTCGTGTTCCTCCTATCCAGTTTTGTGTGGTACGAAATTCACCGGGGTTTTTAGTCTTCCCTCGAGTCCCTTTCATGAGCCTTTTATGTGTTTCCTTTATCAGCCTTAAGGACAAAGGAAGACCTTCTTTGCTATTGACTTGATCCCATGCATAATCAAGAGCTCTTATGTAGTTGCAAACTTCTTCAAGATCCTTGTCTTCATTTTGATTTTCATCAACAGAAAGCAGATCAATAAGAGTAGATTGCGTACCTTCTATTTGTGATGTGATGACTGCTTCTTTGCGGATAAATCCATACAGAAGCCATTCTCGGCTTGGCACCAGCTTTGAGGCAAGCTCTAGCTTTTCAATACTACTTGAAGCTTCTTTCAAAAGTTGATTAAGCTTTGAGTCCATTGTAATAGGTGGTTTAGGAGGCAAGGGATTGGGAACAAAAGCCTGTACACTTTCACCGCTTGAATTTGTTACTATATATCGACCAGTTTTCATAATTTGCCCCCCAAAAAGAAACGATCATTTACTACCACTCCCTCATAGTAAACGATCGTTTACTATCTGTCTAGCATAGTAAGCGATCGTTTACTATCAGACTGACTTAAGAAAAACACCTGGGGGCAACTTTGGGGGCATCTCGGAAAATCGAATTCACAAAACCCTTGATACTCAATAGAAATAACACCGCGTTCGGTTGACTCACCCTTCGTAAGTCGTCGATACTCCACGTTTCCAAGGTTTTTGTGGGTTGTTTGGAGGGCGCAGCGCCTCCAATATAAAAAACGTGACGAAGTCACTGCATCGGTGACGTCAAGTTAACCACAAAACTTACAATAAAAACCTGTTCAATAAACAACCCGTTTATTGAACAGGCAGGGAAGCTAACTTATTTTTGACCCAGACTCAAAGGACCAGACCCCATATTACGCAGAAAACTTTCTAGCGTAACCTTTCAAAACTTCTCTCATCATGCGTTGATACTTAGTTCCATTCTTCTTTGCAACCTTCTTGAAAAACTCGATAGTATCAACATCAACAGTAATCGTAATCTTAGTCACATTTTCAGGAGGCATCAGTTCTTCAGGTGCAGGTAAAAAAT
The DNA here is from genome assembly GCA_964611335.1 of uncultured Pseudobdellovibrionaceae bacterium. GTDB lineage: Bacteria > Bdellovibrionota_B > Oligoflexia > Oligoflexales > Bog-1112 > BOG-1112. The sequence goes on along the minus strand of CAZSXR010000002.1, from coordinate 74,326 downwards.
CTGGAACTCGCGTAAGTTTCCCAACAGGCCTGTCATTATCTATTTTCTTACTTTTTGTTTTCTTTTTCATAAAATGCCTCTTCTTTTCTCCAATATCCTGCACCTATAATTCTAATTTTACTATGTCGGTAAGTGAATCTAACTGTTGCTACTCGTTTTCCTATTTTACCCAAACAGAAGTAACGATTTTCATCGCTGCTATGTTTTTCATCTTGGACAATAATACGTTTTGGATCAGAAAACGCTTTTGTAGCATCTGTAAAAGCAAGTTTATGCTTCTTCAGATTCAATAAAGCCTTATCGGCATCCCAGACAAAAGATTCAAATTCTAGATCCATTCCCATATAATGATCTATATCTTAGTATGTATTTTTATCAATACTATTATATGTATATATCGCCGTTTTTAGTCAATTTTTAGTCAAATCCATTCTTAAAAATTATGGGTAAAACTGAATTTTGCTACTTATACGAAAAGGCTTATTTTTTGAGTTAATACCTTAAATATACTGTGCTAGAGGGGTTTCACAAATCTTCCTTAATCTTCAACTCCCGCCACTTCACCGTTTTTCCAGAGTGTGCCCTTTTTGTGCCAGCAATTTTAGGATTTTGAACCAAGGGTAAGAAAGACATCTCATGGACATAACGACTATCCAAACTTGACGATGTCGAGAAAGCATTGGAAAGTCCTACAAATTATTCCACATCTTGAAGAGTCTTTAGTTTTTTCGAGGCTATTGCGTGAAGCGCTTACTGAACTAAAAACACGGATTCCAAGAGTTAAAGGAAAAGAAAGATTTTTAGATGGAGGATTTTGTTTCCTTAAGGTAGCAGTATTCTACAGTTGTTTAGTGAACAGACATGAAGAGGTGCGATCCTTAGGACCCACACTCAAAGGACTAGACCCAAACAAACACATACACGCAGGGTTTTGAAGTCGGTCAGTTGTGTATTACTCGCATTAAATGCTCAATTCTTATAGCTAGCCCCCACTTGATCATGAGGTCTGTGAGGATTATGTGGATGCATATTTTCTGTTATTTTTGTGCAATCAACTTGTTGGGTTTGTGTTGAAGCAATTGAAAAGCTGGGACGAATTTTTAAATCTGCATTTTCCTTAGTAAGTGTTCCATCACGGCAACATCGTGGACTTAAGGAATTTGTTTCAGAAAATAATTGATAAAACGATTCGCCGCATGTTTTTGAGTTCTGGTTTTCTGCGAGATGAAGGTCATGTTTACTAGTTGGAAAAGTTTTTGGAGAACACGAAAGCTGTAAGCCGTATACCAATGGTAGAGATCCTCTCTTTTGATTTTCTTCTAGATAAAATGTAATACAGTGGATTTCTATAGTATTTTCTAATAGTTCCTTATTCTGTTTGGAAGTAAATTCATAGCCTGTATGATAATGGCATACTACCTCTGTCGAGTCTGAAATACCTAAATTGCAATCTCCATTTTCGTCAATATTTCCAATATTTGACTTTATAAGTTGAGGAGGAAGTGTAATTTTACAAGAAGCCATTTCCTCAAAATAAGATGGAGCATATTGTTGAGGTGTTGCATGTTTTTGTGGAGAGCATTGAGGGACAGTCTCATCCTTTTGAGTTGTAATCATCAATTTTTTAAGATCACCGCTGATAACAGCTTCATTCCACCTCAATTTATCTTCTTCATTTGAAAAAAGCGAAATTTTTTTAGACTTCACAGTCATGCATCCCAAGCAGATAAAAATTCCATGTGCAAATATAAAAGTTTTATAAAACAATTTTCTCATCCTGTTCCATCTCCATTTGATATTGCAGTTCATCGTCACTTAGATCAGATTCTTTAGAAATAATCTCAAAATTTAATTTAAATTCTCAAAATCGTGTGAGTTTCTTCTGAAAACAAAATGATTATATTTCATGTGAGGTAAATCAAAAAAATTTCAAGCAAGTTCCAAAAATGAAAGTTTTCTGAAAAAGTAATAAGAGGAATTGATTCGATTTCAAGCTACGTGACTCAGTATCAGATGGAGTAATCAGCTTCAATCCGTAGCTAAGAATCGACAGTTGCTGCTTTGATTTGGCACCATACTAAATCGGTATGAGTGTTATTTTTGTGCGCAGATCACCCACTCTTTGACTAATTTTCCACTATTTGAACCGCCGACCGTTCGTGTAATCATCTCTATAGATTGAACTGTTAGTGGTTTGAGAAGAGATGGAATTTCATCGTAGGTAGTGAAACGAGATAAGCCCTTATCTTTTAGGGGCCCTTCATTACATATCCATGCATTGTGCCCTGCAGGGGTACCCGTCCCATCACCATAGCTTCCACTTGCAAAAGTACGGGAAAAGAATTTTCCTCCTTGTTTGAGAACTCTAGAAATTTCAAAAATTATCCTTTTCGAGTTTTCTAGAGTGTTAGCATAGATGGCTTCATTATCAACGACGGCATCAAAAAATCCGTCGCTATAATTCAGATGTGATATGTCGCCATGTATGACTTCTCCTTCCCAATTTGGAACTTCTAAGGAGAGTCTGTCATTAGCTAGTTGTACTGCTGATGGGGATCCTTCTACACCGTAGACTTTGAAACCCTCACGGGCCATATACCACAAACCAGCACCTGGACCGCATCCGACTTCCAAGATCTTTATTTCATTTCGTTGAGGGGCCTTATAAAAATTTGATGCGACGAAACGAATCAAATCTTCACCTGGGTATTTCCCCCAAGCTTGGCTACTAAATACTTTTTCCCAAACTGGGTCCCATGAATTTAAAAGTGGTTCCATTGAGTCCTCCTAAAACCTTTCTTTATATACAAACAGTATCTTCCAAGATCTTCGCATCCTGCGCATTATTTTTTTCTTAAATAACAATCTACTAATAGTAAAAAATAATAAGACGTTGTACAGTCCGGTCGAAGATTGAACCTGGAAAAGGGCAGAGATTATGACTAAGTTCGGCGTTGTTCAAAATTCAGTATTCTTCTCCTCTATTACTGCGGTTACGCTGTTTCTATCGCAAGCCTGCACGCGACCGATAGAGCATTCATCTGGGTTGGCGAGTGATGCCGCACAAAAAGTCTATGTTGCTCCTGGAAAATATGATGAGTTTTATTCTTTCTTATCTGGAGGTTTTAGTGGGCAATTGTCTGTTTATGGTTTGCCTTCAGGGAGACTCCTAAAAATCGTTCCTGTGTTTTCGGTAAATCCAGAAAATGGATATGGTTTTTCAGAAGAAACAAAAGCTATGTTGGAGACGTCTCATGGTTTTGTTCCGTGGGATGATCTTCATCACACCGAACTTTCCCTAACGGATGGTAATCCTGATGGTCGATGGATTTTCGTCAATTCGAATAATACACCGCGAATTGCACGTGTGGATCTCAAAACATTTCGAACTGCTGAAATGATAGAGATCCCCCACTCTGGTGGTAATCATGGTTCTCCTTTTGCAACTGCGAATAATGAGTACGTGGTAGCTTCTACGCGTTTCTCTGTTCCGATTCCTCAAAAAGATGTACCCATTTCTACATATAAAGATAACTTTAAAGGAACGATCAGTTTTGTAAGTGTTGATTCCAAAAGCGGGCATATGGATGTTGCTTTCCAATTGTTGGTTCCAGGTGTTGACTATGATCTAGGGCATTGCGGTAAGGGACCATCGAAAGATTGGTGTTTTTTCACTTCCTATAATACCGAAAAAGCGCATACGCTTATTGAAATTGGAGCATCTCAAAATGACAAAGATTTACTGGCTGTCATTAACTGGCGTAATGCTGAAAAATGCGCTTTGAATGGTCTAGCTAAACCTGTTGCAGCGAATTATCTCCACAACCTTTGGGATGAGGAGAAGATGAGTGTAAAGGTAGAACAAAAGAAGAGCGTTCCAATGCTTACGCCTGAAACTTGTCCAGATATGATTTATTACATTCCTGTTGCGAAATCTCCACACGGTTCTGATGTGGATCCATCTGGGGAATATATTATTGCAGGTGGAAAACTTGCTTCTGTTATTACAGCTTATTCCTTTAGCAAAATTGAAAAAGCAATTTCAGAAAAGAAATTTACAGGAGACTATGAGGGAGTTAGGATTTTAGATTTTGCTGCAACACTTGCAGGAGAAGTTCAAAAGCCTTGTTTAGGTCCTCTACATACAGAATTTGATGGCAAAGGTTTTGCTTATACCTCTTGTTTCATCAGTTCCGAAGTCGTCAAATGGAAGATAGGTACTTGGGATGTTGTCGATCGTATATCAACGTACTATTCCTTAGGTCACATCATGATTCCTGGTGGAGATTCTGCAAAACCTTATGGCAAGTATTTGCTTGCAATGAATAAGATCACGAAAGATCGTTACCTCTTAGTAGGTCCTGAACTTTCTCAAGCTGCACAGTTGATCGATATTTCAGGGGACAAAATGCAGCTCCTTCTTGATTTTCCAACCGTTGGTGAGCCTCATTATGCACAGGGTGTTCCAGCCTCTTTGCTTATGGAAAAATCACAGAAGATTTACAAAATCGAAGATAATAAACATCCGGACGCAGCGAAAACTGAAGCAGAAGCTAAGGTCACCCGTGATGGAAAGAATGTTCATGTTTATATGACACTTATTCGATCCCATCTGACACCCGATAACATTGAAGGTATCAAAGTTGGTGATACTGTTTATTTCCATGTTACGAACATAGAGCAGGACTGGGACATTGCTCACGGTTTTGCAATTTTCGGTTCAAATAATGCTGAACTTCTTCTGATGCCAGGAGAAACGGGTACACTTAAATTTGAACCGAAGTCACCAGGAATTTACCCTTTCTATTGCACAGATTTTTGTTCAGCTCTTCATCAAGAAATGCAAGGTTACCTCCGTGTTTCAGATGTAAATGCTGATGTACCTCTTAAGTGGGGGACAGGAATACCTTTAGGTAAAGAGAAAGCTTCTATTACACCTGTTCCTGCTGAGAAGAAGGCAGAAGTCCGAACACCTGGCAAAGGTGTTGGGCCCATTAAAGAATTAAAACTATCCAAACTCGACAAGGCTCTGGCACAAAAAGGTAAATCGGTTTTTGAGACAAAGTGTGTAGCATGTCATAAGATGAATGAGCGTTTTGTTGGTCCTTCATTGGGTGGAGTCTCTTTACGACGTGAACCTGAGTGGATTATGAATATGATTCTCAACCCTGAGGGTATGACGACTACCGATCAGACAGCGAAGGGGTTGTTGGAATCTTTTTCATCACAGATGGCAAATATGGGAGTGACGGAGGCTGAAGCTCGTTCTATTTTAGAATACTTCCGTGAAAATGATAGTCAGTAGAATTTTAGTTACATTAAGCAAGAGATTGTGATGGCACGTTTTTCAAAACAAGATTTAGCATCGACGTTTGCTGTCATTGCTTTTGCTATTGCTGCATTCTTACCTATCTGGCGTATAGAAATCTGGGCACCGCAATATCCCGAAGGTCTTGTGATGCAGATAGGTACTTATTGGGTGGCTGGTAGTGTTGAGCAAATCAACATTCTCAATCACTATATTGGAATGCAACGCATCGATCCTAAAAATATTATCGAATTGCAAATTATCCCGTGGATCTTTGGCTTTCTTAGCCTTTTCGGAGCCCTTGCTGTTTTGAAAAGAAAACGGTCTTGGTTTCAATCTTGGCTATGTATAGTGCTTGTTTCAGGTGTTCTTGGTATCTTGGATCTCTATCGGTGGGGATACAATTATGGTCATAACTTGTCACCAACTGCACCGATCAAAATCCCTGGGATGACTTATCAACCTCCGCTTATCGGTGATAAGGTACTGCTCAATATTCATTCGTATTCGCTACCAGATATAGGTGCTTATGTCTTGTTTGGTGCTTTGGTGATGGCCGTTTTGGGGATTTTATGGGGAAAATCAAAAACTTCTTAATTAGCTTGTTCTTATTTTGTTTTTTGAGTGGTTGTGTGCGCAGTTGCTCAAGCTCTTCGGAAGAGATTAAACACGGTCAAGATAGCTGTGAACTGTGTCATATGAGTATTTCTGATCCGAGGTTTGCAGCAGAAATACTCACGCAAAAAGGACGAGTTTATAAATTCGACTCTATAAGTTGTCTTTTGAATTTTTATCACAAAGGCCTTAAAGAAGAGCCTAAAACCGTTTTTGTAGCAGATTATTTACCCCCACATAATCTCATCGATGCGACGACGGCATACTTTTTTGATTCACCTGATCTAACAGGACCGATGGGACCAACTCCGATTGCGTCTGCAAATCTTGTTGAACTTCAAAAAGTTTCAGAGACGTTCAAAGGAGTTATGAAAGATTGGAAAGATATCCTCGCATTGCAAGCAAATTAAGTCTCATTATCAGTTTGATTGCCGTTAATTTTAATAGTCTTTCTCATGCGGAAGTACTGCGTGTTTGCAAGACTTGCGAATGGAAGAGTATTCAGCAGGCAATTGTTCGTGCTCCTGCTCACAGCACTGTTCAAGTTGAAACTGGTGAATATTTTGAAAGCAACATTAGCATTACACGACCGCTTAAACTTATTGCCTCGACAGGAAAAGTTGTCATCGATGGTCAGCATCGCGGGAATGTGATTTTCGTGCAAGCGGATCAGGTTGAAATCTCGGGTTTTTATATTCGCAACTCAGGGCTTTCCTATACGGATGATTTTGCGGGGATCAAGGTCATGAATTCCTCCGCCTGTACCCTACGCAATAACCGACTTGAAAATAATTTTTTTGGCATCTACCTCGGACGCACCCAAGGTTGTCTTGTAGAAAAAAACAATATAGTGGGGCTTCATAAAGGAGAGGCTGAAACTGGAAACGGTATTCACATCTGGTACGGAAAGAACATGGTCATTTCAGAAAATACGACCAGTTGGAATCGTGATGGTATTTACTTTGAATTTGTCACCGATAGCTCCATTTCCAATAACAGAAGTTACCAAAATTATCGTTATGGTCTGCATTTTATGTTTTCTCATAATGATTCATATTTCGACAATACTTTCGAAAGTAATGGTTCTGGAGTTGCTGTCATGTATTCGCGTCGTATATCGATGATTGGGAATAAATTTATTTCAAGTTTAGGTCCTGCATCTTATGGGATTCTTCTTAAAGATATTTCGGATAGCATAATAAGTAAAAATTTTATCAAAAATAATACTCTTGGAATATTTATAGAAGGAACAACGAGAACAAAGTTTCAAAACAATCAATTTCTTTCTAATGGTTGGGCGTTGAGGCTTTTTGGTGATTCAGATACGAATACCTTTATATCTAATGATTTTTTGAAAAACACGTTTGATGTGATTTCTAATGCAACGATGAGTTTGAATATTTTTGATGATAACTATTGGAGTCATTACCGAGGCGTGGACCTAAATCATGATCATATAGGTGATGATCCATATTATCCAGTTCAGTTATCTTCCATGCTTATTGAAAGATACAAGGTGTCATCGATACTTATGAACAGTTTCTTGTTTCAACTGCTTGATGAGGTTGAACGCGTTCTACCCGTCCTTACTCCAGCAGGGGTTAAAGATGCAAAACCTAGAATGTTAAGAGTAAACAATCATGATTGAGATTCGCAATTTGCGAAAAAGTTATGGCAAACGAGAAGTGATTAAAGACATTAGTCTGTCGTTTAATCCTGGTTCGATTACAGGAATCATCGGGCCAAATGCTTGCGGTAAAACAACTTTGCTTAAATGTATTCTTGGGCTTACGGTTCCGACTTCTGGAGAAATTTACGTTGGATCTAAATTAATCGATAAAAAAGGAGAGTTTCGTCGCATGATAGGCTATATGCCACAGCAACCAAACTTTCCTGCAAATCTTAGTTTAGCTGAAATGCTTGATATGTTTGAGCGCCTTCGTGGTGAAAAAGCAATTCTAAGAGAAGAGCTGATTTCCTATTTTGAACTTGAAAAAATTGTGTTTCAGCCATTTGGTGAGCTTTCAGGTGGAACTAAACAAAAACTAGCAGCTGTAGTGGCTTTTATGTTTGACGCACCTATCATCATTCTGGACGAACCTACAGCAGGATTGGATCCGCTCTTAAGTGGAAAATTTAAGGCCTTTATTGAAAACAAAGCAAAACAAGGAAAAACTGTTGTCATGGTATCTCATTTCATGACCGAATTAGAAAAACTTGCGCATGACATAGCTTGTCTCACTGAGGGGGAACTCGTTTATTTTGGAAACCTTAGTAAACTGTACTCTGATGCTCAAGTTTCTGACTTAGATCATGCTTTGCAGCAGCTATTTGAAAAGCGAAGATACAAATTATGAAAGAACTTTTCTCCCTTTTTAAATATGCATTCTTCAATGTTCTCAGAGCAAAATGGCTTATATTCTACGCATTGTTTTTTACAACCATAACTTCAGCTCTTCTGAATTTTGGAGGAGAGGCAAGTAAGGTAACAGCGAGCATACTCAATATTATTCTGCTTCTTGTTCCGTTGGTGAGTATCCTATATGGGTCGATCCACTGGTATAATGGAGAACCTTTCAGCCAGTTGCTCTTGACTCAACCTTTGCGCCGTTCCACGGTTTATCTTGCACAATGGTTAGCTATATCATGCGGACTTGCTGGTAGTTTTTTGGGAAGCATTTTCTTTTCTTTAGCAATATTCAGGTTGATCAATACCCAATCTCTGTTTATATTATTTATCGGAACACTTCTAACCTTTATTTTTGTAGGCATTGGATTATTGGTAGCAGTGCTCATTAATGACCGTATGAAGGGGTTAGGTTTAGTGATTCTTTCGTGGTTATATTTTTCTCTTATACACGATCTTGTTGTCTTTATTCTTATTGCTAATTTTAGTGAATACCCGATTGAAGTCCCAAGCATCCTTTTAATGCTATTAAATCCTATCGATCTGGCACGTCTCGCTATTTTGCTTTCTATCGACCTTTCTGCGATGATGGGATATACCGGTCGTATTCTTCAGGAACTTCTTTCTCGACCATCTGGAATGGCTTTTGCTATTTTTTCGTTGGGCGTATGGACAATCTTTCCCGTTTTTTTTGGCGTTCGATATTTTTCCAAGAAAGATCTGTAATCCATCTACATCGCAGTGACATTGCATTTCATAAGAATGGGGTCTAACTTTTCCTCCTGATTGTTGATTCATAATGCTCCAATATTACTCCAAAATATAGCTGATTTTGACTTTTCGCTAATTTACGGGTATACTGCCCTTTCATTTTCAACTTACAAAATCTTTTCTAAATTTTTGTTCATTTTATGAATCATTTAATATTTTTTTTTGAGGTAAATATGAAATCAAATTTAAGCTTGTTTTTAGTTTTCATGTTGGGGTTGTCTTCTTTAGCCCATGCAACAATAGGTGGAGAAGAAGAGGAAAAAACTTCACCACAAAGACCATCTGTCATTTGTGTAAGGGTTTCTCGTACACATGCAGCACAGGGTGGTGCTCCCTTAGAAAGGACTCCTCCATCATTTAACTTTGGTTCTAGTTTCATTCCAGAAGCCAACGAGGAAAATAGGGTTATTGCTAGAACTCCTACAACGATAGGTAATCTATTAAATCCAGATCAAGAAGTTACAGTAACGCTCCGCAGAGTGTCTCCCTCACATTGTCCAGTTGCAATACCTCTTCCAGAAGCGCAGGAAGAATATCCTGATGCAAACGTAGGGATTGAAATAAATGAAGATGTTCCCGATGCAAATTTAGAGGAAACTCCTTACATCCTAGTTCCCTATTCGGAAACAGAAGAGAGCAGTTCATCTAGTCAAGAAGTAAATCCACAAAGAGCTGCTACAGATTCTGTCGTATTAGTAGCTCAAGATCCTATTTCATTTCATCACGCGTTAAGCCAAGGTGAAATAGACTGGCACGCAACAAGGCCTTTTGGAGAGACTCACTTTGATGTTTTTCAAGATATCGTAAGAGGTATTCGTGATAGACAACAAAGAGAAGAAAATGAGGAAGAAGATAAAGGTAAAGAAGAAGATAAAGGTAAAGAAGAAGATACAGGGGAAGATACAGAGGAAGAAGACTCAATTTTGGATGAAGAATTTCGAGAGCAATTAGCATACTTACGGAGATTACAACAAAATAGAGGGACTCAAGGAACAACACATCGAAGAGTCATTATAGTAAGAACGCCTCCGGAGCAAACCGTTAATGCTATAAATACACCTCCTCAGCAGACGACTTTTGCAGAATCCATTAGTAGAGAGGAAAGAAACAGACTCCTTAATACGCTTCAAAGGATAACCAATAAAGTAGGTGCTTTCTTTGGTCAAAAATAAATACGGATAAGTTTTCTGTTTCTGTATTTCAAAATTGCAGATCCCCTAGCTTTCTTGCTAGGGTCATTCCACTAAGGGTACTTAAAAAACCTAAAATCGTACTCATGCTTAAATAGATAAAAGAATAGAAATGCTGTCCACTTTCAAAAAGTGTGACAGCTTCTAAACTATATGATGAAAATGTAGTAAACCCACCTAATAACCCGATTGTGATTCCAACACGCAGATCGGAAGACAGCATGTTGCGTTCGACTCCCAATACATAGATTATTCCGATGAGAAAGGCTCCTAATAGATTTATAAAAAAAGTTCCCCATGGAAACGGGTAGGGAATTATTTTTGAAATGAAAATTCCCATGATATATCTACAAAACACACCGAGAAGTCCAAAACAGGCAATGTAAATTAATTTCATAAACCTCCCTCTCTTTCAGACTCTATATGAATATCCTATCTTAGATAAAATATTAAAATTCTATAAGCGCAAACAATTCATGTCGCCCTTTAAAATCAAAATTAAATTGTGGACTTAAAATCTAAACAAAATTAGTACTTAGGCCTGTATGTTTTCTAAGAAACGAGGAGGCAAATTGCATGAAGAAACTTGTTCTCAGTTCACTTCTTTTGGTCTCACAACTTAGTCAGCAACTTGCTGCTCAAAATTTAGATCTTAATCCCACAAATCAAGAAACAACGAATCAAACAACAGTTAATGTTGTAATTAAAGATAATTTCCCAATTTTTCTTGGCGCAACAACGAGTCTCTGTTTCTTGAGCGTTTTTATAAGCACCATGTTTGTGAGATACACTCAACAAAAATAATGAGGATCTAACAATGAAACATATATCTTCTCTTTTAGTATGTTTACTTGTGTCTTATCTTCCAGTTCAAGTGAACGCTCAAAACTTAAGGAATGATGATCATTCTTTTCCAAGTGAAGAAGCGGAAATGTCTTTAAAAGAAAAAAGAGATGAACCTTCTTATATCATCAATAAATCGGATACTCCGAATATAGGATTTCAATTGGTGATCCTTACAGGAATCGTTGTTTTGACGACGGTTGCAGCAACTTCATTTTCAGGCTGTATATTCCCCTATTGTACATTTATACATGCTGAGAAAACGAGCATTGATCAAGAAAATCCATTTTCGGGTCCTCCTACTCAATATACAGAGATATCTCCGACTCCCGTTTATCCTATCAATCAGAATCCTCCTTTTTACGGAGCTCCGTTTAATGCTCAGAATCATTGACAGTAGCTTGCTTCAAACTTTTCAAAATCATGTTTCAAACGCTCTAAAAAAAGAGTTTTCTTAGAGTCCTCCAAAAAGCTGAATTGCAAGCTGTTAAGACTCATTGTTTTCAAGTTGCTATAACTGATTTTTTGTTCTTGAACGGCTCTCAAATATTCTTTGTTGATTTGCGTCCTGAGAATACCCTCATCATCAGTTGAAAGGGATGTGGGGACTTTGAATTGAATATATTTTTTTAAAGGATGTTGGTCTCCTTTTATACCTAAAATGAAATCGTTGCTTGTTAAATTGATTTCTACAAGAATATTTTTGTTAGACATTTTTTTTAATAAATCTTCGTAATAGGGATCTTGTAGAATATTCACGCCGTGTCCAATGCGTTGAGCCCCTGCAATCTCTATAGCCTTTCGAATATGCCCATGTCCTTTCCCTGTTGCATCTAACTTTGAAGTTAATTCACCAGCATGAAGACTTAGGTTAACCTTTGGATAAATTTTATGCATATAAGCAAAAATATTCATATGAAGGTCGTAGTCTCTTATGGCGATTTCTGAATCTTCGGGTCCCACAAAGTTGATTCCTGCAAATCGAGAATCTATGCTTACAAGGTGATAAGCTAAGAGAAGTCTTGTAAAAACAAGGGATGGACTCTGTGTTCTGAGTGTTTGATAGAGCAATCGTAGACCTACGGGTGTATTTTTTTGAATGTCGAAAGGATTAAAACCTAAAATTTTCGAAAGATCTTTTTCTACTGAATCTGTATCTTGTTTGAGTTTTTTTATCTTTTCAAAAAATCCGTGCTGAGAGAGATAATTTTTTAAAGCATCAAAGTCTTTCTCTTGAAGTTGGGGCCATTGCGATTCTGCTTCTAAACTTAGATTTTTTAAGTCCCGAGAAAAGGGATTTACCATAATTTCTACATAAGCAAGGTGTTGCTTTTGTGCTCTTGAGATAATTTCCGCAAGTATATCAGCAGTTATTTCGGAAGAAGGAATAGCCTTAAATTTTGTAAAAGCATCAAAAAAGTGTTTATGACCATCCTGACCTTTGTAGTCGAAAGCAGACCACGAAGAAAGAAGTTCGGAGTAGAGTTTAGGATCAGTGGAAACCTCATCGAGTAAAATGGAGGTTTCCTTTTTTTCTTTGAGAATTTTGTGTGATTTCAGATCGTAGAAGTAGTTTTTCCCTTTTGCGTACTGAAGCAAATTTTCAGCATAAACGGCGCCAAGTAAATGAGAGTGCAGCTCCGCACCCTTTGGCATGTTGTCAATGAAATGGGGGAGATCCGTTCTTAAAGCTAAATCTTGATTGCAGTTTTTCTTGAGGAGTGGAGCGGGTGTTTCGCAAGACAGCAAAAAAACGATGATAGACAAGAGGGCTTGCATTGGAAAAACCTTCCGAATCATAGAATCTCCATAGGAATTTTTAACTTTTAATGTCATAAGTCATACTGATAATATACATTCCAAGCAAGAGAATATCTCTTTTCAATCGGAGTAGGTATGCGTGGGTTTCTTATACTGTTTCTATTTTCGATGAGCACTTTAAGCAAGGCAGGGCCCAATATGATGAATTTTCTGACTTATGAAGATGCTAAGCAACGAGCGGAATCTTTGGCGCAGATCCATTACAAAGTTGCCCTTAATTTGTCAGCGGATAAAACAGAGTATGACGGCGAAGTTGATATCGATGTCTTTGTGAAAAAAAATGAAAACATTTTTCTCGATTTTTCAACAGACCAATCGAAAATTATTAAGCTCACAATCAACAATAAACCAAGTTCATATCGTTTTGAAGATAAGAAAATTTATATTCCTGCTGAGAATTTAAAAGTTAATAGTAAAAACAGCATACATATTCAATTTTCGCGTTCTTTTTCAAAACAAGGAAAGGGCTTTCATCGTTTTGTAGATCCTGAAGATAAAGAAGTTTATATCTATTCTAATTTAGAACCCTACTTTGCAAATGAAATTCTTCCACTTTTTGATCAACCCGATCTCAAAGCATCGTATACCCTCAGTGTCAAAGCTCCGAAACATTGGGAGCTTATTACAAATACACTTGAATCTTATAAAAAAGATTTGAACGATAATTATCAAGTTTGGTATTTCCAGTCTACAGCCCCCATGAGTTCTTATGTCTTTGCATTGATTGCAGGGCCGTTTAAAAAATGGGAAAGCAAATGTGCAAATGGACTGCCGCTACGTTTATTTGCTCGCAAAACCATAGCGAAACATGTTCAGGTAGAAGATTGGTTTGCTATGACGAAAAATTCTTTTTCTTTTTTTGAAAAAGAATTTGAATATCCCTACCCTTTTAAAAAGTATGATCAGATTTTGGTCCCTGAATTTGACTCAGGAGCAATGGAAAATATTGGAGCTGTAACCTTCAATGAAGATCGGTTTATTCAAAGAGGAGTTCCGACGCCACATGATCGGATCTTTAGTATGATCGTCATTGCTCATGAAATGTCACATATGTGGTTCGGAAATTTAGTGACTATGAAATGGTGGGATGATCTTTGGTTGAATGAAAGTTTCGCTGAGTTTATGAGCTTTCTTGCAGTGGAAGCTACAGCAAAAGATTTGAATCTCTTAGATCCATGGGTGTTTTTTAACTCGGATGTGAAATTCTACTCTTATATTGAAGATAGTTATAGTTCTACAACTCATCCTATTGTAGGAACAGTTCGCAATACTGATGAAGCTTTTTCTAGTTTCGATTCAATTACTTATCGGAAAGGGGCTTCTGCTTTAAAACAACTCTATTATTTTGTTGGTAAAGAAGCTTTCTACAAAGGTTTACAAAGTTATTTCAAAAAATACGAATATTCTAATACTACTCGTTACGATTTTCTCCAAGCTCTCTCCAAAGCGTCAGGATTGGATCTCAGGCAATGGGATGAAGAGTGGCTTCGTTCAAAGGGTACTAATTCCATTTCTGTGGAACTTAAAGTTTCAGGTGACAAAATTCAAAGTTTAGCAATCAAACAAAACCCTGACCCCATGGATGCTTTATTGCGAACGCATCGCACCCTTTTAGGACTTTATAAATATGACTCCCTTGGTAAGTTAAACTTATATAAGACTATAGCAGTAACCTATAAAGGCGCTCTTACGGAAATAGTAGAAGCGAAAGGTTTAGAGGTTCCTGATTTAGTTTTTCCTAATGTAATGGATTACGATTTGGTCAACGTCACACTGGATTCGAAAAGTTTGGATAGTGTTTTAAAAAGTCTTTCGCAGATTGAAAACACTCTTCAGCGTCAGCAGTTGTATTCAACTTTATGGTTTATGGTTCGTAACCGAGATCTTTCTGCAGCAGAATTTATTAACTTATGTGTAAAACATTCTGTGAACGAAGAAGATGTTACTATTATGAATTTAGTCATGAGGCTTACAGTAAATGCGCTATCCTATATTAACAAAGAAACAAGATCAGCAAGCAATGATCGTGTTGCAGGGTCTATATGGAAAAGACTGGAAAAAGCCGCACCTGGAAGTGCGTTGCAAACTTTACTTTTTGACTTCATGTTGAGTGTGGCTACTTTGGATTACAGTCCTAAATTTCTAGCATGGTTGCAAGGTAAGAATCTTCTGAAAGGCTTAAGGCTCGATCAGGATCGACGTTGGAACCTCATTGTTGCTCTTTCTACGATGGGAGAAAAAAAGGTCACTGAAATCATTGAGAAAGAAAAGCAAAAAGATCCGAGCAGTCGCGGGATTCTTTTTGCAAAAATAGCTGAGATAAGTAGTCCAGATTTATCTGTAAAGAAGAAGTGGTATGCAGAGTTGAGTCAACCAGGAAAATTGGTTTCAACAGATGCTAGAGAATTAATGGTTCGATTTCAAAACATAATGAGAGAAGATTTTACAAGTTTTACAAATGAAGATTATTTCGAATCTATATTAAGACAGCTTAAAGGCAAAGACTTCGAAGCAAAGGTTGCTGCTTATGCAACGTATTTGTATCCTTTGACCTTTCCAGAAGATTTTGAACAGAGGGTTAAAGGCTTTGTGAAAAAGAATGTTGAGCTGCCTAATGTTGTACGTAAGGCGCTGTTGAAACGTGTGGAAGATTCGGAAAGAGTCCGATTAGCTAGAACGAAATTTCAGTAGAGGAGATCTATAGTGTTGGGTGTCAATGAAAAAAGAAAAAAGCATCTTGGGCTCAGGCCGCGTGTACTCATCACAGGAGGAGCTGGATTTTTAGGTTCCCATCTGTGCGAATATTATCTTAGTAAAGGTTGGGAAGTGATCTGTTTAGATAATTACTTCACAGGCAAATTGGATAACATTCAACATTTAAAATCTTACCCATATTTTGAAATCGTAAGACATGATATTATCTATCCTTACTCTGCAGAAGTGGATCTTATTCTCAATTTTGCTTGTCCTGCAAGTCCCGTTCATTACCAACATGACCCTGTAAAAACATTAAAAACGAGTGTTTTGGGAACGCTCAATATGTTGGAGTTAGCTAAAAATACAGGAGCTAGGTTTTTACAAGCAAGTACGTCTGAAGTTTACGGTGACCCCGAAGTGCATCCGCAAATCGAATCCTATTTTGGAAATGTCAATCCTATTGGTGTTCGAAGTTGTTATGATGAAGGAAAGCGTGCTGCAGAAACCTTATGTTTTGACTTTCAAAGACAATATGGTGTGGATATCCGTGTTGTACGAATTTTTAACACCTATGGTCCGCGAATGTCTGCGGAAGATGGACGTGTTGTAAGTAATTTTATTACGCAAGCTTTGCGTGGGCAGGATATTACGATCTATGGAAACGGAGATCAAACACGTTCTTTTTGCTATGTAGATGATCTTGTGAGTGGCATTGTAAGTTTAGCAGAAAGCAATTACAGCAGCACTCCTGTGAACTTAGGAAATGACAGAGAGTTTACGATTAAAAAACTTGCAGAAGAAGTTCTCCAACAGATAGGTGGTAAATCAAAACTTGTACAAGTTGCTTTACCAAGTGATGATCCTAAGGTGAGACGTCCTGATTTAACAAAAGCAAGATCTGTACTTGATTGGAATCCTAAGATTCCATTGGAAGAGGGTCTTAGGCGAACAATCCCTTACTTTCGTCAAGTATTTGGAATTTGATCAGGGTTTTTTCCAATAGCTCTGTAATAAAAACCGAATTGTTTAATTTTTTTAGCATCATACTGATTTCGAAAATCAAAAACATTTTTTGTTCTCATCAGTTTGTAAATTTTTTCCCAATTCGGTCTTTTATATTCAGGCCATTCTGTAATGAGAACCAGAGCATCTGCATTTTCTAAAGCATCATAGGAATCAGAAGCGTAAGAAAGACCTTGTTTCTCTCCTATAAGTTTTTGAAAATTACTTTTACCCTTAGGATCATGTGCAATAATATGAGCGCCATGTTGGATTAAGTACTCGATCATTGTTAGTGCAGGTGTATCGCGTACATCATCGGTTCCTGGCTTAAATGTGAGACCCCATAATGCGATTTTTTTTCCTTTTAGTTCACCAAAATGATTCAAAACAATCTCTGCAACTAATTCTTTTTGTTTCAAGTTGGTGCGTTTTGTTGCTTCGATGAGAGAGAGATCTATATCATGTTCTTTAGCTGTACGGAGCAAGGCTTCTACATCTTTAGGGAAGCAAGAACCTCCGTAACCAGGTCCTGCATAGAGAAATTTTCTGCCTATACGTGCATCTGAACCTATTCCTCGTCTTACAGAATCAATATCTGCATGAGTGACTTCACAGAGTCTTGCAAGCTCATTCATAAAACTGATGCGAGTTGCCAGCATTGCATTGGCACCGTATTTTGTTAGCTCACTTGATCTGCGATCCATAAAGAGTAGTTTACCTGGATCGTCTGTTATAAAAGGTTCGTAAATTTCATAAAAAAGAGCTTCTGTTTCTTTGTTAGGAATACCTACAATAATGCGGTCAGGTCTTATAAAGTCCTGTATGGCCACACCTTCTTTCAGAAACTCAGGGTTGGAAGCAACCGTTACTTTATAACTTAGATTGCGTGAACTCAACTGTTCTTGGATCAAAGTTTCAACTCGATCACAGGTTCCAATAGGGACTGTGGATTTGACGATGACAAGAAGGTCCTGTGTCATATATTGGCCAATATTTTCTGCAACACTCAAAACATATTTGAGATCTGCTGAACCGTCTTCACCCTGAGGTGTCCCTACAGCAATAAAAACAGCTTCACTTTGTTTCATTGCATCTTTGAGATTGCTTGTGAAGGACAATCTGTTGTGATCGATGTTTCTGGAAATCATCGCTTCCAAACCTGGTTCAAATATAGGGATGATTCCTTCGTTGAGTTTTTTTACTTTTTCAAGATCGGAGTCTACGATTGTGACTTCGTGCCCTACTTCTGACAAACAGGTCCCTGATACCAATCCTACGTATCCAGCGCCCACTACGGTCATTCTCATACTTTACCTTCTTTTTCCCATTCATATGCAGTTTTGCAAATGATCTCAAGATTGTCGTATTTTGGTTTCCAGTCGAGAGTTTTTTTAAGACGGGAAGCATCAGCCCAAATAGCTTCTGCATCTCCTGCGCGCCGAGTTGTAAAATTCACGGGAATCTTTTTCTCAATCACTTTTTCAAGAGTTGATAAAATATCCAAAACGGAAAAGCCTCGACCGTAGGCACAGTTTAAAGTTTCTGAAGTGCCACCTTTTTTTAGATAATCTAAAGCAAGTAAATGAGCTTGTGCCAAATCATCGACATGGATGTAATCACGGATACAAGTGCCATCGTGTGTGGGATAATCCGTTCCGAAAACCTGCAAAATATTTCTTTTTCTACACGCCACTTCACAAGCAACTTTGATCAACTGCGTTGCTTTCGGAGTAGACTGACCCAATTCTCCACCAACTCTCGCACCTGCAACATTGAAATAACGGAGAATCACATTGCGCATCTGTGAAGTTTTAGATGCTTCTAAATCTCGCAGAATATTTTCTATAATCAATTTGCTTTTACCATAAGGACTCAAAGGATTCAGTGGAGTTTTTTCCGTTACAGGATTTTCTGAAGGAGTTCCATAAACGGCGCAGGTTGAAGAGAAAATAAAATATTTTATTTTTGCTTTATCAGCTTCTTCAATGAGATTGAGTGAGCCAAGTACATTGTTGTTGTAATAGAGAAGAGGTTCATGGACGGATTCTTCAACAGATAATTTTGCTGCAAAATGAATGATACTATCGATTTGAAATTTTTTAAAAATGTTAGAGATAAGTTCTTTGTCGCGTATATCTCCCACAATCAACTCTACACCTTTGGGAATAGCCCAAGCATGGCCACTGGAGAGATTGTCTAGAACGAGAACCTTATCTCCTCGGTCGTGGAGAAGTCGAACTGTATGGGAGCCAATGTATCCCGCTCCGCCGGTGACTAAAATCATAGTGCTCTCTTAAGCTGTTATGAAAGATCGAAGACTAGCCCACAGCCCCTATTTTGTGAAGTTCATTATATTTTCGGCGGTAATCAATTCTTTGAGGCGAGTGAATTTTCACTAAGGCTCAAACTCAGATCCTCGCACACTTAAGCTTCTTGACTCAGTTTAGTGAAGGTTATCTAATGCGGGTAGAATTAAAAAAAGTAGGGAGTTCTTATGAAAAAGTCTGTAGTTATTGCGGGTCTTCTGTCTTTGTCTTTTTCTGTGAGTGTTTTTGCTGAACAGTATACAGGTAAGGGAATTTGGAAATCGACATCTGGTCAATCTGGTACCTATACAGCAAATGCTGTTGTCGAAGCAAAAGAAGATGGCATCACAATCACTGAAACCATCAACCTTGCGGATCAATCTTTTTACATGACTTATTTCTACAAAAAAACAGACGATACCTTTTTTACCGTGATGCTAGAAGGAACGGTTGTCGGAAAAGGATATTGCTGGCCTCTTGAAGACGCTGTGGGATCTAAAGTCTGTCATAGTGACACAGAATTTCAAGGTTACAAAGGTGAGTCTACTGTGAAAGTTGTTGGAAAAACAATTTTCAACATTGGTTCTAAAACCATGCCGAATGGTGAGACCATTATTTGGAAAGATATGCTTCAAGCAGTGGCAAAGTAATAAGTTCTGAAAGAAAGCTACGACACAATACTGGCTAATGAAATCGGAGCCGGCTGTGCATTCTCTTGCAGATTTTAATAAAGATAAAAAAACTGCATGAGAAGGTTTTTCCTATAACAAAAAGTGAGTTCGACACTATCGTGTCTTTAGGTGTTTAACTTACAGTTTCCCTGAAACTGCCTTCTTAAATAATTTTACAATATCTGATTGTTTTCTCTTTTTAGCTATATCAAGGGGGCTAACTCCATTTTCGTCTTTAATATTTGGATCTGCGCCTGCTTTTAACAGTTCCTTCACAATTTCAAGATTGTATTTTGGCATAGAAAAGATGTGATGAAGAGGGGTATAGCCAGATTTACCAATTTTATTTACATATGCTCCAGCTTTTATCAGTTGTTTTACAATTTTAGATTTGTTCAAGATTATAGCTAATTCCAGTGGAGTTTGCCCTTGAGAGTCTTCTGTATTGACTTTGGCTCCGGCTCTTACCAATATTTTTAAAATTTCGGAATTTCCCTCATCTATAGCTAAATGAATTAAGTTGTATCCATTCTCATTTCTTTCTTTGTTAACATTTCCTCCTAATTTTAGCAGTTCTTGGAGAAGTTTAGTATCGCCTCTTTCTACAGCTCTTACTAGAAATTTCGTATCCATTTTTTTGTAGATACTGGAATTCATAATTTGTGATGAGCATGGACAAATAGGCATATAAGTAACGTAATTTGCGTTCGCAAACTTTTCAAATTTTGAATGAAAAAAATTCGAAACCCCTCCACTAAAAATGGCTGGCTTCCCCCAGGAATTGCTGAGACCATAGCAGAAATTGAAAGTTTTTGAATGAATGATATTATATAGAAATTCGACATGACCCTCTTCATTGTTTCTCATAACGATTTCTAAAGAGCACCCAATATTTTCCCATTCTTTCATTTCTTCATAAGACTCACACGAATCACCTTTAACTTGGAAGCTGCCAGCAGTGCAAAGTCCACTGCTTTCAAAATATTCCATTCTTTGCGTGCTTGATGTTCCCTCTGAATGCTCATAATACTCATCAATTTTTTCGAGCGATACATTCCCAACACTTTTATTTTTCATACAAAGAAAACTTGATAAGGTGCCACAGCCTCCCCCTTTAGAATTCAAATCTTCCCAAATTGCGCGATGAACTTCAACTTTGTAGGGATCATACCAACTTGGATCTTTTAAAGCATTTTCTTCACTAATTTCAGGGTGTTTTTTTCTGAAATTAGAAAATTTTTCTTGTAGTAGGGCCCATTGAGAGGGGGGCTTCCTATTCGAGTTATAATAAGCTTTGAACTGAGCAAAATTAGCAAAGGTATTAAGAGAATTTTTTTGCATCGATTGATAAACTTCTTCCAAAAACTTTTCTCTAAAAGCGAACTCTTTTGGAGTCATTGTTTTAATTTTATTCTCTTCATCAAAGCGTTTTTGATAGGCTTCTTTCATTTCGTTAAGGAGTTGCATATCCAAATCCAACTCTTTCCATGTTCCTGAATTATGAGAACAATTGTTTTTAACTTTATCAAGCAGTTGAGGAATTTGAATAGATTTGTAATGTATGTGATTTTCAATCATAGATCCGTTTGAAACGAGGCATTGTCCCAAACTATTATCCAAAGGGCAGAGTCCGTAGACAACTTTCCCTTCTTTACATTGTTTATGTAAAATACGTTGCTCATTGTCATTAGCCTCCACAATCTGGAAGCAAGATGTGAGTTCATCTCTATCAAAAAATTGACAACTGATATTTACAAGCGGTGATTCTTGTTTAGTGATATGAAAGGGTTCTGTTTTTGATGCATCTACTTTTGCAGAAAGAGTAGGGTTGTTTTGATTTCTAGTTTCATCTTTATTGGAAGAGTGTTGACATGAAAATATAAAAAAAATGGGAAGTAAAAAGCTGACATTTAATTTCATATTCATGTCCTATATTGATTATTTTAGATTATTCTAATAAACTGATGAAAATCAGTCAATGAACAGACGCTGTGACGAAACTTTTTATATGCACTCTTATGAGAGATCTTCCAGAATTACCAACTTGTACTATGCTTGTGTTATACTTTTCTTAGAATATTCTTTTGGAGGAAATTATGAGTACCCCTATTGTCTTGATCTTAATCTTTTCATTCATTGGAATCATCAATACAATCTATCTTTCCTATCACTCTTTCACAAAAACCCCTGTCAAATGTCTGTTCTTTCCACAAGAGTGGTGTCTAAAGGTGCAACAGAGTAAATGGAGCAAGACTTTCGGTATTCCCAATACCTATGCTGGGCTTACAATTTACTTCCTTATTTTCATTCTAACATTGCTGGGGATAAATGGATTTCCGATGATGGTTGAATTTGTAAAGGGGCTTATATATTTTGGATTTGCTTTCTCGATGTATTTCGTTTTTATTCAGGCTTTCATATTAAAAGCATTTTGCACGTGGTGTGTTGTTTCTGCGGTTGATTTTGTTATTCTTTTAATAACAATTTTGATGTTTAATTTTTGATAGAAATGGATCCTCTTCCTTCAACTTATCTGAAGAAAATTAGTGGAAAAGTAAAACCATCTCTCCTCTCATGTAGCAACTAGGTCCTGTTCAGTTTAAGATCTTAGGCTTGATCCGATCTATCCGTCATTAAACTGGCCGGTTCTTTCAGAAATTCGGCAGAGGAGCTTTGAGGGAGCTTGTTCATTCCATGTGGCGGTTGTGCTTGAAAGAGTAGGCTTAGTCCGAGGCCGGCTGACATAGTAAAAACGGATTCCATAAAATCCTTTTATAAGCAAAAGTTGATGCATCGTACTAATGAAAAAAATATTCTGATTCAAATAAGAAAAAGTGGCTCCTCAGGACGGACTCGAACCGCCGACCCGCTGGTTAACAGCCAGCTGCTCTACCGACTGAGCTACTGAGGATCTGGGATAGACATTCTTCTTAACTTTATTGACTGGGGGTGTCAACTACGAAGCCCTCTGAAAATAACTGGCGTGATTTTTGGTCTAAGCATTTGAGATCGACAGCCTAATCCTATATGATTGCCCGAGACATTTTTGAAGAAAAGGGTAACTATGCTGACTAAGTATTCCATTCGTGCTGCAATCCTCTCCATGTTTTTGTTTATAAATCTTTTCATAGCAAGTGCCGTTCATGCTGAAAAAACAGTAGTCGTCAAACGAGAATCGGGTCCATGGATGAAGACTGTTTTTGTAGATTCCTTTTATGGCGCCCTATTAGGAGGTGCTGGATATGGGGCTTATTCCTTAATCTCTAAAGAATTCCGCTCCTCTGAATTTGGTTCCAGTGTCGGTATTGGATTCTTTGTAGGGATGCTCGTGGGCTTGTTTGATGCAAGTTTTACCGATTCATCCGCTTTGATCCAATACAATAAAGACACCCATCTCTTTGCGTTTTCCTTTCCTCAAAGTCAGATCTACTTTCATAACAATACTGGCCGCTTTGGTGGCCAAGTCCAAGTTTTCAACTTTCCCTTCTAAATTCCGCCAAAAAGGCTTTTTGAGACTCAGATCTAGACAAAGCTGAAATTAGAATATATTTTATATTAATAAGGCTAAATATTTAACAAATTATATTAAATATATTGAAAATTAGTCTTACAAACAAAATCTCAAGGAGTCGTAATATGTCTTTCACAGAACCGCTCAGAAATTTTTTAGAGATCCCTTACAAGCAACTTGAAATACTTAATCTTGAAGCTAAAGACCGCGTTCGAACATCTACAGATGCGGAGTTGAAAGCTCATTACACACAATATTTAGAATCCGAAGAGCGTTTGAAAGCTGTGACTCTTTGCTTCACAGATATCGAAGGTCGTTTTCATATGCTCGACTACGACAAAAAATTTCTTTTGAGTTCCTATAACAATCTTACTTTTGATGGATCTTCTGTTCGAGGGTTTACACAGGTAGATCAGTCTGACTTGCGTTTGGATCCTGATTGGGGTTCTTTCCGTTGGTTGCCGAGTGATGTTTTCGGACCGGGCAAAGTGATTATGTTTGCCAATGTGAAAGATAAAGATGGTACGCATTATATTTCCGATATGCGCTCTCAATTGAAAGCTTACTGTGACAAGTTGAAGAAAGAAAAAGCTTATACAACTAATGTGGCCGTAGAGTGTGAAGGTTTTTTACTTGATGGTTTGAATGCTGAACAGACTTACGAAACCGGTAAGGGTTTTAAATTGGTTTCAGGTGGTGGTTATTTTAGTTCCTTACCACGAGATCCTTTAAAGTTGTTTATCGATGAATTTGCAGAAGCTAAACGTGCGATGGGTTTTGAAAATGAGAAAGACCATCCTGAAGTAGCGCCTTCCCAATTTGAGTTGAATTACAAGTATGCGGATGCGCTAATAGCTGCTGACCAACTTCAACTTTACAAACTTTTAGCACGTCAGATAGCTGCTAATTCTGGAAAGACAGCAAGTTTTCTACCAAAACCGGTTGTGGGTATCAACGGAAGCGGGATGCATTGTAATATTTCTATTTCTTCTAAAGAGAAAAATATTTTTCATGATGCAAATGGTGCTGAAAAGCTTTCACAAATTGCATGGGATTTTGTAGAGCGTATTCTTTACAGTGCTAACGATTTGTGCTTAGTTTTAAATCCCAGTGTCAATGCTTATCGCAGATTAGACCCTCATTATGAAGCTCCCAATCAGATTAAATCTTCAGCAAACGATCGTACGTCTATGGTGCGTATACCTCTTGGCAATGAAGCTTCTTCCCGTATAGAAGTGCGGTCTGTTGCTCCCGATGCCAATCCCTATTTGACGTTTTTATTGTTGCTTCGCACGGGATTAGAAGGTCCTTTAGACAGCGGAAATGATCAGAAAAGACCACGAACGCGTGTGCTTCCTGGTCAGATTCAGGATGCTATCAAACACTTTAAAGCGAGTGAGTTGATGACCCATTTCTTAGGCGAAGAAACAAAAGAAAAATATGTGGAGCGTAAGTCTATTGCTGCGGATAGATGTCCTAAGGAGTTGGGTACTTTGATTAAAACAGAAGAAGTAATTTTTCATCACGAGGTAACCAATCAGTACTTGTGGTCTCGTTTCTAAAAAGTCCTACGATATGGTGACACTATAATTACACTCTGCTAGTGTAGTTATAGGAGGTCCCATGAAAACTCATCATAATATAGATCCTGTTTGTGGAATGGATGTGACAGAACCCGACCACTTGCAATTCAAGTACAAGGGGAAGGACTATCATTTCTGTTCAAAATTGTGTCATGATCGTTTTGCAGTTCACCCCGACAAGTATGTACATTCACCTGAGTCCATTCAAAAAGTAGACAATTCTCCATTTAAAACCTACTTCCCTCTAATTTTGATTTTTTTCTATTTGATAAGTGGTGTTGTGTTGTTTGAGTGGAAATCTTTTTCCTTCGATATGAGACGATTCATGATTCATTTCATGGGTTGGTTTTTTGTCGTATTTTCATTTTTTAAATTTTTGGATTTGAAGGGATTTGCCAATGGATATAGGGCCTATGACCTTATCGCGAAGCGTTTTCCTTTTTACGGCTATCTTTTTCCCTTTGTTGAGTTGGTATTAGGTTTATGCTATTTGCTTTCTGACAATATGCGAGTTGTAAATATACTTACGGCCATCGTTATGTTTGTTAGCACCTTAGGAGTGGCGCAAAGTCTTCGAAAAAAACGGCATATTTCCTGTGCATGTTTGGGTACAGTCTTCAAACTCCCTATGTCTACTGTGACTCTTTTTGAAGATTTGCTTATGTTTGTGATGGCTTTTTGGGGAGCCGTTTTTTGGTAGTTGGATTTCATGAATGATTTCGAAATTGAAAAAAGTCTGCGCTGGCCAGAAAATACCATTAAAGCGCTCCATACAGCATTTAAAAAGCACATGGGTCGTCACGATGAATGGAATTTCTCATCGGAATTCTCTCCACAAACTTTTGAAACAGCCCAACGCTATTATATGCGAGGAAAATTTTTAAAGAGTTCTGGAAATTCAATTCATCTTAGTGAGTTTCATGAAGAATTTAATTCAGAATTTGAAGATTTACTTCAAAACAGTTTTGTAGTTTGCGATTCAAATGTTTTGAAAGCTTGGTCTTCGTTTTTAGAAAAACATGTAGATTATATATTTAACAATCCTACCGAAGATAAAAAATCGCTTGAATATGTTGCAAATCTAATTGAATTTGCAGATATGAATTTACCATGGCTTATTATAGGTGGAGGGATCACCAGCGATTTAGCGGCGTTTGCAGCGCATCTTGTAGGTGTAAAATTTATTCTCGCTCCTACAACTTTGTTGGCGATGGTTGATGCGTCTTTAGGTGGAAAAACAGGAGTAAACTTTACTCCTCATGGAAAGAATTTGGTAGGAGCCTTTGCATTTCCAGAGAAGGTACTTGTTTATAAAAATTTTCTTAAAACTCTTCCTGAAAGAGAAGTCTATTCGGGTGGAAGTGAATGTTTGAAACATGCTTTGATTAAAAGAGATAATTTTTTATTTGAAAATTTGTGCGTAGCTTTTGAGCATTATGATTTAGAAAAGATCTATAATCATTTGCCGAAACTTCTCGATGTTAAGGCACAGATAGTCCAACGAGATCCTTTTGAAAAAGGGGAAAGAGCTGTTCTCAACTTGGGTCATACGCTCGCTCATGCTTTGGAAGCTTTTGCAATAGAGTTAGGTGTGGATTTGAGTCATGGAGAAGCTGTTGCTGTAGGTTTGGCTTTTGAATTGTTTTTAGCTCAAAAGATGGGTTTTTTTTCAAATTTTGAAAGTGTATTTTCATCTTTACAGAGATCGAAGTGTTTGTTGAGTAAAAGTGAGCTTGAAAAAAAAATGAGTGTGTCTTTAGAAAGTGTAGCTGAGAAGATTTGTAATTATATGTTGATAGATAAGAAGAAAAGGGATGAGAACAGCGTTCCTTTTGTATTTGTAAGTGAAGCGGGATATTTAATAAAAAATCTTTCTCGTTCTCTTTGTCTAGATTATTTCATCACATTCCTTAGAGAAGAATACCGTCCATCTGCATACAATTCATAGTCTTTCAAATTTTTGTTATACACAACATAGTTCTTATCATGCCATAAAAACACATAAGGTAAATCTTCACTCACAATCTTCTGAGCTTCTACATAAAGGTTCTTTCGAACTTTCTCATCGTGAGACTTGTGAGCTTCATCCAGAATTTTGTCCAGCTTTATGTTGGAATACCAACCTCGATTTCCACCATGCGGTGGAAAGCTCTCACTTGCAAGAGTGTAACGGTAAATGTCGGGATCTTTGTACCCAATCCAGTTTGCAATCCAGAGTTGTACATTTCCTTTATCTAGGTCGTATTTGAATTTACCCCATTCGAGAGCTTGAACTCGAACCTTGATTCCTAGTTCTTTCAAGTGACCAGCTATTCCATAAGCAATATTTACGCGTGTCATTTCAGAAGTTGTTTTGAGAATGATTTCAAAACGAACTTTATCAGGTCCCTTTTCAGGAAAGCCTGCTTTATCGAGAAGAATTTTCGCTTGTTCTTTGTTGAATTCTATATTAGGCAGATTCTCTGCACAATAAGGATTTTCTTTGCTGAGAAAGCCTTTCGCTTTTTCTGCTAATCCTTGAAGTATGTACTGAACGATTTCATCACGGTTGACTCCCAAAGAAAGAGCCTGACGTACTTCTTTTTTAGAAAGAATAGGATCTTTAAAATTAAAACCCAAGTACATCACGTTTAAACCTGCTTTGGCGTCTACTTTTAAGTTCGGATAAGAATGAGGAATAGATTTCAACTGACCTCTGGAAATTCCATTTTGTACAAGATCTAATTCACCTTTTCGTAACTTTGAAAAACGTGTTGTATCATCTTTAATGACTTTAAGATGGACTGCGTTGAGTTTTGCTATGGGACCTAAGGAGTAGTGATCGTTTCGTGTTAATGTGTAGTCGCTGCTATCGATCTTTGTGATTTTGAATGCGCCGCAACCTATGAGTTGTGAGGGATCTGAAATCATCGGGAGATTTGAAAGACGTTTAGGTAAAATCCCAATGAAAAGGTTATCTACAAAAGTTGAATCCGCTTCTGTGAGTTCAAATTGAATAAGTTTTTCAGAAACAGCTTTTATACTTTTTACTTTTCGAAAAGAACCCGCAATAGGTGAGGATGAGTTTTTTGAAGTGAGAAAGCTATAGGTTGAAACGATGTCTTCTATATTCAGAAGACTTCCATCGCTGAATTTAATGTTTGGTTTTATTTCCAATTGAAGTGTTGTGGGTCCAGTCCACTTCCAAGTGGAAGCAATTTGACCTTCAATATTTCCAAGGGAATTGTAGCTTATGAGAGAGCAGTTTGTGAGATCTGAAAGATACTGACTGTTTGCGTCGTTTGCAAAACGGGGGTCTATGGTTCGTGGATGAGTTTCGAATGCGAAACTCATTTCCTTTGTTTGAGAGAATGCGGAAGTATAGGTGAATAACTCAATGACAAGAAAGATGCTTTTGAACACAAAGACTCCTTTTGGATGTTCAGAAGGAGTCTATCATTTTTGACATTGAGAAGTCATAGAGATTTGCAATTTGCTAACTTTAAATTCTCTTCCCAATATTGCTCTTCTCCCACTATGAGCCCATTTTTATGAGCAATGCGGACGATGGCTACTCTTATATTTTTAATAGCCGCTTCCCATTCATTCTTCCCATAATTAAGTTCATGTTTTACGTTAAAAGTTTCCGATTCAGCACAGCAAGTGGCTGCAATAGCGGTTGCTTGAGCAAGATTTATAAGTCCTGAAATGATGTATACCAAAGCTGGGTAACTACCTGCTGTGAATATACCTGTCAAGCATATGTTGCCATTCTCGAAGTCAGCAGAATTGCGAGCATTGCAAGCACAAAACATCCAACGTCTAAAAGTTTTACCTGACCATTGTGTGACTTTTGCTTCATTTTCTAAAAGAGGAATTTTTTCAATATGTGCTTTAAGATCTTCACGGCCTGTCAGCTTTACAAGTGTTAAAACAGAACTTTTAAGTTTTGAAAAAATACTTTCAAGATTTCTTTGATCATTTTTGGTGATTTGTCGAGGATGAGAATTTAACGATACAATATCATTGAGTATGTCTTCAATCGCAGCTAAGTAATTATTTATGGTTGTGAGATTGTCATGAAGTTTTTCTTTATCAATCACTTCTACGCAATGAGCTTGTGGATCAAAATCGTTCTCCATTTCATTTGATGAAAAAGCAAGATTCGCTAAGGACAGGCATAAAAAAAACATAGTTGATTTTAATTGCATCGATACGCTCCTTATGTGAAGGGGGCATGTTAAGTGAGTAAGAATAAGATTTTTCTAAATCTCATTTCGTCAAAATCATAGGTTGACCTATGAAAAATAATAGCCTAAGCTATGAAATATCAATTTGAGGTATAATATGCCGGATTTATGGGGAAAAAATCTAGTAAAATTAAGTTTTATCGACCGCTTAGATCAGAATCTCAAGAGGCAAAGTCCCTTGATTCAGGTGATTCTTGGACCGCGGCAGGTGGGTAAGACGACAACAGTTCTGGAGTATTTGGAACGAGAACATGCGAATAAGTTTCACTATGTCAGTGCTGATCAAGTCTTCAATACGGGGAATGATTGGCTTGTCTTAGAGTGGCAAACTGCATTTCAGGAGAACAAGCTCCTTGTTATTGATGAAATTCAAAAGTGTGAGAATTGGTCTGAGATTATAAAAAAATTATGGGATAACTTGAAAAAGGAAAAGAAACAATTTGCTTGTGTTTTATTAGGATCCAGTTCCTTGCAATTGCAAAAAGGCTTAACGGAAAGTTTGACAGGGCGTTTTCAACTCATCAAAGTCTTTCATTGGAATTTTTCAGAATCAAAACTTGGCGCTAATCTCAATATGGAAGAATTTTTTCAGTTTGGTGGTTATCCAGGTTCCTATCCTTTTATTCATACTAAAGAATGGGCCAATTATGTAAAAAATTCGATTATAACGACAGTTATTGAAAAAGATATTTTACAATTTCAAAATGTGAAAAGTCCTGCTTTGTTCAAACAGACTTTCGAAATTCTTTGCTCATACCCTGCTCAAGAAATCAGTTATACAAAACTTCTCGGTCAAATTCAGGATCGAGGAAATATAGATCTCGTTAAACATTATCTTTCCCTATATGAAGGAGCTTTTTTAATTGCAGTTCTTCATAAATATTCCGAAAGAGCTGTTCTTACAAAAACATCTTCACCCAAAGTGCTTTTACTTGCTCCTTGTTTATATTATTTGGGAATACTGGAAGCTTATACTAATGAAGAACGAGGACGTGTGTTTGAGCTTGTCGTGGGATCTCAGTTGATCCGAGCTGATATGCAAGTTTATTATTGGCGTGAGAAAGGTTATGAAGTGGATTACGTCGTTAAAGTGGGACGTTCTCTTTATGCAATTGAAGTGAAAAGTGGTCGCAAGAAAGCTATGAGAGGACTTTTGAAAATGCAAGAAACATATCCTCATGCAAAATCGATAATTATCACTCCTGAAAATTATTTAGAATTTGAATCAGATCCTCTTAAATTTCTCGCAACTTACTCTATTTGAGATGAAAAGGAGTTAGATAAGAATTAAACGGGAACAGAAAACTCTCTAAGCACATTGTTAAGCGAAGTCTTCTTATCCGTGCTTTCTTTGCGCTCGCCGATGATGTAAGCGCAAGGGGTGTAGATGATTCCACCCTTTACTTTTTTCTCTCGTGTACCAGGTAGTACAACAGCGCGTTCAGGGATGTATCCTTTGTGCTCACGGAATTCGTCATAGCGTGTGTCGATAATCGGAGTGGATGCTGTCAGAGTGAGGTTTGCTGCAAGCACAGCTTCTTTTCCAATACGTACGCCTTCCACTATAATACAACGAGAACCTACGAAAGCTCCGTCCTCTACAATCACAGGTTGAGCAGTAGCGGGTTCGAGTACGCCTCCGATGCCTACTCCTCCTGAAAGGTGCACTCCACTTCCTATCTGTGCGCAAGATCCGACGGTTGCCCAAGTGTCCACCATGGTCCCAGCACCTACATAGGCTCCAATATTTACATAACTTGGCATAAGAATCACACCCGCTTCCATGAAGGAACCATAACGCGCGGTTGCGGGAGGAACAACACGTATATTGAGTCTTTTGTAGTTTTGTTTAAGAGGGATTTTATCGTTGTAAGTGAAAGGTCCTACTTGGAATTCAGACATTTCCGCAATTTTAAAATAAAATAGAATTGTTTTTTTAATCCACTCATGAGTGATCCATTTGTTGCTTTCAAAGGTGCAAACTCGGATGAGGCCCTCATCGAGGGCATATATTGTTTCTTTAATGTGATCGCAGTCTTTGGAAGAAAATTTGTATGTATGATCTTCTGTACGTGCAATGAGTGCTTTTATTTCTTTTTCAAGATTCTCAAGATTCAAGCTAACTCCTTATTAAGAACGAGGTGGTGTGATAACTGCAAGCCATTCCAATTTGTCAGTATGAGGGAACATATCGAAAGCTTCGACTTGATTCAATCTTGCGCCTTGAGAAAGAAGAACTTCGAGATCGCGAGCCATCGTTTTGACTTCGCAGGAAAGATAAAGGATGTGTCTTAAACGGTTTTTACCTGAAAGCTGTTGCAGTAGTTTTTCTCTAACATTTTCAGCCAAGCCTCTTCGTGAAGGATTCACTACAATTAAAGAAGGATTTTCAGCCCAGAAAGGAACGGTTTCTAATTCATTTTCCAGAAGACCGCTGTTGAATCCCATCTGTGTTTCAGGGATATCATTTCGTCCTACATTTAATTTTGCATCGTTGATCGCATGAGGATTTTCTTCAACACCCCAAACTCGAAACTTATGTTTTGCAAGAGACAGTGCAATGGGACCAATCCCACAATACAGATCCCAAGCCAATTCACTCTGATCGGCATGTCCACAGAATTGAGCAATGCGGTTGTAAATGATTTCTGCTTGCCAAGGATTTGCTTGCAAGAAAGTTCCAGGACTAGCGCCTAGTAATAATCCGTTGAAAGAAACACGCAGATGATCTTGGCCTGCAATTTTAATAAATTCTCGACCGTAAATATCATTGCCACTTGTTGTGTTGATATTCAGAAATGCAGAAACAATATTCATTCCATTCATTCTGAAATCTTTAACCAAATCTCGGAAATAAGCTTTTTTCTCATCGTTGCTTACAACGAATATAATCTGAATTTCATCGGTAGTATGAGAAGCTCGGGCTATAAAATAACGCAAATCACCTTCTTGAGTGATTTCATTCCAAGCTTTGAGGAGACCTTGTTTTGCTGCGCTTTTAAGAAGGGGGCTGAGTCGGCTTATAAGTTTTTGTAAAGGTTCAATATGAAGAGGGCATGTAGAAATATCTACGATTTCATGAGTTCCTGGATGGAAAAGTCCTATTCCTAAAGTGGAATCAGAGTTTTCTCTTACGGCAAGTTTCAGTGTAGAACGGTATTGAAAGTTGCGCTCTGCGGGTTGTGGGGCAACGATGCGTGTTTTTATAAGTAGATTTTTTTCACTTAAGTCTTTGAGAGAGTCGTCGAATTTTTTTCTAAGTTTTGTTTCATAACCTTGATTGACGTAGCGACAGGACTCGCATTGTCTTTGGATAGCACAGTTTTGCCAGATGGGACTTACGGGAGCTTTTCTTTCCTTTGCAAAGCGTGGAGCGAAAACTGAAGTTGCTGTCTTTTGAATGGGGATAATCCTAGAGTGCAATGTAAGTTCCTACCGTTTGTTTAGTTGTCAATGAGTGGAAATAGAGGTGGAACTTCAGGCTGTGCTCGCTCAAAGTCTTGGAGGAGCAACGGTTCCCTCGCCTCTCCAAACCTCCCTCTCCCTTTTTTTTGGCTAATATAGCCAGTCATGCTGTTCCGCATAAGGCAGGTTTTTAACACGGATTAGGCTTTTGCGAAAGACCTTGATGGCTAGATTTTCTGTAAGCCCCCGCCATGTAGAGACTTCTTCTTGAAGAGTATTCACAGTGTAGGTGGAATTTGCCGATTTGGAGCCTTTGGAAAAGGTGAATTCATCGAAGAGATAGACCATGGCATGTTTGATCCAACGGAAATCTATAGGTTTTGTTTCCTCGTAATCTCTAGGTTTGTCAAAGATCACTAGGATATCTCCAAACTTCAATTGGGAATTTTCTGCATTTACCTCGTAGAAACCATTGCTCAGAATGCGCCAGAGTTCGTCATAGTTGATCATTTGCCAGTGATATTCTTTAAGTCTGTTCGGGTGGAGAAAGGAATTTGATGGAATCAAAGGATCTTGAAAGGCTAAAGCTGCATGAAAGCAATTTGGGCCTTTGAAATGCGTAAATGTTTTCACTGTTTTTCTTGCGAAGAGGGGAAGTACGTCTTCATCGAGACGAATATGATTCTGTGTTTGGATTTTATTGAGGAGTGTGTATGTGTCGTCTCGGTTCAGGAATGGACGAACTTCGTTTAAAAAAGATTCTAGGGTATCTGTGTTTTGTCGAAGTATACCGGAGTGAATTTCGACGCGATGATGTGTGTGTGCGAACTGCACTTTTGCAAGTTCAGCAAAATTTATGTATTTGAAAAAAGTGGGTTTGAGTACAATTTTAAGTTTCTTTTGCTTTTTATGAGCAAGGTGCTTCTTTTTAAAATAAGAAAAGAGTTTTTCGCTTTTCCCTTTGAAAGCGACCGCTATGGAAAGCTCTTTCAAAGTTCGAAGATTATTGTCTACAAAAAATATAGGGATTTCGTTGTCATCACGATTGTAAATATTGAGGGTGCGTTCAATGAGCATGTTTGAACTAGGATAAACTTGCTCTAAGTATTCTCTGTGTGGAAGGGAAAGGCCTCTATGTAAAGTTTCAAATCCATCGAACCAATAAGCTGCTGAAAAGATTTCAGAACTTAATGTTAATAGTAGGAATGGTAAAAAAAATTTTATATATAAAACTCTCATTTCCCTATCCTTCGGCACTTTAGAAAGAACTCATGAGTCACCTGATTAGAAACAGGCGGGCACTCTTCTAATTATTCAGCAAAAAGAAGGTATAATGGGCTAAGTAACTCTTTCGATGTAAAGGAGCTTAGTATGCCTACGATTCTTATAGTTGATGAAAATAAACCCAGCGTTGTGATGACTTCAGAAATCATCAAAGACCACTTATATGGTGTTGTCATCGAAGTGGTGAGTGATGGGAAAGCGTGTATTGAAACTGTTCAAACTAAAAAATTTGATATGGTGATTATGGATTTTGATCTTCCTGATTCTGATGGAGTCACTTTGGCTAAATTGGTTCGAAGTTTTTATGATGGTCCTATTTTATTAACTGCGTTTGATGACGAAGTAGTTCAAGAAGCTATCAAAAATGAAATGTTCTATTATTCGGATATATGTTCCTACATAAAAAAACCAATTGTTGCTAAAGATTTTGTTATGAAACTTGAGAAGTTTCTTTTGAAAAAAGAAACTTACAAAAAGCAGTTTTCTACGGATATTCCTCTCGAAATTGCACCGCTTAAAAGTGGAAAAAGCAAAGTAAATTCGGTGAAAGGTAAAGTTGTGAATATGAGTATAGGTGGAGCAGGGATTAATTTTGGAAGTCCTTTAAAGGGAAAAATTGGAGAAGAAGTGTCATTAATTCTAGATTTTCACAAAGGCAAAAATGCAAAAAAAAGCGTGTCAAAAGATGCAAAAGCCCCTACTAAAATCAAAGCTCAGTTGGTGAAATTGGACAAAACTAAAAAGAAGGCGGATTTTGTTTTTTCCGAATTGAGTGAGAAGGCTATGAAAGATTTGGAAGCAGTTTTGAGAGCTTCCAAGGAGATGGACTAAAAGGGCTGTATTTAAAGTGTCAGTCAAGCTACATTCACCCCTCATTTGAGGCGAAGTATGAGTGAAAAGATAAACAAACAACTTTTACAGGTGATTTGCATTTGCAAAGGTATAAATTTAAGACGTGTTCTAAAATCTATGCAGACTTGCAATACCGCGTCTGAAGTGAACCGTATGACGGGTTGTGGAAGCGGAGGATGTAAGGGACAACGTTGTGGTCCTCGTATCAGCATTCTGCTTAAAAAGAAAGAAGCTTTAAAGAACATCGCTCCTGCAGCACCTGCAGCTACTTATGCAGATGGTTCTTCCGATCTTTCAGAATTATTATGAACAATCGAATAGATGCGCTTCCAAAGACTTGGATCTTTTCTCTCCCATGAGAGGAAGAGTTTGCGTGCAGGTCTATTGACCAAAGCTTCCATTTTAAAATAATCAGTAAAAGATTTGGGGTCTTTTAAAGACTGTAAATGTGTAATGTACTGAGGGAGTATGAGTAACTCTGCCCCCTTCGAACGAAGCACTACAGCTCCTTGTGCGTAATAAACTTCAACGGTTGTCACTGCGTTCCCCTTTCCTTGGTTGAGTGGGATATAAGGTCCTTTTAGACTTGTTTTTCATTTTTTGCAATGAGCGTCACGACCTGATTCCAAACCAGAACCTTTGATATGA
This sequence comes from uncultured Pseudobdellovibrionaceae bacterium, assembly GCA_964611335.1. Classification (GTDB taxonomy): domain Bacteria; phylum Bdellovibrionota_B; class Oligoflexia; order Oligoflexales; family Bog-1112; genus BOG-1112. Next base: position 39,183 of record CAZSXR010000002.1, on the reverse strand, counting down.
GCAGCTGCTTTATGGCGGGAACGATAAACTGTAAAAGGGTATTTCGCATCTTTACTTGTGGGAGAGTAGCCTACTATATCTTGGAGAAAAAACCCCTTTAAAAACTTAAGCATTTTTTCAAAGTCTACATAGCTGCTATCAGGTATTTCTAATTGCGAACAATCTACAATCAAAGACCATTGAGAATGCCAAAGCATAAGGTTGTTTGTAAGTTTGGAACGGAGTATTGCAAGTTTATCCACTGTCAATAAAGAAGGAGACAAAAAACTCAGTTCTACACTTTGCTGTTCGAAATGATTGTCAATATGTATCTGTGATCGAAAATCTTCTGATGCAGAATGTTTACGTTCTCTCAAACCTAAAATTTTCAAAGCGTCTTCTTCGGTTTCTACACAGTCACAAGGGATACTCTTAAATAAATTTTTGTCCGAAATCCCCCATGCCGCAATTTTCCTTAGAAAAAACCTCTCAAAAAAATCAAACATTTTTTTGAGAGCAGAAAAAATTTCTTCTGAGTTTTGAATTTCAACATTTGAAAAGTCGATAAGTGCTTTGTAGGGAGAATGCCAAGATTTGAGTACTTCAATCCATTGTTTCTTCCAATCATCGATTTGACTTTTTTTAGCCAAAACTATTTTAGAAGGAAAAGAAATATAAAGAATTTTCTTTTGAAAGTCGGATTCAAATTGAATGGTTATTGAATGTGTCATGAAAACTTTATTCTACTATCATTTTAATTTCATCTTTCAGTTCAGGAAGTTTCCCAAGGAAACGACGTCCGTTAAGAAAAATGGTTGGGGTGTGTTCCAAATGAAGTTGGGTTCCTAGATCGATATCTTCTTTCAACTTCAACTCTAAATTTTTATCTGCAAGACAATCTTTAATTTGTGTTTCAGTGAGTCCTACATCTTTAGCCCATTGTTTAGGACTGGATGCATTAAGTTCCGATTGTTTTGCAAAAGCTAAGTCGTGATAAGGCCAAAATTTCCCATAACGTCCTGCGCAACGCGCAATCAGAGCGAGTTGACAAGCATGCTCGTGCATTTTTTGAGTCATGATGGGGTTGCAAGCTTGGTCAAGAGGATAGTTGCGATAAACAAGGAGAATTTTCCCTGGGTACGATTGAAAAGCCTCTTCGAGTGTCTGACTGAAAATTTTACATCCTGGGCATTCAAAATCAGAAAAGAGAATGATTTGAAGTTTCGCATTATCCGGACCTTTTCTGTAATCTTCACCCAGTCCGCTGTATTCCGAAACAGAGATAGGAATATTTTCAATAGGAGTCACTGTAGGAAGTGTTTGTGCAAGTGTAGGTTCGTTGTGAGGAAGTGTTTTAACTTTGACTATGTCTTGTTCGCCGATGATGTTGTAAGTGATAAGAACAGCTGCAAATCCTAAGACGGTTGTGACAAGTCCTGAATAGAGATTTTTAAATTGCAAGGTTTTGAGAACGATGAGTTTAGATTTTAGAGCCCACCATAATAAAGCCCCTTGGATCAGATTGACGAGATAAATAGAAACACAGATGAGACACGTTATTCCGAGAACCTTCATCGAAATAAAAGCCAGAGTTATAGAGACCAAGATCCCTGCTACAGCACATAGACTGTATGCAAGTAGGTGTTCTTGCCGATTTCCCATTTTGTTAAAACTGAAAGTGAGGAGTAGGAGCACTGTGAAAAAATATCCAGCCCCCCAAACGCCCCAAGGAATAGTGAGAAAGCGGCTGTAGGAACTTGCGGCGATAGCGTCGCAGTTGACAGTTGCATTGATGTTACAGAAAGCCCCACTTTGTCCCAAGGACGTGACGAGTCTGTAATGGTAGATGCTGTAGAAGGCTATGCACAGTCCTGCAAGTGCGGTAAGCAGTGCGACAAGGTGCCAAGACCTAGAGGTATCTTGCGAATTCCGAACTTCCATACGCGTGTTCCCAATGAGGTTAGAAAAAAGGCCAACTAAGTATTTATAACGTGTGTTGCGTGTCTAGGCAAATTTGAGGTGGATTCATATTTTTCTTTGAAAGTTCGCCAAGCTTCTTTTCAAGCAGGATCTTGACACCAGTGGCTTGTACACATTAATATCTCCGCCACTACCTTGGGGAATTAGCTCATCTGGTAGAGCGCATCGCTGGCAGTGATGAGGTGACCGGTTCGAGTCCGGTATTCTCCACCATTTTTATAAATGCCACTTTAGCTGTAGGTGGGAAGGATAATGGTGCTCCAGGGCCACGACCTCACTATCACAAAGATTACTAGGGTGCATTTGTACTTGACCCTGATGGATATAACATCGAAGCATGTCTGTCATGATCCTGATTCTTAAAAACTAAATCAAACTCATGTCTCTTAGCATGTACACGCTATCATTGTAATCTTGAAATCCAAACTCGTCTTTCCCTTCTTCTGCACTAAGGGGGAGGCTTTTAAATTTACTTTTGGAGAAAAATTTTAGAGATCTCAAATTTCTTTTTGAAGGTTGAACCCAAAACATACCAATTCCCAATTCTCTATACAAAAATCTTGTCAGTAAATCTAAAGCCTCAGGTCCATAACCCTGACCGCAGTTTTCTTCTGAACTCATCCAGATGTCTATTTCACTACGATTTTTAGCGTCGGGACAATGGAATGCAAGCCCTCCAATAGCAGTATTATCTTTTTCAATGACAAAAACATGACCACGACTGGTGAGAGGTTTTTGGAAATAAAAGGGAGCCCACATGGATTTAAATTCATCCCACGTCCGTGCATTTTTTTCAGGAAAAGTAGGAGCTCCCCAAGTGCTTTTGCTTGCGTCAGATGTATACATTGCAGCATACAAAAATTCTCTATCATGCATAGTTGCAAGTCTTAAAGAGATTTTAGGACCCTTTAATTTTAGTTCCAGATCTTTGTCTTTGGAAAAGAGTATTGAACGAAATTCTTCTAAGGTTGGAAAGCCTATAGATTTTACAAAAACATCATCGGGATAATCATAGAAACATCCACCATAGTTGAGGTTCATGTAGTTGCAACTTTGACGTATAGGATTTTCAAAACCTACACATCCTAAAGGCATATCCGCTGCGAATGAACTGATAAGAAAGAGCCGTTTTCTTTCGAGTTTGTATGCAAGATCTTTTCTTTTGAGAAGAAGGGTGCTCCATCTATCTAGAAAGATCTTCATATATGCACTTACGGCATACCAATATACAGGGCTCGCAAGAACGATGCTTTCGTATTTTATCATTTCTTCAATCAGAGGGACGAAGTCGTCATCTGCGTGTTCATCATTGTAGTCAAAGTGTGAAATGTTCAAAGAACGAAGATCAACAAAGCGATATTCGTGGTTCTCAAAAACTTTCTCTACTGCTTTGCGTGTAGAACCATTGGGACGTGCAGATCCAAATATGACAATGTAAGACATGACTAAGCCTTAATAAAGTATGAATATAATAAGCACTAACATCGAATTTCATAATTGGGCAAGTTTTTTCTAGGTGGTGTTTATATACCTCAAAGGATTGCATGTTAAACTGATTATATAACTATAAAGGGTTTGGTGATGAAGTTATTGGTATATTTTTTACTTAAGCTAATTTGTTTAGGGATCCTATCTGCTTCCTGTCAGCAGCAACCACCTCTTACAACGCAAAGATCTTCCGTTGCAGGGGCACAATACCGCGCTGGATTGAGTGAGAATACCTCTTCGAAAGTTTCACAAGGAAATAGCAGTGGCTATAACAATAATCCAAATAATAATAGTGGCTATGTTAATGGAGCGAGTAGTAGTGGTTCTAACTCATACAGTGGAAATACAAATGATGATGACATGGGTAACGGTTCAAATAATCATTATGGAAACGAGAATAACGGAAACTATGAGAATGGAGGGCCAGATTCCTACGCGTATAATGGAAATAGTAGTTCTATGAGTGGTTCGACGAGCAGTAGTTCGATGAGTGGCTCGACAAGCGGATCAACGAGTGGTTCGACAAGTAGTGGCTCGACGAGTGGATCAACAAGCGGTGGATCAACAAGCGGTGGATCAACGAGTGGTTCAACAAGTAGTGGCTCGACAGGTGGTTCAACAAGTAGTGGATCGACGAGTGGATCAACAAGTAGTGGATCGACGGGTGGTTCAACAAGCAGTGGCTCGACGAGTGGCTCAACAAGCAGTGGCTCGACGAGTGGCTCGACAAGCAGTGGATCGACGAGTGGTTCAACAAGCAGTGGCTCGACGGGTGGTTCAACAAGTAGTGGATCGACGAGTGGATCAACAAGCAGTGGATCGACAGGTGGATCAACAAGCAGTGGATCGACAGGTGGATCAACAAGCAGTGGATCGACGAGTGGTTCAACAAGCAGTGGATCGACGAGTGGTTCAACAAGCAGTGGATCGACGAGTGGTTCAACAAGCAGTGGATCGACGAGTGGCTCGACGAGTGGCTCAACAAGCGGTTCATCAAGTGGATCAACGAGTAGCAGTAGTTCTACAGGGGGAGGAATTCCGAATACTCCACTTGTATGTTCTTCTGTAAATAATGTTATGACTGAAAACAATGGAACGTCATGTATAGCTTCCAATAAACCTTTTGCATGTGCTCCTGGTTATGTTCTTGCGAATGGTGTGACTTGTGTGATTCCGAAATGTGCAGCAGGTTTGACATTAAACACAAGTGTTACACCAAACAGTAAATGTTTGTGTCCTGAGGGGAGTGTTTGTACCCCCTCTTTTACAAATTTAAGTATTCCTATTACTTATAATGGACTTCCCTTTACAGGATGGGGATCGGCTCAGTGGACATTCATGGCAGACATCAATGGTGATGGACTTCCGGATATAGTCACTGTGAATCCTACTGCTGCAACGCCTGTCATGTATGTTTTGTACAACAATCAATCGGGAGCAACACCTGTTTTTGATGTTGTTCAGTATCCTTTGAGTGCTGGTTGGGGGACAGATGATAGACTGTCTACGATGGATTTTAAGGCTTTGGGTCGAGCAAGTATTGTGACCATTAATCGCGCGTTAAATTCTGCGTATGTTTATTATCTTTCCGATACGAATTATAAAAAAGTAGGTACTAAACCCGCTGCAACCATGGTTGGTGAAAATTGGGGTATCAATCCTCTTGCAGGTAAATATCAAGGTAATCCGAATTTCTATTATTTTGGAAATTTTGATGGAAAGGGTCCAGGGATTGCAACGATTGCGGGTGGTAACGCTTATATGAGCTTAGCAACAGGAATGAGGGATCATTTTATTTCAGCAACATGGACCCTAACTCCCAATTACAATGGCAATTCCAATTTTATGTGGTCAGGAGATTTTACAGGAAACGGAATATGGGGAATAGCTTCTGCCGCAAGTTCAAATTTCTATGTGAATGTAAATACACAGTTGAGCACCGGTGGAACTTCCATGACACAAAATGCATGCCCATTTAGGTTTGGTTGGACGAGTAATAACAACTGGATTGGAGATTTTGCAGGTCATTTGAATGGACAACTTGATTTTGTGGAAGCGAATGGGAATACACTGGGAATTGCAATCAACGATGGGAATCGTTGTTTTAAAGCACAGTCTCTAACTATACAAACTCCGAATAATCAAGGTGTCCAATGGGGAGGAAATTGTGGTGGAACTTACTATAATCTCCAAGGTGATTTTAATGGAGATGGATTAAATGACATTCTTACGACTTATGCCAACACCTATTCTGTGATTTTGAATCAGCCGAGCACTACACTGGAGTCTGTTTCTATGGTTATCCCAACGGGATTGGCAAGACTCACGAATCCTTCAGGTTTTGCTCAGATTCCTTGTGGGTATGGGACTTATCTGCAGGCTGGAGGTGCTTTTAACGGTCTTGATAACCATCAAGGTAGGCTATTTTCAGTGGATTTCTTTAACAACGGTTTGAGTGATGTGGTTTCTATTCAATATGGGGGAAGTCCTGTAAAATCCCAAGTCAATATCATGCAATCTTCTGTGAAAGTTCAATAAGCTTCTAAACTCCCCTCTTCTAAAACATATCTTTCCTATTAGGTGTGAAAATAATAAGCACTCATACTTAATTAAGGAAAGCTATATAAGTTCTTCTTGAATTTGCGTGATTCATGACTAGACTTTTGAGGTGAATTTAAAAAATTTATTTCTATTAAGGAAGATACTTTGTGCGAATTCTTTTAGCCTCCTGTCTCCTAATCTTCTCATGTTCAAAAAAAGAACAGACTTCATCTGCTTCCAACAAGATCGATGGTGCGCGTCTTAAAATTTCTAAAATTGAAGCTAGAGTTGTTGTGGATCCAAAACGTAAGGTCATTTTTAAGCTGCAAAAAGATCCTGCAGCTATGTACGCACAGTTCATCATTTGTACAGTCACCAAACCTGTTCGTTGTTTGCCTTCAGAAAAGGCACCAGGGATGGCACCTACTGACGATTATGAGTTTCTCACTCCTCCACAGGGAGATTTGGAAATTAAAGCAAGAGCCTGTGTGGAAGTTCCGTATGCTCTCAATCCTGAAAAATTATGTGGAGATTGGAAACGTGCTTCCATTGGAACTCCCACTTTTATGTAGTTCGGTAATTTTTTCCTAATGCGATGCTACCTATTTCTCTGGAACCCCATTCTCTATAATGTGGAATTATGGAGATTCAAGAAAAATCTAGTGAAATCTGGATGGCAAGCGTTGTCGGGTTTGCCCTTTTTGCAGCAGTTCTTTTCGGTATTTATAGCGTGTTCAATCGTTATTCCATTGTAGGAAAAGAAACTTCCATTTTTTTAGAAATGAAAGTTCTCGATGAACAAGGTCATCCTGTTGCAGGTGCTGATATCTTCCGCGATAAAAAACAGATCGGGGTCACGGATTCTTTCGGTGAATGGAATCAGATGATGACAGTTCAGTTGGGTTCAAAAATTTCTCTTCTTATTCGTAAAAAAAATGGGAAACATGTTATCCGATCTATGAAATCCATTCCTATTCCCAGCGTGCTCTTAGATTCTGAAACACGAATTAAAGCGAATGTTCATCTCAGGAATACATCTGATAAGAAAAGTGCATTTTTAGATGTATTATTTAAATATTTTTAACTTCATTTTTAATACAACTTGCACGTTTTGACCAACGTTGTGTACTCCAATACTCCTTTAAATCTTGAATTATAAAAATTATACATGAGCATGCAAGGCATAAAAGTATAGGTTCCAACCAAAGTAAAATAGCTTTAAAAAAAATAGGACGTCCGCTTATAAAATGCCAAGCTATAGAACTTAAACTCCATACTAAAATAGATACGAGAAATATTTTTTGAAAACTTAAAAAAGTGTTCCTTTTTTTCCAACCGTAGATCGCTGAACCCAATACTAAAAGAAAGCTTCCTAGATAGTGCAGATCTAAAAATGCATAGATCGTATTTTCATGAAGAGACTGAGAATGGAAAACAGTGTAGCGATCTTTGAAATAGAAAATAGCTAGAGACAAAAATACAAAAGCAAGGATTTCTTGTTTACTTTCTTTAAAAGGATCCGTCCTTTGTTCTAACCAGTTTTCAAAACTTAAAGGAAGAGGTCTCAGCAGACTTCCTCTTGGAATCTGTTGCAAGGTCTTTTCTTGAGGGGATCTTCGTATGATGTTGTAACGGAATATAGGCAAAAGTAAAGCCAGCGCGGAGAAAGAGGGTTCCAATAGAGAGCCAAGTATAAGAAAGAACCATGATCCAACTCGGCTAAAAATAGAAGCGGTAACAAGGTAATGTGCAAGGCAAGCAAACCAACCTACTGCAAGCATGGAAAGACTCAGATCGAAGGAGTCCCAACCTACTCTCGCGAGTACAGATCCACGGCTCATGAGTACTGTTGTTGCAAAGAGTGCGGTAAACCAGTAGCGAGTAAGACAGCGGATCATATGTGCGGCGAGGAAGAACAAAACAAGAATGACATTGATATTCCAAGTGCGAACTTCATTCATTTCTAAATTCACAAGACCGAAAAGATTAGGCCCGAGAAAACCTAGCGGTTCAATCGTGTAGTGACGTAACTGCAGCCAAGTTAGTCGGCTTAGAATCATAAAAAGAAGTATGATGAGAATAGCGGGACGTATGGATTTTTGTTTTAAAAGGGTCATATTTTATGAATATTCATGCAATTGTTAAAGGCTCTTATTTTTTTTAACGCTCTTCACGCTTCATTGACACAATCTTATTAAATTTTATAGAAAAGAAGAACTGTACAACTCAGTTCCATTGTTAATGCGATGTTTCGGAAGGTTTCTTTCATGCCCCTTGTAGAATTACGCCCTGGAGATACTCTTAGCATAGTCTGGTCTTCTGTTCAGGAGACGCCTTTCGGCGTGAAAGAAGTCGAATCGAACTTTGCTTTCACTTATGACGATATTATTTCTAAGCTTCAATCTCCGAACAGAGTTTCAAAATCTCGGCGTTCTAGCAATGAAGGCGCTCGTTTTAGTCGTGTGGTTGCTCTTACGAATAATGCTTTACATAAGGGAACCTGGTCGACAGGGGCCGAGATCAATCGTTCAGAAGTTTTTAGAAAATTGTTGCAACGTTTTTATAAATTAAGTGCAGTTGAATATCCCAATATCACACAGAATGCGAAAAGCACGCTTCTTCGAATGTTCAAAAATCAAAATATGTTTCTTTCCGAGATAGAAGCATCACAACTTCGAGAGATTGTACAAAAGCTTGAAGTGTATCCAAAGGACCATATATGAGTTTTCCCTTCAAAGTTCTTGGAGTCGAACACATTGGATTGGCTCCGAAAGATGCGAAAATTTTGTGTTCCTTCCTTAGTGACAATTTAGGGTTGAAGAAAACACATGAGGAAGTCGTACCTTCCCAGCAAACACGAACCTTCTTTTTTGAGAGCTCTCAAACTTCTGCCCACTTAGAAGTTCTAGAAGCATCCTCCCCTGGTTTGGGTCCTATTGCATCTTTTCTTGAGAAAAAGGGTGCGGGGATACATCATATCGCTTTGAGGGTGGATAACATCAATGCTGCTTTGAATTTTTTAGAAGCTAGAGGAGTGGAGTTGATAGACAAAACCCCACGTCCTGGCGCTCATGAAAGCAAGGTTGCGTTTATACATCCAAGAGCCTGCGCAGGCGTACTTCTCGAACTTGTTCAAACAAAAACTTCCGCCTAAGAACGTTTCCTGCAGTATAATTATTAAAAGACACATTATAAAACTTGAGGGATCTTCGAATGCATATTCGAAATAGAGGCATCATTCTTATTGCGAGTTCCTTAGCTGTTTTCTTTGTTATCTCAGAAATCGCATCTCATTCTATGGAATACAAACGCAAAGCTATTGCCGAGGCGCGAAGCTCCTATCTAAGAGCGCTTGCGCAGACGCGTGTGCAATTGGCTGCACATCTAACAGAACTTTCTTATGACCCTATTTTGGTTTCCGATATGAGTTCCAAACTTTCCTATTCTACCAGTCGTTCTTTGGAAAACGAGATACATCCAGGAACTTTCGATTTCTACGCACTCTATGATGATTCTTGCAAAGTCCTATCAAAGACAGGTTCAAGCTCTTTTCAAGCGTCTCTTTGCAAGAAAAATCTGAGTGGTCAGTGGCGATGGCTTTCTTATGAAAATAAAACCATTATGTTTTTGCTCCGAGCTAGGAATGATATAGAGAAGCCCTTTCTTTTGGGTGCTGGCCGTTATTTGAATGAAAACTGGGCGAAGTCTTTTCCAAACTTGCTATCAAAGCTTCAAGATGCTGATTTGAAAATAGATGCTTTTCCTGTGAAAATAGAATGCCGTTGGCCTCATCTTTGTACTAAATTCAACAAGAGTGTGTGGATTGAAGGTGTAGATGCGAGTGGCTTAGCTCTTGCAAGTCTGGTTTCGACAGACCCCTTTTTTCCATTTTTACGACCTTGGTTGTTGAGTTTGGAACCTCTTAGTAACCCTCTCTCTATTCCTTTGTTATTTGCGCTTTTCCTTATTTTTCTCTGGCAACTTTTTCAAAGTCGTTTTTCCAAAACTCAAGCAGAGGAAGATAAGGCTGCCTTTTTACGTTGGACGGAGCATCCTCTGAGTGGGAAAGTTCCGACTCCCGAATTTCCTTGGTTAGAGAAGGCCCAAGAGACTCTTTCAGGCCTTTTGAGTCAATGTGCACACCGCAGTAATGAACTCTCTGCTTTATGTGAAAAACAGAAAGGTGAAATTTACAGATTAGAGGCTTTGCTTCATGAGACGGAATGCAAATTGAGTGAGCAAATCCCCTATGAAGTTTTGTCTACACATATTGCAAGCTCTGCTCCGAATGTTCAGAAGATGCTTTCGAACTTTATTGAAGGAAGTGCAGACCTCGGCAGTATTATGGAAAAAGGGATAGCACCCTTGAATCGCAAAATCATTGAGATGCTTAAAGTTTGGCAAAATGGGATTGCCGTGCGAGGAGAGCGGTATTATATGAAGTCACTTTATGAACAAGAATCCAAGATCGAAGGACAAAGTTTACTCAAAAGTGAAATACTCAAACTTTTTACTTTGAGTGAGCAGATACAAACGACGTTAGTTCAAACTTTAACTTTACTAAAAACTTTCGAAAAGCAGGAAAGTGATGCGGCACAAATTTTTGCAAGCTGGTCTTTGCTTGCAGAGAAAATTAAAAATCCGAATATGCATGTCAATAAAATTGGAGAAGCAGCTGCTTCGTTATTGCAGATTCAAAGTGAACAACGAATTTCTTTCATGAGCAAATTGTCTTCTAACTTCCAACTGGATATTCCCGTGCCTGTTCTTTTGGGTGCGTTATATACTATGTTTGCAACCATTAAAGAGGGTTTACTTGAGGACGAAACTCTTGTTTTTCAAGTGCATAAAAGAATGAAATCCGATCACTTTGTTTTAGCTTTATCTGTTACAAATGAACGAGGAAAAATACTGCTCTGTCATCCAAAAGAAGAAGGCGTTGAGAGGGTTGTGCGTATCCTAAAACCTTGGGGTATGCAGTGTCAGGGTATACACAGACCTGAAGGTGGAACTTATTTAGTGTTGAAAGGAAGTCCTTCTTTGATTGTTCAGCATAGTCAGACGGAGCAGCTACGAGAGGAAGAAAATCTTGTGCTTTAGTTTCGAGTAAGCTCAAATTCAGCAAATTTCTCCAAAGGTGATCCTTTCGCTTTTTTTCTGTAGGCATTTCCAATCAAATTATGATTGTTGTTTGTGGGATAAGCTTGCAGATGGATTTTGTCGATCTTAATGAAAATGGCTTTGCTTGAATCATCATTCAAAGTACTAAACCCCTTCGCTCTGTCACTATTCCCTCTTGTATTCGAGTGAATATCATCCCCTTCTATGCTTATCGTATAAGAGATTTGACCTTCGGACGGTGCGCTAAGTTCTAGGCTTATAGTGTATTCTTTGTTGTCCAAAGATTTCATCGTTCCGTGGAAGTTGCCTTGTAAGGATAAAAATTTCGGATTGTTTCTTTCAACCGTATTTGTAAATTTTTTGACGTTGTCCAAGTTGCGAATAGTGACGCTTTTCAAAAATTCTGAAGTGGAATGAGTATCCATTCTTGCAAGATTGTATTTTTTCTCACCATCCATCCACTCTATAGCTTGTTGTACTTGTTCTTTGTAGGTTGTGGTCGGAGTATTGTGAATAGGGGTGTTGTTATGAATATAGCTTTCTTGCTGTGGAGGAGACTGAGTTTGAGTTTGTGTCGGCACTTTTGCAATTTCAGTTGTTTTATATCCCGGTTGCAATTGAAGTTCGGAGATCTGTGCTTGCAGTCTGGAGATTTCTTCCTGTGCGGTTTTTACACGATTTTCACAGGCTTTAAGTTCGAAGCTGGAAGTGTCGGGAAGGTCTTCATGACTTACTATCGAATTATGTTTTGCAAAGAAGATAAAACCGAGGACGAGTCCTAGTCCGAGTGAGAAAAGAGGGATTATTTTTTTCATAGTAAAAGTTCCTGTAAATGGATGGAAATAAATGGAGATTATAGCATGCTTGGCCTGAGATGGCGATTAAATTAACGCGAGATTAATAGCGAAAATGCGGGGTCTTTTTAAGCTCTTCGACCAAGAATTCTAGCAACTTGATTAGTGGAAGGAGGATATCAATGGATAGTGGATTTTCTATTTAGGGGGTGGGATAAGAATTTTAAATTCTTTTTTTCTCTTCCATTTATAAACTTTAAAATCACTGTCTAAACTAAGAATTTCTCCGGTATCAAAGTGTTCTGCCATGCTTACTAAGCAAGCGTCTGTAAAATCCATAGGAACCTTTGAATATTTTTTTAGCAATTCGCTAACTTGTTTTTCGTTTCCAGACAGAGTCCAGGGGATTTGAAATATGTGGTTTTCAACATTTGCAAGAATGCTTTCTGGTGCTCCATGGAGTTTACGAAGGATGTAGCAGGCTTCTGTAATAACAGGTTCGCATGTTATCAATGGGTTTTTAAGCTTTGTTACAATTTTAGCACATTCTTTATGCCGTCTTTCAGATCTGTCCAGCAGAGCTACAATAACACCTGTATCGAGAAGAATCGGTTTAGTCATTTCCAAAACCTTTCAAGTGTTTTTTATTTGATCCAAGATCCTTAATTCCTGACTGAAATTGACCTAAGCCGATAATTTTTTTGGGGGTGTTTTTCCCGACTACAGTTAAAGATAAAAGTTTTATACCTTCACGAATGGCTTCCGATTCAGAATAACCGTCCTTTTTTAACATCTCTAAATATTTTAAGGTTTCATCGCCGACTCTGGATTGTACAACTTTCATGCCTCGATTCTCCTTTTGTCATACATTTTTAATATTGTATGACAGTGCCAAATTTTTTGGATGCAGGCAATCAATTTTTTAAAAACAGCAGAAGCTTATAAAGGAGAAGTTTTTAAAGCTTAACTTTGTTTTTCTCTAAGAGTCTTATTGTGGGAACTTCCTCGGTTCTTCAACAAAATTATTAAAACATGGATAGCGCTCGGAGTCATCCCACTGATGCGTGAAGCTTGAGCAATGTAACCTTCATATTTCAATTCAATGGCAATTCTTCTTTTCACCAATTCTGGATATTCTAAGAGATGGCGACTAAATGAACGCGAGATTAATAGCGAAAACGCGGGGTCTTTTTAATGCAAGCTTTCTTGAATTTTAACTGATTTTTTTTATCTTTGTTTTTTCTATATCTCTCTAATCTTTGAGCTTTCTTTTGTTCTCGGTATTCTTTGTACGTTTTGAAATGAATTTCAGGTTCTTCTGAATCCATGAGATCTTCAAGTTCTTCTTTGGCTTCAAGAACTTCGATTTCTTTTCTCAATTCCTCTTTTATTTTTTCGATGGCTGACGGTTTTTGCGGCTTAATCCAAAGTAGACCTTCTGGGAGACATAAGACTTTTTCATCCGCATGTAGAAAAACGAGTTTTAATTCAAGCTTACAAAACACATATTTTTCATTGCCATGCTCATGGCAATATTCTTCATAATCATCTTCTTGGGGATTTCCATGATGCCAAATTTTTTCCATTGCAAATAGAGCTTGTGTACATAAATACAGCCATGAAATAGAAAGCAGTTTTCGGAGCATAAGAACTCCTTGAGCTTTGAAAATTCGAAATGTAGAATTTTCATTCTAAGAATTTGGTGAGAACAGGGGTGTTTTATGAAAGTTTCAGGAATTAAAATCGGAATTTTGTGTTTATTCGTATTATTGGTAATTTTTATTTACCAAATGAGAAAAACCACTCTTTATGAAGATACACCTGCAAAAGAAGTTCTGGAAGAAAGCGATGCTTCAAACTCGGAGCATACGGAAGAAGTGATAGCCAAAGACAATCTTCTTTCAACTATGTCCGAAGCTAAAACTTATAAAGAGTACAAACTTCAAGATGCTCTTCGGCATTCAGAGCTAAGAATCAGTAAGGAAGCAATAGAAAGTGCTTTGAAGAATCTTGGGCGTACTACAGATAATTTGTTAGCTGCAGGCTTACTTATCATGATGTTTAGTGGAGAAGGAGGAGGTGGAGCTTACATACGTGAAGCTTTTGCAAAAGAAAAAACTCTTGCAAGCTATTACTTGATGAGCATGGAAGAGCAGAATGAGAAATTTTTAGAGGAGTATAGAAATTTCGATCCAAGCAACGTGATTCCTGAGATGCTTCTTTTTGCAAAACAAACTGAGAAAGGCATTCGTATCGATGTTGCTAAACTTGAGGAAGTGGCTAAAAGCAAAACTTTGAATACGGGAGCAGAAAATGTGAACAAAGCGGCTATATTATTGTTGGGGAATATTGGTTTTGAAAAAGAAGCAGCAGACTATTTAGGTTTATTTGTGGCTCCTTCAAACATAATCCATATGATTCAGATCCCTGATCGCATGAACGGAAATGAGTATGATCCTGCAAAAGTTACTTATAGCTATGAAGAAAAAATGAGAGTTCTAAAAAGTATCTATACATTTTTCGAAAAGAAAAAATCTATGGTGGATGCTTTGGTTGAAAAGGCAATGGAAACACGCTTTGCTGAATCAGAAAATAATCAGGAAGCAAAAAAGAATGCGATTGCAAAACATGATTGCTTAAGCGCTTTAGCCAAAGAAGTTCCTGTTCAAGATTTCACCTACAGAGAAGCTGAAGATTTTGTGAAAGTTGTAAAAGAAAGGGGTGAGCTTGCAGCTTTTTTTAGTCATCCAAGTTCTCAGAAAATTTTAGAGGAAAAAGGATGTAAATAGATTGGCAAGTTTCCTATGGACACCAATTTAATTCCATGTTAACATTTGGTTATCTGTTTATATAAAGTTTATATTCAATATATCCGATAGGATAGAGTAGTTTTGATGAAGCTCAGCGATGCTAAGAAGCTATTTTTCGAGTTGAGAAAGAGAAACCGAATTGATGTTTGTATAGACCATGTAGTTGATGACCATCCAGAACGAGGGTATTCTTTTGATGAGGTCGTTAGTTTATTAAAAAACACTCATGGTCGTTTTCAAGATACTACCGACTTGAATTTGAGAGGCGTGCGGTTTTATTGGAGGACTAAAGATATTCTCGGAAAAAATCTTCGTCTCGTTATCGAATTTGAGACCGATGAAGATGGAAAATTAATTTTAGTTGTCTCAGCAGGAGAGAGAACATGATTAGACGTATAAAAGAGAAAAACTATAAATTTAAACATCCATTGGGAACAGTTGTTGTTAGTGAGGTGGAGATGGGTGTTTCTGAAAACGGTAGAAAATCTTTGTCAGCAAGTGAAGTTGATCGATTGGTTAAAATTGTTGCTCTTGAGTTTTTGAAGTTGAATTATAGAAAATCCTTGGAAAGACCTGATTTTACTCTTTCATCTAGTGAAGTTCGAGCTATTATGAATTTTCTTAATGTGAATGGAAGTGAGTTTGGAACTCTCATCGGTTGTCAAAAATCGAAGGTTTCAAAAATACTAAGGGGAGAGCAAAAAATTTCGATTTCTCAAGCGCTTCTCGCATTGGAAAGGCTTGCTTTAGAGTTGGTTAGACGCGGTGCTGTTCGCTCTCTTCTAGGAGATGCTGAAGTTCAAATGTCTGAACCAGACAAAAAGATAGTGAACGAGATCTATCGGTTAAGATTTGCTGCTTAGTTTAAGTTCTCATCCCTTTATTGTGGGAACTTCCTCGGTTCTTCAACCAAATTCTTAAAACATGGATAGCGCTCGGAGTCATCCCACTGATGCGTGAAGCTTGTCCTAAATTACGAGGTTGAAAACGTTTGAGCTTCTGCACAACTTCATTGCTGAGACCGTTGATGTTTTCGAATGGAATTTCTGGATGGATCAGAATCTTATCTAGAGTCTCCGTATCTTTCATGGAATGAACTTCGCGTGCGATATAACCTTCGTATTTCAACTCAATGGCAATTCTTCTTCTCACCAATTCCGGATATTCTAAAAGAATATTCACATCGTCCATATCGATTTCAGGTCTTTTTAAGAGCTGTGAAAATTTCATTCCTGCTATTAAAGGAGCTTGTAAAGGACTTAGAATGTTTTCTTCTTTCACTGAACTTTCACGAACAAATTGTAGACCGTCTTCAACCTGTTGTGTTCGGGTTTGAAATCTCATCCAATCTTTGTCATTCACGAGTCCGATATTTCTTCCAAAAGGAGTGAGTCGTGAATCTGCATTGTCTTCACGTAGATAGAGTCTGTGTTCTGCGCGAGAAGTAAACATACGGTAGGGTTCGCTTGTTCCTTTCGTAATAAGATCGTCTATCAAAACGCCGATGTAAGCTTGTGAACGGGAAAGAACGAGAGATTCTTTTCCTAAAACACTGCAAGCAGCATTTATACCTGCCATAAGGCCTTGGGCTGCTGCTTCTTCGTATCCTGTAGTTCCGTTGATTTGACCAGCAAGAAAGAGATTCGATGCGCGTTTGGTTTCTAAAGTTGCTTCGAGTTCTGTAGGGTCTATGAAATCATATTCAATCGCATAACCTGAACGTACGATTTCAACATTTTCTAAACCTTTGATCGTGCGTAAAAATGCTAACTGTGCTTTCAAAGGCAAAGATGTGGAAATCCCGTTTGGATAGATTTCGCAAGTGTCATAGCCTTGTGGTTCTAGAAAAATTTGATGTGCAAGACGATCGGGAAATTTAACAACTTTGTCTTCTATAGAAGGGCAATAACGAGGACCTGAACTTTTAATCTGTCCGCTGTAGAGAGGTGATTCTGATAAGTAACTGCGAATCACGTTGTGTGTGTTTTCATTGGTGTGTGTGATGTAGCAAGGAATCAATTTCTGCTCAATTTTATCAGTACTAAAACTGAAAGGGATGATTTTCTCATCGGAATTTTGCCTTTCAAGTACTGACCAATCGATAGTGCGTGCATCGAGACGAGGTGTAGTCCCTGTTTTTAATCTTCCTACTCGGAAGCCCATGCTACGAACGAAATCTGCAAGTTCAATAGAGGGTGCATCACCTGCTCTTCCCGCAGGACTTGTGTTTTTTCCAATATGAATGAGTCCGTTTAGAAAAGTTCCGGTTGTGAGAACTACTTTTTTTGCAGACATCTCACCAAAAATATTTCCGATGACACCCGTGACAGATGTTTTTCCATCTACGTTTTCAACTAAGAGTTGGGCAACAGAATCTTGACGTACATAAAGGTTCGGGGTTTTTTCAATAGTATGTTTCATGTAGCGACTGTAGAGGGCCATGTCTGCTTGTGCGCGTGAAGACCAGATAGCAGCGCCTTTTTTTCTATTCAATATGCGGAATTGAATACCGGTTGCATCTATGGCTTTTGCCATCTCTCCACCGAGAGCATCGATTTCCTTAACAAGATGGCCTTTTGCTGTGCCGCCAATTGCTGGATTGCAGCTCATTGCTGCTATGCGATCCACAACCTGTGTAATGAGGAGTGTTTTTGCGCCCATGCGTGCAGCAGCGAGTGCTGCTTCACAACCGGCATGACCTGCGCCGACTACGATGATATCGAATTTGGATTGCATAGGAATGTGTCCTTCATATGAGCAATTGGGAGTGTGTCTAATTAGCAAAAAAGGCGGAAAAAGAAAAGCTGCTCCTTGAGCGAGGAGTTGTGAAAATAACTTAAGAGCGATTTCTTGTTATTTCCCTCAGAATTCGCTATCTTAAACCAATCATATGACACCGAAAAAACCTAAAACTCTTAGTGGGAGTCCGCCTTGGAACTTGTTTCAGTTAATGAACTTAGGTCAGCTAGTCGCATAGGGGAAGACAGAATGGGTGCAATGGATTTGATGACAGTCATGGGGCATGAACAGGTGGTTTACTGTCATGACAGGGAGACACAGTTAAAAGCAATCATTGCTATACATGACACTACACTCGGTCCGGCTTTAGGTGGTTGCCGTTTTTGGAATTATAGAGATGAGACGGAAGCTCTCATTGATGTCCTAAGGCTCTCTCGAGGGATGACTTACAAAGCTTCCGTCGCAGGATTAAAATTAGGTGGTGGCAAAGCGGTTATCATCGGAAGTCCCTCACGTTTAAAATCAGAAAAGTTCTTCAGAACTTTCGGCGCGTTTGTCAACAGTTTGAATGGTCGTTACATCACTGCGGAAGATGTGAATGTAAATGTTGAAGACATCAATCATATAGCAAAAGAAACTCGATATGTTTCGGGTGTAACTTCGTTTGCAGGGGGGTCCGGTGATCCTTCTCCACTTACAGCTTTAGGTGTGTATTATGGGATCCGCGCGGCAGTTGAGTTTTCTACGCACAATGCGTCTCTGCGTGGATTAACTGTTGCTGTGCAAGGTTGTGGTTCCGTCGGAAGAAATTTGTGTAAACTTTTACATAATGACGGTGTGCGTCTGATCGTTTCGGATATCAATCGAAGTTCCGCAGATTACATTGCAAAAGAATATGGAGCTAAAATTGTAGGTGTCGATGAAATCCTTCGCGTAGAGGCGGATGTCTTAGCTCCTTGCGCTTTGGGTGGTATTCTCAATGAAAAAAGTATTCCTGAACTTCATGCTCCTATTGTTGCAGGAGCTGCAAACAATCAGCTTCTTGATGAACAGTCCGATGGTTTGAAGCTTAAAGCGCGTGGAGTTTTATATGCTCCTGATTATGTCATCAATGCAGGCGGGTTGATCAACGTAGCACAAGAGCTGAGTGGTTATAACGAGGAACAAGCAAGGGCAGAAGCTAAACGTATTTACCAAACGACTCTCCGTGTGTTTGAACAAGCTCAGAAGAATAATGTGCCTACGAATCAAGCTTCCGATGAACTTGCTCTCAAACGTATTCATGAAGTAAAAGCTATGCATGCAGGAAACTACAAATTGAATACGTATCACAGTTCTGAATGGATTAAACGTTAGGAAAAAGGACAGTCGGGTATCTCTTATTTTTACCCTATTTTCGGGCTCCCATGATGGCACTGCCTACACGTATGATGTCAGTTCCACATTTAATGGCATGTTCGAGGTCTTGGCTCATTCCTAAAGAAAGTTTTCCTGCACCGATGGAATTTGCAAGCAGTCGTAAATTTTTATAAAGACTTTCCGCTTCTTCGTTCCAATGTTTAGCAAAGCTTTGAGGAGGAATGGCCATAACTCCTTCCACAAGAAGTTTTTCGGGAAAATTTTTACGAAGAGTTTGTGAGAAGGAAAGAACTTCATTCCAGGGAACCCCATCTTTTGATTCATCCCCAGGAACCTGAACTTCAATATACACACGATAAGGTGCTTTGC
This sequence comes from uncultured Pseudobdellovibrionaceae bacterium, assembly GCA_964611335.1. GTDB lineage: Bacteria > Bdellovibrionota_B > Oligoflexia > Oligoflexales > Bog-1112 > BOG-1112. The sequence goes on along the minus strand of CAZSXR010000002.1, from coordinate 20,003 downwards.
CTAATTCTTGAGCATGGCGTGCTATGAGTTCTGCATGCTTGAGAGAGGCGAGGCTTTGTATTTCTTGTGCATAATTTACGATGCGTTTGATTTTGTTGGACTGGAGGTGCCCGATGTAAGACCACTCTATAGATTTTGGCAGAAACTCTGCTTTATCAAACAATTCTTGCGCGTAATTTTCGCCAAAATGGATTTGACCAAGTTTGTGGAGTTCTCCAATGCGTTCAGCCGACTGCGCTTTACTGGCAACAATGAGGCGTATGCTTTTCGGATCGCGCCTGCATTCTTCGCAGGCTTTCTTTATACGTTTTTGTATTGTCGAGTAGGAAGTTTGCAAGTTCATAAAATTCCTTTCTGTGAAAAACATGGCATTCTGCCTTAGCATCGACTAAAATCTTAGCGAAAGTTTAAAATGAATTAGGCACTATAAAAAGGACTTCTATGAGAAATTTTACTTCTAAAACAATCAAGGTGCTTTGCTTGACATCTTTGCTAGTACCTCTTTCCTGTACGGACTCTTTTCAAGGTGAGTATTCGAATCCAAAAGAACAAGAAATTGTCGATGACAAATGGAATCCAACCGATGCGAATAAAACAGCCGAGGTTGTTATCAAAGCAGTTGTTTCCAAAAACTGGCTTATTGAGTTCATGCAGGGTAACGGTGGCAAAAAGCCTATTGTGATTGTGGATGATATAGAAAACAGAACTAGCGAACATATTGACACAGCTGCTATTGGTCAGGCTTTGCAAAATGAATTGATCAACTCTGGAAAGATTCGTTTTATTGACAAAGCTGCTCGCGATAAAATTTTAAAAGAAATCAAATACCACAATGAAAGTGGGATGGTGAGCAACGAAACAGCTAAGAAAAAAGGAAAGCAGATCGGAGCTGACTTCTTCATGGTGGGTGAAATCACTTCGATTACGAACGTACAAGGTGGTTACAAAACTGTAACTTATACAACAACTGTACGTCTTACAAATCTTGAGACTTCAGAAATTCTTTTCTCTGAGTCTTATCAGATTAAGAAGAAATTCAAACGTTCTGGTGCTTCGTTTTAGTGGTAATTAAAAAGCGGGTGAGGGTTTTGTGAAAGTTATTTTCAAAATTGTCTGTTTGAATTTAGTCCTCCTTTCTTTGACAAACTGTGCATCTTACACGGATGAAGTTAAAGATCTCAGAAATGATTTCATAGGAGGTAAATACAAACAGTCACTTGAAAAACTTGAAAAATCCTCTCTCAAGACAAGTAACATCAACCGTCTTCTTTATACTCTTGAAAAGTCTATGATTCTTGATCGTCTTGATGATCGTCAGGGATCGCGGACTCTTCTTTTAAGAGCGGATGCAATTGTTGATGAGCTCTACACGACGAGTGTTACAAAAACAGCTGCTACTTTTCTTATAAATGAAAGTGTTGCTGATTATGAAGGTGAGGATTACGAAAAAGTAGCCATACATACTCTGCTGGCTTTATCCTTTCTTGAAGATAAACAGATCAAAGAAGCTCGTGTGGAAGCAAAAAGTGTCAATGGACGCCTTCATCAAATCACTCAGAATTACGATCCTAAGTATGCTCATTATAAAGAAGATGCCTTTGCTCGGTTTCTTTCTGGCATGATTTACGAATCTATGAAGAATTGGGATGATGCCATCATCGATTACCGACAAGCTTTAGAGGTCTATGAAAGTTCTTCTTATTCAAAGTTTTTTGAAGGATCTGTTCCTGAGTCACTTGTCACATCTCTTTACGGTGTCGCATTGAAACGCAAAAGAAGCGATGTGATAAAAGATTTGAAAGTTCGCTATTCTGCAATTTTGGAAAAATATGATTCGCAAATCCGTGAGAATCCGAAAGGAGGAGATCTCATTGTTTTCCACGAAGCTGGGAACATTGCTATTAAACAAGCAAAAGAATTCTTTTTCCCTGCAGGTGGTCAAATCATTCGTATTTCATTTCCCTATATTGATAAGCAGAAAATTGATTGGCAAAATACTCAAACAGGTGTGAGTGTTGATGGCCGTTTTATGTCTGCTGCAAATGCCTTGAATCTCAATGGGCTTGCCTATCAATGTTTGGAAGATCGTCGTGGCCGATTGATTGCAAAAAGTATGGCACGTTTGATTGCAAAAGCTGCTCTTACAAATCAGGCTGAGCAAAATTTCGGTTTGCTTGGGGGTATAGTTGCAAACGTTGCTGCTGCTGTAACAGAAACTGCTGATACTCGAAGCTGGACTCTTCTTCCTCAAGCTTTCTATGTCAACAGAATACGGGTAGCTCCTGGAAAACATTCTATTGAGTTCAAAACATCGAATCGTATTACACAAATATTGTCCGTGAATGTCGAAGATGGAGACTTGCAAATTTTCCGATCTAAAACATAAAGTTCCCCATTAGAGTTTTCCGCCATAGATCAAAGGGGACTTAGGGGTAAAAATGAATGTTATTTTCATTTTAAGTTTACTTTTTTTCATGGGAAATTGTCAAAAGTCGTCGAAGAGTTCTTCCGATACTCAGTCGGCTTCCGTTAATCTTTCTCAAAACTCTACAAGCCTTAAAGTAGCTCCTCCTATAGTAGGAACTTTGATCGTCGGTGGTCTTGGTTTAGTGGGAACTTCTCAGAAAGTCGAAACTTCGACGAGCACGAACTCTTTGTGTAAATCTTGCAAGGAACTCATAAGCCAACTCAAAAATTTCACAGATCGAACCAAGAACGAAATACTCACTGCAAAACTTCGAAATACGGTAGCTTCGGATGAAACGATGGGAACTGCCTTTTGTTCCCATCCTAGTCTTTTGCAAGCTCTACTCAGCTTATTGCAAGAACAATTGGATATTGCTGCTTCGACTCCTATGACGGATGGTGATGGCACTTCCGACGTGAATTTAGAATCGAAGTTGAATTCAAAAAAGATGAGAGAAGCTGTCCATGATTTGATGGATGAAATAAAAAATTATTTAAAAAATTGCACATAAAAGTTTCAACGTGAGAGCTTTGACTAAGATCTCTTACTATATTCGGAATGACGTAATAGTTTCTAAGCTTTGAGAGTTTCTCTTTCAATTGCAACTAAAAGTCCGACTGCTGCACAGTAGGTAATCAAAGCAGTCCCTCCGTAGGAGAAGAAAGGTAGCGGCATTCCTACAACGGGGAAAATTCCAAGAACCATGGCAACGTTAATGGCAAATTCGATAAAGAGAAGAGCTGAAATTCCAATAGCTAGTAAGGTACTAAAAGTATTTTTTGCTTCTTGTGCAATTTCTAAAGCGCAGTAACTTAAAAGAGCAAACAGAGAAAAGCATAAAACTCCTCCCCAAAATCCTCGTTCTTCCGCAAAAACACTGAAAATAAAATCCGTTTGTCTTGCAGGGAGAAACTGCAATTGTGCCTGAGTACCTTTAAGAAAACCCTTACCCCAATGTCCGCCACTTCCGATGGCGATCAACGACTGCAGAGAGTTATAGCCGGAACCTGTGGGATCTTGCCCAGGATTGAATAAGTTTATAATTCGTAGTTTCTGATAGGGACGAAGAAAGAATTCCCACCCAATAATAACACCTGCTAAAGAGCTGACAGCCAAGGCGATAATAGTACGAAGTTTGATGTCAATGCGTACAAAACAGAGTTGAGCGAGGGGGACGAGTATGCACATTCCTGCTGTTCCAAAGTCGGGTTGTACGAAGATGAGAATGAAATAAAAAAGTGAAGCAAGGAGAGCTGGCCACAGTTCCAGTAATTGATAAGCAGATTGTGATCGACTGTTGTAAAAATATTTAGCAATAAAAAAGATAATACTCATTTTTGCAACTTCAGAAGGTTGGAAACGTATAGGTCCCAATACAAACCAACGTTGCGCCCCTCCTGCAGAATATCCAGACACTAAAACAGCACCAAGAACGAGAGCAATTGCCGCGTAAAGCAAATAAGCATAGGTATTCATGAAACGTAAACTGAGAAACCAACCTAAGAGTGCAAACACTATAAGTCCGCAGACGGTATGTTGAATCTGATTACGAAATATATAGGGAGTTGCCGCACTGTATAAATTTATGAGGCCTAACGTTAGTAAAGAAAAGAACGTAAGAATGGTAAGCATCATGCGTGGAGAAACTTTTCTCTGACGCAGGGGTGTGTAGCTTTCTATCTGAGTTTTCATTTTCATCTCGTATTAGCGGGAATAAATATTTTCTTTTGCGGGAGCCAAAGTTTCTACTACGGGACTTTTTCCATTTTTTGCATCCCAATAGGCTTGCAAAATTTTCTGAGCTACAGGAGCAGCAGCAGCTCCACCACCGCCTGTAAGATCGTTTTCACTTACAACTGCTACGAGAATTTCAGAGTTGTCTACAGGTGCAAATGCTGTAAACAATGCGTGCTCACGCCATTGCATGCGAGCAGCTTTTATGTTGGAAGTTTTTTTCAAACTTACAACTTGCACCGTGCTGCTCTTCCCAGCAACTTGTACACCTTCCACTCGTGCCCTTTTACCCGTTCCGCGAGGGTCTTCTACAACTTGTAAAAGAAAGTCTCTCATCAATTTGTAAGTTTCTGGCTTGATCAAGGTCACTTCCCGAATCAAATCCGGTTTCTGTTCGAAAACCGTTTCTCCAGATGAGTTTGTAGCTTTCTTAACAATATAAGGTCTCCAAACTTTCCCTCCATTAGCAATCGTTGCATATACACTTGCAAGTTGCAGAGGTGTTACGGAGTTTGCACCCTGACCTATCGCCAAAGAAGGAATATCTCCTTTGTTCGGTGCAGAGTGAAAGTATTTTCTCCACCAATCTGTTGTCGGAATCAAACCAGGTTCTTCTCTGTTTAATCGGAAACCAAGTTTCTGACCGAGACCAAAAGCTTTTGCATATTTTGCAATGCGGTCGATTCCCAACTCCATACCAAGATGATAAAAATAAACGTCGCAAGAGAGAAGCAATGCCTGAGATAAATTTATAGTCCCGTGCCCTTGTCTTTTATGACAGTGAAAAGGTTGACGACCGAGTGTGAAAACACCCGGACAAAAATAGGTAGAGTTGGGATTTATAATACCTTCTTCCAAAGCTGCGATAGCGACTATGGTTTTGTATGCGCTTCCTGGAGGAAAGGTTCCTCCCGTTGTTTTGTCGAACAACGGTTTGAAGGGGTCATTTACAAGTGCTTGCCATTTTTCTTGACTGATCCCTTCTTGGTAAATAGCAGGATTGAAATCAGGAGAACTCACCATCGCAAGTATTTCACCGTTCTGTGGATTCATAGCAATAACAGTTCCTTGCTTTCCTTGAAAAGCTTGAACAGCGACGCGTTGCAATTCCATATCGAGGGTCAATGTCAAATCAACACCCGGGACAGCTTGACTGATAGGAAATTTCCAACCCATATCTTCAGCGAGTCTTGTCTGACGGCCCAAAGCATCAACTTGAATATATTTATACCCACGTTTGCCTCGAAGCTGTTGCTCCCACTGAAGTTCGAGGCCATGTTTACCTATGAGTTCACCCATCAGGTAAGGATTCTCAGGATCTTTTTGATTCATCGACTTCATGGCTTCTGCACTGATTTCTCCAACATATCCTAAAATATGAGCAGGTGAATCATCATGATAATCTCGACGAGGAGCAATGTTGATGTCTATGCCAGGAAGGAACGATTTTTGACCTTCGATGATCGCAACTTCATGCAAAGACAAATTGCGTTTTAAAATTACGGGAAGGAATTTGGGTTGCCCCCGAACTCTTCGTACTTCTGCCTGTAAATCTGCGAATGAAACATGAAGGAGATTTGAAATTACTCGCAGAGTTCTTTCTTCGCTCTGAATATATTGTGGGATTAGTATCAAATCGAAGAAAGGTCTATTTCCTAGAATCAACCTTCCCACGTGGTCGTATATCATACCGCGAGGAGCTGCGATATCCATACGACGTATACGATTGTTTTCTGAAATCTGGAGATAGTATTCTCCTTTGTAAATTTGCAAATACCAAATACGAATCAATAGAACGGCTAAAACTAAAAAAATAGCTAAACCACCCGCGAGAAAACGTCCCTCGTGTATAGGAGATTCAGAATGTCTTCTACCTCCGAGCAAGACTGTATTCCTCCAGAGTATCAAGTCGAGATGTATAAATTACAAAAAGGCCAAAAAAACAACTGAGCATACCATTCACTAAGATGGATAAAAAAGAAAAACTAAAAAATGAAAAAGGACTAAAATTTTGTGTCCAAAATGCGACGGCTTCCAGACTATTCACAAGAACTTGGCTGAGAAAAAAGACTGCAATCCAAGGTAAAAAACTAGCCCATGATATATGATGACGTAGTGAGTACACGCATACGCCCATCATCCAATATAAACACGCAAGCAAGCCCCTAGGAAATCCCGAATGTGTTTCTAAAAGTAAAATAGCAAGAGCTGAAACACTCAGGATTTTAAGTGGAGATCTAAAAACAAAAACGATCATCAACCAAGGGGTAATCAGATCTACAAAAATTTTCTGAGCAAAAATTTGAGGAATGATAAAATCTTGAAGAATGAGCAATTCTACAAGATATAAAAAGTCCCAAGCTAAAGAATTGGGTAGAGGTCTCGGAATGAGATTCCAGAATACACTGCGATGACGACTCCTGCGTTTAACTAGTTCCACGGTTCACCGCTGGCTGTCGCGTTGTTTAACCACTGGTCTCCACCTGCTTCGAAAATCGTATCGATGTCTTCACTTGTTTGTTGCAAGATCATCAGTTCGTCAAGACCTTGAGGTTCTGCCCAAGGTTTGATTGTGATGACTTGTGAAATGTTATCCATTTCATAACTGATACGTACGACCGTACCTACAGGTAAGCCTTTGGGAAAAGCACCCGATAATCCAGATGTCACAATAGTGTCTCCGATACGTACATCGGCTCTGCGGTGAAGTTGTAAAAGACAGCGACTATCATCCAGTCCTTTTAAAATTCCACGAATGCGATTGCGTTCGACAATCACATCCAAATTAAAATGAGCATCTCCCAAACGTTGAACATCGGCAAACATGGTTCCCGTTCTCAGAACCCTTCCCACAATTCCCTTTGCAGAAATTACAGGCATGCCTATACGTACTCCCGCCTTGTAACCGCGAGCTATACGTATGGTTTGAAAAGGGGAATTCCCCATAATGCCCACAACTTCCGCAATGAGAATTTTCTTGTCGAAGGAGGCAGAAAAATTAAGGAGTTCACGAAGGCGAGCAACTTCTGCTGTCTGATGTTTGTAATCGAGCAATTTGGCTTGCAAAAGATCGATGTCTTTTTTCAAAGATTCATTTTCTTTTTGCAGACCCACCAAATAGAAATAATGAACCCATGCACCCTTCATACGGCTAACGGAATAACGCCACCCATATTCAAAAGGATAAATAAGTTCCTGTATGTAGGAGAGGGCTTTTTCTTGAGTCCAAGGACGTCTAGGGTTTGAGAAAAAGAGAAAGGGCGCAATAAGGGCACTTAGAACCAAGATTCCCCAAACTTTGCGCCCTCGCAACCATAGCATAGAATCCCCAATTTTAAGACATTGTGACGCTGCTCAAAATGTCCATTTGATCCAGCGCTTTTCCACTACCTAAAACCACTGCACAGAGTGGGTCTTCTGCAATTGTAATTGGCAATCCCGTTTCTTCACGAAGAAGAATATCAAGGTTGCGAATCAAGGCTCCACCACCCGCAAGGACTATACCCTTATCCACGATATCCGCAGCCAGTTCAGGTGGAGTTTTTTCCAAAGCAACGCGCACTGCTTCGACAATCGTGTTAACAGGCTCTGCAATAGCTTCACGAATTTCCTCAGAGCAGACTTCAATCGTTTTGGGAATACCTGCAACGAGGTCGCGGCCTTTGACATACATTTTACGAATCTCTTCTTCTGGGTATGCTGTGCCGATGTTGATTTTTATCTGCTCAGCAGTACGTTCTCCAATAAGAAGGTTGTATTTGCGTTTCAAGTAATTGACGATGGCCTCGTCCATCTTGTCTCCACCGACGCGTACCGATTTTGAGTACACGATTCCAGCAAGAGAAATAACTGCAACTTCAGTAGTCCCTCCACCGATGTCTACAATCATGTTACCACTTGGTTCTGTAATAGGAAGTCCTGCACCGATTGCTGCGGCCATAGGCTCTTCGATAAGGAAGACTTCGCGCGCACCTGCAGATTCAGCAGACTCACGTACTGCGCGTTTTTCAACTTCTGTAATTCCATAAGGAACACAGATGATGATGCGTGGTTTTACCATAGTGCGGCGATTGTGTGCTTTTTCAATAAAATAGCGGAGCATGGCTTCGGTGATTTCGAAATCCGCAATGACACCATCTTTCATAGGACGGATTGCAGTGATCGAACCGGGTGTACGACCAAGCATGTTTTTTGCTTCTTTCCCAACAGCAAGAATTTTTTTGCCACCACGACTATCGATCTGAACTGCAACGACAGAAGGTTCGTTGATGACGATCCCTTTGCCTTTGAGATAAACCAAAGTATTCGCGGTGCCGAGATCGATGGCTAAGTCATTCGAAAACAAGCCGGCAAGCCAATTTAAAAACATCATCTTCCTCCAATAAGTTCCCGTTATCCTTGTTCTGTTTTTGGAAACCGGGACAGCTGTCGGTAAGCATTCCTCATGCTCCACTGTTTCTTAAAACATTATAATTCTTCCAAATCAATTATCACGATGGAAAAATTTGTGCTAGAGGTATGGAAGTACGTGTTCACCCTTTTCATGATACTCGGGGAATCTTCATGAGCGCTTTGAAACAATTTGATACGACAAACTTTAAGAAAAACTGGAGCACCTATATTATTTTAGGTCTTGCATTGGGTGCGATGTTATTCTTTGGGGTTTGTAACCCGCAGGGATATATGCACCAACTTGATAACGTCGCAGGGTCTGTGGATGGTGAAGAGATCACCCAAGCAGAATTCAGTCGCGCTTATGCAAGTGAAAGTGAACGTGCACGCCAACGTTCGGGTCAGAGTTCATCTGATCTAAAAATTGCTGGTCAAGTTTTAGATCAGCTTTTGAGTTATCGCTTCCTTTTTCTTGAAGCGAAACAGCTCGGTCTCGTTGTGACAGACGAAGACATCATCAATTACCTTACAGAAGTTCGCGCTTTCCGTGGCAAAGATGGCAAATTCTCAAATGAAGTTTTTCACAATTTCCTTCGAGGAAATCGTTATTCAGAAGCCAGTTTTATGGAAGAAATGCGTCGTAATTTAACTGTCGACAAACTCCGAGAGCTTCTCGCTGAAGCGACTTATGCATCTAATAAGAGCATTGAGTACGATTATATTTTGAGTGAGAGCAAAATGAGTGTGGACTACATCAAAGTGGATCCCGAAAAGATTCGATTCAATGTCTCTCCAGAAGATATCAAGGCGTTTTTAGCAGAAAAAGAAAGCGAAGCAAAAGTAAAGGACTACTATGACTCGCATCAGAGTGAATACCATAGTCCTGAAAAAGTTCATGCGCGTCATATTTTAGTTTCGCACAAGGATGCTCGTAATGCCTCTGGTGATGCATTGAAACGCAGCAAAGAGGATGCAAAAAAACGTGCGGAACTTATACTTTCACAGGTGAAAGCACCAGGAGCTGACTTTGTAGCTATAGCAAAGAAAGAGACGGATGAACCTAGCGGTAAAACGAAGGGTGGAGATCTGGGTTATTTTGCAGCAGATGCGATGGTGAAAGAATTCGCTCAGGCAAGTTTCGCTTTGCCTGTAGGAGGGATTAGCCCTCTCGTGGAAACCCAGTTTGGTTTCCATATCATTCAGTCTGTTGATAAAAAGGCTCCGGTCAATGTCACTTTAGAGCAGGCTAAAAACGATATAGTGATTGCGCTTATTCGCAAAGCAAAAGCTCCTGCTATGGCAAAAGAAACTTCTAAAAATATTCTGAGCGAATACAAAGCAGGAAAGCCCGTTGATGCGCTGATAAAAAGTGTGAGTGCAGAGTGGAAAACAACAGATGAGTTCGCTTTGAATACTTCCTATATTGCTGGTATTGGAAACAATATGAAACTCATTGAGGCTGTGTTCATGCTTCGCAATAAAGATCAGATTGTGGATGAACCTGTTGAAGTTCAGGGATCCTTCTATATACTTAAATTACATTCACGTCATGTTGTGGACTCCAAGGGGTTGGATGCTAAAAAACGAGAACAGCTCGCTCAGAGTTTGAGTTATAAAAATGGCTATTACTTCTTACAGAAGTTTGAACAATCGGCTCGCGAGAAATTTGAAAAACGAAAAGCAATTTATCGCAACCCACAGTATCTCGCTTTGGATACAGCGAAACCTGAATAGTTTTTTAAAGGATTTCTTCAATGAAGGTTCTGGTTGTCTCTAAAAAAACCAATCTTGAACTGCATGGGGAGTTGATCCATAAACGCGTTCAAGCAGGTCTTATAGACCCCTTTCATTTTAAAATTCTTGAGAAGACACACGAAGAACATTATCAAACTCTTCATACACTTTTCGAAACTCTTACTCGCTATAAAGTTGGATATGTTTCTATCTCAAGAGGCCTTTTTTGGCCAAACTTAAAAGACTTCGATGCTGTTCTTACCGTGGGTGGGGATGGGACTGTCTTGGAAGCAAGTCGACATATACTAGATTCCCGTATACTCCTTGTGGGTATACGTTCAGCTCTCTCTAGTATTGGTAAGTTATGTCATTCTCAACGAGAACATTTAGAAGAACTTGTAAAAAATCTATCGTTGGGAAAGATTAAAGCGCTCAGTGTTTTTCGCATGCATGCAAAAATTCTTTCTATTAAGAATTCTTCCACGATTACAACAGAACCTGTTTTGAATGACTTTTTGTACTCAAATGTTTCACCTGCAGCAACAACACGTTACAAATTGACTCTTCAGAAAAAAACACAGGAGCAACGTTCAAGCGGAGTTTGGATAAGTACTCCTTGTGGGAGTACTGCAGCTATCTCTGCTGCTGGTGGGAAGAAAATGGATTTGAGGAGTTCAGAGTTTCAATTCCTTGTACGAGAACTTTATGATTATTACCCTTTTGAAAATAATTCACCTCTTTCCCAAGGTATTTTAAATTCGGCAAAGGAAGCTTTACACATTCAGAATTTAACCGAATCTGCTTTTCTAGCTTGTGATGGTCTGCATGGAACCTATCCTTTGGGTTTTGGAGATCAAATTTCCTTCTTAAAATCTCCTGATTTGAACATTGCTTCTCCCGATTACTATAATCTGTAACATTCTGTATATAAAAAGAAATCACTCTTTCAAATAACTTTTCAAATCTGGGAGGGAACCTAGACGTTTCAAACCCGTGTTAGACTCATAGTATGGAAAGATAGAATGGGGATATTCTATTTTCATGTGATTTGGTCTTTTTAAAAATTTTTTAAGAACTAATCATCTGGGAAAATGAGGAGAACATATGAAACAAAGGGTTTTGATTTTATTGGGTTTGATTCCTTTGCTAACAATGAATTGTCAACCAACCACAGCTAAAAAGAAGTCGTCATCATCAGCTGCAGTCGGGGGTGTGGAAGGATTGATAGGTGAAATAGGTACCAACAGTACTATTGTTCCAAGCGTGACGGTAAATACTTTAGCAGATGTAACTTTAGGAACAATTACTACAGTCGAAGATGCTGCGTATCAAAACGGAAGTGCTGGTGATTCTTTAACTACAGATGGTCAAACAAATAATAATTCCAACAGTTCTTCTTCTTCTTCTTCTTCTTCTTCTTCTTCTTCTTCTTCTTCTTCAGGAGCAGTGACTACATCTGTGGTTGTTAATCCTCCTGGAGCACCGACCACATCTGTAAAAATTTCAAATTCTTCACAAGGATCCCCAACCACATCGATCATTGTGGCTCCTTCGACATCTCCGACGACATCTGTAATTATATCTTCATCCACATCGAGTGGTGGTTCAACATCGAGTGGTGGTTCAACATCGAGTGGTGGTTCAACATCAAGTAGTGGTTCGTCCGATGAAACAACCCCTCCTTCGTCTATGACGCAAGCTACTTGTTTTTCAACAGCAGGTAATACAGTATTTATCCCGGCACCTGCATCTGGTGGTTCACCACAATGTCTTGCTTCTTTAAGTCTTGTTCATGATTCTGTGAGCTGCGCAAGTGCGGTTACAAATCCTCAATCAACGACTCCTGCTATTTTTGCAACGAACAGCAGTACCTGTTATGCGAATTTTAACGATATTAGGACCCAGGCAGATTGTGCGGGTTCAAGTGGATATTTTTTAACAAGCACCTCTCTTCCAACAGGATCGCCAGTTTGTTATTCAAACCTCAGTGCGATACCTGAGGCAACCTGTACAGCTGTGAATTTTGTTTGGGATTCCACCAGTAACAGTTGTGGTCAAACACAAACACAAGTTGCTTCATTACAAAGCTGTACAAGTTCTGGGGGGATTTGGGTCAGTGCTCCTACAACAACAGGTACTGGTACATCAGGAGGTCCAGCAGGAACGTGTTTTAAAAGTTTGAGTGACATTACAACTTCAGCGGCTTGTATAAGTGCATTACCTCAAGCTGGTTTGTGGGCTCCAAGTGTAAAAGCTTGTATTGCAAATCTTGCTGCGGTCACGACTGCAGCGGACTGTACAACCTTATTAGGTATATGGAATGGAACAGCTTGTATTGCTCCTGTTTCCGGAGTGAAAGATTCGACAGCTTGTACATCTGGAAAAAATTGGTGGATTGCGGCATCTTTTGCATGTTTGCCTGATGCAGATATGACGGCTCTTCTATGCACAACTGCAAATCAGTGTATGGTGAATGGTTCTTCATTCGATCCAATACCTTCTTGCCCAACAAATATGGTTTGGAGTAGTGGTGCAAACAAATGTATTTCTGCTTGTCCTGCAGGAATGGTTTGTAATCCGAGTTATACTTCTGGAACTGCAAGTACTGCTGAAATAGCGTTGCCTATGGATGATGTTGTAGCAGCAGATATTGATGGTGACGGATTCCCTGATATTGTGGGTGGAGATTTTGTAAAAGGCGGAATGGGTGTTGCATTAAATCAAAAAAATGGTGCTTTCACTGTTACAAATTATCCAGTGGATAAAGGTACTCCTCCAAAAGTTCATATTACTTCGGCTTCTGAAAGAAGTCTTTCCGTCTTTGATATTAAAAAAAATGGAAAAGCAAATGTACTTACGCATACATCTAAAGATGTGAGAATACACCATTCAAACCCTCTTGTCGCAGATACTTGGACTTTTGCTCAGCCGTATTCTCCAGGGACATGGGGAGGGGGCTTCGGTTTGAAAGAACATTATGTGGATTTCACAGGTACAAATCCAGGATTCATAGATCTTAAGTCCAGCAATGAATTCCTAGTTAACTATTACAATGGTGGTAGTCCTAAAAGTGTTAGGATTACTGCTCCTACGATTGCACAAACTTCTAAAAAATATAACTTTAGACAAAATACTTGGTTGAAAAAACTTAACCATGACGGAAAAACTAAAGTTGTGCACTTTGAAAATAACACGTTGTTTGTTTTTAATGTAGACTCAAACAATATAATGACACAAACATGTGCTGTCCCTTTTGCATGGACATACCCTGATCCTAAAAATCCAAACAAGTACAAAACAGAAAAGGTTGAGTTTGGAAGTCTTCATTTTGGAAATTTCTCAGGTCACTCATCAGGTCTGCGCGATATTCTGAACATTTCAAAAGATGGTAAACAAATTGCTTTATTTTTAAACAATGGAAGCTGTTTTATTCACACTCAACCTTGGCCAGTATCTGGAAATCTCGTCAAATATTTAGCCTCTGAAGTGAATCATCATGATGATCATCATGATGTTAAGGGTGAATATCTAGTTGGTGATGTTAATGCAGATGGAAGAGATGAGCTTCTTGTGGTTTCAACTCCTGCAAAATTAGGAAAAGGAGCTGCTGTCGTTATAAACACTTTGATGTTCATTCCAGGTACAACAACTATGCAGTTCTCTCCTCAGGTGGCGTCTATATCTGCAACATTTTTAGCAACGAAAAATAACAATAAAGTCGATGTAATTCCTACAAAAGTGTTGATTGGAGATTTCTACAACAATGGGTTAAGAAATATTGCTTTTGTTAGTTCCGCAACCACAATGGTTTCTCCTGCCAAAAAGGGAAAAGCAGCTGTTATGAAAAGCACTACACAAATTGTCGTCTTAAAATCAGCAATCTCTCCAACGTATCCTACAAATACACCGATGACTTCAACATCAACGGATACAAAAACAGGACCTAAGACAGCGTGTGGAAAGATCTATAAAGTCCATGGCTCAAAAGCTTATGAAAAGTCCTTTAAACATAAGAAAGAAGCTTGTGTTCTTTTACCAGTTCCTTCTCGTCTTCCTGCAAACTATATTTGTGTAAAAACAAAAAACGATGCAAAGTTTTGTGGAAACACACAGTAAGGTTCGCTTAAATCCATTCAGATAAAATCTTGCTCCAAACAGGCTTTCAAAATCAACGGAGCAAGATCCGATCCATTAGAAAGATGCTCGATCGTATTACAAGAGATGATTTGATCAGCGCCTGACATTTTCAATTCTTCATAAGAGTTTCCCGCAAAGATAGGATGAACGACAAGACAGCTCGGAGCTTTCAAATTTAATTTTTTCAGATGTTGAATCGTTTCAATCATAGTCCTTCCCGAAGACACGATGTCGTCGAGGAGAATAGGTTTTAAAGGAGAGCTCTTTTCAATATCAGGGAGTGAAATTTCTACTTCTTTGTCACCCTTACGATTTTTTTTCAAAACAGTAAAAGGAACGCCAGCATTTTTTGCAACGGCAGACACCCACTGTTCACTTTCTTCATCAGGTCCTATGAGAATAGAACGAGGGGCATTATTTCGCACCCAATCCGATAGGACGGAGCTAGCATGTACGACGCAAGTTGGGACGGAGTAAATCTCTCTTAGGCTTTTGAAACGATGCAAGTGCGGATCCACTGTAACGAGCCAATCAATGTGCTGGGAAAGGAGTTTTGCAAAATACTTTGAGCTGAGTGCTTCACCTGTGTGAAAGATTTTATCTTGTCGCATATAGGCCAAGTAAGGGGCAATAAGTCCCACTCTCTTTGCTCCGAGCTCCTTTAGGACGGAGCAGAGAAAACTTAAGGA
Organism: uncultured Pseudobdellovibrionaceae bacterium; assembly: GCA_964611335.1. Taxonomy (GTDB): domain Bacteria; phylum Bdellovibrionota_B; class Oligoflexia; order Oligoflexales; family Bog-1112; genus BOG-1112. The sequence goes on along the minus strand of CAZSXR010000002.1, from coordinate 4,850 downwards.
AAGAAATTTTTCGTCAGGTCTGTCGAGAGAGCAGACTATGATAAAATTTCTGTCTTTGACTGGGCCTTCGAACCGTACGTAACTTTCTTCATCGGGGAACTTTCGATGCGACATAAATTCGATAGGGCAGTCTAGGATATTTGCAAGATGTTGTGTGATTTTTTCATTTTTAGGAAAAGGAATGAAAACAGTTTTCATGAATATCCTCACTCGATGCTAAGTATATTTGGATTTTGAGCTAAATAGTCTAAAGCATATTGCAATTGCCCTTCACTTTCAGAGTGAATAACGAAAAGAGTTTGCCCTTTCTCAACGCGGGTTCCCGTAGGGCTCAGAAAATCAACTCCTGCTTTTGCGAATTTGGGAGCTCCCGACAACTTTGCGAGCATTGCAAGTTTACGATTTTGAATGCTTTGAACCGTTCCTGTTTTGTCTGAAAAAATCGGTTGCTGATATTTTGCAAAACTTAATTTTTGAAATCCTCCTTGTGCTTCACATATGGCGTGAAATTTTTTCAAAGCTTGACCACTGTCGAGAAGCTCCTGAGCTTTGCTCCGTCCTAATCCTTTTTGGGTTTTCCCTGACATATCGAGAAGTTTTCCAGCAATATCGAGAGATCTTTGTCTCAAATCCTGTGGAGCTCCGTCCTCACATTGTAGGACGGAGAGAACATCTCGAGCTTCGAGAGTTGGCCCAATTCCGCGACCAACTGGTTGGGTTCCGTCAGATTGGTGAACTTCAATCTTCATGCCAAGTTGCGTTCCCACATGAAGGAATAGCTCCGAGATGCGTTTTGCTTCTCGCTCCGTCCTAACTTTTGCAGAGGGACCTACAGGCATATCGATAAGCACATGGGTAGAGCCTGCAGCAAGTTTTTTTGAAAGCACGGAGCTAATCATGAGGCCTACGCTGTCGAGATCCAAAGCACGTTCGATGCGAATAATAATGTCGTCGGCAGGACTTAAGGTAAGAGCTCCTCCACCCCATGCTATGCAGGCTCCTTCTTTTTGAACAACAGCTTTCATTTTTGCTAGGCTAAGATTCACAGGACAGAAAACTTCCATTGTGTCTGCTGTTCCAGCAGGGGAGGTGATGGCACGAGAAGATGTTTTAGGAATCATAAGACCAAAGCTTGCTAGGATGGGAACAACAATAATCGTCGTGCGGTTTCCGGGAAGTCCTCCTATACAATGTTTGTCTAAAACTAGGTGATTCCAGTTCAACCTGTCCCCTTTGTTGACCATGGAACGTGTCATGCTTAAAATTTCTGCTTCGCTCAACCTATCTCCTGAGCATGCTGTGATAAAAGCTGCTAAATGAATGTCAGAGTAAAATCCCTGAATGATATCGTGAAGTATGGAGTCAAAAGCTTCTTGATTTAGACTGTTTCCAAAAAGTTTAGATCGGAGAAAGCGAAGTGATTCGTCAGCATCGGCATGGAAGAGGCCTATTCTATCTCCGTTCTTCGCATTTAATGCCTTCCAACCCGCCTGCGAGAGACTAACTTCATCTCCTTCTAAAATGTCAGAGCTTACGCTGTTGATGGTTGCAACGAGAGAGCGATCAGCATGTTTAACAATAACTCGGGTTCTTTTTTCAAAACCTTCGGACTGGAAAAAACTGGAGTCTGAGCGAATGAAGAGAATAACCTCATTATAAGAATCGATTCCAAGATCTTTCAAATGAAAGTTGTTATGAATGCGTTTGATCCCATTCATGAAAAACTCCTTATTAAAGTTCGAATGTCGCTAAATAATCAGGGATTTCTGTGTTAAATGAGAAATGTTTTTTCAAAGCCTTTTGTAGTGCTAGCGATGCTTCTTCTTCTCCATGCGTTATAAAAACTTTTTTTGGACCATGTTTTATTTTTCGAACCCATTGCAATAATTCTTGCTGATCAGCGTGAGCAGAAAGAGATAGTATGTTATGGACTTCCGCTCGAATTGGGATGTCACCACCGTGAATGCGAATGCTCTTTGCTCCGTTCACAATCTTTTCTCCGCGAGTTCCTATAGCTTGAAAACCGGTAAACAAGAGAGTGTTGTTAGGGTTTGGAGCAAAAGCTTTCAGGTGGTGAATAACCCGTCCTCCGGTTGCCATGCCACTCGCAGAGACTATGATCTTAGGATCTTTGTTTGCGTTAAGGCGAATAGATTCCTCCATACTGTTAATGTATGTGGCCACTGTACACATGTCTTGACAAGCTCTTAGTGAAAGTTTGTGTTCTTCTTGAAAATCATGGTAGATGCCTGTTGCATTGGTAGCCATGGGACTGTTCAGGTAAATAGGAATCTGAGGGATTGTTCCATCACGCAGAAGTTCAGAGAGATAGAGTAGAACTGTTTGTGTCCGACCTACTGCAAAAGCAGGAATAAGAAGAGTTCCTTTGCGACTTACAGTTGTGTTTATGATGTTGGCTATTTCTTCCTTCGGTTGAGTTTGAGGATGAGACCGGTTTCCGTAGGTTGATTCCATGACAAGGTAGTCGATAGATTCAGGTGCTTCGGAAGGAAGGATTATGGGGTCATGAGTTCTTCCAATATCACCAGAAAAACAAATGGACGTATTCCCGTCTCTAAGCGTTACGTTTGCTGAACCCAATATGTGTCCAGCATTTTGAAATGTAAAATTTAAACCTCTAACGATTTCAAAAGAAGAGTGGAAGGGAACAGTTCTAAAAAATTTAATAGTCTCATAAGCATCATCGATTGTGAATAAAGGTTCAGCTGGATGATGCTTGGAATATCCTTTTTTGTTTGCATATCGGGCCTCTTCTTCTTGTAAGTATGCTGTATCTGGAAGCAGGATTTTACAAAGTTCGCGAGTTGCAGGTGTGCAATAGATTTTTCCCTTAAACCCCTCCTTTACTAAGCGAGGTAAATATCCTGAGTGATCTATGTGAGCATGCGTAAGGATAACGGCATCTATAGAACTGGGAGGGATTGGGAATTTTGCCCAATTTCGTAGTCGAAGTTCTTTGAGTCCTTGAAAAAGACCGCAATCGACAAGTATTTTATAAGACTTATGCTCAATTAGATATTTGGAACCTGTGACAGAATGTGTAGCACCTAGAAAAGATATCTTCATAAAACCAATTTTCCTACACTGTAATTTTTTTATTTCATTTAAAGACTAAGGATTTTTTTGGTCTGAGTCTTCATTTTTTTCCATTTAAATCCTAAACTTGAATAAACCTCCTACGTTGAGGGGGAGTCCTATGGGTTTTAATCAATAAATTCGATCTGCCTCTTTTTTATTCATCGCGCTCTTCTTTTGCTAAGTATCTCTCAGACAACATTTGATCTAATAATATCTGCTAGAAAAGAGAATGCTTATTGTAGGCTATGCAATTATATCGGTGGAGTTACACAAGCTTTAGAGTGAAAGGGAGATTTTTTTAATTATATGAACTGAGGATTTTCATGTTGGAAATTTTATACTAAATCTTTTTTCAGTTTCAACAGCTGCCTCCAACACGCCTTTAGAAACAAAAATGGATTTTAAGTAGAATAAAGATTGCTCGCGATCTGCTCCTCCTGCATCTGTTAAAAAAAGCTGTTCACAGAATTCTGCTATATCGCGAAGAATTCGTTCATAACGATAATATGTCAACGCGTGAGCATTAATAGATGTCTGACCGTAAGCTTGATAAAATAAAGTTTCTTCTTCATGAGGGGAGAGATGAGCACCCATGAGCCCTCCACCTATGAACATGAGATCGCGTTCTTTGGGAGCAAGTAAAGGTTGATCCCAGTCAACAATATAGAGGGCATCATTTGTATCAATCAAAAGATTTCCTGCATGAATATCTGTGTGGCATACAACAAATTCTAGATCTTGTTTTGCTAGAAGGGATGCTAAGTAATCTGTACGTTCTACGAGGTTAGAAATTTGTGAACATTTCTTCTTAAGAAATTCAGCGAGCTTTATAGATGTTGGATCTGAATAAGATTCATCGAGTTTGTTAAGAAAATCTGTGACTTTTTTTCTCCATTCAGAGGAATAAGTTTCTTTGGGAATTTGTTGAATGAGAGAAAAGGGAATAGCATTTCTATGAAGTTTATGAAGAGCTACTCCTAATTCTTTCCAATGCTGTTCTGTTATTGGGGCTTCATACCCATTTTTCCCTTCAACAAAGGGATAAAGAATGAGTTTGAATTCTTCAATAGTTGTCCAAAGTTCTCTCCTTCGTGTTTTTAAAGGTGGAATAATTTGAGTAATACCCATCTCACTTAGAAATTTAGGTAGCACTATAGAAATATTGTCAAATATACCGCGACGCAATTTAACAAAATAAAGTTTATTGTCTTCACTAACAACGCGGTAAACAGCAGCGTTTAAATCTGCACCTAAAGGTAAAAATTGAATCTGTACAATAGTTATCCCGTAAGATTTCTGTAAACAGTCGATGATTTTCTTGTCTGATACGTTTGGTTTTTCAAGCATTGGGTGTAAATCTTTTTTAATTAATTTTTCATTTCCATTTAAATAAGAAGAAATAGAAGACGCATACTATCAAAAAATTAGAAATTCATACGAGAGGTTTTTACCATGAATTGTCAAATTGACATAGTTTCAGCACACTGAAAGGGCTTTACCTAAAGGTGAACCTCTCTTAGATTTTTTCCATGATCAAATAAGTTAGGGAGAATCTATGAGACGTGGTTTGACTTTCGTTGCAATCAATCTTGCTGTGTTTCTTTCTCAACATGTACATGCAGAAAATTTAAAAGCTGATTTGAATCTCGATTCTCCTCAGAGCGTCGATGATGGAATGACTCAACGTGGTGGTCACGGAGGTGGACACGGAGGAGGTGGACACGGAGGAGGTGGTCACGGAGGAGGTGGAC
>CAZSXR010000001.1:728645-1026030 GCA_964611335.1 uncultured Pseudobdellovibrionaceae bacterium | reverse complement strand
CTTTGAAAGCGAAAGCTGGATAAGAATCCTCCACGTTTACGTGGAGGAGCTTCAAAAAAACATTCATGCACGTACAGACAATCTTATTTGTTTAGCAGTAAAAATTGAAAAGTCAGATTTAATAGTCATCACAGCACTTATCAATTGGGAGCCAAAATGAAGATAACATACGACCATTCAGCAGATGCAATCTGTATACTCTTTAAAAAGGGAAAAATTTCTCGTGATAAAGAGATCTCTCCTAACGTTTTTGCGGGGTTTGATCGTAAGGGTGAACTCATAGAAATTCAGATTCTCGAAATCGCAGAAAGTGAGAAGCCTTGGATTACAGTCGATGCCGCAGCAAAGATTGCGCATAAATCCCGTCGTACTATTATCCGTTGGATTCAAACGGGGACGTTAAGAACCAAGAAGGTTGGCAAAGAGTATAGAATTGATCCTGATGAGTTGCAGAAAGTTGTTTAACATGCAGACGAATGCGCTCTTGCTGACGTCTTTCGTAAAAAAGTTGCGGATATAGTCAAACAAACCGACACGGAAAAGAAGATTTCGGGTTTAGTCTAAGAATGGCGATCTCACCTGGACTCGAACCAGGGACCCCCAGATTAGAAATCTGGTGCTCTATCCAGCTGAGCTATGAGACCATTAATCGTGAAGGATCATTGTCTAACATAGCTTTGGTCCCTTCGCAAAGCCTCAATGTTGGGCGATAAAAACTGACCCCTTCTCTCCTAAAAACTAACCTTGGGAAAAGTTCGAAAAAAAATAAATACATACATAAAAACAGTTAGTTATAAGCTGTGAACTTAGGGATTTTAGCCTTTAGACGATAGGGCCTTTGCCAAGAATCGGTTTCCTATCAAAGGGGGCATTGTGGCGGATTTGAAGTCAAAGAAAAACTTAAAATGGGATCGTGTGCATAGCTTAGCACAAGCCTGTGAGCTTATAGACGAAGGTATACTTGTCAAATGGAGTGAGATTAAAACCCTCAATCATCATATTCCTCATGAACAACACGTACAGTTGGTTGAATATCTTGCAACATCGATTTGTAAAACGACGAGAGATCGCCTACGTTGTGAAGTTTCTGTAGAAACTTTGCTCTTATGGCTCGCAGGTATGCATGCAGATTCTGATCTCAAAGCCGTCATTTCACAATTGTTTCGTGAGAGAAATGCAGAAGAAGGAATTTTGAAACTCGTAGAAATTTCCCTGACTGGTGAGATTTCTGATGTTGCGCATCAGGAAGCTGCGTATGCCGCTGCTGTGATGCTCACCTGTTTACTTGCAAAAACTATCGAACAGAAAGAACGTGATGGTGAAGAAGCTTTTGCTGGTTCACGAAAAATTGTACCTCATATAACAACCTATCTCCTTTCTGTTTCAAACTTAAATGACTATGTCATCCGACTCAGTCTTTTACACTATTTCGGTTACATGGCAGGTGGTGGAAAGAATCAAGCTGAGTTTGAACGTCTGTTAAACCGTTTTGGTTACACTGTTTTGGATTTTTTATTTTCACTTCTTTTTACAAAGAAAAGTGAGAGTATAGCCCTTCAATACCTTCTCGATAACTTTTCTCATTTTCTCGAAGCTTCCGTCGCTTCCCAAAGAATCATCCATGAAATTTTAAAATTCTATCTTTTGAAAAAACCAGAGCGTTGCTCCTTGTTTCTGCAAACTCTAGGGGACAATATCAATGCGAAAGCTTCTATGAAAGCGAGACAGTCTTACTTGCAACATCTCGGGGCACTTTTGCATGTTGTAGGTACTGTTCATCACAAGAATCTCACGAGGGAAATCCTAGCTTGTATTTACAAATCACAACATCCTTTCATCAGTGAGTTGTCTGTACAGATTCAAAATGAGGAGACTTTGGGTGAAGAAGAGAAATCTTTTGCCCGCAATCTGGAAGAAAGTAATAAAGCAGGTAAGGACTCTGTTGTATTGCATTCTCATAAGAGAGGTCGACATCCTTCTTTTCATTTATCGAATCACCTAGAAGCTTTTGAGCAGGTAGCCTTGCTTGGGAGTGTTGCAACTTTAGGGAGAGTGACTTAGATGAGAACAATGGTTTTAAATATAATCATTTTAATATTTGCATTAGTTAATAATGCTTGTGCAACAAGGCATACACAAGGTCCTTCTTCTCCTGTTGCACGAGGTGAAAATAAGGATAACAAAATTGAGAAATTTGACAACGTTAGAGAACCTATACCTCCTCCGCCTGTGGATCCTAAAACTCTGAGTACACCCGCTGTGAGTGTAAAAGATCAATCGGTTTGTAAAACAGACAAAGCTCTGCTTTTGAACGCAGATGTGAAATCGAGTCCTGTAGATTATTTTCAAGCAAAGATTTGTGCGAAAAATTCTACGAATTGCAGTTATGTAAATTTTATGGGTAATGACCTTATTTTGGGAGAACAACCTGCTGGTGAGTATGATATCTCCATTCGTTCATGTCTGGATCCTAATCATAGTACAGATCCTCAAAATGTTTGTAATGATTGGTCGAATCCTACTCCTTATGTATTTGGGAATTTATCTGCGGATACAATGAGAGGTGTCAATCAATTGTCCGATATTCGCGAGCATGTTTTGAAAGTATGTAAGGATATGCAGAATGAAATGCAGACTTATGTTGATGCAAGTCAGCCTGGGGATACTTTGAGAAATGTTTTGAAAGAAAATCTTAATACAATGGGTGTGAATACTTGTAGAGATTTTCTTTTATCTGATCAGCTTCAAGTATTGGAGGCTGTTGCTCAAAGTAATCTTCAAGGTGCTCCCAGTGCAAGTCTTCCTGTCGGGCAAGTGAATTTGAATATTCATTCGTCTTTTACAGAAGGTTTACTCTTGTTAAGTGTGGGGGCCTTAGGCTCTGGAGTTGGTGGATATCAGGCTTATAGAACTTTAGAAACTACTTATCTTCAGTCCTATCACACTCTTGTTGATGAGATTATAGAGATGGATAAGAAAAGTATTCAGCTTGATATTGAAAATTATAAAATGCAGGTAAAATTATTAGAAGATTTAAAAAAAGTAGCAGGTGAGTTGCCTAATAAATTAGTTGAGGGGGATGTTACTCGATCAGGGGAATTAACGCTTGAAACAGGTAACGCAAGATTGGATGAGGCAGTAAATAATAAAATTGAAGCTTGTTTGGATCAGTGGGAGTTTGCGAATAAAGATGCTGCAATAAGGTGGAGATATGAGGAAGGCATTTTCAATAGAAATGAAATCAAGGGTCGACTTCAGAGTTTAGCGGGAGAAGGTAAATTTGATGAGCTGTTAACTTACATGAAATCAACTGAGAATAAGTTGAAAGCAAAGAGACAAGCTCCAGAGGGTTCTAAATCATGGGCATCTTATTTAGTAGGAGAAAATTTAGATGTAAAAATTGAGCTGAGTTCTGCTGATTCTCTTTTGTGGAAAGATTACACTCAATTTCAAAAATTAGCTAGAATTGTTGAATTTCGTGAAGAATATAAATACGCAAGAAATCAGATAGCAGAACTCAAGGATGTTAAAGACCCGCAGGTGAATCTCAACCTTCGAAGGAAGCCTTTGGTTGATCATCTTCAACTTAGGATAGATGCTCTGAACCAAGAAATACATGCTATCAACAAGTACAGGGTAGGCTTATTGGATTACGCAGGTGCTGCTGCTGGTGGTCTCGTAAGAGGTGCTGCGACAGGAGGAGGAGTTGCTGCAGTTGGGGGAGTTGCTGCAGGGCTTCATAATTTACTTCCTATGCATTATCTTATGGCTGGAGGAGCAGGCGTTGGAGGTCTTATAGGTATGTCTAACGATGTGTCTGCTCTTAGGGCTTATGCAAAAGATCCAAGCTGGAGCCCTGCAGAGGTTGCGATTAGAGATGCCCCTGATATTGTAGGGATGAAACAAAGAAATATATTGATAGCAGAGCTTAAGACTAAAATGTCTGTGAAAGAAGGGGCTAAAAGTTGGGAATCTGTAAAATCTATTCCTAAAAAGATGGCATTTGCAGCTCCATGGGTAGGACTCATGGCCTTTTCAGGTTTTATTGCGTACTCAGGTGGAAAAGAGATGTGCCAGAGTAATATGGACTGTGCATCACATTTTGCACTTGCGGATACAAATTCTCAATCAGCACTTGACACTTTTATAACAACTTACACTAAATCTTTTAGAGAAGCCCAATTTCTTTATGCCCAATATGTTATTACAAAAGACCAACTCAACTACGGTACTTGCGCAGCTCAATAATACACCTCCCACTCACTTCGTAAGCCCTTCACATCCTGTTTCAAAACCCTACATTGCAGAGCCAATCTGTAATAACGTGGTGCATACAAATGAGGGTTGTGCACTTGTGCACATACATCTTCCCACATCTTATCCCGTGTTCTCCAAGTATAGGAAACGCGACAAGACCAGAACGGATTCTCTTCTTTTTTCTCTTCACTACAAAATTTTTTCAGTGTTTTTTTAGGGCTTTCAAACAACCTGTATTTTGCAAGGAAAACTTTGTCTATTTCTTTTTCAAGAACATGACTTGCTTCGTAAATTCCTAAACAGAATAAAAAACATCCTGTCGCGATATAAGAGCTCAGCCACATTTTAGTTTTTAAATAAATCGAATTCAGGAAACTCCGATTCGATTTCAAATTTTTCAGCTAACGAATCTATCTTTTTCTTTGCAATCTTTCCCATCAAACCTAAAGCAAGCGTTGTCGCCAAAGCAGCAAAAGTCGAAACAAGAATGTATTCGAGTGCAACTCCTCCCTTTTCCTTAGTCTTTTTAAAAATCTCTCTACTACGCATGAAGAACTCCTTTGTGTTATCGTAAACTAGGCAAATTTGCATCATCGGGAGTGTGTCGTCCAAGGATATAATGGGGGGAGTGAGGTTTCCAATATGAGCAAAGATAAAAAGACGGAAGATTTAAATTTTAGTGAAGCCGTACAACACGTCCGATCTCTCGAAACACGAATTGCAAGACTGATTTTCGGGCAAGAAGACCTCGTGCGTGAAGTTCTTGCCTGCTTATTAGCATCAGGGCATGTGCTTATTACAGGAGCACCAGGGCTTGCAAAAACGACACTTGTGCGTGTGATTGCAAACAATTTGGGTTTGCATTTCGGTCGCATCCAATTCACTCCCGATCTTTTGCCGAGCGATATCACAGGGTGCGAAGTTTTAAATGTCGATCCTGAAACCCAACGTAGAAGTTTTAGTTTTTCAGAAGGTCCCGTTTTCGCAAACTTCATTCTTGCAGATGAAATCAACAGAGCTTCGCCGCGTACTCAGTCTGCATTGCTTGAAGCTATGCAAGAGAAAAAGGTTACTGTTGCAGGGAAGAATTACGAACTGCCCAATCCCTTCATGGTTTTTGCAACACAGAATCCTTTCGAATCGGAAGGAACTTTTCCACTTCCGGAAGCACAGCTGGATCGTTTTCTCTTACATGCCTATATGCACTATCCGAAAGAAGATGCAGAATTAAAAATACTACAAGAGCATTCTGTCAACGCACTTGTTGGTGAAGTTTCTGCTATGAAAGAACACCAAGCTATAAGTATGAAAGATGTGCTCGGTATGATTTCTTGTGCTCGAAAAGTTCATGTTGCCGATGAAATCCTGATTGCTATTAAAGAACTGGTGCGTTCTACGCGCCCTGGTGATCCAAACTGTCCTGAAGAACTTTCCGCAAGTTTGTGGTACGGAGCGGGGCCTCGTGCGGGTATCAGTTTGGTTTCTGTTTGCCGAAGTTTGGCTTTGATGGAGGCCTCCGAAGATGTGCGTTGGAAGCACGTGCGTCGTCTTGCAAAACCGGTTTTGCGTCACCGCTTGCGTTTGACCCTTGCTGCGAGTCGCGATCGCTTGAATATCGATGATTTGATTGAAACGTTGTTAGTGAGATTGGAAGAAAGACATAGCAGTTTAGCTCTAGGTTAATAATTACACATGAAACATAAGCCGACAATAACCCCAAAGGCCGATGATTTTTCGAAGTCTTGGAGGAGCGACGGTTCCCTCGCCCCTCCAAAGCTCCCTCTCCCTATTTCTAAAGAACCAACTCTTGCATCCTTGCATCCTTTACATTTTGCAGATCTGCATATGCATCGGGTTTCTAAAAGCCCGAGTTTGCATGGCAGTTTCTTTCTCAATCTTCCCCACGTCAGCCGTAGTCCCGAACTCAGTCGGGCTTATCAAGTCGGTGATCCCGTGCGTTTGATCGATTGGAAAGCTTATGCACGAAATGATCAGCTCATAGTTCGAGAAGAACGTGACGAGGCGATGGCAAGTGTTGTCATTGTTGTAGATGGTAGAAATACCATGCTTTGGCCTGATGAAAGTGTGGATAAAAAAATAAGGGACACAACCGTTCGTAAATTCGAAGTTGCTCTACGTTTAGGTTTGCATTTAGCTCATCGCTATGGGCGTTTGGGTGATCGTGTTCGATTGGTTTTACTCGATGATAAGTTTACAGAAGATCATGTTTTAGCAATAGATTTTCGCAGTCCCTCTCAGGTGCTTTCCCTTTTCGAAGAGTTGGAGAAGAAAGAATTTTCTCTCGATTCTTTTGAAAGCTTTCTCAGTGTGCACAATCTTTACTATCCACGAACTCATATTGCATTCTGGATCAGCGATTGTTGTGTAAGTGCCGCGCCTGAGATTTTAATAAAACATCCACAGAATTTTGTTCTGCTACACACTTTAAGTGCATTGGAGTGTGAACTTTCGTGGATGGAAGATCGCGAGTGTTATTTTGATGAGTCTCTTGTGAAGAAAGAATTTTTAGGCGCGGTTTTAAAAGATAAAAATCGTTATATAGAAAAACTAAAAAAATGGTCCGTAGCACTGCAAAAAAGTGTGGAAAGCCATTACGGACACTATGTTTTATTCACAGATAGAACGCAAATTCGTTCTTATATAGCAGCTCTCGATGGAGTTTTGCGTTGATGTCTTTAAGTATTGCCAATTTTATATTTTTAGGAAGCTTAGGCTTTTTATTTTTAAGTATTGCTGTTTGGTTTTTAATAAGATTGCAATCGCACAAAGTTTGGCTCCCGACTTTGCGTGTTATGGATTTGGAAAGTTCCGAATATCGTAAGCTGAAAATTCAAAGTCCTCCGTGGGTTCCCTTTTTACTGTTTATATTTGTAAGCTGCGCATTCTTATTTTTTGTTATGAAACCTAAGTCTTTGGTGCAGGAAAATGCTGCGCCCGCCAATGTTCGCTTACATTTTTTCCTAGATCTCAGTTCTAGTCTTTCTGCTTCTCTCACTCTTCCTCAATACGTAGAAAGGGTGAAAAAAATTTGGGAAGAATTATCGGACTCTTCCAAAATTACAGTGAGTACGTCTTTCAATTCAAAAATACTCACGCCTAAACAATTTCAAGACATTGAAGAAATGATCTATGCTTATGGATTTCATAGAGCGGGAGTTCGATTAGGGTCAGCTTTAAAACAGCAGAGGGAGGGTATTGGATCTGTTGACGGACTTCTTGTCTTTTCTGATGCTAATGCTTTGGGTTGGAAAACCTTCGATTGGGCCTTCTTGTCGGAAGACATGAAAGTTTTCTTAGTTGATTTGAAAACTGAAAAATTTTTGAAAGATAATCTTTTTTTCCACAATATTCATTTGAGTTCAGCTCCCTATGACCCGAGTTTGGAGTGGGATGTAGAAATTGAAAGAACTGGACAAAAGCTTTCGAGTCGAAGAGGTGAAGTTAAACTGGTTCATGGTGAACAGACTTTGACATCTGTTCCTTGGAAATTGGAAGAAAATGAGTTGCGTACTTTGGTGCGTGTGAGTGTCAATGCTACGAAGATTTCGAAACTTTCAGTGAAAAATCATGCTCCACTTTTGTGGACTCTAGCTCCTTTTGAAGAAGATGCTTTGAGTTTGGATAATAGTTTTCGAACGCCTTTAAAAGGGCTGAGACAAGATGTCATCCTTGTAGGTGAGCCTTTTGGTGAAAGGCAGTTGGAAGATCCTTTTTACCAATTGAGCATGGCCTTACAAACCTTCGGTTTTGTTTCGGAACGTAAAGATCGATGGAATGACAATTTGCTTAGCAGCAGTTCTCCCTTTGTTGTTTTTGCAATCGATGAAAGTCAAAGTTTTCAAGAGACGTGTCCGCTTGTTTATGCAAATAAAAAAGCAGATGTGCATTTGAATAAAACGGAATTTTCATTTCCTGTGATGTGGCTGATGCCGAAAGTGGAAAATGTTTCGATGAAAAATTTATGCCATTGCTTCCATAAAATGATGGAGCCTAGTTCAGAAAATTCTTTGGTATGTGAACAATCTTTAAATGCACGAAATTTTAGTGAAATTGCGAAAGCCTTTGGTGCCCATGCTGTAGGTGCGAAGATTTCAAACACTCAGGACGCTTTTGCTTGGTATCACGAAGAGGGGGCTATGAAAGTAGCTGCTTTTACCGTGCCATTGAAACCGAGTCGCGCTTTGCAGATCGATCATGCTCTTTTTCCATTAATTGTTAAGGAACTACTTGAGTGGCAGGGACTTATTGATAGCAGTTCCTATTCAAAAAAAACATCGTCGGATTGGCCTCGTATTTTAGATTTATCTCAAATTTCAGAATGGCTTGAGGGGAATTTCGATGCGCAAACTCTTGAAACCAATGTTCCTATAGAAGCAAGTTATCTCTCTTATTTGAGTGCTAAAGAACTCCCTCCTTTGTGGGAGACAAGCGAGCATGCTTTTGCAAAAGATTACAAGTTTAAAAAAGAAGATTATGAACCAGGGTTTTGGATAAAGATTATTTTTTCATTGGTGTCTTTAGGAATGCTGTTAGAGATTTTGTGGAACGCACGTCGACGTTTTCGACGCATGAGTCCTGTTGTGGAAATTCTTGTAGTTATTTTGCTTTTCAAAGCTCCTGTGTGTTTAGGTGAAGTATCTGTTTCCGTTTTGGGAGATAAATACACTTCGGATTTGGATATAGTTTTGAAAGAGCTTCCCTTGAGAACGAGTATAGAGATTGACAGCACTGTGCAGTACCAAGGTGTAGAACCAAAATCTTTGTCGGAACCATGGTATTGGATTCGTGATCCTAAATTTATTTTGGATAAGCAGGGATCTTTTAAAAATGAATTTCGATATTGGTTGAAACGTGGTGGTTTTTTAATTGTGCAAGGAATGGATCTGAGTGTGCTGTCGAAATTAACAAAAGATGCTTATGGAATGGAGTCTCCCGATGCTGTTTGGAAACCTATTCCTCCAGATCATGAGTTGATGAGAAGTTTTTACCTGATCGATGCATTGCCCGCATGTCGCGGACAGATTTGGAACGGGTTTGTGTTTGATGGACGACTTGCGATTTTATCTATTCCTTTTGATTTTTTGCAAACTTTAGGAGATCGCACGGATTCTTTAGGAGTAGAATGTGAGCAAAAACTTTCCTCCGAATATAAGATTCGTTTATTTGTAAATATTACTATGGCTGCACTGGCAACGGATTACAAGCGTGATCAGATTCATATGAAAGAGATTTTGAAACGCTTGCATTGAAATTGAAGGTTAGAAATGATCATTGCGACTATTTATATATTATGCCTGATCGTATGGGGGCTGAGTTTTCTTCCCGAGTTGGGAATGCGTCGCAGTTTATTGGTTTCTGTATGTAGAGGCCTGTGGATATTACCACTGATTTTAGCTTTAATCCCTGCAAGTGAGTCGAAAGAACTTCCTCGTTCTATAGTCAAAACTCCTATACATGTGTTGATCGATGATTCAGAAAGCATGAAAGACTCTTATTCAAAAACTTATAAATTCCTTGAAAAAACACGCAAAATGTGTGTGGAGAATGCTTGCGAATTGAAAGAAACTTTACTGTCTGATGAAAATTCTCTTACGAAAAAAGGTTACACCCCTTTGCGTCAAGCTTTGGAAACGTGGTTGGGCAGAGTGGGACAGGAAGCATGGATGCTGATCAGTGATGGTGGAGATTCTATTCCCAATGCACCTTGGTCTAAAGAATGGAGAGGACTTGGACAGGATGAACGAAAGAATAAAATAGGTGTTCTCGTTGGTGTTTCTGATGAAGATACACAAAGACTCTGGATTGAAGACCTAACTCTTGCTCCGATTTCCTTCGAAGGAAAAACGTCTGTAATGGATGTTTTGGTTCGTAGAAAGAGAAAATCTCTAAGCTCTGAAACCGTTCAAATTCAAGTGAGATCGGAAGATCAGGTTCTTATTTCGGAAAATATTGTGTTCCCACAAGGGGAAGCTAATGTTCTGAGGACTGTCACTCTTCCTCCTCTTGCTCGTGGAAAGCATGAATTAGAAGTGCGTTTACTTGCAGCACCTGGGGATAAAATTCTTTGGGATAAAGTGGCTCACGCTTCTATAGATGTGATCAGCAATACGGTCGGTGTGCTGCATCTTTTAGGAAGTCCGAGTTGGGATGGGCGATTTTTGAGACGCTATTTGAAATCGGAACCGAAGTATGACTTGATCAGTTTTTTTATCTTGAGAGATCCTTGGGATCCTCAGTTGGTGGATGAAAAAGAGATGAGCTTGATTCCCTTTCCTGTTGCTCGTTTATTTAATCAGGAGTTGGGAAAATTCCGTGTTGTGATCTTGCAAAATTTTAATCTCTTACAATTTCTAACTCCACAGTACCAGCAAAATCTTGTGGAATATGTGAAAGCAGGCGGTAGTCTGTTTTTTATAGGAGGTCCTCGTGCGTTACAAAGTCACGATTTACAAAACTCACCATTACGCGAACTCCTTCCTTTCGATACGAAGACGGGGGCGCAGACTCCTATCGATCTTTGGGGGCTTTCAGAGGGTTCGGTTGATAAAAACGGTCCTTGGTTTGATAAAGAACTCCGATTCACAATAAGTTTAGCACATCCGAGTGCGGATAAACTTGCGTTAGCAGATGTTTTTGAAGAATGGGGCTTGGATGCAGAATCCATTCAATTGCTGGACAATCTTAAAGGTCTGCATCATATGGAAAACGTTCATTTCAAATCTGAACACACTCCTTTATTAGATGCTGTTACGAGCGAGGGAAAACGTATTCCCTTTGCAGTAGCATCGTATCCAGGAAAGGGTCGTGCTATTTGGATTTTCAGTGATCAAATGTGGCGTGTTGCAATGAACCCACAAAGTGATATTTCAAGAAGTGTTTATAACCATCTTGTGGAAAGCTCTTTTTCATGGTTGATGCGTTACGATTTTAGAAAACCACTGGCATTATCACAATTTCAATTGCAGTCAAATGGGAAGGAAAGCGTTCTCCAATGGAGTGTAGATTTGGAAGGCCCTGCAGTACATTACTTGGAAGCAGGGAAAAAATGGCGTTTGCGCGTATGTGAACAAGAAGTTGATTTGTACAAAAGTACTTTGATGAAAATAGGCGCAAGCCATGCAGTCCTTTCAGGAACAGTGGATTTGCAAAAACAAAAAAATAAAGTGTGTGCATTTACAATTTATGGAGAGCATTCTGCGTTTGGATCTTTGTCGGAATCCATTCTTTCAAGCATTCCAGATTTGCTTAAAGATGAAAATGTGGGAGGCAGTGATTTGAAAATGAGACAGCTCAGTGAGTTGACTCTAGCTCCTTTGCTTTCGCTGAATGAGTGGGATAAAACTATAGAGTTTGTAGGAAAGTGGGTTTCAGAAAGAACGGGTCATCAAGGAGTTCTCATCCCTGCGCGCTTCCGAACGATTTTGAATCCATACTGGGTCTTAGATTCATGGTGGTATTTTCTCTTGCTTATTTTTCTCCCCTTTGAAGTGCTAGTCCGACGCTGGCCAAAATTACGATCCTAATATTTTTTCTTTTCATTCCGCTCTGTCCGTGTAAGAATCGGTGTTTGCTTAACCGGCGGATTCCGCTTGAAAGCTCTAAGTCCCCAGAATTCTTACCTTGAATTCGTTAACAGTTGAAATGGAAAGGGTCGCAAACGTGAACGTGAGCGCAAAAAGACATGACAAAATGTTTATCAAAGTATTGGTGGCTTTTATTTTAGGTATACTCTACGGGGTATTTCTACCGGACTACACCGGATTTTTTGAAATCGTGTCGTCTATTTTTGTAAGAAGCATAAAGATGATTGTCGTACCGATCATCTTTTTCTCTTTAGTTGCCGGTATGTGCAGTCATGCAAAAGAAGAAAAGCAAAAAGGTATGACGCGTTTGTTTATTAAAACCCTCGTGTATTTTGAAATCATGTCTTTGCTTGCCATTTTAATCACTTTTGGAGCTATGCTTTATTTCGCTCCTGGTTTGGGATTAGACACCAAATCCTTTCCTCAAGCTGATACTTCCCAGTTTACAAGTCGACTGCAAGACGCGGGTCTCAAACAGTTTCTTTACACCATTTTTCCAGATAACTTTTTTGCAACGTTCACACAGGACCATCTTCTTGCGGTGATCTTTTTAGCGGTGATCAGTTCCGTTGCAATTTTAAGAACTCGACAAAATGAAGCACTTATTGATTTTGTAGAAAATGCAAACCGATTCTTTTTTCAAGTTATTAACTTGATTATTGGCTTTGCACCTTATGCAACCTTTGCTGCTATTGCGTTTTCAGTGGGTCAAGCTGGATTACAAAGTTTGATGAATCTAGGATCTTTGGTTCTTGTTATCATTTTTAGTATGCTTATGTTCTGTGTGTTGATTTGTGCTGTTGCTAAAATATTTTTTGGAATTCCTGTTTTCAAACTTCTTGTGTTTATCAAACAGGAATTGATCCTTGCTTATGCAACTTCTTCTTCAGAATCTGTGTTTCCGCAATTGCTAACGAAGCTTCAAAATTTTGGGTGTACAAAACGTGTTGTTAGTTTTGTACTTCCTATGGGTTATTCCTTTAACTTGGATGGAACTGCAATCTATGTGACAGCAGGGGCAATATTTATACAGCAGGCTTATGGTGTTTCGTTTTCTATGGGTGAGTATCTGACTCTCTTCTTCATCTTGCTTTTTACTTCCAAAGGAGCTGCGGGAGTGATGGGAGCTGGTTTTATAACCCTTTCTGCAACACTTGCTGCGATTCCAGGTCGACCTATACCACTTGAAGGACTTGCGATCCTTCTCGGTATAGACCGTTTTATGTCGGATGCTCGTACTATTTGTAACATTGTGGGTAACGCTGTCGGAACTTTGATCATTGCAAAATCCGAAAATGCGTTCACACCTTCATCTCATAAAGAACCTTAATAAAAAGCTTTGTTTTCATCTTTTTTTACTAATTGCTATGAGAATCTGTATTCTCAGTGTGGAGATTTTATGAAAAAAATAAATGCATGTATTTTGAGCGTATCACTTTCCTGTTCTCTGTTGCTTTCTCATACAGGTCTTGCAACCTACTTTCCGAATTTGGACGAGAGCAAACCGAAAAATGTTGAAAAATCCATGACGGATCAATTGGAGGAAGTGAAAGGTCCTGTTGCGTTAGCGACAACCATTGGTATGGTTATGCTTATTCTTTGGAAGCCCTACTACAGGTGGTATCTAGATCAATTTGAAAACCGCAACCAAGATTAAAAATAGAGCAACCTATTCCACACTTTGAATCTTATATTTTTGAAAGTGGCTTGGAATAGAGATTCCTAAATTTTTTGCAGACTTTGTGTTGACGAGAATTTCAGGGTCGACAGGGCTTTGCACTTTAAGTTGCCCCAAGGCTGTGCCCTTTAAAATTTTTGCAAGCATAGCTCCTGCTGTTCTCCCCACCATGTATTGAGAATCACCATAGCATGCAAGAATACCTAATTTTACTGTGTCGGGATCACTTGAAAATGTAGGGATTTTGTATTCTCGTGTCCACTTCACCAAAGTAGGAAGTGCGGAAACGACAGTGTTATCGAGTGGGATATACAACGCATCAATTTTTCCAACGAGCGATTGAATAGCATTCGTAATTTTATTGGAATTAGGAATGGTGCTTTCGACTAGGACAAATTGAGGATCTAGCTTTGTTTTTAATGCTGCAATTGTTTTTGCAGAATTTGCTTCACCGGAATTGTAAAGGACTCCCAGTCTTTTAACTTTAGGAAACATGCTTTTTAATAAAGCCTGCATTTGAATAAGATTCGGAGCATCGTAAGCTCCTGTGATTTGTGAGTCTGCTTTGTTGAGGTCTTCTATAAGTCCTGCTCCTACAGGATCACTGACGGATGCAAATACGATGGGTAAGTTGAGACGTTTTGCGTTTTTTGCAGCGCTGCGTACGGCTTGTGCAGAGGGAGTTGAAATAGGAATGATGGCATCGAGATCTTTCATTCCTACATATTTTTTTGCGATAGCGTTTGCAGTTGCAATGTTGCCTTGTGCGTTGTCTTGAAGAACTTTTAGATTCTTTCCTTCCTCAAAGCCTTCCGCTCTGAGTTCATCCAATATACCTTTTTTCGCAAGATCCAGAGAAACATGAGAAACAATCTGCGTGATAGCAATCGTTTTTACATTTTGTTTTTCTGCAAGCAGAGTGTTGCTTAGCAAGAGTAAAGAAAGCATAGAAATTTTCATTTGTATTCCTTATTTAAGGCGAGTTGGCGTGAATCCTGTCTAATGCTTTGAGTAGGCGTTGTAAAGAAATTTTTTGCGTGATAAAAGTTTTCAATGTCTTCTTCCACATAGAAATGGAATGGCGGTAAATGCAGCATATATCACGAGTGCTTTCTTTTGTTGTCCTTTGCACATTCTTTTGCATCTCTTCTTTTTTAAATGCAGAAGCAGAAAAACCTGAAAAACAGAGCTTAGCTTCCAAACGGCGAGTGCTTGGCCTTATCGAATATATAAGTGGTGACTATCCTGGCGCTGTGAAGGAGGGCAAAGTTCTTCATGAAGGTGAATATGCGGAAATGCAAGAGTTTGCCCGCACTGCTGGTGAAATTGCACACACTTTGCGTGAGTACATGCCCTCTGAGAGTTATGCTCTCATCGAGGCGTCCTTCAAAGATCTGAACACATGTGTGCTTGAAAAATGTGCACATGAAAAGCTTCTTCAGATCACACGCTTTCTTAAAGAACATTTGCTCGTCGATTTCAAAATCAATTCTGCTCCTGCGCAGCGACCGGATTTTGAACTGGGGAAAAAAATCTATCATACGCATTGCGAATCTTGTCACGGCTTGCAAGGAAATGGCGATGGACCAGCATCTGCAGCACTAAAACCGCCACCTCGTAGTTTTCATGAGGAGAGTGCTTTGGAACAGGCTTCTCCTTTCAAATATTTAAACACATTGCATACAGGTGTGAGTGGAACAGGGATGTTGTCCTTTGACAATGTTTTGAATGACGAGGAGATGTGGAGTGCTAGCTTTTATGTGATGGGTTTGCATTACAGAAAAGATTCTACGGAGTCTGGCTCAGATGCGGCAGATAAAGAATGGGAGCTAAGGGAAGATCATGATCCCAAATCTTTGCCTCCTGATATCGCATTTTTATCGAGTCGAACGAATGCAGAATTAAAAACATGGTTAAAAACACTTTATCCCGAAGATCAGATAGAAAGACATCTTGCGTTCCTTCGAAATCTTGCGCCTTATGCAGAAGATATTCCGCTTCAAAAATCTGAAATCTCGAAATCCTATCCTTGGGATTTCATACATAAGAAAATGCAGGATGCAAAAGAACAATTCGAACTCCGAAATTTCCAAGAAGCGAGTGGTTCTTTGCTCGATGCGTATCTTGAAGGATTTGAAAAAATAGAAGCTGCTCTCGCTGTCGCAGATCATGATCTGCTCCTGACTCTTGAACGGAATTTTTCCGTTGCTCGTACTTTTGCGTCAAAAGGAGATTCTGAAAATTTTCACAAATCTATTCCCGAACTCACGCAACTTATTAACGATGCGCAACTCAAGCTGGTAAAACCTGAAGGTGTTCATGGAGATTGGATACTTACGGAATTTTTCAGTTCACTTATTATTATATTGCGTGAGGGTTTTGAAGCTTTCTTAATTATCGTTGCGCTGCTCATGATCGTGAAAAATTTACATGCAGGTCAATCGAGTTTGTGGATACATGCAGGTTGGATATCCGCCGTTATTTTGGGTGTGATTACGTATTTTGTTTTTGAAAAAATTCTCATGCTTTCTGGCGCAGCGCGTGAAAGTATAGAAGCGTTTTGTACTCTATCTGCCACAGTTGTTCTTTTTTACACGGGCTTTTGGTTGCTCAGTCATACGGAACATGAACATTGGCAAAAAGCTATCAAAGTGAAAACCAAAGAAGCCATCAGCAAACACCGTTTGTGGTTGCTATTTGGAATTGCGTTTGTCGCCGTGTTTCGTGAATCAGCAGAGACTGTCTTATTCTATGCAGCACTTCTCTCGAGTGCAGAAAGTTCTTTTTCTGTATGGATTGGGTTTCTTGTTGGTCTGCTTTCATTGTTTATTATCTGCTTAGCAATTTTGAAATTTCATGTGCATTTGCCTTTAAAAAGATTTTTTCAAACAACCAGTTTTTTCATGGTTCTGATTTCCATCATTCTATCGGGCAAGGCCGTTCATGAATTGATTGCTGCAGGATATTTAAAGGCGAGTCCATTGAATGGAGTACCTATGATTGACGTCTTAGGTCTTTATCCTTTGTGGGAATCTGTTCTAGCTCAAGGCTTTGTCATTGCTTTGAGCCTGATCCTTTGGTCTAGAAGTGTCATGAAATCTTAGTTTGAGGCCTTAGTTCTTCTGTCATTTTATCTTGCAGCTTCATGAGTCCCGCAATGACGGCTTCGGGTGTAGGTGGGCAACCCGCTACATAAATATCCACAGGAATGATTTGATCTACACCCTGCAAAACATGATAAGCCCTGTAAAAACCTCCACTCGCAGCGCAAGCGCCCATGGCCATAACCCACTTGGGTTCTGTCATTTGCTCATAAACTTTTTTTATAACAGGAGCCATTTTTTCTGTGATGGTTCCTGCAACGATCATGAGGTCGCTTTGACGTGGTGAAAAACGCACCACTTCTGCACCGAAACGCGCTATATCATACTTCGGACCGACTACAGACATATATTCTATACCGCAGCAAGCGGTTCCAAATACATAGGGCCAAAGAGAGTTTTTGCGTGCCCACACAAGGATGTCGGAAAGACGCGTCGTCAAAAGAATTTGGTCGAGACTGCCGTTACCGTGTTTCACAAATTAAATCTCCATAGAATAGTCATCGTAAAGGGTATCCTCCTCTTCGATTCTTCCAAAGTTAGGGAAATGAGAGAGATCCTCATTCATAGGATGATGAGGAGGCACTTCTCTGTCTTTGTCTCGCGAGAAAAGATCCAACTTTGTTTTGTAGTCGAAGACACCTTCCGGTTTCTTAAGCCAGTTTGCGTACAGCTCTATAATCTTGAACGGAGTGCGCAAGCTGACTTGTTTCTTCTCATTATGACTATAAGCCATCAGATTTTCAACCAATGTCGTGTGCTCGTCTTGAATAGAAAGAGCAGACTCTTTAGCAAGCTTTTCAAAGTAAGAGGCTGCAATTTCCTGCTTAGATTCTAAGCTGAATCCTTTGAACTCAATCAGAGTCATGCGGTCATCTAAGGCAGAATAAAACGCATTACTACTTTTAATCTTATCGTTACCGACAAGGATGAAAAGATAGCGAGTAAGATCGATACTTGCTTTCAGCTCTCGTAAGGTAAATTCTTTCTTATCAGGATCGAGAATATCGAGGAGAGTCGTTTTGATCTCTTCGCCTTGCATACCCCGTGGGTTGTTGAGAACTTTGTCTATCTCATTTATGTAAATAACACCGTTTTTATCCGAATTTTTTCCTTCCAAATTTAAGAAAGTGCGAGTGAACAATGAAAACTTTGAAGGTGGCGAATCCATAAAATCAAAATAGGTTTCACCAAAAATCTCGGAATATTTTCCACCTTTGAGATCCAGTTCTATGATGGATAAACCCAAGACTTTCGCAAGGCCTTGTGCAAGATAGGATTTACCACTTCCAGGAACTCCCCAGAAGTAAACGACGTTTTTGCTGACGTTGAGGGATGGGTTTTCAGATGCTGCGATATGTAATTTTACAAGATCTTCTATAGGAGTTCTTACATCTTCAGGATAAAGCCGTAGAAGTTCGTGAAGGTTTTTTAAAATTGTATCTTGATTTTTCGTTAAATTTACAACCTTATCAGGAAAATGCATCATAGCATCGATATTTTGTAAATAGATTTCGAGAGCTTTTTTAGACTCTGCGTTATCAGGACGCAAAGCTTCATTGAGAAGCTTACTCTTCGTAATTTTATCGAGATGCTGAGTGATTGTTTTTTGTAAAGAAAGTGTCAGCGTATCTTTTTCTCTTTCAAATTTCTGTAATGTCGTTTCATACATACTGTAAGGGTCTGCATAAATCTGAGAATTAGCTTCAAGTCTTTCGGAAAATGGAAATTTGACTTTCAAATTTTCAGGATTTCGAAGGTGCTCTATATATTCTTCCACCGTTTTTAACAAAGATCTTACACCAGGTTTTTGAACCTGATCTTTATGAACCCCTTCGAGTATCAATTGGAAATTTTCATCTGTGATTGAGATGTCTTCATCCAACTTTGACATGCCTTTCCCGAATTCTCCACATGCGATGCGAATACGTTTTTCTTCATCAAATGCAGGGAATTTTAGTACAGTCATACGATCCATAAATGCATTGCTTGCGTCAAAAATAGGTGCGTTTCCAATAAGAATAAAATGATAATTTGAAATATCAACTTCCACACCTAAGTCATGAAGTTTCATTTTTTTAGTACTGAGGTTAAAAATTTCTTTTGTAAGATAACCTCGAATTTCAGCGGCCCTTTCGCTGTTTAAAAACTTGTCGGCTTCGTCCAATACGATAATTGCGTTTTTATAGCGCATGTTTTTTGCAAGATTTGTTAATGCTTGAGAGAACTTCGAAGGTTTGCGATCCATATCGTCAAAACGTGAAGCAGGTTGTCCTATAAGATCTCGAAGGTCTGTTACATCTTCGAGAGAAATTTTAATAAGAGGGAGCCCTTCGGAAATGCTTTTGTCTTCAGAAAGTTCATAAAATACATCTGCAAAATGCTCTGCAAACCAAGTTTTCCCCGTACCAGGTGCTCCTTGAAGGTAAAGAACCTGTCGAAAGTTTTGTGTCGAAGCGTCTTGCTTAGAGCGGTAGGAAATTCCGTTTGCGAAATTTGTCAATTTTTTCTGAAGAGTTTCAGGATAGTTGGAAAGAAGTTCCTTCAGTTTTTCTTGATGAACTTCCACTTTTTTTACTTTTTGCGGAATGGAAATTATGCGTTCTATGCTTCTCAAAGCCTGAAGGACAGATTTGCGTGTTCCTTCGTCTTTTCCTGGAAGCAAACTGATGCGTGTTGTGGAAGGTTCTATGTATTGATTGTGCAATTTTGTAAATTGATCTTCAACTGCAATTTGATAGGAAAGAGGAAGCGCACTCTTGATATTTTCATATTGTAATTGTGCAGCTTTGATCTCCACTTCGACATTCCATGTTTCGGGAAGTGGAGTGTTTGTCAGTATCGAATGTGCATATTTTAAACTATAGTCTATGCCTCCGTGCAGTGTTGAAAACAAACCTTCTGTAGGTGTGCCTAATACGCGTGCAAGAAGATAATTGTTGGTAATCCATGCGCTTGTCCCTGCAATCAAAGCACCTACGAACTTCAAGTTGTTCATTGTTGAAATAGGGGCACTTTTCTTTTTGTTAACATTCGAATCTACAATAGCCTTTTGAACATATTTATAATAATACGCTACCGCTAGGCTAAAAGGGATCCCATAAGTGAGAGCGCTTACAGCTCCTCTTAAAACCAAATTCCATCTGTAGGAAGTCCACGCCTTTTGAAGATACTCAGGATCCTGTTTATATTCCTCGCTAAGGATCTGTTCTGCTTCTATTTTATCCGGCCCTTTGTCTTTTGCTTTGGAATAGGATGCTTTGCATAGTTGAAATTTATGGGAATCGATATCTTCATTCGCTTGAAGCAGAGTGCTAGTGTCTGCTTTCAAGTTTAAGGGAATAAAAATGAGGGAGCTTACAAGGATCGAAACCAGGTACTCATGCAGTCGCTTCATAGAAAACTCCTAGAGTTTACAATTCGATGCGACTCTAATGGGCGAACTATTAGAATTCAACAAGAAAGCTTGTGGGTAATAAAAATTATCCTTCGCGAACTTTATGTCCACTAAGGTTACCAAGGCCGTCGTAACTCGCATTTTTGTAAAGTTCATGGTAGCTGGGGTAGTTGAAGACGACGGAGAGAACTTCTAAGAGAGTTTTTTCATTTTCAACAAGACCCATTCCATAATGGATCAGTTCCGTAGCCAATTCTCCCAGTATATGTACACCTATAACAGCAAGATCTTTTCTTCTAAAAATAATTTTGAGGAAGCCGCTGTTGTTCCCTCTGATCTTTCCACGGGTACAATTTTTATAGAGTGCTGTGCCTATGCAGTAATCAATATTATCTTTTTTTGCCTGTTCTTCCGTGCTGCCAACCATCGAGACTTCGGGGATGGTGTAGATTCCGTAAGGGAAAATTTTCGGGATGGCATCTAAATCTTTGGTGTTGAACATATGAGAAACAGCAACTCGTCCTTGATCCATGCTGGTACTTGCTAGAGCGGGGAAGCCAATGACGTCACCAACTGCATATATGTTCGGGATGTTTGTTTGATAATTGGAATTCACTTCGATTGCTTGACGAGCACCCACTTTAACCCCTACTTTTTCTATATTCAATTCATGAACAGTTCCTGTGCGACCTGCAGCGTACAGAACCATATCTGTATGAAAAGAAATCCCTGTTTCAAGTTCAACATCGATGAGATCATTATTATTCTTAGGTTTGCGAATCTCTTTGATCTTTGCTTCAAAAAGAATGTTCATGTCCAGATTTTCCATCTGCTTGACAAGCCCCTCCGATATATCTTCGTCAAGGAAGGTTAATATGCGTCTTTTGTCATTGATGAGATAGACATCAGTTTTCATGGAAGCGAAAATAGTTGCATATTCGCAACCGATCACACCTGCACCGATAATGCAAAGTGAGCGGGGAAAGCGAGTTATTTTTAAAATACTATCGGAATCGTGAATGCGTACCCCATCGATGGGAATATTCGGTGGATGGTAGGGATAGGAGCCCGTTGCAATGAGAATGTTTGTTCCCCAAATGATCTCTTCTTTTTCCCCACGTACAAGAATTTCATTTTGCGATTCGAAAGAAGCAACACCGTGGTAGAGATCAATTTTATGATTGACGATGTTATCGCGAACCGACTTTTCCATCTCTGTTCGTACCAAGTGTTCTCTGTACATAAAATCTTCGATGGAAGGGCGTCCCAATAATCTTCGGTCTAGTCCGTAAAGACCTTTTTCAAGTACGCCAGAGAAATAAACAGCAGCTTCTTTCAAAGTTTTAGAGGGTAGGGTTCCAGTATTGACTCCTGCACCGCCAAGCTCTGCTTTTTTTTCAATAACGGCAACTTTGTATTTGAAGTAGGCTGCTTTTGCTGCTGCTTTTTCTCCTGCTGGTCCTGAACCGATGACGATAAGATCGTATTTTTTCATACTTTCACTTTCATCCTGTTGTGAGAGTCATGTCTATTATATCTGGAAAAGCCTTTCTCATGTTAGTATTGAAGAAAAATATGGGTGTGTTTTATGATTAAAAAAACAGTGAAATTGAAAGAGGGAACTCCTCACAAACCTCTAATTGTCGAGGAAGCAAATATCTATGCTTTCCGTGTTTTCGATATTGGCTCGCAGATCTTTCTTAGTGAAGCTGCAAAGATTTTGGAAAAAGGTACAACCTTATCCCCTTTTGGTTTGAGACGGCCTAAACGCTCGATACTTATTGCCGAGCGACCTTTAGTGATCAATCTTGAACCTTGGATTGAAAAGATCGGTGACAAAAGTTTTGAAGTGTCTTCAACTTGTAAACTATGGAGCTTCGGAACCGCTTCTGTTCAGATAAGCTTGAAGATAGAAACGGCTACGAGTCTTGCAGAATTGTGCGATATTGGATATTTTCTTGAAAATGATCTTTCCTTTCACGAAAAGGTTGTGATTCAGATCAAACACCTGATGAATGTTATTGAACCTGCAACAGAAAAATCGCAGCTATGGTCTCAATTTGAAGATTACCTTGTTTTTGACATTCGCAAAGTTCAGGACTTCAATGGGAACCTGCTGGAAACGTTTTACGCACAAGATATTGCACCCCTGATTTTGGGTGAACGTCCTAAAAAATTTGCAAATCAAGTCATACAATCGATTGAAAAAAATATGTTTCAGTACACTACTGATGATGTTGTGATCATTCACTGGAGCGGTGCTTTGATCTACGATTTGGACGATGTCGGAGATATTATTTTAACAATCGAACTTGCATTGTGCTCGCTGCTGGAATTGCGGTTTTATGATGACCTTTTGGATACCCAGTTAAAAACTTTGTATAAGAGTATAGAAATCAAAGGAGCAGGCGTTTTTTCCAATCCCTATCAGGAACTCGCTAATAATGCTGCGGTGCACTATATCGATGTGAGCGAGCTGGTTGATCGTGTGGGCAATGCCTTCAAGGTTCTGGGGGACTATTACTATGCGACAATATTCCGATTTGCAGTCCAACGCTTTTACATAGGAGATTGGCGTAAAAGCGTGGATGAAAAACTCAATCATCTTGCGGAAGTATCCCGTCTTTTCCAAGGTGAAGTCGATGAAAGACGCAATCAGGTCCTCACCATCATCATCATCATACTCATTGCCATCGAAGTCCTTCCTCTTGTATACAAGTTGTTCTAGATCGTCACTGTCGCGAATGGGAACCTAAGCTTCCAAAAGTCCCTTTTTTTAGGAGATTTTAATTATTAATTCAATTTTGCTACAGTCCTGAATTATCGATAACTCTGAACCAGCTTTCATTTTCAAGGCCCTATGAAACCCAAATTCCCTAAACCCAAATTTCCTAAACCCAAAGTTGAATTACAAACGACGACGCTATGGCAATATCCTTCCCAGCATTATGGTGACAAAATGCAAGGAGATAAGGATTACATTGGGGCGACTCCTTCCTATGTGATTTGGAATCTCTTGCAACGTTATACCAAAGAAGGAGATCTTGTTGTCGATCCTATGTGCGGTAGCGGTACAACTATCGATGTTTGCAAAGACACCAACCGCTTAGTCAAAGGTTTTGATTTGGTTCCTTACAGACCTGACATAGCGCAATCCGACGCACGCAACCTTCCTTTGAAAAAAGAGACAGTTGATTTTGTCTTTGTCGATCCTCCTTACTCCACACATGTCGATTATTCCGATCACAAAAGATGCATTGGCAAACTCGATGCTCGCGATGGTGAGTACTTCGACGAGATGGAACTTGTGATTAAGGAAATTTTTCGTGTTTTAAAAAACAAAAGTTATTTTGCTCTGTATGTGAGTGATTCTTTTAAAAAAGGTAAACCTTTTGTTCCGATTGGTTTTCGACTCTTCGAAATCATGTGCCGATATTTTGAACCTGTCGATATTGTGTCAGTTGTGCGCCATAACAAGTCGCTCAAGAGAAATCACTGGCACACTTCTGCAGTTGAAGGTAATTTTTACTTACGTGGATTCAATTATCTTTTTATCATGCAGAAAGATGTAGCCTCTAAAAAATATTAAGAGGAAGCTTTATGAAGTTTTTTGTTTTGTTCTTTGTTTTTCTTCTTTCTCCTGTCATTTACGCGGAAGATCTAGCTAAGGTTGTTGTGCTCAAAGCAGAGTCCAAAGAACTTTTCGATTCCTACTATTACCCCGTCGTTTTGCAAGCTCGACAAGAGAGTGAGATCTACTCAGAAATTGAAGGCATTATTAAAGAAACGAAGGTTAAGATAGGTCAACGCGTCAAAGTCGGACAGGTGCTTATGGTTCTGCGTCAAGCAAAACCTGAATTCTCTTATGCTCCTTTTTTAGTCAAGAGTCCTATAGAAGGCACCGTTGCAGAAATTTTGAAAAAAGTTGGCAGCCCCGTGAAGCTCAGTGAGTCTTTGATTCATGTTGTGAACTATGACGATTTGACCATGACTTTCGAAATTCCTGAAGCAGAAGTGCAAATACTCAAAACAGGAATGGGTGGGGAGGTTCAATTTAAGCATCTTGAAAAACCTTTGCATGTATCTATATCAGGAATATCCCCTCTTTTGAATTCCACGACGGGTACAGCAAAAGCAGAGTTGGTGTGGAATGATAAAACAGTTCATAGTGCTTCTTTGCGAAAGTATTTCTTACCAGGAATGATCGGGCGTGCGGTTTTTAAAGTCAACTTTCGAAAGGGTATAAGTATCCCTAAAACAGCCTTATTTTCCGAGAAAAAAGGCTATTCAGTGCGTATTGTTGAAGTCGATAAAATCTACAAAAAATCAGTAAAAATTGGGAGAGACCATGCGGAGTCTATTGAAATCCTAGAAGGGATAAAAGATGGAGACCTTGTGGTCGTCAATCGCAACAAGTATCTCAAAGATGGTGAGCAGGTAAAGGTCGACACCAAGGGAGAATGATGATGGAAAAGATTTATGGCTCACCTTTTCGCGTCTATCTACTTTTTGCTCTGCTTCTAGGTGTGGGGATTCTTTCTTATATCAATATGCCTGTTGCTTTATTCCCAAATTCCACGAAACCTGAAATCTATGTCAATGTACAATATGAAGGTAAATGGACGCGTGAGAGTTTTCTCAATACCCATGGAAAAGGGATTGAATATTTACTGAAAGCTGTACAGACAAAATCTTGTACAAGCGAGAAAGTTATTGCGCATTACGGATATGGTCATGTGCAGTATAAAATACAATTTAGTTGGGGAGATGATGGGCAGCTTTGCTTAAAGGAAATTGAGCAAATCATTTCGAGTTACAAATCCCGATTCCCTGAAGAAGTGCAAAGGGCTACTTATGTTTGGTTGAACAATAACGGAACCGGTTTTTTCTTTGCAAACTTTCATAGTGAAACACGGTCATCTAAAGAAATTTATGAAATCATAGAGCCTATTTTACAACCCAAACTTTCAGCAATTCGAGAAGCGAATGATCCTGGGGTGGGAGAACCAGTTCGCACAGAAATTACTATTGAACTAGATCCTTTCAGAATGGCTTCATTGAAATTGCTTCCTCGTGATGTGATTTCCAAAGTTCAGGATCGTCTGCGTACTTATAACGGAGGTTCGCTCGATCAGGAAGGCCATCAAATCTCCATAGAGTTGAGTTCTAATATTGTCGATGTAGAGAGCCTATCTAAAATTCTTGTATCTTCAGATTCAAAAACTAATGTTTTTCTGAGTGAAATAGCTCAAATCAGTTTAGGGCCCAGCACACAGAATCGTCAGATTATAAAAGTGAATGGTAGTACAGCTGTAACTCTTTGGGAAGTTCCTGCTCCAGGAAAAAATATCAAAGATATGAGCGACAAAATTATCGCTGCTGTAAAAGAAACGATGTCAACACCAGGCTTTCCTTCCGATATTCAATTTAATGTTGCTGTGAATCCTTCGGAATTCATTGATGCTGCTATTTCGAATGTGATGGGCGAAGTATGGCTTTGTTCGTTGATTGCTGTTCTCGTTTTATTTTTCTTTATTGGAAGTTTTGTAGGAACACTTACGGCTCTTATTGAAATTCCAATGAGTATCATTCTTTCTTTTATTCTTATGAAGCTTACCAACGTTCAGTTAAATCTTGTTTCACTCGGAGGACTTGCGCTTTCTGTAGGTATGAATGTCGATGCTTCCATTGTAGTCATTGATTCGATTATTAAACGCTTTGCTTCTCAAGCGGGAAAAGTTTTTAACAAAGAACTCATCATCAGACAGGTCGCAGATGCCGTTCGCGAAGTAGCTTCCCCTGTTATTGTTTCAACGATCACATCGTTGATTGTTTTTATTCCACTCGTATTCACATCGGATTTAAGTTACGCAATTTTGGGAGATCTTGCGAAAGCAGTGATCTATTCTCATGGTCTTTCTCTGTTTATAGCGATGATTCTTGTTCCTACCGTGCGTATACATATTGCGCAAGTGACAGGTTCTTTCGCCGAGCACCATTCTATTGCTTTCATCGACAGATTTTTAGAGGGGATCTATGACGGTTACTGTAGAACGTTAGAGATCTTTTTGCAAAAAAATCTTCTCAAGAAAATCACTTATGCTCTGGTCTTTGTAGCCCTTCTTGTTGTTTGCTGGGTTATACCCCCGCATCTTAAAAGAGAGATCATTGCAAAACCTGAATCCCCCATTATCTTTGCAGATATCACAGCGTCTACAAATGTTCATATGACACAGATGGAAGAGACGGTTGCAAAATTCGAACGACGTGTTTTGGATAAAGTTGGTTCTTCCATAGCCTTTTCAGAGTCAGGAACCAATTCTCCTACAAGTGCATGGGTTGCTCTTCATTTGCATGACAAAAGAAAATTTAAGGCCATATTACAAGACTTACAAGATATGACCAAAGAAGACACGGATGCTCGTTATTTTTATGAGCCTTATAATGCATCTGAGCTACCCATACCGAATCCTCCTGATTGGAAAGTGGAATTTAGGGGTGATGACATCGTTGAGCAAGCTGGGATGAAAGAAAGCTTTCGACTGGCTTTGTTAGACTCAGGGATTGTGCAAGATGTGCAGGAGAAAAAGGATGGAGTGTTTGACAACAAACTTATGTTGAAATTAGATGAAGATAAATTGGATTTGCTTAGTGCCTCTCGTATCCAAGTTTCAGATCTTGCTCAAATTGTGAGTCTCACATCATCCCCTGTTTTTTTAGGTGACTTGCCTTTGAAGCCTCGTATCAAAAAAATTTATTTGAAGTATCCACAGAATTTTTCTAATTCCGTCGAAGAGATCGGTGCTTTGCCTGTTCCTATTGGGGATAAAGTCATTCCTTTAAGATCTCTCGGAGAGATGAAAACTTCTAAAGAACCCAGCGGCTATAATCGTATTGATAGCGAGACGGTATTTGGGCTTGAAGGTTATTTGCTCGAAAAAGAAAAAGCTTCCGAGCGTGAAATTTTATCGAACTTTAAAAATTTTGTAACAGATTTCATTGAAAAAAATTCCACATCTAAAATTCGGATAGAGCAGGTGGATGCAAAGGTGGAGTTGACGAAAGCGTTGAAAGAACTGCTTTTGGCGATTTCCATTTCCATCGGTCTTATTTTTCTCGTGATTTTTTTACAATTTTCAAGTGTGGTTCATTCTTTGATCATCATGCTTGCTATTCCCTTCGGAATTTTAGGCGTGTTTCTTTCGCTGTTTATTTTTAATTCCACGCTGAGTTTGAATTCAGGATTGGGTGTGATCCTCCTTGTGGGTATTACGGTTGCGAATTCGATCATGCTTGTAGAGATGATTGTGCGTTTAGTTCATAAAGGGGTAGACATACATGATGCCATTATGCAAACAGCACGTAAACGTATACGACCTATCGTGATGACTTCACTCACGACTATATTGGGTATGTTGCCTATAGCTTTAGGTCATGGGGATGGAGGAACAGTCTTGCAACCTCTCGGTATTTCTGTGTGCGGTGGCTTGTGGATGTCTCTGATCTTTACACTGTATATTATCCCATCGTTGGAATTGTCGTATTTGAAAAGTTTGAAGAAAAAAAGGTCCTTATGAAATATATCTTATGTACGCTGATATTCAGCGTAAATGCGCTTGCTCTCACGCTTAAAGAGGCGGAAAGCATAGCTCTTTCAAACGATGCGAAACTCCGTGGTTTTGGAGACTTTCAACGCAGTCTCGATGCAAAAAAACAGGGGGTTACAGCCAGTCTTTTCCCGAAATTGAATGCGAGTTTTACAAAAACGAAAGTGGAGCCCAATACAAGTAAAAACGAATGGACATACGAAGTGCGGGCTGATTTTAAAAATCCACTTTGGCATATTGCTGAGCATCAAAGTTTAAATACAGAAAAAAAAACCATAGAACTCGAAAACACAACTTACAAACATGCGCTGCTATACAAAATTCGAACGAACTATTTCAAAATCAAATTGCTTGAATTGCAAATAGATCAGTCCAAGCAAAATTTGCAAACCGTTTCTCGTGTATTCGAACGTACGCAGTTAAAATATAAAAATGGTCGCATTCAGGTACTCGATAGAGACCGCGCTCAGGTTGAAGTCACAAAACTTGAAATGACATTAGCCTCTTTGCAAACAGATTATGAGGCACAGCTTTCAGAATTTTCAAAAAGAATTCAGCAAAGGGGTGAAAACCTCAGCACACCTTTGCCTGAAACTTTTAAAGACCTTCCTGATTCCATTCTCAATAAAGAAAATGTTTCAGTAAAAAAACAGAAGCTAGAATATGAAAAAACCTTTAGCGATTTGAAAAGAGCCAATGCTGATTTTCTCCCCAATTTTTTTGTAGCGATTCAGAAAAATAGCGTCATTAATGCAGTTGAAGATGTTAAATATACAGCTTATGTCGGTGGTGTTGTTTGGAATTTGTCTTCGTCTCCTTACTACGATCGGAAAGCTATACTCGCTGACAGATCTGCAAAGCAAAGCAACATCGCTTTTGAAAAGCAGGAAAATGAATTGCAGCTTATGAATCTCCTAGCAGATCATAAATCTCTTTTAAAAGAGATAAAAAGTCAGGAAGCTATAGTAAAAACCCTTGCAAACATTGCTCAGCAAAGTCTGCGTCAATACGAAGCAGGTTTTGTCTCTTTGAGTGATTATTCGGAAGATTTTAGAAGCCTGAAATTTGCCCAAGAATCTTTGCTAAATAATCGTTACAAAGCTGTTGATTTGTATGCAAGACTTGCAAAAATTCTTGAGGAAGATTCACTATTTTACGAATCTTTGATCTTTTAATTCCTTATAATTGTTTAGAATTCCGCCCTAGTTTTCTTCGTTCTCGTCTTGTATAATACCTCCCTTATTCCTCAACAAAACGGACGGTCTTATGCAAAAAATCATATCCATGACATTTTTATGTCTATTTTTTCTGCAAGTTTCAGCATTAGGAGCAGATAACTCTGAGGGTTCTTGGCGTCAGGAGTGGAATGAACGTCGCAAAAATGAATTCAAAGAGAAGCTTGGATCCTGTCCTCAAGTTCAATCTTGGGATGATATAAATATTTTTTATGGATTGAGCTCGTTATGGCAAGACTTGCATAAGGATCCTGAGGTAGATGGCCTATGGCAATCTTGCTTACTTTCTCAGGAAGTCGATTGGAACAATAATGTCCATATGTATTTTGTTTCAAGTGTCTTCCAAACTTTAGAAGAGATTTTTAAGAACTCTGAAGATCTTCGAAGCTACTACCCTACCTTAAAAAAATTCTCACAATATAGTGTTATAAGCCTTTATTACTATCTTAAGCTGGAACCAGAACAAAATTCCTTCAAGTTAAACTTTCTTCAAACTACTTTCAAAAACAAAGCTGAGAATAGTCACGAAATTAAAAGAATATTTAAAGAATATATCGAGTATTTTGGAAGAGATTCCGAGGTGGAATACTATATTTTGGAACTTAAAAAATTTATTTTAAATGAAAAAAATGATTATGCGATAATCGACTACTTAGAATTGTCTCCGAACGATGCGGAGATGATTGAAATTGCAAAAACAAAAGCTGAAACTGAATTTTGGTTTTTTTCTCGCTATATAGCCCTCTTTCCTGAAGAAAAAGAGCACATTCTTGTCCGTTTAAAACAGAATATTCTGTTAGAAAAAGATGTAAGTCAGGCTATTAGTTTGCTTGAGTTCCTTCCAAGCGATTCTGACATCAGGGAGATGATTCATGGGCATCTTTTAAGTTCGAGCTATAGCTCCTATTATACTGAGATGTATATCAAAGCTCTTCGTCCCGAAGAAAAAGATGAGGTGATAAAATCTTTATATGAAGAAGCTCTCAAAAATAATACACTTTATTTGCTCTTGCCTTTGATCAAAATCAAAGGGGTTTCAAATGTAGAAGAAGACATCCTTATAGCTACCGCATCTAGAGTTCTTAAAAGCCAAGATAGTAATGAGGTATGGGATTACTTAGAATTAGATCTTCCGTATTTTAGAGAGGAATTGTACGAGCATGTTGGAGATTTGATTCTATCTCATGGTTCAACATATGAACTCTTTTCAGAGAAGGCTCAAAAACTCCCTAACTATAATCAGATTGTTTTGAAATTTAGAAAAAAATTGATGAAAGAAAGAAATCCATACAGTCTCATTTATTTTCTGCAATCTCAAAAAGAAGATTTGGAAATTAGGAACTTGCTAAGAAAGCTTTTATTGAACAGAAATAATTCATATGTATTCGATCAATACATGGATTTATATCCTGACGATCTTGCTTTACTGAATTATAAAGAGACCCTTCTGCAATCCAAGAAAGAAGTTTTGGAAGCTCTCAGATCCTCTATTTCTAGTTTTACTTCGGTCTTCCATAGAAATGAAAAGGGTCATCAAGAATTGGGAAGACAATTGTTTGAACTCCTTTCTTTTGTAGGAGGGAGCACTCCTCGCTTGTTTTCTGAATTTCAAGAGATGTATCATACTTATTTCGGCTACCAGTCATCATTTTCTGATTCTTTTGCAAAAATGAAATACAATGTTTCAAAGCACCTTGATTTTACTCGTGAAGATGTAGGGTTTGTTTTAGCTTTAGACGAGTCTATGTTTAAAACCCCTTTTGTGTGGCTGGATGAAGCTATTTACAAAATTCATTTTCATAAAGATCTATTAGCGCTTCATGCATTTCTTATCATGATGAACGCTAGAGCGGATGAATGGTCTACTATTCCCTTCGAAAAAAGACAGAGATTGCAGAAGATACTCGAAAGAGCCTATGAGAAAGGTGTGTTCTTGCTAAGTTCAGAAGAACTTTCAGAGATAAAGAAAAACCTTAGAATCTCAAGTGCTATTTTAGAGTTGGGACCTGTATTCCCAACACAAAGTTTTAGTTCTGAAATTCGAGCGGAAGTTTTGAACCTTCTATTCCAGATCAATCCCCATGATTCGAAACTCGCCTGTCTGAATATGAGAGAAGATCCACTATTCACATATAGAGTTCTTAGCGAAAAAGGTGTGAGTAAGTCTTTAATAAATTCTTGTAAACAGGAATTGGAAAATTCTCTGAATACAAAAACTGAATTTTCATATAGTAAACGTATCTATTTAGAAATATCTTTGTTGATTATGGAAAAAGAGATTCAGGATAAAGTGAAAAAAGAGGGTGGGGTATTGGATTTGATTCGGTTGAAATTGGCTAAAACAGAATCTCAGATCAACAGAGAGATTCTGGGGAATTTTGAACATTCAACCGAGTTGGAAGATCAGTGGGGAGATAAAATTATAAATCTCTTTGTTCACTACATAGAAATTTTTGATAAAACATTTTTAATCGAATTAAAATCCATTTTAGATAAATTGCCTAGTGATCATGCTTTCTTTATGTCATCGAATTATGAATTAATAAGCACTTTCTTGTCTCAAATGAGCTTGAATCTTGAAAGTCCTGATCGTAGGCGAACAATTGCACCAGGGTTGGAATTCTGGGAATTTGAAGATCCTTCTATTCATGCTTTGCATGCAGATCCTAGGCGAGTTGACTTAAGAATTGTGCATGCGGATTCTTGGTTTCAAGGTAAAAATCTTGCGGATTATATCAAAGAAAATCCGAAATCTTACGGTGGATTGAATGGTGGTTTTTTTGGATATAGAGAAAACAACTTTTTGAGTTGGGCAACACGTCGTTTTGTAGGTGTGGGTAGTGAGTCTACCTTCCCCGTAAGTATACTTCAAACTCCTAAAGGTCTTGTGAACGATAGCAAAGACTATTGGGCTGTTATTGGATGGAAGCAAAATAAGGAGGGTGAACAAGACGTTTATGCTTCCTTTTTGAAAACGAAATGGTTTTTAAATATAGGAGATTCTCAATTCGAATTGACACGCAAAGAATTGGTTCCTTATGCTCATGAGTCTCTGGTTTTCGTGAGCTACAAACAGCAAAAAGCCGTAGTGTTTATCTGTGGAGAAAGCATTACAGCTGTGAAGTTTCATTCTGATAATGAGAATCCTGATTTGGATGAGAACATTCTTTTAACTCAAAATTCTTTTGAGTTAACTATACGAAATGAAGAGGAATTTTCACGATTTGTAGAAGGTGCTAAAATTAATTTGACGCATAGTTTCGTAGTTCCTGTTGAAAACGACCACACAACGGAAGATGCAAGCCAGGACTCTTTATGGAAGAGTATGGACTATATCATGAGTGGGGATTCCTTGGTCCTTAATGGTGTTTCTAATCCAAATTTTAGCTTCAAAGATAGTTTTCTAAGAGGTATGGCAAATAACATATTCAATACGAATCGCTCGACTCTTTGTTATTTGAAGGATAAGCACTGGTTGTTGGCAAGTTTCGCACATGCGTCACCAGAGCAGTTGAGTACAACTCTTCAAGATATTGGATGTTTGCATGCTATCAATCTAGATGGAGGGCCTTCCTCCCATCTTAAGTTGCAAGATGGGACCCAAAGTAGCACTCATGATCGACAGATCTCCGATGCCCTCCTTCTTTTCCCAAAAGAATAAACGCTTACCACATACGTAAACGTTGTTCTCTTGGGAGATACATCTTATCTCCTTCCTTACAAGAGAAAGCTTCGTAAAAGCCGTCTTGATTCTTAATAGGGACATTTACACGTACTTCTGTCTGCGCATGTGGATCAGTTTTGACACGATGCTCATATTCTGAAGGAGTCATCACTCCACACCAATCGCGAGCGTACTGTAGGAAGAAATCTTGCTTCTCTTCTTTGCTTCCTTCGTTGTTTGGAAAGGCAGCTCCGTAAGCAAAATTCAAACCTGTAGTATCTGCAATATTTTCTCCAAGAGTCAGCTTACCGTTGTGTCCAACTGCATCATATTGAGCAATCAAAACGGAACCTAATCTTGCGAAAGTAGCGATGTCTTCCGGTGTCATCCAATCTTCGAGCACTCCGTTTTCGTTGAATTTAGCTCCATTATCATCGAAGGCATGTCCTATTTCATGGCCAACTACAACCCCTACAGATCCTAAATTTTCATACTCTTTCAAAGATTCATCGAAGAATGGGTACTGAAGAATGCCCATAGGCATGTTGAAGGTATTGCTCGAAGGATCATAGTAGGCATTGACGAGAAGAGGATTCATCTCCCATGCATCTTTATTGCGTTTATGAGAAAGGTCTTCGATCATTTTTTCGCGGAGTAAGCGATTTTGTTCGTAAGAGTTAGCAATTTTAGCATCATCTCTGTAGCTTCCATTTTTCTGTAAGTCCCATTCCTTTTCGTTTTTAGGTTTCACAATCCGCATTTTAACTGCGCGTAGTTTTTTTAATGCGCCTTCGCGTCCCTTTTCGCTCAACCATGTGTTTTTGGAAACACGGTCTACCATGGCTACACGAATTTTTTCCACGAGATTTTCAAAAGTTTGAGATGGGAAATTTGGATATAAAACTTCGATCACTTCGTGATCCAACTCTTTTGCGTAACTATTCATCACATACATAGCGCAGCGTTCATCACGCACAGGACGTTTCGCAGGCCCTCCAAG
This sequence comes from uncultured Pseudobdellovibrionaceae bacterium, assembly GCA_964611335.1. Classification (GTDB taxonomy): domain Bacteria; phylum Bdellovibrionota_B; class Oligoflexia; order Oligoflexales; family Bog-1112; genus BOG-1112. Next base: position 992,487 of record CAZSXR010000001.1, on the reverse strand, counting down.
ATAGGTTTTTTTAAACTCAAATTTTTTCGCAAAGTATTGAGGATAAGCATTGTCCATTTCAGGGCTAAGAACGTTGTAAAGGTAAAGATCCTTAAGAGTTTGTACATTTAGACGTGCGAATTTATTATCTACATATTTTAAACTTGCAGGAACGACATCGCGGAATACGATATTATGAGGGATATTTTGGAGCACCGTAGATAAAAGCAAGGAAGGATGTTCTGAAATCAGTTTGTCTCGACTTATATAACGTTTTTCCACATACAGCTTACGCATTTCCTGAGGAAGGGGATAGGCTTCTGCTAGGCCTTTTTCGAAAGCAACGATGGCTTTCGCTCGGTTCCTTGCATTTCTTAAACCAAGAGTTGTGAAAAACTTTTGAACGAGTTTTGTATAGTCGCTCATAAGCTGTTGATTATAATAGTAGCTTCGTTCAGGAAGATTCATCAAACGAGGCGTGGGATCCAGAATCACATCAGAGATGTCGGAATTTTCTAAGTTTGGTGTGCTTTGGTAGTCAATAAGAGCGACTTTTGAAGCAAGATTTTCTTCTGCAAAGAAATGCAAAAGTTCTTCGCGTGTATTTAAAGATTCGACGGTTTTGATTTTTTCTTTTACGAAAGAAAGTTCTTCGCTTTTGCCGGACTCTTCATTCATACACGCAGAATAGACATTTGCAAGTGATTGCGACCAACCTGTAAGGTCCTTTCTTTTAGAACTCAGATCTTTGAGAAACTGTTTCTTTTTATCGAGAAGACGTTCGCTTGAATCGCTGAAGGCAAAAATGTGACGATTTCTGTCCTCGCGTAGTTTGAAGCAAGATAATGCTTCCGAACATGCATACTGATAGAAGTTATCGCAAGGGTTGAGTGTAGGATTTACCGGAAAAGATCTGCGATCGGGAATGGCAGAGCTGGGAGTACATTGTCCGCTACTTGCAAGTGCCATACTGACTTGGTTTTGTTTCGGTGTTGCACAGGCATCTAGAGACAGAGCCGCAGTGAGGACAAAGATTGACTGACGCACCATAGCTGTTTCCTTGTGTTGGTTCAAAACTAACAGTTGAAAAAGCATAACATCGTTTGTGGGGAGTTTAAATATTTTTCAATTGCAAAACATAGATCTTCGACTTAGGAGAGTATTTTGCTAAGATCTTAAAGTAGCCTTTACTTTAGGGCCCAAAAAATATGAAAAAACCTTCAAAATTAAAAAATCCCCTTCTCGATCAACTTATAAAGCTAGCGGAAGAAGACAAGAATATTGCAGTCCTTTCGGCTTTGGTTGTTTATGGATAAAAAAATAGAAAATTACGCACAATCGATTCAGGAACATATTCGAGAATGTGTTGAAGAACTCGATGAATATTCACGAGATCTTAATAAGCTTGTGAACAAAGATTTTCGTTGCATAGAGCGTGATTTGCAGATCCTTATAGAGGCGGGAATCGGAGTTGCAAAAAGGTTGGTGAAAAAGCACAACAAAGCTGTTGCTGTCGGTGCTTATGAAAATTTTCAAAAATTATTTGATTTAAAATTGATTTCGCAAAGTGAACTACAAAAATGGGAACCTATTGTAGGTTTGAGAAATATCTTGGTTCATGACTACTTGAACGTCGATAGAAATGTTTTGCGAGCAATACTGGAAAAAAAAGAATATCATTTAATTGAAGACTTCATGAAAAAGCATATTTCATCACTACTTTAGTCTAACGCAAAGTTGTATGAAAGCGTTGGAAGCTCCAGAGGACACTCACACAGGCCATCAGAGATAAAACACTCACATGAAAAAATACAAACTGAGTGTCTCCTCCTTTCAACATGATGTTTCTGAGCAAAGATAAAAAGTGCGAAAGAGGATTCAAATACGAAACCCATTTCATTGCTGTAGGCATGTTTTCAAGAGGAAACATCAATCCTGAAAGTAAAATCGCAGGGAATAAAAAAATAAAACTTCCCAGTGTGGACTGTGATTGGTTATTTGCAAATGTTGAAATCAAAGTTCCAATTGCAACCGTCGTACATACATACGCGAAAGAGGCAATTAATAAATATATGTAAGAACCACGCATTGGAACGCCAAAGACAAGCATAGCAACACCAAGTATAAGCGGTACATTGCTCATTCCTAAAACAACATAGGGAATGGTCTTTCCGAAAATCACTTCCCTTGCACGAATCGGTGCGGAAATTAGCATTTCGAAAGTTCCCGATTCTTTTTCCCGAGTGATTGACATACTTGTTAAAATAATGGTGATGATGCACATCAGCATACTCATCACACCTGGCACCATAAAATAGGAAGTTTCTAGAGAAGGATTATAAAGCACACGTACAGCGATATCTATGCTAGGTGCTCTATTTGTAAGTTTGAGATCATCTTTTAAAACTTGAGTTGAAATCGCCTTCAAATAGCCTTCAACGGCTTGCGCTTGGACTACGTTTGTCGCATTGACAAGTATTTGCAAGTTTGCAGAACCCTTGCCTAAAGCTTCGCTCAAGCCTCCGGGCGGCCCTACAAGCGCAGCATCTATTTTTCCTGCTCGGAGGAGTTTAAAGGGATCCTCATTGCGATCAAAATGTGTTTCAAGAAACCACTTGCTTGCAATAGCTCGTGTATAAATGTGGTGCAAAACATAATCATTGGTCGTCGCTGGTGTCCATAAGCGTATATTTTTAACTTCGTTTGAAATTGCAACACCAAACAGTGTGAGTTGAATCATAGGCATAACAAACAACAGAAGGCGCATACGCGGATCACGCAAAGCCTGTTTGAATTCTTTCAATATAAAACCATTGAGTGTCGATAGTTTCATGGCTCCAAATCTCTTTTAAAATTATGAGTCGCAAGGCTCACCATGATTACACACAATACCGTCAAACCTAAAAACGCAAGAGCCATATCTGAAAGCATAGAACCTTTCAAATAGGAACTGCGTGCAATCGTCATATACCAACGTGCTGGAAAAATCATAGTAAAGTACTGAAAAAATTTAGGCATACTTTCAATGGGAAAAATAAATCCCGATAATAATTGGGAAGGAATCATTCCTGACATCATTGCAAATTGCATCGCAAGCTGTTGATTGCGTGTGAGTACGGAAATCAACAGTCCCTGTGCAAGATAGGTGACGAGAAAAATACTGGCTCCGAGAGTGTAGACAAAGTGACTTCCTTGAAAAGGGATTCCAAAGATCCCACGAGAAAGTAAATATACAAAAAAGACGGCAATTAAAGCCATAATTCCGTAGGGTGCAAGCTTGCCTAAAATGATTTCTATAGGACGAACCGGAGTGGAGAGCAGAAGTTCCATGGAACCATTTTCCCATTCGCGTGCGACGGTCAGTGCTGTGAGCAAAATAGAAAGCATAGCCATGACAACAACTGCTAAACCTGGAATGACAAACCACTGGCTATTTAATTCGGGATTGAAGAGAAAACGTGTTTTGATTTTGAGAATTTCAGGAATTTTTTCTTCTGTGATTCTCTGTGAAGCAAGAATTTGTATAGATGAAACGTAATTCAAAATAGGACTGACTGTAGAATTGTCGGAACCATCGAGAAGCAGCTGGACTCTCGCTGGTTTTTTTTCAAAAAGACGCGATTCGAAATCAGGATTTAAAATCAAGGCTGCATGAACCCGTTGCGCAGCAATGGCTTCTAGAGCCTCGTCAGGTGAGGATACTGGGGAAGAGATAAAATACTGAGAACTGCTGAATGTTTCTACAAGTTCACGGGAGCTCTGAGAGATACTAGGATCATAAATAGCTATGGGCAAATACTTTGTGTTGAAATCTATCGCGTAACCAAAGGTAAAGACCATAAACATGGGAAGACCCATGGACAGAGTCAACGTAAAAGGATCTCGGAGTATGTGATAAACCTCCTTGCGAGTGATCGCAAAAGTTCGTCTCCAATTGATATTCATCTCTGATGATCCTCTATCCAGTGAATGAAGACATCTTCCAAAGTAGGTTTGATTTTTCGTATTTCAAAATCTTTTGCATAGTGAAGTATGTGTTCTTCTCCAATTGCAGGATCTTTAAAACTTGCATGAAAGCGAAAACCATAAGGTTCAAAAAAATCGAATTCCGAAGTTAAAGTTAAATCTTTTGCTCTCACAAAACGCTTGGAATCTTTTGGAGTCCATTCATAAAGACCTCTTGGAAAGGCCTTATTTTTAAGGTTTTCAGGGCTATCCAAAGCGATGATCTTACCAGCACCCATAAGAGCAATACGCTCACACTGTTCTGCTTCATCCATGTAGTGCGTACTTACAAATATGGTCTTACCCTCTGCAGAAAGTTCTTTCAGTAAGGCCCAAAATCGAGCACGTGCGGCAGGCGTTACACCCGCTGTGGGTTCATCTAGAAAAATAATCTGTGGTTCATGGAGAAGCGCTGCTGCAAGTGCAAGCTGCTGCTTGATGCCTCCAGGTAAATTTTTAACGAGAGATTTTAATGATTCTTTGAAAGAAATAAATTCGAGAATTTTTTTTCTTCGTTCAAGATAGTTATTCTTATGAAGTTTACGCAAACTTGCAATGAAGTTTAAATTCTCTTCCACTGTCAAGTCATCGTACAAAGTAAATTTCTGAGACATATATCCGACTTGGCTTTTAATTTCCCTCTCATTGGAGGCAAATTTAATTCCAGCGATTGTGACATCTCCTGTGCTTGGTGGGAGTAAACCACAAAGCACACGAATGGTTGTCGTTTTCCCTGCTCCGTTAGCGCCTAAAAAGCCGAAAATTTCACCTTTTTTCACTTCGAAACTGATGTTGTTTACAGCGTAGAAATCATCGAAGATCACACTGAGATTTTTGACTTCGATAGCATTCATTGCGGACCTCTTTTCAAGAAAAGTTCGTCTAGTGAACGCACCTTTTCCTCAAAAAGAAGTTGTCGAGGTTCACCGCTTGCGAGAACTTTGCCTGCTTCGAGCAGATGAATTTTAGAACAGCGTTCTGCTTCATCCATGTATGCTGTGCTCACGAGTATAAGTATCTTTTGTTCCCCTAGTTGGTAGAGTAAGTCCCAGAATTCCCGACGACTGATAGGATCGACTCCGTTTGTAGGTTCGTCTAATAACAAAATTTCTGGAGAGCGAAGCAGTGCACACATCAGTCCTAGTTTTTTATACATTCCTCCCGACAATTTTTTTGCAGGTCTTTTGAGAAAATCACCGAGACGTGTGATCTGAAGAAGATGCTCTTTCTGTCGTAGGAAATCTTCATAAGCGATATTAAAAAGTGCTCGAAAAAATTCGAGATGCTCATCCACCGACAAGTCAGGGTATAAACTTTGCTGCTGGGGCATGTATGCAATCTGACCACGTAGAGTCTCGAAATCTACGCGTTGACCATTACAAAAATAGCTTAAATGTCCTGAATTAGGTTTGAGCAGTCCTAAAAGGATACGCATGAGAGTTGTTTTTCCAGCTCCTTCAGGTCCTATAACTCCATGCATGTGAGATTCTTCAAAACGCAAAGAGACATGTGAGAGAGCTTGGTTTTCACCAAGTTTTTTTGAAATATTGTCGACTTCTATGGAATAGAGTTTGTTCATTCTGGAAATTCAGCTTCGAGAGTCATTCCCGATTTTAAAACCCCATCCTGATTCGCATCTCGGAATGAAATTTTAATACCATAAACCAGACGTGTTCGTTCTTCTCGTGTCTGTACATTTTTGGGTGTGAACTCGGCTTCTTCATTGATTTTGATGATAGTGCCTTCGAAAAGTTTCATGTTGGTTTCTGGTAGATACGTTTTGATTTTCATTCCCAAAGACAGTTTTGAAAGCATTTCTTGCGGCACATAGAAATAAGCCCACACATCTTTTGGATTGGCTATTGTCAGGATTTTTGATCCTGGTGTCACCCATTCTCCTGGTTCGTGATAACGTGTGAGTACACTTCCGTTTAAAGGTGCTTTGAGAAGACACCAAGAAAGGCGAATATCTGCATCATTTTTTCGATTTTCCATCAGGTCGACTGTTTCAGGAGTAGCGCTCCCACTTTTGAGAAGCTTGGCATAGCGGGTGTAATTCCCATGAGCAAAATGCGCAGCATTTTTATAATCTTCGCAAGAGAGCTCTACAAGAAGGTCTCCTGACTTAAAAGAATCTCCTTCCTGAACATGAACTTTAGCAACTGCAGAAGCAACCTGAACCGAGATGTCAACTTTCGTCGTTTCTAAAGTTCCTGCATAATAAAACTTTTCTTTTTCAAAATACAAACGAAAGAGCAGTGCTGCAACTCCACTTAGAAGTATTATGAATAGAATTTTTTTAATCATTTCCTTCATGAAGAAAGATCCTTAGCCAGAAGGGTTTTTAAAAGAATCAGCTGATTGAAAATTTGAGCACGTATTTGCAAGATATTGACTTTAGCTTGGAGTGCATGAAGGTTTGCAGCTTGAACCTCGACAAGGTTGAGGCGTCCAAATTTATAAGCTTCGTAATTGAGTTTCGCTAAAGTTTCTCTTTGTTTGAGAAGGACCTGTGCATCGAGATCTTGCTGTCGAAGAGATCTCAAACTCTCTTTTGCTTTTGCAAAATCTCGAAAAATGTCTTGTTGCATTTGATTGCGACGGTGCTTCAGAGCTTCAGCTTCGAAATTTTTTTCTGCAACAAGATGCTGTGTTTTTGAAAATTCATAGAGAGGCATAGTGAAATCTATGCTCAAAGTATTCTGATTAAATTTTTTAATCACAGGACCATCGGGATAATCGAGACTTGTGCGTGCTGAAATTTTAATCTGTGGATATAAGGACCCTTCTTGACTGCGAGCCTGCAATTCCAATGCTTCCACTTGTAAATCCATGCTGCGTAATAAGGGAATGCTAGCGTCTATACTTACAGCTTCGTCTTGGCTCTCTTTTTTGACTATAGAGTCGAGAGAATCGAGTTTGAGCCACAAGCTGGCATTGGCAAATCCCTCGGGTGCAGGATCTTGAGCTGGAATTTTATGAGAATCTTCTTCGACGAATGCTAGGAGATCTCTGAGAAAACTTGCAAGTTCATTTTGTTTTTGTTTGAAGAGAAGTTTATAATTGAGAACTTCATTTTTTGCAGTGACGGAATCGAGTTCGCTTGCAGCTCCTTCTTTTTTTCTGTTAGCTATGTCTTGGCTTTGAGATTCTGCAAGTTTGACGGAGTCTGCAAGCATTTTCAATTGCTCAAGACCCAGCTGTGTTCTCATGTAGGCCAATTTTACCGAAGCAATGAGCTGCGCTGTTTGAACATTGAGGCCTTCTCTTTGAGAGTCCCTTCTTTTCATCTGACTTTTATAATTATTGCGTACGGAGTTGCCATCCCAAAGTAGGTAAGACAGTGTAGGGCCTATACTGTAATTCAAGTGTGACCCTAAACTTACGGGAGGAGCTTGGGGTGAAGCCTGAAGTGAAGGAACTTCACTGAGATAGCGAAGACTTCCATCCAGACTTAACCTTGGAACTAAAGCAGTTTTGAGGGTTAGCGCCTGCTCTTGCGATGCTTGTATATCCGAGCTTACCGACTTGAGTTGTTCTGAATGCTGAAGGGCTTTGTCTATAGCATCCGTAAAACGAAGTTCGTAGCTCGGAGTGTGAGCATACGCTTGTGTAGTCAAAAAAAAGGTGACTAAGAGCAGGCGCACTTTTTTCTCCGTTCTAATTCAGAAGAACTCAAGAGATCTCTTCTTACGGAAGTGTAATCAACTGAGTTTGAGAGTACCCGTTGCTTACACGTACGTGTAAAAGACCTACATCTGTAAAGGAATTAAAGATAATTTCATCTTTAAATGTTTCTTTCACATTTTTACACTGAGCATCATCATCGAGAACCTCTGCGATAGGAAGAAGAATGAGTACATTTTTCGCTGTTACGTAATGCCGTGTCTCTTTCAAAATCATACAACCGTGTAAAAGTCTAGGAAACTGGCCTGAAATTGTAGCTTTTTGCTTTCCATTGTCCAAAGTCTCAAGATGGGTGTAAGTGACAGGAGCATATAAAAATTCATCTGGGGAGTCGCTTGTACTCTTAGCAATCTGCATTTTCTCGGATATAGGCTGTCCTGTGACTTCGACAGTATATTCACCTTGTTCCAAAACACCTACACTTACTTTGAGCAAGAAGGGTGTGAGAACATCTAAACAGGTCATTTCCCGTGAAGAGTAATCATAAGCTTTTGCCCATATTTGAATCTTACGCTTCGCATGGTCTATATTAAAACCTGTAGGGCCTACACGGAAACACGTATCAGAAAAATTGCCGTATAAGGAGACTTCAACGTTATCATTATCGTCGAAGCCTTCCGCAATAAAAACTCTTTCAACGGGTGCAAAGATTTCTTTCGGCGCAACTGCGTATAAAGAAGCGCTGATAAGACTGAAACCCGCAAGCAACACTCCACCAAAAAATTGAGCACGCATCCTCTGTCCTCCTAAATGGTAATAACTTCTTGTTTTAAGTTAAGCAGTTCTTTTTTGGAGAATCAAGGTGAAGAAGAGCGCTAGATTTGATTGGGGAGCGCTTTTATTTTTTTGGCGCGAGAGCTTGCGTTTTTGTGGAGAAAGAAAGAACGAGAGCTCCACAAAATCTCTATCCAATTTGCTAATATTGCGAGTATTTGAACGGCAAGAGCAGAACCTAACGTTGCTAAAATCACAGGAGTGTAAGCAATCCACCAGGGTTTGGGGTTGCCTAGAAAATTCGAAAGACCAACAGAGATTCCACTGAATAAAAGCCAAGAAAAAAGAGCGAGAAATGTAAGATTCATAGATGAAATGAGAACTCGTATTTTCCGACCATTTAGACGCATTTGTATAGTCTCATGATTTGGAAACCAATTGTGCAGTAGATAGGCTGTCACTGCAAAAAGAACAAAGCTATCGATTGCGATTTCAGAACCCATCGCATGCGCTGTCACAGCATGAGTTCCGTGAATCAAGGTGTTCAGTGGAGGTATGGAAATAAGTATGGCAAGAACAAGCAAGCCTCCCGTCCATGCTTTTGATAGCAGAATGAAATGCTGGTGTGTGGTCTTTGCTTTAGAAAACGATTTGTTTGCTAAATTTTTTGCTATATCGATCATGACTCTGTAGAGGATGACAATTTCTGCCATGCTAACTAGAAAGGAAATCCATTTCACCGTATGAGATTGCGGAAGGTGATAAGTATGATGAGCATAATTTGTAAAACTGTTTAATAAACCAACACCCAATAATGAGAAGGCTAGAGTTGATTGTGCATATTTTTTATCACCTGAAATCTTTTCATTCATATACATCACCGAGCCATAAACAAGATGATTGAATGCGGCAACTAAAGCTCCGTAAGACTTCCATTGTATTTGTAAGTCCGCTACAGGTTTGTGCAAGAGAGAAGGGATCAAATACGCATGCGCTTCGCAAAACACATACACAAATAAAAATGCAGATACTGTCCACATATAAATGTAAGCAGGTTGTTTCCAAAATTGAGAAAGTGTGCGACCAAGAAAGTTCCAAGCATAGAGCAACCAGCCCGCTAAAATAAAAATTGAGAAAAAAGGTGGGAAGCTAAGGTACTCACGTCCTGATGAATAACCGAGCAAAGTTGAAATCCCAATTCCTAATCCTGCAAAAGCCCAAAGAAGCATATGCGCTTTGTAACGAAAACGTTCTGCGGAATTGAGTTCGCCATGCTCATCGATAAGATATTTGTAGACCATTGTTATACCACCTAGAAAGATCCAGGCAGAAACATAGGTATCGTGCATAGGTCGCAATTGAGCAAGAGAGACGCCGCTTTGTTTCAGAGTGCTTGCTAAAGCTGGAATATAATAGAGCGCCGATAAAACTCCGAAAGAAATGCCAATAACTAAACAGGTCAGTGCACAACACAAGAGTGCATAGACGTAGGTGTCTTTACTATTCGTTTTCATATTCAAACCATGGAATTTTTTTTAAGAATTCAAGCATCGTCAAAGAATCAGATTTTGAATAGACTTTGCTAAATTCTTCGTTGTGTGCATGAAGCCACGTCAAAAATGTGTAAACGTCTTTTCTTTTTTCTTCCGTCATTTGAAAGGAAGGCATGCCTTTTTCGATGCGTCCTTCTATTAATATTGTGTCAATTTCATCTTGAGTTCTTGATGAACTTATAAAACGAAGATCCGGAGCTCTATATACACTTTTTTCATTAGGCAAGTGACAGGATATACAAGAGTATTGCTGCACGAGTTCGAAAGCATTGTGAATCTGTTTATTGCTTTCACTTTTAAGAAGCTCTTTGATGCTTGCATAAAAATGAAGAACAGGATCCGCAGCAGAACCTTTGTTCAAACTCGGGAGACCATGTCCTGTTTTGTCTATTTCTTGAAAGAAGGACATAAGAGCATTTTGTTCAACTGAGCCAAAATGGTATGCAGGCATCTGTGCAGAGCCTTCTGTAAGAATATTTGCGAGTCTGTTTTCGGTGAGTCTTTTTGCCGCATTGGTGAGATCGGGTCCGAGAAAACCACCGAAACCATAGATCTGATGACAGGACTGACAGTTATTCGCGAGCCATATTTTTTGACCTTCACGAGCGAGAGACGAAAGAGGAGCTTTTTTGTCAGCAGTATCATCAAAATAAACGAGACTGGATTGAATACAAAAGGAAGCTAATAAACTGCACAGAAGAACTTTTCGTGTTTTAATTTTCAACGATGCTTCCTTCCTTAGCATTCAGCAATCAATAATTAAGATATTGCCTCCTCGCGAAAAATGATTATAGTGATCCTTTCTACAAGGTGCAACCATCTAATTTTAGTGAGGATTATTTTGTTAGAGACTACGCTTTTATGGCATTTGGGGGATTACTTTCTCAATGTTTTTCATAGCTGTTTTATTGCTTTCAATATGTTTGGATGGATCTTCGTAAAAACACGACGTGTTCATTTTTACGCTTTGATCTCCGTACTCTTTTCTTGGATAGGTCTGGGTTTCTGGTTTGGTTTTGGAAACTGTATACTCACAAATATACATTGGACGATCAAACAGCATTTGGGTCAGACAAATCTTCCATCTAGTTTTATTTCCTATTTTATACAAAGTGTTTTCGGAATAGTACCTACAGACTCAGCAGTGAACATACTTTCCTACGGTTTTCTTGCGCTCAGCTTGGTGATGTCTGTCTCCTTGAATCTGCGAGATATTCTGCGTGAGAGATCTTTAAAACTAAGCTAACACACAAACTCAAATCCTCATTATTTCTCCAATCATTTCAAAGGTATTTGTAAGCCTATACAAGCAATAGCTAATATTCCTCAAGTTATATCTCTACCAAGTCGATACTTTGGTAGTTGGAAGAGGTGGAAGGGGATTTTATGAAAAAAGCACCTAAATTACTTTTAGTCGATGATGAGAAGGATCTTTTGGAAGTTCTCCATTATGAACTTACAGAAGCTGGTTTTAATACATTCAAAGCGGGTGATGGAGACGAGGCTTACAATATTTGTATACAGGAAGATGTCGATCTTATTGTTACAGATATCAATATGCCGAAATTTGGTGGCTTTGCTCTTCTTAAGAAATTACAACTGTTACGTAAACGTCATATTCCTGTGATTTTTATCACAGCTTATGCAAGTCATAATGCAGAAGAGTTTAGCAATTTTGGAAATGTAGATGTTTTGAGCAAACCTTTTGAAGCGCAGATCCTTATCGAAAAAGTGAAGAGTATTTTGGAGAATATGGATAAAAGTGAAGAAGATACGGATCTCAAAGGACCTGCTACAAAATTTCAAGTTTGGTTTTAATATGCAACTAAAAAGTTGAACATGGTTTCACCTTTCATAGATCCCCAACCCGTTACTGCATCCCAACCTACATTCGCTTTAAATGCTCCATTTTTACCCGAAGTGATGTCGGTGAAGATCGCTTTTTTATTGGCAGCTTTGTAAATAATCGGATTTATAAATCCAAGAGCTGCTTTTCCGTTGCTTTGTCGTGCTTCGTTGACGAGAGCTAGGAAACCTGCCCATTGGGGAGCAGCCATACTGGTTCCTCCAATTTGTAACCATCCTGGTGTTCCATTTAAACCCGAACGAACCCAAATGCCTTCACCTGAACTTGGATCTGCGTTGAAAGAAATATCGGGATAGGAGCGTCTTACAAACGGTGAGCGGAAGCCAGCCTGCCATTGAGGAAGTTTATAAAATTTACTGATACCACCACCGCTTCCTGACCATCCTATTTCATAAGGGGAACCATCGTTATTAAACAGCAAAGTGGTTCCACCAACTGCAACTAATTGAGGATGCATTGCGGGCCAATCTGCAACAACAGTTCCATCACCAACGCAATCTGAACCAGTATCTCCCGAAGCAACGAGTATATTCACGCCTTGTGCAACTGCGCGTGCGAAAACTTTATCCATATCTTTTTTGTGATCCATGTTGAGAGAATTTTCACAAGAACCCCAACTGTAGTTCACAACTTTTGAACGATTATCGTCTAAAATGGCTGTGAATAATGAAAGTTCACCATCTTCACTATTTGCAGCAGAACCAAACACATGAATATTGGATCCTGGGGCAATCATTCCGCTGAGTTCAACATCGAGTTCCGTTTCTGTTGCAGAGTCTGCGTCATAAGGAGCTGTACCATTAAAAGAAATAACATCAACAGTAGGCACTGGTGAAAGTCCAATGAGATTATAATATTGATTTACATCATCGAGTGAGAAGTTCATGTAAGTTGCAATGGCAAGATCTTGATTTTTTCCACTCCAACCTTGCTCGTAAAGTCCTGTGAGGTTGTAAGCACTTTTCACATCATCGGGAAGTATACCAGGTTGGTCATCAAGATTTGCAAGTGGTCTGATAGCTTTTTTATAAAGAGGTTTAAATTTAGGAGTGTTGTCTAATCCTGAAAGAGAAGTGATCAGAGATAAATGATTTGGTATTTGAGGTTTGAGTGTGTTTGTGTGCAAACTTCGATTTGTGAAACGAATAGGTGTTCGGAATACTTTTTCGAAAGTGGTGTGCTCACCTTCTATTCCTACAACAAGATGTGATTTCGATTCGAAAGAGATAGAAAAACCTTCTGCGCGAAGTGAGTTTAAAAGGTTATCATAGTCTTCTTGTGTAGGAGCTACGAGATCTCGAATTTCTTCAGGTGTGTAATACTGTTCATAACGGTCAGAATTCGGATCTACAACATTGTGAGCTAGTTCTTGAATAGATGTGCGTTGCTCAAGTGTGAGTGTGAGCTTCATTGGGTGTGCAAGGGCTGTAAAACCCGAGACCATCAGCAAGCTCGATAGCATGCCTTTCATAATTGTTTTCATGTGAACTCTCCTCAAAGGAATGATTTAAACAAACGAAGTTTCGGTTGTTTGTTGCTAAAAATTAGAAAAAATTTCGAGAAGAGTTTTGAAATAATGAAAGTTGCTAATAAGACTGGAGCTTTTTGTCCTCCTCCCAAGAAGAGGAGGAGGGTGCCTTTTTGGCGTAGTTTACTCTTTAATTTTTCTTACAACGCTGCGTTTGGTTTGATCCAAAATTTTCTTTCGAATACGTACATTCTTAGGCGTACATTCGATCCACTCATCGTCGTCAATCCATTCAATGCAACGTTCGAGGGACATATCACGTGTACCTGAAAGAATGATCAAACCATCCGACGAAGTCGAACGCATGTTTGTCAGTTTCTTGGGTTTAACAGGGTTTACGTTCATATCGTTAGGACGACTGCATTCACCGATGACCATACCTTCGTAAACTTCTGTTCCCGGTTTAATGAAAAGTGTTCCACGTTCTTCAATATATTGAAGAGCGTAGTCTGTTGTCTTTCCACTTCTGTCTGCAATCAAAGTTCCGTTAGCACGTGCGAGCATATCTCCGCGGTACTCTTCGTAACCTTTCAATTGAGAAGAGAATAAACCTTCACCGCGTGTTGCAGTCAGAAAGCGGCTACGAATACCTAACAATCCACGAGAAGGGATTTCGAAGGTCAAACGTACACGTTCGTTTCCGATCTCTTCGTAAAAAGACATACGTCCTTTTTTACTCTGGAACATTTCGGATACGTCACCGACATAGGGTTTCGGTAAATCCAAAACTGCGAGTTCTATAGGTTCCAGTGTGTTTCCGTTTTCATCTTTTTTCATAACAACTTCAGGACGACCGATCATGAATTCAAGATTTTCACGGCGCATAGTTTCAATCAAGATTGCGAACTGAAGTTCACCTCTACCAAAGAGATAAAACTGCTCTGGTGAAGGTCCATCCATATATTTCAAAGCGACGTTATTGCGGCATTCACGAAGCAATCTGTCTTTTAATTTACGAGATTGTACAGCTTCTCCATCTTTTCCAGACATAGGACTGGTGTTGACGGTGAAAGTCATTTTCAAAGTCGGTGGATCTATAGGAATGCGCACCATCGGAGTAAAATCACGAGAGTCTGTTACGGTGTCACCGATGTTGATGTCTTCACATCCTGCAAGAATACCGATATCACCAGGAAGCAACTGTGGAACTTCCGCAGGTACCAAACCATCATAAGCCATGATTTTAACGACGTTGAAAGGAGTTGTTGTTGAGACTCCATTTTCATCAACACCGAGTGCGAATACATTTTTGCCTGCTTCCAGTTTTCCAGAATGAACACGTCCTAAAGCAAGACGTCCGAGATAATCGGACCAAGCTAAATTGAAAATTTGCATACTGAATTGTTCAGAATCTTTATAAGTCGGTGCAGGAAGATATTCGACAGCTAAGTCGAGAAGAGGTTTCAAAGATGCAGAAGAAGCATCAACGCGGAGTTTTTCGATTTCGTTGAAATCGGTTGTACACCAACCTTTGCGTGCACAAGCATAAATAATAGGAAACTCACATTGCTCTTCGCTTGCATTCAATTCTACAAAAAGACCAAAAGTCGCATCGACGACTTCGTTGATCCGTTTGATTCCAGATTCTTCGAGTTCGCTTCGATCGACTTTGTTGATACAGAGAATAATTTTGTGGCCTCTTGCGAGTGCCTTTTCAAGAACGAAACGTGTTTGTGGCAGAGGGCCCTCCACCGCGTCTACGAGCAATATCGCTCCGTCTACTGCGCCCATAATGCGCTCAACTTCTCCACCGAAGTCGGCGTGACCTGGAGTGTCGATGATGTTGAGTTTGTGACCCATATAATCGACAGAAACGTTCTTGGCGAGAATGGTGATACCTTTTTCACGTTCGAGGTCGTTGGAATCCATAACGCGCTCAACCGTTTTTTCATGGCTGGCGAAGGTTCCCGATTGTTTCAATAAAAAATCGATCAGGGTTGTTTTACCGTGATCGACGTGAGCAATAATACAAAAGTTTCGAACATCTTGACGTTTCATCATAGTTTTTCACACAGGCTTGGAGTCGCTTAAAAGCGCTCAGTTAATAAGGGGATGTGGGAATCTGACCCCACTTTTCTACATAAAAGTGCGGACTTTGTCGACTTAAAAGAAGTTTTATCTGAATTTTCGATATCTTGGCGATAAATCCCGATTTTGATCAGGTTTCTAAAAGTTCCTCTAAGGCATATAAAGTCTTCTGAGGAAATTTATCCAGAGGATAATATTTCGCTAGGAGAGAGTGAGCTTGCTCTCTTTTTGTGATGTTCAGATAACGCAAGAGATAGCGGATATCTTCGAGGTCGTGAAATTCTTCCCCTATGCGCATTGCTAGACATTTCATAGCGAGTAGGTAATCAGGATTTGCCGTAAAAATACGGAGATGACTCAGTTCTAAATAAGGTGCGAATTCACCTTTGGAACTGAGATAAGTTTTGACTCCGTCATTTAACCAGTCTGAACTTACAGATGCTTTTTGTGCAACTTTCTCTGCTGCTTTTCGAATCTGTGTGCTGGGTTGAAAATAAGAGTCCACATCTTTAGTTGCGGGTCTTGCATTGAAAACAAGACACATCACAGCACCTCCCACAAGATACAATTCCCCAACAAAATTTTCTTTTGAGAGTTCTTCATTAAGCAGAGTAAAAAGTTGCATGATTGCTTTTTTATCGAAACTCATTTTTAAATCCTGTTGCTCAAACTGGAATCAATAAAGATATTGCGTTTGCGAAAAGGAGGAGGTGATTGAGTGAGCAGATATAAACGCAAGCTTTTTAAGTCCGTTCCGAAATAAGGTTCAGACAAAGCTTCAATAGAAGGGAGCCATGAAGGGAGTGGAATTTTTTTCTGTACACAAGCAAGTTCAATCATAGCTGCAACATAGTTTTCCAAGAAAGGACTCAGTTTGAAACTAGGTGATTCCCTCAGGATTTGTTTGAGTTCCTTTCCATTTATTTTTGTCAAAAAGTCGTTGATCTCCGCCAACACATAAGAAGATTCAGAGCTTGTTGATAAATCGGAAAGCAGTTTATGAAATATATGATGTGCTGGAGGGAAAAGAGTTTTCAAAACCCATTCAGACATTTCCATCCCTGCTTTCTTCGCAGATTGTCGTATTAAACTTTTTTCTTTCGCGCTGACACGTATTTGCAATTGTTCTTTTTTTTCCATAAGTAGCACTCCTAGGTTCTAGGGTAGGATAGCTCTGCTATCTTGTCAATACAGAGTATTGACAAAGTATCTTATCGGAAGAGTGTGATGACAGCTCAAGTCCATGAGAAAAGTAAGTCATTTCTTAGAAAACAGTCCTTACATTACCATAACCATATATAATATTAGGTTCTAGTAAGACCTGAAAACACTCCTGGTACCTTAAAAAGGAGTGTTTTCCTTGAATTCCTACACTGAATAAAATTAAAGGAATTAAATGAGGGGATTTCTAACATTTAAGATTTTTTCTAACTAGCCGACTTATAAATGCATAATTTATGAAAAGGAGTAGGGAGTGTTTAGGATTGAATTTTTATTTTGTACAACGCTTATTTTTGTTTCTTGTAAAGAAAAAACCGGAGGAGGTGCTGGCAGTGTTTCCTCTTCAGTGAATAATTCCGCAACACTCGTATCGACTCCTGGTACTTTAATCTACGAACATTATTCCAACAGTTCTGATGGAAGTTTAGCACTTGTCTACCAAGGTTCCTATCCTGCAAATTGGGCTAATATACAGCAGGTTTATCTGGTTGAAGAGATTGCTGACACTGCCGTGGGAACTTCAACACAGTTGCAAACACAGACAACCACAGCGACAGATTCTTTTTATTACAAATACACTCCTTTGACCCTTTCGAAAGATGGTGTTTTAAGCAGTGCTAGCACTTTGGATATACCTCTTAAACATGCCTGTTTTACTTTTATCGGTGCGACGAAGAGTCTCTATATTGCACCTTATGGAGATTTTACATTTGGCGAAGCGGTTATTATGAAAGATGGTGAGCAAGCTTCTGCAACAGGGGAGTTGTGTGTCGATGACCAGTCTAGGATTGCTTATGTGAATGATAGAAGTCTTACAGATGTGATAGATGACAGCTTAGCACGTAGTAATATTTCTACTTGGTTGGGAACAGATTTCTCTCAGCAGCAGACGCAACTTGCATTGGTTGGTGGTATTCTTTGGAGAATTGAGAGTATATTTAATGGTGGTGGTGCTAAAAGTTTTATAAATACTATGAGAGTTAACACCCTAAGGGACGGGACAAAAGATGTAACATTTAGTCGAGCATATCAAGGAAGTCAAATAGCGAAGGATATAGAGTATAACCTTGCGTCTGTTCCGGGAGAAGCTAATAGGAATTTATTTAAATTGTCACCTAAAGGTGGTTTTCACCGTTCTATGACCTTCATAAGAGTTCCCATTCCGAAGGGTGAAGATTTGGGTTTCATTGTTAGAGATGACGGTCATGGACAAGTTCAATTTTTTAGAGACGGGGACTTTGTTTATGTGAATGTTAAAAAATTATACTCCGATTCAAATCTAATTCCGTTATTTAAAATGAAATCTAAGGGAAGAAACTTAGCTACTGAGATACAATTGCAAATGCTTAAAGCTAAAATTCAAATTGGTCATCCCCCAGTTACAGTAGGTGTAGGAGATATATTTGCTGTTAATAAAAATCAAGTGAGAAGAGTGTACATTGAAGAACTAAAATTGAACGAATTTGAATTAGGAACCATTAACTTACAAAACGTTCATGTGAAAATAAAGGAGTTAGAAAACTTAGCAAGTCCTTCCAATCAAGCAAACCCTTTTAGTTTTGATGCAATGCCTTTAAGCCCCTACAAAGAAGGAGTTACTGCTGGGAATAACCCAGATCAGATTTTCAATATATTATTGGCTCTTCATTCTGATGATCTTTCTATTTTGGTAAATAAAATGTCCAAAGATCAATTTGATAAAATTTTTGGTGCTCTTGATACACGTCAACTTGAAATGCTAAGAGCTCTATCTTCAGACCCTAACATAGCAGGAAGAATAGAAAAATTATTGCCTGCGCCTCTAAGTGTGGAAGAAAAAAGCGGTTTGAAAGGCCTTAATGGATCAAGCGGGGTTCAGCTAGGAGTGGAATATAAGAAGTTGGATACATCTAAATTAAAACGCTTGATCCCCTACTTGAATCGAAAAAATATGGACGATCTTTTTAAAAATCTTTCTGCTTCAGAACGTCTTAAATTGATAGAATACATGACACCTGAACAAGCAGCTCAGATTTTAAGAGATAACCTCCACAACAATTTTAAGGATATATCTAGTCAATTGGGTGCTCTATGTCAAAAAATGGGAATGGACTCAAATGAAGCTGCTTCTTTTGGAAGTCTGGGTGGAGGTCAACTAATGGGATTGGGAGGAACTTTAAAAAGCGTTGTAGAAAATGGTAAATATCCAGCCGGTTCTTCAACCTTTTTTAGCCCTAATGTATTTGAACGGCTTAGGAATACTCAACCTTGATAATCGAAGATAGCACAGGATCAAGGCTAAAATGTGTTATAAACGAATCTTACCATAACCAAATGTAATTTTGATTATAATATAATCGGAAAACACTCCTTTTCAAAGTATCAGGAGTGTTTTCCTTAAAACTTCCCATTGAATAAAAATTAAATGAAGTAAAAACTTATAAAAACTATTTTGGACTCATATCACGAACAAAATTATCAGCCATAGCCATTCCGTGAATTCCTATAACGAGAGCTGCTGCTAAAACTACGGTGCTGATGCACAACTTAGAAAAACGATCATCGAAATCTTCTAATTTGTCATAGTCGTCAACCAAATAGCTATCTTCAACATTACATGTAGGTTGTTGTTCTTTCGCATTAGCAGAATGCGGCAAAGATATGAGTAAAGAAAGAGCAAGAGCAGTAAGCGCACGTCTCATAGATATCCTTCTACGCGGATGTGACCTAGTTAGACTCTATTTCTTATAGGCTCAAAGGCTCCCATCTGCCAAAACAAAAATAGCGGTTTACGAAAATAAATTTCCATATTAGATATAAGCACTTCCCTTTTAAGTAGGATGATTTTTAAACACATGCAAAGTTGTCAGAGACACTCCGTAGAACTCTACGCACAAACACAGATCCCACTCGTAGCAGGGGTTTTTAACCTTTCTGTGTACCGTTCTCTTGAAGATCAGGTCGAGCATGTGGTTCTTTCCCAAGGAACTTTTGAAGAAAATAGACCGCCATTCTTACGCATACACTCCGAATGCTATACTGGCGAAGTCCTGAATTCCTTGCGCTGCGATTGCAAATCCCAATTGGATTCCGCCCTTGAAAATATAGCTCGGGAAGCTTATGGGCTTGTGATTTATTTACGTAATCACGAAGGCAGGGGTATCGGTTTGGGCAATAAAATTCGCGCCTATGCTTTGCAGCAAAATGCTCATTTGGATACGATCAAAGCAAATCATGCATTGGGTTTTGCGGAAGATCTTCGCAATTTCTCCGTAGCTATCGCGATTTTAAAAGAACTAGGCATAGACAAAGTCCGACTGAATACCAACAACCCTAAAAAAATAGAGGCGCTAGAAGCTGCAGGCATTCTTATAAGCGAACGTGTGCCCTCCCTTTCCACGCCTAATCCTCATAACGACCTTTACCTGCGAACAAAGTATTGCAAGCTGGGGCATCATTTAGAGCCGTTGTTTGGGGTTCACCCCGAAGGGCCCGTGTCTTAACTTTTTTGTACTGGGTTTTACTATTACTAAAGCAAAGCACATGCCAACTCATAAAAACCTTGTGGAATAAGGCTTATGTTTTTTTAACTCCATAAATACGGTAAACTTTCGTTACCGTTTTTTTATTTTGTATATTTTTATTTTGGAAAAAATATGATTCGGTTTCTCTTAATTTTTTTATGTTTGTCTATACTCATGACTTTAGGTGTTGCTTTTTTGAACATCGATTTAAGCAATGCTAATTATTGGGACCATCATGGCTTCTGGTTACTTGTTTTTTTAAGTTTCTTTCCTCGACTTGCTTTGTTGTTTTCGTCTATTCCCTTCGGTGGAATTTTTTGGTGGCTTGGATTTATTTTTGCACCTCATTATCTGGTAGCGATCCTTGCTACGATCCATTACTGGCATCACAATCCTGTTTTAGTAAGTCTTTCTTGGTTTATTGCATTAGGTGCTGAGTCTTCAGAAAAATATTTCATCAAGCGGCGTGTCTACATTCGTAAATATAAACACAAACAAACAGATGATGATGTCATCGATGTAGAAGCGAAAGAGATCCGTTAATTTGTTTCTCATCATAAAGTGCGAGCTTGCAAAAAAAATTATTACTATGTTAGTATTAACCAATTTGCGCGCGAATTGATTCTCAATCTTAACAGATTTGGGGTAAGGGGTGGTTTTCCTAGAGTAGGAGAACTGTATCTATATCCATCGATGCTATATGAGGAGCATTTTATGCGCGACATTTATTCCTACAATTTAGTAATTCGTAAACTCCGTTCTTTTTTTCAAGATGAACTTGGTTTTATAGAAGTGCCTGCGCAGTCTCGCTTATCCATACTTGCCGCATGCGAAGATCCTTCTACCATCACAGTCTTTCAATTCAGCAATGTCGACTATCCACTGCCACAAACAGGACAGATGTGGTTAGAGTATGAAATTCTAAAAAACCCGACTGTTCCAGGTGTTTTCTGTTCCACAACCAGCTATCGCAACGAAGCGAATCCTATTCCAGGTCGTCATGAAAAAGTTTTCCCGATGTTCGAATTTGAATCTTCAGGAACTATGGATGATCTGCGCAATCTCGAAGCACGCCTGCTTAAGTTTTTGGGATTTTCAGAACCAGTGAGTGTTCTGTATGAAGATATCTGTACACGTTATGGTGTGAGAGAAATCAAAGCTGAGCAAGAAGAGCAGATGGAAAAAGATTTTGGTCCTGTCATCAGTCTTGAAAAATTTCCTCGTAGAACAAGTCCTTTCTGGAATATGAAGCATGAAAAAGACGGCATCTATAATAAGATCGATCTTATTATGCACGGTGTAGAGACCATCGGTTCTGCGGAAAGAGCAACGAATCCTCAGGAAATGTATGAGAGCTTTCTTAATATTTCGGAAGGAAATTATGCACGCCTTCTCTTTAAAGCTTTCGGTAAAGAACGTGTGATGCGTGAATTGGATGAATACCTTTCTCTTTCCTTCTTCCCACGTTTCGGTGCGGGTATCGGTGTCACACGTCTTGTACGTGCAATGCAACTTGCAAATCTCTTAGCTCCGAATACTTCTGCTGCTTAGTTGTTTTAAAAGTCTATAGAAAGAAAGTTTTGCTCATGCACAAAGAAGATATCTTACGTGAATTGTTTCGTGTGGAAGCTGTTAAATTTGGAAATTTTACTTTGAAAAGTGGGCAAAGCTCACCGATCTATATTGACTTACGAACAGCTCTTACTTACCCAGCATTGCTTCATGCCATGGGGAATAAAATGTCTGAGCTGATTTCCAGTCTTTCCTACGACTACATTGTAGGAGTTCCTTATACAGCTTGGCCCTTAGCAACATGTATGTCTTTACTTACAAAGAAACCTATGCTTCTGCGACGTAAAGAAGTGAAAGCTTATGGAACACGCACAGGCATTCACGGGAACTTTCACGCAGGACAAATCTGTGTAGTTGTAGAAGATGTTGTGACCACAGGTGGAAGCGTTCTTGAAACAGTAGAAGATTTGCAAAGTCAGGGTTTGATTGTTCGAGATGTGATTACGTTTATGGATAGACAAGAAGGAGCTGTCGAACGTTTTGCGAGCAAAGGTATAAGTCTGCATTCAGTTATGGTTTTGCAGGAGCTTTTAAATGAAATTTAAAAGCTATGCAGAACGCGCTGAATACGCAGGATCTCCACTTGCCCAAAAACTATTGAAACTTATGTCGGAGAAGGAAACAAATCTGGCTTTCTCCGCAGATGTGACTCAACAGGAAGAGCTTCTTGAGTTGTGTGAACGTATAGGTCCGCATATCTGTGTGTTAAAAACACATTTGGATATTTTGAACGATCTCGATGCTTCCATATTTGATAAATTGACAACTCTGTCTGAAAGGTATGGTTTTCTCATTCTTGAAGACAGGAAGTTTGCAGACATAGGAAGTACGGTGCAATCTCAGTACCGTGATGGGTATTTGAAAATTGCGAGTTGGTCTGATCTTGTAACGGTTCACGGTCTTGCAGGAAAAGGATGCGTTCAAGCTTTGAAAGAAGTCGGTCTTCCTTTGCAAAGAGGAGCTTTGCTTCTTGCAGAAATGAGTTCGAGTGGGAATCTTTTAAACGAAGACTACACAGCTTCCATACTTAAAATGGGTTTGGAAGACAGAGACTTCGTGATCGGATTTATTGCTCAGAAAAGGCTTCTAGAAACACCAGACTTTCTCTATTTCACTCCTGGAATTGGTAAAGCCGATGCGAAAGACACTTTAGGACAGAATTACAAAGACCCACGTCTTGCGGTTTTGAATGGAAGTGATGTGGTTATCGTAGGTCGTCATATCTACAAATCACAGGATCCTCTTGCGAGTGCTCTGGAGTATCGTAAGTTGGCTTGGGATGCGTATCTGGAACGTCTCTCTTGATATTCAGATACATTTAATCCTTTGTAGCTTTTACTATTTGGTCAATAGATATGCCAAGAGCTGCTAACCCTGTCGCAACGAGTAGAGGAGCAAACACATAACGACCATGATTAGCAGAGGAAGGATCGAAGATGCTTCCTTTCTTTACTTTTTCTGCTGGTTCTAAGGGCCTCCTGTTGGGGAATGTGAAGGAGGGGGAACTTTCATTGCGTGAACTTCCACCTTGAGGTTTTTTACGTCTGCTTCTAATTTCGCCTGTTTCTCCGCTGTTTTAATCGCAGCTGTATTCGAAGTCCACTCCCGATATCCCCAAATTATAGTAGCAATAGCTGTTGCTAGTCCCACCACAATAACAAGGTTATTTAAAGTAAGAATACTTTTTTTTGAAGTCGACGTTGATGTCGATGTTGATGAGTTATTTGATTCAGATTTTGTATTGGTATTCGCATCTTTCTTATTGTTGGATGCCGTTGTTTCTTTCACCTGAGCTGCAGCTAAAAACAAATCTAGTCTATGGATATAGTCTTCTACCATAGCGAGGGTTACAGGGTCGTTATGGAAATCCACAAGGGAATTTCGTTCCCAAGACAGTAGGCCTCTGTTTATTAAAATTGCAATCAACTGACGATCTTTTAAAGGGAGCGTATTGTAGATGTTTAAAGTCAGAGCTGCTTGTCCTTCTGTGTTGATAGGAGCTTTGGTTAAAGCTGCGATAAGTTCACTCTGCGTGGGGTTTGCTGCAGGAAAGGTGATAGCAGAAATATCAGAAGGCACTATCTGAGCATGTGTGTGAGCTAAAGTGTGTGTCTCTGGAGGAACTGATTGCTGAATATGTTCTCGACTTTGGAAGCGTCGTATTCTTGCATGAAATGAGAGGAATCAGAAGGCTGAAAGATAAGAGTGTAAAATTTTTATACATGGAATTTTACCTTATGTGGTTTTGTTGATGCCCAAATATTTGCACCGCTGACAACAGGAATATACATAGCAACAAGCAACTCACCTAAAATTCTTGGTTCATAAATATTTGCAACAAACATCAAAGCTACAAACATCATCAGAAGCGGCAGTATGATATATCTCAATTGCGAAGCTATAAATTTGGATAGGGCAAGGTATGCGAACGGTAAAGATAGAAAGAATAGCGGTGTTTGTAAGCCATTTAAATCTGAAATGAACCAAAGATAGTTATTTAAGATGCGTGGAATTTTTTCTTCTGAATAAAGAAAGCGTATAACAAAAGTGAGATTGCTCCCTTGTAAGTTTTGTGTTTCATAAATTAAAACTATTTTTATTAAAACACAAATCATTAAACTGGGAAGAAAATAATGCAGTGTTTTTTTAAACGAATACTTTTGAATATCAAACGTTGAAGCAAGAATAGGAATGAGTATGGCTGTTTCTCTATTCAATGCTGCGAAGAAGGTGAGAATGTAAAGTGGAATACGTTTTTCTCTAAGTGCAAAACCCATACCCCATACAACAAAAGCCATGGAGGCGGTATCTGATGGAAAATATACGTTCCAAATATGACCGTAGACAAAGGGAATTGTAAGACCCCAGAGGAAGCATATAGGAGCGATGTGGGCAATTTTTTCACTGACAAAACTTCGAAGCGTGTAACGAATACCCTTTAAGAGAGCAAATGTTGAAATAGATTCTGCCACAAGAAAGAGTGTAGAAGCTTTGCCTCCGAAGAAGAACTGCCAGTAATGACAGAGTTGTGGAATCAGCAGCCTTGCTACAAAGGGTCTTTGTGCTTTCATGTCGACTAAGTCTTGCCATGAGGCTTGAGGGGACTCTCCGTTGTATTTAAGTCGTAAGTAAGCATAACCCATGGCTAGAACAAAGGTGACACCCGACTGTCTCCAAACTCTTTGAAGTTGAGGACAGTCGGGTGTCACCTTTGTTATTTCCCACAAACTTAGAATTAAAAGAGTCATCGGGATAAGCTTTCCGCGAAAAATCATCCAAAGAAGTTTGTTTTTCAAGTTTTCAAAATTTAAAAGTTCATGACTGTGCATCCAATACAGAAGAATAAAACATAGGATAATAAGATAAATTCTTAATACAATTTTTTTTGAATCCTTTAATGATAGCCAATAGCCCCATGTTAAGACTGCTAAAGTGATTATTTCGTATGGTGAGTAAGCGTAAAAAGAATGTCTGATCAAAAAAACAAAACATAATGCCCAAATAGAAATAAAGGTTCCTATAAAGGCAAAACGTGAGTTCATGAAATTTTTTAGAACGGCGTAGATACCGGAAAGAAAAAATAGAAGAGAAAAAAACTCTCTCCAAAATAAGACGGTGTAATATTCAGGTCTTTGAACAATGTTTCCTAGAATCATACGCAACTGGCTAAAACTTAAAGCAGACAAAGATATCAATAGGAAACTTGCTAAGAATTCTTTTCTATCCGAGAAAATACCCACGTTCTTAGGCTCCTTTTTTCTTGAACCTTTGTTGTGCAGAAAGATTTGCAATCATGTATTCAAAACCGTTTCTGAGTGAAGTCTTATATGTATAGCCATAAGTTTTCAGTTTGGAAGGATCTCCTATCCTTGAAAAAACTCCTTCAGGTTTATCTAAAAGAGTTTTTGTTTGCACTTGAACATTTAAACAGGAGGCGAGTTCGTGAACAAAGCTATTGAAAGTTGTTTTGACTCCTGTACACAGATTTAAAGCATCTGCATTATCGATTTTATCCATAGTCTTCATGACAGCTTCGACGCAATCGTCAATATGTATGAAATCACGACTCTGTTCTCCACTACCCCAAAGTTCAACCGTCTTATTTGCACTTGTCAGTGTCGAAAACACACGTTGGCATAAACTTGGAAAGGGGTAACTTAGATCCTGATCTTCTCCATATCCTGAAAAGGGTCTATAGATGACGGATTTTAACCCATAACGTTCGAAAGCAAGCTTGGCAAGATATTCACAAGTCAGCTTTGCCCAACCGTAACTGAGATCAGGAAGCCCAAGAGATTTGGTGAAATCAATGTGACTTTCTTTTAAAAGTTTCTCAAGTTTGCGTGTTTGCAAATGCACAGGATAAGCGGCGCTTGAACTGAAACAGATTATTTTTGAAGGCTTTGATTGCAATGCCCATCTCCAGAAGGAGGCGTCGATTTCTAAATCTTCCGCAACAGCAAGCGCATGGTTTTCAATCATCAGTCTACCACCTACAATTGCAGCAAGGTGTAGAACAAGATCAAAAGATGTTTTTGATTCTCTTTGAAAATAAGTTCTGCAATCTTCTTTTACAAATTTAAAATTTTTAAAATCAAAAGGGTTAAATTGATGCCAACCTTCTTTTGGATCTTTTGCCCCACTTGAAGGATGAAGGTTGTCAACACAGACAAGATCCCAACGTTCATTCAAAAAACGTTTGATAAAATGTCTTCCAACGAAACCTGCACCACCTGTGATCAAAACTCTTTTCATTTTTTAAAATGCCTTTTGTAAAGTTCAAAAGCTTTCAAAGTGTCCTCGGGAATATAGGAAAACAGTGCATCAGGTTTTTTCTTCAATTCTTCAAGTAATTTTGCAGTTTGTAGATAACCCAATTCTTCATTTTTAAAATCTACGGTGAGATCATGGATGTTTCGTTCCTGGTAAACGCTTGGTTCAGCGTATACAACAGAAGCGCCCAAGGCTTGCACATAATAAGAAGCCCAAATGTCATCCATGCGCCCAATATGAGGGAACATAAAATAATCTTTTAAAATTTTGCGACTCAGAAGGGTGTTTTGTGAATTAAAGGGAGAGAAAGCAGTGCTTGAAAAAGGAAAATATTTGGAATCGAAGCTACATTCTGGAGCGTGTTCCATTCTACAAATTGCATCGATGTCAGGATCTCCATTCCAAAAATTAGCTTGAATCATAGGACGGATTTTTTTTCTGATTTTTTTTATAGGTGCTCTTTGTTTTAACCATTGTATAGGAAAGCCACGATGCCATAAGTGGGGATAATTTGTGACGAACAGAGGGTCAAAAGCAGGGATAAGCATTTCATAGACATCGGCTTCGACTTCTTTATCGACATAGATGTTTTGTCCCCAGTTATCGAGTGGGATGTTGTCATCATCTACAAGTGCAATAAGGTCTGCTCCTTCAAGATAAGCATAGAGCATACCCATATTGCGGCGTTGTATGCAGTTCCATCCTATTTTTTTTGAAAGTTCCGAGTCTATCTGATCCTGCATGTCGCAAGTCAAAACAGTGCCGAAGGAAAGTTTGTACCAAGGGGGTGATTTTTTATCGAGTACAACAATGAGATGCCAATCTGACATTTTTTGAAATTTTTCAATAGCTTCTGTGACAGGGTTTATGGTGGTTGTGACTATATATTTTTTCATCGAAGAAGATCCTTTTTTTTCTGAAAGCGAACGTGAAGAGCAAGACTCAGGTAAGCTAGCATTTGCATGAGATTGTTATGCGAAACTCCTTCTTTTCTAGCTTTCCAATGTGCAGGGATTTCAATGACGGAAACACCGAGACGAAGAGGTTTGAGCATGGTTTCAAGGAGAAAAGGGTGGCGGAGATTGTCCCACCTAATTTTTTTTAAGAGTTCGTTAGGGAAGACTCGGAATCCATAAGTCAAGTCGCTGAGATCTGTAAAAAACAGGAATGATATGATTTTTTGAAAGAGACCATTAAATATTTTTTTTAAGAATCCATAGTTTTCAAATGCTCCTCCTTCCATCCAACGGCTTGCTGTAATAATTTTTTCAGGATTTAATTTTGCAAGACGTATGAATTCAGGAACGAGATCAGGATCGGTTTCTAGGTCACTTGCCATCATAAGAACATGGCTTCCTTTGGCTATCTGAAAAGCCTCTTGCAAGGCGCCCCCTAGAAAGGGAAGCGTTTGCACATGGATTTTATAGCGATTCGGATCAACAAGAACATAGCTTTTGCAAAGGTCTATGCTATCTTTTTGAGTTTTTGACGAGAGTATAAGAAGATATTCACAAATCGATGCGCTGTTCGCAGATTCTATACGTGAGATGCTTTCTTTAAGAGAAAGCACTTCGTTCATAACGGGGAGAATAACACTTAAATTTTTGAAGGAACTTTGCATTAGCGCACCTTCTTTATCGTTTTATAATTCAACCGTTCGTTAATTTTTCTTCCAAAAAAAGAAAGGGCTTCACCTGCCATTTGATTTACAGATTTTTTTTCCGAATCAATAAAAAGATCAAAAGTCACCACATATTTAAAGTTATAGCGAAAAGACCCGTTATTTTTCATGATCAGTTCCGCACCTAAATCTTCGTAGCGGCTCAAGTAATTTCTTTCAATGGGGCTGTCTTGGTAGGCAAATTCTTTTCCAGCTTTTTCATCGTAACGTTTTTTAAGACATGTAAGCTGGCACCACACACCAATTGTTAGTATGTCGTAATCGGGATCTCTTTTTTCTAACTCTTGAAAATAAGGCGTAATAATGAAGGAATCTAGAATGACATATTTCCCCATTTTTGCTTGTTTTATTGCTTCACGAAAGACGAGAACAGCAGATTTGTAATGAGCTGTTTCGTGCTTTGCTGCGTAAACTTCAGGTGACAGATATTCAAAGACTTGATTTTTAGCGAGAGTTTGGGCCACTTCCGATTTTTTGGAAACAGGATCTCCATCGAAGTAAAGTATATAACCGTGATTGTGTTTTTTTCTTTTCTTGCGCTTTTTTTTCTTCTTTTTTTGAAGTTTTGGAGGTGTTTGAACTGTTGTTGGCACTTTTATAGAAGCAGGGATAGAACCTGTATCGATTTTGGTATCGATTTTGGTATCGATTTTGGTATCGATTTTAACATCTGTCTTTGTTTCTACTGCAAAGAGAAGATTTGTGGATAAAGAAAAGACTAAAATGTGTTTTAATGTTTTCATGATTCAAACTCCGGAGTACCACAGTTTTTTGGCTTTCGAAGAGAGTTCTTTGCGTTCTTCTTCTTTGAGCAAACTCCAGTGTGAATATGAACCTGTAGCACGTAGAAGAAAGTCTAGAAGGTAGATGTGACGTCGAAGAGTTCTCTGTTGTCGATGAGGAACTATGGGATTGAAGATTCCAAAGGAATTGAAAATTTGTCTTGGATTTTTCTTAATCCAAATCCAGGAACCAAGTTCGAGACAGAGAGGGATCATAATATTTTGCGGGTACTCTGTTTTATGACTAAGAAAGACATGATCCCAGAAATCACCGTGAGTTCTGTATTGTACAGACTGTGGTTCGAAAGAATGTATGTTATAGGGGTAGGCTTGATCGAAGAGTGTTTTGAGCTTGTAAACTTCTTCCAATCGAGGAAAGGGCTCTTTGGTATAGGCAAAAGGAAACCAAACGCGATCTTTCATCCCAAAACCTGAATGAAAGTCTATGATCAATGTGAAAGGTGAATCCCATACGTGATCTTTTATAACTTTGTAAAGAATGAGGTTTTCTTTTTCCATAGGAGCATCCGCTAATCCTCTATACCAAGGGAGTTTTGGTGAAATACGATGACCACCTGGTAAAAAGTAGGGAGACATATTGAGCCCCTCTATGGGGGCATTTCTCATGAGATCCACACCGTTGGGATTGCTACGCGTTTTTAAAACAATTCCACCCGGATTTACATAAGGGTAGAAAATAAGTTTGATGCTTTCAAAAATTTTGTGAAGACTTTGGTCCCAAAGACTTAATCTGCATAAAGTTTCAAGATAGGAAACAAGAACTTCAGCTCCAATCACTTCGAGTCCATGCACGCCTCCTACGAAAACAAGAGTAGGCATATTTTTCTCAGTAGAACCGAGGTGTATGGAATAAAGTGGATAGGATTTATCAGCTACTGCAATGTTCCCCTGTTCTACAATGCTTCCTAATCGTGCGATATCAGGTTTGAGTTTCTCTATGCGTTCAAAAATATTCTTACTTTGAGAGTTTCTATACATACTCTCTCCTTTAAAGTCCTTAAAAACCCGATGTTTTCATTATAAAGGTCTGCTCTTCACTGAGAGAGAAGCAAAATTTGCTTGGCACTTCGCACACACGTTGCCATCAATAACAACTCGCTTCTTTTAAATTGAATTGATAGGATCCCGTTTTCTTTTTCAGGGAGCTAAATGTATGCAATTTTTTATCGATAGTGCAGATCTTCAAGAAATTAAAGAAGCAAAAGAATTGGGAGTTCTTGATGGTGTTACTACAAATCCTACTCTCATCGCAAAAGTAGGAAAGTCACATAAAGAATTGATTCCTAAAATCTGTGAGATTTGTCCAGGTCCTGTTTCTTGTGAGGTGATTGCGACAGATTTTGATGGAATGATGAAAGAAGCGAGAGAGATAGCAAAGATTGCTCACAACGTTGTTGTAAAGATTCCGTTGATCAAAGCAGGACTGCAAGCTGTTGTGAAATGTTCGGAAGAAGGGATTAAAACAAACGTCACTTTGTGTTTCAATTCTTTACAAGCGCTACTAGCTGCCAAAGCAGGAGCCACGTACATTTCTCCCTTTATCGGAAGGCTTGATGACATTGGTCACGAAGGGATGGATTGTATCCGTGAGATAAAGCAGATTTACACGAACTACAATTTTAAAACACAAATTTTAGCAGCTTCGATTCGTAATCCTATACATTTGAGAGATGCTGCTATTGCAGGTGCAGATGTTTCAACAATTCCCTTTTCCGTGTTGAAGAATCTGATTCATCATCCTCTAACGCGAGAGGGTTTGGAAAAGTTTCTTCTTGATGCCCAGAAAATTCCGAATTTGTAGAGAGAAGTTCAGAGAACATGTAGAGCATAATGTCTAATATGGGTGTTCCTTTTTTAAAGAAGGCATTCATTCCCCGTTTGAGACACGTTTCTATGATGTCTTCTTCCGTTTCGTTAGCGCTCAAAGCTGCTATGAGCAAAGAAGGTCTTTGACTTTCCGCTTCTATACTTCTCCATATTTCGGTCGCACGGTCTCCATCCATACCTATTCTAACGAGATTCCCATTAGCATCTCTTTCCTGTCGAGACATATCTCTGTCTAAAATTGCGAAATCAAAGGGAGCTTCTGGGTTTTGATGCATCAGTGCATGCAAAGCTTCTTCTCCATCGTGGACTTCCGTGATTTCGAAATGGATATCGTAGTAGTGTTGTATTTTATATTTTTTTGCAAAGGTCTCAATGGTTGAACGCAAGACAAGTAGGTTGAAGGCATAATCGTCCGCAATAAGGATGCGAAAGGTTCTATGTCTGTGCCCTTCGAGGAAATTTTCAAGTGTATTTTGTCTAGGGGTTTGCAGTGGGCTTCTGGGACTCAAGTTAGGCTGTGAGATTCTTCTCTGAACGGGAGTATCTGTCTCTTCAAGGTTTGTTATGGAGAGTATTCTTCTGCAAGGAGGTCTTGCTTTTGTATTATTCTTTTTGCGGCGCTTGAGACGGGTGTTTTGTGTTTCTGTATCTTCTTGTTCATTGAAGAGTTCCGAGAGATAAGTCAATACATCGTCATCAGAAAGATTCGGTGAGGCTTCTATTTTTGTACTGATGAAGAAAAGAGACACACTGAGTGTTAAAGCATAGATGGGAGCTTGCATACGCAATCCTGCTAAAGTTGAAAAACATTGCCTTTAAGTTGAGCAATCGGAGCACATTAGATTTTTTACTTTTAAAGTCAAGAGGAAGTTCTTCTTAGATTTTGTCGAGTCAGGGAGAGTGCTTACAGAGTGCGGAGTTGTTTGGTTATATTGGTGGACGGAACCAATCTTCGTTTTCTATATCAATGTCTTGATCAAGAACCATTTTGCTTTCTTCATCTGCTTCTGTGATTTTCATTTCATCCAAAGTGGCTATGTGAAAAAGTGCATTGCCTTTGTTGATCAAAGGTGTGGTCACATTGGAGATAATGACACCAGGTTTTGCAGTTATGACTTCGGAAAGTATATCTCCGAAAGGATCGGAAATAATTCCTAGAACCTCTCCTTTTTGTACGAAAGCACCAAGTTTTTTTAAGATTCTCAAACTCCCACTCGTCTGCGCGCGAAGCCAGTGACTGGATTTTGCTGTGACGATGGTTTGAGGAGTGGAGAACATTTTCTCACCTGTGAGCATTCCTACAGTGTGCATCATGTTTAAAATTCCATGGACTGCAATGGTTACGGAATGCTCGTCTATACGTAACGCTTCTCCCCCTTCAAAAAGCAGCATTTTGACACCCATTTGATTCGCTGCTTGACGTAAAGTTCCGTGTCGAAGAGTGGAATTTAAAATAACAGGAGCTCCGAAAGAATCTGCGAGTTTCATTTCCGTCTTGTCTTTAAGTTCCAAACGAATCTGTGGGAGGTTGATTCTATGGGAAGTTCCAGAATGAATATCGATTCCATAATTGCATTTGGATACGATTTCGTGGAGAAATATATGCGCCATTCTTGCTGCCATAGATCCATGTACAGATCCGGGAAAGCAACGATTCAAATCTCTGCGATCAGGTAAATAGCGAGTGTTGTTATTGTAACCGAAGGGATTCACGATGGGGATGCAGATCAGTGTTCCATTGAGTTTATGAAGTTCTCTGCGTGCGAGTAGGCGTTTTACGATTTCTGTCCCGATGACTTCATCCCCGTGGATGGCGCCAGAAACAAACATCGTAGGACCTTTTTCGTGACCCGAAATCACTTCTACAGGAATTTTCATCTGCGTGTTATCAAACAGTCGTGCAATGGGTATTTCAAAACGTTTGCGTTCGCCTGGTGCGATCACAAAGTCGGTGATGACAAGTTTGCTCATGATAACCCTTTCCTCAAGCTCCGCGAAAGACACAGCTGATTTTTAGATTCTAATACGTATTTTACTGAGAGGATAATAATTTTGTTTTGATCTCGTAATATTTGCGACTTAAAGGCGTAGTCCCTATGCTTTCTCTATAATCATTTCCAAAGGCTCTTCTACTGACTGCTAATATCGGAGGACTTTGCACACGTTTAAATGCACCCATTCCTGTATAAGCAAACCACCAATGCTCCAGATCTTTTACAAAAGCATGGAGATCGTTTTTGAAATATCCTAGAACTTGCTTTTCACTCAAAGCTAACAAAGTTTCTAATTTTTTATCTAATACCGCTTGCAAAATATCTTCTGGATTTTTTCTCTCCCAATCTTCTACCCAACTTTTAAAAAGTGCATCGTGATAGGCATATATCAAAGGATCCCCAAGACCTTTGTTCACATCCTGTTTGTCACTCAGTTCTGCACTGGGAACTATTTGTAAACTTGTAAGCGGAATAAGGTTTCTTCCTGCTCTACTATTTACGTATTCTGCCAATTTATAGATTTGGTTTTTCCAAAGATCTCCTAATACAGCAAGAAAACCACCCGCATCTCCATACAAGGTGCAGTAACCAACGCACAATTCTGTTTTATTTGCATTGCACGCAAAAACACCTTTGAGAGAGGCTGCCACTGCAGAAAGTACGCGAGAAGAACGATCTCGTGCTTGAATGTTTTCCAATGCTAGAGCATCGAAAATGACCTGAGTTCCCTCACTAAAACGTACCTGTGAAAGTTGTGACACAGTGTCATTGAAAGATTGCTGTATGGGAATACTGGCATACGGACAGTCTAAGTTTAGTGCAAGTTGCTTCGCCGCATCTTTTGTAACTTCAGAATTGAATTGTGTGGGCATGTTGACAAGAAAGACAGAATCTTTTCCTAAAACTTCTGTATACAAAGCAGCTGCAAGAGCAGAGTCAATACCTCCACTCACTCCGATGACAATTCTTTTTAAATTCCATTTTTGTAAAAGTGAACGAATGCCAAAAAGCAGAGCTTCATAAAGCTCTTGCGTTTCAGATAGAACCTTGTTTACGTGGTGTACGCAGGTGTGTGTTTCTATATCGTAAACAAGGGTATATTCTTGGAAGGAAGGTGCAACATGAGAAGGTGTTTGAGCTTTGTAAACAGAGCTGGCTCCATCGAAGGTGTAAATGGTTTTGCCAAGATTTTGAGTTCCGATGCAGTTGACATAGAAGATCGGAACTTGAGTTTCGTCTGCAAGTTGTTGAAATACGCGTTTGCGTTTGGAATTTTTTGCGAATGTATAAGGTGAAGAACTGAGATTTAAAATGAAGTCAGACCCTTGTTTACAAAGTTCCCTAATGGGAGACACAGTATAGTTTTCATCCCATGCATCTTCACAAATGCTGATTCCAATTTTGTAAGTTTTTGATGATAGGGAAATGCGGAGTGGTTCAAAAAAAGATTGCACATTTTGCTCAAGATCTTGAGCGCGTTTACGCAAATCATAGAAGTGTCTACTTTCATCAAACATACGGTAGTTTGGAGAAAGGGATTTGATCCAGTAATTTTCTTTTAATTTAGGATTCGACAGGAATTTTCCATTTTGTGCGCAAAATGCTGCGTTGTATTTGCGTACCCTTCCGTCTTCGTTTTGTTGTTTCCAGTCAATTGCAATGTTTCCAAATATCAACACGCTTTCTTTTGTAAGCTTAGCAAGTTCCTGACCCAAGCTTTCGCATTCTCTAAGAAAGGCATTCTGTTCCCAAGCATCTCCCACGTAGTAGCCTGATAAAGCTAATTCAGGAAATACGATGATATCTGCAGAATCCTTTAGGGACTTATAGATTCGAACTATATTTTCAAAATTCGATTGAAGATGTTTGGGAAGGATGTCGATTTGGGCTAATGCTATTTTCATAAAATGCCTACTTATTGAACTTATTGGCTTTTCTGCCAACCATTAGACTTTTCTCAATATTTTGGGTATACTCTCTTCTCTTCATCGGTTCCCGTTCGGGCTCCGTAGTCAAAAAAAGGTTTATAATATGAAACACAAGTCAAACAAAACACGGACAAAAATTGCAGAATGGCTTCATCGCTATGTTCCGTCTGAAATTGCTGCGATTGCAACTGCCTATTTTGGCTTCTGGTACTTCTTTACTATAACGAAGAATCATACAATTGCATCTTTTGCTTCCGCCATGTTGGAGAATGTTGGGTTTTACTCCGTCATTCTTATACGTGAAATTTTAAAAGGTCGTAAGCATGCAGCTGCACGACATCGAACTTACACGATGAATGCTTTTATGAAAACATGTGGAGCTCTGCTCATAGAGTTCGGTCCCGGTGAATTGCTTGACAGCTTTTTTGTACGTCCTCTCACAATCGGTATTGCAACACACTACCTTGGCATGCACTTAGGTGTTCTCATAGGTAAATTAAGCGCTGACGTTACGTTTTTCCTCCCAACTATTATGATCTACGAATTCAAAAAGAGCTACATGGCTCGCAACGCAGAAACTCTTGATTGAGTTCCGTTTATGGCCTACAGCTTACGCCAAAGCTACGGCGGATAAGATCTAACATTCAGGAATATTTACAGCGAGACCTCCCCTTGAGGTCTCTTTGTATTTTGTCTTCATATCCGCACCGGTTTGCATCATCGTTTTCATCACAGCATCCAAAGACACATAATGAGATCCATCTCCGTAGCGTGCAATGCGTGCAGCGTTGATGGCTTTGATAGCGCCCATGGCGTTGCGTTCTATGCAGGGAATTTGTACAAGTCCTCCAATAGGATCACAAGTGAGTCCTAAGTTGTGTTCCATCCCTATTTCTGCAGCTTGTTCAATCTGTTCATTGCTTGCTCCTTGTGCAGCAGCAAGACCCGCGGCAGCCATAGAACAGGCTACACCCACTTCTCCCTGACAACCAACTTCTGCCCCCGAAATCGAAGCATTTTTAGCATAGAGAATTCCAATGGCTCCTGAAGTGAGTAGAAAACGGCGTATGCCTTCTTGCGTCGCATCTTCTGAAAAGACTTTGTAATATTTTATTAATGCAGGAATGATTCCTGCTGCACCGTTGGTCGGTGCCGTTACAATTTTAGAACCGCTTGCATTTTCTTCATTCACTGCAAGTGCGTAGAGATTGACCCAGTCTAGAGATACGAGGTGATCATCTTGGGATTCGGACTTACGACGTCTCAGTTCTTCATATAATTCTTTTGCTCGTCTTTTAACATTTAAACGCCCAGGTAGGTTTCCACCCTTGTGACATCCACGCTCTATGCACTCCTCCATCATTTGCCAAATGAAGTTGAGTTTACTTTCTATGTCTTTAGTGCTTCTTAAAACGTTTTCATTTGCAAACATCATTTCATGAATGGGCAGCTTGTGTTCTTTACCCAACTTTAAAAGCTCTTCTGCTGTTTGAAAGGGATAGGGAATAGGATGAGATTGAGAACTTTGAGGAGGATTTTTCATTTCATGTTCTGTTCGAACATGCCCACCGCCGATGGAATAATATATTTCAGAGCAAAGGAGATTATTTTCGGAATCGAAAGCTTTAAACTCCATTCCGTTAGCATGCAAGGGAAGTGTTTTTTTTCTCAGAAATTGAAGATTGAGTTTGGGGTCAAAATCTATTTTTTTGCTTCCAGCTAATAATATTTTTTTTTCCTCAGCAATGGTGTGGGTCCGTTTGTCGATGATTGTGGGATCGATGGATTCAGCGAGATTGCCTTCAAGACCTAGTAAAATAGCCTTGTCTGTGCAGTGACCAATACCTGTCAAAGCGAGAGATCCGTAAAGTTCCACAGTCAGACTGTGAGCGTTTTTGAAAATTTTCTTGGATTTTAAAAGTTCCAGAAAAAGATTGCTTGCATGCATAGGCCCCATGGTGTGGGAGCTTGAAGGTCCAATTCCTACTTTGAATATGTCAAAAACACTCGGGTGCATAAAAATATCCTCAGGTGCGTTGGCTTTTTCCTACTTTACTGGATCTCTCATTAATTGCAAATTCTTTCAGATGGGAAGCTAAGAAAGCTGGTTTTATTACCGATAGATGCTTTGCAGAAAAATATAAGGAAAGAAGTATATGAAAGAGCATCTTTTCAACATGACAGGTGTGATCTTGAGTTTTCTAGTGATGTCTTGTAATCCACCCAGTACACCTTTTTCCACAAAGTCGACGACTAAAAATGCACAACTGGGCTCTCAATCTGGTGGGCAAGGTGGTTTATCGACATCTTTAAATTCAACAAATTCTCAAACAAACAATTTTACCATCCCTACGTTCACATCTTCAGACATCAATCAGGTGAGTACGCAAGTCACTGCAGCGGTGCAGAATAGTCAGCAATTTTTGAATAATCTCAATACACCTAAACCGAACGTTAAAAAGACTAGGCGTATAGATCAATTCTACAAGTGCGGTTCTAATCTTTCTCATGCATATGTGATTGAAGATCTCAGTCCAGGTGTAGACAATTCACCACTTACCCTTGCTACGCGATTTAAAAATTCTTTAGGGATTATTTCAAAAGATATGCGTGTAGATAAGATCGGTGCCTATGCTGCATACACGGCAGCCGTCGATTCTAGTGGTGTTTACTACGTATTTTTTTCTACCAATAACACACATGATGTTTTCTATTCATGGCAGGACCCTAAAGCTATGAGGTGGTATACTCCCCGATCTTTAACGGGGATTGCAAATTTTAAAGGTCTCGCAACAGCTTCTTTCGATTCCACTTTGAACGGAATTCTTGTACAAGTTTACAATTTTGGGAATAAGAATTTGTATCCGTATATGCAAAAGGGAACATTGCCAACATTTCAGGTAGGAAAGAATGTTACAGCTTCTTCGGTAGCCGCTTTTGATCAACTTCAAGCCGCGAATGGAACTGCCCTTGAATTGAACTATAACATCACTTTGAATGATATTCCTTCAGCTGAAGCTGCTGCGAGTTCCTTTGCATCAAGAATCATTCAGGATGTGATGACTATAGGTACAGCTGAAATTGCCAATGCTTTGTATCATGATCAGGTTACAGAGGTAGCTGCATTGTACAACGGCATTGAAGCTAAAGTATGTTCACCATAAAATAACGTAGGATTATATGTTTAAAAATTTAGTTTTTGATTTTGATGGAACTATTGTGGATTCTGGAGAAACAGTTTATAGAGGCGTCGTTGAGAGCCTTCAAATTAAAGCTCCTCCTTTTAAAGAACTTCGTAAATATCCTGTACACCAAATTATATCCAATCTTGAAGTCGGTAAGTTGCAACTTCCCAAACTTATACTGAAGGCACGAGCTGAGTATAAAAAATTTCTTCCCACATTGATGCTTATAGAAGGAATGGGAGAGACGTTGACAGCATTGAGAAATCAAGGTGCTCGTTTGTTTTTGTGTACTTCGAATTCCTCAGAGAATGTGGAAGAATTTCTGAGAATACAAAAATTGGAAAACACCTTTGAAATGGTTGTGGGTACTTTATCTCTTTTTGGAAAGTCTTATGGGATTAAAAAAACTTTGAAGAATTGTAAGTTGCACCCCAAAGAAACAATTTATATTGGTGATGAAGCAAGAGATATTCAAGCTGCAAAAAAAGCAGGTATTTCTTGTGCATCTGTGAGTTGGGGCTTTAATGAACGAACTTTGTTGGAAACTTATGAACCTGACTTTATTTTTGATCAAGCTCATGAGTTATTAAAACTCGTAGGTCGGTAAGGTAAACTTTACTCAGCAGGAGGGGGTGGGTATAGAATGGGAATCTGAGTTCCACATGTTCCTGTTGTAGGATCGTTTGGATCCTTACAGTTAACACATCCCTTTCCACATGGTGTACCGCATACAATCCTGGAATTTGTGGAGTTAGAAGGTCTTATACAGATCCGATACCCATCCATTTCCCCAGGGAGTATGCGATGAACATCTGGTGGATCAATAGGATGAACTGGATCAATAGGATGAACTGGATCAATAGGATGAACTGGATCAATAGGAACATTTTGACTGTTAACTACAACCCCACAAACTTGTGTGGCATTTGATCGAATTGTTAGGCCCGGTACGGTATTCGATGACGTTCTTACACATACTCTTTCAATTCCATTTGGTATAATCGTTCCTCCTTGCATAAGCGGTTGACCGCATGCAGCATCTATAGGACAACTTGCATTTGAATTCATTATCGGAAAGCTTAGCTTATCAGAGACGCAAACATTTGGTGTTCCA
Source organism: uncultured Pseudobdellovibrionaceae bacterium (assembly GCA_964611335.1). Lineage (GTDB taxonomy): Bacteria > Bdellovibrionota_B > Oligoflexia > Oligoflexales > Bog-1112 > BOG-1112. Next base: position 953,525 of record CAZSXR010000001.1, on the reverse strand, counting down.
ACGGGGTATTTTTTTCCTGATAGAACGGATACGACTGTTCCGCAAGTGCTTTGGAAATTTGTACTCAATCGATTATCCCAATCTTTGTTCCAAGCTTCGAATTCTTGTTGGTTTAGTAATCCATCTTTATTTGTATCATAAGTACTAAGAACTGTAGCCCAGACAGGTTGAGCAACGTTGAATCCCATGCCTGTGCGTGCTGATCTTGCATACATACGTACGTAAATATCTGTGATGTAGGCTCCAAATTCTGTTTCATTAAGCATGCGGTCATTATTTTTGTCATAAGTTTTGAGAATGTCGTTCCAATTCATTTCCTGACCACTGACTAAGTGACCGCCTCTCACTATGCCCCAACCTTCGTAATTGTTTATTCCATTAATTTTGCAAGGACGTCCAGGTTTGCAGTCGGTGTCTGGTACCCAAGCCGAGTGCTTCCCCCAATCACTATGCTTTTCTTTCGCCTCATCCTTATGGTAGCCACCATGGCGTCTAAAGAGACGTACTCTCTCTCTTTGAGCGAGAAGCAATTGTTCCAATTGGCTTAAAGACAAAGCCCCGTTTGTTGCAAACTTGTTAAAATCTGCAGTCAGACGTGTTGTAACGTTTGTAAGTTGTTGTGTGCTGAGTATTCCTCTTTTAGCAGTACGTATGAGAATCATAGCGTTGATAAACTGTGTGGATGTGATGGTTCCTGTGAGAGCAACTCCTGTGGTATTAAAAATCAAAGTTGCCATAGCTTGTATACGCGGGTGGCTGAAATCTGTTTCGGTTGTTGTGTCGGTGCTTGTGCTTTGACTCGCTACAACATTTGTTCCTGTTGGTAGATTTGTCGTTATAGTACTTGAGGAACCCGTTGTTGTATCTGTTTCGGTCGTTGTTGCTGTACTTGAAGCTGCTGCATCGACAACATCTGCAATGATGCTGTTATCCTCTGTTTCTATGCTCGTACTTGTGGCGCTAGCGGTATCTGTCGGCTCTTCCGACAGCTGAGGGGTGGTCGTAGTTCCTGCAATACTATTTGCGATCATTGTTGAAGTCGAGGTTCCTATAAGCATTGTTGCCGCATTGCTTTTTGACCCCTTTGTAGTTCCACCTTTGCTGCAAAATGGTAGTCCCATTAGTAGAAATGTTAAAATAAACCCACGGAATTTCATTGATGCCCTCCTGTTTGGTATACAAAGGCATCGGTTTTTTTGAAATAAAACTGTAAAGATATATCAGGAAATTTTGTAAAAGTTATTTGTATCGCTTATGAAAAAATCGTTTTTTAATTTTTCACCAAACAATAACCTATTTAATTCAGAAAAAAAATCTGGGAAAGTTTTACGAACACAAAGTGGATTTTCAAGTGAGATATCGGGGACACATTGACCTAGTATTGCAAAAGCCATTGCTATGCGATGATCATCGTAAGTTTGAATGTGGACATTTGTTTCTAATTTTTGTGGAGGAATGATTTTCAAACCATCTTCATATTCTGTAATGTTTGCTCCGCATTTGCGAAGCTCGGTACACAAAGCGTGAATGCGATCACATTCTTTTCCTCTCATGTGTGCAACATTACGAATTTCGGTGGGACCTTCTGCAAACATAGCGACAACAGCTAGGGTTGGCACCACGTCGCTGATATCTTTCATGTCAACACTTATTCCGGTTAGTGGTTTATTTTTAGGTCTCCAAACGCTGACAGAATCGTTTTCGAAAAGAACACATGCACCCATAACTTTAAGCAGATTTGCAAATTGTAAATCCCCTTGAATCGGATATTCATGCAAACCTTTCACTGTAATTTTTTCTCCTGTCAGTGCCGCAAGGGCAAAAAAATAAGATGCAGAGGAAGCATCCGCAGGGATTTTAAAGTTTGTAGCAGTGTACTTTTGAAGACCTAGGACAGTGTAGGTATGGGATTCTATATCTTTTTCAACATGGGCTCCAAAAATTTCCATCATGGAACATGTCATGTCTATGTAACTCGAAGATACAAAGCTCTTTGAACTTTCAATTTCAATTCCATCTTGAGTAAGAGGTGCAAGCATAAGTAAGGCGCTTAGATATTGCGAGCTCACATCTCCTCGAATGTAAACCTTTCCTCCTTTTGGTTTTGAATCTGCTTCTATGGAAAGAGGAAGAAAACCTTCTTTGTTTAAGCAAACGATATTAGCCCCGAGTAAGCGCAAAACATTGATGAGTTCTGACATCGGCCGTTCTCTCATGCGCGTATTGCCATCGAGAGTGTAAGTTCCTTTTCCACAAAGCAATGCCGCGCAAAGAAAACGTGCGCAGGTTCCTGCGTTTCCTACATAGAGTGTTTCTGCGCAGGCTTTAAATTTTCCGCCAACTCCTTGTATGTAGATGTCCCCGTTTTCGTGTTCATGGATTTCAGCGCCTAGTTTTTTGCATATATCTAGCATCCAACGTGTATCTTCTGAATGCAGCGCGTTTGTGATATGGCTACAGCCATTTGCAAGACTTGCAAGAAGTATGGCTCTGTTACTTATGCTTTTCGATCCTGGGATTTTTATTATATCTGTTGCCATCTGCTTGTTTCTTTCCTTATGTCCTTAATTACGTCGCAGAGTGAATCATATTTTCTGAAAGCCGTCTTGTGTATAAGATTTGAAAAATCTCACAATGGAGTAAAAGATGAAAAGACTCGGTTTGCTGATGGGTATGGGTCTCGCTCTAGCTGCGTCAACATACGCACTTTCCGCTGAAACTTTGAGAGTTCTTTCTTACAACGTTGAAAATTTATGGGATGACGAACCTGACAACACACCTGAAGTGTGGCGTAAATTTCTTGCCTCTCATCCTGTAGAAGAACGCCTGCGTTCTTTGCAATACAGCGACTTTGCCGCAGATACGTCAAATTGGTATGACCCAAAAATTCTCGATGCAAAAATTCAGCACTTCGTTCAAGTTATTAAATTGGCAAAAGAGCCTGAAATACTTGCTCTTCAAGAATTTGAAAGTGCTGGTAACGAATCTCATGTTTTTGATATGCATGGAAAAAACCTGACGCTGCGAAAAGAGTTTGAAAAAATGGGTTACCATTACTTCATACTCGGTCATCAAAATGAAGACAAACCCGTTTCTGTCACTCCAGCAATCATAAGTAAAGTTCCACTCACAGAGCTTCCCTCTGTTGAAATTCGTTTCGAAGATGAGCCTTTGTCAACTTCTGCGCGCAATATTCAAGTTGCAGAGTATAAAGAGGGAAGCAATCGCATGCTGATTTTCAATAATCATTGGAAATCAAAAATCGGTGGGAAGAAAACGGAAAATGCCCGTATCAAAGTTGCAGAAATTTTGAAAGCAAAAATTGCACAAGAAGAAGCCAACGATCCCAATGTACGAGTGATCGTTCTGGGAGATTTAAATTCTGCTTATTATGAAAGACCTATTCTTGCTATTGCTTCTGGTGACGAGAATAAGATGCTTGGAGATAGAACCACTCTTCTTTATAACACTTGGTATGACCTTCCTGAAGATGACAGGTGGGAAACAAGTTTCAGAGGAGAAAGGCAAACACTTTCTGCAATGCTGATTTCCGATTCTTTCTATCAAAAAAGTGGCATTCAGTATGTAGACCAATCTTTTCGCGTTATAGGTCAATCTGGAAAAGAAGCTTCCAAACTTCTCAATGCAGATGGAACTCCTCTTCGTTGGCAAGTGAGAAAAGAAGGTGGCTACAGCATACACGCAGGAAAAGGATACTCCGATCACCTTCCTTTGATTGCAACTTTCAAAATCGAAAGTGGAAATATCAAACAAAAAGTAAAACTTTCCCACAAACTTTATCCCGTTAAAGAATCGAACTTGATTCAACCTAAACTGGACAAAGTTCCTGTGTGCAGTAATGAAGAGATTGTAAGTGCAGACACTTTAGATTTCCAAAATGAAGATTCCTGGTTCAACAACTGCATTAAGATTGAAGGTAACTTTCCTTTGCTAGGAAAGAACGATGAAGCAAGTTACATTCAAATCACTTTCGGTGGGCGTGTTCTGAATCTCACAATAGCTATGACACGTTCATGGGACGAGCGTCCTAATGTCGATGACAGTCGAGTAAAAGACCCACAAATGCTTCCAGAATATCGTACTCATGATGGTAATCCTCGAAGCAATATGTGCTTCCAAAGGCGTGTTTTAAAGGGCTCAGGAGGCGTTTTGAAGAAAGCTTTAGGTCGATTGGGTTACTACGACGGAAATATAGCTGTGTATATTGCTAGTCGTGAAGCTAGCAATCTCGTGCTCACAGATTTACCGGATTACAAACAGAATAAATGTTCTTGGAACTAAGAATTTTAAAGGGAACTATCCCCTAGAAGCCTTGGTGTATGGCGGGATGCACAGGAAGAAAGAAACCCAAAAAAACATTGTGCTCAGGGGTTAACCTGAGCACAAGCAGAGGAAGTGTTTTGTGTAAGAACTCTCTTAGCTTTGTGTAAGACTTGCAATGTCTACGTAGAAGTATTCGTATGACAAGGTGTTACCACTTCCATTTCTCAAACGGATGATAAACAATTGGTTTTTGTGGTTAGGATACAGTGGAGCACCAACTGTGGCCATCGAACCTGTTTCAATACCACCGTGTGTCATGTTAGAAAGCGTACCAATCGCTGCAGCACCAACAGCATCCTGTGTAACTGCAACAGGAGATCCTGCTGCAAAGATCGCATTAACCTGTGCTACAGAAAGAGATGCGTTAGAGAATGTATTTTCTACAAGGAGGTAATCCATGTTTGCTTCAGACAATCCGCTGCAAGACTGGTTTGGATTTGTACCTGTTACGTCCGTTGGGCATTGGAACTGTAGTTTTAAATTTACAGTACCGTTAGCGTTTGTTGAAACGATGCGTGAATCGTAGAACGTAAAGTCTGGAGCCGCGTTACCGTTCACAGTCAATGGAACCGGTGTGCTGATAGCATCGGTTACAGCACTTGATGTTGTGCTACCCTGTACATCTGTGAAGTTGTACAGTACGGTATCCAATGTTGTCAAAGCTGTCTGCGTAACCTGATTTCGTACATAGACAGTGATCAAGTCTGATGCTGCACCTGAACCAGTTGTGTTTGCGAAAGTTGCAGTGTCACCTGCTAACCATGTTGTGAAGTTTGTTGCACCTGTTGCTGTTGCTGAGTAGGTGATGGTGCTTGAGCCAATTGTAAGAATGAAGCTTGTTAACTTAACCTTACAGTTGATATCACCGTTATACAAGTTTACTACAGATGTAATGGTACCAGTGTAGGTATAACCGCTGGCGCAGCCTGTTACTGCGACATTCAAGGTTGTACCTGTGTTAACAGTAAGCCCTAAGCCGTCTGTTAAGTTCAAACTTGAACCTGTTTTCTCAAGTGCTACGGGCACAGAAACCGGCTTCAGTGCCACACTCATCGTGGTTGCTGAGCAGTCCCACAAGCCGTAAGCAAGGGTTAGTGCTGCTGTCACAGGAAGGACGACAGCCTTCACTAGCCCACCCAATGAATTTTTTGTGTTTGTTTGCATTTTCATAAAACGTCCTACCTCTGAAAAAGGGTTAATGATCTTCCCTGAACGAAAGTTCCAAAAGGCTTGTCGGGAATGAAGTTGCGGATATTAAATTTTTTAAAAAAATCTTTTTATGTCTTTGTTTTTAGGTGGTTATATAAAATGTTGGGAGATTATTTTATTTCGGGAGGGCCTTATTAAGAAGAAGGCCCTTGTCCACCTTACGGTCAAACAAGGGCCTTCTTTCTGAGACGATTGGGAGGATGATTAGCTTTCAGTAAGGCTAGCAAGGTCTATATAGAAGTAAAGATAAGACACTGCATTACCACTACCGTCTCTTTCTTGGATCATAAGAAGGTTGTTCAAGTTGCTTGGATAAACTGCAACAGTTCCTGTCACTAAAGAGCCTGTATAAAAACCACCATTCGTTACAGTGCTACCACCGTTTGGGTCTGCAGCACTCGTTCCCAACTCAAAGCCACTTGTTACTTGTGTAGGAGAACCGCTAAACAGTGCATTTGCTTGTGTGACAGTAATAACACCTTGTGAATAGTTGTCTTTACCAAAGACATAATAGAATTGTGTGAGCGGAACACCACCGCACGAATAGGCTCCTGAAGATCCTGTGACTGCACTTGTACACTGCAAGGTGAATGCCATACTTACAGAACCATCTGCATTCGTTTGTACAAATTTAGCAGTAGAAAGAGTGAAGGGAGGGGCTGCATGTCCTGTCACTGTTAAGGGAACGGGAAAGCTTACATTAGCTTGCGCAATACTGTTTATTGAACCACCAGATATGTCTGTGAAGTTGTATGCAATCGTATCGGTGTTTGTAACACCACCTTGTGTTACCTGAGAGGCAACGAAAACTTTTATTGTATCAGAAGAAGAAATCGTATTTGCAAATATAGCGGTATCACCTGCTAACCATGTTGTAAAATTTGTTGCACCTGTTGCTGTTGCTGAATAGGTTGTAGTTCCTAAAACGAAACTTTCTAATTTGACCAAACAGCTCTGATCGAATTTATAAAGATTTACAACACCTGACTGAATCAAAGTTGCTCCAATAGTAAAACCACTTGCACAACCAGCGACAGAAACATTGATGGAAGAAGCGATAGTCAAAAGATCCAATCCCTGACTGTCATCTAACAAAGCTAATCCTGCTCGGTTACCAAAACCTATTATCTGTGTTGGAGGAACGTAAGTATTAGATATAGGTACGGGTGTAAGGCTGCGTGCATTGTCTTTAATATTTTTTGTAGAGGGGCTTACAGAGCAGTTTTGTACAAGAGCTACAAGGGATAAAAAGACGACACAACTTAAAATTGTGAGTAGGACTTCTTTACTTTTAAAGTGTCTCATAAAAAATTATGTACTCCTTTTTACGATTAACTTTCTGTAATGCTTGCAATGTTCACATAGAAGTACAAGTAACCCGTTACGTTTCCGCTACCATCTTTTCCTTGAATGATGAAAACATTGTTCAAATTGCTTGGATAAACTGCAACTGTACCTGTTACTAAAGAACCTGTTGCAAAACCGCCATTTGTAACTGCGGAACCACCGTTTGGATCTGTAGCTCCACCTCCTAACTCAATTCCAGAAGTGACAGTTGTATAGGTTAATGCATTCGCCTGAGCAACGGTGATGGCGCCTTGTGAATAGTTATCTTTTCCAAAATAGTATGCAAACTGTGTAAGTGGTACACCCGCACAAGAATAAGCACCTGCGGAACCTGTGACTGCACTTGTGCATGCAAGAGTGAATGCCATGTTTACAGAACCGTTAGCATTCGTTGAAACGAATTTTGCAGTCCATACGGAAAATGCAGGGGCAGCTCTGCCTGTGACTGTTAAGGGCACTGGATAACTGACGCTTGCTTGTGAAACGTTATTAGTTGCACCCGCTGTAATATCTGTGAAGGTATAAGAAATAGTATCGGAACCTGTTACACCACCCGCAGTCACCTGAGATTCAACGAAAACCTTTATCAAGTCTGTTGCAGATACTGTATTAGCAAAAGTTGCAACGCTACCTGCTGTCCATGTTGTGAAGTTTGTAGCGCCTGTAGCTGTTGCTGAATAGGTTGTTGTTCCGAATATGAAGCTTTGTAATTTTACTAAACAGTTTTGATCCAATTTATAAAGGTTGACCACACCCGATTGAATAAGTGTTGTGCCTATAGTGAATCCACTCGCGCAACCGGTGACAGAAACATTGATACCTGTTGCTACACTGACCAAATCAAGACCTTGGGAACTGTCATCAACCAAGCCCATGCTGCCTATGATTTGTGGAGGTGGAATATAATTTGTTGAGATGGGTACGGGTGTAAATGTTCTAGCATGAAGTGACTTTGCATCTTTTGTGGGAGGAGTAGAGCAATCCTGCAAAAAAATAAGAGAAGCCATGAAGGTCAGCAGAGAAAGCAAGTAACCTGTTCTTTTTAAATTTGTGTGAGAATTTTTCACAAACTTCACCCTCACGTTAATTTTAGCTTTCTGTTATGCTTGCAAGATTTACATAAAAATAGAGGTAGGACAGAATGTTCCCACTTCCATCTTTTTTCTGAATTATAAAGACTTGGTTCAACGCACTCGGATACACAGGAGTTGTACCGCTTACTACAGAGTTTGCATAGAAACCACCGTTTGGTACTACACCACCACCGTTTGTATCTGTGGCTCCGTTTCCGAATTGATTTCCACTTAAAACAGCCGTATACGTAAGAGCATTTGCTTGCGCAACTGTGATGGTTCCTTGAGAATAATTGTCTTTTCCAAAATAATACGCAAACTGTGTAAGCGGAGTACCTCCACAAGAATAGGCACCAGCAGAACCTGTAACCGCACTCGTACATTGCAAAGTGAAAGACATAGTGACGGAGCCGTTTGCGTTAGTTTGCACAAATTTTGCTGTAAAATCTGTGAAAGGGGGAGCAGCTTGTCCTGTGACAGTCAATGGAATGGGGTAACTTACGCTCGCTTGAGCTATGTTGTTTGTTGTTCCGGCAGCGATGTCGGTGTAGTTGTACGAAACTGTATCGGATCCTGTTACACCACCTGCGGTGACCTGAGTTCCAACGAAGACTTTAATAGTATCCGTTGATGATACTGTGTTTGCAAAAGTTGCAACACTTCCTGCTGTCCATGTTGTGAAGTTCGTTGCACCTGTAGCTGTTGCAGAATAAGTCGTTGTTCCGAAAATAAAACTTTGAAGTTTCACTAAGCAGTTTTGATCTAATTTATAAAGGTTGACCACACCCGATTGTATGAGTGTTGTTCCTAAAGTAAAACCACTTGCACATCCTGAAACTGAAACGTTGATCCCTGTTGCTGAGCTTACCAATTCGAGGCTTTGATCACTGGAGTCATCATTCGACAAACCTAAACCAAAACCCACCATGTTAGGAGGTGGAACATAGTGCGCACTCACGGGTATGGAGATGGTCGCACCTTTTGCGTTCATACTTGATTTGTCACCCGTACCACCCGTCGAACACTGTTCTACAAGAAATGCTAATGTCAAAAATGCGAAAAATACCAAGGTACCCCTCTTCAGGGAACTGTGTCTTGTTCTTGATTTCGCACGTAAAACACTCATAGAAGGCCTATACTCTTTTCTTAATTTATGGCTTCCACAATCATTTCTTCCTTTTCTTAACAATCCTGCAATCTCCTCATCGTAGAAAACAGGAGCAAAATTGAATTTTTTTTATTTTAAAATTAATTTCTTCATAGATTTGAAGGGTTAACATGAATTCTTCGAGAAGATTTCTATTTTAGTCTCAGCAAGATAACTGTTTTCAAAATCCCACACCTAGCAAGGTTCAAAACCATCATACAAAACTCAAGAAAAAATCAATAAAAACTGCTGTTAAAACAGCATATAAAAACAAATACTCAAGCGGCAATCAATATCGCCGGTCATTTGCCGAACAGAACATTGAGTGTGCGTTGTTGCTCTATGTGTTCTATCGGAACGGAATCCCCCCTCCTTTAACTTTATTAAAGGAATTGAGGAAATATGATTACACTTAAAAAGAATCAAAAAATATTTCGCTTAATCATAGCTTTATTTGTGCTCTTTGTTGCGCTTCCTTTATCAGGTTGTGGGGCAAATAGTCTTGTTAAAGGTCCACTGCAATCTTCAAACGAAGGAGATGGGGGAGTTGTGCGTTTGCAAGATTCTCAGCAGAATTTTTTAAATATTCCTGTACGTCTTCATAGCTCGGGCTTGTCATTGGAAGAGAGTGATGTGGAGACAACGAGCTTCAATATGAATCTTGATGGATGCAAGTCTGAGACAAGTGAAAATATAACAGGGTCTTTTGCTCTGATTCCTAGAGGGGATAGTGGATGTTTAGTAAAGCTCGTTTCTTTTGATTACAATCAGAATACATACAAAACTAAAGATCCTTTTAAAAATTGGTTGGCAAATGATAGTTCACAATTTGTAAACACGGAAGATCCACAAGATTTAATAAATGTTAAAGTTCAAAATCAGCTTACACAAAGTCAGGTATCACCCCAAGATCATGTGCGCTATGCTTTCTCTCTTGTGAGTGATTCCAATACTTCAACATTATCTGTTGGGGTAACTGGACAGGAAGCTCCTGCGTTTGTGTTGAGCACTGAAAACGATCCTCCTGATACAGGAAGTTTACCTTCCGTAATTTTTAAAGGGATTGATGCAAACGGTGCGGGTCTTTTTGTATTCAATCTTTATTGCAAAGCACCGATCGTCGATGCTTTGTGTGGTGAGTCTGCGAATGATAGTGCAGCACTTTCTTTGAGTGAAATTCGCTATAAACTTGTTGCAGATACCTTTGGCGCAGCGGAGGGAGTACAAATGACTGCTGCCGAGTTGGAATCCATTATGTCTTCGGGAACGAGTGCTATAACGTTGAATAGCGATCTTTTAACAGACAACAATGGTGGATTTAAAACTGCTGTGTTAACAGGACCTGGAACCTTATCTACCACGCCTCATATGGTATTGGTTTTGACGGGAGGAACATCGTATTCCTACTTTCCTCTTGTTGTTCAGACCCTCTCTAATGAGTAAAAATCACTTTGAAGCTTAAAGACACCTGAGTTAATATAAACCCATCTAGGAATTGTTTTAACTTAAGGAGTTTCATATGGCGAAATCGCAAGAAGGAAAGAAAGAATCGAAAGGCAAACCAAAATTAACAATCAAAGAGAAAAAAGAAAAAAAGAAAGAAAAAGCGAAAGCAAAAGGCAAATAACTAATTACAAAAGTTGCTTGTCACAGGAAAGAAACCCAACTTTGCAGTTGGGTCTGTTTTTCCAACCGTATTGTCTCCCCGATCATGAAGTACCACATAATTTTCCATAAACGCCGTGCCGAGTATGTAGAGATTTGAAGCTCCTGGTTGTATTGCGAGAAAGACTTGCCCCTTACTATCTGTTTGAAAATAGGTCTTAGGACTTATGCTCAGCAGGATACTTTCTGAGTGCTTAGTAAAAGACATAAGATTGACATTGATTGTAGGAAAAGCTGCAATTTGAGCAGATGTTAACGTTCCGAAACCACCTTTGCTTGTCGATGTTGGCCAAAAACTATCTGCTAAGGTAATTTTGTTTTGTGTTGCGTAAGATTTCAATACGGTGACGAGGGGGCTTATTTGTGAACTGGGAATGACTATAGGATTGGTGCCGCTATCGACGATAACAATATCGGAAGCTTCAGGAGTCCATACCCATAGCGCTCCTGAGCCTGCGCTAGGAGATGGAATATACATATTACTGAGATAGACAGAGTACCATTGTTTTTTCGAAATCGGAGTCCATAGAACCTGATTTAAGAGTGCACTTGTAAGTTTGGAATCATAGCCTCCCAGAGTGACACTGCTTCCATTTTTAAGCGCACATAAAGTGAGTGAGAATTGATTATTAAGTTCAAAATTGCTGATGAGTGCATCGAAGAGAGGAACCTGTGGGCTGCTGGAAGGTTGAGCAACAGGTTGATAAGCGATACCCCAAATATTCGGTATACCTTTTTCGGAAGTCACAAGTCCAAAGGAGTAATTCGGTATTGTGAGATTTTGAAAGGTCACGTTGTCAGAATAACCTTGAACAGTTGCTTGACCTATAGGTGCAAAAGACATTGACCATGTAGAGGTTAGTTTCTTGCTAGTTTTCTCAGGCGTGTAAACAGAAGTGTAGCCATATTCGTTGACGCAATTCGGACAGTATGAAGAGTCTCCTATAGCAAGAAGATTGGCACTTCCTGTGTCCAAAACCGTTTCAATAATCTGTGATCCTATTGTGAGATTCAAAGTATAAACATGATTAAAGGCAAAAGTGTTGTAGTATTTTAGTTTATTGACAAGAGGGGATGCTCCCGCTCCTCCCGCTCCAAAATGATTGGGTGAGGTGCTAGAACTTCCACAAGAGATTAAGTTTAATAGACCTATAAGTAATATAGGGTAACTCGAATACATAAGCGAATCTCCTTATTATAAAAAGAGATTCGGATTCTTTTATAATAACTTGATAGGAGGAAAGTTTCGCCTAGTTAAGTTTTTTCAAGTCTCTCCGATGCTATCCCTGAGCGAAATTCTAAGAACAGAGGAAGCTATGAAAACAAAGATTATTTTGTTCATCTGTGTCAGTTTTTGGGCGAGTTGTCGCAACGACAGTTCTCCAAAATCTTCAGGAAAGTCAACAGGTTCCCTAGCGATTTTAGGGCCGGATGTAGGAACTTCATCGAATGTTTTGAATGACGGTTTTGCTTTGGCAGGAACGAGTACTTTAACTTCCTCAAGTTCTATTGATGATATGGTTTTACAACCTAATTTTACTTTCGTTGTGGATACAACTTACGATCTTAATCCCACTATAAAGTATTGTGCAGCACAACAATGTCCGTCGCCCGCGCCAGGGCAATCGCAGCAGGATTGCGACCCTGATTCCCCCGTTCTCTTCTCTTCAACATGTTCATCTATCAATGTCGGATCAGCTTCCTATTGGTCCATAGTTGGCTCCGTTTGCAACTTTACTTATGCGAGACCCTCTGATCCTGTAGAGTTGAGCAATTATAAAACTAGTTTTAAAAAGATCTTTAAAGATATTTGTATAAGAGGAAGCGACTCCTGCAAGTTCAGTGATATGAAGTTAAGTTTAAATCCAAAGTTAAGAAATAGTATTTCATTAAAATTCTCGGCAGCGAGTTCTTCAGGGTGTGTATTTTCTACTGCTAGTTATGCGAATGGCACTTGCAGTATTCCTTTTGTCTTTTTAAGCGACGTAACCATTGACTCGAATACTACTCAAACAAAAAAAATGAATGCTGCTTTGAGTGATCTCGCAACTTTAATAAACACCAAAACAAATCCAGATCAACCGATAGAGTTAGCGAAAGCACCTAGTAAACCCAATTTTAGATTTACAAACGGATTGTGTTCATCCCATTAAAGATAAATATCGGGATCAGCGTTGATATTTCGTTACAAAATAACTTTGCAAGTTGCTAAGTCCCGATCCACCTGCTGTATACACAGCGCTGTTTAAAATAATAAGTTCATAAACCTGTGTTCCGGCTTTCACAAAATTCACATTGCTTGTCGAGCTTGCAACTGTCAGATAGCTGCGAGAATTGTAAGAATAGAACATAGCACCGTTTCTCACACCACCTATACCAATCCCATTATTGGACATACCTGTTAGGCCAGAATTAGGGCTTGTAGAATTCGCATTCACCCAACTTACACTTGTTGTTCCAAGACCTGAGCTGAGGTAGTTCTGAAGACCATTTGTTCCATTAAATTCAAGAATCACGGCATAGAGAGTATTAGGACTCAAACGAGTGCTAGCGTTTCGTTTCCAGCTTTTATAAGCACTGAAACTCAGGTAGCCATTGGTGATAGCTAAACTGAGTCCTGAATTGGAGTTTCCTTGTTCATAAAGAATCTGATCACTTGTAACATCAGATCCCGTTTTAAAGACCATTGCAAAAGACTCTTGCAGAATATTCGTATTCAGATTGTCAATACATGTTGTAGAGTCTATGTAGAACATCGAAGCACCATCAAATACAGATGAACCAGTATTCGCATTATAGGTTGGAATACCAACCGTATTTTGGTAGGCAGAAAGAGGATGTGTGCAATTGGTGTTGCTTGAAATATCATTCCAACTTGTAATTTGATTTACACTGTTGATAGTCATACCTTGAGGGGCATTCCACCAAACCAAGGTGTTCGCCGGAATATAACCATCTGTATCCAGTATATTGATACTTGCATTTAGTGCAGAACTCTTGATCCCGTAATTGGCATTCGTACTTAGGTTCAATTTTAGAGAACGGTTAGCGTTGCTTCCTGTATTGTGAATAGTTGTCACAGGGATAAACGCGCTTGTGTACCCCGCAGGCACCGTAACAGATCCTGAAAGAGGCACATAATCCGAATTTGCAACAGCTGTACTCGAAGAATCCACTGTATACTGGATTGTCAAATCACTTGAAGAAGGTTGTAGCAAAATGACTTGAAAGGCTTTGCTAATAGTTCCTGACAATTCTGTGATAGGCGCCTGTGTATATTTGTTGATAGAAACCAGATTTTTTTGAATCTTATTCATAAGAAAGTAATGATGACCCTTTATGGCAGTATCCGTGAGTATTCCGTTGAAATAAGAAAACTCAAGTATTTGCCCACCGAAAAAACAAGGAAGACTATTGTAGCAAGTTGAAGACCCCATGTTGCTTATTGCTGTATTTGTGTGTAGCCGTGTCGAGCTTGTGGATCCACCCAAACCATTTACAGTTCCTGACGCTGTAAGGCTTTTAACACCCGTTACAGTTCCCGAAAGAGATCCGGACAAAAATCCCTTAATAGTTCCTGCAGCAGAATCAAAAGCGAGCGAGAAGGTGTAAAACGTATTAGCGCTAACAGGAGCACTTACATACTTAGGCCCCCAAGTGGTTCCTGCCATCTGCCAACCATTTGCATAAATGTTCCCGCTTTGCAAATAGACGTTCAAACCATAGGTGCTTGTTCCTTGAGAATATAGAAACTGTGTTCTGCTCACATCGCTTCCTGTCACGAAAGCGAGTGTTATAACCTTCCCCGTGTATGCTGAAGAAGATGTATTTACTGAAGAAGAGTTGGGTATGACAAGGTATTGATTAGTGCCATTAAAATCTACAGATGAAAGAGCTTGTACATTGCCACTTCCTGTGCCGAGTGTTGGAGTGTTGGAGCTGTTAGATTGAGTAGCGTTATCCCCACTTGTAAGATCTGACCAACCTGTTACCGAGGATCCAGAACTTGTGATGGAAGTATTGTCGTAGTGTAGGACTAAATTGCCGGTGGTAGGTTCTGCTACAAGACTGTTTGTGAGTGTGATCAGTCCAACAGGATAGGAAAAATAATTTCCACTTTCGAAATTAAATTCCAAAGTCTTTGTAAAATCAGGAAGGGAACTTTTTGCTGCAACCGAGATGTCTACGTTCGTTGTTGTGTCCGTTCCCGCAATTGTAATGGTTCCAGAAGGCGCCGTGTAATCCGTTCCTGCTATAGCATTTCCCGTTAGAGAATAGTTGACGGCAAGGGGATTTGTATCGGGTTGGGAAACTCTATGAATCATGAAGGATACTGTTTGCTGAGAATCTTGGTTGGTATCTATGGATGTTTCTGTAGAACTTACGCGAAGGATATTATTGGTAATACTTGTTGAAAAATTGGTTGCTTTGTTCAATGCAAATAAGTTGAACTGCACTGTAACATTGCCTGTTAGGATTGTAGGCAATTGGTTGATGACTTGAGCATAAAGAATATGAGCACTGTTTGTAGTCGATTGGAAAGTTGTTATGTGTGTAAGAACGGGATCAAAGCTATTTCCAGTTGAATCTAAAGTTCCTCCGTTCAAAACTTGATAAGTTTCGCTGTTGCTTACGAAGGAAACAATTTTCACAACACAGTTTTGATCATTGAGATACAGCTTTATGGATCCAGAAGAAGAAAACGTTTGTGTGTAACCCGAAACACATCCGCTGACCAGCAAGTTGACACTGCCAAGGTCAATAAGTTCCAACCCCGTCCCTTCATCATCCAGATTGATCCCGTCATGGTTAATGTCGAAATTCACATTCACCATATCTTTCCCAACATTCCCAGCAAGATTGACATCTGATACAGAGGTCTCAGAAAAGCTTTTTTCATTTTGGGTAACCGTTTTTCCACAATAAAAAATGAAACTCAGCAAGCAGAAGAAGCAGAATCTTTGCACGATTGTGTTTATTTTCATCATGTGGACTCTTTTTCTGAAAGATTTTGAGTGGATCCATACTCGACAACTTTCACAGTCAAGTTAACGGTTTTTGATCTCGGATCTTTAGGGAAGATTTTTGCTTTTGTTAAAATTTGAGGAATGGAAGTGAAAACAAAAAGGTAAATAACTCTAAAAATAGAAATAAATCAATAGGTTATAAATAAAATTCACTTTTGAGTCATTTTCCCCGTGACTTTGCCGAAGTGTAAGTCGGGTCATGGATAGCTTTGTTCATGTATCTCCTCTGCGATCTAACATAAAATAAGGGATTCAAAAATGAGTTATGCAACAAAAGCTACAATTCTTGCTACTCTCCTTGCTTCGATGAGCATGTTCTTTTCTCAATGCGGTGAGCAACAAAAAGGATCTAATAGTTACAGTGGACTCAATGCAAATAGCAAAACAATGGATATTCCCATTGCTTTCAGTCCAGATCCAGGTTTAGCACTTGGTTTAGTTTCGGACTCTAGTGGTCTTGAACTTGTTGCAGCAACTTCTTATTCCATGAGTTTGGCAGGTTGCAGTTCTGCCCTTACAGGAACTGTCACAGCTTCGACAGTCAAAGTTATAGTAGGTGATAGCAATTGTCTTTTGAAACTTAGCTCCTTTGTTACAAGTGGAAACACTTATGTACCTAAGACAGGTTCAGGCTTTACGACATGGTTAGCAGGGGATACTGCAACTTTCGTAAACCAGAGCAATGCGAATGATCTATATGCAGTTAAAGTTGTAAGTCAGTTGACACAGGCTCAAGTGACTTCAAGTGATGTTGTTTCATACAGCTTCTATCAAACAAATGTAGGAGCTTCACAAAGTGTTGCACAATCCCTTGTTTCACAAGCTCAAAGCGTAGGTATGTCTGGTGAGGAAGCCCCCAATTATGTGCTCAGCACTAATGGTAGCCCTGCTTCCACAGGTAGCGTTGCTCCTATGGTCTTTAGTGGTGTTAACAGTAGTGGCGCTGGTCAATTTGTTTTCAACCTCTATTGTGCAGTCGCTATGGGAACATCGGGTAAGTGCGGTGTGAGTACATCTGATACAGGTGCTCTGACACAGACAAGTATCAAATACAAACTTATCAGCGATAGTTATGGTGTAAGTACAGGTTCTACACTCTCTCTTACACAGTTGGGAACCATTATGGCTTCCGGCACTACAACCGTTACCTCCGCTAACGCGCTCACGGATAACAACAAAGGTTTTGCAACAGCAACACTTACAGGACCAGGACCTTTGAGTTCTAATCCTAATATGATTCTTATTTTGACGGGTGGCAATTCTTACACTTACTTCTCAATACAAGTTTCAGGTGTAAGTAATAACTAATCACTCTCTCTTAGCATTGAAAAGGGGACGCCTCTTGCAGAGGAAAGCGTCCCCCTCCCTTATCTTAAACACCTAGACGGCTAGTCTTTTATTCCGATTTAGAAACCAAATTAAAAATGCAATCATTAGTACAGTACAGGCTCCTGCGACCTTCATCATCATCATGACGCTTACAGAATAAGATCCTGCTGTTGGGTCATATTGATAGCAAAGCAACAAAATTCGTTCTACGATGGTGCCGATACGACCTTCTGCGCCTTCGACCAAGGCAAGTTTCACATCTTTTGCAGGGAAGTCGATTCCATAAAGATAACGTGTAATCTTTGTCTTATCATCTTTTGTCGACAAAACAGTCAAAACTGCAGGGTGTACATACTGTTCTATCTTCTCATCATACTTATAGTGAAATCCTAGTTCTGCAGCAAGTTTGCGGATGTTGTCTTCTTTGCCTGTTAAGAAATGCATACCATTTTCAGAACCGCTACGACCGTAGAGGCGTGCATAACTTTCCTGTTTTTTCCTTGCAAGCATATGGTCTTCTTCAGGGTCTACGCTGACCATCACGAAGTCATATTCTTTGCCCATGGTCCATGTAAGATTCCGCGCTGCTGTAAAGATTCCATCTAAAATCAAACTGCATAATTTAGGGCAACCGTAGTAACCCATCATGACAATCAGAGGCTTGTTATTTTTTGTGTAGTCTCTGAGAACAACAGTCTGACCCTCCGTATCTACAAACGGAATATCCATCTTAACGGGGTCACCCAAACGCTCGATGACATTGACGCCCTCGATCTGCTTAGGTTGCAAAGGTCCTGCATAGATATTGTGTGAAGAATAAAGAAACGAAGACAGAAGAAAAAGCTTAAGAAATTTACTCATGGAACAGATGCTTTGCTTGCAGTGGGCACAGTGAGAGCAGGTATTTGATCCAGCGTCAAAGTGCTTGTTGTTGTAATTTTCGGTCTGAACATCAAATCCGAAAACGTGAGGATAATAAAGATAAAGAGAAAAATAAACGAGGAGAAAAATATTGCACGGTTTTCGTTAGAGTCATATTTCAAACCCATAAAGAACATTACAACGACTGCCGCTTTTACCGTTGCAATGATCATGGCGACGGTAAAATTAAACGCACCTAAATCAACACGTGAAACAAGAACTGTTACAACTGTCAATACAAGCAGCGCTGCAAAAACTTTCAAACATGTCTCGAAAGAAACAATATGATGACTATGACCGTTATCTGCAGACATTTTCTCTCCTTAGCCCACTAAATAAAGTAGTGGAAATATATAAATCCAAACGAGATCTACAAAGTGCCAGTAGAGCCCTGTCATTTCTACAGGTGTAAAATAACCTTCATCGAACTCACCGCGACCTGCACGGATCAGTATCCATGTAAGCAAACCAATACCTATTAAAACGTGAATCCCGTGAAGTCCTGTCATCATAAAATAAAGAGAAAAAAACAAAGTTGCTTTGGGATGTGCCAGACCTTGATACGTAAACATTCCCGCAGGCAAAAGACCAAGATGAATTTTATGTGCATATTCAAAATATTTCACAACTAGGAAGGCAACCGCACAGGCAATGGTGATCGCAAGATTTAAAACGATTTTCTTACGATCGCCTCTTTGCGCAGCGCGAACCGCCATAGCCATAGTGAAACTGCTGCTGATAAGTACGATTGTGTTTAAAGCACCTAACTTCCAATCGAGAAGGTGACTCGCCTCATGCCATGCTTCATGATACAAACTACGAAAGACAGCATAACCCACAAAAAGCGGGGAAAAAAACAAGACTTCCTGCAGAAGAAATAACCACATTCCTACTTTGCAAGCATCGAATTCATGAAACGCATTTTTAAAATGATGAGCAAAGTTATGACGACCGGATGCTGTAGTTTGACTCATCGTGATATCTCCTCAGGGTTGATATGAGAAAAATCATAAGGTCCATGTGTCACAATCGGAGTTTCTATAAAATTCTCATGAGGAGGAGGTGAGGATGTTTGCCATTCCAATGTTGCAGCCCCCCAAGGATTAGCAGGAGCTTTTTTCCCTCTGCGAACTGCATATCCCAAGTAAAAAGCTGAAATCACAAAGCCCAAAGATATGATGTAAGAACCAACCGTAGAAATCTGGTTCATCAAAGTAAATTGTTCAGGATACGTATAGTAGCGGCGTGGCATTCCCTGAATACCTGCGAGAAATTGTGGAAAAAACGTTACGTTGAATCCAATGAAAATCAAAGCCCATGAAATTTTCGCATAAAACTCGTTGTACATACGTCCAATGAATTTTGGAAACCAGTAATGTATACCTGCCATGAAAGCCATGATCGCACCACCTACCATTGTATAATGGAAGTGAGAGACCACAAAATAAGTGTGAGTCAAATGTACATCGATCGCAACAGTCGCTAAAAATACGCCTGTCAAACCTCCTACAAGGAAGACAAAGATAAACGCGAGAGCATAGAGCATCGGTGTTTGAAGACGTATAGAGCCCTGATACAAAGTTGCAACCCAGTTGAAAATTTTAATGCCCGTAGGCACCGCAACAAACATCGTGAGCAAAGAAAATACGAAGTTCGCAGTATCGGATTGACCTGAAACAAACATGTGGTGACCCCAAACGATGAAGGACACCAAAGCAATTCCAAAAACCGCACCAGCCATTCCCGAGTAACTGAAAATATTCTTTCTTGAAAACACAGGAATCACTTCATTGATCACACCCATCGCAGGAAGAATCATGATGTAAACCGCAGGATGAGAATAAAACCAGAAAAAGTGCTGAAACAAAACGGGATCCCCACCGAGTTGAGGATCGAAAATCCCTACATGCAGGGTTCTTTCACACACCAAAAGCAACAACGTGAGAGCAATGACTGGCGTTGCAAGCATCTGAATGATATTTGTCGCATACAAACACCACACAAAAAGAGGCAAACGATTCCATGTCAAACCTGGTGCGCGAAGTTTATGTACAGTTGTAATAAAATTTAACGCAGTAAGGATGGCGCTAAATCCCATGATGAAAGCGCCCGTCACTACAAGGATTGTAGAACCGCTTGTGCGAATAGAATAAGGTGCATAAAAAGTCCACCCTGTATCTACACCACCTGTGAACAACGTGATCACAGCAAGCAAGGCACCGAGAACAAAAAGATAGTAGGAAAGCAAATTCAATCTAGGAAACGCAACATCCTGAGCGCCTACTTGCATAGGAAGAACCAGATTTCCTATTGCGGAAGGGATCATCGGCAAAATCACCATAAAAACCATGATAGTTCCATGGTAGGTAAAAGCCTGATTATAGTGATCGGGACTGAGCAATCCTTTAGTAGGATTAAAAAGTTGAGTTCTCACTAACAACGCTGCGATACCACCACAGAGGAAAAATAAAAGTATGGTGTACATATACATCAGACCAATGCGTTTGTGATCCAAAGTGTACAACCAAGACTTCAAACCTTTTTTATGGGTCAGGTAATTCCCATGATGCGAATGTGCATGACTGGATGTCATAAGATCAATCTTTCATACTTTTAATGAATTCAGTGATTGCGTTAATTTCTTCTACAGACACTAAGCCCTTGAAAGATGGCATCACAGGCTGATACCCCTTTATAATCTTTCCAGGAGTTGCTGCTGTTGCAGGATTTTCAATCATGTCACGGACGTAGTTCTCATCGACAAGATGTTTACTCCCATCCATCATTTCTACATATGTGCCCCAAATACCCTTGAAGCTTGGACCCACCAAACGGGATCCATCTAAAGAGTGGCAAGCCATACAACCCTTATCTTTGTGGAGTTGACGTCCCCATTCTTTGAGATCTGTAGGACGTTCCTTCGGTGCGATAGCGGCTTTTCTCCAGCTATCCCAATCCTCTCTTGAAAGAACTTTCACCTTTGCCAACATTTTTGCATGTGACGTTCCGCAATACTGAGTGCAATAGATGTCATGTTCTCCGACACCCAGTGCTTGGAACCATACGGTTGTGTAGGTTCCAGGGACAACATCGCTTTTGATTCGAAAATCAGGAACAAAAAATGCGTGGATGACATCTTCCGATGTCATCAGCAAACGCACAGGAACTTTTTCTGGAACTGTCAGAACTCCAATTTCATTGACACCATTGTCATATTGAAATTGCCAAAGCCATTGTTTAGCAATGACTTTGATGTCGATAGCACTTTGAGGTGCGACTTTGAGTCTTTCATAAACCAACCATCCCCAAGCAAAAATAAATAAGACTAAAATTGTTGGGATGGAGATCCAGAGAAATTCGAGTTTTCCATTGTGAACAATATGACCGACTTTTTGGTGAGGATCCTTCTCGCGATACTTGTAGATAAACCAACCGAGTAAACCTACAATCAGAACAAAGAAGAAAATGCTACATCCTACTAAGAAGTAGAAGAGCATGTCCCATTTTTCTGCAATCTCTGTACCGACAGCGGGAAGAACCTGCATATGAACTCTATCACCCACGAACAGATCCTTATCGTAATTGAGTCTTGGTTGTGGAAATGAAAGCACCCATCGAAATTGAAGTTATCGAAATAAAATTGGAGAGGCAAGCTGACTTTTTAAGCCCTGTGATTTTCTAATAGGGATTTGACAGATAGTTTCTAAATGCACTGAGTATTAATGAGGCACCCTTTCCATCCATCTGTCGATGATCCATCGTCACTCCTATAGAGAGCATAGGTCGAATCGCAAGCTGACCATCGATCACAACAGCTTTATCTTTAATCTCACCAACAGATATTAAAAACGGACAACGTGAATACGGAACAAGTGGTGCAAAACCATTATCTATTCCCAACATGCCAACCGATGTCACCATTAAACTTCCGAAACTATCTTTGGGCGCATTCAACAGCGGAGACCACAGATTCATTCCGTAAAGTATAGTACTCATGAACGTGAGGATTGGTCCCACTAGAAATGCAGGAACAAATTTTAATATATTCTTCATTTTTTTATATTCACGATCATCACCGTGTTTTATAGGTTCCGCTTTTTTTTGTAGCTCCTCTGCAATCTCCGATGCTGCTTTCTTATCGCACTCGCGGATGAGTACTCCTGAGAGATTGTCTTCTTTTCTTCCTGGTGCAGAAACCTGCAAAAAAACATCTACAGTCTTTCTTTGATAAAGTCGCCCCCATCTCAGCACTGTGTTTAATATAGGGAACTCACGCAAACCTAAAGCAGCTGCTTTCGCAATAATCACAGTAGGGGTGACACGCACACCTCTCTCTTTTTCTTTTTCTATAAATTTTATGATGGGAGTGGCATCGATTTCCAAAGTTCCATACACAGAAGGATCTCCTGATGTACGCCATGTTCCTATTGCAATTTTTCGCCACGATGACAACTTGACAGGACCTGTGAATTCCACATTCTTAGTGAACACACCACACCTCCGCTCGAACATTCTAATTGAAGCTAACTCTGTAAGTACAGGAAGCGATGTGAAATCGAAAGAAGATTTTCTAAGCGATGCGACGATGTCGGTGAGGATAACCCCGTTCGATCATTTCGACTTCATATTCAAAATAATCGGACATGCTGTCAAAATAACTGAGTAGGTAACACGCCTGTCTTTTAAACTCTTTTAAATTTTCTATAAGTTCCATCTGCTCTTTTGAAAAATGAGAACGATCTATGTGCTCGCCTGTCACAATTGTTTTTGTAAATGCACAGCGTGGAAGAGAACGTGAGATCTGACAAAAAACATTGCAGACATTCATGAATTCTTCAAAACTTTCCCAGTGGTTTATAAGAGGAAGAGGCTCTTCAGAAACAAACATGTCTTCTGCTGCCTCTAGAGTGTTTATTTTTCCATAGTAGTGTAAGGCGTCGAACAAGGCTCCCGCCTCTTCGAGATTTAACTCAAGTCGTGCAAGATAATCCTCTCCTATCAAATGTTCCGTAAAAACTCCTATTCACAAATTCCCCTACTGGCTCAACGGCTAAATCCCGTAGCCAACTTTAAGTCGTTTTTTAACCATATGATATTTAAGGATTATCTGAGGTCTTAGTAGCCAAGTTCTAGGAGGTAGGCGACTAATAATTGGGCGTAAGGCACGGAGTGCTCTGCGTTGTTTTGGGTACGTTCGAGAGTATCTCTTCGCGAATGGATTGCGGAATTGTGTTCATCCATACGGGATTCGAAAGGAATGGAAGCGGGGTAACCTTTGCGTGACCAAGAGGCATGATCGGAACATGCATATCCACATCGATCTTCTACAGCAATCATATGAGGAATGTAATTGTGTATAAGATCTTTGATGAATGCGTTTTGTCCACGATCTGTGTAATCGGTCATGAGAACGATTTCGTTTTTGCGTTGGGTGTAGTTTGTCATATCGAGTTGCATGACACCTACGACATGTTCCTGTCTTTGTTTGAATGCTGCTGCGATATCTTGAGAGCCGCGGAGCCCGACTTCCTCTGCTGCGTAAGACATAAATTTGATGGTGCGGATGGGTTCTTTCCCTAGGATTGCTAAAATACGAAGAGCTTCTGTGAGGGTTGCGATTCCTGATGCGTTGTCATCTGCTCCTGGTGCATCGACTTCATCGGAAGGATCCCAACCTGCAATAGAGTCACCGTGTCCACCGACGACGATGATCTCGTTAGCTTTGGAAGTGCCTTTGATTGTGAAGATCACGGATCGTTGGGGGTAATCATTGTGTTCGAAATATTGAAGATCTGTGTTTGCAAATCTTGAAGCGAGTTCTTTCCATTTTGTACCGATCCATTCTTGAGATTGTATGCCTGTGTTGGATGTGTAAAAGCGGTTACGAAACTGAGAAAGATTTTTAATAGTTGTTCGTATATTGCTTTCACTTACGAGTGCGGTTGCTTTTTTAACGAGATCTTGATTGTGAAGAACTTGTGATTCGAAAACGGAGCTTGAGAGGTCTCCATCGAGATTTTCGACGGCTTCTTGAAGATTATCACTCTCGACGATGTAACCTCCACAGCGATTGAATACTTCATGCATCATATGAGAGAGGTGTGGAAGCTCTGAACTCGGAATGCGAACGAGTGCAGTTTTGGATGATTTTTTGAGAACTGCGACATCTTTTGGGAATTCTTTTTTAATTTGTGCCAGGGTGTCGATTCCAACTGATACATTTACGAAAGAGTTGTCTGCAAATATTTGTGTGGAAGAAAAAAGCGAAAATAAAGAATAAAAAACGATTCGCATGGGAACTCCTTTTAAAGGGACTCATGTTTTTGATTATAACATGGTTTGGATTTAGATTGCTTCCATGCACCATTTTTTGATGGATTCCATATCTTTCTGGGCATTTTTTATCAACTGTGGGTTTTTGAACTCAATACTTGCTTCGATTCTTTTATTTTTGAGAAGTCTGTGTAGGTGAGGTAAAAAAACATCTTCTCCAATAAAAGCGACGTTTTTAGGTTTGTAACGTATACGGAAAGCTTGCACAGGAATTTTAAATTCTTCTGCTGCTTTGAAAGCTCCTAATCTCCAGTTTACATTTTCATCTATGGATGTTGTACCTGAGGGGAAAATTGCGATCTGTTCTTTTGCTTCTTCAAGCTTCGTACAGAGTTTACTCAAGGCCTGTTTTCTAGAATCTTTGGATTTTCGATCTACAAAGATAGTCCCTACAAATTTTGCAGCATGGCCTATAACTGGCCAAGAAGAGATCTCTTTCTTTGCGACAAAGACAGCAGGAACTTGAGCAAGCAAAAGAGGCATATCGATGTAGCTGATATGGTTTCCTACTAAAATACAGGGTTTCTTAGAAGCTTTGCCGAGAACTGTGCAATGCACTTTCATTCTGCTTAAAGTTTCTTTGCCCCATAATTTTAAATACTCATTGCGAAGATTTTTCGTAAGAGGTTTTTTATTCCACACATGATATGTTTGCAATTTGATAAGATAAAAAAGAGTGGGTTGCAATGCTTGAATAACTTTGATCATAGATCTCTCCCTTTGTAAAATTCACGCATTTTTTCGAGCACCCATTCAGGATCATCTAAGACGAGATCGTGCCCTGCTTCTTCATGCGCGAACGATGTGAGAGCATAGGTTTTTGCAAGTTCTATACTGCATTCAGGGTTCACAAGTTCATCTTTTTTAGAATATAAAATCAACCCTGGAACTTTCAGTTCTTTGGAAGGACCCTTATAGGTAGCTGCTGCAAGAATTTGTTCTAGCAGCGTAGAGAGTGTCATAGGTGCAGATTCTGCGATAACGACATGCTCTTTGAGAACTTCGGAGTCTTCTTTATGCATTTGAGAGGTGAGTTCGAGAACAAGATGCTCTTTACGAACCGCACTGTTGGAAGATGCAATTTTGAAAAGTTTTGGAAGTGCTGAAAATTTTAAACGTTTGTAGAAAGGGCTTAGATTTTTCAAACTCGAATTGATGAGAATAAATTCGGAGAAGAGAGTGGGATACTGAGTCACATATTCCATAGTGAGCATTCCCCCGAGAGAGAATCCGAGAATACTGAGAGGTTTGTTTTTCATAAATTCGGATTGGTAGTTTTTCACAAGATGTGAAAGCATTTTTGAAATGCTGTTAACTCCATGCTCTTTGTGAAAAGGCCCTGCTCCTGGGAGATCACAGAGAAAAACTTTCGAGCAAAAATTTTCCTTTTCTAACATTGAGGGGAATTTTCCCCAATGTCTGGATTCTCGACCTAAACCTCTGAGGAGTACAAAACTTCTACTCATCCACTTTGAACTTTCTTTCATGAGATTGTCTGAGATCTTTCAGATCAAGAACTGTGAAGAAATCATAGCAAAGAAAATGTTCATCATAAGCAGGAACCGCTTCGAATTTTGCACCCGCGTTTAAATACGCACGAAAGAGAGGTGGTATGTGATCTAGGGGATTGTAAGAACCAATATCTCTTAGATCTTTAAGAAGGTGTGCACTTTTATCATAGGGCGCGTGTGGAAAAATATTCCATTGAGAAAGTGTTAAATTGTTTTTTTGCAGATAACTCATAAGAGAGAGTATGGAGCTTGCAGTCATTCCTGAAATGCTGCTGCAACCAAATAGAAATTCAGCCTTCACAACGCTTAGGTATTGATAAACACCTCTCCAAAGGAGTCGTATTGCCGAACCGTTCCGATAATCTTTATGGATACAGGCTCTGCTCAATTCTACTTTAACACTAGGTTCTTTAAGAAAATTTCCGATCTCAAATTCTGACGCGGAATAGAATTTTTTAGTGAATTCTGTGCAGATGACGCGATAGGTCCCAATAACTTTTTTTGTAAGCAGATCCACGATGATGAGAATGTCTGCATTCTTATCGTAACGATCGTGATCCATTCCCAGCACATTGGTTTTTCCACTGAATTCATTGTAGAAGATGTCATAACGTAGCTGATAGACTTGAGAAAGTTCCTCTTTTGTATCCGCTGTTTTAACGAGGAAAGATCCCTTTTGAAGATGGATTTTTACATGCGGTCCACGTTTGTTTGAGATGGGATTGAGAAGAGATTGAACAAATGATAGCTTTCTTTTTTTCTCTTTGACCGAAACCGTACTTAAGTTGTTCATTCAATTAACCCTTAAGTGAGTCCATTGTCTATTTGATCAAAAAATACCACTTGATCCTCTAGCTAAGAGTCTAAGGTGTGAGTTGAATAAATAGAATAGGCTTTAGGCGGCTAGAATTTTGAAATGCAATTTAATGCTTTTTAGGAAGTGAAATGACGAATCGAGTGTTGGGACATGTTTCATCAAGGATGATGGTACCACCATGGCTTTCTACAATTCCTTTTGCGATGCTCAAACCAATTCCTGTACCGGACCCTAGCGGCTTTGTTGTAAAGAATGGAAAAAACAACTTGTTACGTATATTTTTAGGTATCCCTTTGCCGCTATCTGTAATGCTTATTTCATAATAGTCATTGTAAGATATTGTGTCGACACGTATCCATTTGTCTTCCAATTTTTGAACTTCGTAATAGCTGTTGTTTAGAAGATTCAAAAAAACCTGTGAAAGTTGTGAAGGTCTACAGGTTAATATCATTTTTTTCTCAATTGGAATGACAAGAAGGTTGACACCATGGATCTTAAAACGTTCATTGCAAAAACACAGTGCATCTTCGATGATATGTTGCAGACTCGCGTCTTCCATTGACTCTGTACCTGCATCTCTAGCAAAATGCCGGAGCCCCTGTATGATCTTTGCAATACGCATCGAGGTGTTTTCAATAGCTGTCGCAATATCCAGTAAAGTTTCTTTATTTAATTCTCCGTTCTGACTTAATAGCTTTTTTAAAATTCCAGCTCGACCATGGATAATGGCAAGTGGGTTATTGACTTCGTGTGCAATTCCTCCTGCCATTTCGCTCATTGCGAGCAAACTTGAATTCGCAACTCTTTTTGCTTCCGCTTCGGATGTATTTTGTTCCTGCTGTTTTTTATCTGTGAGGTCACGACCCATAGCGTAGATAAGACCGCTTTGTGAATAGCAGGACCATGAGAGTATTCGGTATTCACCTTTTGAGTTTTGAAAACGCCCTTCAAAAAGGGTGTAAGCAATTTTTAATGAGTAAAGTTTATCGAGTTCTGCTTCTACAGTGCTGAGATCTTCTTCATGAACAAAATCTTCAAAAGACTTTGTAAAAGGTTCTTTTGCTCCATATCCGAGGATACGTTCAAAAGAAGGATTTGTAAGAAGCACCTTTTTATTAGGACCAATGAGGCAATGTAAGTCTGGCGAGTCTAAGAAAAATCTTAGAGATGAGTCTTTAATTAAGTCTTGTTTTGAGTCCATCACTCTCTCATCCTCTTTTCAGAGACCTCCTCACGAACTTGGTGCTTTTCGGAAAAAGTGCAGGAATGTTGAATTATTTTAAAGAAATACATTGAATTCAGGGGGATGCGCTGAAAATGCCCTTAGTTAGCCTATACAAAAAGAAGATTTTCCTCTATTTTCGTGCTCCAAACTTTTTAAGAGGAAAAAACAATGAGTGATACAAACGACGTAAAAGTAACCCACAAAGTTTATTTCGAAGTTGCTATAGATGGACAAACAGCTGGTCGTATAGTCTTTGGACTCTTTGGCGAAGTCGTTCCTAAAACTGCTGAAAATTTCCGCGCGCTTTGCACAGGTGAAAGTGGAACCACAAAGAACGGAATCGAACGTACTTACAAAGGCAGTAAATTTCACCGTGTGATTCCTAATTTTATGCTGCAAGGTGGAGATTTCACCAACCATAATGGTACAGGCGGTGAAAGTATCTACGGTGTCAAATTCAACGATGAGAATTTTAAAATCCGTCACACAGGTCCAGGCTTTTTAAGCATGGCGAATGCGGGACCTAATACAAACGGTTCGCAGTTTTTCATTACAACGGTACCAACACCTTGGCTTGATGGTCATCACGTCGTTTTCGGAAAAGTTCTGGAAGGAATGGAATTGGTTCGTGAGGTTGAAAAACTCGGTTCTCAATCGGGAACAACCAGCAAAAATATCACTATCGTCGACAGCGGGGAAGTAAACTGATTTTTTTCCTAGTCTTCTTTCTTCCGTCATTTTTTCTTTATACTTATACCCCTTCGTCATCATATGTACAAAAAATATTGACTGACTAGTCAACTCTGTTAGTTTTTTATTAGGAATCAAAAAACAAAGAGAGGGGACTTCTCATGAGACAGAATTCTGCGTTTTACATGCTGTTATTGCTTGTTTCCTCGTCCTTGCATGCACAGATTTCAAAAACAATTTTTGATAACACTCTTCAAGAAATGCAAAAGCTTTATGCTCCCCGTTTAGAGAGAGATTTGAATTTGAAACTGGAGAACATCAAGGGTTACTGGTCCTCACAAAATCAATTCACTGCAAGTTCGGCAAGGGTTATAGATTCGGAAAGAGAAGCGCGTATACAAATTGACGGTAGTCTTGCTCAAAAAACGTACATCAACAAAGCGGCTTTTGTTTTGGTTGTATGCCATGAGTTGGGTCATATTTACAAAGATAGAAGGGGCATCCCTACTTTGAGAAAAGAGGGGCAAGCAGATTACTTTGCATCTCAGTGCGCGATGGATTATTTCAACGGGGTTGAAAAATCTACGGTAGAAGATATTCCATTGACTGTAAAACAAGAGTGTTCGACGAATGAAAACACGGCAAAAAACGCAGAGAGTTGTATGCAAGTTGTTTCAGGAATTCTTTCATTTGGAAAGGCTTTCAATATAACTCTCAATTCTCTTTCTTTGACTTCTGATAACAAAGATTTTGTAAAGCATATGGGTTTGCACCCTGCTGCTTCTTGTCGAGTCAAAACACTTTTAGCAGGACTTTTCCATAAAGAGATGCCCACCTGCATATCCCAGCTTCTTTCTACAAAAATCTGAGAAAATCTTCGATGGCTTGATTTCTGCAAATCTGCTATCTACCTTCAAGGACTGAATTTAGGAGACTCACAAAGAAGAAGGGGCCAATGAAAATCCCACAGAAAATGCTTTCACTTGTGGAAGAAGGCTTAATTGATGATGTCGTTATGCAGCTGATGAGTGGCAAAGAGGCTTCTGTCTATGTCGTACACTCTCAAGGCGAATTACGATGCGCAAAGGTTTACAAAGACCTCAACAACCGAAATTTTAAGCACAATACACAATATACTGAAGGGCGTAAAACTCGCAATTCTCGCCATTCGAGAGCGATGGCAAAAAACAGCCGTTTTGGCCGTAAAGAGCAAGAAGATGCGTGGCAAAATTCGGAAGTGACGGCGTTGTGTACACTAGGTGCTGCAGGTGTACGTGTTCCGAAAGTTTATTGTTTCTACGAGGGTGTAGTTCTTATGGAACTTGTGACTGACGAAGAGGGTTCACCGGCTCCTCGTCTTCATGATGTGGAATTCACACCTGAGTTAGCGGTGCACTATCACGGAGAGATGATTCGTGAGATTGTACGCATGTTATGTGCGGGGACCATACATGGGGATTTATCGGAATATAATATTTTGTTTGGAACACATGGTCCTGTGATCATCGATCTCCCTCAAGCTGTGAACGCAGCAGCAAACAACAATGCAGCAAAGATTTTAGAGCGTGATATACAAAATATGGCTCTCTATTTTGGACGCTTTGCACCGGAACTTCTTAAAACGCATTACGATAAAGAAATCTGGGACCTATATAAAAAAGGTACGCTAAGACCCGAAAGCAAACTTACAGGTCGCCCCACCCTTCCTACAAAAAAAGTAGATGTCCGCAGCGTAATGCAAGTCATTGATGATGCTCGCGATGAAGAGTTTGATAAGCGAAAAAAGTAAAAATAGGTAAAAAATTCCCACCTCTTCTTCTTTTCTAAATCCATTTTTATCCGAAAAAAGATGCAGAACTTTTTCAGAGGAAATTGTCATGAATCTTTTTACTAAAATGGAATCTTATGTTCTTTGTTTGT
The DNA here is from genome assembly GCA_964611335.1 of uncultured Pseudobdellovibrionaceae bacterium. Classification (GTDB taxonomy): domain Bacteria; phylum Bdellovibrionota_B; class Oligoflexia; order Oligoflexales; family Bog-1112; genus BOG-1112. The sequence continues at coordinate 922,967 of CAZSXR010000001.1, read as the reverse complement.
GCTTTTTAAGTGTCTCGTGTGGAAATAAAAGTTCTAATGGAAATTCCGGCAATGGATCTACATACACTTTCAATGCAGTGAATAGGACACACCTTGCACATTCTTTTTCCGCAACAACCCCGAGTGGATTCAAAGGCACAGGTTTGCATCTTGCAGACGCATGTACCACACAATTTGGTTCAGGAACTCCGCAAACTATAGCTTGCAGAACGATGGCTGATATTCAGAGCCGTTTTTTTTCAGGTTTGGGCCCAACAGATATTGAAGCTCGTTTGAGTTCCTTAGATACAAGTTTGAATTCTGCAATTTCGAATGTTTCTACGTCTTATGTTCCCTGTTTGGATTCTTCACGGATCACATCGTCAACTTACACGATTTCACAAGTGGGAGATACAAATAATACTTCGTACACCTTTGCTCCCTATTCTCTTACAAACGTTCCTTTAAAATCTTCGTTTCTCAGCAACTACTCACTTGATACGGGGGATAGTTTGAAGCTGAGTTGCACAGATGCAAGTGGTGACGATGCGAAAGCAGGAATAGGAAATGCTTATGGTTTCGACAGTTCAACAGGAACTTGGTATCTGTACAGCTTATCTAGCAACCACATAGGAACTTTCGGTTCTACGGATCAAAATGACAATGTGGAAATGTGGTTCAGCATTGGTGATACAAGTTATGCAACCGATCAAGGTCAAGCTGCAGCTGAAAATATAAGTGGTGATAAGATCTATGGAGGAAGCACAGGAATAGTACAGATTATTTCAAAGCCATCTTTGGGGTTAGTAGGATTATCACAGGTGGGAACAGGAATTGGACCAGGGTGCGGTTCTCAATTGCTTATGAATAGCTCTACACTTTATTTTGTAGGAAATGTGAACAACTACGGATCATGCTTTAGCACAGATTATAATGTTACAAACGGGACAAGCACACACAATGCATCTCTTGATTCTGTAAGTGTGTGTATGGATGTCAGCGGTTCTACAGTGACACCAACTCCAGATCTTTCAGCATGTCTTGCTTCAGGATTGATATCAAAAGATGACAACGGAAATATTGTAAGCCCATTTTCACATGCAGGTCTTCGTTATCTTACAGCAAATCCTAGTTCAGGAATTATAGGTGCTATTGCCGTACGTGCATGGATGGGATCCTTCTTTATGGCTAATACTGATCTTTCTTCACTCGCTCTGTTTGGTAGTGTTGCGATTAATAGTTCTGATACTTTGAAAGTCAATGGATATTCTGCAAGTTCTTTCGCCATGGATCGAACGACATCTGCTGCAAATCAGAATACTTCTGTAAGTGCAACATGCAGTTCGTCTGGGTCTGCGATTATGAATGAAAGTTTTGTGTTGAGTGTATCGGATATATTTTCTGCAAATTCCTCATTCAATTCTAAACTGACGGAAGAAGATTTGGTTACAACAATGAATGCTGCATTTAAAAATACGGGAGATGCAGCTACTCAAATATCCGTACCAGTTCTAGGCACACGCGGAACAAGTTTTTACGGAACCTTTTCAGGAACAGCAACAGCGAGTTTGGACGGAAATACTTTGGCAACAGCAAATTTAACTCTTCCAGGAAAGGGTGGATTGATGTCAGACACCGTTAAACTTGTGTTACCCAATACGATTACAGTAACCGATTCTTCCAAGTTTAAAATTGAAATTACAGGAACTCTTAATTTGACTTGTGATAACTCTAATACGGTATCTCGCACTGTTGCTGTAAAAGCTGGTGTACCTAGTTTAACCTGGTATGAAAAACCTTGATTTTTATGAGATGGCGAGTTTTCTAGTTATTTCTGTGTAGTGTATAATCATCTTGAAATGTTTCATGTGCAAAATGAAAAGGATTCATATGAGGGTGCGGAAACTGTCTGTACTTCTTGCCTATATAGTTTCTTTCTCGACAATGAATGCAAATGCTCAACCACTAACATTGGAGCAAGCCCTTTCTCATGCCATGCATTCCAACCCGGAGCTTCTCTCCATAAATGCTCAAGCAAATTCAGAACAAGCTAAGATGGGAGCAGGGTATTCACTGGAGAACCCTCGTATAGGTTTGATGAGAGAAAAAAACATGAATTTCATGGAACAAAATATGGGTCCCATGAACCTGTGGAGTATTTCTCAGGAATTTAAGTTTCCAATGAAATATTTCCTTTTAGGTTCTGCACAAAAAGCCAAAGCTTCTGCATCTCATCAAGGAGCTATTGTTAAAAAATTAGAAGTGCGTCGTAAAATCATTTCACAATACTATGGACTTTTTAGTTCTCGACAAATTCTTGAGTTACTTAAAGCCCAGCGTGAGACTCTCCGTGAAATATCACGAACAGCGGAAGTCCGACATGCTACTGGAAACGTAATGCAACAAGATGAGATGCGTGCTCATGTTGAACAAACACACTTGGAAACGGAAATCATTCTAGCAGAAGAAGAACAAGTCAGTCTGTCTGCAATGTTTAATGCACTTCTCGATCGAGAAATTCAGACTGAGATTGACCTTCCAAAAGACTTGCCTGTTCCGAAATTCACAACGTCGGAAAGTAAAAAGCAAGATTTTACTGCTTCAAATGCTAACAAAGTAAAACTCTCTCAAGAAAGGCTACGTGAAGCAGAAGAAAAATATAAAATTGCAAAATGGAATTATGCTCCCGATTTCATGCTTTCATTTAAGAGGGCCTTTAATTCTGCCCCGTCAAATAATTATGCAATTGAGTTGTCAATGACATTGCCCTTGTGGTTTTTTATGAAAGAAAATAACGAAAAATCCTCAGCATCTGCAATGTTGTTGAGTTTTCAAGAAGATCTGAGACAAACATTGAGAGATACAGAAGCAAATATTAAATTGCTGACTTCTAAAGTTACGTCACATGAAAAACTTCTTAAAATTTATGAAACTTCTCTCATACCTCAAGCCTCTACAACTTTTGATGTAGGTCAGTCTGCATACAGAACAGGTAAAACGGGGTTCCTTGAATTGCTAGACAGCGAACGCGCCCTTTACACAGTTCGTATCGCCTACTATAGAACCCTAGCACAGTATGTAGAATATATCGCTCAACTTGAAGAAGTTATGGGAACACCGCTGAGTTCACTACCCTTTGGAGAAATCCAATGAATTTTGAAAATCTTTTTAAAAATACGATTGGCTTTTTCATCCTTTCTCTTTTCTTTTTTATAGAAGGGAATGCAAAATCAGCTGAAGTCTCTGATTTTATAGATGATCGAGCTGGTTTTATTCTGCCTCCCAACAAGCAAGATATGATTGGAGTGAAGAGAGAATCCGTTGTAAAAAAAAATATTTTCAAACAAATTCATGCAGCAGGAAGACTCGCATTTGATCCTGAACTTTACACCGCTCAGAACGAATACATAGAGGCTATTAAACAGCTCTCACGTGTCAAAGACTCCCCCATTACAGATGTCATACAATCTGCAAAGCAAATGATTCAATCCGCACGACTACGATTAAAACTTCTTGGAATTTCCGACAAACAAATCGAATCGTTAAGTCAACAAGATAGTTCTGACTCAAGTTTGCTTCTTAATATATCTGGTGAACAGGTTTGGATTTATGCGGATATTTACGAAATGGATCTGCCCTACGTTCATACGGGAAATCTTGCAGAAATTACAGCTAGCTTTCTAGGTCCTAAGAAAATTCGCGGAAAAGTTGTAGCGGTCGATCGCGTTCTTAATCCCAATTCTAGAACGGCAAAAGCTCGAATTTTAGTGCAAAAAGCCAAAACGTTGCTTCGTCCCGAATCTTATGTTGAAGTTACTATTCAGGCTCCACTTGGAGAGCATGTAACCATTCCTTACGATGCTATCCTTGAAACAGGAAGACAATCCCTTGTGTATACCATCAACTCCCTAGGGCAAGTCGAACCACGAAGAGTGGTGATCAAATTTCGATCTGATAATGACGTTGCTGTAGAGGGTCTTAAAGTTGGAGAAGAGATTATAACAAGTGCTAACTTTCTCATTGATTCGGAGTCTAGACTTAAAGCAGCAAGCAATCCACAAAAGGGTGAGAGAGCAAAAACACCATCTTGTCCTTCAGGTGAACATTGGGACACACAAATGGCAATGTGCATGAAAAATTGAGGGTATTATGATTGAGAAAATCATTGAATTTTCCGCACGGAATCGTTTTCTCGTTTTAACCCTCGTCAGCTTTGCTGCGATAAGCGGGTGGATTGCGCTTAGAAATATCCCCTTGGATGCTATTCCTGATCTATCGGACACACAAGTTATTATCTATTCTAAATGGGATCGAAGTCCCGACATTATTGAAGATCAACTCACTTATCCCATTGTGAGTGCAATGTTAGGAGCACCACGAGTGAAAGACATTCGTGGTTTTTCAGATTTTGGTTTCTCTTATGTTTATGTGATTTTTCAAGATGGAACCGATCCCTATTGGGCCCGTTCTCGAATACTTGAATACCTATCAAAAATCACTCCTCAGTTACCTGAAGGTGTGAGAACAGAATTAGGGCCCGATGCTACAGCATTGGGTTGGGTGTACCAATATGCTTTGGTTGACCACACGGGAAAGCACTCTCTAGCAGATTTAAGAACCCAGCAAGACTGGTATCTTCGCTATCATCTGCAATCACTTCCTGGTGTTGCAGAGATTGCATCCATTGGAGGTTTCCAAAAGCAATACCAAGTTCAATTGGATCCTAACGCACTTCGTTCTTATAAAATCTCCGTTCAGAAGGTTGTTCAGGCTATTAAAGAAGCTAACAATGATGTTGGAGCAAGACTTCTAGAAGTTTCAGGTGCGGAATATATGATTCGTGGTCGAGGATATGTGAAAAGCGTACTCGATATTGAGAATATCGTTTTAACTTACGAAAATGGCACTCCCATTTACATAAAAAATCTTGCAAGGGTTAGCATAGGGCCAGAAATGCGTAGAGGGATCACCGATCTTGATGGGCATGGAAACGCTGTCGGTGGTATTGTTGTCATGCGTTATGGCGCTAATGCAACTCAGGTGATTGATTCCGTTAAAAAGAAATTAGAAGAGCTTAAACCCAGTCTTCCGAAAGGAATGGAAATTGTCACCACTTACGATCGATCAGATCTTATTCGTCGTTCTATTGAAACTTTAACACATGAACTGAGTCTTGAAATGATCATCGTAAGTCTAATTATCCTCCTTTTTCTTCTTCATTTGCCAAGTGCACTTATTCCCATTATCACACTTCCTCTTGCTGTTCTTATAGCGTTCATACCTATGTATTTGATGGGAATTTCAAGCAATATCATGAGCCTTGGAGGTATCGCTATTGCCGTAGGTGCCATGGTGGATGCAGCCATTGTTGTAGTTGAAAACGCTCACAAACATTTGGAAGAATGGGAAAAAGCAGGAAAGAAGGGGGATGTAAAAGAGGTTATCATTCAAGCGATTAAAGAGGTTGGTCCAGCAAGTTTTTATTCACTAATAGTTATCGCTGTTTCATTCCTACCTATCTTTGCTTTGGAAGCACAAGAGGGAAAGTTATTTAAACCTCTTGCCTACACAAAAAATCTTTCTATGCTTGTCGCAGCTATTCTAGCTATCACCCTTGACCCTGCATTACGAGTGACTCTTTCACACTTTTCAGTCAAAGATTTCAAACCAAAATGGTTATCTAATTTGCACAACGCTATATTCGTAGGGAAGATGTACTCGGAAGAGGAACACCCCATAAGTAAAATGCTTTTTCGATTCTATGGTCCTATTGTCCATTGGGTTGTGACTCATCGATATAAAGTCGTTTTCAGCGCTATCGCTGTTTTTTTAGTTACAATTCCGATTTATTTCAAACTTGGATCCGAGTTTATGCCCCCATTGAATGAGGGGACTATTCTTTACATGCCTACAACACTTCCAGGTATATCGGTTGCCTCTGCTCAAAATCTATTAACGAGACAAGACACCATTCTTAAATCGTTTCCTGAAGTTGAAAGAGTCTTTGGAAAAGCAGGTCGAGCAGAAACTTCTACCGACCCAGCTCCTTTTTCTATGATGGAAACAACTCTTATTTTGAAACCACAAAATCAGTGGAGAGAAATGAAACGTTGGTACTCCTCTCTCCCACATTTTATGCAGTTACCATTCACTTGGTTGACTCCTCGGTTCATGAGTTATGAGGAACTTGTATCTGAAATGGATGCAAAAACTCAATTCCCAGGTACAAGAAACGCTTGGACTATGCCTATACGCAATCGCATCGACATGCTTAGCACAGGAATAAGAACTCCCGTAGGAGTCAAAATTTTAGGTTCCGATCTCAAAGTATTGGAAGATGTGGGGACAGAGTTAGAGAACATCCTTTCAAAAGTGTCTGGAACGCGAAGTGTTTATGCGGAACGTGTTGCAGAGGGTTTCTTTCTCGACTTCAAATTCAATCGTGAACAACTTGCAAGATATGGGATCAGTATAGCTCAAGCCCAAGATACTCTCATGGTAGCGGTGGGTGGTGATCCTATCTCGAAAACGATTGAAGGACGAGAACGTTACAGCATTAGTGTCCGATATTTACGGGACTATCGTTCCAATATCGACGAACTGAAACATGTTTTAGTAGCAACTCCTTCAGGAGCGCAAATCCCCATGGGGCAACTTGCAGATATTGAAATGGTAAGCGGACCTGCAATGCTCCGTGATGAAAATGGAATGCTTTCAAGCTATGTGTATGTGGATATTACGGATCGTGATGTTGGAAGCTATGTTAAAGATGCACATGCAATTGTTCTCAAGGAACTAAAACTTCCTGAAGGGGTTTCTATTTCGTGGAGTGGACAATATGAAAACATGGTTCGTGTTCAAGAAAGATTAAAATTGATCATTCCCCTAACACTTTTTCTAATCCTACTTCTTCTGTTTATGAACACACGTTCTTGGCCTAAAACTGCAATTATTTTGCTAGCTGTCCCTTTCTCCGCAATAGGGGCAATTTGGCTTCTTTACATATTGGGATACAACATGAGTATTGCAGTTTGGGTTGGTTTAATTGCTCTTCTAGGAGTGGATGCTGAGACAGGCATTTTCATGCTGCTCTATTTGGATCTTGCTTATTCTCAAGCAAAAATGAAAAAGCAAATGAACAACTTCGAAGATCTACGTGAAGCCATTTACCATGGGGCTGTTAAAAGAATACGTCCAAAAATTATGACAGTAGCATGTTTGATTATGGCCATACTTCCCATTATGTTTGCAAGTTCCACAGAAGCAGGAGCCGATGTTATGAAGCGTATTGCAGCTCCTATGTTCGGAGGAATCATAACATCTTTTGCAATGGAACTTTTAGTCTATCCTGCAATCTTTGCAATTTGGAAAAGCAAGGAACTCAGATCCCTTGATTTCAATATACGTAGCTAAGTGTGTTTTTGAGAATCTGCTGTCAATGCAAAAGGATTATCGAAATCCTTGGAATTAAAATCAACGTCCTCCTCCTTTTCTTTGCGATCGACAATACCGAAATTTATGTCGCGATTAAGAAGAATCTCATAACCGCTCATTCTATCGATAAAAGGTATAGGTTCTCTTAACTTACGTAGGAACGTCATATAATTCCCTTTATAATTACCTATGCTGTTGTGCACATCCTCCAGAATTTTATAGAAAATAAGCCGCGTATCTGCCCACTCTGTTCTTTCCATTTTACTTTTGAATTTTAAATACTCTTGAATAACTTGTCCCGCTTGCCCATAACGTCCATAGTAGTCAAAGTCTCTTCCTCTTTTGTGATTGCTGGAGTATTTGTTTTCATCAAGAGCTTTTCCCAACGCTTCATCAATCTTAGGGTCAATTTGTGAATACAAACTGAGCGCTAAAATAATTCTCAAACTGCTTTGATTCTGTAGATCTTGAAATTTTTTTGCTGTGTTGGAATTTTGAACTTCCTCCCACTGACTTCTCTTCACGAAATCCGAAGCAAGTATACAAAGAAAAATAATATCGTTTTCCTGTCTCATAAACTCAAAAAACAAGTGTTCTTTAAACTGTTCTCTATTCAAATGCAGATCTTGCAACGCCCTTTCACTAGCAACCGTTTTCCACACCAAATAACTCAGAATATGAGTGCTATATTTCCCCGAAAATATACATTCCATATAATCTTGAATTTCCATATCGTCACTACCATCCAAGGTGACGTGCTTTATAAAACTTGCGAAGTCTCCTAAGTGTGTCTCTTTGAGAACAGAAGGCTCCGATAAAATCAGAGCGAAAACCTCTTTTGAAAATTTCATAAAGGGCTCATGAATTTCACCGATATCTACCTCTGTGATCGAATCTGCGTATTTTTTATTCAGTGGATTGATGTCGGATTTGAAAATGTTGAAAGATGTGTAATAGGTTCCCATCTTTCTTTGCAGCGCAAGGCGGACATCTTCCTTAGAGGCGGTTCTTTTTACTCTCGATCTTTCTGGGATATTACAGCTTAGCGAAAATGCTTCAAAACTAAGCAGAGATAGATAGAGAATGCCGAACCTTAGAATTCTTTTAAGAAACATAGTTCCCCCTGAGATCTTAATTGAAAATCCATTGCTCCCGAACAAGAAGGCTACCTTAAAATCCATTAGATTTATGTGAAATCGTGAGCCTTCATCAACTCTCAAAATTCAAATTGTGCAAACCTTAATCAAAACAAGTAGGATGCATCAACCAACACACACCAGTTTTACCGGTGTTGAATAAGTATTAAACAACAACACAGAAATTGGACGATGGTAGATCTAAAAAATTGATAATTTGCATGAATTTTACTCAGGAATGAGGGTCTTGTTCACTAAACATCTGTTTAATGAACACAGATCAAATACCTATATTACTCAATAAAAACAGCATGTTATGCTGATTTACAGGGTTTAATGAACGCTAAGATGGGGGAAATAGGGAAAAGCAGGTGGATTGCATATTTTTTATACATTTAAGAGAAGCCTATGTGCTCTTGTTCAAAGCAGAAGATATTTCCATATGACTCGTTAGTAATTTTGACATAAACTTTTCCAATAGTTGTTTAATTTTTAAACAGAAAGAAAGGGTTCAGATGGCTAAATTTCTAAAATCTCTCCTTGTTTCATGTGTGTTCTTATCTGCTTCTATGGCCCATGCTATTTCAAAAAATGCAAAAACGGGTGTTGGTATTATTTTAGGTGCGCCAACTGCCATTACGGGTCGATATTTACTGTCGGATAAAAATGCTGTTGCAGGAGGCATTGGCTTTTATTGGCATGCTTCTATTTTCTATGCAGACTACCAATTTCTTTTTCCAGGAGTGATTAAATCTGAAAGTTCTGAAGTGAACACAATCGTTCCGTATATTGGAATTGGTGCGTCGCTGAGTTACTTCAATAGGGATTACATAGACAGACGTTACAACCGCTGGGAAAACAGTTTTACTGTACTTGGCGCGCGAGTTCCATTCGGCCTTTCTTGGATGATTCCTAAGAATCCAGTAGAGATTTTTGTAGAGCTTGTTCCTACCATAGATGTTATACCCGGGCTTTACCTCGAAGGTGAAGGTGGTATTGGTGTGAGAGTGTATTTCTAATATTCATGCAAAAGCTTCTTATTGAAAAATTTCCTCATTATATAAACCCACAAAGTGTGTTTGAAAGTCTTCCCAAAGGTTCTCGCTTTCTTCTCGAAAGCACGCTAGCAAATGAGCAGAACCGATGGGCTTTACTGGGCTGTGAACCGAAGTCTATCTTCTATTCTAAAGAAGGAAGATCTTTTTTAGATAACAAAGAACTTATGGGAAATCCCTTCGAGATTTTTTCAGCTTTGCTATTGCAATTGGAAAAACGGGAAAATTCTTATGATTTGCCTTTCCTAGGTGGTTGGATCGGGTGTGTTTCGTACGAGGCTGCTCGTTTTTTGGAGAAAGTTCCCACACATGATAGCGATTTTCCCTTCGACCTAGCGTTTTATTATGTCGATTCGTTCTATGTTTTTGATCTGTGGAATAAGGAGTTTTATTTTGTTTCTCCTGCTGAAAAGACATGTTCCACCTTACTGAACCCAAACTCTGTGAGTTTGGGTTCAGTAAGGTGGAACATGTCTCCTGACTGGAATGAAGACAGGTATATTCAGGCGATACAAAAACTCCAGGAACTTATAAGAGAGGGGCATACTTATCAGGTTAACCTTTCTCAACGTTTTGTTTTGGAAAATAAAGTAGAGCCTTTTGAAATATACAAAGCATTGTCTCAAATAAGTCCTGTTCCTTTTGCGGGTTTTTTCGAATGGGGTGAGCATGCAATCATCAGTGGTTCTCCCGAGCGGCTTTTCGAAGTTCGTAAAAATAAAATGAGAACTCGCCCTATCGCAGGAACGCGACGTTGTGGAAATGAGGAAGAAACCGCACGTTTTATAAAGGAATTGAGCACAGACCCTAAAGAGCACGCAGAGCATTGCATGCTTGTAGATCTTGCACGCAATGACTTGGGAAGAATTTGTGAAGCGGGTTCTGTGGAAGTCACACAGTTTATGGACATCGTTTCCTATTCGACTGTGATTCATACCGAATCAGAAATTGAAGGGACTTTGTTAAAAAAGCAGTCTTTTTTTGAAATTATGAAGGCACTTTTCCCTGGAGGAACTATCACAGGTGTTCCTAAAATACGCACTATGGAAATCATTCATGAATTTGAACCTTGCGCGAGAGGAATCTATACCGGAGCTTTAGGTTATGTTTCTGCATGCGGTCATACTGATTTCAATATCATGATCCGTTCCATACTCTGCACACAAAATAAAGCCATAACTCACGCAGGTGGAGGTATTACTTGTAAAAGTGATCCTAAACGGGAGTACAAAGAAACACTCAATAAAGCACGCGCGCAGTTGGAAGCAATACGTTCCGCTAACGAGAACTCGGATGCCTAGGGTTCTTCTCATCGACAACTTCGATTCTTTCACATTCAATCTTGTACAGCAGATCGCTTCTTTAGGGGCTGAAGTTTTCGTATTACGCAATGATCTTTGCTTGCAAGAGATGATCGCTGTGAACCCTACACATCTTGTTATCTCTCCTGGTCCTGGAAATCCTTCTCACACAGGAATTTGTAGAGCTGCTATTGAATATTATCAGGGCCGAATTCCTATACTAGGAGTCTGTTTAGGCTTGCAATTGATTGGTGAAATTTACGGAGCAAAGGTAGTGCGCGCACCAAAACCAGTACATGGTCAGAGCTATGAAATTTTTCATAAGAAGGAATCTTTATTTTCAAACCTTGCTACACCGACAATGATGGCTCGTTATCACTCTCTTGTATTAACGCAGATACCAGATTGTTTAGAAATCACAGCTTGGACTTCCGACCATCTTGTGATGGGATTGCGGCATAAAACCATTCCCCATTTAGAAGGAGTGCAATTTCATCCTGAATCTTTCATGAGTGAGGAAGGGAATCTGTTGATGAAAACGTTTTTAGAAACATCTGTTCAATGAAACAGGAATTGCATTTGCATCTTTATGGTTGTTTGACTGCAAAAGATGTTTTTGATTTAGGTAAATCCGTGTGGGAAAAAAGAAGAAACGCACTTGCATGGTATGCACAAGAATATGAAAAAGCCTGGGATAGAAAACCCCAATGGGAATGGTATTGGACACATGAAGATGGATTTGAAAAACTCAAAAAAGATTATGAAATTAAAACCCACGTAAATTTTTCTCAATTCCAAGCTTCTTTTAACCTTCTGATTGCACTCTTTCCTCTCAATCCTGAAGAGGATTCTATTGTTCGCTATATTTTGGAGAGATATAAACATTCCGATTTAGAATATGCGGAATTTCGCCTCCCTTTTGGGATGTCTTTTTCCAAAGACGAAGAGAAGATTTCTTCTTTTCTCACTATGCTTGCAAATCTTGCTTTTGAATACGAGTCCCAGTTTGTTCCTCGCTTTGCGATTTCATTGCCGAGAGACAATGTAAGTATGGAATTCCAATATACTTGTATAAAAAACTGGCAAAAAAGATTCCCTCAATTAAGTTCAGCGATTGTGGCTATAGATTTCTGTTATTTTGAAGATTCTTCCCCTTCAACTAAAAAAGAATTCTTTACAAAAGTTCATAAAGACAATGAACTTAATCCCGAAAATGCACTTAAAATTCTCTATCATGTTGGAGAAATGTTCACAGATATAGAAACATCTATATTATGGGTTCGTGATGCGCATAGGTTTGGAGCACACCGCTTAGGTCATGCTATTGCATTGGGTATAGATCCTGATGAGTTCTCTTATTCAGAAGAAAGAAAATTTTCGATAAGAAAGTTACAAAATACTGTGATGCAGGAGTTGAAAGAAGGGGGAGCTATTATAGAATCCTGCCCACGTTCGAATCTGTATTTGGGAGGGATTAGGGATTTGAGGAATCATCCCCTTCCTCGTTTTTTAAAAGCAGGATTGAATGTTGTGATAAGTTCCGACGATCCAGGTATTTTTGACACAACTTTGAAGAGTGAAGTGGACTTTGCAAAGAGATTCTTAACTTATTATTAATAAGTCATTCTTAATCTGTTTTCACATATCACTATATAGAATCGCAAAAAAAGACCGAGGTGGGAATGTTTAGACTGATCAGAGTGCATTTTCTAAGCTGTGTTATTATTTCTTACTCTTATTGTTCCGCAAGTTATGCTGGGTATGACGATCCCTTAACTTATTTACAGACCGAAGAATTTTTGAGTAGGGAAAACCCTGAAAACAAATTCATCCGTGAAGCTGTTCAAAATGGAAACTATGCTTTTGTGGAGGAGCGCTTCTATACAAATTCCTGTTTAGACAAACCCTTGAATCCTGAAATGCCAGATATTAAAAAAGATACACTTTTACATTTTGCTGTACGCAATGATGACTTAGATATGGCTTATTTGTTACTTCTCAGAGGAGCTTCCGTCTCTGCTAAAAACAGAAGGGGTGAGACCCCACTCAGAGTGGCAGAGAATCATCAGAACGAAAAGATGATGCGTATGCTCGGAGCTTATAAAAAAAGCAAAAGACAGGATACAGGCGATTATCCACTGCATGTTGCCGTAAGAAACGGAGATACGGATTGGGTTATAAGACTCCTTCATAAAGGGGCTAATGACAAGATGAGAAATAATTCCTATGAAACCCCTTATTCTATGGCGAATGAACTCTCTGAATTAAAGACAGCTTCAAAATGCCATCTAAGCGATAAAGCAAAAGAGATTTTGGACATTATGGAGCATAAAGGAAGTGGAAAAATTCCAGCAATGAAAAAAGTTATTCCCTTACTTAATTTACAAGCTGCAAGTTCATCACCTAGCAGTCCACGTTCACAACGTTCTCCGCGAAGTTATCTCAAAATTCTAACACCTCGTTCCGCCAGACCAGCATCCGCTCGCGATAAGCCTCGTGAGTTGAGATCGCAATCCTTTCCGCCTACTTCACCCAAAAGGTCCGTTCATTTCCAAGCAGATGCTATGGAAGTAGATAGAGATGAGTGACGTAGGTGTGTTTATTCGGCTTCTTTGACTCCGTCTGTTTCGTGTATAGTGTCTAAAGTAAACGGTGTCCTTTTACTAATATCTTCTATTGCAGCTTGTTTCAGCAAATGCTGTATGCAAAGGTCTCGGAAGTTGTAGGATATAGACATGTCTGCATTATCCGTATCCGATTTATCAGAAGAAATGAAACTCTTTGCAAAACGTATGACTTGTTGAAGGATATCATTTTTTAATTTATACCCTTTTCTTGCTAGACCTGTGCATTGACACATGAAATCTTTCGCAACATCACATTTGATGAAGTCAGGATCTCCACTCTCACCATCTTCTCCTCCATAAAGTAAGACTTTTTGATGAATATCTTTATCTGGATTGAAGTGTGAAACTCTGGCAAAACGGTTAATAGCTGGGAAGCCGTTATCTTTAGGGTCTGAAGGATTACGGACTGAAAAATAGGCAGAAATTTGAGTAGAAGCGTTGTACTCTTTCTTCAAAGAAAGGTAGGCCTCTTGTTCATGGAAGCAGGTTTGCTGTCGACACAACCCTAGATTATAATAACGAGAATTCGTTGTTTGAAGACCTATCGTTTCGTATTTATATCCGACCCCGTTTCGAAGTTCATACCACTTTTCAAAAATATCCTTAGTATTTTTTCCTATTGCAACCATGAGAAAACCTGTATTAATTTCAGCACTATTCTTATCATGCATTACGATGATATCTTTGGGGTAAAATTGATCTTGCACATCTTCAAGATTTATTTTTTTTGTTGTATCATCTGATGATTTATACTTATCGTTAAGTAAAATCATATCATCATCAAGCCACACAAGATACTTAGGTTGATATGTCTGCGATGCTTGTTCGAATTGTTTAGTACTTTTTTGCTCTAAATCGAGGACTTCACTCAAAAGGTATTTTATGTAGTAAATTTTCGACCAATAAGGAAGACAGTTTGTTTCTTTATCTTTAGAAAAAATATTTCTATGAAATTCCATTGAATTTGACAAATAGAAATCATTTTTACAAGTTCCATCTGTGTAATCTGTAAATGCTAAATGTGCATAGTTGTGCTCGTTTGCATAGGCTGCATGGTTCTCATCAATCACCCTTTTTGCTGTTGACCTTGACCTTATGTAATCAACACCATCAGAGTCATAGCGATATCCACTAAGAAGAATTATGTCTGAATCAAATTTACACTTTCCATTTCTTTGTTTTGTACTTCCTGGGGGGCATGTATTTATACAAAGACCTTTCATTTTACCATCGAGCCAATAGGGAGAAGAGCAAATATCATCCCAATTTTTTTTGCCATTTTCTTTTAGCTCACAAGTAGATGGGCTATCAACAGATTCAGCTGCATTTTTACAGTTTTTTTCGAAATCTGACCTATATTGACAACTTTCATTTTTAGATTCGTTCAGAAACCAGACACGACGCATATTTTCGAATTTGCCAACTCGTGCTAATTTATCGAATTCTTTACATTCGTCGTGACCCTTGATGCAAAAAGCTGTGTTTTTACCATCATCTTTGTAAGTTCCTCCTTTTTCTGCACACCTGCTTTTTAGATCGTTTTGCGATACACATTGATTTGCAAAATTAAAAAGCCTCGCACCCTTGTCCATGTTTTTTTCGTAATACTTTTCTTTTGTAAAATCTCGAATGAAATTATTACAGACACACTTGTTTTGTTTCAATTCCGTGTCATAAACAAGGACTTGGCCTGTCTCTAAACAATTTTTGTGAGAATCCCCCAAAACACAACCGAATTCCTTACTATAGTGTACAAAATGACTATCCGCTTTACATTGTTGTTTGCCCAACTGACGATATTCATTTAGACCTAAGAGCACGTCTAAATTCACCAGTTTGTTTAAGAAATCAAAATCTTCTACATACTTGGAATTTTCATCTATTGGAGATTTCAAATGTTTTTCAATATGCTCTTCCAAACTTAGGCATTCCACATGTCTAGGTATGCTCCAAGAACCCTTACACGTTAGCTTGACAAGTTTATTCGGTATTTTCTTTGAATCCTTGCAGATCAAACGAACTTTTTCATCAATCTTATATTCTGTCTGTGTTCCTAGTTTTGGAATTTGAAAATCTGTCAATAAGTTTAATGCCTCTAAGTCAGGAGCACTGCAATAGCAGCGAGTTTTATCTATATAAAGGTTGTCACCGCCCCATGACTTATCCCCATCTCTAAAGGAACTACACGTTGCTTTGCCAACTATTTGTATAGGATTTGAAGCACGAAATTCAAAATAACTTGTGGGGATTTCGATGTGTTCATCTAGACGGATTTCAAGGAGCTCTTCAGAATCTTCTCCAGGGGCACTCAAGTGCAGACACACAAGCGTCGACTCAGGAATTTTTTTATCTTTCATCTGAGAGACAATATCATCCATAGCAAATTTAAGTGTCTTATAAGTTTTTGGTTTACTTTCATCATGAGTATCGCTGCCAGTATTGGAATTCAAATGAAAATCTCTTCCGCATAACCTCTCAGGAATGTACTCAGAATGAAGTGTAACGAATGTTGAATCTTCATCAGAATCAGATAGTTCAATATGAGCTCTACCTCCAGAACGACTAAAGAATCTAGTTGTATAAGATTTGCCATTATGTTTGAAAACAAGTTGGGAATCTGTTAGCGTCTCTGGTACTTTCAAATGATTGCTGTTAAAACCTGCACTCCCATTTGTTGCAGTAGTGGCATTGCCAGTTATCTCTGGTAGCTGTGAGTCTTCTACAGACAGTAGTAACGGATTGCCTTCACCATAATAGCCCAAATAAAAATCCTGCTCCTCATCTGTTAACGCATAACCCATTTCGTCAAAGATTTGGATCAAGGAGAGACCAGTTATGGTCAACCTATTTTTTTCGGTATCAATTGCAACTTTACTTGTTTTAAGAAATTCCTGTAGGATCTTCAAAACTTCGGGGTCATCCGTCTCTATACTACGAACACCTGGAATCTTTGTAAAAGAAAGTTGTTTTCTGGATTTATGATCTTGCTTGGTCCATGGAAATTCAGGCTCTTCTGTTAGAAGCTTTAATTCGAATCTTGAGGGGGGTCTCATTCCTCCATTCGGAAATCCCGGCCAATTTTTTTCGTCAGACTCTTCACTACCAAAGGAAGCTGGTGGCTTAGAAGAAAGATTGTCCTCTTCTCCTTCTGATGAATTTGTTTCATCCTTTTTTCCACCTTTGTTTTTATTGCCCTCGTTCTTTTTATCATCTCTATTTGTATTTTTAGGCTTATCTGGTTTTTTTTCGGACTCTTCTCCTTGATTTTTGCTTGTTCCCCCCGTACTACATCCCGGGTTAGCAAGAAGAAAACTAAAACTTGCACATACCACTAAAATTTTTCTTAGAACAAATTTCATAAAAGCCCTTGTTAGATTTTTTGCATATACCTAGAGGCTATCATGAATAAAATAGCAGATCAATAAACTTGATTAAAAGTTAAGCAGAAGAAACTAAGAGGACTTGATATCTTTTTTAAGAAAAGCGTAGGGAATAAAGCCTAGTAAATTCAAAGTTGTCTGTCCGAGAAAAACACAATTGTAAATATTCGCACCGTTTGCGATTCCGATGACTGCAAAAAGCCTTTCAAAGGCGAGGTGCCCTACTCCCAAACCTCCTGGAGCTATAGGAAGAGCGGAAGCTAAAAAACCTACAGGAAAGATAGCAGCAAAGTCAGGAAGTGAAAATTCATTTCCCATTCTCAGTGTTATAAAACCGAATAGAGACATGTAGATGACTTGATAAAAAGTTCCCATCAGAATAGCCTTAACGAAATAAAAAGGATTCTGTTTGAGAAGAAAAAGCGAGAGAAATATTTTCTGTAAAAAAGAAAAAGCAGGATATGGTTTCTGTAAAAAACGATAAAGAGGATTTTCTTCAACGGGTTTGTTCGCAAGAAAGAGTACAAGAAAAACTACACTCATTCCCAAAAAACCAAGCAATGCAACAAACGCAATCGAAGATAAAATCTTATTCTTCATAAAATGAGAGTAGAAACATACGATCGCAACACTCGCAATAAGAAAGACACAGTAAAGACCCACTACACGATCGAGGAAGATCGCAAGCATCGCAGGCGTTTTGTTCCCATCTTTCTGATCTCGGTAAAGATAGTAGGCTTTCACTAAATCGCCACCTACCGCACCGGGAGCTATGGTGTTGAAAAAAAATCCTATGAAATTTAAATTTACAACTTTTTTGAAAGGGAGATCGATATTCATCCCCTTCAAAATCATCTGCCAACGATAGCTTGTAAGGAAAACAGAACCAAAAAACCACACACTGATATTGGCAAGGAGAAATAACGGATCCTCAGCAAAAATTTGCAGAGAAGAAAGATCTAGTTTTTTAGTGTAAAGCAAATAAGAGAGTATGGAAGCTACAAGAAGGAGTTTGACGACCAAGATTAAGTGTTGTGCTTTTACTTTCAACGTCACAGACTCCTTCTGCAGAAGGGTTGATTTTCATCTTTGAAAACTTCGAAGTTCAAGAGGGAGAAAAGATTATTTATTGTGATCGTTTTCTTTCTGCTTCCTCTCCATTCCTTCTTTCACAGTTTTTGTAAGTTCTTCAATAGTACCGTTATTCACATCCTGCTTTGCTTTTTCAAATTTTTGGAAGACAGGATTGCCAGCAAACGCTGTGAGATTCTTAATCTCATCCGTGCTCAAATTCTGAAATAATTGTGTCTGTTGTATATTATTAGCTTTCTCAATAGCCGGACCCATGGTTTTCAAAATTTCGGCTTTCTTCTTGGGATCCTCCATCTCATTTCCGGTCAGACTCCCCATTTTCCCTATGGTCTCCAATGTCCTTGCAGAATTTCCAGACACTTTATTATAATTTTTAATCAGATCCATTCTTTCTGCTGGGATCTTACTTTCGTCGTACTGCTTATAATACTCCATCATTTCTTTTTGACCTTCAGGAGTCTGATTGCGCACTTGATCCTCTTTCATTTTTGAAACAAGCGGATTCTGATAAATCTCATTCAAAGACTCAAGTTCTTGTTCGTCAAAACGTTCACTTACAAGCTGTTTGAGTTTTGCCTCAAGAGCCTCACTGTTTACAATTTTCTTTAGCTTTTCCAATTCTTCCTGTTCTTCTTTAGAAAGATTTGTGCTTTGGATATGATCCAATTGTGCTTCTAATAGCTCATCCATAGCTTTGAATTCATCCGTCACACGTGCGTGTGCAAAAACTGCTTCGATTTTTTTTAATTTAAGATCTGTACCTTGTGTGGGTGTTGTGCTTTTTAAAGGTTGGGTCCCCTCCTGAGTGGGACTTGCATCACCCTCGGAGCTTTCAGGAACAAGTGCCCCTGAATCTTCTTCCATTTGGGAACTGCTAGGTTGTGTAGGTGCTTTCGGCCAGAATATAATAAGGCATGTTGCAATAACTACAACGAGTGCAATAATGCCACCAATAATATACGATCTGTTTTTCATAATGATTATTCCTCTCAGTGGGTGAAAACTTAGAAACAGTCTAAGGATGAGACTCCTTTGTTTCTAACAAGTTTTAAATTAAATGTAAATGAACCGTCCCTTTATTTCCTCTTCCGCCGATGCTATGATTGTGCCCAACTTTGGGTCGGAGTCTTTAAAAAACCAAAAATAATAAGATGAAAACAGTATGTTAGCAAGAAAAATCCCATCTCTTTTTTTCGGTACTTTCTTTTTTCTGAGCTTCTCGAATGCTCATGCAGAAAAGCTATTCAAACATTCAGGGACTATCAAGGTTGCAGGCGGAACTGCTCACATTGCTTTTATGCAAGAAATTGCAAATACACTGACTCAACAGAATCCTGAATTCCGAGTCTTAATCAGTGGCGGTGGTTCTGGTGTGGGTGTGCAAAAGCTAGGCGCTGGTTTGGTGGATCTTGCAAACACAGGTCGACCCTTGTCGGAAGAAGAGCGCACACGTTACAAGCTTTCTTCCTATGCTTTGGCTTTAGATGCGATTACTTTCGTAGTCAATCCTCAAAATCCTCTTACGAATATAAGTTCAACAGATTTGCAAAAAATATTTTCAGGTGAAATTACAACATGGGAAAAGTGGACTCATGAAAAACAAGCCATACATTTGTACGTTCGTGATGAAGCAAGTGGAACTCAGGATGTTTTCGTGGAACATGTTCTAAAACAAAAGAAACTTGCAAGATCTGCAAATTATACCAATTCACAAGGTGCTATGAAACTCGCGATCGCAAACGATCGTTATGGGATCGGTTTTGTAAGTTTTGGTTACCTCGATGATACGGTGAAAGCCTTGCGTTTGAATGGGTATAAAGCGACTACTGAGAGTATTCGAAAGAAAACGTACCCACTTGTAAGAGAACTTTATATTAATGCTCACAGCGCTCAGAGTCCTCTGATTAAAGCTTTCCTAGATTATTTAAAGGGACCCGAAAGTGCTGCTATCATTAGTAAGTGGGGATTGGTTCCTACTTACAAAGGTATTAAGAAAAAAGGTGTACGCAAATTGTGAGATACAGTTCTGCAAGTCCTTTTCTTTTTTTCGCTCCTGTTGCTTTATTTTTAGGAGCTGTGCTCTTTCTTTGGGGAATACTCCTCGCAAAATTTCTCGGACTACTTGATTCAAACATACTTAGCTTCATGACGTGGGAATGGAGTCCCCTTACAGGGCACTATGGTGTCCTCGCGATGATGCTTAACTCTGTGTTGCTTGCTTTATTTGCAAGTTCCATCGCTTTTGTTTGGGGTTTTGGCGCTGCCCTCTTCTTGCAGGGTTTAGGGCCTAGGTTTCTGCGTATTCCTGTGCTTTTTCTCATCCGTGCGATGTCTTCTATACCCTCTTTGGTTTTTGCGCTAGGGGGAGCTTTGTATGTAGTCCCCTTTATAAGATTGTATACGGAAGCAAGTGGCTATTCTTTGCTTGCAACTATACTCACACTCAGTTTTTTTCTTGTCCCTTTTCAAACAAAACTTTGCACAGCTGCTTTTTCTGCAGCAGAAGAAAAAATGGGGATGACTGCCGAAGCTTTGGGCTTTACTCACATTCAGAAAATATTATGGATTGTACTTCCTGAATCCAAAACCGCCTTGATTGCATCAGGCGCTATGGGATTTTGTCGGTCTTTAGGTGATACGATGATTTCTCTTCTTGTTTCAGGCAATGCTCCACAAATTCCCGAATCCCTCTTTTCTCCAGTCCGTGTGCTTACTGCTCACATAGCTTTGGTTGCTTCTACGGACGCGTTTGCGCCCATTTTTGATTCTTTGTTTGTTGCTGTGTTTTTCCTACTTACTTTAACTGTAGGAACCACTCTTCTTACTCAAAAACGTAAGGTGCAAAAATGATGAAAGAGCGCTTTGCAAAATATTTTGCTTGGACCTGTGCTTTTATCTTTCTAGTTTTGAGTGCTTCGTTTTTATATGTTTTAGTAAGTCAGGGTATTGCATCTTTCTATATTTTACTGAGTGATCCGCAATATGCGGAGCTTAGTTATTTTAAAATTCCGCTGATTCGCAAGCTCATTCCTGCAGTATTTGGAACCCTCTTAGTTATCTTTCTCACTTTAGTGATTGCTAGCCCTTTGGGAATTTCAATGGGTGTTTGGTCGCAATTTTTTGCAAAGGTGCGGTTGAAAAAATTTGTAAATTTTATACTGCTGTTACTTTCCAGTACACCTTCTATAGTGCTTGGATTTTCAGGATACTTTGCCATTTTATTTATGCGTCAACATTTAGATCTTCATGCACAGCCATGTTTGATATTGTCTGCTTTGTGTTTGAGTCTTCTTGTCTTACCTGTGCTTGTACGTTCTACGGAAAATGCACTGAGTCAGCTTCCTGAAGGCTTGAAGATGACGGGTCTTTCTTTAGGTCTCAGCCCTTTGCAGAATGCCGTCTTTGTGCTTTTACCTAAGGCACGTAGGGGTATTGGCAGAGGTTTGTTTTTAGCAACGCTGAGAGCCGCGGAAGATACAGCTATTATATTGCTGACAGGTGCGGTAGCAGATGCCATTTTTCCACACAGTTTAACGGATTCTTTTAGCAGTTTATCCATACAGATCTTGATTGGTATCACCGAGAATAGAGGTGCACATGATCATAGAATTGTCTATGCAACGACATTGGTTTTAGTGACTTTAACTTTTACACTTTCCTTTTTGAGTGAGCGGCTTGTGGGAGGGAAACAGAATGTTTGATACTAAAGAGAAAATGAAAAAGGGAAGTGTTTCGAATCTTTCTATCTCTTATGAATCTCATGTGGTTTTAGATAAGGTTTCTTTCGATTTCTATGCGGGTGATTTAACATTCCTAGCAGGACCTTCCGGTGGTGGTAAAACGTCTTTATTTTACACTTTCAACCGTTTGAGTGAGCACTTTCCTTCCATGACAATAGAAGGCAATATGAATTTGCACATTGCGAATTCGTGGGTGTCTATTTATCCGCAATTAAATATTTCCATGAGTTTATTGCGTTCGAAAGTTGCGATGGTTTTTCAAACTCCCCATTTGTTACCGGGTTCTGTTCGCAATAATTTCTTTCTTCCCTTGAAACTTGTACGCAAACTCTCACCTGAACTTTGTGAAAGTACTATGCAGAGTGCTCTTGAAAAAGTTTCCTTGTGGGATGATCTCAAATCGCGTCTGGATAAGCCTGCGCAGCGCTTGTCGGTAGGCCAGCAGCAAAGGATGTGTTTGGCAAGAGCGCTAGCGATGGAACCAGAATTTTTGTTTTTAGATGAGCCAACGGCATCTTTGGATAATGATTCTGCACAGGAGATTTTAAGTCTTTTAAGAAACATGAAGGATCGTTATACTACGGTCATGATTTCTCACAGCGAAAGAGAATGGGAGCAGTATGCAGACCGAGTATGGCTGGTTAGGGACGGAGCCATCCGTCTTCTTAATAAAGTGTGATGTGAAAACGGAAGTGCATCTTCCGTTTTTTCTTTGTCCTGTTTCTGCAGGTTTCCCCTCACCTGCAGATGATTACCTTGATAGATCTTTGGATTTGAATGAACATCTGATTAAGAATCCGAGCGCAACTTTTTACGTGCGTGCTGCGGGTGATTCCATGGAAAGAGCCGGTATTTTTGAAGGGGACCTGATTATGATCGACCGTTCGCAGACAGCAGTTCATAACAGTATTGTTCTTGCGATTGTGAATGGTGGTTTTACGATAAAACGTTTGCTTATCCACAATGGGAAAATAACATTGAGTTCTGAAAACCCCAAATATGCCTCCTTGGACATACAGGAAGGCATGGAATTCGAAATATGGGGTGTAGCAACCAATGTGATTCATTCTTTGAAATAGGAAGATCTTATGAAAATTTACTTGAAAATATTATTTTTACTATGGATTGCTCCTTCCGCTTTTGCAAATTGGATTCTAGAAAATCTAAACCATAAATCTATCTCTAAAATAGAGATAACTCGAAATGTTCTAACAGTATATGCTACTATCAATCAATGGCCTGAAACACATGAATTATTGTTAGACTTTTTTCACGAATATAAAACCCAATTGGATGTCATTCATTATGAAGACAGAAATCATACCCATATCGAACATCACGATTATGACCCTATAACTGGAGAATCTTACAATCATTGTCACTTATGCCTTTTGAAGACCAAATTCATTCCCTCAGATGCCTTAGAATTTTTTCTCTTAAGAGTGAATTTTTCTGCAGATGATGTGGAGGCCATTTTAAGATCATACAGAGATTATTTGAACAATAGTGGTGAGATTGAGTTGATGATGCTTAGACCCTTGAAACCTGATTCTTTGAATTTGTAATGTTTGCTCTTATAGATTGCAATTCCTTCTACTGTTCCTGTGAACGTGTTTTTAACCCGAAAATACGCAACAAACCTCTTATTGTCTTATCCAACAATGATGGCGTGACGATTTCCCGCTCAGATGAAGCGAAAGCTTTGGGAATCAAAATGGGAGAGCCTTACCATAAGATCAAAGACCTTCTCGAAAAAAACAAAGTGTATGTTTATTCTTCAAACTACACCCTCTACGGGGATCTTTCCGCAAGGGTGATGCATATACTTTCCAATATGAGCCCTGAACTTGAAATCTATTCCATTGATGAAGCTTTTTTAAAACTTGATGGAATCAGAGACCCCGTTTTGCATGGGGAAAACATTTACAAGACTATACAACAGTGGACGGGAATTCCTGTCTGTGTAGGTATAGGACAAACGAAAGTTTTAGCAAAACTTGCCAACAGAATAGCGAAAAAACAAAAATATATATCTCCTGTCTTTGATATTTCCGATAAAGATGTGCAAGAAACATCTCTTGCAAAATTTCCCGTCGAAGATATTTGGGGAATAGGCCGTCAGTCTGCTGCGAAATTGAAAAACATAAATATCCACACTGCAAAAGAGCTTCGTGATGCTGATCCTTTTGTCATTCAAAAACTTCTCACCATAGTAGGAAGAAATATACAGCAAGAATTGCAAGGCATAGAGTGTATGGAACTTGAGCTTGTGCCTAAAAGTAAGAAACAGATTATAAGTTCGAGAAGCTTCTCTCATCCTGTCTTTCAGCTTTCAGATTTGAAGGAAGCTGTTGCAAGCTATGTTTCTACAGCAGCTGAAAAATTACGAGAACAGGATAGCATCTGTGCGTATATACAAGTTTTTGTGCATACGAATCGTTTTAAGAACACTACACAGTACTACAACAGCGCCTCCGTGAAAATACCTGTGCCTACTTCGTCTACTGTAGAGCTCATCAAAACTGCCCATCGTGCTTTGGAAACGATTTTTAAGAAAGGCATAGAGTACAAAAAGGCAGGTGTGATTTTAAATGATATTATGGACAGAGAAGACTTCCGATTTGCGCTCTTTGATGACAAAGAAGCTTACGTACGCAATGAAAGCCTGATGAAGGTGATGGATCAGATCAACAACAGTTTTGGTTCTAATGTCCTGCGTTCAGCTTCGTGCGGTGGGACTAAATCTCATTGGAAAATGCGTTCACAGATGAGGTCATCGTGTTACACCACACGTTGGTCGGATCTCCTCAAAATATAAGGTTTTTTTCGCTCTCACTGAGGTTATCTTTTATCTTTTTTACTCTATCTGCGTCACCGCGGATTTTATAAAGATCGAGAAGCTTCTCAACGTCTTCTCCTCGCTTTACTGCTAAATATACATCGTAATCTTCAAGAGCCTTCCTATGATAGTGGCCTTCTTTGTCTATAACCACTTCGGGTCTTCTTTCTTTTACGAAGGCTGCAGCTTCATGAGCAGACATCTTGTAATTTTTCATATAATACGCAGCAACTAATGTTGCACTACGGCCCACACCACTTTTACAATGCACCAACTCGATCTTATCTAGCTCCGCACCGCGTTCTATATAATCAACACCTTCCTTAATCTCAGAAATACGAACAGGAGCATTGTCAACAGTATCCACCTGATGAGCGATGGCTTCACCGGAGCTGGTATTGGTATCTCTCAACTCAGGGGCGAGATGCCTATATTCATGGCTTTCAACAGGAGAGATGACAAAAAGTTCTTTACTGTCCAATTTGGTTCCAAGTTTTTTCTTCAACTCACCCAAAACATAGGAGCTAGGCAATATCCCCAGAAATATTTCTGCTTGTTTAGCCCCTTCTTGTAGATGAAAAACTTTTCCATCAGGACCCGTAATCTTCCTGCCATTTTCTGAAATTATGTAAAGGGCTCCTTGTGGATTTGAACTGATCTCATGAAGAGGAGTACTGAGACCAGTTTTAACCATCAACTCATTCTTAGCTTTGAAAACTGTAAAATAAAGATTGGGAAACTTACGTGTCGTGTATCCTAACAAACCACCGGGATCATCCATTCCCTTCCTTACAAAACCTACAGCAGACTTCCCTCCAACAGCTGTAAGCAAAGCTCCCAACAAGGCCCCAGAGGCGATCATCAGGTCCTCTCCACTCATAGAAGAAGAGGGATCAGCTAAATTCAATTTTTGGTTTTGTAAGGTCGAACTCACCTCTTCTCTATCTACAGGAATGATAAACTCTCCCGTACTAAGGGAAAGAACAAGAGGAAGCTCCTCTGAAGAAGAAGGAGGAGGAGAGGAAACTTCCTCTTTGCTGAGTCCAAAAACCTTATTGGAATGTTCAGTCCTGAGGGTTGATTTACATCCGCTAAAGAAAATAAGAATGATAAGTAAGGATTTGATAGGGCCTCTCCTTCTCTAGGACAATCTCTTTCAATTCTCGGTGAGGTTTCCTGAAAACACAATATCAAAAAATATTACTTTGTAAGCTTGTGGTTTTCTTTGCCCACCAAATCGACAATTCATCGTCGTTCCACCTGCCCCACAAAACCCTACTCAAAAAACTTAATCAAGTCTGACGCTGTCAGACTTTTTCTTTCTTCACCTCTCCAGTCTTTCGCAATAATCCCTTGCTGCATAGCAAGGGTACGTGTTCCGTGAGACAAGGCTTGCGTCATGCTGTGGGTGATCATCAAAGTCGTAAGTTTATAGTCCTGAATCATCTTCTCACTCAGTTCTAAAATCAAACGTGCTGTTTTAGGATCCAATGCAGCTGTGTGTTCGTCCAACAAAAGAATTTTTGCTTTCTGCAAAGTAGCCATTACCAGACTCAAAGCCTGTCTTTGTCCACCGGAAAGCAAAGACACGCGATCCTGCATACGAGTCTCTAAACCCATATCTAAACTTCGTAAACGTCTTGCAAACTCGTCTTGCAAATCTTTACTTTTAGCAGAGGACATTCCTCTGCTTTGTCCACGTTTGTGAGCAAGGCATAAATTTTCTAAAATTGTAAGATGAGAAAAAGTTCCCACCATAGGATCTTGGAAAATGCGTGCTATAAGTCCTGCACGTTGGTGGGTAGTTTTCTGTGTAAGATCTTTTCCATCTATAAGAACAGAACCGGAATTCGGAATCACATCTCCTGTAAGAACATTCATCATTGTAGATTTACCAGCACCATTGCCACCGATGACTGTGATGAATTCACCTTCTTCGATTTGAAGATTCAGATTTTTTAAAACCTGATTTTCAACATGAGTACCTTTATTGAAGGTTACATTTATATCTTTAAGTACGATCATACTTCACCCCTTTGCGTACACGCGCAACAATCATCGTCGTTGCTACAATCACAGCTGTAATCACATTCAAATCACTCGACTTCAAACCCAATTCTCCGGAATTCAAAGCTAAAGCGATGACAAGCCAATAGACAACCGCACCGACTACGCATGCAATGAGTGCCATAGTGATAGAACGTGGATGGAAAAAAGCTTCTCCCATAATCACAGATGCAAGTCCGACAATAATAGTTCCCGTTCCCATCGAAATATCTGCAAATCCCTGAGATTGTGCAAATAAAGACCCTGCTAAAGCAACCAGTCCGTTGCTCATTGCTAAAGTTATAAGTTTGATATTGGAAACATTGATTCCATACGCAGCTCCCGCTTTCGGATTGATGGCACCTGCACGCACAGCAAGACCAAAATGGGAAGCAAAGAAAAAATGTAAGAGAACTAAAACACACAGTACAATTACGGAAAGAACTGCAAGCACAGGTCCATAATGAAACACAGTGATTTCATCCATGATCGCAAGATTCGGTTTATTCCCCATAACACGAAGGTTGATCGAATACAGTGCAGTCAAAACCAAAATGCTTGCAAGCAATCCCAGTATTTGCCAACGTACGTTCAAAAGTCCCGTTATCAAACCCGCAAGAGCTCCTGCAAAAATAGAACACACACAAGCAAATATAGGATTACATCCGTTGATAATCAGTATTGCAGAAACCGCTGCACCTAAAGGGAATGCCCCATCTACAGTAAGGTCTGGAAAATCAATAACTCGAAAGGAAAGATAAACCCCAATAGCAACCAACGCATAAATTAAACCCAGCTCACACGAGCCGATCATCTGCAATAAATTCATTGAAAACTCCTTTAGTCGACTAATGTGATCGTAATTTTTTGAAATTCAGAAGGAACTGCTATTTTTAAAATATCAGCAGTTTTCTTATTCACAAGAACATCAGCTTTCGCTGGCGTACGTATTTTAAGAGAAGCTAATTTTTCTCCTTTTAAAACACGTGCAGCCATATAGCCTGCTGTTTCTCCCACAGCGTACTGTGTGTAGCCGTAGCAGGCCAGCGCACCTAAACGTACCGAATCAGGATCGCTGGAGATCAAAGGGATTTTATGTTCTCTTGCTGTTTGAATCACTTTAGGAAGAGCTGAAAAAACAGTGTTGTCAGACGGGATATAGATGGCATCGACTTTGGAAATAAGAGTCTGCATTCCTTTTAAAACAAGGTTGGAAGAAGGTACGGAACTTTCAACAAGTTTGATTTGTGGATCAAGAATAGTTTTCAAAGAGGCAATAGTTCTCGCAGAGTTGGCTTCACCTGCATTGTATAGTACTCCGAGTGTTTTGATTTTCGGAAGCAGTTGTTTAAGCAAGGATTGCATATCGCTTAGAGATTGCGCATCCATGGAACCTGTGATGTTTTTAGGCTCCACCTCTAAACTGTCAACAAGCCCTGCACCTACAGGATCACTGACGGAAGAAAATACGACAGGAATCGAAGTTCCCTTGGCAGCATTGCGTACGGCTTGAGCAGACGGTGTAGAAATAGCAAGGATTAGATCCGGATTCACACTGACGAAACGCTTTGCAATCATATTTGCATTTGCAATGTTACCCTGCGCGTTTTCATCCAAAATTTTTAAATTTTTTCCAACTTCAAAACCTTCTCGTTTTAAACCAGCAAAAATCCCTTTTTTAGCCTCTTGAAGAGACGGATGAGCCACAATCTCCGTGATCGCTAAAACCTTATGAGATGTGGGTTCTTGAGCTTTTAAAAAGGGACTAGAAAGAAGAAGGGTCGATGTCAGGAGTGAGCAAACGCTTGTACTTAGATTGAGTGTTTGTGAAGCCTGCTGTGTTTTTTTCTTTTGCATACGTTTCGAGTCCTCATTTGAGTTTGATTTAAGTTTACTGCCAAAATTTGAAATTGGATGCTGGTAAAATTACTAAACTCATTAAAATAATAGGATGAGAAGCCGATGAAATAGCGTTGCATTAGAAACTCCTTTCAAGGATTTAAAGCTCTGCCCACTTTATAGGTGGAAGTGCTGCAAAGAGTCAAGGGTTGACTCCCCTGCAGACCGCTTATAAGCTTCTAGAATCTTGTTTCGATTTCAAAAAGAGGTTCATACCTATGTCTTCGAATGTAGAGTTCGTAGGAACAGTCTCTTCCTACTTCAAAGATCTTCTTCTCACACCCGATGCATTAAATTTCCTCATACATCTTGAAACGCAATTTCGTAGCAAACGTAAAGAATTATTGCTTGAACGCAAGCAACGTCAAAAAGAGTGGAATTACGGAAAAAAACCACACTTCTTAGAATCCACTCACGAGATCCGCACACGATCTTGGGGCGTGATCCATACCCCTCCCGATTTGCAAGATCGCCGAGTAGAAATCACAGGGCCAGCAGATCGCAAGATGATGACAAACGCACTCAATTCGGGCGCGAAAGTTTTCATGGCGGATCTCGAAGATGCTTGTTCACCTACATGGCTAAATATCTTGCAAAGTCATGAAAATTTGAATTTGGCAGTACGGCGTCAATTGGATTTCGTTTCGGAAGAAGGAAAGAGTTACAAACTCAATAATAAGATCGCAACGCTTATGGTGCGACCACGTGGGTGGCATCTTTATGAAAAACATATTTTGTTGAATGGTGAAGCGCTGTCTGCAAGTCTATTTGATTTCGGTCTTTATTTTTATCATAACGCAAAAGAATTGCTGCAACGAGGAAGCGGGCCCTACTTTTATCTTCCCAAAATGGAAAATCATCTAGAAGCAAGACTTTGGAATCAGGTCTTCCAAGAAGCAGAGAAAACACTTGGCATCCCTTCTTCAAGTATTCGTGCAACCGCACTGATTGAAACACTTCCTGCTGCTTTCGAAATGGAAGAAATTCTGTGGGAGCTTCGCAATTACCTCGTTGGATTGAATGCAGGTCGTTGGGATTATCTCTTCAGTTACATCAAAACATTTTCTCACTCCAGCAATGCAGTCTTTCCCGATCGTCAGCAACTCACGATGACCGTTCCTTTCATGCGAGCTTATGCACAACTGCTCGTAAAAACCTGTCATAAAAGAAATGCACATGCTATAGGTGGCATGTCTGCATTCATTCCCAACAGAAAAAATCTTGAAGTTACAGAAAAAGCAATAGAGGCTGTGCGCCTTGATAAACAAAGAGAAACGGAAGATGGGTTCGATGGAACATGGGTTGCGCATCCCGATTTAGTCCCTATTGCGATGGAAATTTTTGATAAGCGTCTAGGCACACAGACCCATCAGAAGCAGGTTCTCAATCAGGAAATTTTCATTAAGGAAGAAGATCTTCTCAAAACTCAAATTGAGAATTCTTTTATTTCTATCGGTGGTTTTCAAAACAACATACGTATCGCTTTACAATATATCAACAAATGGTTGAGTGGATTAGGTGCGGTAGCTATCGATAATCTTATGGAAGATACTGCGACAGCTGAAATTTCAAGAGCGCAAATCTGGCAATGGATACATCATCGCTGTGTAACACGTGAAGGAAAAACCATTACAACAGATATGTACACAAATTTTAAAAATGAAATACTTAACACACTTTTACAAAGTGATGGTTCTCAACGCTATAATGAAGCTTCACAATTACTCGACGAGCTCGTTCTATGCGAGGAGTGCCCTGATTTTCTAACACTTCTTGCATACCGTTACCTAGACTAGCACACCCTTCACAAGGAGTTTTGAATGGGAACAGGACAAGAATTTTTATCTCATGATTGGCAAAGCAACCCTCGTTGGAAACACAGTAAAAGGTCTTATTCAGCACAGGATGTCTGCAAACTCAGACCTTCCCTTTCTATCGAGTACTCTCTTGCCCAAATTGGCGCTCAAAAGTTTTGGAATCTTTTGAACGATGCAGATTACACCGTTGCCTTAGGAACACTCAGCGGCGCTCAAGCTGTGAATATGGTAAAAGCTGGTTTAAAAGCCCTCTATCTCAGCGGGTGGCAAGTGGCAGCAGATGCAAACACCAGCTCTCACACCTATCCTGATCAAAGTTTATACCCCGTAAACAGTGTCCCCAGTCTGGTCAAACGCATACAGAATGCACTCATAAGAGCCGATCAGATTGAGAAATCAGAAGGTCGTGTCACACGTGATTGGTTTGTGCCTATCATGGCAGATGCAGAGGCAGGCTTCGGTGGTCCTGTACATGCCTATGAACTTATGAAGAATATGATCGAAGCAGGTGCAGGTGCTGTACACTTTGAAGATCAGCTCGCAAGTGAAAAAAAGTGCGGTCACATGGGTGGAAAAGTTCTCGTTCCTACAAGTCATTTTATACGTACTTTATCTGCTGCTAGACTTGCTTCCGATGTATGTGGTGTTCCCACAGTACTCATTGCAAGAACCGATGCACTCGCTGCTCGTTTGATGACTTACAACTGCGATGAATACGATCAGGAATTTCTTACAGGAGAAAAAAGCCCTGAAGGCTATCATTACGTTCATTCAGGCATCGAATCTGCAATAGCAAGAGGCCTTGCTTATGCACCTTATGCCGATGTTTTGTGGATGGAAACATCGACTCCCGATATCAAGGAAGCTCAACGTTTTGCTGAAGGTATACACAGACACTATCCTGGTAAATATCTCACTTACAACTGTTCTCCTTCTTTCAACTGGAATAAACATCTCGATGCAGCTTCTATTGCAAGTTTCCAAAAAGATCTCGCTCAATTAGGTTACAAATTTCAATTTGTAACCCTTGCAGGATGGCATCTTCTAAATTACTACTCTTTCGACTTGGCTTCGAAATTCCTCACCCAAGGAATGTCTGCTTATGCAAGCCTTCAAGCTTCCGAGTTCGAAAGCGCAGAACAGGGTTACACCGCAGTTCGACATCAAAGAGAAGTGGGAGCAGCTTATTTTGATCAGGTTCTCACAACTTTGAGTGGTGGTGCAAAGATGAGTACAGGAGCCATGAAGGATTCAACCGAAGAAGAGCAGTTTACAGAAGCTAATTTGTAAAAGAAAAGAAGTGCATGTCCCCTTTTTTCAATCTCCGTTCATGATGTTTTTCCTTGAGGGCATGCCGCCTCCGAACATGACTGTAAGACTCCCTAAGAAGCAACTCGAACCTAAATTTCCTCCCGCATCATTCAGTAGCGTTGTACAATTACCATCATTTCTAAGCACAGGTTTAGGCATAGACCTTGCTTCTGTTATAATTCCTGGGTTCCCTGCAACGTAAATTTCAATGCTATGCGTGAGTAAGGCAACGATAGATGAAACCTGATTATTTCTTATATCTAAAACGCTGAGTGTATTTATAGAAGCTAATTCATTGACACTTGTAATTTGATTATTCGCAACATAGATTTCTTTAAGAGGAAGGGTAGCAATTCCCGTAAAATTCGTGAGTTGATTGTTATTTGCACTTAAATATTGAAGCTGAGTCATCCCCATAAGAGCGCTGAGATCTGTAATGGAATTAAAGTCTAAATTTAAAGTACGCACATTTGTCATCATAGTGAGCGCAGAAAGATCGCTTATATTTTGATGACTCAGATCTAATATTTGCAAATTCACCAAAGCGTTTATAACAGATGCATTAGTGCAAGGATTTGGCATCTGACCTTGAGCTTTCAACGCTGAAATAAGTGCTGTTGCTGTTGTATACTGAGAACTCGAAATTTGCGAATTCGTAGCTGCAGAACCACAAAAATCATAGGCACAAAGATCCGTCGAAGGTCTATTGATATGCACACTGCAACTAACACTTCCACCAACGGGTATGTGTGTAGCTTGGACAGGAGGTGCCGTATCGGGCCCCTGACTTATAAGTCTATTACGATTGTATAGATTCGATCCTGAAGAAGAAGATGATGGGATTTGTCCTTGTGGACCCAAATTATTTGTATTCGCATTGAGCGGACTTTTCGAATTCAATTTCGAATTCGTATCCCATTTTGCATTCGAATTGTAATTTGGATTTTGAGGGGCTACATAACCTGAAGCACTACCCAAAGCATTTCTTGATGATGAAACAGGAATCTGTTGCGAGTTGCAAGAGTATACTAGGATTAGAGAATTTAAATAAAATGAGATCTTCATGGATGGAATCCCCCATGGATAGACATCGGTAAGAGATAAAAAAACTTAAATAGAAGAAATTCTATCTTAGTTTCTTCCAGACTTGAAAAGCCCATTGATGGTTCAACAATAAAAGAATGAGAATATAAACAGGCGCAGCTATAACGATAGATTGTACGATTGTATTTTCAAATATCTTAATACCCCGAAAACAGAGAAGACACACAAGCATAACACTCGCAGCAAGGGCATTTTTGAAAATAGGAGTCCAGTGCAAAGAATGAAGATTCTGTGTAGCCGCTCTATATACAAAAAATGCTGTTAAAGCTTTTGCAAGAATAGAGGCAAAGACTACAGCATTCATAGAATGCAACGACGCTAAATAACAGAAACATGTTTGAAGCAAAGATCCACCTAATAAAATATAAGCGAGTATTTTTATCTTCTGAGAAAGAACTAAAACTTGTAACCCTAGACTCAATATAATTCCATAGAAGAAGACACCCCATACTACGCCACTCAAAATATTCCCTTGGTTCGAAGCTCCAGAGGTCAGCATGAAAGATAAAATCTCGTTATCTACAAAATGTATACCTACCATGATGGGAAACATCAAAGCCGTGAGTATGAAAAGACCGAGTTCTATGTGCTCCGTAATTTTTTTCTTATCGAAAATAGAAACCAATTCCGAATAGAAAAGGTTTGTGATCGCAATCAGAGATTGGCTTAAAGCCTGACCAAGACGGCTTGCTCCTGCATAAATACCCGCACTTTCCAAATCGAAAATACGACCAACTAGAAGAACATCTATTCTTTCGAACAATGTAAGAGTTACAAATACAAGGGCAAGAGTAGAACCTTTATTAAACAACATTTGCATAAGATCCCAACGAGGTTTGGACCATCGCAAGGAACTTTGACTGAGAAAAACAGAAACAATGGAAATCAGCATATTTGGCAAAAGAGAAAGAAACCCATAGAGCATAAGATCTTTTGCATCATGAACAAATACAAAAATACAAAATAATCCTAAAATTTTCGCAAGACCTTGTACGATCATGTTCCAATGGTATTTTTGAACTCCCATTTGTACATAAATCATCTCTAAGGATGATGTGAATAGAACAAGCCCCCAAAAACTTATAAAAGGAACATATTCGATATAATGCGGTGAAAACCAGCAAAAAAGGAGAAGAAATATATAAGTAAGCAAGGCTTGAATAGCTCTCAAAGAGATAAGACTGGAACTCAAAGATCCTATATAAACTTTATTTTCTGCATTGCGACCTACTTCCTGCGCCGCAATATATTGATAGCCAAATGTGATAAAAGGAATAGCTGTTTCGATCAAAGTCAAACCGATTTGCGCAAAACCAAAACCTGCTAGACCTAAACGTTTAGGAACGAGATAAAGCAATATCAAAGGAACAGCTTTGTTAATAATTTCGACAAGCGCTATAACGAAGAGATTTTTTGCAAGACGTTTTTTTTTCATGTGAGTTCAGACCAATCTATGTCTTTTAAAATCTCTGCAGCTGTTACGATTTCTTCTTCAGTATTAAACCAACTTGTTGAAAGTCTCAAACATACTTCTTTGTTTTCAAACTCCGGAAAGCTCACATCTAGATTGTAAGTGTTGCGAATAGATTCTCTTGCAAAAGCGGCACGCACTTTGTGCGGTAATTTGAAAGAAACCATGCATGTAGACTGTTCGGGATTTCGTGAGCTGAGGAGTTCAAAACCTTCTTTTTCTAAACGCGTTATGCAGAAATTACGAAGATAAGCAGAATGTTGCATGCGTTCGTTTAAAGGAATTTCTTTAAAGAAATCAATGACATCTGAAATAACCATCCAGGGACTTGGGTCTCGTGTTCCTTGGTACTCAAAAGCATTTGCAAAATGTGTGGAATGCCTGTGTTCGAGAATTTCTTCTTCATTCCATGGATAATATTGAGTCCAGCAAAAAGGTTTAAGATCTTTTCGAAAGTCTGGATGAACATATAAGAACGAAGATCCTGTGGCTCCCATCATCCATTTATGAAAATTTCCTGCGTAAAAAGTAGGGTTTATATTTGAAAGATTCACAGGAAGAGCCCCTACTGCATGAGCTCCGTCGATAATCGTTTGTAGATTTTTCTCGTTTGCCCACGCACAGATCTCTTGTAAAGGGAGCACAAAACCTGTTTGACAACTTACATGACTGAGATAAAGGGCTTGTGTTTTAGAGGTGTATTGCTTTTGAAAGAGTTCCAATATGTGTTTTGCATCAAGAGACGCTTCTGTGGCAAACGGAATATGAATGCGTTTAAAACGACATCCTTTCTTATTTTCTATTTCTTGAAACAGATTCCAGTAGTGCGGATACTCCTGATCTGTAGTGAGTATCTCAGCTCCTTTATAGAAAGGAAAGTTTTGCAGAATAAGATTAAGCGCATGTGAAACATTAGGAAAAAACAGCAGATCGTTTTCTCCAGTTGAAAAAAACTCAGCTGTTTTTTTTCTTGAGAGTTCAATTTGAAGGGGCGCGACTTGGGTGAGGAAATAAGTTGGGTCGCTTGCTAGAAACGCACGCCATATTTGTGTTTGTTCAAATATTTTTTTAGGGAGAGGGGAGCAGGTTCCTGCATTGAGCGGGATCGAATCAGATGCAAGACAAAGCTTTTGACGACGCTGATGCCAGAGTTCTTTGCGTGCACTCATCTTTTTATCCCTATCTAATGCACTCCATGCAGAGTGTGGGTATCAAAACTATATTTCTTTTCAATCCAACGTGACAACCGTACAAACGGTACACCCATAAGAAAATAGATGATTGCAGTGAGAATCCCAACACCTAAGTAGTCGTAAGATGCTGCGGCAAGTTGCCCATAGACTTTTGTCAGTTCAACCAAAGTGATAACAGAAACAAGAGAAGAATCTTTAAGCAGAGAAATAAAATCATTGGTCATAGGCGGCATCACAATGCGGATAGATTGAGGAATGATGATGTGAACAAGAGCTTGCCAACGATTCAAGCCTAACGCAAGAGCTGTTTCCATTTGTGCGTGAGGAATTGAGGCAATGCTAGCTCTGTAAATTTCAGATTCATAGGCACTGTAATTCATAGCAAGGCCTATGATTGCAGCAGTGAAAGGATCCAGTTTAATACCTATGTTTGGTAAGCCGTAGTAGATGAGATAAAGTTGTATCAGTAAAGGTGTGCCTCTTATGATTTCTACAAAAGCAAAAGCTAAAAAAGCAAGAGGTCGAGGAGCATAAAGACGAGCAAGTGCAATAAAAAGACCGAGTAAAATCGCACAGAGCATGGCGAGTGAAGATAACTTTAACGTTATTAAAGCTCCGCCAATGAGCAAAGGTATGTAGGATTGATACTGTTCTATGCGGCTTTTGAAAGCGTCTTGGGTTTGAAATGCTTTAACATAAGATTGGAAGGCGCTGTCTGCCATATGAATGGGTGAATTATCCTGGAAAATTTTAGCCATATCTTCATTCCAAATACCCCATCGTTCGTAGATATGACGCAACTCTCCAGAAGAGATGATATTCTTTAAAGCGCTGTTTATTTTATGAAGGAGTTCGGTTTCTCCTTTGCGCACACAAATTCCGTAAGCGACGCTACCGAAATTTTTTTTCAAAGATTTCAAACGAGGATCTATATCTGCATAGTATTTTGCAACAGGTTGATCCATTAAAGCTGCATCGAGTCTTCCAAACGCAAGGTCATCATAAAGAGGCGTTTGGTCATCGTAACTTGCGATTTCGATTCCACCATGTTCGCGTAGAAGTCTTTCAGCGTAAGTTTCTTTGGTAACACCTACTTTTTTTCCGAGAAGGTCTTTCCAATCTGTGATGTCGTTTGTGTCTTTACGCAAACTCAATTGTTCAAAAGTATAAAAATAAGGATCGGAGAAATCGACTTCCTGTTTGTGATCTTCCGTGATCTCTATCGCATTGAGTACGATGTCATAGTTTCCTCTGTTCAAACCTGGGATCAGATTTTCCCACTGATTCTGAACAAAGTTGGCTTTCATTCCCATTTCTTTCGCTATGGCTTCCGCAATCTCTACTTCAAAACCTATCATCACCTCGGGATGATGTTGGTCGAGAAGCAGATACGGTGCACTTCCACTTACGTCTCCACCCCATCGGAGAACGGGAGTTTCAGCTTTTAAAAAAGAAGACAAACAAAGAAAAATTAAAACAATACAATTTCGTGAAGTCATGCCTTTGCACCTCTTTTCAGAAACTGTCGTGTTCGTGGATCTTTGGGATTGTCAAAAAGTTCTTCAGGTGTTCCCACTTCAACGACTTCTCCCTCTTCGATAAAAACGACTTTGTCAGCAAGTTCACGAACAAAATGTACTTCATGTGTAACAACAATCTGAGTCATTTCTTCTTCAGAAAGTTGTCGCATGACTCTAAAGACTTCTTCAGAAAGCCATGGATCGAGAGCAGAAGTAGGCTCATCATACATCATAACGCTAGGTGCCATAGTGAGTGCACGAGCTATGGCTGCACGCTGTTGTTGCCCACCTGAAAGTTGATTGGGGTAATAGTCAACATGAGAAAGCAAACCAACTTTTTCAAGAAAGGGTAAAGCAATGCTGACAGCTTCCTCTTTCTTCATTTTTTTGACGACCATAGGTGCTTTGATAAGATTTTCTAAGATAGTAAGGTGAGGGAAAAGATTGAACCCTTGGAAGACCAAACCAAAGTTCTTTCTTAAAGAAACAGCCATGCTATCGTTTTTGGTATGCACTTTGCGTTCAAGTACTATGGAACCCAACTGAACGGAACCGCTGTCAAAAGGTTCTAGACCATTTAAACAACGCAGGAGCGTAGACTTTCCACAACCTGAACGGCCAATAATTGCCGTAAGTTCACCTTTAAACACATTCAGATTGATGTTTTTCAACACCGGTTTGTGTTTGAACGTTTTGTTTAAATTGCGCACAGCTATGTGCGGAACATGGCTTTCTTGCATTCTTTAGCATCTTTCTCGGGATACATGGGATGATGTCTCTAAGAGGCTAGTTTAGCCAGATGCGGAGAATTATCAAGCCAAATTGCTGGGAAAACTACGCGCAAACTCTTGTGCACGCTCGTACTCTTCAGGAGTATTGATTTCTACTGTTTTATAACGCGTTATACTTACCTTTACGCGATAACCATGTTCGAGAGCACGGAGTTGCTCAAGGCTTTCTACTTTCTCCAAAGGAGTTTGAGGAAGGGAAGCAAATTTTAATAGAAAGTCACGACGGAACGCATATAAGCCCATATGGTGAAACACAGGAGCTTGTAAAGCGTTGCGAAAGAAAGGAATCGGAGAACGAGAAAAATAGAGAGCATTGCCGTGAATATCGGTAAGGACTTTGACAGAACCTGGATCCGTATAAGCTTCTTCCGTAATGGGAAATGCCAATGTCGCCATTTCGGGGTTCTCTCCTTGTGTATAAGGGGAAAGGAGTTGTTCCAGCATTTCAGGACGAATAAAGGGCTCATCACCTTGGAGATTTATGACGACGTCGGAATCTGGAAAGTGTTTGGCAACTTCTGCAACACGATCGCTTCCTGTTTGGAAATCACCAGATGTAAGGAGTGCTTTTCCTCCTATAGACCGTATGCATTGCGCAATCTCCTCATCGTCTGTGGCTACGATAAGGTCCTTTAACAACTTGCATTTAGCCGCATTTTCATAAGTCCACTGCACCATCGGTTTGCCTTGTATAGGTAGCAGAGCTTTGCGTGCGAGGCGCGTGGAACCTATGCGGCTCGGAATAACACATAAAACATTCATGAATTCAAATCCTCCAAAACCTTTGTTCCTTGAATTAGAAAAAAAAGCAAGAGTGCACTTTTCCAAAATATTTATTTAGATTAGAATAAAATCATCATTTCCCAAATTGGAGATTCCATGAGATCGCAATTCGTGTGCCTATTTATTTTCCTTTTCTCGACTTCCTGTTTTCAGCGTAGAACTTCAGAGCCTTTAACAGCTGCAGAACGTATCTGTGGAAAATTTAACAATGACAAATCGCAAGATGCTTTGATTCAATGTTTGAGAACTTTGCCCCATCAAAACATTAAAAAAGACCCTCTTATAAAAAAATATATCGAGACTCACCATGCTTATATTTCTGTGACAAGCTCACCAGAGCGTCTCGGTAAACTCAAAACAACTTTATCCACTATAGATGAATCCCTTTTCGATATAATTTTTGTAGTTCTGCCTTTGCGTTACAAAAACAAGGAAGAATATTCCGAAATTGATATTAAAAATATAAAAGATTTTTCAGACAAGGTGCAAGTGATTCGCCCTGAAGTCGACTTAGGCCCTGTTACAAAAATTATACCTACAATTGAATATGTAAAAACGTTGGATCCAAAAGGAATAGTAGTGAGTATTGATGACGACATTGGTTATTCGATAGGTACCTTTGGCGAGTTGCTTAAAGCTATCATACAGAGTCCATATCCTATTGTTGCGGGGACAGTGGGACAAGAGGCTTCTTATTGGAATATAACATCTGTAAAAAATGTTTTTGCAAACAAATGTATTCCCAACAAGGGCCCTTGCGACATATTGGAAGGGTTTGGGGCTATAGCGTATGTTGCAGGAACTGTACCTGTCGAAAATATCAAAGCCTTCTCTAAGGTCAGCCGTGTCTGTAAACTCGGAGATGATGTTGTGATCAGTTATGCAATGGGCCTTGCAAAAATTGAGAGAAGAAAGATTCGAAATCAATTTACAGCTGGTATTTCAGCTTTTACTTTCGGTTTCCAAGAAGATGCTCTTCATAATCAAAATGACTATTTTGATTCCTACAGACAGTGTGTTTTGGATATAGAAAGCAAATACAAATAAATTTTACTTCAATGTATCGATGTATCTAGGTTCCAATACTGCATAAGAAGCTGATCTAGATCTTGAACTTTTTTCTTAAATTTAATTTTTGCTGAATTTAATTTTTCAATCAGTGATGAACTTTTTTCATTTCCTACCAACGATAGACTTCCATTAGAAAGGGCTTCTCCCAGTCCTATACTCAGACCTGCCCCTAAAGCTGTTCCCAAACTAGCTCTCAAGGAAGTGTTTGTTTTGAGTTTATCAAAGTAGGGAGCTAAGTTATTTTTAATTTTTTTTACTTTAACTTTTTCCTTTGCAAAAATTTCAGGGTCTGCAGAGTATGTTACAGATTTTACTCTCTCTACAAAATACATCAATTGAGCATCTCGATTTAATTTTATCTTCGGGTCATTATAAACGGGAGCATACTGTGCAAAAGAAGCAACAACACGAATACCGTCTCGACTAAAGACTAGACCTTTTTCATCTACAGGAAGTTTACTAAGAAAAGATTCTAAATTTCCATGATAGGCCTCTTCGGGAGTTGAGACTATCCTTGGCGGTTTAGCGTCTATAACAACCCACTTCTCTTGACTCTCAGAATAAATCAAGTTATCTGGATTCAAATCTTCATAGACTTTGGGCTGTTCTACCTTAGACATACGCTCAAATAAATCGAGAAGTTTTTCACGTAGAAGCGGTCCCTTAGAATGATTATCAAAAAATAAACCTTCCTCCATGAGTTTTTTTAGGGTCTTTCCTTCTACATAATCTTTCATAACAGCAGGCAATTCAACATTGCCAACAAGAACTTTCACAGACTCTGCATCCATAGGGTTTTCAAATCCTTTCATAGAATTCGCAACGTCAACATCGTCTTTTATGAATTCTGCTTCCAATGCATCTTTACTTTTTTGATTGTTCAAAATCGTATTTGAATTATTTGCAATTTTAATAATTTTTTTCTTTCCACTCTGATCAGTTACAAGAAATGCGCTGCCTTGACTGCCTCTTCCGAGAGCTTTGGTATTGCCACGATCGTCGATCTTAGGCTCTACGAGCACATAGTTCGAAGGCAATTTTATTTCCAACCCTTCGAAGTGTATAATGTTCCTATCCCCAGTTTGATCTTTCAGGTTCGGCAAAGAGCTTGAAGAAAGATTTCCTTTTTTTACATAAACAGGCCCATAATCATTCATGATTCCCATAAAACCTAAACTTGCGGATATTCCTGAAAGGATATAGCCCACAGTAAGAAGCGATTGTGCTGCAGCTGAAGAATTTGACACAGATTGTTCTTGAGATGGACTGAGAGTCTTTTCCATAGAGAGTTCAGTCATGTCGCTAAGAAGATAAGTCAATTGAGAATCATTTAGACTTAAAAGGTAAGTGACAGACTGCACACCTTGACTATTGTTTTCTACTTTGTAGGCATCAAGTAATTGAGTCAGCATTTGTCGTATATCGCTTAGTTGTTTTGTGAGATCCTTCCTATTAGCTGTTATCGTAAGACTGAGATTCTTGAGTTTCTCGGTGAGATCTTTGACTATCCAGTGAGAGGACTCTTTGAGTATACAGCTTTGACCATCGCAGACGGAAAGTTCTATAGAGTTATCACCTTCAGGAAGGGTAATTATTTCTTTTTCCCGAACACTCTCATGGACTTCGCAAGTTTGTGACTCTTTTTCGCAAATTGAAACTTTTATATTT
Source organism: uncultured Pseudobdellovibrionaceae bacterium (assembly GCA_964611335.1). Classification (GTDB taxonomy): domain Bacteria; phylum Bdellovibrionota_B; class Oligoflexia; order Oligoflexales; family Bog-1112; genus BOG-1112. The sequence continues at coordinate 881,710 of CAZSXR010000001.1, read as the reverse complement.
TCAGCATTTTTATCCACATCTTTCGGAAAAATTAAAATCTGAGAAGAGTCTTTCTTCGGACTACGGTGGAGTATGTTAGGGTTTTCGTTTTGAGGAGTGCTATGTTTTGTTTGACAGGAACTTAAATTTAAAAATAGGACTACATAAAGAATCCCACAACCTATCTTATTCACTAGAAACTCCTTTTGTGTTCTTACTCCATTCTATAGAAAAGTAGGGAAAGAGAGAAGACCAGATGGTGTATTCTTTGTGAAAGTCTGGGTTTTAGAAGTAGTATTTTTGAGATTGGAAGAATGAGAAGCAGAAAACAACAAATTGGGCGGGAAGGCTTGCAAGAAAGGGTTCAATAGGTCGACCTGCATGAAGATCTCCTAGAATCTGATGCATCCAATCTCGCTCTTGCGCATTTAAATTTTCGATACGAAGCCCAGATTCAGACTCAGATTCTGATTCAAGCTCATTTTGACTAGAAGATTCTCCAGATGCTGAGCTTGTATCTTCTTCTTTTCCTTTGTCCTTGGAGGACATATCTTTTTTAGGAGCATCTTCAAAAATATCTTGAATATACTGAATAAGATTGCTTCGATAGATAAGAGTGTGATTGTCGTAAGGGAGCATTCCATATTCTCTGAGAGTATTGTCCACAGCAAGTTCGAGTGGTAGACCTGCTCTCATTTTTTTCCGTACGGAAGACGATAAGAAATGTTGCGCCAAATGGAAATCAAACAGCCCACAATTGTCTTTATTCAGAAAATATCTATCAAATATTATCCTATCCTCTTCAGTTAAATTAAAATCTGGAAATATCGAATGAATAATACCTAATTCATAGATCTCTCTAAATCCTTCTTGCTTATTTGCTTTAAATAGTTTTTCCAAGTTCTGAAAAATCACACGAAGGTTAATATTTTTTGAATTCACAAGGTGAACTTTGGAAGACAAAACACTCTTAACTTCTGGGCTAAGGTTTCTCCTCATCTTTATTTTACGGATTAATACTCGTAAAATTCTTTTTTTATCCTCATCAAAAGTTAAATGAACATCATCATTAACCATCGTGAGATCAGCTTTGGCATCGATGATTTCATCAAAAGCTCTCTCTGTAGGATCCTCTATTTTCATATCCGTCATATAAAGAGTGTCGACGGTAACATCTCTATTCACGACATCTTTCTTGATGTTGAAAGGCTTATATCTCAGGACTATGTCTATTTTAAAATTACCTATGATGAGTTGATAAAGATTAGGTTTTTTCGGTGATTTAAAAAGCTTTGTCTTCCAATCCGGAAAAGAAGAAATCTGAAAATTTCTCAACTCAGACTCTGTCCCAACAAAGATGAGATCGTAGTCATTTGATTCTATACCTAACAGATTATCCCGAATCCACCCTCCCACTAGAATGAAAGACTTCGTATTCAGAAGTTCTCTGACAAGCGGTATCATTTTGGCGCGAAGTTCTCTGTGTTTTTCGACTTTTAAAATTTCTTTCTTATATTCTTTTAAAGGTAGCTCACTGACCATTTCCTGAACTGTTTCGTCTAAAATAGATTGGACAGAACTCTCAATTTCAAGTTCTTGTTGAAATTCTTGGGGTAAGACCTCTTCAAAAATTTCCTGAACAAGCTTATCGAGGATTTCTTTAGAGATAAGAGCATATTGAATTTCTTCCTGTGAGAGGTCTGAAATTATTCTTGCAACAGCTTCGTTTATGATCTCGTTAGAAAAATTTTGAACTTCATCTTCAGTGATTCTCTGTCGAAACTGAATTTCACGCTCCAAATGAGTGCGTTCTTTTTTCTGCTTTATTCTTCCTTTTTTTGCAGCTCGTGCTCTAGCTTTTCCTATTTTAATTTTCTCAGCTGCTATAACTTCTTTAACTAGATCACCTAGCATTTCGATCAGCACTTCTCTTTCAATCTCTTCATAGATTTCAGGAGTGAGAGACATTCTGAGCTGTCTTTCCAAGCGTTCTTTTTCAAGCCATTCTTTCTTTACAGCTTCCCTTTGCGCTTTAGTTCGTCCCCTTTTCTTTGCCTCTAGGTTTTGTGAAGGAATTTCTGCTTTAGCCTCTTGTTGAATGTATGTCGACTTTGCCGATGGAATATTATGCACGAAATCTGGAATACTCGACGATGAAGAACTGGAACTCGATGAAGAACTGGAACTTGATGAAGAACTGGAACTCGATGAAGAACTGGAACTTGATGAAGAACTGGAACTCGATGAAGAACTGGAACTCGATGAAGAACTGGAACTCGATGCTATCTTCGAAGGCTTTCCCTTCGAAGCTCCTCGTTTCACCATAGGTGTTGGGAATTCACGTTTCATCTTTGTTTCAAAATACGCCTTTGTTTTCTTCATAAAAACATAAGCTATATCACATATTCTTTCCTTTGCTTTCTCATCGTTATTTTTTCCAGACCTTGAGAATTCCTGAATCCAAAAATCGATAATCTTAAAGAGATCATCATAAGCTATTTTTGTAAGAGGTCGTGTAATCACTGTATGAAGTATACGAAGTGTGTTTTGAAATTGTTTAACTCTTTCCTTATCCTCCCATGTTTCAGAAGACGGGAATGTGTTATAAAGATCTCTTAGATCTATCTCTTTGAAATCTTCTAATACAGGCAGTTGTTGTGGGAGAAGTTCCCTTTTAAAAGAACCATCGACGATCGCTCGATGCATATTAATAAGTTGTTCTAAGTAAGACTTCCCTTCTGAATGGAGTTGAATGAATTCTAGCTTTTTGTACTTCGATTCCAATTCGCGAACTTTGCTGTAAAGTTCAAACATAGAATTGCTATAATATTTTAATATATCAATTTTTTCCGAATCTCTTGGACGGTCAAACAATCTTAATATACCTACATACTTTTCATTAATGAGCTCCCATGCTGCACGAATGCGTATAGTACCAACTAAAGTCGACATAAGACCATTTTCAATATGGTAATCCACCATAGCTTCATCCAAGGAATAAGCATCTAGGAGGTTCTTTATGCTCTCCTGAAATGAACTCTCAAATTTTTTGAGATCTTCCCATTGCCCTTCCGAAACTAGGGCTTTTACAGTATTTGCATTTTCTGCATAAACCTCTAGTAATTTCACTTCCAATAAAGAGAGACTGCATTGCATATCATTATGATTTTCAGCATAGTAACTAACGAAATCCTCGGAGTTATCTTTACTAAGATCAAAAAGTTTGGGATGAGCTACTTCTAAAAGGGTCTCTAAATAGAGTTTGTTGAATTCTTTGAAAAGAGAATTGTTTTTTACTTTTACAGACCAAATATAATAAAGAGTATTTGCATAATATCTTAGAAATTGTCTCTTTCCTTCGAGGCTATCACTCCTCTTCACAACTCCTACGAGGCTTTTTAAAGTTCTATCATCTACGCTATTAATCTCGTCTTGAAACAATTCTTCCATGTTGCTCATCGCAACCAACCTTTTCAGGTAATTGGACTCCTGTGCATTAAGCTTCCAGCGTTTACAAAAAATCTCTTTTTTCTTTTGTCGTAGATCTTGAGGTCCCGCATAAGAGAAAGGTGTGAAAAGCACGAATATAAGCAAGCATAGGGCAGTGAATCTTAAGTTCATAAAAACTCTTTAAGTATTTGGGTGATAGAGGGGGGATTATACTGAGGTGGGAAAAAAATTCTAGCAAAAGGGCGTATTTTCAAAAAAATCTGGTAAATTTTTTGATAAAGTTAAAAATGTAACTATTTTATAGCGTTACGATATTTAGAATGTTTCTACGTAAGAGTTTCTACGTAAGAGTTGAGAGTGGCCCGTTTAACTACACGCGATGCGACGCTCTTTTCTTAGAAATCTGAATAGCAAGATAAAGAACTAGGGCGATAGAGACAAGCAGACCAGTTCCTGAAACTATAGCGAGGGTATTAGGGTTTTGAATTTGTTGGATAAGAGAATATACCTGAGGATGAGTTTGCTGCATCACAGCGTTGTTAAAAATTTTCGTAATTTCTGAAGTGCTAATGTCTGTTCCGTACAAACTTCCAATCCAATTTAAATCCTTTGTAAATACAAAAGCCTGAGCAGGATGCTGATACATTCCATCTTCTGTTTTCATCACAGTATATTGTAAAGATTTTAGCAGACGCTCTGTATGTTCGGGTGAAGCGCGCACAACTTTCCAATTTGTTGGTAAATCGGAATGCTCACGAAACATTTTCAATGTCTCCGAATCATCTCGTGGATCAAATGAAAAAAAGATTACGGAACTTTTCGCAAAAGAGCCTTTTTGTAAAAGAGGATCCGACAAAAGACCTTTATACAAATGAGCCAAAGCAGGACAAACACCATGGCATTGCATAAAACCAGGGATGAGCAAAGTGATCCCGGGATCTTCCGACTTATGAATGAGATCATTCAGTGTGTAAGTATGCCCCTCCTCATCTATCACTTGAGTTTCAGGCAATACATACGAAGATGTCAGTGGTGGATAAATCATCTTTGAGCCGGTTCTGCAAGAGGGGAATTGGGAAGAAATCTTTCAGATGCTCCTTGATCGTTTACCGTCACGTCATAGAGCGGTTTAGCATAGGCAAAGATAACCGCAAACACAGCTGCAATAATCCATGGTTTAAGATTCTTCACAAAATCAATGTCCTCGTCGTGGTAATTCTCAGAGGAAGGGAGAGCAAAATTAAAAATTCTCTTCGGACTTTTAGAGAGAAGTGTTCCAAAAAATACATAGAAAAAAATCAGAGCGGAGAGTGTCATCAAAATTCCACCTCCTACACCTATATGAGCACCTGTCAACCAATCCTGCCTGTACATCGGAGATTCAGGATTAGTATAACTCAAACCCATATTGGTGCGTCGTGGTTCTCCATTCAAACCACCCATAAAAAGACCTGTAGAGAACGTACACACACCTAGAGTCCAAAGATAAGGAACCGCAATCGCAAGTTTACTGCTAACCAAATTCTTATTCAGTAGACCTGAACTTATATAAAGACTCATACCTAAAATTGCTAGAAATACAGGTCCACCTACAGTGAGATGAAAGTGTGCAGGTAACCATGCTGTATTATGTATAAGCATGTTCATAGAGTAGGAAGCGTTCACCAAGCCAGTAACACCTCCAAAAATGAAGATAAACAACCCACAAAATAGGTAAGAGAACAACCAACGATCGGATTCAAAGTAGGGAAGTTTAGTCCACCATCCAAAGTATCCACTACCCCCTCTTTGACGCGCTCCATGTTCCATCGATGCAGCAAGAGTAAAAGCTGTCATCAAACTTGGAATAGCCACCAATCCTGTGAGCACTGCATGAAGGGCTTTCCAATTTGATGAAATTCCTGGATCTGCAAACTGATGATGCAAACCTAAGGGAGAAGAAAGAACTAAAAACAAAAGAAACGAAAAGCGGCCAGCGAAGTCACTAAAAAGCTTTCCTCCCGTAAGTTTTGGAAGCATGACATAATACATAATGTAAGCAGGCAATAACCAGAAATAAACAAGAGGATGCCCAAAAAACCAGAATAAAGTTTTTGCAAGCGTTACATTGATGGTAGTGAGGCCTAAAGACCAAGGTAAAAGCATGCATAGAACTTCAATCGCAACAGGAATGGTACAGATTTGCCAAATAATAAAAGTTACAAATATTCCCAACACCCCCAACGGAACTTTTTTATTAGGATTTTCATGACGCCACGATCTGTATGCAGGGATCCAGCTGTAAAAACTAAACCAAGAACCTACAACAAATAAAGCAAGCCCTACATAAAAAATAGGATGTGCTTTTAGCGGTGGATAAAAGGTGTACAAAACACTTGCTTGCCCTGAAAAAATCATAGCAGCAGCGAGCAATGCTCCTGAAAGCATAATGCAAAACCCACTCGCTGCAAAAAAATTATTCACCTGTTTTGCTAAAAACTGAGTGACGAGAGTGTGTCCAAAAGCAACTGCGAAAAACGTTGTCAACACAATCGCATTGATCACACCATGTGCTGTAAGCCCTTGGTAATACTCTATACCTAGCGCACTTGTCGCATGCAGTATGCCTGCTCTGTAAAGAGTTTGCATAAGACCATGGTAGATACCGAATATCAGCAAAGCGATCGGTATTATAATTTCAGCAAGTACAATCTTTTTTATAAGCGCATTCATTTGCATAAGTTATCCTTCTTTTTAACGAACAGACTTTATCAACTCAATCAATGCTTTGATGTCTTCGTCACCCACTGGTAAAGGTGGCATGGGAACGGATTCATAGCCTTTTACAATTTTTGCCTGAGGTAATTTGATAGATTCTATGATGTAAGCATCATCTGCAGTAACAACACTGTCGTCAGACATAGCTACCTGTGATCCATAAAGACCTTTAAAGGTAGGCCCTATACTCTTTTCTCCATTAAGAGTATGGCAACTTGCACAGATTTTTTCCTGATAAACTTTCTTCCCTCTTTCAACTAATGCAGGATCTAAATTCGGAGAAGACGTATTTTTAGTTTGCGCTTCAGAAATAGATTCAGCTGATTGATTTGCAATATTCGCTCCTCCACCTTCTCCTACATGCAATATTGCGTGCATCATATGGTGAGCCGTTCCACAATATTCATGACAAACAATGTTGTAATCACCTGGTTTTGTAAGTGTGATTTGTGCATAATTGACAGCTCCTGGAACTGCCATCAAATTCACATTGGTCCCATCTATATGAAAGCCATGATTGACATCCACACTACTAAGAAAAATGTCGAGAGTAGAACCTGTCGGAACCTCTATACGAGCCGGATCAAAAGACCACATTTTTGCAACAACATGCAATTCGTAATGAAGATCCGATTTTTTCGTAAGAGACCCTACCGTGAAGGGTTTGAGATCCTTCACACATCCTGGAACTGTGATCCCATATTGCCAAGACGCATAAGCAATCATCAACATCATAAGCACACAAAAAGAAATAGCGCCTATAAAAATCTTTTTTTCCAGTGGAATAATTTTATGCTTTGACATACTCACCTACCCATTCTGTCTTAAAAGCATCAATGCATAAAACCCAAACCACACAAATGCAAAAAACACAACTAGTGTGATAAAGAATGCAATAGCTCCAACAGGGACAAAGGAGGGGATTTTTTCCACAGACACTTCTTTCATAAATACGTACTCCCAAAAATAACCTTAGGAAAATTCTAAGTCGTGTCGGATGTAGATTCAACCTTTAACTTTTTGATTTGATGAAATGTCGACTCCCTTCCTTTTAATTAGATTCAGTGAAAAATCATTTACTTCTTAATTAAAAAGATTAAATTTGGTTATGGTAAGCTTACTTGAAAGCTTCTTATTTTTTTTCTAGGTCTTCCGATACCCTTTATAGTTTTAATCTTCATAGAGTTTAAAAAATGAAGTACCTTTTTCCAGCAATTTTCTCATTTACAAGTAGCCTTGCGTTCTCACAAAACGACCTTTCCACCATGAACGCCAGTCAACTTGCTCAAGTCCCAATAGAAACTTTAGAGCAAGCCATTCAAAATTTAACGACAGAAAATAATCAAGAGATTACACTACTGCGACAGCTTCAAGCATTTAATGCAGCTATGTGTGCTCGACTTGCTAAACTCAACAATCAGTGTCCCACACAGGCCTATTTGAGCGCACCTGTTACAAACACCCTTTCGTGTCCTAATAGTAAGAACATAGAGCCCAGCATTCAGGTGATTGCTAAAAATTTAAATGGGCACCGATTCCGAATCGTTGCAAATACACACTATATAAGTGATGAATTCGGCGAAGGCGGTGGGAATGTACGTTTTCATCGCGATGATACTCAACCTGTTAATGCTCCACGCTTTCGAGAAATAGTTAGTCTCAAACTTGTATCTGTCACAGCAGGTTCGGTTATAAACAGTTCTGGGTACATACAAAGCACTCAAGTGCTGAACGCTACTGATCAAGCTTATCTGATCAAAAACATGCAATTGAATATCATTGCAAATGGTCAGAATATAACTGGAAAAGGTTCACTCATCATACAAGCACCAAGTTCCCCCACAAATCTCACGGAATTGCAAATAGATCCCCAAGCTATTTTACTCATGGGAAAAAGCAGTTCTTGTATGGTGAGTATGAGTGAAATCAATCAGATTCGACAAAGCACATTATCGGGGAGTACACCCTAATGAATAAGTTTATTAAAATTATTTTTTTTCAATTTTACATTGTAGTTTTCGCGATTCAATGCAGCCCCAAAGCTCCCGTTATTTCCACTCGAAATTCTCAATCTAGTGTGGGTGTGAACGGCAATAACCCCATAAGAAATAGTATATACAGTACAGGCCCTCAAGCATCACAAGCCCTCGCAGCACAGCAACAAATTGACATTTCTACATTTTTAAATCTCGAAACTCAGATCAAAAATCGCAAACCTATTCTTGACGCAGAGAAAGCAAGACGCGACAATCTTATGCTCGAACTTATGGCAAACATAGGTGCCGGATGCATGGGATCTATGACTGTGAATACGGTGGAAGTGATCATAACGGGCCAAAAACTTAACGACAATGATGTGACAGCATTGAAACAAGCTGATCAATATTTGCCACAACCAGTTCAAGGACAGACAAATTTTCAATTTGAATTAGGAACTTCCAGTCAAGCAAATGCCATCAGTTTTACAAATAATGAACAGCAAAATCCTATTTTTGCAAACGGAGTACACTTCACCTATTCTGTTCCACAAGGACAGGGAATTCCTATCAATACGATCAATTCTATTACCGTAAAGAAAACCGCACCTGCTTATACAAAAACAGATTTTTGTCTCGATTCTAGCGGGAAAACTATTACGGGATGCAGTCTTCTGGCAACTATACTCGAAGTTGAACGCTATGAACTGAAGAGTCTCACAGTCAATGTTAATGGGAATCCGTTGTACTCAAATGGAATTGTCAATCATATTTTCAATGCAAATGATTCTAAGGAAGCGAATGCAAAATCGCAGGGTCTTTCATGGCAAGACAACACCATACAATTAAATGATGCCTATATTGCTTTACTTCAAAATAACAACTGTCCAACAAGTCCTTAACACACTAAAAATTTACTCTTGTTCTCACGCTCTTTCTTTCCTAAGATCACATTCATCACACAATCCATCCAAATGAGGCTGAATGATGAATGTTGTCCTACGTGTAATGCTTTGCATTTTATTGTTTGCTCCCTTGTTGAGTCATGCAGAAACCTATACCATTTTTCATACCAATGACGAACATTCGCGTTTTCTTGGTTTTGCGCCAGATTCTGAATATAATCCGCATATTCGCGGAGACGGAACCATCGGTGGTGTTGCACGTCTTGCAACTTTGCTCAATGAGAAACGAAATCTTGCCAGTCAAAAAGGCCCTGTACTCACTTTGGAAGCTGGTGACTTCTCAATGGGAACCCTCTTTCAAATGATCTCTCGCGAGAAGGGTGCTGAAATACAATTCCTCAAACTTTTAGCTTACGATGCTTTTACCTTTGGCAATCACGAATTTGATTTTGGTGTTAAAGGGATCACAAACATGATTCGTTCTGCTATACGTGAAGCAGGAAGATTGCCACCTATTATTGCTTCAAATATGAATTTTACAAAAAATGATGCAGCAGACAAGGGCCTTCGTGATCTTGCGCAAGAGGGTGTGATCAGTCCATATGCTGTGATACACAAGGGCAATATCAAATTTGGCATACTGGGTATACTCGGTAAAGATGCTGTCGAAGTTACTATCAATTATCATCCCCTCACATTTACTGATCACATCGAAAGTATGAAAAAATGGGTAGAAGTACTTAGAAAACAAGAAAAAGTAGATGTGATCATCGTTCTTTCTCATTCAGGGGTCGATAGAAAAGATGTTAACTGGAAAGGCACAGAAGTTCTCGATGTGGGAGATGATGGGAAATGGATGGGAGAAGATGTTGAACTCGCAAAAGCTGTTCCCGATATTGATGTTATTGTGAGTGGACATACACATACACCTCTTGTGAAACCTTTAAAAGTTGGGAAAACAACCATAGTCCAAGCAGGATCTGAAATGCGTTATTTAGGTGAACTGCAATTGGATTATGACAAGCATGAAAGCAAAATTTTGTCTTATGAACTTCATCCTATTGACGACAAAATTATAGGAGATGCTGAAATCACAAAAAAAGTCGACGCTCTCAAAAAGGAAATTGATGAGAGTGTACTTAAACCTTTTCACGTTCGTTTCGATGAAGCAACTGCCAAAATTCAATCCAATGCAACACGCGAATACTACGATAACTCTTTAGGACATCTTCTTTCTGCTGCTTTTCAAGAAGCTACTCATGCAGATATTGGATTTTGTCCAGATGGTGTAATCCGTGATGATATGTTCCATGGAAAATCGGGTATACAAAGTTTTTCAGACGTATTTCGTTTACTTCCTTTAGGTATGGGTGAAGTTGATGAAGATGTAGGTTATCCTATGATTAAAGTTTTTGTAAATGGGAAAGAACTAAAACAGATTCTCGAAACACTTATTCTTGCCTACAAACTTAAAGGTTCAAATTATCACCCTCGTTTGTCGGGAATAGAATTTACATACAACCCTTACCGCATTCCTCTCGATAGAGTAAGCGAAGCCTTTTTAAAAGGTTCCGATGGAAAGAAGATTCCTATCGATTTCAAAGATGAACAGAAACTTTACAGTTTCGGAACCATTTCTTACGTCGGAAAATTTTTCTGGGTTATTCCTGAAGTCAGTAAAGGTTTGTTTAATGTTCTTCCCAAATCTGAAAAGGGAACACCCTTAAAAGAGATCAAAGACGCTGTTATCACCCTTCCCGATCATCTAGGAGTCTCTCGTGAATACAAAGGTTGGAAGGCACTGCTTGATTACATACATACTTTGAGCCTAGACCCTGAATCTAAACTTCCGTTGATTCCAACTTCTGGTGAGATTCTCATGCCTCCCATGAAAGAAGATGCAAGTTTGTCTCCCCTCTCTCTGTTTAAAAATGCAACATGGATACAATGGACGGGCTATTCCGTTGCCCTTGCTCTAGTTTTGCTTCTAGTGCTTATGGCGCGTTTATTTATAAGAAGTAAAACCGTGCAATTGACCTAAGAGGCGGAATTCAGTATAAGTTCTGGCGAGCAAACCTAGGAGAGACGTCCTTGACATTGGAACAAGAAATTAAAAAACGCCGGACTTTTGCGATTATTTCGCATCCCGATGCTGGAAAAACCACAATTACTGAAAAACTACTTCTTTACGGTGGAGCCATACAGATGGCGGGCACCGTAAAAGCAAAGCGTTCAAAGAAATTTGCAACTTCCGACTGGATGGAGCTAGAGAAGCAGAGAGGTATCTCCGTAACGAGTTCCGTCATGAGTTTTCCTTATAAAGATTGTGCCATCAATCTTATAGACACACCTGGTCACCAGGACTTCTCCGAAGACACCTACCGCACGCTCACCGCAGTTGACAGCGCTCTTATGCTGATCGATGCAAGCAATGGTGTGGAAACACAGACAAAGAAACTTTTTGAAGTCTGCGCTCTTCGCAAAACACCTGTCATGTCCTTTATCAACAAAATGGATAGACCCGGTCGCGACCCTTTCTCCCTTCTCGAAGAAATTGAAAGGGTGCTTGGGATTGCAACGTATCCCATCACATGGCCGATCGGTATGGGTGATGAATTTCGTGGAGTCTACGATCGACAAACGAAAGAATTTCTTCTCTACGACAACAGTGGTGACCGCTCGCGTAAGGCAAATCTGCAGGGGATTTCATTGGATAGCCCTCAAGTTGATGAAGTTTTAGGCAGTGCATATGCACAAACTTTAAGAGAGGAAATCAGTCTTCTCGATCATGCAGGTGATTCTTTTGACCACAACGCCTATTTGGAAGGAAAACTTGCTCCTGTATTTTTTGGGAGTGCTCTCAATAATTTTGGTATTGAAACTTTGCTAAAAAATATTTGCGAACTCGCCCCCCCTCCTTTGAAACGTCATACAATACAGAGAGAAGTAGACCCTCTCGAAGACAAATTCTCAGGTTTTATTTTTAAAATTCAAGCCAACATGGATCCTTCCCACAGAGATCGCGTTGCGTTTTTGCGTATTTGCTCAGGCAGCTTCCATAGAGAAATGAAAGCTCATCATGTGCGTATGGGTCGTGCGATGCGTTTAGGGCGACCTACGAACTTCATGGCCCAAGATCGGAGTTTGGTCGATGAAGCGTTTGCAGGAGACATTGTTGGTATACATGATCCAGGTATATTTCGCATTGGAGATACTTTGAGTTCTGGTGAAAGTATCAATTTCACAGATATTCCTGTTTTTGCTCCTGAACATTTTGTGCGAGTGGAACTTAAAGATCCTCTCAAATCCAAACAGTTGCGCAAAGGTTTGGATCAACTTTCCGAGGAAGGTGCAGTTCAAGTTTTTCGACCTATGTATTCTAACGACCAATATTTGGGTGTGGTTGGTATGCTTCAGATCGATGTTGTGAAGTATAGAATCAAAGAAGAGTATGGTGTCGAAGTTCAAATGCGCCCGCTTGCTTACACAGCAGCTCGTTGGATATATTCCGAGGACAAAAAAGCTTTAGATAAATTCAAAGAAGACCAAGCACAAAATATCGTTCTCGATTCAAGAGGAAATCCTACTTTACTTTTGGATCATGACTGGCGTTTGAAATTTTATGAAGAACGTCATCCTGCTATTAAATTTGCAAAAACTGCAGAAGCTTTGTTTTAACCTGGAGATCTCATGAACATGCACAACGATTCAAAAAATGTAAATACGTCTTCGAAGCCTACAAATTTCATAGTGCAAATCATCGATGAAGATTTGAAGTCTGGAAAACATAAGGTTATCAAAACACGTTTTCCACCAGAACCAAACGGCTTTCTTCATGTAGGTCATGCAAAGTCTATATGTCTTAATTTCGGTATTGCACAAGATTACAAAGTTGCAACGTGCAATTTGCGTTTTGACGATACAAATCCTTACAAGGAAGATCCTATTTATTTCAAGGCTATCAAAGAAGATATTCAGTGGCTTGGATTTAAATGGGAGGAACCTATACACCACGCTTCCGATTACTTTGATCAACTTCACGACTATGCTGTCCAGCTTATTAAAATGGGGAAAGCCTATGTTTGCAGTCTTACAAATGAGCAGATGCGTGAATACAGAGGAACTCTTACAGAACCTGGCAAAGAAAGCCCTGACCGTAAGCGCAGCGTAGAAGAGAATCTAGATTTATTTGCAAGGATGAGAAAGGGTGAGTTTGCGGATGGGACGTATACTCTCCGTGCAAAAATCGATATGAATTCTGGAAACATCAACATGCGCGATCCTGTCATTTACAGGATTTTGAAAACAGACCATCCCGTTACCGGAAACAAATGGTGTATTTACCCTATGTATGATTATGCACATTGTATTTCGGATGCAATCGAGGAGATCACCCACTCTCTTTGTACCTTGGAGTTTGAAGATCATAGGCCTTTGTATGACTGGATTTTAGAAACACTGAAAACGCCTGCTCACCCTCGTCAGATTGAATTTGCACGTTTGAATTTAAACTACACTATTACAAGTAAACGAAAGTTGAAAGAACTCGTCGACAAAAATTTTGTCGAGTCTTGGGATGATCCACGCATGGCTACTTTAAGTGGAATGCGACGTAGAGGATTCACGCCTACAGGGATCATTGATTTTTGTACTCGTGTAGGTGTGACTAAAAAAGAAACTGTTCTTGATTTCGGAATGTTGGAAGAATGTGTACGCAATGATCTTAACGAAAAAGCAAAACGTGTGTTTTGTGTACTCGATCCTATTAAACTTGTGATTGAGAATTTTGAAGAAGGAAAGGTTGAGACTTTAAAAGTTCCCAATCATCCTCAGAAACCTGAAATGGGTGAGCGTTCTCTTGAGTTTACTCGTGAAATATACATTGAACGAGAGGACTTCATGGAAGATGCTCCGAAAGGATTTTTCCGCCTTATTCCAGGTGGTGAAGTGCGATTACGTTTTGCTTATATAGTACGCTGCAATAAAGTTATCAAAGATGCCAAGGGAAATATAACAGAATTGCGGTGCACCTATGATCCTGACACTTTAGGTAAAAATCCCGAAGGAAGAAAGGTGAAAGGAGTTATTCATTGGGTAAGCGCTGAAAAATGTTTGAAAACAACAGTACGCTTGTATGACCGTCTATTCAATGTTCCTGATCCTACTGAAAAAGAAAAAGAAGGGATCCCGTATACCTCGTTTATCAATCCTGATTCTTTGGTAATCAACACACGCAGTGTTGTGGAAAGGTCTGTTAAGGATGCTGAAGCAGGAACACATTATCAGTTCGAACGTCTAGGTTATTTTACAGTGGATAAGAGTTCCCGTATGGAAAATTTGGTGTTTAACAGAACAGTGTCTTTGAAAGACACCTGGACAAAAGTGCAAGGAAAAAATTAAAGAAGACCTTCTGACCTAAATATCCCGGAGTAATATCTACGTCTCATTTCGTCTTCACGTTGCTGACTTGCTGCTTCTACATTGTCATTGAGTCCTTCAGGTGGAAGCAATGCCGACACGATGGCTTGTAAAAAGTTCAAGAGTCTGTATTCTTGAACTTCTTGAACGCATTTATTTATAACAAGTTCCTTCGAATCTGAATCGTCTTCATCCGCATGTACAGCAGAACTCATACACACAGTCAAAATTACAGATACATATAATTTTTTCACAGAAGATCCTTTCTTTAATGAGATTTCTATTTGAGTCTTTCGAAGATTATGAAAAAAAGTTAATCCAAATTTTGATTATCATTTTGACTAAGTGGAAATTGAAGAAGGTTATGATAATTCCCGAATTGCAATCCCCCTTCAACCGGTTGTCGAGGAAAGAAGGGCTGAGCACTTGTAGCCATAGGGCTGGAAGCTGCCAAGTTGCTATGTCCTAGCAACAGGGAAAGCTCTAGTTCCGTTAAATTCAGGAGTTCTTCCGCGGGAATTTGGGGCTCTCGCTCATCAGGTTCTCCTTGAGCGAGGAGAGTTGAACTTAGCAATGCCAATAAAATTGATATCTTCTTCATAAATCCTCTTGGTAGTATAAATTACTCTCCCTTTAATAACTTTATCCTGTGCCTGTCAAGCGTGAGAGCAGTTCTCTCACTTCCTTGTGCTCATCAACATCATGCACACGAATAATATCTGCACCTTGTAAAATGGCATAGGTATTCATTGCAAGCGTTGCGCTTAAAAGTTGATCTGCACTTTTATTGAGAACTTTCCCCATAAACGATTTGCGAGAAAGTCCAATCAGTACAGGATACTCTAAAGACTTCAATTCCGAAATACCTCGAAGGATTTCAAAATCCTGATCGGGTTTTTTCTTTCCAAAACCTATGCCCGGATCAAGAATGATTTGTTTTTCATCGACACCGAAACTTTTCATCTTTGCAATTTCTTGAAGAAACCACTCTTTCAAATAAGGAATGATGGGGCCTTCATAAAAATTTCCATTTTGCATATCTTGTGGATTTCCACGCATGTGACAGAGGACACAACGAGAATGAGGAAAACTAGCAATTCGTTTCGCTATATCTTCTGAAACAGTTTCACACACACAGTTGATTATATGAACTCCCAGTTTGAGAGCTTCGCTTGCAAGCTCTTTGTTGCGTGTATCAACGGAAAGAATTTGAGAGGGAAATTCTAAACGTAAAACTTTAAGAAGAGGCAAGACACGTTGCATTTCGTGATCGGATTGTACGTCTTGTCTAAAACCATGTTTGTGATGAAAACTGGTAGAGGGTCGCGTGGACTCTCCACCAATGTCCAAAATGTCTACCCCTGCTTCTATCAGTGTGCAGGCTCTTTCAAGGGCTCTTTCAAAGGTGTTGTATAGATTCCCATCGTAAAAAGAATCGGGAGTGACATTGAGTATACCCATAATGTACGGAATTTTCATAAGTTCTCCAGCCGCGGTTCATCCAGGAGAGAAGGCGGAATGCTTTATAGCGCTTCGTTTTCAAGCCGCAAAATCTAGACTTGATCCTTCTAATATCATTTGAGAAAATGACTCTCCGAAGTTTTCAGCTACCCTAAAATAGCATTTACTGCTATGTACTAGAGTTGTCATACAATTGCACCTATAAGGAGTATATGATTTGGTCAATCCACCTTCTAGACGATCACAAGCGATCTCCAAGCGCTTTTCTCGAGCGCTTCGATTACTGGTTCTAGGAATACTCTGTTCCCTATCCCTCTTCGAAGCGAGCCATGCTTATGGCAGAGATCAGCAGCAAATGTCGCGTCTAACCAACAACAAAACATTTTATTCAACTGAAGTTCCTTTGTTGAAGCCACCACAAACCCTGATGGCTATGCGCTATTTTCCCATTTATGAGCCTGCATCTTTGATTTTTGATTCTGTACGCGCAAATAAACTTTCAGAAATTGCAAAAAAAGCTCCTTATAAAAAAACCAATCGTCAATGCATGAAATGGGTACGTATAGCGATTTCTAAACTTATGGGTAATCCTTCATTGGATCTCAACTCGCTTCCCAGTGATCCTGGAAGCAACTTAAAGAAACAAGTGCACGCAGGCAGGTCCTCCGAGGGTTTTATTAAGTGGGCTCTCAACAATCCTATTTCTCTTTGTAAGAATCTTAAACTTGCAAATGTTACAGAACATCCTGAACTTGCTTCGCAAGAAGGTGTTATTCATTTGTACGCGAAATCCAGTTGTGGATTCAGTCGTCGTTATGGTCATGCAGAAGTTTTGACGAATTCGAAATTAGGCATTGCATGTTCGGATCACTGTCGTACGATTTCGCGCCCTTGCAATCCTGATCTGGTTCTTGCTCCTGTTCTTCACTGTGAATCTCTTGCAAATAACGACAACAAAGTAAAAGAATTTATTAGCCCTGCACATAAACAAAAACCGATGCTTATGACGCGATATATAGAACCACGACCACCAGCACAATAAACTATAAAATAGGTAGCGAATGAAAATATCATTTTCCCCCTGCCCTAATGACACCTTTCTTTTTTATGCTTTTGTCAAAAATTTAATAGATCACCCCTTCCCACTCGAAGTGATGCTTGCAGACATCCAATATCTCAATCAGAGAGCTATGGAATCTGTTCCGGATCTCACTAAAATTTCTTTCTTCACTCTCGGAAAGGTTTTGCATAACTACTGTCTGCTTCCCTCAGGCTCTGCTCTTGGAAAAGGGAATGGGCCAAAAATTGTGAGTGCAAATCCCTTTTCTATCGATGACCTTTCAAAAAGCACCCTTGCGATTCCTGGTCGAGATACAACTGCGTACTTGCTTTACAGACTTCTTTTACCTCATGCTCGCGTTGAACGTTTTTGCCGTTATGATGAGATACCAAAGCTTCTGCAAAAGCGCGCAGATTATGGGCTTATCATTCATGAAACACGTTTTATGTTAAAGGAACAGGGACTCTATGAAGTGTGTGATTTAGGTGAATTATGGGAACAGAAAACGGGTCTGCCTTTGCCTCTTGGTTGTTTGGTAGCTAAACGCAATTTGGGTAAGGAGACTTTGAACACTTTGTCACAAGCAATCTGTGCATCTTATGATTACGCAAAGAAGCATCCATCAGAAGTTATGAATTATGTTTTAGAGCATAGCCAGGAAAAAAACTTAGATATCCTTCGTACACACATCGATTTGTATGTGAATGAGGAGACCCGTAACTTATCGAACAAAGGATTAGAAGCCATCCAATTACTTCTTAGCGAGGGGTTTAAAGCAAAGTTGTTGCCTAACATAGATGTAAATCGTATTTTCGCTTAAGAACAGAAATATGTAATTATTTTTTAAGCTGGAAAAGAGAGGTGATGTCTAATTTCCAGTCTTTTCCTTCCTTAACTAAAACGAGAGGATTGCTTTGCTCTTTAGATGGTGAGTTTTCTGCCCCCTCGCGGTAGTATACTTTTATGCTACCGGTTCTTTCATCACCTTCTGTACGAACCCAGTGAACATCATTAGGTAGTTCATCGAATAGAACTATGTCACTAGGAATAGCTTTTACTATGAGTTGACTTTTTGCATCCAACTGTTGAAGAAGTTCTTTGTAATTTCGATTTTTTAAAGCCTTTCTTGCAGCTTCAAAAGCAATGTAAGGAGTTACATTGCCCAAATGTAGAGACTCCTGTTTTTTTTCATTGAAGTAATCGGCACGAGACTGAGCTGTACCACCGATTATAAGCCCATGATCGCTCACACTCATATTTCTTGCAACACTCCATACAAGAGAACCGACAGAATAGAGAGAGAGAAAGATGAGGATTATAGCTACAGGCTTTGGAAATTTTTGGACACGAACACCTTTCTTTAAACTTCGAGAATGCGTTCCTGTGAGAACCTGTATCAGAGTTCTTCTTTCAGGATCGAGTAAAGCAAAAAGATAGGGGAATCCACTTAATAAAAAGAGTGATGGAACAAAAAGTAAGCTGTGAATAGCAGATTTAAACACATTTAAAAGATCATGAGTGATGTAACTTCTTTCTCCTATATTCATAAGATATTGCCCTGGAGATGCAGATGCAAAAGCAAAACTGAGAAAAAGGGGAATAGGGGAAATAAGAAAAACAGCACAAATAAATTTTGTGCTGACGAGTATGGGTTGTCCCAAAGTTAAAGGTGCAATCGCTTGTATAAGGTTTTGGAATGCTGTTTTACGAAAATAAAAAACACCCCAAACTGTTAAGCATATAATGAGACAGTCTATGGTGATTGCATTCATTCTTTTAGAGAATTTAGGTGGCATAAGATTATTTTAAGGGTTTTATGCCACCTTTGTCTAGTCTCGGCTTAATTTAGTAGCGGTAGTATTCTGGTTTGTAAGGACCTTCGACAGGAATATTCAAATACTGAGCTTGGTCTTTTGACAATTGTGTCAGTTTAACATTGAGTTTTGAAAGGTGAAGGCGTGCAACTTTTTCATCGAGTTTTTTAGGAAGTGTGTAGATTCCTACCTTGTACTTCTGTGCATTTTTCCACAATTCAATCTGTGCAAGAACCTGATTTGTAAAGGAATTGGACATTACAAAGCTAGGGTGCCCTGTTGCACATCCCAAATTCACCAAGCGTCCTCTTGCAAGGACGATGAGAGAACGTCCATTGGGAAGGATGAAACGATCCACTTGTGGTTTGATGTTGACTTCTTTAACTTCTGGATGATTTTCCAACCAAGCAATTCGGATTTCAGAATCGAAGTGACCTATATTGCAGAGTATGGATTCATTTTTCATCTCTAAAAAGTGTTTTTCTGTAATGACATCACAGCAGCCTGTTGCTGTAACAAAAATATCACCGATCGGAGCTGCTTCTTCCATAGTTACAACTTCGTAACCTTCCATCGCAGCTTGTAATGCACAGATAGGATCAATTTCTGTGATCAGAACTCGAGCACCCATATGACTCAAAGATTGAGCGCAACCTTTACCGACATCTCCGTAACCTGCAACAACTGCTACTTTTCCAGCAACCATAACATCCGTGGCTCGTTTGATACCGTCGATAAGAGATTCGCGACACCCATATAGGTTGTCAAATTTAGATTTAGTTACAGAATCGTTAACGTTAAATGCGGGGGTTTTCAGTAATTTTTCTTCAAACATTTTGTACAGACGGTGTACACCTGTTGTGGTTTCTTCTGAAATACCACGAATT
Organism: uncultured Pseudobdellovibrionaceae bacterium; assembly: GCA_964611335.1. GTDB lineage: Bacteria > Bdellovibrionota_B > Oligoflexia > Oligoflexales > Bog-1112 > BOG-1112. Next base: position 862,003 of record CAZSXR010000001.1, on the reverse strand, counting down.
CCTTCGAGGTATTGCGGATATTTCTCATGTACCATTTTTGTAAGATCACCACCATCATCAAGAATCATATTCAAAGGTTTGTGATCATCAAAGACAAGAGTTTGCTCTATACACCAATCAAACTCAGCTTCTGTCATGCCCTTCCATGCATAAACCGGAATACCCTTTGCAGCAATCGCGGATGCTGCGTGGTCCTGTGTTGAAAAGATATTGCAACTGGACCATCGGACTTTTGCACCAAGGGCAACGAGAGTTTCAATAAGAACTGCCGTTTGTATGGTCATATGCAAACATCCAGCAATGCGAGCACCTGCGAGAGGCTGAGAAAGACCATATTCTTTACGAAGCGCCATAAGACCTGGCATTTCATTTTCTGCTATCTCAATTTCCTTGCGGCCCCAGTCAATCATACCCTGGCTCATGTCCGCGACTCGATAATGTGTTCCTTTTGCTGTCATTTTCTATCCTCTCTGTTAAAAGTCTTAATAGTGGTCCGAAATTTTTAATTCGAATTCCGAAACGATACCTCGATGGAAGCTTTTAAGAAATATAATCTTGTATTCTTTGACACCTTCAGTGAAGCAAGGGCTGCGCGCGAGCGTATACTGAACCTCTCTCTGGATTGTGAACAGGTCAATGTCGTTGTACGTGAAGAAGGCAATATGGATGACCCCCATCTTCTAGGCATCAGCAAACGCGTTAAAGTGTTCGCAGGGAAAGCTTGGACAACTATTCACGAACGCAGACTCACTGAGGGTTGGTATACAGGCGCCCCTATTGTGGGAATCAGCAAAACGCTTGATCTACACATTTAGAGTCGGCAAAGGATGCGCTTCAAGAGGGCGTTTGTAACATGGAAGAATTCGAATTCCAAGTTAAGTTCAGAGGCGATATTTACCTTGGAACACCGAGTTCAAACATGAGGCGCTGGCCTTTTTTCAGTACATCCTCAAGCAAAGAGGACTTTGAGAAAGAGTGTAAACGGACAGCGTTATTACATACAGCCTGTATCTCTTCCCATATCCCACCAAGTAGATATTCGTAATTCCAACGTCCATTGTGAAACCCAAAACGATCCTCATAAACAAAACGCATAAAAGTCATTTCTATCGCGTCATATCCATGAAGTTCAGCAATTGCTATTCGCAAATCTTCCCAACGTTCTTCTTGTAGAAATTTAAACCATTCCGCTTCTTCCTCAAAAGTGTCATAGTAGCGTATTGCAAAATCCTTTGTTTTTAAATCCACGCCACTAAACACATCATATTCATCTTTAAAAAAATCGTAACGAGTGAGGAAAGAATGGATGTGTTTGATCCCACGTTTTGTAATTTCATATTCTTTGTGCCGATTCAAACGAATATAAGAAACTTCTTCCAAAGATTTCAAAATTGGTTCAAGCACATATTCATCATCCTCAAGATGAAAAGAAAAAATTGTGTTTTTTTCTAAAATTTCTTTGAGAAGAAAAAGTCCCGCATAATGCATACGAGTATTGAAATGGATAACAAAACTACTTGGTGTTAATTTACGTTCCAAGTTTATTTCCTATAAGCTAAGAAATCCCTTCCCTAACTTTATCACGATTTTAGAAAACGTGCATGAAACGCAATGTGACTCTCTATAAAACTCGCTACGAAATAATAGCTATGATCGAAGGCAGGATGCATGTTGAGTTGAAGAGGAAACTCCCTATTTTTACAGGCTTCTTGAAGTAAGTCTGGACGAAGACTTCTCGCTTTATAAAACTCATCTTCCATACCTTGGTCAACAAGAAGAGGAAGTATATGTTCGGTACGACTTATAAGTTCGCAGGCGTCATAATCTTTCCACACTTTTGTGTCATTTCCTAAATATGCAGGGAGTGCTATTTGTCCCAAAGCACTGTTCATAGAAGAACAGATAGGAGCAAAAGCAGAAATACAACGAAAACGATTCGGATTACGCAGTCCTATAACCATAGCACCATGTCCGCCCATCGAATGACCAAAGATGCTTTGTCTTTCGACATCCACAGAAAAATGTGACGCTATTAATTCGTTTAACTCATATGCAACATAATCATACATGCGATAATTTTTATCCCAAGGAGCCTGAGTTGCATTGACGTAAAAACCTGCCCCCTCTCCCAAATCATAACGTTCTTTTTCTCCAGGAATATTTAGATTGCGAGGACTTGTATCCATCGCTACACAGAACATTTTATGCTTCGAAAGAAATCTTTGAACACCAGACTTCTGCATAAAATTTTCTTCTGTGCATGTCAGTCCTGAAAGCCAGTACAAAACGGGAACTTTTTCTTCTGTGTCGGGTTTATAAATACTAAAACGCATGGGACTCTGAGTAGATTTCGAATCATGTTCATAGAATTCAACCCATCCGTCAAAAGATCTGTAACGATTTCTCAGTTTCAAAAGAGCACCACCGATCGTATGCTTTTCCCCTCATGCATGAGATCAAAAGCGTTGTTGATATTTTCAAGAGGCATGGTGTGAGTGATAAACTCATCCACTTTAATTTGACCATCCATATATTTTTCTACATATCCCGGCAATTCGGAACGACCTTTGATGCCTCCGAAAGCTGTTCCCTTCCAAACCCTTCCTGTCACCAATTGAAAGGGTCTCGTGGCAATCTCTTGTCCTGCAGTGGCAACACCAATGATGGTGGAAATTCCCCAACCTTTGTGACAACATTCCAAAGCATCGCGCATCAGCTGCACATTTCCAATACATTCAAAAGAGTAATCCACTCCACCGTCTGTCATATCAATAAGCACCTGAACGATACTTCGATCATAATCTTTAGGATTGATGCAATCCGTTGCACCTAATTTTTTTGCAAGATCAAATTTGGATGTATTGATATCTATACCTATAATGCGCTCTGCTTTCGCCATCACAGCGCCTTGTATACAACTCAACCCTATACCACCCAAACCAAATACAGCAACGCTCGAACCTGCTTCTACTTTTGCAGTATTCAGAACCGCACCGATACCTGTGCTGATTCCACATCCCAAAAGACAAACTTTCTCTAAAGGTGCAAGTGGATTTATTTTTGCAAGTGAGATTTCGGGAAGAACCGTATATTCCGAAAAAGTTGAAGTCCCCATGTAATGTAAAATTTGATTCGCATTCTGACGAAAACGAGATGTGCCATCAGGCATAAGACCTTGACCCTGAGTGATTCTAATTTTCTGACAAAGATTTGTTTTTCCTGATCTGCAAAATTTACAAATCCCACACTCAGGAATATAAAGAGGGATCACATGGTCACCTACTTTCAACGATGTCACACCCTTTCCTACATCTTCTACAATTCCTGCACCTTCATGACCAAGTATGCATGGGAATAAACCTTCAGGATCTTTTCCTGAAAGTGTGTAGGCATCCGTGTGACACACACCAGAAGCTACTATACGAACGAGAACTTCACCTTCACGTGGGCCTTCGACTTCAATTTCACCAACCTCTAAAGCAAGACCCGCTTTCCATGCAACTGCTGCTCTTGATTTCATCATCTTCCCTCAAACATACCACAGGTTTTCATTCACCTTCATATATCGCGAAAGATAAAGAAAATCAAGATATTACACCCATATGCAAGCTTGAGGTGCGTGACTATTGTTAGGTATTATTGTCCACCGGTGACAGTGGTAGGAATATTGAGTGCTCCACTTGTCAAAGGAGCTGGCTGAAGAGCACCTGTGGGTATTGCCCCACTGCCTTCGGGACAAGTGTAAGAAACACTGATCTGACTCATCCAGGATTTCCCATTGGTGCTGTTTGCTGCGTTGTCAAAACCACGAGCACACATTTCTTTTATTAAGTGTGCTTGGTATTTTCCACTTGGACTTCCACCAAGATCTTGATCTGCTTTTATGAGAGCTTCTAACAAATCTCCGTATTCACTACTCGAAGATAAATAGGGAATGGAATCCATTTGAAGTTTCAATGCAGCTTCATAACCACCATTTGCGGGTCCTATATCTTGCGCTATATCCCACATTAATCCTGATATCAACTGTGATCGTTGATGAACTTCTGTTGGTAAACATTGAGGAGGACCTACAGACCCATCGCTTGGACAATTAGGAGCAGCCATTGTGAAGTTATTAGCAGCGGATCTTAGACAAGCATTTGAAATACACACAGCTGCACCTGTTGGACATATTGTGGTTCCCAAACAAGGGCTTTGATTTTGCAAAAGAACCTGACTATCTGCGTAACCTTCATGAATGACAACAGAGATCTTATTTGAAATCTGTGTAAGACGTGTATAGACAAGATGGTGACCTGTCTCGTGTTGAATAGCGTCTGGATCAGACCAAAGATTCTGAAGTAACTTTCCATCTCCATTACCGAGTTCAATTTGTGGGGGATCTGTAAGACTGTTTCCATTTGGTAAGAAGACCGCTATATTATTGCGTCCCAAATTTTGCCCATCACCATTTGAATCTATCAGATTCAAAACAATTTGAACTTGCGGTCCTGGCCAGTTGGAAAGGTATCCGTTTTTCAAAAGCCAATCAACGTGAGACATCGCGTTATAAAACGTTGTGACGGAATAAAAACCGGAAGTTTTATCGGGATAAACAAAATTTTCACTCGTACTAAAAGGTGGAGGGTTGAGAACGGGAGCGCTAGAAGGTCCCGTCAGTGTAATCAGCACAAAGGGGGCTGAACACAAAGATCCCCCATTACTCAATCCTGTAAGCTGTACAGTTTTTGTAACATATACATTTTGAGAACTCCCATTGAGAGAATTCACTTGTAAGGAAGACACACTGGCTGTGCCTACAGCAGAACCATTTGCAACATTTGTAGAAGTGGACGTTGATGTAGAAACTTCTTCCAAATAGGAAGGAGATGCAGCACGCACAGGGTCGCTATCTACAAGACCGTAACCCTGAGTGGTTGCTAGTCCATAGTAAGGTCTACGATTGACTGTAAAAGAAATTTCTCTTGCAGGAATAAAAGATCCATTTTCAAAAATAATACACTGCTTCGTTGTCTTTACTTTTGAAACAGCTCCTTTTAAATTCAATTTTGAATAAACGGAGGACACTGCAAAAGATTCTGAAGGAAATTCCAAGTTTGAAATACTATCGAAAACACTTGAATCAAGACCTTCAATAGAAGGCACATTTCCTTTCATCCAAAGTTCCTGATTAGGTCGACCATAAATGCTCAGTTCATTTCCACAAAGTGGCACACCTTGTATACTGAGTTGGTAATCACGAACAGCAATTTCACCTTGAACTTGCAAGCCTAAACCTTTTGGCGTTGCTACAATATTAGGATTCAATTGAGCATCTACAAAATTATCAGCTTCCTGCATAAAAACATCTGCAGGCGTGAGATCTATTAAAGACAAAGCCCTTGAATTTGAAGCAAGTGAAAAAGATGGAGTCTTCGCTGCGGTCACTGCAAGCTGACCACACGCAAGATCAACATTCCCACCTGCTGCTGCAGCTGCTGCTGCGGCATCCGCAGATGATGAAGTAGGTTTAGGTGTAGATCTGGTTCTGCTACAAGCAAAGACACCCATTCCTACGATTGACAATATTCCAAAAAGATTCCTCATCCTTTGCCCCCGACTCGCTTTCCCATCCTTTAGCGTATCGGAAGACTCATCAAGACTGTGAGCTTTATAGGGAAGACCTTTTTCTTCGAAATCTTGACTGTGCTAATATCATGCTTTTATTTGTTTATTTATTTCTTTTGCCAAAGATCTCCCTCACTGTTCCATCTATAAATAATCGTGTAAGTATCTGTGAAAAAATTTACACAACTCTTACCATGGGCTTTGGTGTCCCCGAAGAAGGACTCTTTACTTCCACCAAAAGAGAAAAAAGACATGGGAGCAGGAACACCAATATTGATCCCAATCATACTTGGATCTACGTGGTATGCAAAATGTCGAGCGTGTGCTCCAGAGTTTGTAAACAAGGTTGTAGTATTTGCAAAGGGAAGAGAATTAATCCATGAAATGGATTCGTCTAAAGTGTCTACCTTTCCAAGAAGAATGACAGGTCCAAAGACTTCGGTCTGTGCAATTTCCATCTCGGGTGTGATATCCGAAAGAACAGTTGGTTTCAGAAAGAAACCTTGTTTTTTATCAGCAATATTATCACGACCATCGAGAAGAATTTTAGCACCTTCATCGAGGGCACGAGTGATTAAAGACTGTATTCTGTCTTTCGCTTCCTGTGAAATCACCGGACCCATTGTGTTTTTATTATCGGAACCTGGTCCAACGCGAATAGTTTTTGCATAAGCGACGGCTTTGTCTTGAAAGACTTTGTAAGTGTGTTCGCCCACGGAAAGAACGAGAGAACCTGCAAGACAACGTTCACCAGCACATCCTGTTATGGATTCGACAGCTGTTGAAACGGTACGTGCACAGGAGGAAGAATCTTCGAGAGAATCAGGAAGCACCACCATTACATTTTTGGCACCACCGAAGGCTTGTACACGTTTACCACTGGAAGTTCCTAAAGTGTAGACATGTTTTGCAACAGGAGTGGAACCTACAAAAGAGAGGCCTTTGATTTGTGGATGAGTACACAAAGCGTCGACTACATCTTTGCCACCATGAACCAAATTCATAACACCTTTGGGTAATTTCAAATCGTGAAGCAATTCAAAAATACGCATAGATGTAAGTGGTACACGTTCACTGGGTTTCAAGATGTAAGTATTTCCACATGCGATAGCAAAAGGCCAGAACCAAAAAGGAACCATTGCAGGAAAATTAAAAGGTGCAATGCATCCAAAAACTCCCATAGCTTTTCTCACAGAGCTCGAATCGATTCCTGAAGCAATATCTTCGAAATGCTCACCCATCATGAGTGTTGGAATTCCACAAGCTGTTTCCACCATCTGTATAGCTCTGCGAACACTTCCTCTCGCTTCGACCAAAGTTTTTCCATGTTCAGATGTAATGAGGTGACTAAGCTCTTCCACACTCTCTTCCATTTTCATTTTCAATCGGAAAAGGTATTGAACACGTTCGACAGCAGGAGTTTGTCTCCAAAGGGGAAAGGCTTTCGTTGCAGCATCTGCCGCAGCAGCAACATCACTCGCTGTTCCCAACGGGGTTTGATCAAGAATTCTTCCCGTTGCAGGGTCTAGGACATCAACACTTGTTTTCGCAGAAGAAGCAAGCCATCGGCCATCTATATAATTTTTTAGCATAATACCCTTATTTAAAGAATGAACCCCCTAGCAGCTTTAAAAGAAAATGTATGAGAGAAAAATAAGATGCGTTATGATTTGCTAGTGTAGTAGCTTTTCCGAATGTTTAGAAGGTTTGATTATGAATCGTGTATTCTTCTTTCTCATATTTATATCTTATTCCTGCGCAAGCTCTTATCACCCAGAGCTGCTGTCGGGCATACAAACAAACTATCGCTCTTACATACCCGCACGCACCGCGGTTCTCAAATGCCGCTCTTGGCCGCACACTGTCGATATAGCAACGCTTTGTGCTAGTGTGGACGCTCATATTCTCGATAATTTTAGAGGGCAGAATTTCATGCGAGGACTGAGCCCACGAGCTGTTGACAAAGCTTTAGCAGAAGCAAAAAAAGAACCTTTGCTGAGTACACTTTTGAGCACGTGGAATCTTCATAAGGATACGCCTAACATAGCAGAATTTTACGATGAGCATGTTCAGAAGAAAAAAGAGTGGTTGTCTTGGCTTGATGATTTCAGTGTTCATACACATCATACGGATGCTTTGCTTATTCCCTTTCTTTATCTAGCAAAAGAAGAAAAAGAAAATGACAGAGGACTCTTGCATTCAAAACGATCACTGAGTTTGATTTTACTTCTTATAGACACTCAAAGTGGAGATTTGATTTGGACATCGCAACGTCAACGAACTTTGAAAAACTCTACGTTCGGAAATGAATATACTCTATTTCCGGAATGGAATTTGCTGCTTCAAGATCTTTTGATCAACAGTTTATGGAAGGATTATCCGGGAAAGATTTTTTTATCTTTCATGCAGAGCACCTGCAGTGATTGCAAGAACAGGTTTGAGAAGGTATTGTAAGACCGTTTTGGAACCGATTTTAATTTCCGCATCGACCATCATACCTGTTTTCAAAATATGCTGTTTACGTGTGACTAACGATGTCACGAATTGTCTTCCCAAATGGACCTTGCATTGAAAGTAAGGAAGGCCATCGCGTCCGACAATGGTTGCGGGAGAAATATATGTCAACTTTCCTTCAACGACTCCATAACGGGAAGGGTCAAAAGTTGTTACACGTAAGATCACATCTTGCCCGACATGTATATGACCGATGTCGGAAGGTTTAACTTTCAATGATACGATTTGATCAACAGCTTGCGGAACAATCTCCATCAGAGCTTCACCTGCATGAACACTTGCAAGTTTGTGAGGAATTCGGAATTCTTGAATTTGTCCTGAAACTGGAGCTACGATGATGGAACGTTGTGCACTTCCAAAACGATACTTCGACGTTTCATTCAACTCTTCTATTTTATTCCGTATTTCATATTTTTTTGCTTGAAGTTGTAAAAGGGAAAGAGAAGGAAAGAGACCTTCATCTGCAAGTTCTTTTCGTGCTTTTAATTCTTTCTCGATAAAATAGAGTTCGCTTTTTAAGCCTTTTCTTTGAATATTATAACGTCGGATGTCTTCCAAGTTGTCATCGATTTGGAGTTTAACAAGAACTTGATCTTTTTTAACGACAGATCCTTCACCTACAAGTATGTCCTGTACTATTCCCGGAATACCTGCTTGAACTGTAACGATATGACTTTCAGGAACCAATTCCCCTGTTGCAGAGACCAATTCATCTACAGGAGTACGAGAAGCCCACTCTATAAAGCCAAAGGTTATAACGATGACAAGAATAATCAAGGTGCGCTCCCACGGAAGATGCGACTGTTCTTCGAGTAAGCTCGCTGCACCCAACCATTTTTGTCTCGCTTTTTTCCTCATCATATATTCCTCTAAACAAGCCTATATAGGTGGTTTCGAAGATTCTAAAGCCGAAGGAGATGCAAAACCTATAGAACGACCATTATTCAAAATCAAAACTCTATCTGCGAGCAAAGCATAATTTGGATCTTGAGCTGCGATGAGAATCGTTGATTTGCCTTTATGTTCTTCTATTATTTTTTTCATTTCATTTTCATGATGACTTTCAAGATCCAAAGCAGGGTTATCTAAAATCCACAAACCTGATTCTTTCATCAATACGAGAGCAAAGTAAAAACGTCTCATAAAGGAAGCTGTAAGTATGTGTAGGTTATCCTGATTGGTTCTTGTGTTAAGACCTTTCTCCAACGATTTTATTTCCGAATCTAAACCGACTCTTTCCAATGCGCGTCTTATGCTTTTTGAACTTGCATGAGGGTTGATCATTTGAATCTGACTACGCAGAGTTCCAGATAGAAAGCTGATATTTGAAGGCATGTATGCAATGGATCTTCGCAATTCCATAGGATCAATCTGTCTTGTATTCTTTCCATCTATAAGAACTTGACCTGTTTGAGGTGCATACATAGCCATGATCAATTTGATAAGCGTTGATTTTCCAGCACCACCATGACCAAGAATTGCAATCGTTTCTCCAGGTTTTGCATCAAAACTGACACCGAGTAAAACGGGATTTGTATCCCTTCCATATCTTAAAGAGACTTGAGATACAATCAAACGTCCCTCAATTTTTGAAAAACTTTTTCGTGATGTGAAATCATGCTTTTCAATTTCAATAGACATGAGGCGATCAATCTGTTCAATGCTTCGACGCAATCGGTCGATTTGTGAAAACACGCTAAAACCGGTTTTCATCGGAGCTAAAATTCTCCAAGTTAAAAGCATAGCAGCCATCAAAGCACTTGGTTGGAGAATACCAGCAAAAATACGATGCACACCTACCGTCATTGTTAAAAGTCCTGCAACCGATGTAATCCCCTGGGCAAGATTGATAATCAATCCTGTTACATCGGCAGATTCGCGACTTGCAACAATCGCTCTCGAAGAAAGATCTCTGAAGCGTTTAATCCATATCTCGGTGTATCCTAAATTTCGAATGGATTTTAAATTCGTTAAAGCATCGAGTAGAAACTCCTGCATCTCTTTGGTTGTTTGTGCAGCAGTTAGGTTTGTAATTTTTACAACCTGTTTGATGGAAATAGTCATCAGAGTAAAAGCCATAATAGAAATAAGAGGAATAGAAGCGAGAATAGGATCAATCCAAGCAAGACCTCCTAAAAGAATAAGAACGAATGGCATATCCAACAGAGCTGTCATAGCTGGTCCCGAGAAGAATTCTTTAACCGATTCAAAGTCTTTGACCCTAGCAAGTTGACTGCTGATAGGAGCTGTTTCAGTGTAGGAGGAAGGGAGAAATAATATGCGTCGAATAACTTCATTGATCACCAAGTAACCCATACGCACACTGATAATTGTTTGCACGCTACTTCGTATCAGAGTCAGCACAATGGATGTCCCAAGATATATCAAGAGACCGTAGAAGATCATGGTAAAATCGACGGTTATTTGCTCAGTTGCTATCTTCTTAAAAATCAAATTGATAAAAAATGGCATCGACAAAGAAAGAAGAGTCAGCAAGAAGGAAATAAAAAGTCCGTATATAATATGTTTCTTAAAACGCATGAGAACTTTTCTGAACCACAGCGGTTGCGGATCATGAAGAGTTGTCGACTGCTCTTTAGGATCTTTTACAAGAAGCGCTTGCCCCCATGAGGGATAGCTAGAAATCTCAAGATGAGAGTCCAGTTTTCCTACATAAATTTTATAAGTATTTTTCTTCTTGAAATGTTTCAAGACGACGAAGGGCTCACCTTCATCAGGAGTAAACAAACAAGGCAGAAGACGGTCGTCGAGCTCGTTAAGACGTGTTCTGAGTGGCTCTGCAACATAATTCATATGACTGAGACCATTCAGAATCGTTTCCATTGTATCATGCTTCTCGAAAAATTCGCGCAAAAATTTCACATCTCCATTCCACCCGATGGATTGCAAAAGAACGACTAAGCAGCGTCTGAGCGCTGTATAATCGGCTTTCTGTGCTTTTTGCTCGTCAAGTAGCATTAAACGCTTCTTCCCTATCGTCTATCATTATTCCTTCTCGTAAGTATAAAATACGATCACTGATGCTTGCTGTCACAGGATCGTTAGAAACGCAGATAATCGTACATTTTCCTTTCAATAAGCGGAGAACTTTTATAAAGAGTTTTTTCGTATCCACATCCATACCTGATTCAATACCGTTTGTGAGGAGTATTGAAGGACTTTTAACAACCGCTCGTGCAATTGCCATTTGCATAAGCAGATTTTGAGATATGGAAAGAAGATTCTCTCTATCGAAGATGGAACTGTATCCCAATTCGAATTTTGCGATGACATCTTCAAGCCCCAACTCTTTAGAAACGCGAATAGCATCATCAAAACGAGCAACATCGAAAGAAGCAAGATTCTCAAGAACCGTTCCTCGAAAAAATGTAGGTGTTTTGTAAATGGCATGTACATCTCTGTAAAATTCATTTACAAAAATATCTTTCAAAGGTTTGTCATCAAAATAAATCTGACCTGCTGTTGCTTCCAGATTTCTGTTGAGAATATCTATAAATACACTCGCGGATCTATCGAAATCCGTCTGAACATAACACAGAGTTTTTTCAATAATATTAACTGAAATTTTCTTCAAAATTGCTTCTGATTCAGGATTATAAGTAAAACTAATATTTTCTAAACGTATAGAACCGTTTAACTTTGGACCCATCTCTTCGTTCGTCCATGGATCTTCTTCCATAGAAAGTAACTCATTAACATTACGCTCCTGTATATTCTTTTCCTCAAAATGCAACCAGCCTGACACCAAACTTATAACAGGGGACACACATCGACCCGCTAACATCATCGCTGTTGTAAGTACACCTATAGAGATCTTGTGAGAAAGCACCCCTTCAGAGCCAACAAGAAGAACTATGAAGATGGCAACTTGAGGTACGGCTTGCAAAAAGCTCGAAGAGAGAGAAGCAAACCCTATAGATTTTAAATGTAAATTTGCAAATTTCTCCTGAACTTTTTCTATGCGACGCAGTATGGCTTCTTCCATTGAAAGAGAACGAATCATATTTATGAGGCGAAAAGTTTCAATAATTTTTTTGTCTCGATTTCTATGCGTGGAATGCTCTTTTTTCTGATAAAAATAAGAAAGAACAAAAAGAATAAAATGAAAAACTAAAATAATTACCACAAGACAAGAGAGATACAGCCCCACTCTCGGAAGCAAATAATAGACAAGAAAGAGGTTGATGAATGCGAAGGGGATGTCTATAAAATTTTGAATTGCTCTAAGAAAATAAGTGGATTTCAACGCAGAAAAAGATTCCATCTGCTCTAATCTTTCTATAGTACGTTCTTGCTCCAATCGAAATATAGGAGAGTGAAGAAGCATCTCAAAGCCCTTCATAATTCCATTGAACTCGAAGCGAGAGCCGCACCAACTTGCAATACGATCTCTGGAAACATGGACAATGGTTTCAAAGACTACGGCCAAAGCACAAGAAGACGAGAGAACAAATAAAGTTTCAGTTGCATGCTGCGCAATAATACGATCATAGACCTGCATCAATGTAAGAGGGAGCGCCAAAGCTAAAATATTCAGAATAAGAGTTCCGAGAACTATGTCCACCACACTCGACGGTGAGGATTTCAGAGCACTTCTCAGAGAGACTTTTTCAACTACGTGCTCTTTTGCATTCTCTGTTAGAACTTTATTTTGTTTCATTTCGCTCATTTCGAAGCCTCTTGAACTTTCTTCAAAGAATCAATCGTCAATCGATTTTTCGAAAATGCTAACTCCACATACGATTGAAGCCTCTGTTGCGCATCAAAAATGCGCTGTTTTTCATATATCAAAACATCTTCTGTAGCGTTGAGAAGGTCAAAGAGTGTAATCATTCCCATCGCAAACTGTTTCTCTAAAGCCTGCCTCCGAGCAACTGCGACAGTTCCGATCTCTTCATAATTTTTTTCTGAAAGTTCACCCAATTTTTTATTCGACTCCCACTCGATGATCTGTTCTTGGTTGCTTAGACTTTCCGCTTTGTTGCGTTCTTCGACAGCATTGCGTCTGAGCAAAGCAGACCTCAAAGCATGGTTATGAGTATGGCTATCATAAATGGGTATATTCAGTTCTAAACCTATATCCACCTCAGGAACTAAATTTTTACCCGAGTAGGCAAAACTGTTCGAGGTCGTATAATTTGTCGCTCCTGCTCTTGCAATAAAGTCCAGACGAGGTCCCCAATTATCATCTGCGGATTGCACATTTGCATCTGCTGTATTCAAGCGTGCTTCTCGAACACGATTGGCAAGAGCTTCTTTTTCTCCAACTTCATTTTTCAACAGAGATGCGAATATACTTGCTACGGCTTTGGAATCTGCTCGTTCGTTAACTCGATCACGTGATTCCAATTCAATTCGTTGCGCAATAGACTTTGCTCGCATTTGCGTTTGTGTTTTTTGAGTTTCAGCATTGACAAGTCGAATCTTCACCTGTTGCATAGTGAGTTTAGTATCATCACCTTTTGCATAACGTTTTCCACTCAATTCTGTAATTTTTTTCAAAACATCTACTTGCTTTGCAAAAATATCTGCAGTCTCAGCTGCGTAAATCCAGTCTATATACAGTAAAGAAAATCTTCGAAGCAAAGCGCTTTCTGCAGATTCCGAAAGGACTTTGCGTTCAGCAAGTTCCGCACCTTTCAATTTCACCTGGGCGTCCAAAGAACGCCCCCATAAATTCTTTCTAAGCTCAAAGAAGGAACTCAGTTCAGGATACCAACCACCATTCTGAGTAAAAAGATAAGCTTCTGCAGCTGAAGTATTATTGTAAAATTGAAAAGAATTTGAACCTTTTGCTGCTTCCCTATCTGCATAGGCAGCTTCAACTTCCATCTCATCCGCAAGATGCTCTGAACTAAAGTGAGCTGCTCTTAAAATTCTATAAAGAAATTTAGATCGCCCATCCTGTTCAGGAAGCAAAACTGCTTGAGCAGTTAGTGAAAAATAAAAGAATAGAAATAAATATTTAGTCATCTTCGTTTTCACTAAGTGAAAATTTAAATTTACCCACATAAGCACAACATTCTTAAAATGGTTAAACTCCGCTTCCACTGTCTTCGGTACTTTACTGGAAAAATTAAGAACTTAGGCCTAGACTAGACTTTCAAAACAAGCTGCTTTTTAGATCTAATGAAAGATTTTTTTTGCATTTTTAATTTATATAACCACATGATTTTATACTTATATTCTTGATAATTTTCATTACTATAAAATTTTCAAAAGTTTAGCCCTCGAATTCCGATGAGCCTCCTGAGTAAATCTCAAACCAATATAAGAAAGAGAGTCGGAACAATTTCTGTATTCTTTCGTTCATGCGGTGGTGTGTTTTGGCTTTCGATCTTTAGGATCAGTAGATGAAACTGACTGAAAAAATTGCAAAAATGATGGACGAAACAAAGCCTATCAACACCAAAGAAGGCAGTTCTGATGAGCAGATTGAAAAGTTATCTGAGATGATGAGCATGCAGAAAAAGAGTGAAGTAGGCGACATCAAATCGAAGGTATTTGAAAGAATCCATATACAACCCACAGAGGGTGATCCTGTACTCGGTGTTATGAACAAAGAAGATATCGTTGAAAGGAGACCACTGACAGAAGGCGGAGAAATTCGTGGTGCTCCTGTAAATGTTAGTGCTCCTGTTGCTTTCCATTCGACTTCTATAGAAGTTAAGAATTTTACTGAGCTAAACACGGACCGCATGACTGCGTCTACACATGTTGATTCCGGTCTCCCTACACTGGATACAACTCACAGACTTACACCTATTGTTCACCTCAATCACCCTGTAGATTCTCACTCTTTTCCTGGAGTAAACAACGGAGGTGGAATGGCGTTAGCTTCTAGTTCCCCTGTTGTGCAACAGGTGGATGCTATCAATCCTACTCCTAAGGAAATCTTGGTGGCACAACAAGAGCCGACTGTATTTCACCATGATGTTATTTCGACACCTATTATTCATACTCCAGAGACACCTGTATCTGCGCAATCTCCAACACCTAGTACTACTCCTACAAGCTCTGAGACACCTACAACACCTACACTTACACCTACGCCCACTTCTGAACCTGAACCTATTTCTCCTCCAACTCTTGTAAGTCCACCGACTCCGATACCTGATACGACACCACCTACATCTTCTCCAACCCCTACGGTAGTGGCTGCAGATCCAAATTGTTTAACACCTTCTCCCGTACCTCCAGACACAGCTGTTGCACTCAATTCAGGAAAGCCACTTATTGTTTATTTGCCTGTTATTTCTGTTTGTATGAATGCAACGGGTCCTAGTAATGGATTGACTTTAACAGGTTCAAATTCAACGCAAGATTCAACTTTGAACCACTATATGAGTTCTACAACTCCTGATACTACTTCTTCTATTTCGGGAAATGATAGCATGAGTTCCCAGGAAACTTCAGATGACGGAACACATCATGCAAGTTTGTGGGTGGATACTACGCACAGTATAGGAAGTCATGTTGGACATTGGACAGATGCTGTCAGTTCAGGCTTTCATCATGGAGCCGATATAGCCGGTCATCATTTAGATCTGACTGCAAATATTCATGATGGCTTAGGACTGGATCATCATGCAAATCATGCATTTAATAACCTAAATCACCTTTTTCATTTTTAGTTTGAAGCACACTTCCATGGCGTTAAGTAGAGATTGAGGCTGGGAATTTGGTTTTCAAATTTCGAATGTCTGTACTCCTTTACAAAAGATTCGATAAAAAAGGGATTTGCCATAACGGCATTCGCTTGAAATTTCATCGCTTCATCATAAGCAAGTCTTAATATCGATTTCGTAAGCAACAAGAAACTGTTGAAACTTTCTATTTCCGCCATTTTATAAACAGTTTTTGCAAGACGCGGAAAGGGAATTTCATCCTTTTTTTCTATAAGCTCTGCTAAAATTTTGCAATATACATCACGGTAAAGTGCGGCATAAATATTTTCTTTGATAATATTTTTAACTCTGTAGTAGATATCTGGTTCCTGCTTGAAGCATCTTGTTTCTCTCGCGAATTGAAAGGGATTAGACTGTGCTTCTTTAATAATTTCCCTTCTTAAAAGAGAGAGCTGATTTCGTGAAAGGGATGTGTATTCCGCTATGGTTGAAGCTTCGAGCGCTGCATCTCTTACTACTTCAAATAAAACTTCAAAACTAGCAGCTGTAAGAAGAAATGCATATTCTTGTTCGGAAGTATGTATATCATTTTCAATATAAAATTCTTTGGTTTTAACTGAAATCTTTTCTAAAACATCTTTCATGTAATAGGAATCGGAGATGCCTTCTTCCATAGCATTGAGAATCCCTGTGATAGATATTTTATTTTGACAAAAAGACATTTCTGCATAGAAAGTCAAAAATGCAAACAGAATACCAGAAAACGATTTACGCATACGTTCTCCTTCTTTAATTTTAAGGCATCACTAAGGGGGATTATTTCACAGGGAAGATGTAAATATTCTAAGTTGGATCTACATTTTTTGTTTAAATTTTTTGCATCATCCAGATCCCAGACTTCTCCCACATCGCATCAAAATCTTCATCAAATACGGGAGAGTTTTTAAAAGATTCTGGAACGACTTGGGAAGGCAATCTTTTGTAATAGACAGCTTCTTTCAAGAGATCTCTTTCGTCTATAGACTTCCAATCAAATTGTTCAAAGAAACTTTTATAATCTGCACAATACCAACGAAATGCTGCGTTAGAAGCTTCCATATAATTGTACCACTTCGTTGTTTTTCCTCCGGCACCTCGGTATAAATCTGTAATCCATAGTTTCACACCACTTATGCTTTTCAAATCACGAGCAAGATCTTGGACATTCTCTTCTTTCAAGTAGAGGAGGAGTCCTTCGGTGATCACAAGTATATTTTGCGACCGTGAGTTGAGGTTTTTCCACAACCTTTCTCTTTCTGTTGTTTCTCTCAGATCACAGGAGAAATATTCCAAATCACAATGAGGTTTTTCTTTCTCTAACTTTGATCTTTTGTATTGAATGACATCGTCAAAATCGACATCAACCCACGATATTTTTTTTGGAAATTCTAAGCGATAAGGTCTAGCGCACAATCCACAAGCCAAATTGACTACACAATCTATCGCATAATTCTCAATTGCATAAGAAATCATCTTATCAATTACGATGGTACGAACAGCCATAAACCATGAAAAATCGTAAGAACCCACAAGTTTTTCAACCATGTGTGTTCCCTTATCTCCAACCAGGATTTTTGCATAAGGATCTTTGAATAAAGCATCGCTGCGTTGACTTTCCTGTGCACGCAGAGTTGCGACTAACCAGGCTGTATCGGATACATTGTTGATTACACGTTGTTCGGAATCTACGTTTGTCATGGAACACCCCTTTTTTGTTTCGATTTGTCATTCTAGAAAAAGATGCTTCTCAAAACTAGAGGGTCAAACTGACATCTAAAAAAGAAGAATCGCTTGCAATCGTAAAAGACTTCAGGAGAATGGGTGCATCGGCTTAGATAAAAATCATCTTATTGCTATAAAAAGAGGCTCCCATGGAACTTGAACGATCGGCCTACCAAGACCTGCTTGCAAATCGCGAACTCGCTTCGAAAGGGGGAGGAGAAGACAAGAAAAAGGATCAGCACGATAAAGGTAAACTGACCGCACGAGAGCGTTTGGATTTGTTATTTGATCCTGGATCTTTTATTGAAACAGATGCTTTTGTCATGCATGAGTGCTCAGATTTTGGAATGGAACAGAAGCATGTGTTTGGAGACGGAGTTATAACGGGTTGGGGTACAGTGAGTGGTCGCATTGTTTATGCATACGCTCAAGACTTTACAACCTTCGGAGGAAGTGTTTCTCAAACGGTTGCTAAGAAGATTTGCAAGATTGTGAACCTTGCGATTCAAAATAGCGCTCCTATTATTGGTTTAAATGACTCTGGAGGAGCTCGCATACATGAAGGTGTTGCGAGTCTTGCAGGCTATGCAGATTTTTTCTATTTGAATGTGCAAGCGAGCGGTGTGGTTCCACAGATTTCCTTAATATTGGGACCTTGCGCAGGAGGAGCTGTGTATTCTCCTGCTATGACCGATTTCATCTTTATGGTCGACAACACAAGTCATATGTTTATTACAGGACCGAATGTTGTGAAGGCTGTTACAGGAGAAGAAGTCAGCTTTGAAGATCTCGGTGGATCTCGTACGCATGCAACGAAAAGCGGAGTGATCGACCGACGATTTCGTTCCGAAGAAGAAGCTATCATCGGAGTAAAAAAATTACTCACCTACATTCCATCCAACAATAACGATCTTCCACCACGCGGCTTCGATTTTGAAAGCGATCCCACCGTTCTTCAAACTATACGTGAAAATACTTTGCGCATGGACCGTTTGATTCCTGAGAATCCGAATGAGGCTTATGATGTGCGTGATATCATTCAAGCTATAGTTGATCCTGATTCTTTTTGGGAGATCAAACCAGAATATGCGAAGAACATTGTAACAGGCTTTGCATTTTTAGGTGGATATAGCGTCGGAATTGTAGCGAACAATCCTCATCATACTGCTGGTGCATTGGATATCAATGCTTCTGTGAAAGCTGCTCGCTTTGTACGCTTTTGCGATTGTTTCAACATTCCTATTATTACACTTGTGGATGTTCCTGGTTTTTATCCAGGAAGAGATCAGGAAGAGAGTGGAATTATTAGACATGGAGCTAAGATTTTGTATGCTTTTTGTGAAGCTACAGTACCGTGTTTGACTGTGATCACTCGCAAAGCTTATGGTGGAGCTTACATTGTGATGGGATCTAAACACATCGGAGGAGATCTGAATTTAGCATGGCCTTCTGCGGAAATTGCAGTGATGGGAGCTGCTGCTGCGTGCCAGATTATTTTCAAGAAAGAGATAGAGGCTGCTAAAGATTCCGTTGCAGAAGAAAAACGACAGACGGACGAGTATGCAAAGAAGTTTGCAACCCCATACGTTGCCGCATCGAAAGGTTATATCGATGCTGTGATTTTTCCGTCGGAAACCCGCAAGTATCTTTTGGAAGGGTTAAAGTCTTTGCAGAAAAAGCAGCTTAACAAGCCAAAAAGAAAGCACGGAAATATTCCGCTCTAGAGTTCTTCTTTAATTTCAACTTTTTCAAAGTGTGCCGCTTCCTCTTTGAAGAGTTCCAATTCTTCAAAGTTGTCTTTATAGGATACAGAAAGAGCTTCAGGACCTGAAGGAAGATCAATCGTAATCATAAGAATTTTTTCCATCATGCTGACTTCAGGATGAATCTGTTCACGAGAAGCTCCGAAAGTTTGTGCCATATATTCTGGCTCACCGTTAAAATTAATGGTGAAATGACCCAATTCAGGATAGACAAGAATTTCAGGCTTAGAATCCCATTCCTTGAGATCCACAAGCATGACAAATTTTCCCTCTACAAAATGAAAACTTGCATCTTCAGCATTTCCGTTTGCTTCGTAATGATTTTTCAAAATCTGCTGCTGATTATCATTTTCGAAGTCCTCGTCTTCTATGAGAGATTCATCTTCAAACCCATCTAAATGGGCAGGTACTAAGACTTCCCAATCAAGACCATCTTCAAATTTTTCATTTTCCATCAATGAAAATGCGGAGCTACTTGCAAGAACTACACTGGATCCGATCAGAAACTTCCTCAACATTGTTTTCTCTCCTAAAACACGTTAAAATCAATGACAATATGGCGTGATACACTGTTTTATAGGGCGAAGAAAGAATTATTAGTTCGCGAGGACTTAGTTTATTTTTAATAACATTCTTAGAGGATTCTAATCTTGAGAAAAAAAGAAAAATCACCAAGCGAATCTGTAGTGGAAATGTCGGAATTTGTTTTTCCGCAACACACCAACGCACTCGGCACTGTATTTGGAGGTGTCATTATGTCTTGGGTCGATATAGCAGCAGCTATATGTGCGCAAAGGCATAGTGAAAAAATAGTAGTCACCGCTTCAATCGACGCTCTTCACTTTCTTGCAGCTATACGTTTGGGTTGGATTGTGAATATCAAAGCCTGTGTCAATTATGTTTCTCATTCGAGTTGTGAAGTAGGAGTGAAAATTACAACAGAAAATGCTTTGACACGTGAAAGTCATCATACAGCAAGCGCTTATGTGACTATGGTGGCTTTAGATAGCAACGGAAAACCAAGCACAATGCCTAGCCTTATTGTAAAGACAGAGGATGAGAAAAGACGCCATCATGATGCAATACAAAGACGCAAAGCACGGTTGGAATTGAAGGAGCAGTTGAAGAAAAGATTCTCTGATAAGATTTGATTTTTGACACTCTCTAAAGCTTATAAAATTCTCACCAAAGACTCTTTATACTGTGCTCACTTTGTTGAAATTAATTTTTGAAGGATACACAGTATGAAAATTTTCAAATCTTTTGCTCTCGTCATGGGTCTTTCCTTTTCTATGCAATCCTTTGCACTCACAGATGCACAGAAGAAAGAATTCTACGATAAGGGTATCATTACTGTTCTCGATGAAAATGGCGCGAAAAAAGGGCATTTTGAAGTGCGATTTATGCCTGGTGCAGAGAATATTAAACACGATGCTAAAAAAGCATGGGATCATGCTGCAGCATTGATGTCGGATCTCGTAAAAAAAGAAGAATTTTGGCACAACGTCATGCAAAAGCATTTTATGGAAGGTGTCAACTATGCACACCAATGTTGCACGGATGGTGTTTGTTCAATTCCTGATCAATATTGCGCAACTGTAAAAAAGAATGCTGAGATTGATGGTTTTGGATCCAACGCTGCACAATTAAAAAACTGGCTTGAATTCTGTGGCACATGTTTAGAAGATGTACTCGTAAGCGCTTGGGGCATCGGTGCAGGAACCGTATGGGCTATAGCAGCACCAACAGCCTCTCTGCTCTACCGTCCGATAGTAGCGGGAACAGAAGCTATTGTTGCAGGAAGCATTTGGCCTGCACTCGCATACTCCTACAATGGTGTCGCTTACGAGCTTGTTAAAAACAGTGCAGAACCTAAAAATGGTGACATCACTGTAAGCTTTGTTCCTGCACGTCACGATTCTTCATTCGCATCCGATTCTTGCTCTCACTAAAAGGTTTACCCCAATAGATCTCACAAGGTATGCTTCTTCTAACCAAGAGGAGGCAACCTTGTTCAAACGAGTTCTCATAGCAAATCGTGGTGAAATAGCCATCCGAGTGATCCGAACTTTGCGAGACATGGGCATTGAAAGTGTCGCGGTTTACTCAGATGTAGATCGAGATTCTCTGCATGTCTCTCTCGCAGATTATGCCATACATCTGGAGGGTCAAAATTCTCTCGATACCTATTTAAACATTCCCAAACTTATAGAATGCATAAATGAAAGTAACTCCGATGGAGTGCATCCTGGTTACGGGTTTCTTTCTGAAAATGCAAAGTTTGCTGCTGCTATTGCAAGTCAAACGAAAGCTAAATTTATAGGCCCTTCCGCAGCTGCTATGGAAGCTATGGGAGATAAAATTGGTGCACGCAAACTTATGAAAGAAAGTGGTGTCGCAACTGTTCCAGGTTGCGATTATGCTTTAGAAAGCCTTTCTGAACTTGAAAATGTTGTGCGTACTATTGGTTTTCCCATCATACTCAAAGCTTCCGGTGGAGGTGGGGGACGAGGCATGCGTATTGTTCGCAAATCGGAAGAATTAAAAGACGCGTTCGAAAGTTGTCGTCGTGAAGCAGGTGCTGCTTTTGCAAATCCTGCTGTGTTTTGTGAACGGTACTTGCAGAATTCACGTCACATAGAATTTCAAATTTTGTGTGATAAGAATGGAAACGGAGTTCATCTTTTTGAAAGAGAATGCAGCATTCAAAGACGTCATCAAAAACTTTTTGAAGAAGCACCCAGTGTTTTTCTAAATGCAGAACAGCGTGCACATTATGGAAAAGAGGCACTCAAAGTTGCACAAGCTGTAAAATACGAAGGCACTGGTACTATTGAATTCATAGGTGAAAATCCGGACCAACTGTATTTTATGGAAATGAACACACGCATTCAGGTTGAACATAGCGTGACAGAAATGATCACAGGTCTCGATATCGTTGCCGAACAGATCCGCATTGCAGCAGGTGAGCTACTGCGATTTAAACAAGAAGAGATCCATCATCGAGGATGGAGTATGGAAGCGCGTATCAATGCGGAGGATCCTGCAAAAGGTTTCCTCCCTCAAGGAGGACGTATTACGAAATTGCACATTCCTGGAGGCCCGAGTGTGCGTGCCGATACGCATTTGTATGTAGGTTATGAAGTTCCTCTGCACTATGATTCCATGCTGATGAAATTGATCAGCCATGGTTGCAACAGAGATGAAGCAGCCGCACGTTTACGAAGAGCTTTGCAAGAATTGTTGATCGAAGGAGCACCAACGACTGCAAGTTTTCACGAAGCACTTTTACGTCATCGCGATTTTTTGAAAGGCAAGTATAGCACTTCATTTTTAGATACAGAAAAAGAGTATTTTGAACAGCGTCTACAAGCTCATTTAGGAAATGTTCCTGCAGATCTTTCTGCACTTGTTGCTGGTCTCGTTATCGCAAATCAAGCTTAGGAGTTTTCATATGCAATGGAAAGTGCGTGTACATGACAAGCAACATGAGATTGACATTCCTGCGTATCTGATTGCGAATACTGTTATTCCTGCAAAACTCGATGGGAAAATGGTGCTTTTACGATGGAACCCCTTGCATCAGACTTTTTTCATAAGTGAGCAGGATGGGAAAAAAATAAAGCTCGAACGTTGCTTTCGCATTCGCAATTGCAGTATCGAATATGATTCACAAACAGATGAAAGACGTGTTCGCTTTCATGTTGCGAGCAAAGATTCTTCGATGGTGGAAGCCTTAGTATTCACACTCAGTCAATCACGTGCAGTACGAGGCAAGGTCAAGAAAAAACGCATCGACAAACAGGTTTCACCGCTGACAGGGAAGGTCACTAAACTTTTCATAAAAGTGGGAGATCCTGTTCGTAAGGGTGAGCAGATTGCTGTGATTGAAGCAATGAAAATGGAAAACAAAATCCTTTCAGAAATGACTGGTATAGTCAAACAGGTCCATGCTATAGAGTCTGGCAAAATCAACGCGGGTGACGAGATATTTTCAACTTCCCCCCTTAAATCTTAGAAGTAGTCTTGATGAAATTCGTAGAATCTCTCGCAACAGCAGGTGGCCTTGGCCACATTCCCAAAGCACCTGGAACGTTCGGATCATTGCCTGGCCTTGCTTTAGCTTTAAGCCTTAACTACGTTTTAAACCATGTTTACAAGGTAGATTTCGATACATTTTTGTTTTTGAGTACCGCTTTCGGAATTTTCATTTGCTTTGTCGCACATCTTTCCATTGTTAACATGGAAAAGACATGGAGACACGATGACTCTCGCATTGTCATAGACGAAGTTGCAGGACAGTATTTTGCAAGTGTGTATTTTCCACTCACATCCTTTTATATCGTATGCAGTTTTATTCTATTTAGGCTTTTTGATATTTGGAAACCATGGCCTATTTCCTGGATTGACTCTCGCTGGAAAAGTGCTTTCTCCACTTTATTTGATGATTTAATAGCCTCTATGTTTGCTTTGCTAAGTTTGAAAGTTCTTTCACTTCTTCTGTGATACACATAAACTTGTATACAAAAGGAGGTTGTAAATGAAAGTTCGCAATTTATTAGCCAGTTTAGTATGTGTGGGTTTCTCTCATCTTTCTTATGCAGAAGTTTCCGCTGCTCCCGACTTAAAATGGTATGACAAAATTAAAGTTTATGGGTTGGTGAGACTTGCGGGGTTTAGTTCTGACCGCACACCGACGACAATGGGTTTGATTGATAAAAGCCCGAGCGCAAATGACCTTGTTATATACACTTCGAGTTTAAATACGGAAGCAACTTTGAGTCACGGATTCTCGACTCTGATGATGCTGAGTTATGCACAAACTTCACCTGCATTTCTTCGCAGTCCAGCTGGAGGTGGGAACGTACTTTTCGTCAACAACATGTTTATAAGTTATTCCAACCCTGAGAAGACTCCCTTCTATGCAAAACTTGGAAGGCAATTTGTTAACTTCGGAGGTTATGATTCTTCTTCCCTACTTGAAAGCACAACGCAACTTCTTTCCGTCTTTCGAGCAACCGCTCTTTCTATAGGTATGAGACATTCTGGATTTTCAGCAGAGGCTTACACCTTTCGAGGTCCTGACCGTGTAAAAGATGGAAATGCAACACGCGTTCGTAATCATGGATTCAAAGCAGAATATAATTATGCAAATGCAAATTCCCACTTTCACTTAGGTGCAGGTTGGATTCAGAACATGCTAGGAAGCATTTACACAACAAGTACCGTTGCAAACAACAGCACACTTGGAAAAAATGGAACCTATACACAAACAGTTCCTGCTTTAGATCTCAGCGCTGATTTCCATGTAGCGTCTATAGATGCTGCTGCAAAATATATTGGTGGTATGAGAGAATCTACAGCGACAGATATCCCCTACACGACAGATGGTGGTACAACATTGAAAGGCGCTCGCCCTGCTGCTTGGAGCTTTAATGTGGGATATACAGAAAAATCTTGCAGGTCTCGTTTAGGTGTCGGCTATCAAGGAACTGCAGAAGCCGTTGCATTAGGTAAGGTGCCTGGATCCAGTCTGAATGAAACGAAGGGCATTTATGGCTCTTTGTATGCCATTGGAATGCCGAAGTCTCGTTACTATGCCAATTATTCATTTCCACTTACGAAAGAAGCAGGACTCAGATTTGAATACGCTCGAGATATCGCTTATGGAACAGCAGAGGGAGGAACGGGGCAGCAGGCGAGTATTATCACTTCGGAGATCGTCGTTAAGTTCTAATTCTAGGATGGGAGTCTCTATGAAAAGAGCACTTATTCTTTCATTGCTCATTTTCAATGGATGCAAACACGATAACGTGAATGCGCAACCCAACCTAGATCACAAGCATAAACCTCAGCACAAGAATGAACCTCATCCAGAACCTGAACCTCGTCATGAGCATATTGTCATGCTGATTGATCGGGGGATAGATCCTCATAATAATGTATTTAAAGATAAAATTATTGCTACTTATACTCTCGCTTGTAAGTCCATTAATGAATATGAAGATATACCCGCTGGCAATCTTAAAAATGAATTAGAAAGTCGAGACTCTTTTATCTTTGGAAGAGAATGTAAACTTAGTGAAGGAATTCAATCTCATCCTATAGACATTCCCGAACACATCCAAACTCTCCGCAAAGAGTGGAATAGTTATATTAATGGTAAGAGTTTTGCAGGGCCTGAATTAGAAGAAGTTAAAGATTTTTTGAAATCCATATCTTCCCAGTCTCACGGCACGCAAACGGGATCCCTTATTGCGTATAAAAATCCAAAAGTAAAATTTGTACTTATCGAAAAAAAATCTATCAGGAAGAAGAGGGCGCTTGACTGCGCAGGACTTGAAAGAAAGATCCCCTTTTGGTCAGCTTTTGCAGAGGAAGCGGTACAAAAACTTATAATTAAAAAAGGAATTCTTTCAGAATGGAGGATTCTGGATGAGATCGCAAAAAAACATCACGTAACTTTGGTCAATAAAAGTTATGGACGAGATCGAAAAAGCATCGAAGATCTGATAAAGGAGAAGCATTGCGATACAAAGCTGATTGATCCAATGTCTCAGTACTTTACTAATATCAGAACAATTGAGGAAGAGATTGCAAAAAAAGAAGGTCTTTTTTACGATGATAATAAATATTTAACCTTCCGAGCATCAGGCAACTCAGGCCTGGACACAAATTCAAAAAAGGAAGATTACGACTGCACACACTCTCGTCATTTTCTCTCAGTTGGAAGTTATGATATTCCTCACACCCGAAGTAAATTTAGCAATTACGGTAAATGCGTAGATCTTTACGCAGTAGGATCTGATATTGTAACGAGCTACATAGGAAATTTTTTAAAAGTGGGCAAAGGGACAAGTTATTCATCTCCTCTTGCTCTACGCTATGCTTCTCTAGAATTCTCGCCTTCAAAATCCCCATCTGAAATACGTGCAGAACTTTTAAATCATCTCGACAGTGATTTATTTCTCCCGTATGACCGTCATTTCGACCATGCTATTTTTAATCCCAAAAAAGGAAGTGGGCTTGCATCGCATCCCTATGACTTAAAACCTAGTATTGAAGATGAACCATTAGAATCCTCCCCACTAGATTTATCCATTCCTATATCACGTTGAATTTAACCCTTCGGGATGAAGGCTTTAGATTTTGATGTTTTCACATCGTATACAAAATCTGCACGCGAGTTTATATCTAGAAAATCAAATTCCACACCAACACCAGCGCTGTACTCAGGTTGTTCCTTTTTTCGAATCCAACGCACAGTGCCTTGCCCGTAAATGGGGCTGTGATCTTTTTTCTCGAAATCGAAATGAAAGCGAACCTGAGAACCTATGGTAGGGATATTTTCAAGACACTCTGCATTGAGAAAGAATCCACCCCTTCCTAGTAAAAGTTTTCGATCCTGTATACTTTCTTTAAAAGAAGGAAATTTATATTTTAAAAATCTATTTTCATTCTCTTCTAACTCATCCTTCCATAAATTTTCCATAGGACTCAGTAAACGTCTTACGAGGTTAACTAAAGAACGTATTTCAAAGGGTTTTGCAAGAAAGGCTTCCGCTCCTTTGTCATAAACATCTGCTAACGAAGCCTCTGTAAAACCTGAAATCAAAGCTAAGTGGGGAAGCAAAGGGTTACGATCTTTAACTTTATCCAGAAGATCCAGACCGCCTAACTCCGGCATCATAATATCGGAAATAACCGCATCAATTTTCTGTGAACAGATGGCTTTGTATGCTTCCTCTCCATCTTTTGCAGTGATGCAATCGTAACCTTCTAAACGAAGAACTTCCGAAATCATGGAGCGTATACCCTCTTCATCATCGACAACTAAAATTGAAAATGATTTTGAATCCATAGGTCACCTCTATTGTTTTTTCTGAAAATCCCTTAATTCTTCTGACAACGCGCTTTCAATCTTTTTTTTCAAAGTAGAATCTTCCAAAAGATCAGGATTGCTTTCATGTGCAAACACACGAAGATTTTGCAATATTTTTGCAATACGCAAAGAGGTCTCTTCCATCGCTGAAACCATAGAAATCAAGTCGTCTCTATTGAGATCGTTTTTTTCACTAATCAAATTTTTAAACATATTGGCTCTGCCATGAATGATTGCAAGAGGATTATTGATCTCATGAGCAATACCACCCACCATCTTACTCATCGCAAGCAAACTTAAATTGGCAATGCGTCTTGCTTTTTTTTCAGGGGTATTGAAAGAGTCTTCATTTAGATATCGACCACTCACATAGGTCTTTCCATTTCTGCAAAAACAAGACCATGAAAGTTTAAAATAAATACCGAACTTACTGCATATACGACTTTCGAAAGGGACTTCGTATCCTTTGTCCTCTTTAATGGACTGCATGACTTTTAACGTTTGAACACGATCATTCTCATGTAAAAAATCTATAAAAGACTTCCCTAACATATCGTTATAAGCATAACCCAGTCTTTGCTCGAATGCAGGATTCACCAATAAAAACTTATATTCTGAATCCAAAACACAATAATACACGAAGCTGTTGTTGAAAAATTCAACCAAAGATTCCGTCATAAGCCCTTTTCCACTCTTATTAAACCTCGAAGCCTTGATTCGGCTCCCTCTCGAAAATCTTGAATATTTCTTGAGATAGAATTGCAAATACAGTCAGATACCGCCGTTTTTAGGAAGAATGGCTCGCCGATCTTTATTTTCTCGAAGAATCCCCCGCACCGGCGGTACTAGCTTGTCAATTCGGAGAAATTGAGTACTATGGGCCCTTACAAAACATGGAGGAAACACAATGGAAGAATTAACTTTTGGAATTATCAAACCGGATGCTGTTCAGAGAAATCTGATTGGAAAGATCATTGCTCATTACGAGCAGAATGGTCTTCATATAGCAGCGATGAAGATGAAACATGTAACACGCCAAGAAGCAGAAGGTTTTTACGCTGAACACAAAGCTCGCCCTTTCTTTGGTGAACTTGTCGAGTTCATGTCGTCTTCACCTGTCGTTCTACTCGCGCTACGCGGGAAAAATGCGATTCTGAAGAATCGCGAAGTGATGGGTGCAACGGACCCATCTAAGGCAGCAGACGGAACCATTCGCAAGCTCTATGCAAAAAGCATTGGAGAAAACAGTGTGCATGGTTCGGACTCTCCCCAATCCGCACAACGCGAGTTAAACTATTTCTTCGCAAATACAGAAATATGTAACTAACCCATGCGAGCCCCTAATCGGCGCTTTATTGTATCGATGATAAATCATTTATAGGACTTAGGTATGTCAGTTCTTGTCAAGCAGTTAGCTGAAGAATTACAAATTGACGAAGGTCATGCACGGAATGCCATTCATCTTCTTTTCGAAGAGAAGGGAACCATTCCTTTCATCACCCGTTACCGCAAAGAAAAAACCGGCTCAATGTCCGAAGTCGTTCTTTGCAAGTTGCGTGATCGCTACATCTATATGCAGGATCTCGAAGCAACAAAAGAGCGTTATCTCAAAGTTATTGAAGAACACGCTAAAGAGAAGCCCGAGATTCAAGAAAAACTTCCACTGCTTCGTGAAAAAATTGCGAAGTGTGTAAGCAAACAAGAACTCGAAGATATATACCTACCCTTTAAACCAAAACGTCGCACACGCGCTATGACAGCAAGAGAAAAAGGTCTTGAGCCTTTGCTCCAGGCTATTTTTGAAAACTGGGCCAATGCTTCCATAGATTTGAAGGCTCTTGCTCATCCTTTCCTCAAAACAGAGGGTGTTCCTGCAAACTTGCAAGTTCTTGACGAAGAGGATGCTCTCCGTGGAGCTGCTGATATTTACGCAGAACAGATCAACGAAACAGCGGAGTACAGAAACATCGTGCGTCGCATCAGCCAGGCTTCAGGCTTTATCGTTGCGCGTAAGAACGAACGTTTTCCTACAGATTCCGAATCTCTCAAAGCTGCAAGCAAATACGAAAATTATTTTGAATACAGAGAAGACATTCAGCGTGCACCTTCTCATCGCGTCATGGCAGTTCGTCGTGGAGAAGCAGAAAAAGTTTTGATCGTGAACATCGAAGTCGATGAAGAAAAGATTCGTTCTGAATTGTATCAAACGATTAAAGACGAAAAACACGTTCAAGAACTTGCACCTGAACTTGACGAATGGTTCACACGCACAGTGAGCGATGCGTACAAACGTCTGTTAGCACCTGCTATTGAAACTGAAATACGAATGGAAATCAAAATGCGTTCAGAGAACGAAGCCATTCGTGTTTTCGCTTCTAACTTACGCAACCTCCTACTTTTACCTCCGACTCCACGCAATGTTGTATGCGGTGTCGATCCTGGTCTTCGCACAGGTGCTAAAATTGCAATCGTTTCGGAAACAGGAAGTTTACTCGAACACTGTGTTCTCTATCCGAAACTTCTTAAAATGCCACGCAAGCAAAAAGCTGCAGAAGCTTCTGTAGAGATAGCTCCCGAAGATGAAGAAGTGAACGGAAACAAAAAAGAAGAGAGTGAAATCGAAGTTAAAGAAACAAAAGAACTTGCAGAACATTCTCAAGATCAGATCACTCAGGCAGAACACATCCTTCGTAATCTGTTTACAAAACACAAAGTCACATGCATTGCTTTAGGCAATGGGACAGGAAGTCGAGAGATCGACCAAGTTCTTTTGAAGGTTGTACGTTCAGAAGGTTTTGAGCATATCAAACGTTACATAGTCAATGAATCTGGTGCGAGTGTTTATTCAACCGACGATATTGCACGTGAAGAATTCCCAGACCTCGATCCTACAATTCGCAGCGCTGTAAGTATTGCACGTCGTTTGCAAGATCCTCTTGCTGAACTTGTAAAGATCGATCCTCGCTCTTTGGGTGTAGGTCAGTACCAACATGACTGTGAAGTTTCCAAACTTGATAAAAGTTTGCAGGAAACGGTTGAAAGTTGTGTGAACAATGTCGGTGTGGATTTGAATACGGCATCGTTCAAACTTCTCGGTTATGTTTCCGGTATAGGTCCAACTCTTGCGAAAAACATAGTTGCGCACAGAGATCAAAGCGGTCCTTTCAAAGATCGTAAATCTCTGCTGGAAATCGCAGGTTTTGGACCAAAGACTTTCGAACAGGCTGCTGGTTTTCTAAGAGTACCTGCGAGTGAAAATCCACTCGACAACTCTGCTGTGCATCCTGAGCGTTATAGCATTGTGGAAAAAATTGCAGAAGATCTGCATGTTCCTGTTGTGGAGCTGGTAGGCAAAGATGAGCTTGTAAAAACGATTGCACTTGAAAAGTATGTCGATGAGGAAGTGGGTATGCCTACTCTTTTCGACATTGTGAAAGAGCTTGCAAAACCTGGTCGAGATCCACGTCAGGACAATGAGCGCCTACACTACTCCAGCGACATTGCAACGATCAACGATTTGAAAGTCGGAATGCGTTTGCGTGGAACCGTTTCCAACGTAACGAAATTCGGTTGCTTTGTTGATATCGGTGTACACCAAGACGGTCTCGTTCATGTGAGTGAACTTCCCCGTTCAGGTGGAGATCCTGCATCCGTTGTCGCAGTCGGTCAGATTCTGGAAGTTTATGTCAAAGGTGTAGATCTTGAACGCAACCGCATCAGTCTTTCCACACGCAAAGATAGTGCTGAAGCAAAAGAGGCTCCTACAAAACCTGTACTTCAGAGATCCAATGGGCCTGTTTTGTCACCTGTGAGTCGTCCTCAGGCGAAAACAACTTTGACACCAAGCTCTGGAGGTTTTGCGTTAAAACCTGTAGATAAAAGTCAAGTTGCAGAACCAAGCGTCTCTCAGAACAGACACAATGTGATGATAAAAGAGCGCAAAGGTGCCTCTCACAATGAGTCAAGACCGCAGAGACCTCAACAGGGTTCGAAAGGACCTCGCATCCCTGGAAAACCTTCTCAGGATAAGAATTTCTCCATGAGCGATTTGTTGAACAAGTTTAACAACAGACCCTAAGAGAGGCACTTGATGAGATCACTGACGGGTGAATTGATGGTTCCTGTGTTCTATGAGGATACTGATTTTTCAGGATTTGTGTTTCACTCAAATTATTTGAAATATTTCAGTCGTGCTCGCGAAGAACTTTTTGGACGCAAGCATTTGCAAGACATGTTTACACAGGGTCGTCATTTTGTCGTCAAAGATGCTCATCTCGATTTTCATAAAGCAGCACGCTATGGAGATTTGATCCGTGTACACACACAGATCGATTTCGACCATGGTGTGCTTGTGAAATGTCAGCACACAGCTTACCATCACAGCGATGGAGATAAATTCGTGACGGGGCTTATACATTTGGTAACCGTCAATGATCGAGGTTTTCCTATTCGCATCCCATCGGATTTCTTCTAGAAATAAATCCTATTCTTAAAAAATTCTCATAGTTTTTCACAGATGATCTTCCCAAGACATTAAGAATCTTTCAAAAAAACCGATAAAGTTCCTAGATTTTTAAAAGGAAAATGTATGAGGTCTTATTTTCTATTTACTTTTTCTTTTGTGTTGATTTTGAATTGTAAACAGAGTCATTCTTCAGACATTGCCCGTCATCATGAAGATGCAACAGCTTCAACAGAAGTCCAAACGACTGATCAAAAAAATATTGCCCTTGTAGAAATGCATTCGTTCGGTGAGGAAGAGGGTATACTTATTTTGCATCCTGATGTGAACAAAGCTCTTACAGAAGGGCTCACAGAAGAAGAGGCTGCTGCCAATATTGCGAACTATGCGGGGGAATTAAATGCTCACATCCTATGGAAGGCAAATAGCAGCGTAAATTCAAAAAATTTAAACCTAAATGGGTCTTTTTTAAACTCCCTTCGTCCTATGATCTTTTATGTTAAAGCCACTATTAAAAAGCAGATTGTTGCACTTCCTTCCCGCATTGCAAATGCGACGATACGAGATGCTGTCGCTTATTTTAGAAAGGCTATAGGAAGAAAGTATGAAGAGATCAATAGAGATCTAAAAAGCAAAGTGGATCCATCGAATCCCCATACAACGGTTGAAAAATATGTCCGCGGTTTTGATGTACTACCCAATGAAATAGAATTTTCATTGAGAGGAAACAAGATACCACTCACAATAAAAGGACAACCCATATTGGGTCATATGCCAGATCGAGCTTTGGTTATGGACTTACAAATGAGTCTTGCTGCATTCCGAATTGTGAAAAGAGAGTTAGGTCGAGATCTTCAACTGCATTCTGACTCTGAACTTTTCAGAGCTATAAGTGAAGGAACAGTTGATCCCAGAAACTTAGTACCTGGCAAAATTACTCCCGAGTCTTTACAGGCAGAAATAAGAAGTATGGATATTTCAGAATATGCTTTGCTACAACCTTTCGAGTTAGAACATCAAAAGGCACAGATGGATATGATTTATTTAGATAATGAAGTACTTATCAATGAGTTTCAAAGAAGAAATACAGGTAAGATGAATGTAAATTGGAAAGTTGATTTTCTCCATGGTCAACTGCCTATTGTTCAAAATAGACTTTCAAGATCTGAAAACACAACACTTCATACACCAGACCGTTCGACCATTACAAACGAAGCAGGTTTTGCATCTCTCACCCGACATTTGGCAGATGCTTTAGATGCTGGTTATGTAGCTTTCGTGCATTGTAAAAGTGGACAAGGTCGCAGCGCTACGGAAATGGCAGCTGCATATCTAGAACTTTTGATCAGAAAATTGGACCCAAAAGAGTTGAAAGGAATGAACGAAAAGGATTATCAAAACCTTATAAACCAAGCCATCGCAATTGTAGAGAATCCTAGAACGGGACGTATTCAGGCAAAGATCAGTGGTCAGCAACGTCCTGTTTTGGAGCAGTATCTTGCAAAACGTGTGATGGATAGAATTGCTGGAAAAGACTAGTCTAGAGGCCCTACCTATTTTATATTTTCAAATGAGACCTTTATGAAATTTAAATTTAGGATAGAAGCTTGTTGTTCAAAAAACCAGCAGCCATTGTCAAGCAGGGATCATTGACTATATTTGCGACATCGTTCAATGTCGGTGATTTCATGCGTCCGAATTTTTACTGCATAGATAAATTGGACCCTGATGAGCCTTCCTCCGGCTATCAGCGTGTTTTAGATAGTCGGCGAACCAAAAAAATTTCGGGTTATTTTACCAAAGCGTGGAAGGATGGAGACGCATTCCTTCCCACTTCTGTGTTGTTAGCAACCGAAAAGACCATAGACTATGATTTTACTCGCAATGAGATTTACTTTGATCTTGAAAAAATAGGGCCTTTCAATGTAGTTGACGGTCAGCATCGTATACAGGGTTTGATTTCCGCTGCTAAGCAATCACCTTCCATGAAGGAATTTGAAATAGCAACGAACATTGCAGTCAATGTGGATGAAGTTTCACAGATGTGCCACTTTCTCATCGTCAATACGACACAGAAATCTGTAGACAAAGCAGTAGAACAAAACATACTTGCTCGACTGAACAACATGATTCATTTTAAAACCATTCCTTCTCTTCCCAAATGGATACAGTACCAAGTGGATCGTGGTGATGACCAACAGGCTCTCAATATCATCCGCTATTTAAATCGCACTTCCGAATCTCCTTGGTACCAGAAAATAGAAATGGCGAATCAAACCGAAAATCTCGATA
The DNA here is from genome assembly GCA_964611335.1 of uncultured Pseudobdellovibrionaceae bacterium. GTDB lineage: Bacteria > Bdellovibrionota_B > Oligoflexia > Oligoflexales > Bog-1112 > BOG-1112. Next base: position 828,070 of record CAZSXR010000001.1, on the reverse strand, counting down.
AAACGACGATAAAACAGAAGAGTTTTGCTCTCTCTATCAAACGTTTTATTCTCAGCTCCAACAATCCGCTTATGCATTCTGATGATTCAATGATGCGTAATAAAATTTTACTCAATTACTGGATTGCTCTGCGCAATTTACTTGTCAAAGATAATGATAAGAATTCAGTTTTGTTTAAAACCAATGGGATTAATATTTTTCATTTCATTTCTCCTACGGTGTTTTCACAACTTTTTAATCTTAAAGATTTTCGTGTGGAGACTATGGAAAATTTATTGCGTTCTGCTTTTAACAGACTGAGTGATGAGTATGTTGCGATTTCAGATCCATCTTGGTGGAAGAAAGGTTCCGTAGCAAGTTCGTTGAATAGTACTTCTATTCGTAAATTTTCTTCTGCATTGAATCAGGCTATATTGTGTATAGATCAAAAGTCGTTGATTCGTTTGTAAAATGAAAATTACTTCACTAGATGAAAAAAATCTTGTACGCATCGAATTTTCTCTAAGAAAAAAGATACTTGTTCCTAAAACACAGGGCATTTATGTGCTAACGAACTATGCGGAAGACATTTTATACATAGGTGTTTCGAAGAATCTTCAAAGACGTATGTGGGAACATTTGAATAGCGAAGAAAAATGTGAGCTGACACCTTTAGGTAAAGCCTACTGGTTTTTTTTCAAAAGCTGTTCGGAATTTAGGCCCTATGAAAGGGGTTGGATACATGAGCATCAATTGAAAGAAGGACAGCTTCCACACTTCAATAAAAGGGAGGCCCCATGCTAGCGGGATTTGTAGGAATTTCAGGATGAGAAAGAATAAAGACGCCAAGGAGAAAATATTTTGCTACCTTGCTCGAAAAACAGTATTTTAGCATGAAAGCTCCCGTCTTCCATTCTAGTATCACGGGAGCTAAGGCATGCAAAGATCCTAAAAAATAAGGTTGATTTCAAATGGCGAAGACAACTTGTACACTTGTCAAAGGTGTGAGTTTTTATGTTCCTGATAATGTAGTTACGAACTTCGATCTCGCAAAAGATATGGAGACAAGTGATGAATGGATCACAGAGAGAACAGGTATTAAAGAACGACGTTTTGTAAATACCGACACAAGTACCTCCGAACTTGGTGTGCTTGCTGCAAAAAAAGTTCTTGAAAAAACAGGTTTGCAAGCGAAAGACCTCGATTTGATTCTTGCAGCTACACTTTCTCCTGATTTTTTCTTTCCAGGCATTGGAGTTCAAATACAAAACCAAATCGGAGCCCCTTTTATTCCCGCTATAGACATACGCGGTCAATGCAGTGGTTTTGGTTGGTGCCTCTCTACCGCAGATGCTTTTATACGTTCAGGTCTTTACAAACGGATTTTGATTGTCGGTGCAGAATTGCAATCACGCGCGATAGATCGAAGCACACGCGGTCGTAATGTTGCAGTGCTTTTCGGAGATGGTGCAGGTGCCATGATTGTGGAAGCACATTCTGAAAATGAAATGCCCTCTGTGAAAAATAAAGTTCGTGGTTTTATAGATCACGTTTTGGGTTCGGATGGAACAGGAGCCGAGTTGCTGGGAATGTTGAGACCTGGATTTTCCAAGGGGCACAGCGAGTTGATTTCTACGAAAGAAACGCAGGACCGTGCTTATGCACCCAAGATGGAAGGCCCTCAAGTTTTTAAAGCTGCTGTTACACGCATGTGTGAAGTTGCTGAGGAATTATGTAAACGCAATGGCATCCGTCCTAACGACATCGATCTTCTGATTCCCCATCAGGCAAATTTAAGAATCAACGAAATGGTTCGTGAGAAATTAGGCATCGATGCGAAAAAAGTTTTCAATAACATTCAGAAATATGGAAATACAACAGCTGCAACACTTCCTATCTGTATGACAGAAGCAGAAGACCAAGGTCGTCTTAAAAAAGGTGATTTGGTGATGACCCTTGTTTTTGGTTCTGGTTTTACATGGGGTGCGAATTTAGTACGTTGGTAAAAATTTTCTGTTACTAATCTTCCTAGGTCACTTTGCAAGGATGCAAGCTAAGTTGATTTTTAAACTAGAAAGCAATCGAACTTACATTGAGGTGCTTGCACCATGGAGCATTCGGCATGAGTTTGCAAATCACATCACAAAGTTTAGGATCTTGAATAGGACACTGTCCGTTTCCTGGGCCACCACCTCCTCCTGGAGGTTGTGAAGGCGTTGCATCTCCGACAAAAATTTCATGCGAAGATGCTGTCTTTCCGTTGGCATCGCTGACAGTGATCACTGTTGAACCATTGCTCAACGCTTTGAATTGCCCATCATCTGTAATGCTTGCAACACCTGTATTCGAAGATGTGTAGTGGAAAGGACCTTGTCCACCGATTGCGTGAAAATTTGTACTTGTATTGCTTTCAAAAGTTCCTGCATTCGGTACTACCACTAAAGTGTTTTCAACGATGGCACTCATAGCAAGATCTGCAGAAATTCTACAGTTGCAAGCCGTTTCAATTTGAACTTTTGCACTGTTAGCTTGCATCAAAGCTTTGAAATCTGCTGCTGTGAATTGCTTTCCTTCTGCTGAACTTTGTCCAAGCAATAAAGCAACAAGACCTGCCACAAGCGGTGTTGCCATTGAAGTCCCAGACAATTCACCATAACGGTTATCAGGAAGAGTACTGAGAATGCCTGCACCTGGTGAAGCAAGATCTACTTTTATACGACCGAAATTGGACCACTTTGGTTTCGCATCATTCTTGTCGGAAGCTGCAACACTGATAACATTCGCTAAACCTGCATTTGCAGGATAAACTTCGCGTGTATCGTTTGATTTTCCATCGTTCGCTGCTGCTGCAACAAAGACAATACCTTTTTGACCAGCTCTTTCAATCGCTTCAATCAGTGGTTTGACGGTTCCACGATCTACTGCGGCGCCCCAACTCGCACTGATAATCTGTGCACCGTTTTCAATTGCGAAGTCGATTGCTTTTATAGAGTTCATCAGATCACCGGAGCCATCAGGACCTATAAAACGCAGAGGCATAATCCAAGCGTTAGGAGCTATGCCCGATACACCCTTTCCGTTATCCGCTGTTGCTGCAATAATACCTGAGCAGTGTGTTCCGTGACCTGGGTTGGCACCCTGTTTTGTGATGTCCATCGGATCATTGTTGTTTTCGATAAAGTTCCAACCTTTGACCTCACCTTTGTCATTTCTAAGAACTTGCTCTGAAAGATCTTCATGTTTGTAGTCAACCCCTGTGTCGATTACAGCAATTATAGGACGCGCTTTGTTTTTAGAACGCTTCCATGCTTTCGAAGCACCTACTTTTTCAAGGGACCATTGTTTAGAAAACTCAGGATCACTGGAAAGGTTGATATGAAACTTAACGTTTGGAACAAGGTATTCGAAAGAATCGAATTGCTTTAATTCATTTTCCAAATCTTTTTCTTGAACTTTGTCAGAGGTGCGGATGAGTATGAGTTTTCCACTTGCATGTTGATCTAGAACTTTGATGTTGTTCATCTGTTCCAATTGACTCGTGAGGGATTGCATTGTGAAGGTGTTTTTTACTTTGATTACGAATTCTTCTGCGTGAAGGGAGAAGGAGAGAGAAAGACCTGCTAAAACTAAAGCTAGTTTTTTTAGATAATACGAGGCCCTAGTCATAAGACTCCTTATATTATGAGGATTGTATAAGTAAATTCTACACGCGAAAATTGGCCATAGCAATCAACGGGCCAATTTTGTTTGTTGAAAAGAAATTTATTGTAAGCAGAAGTCGTGGTGGGATTGAATGGAGCAAATCCAAAATTCCCCTCTTTTCGTTAGAGGAATGAGTTGGATACCTTTTTCTAAAAGTTGACGAACAATAGCGATATTGGTGTCTTCTTTAGAGAAAGAACGAGAATAGAGAAAATTTCTTTCTTCGAAATTGATACCATCCACAACACAATCTTTGACAGGACGAAGGACCACGAATTCCAATTGTCTTTCAGGATACTGAAAGGTTTTGTAATCGCCTGTGAATTGAGTTAGGACAGGGAGATTTTTATAGGCGTAAAGCATAGATTGACGTACTTCCATATCGTGAACGTCTGGATCTTCGGATTCTATAAGACTGTTTGCAATTTCAATCAGAGATTGTATGTCCATGCTTTCAGGTACTTTAAGAAGAAGATGAGCTGTATCGATGTTGTAGGTGTCGGCACTGGGGCAAAGGACTTCGTTGCTCTCCTCGGCGTAGATAAGAGAGGAAGAAATAAAAACAAGTAGGGACATGAGGAACTTAGGCATGAGAACTCCCTTAGTAAAATTTATCTTTCTACTTAGCAAGAATAAGAATAAAAAGTAAAGAAGCTTTGAAATATAAGGGGATTCTTATGCAAAAGGGTATAGCGCTTGCAGCGTTATCAGGCATTCTTTATGGGTGTTTAGGGTATTTTGGACATGATCTTTCTGTGCATGGGTTGAGCATTACGGAGATCTGTTTGTGGCGTTTTGTTTTTGGAAGTTTTTGTTTTCTTCCTTTGCTTCCTTTTATGTTTAAGCAAAAGATTGCTCTCAGAGATCTGCTCTTTCCTTTTGTATTAGGAAGCATCTGTTACAGCACTTCTGCTTATTTTTATTTTATGGCATGTCCCTATATAGGAAGCGGGCTTGCCATGATTATTTTTTTCACCTATCCGATTCTTGTCGTTTTGATTTCAAGCTTCCTGCATAAAAAAAGACCGACGGGCATCAGTCTGCTTTCTTCTTTTCTTATTCTTGTAGGATGCTCCCTTATTGCTTATCAGAAATCTATTAAACTTGATCCTTACGGGATCACACTTTCACTGATTGCTGCATTCGGATACGGGTTTTACGTAGCACTCAGTAAAAACAAAGGAGTGAAACCACTTCCTCCGTTGATCAGTACTTTTTGTGTGTGCTTAGGTAATGTTTTAGCTTTTGCAATTTTGCTTGTGTGTACGCAGGATCATTATAGCTTTCCAAGCGATCCTTATGTGTTAAGACAGCTTACTTTGTTCGGAATTTTTGGAACCTTCTTACCTGTACTTCTTTTACTTTATAGTTTGAAATACATTTCTTCAAACACAGCTGCAATAATTTCTGTTTTTGAACCTTTAACATCTCTTTCTGTTGGTTTTTTTATTTTGAAAGAATCTGTTTCTTTGATTCAATTTAGTGGAGCTTTGATCATTCTCAGCGCAGCGATGCTAACAAGTCTTTTTACGAAAGAAGAGGCCGTTGAAGACCTCAGCCCACTGAACCCATCAGATGAACAACTGTCTTCCGGCTCAAAAGCCTTGTAAGAAAACTCAAGAAGCGATTGCGTCTTCCTGTTATCCATGTGGGATGCATACGTGCTTCCAAGGCTAAGTACATCTCTTCTGCAACCTGTTCAGCACTTTGAAACATGTATTCTGGAGGACGTTTACGACTACCTTCTTTTCCTCCGCCTGCTCTTGAGAAAAATTCCGTTGTAGTTAAACCTGGACAAAGATTCATGACAAAGACATTTCGTTTTTGTTCTTCGAACCACAAAACTTCAGATAGAGCTGTAACAAAAGATTTCGTCCCGCAATAGGTTGCAGATGCAGGTAGGGGTAAAAAAGCGAGAGTTGAAGAAAGATTGACGAGTGCATCTCCCTCTTTTGCATGTTTTAAAAATGCGTGAGAAAGAACGAGTAGAGATTCACAGTTGAGTTTGAAAACATGCATGATGTCTTCAATGGGGACTTCTGTAAATTTTCCATAAACCCCCTGACCTGCATTGTTAACAAGCAGGTCAAAATGTTCTCGTGAAAATAAAGATGCTAATTTAAAGAGGTCTTCGTTTTTTGTAAGATCACATATATAGATCTTATGTTGCTTACCAAGATCTTGGATAAGACTTTCTAAGCGATTTTTATTACGCGCTACGAGTGTGAGTTCGTAATCTTCTGCCGCAAGTTTTTTTGCAATAGCTCGACCTATACCTTCGCTAGCTCCTGTGATCAGTGCTTTTTTCTTTATCTCCACGAGATCTCCCCTCATTTATGCATACGTTGCTGTATCTGGTTGTAGAGTACAATACTGACACTATTTGCAAGATTCAAACTTCGTACATTTGGATTGTACATAGGAATGGTAGAAAAGAACTCAGAATATTGCTTCCAAAGTTGTTCAGGAAGCCCTGCTGTTTCTTTACCAAAAACCAGAAGGTCTATAGGTGGAAGGTCCCAATAAGCCCCTTTTCCCTTAGTAGAGAAAAAAGCCATGCTTGGTTTTTCTGTAAATGTTGAAAGCATCTCCTCAAAATTTTCATGAATCTTCAATGTAAGAAAGGGCCAATAATCAAGGCCTGCTCTTTTGAGATAGCGATCATCGAGAGAAAACCCAAGAGGTTTCACAAGATGCAAAGTGCAATTTGTTGCAGCTGCAAGACGCGCAATCGCTCCCGTATTTTGTGGGATTTCAGGTTCTACTAAACAGATGTGAGGAAATGCTTTCATAAAGTTCCATTCCAGTGAAGTGATAAAATAAAAGTTGCGACAACAAGACCCCTCATCTGCGTCCTTTCATTTCATTTTAATTATAATGAGTTAGAAAGTTAAATCCACAAAAATCTCGCATTCTCTCGGGGAATATGTATACTTCGCAGTTCTCATTCAAAAATAAATAGGAATGCCCTAGATGCGTTTTTTTCAAATTTGCTTTTTTAGCTTTTCATTCATTTTTTCACTCAACGCTTTTTCTCGACCAAAGCCGAAGCAAAAAAATACTCACTTCGAAACAATTGTATTGCTCGCAAAAACAGTGTCAAAATTTCTATCTCTAGGTCCTTCTACCAGCTCCCATGCTGGACCTTCACTTTATTTAAGATCACAGGAAGGAGCTTCGCTGCTTTTTCATGAACAAGACTTAACCTGGATTGCCGAAAATATTCCTCAATTGAATCAAGAAATTTTATCCAGTCGTGAACATTCACCACACAGCACAGCGGACACCATTGACCTACCTCAAAGATCCTATGTCTTACTTCAATTTATAAGTTTTCTCTCTCGAAATTTTGAGGAAGGCACCTCTGAACTTTTATCAAGTATTCCTCACTTGCGTTTTGAGTCTTTCATTCGAGAGCTTCGATCTTTAAATAGTTCTACTTTAAATAGTTTTTTTATTTCTGCTCTCCGCAGAAATTATGAGCTGGAACTCAATCATAGGGATAGTTTGGAAGCACGTTATGCAAAGGAATGGTTTCGCTATGTTGATGTGCATGAGCCCTATAACTTCTATAGAGATTGCCGTATTCCTAATGAATTTCATCCAGAAGCCATGCATGAGCATCTGCACGAGACTATGCTTGAAAGAGGTGTTCTGGTTTCAGTGGGTTCAGAGCGCAGTTTTTTTGCTTTACTTCAAAGCCCAGAGAGGATTGAAGGCCTTATTGGGAGAGATCTGAACCCTAAAATCATAGCCTACATGCATTTCAACAATCTGCTGTTTAAAATTTCAAGATCAATAGATGAGTATAGAGAACTTTCCTCTTCTAAAATCTCTAATTTCCATTGTTATATCGAAAATATCATCATAAAGATTTACACAAGCTCCATGGAACCTTCTTTGAAGCGCTTCTATATATTTCACCTAAAAGACTTTGCAGAAGCTTATTTGGATATAGATCAAGAGGATCAGTGGAAAAGAGATTTACATGGCCATTTTGAAGCCGTTGCTTACTACAAGTACACCCCATTATTTCGTAAATTACAGCATTATGCTCTTAGCGGAAATATGATTTTCACACTAGGCGATGTGAATGATCTTAAGTTTATTAATGAAGACACAGTTTCTGTGGTCGACACCTCGAATGTTTGGGCTTACAGCTTATTAGATTTTAAATTATCTAAAATGAATGAATATCCACGCATTTTGTGGACATATTTGCCTACAACTAGAAATCCCAATACAGCCTATCATTCCTACGAATTTTATAGCCTTACAGAGGAAGATGAACGCGAAGATGCAAAACTCCTTATAAACAGCATTTTGGAAGCTCTTTCTTATTGGGAGAAAAAACCATTAAGCGCCTTAAAATTTTTCAACGATCCTGATGTCGAATCTGATTTTAACGTTATTCCTTCCACCGCAATAACTTTACAAGCGATTTCGAGATTTCGCGATCTTGCAAACCGCATTGAGGAACTCCCTCATTTTGGTCCTTTTATTTATCACACTGGAATGATCTATTTGATCAATAACGCAGATTCAAAAACTTTGGATCGCTTTGTTGTTGCTTTATCACGCAATAATTCCGAAGCAAAGAGAATAAAAGCCTTTTTAGTTCCCTACTCTTCTGAGCTTAGATCTGATTTTGTATTCCGTGTATTTCCTGAACTTTAAACACGTTCTACCTTTCCACTGAGCAAAGATTTTTTAGCAGCATCTGCAATGAGGTTTGCTTGCAAGCCATCTTCCGCTGTTACCTTTGGTGCTTTCGCATCTCTTATGACGTCTTCCAGAAAGTGTATCATCTCAGAGCGGAATCCTTCTCTATAGCGTTGAGGGAAACTGTAATGTGGATTATCTCGTGAAGTTCCTGCTTCCACAAATTTTTCGACGTTCGTAAGGCCTACGTTTTCACATCTGAGCATGCCCTTAGCACCAAAAACTTCAATGCGTTGATCATATCCATAAGCTGCAAATCGTGAGTTATTGATGTTTGCAATTTTTCCACTTGTTGTTTTCAAAACGACGACAGTTGTATCAACATCTCCAAATTCTTTGAGTTCAGGGAGAAGAAGAGTGCTGCCAATTGCAAAGACTTCGCTTATATTCTCATTTAAAAGCCAACGGGCCATATCAAAATCATGAATGGTCATGTCGTGATAAATTCCACCGGACGTTTTTAAGTAGGAGAGTGAAGGTCCTGGGTGATCTCGTGATGTGATGTTCACCATTTGAATTTCAGCGAGTTCATTTTGACGCAAGCGTTTGTGTAGTTCAGCAAAATTGGGATCATAGCGTCTGTTAAAACCAAGCAGAAAGGGTGTTTTGTATTCTTGAATAACCCTGATGCAGTTACGAACTTCTTCGGTGTCTATAGCTATGGGTTTTTCACAGAATATAGGCTGTCCCAGCGGTGCTAGATTTTTAATCAAGGACACATGTGTAGAAGAGGAACTTACAATAACGAAGGCATCGACTTTTTGACGCTCTACAGCTTCTTCCCAATTCGAATAGGGTGTAGCATTGTAGATTGACGCTAAATTTTGCGCTGCACTTACATTAGGATCCACAACCCATGCAAGTTTTGCAAGACCCGAGTTGAAAATATTTCTTGCATGGTCTGTTGCCATACGTCCTGCACCAAAAAGTCCTATCTTCATAAACATCTCCTGAGTAGAGGTTTCATCTTTTTGGTTTATACATGGAGAAGATGAGAGGCTTATGAGATTTTCAGTGGCTAAAGTATGTGGTGAGTTTGATTGCTTTATCTTTACGATCTGTAAAGTCAGAATAATAGACAATTCTATAATCAGAATAAAGCGCAGAGCTCCCCGCTACAGAAACACCCACAGCAGGGATGACTTCATCTGGTTTTAGTTTCTGAATCTTGAATTTTTTTCGCATTTCATGTGCACATTGTGAGAGAAGAGAAAGTGGTTTAACCTGTGTTGCAAAAGCAATATCTTTAGCTTCCATTCCCCATGATCCACTTAGCTCCGAATTTTCTTTCAACCAAAAATCATATTTTGATTTGCTTTTATGTTTGCAGTAAATGGATGCCGTTGCGTTATTGAAAGACTTTTTCTTGATACGATCTTCCAAAGGTATTTGAGAACCCCAAAACGAGTAATGAATAAGAGATTTACCGAGATAATGAACTCCTTTCACCACACCTATAAAGGTGTGTGCTACAACACTAAGGGCGCTCATAATTATAGCTAGGGGAATTTTGATAAGAACAACATACGCCAAATAAATAACAGCGACATGAGGTGCAAACACTGTAAGGCTTGCAAAACCTACTGAATTTATAAACAGACTCAAAACAAATTTTCCACCATGGTACAATCCTTTCACAGGAAGGAGAAGTATAGTTCCTAAAGCGCCTATGATATTCGTGGAACTTTCATTATCTTTATATTCACTGAGTTGAGACATCTGCTTACCAAGATTTGTAGAAAGAGAGAGCAGCACATAAGGTCTAAACTCTGGGTGTGCTTTTTCAAATTCAATAAGATCATAATTGACATTTTTAAAATCATTTTCCCAACCTAAAGATACAATCATTTCATGCAGTTCTTTTTTTATGGAATCTTCCGAATGATCTAAAAGTTCATTCAGATGAGAATTATTTGGTGCATTTGAAATTTTAAAGTTTTTTAAATCTTCTGACGCAAAACTCTGCATTGCAAATAAGCAACATATCGCTATTACATTTCGAAAATAAGGTTTGTTCCATCTCATAGCTATCTCCTGAATACATTTCATCAGTAGGAGGATCGGAAATTGTTCCCTAAACTTTACACTCTATTTCTAATCCTAGATTTTAAATGGCTATTTTTAGACTTTCTTAGAAAATTCTCACCACTTTAAGCAAATACTCTATTTTTCGATCTCGGGAAGAAAGATACACATCATGTACAAAAGAAAACTCTCCGTCGCCCAAGCTCTCCTTCATTTTCTTAACGCTCAATTCGTAGAAAGAGATGGGAAAAAATCCAAATTTTTTGCAGGAATGTGGGGTATTTTTGGTCACGGAAATCTCCCAGGTATAGCTCAGGCCCTCGAAGAAATTCCATCTCTTCGTTATTACCAAGCACGAAATGAACAATCTATGGTGCATGCAGCAGTTGCTTATGCAAAGCAGAGTCGACGTTTATCTGCATTCGCGTGCACATCTTCCATTGGACCTGGAGCCACAAACATGGTGACGGCTGCCGCAGGTGCAACGATTAATCGTTTACCTGTGTTGTTAGTTCCTGGAGATATTTTCGCATGCAGACAGAGAGGACCTGTGCTTCAACAATTGGAGCATCCTTTATCTTTCGATGTATCTGTGAATGATTGTTTGCGACCCGTTTCTCGTTTTTGGGATCGCATCTACAGATGGGAGCAGTTGTCGGAGTCTTTGCTAGAAGCTGTACGTATATTGACTTCCGTCAACGAAACGGGCGCTGTCACGTTGTGCCTTCCACAAGATGTGCAAGCGGAAGCTGGGTATTTTCCACAGAACTTATTTGAAGAACGAGTTCACAGAATTGTGAGAACGGCTCCGGAAGCTAGTGTTTTAAAAATAGTAGTGGAGAAAATTAAGAACGCAAAAAAACCTTTAATTATTGCAGGTGGTGGAGTTCGGTATAGCGAAGCAGAAAGCGCATTATCTGAGTTTTGCTCGCTAACAAAAATACCTTGCGTGGAAACACAAGCTGGAAAGGCAGCTTTATCTTATTTGCATGAGCAAAGTTTAGGTGCAGTTGGTGTGACAGGAACAGAATGTGCGAATCGTGTTGCATCGGAAGCTGATCTCATTATTGCGATAGGAACGCGCATGAGTGATTTTACAAGTGCTTCGGGAACACAATTTACCAATGCAGAGTTCGTGAGTGTGAATGTCGATGCAAGGGATGCGAATAAATACGGAGCAATGGCTCTTGTATGTGATGCAAGAGAAACTTTGTTAGGGTTGAGTGAAGGTTTGAAAGGATATCAGATCTCAGGATTTTATCAGGAAGATATTGTTGCTAGAAAGAGGCGTTGGGGAGAGATTGGTTCCACCTTACTGAACCCCCTCTCCAAAGAATCTGGGATCAGTAAGGTGGAACCCATCTCTCCCCTTTCTCAAGCTGAAGTTTTGGGGATTATAAATAGTCAGTTGCAAGAACACGACACAGTAGTCAGCGCAGCGGGAAGCTTGCCTGGAGATATGCACAAGCTTCTGAATCTATCACATTCACAGCAATATCACATGGAATATGGATATTCGTGTATGGGGTATGAAATTGCAGGCGCTTTGGGTGTGAAAATGCAGAAGCAAAAAGGTGATGTTTTCGCATTGGTGGGTGATGGCTCCTATTTGATGATGAATACCGAGATCTTAACTTCGATTCAGGAAAATAAAAAAATTATTATCGTCGTTTTCGTAAACGAAAAATTTGCCTGCATAGACAATCTCTCCAAGAGTTTAGGGAGTGAAGGTTTCGGAAATGAATTTCGTAAACGATCTCAAGATGGCTTTTTAAATGGTGATTTTTTGAAAGTAGATTATGCAGAAAACGCTAGATCTTTAGGAGCTGATGCCTGCAATGTTTACACGAAAACTGAATTCGAAGAAGCACTTAAAAATTCTCGAAATTGCGAAAAAAGTTATTTAATTGCCGTTCATGTTTCTAAAGATGCGAATGTTCCTGCATTTGAAACACGGTGGAATGTTCCCGTTGCTGAAACTTCAATTTCCGAAAAGGTTCGAAACGCACGGGGAAAATATGAGTCTGTATTTTCTTGTAAGAACAAGGAGTGACTATGAAGCGCATACGTCTAGGTGTAGCACCTATAGCTTGGAGCAATGACGATCTTCACGAATTGGGTGGGGAGACCTCTCTCGAATCGTGTTTGAAGGATATGCAGAACATTGGTTATGAAGGCACGGAATTGGGACATAAGTTTCCAAGCGCTGGACCTGCAATAAAAAAAATTTTGAGTGAATATCACTTGAGTCTTGCATCGTCCTGGCATTCTACTTTTTTGCTAAACAACAATTTTGAAGACGAAGTTTTAAAATTGAAGACTAAACTTCAACAACTTAAGTCCGCAGGATCATCCAACATAAATATTTGTGAATGCACAGGAACGGTTCATAACAAAATAAATACACCACTCAGCAAAAGGCCTATTTTAAACGACAAAGATTGGCCTACATTTGTAAAAAAAATGAATGATCTCGGAAAAGTTTGTTCCGAGTATGACATGACCCTGAATTACCATCATCACATGGGGACGGTGATTCAAACGGAGAAAGAAGTAGATCGTTTTTTAGAGTGCACCGATCCCGGCTTCGTTTTTTTGTGTTTCGATAGTGGGCATTTAGCTTTTGCAGGAGCGGACCCTCTTGCGTGTTGGAAAAAATTCGCAAGTCGCGTTCGACATATCCACTTGAAAGATGTACGTAATGAGATTTTAAAAAATGCAAACTTACATAATTGGAGTTTTTTAAAGAGTGTGATGGAAGGTGTCTTCACAGTTCCTAATGATGGAACTATTGAATTCAGACCTTTGATATCTGAGATTTTAAGCAGTTCCTATGAAGGCTGGCTTCTCGTGGAAGCAGAGCAAGATCCTGATAAGGCTAATCCTTATGTTTACGCGAAAAAAGCTTATGCTTTTATAGCGCATCTTGTGGAGTATCACATGAGTAAGCAGAATGTGGAGGCTCGTGTATGAGTAAGATGCGAGAGACTTTGCAATTGGGAGCAGAGTTTTGGAATGACTCTTGCGATTTAGAACATTTGCATGAGGCTGTGAATTATGGAGCTGTAGGCGCTACATGCAATCCTGTTATTGTTTACCAGGCTATAAGTCGTCAGCAGGATTACTGGGGAATTATTGCAAGAAACTTCTTAAGAGAACATGCGGATGCAAGTGATCAAGATATAGCATGGATGCTTGTGAAATTTGCGGGAAAAAAAGCTGCTGAAATATTGTTGCCTATTTATGAGAAATCAGACGGCAAACAAGGAAGGATTTCACTGCAAGTGAATCCTTATTTGTATAAAAGCACTAGCGAAATGGTGAAGCAAGGAAAAGAACTTGCAGATTTGGCTCCAAATATTTCAGTGAAAGTTCCCGCAACAGAAACGGGAATTCATGCAATGGAAGAGTTAAGTTCCTTGGGAATTTCAGTGAATGCAACTGTAAGCTTTTCTGTCTCACAAGCTCTAGCAAGTGCGGAAGCTATTGATCGCGGGATAAGAAAAAGTGGAAGGAAAACAAATTCCTATGTCACTGTGATGGTGGGTAGAGTTGAAGATTATATTCGCAACGAAATCACAAGGCAGGAGCTTTCTTTAAACCCTGTGACTCCTTTATGGTCTGGGATTGCGGTTTTCAAAGAGGCTTATAAGGAGTTTCAAAAACAAGGTTTTGAAACTGTAAAATTGTTGTCTGCTGCTTATAGACATCAGATGCATTGGACGGAATTGGTTGGAGACGGGGTAGTGCTTTCTATTCCGTATCTGTGGTGGAAGAGTTTTGATCTTTCGAAAGTTGAACTTAGAAGAAAACTACAGAATCCTATCTCCGATGAGATTATGGATGAATTAGAGAGAGTCACTGCGTTTAAAGATTTGATGAGTTTGAATTTTAGAGACTTTAATAAATTGGTTCCGACAAAAAATACTTTGATGCAGTTTCTGAATGGACAAGATGATTTGGTGAAATGGGTTCGCGGTTTAAGCTTGTAAGCTTTCAGTAGCTGAGCATTGGTAGGAAAGGAATGCGACTTGAGTCTTTATAAGCAACGTGAATTTTGGAAATTATGTGGTGAGATGCATTTTGAATTGAAAGAGGGGAATTTTGAGTGGGATGGGAGGGAGAGAGAAAGTGCACTACTCCTGCTTGAGGGAAATGCTCAGGTTCATTTTCATGGTGAAAGCATAAGAGTTAAACGCAAACATTGGAAAGATGAGAATCCAAGTGTTTTTCATTTGAGTTGCGGAGATACGATTAGGGTTGAAGGTGGATGTCGATTTGCAATTGTTTCTACAAAGAATGACGTGAAATTTGAGTCTAGATTTTATGAAGCGAAGGATATTTCTGTAGAACATAGGGGAAAGGGAATTTTAAACGATACCTGCTATCGTTTAGTGAGGACAGTTTTTGACAGTCACAATGCTCCGAAGGAAGCTAAATTAGTTTTAGGTGAAGTCATTGCTTTCCCAGGACGATGGAGCAGTTATCCTCCCCATCATCATGAACAAGAAGAAATATATTATTACGAGATGGAACCCAAAACAGGCTTTGCTTTCGGACAATGTGGAGAGGATGTTTACAGGATTCAGGATCAAGATTTATTGCATATTCCGGGGGGAAAAGATCATGCACAGGTTTCTGCTCCGGGTTATACCATGTACTATTTATGGGCTGTACGACATGGTGATACACCCTACACTGGATTTGAATATACAAAACCATATGATGAGGTGTTGAGTTGAGGAAAATTCTTATCTTTTTCCTTTTTATAAACACAGCTTATGCAAAAAATGAAAAAATTTATTTTATCTCCCATGCAGGCGCAGGAGATTCCTTTTGGAATGTTGCTTATAAAGGATGCACGCAAGCGGGAGAAGACTTTAAAGCACAAGTTCATTTCATGGCACCTGAAAGTCCCAATGATATTTCAAGACAGATCGAAATTCTTGATGCCGTCATCGCTTCCAAACCTGACGCAATCGCATTGACTATACCCAACGATTTAGCATTTTCTCGAAGTTTAAAAAAAGCAGAGACTTTGAAAATTCCCGTCATTGCTGTTAATTCTAGACCGAAAGATACTTTCAAAAATCACTATCATGCATTTGTAGGAATGGATGATTATGAAGCTGGCAAAAAAGTTGCAGAGCATGCTTACGCAAGTGGTCGTATAAAAAATCGTGTTGTGATAGCAAATCACCAACCAGGTCACAATGGTTTAGAAAACAGACAACGTGGTATTTACGAAGTGATAACACATCATAATATACCCGTCGAAAAAATAGATGTAAGCGCTGATGTATCAACTATAGCTTCGTCTCTAGAAAGTCATCTCAAGCACTTTCCCGATACTTCCACTATATTCTGTTTAGGACCCCCTTGTGCCGAAGGCATCGGACGTTATTTCAAAGACAAGCATTTGTATATAGTCACTTTCGATCTCAGCTCTTTTACCATTCAACTTATCAAAGAAGGTTTAATTGCGTTTACTATAGATCAGCAACCTTACCAGCAAACTTACAAAAGTATAGAGCAACTTGTTCTTTTATTAAGAAAGAATGAACAAACTCGCAATATAGACACGGGTGGCTCATTCGTCTCTTTGGAAAATGCTGATAGTGTCTTTGAATTGGTTAAAAAGGGGCTACGCTGATCCAGTTTTGCTGAGCTACGATGGGCAAGTTCGCAAAGATTGCCGCGGGAGGGTATGTGAAAAGACAAGAGATGGGAAGTTTTCTAGCGTTGTTGTTTCTTATTTTAGTTTTTTCATTTTTTTCTAAGAACTTTCTCTCTTTAGAAACATGGGGAGCTTTGATCACATCCTCTACAGAGATAGGAATCTTAGCTTTAGGTATAACACTTCTTATGATTTGTGGAGAAATCGACCTCTCTGTCGGATCGATTTTTGCAATTTCCGGTGTTTTATTTGCCAATGCAAATTTGATGTGGGGATTGCATCCTATCAGTGCTGCCATTCTTTCCTTGTCTTTAGGATCTTTCATTGGATTTGTGAATGGTTTTATTACAGTCACGACGAAGTTACCTTCTTTCATCGTTACATTAGGTTCAATGCTATTTTGGCAAGGATGCGTGCTTGTCATGACCAATGGTTTTCCCATTTCAGACATAGATCAGAAAGCAGGGTTTAAATGGCTTTCATATGAAATTGTATTTGGATTTCGATGGTCTTTTGTCCTGTGGATATTTTTAGCTTTGTTTTTTATGTTTCTCTTAAAAAAACACCCTTTGGGAAATTGGATACTCGCAAGCGGAGGAAATGAGCAAGCAGCTTTTGCAATGGGTGTGAGGACGTCATGGGTTAAAATCTTTTGTTTTGCTTTGACGGGATTTTTATCGGCACTCGCTGCACTTGTACAGTTTTCACACCTGGAAAGTATTTCTCCTTTAGCGGGAGATCAATACCAATTGAAAGCTATAGCGATTGCAGTGGTTGGCGGAACAGCTTTAACAGGTGGAAGCGGTACTATACTGGGTACTGTCATTGGCACTTTAATCATGGGAGTACTCACAACGGGTTTGGTGCAAGCAGGAATTTCAAATTATTGGTTTAGAACCTTTGTTGGATTGATTATTGTAGTTGCGGTTTTGATGAACGGGCGTCTGCAAAAAATTCTAAGGATTCCTTCATGAATTCACGTTTGATTTTGAAAAACATTTCGCTTCAAATCGGGAATCATCAGATTTTATCAAACATAGATTTCGAAATTAAAAAAGGGGAAGTTCTTGCACTTCTGGGAGACAATGGAGCTGGAAAATCTTCACTTATCAAAATTATTTCGGGTTATCATCGTCCGAGTTCAGGACAGATGACATGGGAAGGACAGAGTATAGCCTTTGAAAAATTTAATCCGAAGATTTCACGATCCATAGGCATACAAACGGTTTATCAACATTTAGGTTTGGTCGATACTTTGTCTATTGCACGCAATTTCTTTTTAGGAAGAGAACTTAAGAAAAAGTTTGGCGTTTTAGATTTAAAATTTATGAACGAAGTCGTAAAAGAAAAATTAAGTGAGATGAAAATCTCGCGGACTTTAAATCCTGAACTTCCCGTTTCTTATTTGTCGGGAGGAGAACGACAAGCCATTGCCATTGCACGCGCACGTTACTTCGGAGCGAAATTATTAATTTTAGATGAGCCTACAAGTGCTTTGTCTTTGAAGCAAACTCAAGAAGTTTTGAATCTGATTGCAAATGCGAGTCAGAGTGGATTGTCTGTGATTTTTATCACGCATTCTTTGCATCATATTAAGGAATTGGTACATAAAGTTTTGATATTGCGTAAAGGGCATTTGATTGCAAAAATGTGTGCACCGATAGATGAGCAAAAGTGTGCGAATGCACTAAATTCAGAGTTGTAGTTTAGCAAACTGTAAGATCATAATGTTTTCGAATCACAGTATCTTTGCTAATCAAAGGTCTTTTTGAACGCTTTGCATGAGCTACAATTAACGGAGGTTGTCAATTGCGGGGCCAGCACCACCAGATGTAGTGCTAGTGAATGTAATAGTCGTGGAAGTACCACTCGCTGTAAACGTAAATGCATTGGTAGTCCAACCCATGACACTCGTCGTTCTACCTGCAACTGCGATATTGTAATATTCTACATTGGTCCCTGCACTGACTGTCATTGTTGCTACTGTAGGACCAGATGGGTTCTCTGCGAGATCAAAGAGTAAGGTATATGTTGTTCCTGGAGTAGTTACGACGGTTTGACTCATCGAACCAGTAGTAGTTCCATTGAGATCAATACTTCGAGAAGCATTTGAAGATGTCCAAGCAGTAAACACTACATCTATACTATTTCCACCTATAGCCCAACCGCTGAGGGAAGTATCACCTGAGGGAAATGTATCAAGTGAAGATCCAGAAAAAGTTCCTGTTTCAAAACTTGCATTCGTCAACACCGACGTGAGACTGGAACCTGTGCAAGCAATTCCGTATTGCCCACAACTCCAATTCAAAACAGGACTCAAGAGAGGCGAAGCATAACCTGTTAAGGGGTTCACAGTAGGCATTTTCCAAATCGGTGTTGTTACAAAATCGAAACCAGTAAAAGATCCTTGTGTTTGCATCAGTGTCGAGTTTGCTAACGATGTTAAACCTGTGATGGCCGTCTGTGCAGCAACACTACCGTTTGCATAATAATAACTGCTTGTGATCGATGTAACTCCCGCAGGTTCAACAAAAGCACTTCCTTGAGTCGCTGTCATAGTTGGGTTTGCAGAATAGCAAGTGCTTACAGCAGCACCTTTACCAAGAAAGCCTCCGTAGAAGTCTGCTGCTAAAGCAGTGGTAACGCTCATCGTCACCATACTATAGGAATTCGAAATAGTACCGGAGGTTCCGTTTAATCCTACATGACCACCTATATAATAGACTGCAGCATTATTTGCTCGTGTAACTGTCATCGATCCTGCTGAAAAGTTTTGTGAAAGGGTAATGCTTGCAGCTGTAAAACCTACAAGGCCTCCCATATAACTACTTCCTAAAGACGTTGCAGGGTTTACTGTCATGATCACCCTTGCATAAGATCCCGTTACAGTTCCGGCATTCACAGCACCGACCAACCCTCCCGTGGCATTTCTTACAAAGGTACCGACACGCTGCGTTGCAGTTATAGTTCCAAAATAATAACTATTTGTAATAGAAGTCCCCGAAGTGTTTCCAACAAGACCACCCAAATCAACTGTGGTTCCTGTTAAAGTCGTAGCCCCCCATGTCACACTCGCAATCGATTCCGAAGTTGTAACCGTTCCGCCACTTGCCAAGGATCCAATTAAACCTCCCATTGCCACAGTCGTTGCAATAGTTCCCTGTGTTGCAACAGTTCCTCTCGTCATACAGTTCGTAATAGAACCACTCACACTCCCCGCTAAAATTCCTATGTTCGATCCTGAAGAACTCACAGTTGCAGAGCTGATAGTTAAGTCCAAAATACTTGCACCTGTATTGACCGTACTAAACAAACCATCACTAGCACTCGCTGTGGTTCTATTGATGGAAAGACCACTAATGCTGTTATTGTTTCCATCATACTGACCATAAAGTGGTATAGGTGTCCATGAACCGGAAAGAGTAATATTTCCTGTTTGGATAAAATAAGTGGTCGATGTTACACACAATGCAGTATTTGCAAGAGTGGTCTGATCATTGACTTGGTAAGGATCAATCGAAGTTCCTGATCCTCCAGCAAAGTACGATCCACATGCAGACACTTTCCACAAAGACGCAGGTATTTCTACGTAAAAATAAAGGTAGCCTAAGGTATTTCCACTCGCATCCTTTTGCTGCATCATAAAAACATAACTCGTATTGTTTGGATAAATAGGTGTAGATCCTGTCGAGAGAGGCGTCGTATTGCTCGTATAAAAGCCACCTTTTGGTAAAGTGTTTCCATTCAAATCACTACCCCCTGGGGCTACTACAAGGGTTCCTATATTAGTCGGAGTATAAGTTGAAAAAGCTGTAAGAAGCTGAGCTGCTGTAATGGCCCCTTGCGAGTATATATCGGGAGCTAATATATAATTCAAATACACTGGTGTTGTAGATTGAAGCAAAACACCATTGCATGCAGTCGTTGCACCAGAACCCGTTTGCGTAACCCCACACTCGAGAGTGAAAGACATATTTATGGAACCATTTGCATTCACAGAAAGAGACCGCGCTGCGGCCATTGTGAAGTTTGGAGTTACTCCTCTAACGGAAAGAGGAACCCCTGTTTGTATGAGAGGAGCTGCTAAAGTCTGCGTTGTAGAAGAGGTGCTCGTAAGAAAATTATAAGTCACCACGTCGGTATTCAACACACCCGATTGAGTAACCTGAGCCGTCACAGTAACTTTCAAAGTATCGGTAGATGTATTCACATTTACGAAAGTCGCTGTATCATTTGCTAACCATGTTGTAAAGTTTGTAGCTCCTGTCGCCGTTGCGGAATAGGTGTTTGTTAAGTAGACAAAACTTACAAGTCTTACAAGACAGTTTTTATCTTTAAGTAACAGTGTGACCGTACTCGTAATAATATGCGCAAGTTGAGTGTTTCCACTTGCACAACCTGTAACTGCCACTGCAGGATTCGTACCATTAACAAGACCTAGAGAATTCTCATCTGAATTTTGAATTTCTAAACTTTGCGAATTTGTATCTATAATACTTACAGGTATTTCATAACTCGAAGCATCATTATTTTCATCATTCGAACAAGCATCGATTACAAAAGGTAAAAGGGAAAGCATCGATATCCAAAACACGGACGTCAGAATCAGACGTGTAGATCTATTATCGATGTGTAATCTTATGCTCACAAAATATCCTCACTTTAAATACATGTGATTCCATTCGAACCGCACTGCCAGTTCAAGACTGGACTCAAAGTTGTATTCGGAGATGCAAGTGGGTTAGCACTTGGCATTCTCCATATCGGTGTTGCGAAATCGAATCCTGTAAAACTTCCTTGCGTTGCAATATTCGCAGGAGTTATGGCACTCAAACCTGTGATAGCTCCTTGAGTAGGCAAGCCTACAATAGAATCGTAATAGGATGTTGTAACGGTACCTGTTACACCTGATGCCTTTGCAAAAGCGTTACCCTGCGTTGTCGACATCGATGGATTCGCAGAATAGCAATCGGTTATAGCAACGGCCTTTCCTACAAAACCTCCGTAAAAGTCTGTCGCTGTTGCTGTCGTAACACTCATCGTTACCATCGTATAGGAATTTGAAATAGTACTGGTTGTTCCAGCAAGACCTACCATACCTCCTATACTATAGACTGCAGTACTTGCTGGCCTTGTTACAGTGATAGAACCTGAAGCATAATTTTGTGTCAGAGTAATACCTGCAGCTGTTTGACCTACAAGTCCACCTATATCTTGAGGTCCTAAGGACGTACCTGGAGTCACTGTCATTGTAGGAATTGCATAATTCTGTGAAACAGATCCTGCTGTAACAGAACCAACCAATCCACCAACTGCATTGAGCGTAAACGTTCCCACCGCTTCGGTTGCGCTGATCGTACCGACATAAGAGCTGAGTGTAATGGAAGTTCCTGAAGTATTACCAACAAGCCCACCCACTTGCACTGTACGTGTTCCTGATAAAGTACTCGTCCCCCACGATACACTTGCTGTTGAATTAGAAGTCGTAATCGTTCCACCTGTCGCTAAATTTCCAACAAGCCCTCCCATCACCACGTTTTGAGAAATTGCAGCAGCACCCGTCGTGACTGTTCCACTCACTGTACAATTCGTTACTGAACCACTAGCATTTCCTGCTAAGGCTCCGACGTTCAAACCTGCTGCAGTTACACTTACAGAAACAAGGTTCAAATCGGAAACACTAGAACCTGTGTTCATTGTGCTGAACAAACCAAAACTTGCACCACCGCTTCCTGTTGTACTGCTTATATAGAGTCCCGTAATATTGTATCCACTCCCATTGTACTGACCATAGAGTTGTATAGGTGTCCAAGGGTTTCCTGAACCACCCAAGTCAATATTGTCTGTTTGTAAGAAATAGGTTGTGGAACTTGTACATAAAGCTGTGTTTGCTAAAGTTGCACGATCTGCCACTTGATAAGGATCTATGGATGTACCGGAACCTCCTACGAAGTAAGTTCCACATCCGCTAACATTAATAGATTGCGATGGGAAATTTACATAGAAATATAGATAGCCCAAAGCATTAGAGAAGGTATCTCTTCTACGAACTATAAACACATAGTTCAATGCATTCGGATAGACGGGTGTTGTCCCTGTTACTAGAGGACTTGCATTGCTTGTATAAAATCCACCATTCGTTAATGTATTTCCGTTTAAGTCTGCACCACCAGGGTTCACAGTCAATGTACCCACATTTGTTGGTGTAGTAGCACCAAAAGCTGAAGCCATTTGCGCTTCTGTAATGGCACCCTGTGAATAGGCATCCGGTATAAATATATAATCGACTTGAGCAGGCGTTGTAGCCTGTAACGTTGCACCATCGCATGCGGCAGTTGCACCAGATCCCGTTTGTAAAACACCACATTGTAAAGTGAACGATACACTGTAAGAACCATTTGCATTAATCGTAAGGGTTCTAGCAGCTGTCATAGTAAAGTTTGGTGACTTACCTCTCACAGAAAGAGGAACAGCTGTTGAAATAGTAGGTTGCGCTAAGCTTTGCGTTGTTGTCGCAGCAATAGTGTTGAACGTATAAGTCACAACGTCTGTGTTTAGAATACCACCTTGAGTTACTTGTGCTGTGACAACTACACGAAGAAGGTCTGAAGAGTTTGTAATACTTGCAAAGGTTGCTGTGTCATTCGCTAACCATGTTGTAAAATTTGTTGCACCGGTTGCTGTAGCTGAATAAGTCGTTGTTCCATAGACAAAACTACTGAGTTTTACAAGACAGTTTCTATCTTTCAACAAAAGAGTGACATAACCCCAGTCATCCACCTCAGGTGCTTGTGCAAATCCACTGGCACATCCAGCAACAGAAATAATTTGTACAGTTCCATTGACAAGTCCCAATTCTCCTTGGTTTTGAAGATCTAAATTTTGTGAAGCTGTGTATAAAACTTTGAGCGGTATATTCACTGTCTCTGCATTGTTATTAGAATCATTTGAGCAAGCTTCAAAAGTGAAATGCAAAAACATAGCGAGAGATATCCAAAAGGTGGAAACCATCGCTATTCTTTTAAACATTTCAAACTTCCATTTCACACTCAAACTCCTCTGTTAAATACACGTAATTCCATTCGAACCACACTGCCAGTCTAACACCGGACTCAAAGTTGTATTCGGAGAGGCAAGTGGGTTAGCACTTGGCATTCTCCATATCGGTGTTGCGAAATCAAATCCCGTAAAACTTCCTTGCGTTGCAATATTCGCAGGAGTGATAGCACTCAAACCTGTGATAGCTCCTTGAGTAGGTAAGCCACCAATAGAATCGTAATAGGACGTTGTAACAGTACCTGTTACACCCGATGCCTTTGCAAAAGCGTTACCCTGTGTCGTCGACATCGTTGGATTCGCAGAATAACAATCGGTTATAGCAACTGCTTTTCCTACAAAACCTCCGTAAAAGTCTGTCGCTGTTGCTGTCGTAACACTCATCGTTACCATCGTGTAAGAATTTATAATCGTGCTTGTTGCACCCGCTAGTCCCACCATACCCCCAATGCTGTATACAGCTGTGCTTGCAACTCTTGTAACCGTCATAGAACCCGATGCATAGTTTTGCGAAAGCGTTATGCTTGCTGCCGTCTGACCAACTAGGCCCCCTATATCCTGAGGACCTAAAGATGTATTAGGGTTTACCGACATCGTTGCTATTGCATAGTTCTGGGACACACTTCCTGCGGTCACAGATCCTACTAAACCACCGACTGCATTCAGTACGAACGTACCAACACGTTGCGTTGCCGTTATAGTTCCCACGTAAGAACACGAAGTAATCGATGTCCCTGAAGTATTTCCAACAAGACCTCCCATTTGTACTGTCGTTCCTGTCAATGTTGTTGCACCCCATGTCACACTTGCTGTTGAACTCGAGCTTGTGATGCTTCCACCCGACGCTAAGTTTCCAATCAAACCACCTATGATGACTGTCGATGCAATGGTCCCTTGTGTTGCTACGGTGCCACTCACAGTCACATTCGTGATGGAACCACTTGCATCTGCCGCAAGAATGCCTATTTTTGTGCCTGCAGACGATACACTCGCAGATGTAATATTTAAGTTTGAAACGCTCGCTCCCGTAGCAATGCTAGTAAACAAAGCGTCGCTTGCACTTGCTGTCGAACGGTTTACATAAAGTCCTGTGATAGAATTTCCATTTCCATTGTACTGGCCATTGAGTTGAATAGGTATCCATGGGTTTCCAGAACCACCCAAATCTATATTGGCAGTTTGTACAAAATAAGTTGCAGATGTTGCGCAGTTTACGGTGTTTGCTAAAGTCGTACGATCATTAACCCCATAAGGATCTGCTGCAGTTCCTGCTCCACCTGCAAACGTAGTTCCACATCCACTAACGAGAGAAGAGAAAGAAGGAAAGGTTACATAGAAATATAAATAGCCCAATGCGTTTGAGAAAGAATCTGATCGTCGAAGCATAAACACGTAGTTCAAAGCACTCGGATAAACTGGTGTCGTTCCTGTTACAAGGGGGCTTGCATTGCTTGTATAAAATCCACCGTTTGTCAGAGTGTTTCCATTTAAATCTGCACCACCAGGGTTCACAGTCAGTGTACCCACACTTGTTGGCGTATTCGCACCGAAAGCTGCTGTTAATTGTGTAACATCAAGTGCACCCTGAGAATAAACATCCGGTATAAATATATAAGACAGTTGCGCAGGTGTTGTAGCCTGTAACGTTGCACCATCACATGCAGCAGTTGCACCAGATCCCGTTTGCAAAACACCACATTGCAAAGTGAAGGAAACACTGTACGAACCATTCGCATTGATTGCAAGAGTTCTCGCTGCAGTCAAAGTAAAGTTTGGTGATTTCCCACTAACGGAAAGAGGAACAGGTGTTGAGACAGAAGGCTGTGTTAAATTTTGAGTGGTGGTTGAAGAAATATCTGTAAAGAGATAGGATACTACATCTGTATTCAGTATACCCGCTTGTGTAACCTGCGTACCGACTTTGACTTTAATTACATTGGTAGAAGATGCTGTGCTTGCAAAACTTGCAGCATCTCCTGCTAACCAAGTTGTGAAGTTTGTTGCGCCGGTTGCAGTTGCAGAATACGTTGTGTTTTGAAAGATGAAACTTTGTAACTTCACAAGACAGTTTTTATCAGTCAGATACATAGTTATAGTTGAAGTTTGAACCGTCGTTCCTGCTGTATATCCACTTGAACAACCTGAAATAGAAGCCGTGACGACCGTTGCTGATGATACAAGTTCGAGGGAATCCTCCTCTTGCGCAAGCTCTGTAGAAGGTTGGTAGGTTACGGAAATAGGAATCTCAACAGCAACAAGATCGGAGTTCTCATCATTAGAACAAGAATGAAAAGTAAAATACAAAAGAGCTAACAACGGCATCCAAAATACCGACACCAAGATGAAACGTGGTTTTATGTTAACTCTTTGATTCACACCCAAACTCCTTCTTCGTTAAATACACGTAATTCCATTCGAACCGCACTGCCAGTTCAACACAGGACTCAAAGTTGTATTCGGAGAGGCAAGTGGGTTAGCACTTGGCATTCTCCATATCGGTGTTGCGAAATCAAATCCCGTAAAACTTCCTTGCGTTGCAATATTCGCAGGAGTGATAGCACTCAAACCTGTGATAGCTCCTTGAGTAGGTAAGCCACCAATAGAATCGTAATAGGACGTTGTAACAGTACCTGTTACACCCGATGCCTTTGCAAAAGCGTTACCCTGTGTCGTCGACATCGTTGGATTCGCAGAATAACAATCGGTTATAGCAACTGCTTTTCCTACAAAACCTCCGTAAAAGTCTGTCGCTGTTGCTGTCGTAACACTCATCGTTACCATCGTGTAAGAATTTATAATCGTGCTTGTTGCACCCGCTAGTCCCACCATACCACCTATATTGTATACAGCTGAGCTTGCAACTCTTGTCACCGTTAAAGAACCCGACGCATAGTTTTGTGAAAGTGTAATGCTTGCTGCCGTCTGACCCACCAAGCCTCCTATATCCTGAGGACCTAAAGATGTGTTGGGGTTTACCGACATCGTTGCTATTGCATAGTTCTGAGACACACTTCCTGCGGTTACAGATCCTACTAAACCACCGACTGCATTCAGTACAAAAGTACCAACACGTTGCGTTGCCGTTATAGTTCCCACGTAAGAGCACGAAGTAATCGATGTCCCTGAAGTATTTCCAACAAGACCTCCCATTTGTACTGTCGTTCCTGTCAATGTTGTTGCACCCCATGTCACACTTGCTGTTGAACTCGAGCTTGTGATGCTCCCACCAGTCGCTAAGTTTCCAATCAAACCACCTATAATGACCGTCGATGCAATGGTTCCTTGTGTTGCTACGGTGCCACTCACAGTCACATTCGTGATGGAACCACTAGATGTTCCTGCCAACATGCCTATGTTTGTTCCTGAGGAACTTACACTTCCCGAACTTATTGTAAGATTCGCGACGCTTGCACCCGTACCTATACTACTAAACAAAGCGTCGCTTGCACTTGCGGTAGTTCTGTTTACATAAAGACCTGTGATGGAATATCCTCCTCCATCATACTGGCCATTAAGCTGAATAGGAGTCCAAGGCGTTCCCGAACCTCCTAAGTCAAATGTTGCAAGTTGCACAAAATAAGTTGCAGATGTTCCACACGCATCCACATTTGCCAACGTAGTAACATCGTTCACACCGTAGGGACTCGTTGCACTTCCATCTCCACCCGCAAAAGCACCACCACACGCACTGACACTTGAAGAAATAAGCGGTAAATTCACGTAGAAATACAAATACCCTGTAGCACTTCCACCTGTTGTTTTCTGTCGAAGTATAAATACATTGTCCCTATTGTTTGAAAATACAGGCGTTGTGCCTGTTACAAGAGGACTTGCATTGCTTGTGTAAAAACCACCATTGGGGAGATTGTTACCATTCAAATCATTTCCACCCGGCGCAACCGTGAGAGTTCCCACAGTTGTGGGAGTGTTTGCAACGAACGCTGCATTCGCTTGTTGAACAGTGATAACACCTTGTGAATACGCATCATGAATCAATATATAGTCAAACTGTGATTGCAATAAAGCTCCACTGCATGCATAGGTGGGGCCTGTAGATCCTGTCTCTGGAACAGCACATTGCAAAGTAAAAGACATATTGTAGGAACCGTTTGCATTTATAGAGAGAGCACGAGCTGCTGTTAAAGTGAAGTTTGGTTCACCCGTGTGCCCTGATACAGAAAGGGGAACAGGAGTTGAAATTGACGCTTGTGATATGTTCTGCGTTGTTGTGGAACTCGTATCGGTAAACGTGTAGGTTACTGCATCATTTGACAGAACACCCGCTGCTGTAACTTGAGATGCGACAAAAACTTTAATTGTAGTTGTTGACGAGCTTATACTTGCAAAGGTTGCAACACTTCCTGGAGTCCACGTTGTGAAGTTTGTCGCTCCCGTTGCTGTCGCTGAATAAATGGTTCCAAAAACTTCAAAACTTTGTAACTTAACTAGACAGTTTCTATCTCCAACAAATAGACTTACAACACCTGTAGGATTTAACTGCGAAGGGTAATTCGCACCACTTGCACAGCCTGTGACAGATATACTGACAGATGTTGCATTAGATGCGAGATCTAAGGAGTCACTAAGATCTAAACCTGTTTTGGGTGTGTAGCTAAGAGTCACAGGAATGCTGACTTTTTCAGAATTATTGCTATCATTAGAACATTTACTAAGTGTGAAATAAAAAACGAAGAGCATCGACATCGAAAAGAATGATGCCAATACAAAAGAGTAGGGTCTTCGATTTCTACCGTTTCTGATCACACTCGTGCCCCCGATTCTTAAAGAAACAAGAATCCTAAACACTTATCGTAATGTAAGGGTTAAAAAATGAGGGAATTTCTAAGAAATGATCTTTTTGCAGTATTTTCATGCGGTTATGCGCTGCTTCTAGAACTTATGAGTCGCTAACATCCGTCTTCTGTCGCTCCGACTTCATCCTCTATCTACGCTAAAGTTATGGCAAACAAGGAAATTAGCTCCACTTAAATACATGTAATTCCATTCGAACCACACTGCCAGTTTAAGACGGGACTCAAAGTTGTATTCGGAGATGCAAGTGGGTTTGCACTTGGCATTCTCCATATTGGCGTTGCGAAATCGAATCCTGTAAAACTTCCTTGCGTTGCAATATTTGCAGGAGTGATAGCACTCAAACCTGTGATGGCTCCCTGCGTAGGCAAACCTGCAATGGAATCATAGTACGATGTTGTAATAGTTCCTGTGATGCCTGTAGATTTACCGAATGCGTTACCCTGTGTTGTTGACATCGTTGGGTTTGCAGAATAACAATCGGTTATAGCAACAGCCTTCCCTACAAAACCTCCGTAGAAGTCTGACGTTCTTGCTGTTGTAACACTCATCGTTACCATCGTGTAGGAATTTATAATCGTGCTCGTGGCACCCGCTAGTCCCACCATACCACCAATACTGTATACAGCTGAGCTTGCAACTCTTGTCACCGTCATAGATCCAGATGCATAGTTTTGTGAAAGTGTAATGCTTGCTGCCGTCTGACCCACCAGGCCTCCTATATCTTGGGGACCTAAAGATGTATTGGGGTCTACCGACATCGTTGCTATCGCATAGTTCTGAGACACACTTCCTGCGGTTACAGATCCCACCAAACCACCAACAGCATTCAGTACAAAAGTACCAACACGTTGCGTTGCCGTTATAGTCCCCACATAAGAGCATAAAGTTATCGAAGTTCCTGAAGTGTTTCCAACAAGTCCTCCCATCCGTACAGTAGTACCTGTCAATGTTGTTGCACCCCATGTCACGTTAGCTGTAGAGGTAGATGTTGTGATCGTTCCTCCTGACGCTAAGTTTCCTACCAAACTACCTATAATCACAGTCGTTGCAATAGTACCTTGAGTTGCTACAGTTCCACTCACAGTTACACCTGTAATAGAACCACTTGAAGAACCCGCTAAGATTCCTATGTTTGTTCCTGCTGAAGTTACACTTGCCGAACTAATAGTTAAGTTCGAAACACTAGCTCCGGTATTGATGGTTGTAAACAACCCATCGTTTGCACTCGCAGTTGCGTTATTAACATAGAGTCCCGTGATCGAAAACCCGTTACCATTGTATTGCCCATAAAGTGGAATAGGAACCCAAGGTGTAGAAGATCCACCCAAATCAAATGTTGCAGTCTGAATAAAGTAAATCGAAGAGGACTGACACAAAGTTGTGTACATCAGAGTTTGAGCACTGTTCACAACATAAGGACTTCCCACAGTTCCCGAACCTGAAGCAAAATAAGCCCCACAGGAACCTGCAATTCCTGGAGTGGGAGGAAAATCCACATACGCATACATGTAACCGAGTACGTTTCCAAACGCATCTTTTTGACGAAGCATAAACACATAATTGTAGTTACTAGGATACACAGCAGTGGTTCCTGTAACTAAAGGTGTTGAGTTGCTTGTATAAAAGCCACCGTTGGGGAGAGTATTTCCATTCAAATCTGTTCCACCAGGCGCAACTGTGAGTGTTCCCACTGCCGTCGGAGTATTAGCTGTGAAAGCTGTTGCCGCTTGTGCGCTTGTAATAGTTCCTTGAGAATACGCATCTGCAATAAAAATGTAATCCAACTGAGATTGCAAAATAGCTCCGCTACACGCATAAGTGGGACCTGTTGCTCCTGTTTCGGGGACAGCGCATTGTAAGGTGAAAGACACGTTGAAAGATCCATTTGCATTCACAGAAAGTTCACGTACCTGAGTAAATGTAAAATTTGGCGTTTGCCCTGAGACAGAAAGAGGAACAGGAAAAGATACAGTAGCCGTTGATAAGTTCTGAGTTGGCGCTGCAGTACTCTCCGTAAAGTTATAGACAACTGTATCGGTAGAAAGAATTCCAGTTTGTGTAAGCTGGGCACCAACAAAGACTTTCATCGTATCTGTGGACAATGTTGTGTTTGCAAAGGTTGCTACACTTCCCACCGTCCACGTTGTGAAGTTCGTTGCACCTGTTGCTGTTGCTGAATAGGTTGTGCTTCCGATTACGTAACTTTGAAGTTTCAAAAGACAGTTGGTATCACCAAGAAAGACTTGTATATAGGACGCGCGCAATAGAGTTGTACCGAAAGATAAGCTGCTTGAGCATCCAGTTAACGAAGCACTCAAATTAGTAGCAGTTGCTACGAGTTCCAAACCTTGCTGATTGGATTCATCTAGTCTATATGTTGTTGGCGCAAGATAGTTGAGATTTACAGGTATACTGAGTTTTGTTTGAGAACCTCTGTCATCTCGGGAACATTGTACAAAACTCATAAAAAAGAACATACCTACGCTTCCCATTACGAATACAAATTGGCTTCGCGTTAGTTTTCTCATGTTCTTTCTTATATTCAACACAGCAAACTCCTAGTGAATATTGTCAATCATAGGACCACACGTTCCCGATACTGTACTTGTAAACGACAGAGCTGTCGAAGCAGCTGTCGCTTTAAATGTAAAAGTTTTCGTCGTCCAACCCATAATTGTAGAGCTGAATCCTGATGTATTAAATGAATACGACTGAGAAGTAGCACCTGCAGCAACAGTTAACGTCATAGTACTAGCTCCACATGATGGGTTTCCTGCAAGGTCGAAGTAGAAAGTATAAGTCGTTCCGTTAACAGTCGTTATGTTTTGACTTACGGATCCAGATGTTCCTGCACTTCCATTCAAATCTACACTGTAAATAGAGGCTGCTGATGTAAGATCAATTGTATTGAAAACTTTGATTCCACCCCCTCCAATAGTCCAACTTGTAAGAGTACCGTTACCGGCATTGAGGTTAGCAACACCACTTCCTGCATTGAAGGTTCCTGTTTCGAATGATCCATTGGCGATCGTCACAGTATTAAAGGCACAAGTCACACTGTTGGTTCCACAAACCCATGCAGGGACTGGGCTAAGCAAAGATATAGTCGATAATGGGTCCGCATTAGGCATTCGCCAAACAGGTGTAGAAAAATCGAACGCGAAATTAGATTGCGTTTGCATTTGTGTTGTCGTGGTGTAGGCAGTTACAGAACCCGTTGTAAAAATACCTCCACCACTGTTTCCCACACTTCCATTGTTATACACATACACATTACTTACGTTAATGTAACAAGCCCCTAGCACTTGTCCTATAGAAAGCGTACTTCCACTTAAAGATGTATTAGCTGCATAGGAATTTGTCATGCTCATGCCAGGGTTAGCACCACCACAACCAATCAAACCTCCAAGAGTTCCTGAGACAGAACCTGCAGAACCCGAAACACTGGCAGAACCCATAGCAACTGAATTCTGAACGGACGTTGTATTATTGCCACCATGTCCTAAAAGCATTCCAAAAAAGACGTTCATATTCCCAGGCTGACCTGTAAGAGTCATTGCCGCACTCACGAGACAAGAAGACACTGTCCCACCTGTAAAAATTCCAGCTACCCCACCAATATAAAGGGTCTGAGCTCCTGAAAAATAGAACCCATGTGTTTGATTCGCCTTAGAAAGACAATTTGTAATAGTTACCGAAAAGGCGCCAGCAGCAGAACTTCCAACAATTCCTCCCGAAGCAAATGAAGTTCCACTGGTATCCTGACCAGCACTTGATGTGATAGAACCTGTAGCCTGAACATTTGACAAGCTAATAGCGGCTACAGATGCAGAAGCATTACCTATAATTCCTCCCAGATTGACGGTCGCTCCATTGTTCGTAGAGGATGTGAGAGAAAGTGTGACAGAAGAAACACTACTGCTAATAGTCCCTCCTGTCATATTACCAACAAGACCACCTGCATTAACAACTCCACCTGCTGAAATACTGATAACGTTTAAAGTTCCACCAATAGAAACATTACTTATAGTTCCACTTGTCATATTAGCTGCTAGTACACCAACCGTCTGACCACCTGTCACATCAGCTGCTGTGAGGGTAAGGTTTGAAACGCTGGCTCCTGTATTTATGGTACCAAACAAACCTATATTGCTCGACAAACCACCATTTATATATAAATTGCTTATCGTCTTTCCATTTCCATTATACTGCCCATAAAGAGGTATAGGCGTCCACGGTGTAGCAGCGCCACCCAAATCTATGTTTGTTTGTTGAATAAAATAAGTACTAGAGGTGTTACAAAACTGCGTATTCGACAAAGTAATTGCATTCACAACAATATATGGATCCGACGCTATCCCCGAACCACCTGCAAAGAAAGTTCCACAACCACTGACATCCGAAGGAACAGATGGCGCAAACTCTATATAGAAATACAAGAAGCCTGTTGCATTTCCTCCTGTAGTTTTTTGTCTTAGCATAAAGACATAACTCAAACTGCTTGGATACACAGCTGTAGTTCCCGTTGCGAGAGGGCTTGCATTGCTCGTATAAAAACCACCGTATTGCAAAACATTTGAGTTCAAATCACTTCCATTTGGACCCACTACAAGCGTACTTACGGAGGTAGGTGTATTCGCAGCAAAAGCTGCAATAGCCTGTTGAACGGTAATCGCTCCTTGTGAATAGTTATCTTTTACAAGGATATAATCAAACTGTGTTTGAAGATTAGCTCCATTGCAAGCATAGTTCGCTGCGGTGTTTCCTGTGACGGTGCTTTGGCATTGCAAGGTGAAAGACATGTTTGCAGAGGCATTGGAGTTAAACGATACAACACGAGCTGCTGTCATTGTAAAGTAAGGAGTTAAATTACTACTTGTAACAGCAAGGGGAACGCCTGTTTGTACTTGGACTGCAGACAAGTTCTGCGTCGTTGTTGAAGCAATATCTGTGAAATTATAAGACACAGTATCTGTGCTTACTACACCAGCTTGCGTAACCTGTGTGTTGACGAAAACTTTAATGCGGTCTGTAGACAAAACTGTGTTTGCAAAAGTTGCAACACTTCCCGCCGTCCATGTTGTAAAGTTTGTAGCACCGGTTGCGGTTGCAGAATAAGTTGTTGTTCCGAAGACGAACGTTTGCAACTTAACAGCACAGTTTGTGTCGTGAAGAAACAATGCTACTGTACCACCGGGAATAGCTGTAGTTGCTTCTGTCAAACCACTGGTACAGCCACCTACAGAAACTGTGACGGTTGTTCCTGTGCTTACAAGTTCCAATCCTTCACTAAGAGCCGTACCTGAATTTTTTGTAACACTAATGGGAATAGCAACTCTTGACGCACTTCCACCACTGTTTGGTCTTCCACAAGCTTCTAGAATTTGAAAAAGAACAAACAATGAAACGACAACAACACTTGCGCCTATGAAGCGTTTGAAGTTGACCATGTTTGTTCTTAAGTTCACACTATATCTCCGTTAAATACATGTAATTCCGTTGCTACCGCACTGCCAGTTAAACACAGGACTTAGTAAGCCACCTGGTGATAAAGGATTTGCACTAGGCATTCTCCAAATCGGTGTTGAGAAATCAAAACCTGTGAAGTTAGACTGAACTATCATCTGTGCAGAACTCAGACCCGTAACACCCGAATAAGAGTTGGTGCCTACACTTCCACTCGCATAGTAGTAGTCATTCGATGCAGTTAATGGATCTGAATTATCCTGAAATGCCCCCTGATTTACAGAGAGTCCTGAAATATTTATGGAAGCCGCAGCAGAATACGACGTACTAACCGCACTTCCACTCGCAGAAGCACCTACAAATCCACCTATAGCACCTCCACTACCAGACCCTGTAAGAGTGATAGAACCCATACTGTAATTATTGTTAGCAGTCTCATTATTAAACGCACCTGCAAAACCACCCATAGTAATGCCAGTATTTGCTGTATGTACAAAAGACAAAGCACCTGTTGCAAAATTCTTCGAAAGCGTCACATTAGAAGGCCACACAGATGTTGCTACTCCAATAAAGCCACCCATATAGGTTGCCATTGAAGTTGTAGGTGCATAATTAAGAGTTAGGGCACCCGTAGCATAGGATTGACTCACACTGATTACGGAAGAACCTGTGGTAGATGCATAAGCAATCATCCCACCAAAATAACTTGTACCCGCATTCGTGCTTGTAGCACCAGAAGCTGTAATGGAACCCGTGGCAAAGCAATTTGTAAGTGTTGCGTTCGAAGTGCTTGTAACTATCGATGCAATCAAACCACCAAAATACATAGAACCTGTGTTAGTAGTAGATGGATTGTAAGTGATACTCACGGAGGAAGACGAGGAACTCACAGTTCCAGTAGTCATTGATCCTATAAGGCCTCCAGCCACAATTCCCGTACCTGTAGAAATGGAATTCGCAGCGAGAGTTCCACTCGCAGACACACTTGTAACTGTTCCTCCACTCATCTGAGCCGCAAGAGCTCCTATATATTGTCCACCTGATATATTAACAGAGGATAGAGTTAAACTTGAAATACTTGCACCTGAATTTATAATAGAAAAGAGTCCCACGTTGGTGGCTGTTCCACCGGAAACATAGAGATTCGAAATCGTTTTTCCATTCCCATTGTATTGCCCATAAAGTTGTATAGGTGTCCAAGGCGTTGCAGCACCACCAAGATCAAAATTATTTGTTTGTATAAAATAAGTCGTCGAGGACGTACAGTTCACAGTATTAGCAAGATAGTAAGCATTTGCAATCTGATAGGGATTCGTTAGTGTACCTGCACCTCCCGCAAACGTGGTTCCGCATCCACTAACTTCCGCAGAAAGTGTCGTTGGAAAATTTACATAGAAATAAAGATAACCCGTAACATTTCCACTCACATCTTTGCGTCGAATCATAAACACATAGTTGCGATTGCTTGGATATATAGATACCGATCCTGTCACAAGAGGGCTGCTGGTGCTCGTATAAAAACCACCGTTTGCTAAAGTGTTATTGTAAAGATCCACACCACCAGTCGGTATGATCAAAGATCCAATGGCCGTCGGAGTGTTTGCAATAAACGCCGCATTTGCCTGTCCTTCCGTAATAGCTCCTTGCGAATAGGCATCGGCTATAAGAATGTAATCTAACTGAGTTTGCAACACTGCCCCACCACACGCATAAGTGGGAAGAGTAGATCCTGTAAGAGCGGATGAACATTGCAAAGTGAACGTCATATTTGCAGAACCGTTTGCATTCAATAACAGAGTGACTGCCTGAGTCATTGTAAAAGATGGTGTTGCAGCTCCTGACACGGAAAGAGGAACAGGAGTGGAAACACTTGCTTGATTTAAGTTCTGTGTTGTTGTCGCAGTGACGTCTGTGAAGTTATAAGAAACGGTATCTGTTACCAAGACACCGGTCGACGTCACCTGAGTGTTGATAAAAACGTTTATAAGATCTGTGGATGAGGATACATTTGCAAATGTTGCCATACTACCTGGAGTCCACGTTGTAAAATTCGTAGCACCTGTAGCTGTTGCAGAATAGGTTGTGGTTCCAAAAACAAAACTTTGCAATTTTACAAGACAATTCTGATCGCCTTTATAAAGATTAACAGCACCCGAATTGATACCTGCCGTAGAATACGTAAAACCACTGGAACATCCACTCACAGAAATTTGAATGTTTGTTCCATTAGAAACAAGATCCAAAGATTCTGAATCTTCCAAAGCAAGAGCGTTTGTTTTACTGATTGAAAAAGGAACTTGTACACTTTCTCTTTTTGATTTCTCATCTCGAGAACAGGACTCTAAACTTAAGTGTAAAAATAAAACAACGAACATCAATAAGCCTGATGCTAAAACAGATCGCACTATGTTGTTTCGTAAACACACTCTATAGCTCCCTTAAATACATGTGATTCCATTGCTACCACATTGCCAATTCAAAACAGGACTTAGCAAACCTGCTGGAGATAATGGGTTTGCACTCGGCATTCTCCATGTTCCTGGGAAAGTAAATCCAGTAAAGCTGGACTGAGTCTGCATTGCAGTTGTTGTGGTCAAACCCGTAACGCCGCCAAAAGAGTTTCCAGGAACGCTAGCATTCGCATAAAAGTAATCGGATGACGCAGTTGTTGGGTTAGCTCCGATAAATCCTTGTTTGTTGGGAACAATAGCAACCGACATAGAGGACGCTGAAGAATAGGATGTTGTAATTGTCGAGCTTCCGGAGCTTCCTATAAAACCACCCGCTGCACCGTTACTTGCTGTACCAGCGACTGTAATAGAACCCATAGCATAAGAATTGCTCATGGTATTTGCTGTTGTGTTGGAATTTGCTGATCCTATGAAACCACCAATAAGCATGTTACAACCAGTACCTGAAACAACGGATAAAGATCCTGTTGCAAACGAGCCTGAAACGCTAACTGCACCAGCTGCTGCAGATTGAGAAAAGCCAATAAATCCTCCGGTTATAAAACCTATGGCTCCCGGAGTAAATGTAGAAGTCAGGCCTCCCGTTGCATAAGAATTGCTGATAGTCATACCAGAAGATACTGCAGAAAACTCTCCTATGAAACCACCTGAATAAATTGCAGTAGTAGGAGAAGTCCCGGACGCTGAAATAGACCCTGTTGCAGAAGAACTACTGATAGAAATGGTCCCTGTTGAGGATGCTGCATACCCGATTAATCCTCCAATACGTGAAACGTTCGCGTTTCCTGAAGCTGCGTTGAAAGTAATATCGACGGAAGAGGAAGCACTCGTCATACTTCCGCCTACCATAGATCCTATAAGTCCCCCAGCCTTCACACCAGTACCTGTTGCAATAGAATTCGCAATTACGCTCCCACTTGAAAAAATGCTTGTCAGAGTTCCCCCTAACATCTGAGCTGCTAAGGCCCCTATATTGACTCCTCCAGAAAGATTCACAGCTCGAATATTGAGACTGGAAATACTCGAACCCACATTTATCACTGAAAACAGACCCACATTTGTCGTAGTTCCACCCGTAATAGACAGATTCGAAATGTCATAACCATTGCCATTGTACTGACCATAAAGCTGTATGGGCGTCCAAACTGTATTCACGAGATCTATATGCGCAGTTTGTATAAAATAGGTGTTCACTGTTGTGCAATACTGGGTGTTGTAAAGCATCTCAGCTGAATTCACCTGATAAGGATTTTGCAAAGTCCCAGCACCACCGGCAAATATAGAAGGCCCACAATTCACAGTAGGAATCAATATGTTCCAATAATTGTAAGTAATATTTGTGCTGTTAACAATTTTTTGAAAAATAGTTACAAGCGAACCAGGAGTTTTCGTAAATGTAGACAAAGACACACCACCATTCGGCATAACAGGTGTTCCACCATTGGCAGCAACTGCAGTGCCTGTGAGAGCTGTCGAGGCTGCAGCATTGATCACAGCATAAGTGTAAGTAGTTTGCAAATTCGCAGGAGCTGCGTTCAAAAATCCATAACTGATCGTATACGGCGCGGAAGTTCCTGTTGGAAGAGGGATAGAAGAACAGGTTGTTCCCGAAACAACAACATTACACGACAACTCTACAGCAAGAGTTGCGAGATTCGATGTAGAGATAGCTGTTATACCCACACCAAAAATTCTAAGAACTTGACCTTGAGAGGTTCCTGTAAAAGCAATAGTACCTCCCGCAACACTGACGGAAGCTCCTAAAATATGGACGGGAGATGCAACAGTTACGTTATAGGTTGCAAACTCATATTGAACCACATCCCCCGAAACAATAGGGCTACTCACCGTATCAACGACAGCAACATAAACACTCGTGCTATCCGTTCCATTAAAAATATTATAATCACCGATTTGCCAAGTTGTAAAAGGGTGTGTTGCTGAAGGAGTATAAGTTATACCCATATCTGTAGTGAATGATGTAAGTTTCACAAGGCAACTAGTATCTGAAGTTGGAAAATTCACAATAGCCGTATTCTCATCAATGGTTGTTGTAAATCCTGACAAACACCCCATAATCGTCATTGAAAAATTCGTCACAACTGAAGTCGAAGGAGTTGAAAGATTCACACCTGAACTTGATAGAGACTCAACTTTTGGTTTCAAACTTACGCTCACAGGAATCGTATTTCGAACCTCTGATTTTTGACTATCAAAAGGACTCTTAATGCTTCCACCACACGTTGTGATAAGAAACACTATCGAAATTACAATCCAAGAATATAAACGTTTGCCTAACAAAGTAAGACTCCTCCTTGAATTAGGCAGACACTGAGCATACTCCTTGTCGTCATTTTAATTATGAAAATTAAGAATATTTTTTTAAAAAAAAGAAATGATAATTTCTTTAAAAATCAGTGCGTTAAAAATCCTTTTAAAGTGAGAGTGCTCGACCACTCATTTTTGCAAAAGAAAAAGACGAACAGCATACTGGTGAATCTTTGCAAGGAGAATGCGCAAACGATCGGGAAATATTTTGTTATGAAATTAGTCCATAAACATGGAGAACAACACAAGCAATCCTATTCAAGATATAGGGTTTTTGGTTTTGCATTTTTTGGTTTAATACTTTCCTTCATGGTGACTCTTTCTATTCCCAACTGTGCTTCTGATTCTAATAATGAAAAATATTCCATCCCTTTCTCTCTTTATCAAAAGAGAGATATTTCTTCTGCAGGTTTAAATCTCGTCTCTACGGCAAGTAATATCGTCGTATCTATGGCAGGCTGTGCCAGTGGAAACGCTGTAAACCCTACTATGATCGCAACATCCGGATCGAATATGAGTTTTGTATATGCAGGTGATAAAAATTGCTTGGTAAAATTGGAAGGCTTTCAATATGGATCGAATAACTATTATGTAACAGGAATCAATGCTGTACCATTTACAACTTGGCTTCCGGGAGATGTAGCAGTCTTTCAAAATCCATTAAATCCAGGAGATCTTATCGGAGTTTCAGTGCTTCGACAACTCACACAGAGTGGCACTCTTGTTAGCGACCAAGTCTCCTATACAGTACAAGAAGTCGGTACAGCAGCTACACAAAACTTAGCACAAACTTCTATAACTTATGGAGGCGCTCTTTCTGTCGCAGGACAGAACGCACCTTCTTTTACTTACAACGCTTCAAGCATAATAAGTTACAACGTAGGAGGAAGTGCAAATGTGTACATCACGTTGCAATGCAGCGTAGCTCTCGCAGGAAGCAATCCTTACACTTGTAACGGCATGCCTGTGAACGGAACAGGAGCTCTCAATTATATGATTGTACCTGCTGCCTCACAGGCGACTTTAACACTTGCTGAAGCTGATTCCATTTATTCGACAAATTCAAGTTTGAACCATTCTGCAAGTGTTGCGGGAAATATCATTGCACCAGGAGGAACAGATGGACACGGACACACTCTTACAAATGGAGGTTTTGTTACTGCAACAGGTGCGGGCTCTCAATTTATCAGTACCGTCTCTAGCATAAGTACTAACAACCTCTTTATCTATCTTGTGAGAGGAACCGACAGCACAGGGGCGTTTCCTTCTTATCTTTACTTTTATGTCACCTTTACATCGGGCACAGTTGCTACAAGCGCTTGCGGAACTTCTTTTGCGGGAGGAACGGGGACAGCTTCAAATCCTTATCAAGTCAACACACGAACCTATCTTCAAAACACTGCTTTGTGCACCTCGTCCACGACTTATTTTGTACAGACAGCAGACATCGACCTAGGAGGCTCTGGAACTCCTTGGACACCTATACAACTTTACGGACAATATAATGCCAAGAACTACACTATAACGGGACTCTATATTAACAATACGAGTGGTACAGGCGCCAACGTCGGATTGTTTAGCACAATTAATGCAGGAGCTAGCATCTCCAATTGCAATGTGAGTGGAGTCAGCGTGACAGGGGTTGGATTGAATATGGGTGCATTAGCAGGAAGTGTCAGCGGTACCGTTACGAACTGCACCTCCAGTGGAACCGTTGCAACAGGTTCTGCAATCACACAAAATGTCATCATGGGTGGATTAGTTGGCACGCTTGCAAGTGGAGGAACTATCAGTTCTTCGAGATCAACTGCAACTGTGACATGGGGAGCAACAAGCACAACAGGAACGACGGTAGATATAGGTGGACTTGTTGGTGATAGTTCAGGAACTTCCATTACAAGCAGTTCTTATACAGGAACGATAACTGCTACCGAGCGCCTAGGAACCTTTGTAAGAAATGCAGTAGGAGGGTTGGTCGGTGCAGTCCTTGCGGGAACAGTACAATACTCTTATGCAAAACCTACAATGTCAGTGAATCCTGCGACCTCTTTGGGTAATCAGTACATAGGTGGACTTGTAGGATTCTCAGCAGCAGGTCTTACACTTTCACAAAACTTCGCAACAGGAGCCATAACAGTCACTCGCGCAAGCAATGCAGCAGTTTATTACATAGGAGGTCTTGTAGGCCAGAGTGGAGCATCCAGCACCCTTTCTAACTCCTACACTATGGTTGCTATGACGGTGACAACAGCAGTAGCAGGGGACTTCTATGGAGGCTTTGTAGGAAGCGCAGCAACTGTAAGCAACTCCTATTCTGCAAACCCTTCGATGACAACCACAAACGGTGTAGGCTTCGCAGATGCCATCACCACCTGTACAAACTGCTATCTTTATGCAAACGCAACGGTCCCTGCACAAACTTTAACAGGTCTGACTTCGTATACAACTTCTACTCAAATGGTTGTAAGTTCAAACTTCACAGGATTTGATTTCACAACAACACCCATTTGGGATTTGCCACATAATACAAACTTACTGTCTCCCAACAATCTTCTCAGTCCTATTCTTGAATGGCAATGCGGAATCAATGGGCAAGCCTGTGATGAAAACGGAAGCCTTATCGCAAACGGAAGTTTTGAATATGGAACCTACCCAGGAGGAAACCAAATCCAATACGACCCCGGAGATACTCGACTCTTCAACTGGACCTCTGGAGGAGACGGTGTAAACTGGCAGATTTGGATGCAAGCCACTGATGGGACCTTCACCATAGACTTGAACGATGTTTCGATAGGATCTTTAAGTCAAGTTTTGGCAACAACTGTAGGACGAACTTACACAATCTATTTCGATATGGCAGGTAACGCAGCAGGCAACCCTAACGTGAAGACGATGACTGTGACAGCTGCAAATGACTCTCAAAGCTATAGCTTTGACACAACATACACAACTACAAACAATATGGGATACATAACTAAAAGTTTCACATTCACAGCAATTGCTACAACAACAACGCTCACATTCACAAGTACCAACGGTTCTAACTATGGACCGGTTATCGATAATGTTCGCGAGTAAAAAAAGTACGCAACATGCCAATTTTACTAAAAAAATAAGCCTTTATTCCTAATTTCTCAACTTTCACCTTCAAAATAACGATAAGGAGAGTGGAGGGTGTTTACCCCCAACAGGACACGTTGAAATGACACGATTTTTAAAACATGTGTCTACACTGCGTGGGATTTCCGTGCTTAGACAGGCACAGACTCTGCGTGTGATTGTTATTTTCATTTCTATATTGGGAATTAGCAACTGCGGTTCCTTATTTAGACATTCAGATAGTAATAATAATGTCAGTGAACTTATAAAAATCCCCATCAGCGCTTCACCACAAAACAAAGCGAGTTTAGAACTCTCTACAGCAGCAACAAGTATCACTGTTCAAATCACAGGATGTTCGAGTGGTATGACCTTTGGTCCTTCGGTTGTCACATCAGGTTTTATTTATTTGTACAAAGGGGATCAAAACTGCCTCGTGAAACTTAACAGTTTCGTTTACAACGCGAATACCTATTCTGCAACAGCGACGGGTGCTACCAACTTTACAGCATGGACTGCTGGAAACTATGGAACCTTTGCGAATACAGTTTTATCAACGGATCTTATAGATGTAGGCATAAGTGCACAAGTCACTCAAAGCGGAGTGCTCTCGACGGATCTGATCCGATATTATTTTGCATTTAACAACTCGCTCACGACTCAAACTTTTCCGACAGTAGCTGTTTCAGGAGGGAACTCTGTAATAAACACAACTACACCCGCTCCCAACTTCAATATGCTACAAGCACGCTATCTTGGCGTGAATGCTTCTGATCAGCTTCAGTTGTCTTTTACTTTGCAATGCGGAAGTACCCTCACAGGATCTTCTGCTGCAACCTACGCTTGTGATGGAATCTTATTACAAAGCCAGATGGATTATCTCCTTATTCCAGACACCTACTCACCACATCCTTTAGCTTTTTCAGATGCAACAGCAGCTTTCACAGCAAACACACCAGTGACTTTGGGTACTTTGATCACAGCACCAGGTGGTACAGACTTGAATAGCAACACGCTTCCACGAGGTGGTTTTTATACAAGCAATGCTTCTCCTCTTTTAACGAGTGCTTTTTCAAGTACGAGTGACAACTTTATTTTTATAGTTCGTAACAAAGATGCAAATGGTACGTCTTTATCTTTCCTATACTTTCAAATCATTGTTGACCTTAATCCTATGAGTTCTCAAGGAGGATGTGGAATTTATTTCGCAAATGGACTGGGAACAAACACAAACCCTTTCCTAATAGGAGATGCCATTGCTTTGAAAAACACTCAGTATTGCACAAGCTCCTCAACATACTTTGTTCAAACAAACAATATAGACTTAGGAGGAG
Organism: uncultured Pseudobdellovibrionaceae bacterium; assembly: GCA_964611335.1. Classification (GTDB taxonomy): domain Bacteria; phylum Bdellovibrionota_B; class Oligoflexia; order Oligoflexales; family Bog-1112; genus BOG-1112. The sequence continues at coordinate 785,396 of CAZSXR010000001.1, read as the reverse complement.
CTGATACACCTTGGGCTCCTATTCCACTTTATGGACAATACACAGGAGCTAACTACAACATAACAGGCCTGTACATTACGAGCACCAATGTAAACGGTGGACTCAATGTAGGTTTATTTAGCACCATCAACTCGGGAGCAACCGTTAGAGATGTAAATTTAGTATCTGTTGAGGTCACAGCAGGAGGAGCTAATATTGGAGCTCTTGCTGGATCTTCCAGTGGATTCGTATACCACTGTACCTCAACAGGTTTGGTTCAAACAGGATTTGGCATTGCTCAGAATATTAACATTGGTGGTTTGATAGGGATTGTTACTGCAACTTCTGTTGTCGCATCTACTTCACAAGCAACTGTGAAATGGATGGCTACAAGTATGTCTGGAACCGTTGTGAATATGGGAGGACTTATAGGTTCCTTCGGTGGCACCATTGTAGCAAACTCAGCTTACGGAGGTACCATTTCAGCGATCCAAGCTGTCGCTACGAATGCTGTAGGAGGTCTCGTTGGTAACGTTACAGCAGGGACTATAACTAACTCTTATGCTCTACCTACTATGACTGTGAACCCAGGAACCGCTACAGGTAACCAATACATAGGTGGTTTGTTAGGTTTAACCAGCGCAAGTATTGCCACAACAAGCTCGTTCGTTGTGGGAAGCATGACAATAACTCGTAACGTAAGTATAACAACAGCGACTTACTATATGGGGGGACTCGTTGGAAATAATGGTGCTTCAGGTAGCAGCATCACAAACTGTTACACAATGGTCACCATGACTGTGACGACCCCTATAGCAACAGATGTGTATGGTGGACTCGCAGGTGCTGCTGTAACTGTTTCAACTTCATACTCGGCAAATCCTTCTATGACACTAACGAATGGAGTTGGCTTTGCAAAAACGATAACAACTTGCACAAACTGCTATCTCTATGCAAACGGAAGCGTACCTGCACAAACTCTGACAGGACTAACTTCCTACACCACCACAACTGAGATGCAGACACAAAGTAGCTTTACAGGCTTTGATTTTACTACAAAGCCCGTTTGGATCATGCCGACAGCAAATGCTTTAGCACCTGCTGGACTTACAAGTCCAGTACTTGCATCGCAGTGTACGAACTCAGTCTCATGCAATTCAAACAGTAGAGTGTCATTACTCAATGGCAACTTCAACGAAGGAAGTTTCAATGAGTTCAACAATAGCGATGACTATTTCAATGCGGGTGCTACAAACTTATACTACTGGACTATAGGAGTAGGAAGTATTGAAGTTATATCCGTAATAGGGTCAGGAGGTTTTGCAGGAGCCTTTCTCGGAACAACGGGAGGTTATACCATTGATTTAAGCGGAACAGGTTCGGGTTCCATAAGTGAGTCTGTTCTTACAAACTCAGGGACAACGTACACTTTGTATTTCGATATGGGTGGAAACCCCAATTGCGGTAATGGAACAAAAACAATGACTGTGACTGCTGCTGCTGCAAGCACGAATTACAGCTTCGACACAACAGGGTTAACATCAACTTCACCCATGCCATGGGCTTCAAAACAATTTACATTTACTGCAACATCAAATTCAACGAACATCACATTCACAGACACAAGTGGTAACTCTTGTGGTACATTGCTCACAAACTTTCACTAGAACACTTGGCTGTCCACCTTTTTATTTCCTACTTCGGAGCAGTAAGAACTTTGTCGTAAAGACTTACAGTACAGTCACGGAACTGCTGCTGTAGGGGAAATATAACTTTCGTAAAATAATCGGAAGCTTGATCGAAAGGATTACCCGCATTTGTTTTGGAAGTACTGGTATCTGTGGAGGTGCTGGTGTTGGTGTTGCTTGTAATTTTACTCTGAGTAGATGTTGAAGAAACAGAATTTGTTCCTACCAAAGATAATTGGGATACTCCGACTGCTATAGCACCTGCGATAGAAACAGCAATTCCAGCAATGCCCCCTATAGAAGCTCTGTTGAGTAAAGTTTTCTGATTTGCATACATTTTGCTTTGTGGTGTGAGCTCTGTCTGTAATTTTGCAATATCCTCAACCGATCCACTCAAAGTACCTACCTTATTTTCCAACTTTGTTTTTAACTCACTATCTAACTTCAGCTCCTCCATAAGTTTTCTAAAAGCAGCTGTAGATAAATTCGCAGCTATAATCTTCTTCGACATTTTCTCTACAGTCACTTCTAAATTCCCAATCACATTCGTCCAACCCATAGTCTTCACCGTCCCTGCTGTAACAGCAGCTATGAGACCTGTCACAATCCCGACTACACCCAAACTGAGAAGTACAGCTTTACCCGCAGTAGACGAATGGGAACTCGAAGTCTGCGTTGCAGTCGTCGTCGTCGTTTCAGAAACTGTAGTCACTTTGTTTGATGATGCATTCGCAACTGCTTGCTGATTTGCAATCAGATTTAAAAGCTGCTGATTCTCTGCATGCAGAGCGTCTGCGTTGGAAGCGATTTCCCCCATATAAGAAGGGCCTAAAGTTTGAATGTTCTGCATACTTTGAGCAGCAGAGTTCAAAGCTCCTGTCATACAAGAATCTGCAAGATGCAGACCTGAACCATAAGATTGAAAGTATGTTTCCAAACCTTTCGCATATTCTACAATCGTAGTCCCTGCATCCTGAAGTTTCTGTAAAATGTTATAACATTGTGTGAATGTAGGACCTATAGCTTGAACGGTTGCAGGATTAGCAGCAACTTGCAGGTAAGGAAAAATCTGTTCCAAATCCTTTCTACAACCTAAACTGTTACAAGGGTAGGCGCTGACTTTGTAAGTTCCTGCAGAAAGAGGAATCCAACGAAGCGCATTCGAAGGAACTTTCTCACTAGAATTGCGAGGAGACACAAAAACTTGAATGTAACCACCCATAGCATCATTGACCGTTGCACTCACAGCAAGCAAGGTAAAATTAGGTAAAGAAGGAAAAGGAACTGCAGATTGCACTGTTAAATTTGTCATCGTAAGTTGATTCAAGGGGACAGGAACAATGAGGTTTGTACTCGTATTCGCATTCGTATCTGTACCCACCAAAGCCAAACCAGGACCAGAGCAATTCGAAGCACTTAAGGAGGCTGTCCAAGGTGTGTGCATAGGAGCTTCGGGAGTTTTGGCACAGGATAAGAGTATGGAAACAAAGAATAAGATTTTAAACATAGTAAAATTCCTAGCTGGTCTTTCACTATAATACCATGCGAAACGTAGAAAAAATTAGATCCCCTTGAATCTTAAAATACTATATCTTTTGAATTGATCCTTAATTAAACACTAGGGTAAGCTATGCCAAAGTTGTACGAATATCTTGGAATTGTAGTTTTCTTTTATTCGAATAAGCATGAACCCATTCATGTTCATGGACGTTATGGAAATTGTGAAAATAAAATTGAAATTGTTATTAAAAATGGAGTGATTGAAAGTTTAAAACTTCGAGAAGTCGCAGGCCATAAAACTCTTCCTTCAGCACAGGCTAAACATTTTAAAAAGCTAGTGAAAGTTTTGGGTGATGAAATCATACAACATTGGGTCAATTATTTTATTTACCACCGAAAAATAGTTCCCAAAGTCATTACGGGGAAACTATGAAAACTTCTCCTAAAATAATAAAAATTAAAGACGTTAAATATTCAGGTGGATATTCTCTTCGTATCAAATTTTCAGATGAAACTATTCGTGAAGTTGATTTTGAACCTTTTTTAAAACGTTCTCTGCATCCTGAAATTAGAAAATATTTAAAACGAAAAAATTTTTCTAATTACATCGTCAAAGACGGCGAACTAATGTGGGGAGATTTTGATTTGATTTTTCCCATTTCAGATCTTTATAAAAACTCAATTTAAGAAGCTTCATTTACAAGAATCTACAAAATCCTGTAATTTAGCCTGTCCTTTAAACCCAATACTCTTTCCAAGCAACTTCTTATTCTTAAAAATAAAAAAAACAGGGAGCACTTCTGTATCGGCAATCTCTAAAATCTCCGGAAACTCCAAAACATCAATCTCACCAAATAAAAACTTCTCACCATAAGTTTCTTCCAACCTCTTCACTGCAGGTTGCGATAACTTACAAGCTCCACATCCAGGTTTCCAAAGTTTCAAAAAGACATCTTTGCCCTCATCTAAAACTTTCTCCAAATCTTCCGGCGTCCAAGTCAACATTTCCATCTCTCCTTAAACTTTCGCAACACTCACACGATGAAGTCGCGACAAACAATCTGCATCCAACCAATCTAACAGGGGTCTAGACTTTACTTTCGAAAGATAACTTCTAAAAGCTTCTTTCACATCCCATGCCTCACTTTGTGATACCAAAGGAGCTTCACGCAACTCCATCCACAATGGTACTTCACTCTGCTCACACCAATTTATAATTGCAGAGATTTGTTCTTTGTATTTTGGTTTCCACAACTCGTTAACATTGTCGAGAAAGTAAACAATCGGATACTCGTTAACAGGGATATTCGGAATCACATCTTTATCTTTGGAACGACCCATACTAAAAACATGAACAGGAACTCCAAAACGCCACGATGTTAACAAGGCAAAATACCAAAAAGAACTCGGCTTCGCTCCGTCTCGTTTACAAGTTTGTAAATATCCCGAAGTGTGGGGCAAACCCTTCAACCACTGCAAAAAAAAGACCGAATCTTCTGAAGATAACTCCAGAGGAAATTCAGTCTGTGGCCAAAGCTCATTAAAATTATTCACGATCGCATCCACTTTGCGTTTGTGATTTTGCAATTTGCAGGAACGTGCAAATTCGTTAACAGAGTCCCAACGCAAACCCTTTCCCTCACAACACGAAAAATAATCTTGTAAAATTTGAAATTTGGAATCCTTCCAAAGCAATCCTGGAACACCAGAAATTTTTGGATCTTTCCATTGAGCAAGTCGGCAATTCACTTTTGCAAAGCCTGATTACGGAAGTCATCCCCATCAATCTCAACGAAAGTACTGGTTTCAACCAGTCTAGAAAAAATCCTCGGACCCACTCGGTGTTCCAAAGAGCCAAGGTAATGGAAAGAATTGTCGTCTTCCTTGTCAGGAATATGAGGTTTGATAGAAAGATTGGTCGAAGCGACCAAGATTTTATTTTCGTTGTAACGACCTACAATCAATTGATCCAAAACAGTCGCTTCAAAATCCGTATTGCGACCCTTACCCAACTCATCGATAACAAGAACATCGACAGCAATTAAAGGATCAATTAGCTTCTTCTCCGACTTGCTTTCAGAATAAGCTCCCTTGATCTGCGAAGTCAGTTGGAAGAAATCTACGAAACGTACACTCACACCCTTCTCTGCTAAACCCTTAGCAATCGCTGTAACAATGTAAGTCTTACCTACACCCACAGGACCCGTCAGTATCAAACCCTTCTGATTGCGATCTTTAGGATCATAGTGACGTAACCATTGACGCAAAGCTTGAATGGCTCTCAGACAGTTACCTGTCATATTGTGAAAGACACTGAGATGGGCTTCAGAATAACGAGCGGGAATAAACGCACGGTTGAATATATTGATAATGCGACGAGGATCAGGATTGCGACATGCTTTGACAGCATTGTTAACAATGAGCTGTGCTTTACCACCACAACTCTTGCAATTCTGTACACAAACACAAAGTTCAGCATGTGCATAAGGTCCGAGTGGACGCACCACATAGCCACGCCCCCTGCAACACGGAAGACGAGACTTCAGTGAACAGGGGAGCTGAGGAAGAGTCTCAGGACCGAAATACGGTTCTTCCAACTGTTCCCGCAAGCTCTTAGCAGCGCGTGTAAGTGTGTCCATAAACTCGAAAAAGAAAAAAGTCCCAAAAAGGGACTTTGTAGATTAGCGACTAACCCTACGAGCATAGTATTCCACTAGCAACTGTGCATCAATTGCAAAGGGGAATGAATCCCTATCAGGAGCCGTAATCATCTTCGCGGTGTTCTGATCTTTCTCAAAAGAAATCCAAGCTGGACGCGCCAATGTAGGATTTTCTAATGCATAAACAACAGACGGAATTTTAGAAGCTTTTTCTGTAAGTGTAACCACCTGGCCTGGTTTGACCTGGTAAGATGGGATGTTGACTTTCTTGCCGTCAACCAACACGTGCTTGTGATTGACAAGCTGACGTGCACCTGAAATCGATGGAGCCAAACCAGCACGGAATACAACGTTGTCCAAACGACGTTCAAGAAGTTCCAACAACTTGTTTCCAGAGTGCTCACGTGATGCAAAGGCTTCCTTCACAAGACGTCTTAGGTAGGTCTCTGTAATTCCATAATTAAAACGGATTTTTTGTTTTTCTAGAAGCTGAGTTCCGTACTCACTCTTCTTCTTTTTGTATTGCCCCTCACGCATTCCTGGTGGTGTCGGCTTCCTTTCAATGGTTTTACGAGATAAACCTGGAAGATCCATACCAACAGCGCGCATAAGTCTTATTCTTGGGCCAGTGTATCGTGACATAGACGGTGATTCCTCTTTCCTTCGGACGCTTGAAAAAAAAAATATCTTACATGATCTGCTCGCTTTTTTCACTACATCTGCAAAGAAAAAACAAGCGGTTTTTAAATATAGTCCTAAAAGGCATGAAAAAAACACCGCCAACTAGATGTGGCGGTGTTTTTAAGTGGGACGGAGCTAGCCCTCAGGTGCAGAAATCTACTCGCAGCTAAAAAGGGCTGGGGTTAGAAGGAGAGTAAATGAGGACAAGGTTCCTTCGTCACTCGCAGCGGAGTCTTTTACGAGAAGAGTCCAGTCCCCAGAAATGTTCTTACCCTTAAGGGCGGGGATCTCTGCGTTGAAATGCAAGGAGCCCTGACCCCTTCCGCTTCCTTTGTAGACTTGAGTGGTCGTGCCATCTGGAGCTTTCAAAGAAATGATGAGATCGCCAAGGAAGCTGTGTGTGAGATCGAATTTCAGCTCCGCTTTGAGGACCTTGGTGTCTGCTTGCCATTTTGCGTCACTGGCTTTCAGAACAGCGCTTGCTGTTTTGAAGTCTTTAATGGGTTGAGGAAGCTGTGTGCTTGCATAAGATTTTGCGACACCTTCATTGCGACCGAGAACCCATTCTTTGGTGAGGGTTAGTTCACGAGAACCTGCTTTCAGATTCACGTTCGTGTGGAAATTCAAACCGCACTTTGCAGAAGCAGGGATTCTCAGACGTGCTGCATTTTCACTATAGAGGGAGGCTCCTGAAGGAATGTCCTCCCATCGCAAGTTTGCTTCTTCGAATACGGCGCCAGGAAGATCCTGTGTAGAGAGAGTGCCTTGGAGGCCATGGAGAACCTGAGAGGCTGCGTTCTTTGCTTTCAAACGAAGGTCTACAGTTGTTCCTGGTTTTAAAATCACATTGCTTCCACCATCCACTTCCCACGCATCAACGGAAGCCAGCTCACATGCTGCTTCTTTTTCTGCTAGTCCATGATTGTGGAAAACTTCGTTCAACAAACATTGGTTGGGAGTGCCTTTAGAAGGATCTCCCCCTTTGGAGTCGATGACAAGTAAAGCGTGATAAACATCGAGATAGGTGCGGGAAGTGAATATCATTTTGAAAGCGTAGTTTGCAATCATGTCACCCGCTTTTGCTTCCCCATATTTTGCTGTAAGCTTTTCGAAAAGCTCCCAGAAAGTGGAAGCGATAATCGTACCTTCGGAGTGTACTTCTCCACGATCTCTTGGATAAATACGAGCGGGTTTGATATCACGAACAGGCGCGCGATTTGAAAGCATGAAACCAATTCCCAGTAAGTTGGAATGTGTCATCACAAGAGACATGATATCTCCGAAACCTTCAGACAAAGCACCATCTTCAATGCCTTCTGCATTGTGATGCAAACCGTGTCCCCACTCGTGATACATAACATCGGCAATCAGACCTGTATTTGCGCACTGTTCATTGCCTGTAAAAAGATTGATCGTGGAACCATCCCAATACGCATTGCAATGAGAATCCAAATTTGCATTCGCTACCAAAGATCTTGAGAACCAAGGCATGTCTATATATTTTTTTGCAAACTGAATCATCGCAGTCACTTTGTCATAAATCATGCTCTGTGCGATGCGTGTATCCATCCAAGGTTGTGCGTTCCCTTCTTTCTTTACGTAAACATCCCAAGTTGATCCATTCAAGACACCCTTTGCACTCACATTTGCATTGTGTGTGTCTTTCACAGTCACATAAGGTCCCCTTAAACCATCTGTCAGCTGTGGTGCGGAATCTGCAGCTGCTTCAAAGCGTCCAGATTGATTTGCACGAATTTCACCCTTTGTAGATTGCACACTTAAAAGTGGATAAGGATAAGAAGCAAGGGGTTCGTCATACCATCGTGGATAAAAATCTCCACGTACATTCCCTTGGTAATTATAAAAATTACGATTCAATTCATAAACTTTTCCATTACTAACATCCAACTCTAATGTGTAGGGCATGTTTGTTTCACTTTGAACTGCGAAACTTGCAACCTTCTCTAAAGCGTAACCATTTGCCGTTTCAACAACTCTATAGACAAAACCTTGAGGTGTGATGGATTTAGCGTTGAGCGCTTCACCTGCTTTTTCAAGAAGATCTTGACGCTCTGTCAAATTGACGGATTCTGCTTCTGCAAAAGTTTGATTGGAAATTTGAAGAAGTTTTCCAAATTTAAAGCGGAAGTCAACAGATGCATCCTTCACACGAAGGCCATCCCTGTAAACATGGAAGCGAACAAACTGCTCATCTTTGCCGACATAAAGAGCTGAAGGAAGTTCTTTCAAAGAAGAAGAGGGGGTCTCAAAAATTTCAGGATGCTGATCTACATAATGTTTCGAAAGTTCAACGTAAGCAGAAGGTTCTGAAGTGTTCAAAACATCCACACCTTCAAAAACGCCATGCAGAAGACGTATACGTCCTGTCTTCTTGTCTCTGATAACTTGCAAACCTTGCATGTCTTCCGATTCACGAATAGACGAACTCACTACACTTTCAGGTCGAAGAACCTTCTCTTCAACCTTCTTATCTCTCTTTCCTCGAAGCAAACCCGAATCCATTTCCGAATGCCGATCTTCAACAAATGCAAACGCAGAACTTGCACTCAACGCAATCAAGCTGAAGAACAAGCCCTTCTGCAATCTATTCATAACACCCCCTTGTTTTTGAAAGACCTCTGAAAACCTTCAAAAATCCCTTTCTTTATATTTTACGATGTCTTTCAATAGTCTGTGCAAGACTTTGTAAAACTATTTTAAATCGCACAAATTGAAGAGTCTTTACAAGTTGGCTAAACGGCCAAAATCCAACACTTTTTCTAGGAAAAAATTTCCCAGAGACTATCAGAAGGTCTTTCACTGCGGGAATGTACTATAATTTGTAGAGAGTGAATTTCATTAGGAAGAAAGTTATGAAGATAAGTGTATTAGGAACAGGAATGGTAGGTCAGACCATCGCTACGAAACTAGCGAGTGTTGGACATGAAGTTAAAGTGGGATCAAGAGACGCTAACAATCCGAAAGCAAAGGAATGGACGAAGAAACTTGCAAAAGTTTCCTTGGGAACATTCGAAGAATCTGCTGCCTTTGGAGAACTGATTTTTAATTGCACTTTGGGTTCTGCAACGATGCATGCGATGGAACTTGCGGGTGAAAAAAACTTAGGCTCGAAAATCATTATAGATACTTCCAATGCACTTGAATTTTCCTCAAGTGGGGAAGCGAGTCTCTTTGTTTGCAACAAAGATTCGCTAGCAGAACAGATTCAAAAACATTATCCGAAGACAAAAGTGGTAAAAACTCTGAATACACTCACAGCAGACCTCATGGTGAATCCTTCTTCTCTTCCGGGAAAACATCATCTTTTTCTAGCAAGTAATCATGAGGATGCGAAGAAAAATGTGATTATATTGCTTCATGATGCTTTTGGATGGTCTGAAGATTCTTTCATAGATCTTGGAGATATTACAGGAGCAAGAGCAGCAGAAATGATGGTGATGGTTTGGATAAGAGTGTGGAACCACTTTCAAAGTCCTATATTCAACTTTGCAGTCGTTTCCCCTCCTCATCCATTCAGAGCACCAAAAAGCTAAAAAGTCGAGATCAACAACGCCTTTCTACACCAAAGGTGAAGAATTCAGATGAAGTGACCTCGACATTTGATTAAGCTGCAACTTTTTTCTTATTGTAGTACTGAGTTGCGAAAGAGTTGAAAGTGTATGTGCATGTGTTTTGTGGATTTTGTTTTTGTGTGTAAGAAATGCGGCCTTCGTTCATAGCTTTGTAGTATTCTACAAAGTACTTTGCAGAGTTTGTATTGTAGTAAGTAGCAAGCATTTTCTCTGCATCATTGTATGAACTTTGATAGTAATGAACAGGACGGTTGTAAGCTTTTGAAAAATAGCTTGCAGCCTGCTCGTAAGTCACATTTTCTGGGCCATAAAGCTCAACATAAGAATAACCTGTGTAAGAAAGTTTTTCCATGTACTCGTAAGCTTTTTTTGCAACATCGCTTGTAGAAACAAAATAGACAGAAAGGTCTTTGCGGAATGGCAAAGACAGTGTTCCTTTGGATTCAATTTCTTGGCTTGACCAGTAGAAATTTTCCATGAAGTAAGGAGCACGGATGTGCATAACATTCACACCTTTCAATGAATTCAAACGTTGTTCATTGTAGTAGTGTGCTTTTATTATACCAGTACCTTCTGAATACTGAGCACCGACACTGCTCAAGTTTACAACATATTTCACACCACTTTTTTCAATAGCATAATAATAGGCTTGGCTCACTTTATCAGAATAAGCATAGTAATCTTTTTCTGAATAAGCTGAAGGCAACATTGTAAATACAGCTGTTGAGCCTGTGAAAATTTTTGTAAGCTCCTCATAATTATCAAAAGCTACCGAGTAGGTCTTTGCACCCATTTTTTGTAGCTCTGTAAGTTTCTTTGAATCACGACCTACTGCACGAACACTGTATCCTTTGTTGATGAAAGTACGTGCGAGTTCGTAACCAACTTTTCCTGTAGCTCCCATAACAGTATAAACATTTGAACTTTTCATAAAGACACTCCATTTCTCTGACTTAAGGTTAAGGTGAAAGACGTTTCAGTGCTCCCAGACGAGGAAGCAGCGTTGAGAACCCTATCGATCTTCCGCAGAAGGAGTTGAGAGAAAAGTTACAATGCTTTGATTTTATTTAATTATTCTTGATAATTTCCAAAAACACTGTTAGAAAAAGAAAAATACCCAAAATATTTTCGGAGGTCGCATGCTAACCAGATTGAGCTGTGCTTTGCTTACTGCGTTTCTTATTCCCGTTATGCTGTCATCTTGTCGTGAAACAACTCCATCTGACACACTTGCTATTACAAATCGCTCCGTCAAAGATGAGCCTTACAAACTCATGATGTTGAAATTCAAAACACCTGCTTTACTCAGCACAGTCGAACACGATAAAAACAAACTCCTCATAAATGAGAGTCAAAAAACACAGTTGCTCAAAGAACAAATAGAGTATGAAAATTTTCTACATACCCTTTCCCGAGATATTAAAATTCTTTCACGTTACCGTTTTGTGCTCAATGGATTTGCAATTCTGATTCCGACACGTCTTATTTCTCATTTGAAAGACGACATCAATATTTCTGAAATACATAGTTCCGAAAATTTTCTCAGACCTGACGCGCAAAAAACGCCAACACCCGCACCTAAAGTGGGAGAGCACACCTCTGTCAATTTCATAGGAGCGGATCGTGTACAAAAAGAGCTTCACTACGAGGGCAAAGGCATCCGTGTTGGTGTTATCGACACAGGCATAGATTATACACACGCAATGTTTGGTGGAAAAGGAACAGAAGAAGCATACAAAGCTGTAGACCCTGCAAAAAAGACCTCGGACTTTCCAAATAACAAAGTCGTTGGGGGTATTGATCTCGTGGGAAGTGATTACGACGATGCTTCATTCGATTTCAACCGACGCGTACCTGTTCCCGATGAAAACCCCATAGATGAATCAGGACATGGTACTCACGTAGCAGGAACCATTGCAGGTATCGGAGATGGTATTAACACTTACACAGGAGTCGCTCCTGGAGCACAGTTGTACGCAATTAAAGTTTTTGGAAAAGAAGGTTCGACTTCCGACTTTGTCGTCATTGCAGCTTTGGAATATGCAGTGAATCCAAGCGGCAATCTCGATCCCAATGACCACTTAGATGTCGTCAACCTTTCTTTGGGATCACAGTTCGGAGTTCCCTACAGACTCTACGACGAAGCTATGAAAAACCTTGTTAAAGCAGATGTGATTCCTGTTATTTCTGCAGGTAACGCAGGCAATGTTCCTTACATCGTTGGAGCGCCGTCTTCTATAGATGAAGCACTTTCCGTTGCAGCTTCTATAGACAACATGGATCAGAATTGGAAGTTTCGAGGAGTTAAATTTAAAAATTCTAAAGATATTTTTCTTATACGAGCTATTGAAGCTTCCTTTGCAAAACCGCTCGAAAGCGTGGGAGACCTTCACGGTAAATTGGTTTACATAGGCTTGGCAAATGAAGACTTAGATGAAAAACAAAAAAATGCTGTACGCGGAAATGTCGCTTTGATTGATCGTGGAGGCTCTCCTTTTACTGACAAGATCACACGAGCAGTCAATGCTGGAGCGATCGGAGTTGTCTTTGCTAACAATATAGATGGTGAAGCAACAAGCATGGGAGGTTCCGGCAATTTCGACATACCCGTCATTATGATTTCGAAATCTTATGGAACACGATTCAAAGATGCCATGACCGATGGTGAAGAATTTCAAGTTCAGTTTAATACAGATCAACGCATTGAAGATCCAACACTCATCGACACACTGACAAATTTTTCATCACGTGGACCTCGTTCTTTGGACTCTGCAATAAAGCCTGAAATTTCAGCACCTGGAAGCAACATTCTTTCCGCAAAAGTAGGCGGAGGAAAACTTGCAACTGCAATGAGTGGAACTTCGATGGCAGCTCCGCATATTGCAGGTTGTGTTGCCCTTTTGAAAGAGATGCACCCAGATTGGAACTACGAACAGATCAAAAGTGTTTTGATGTCGAACAGCGTCAACATCAAAGACAACGGTAACAATGAATACCCCGTTTCCAGACAAGGTGCAGGACGTGTAGATATTTTCAATGCTGTAAAAAGCAAAGGTTTGAGTGTACATCCTGCTGCTATCAGTTTAGGAGATATGGAAGTTTCACAGAAAAAAGACTACAACAAAACCCTCTCTCTTCAAAACGCAAGCAAAGAAGCCATGTCTGTTTACTTCACAACACGCGTTCCTGAAGAGTTGGAAATAGAGTTTCCCAACAGTGTGCTTGTACCAGCTAACAGCAAAGTGGAAGTCCCTTACACCGTCTTTGTCAAAGCTCCTACAGACAAACAGGTCAAAGAACTCTCGGCATTCATCTATGTAAAAAGCGAAGAAGGCGAAATACTCGCTAAAATAGCAACGTTGGGTGTCGTAAAAAAACTCAGCCTGCTCCGTACGGAATCTTTGAAAGTTCACGCTTCTTGCAAAGAAGATGCAGAATCTTCTCTTGCAGAATTGACATTAAAAAACGAGGGTACAGATAAAGCTCAAGCTTATATCTTCAACCATCTTGCAAGCAATTCTCGAAAACCCCCTGTAGGCACCGATCGCAGGCTTACAGATATTTGTGATCTGGAATCTGTGGGATATAGAACTGTTGAAAAAACAGTAAATTCGAAGAAAGAAAAATTCCTGCAATTTGCAGCTAAATTGCATAGTCCACTTACAAATTGGGAGCACTGTGAACTTTCCATTCAAATCGATGGAAACGGAGATGGAATTCCTGATCAGGAACTTGTTGCTGCATCGTTATTTACTTTGAATCCTGCTGCATCTTACGACACTTATAAAACGGTGCTTACAGATGCTAAAGAAATGCGTCGTTTACGCAAGGAAGTCGATAACGGAGAAAAAGCAAACTACACCAAAGCCATTGTGGATACACAGGATTTGAAAACGTTCGATCACAGCACCCTTATGATTATGAATGTTCCACTTTCAAAAATTCATCAAAGACCCTTCGGTCTTATGAAAGTCAAAATTGCAGCTCTTGCTTCTGCCGAACCCTTTAGTTCACCAGATCACTTCTTAGGTTCCGATGCAAATGCATGGCTTACAATAGACCCCTTCGAACGCGCAAGCCCTTACTATGGGATGCCAGAAGAAGTAGAAGTTCCCGCAATGGGAACAGTGAAAGTTCCACTCACACATGGAGAAAGTACTGGCAATATGATTGTTTACTATCCTTACAATAAGAGCAGTAAAACTTTTGCTAAAGATTCTCAGTCTGAAATCATCCATGAGGAATTTTTATACTAAAATTCTAATGAAATTCTCACCACTCCTTTTATAAGTTCACAATTTGGTCGAACTCAAAAAGGAGTGCATTGTGAAAAAACTAATTATCTCTTTTGCCTTTCTTACATCCGTCTCCTGCGCAATTGGCCCTTACATAAACCCAGGCCTTATCAGTTCTATCGATGGACCGATCACAGCAACAAACAACATTGAATCTTCTAAAACAGGAAAATCTTGCGCACATAACATATTGGGAATTGTATCTTTTGGTGACAACTCCATTAAAACAGCAGCGAAATTGGGCTCCATCACTAAAATAGCAATGGCTGACTATGACCATTTTAACGTACTAGGAATTTACACGCGCGTTTGCACAAATGTAAGCGGCGACTAATCACTCCAACACTTCTACCAACACTCGCATATTGGCAAGAGCCTCAGGTGAACGCACCGCATAGCGATTCCATTCTTTCACAGCAGATTGTGTGCTTTCGTAAGAACGAATGAGAAGCCTTCCAGGAGCAATACCTTTATTGATAAGATACTTTTTCACAATCTCTGCTCTTTTGAATCTCAAACGCATATTAAACTCTTTGAGTCCATAAGAAGAACTAAAGCCTGTAATACGCACCCTCAGTTTAGGATTCGCATGCATTTTAAAGCTCAATTTATTAAGTGCTTTCTTTGCAAGTGGATTCAATTTCACCTTCCCAAAGGTAAAATGAAAGACATGAGATTCCAGAACCTTCTCACTTTTACCGATTGAAACTTCCTGTTTCGCAACTTCTTTTTCAACAATCTGCACGCTTACAGGACTATTCAAAGTTATTTGTATGCCAAACGTTGCACTCACATTGTGATATCCATTTTTAAATTTCTCAGAAACAAAGATGTCTCTTCCTTCGAAACGTAAAGAGACCACTTTGCTTAAAGAAATTTTCAAACCCAATCCAGAATCCACGGAAGAAAGATCTTTGGTCTGAATAGAAGGGTTGTAAGATGTAGCACCATACCCCAAAAATACATAAGGGGTAACACGCCAAGATGGAACAATATTGTAGACTAAATCTAAAGAATAGAATTTGGCACTAACAGCATCCGGAGCCACAAAACTCACAAACTGACCTTCTTTTGAAAGGGAAATATCCGAATCTCGAACTCGTGTTTTGATAAAGGAAAAAGAAGTTTCTAAGCCCACATAACTCACTATGTTATAGGCAAAGCGCCCACCATAGAGAGGGTTGTTTTTTAAATTCTGCTTCTTTTGAAAATAGTTGTAACCGTAAAAAGGACTCAGATCAAAAGTCCCCTGATCTACTTCCGCAATCAAAGTGCAATAAAAAGAAAGAAACATTAAAAGTAAAAAAATATTTTTTTTCATCATTGCGAACACGCCTCGGTACCCGTGGTAAATATCCACTGATAATTACTGGACATCGCATTTCCATAAAGATCTCCCACTCCAAAACTGCCACCTCTTACAAAAACTGTGTACAAAGTATTGGGAGATAAAGATGCGAGTGGAATAAATCTCGCTTCTGTAAGTGAAGAATTGAAAGACACGGTTCCTACAACATTCTGAGTACTAGGTCCCGTCACTGTATAGTTCGAAGGTGTAATCGTTGCCCCATTCATGGGAGAATCAAAACTGAGAAGGATAGGAACTTGCAAACAACTCCCTTGAGCATTGTTAGTAGGGCTGGATACAAGTGTTGTAGGTGCTGCTGTTTGAGAACTAGACATCGTTGTGAAGGTCCACTTGTAATCACTTACCAACGCATTTCCAGCAAGATCTTTAACTCCCTCAGCGCCACTTAAAATAGTTACTGTATAAGTTTGATTTGAATCCAGTGCAGATAAAGCTTGAAAGCTTGCAAATTTTCCTATGAAAGAAATATTTCCTTTCACGAGGTTTGCATTTGCATCTTCCATATAAAATGTTTTTGTGCTGATTGTAGCAGGATCCATAACTTCACTGAAAGTAGCTGTTGCTTGGAAATTAGTTGGGATTTGCGTCGCTTTATCGCTTGGAAGTACATTGATTACCGCAGGTGCTGTTGTATCCAAAGTAGAACCAGTCGTGAAAGACCACGAAAAATTCGTGTTCAAAGTATTACCCGAAAGATCTTGAGAGGCGACGCTCACAGTCGCAGTATGAAGAGTATTGCTTCGTAGAGGAGTCTTCGGTGTAAATGTTGAAACCAAACCTATAGTAGAAATACTCCCACTAACCAGAACCGTCCCCGACTGCAAGAAAAAAGTTGCTTGAGAGAGTGTGTTCGGATCCATAAATTTGCTAAAAACCACTCCGATCTTTCTGTTTAGAGGAACATCTGTCGAAGAGTTTTCAGGGCTGATAATACTGACGACAGGTTGAATGTTATCTGAAAAAGAACCTGTCTTGAAAGTCCATACATAATCGTTCTGTAAATTGGCTCCACTTTTTCCATCTACCAAACTTCGCACATGTGTGTTCACGGTTGCAGTTAAACTAGCATTTACAGGAAGAGCATTTTTGGGAACAAAGGTAGCACTGTAACCCGATACTATGACCGTACCAGCAACAGATTGATTTCCTAGTTTGATAGAAAAGGTAGATCTATCGAAAGTCGAAGAGTCCATGGGTTGACTAAAAATTACCATAGGTTTTAGGTTCACACCCACAAGCGTAGCATGGGAACTCGGAAAAGTTTCTGTCACTTGAGGAACAGAGTTTTGCAGAGACGTTTGACTACTGAGATCCCAGGATCCTCCGCATCCGAGAGAAAGAAGGACAAAAAGCAAGAAAGAAAAAAATTTGATGCACGATAAAGAAAACATTTTCGTCTTCCTTTAGCCTTGTACTTCTACATAACCTTTATTTAGAAGTGTATCATAGCAAGATTCTATTGATCCATATCATGAAGACAGTGCACTATGCACTTCGAGGGAAAGACAAGGAAATCATAAACGATAGACAAATCCTATCATCTTGGACTGCAACTCAATAAACATGATTTGTCATTAAACAATCATCGCAAATTCTTAGACCGAAACAAAGCTGTTCCTTCCACGATAGCTCTTTATAGATTTTGTAATCTCAACCTTCTTCAAAGAATGTCAAACCTCTTTGAGAAACAATGAACATATATCGGATACCGCGCTAAGAATATAGGACACCGTCTCCTATGTCTTTGTACTTATTTGCTTGCACGCATTTTCCCATCTAGGTAGTGTGAAACTCTTCTAAGAAGAAAGGGATACTATGGCTAAAATTCTTCTCATTCTTTTCTTAACTTTCCCCCTCTCAAATTTTCTTCATGCTGCAAGTGACCCCGAAACGATATTATGGATGCCTATGAATGCATTTATGCAAAGAGAGGATTTGTATTTGATGAATCCCCAAGATTTCATCAATGAATTCAACAAAGCCCGTGATCCTATTTTGAAACAACTGGAAGAATATATAAGGATTTTTCATAGCATTGCAGAAAGCCTCAGCTTCGCAAATTTCACATCTCACTTCGGGGAAATTGAAACGAGAATTCAATACCTCAATTCACAATCGTTTAAAATGTCACAGGTCTTTTACCGTGAGTTTGACGATGCAGTTTTTTTTAATCCTACAAAAAATCTTCAAATAGCCTTAATTAAAATGACCTTGAGCGCTTTCCGGCAAAGATCCCCCCATATTCTGAAAGAAAAAATTACAGTCTCTGAAAAATTGAAACTCTACCAAGCTCCTCAACTTCCTCTCGGCGTAATGTCCGGAATAAGTCAAGAGGCACTTGAGCTTTTAGAAGAAATCAAAAGAATCAACTCAAAGGTAGAAGATATGGCCCATAAGATTCTTTTTCTTGAAGAAAAAGAATCTCTATGGAACCTTAAAAACTAAAATATCCTTCTTTCTACGAAATTTAAGTTTCTGCATCGTCTTCCGATAATTGAGTAAACCATCGGAGGGAAAACCATGTCAAAAGTGAAGGTCTTTTCTGCCCTTCTTGCATTTTTATCTATAACGGAGTGTAAGAAAACTGGGCATGAATATTCAAAGAAGAGTGCTTCAAACGCACAAAGCGTTGAACCAAGCGTGGAACCAAGCACTGCACAAGATACTATAACCGACTCGCAATTAAGTTTGGTGGATGGATCCGCATTAGGCACACCCCAAGCCACTGTAAGTTTGGGTAATGTGTGCTGGTCTTCGACTTATAAGATCCATGTAAATTCTTATGATCCTAACACTCAATATTTCCAGATCCGTATGTGTGATCCCAACGATCCTACACAATGTCTTCCTGCATCTTCAAATTCTGGTTTTTCAGATGTCGATGTGGAAGTTCCAAACCTCTACAGTGATAAAAATATAAAGAATCCTATTGTTCAATTGCAATCCTGTGTGAGACCCTATATTGCAGAAAATCCTAATCAAACATGTTCTGCTCAATGGACAACACTCTCAACTCCTCCTATTTCAACAAACAGTGTGGCGTCTTCGTTGGTTTGGGGAAATTATGTAAACCAAACCAAGTTTACAGATCAGTGTTTTGCTATACGCAATGCTTTTATCGCTTATAAGCAGGCAAAACAGGGACAGACCATGGATCCACAGCTCCAACAAATTATAGATCAAAACGCCAATTTAAATGTGGATGAATGTCAGCATTTTATAAACAGTGGTGGTCTCCAAGCTCTGCAAGCACAGCTTGCTTCTCAAAGTCAAACTCCAACGGGCACAGCAACAGAAAGATCCAACGGCCTAGGTTTAGCTGCAGGTGTAGACCCTGCATTAGCAGGAGCGGGTGGAGGAGGATATGCGTTTTTTAGTTCTACAGCTGGGATCCTATATTTTGTAGGGATGGGTGTTACGGCTGTCGGAATGGCAGGGTTCATTGCTTATGCAGTAAAGGATACTTCCGCACGTAAGTATAAGAAATTGGCTGAGACTATGGATTTTATGAAAAAATTGGATTTAGAGTGGAATGATAATTCTAAGAAAATAAAACCACACAAGCTTTTTAACTATTATTTCTCAGCAGAATGGGAAACTGGTGTAGAGCAACTGTCTAGAAAACAAAGAATGGCTGAACTTGCAACAGACATAAAAAAATACATTGATGTGGAGAAAATTGTGAATGACAACTTTCATGAAAATTGGGGAAATCCAACAGATGGTTCAAAGATAGAGGTTGATGAACCGATGGCCAAAAAAAATGGAGTCGATTGGAAAGAAATTCAAAAAATAGGGGGCAAACCGCAACAAAATGGTAAAGTGTCGATCGAACCGGCAGAGCTTAAAAAGATCGAAATAGCGGCACTTGAGAAACGAATTGATAACTTTGCACGTATGATTAAAAGCCCAGACTACGCTGAAAAATTCTCAAAACAAATGGAAGCAACCTACAAAAGACTCGCTGCTGCAAATCCTAACCCACAAGACGCAAAAAAAACCTTTGATGAAGTTCATCAATCAGCACAAGAAAAAGCCAAGACCAAAGGAAAATCTGCAATGAGATACGGGATAGGCGGAGGAGCATTTGTGATAGTCGGATTAGCTACCATGATGTCATCAATAGTTCCACTGGTGGTAGACACGATGCATCTTGCAGATACACCTGAAGGCATTCTGAACCAAAAACTAAGCGACATTCGCAAACAGATCACAAACATCAACGCAGACCTTGCTAAGATCTGGGCGCAAATAGCAGCTTGTGAAGGAACAACCCTCTAATACACCTCTCAGAAGCTCAGCCATTCTGGCTGAAATAGCCTGTGCATATTGACTTTTCAATATACAAAACGCACAAAAAAAGCTAATCTATTGAAATCCTATATTTAATGAGGTCCAGTATGTTCCTTCGCGACTTTGAAAACATGGTTCGCTCCTATTTATCCCTCCCCGCCCTAGCTATATTAGGTCCTAGGCAGTCGGGAAAGACGACCTTTGCAAAAAAAGTTTTTGCCCATTATGACTACGTCAACTTGGAAGATCCGGAGTTGCGTAACTTTGCAAGTGAAGACCCGAAACAATTTCTGAGAACTTACACAAAAAATTCAGGGCTTATTATTGACGAGTTCCAAAATGTTCCTTCCCTACTTTCTTATCTTCAACTTGAGATCGATAATAAAAAAAGACCAGGATTTTTTATTTTAACGGGCTCACAAAATTTTCTTATGAATCAAGCCATAACACAATCTTTGGCAGGAAGAATCGCAATACTACATCTACAAGCACTTTCTTTGAGTGAGTTAAAAGAGAACTCTTTATTAGGGGCATCTGTTTCCGAATTTATATGGAAGGGTTCTTATCCACGAATTTACTCAGATTCTATAGATCCAAATACGTTCTATCCTTCCTATATTCAAACCTATGTAGAACGTGATGTGAGACAATTAACAAATATTGGGGATTTAAATACTTTCCAACGTTTTTTAAAACTTTGCGCTAATAGAGTTGGACAAATTCTCAATATTTCTGATCTAGCCAATGCAAGCAGTATAAGTGTTACAACTGCTCGAAGGTGGATCTCTATACTGGAAGCAAGTTACATCATTTTTTTACTACAACCTCATTTCAAAAATTTTAATAAAAGACTGACCAAATCTCCAAAAATCTATTTTAATGATACGGGACTTTGTTGTTCACTTCTTGGAATTGAAAAAGACTCCTCTCTTCCCTTGAATCCCATCTGGGGGCATCTGTTTGAAAATTTCATCATCTCAGACCTCAACAAGCAATTTTATAATCAAGGGAAGCGACCACCTCTTTATTTTTGGAGAGATATGAATGGTCGTGTTGAAGTGGACTGTCTCATTGAACATGGACAGAATTTAATCCCTATCGAAATAAAAGCAGGGGAAACTGTGACTTCAAAGTTCTTTGATTCTTTAAAAAATTGGAATGAAATCTCAGGAAACTCAAGCCCAAGTTACCTCGTTTATGGAGGAGATAAATCAGAAACTCGAACAGCAGCAAACCTCGTATCTTGGATGGACATCTCCCATTTTGTATCTAAACTTGAACTATAAGAAAACAACACTGCAAATTTTGCCCATTTCTAAAAAAAGACTCGCTCTATAATAAAATAAGAACCCTACATTCTATCCAGTGAGCCAAGCTATGCTAAAAAAAATTGCTGTTCTTTTCACGCTCACACATTCGTCTCTGCCCTTAGCAAATCCTATGGGTTTTGTCACAAGATTTGCAATAGGGACAATTTTTGACTTTAGAGTTGTACGCCCGCGAGTGAGAAGTAGAACTTGGAAGGCTAAATTTGTCCCTGCTATAAAATTATCTGCTGGGTCATTTTTAAAACTCTTCGCATGATAAAAGGAGACCATCCATGCGTGTAAGACAGTTTCTTCTTTTAAATTTCCTACTCTTTATTTTTTCCTGTGGAAAAGATAACAACGGAAATTACAACTCAAGTTCGGGATCTTATAACAACAACGAGGCGCTAAAACCCACTGCAAACTTCAAAGGGGCTACGAGCCTTTTCGTTGTAGATCCAAGCCAGAAAAACGGTGTTGCTCTCGTAGAGACTCACAATAAAATTGCAAGAAAGTTAAAAGCTCCTCTTTTGCAACTAGCAGACTTGAATCTGCAAAGCACATCAACAGACACAGGAACATCAACAGGAACAAGCACAGACACTTCCACATCCGACGGTACAAACAGTCTTCAAAAAGCAGATGCAAACGGAACCGTAACAAACGCTCTCACCACAACAACATCTTCCACACAAAATCAGGTGCCACCGACCCTTCCTAAAGTTCTAACCATTGCGGTGTCTCCTGCTCCTTACAACGAAATCTTTCTTCATTTTGAGAATGCATTCCGTTTTAAGACACCTGATGCAAACGCAGCACCCACTCAAGGAGACCAACGTTTAGATGGAACCTACTGTCAGTTGTTCCGTGTCAAAGGTGGTGACCTTGCAACTTTGAAAACAACAGCTCCGACAACCGACAACTTGGAATGTCTGGACTTCAACCACTTCATCGACAGTTGGAACGCAACACGACTGAGTGTGTTCCAATTTGATTCTAGCGGGAATGCTTACTATCCAGGTGGTATTCCAAACTCACCGAAAGTTGTGATTTACAAATGGGATCGTACAAACGGAAATCTCTCAGAGATGATCAACTCAAATATCTGCGTACAAGATTTCTTGGTTATGAAATCAGGAGCTATATTCTATACAGGTACCGATTCTTGTAACGGTAAGAATAATGGGAAAGCAGGTGGGTTTTTCCGTTATCTTTCCAGTTCAGGACTTATAGAAATTGCACGCAACTGGTTCAACTTCATCTACGAAACAAGCTCAACAACAACAGGAGATCAAGCGATCTTCTTCGGGCCAGATCCTACAACAGCTTCTACAGCTTCGTGGAACAGTGCTTGTCTTTTCAAATTCGATCCTGCGGGAGGAAGCACTACAGCTGCAAGAACAAGTTCCGTCATAACATGTGGAGACAATATCTGGACGTGGATTCAAATGAATCGCAAACAGGACAAATCAACATACGGAACAGGATTTCAAAACGGTGGAGATGCAAGCGATTCCTACAAAACCGAATTCGCAAGCCGTTGTCAAAGTTCAGGACAAATTTTCGCAGGAGGTGGAAGCCAGATCTCCGCAATACAACAAGACTCCAAAGGTCAAGTTTACATTATCGGAAATGTTCGTAAGAAAAATGCAGGAACCATGACTTGTAGTGTTGAAATACGTGGACCACACTGCAAAAACTCTGAGGGTGATCCAGACACCTCTCGCACAACATCTTCAGACTGTACAAACGCAGGGGGAACATGGGTCGATAACGGTTTCTGTCAGTCGTTTTCAGGAAGCACAACACCTGTAACTTCCGCTACATGCTTCACTGCGAGCGGAACATGGGTTCGTAATGGTGCTCCTTACAACGGAACCAGTTCTTCCATCTGCACAACATCCGGTGCGATCACACAAGCAAACTGGTGGAGTTCCGACAACACTAAATCCTTCCAGAACGCTACTAGCACCAATACTAACGTCATGAAATTCCGTATGAACAATATGAATTGTGAACCACCAGCATCTACCAGTAACGGAGATCAGTGGACTTCGGAATACCAAGGTTTGGGTTCTGTGAATTCTACAACACAAACTTTGTCTCTTCTTTCAGGTACAGATGAGCAAGCGATCAATCTGTGGGTCATCAATGATGTTGTGTACTACTCTTCCTTCAACTCAACTTCAGGACACTATGCTCTACGTACATGGGATGGTACAAAAGCAACAACGATGATCGACAACTTCGAAACCTATCACCTGAATGCAACCAGTGATTCCACAACTCTGTACTACGACGGTTTGGATTTCAGTGACAATACCTACAATGTAGGAACACTACTGGCAGCCACACCTTACACTCGACAGAAAAATATAGAACTCACAGGTGCTCTAAAAATGGTCGTCTTAATGCCCAAATAGCACTTAGGAGTCTTTCTTTCGGAACCATCGGTGGAATTCTAGCGGGTTCTTCCATACTCGTAACGAAGGGACAAGGTGCTAGGGGCCTTGCTCACTAAACTTTTTTCATAAAGCTCCGATATAAAAAAGTAATATTTTTTATTAGAGAGTTTTTATGAAAAATTTAGGTTTTTATCTTGTAATTTTATCCCTTAATTTCTTCTATGCCTGTGCCCCAGACGATGCTAGAGACAGCAAAAAGCGAGGTCCTGCGAGTATAAGTGATAATTTGACAAACGAACAAAATTCCGAGAATTTATCTTTGAATTTAGTAGGCTCACTAAGCTACACTTCCACCGCACTTCCCTTATACATTGGAACCGTGACGACACCAGCGAACACCTCGACAAGCACATCGACCATTGTAACGACAGGCTCCACATCCATACCTGCGAATTTATCGAATCCTGTCATTGTGACTTCTCCACTATCAACAATTTATAATTCGTCCTCGACATCTTCCGTTGTTGGTTCTGCTACCCTTATGCTCAACAACGTGAAAACAAATACCTTTGATTATTCCGTTAATCCCTTTTATATTCCTGCATTAACCACCCCCCCCATCCTTCCTCCTTACCCTCTTCCTCCCGCTCACAAGTCTGCTGAGACTTTTTACTATTTTGCAATGGATGCAGGTGGACAATTGGGAGCGACAAATCTAGGTAAAGTTTATAAGATGACGGATCGTCAAGGATGTCAGGTTCGTATATACGCAGGAAAAACTTCATCTTCAGGAAGCGCGAATTCTATTTCTTTAGCAACAGCTAATATTGAAAGTGCTTTAGCTTCTGTGCCGGGGACTATTAAAGACAACACCCAAATGTATTATTCAGTTGAATCTCGTGGCACATCTCAAACTGTAGCTGCGCATATAGCTGTAACTTCGCTGTCTCCTTTGCCTTCAAACTTAATAATTTATCTAGATAATTTTTACAGTTCACCTTCTCTATCACCGGTGAACATACATTATATGTTTCTGAGAGTCAGCGGTGGTTCTAACTGCTCAACATTTTATCTCCCCGTTTCCACAGGCTCTTCAAGTCCTCAAGAACTTGCAGTAACTTTAACAAATGCGAATATCAATGGTACAGGTATTCCGATTCCCAATACGCTAAGCGCTTCGGGACTTCTTGCAAATGCTACCACTTATAACAACCCTCAAAGCACTCTTCGTTACTGGAATCGGGCAAGTTCTAATTTTTATCTCCGTTTAGATTCCTTCCGAACACAAACATCGACAGGACCTGTAATCAATACCGACACAGCGAACCTTCTCTATTTTAGTATTCCGACCTCTTCAACACAAACGACGACTGCAACACAAGTTGCGACAGCAACAAAGACTGCAACACAAACTTCAACTTCAACTTCAACGTCCACATCAACATCAACCTTTCCCGTTGTAATACCAACATCTCCTACTCATTTTACCAATGTAGTCATTCAGTCCGTAGCGAACCTTACAAAGTGTTGGATCCCCTACAGTTACTATGACGGTTCTTGTCCCGCTTCGCAAAATCCTCCTGTGTACAATACCTTTCATCTTCTACGACACAGTTACACAGTCGCTGGAGTTACTTATTCCGATCTCTTTAACATTGTTATTGCGAAAGATTATGATGGAAGCGCTATCTACTCAGCAATCTCAAACGACGGTGTGTTGACGCCCGCGACAGGTAAATCCTCATCTCAGTTCTGGGCTTATAGTCCTTCCGGATATAACTTTATCGATTTTACGTTCCCTGGAAATGGGTTTATGTTAGGCGCAAGTGACAAAAACGGCGTTACAGGATCAATATCCAAACAATATGCATTTAAAGTCTATCAAGATCCTGTTTCTTTGAATTATCTTTTGAAAAATTGGGACAGCAGTCAGTGCCTACAATTGACAAACACTCCTTACAACGGAAATTTTCGGTATGAATTTGTGTGGCACAAGTGTAGCAGCACCAGCGATCCTACTGAACAGTTTAAATTCCTAAAGGGCCAATAGAATAAAAGTAAAGCTATCTTTATTTACCGCCATTTAAAAACCTATTGCAATACTCGATATAAAATTCTATAGCCTGCACCATCATCCGTTTCATTTCACTAGTACCGCACTCGTACCCGAAGTGTGCGAATAAGGAAATTTTATGAAAACTTTGCCCCATCTTTTACTTATCCTATCTTTGTCCTTTGCATCTCTAACAAGTTTTGCAAATGTTGAAACAGAACACCCAGAAGTTGAAAGTTCTGATACAGAAGACAACGAAAGTTCTTATTATACAAGTGCCACCATTGTTATTAGCACAACTTTTGGCCTTGGATATCTTGCAATAAAAGAATTTTTAAATGCTATGAAGCCTGTAAAATCTGTAAAACGCACACGTCTACGTGTAAGTCGTTTTTCGCAATTGCATAACGCAAACAAGCAAGACTTCGACAAATTGCACTCATTTTCAACCCCGAGTGTTTTACCTAGTTTATTTGATCCGTGTGAACCATTGAGTCTTGGTCCTACCCTTCATACTCTTGAAAAACAAAGCTCAAGCCCCTCAGTCGAGAGCACTTCATCGGAAGAAGAATCTGAATTTTTTTCATCGAAAGTACAGAGATTAAAAAATGAAATCCATGGATTTAAAAAATCAAGCTTCACAGATTTTAAATCTTTGATTAAAGCATTCCGAGATCTGAGAAACAGGCTCGACGTTTTATTCGCAAATGAAAGAGATTCTCACTACATTGAAAAATATGAAAAAATGAAAAGCCTTCTTAACGAACTTTATGCACAAAAAAGTTTAGCTATAGACCACGAGGACAGAGAAGACATCATTAAGCGCAATAATCTTCATTTTGAAAGAAGAGAAAGTCCTGCTCAAAAGCCAAAAAGAGAAAGAACTAGAAAGGTCGAAGAAGATCTAAGCAAAGACCTCTTCGTACTTCTTTAATAAAAATTAGTTCACAAGATTCGGAAACTGATCTGCCATCCACTTGCTAAGCAGTTTCCTCTTCTCCACTTCATCCAATACAAATTTATCAGCCCACATCTTCATCCCCCTCTGTCGCAAATCATGCATTGTAATGGCAGCACATACAGAGATATTCATACTCTCCACCATCCCATACATAGGAATGGTAAAAAAGTAATCGACATGAGGTTTAAAATCTTCCGACATCCCCTCATGTTCATTTCCAAAAACAAGAGCAAGAGGCTGATCCAAAGGAAGTTCATACAAACTTGTACAATTTGTAGGATTCGGCATTGCGGAAGCAATTTTGAAAGATTGCTTCCGCAATTCATGAACACAGCTTTCAATGTCGGTGTGTTTATTGATATGCAACCAACGATCTACACCTTTCGCAACAGAGCTTGCTTTGAAAGGTTCTCCTCGGTTGATCACATGCACATTCTGTATTCCAAAAGCTTCCGCAGATCGCAAACATGCAGACACATTATGAGGATGATGAACATCCTGCAGAACCAATCGCAAACGATTCGTTCGCAAACTTGCGGTAAGTTCCATTCTTCTTTTACGTTCTGCTGTTAATTGTGAAGAGTAACGTTCCCAAAGATCAGACACTCGCTGCTCCCTCAATGTGAGCAGGAGCATTATTTTCAACAGAAAGATCGATGTCATCACACATCAAAGGCCCTTGCTTCGAACAGTCCAATGCAGCAGAAACAATCTCACCCAAACTGGCATTCGGAGAAATCGTTTTCTTTCTGTCATTCAAAACCCACAGAGACAATAAACGTAAAGCTTTCTCCCAGTTCTCCAATCGCTCTTCTAACATCTCTTTCTGACCACGTATGGTTTTGTAAAGGTGATCGGACTGATAAGTCTTACGTTTGAGCCGGTTCATAAATTCCATGCTTTCGCTATGTTCTTTTTGAACTTCAAGCAAACGTGTTTGGACCTGTTTGAGTTGAGCTTCGAGATTCTGAACTTTCTTTGTCTCTTCTCCTGCGGACGCAGCATGACGTGCAAGTTTTGTTTCCTTCTCGATCAAGGCTTCCTGTGTAGATTTTTTGAGCTGCGTATTTTCAAGATCCAATTCACGAATCTGTACAAGCAAAGTCTCACACTGTGTTTTGTAATGTTCTACTTGGTTTTCTGTACTTTGAACGGAGTCTTTCAAAAGTTTCTGCGTTTGAGAAAGTTCTTTCGCGAGAAGTTCACGATTCTTTTCCAAATCCGCACGTTCACGAATTCTATTATGCAATTCTTTGTCTTTTGCAAGAAGCTGTGCTTCAAGACTGCTTATTTTCTCTGCACGCTTTGCATGACTTGTTTTTTCCTGACCGAGTGTTTTTTGCAACGTTTCCAATTGCAAACTGAGCAAACCCGATCGTCTCCAGAAATAAAAACCAATAAACGCTGCCGCCAATGCAATGCCATATCCAGCGCTAGCAATGAGTTGTGAGTTCATAACATCTCCTTTGTAGTTAAGGGCCTTCTGTATCTTCTTACCAGAATAAAAAAAATTGTATAGACTCGGGCCTTCTTCTGCGAAGGAAATCGTCATTCTCAAACGAAGGGTGTTTTATATGGCAGAAAAATCTTTGTTCCAAGGCAACAGCGTCCTCTGTTTCCGCGATAAAGACATCGCAAACATTCAGTTCAACAACCCCTCCTCTTCCGTAAACAAATTCGATGCAGCAACTTTAGAAGACTTACGTGCATGTGTGAACGCAGTTCACAAAGAAAAGGGCCTCCACGGCCTCGTCTTCACCACTGCAAAAGATGCTTTCATTGTCGGAGCCGACATCACCGAGTTCCTTTCTTTTTTCAAAAGAGGAAATGTAGAACCCTGGTTAGAAAAAACACACCAACTTTTCAACGACATCGAAGATCTTCCCTTTCCCACAGTCGCAGCTATACACGGCTTTTGTCTTGGCGGAGGGATGGAACTTGCCTTGTCGACCTCTTACCGTATTGCAAGCTCTCAGGCGAAAGTGGGTCTTCCCGAAACCAAACTCGGAATCATTCCTGGCTGGGGAGGATGCATTCGCTTGCCACGTCTTATCGGCACAGACAATGCGATAGAATGGATTGCAGGTGGCAATACATGGGATGTGAAAGACGCACTGCGCGTCGGTGCTATAGACGCCGTCGTAGATCCTGCACAGTTGAAAGATGCAGCATACAAACTTGTAGAAGACGCGTATTCAGGAAAACTTTCGTGGGAAAAACGCAGAACTCTCAAAACATCCCCACTCAAATTTAGGTCCCCAATTGAAAAGCAGATGGCCATTGAAACGTCCAAAGCTTTCGTCGGCGCTTTAGCAGGCAAACACTATCCTGCACCGATGGAAGCTATACAGGTTATAGACAGCACTGCTGAAATGAGCAGAGACCAGGCACTCGCAGTAGAACGCAAACATTTCGCAGGCCTGACAAAAACAAGAACCGCCGAAAGCTTAATCAGTATTTTTCTCGCAGACCAATACAATAAAAAACACGTCAAAACTTTCACACAAAAAGGAAAGCCTGTTAAGCACGCTGCTGTTTTGGGTGCAGGAATTATGGGTGGAGGCATTGCCTACCAGTCTGCAAGCAAAGGTGTTCCTATTTTGATGAAAGATGTGCAGCCTGCTGCTTTGGAAAAAGGAATGGGTGAAGCTGCTACCCTTTTAAGCAAACAAGTCGAACGTAAAAAAATGGATGTCGCAACGATGTCCCGCGTTTTGAGCGCTATCACTCCGACTATGTCCTATGGTGATTTTCAGAATGTAGACTTGGTAATTGAGGCGGTTGTTGAAAATGAAAATATCAAACGCAAAGTGATCGGTGAACTCTCCTCACAAGTGAAAAGAGGAACCGTGATTGCAAGCAATACCTCTACACTTTCTATAGAAAAACTTTCTAGCGCTGCAAGTGAACCTGAAAATTTTTGCGGTATGCATTTTTTCAATCCTGTTCCGAAAATGCCTTTGGTCGAAGTGATTCGCGCACCGAAAACAAGTGAGCAAACGATCGGTACTGTTGTTCAGTATGCCTTGCAAATGGGTAAGGTCCCCGTCGTCGTCAACGACTGCCCTGGTTTTTTAGTAAACCGTGTGCTTTTCCCTTATTTTTGGGGTTTTTTCATACTTGTGGGTGAGGGTGTACATCCTTATGAAATAGACAAGGTGATGGAATCTTTTGGTTGGCCTATGGGTCCTGCTTATCTGTTGGATGTGATTGGAAATGATACTGCGTTTCATGCACAGAAAATTATGAAAGAAGGCTTTCCAGATCGGATGCCACTCGATAATGCTTCGATTTTGGAACGCATGAATCAGGAAAAACGTTTGGGTCAAAAATCACAATTAGGATTTTACCGTTACTCTATAGATAAAAAGGGAAGACTGCAAAAAACTCCTGATGCAACATTAGACGCATTTTTATCTTCATTTACTAAAGAAAAAAAATCACTCAGCAAAGAAGACATCATTGATCGTTTGATGATTCCTCTTGTGAATGAAAGTCTTCTCTGTTTGAAGGAAGGAATTGTGTCGTCACCACAGGAACTCGATCTTGCATTGATCAACGGAATTGGCTTTCCTCCCTTCTTAGGTGGTGCAATGAAGTATCTCGATTCTTACGGTCTTGAAGCGTTTTCGAAGAGAGCTGGGCAGTTCCGTTCACTCGGTAAAGCTTATGAAATGCCACAATAAAAAAATTAGGGAGAGGGAGCTTTGGAGGGGCGAGGGAACCGTCGCTCCTCCAAGACTATATTCGATCACAAGACTATGTGTCTTAGTAAAGATGAGGAGATAAAATATATGAAAAACGTAGTCATAGTAGATGCTGTACGAACTCCCATGGGACGATCAAAAGGTGGAATCTTTCGTAACCGACGTGCTGACAATTTAGCAGCAGACATGATCGACAAACTTCTCATACGCAATCCTCAAATAGATCCGAAAGAGATCGAAGATGTCATTTTCGGTTGCGTACAACAAACTCTAGAACAGGGTTACAACATTGCACGTACGATCTGCTTGCAAAGCTCCATCCCATTGAATGTGAGTGCTCAAACCATCAATAGAAATTGTGGTTCCTCCATGAGTGCACTGCATATCGCAGCGACGTCTATCATGGCAAATCAAGGAGACATCTTTCTCTGCGGAGGCGTCGAACACATGGGACATATTCCTATGGAGCACGGAGCTGATCCCAATCCACAGGGCTCTTTGTATTATGCAAAAGCATCGAACATGATGGGTCTGACTGCGGAACTTCTTGCTCGCATGTACAAAGTTACACGCGAAGAACAAGATCGCTTTGCACTGCGTTCTCATCGCAATGCT
Source organism: uncultured Pseudobdellovibrionaceae bacterium (assembly GCA_964611335.1). Lineage (GTDB taxonomy): Bacteria > Bdellovibrionota_B > Oligoflexia > Oligoflexales > Bog-1112 > BOG-1112. Next base: position 754,290 of record CAZSXR010000001.1, on the reverse strand, counting down.
GCAAAAGCAAGAGAAACAGGTGCTTTTAAAGACGAGATCGTCGCCATGGAAGGCCATGATGCTGAAGGTCGCTTGCAAGTTTTTGACTATGACGAAGTGATACGTGCAGAAACTTCCTTAGAGGCCCTAGCGCAACTTCCGCCTGTATTTGATCCTCGTTCAGGAACAGTGACTGCAGGCAATTCTTCAGCGATCTCTGATGGGGCTTCGTGTTTGCTTGTAATGTCGGAAGAACGCGCAAAAGAATTGAACTGCACACCTCTAGCTCGCATACGCAGTATGGCAAGCGCAGGGCTGGAACCTTCCATCATGGGACTCGGTCCTGTACCCGCAGTGAAGAAAGCCCTTGCTCGCGCAGCTCTCAAACTTTCAGACATCGATCTTTTCGAAGTGAACGAAGCATTTGCCGCACAGTCACTTTCTGTTTTGAAAGAATGGAAATTAATCGAGCACAGTGAAACGAAAGTTAACGTGCATGGTGGTGCTATTGCGCTGGGTCATCCCCTAGGATGTTCCGGCGCTAGAATTATAGGTAGCCTTGTGCACACAATGAGAAAAGACCCCAGTCGAAGATGGGGTGTCGCAACCATGTGCATTGGAGGCGGTCAGGGGATCGCAACCGTTATAGAAAGACTGAACTAAGTGAGGCCCCTTATTCCGAACCGGATTTCTTTATAAGACCCTGAGTTTTCTCATCTTTTCCATCATTATGAGAAGCCAGGTTCGGATCCAATCCGAACATCTTCAAAGCTCTCATAATGGTCTTGGGATCATCATATTCAAGACCTCTAATCATCTCTTGTGAGAAATTCTTGTAGATGAAACTTTTAATTTCTTCTTCCGTTGCACCACGAGCAGACTTTATAACTTTTACGATTTTCACCTTTGTCTCCAAAGAACGTCATTGATTACGTTTTGCAAACACAAAGGAAGCGATTGCTACACCTCCCTTTTAGGATAACACGGGGATGAAACTTGGTTCAAGGTAACGACTCACTCAATTCAACTTGCATCCACGAGTGTTTATTGTCATATAATGATCATTACACCTTTGTTCTCATTTCCGTAAAAGATAAGATAGAGAGCAAAGAGGAACTTCCGAATCTTAGAAGCTTGGTTGTTGTGAGATTTGGTTTTAAACTAAATCTTTATAATAAAGTAATTTTTTAGGAGTGATCGAATGAATCGAGCCGAACTAGTTGAGACGCTGTCTAAGACAACAGGACAAACCAAAGCAGACAGTGAACGATGGCTTTCAGCTTTTCTCTCAACAATCACAAAGAACATGAAGAGAAAAGAAGGTGTCAAAATTGTAGGTTTTGGAACTTTTGCAACAGCAAAACGCAAAGCTCGCACAGGTCGCAATCCACAAACAGGTGCAAGCATTAAGATTCCAGCACGTGTAGTTCCTGTTTTCCGCCCAGGTGCTGCTCTTAAAGAAAATATCAAACAAAAACCATAGTCTTTAATCCCAAAAAATAAGTCCCCCTTACTTGTATAAAGTTGGGGGATTTTTCAAGTGTGTTCACTTATGATCCTCTACCGTTATATGCTCCGAGAATTTTTTCGATTCACAAGTGGAACACTCGTTCTTTGTTTATTTTTTTTCATACTTTTTGATTTCATACAAAAAACGACTGCTTATTTAGGAAAATACAATCCTTCTGCTCAACTCCTTATCGAATACTATCTCTTGCAAGTCCCATTTGAACTCTACCAAGCAATTCCCATAGCATCGCTCGTTGCCTCTGTCGTTGTGATGATATTACTTGCACGTTCAGGAGAAGCGACTGCGATGCGTGCAGTAGGCATGAGCCCCTTGCGTTTGATATCACCTCTTGTCGTTGGAGGTTTTATACTGAGTGTTACGTCTTTTTTGCTTGGTGAATTCGTAATCCCTTATACAACACGCAGGGCGCACTTTATAAAACAGGTTCGTATAGAAGGAGAGGATGCTGGTATCAATGAAGGGGCTCACTGGATACGTTCCCCCGACTTCGTTGTGAATTTCAAAGCCTACGATACTGTGAAACAAAGTTTGGAATCCGTAAAGATTCTTTATGTCTCTAAAGAAAACTTCGCACCGTTTAAAATTATAAATGCAAAGACGGCTCTCTATGCACCTTCCGATAAAAATTGGATGCTTTCCCAAGTCAAAATATTCGAACTTGACGAAGCACATCGACTTTCTCAAACTCATTCTCTTTCTCATTTGAAAATGGAGCTACCGATCGAGCCTAAAAGACTGATGTTTGATCGACGCACTCCTTTCGAATTGAGTTTGTGGGAAATCAATCGTGTTTTGGAAACCGGACAACAGAGATCCGATGTCGTCAGCTATCACATCGCATGGCATATGAAATTTGGGTATCCCTTTGCTGCGCTTCTGATCAGCTTTCTAGGACTGCGTTTTGGATACAGAACAGAGAGAACGAGCGAAACGATACGAAGCATGCTTCTGGCACTCGCCCTAGCTTTGAGTTATTGGTTTATACTGAGTGCAAGCAAAGCTCTGTGTGCATCAGGAACTCTGCACCCCTTTTTCGCAGGTTGGCTTGCTAACGCATGGATTGCTATCATTATCGTATGGCAATTTTTGACTCTGGATAGAGAAACACGATGAGATGGCTTTCTAAAATATTCTTTTTATGTTTTTGCGTCAGCACACTTTTAAACGCTCAGAATCTATCTATAGGAGCATTGGGAGATTCCCATCTTTCGCATCCACTTTTTACACAAACAGAAACACAAAGTTTGCGTCACTCTTTTACTATGCTTCCTTTGATCAGCTTAGAAAAGGGTTGGAACTGGCAATGTAGACTTTGTACACAGCTTCCCAGTCTTGCCAACAAAGGCATAGAACTCTTCACAGATAAAACAGGTGTGCAAAAACTTGCTATACATATAGAAGTTCCACAAGATGTAAAATGGGGAGATGGTCAACCTTTAACACTCAAAGATGTTGCGTTTACATGGCAGCTTATACAGAATCTTCCCCCAAGTTCACGTTCACCCAATTTGCTACAAGAAATAGACTACATTTACATTCGTCCTGAAGAAACGCGACATTTTACCATACAACTTCGCGGTGTAATGGATCCTTATCCTATTTTGAATGCCTTCATCATCGTATCTTCTCACATAGATGAGGCTCTTTATGAAAAAGATAAGGCTCATTATTTTGAGAATACAAACTATATCAATGACGCGAAAAATCCAGGCCTCTACAACGGATCTTTCCTTGTCGAAGCTGTAAAAGACACTGTTTTTAATTTTACTCGGAATGCACACGCACTCTTCATTCCAAAATTAGAAAATATACAACTCCAATTTTTTACAAGCACAAATGAAATAGGAAAAGCATTGCAAAGCGGAACTATCAATATGGCACTCGATTTGAGTGCGTGGAATGAAACGCTTTCGATGCTGAATACTTTGGATAAAAAAGCATTCACACAGATCAGTAGTGACAGTTATTTTTTCGAACATATCGATTTCAATTTGTACAATCCTATTTTTCAAGATTCGCATGTTCGCAAAGCACTTGCTCACGCCATAGACAAAGAAGTCCTATTAAAAACACTGACACAAGATTGGACTATTCCTGCTGTAAGCCCTGTACATCCCGGAGATCCTTTCTTTTCATCGAATGTCTCTCTGTACCCTTTTTCTCCGAAAAAGGCGCAGGAGCTTCTCGCTTCCGCAGATTGGCAGTTAGGTAATCAGGGTATTTGCACGAAAAGAGCCCGTGCTTTGTCTTTCGAAATACTGACGGTGGAAGATCCTATGCGCATACGCATTGCAAACTACCTTGTCAAAGCGTGGAAAGTTATAGGTGCACAAGCGACGGTTAAAACCTTATCTTTATACGATTTCCGCGAGGCCCTTGCACAACGTAAATTTTCAGGACTTGCCTTGTATGCATGGAAGCTCACCCCCTTTGAAAATCCAAAAACACTTTATCACTCAAATGCAGTCCCGAGTTTGAACAATGCTTACTCGGGGCAAAATCTTCCAGGTTGGATCAACACACGTGTGGATGATGCACTTGCAAAATTTGCAAGTTCTATCAACATAGCGGAACGCAAACGTTCTATGGATTTTTTCCAGCAGTCTTACACTTCAGAATTGCCTAGTATTCCGCTATTTTTTAGAACGAACGTAACTTTGCTTCCCAAAAATCTCAGCTCTTTTTCTCTTCCCCCTACACCTGCAGCTGTGGGAATCGCTGCGGCGGAGTGGAAATAATTGGAAAGAAATTCACGCCTTTCATAAAAACCCGCTCTAAAAAAAAGTCCCCAGTACATCGGTTGCATTTGGAAAAAGTTTAGTGTACACAGCTTTGCCGTGTTCTTTTTTAATCTTTATGGAGAATGTAAATGCGTAAATTGGTGTATCTCGTGGTGATGGCTGTATTCGCAGCTGGTGTGTACTTTTTTCTTGGCAAAAAAGATGCTTCTCAAACAAGCACCCCTTCTGAATCTGTCCCAGCAGAAGTTTCTGCGGAACAAGGAGCTTCCGAAGGAGTTGCTCAAGCAGAAGCAGCTAGCGAAACTGAGCATGCAGGAAATGATGTATCTGCAAATTTTGGAAAGCTCTCGGACTTCACTCTAACGAACCAACTTGGTCAGGAATTCAAACTTTCAGCAATGAATGGCAATGTACTCCTTTTCAACTTCTTCTTCTCAACATGCAAAGGCCCATGCCCTTTGATGAACAAAAAGATGGAAGCTCTCCAGGAAAAATTTGCTAACGATGCAAACGTAAAACTCGTTTCTATCACTGTAGATCCTGCGCACGATACAGCAGAGGTGCTCAAAGCTTATGCTGAAACGTTCAAAGCAAACCCAGAAAAATGGTTCTTCCTCACAGGAAGCAAAGAAAGCATCCATGACGTTATGCAAAAACAGATGAAACTCGGTGGTGCAGAAGATGTGAACACACACTCTACACGCATCGTACTCGTCGACAAAGATGGTAGCATCAAAGGATACTACGACAGCGCTTCTGAAGAAGAACTTGCAAAGCTAGAAGTTGACGCACGTCAGCTTGCTACAGCAGCAAACACAGCTAGCTAAGCTTCTTGTCATCCCAGATGAAATCAAAGGCGTCTTTATGACGTCTTTTTTTTTGCATAAAGGAATCAAATCATGCGGGCACTTATACTCGTAGACATTCAAAATGACTTTCTAGAAAACGGATCTTTGGCAGTTCCTCATGCAAACGAAGTGATTCCGGTTGCTCTCCGTTTACTTAAAAACCACAAGGGTTTTTTCCACAAAATCATAGCGAGTAAAGACTGGCATCCGCCCAAACATAAAAGTTTTGCAAGCGAATACCCGGACAAAAAAATTTTCGACTCTATATTGCTTGGATCTGTTGAACAAACCCTATGGCCTGATCACTGTGTGCAGAATACGTGGGGATCAGAATTTCCAAAAGAATTAGAAGCTGTCTCCCCTCTCATAGATAAAATCATATATAAGGGAATGGATGAGAACGTAGACAGTTACAGTGCCTTTCGCGATAACGCTGCCTCAAAAGAAACGGAACTTAGAAAATACCTCGAAGAACATGAGATAAGAGAAGTCCACATTATGGGGCTTGCCACAGACTACTGTGTGAAATTCACGGCAGAAGATGCAAGGAATTTTGGTTTTCAAAGCTTTCTAATTCAAGAGGGATGTCGAGGGATGGACCCTTCCGCAGTAGAGAATATTTACAGGATGTTTAATACGTCGGAAAACTGTTTAACATGCATGTAAGCCTGTTCTCCACCAAAGAGAATTTCTCTTCCAAAAGAGCTAACTATCTTCGTGTAGAATCCTGCAACATCGATCTTTTGAATTCTCTCACCATATGAGAGTTCGACATCAAGTTCTATAGGAAGGGGAGAATCTAGATAATGAAATCTCTTCAAACCCAACTGACCTGTATTGTTAAGGCCGAAAACAAAAACTCTTCCCAGACTTGTGAGAACAACAGAGTGGTATTTGCCAGTTTGAAAATCCGTTATCCACTCATTCCATTTTAAATTCAGATTCACAAGAACGGGTAATCTTCTATTGAGGTAATCCCCAATACCCAACTGTCCTTCTTCGTTTCGACCGTAAGCTAAAAGACGTTTTTTTGATGTAAGCACTAACGTGTGATGCTCACCTCTTGCGAATCGCTCTAAACTTTCACCATCATCAAGATCTGAGGATGCAAAAACATTTATCGAAAACACACTGAGGCAGAAAAATAGTACAACTCTTGGAACTTTCATAGAAGCACCTCTTCTGAAATTCGTGTTAAATTTAATATTTTGAATCTTAGTCGATCTATAACAAATGAGATCTGAGAATAATTTAAACAGAGTACGTCAGAATTTGACTTCTAAGTTTTTGTTGCCTCGCCACTAACTTTACTCTGAAAATTTGACTTGGTTTTTGAAAACTGAGCTAGAATGAAAGAAAGGCTCCGACATTTTAAAAAGAAAGGCAAAAGATGCGATTTCGTCACTCTCTCGTCCTCTTCTTCCTTATGTCACCTCTCAGTTACGGTCAAAAATCATCTGGAATCCCGAAAGCAAAGGGGAGATCGGAAACCCGAAGTTCCCTCGAAGAAAGAATCGGTGAAAAAGCTTCCAGACTTCTCGATATAAAGCAAAAGAAAGCGCATTCCATAGAATTTCGACCGAATTTCTCTCCTCAATCAGGATCCTTCTACTTACAAAACGCCATCGAGCTTACTCATTCTTTTAATGAAAATAGAAAGCTGTCTTATGTTCAATTCTTTCGAAACGACCTTTACGATGCGAGAGAAAAAAAGAACGCTTTCAATGAACCAGATTTCCGTTGGCAAGACTCTTACTTCAGCATGAAGTGGAGCAAACTCTGGGAGAGCCAAAGTAAAAACACTGCTTTTTCCATACAAAATCGAGTCTTCTTACCTCTTGCATCACGAGGAGATAATTTCCCTTCGAGAATCAACCAAGGGATCATCACACTTGTTCGCAATTACTTCAGCATTAAACATAAAGTTTTTTCTTTTATGGAAGCAGACTTTGCATACATTCCCTCCTTTTTCATTTCTCGAAAGGATGGATACACAACACGTTCTAAAAAAATTGCAAACCCTGTATTCGAACACTACTTCTCTCAAACAACAGATCTCATCCTTACAAAAACTTTACTCTTCAGTATGCCCTTCTACTTTCGAACTACAAAATACAGAAACTACCACGATGCTGCTCCTCTTAATAACAGCTGGTCTTATACGGTTTCTATGGAACCTGAATTGGATTGGAGCGTGAACGACATTCATACATTAGGACTTGTTTTCAGCAGCGACAATATTGTGAATCAGAATGGAACAAACAACACCTGGAAGACAGCATTTACTCAAGGACAATTTCAACTGTTGTGGAACATCAAATTTTAGAGGCAGTATGGAACTCAAACGCACGTGTATGTCCTGTACGGCGTGTTGTACCTATCTGCGTATAGAATCCCAACCTGGTTACACAACTCGCTACGACACAGGAGAAGATATCGCTAAAGCTGCGGGAATTCCCTGTCGTTATCTCACGGAAAAAGGTTGTGGAATTTATGAAGTCAGACCCCAACTCTGTAGAAAATTCCAATGTGACTGGATACAAGGGCGCAAAGGTTTTACGAAAAAAGATGCCCCACATTTGAAGAAATCATTCTCGATTAGCGGTGATATTTTTTATTTTTCTTAGTTTTTCTTAATAAAGTTTATGTTCCTATACAGCGAACTTTTTTAAGGAATCTGTATGAAATTCCCGATTTGGATTCTCCTCGCAGGCGTTCCCCTTTTTCAACAAGCTGCAACTTTAAATCTCGATCCTCATGACGACTCTCAAGACCTCGACGTTCCCTACAATCTTCTTGCAACCGATGTCACTGAGGAAGAAAATATAAGTTACGAAAAACTCTCTGCAGCACAGAAAAAAAACCAACTCTGGAAGGACATCATCAAGACTCAATACCACGTCATCCCTCCTTATGAAGACACCGGAGCATCCAAACTCCAACTATTCAATCCTTTATTTGCAATCAAAGCCTTTACTCACGGCAGCGATACGATGATAAAAGATAGAAAAAAACACATACACTCCTCAGGATCTGTCATCCAAGTCCGCTTCGATGCAGAAAAGGGACATCCCTATACAGGTCTTTTCGAAACAGGTGCTAAAGAAGGGCTTCTCCGTATCTCTCTTGCGAAAGCTCCTGAAAAAAACTCTTATTTACCCGGGTTCGGTCTTAAATTTCTTATCGACGGACAGGCATCCAAAAACATTATGGCCATGTACTCCTTAGATGGACAGAGCAGTCCCCATATTTTTGAAAACACATTTTCAAATGTGATAGAGCCTCCGCACAGCTTTGCTGCTAAGGCCTTGGAAAAAAGTTTTGCTCTCGGATTAAAAAGCATCGGCTGCAAAGGAAAAACTACCGCACTGACAACTAAGCACATGGCTTCCGTCACAGAAAACGGTAACAGTGTTTCTGAAATCAAAGCTCCTTATCGTTTACGTTTTGTTCCTAGTGAAGAATTAAAAGCGATGACTGCAAATCTTAAGGAGGGTGAAGACTTCCGTAAAGTAATCAACGGAAAAGGTGAAGGCTTGCATCTCTATACAGTGATAGGAGAACACTCTGCTCAGGACGAATGCGGTGTTTACTCCTATACAGTCGGACATATCCATGCAAGCAGCAACTTTATAGCCTCCGAATTCGGTGACCATAGTTTGTATTTCCAGCATCAGAAAACGGAATGATTTTATTGCGCATTAAAAAGATCTTGGTTGGCCCTCAGCATGTTCACAAAAAAGGAAGTTACAGCTCCCAAAAGAACCATTGAAAATGTACTATGAACAACGATGCGATGGTTCTGACTCATGCCAGCAACCCAGTCAAAATAAAGGCCAGATAGAGTTTCATGCTCATGACGATCATAATACAAACCAACGCAATCAAAATCGTAAATATTGATATAAGGACCATAAATAGGATTATTCGATTTATCGTAAGCTATAATTCCATAAGACCAACCAGAATTTTGAGATTTGAACGGAACGAATCTATCCGGCCTGACCTCACAAAGATGCGTTTGTGAGACAAGACGAGAAAATTGATCCATAGCTTCCTCGACTTGACTTCCATCTAAAAAAGCAGATTGTATTTTTTCAACATCTTCTTGTTTAAAGGATGTGAGTTTTTCAGCAATTAAAAACTCACCAAGTTCATTTTTAAAGTATCCAGTTTTTGGAGTTTTGAGCTGATTTAAATTTCTGTAAGAAATTTGATATTGAATATCTTTTAAATTTTCTATTTCTTTTTTGGTTTCAGTTTTAGCAGTGCAGTGATTCCCATTGCAATTATCAAATTTAAAAACAAAAGCACCCATATCAGGATGCCTCAGAACTAATTTTGAAATTCCAGACCCTATTTTCTCCCAAGGGCCAACTGGATTTTTCGATATTTGAATGTTCTTTATTTCATCTTTATGAGTTTTTAAAAATTCTAAAAAAATCTGAATTTGAGAATCCTCAAAGCCATTATTTTCAATAAGCGTAAAAGAATGCTCAAATATATTTTCTGCGTTAGTAGCCTTGGAAAAGGTGGATTGGAAAAATAGTATAGAAAGGAATGTAGAAATATTTAGGATTTTCATGAGGTCCTCCGGATTGGTGAAATTTGATTTACTAAGATGAGTATAGCAAAAAATTCATATTTTATCAAGAAATGGCAAAATCTCGTTTAGAATCAACAGGATCTAAATATTCAAACCCATCCCAATATGTCAAGATTCACAGCGAAGTTTCTTAAAAAATTCTCACAGTTCAAGCGTCATTTTAAATTGTCTCTGTTTGGAAAAACCAACGTTCAGGAGTTCCTATGAAAATCCTCTCTCTTCTTTTGCTTCTCTCAAGTCCCTACGCGTATACGCAAAACACAACACTCGTTGAACTCGGGAAACAACTGTATTTTGACCCTCGGCTTTCCGATGACGGAACCGTATCTTGCAACTCCTGCCATAATGTTATGGGAAATGGCAGTGATGGGCGTCCCAACTCTGTGGGAGTTAAAGGACAGGTTGGAGGAAGAAAAGCTCCCACCGTTTGGAACTCCCAAGTTTACTCTGCCTTCTTCTGGGATGGACGTGCTGATTCTTTGGAAACGCAGGCAAAAGGGCCTCTTAGCAATCCTATAGAAATGGCAATGAAAGATCACAAAGCGGTTGAAGAACGCGTTAAAATCATAGGTTATGAAGGTCTCTTTGAAAAAGTTTTTCATAAAAAAAATGCAATCAACATAGACAACATCGCTTCCGCAATTGCAGCATTTGAACGGACTCTTTTCACGCGTAACAGTCCCTTTGATGAATTCCAAGCTGGTAAACAAAACGCCATCTCTGAACAGGCAAAACGCGGATATAAACTGATCCAAGAAGTCGGTTGTATTTCCTGTCACAGTGGTGTGGACTTTGCAGGGCCTAAGATGGAGAAGGGAGTTCCCTTTCTTATGAAGTTTCCAACCATGCCTGATGAAGTTATAGAGAAACAATACAAAATTTCTGAAGACACAGGACGTTTCAAAACAACAAACAAAGATAGCGATAAACACATGTGGCGTGTCGCAAGTTGGAGAAACGTAGCTTTGACAGCTCCTTATTTTCATAATGGTTCTGCAAAAACTTTGGACGAAGCTGTACGTGTTATGGCTAAAGTTCAATTGAACCGTGTATTAAAAGAAAATGAGATTAAAGATATAGTCGCTTTTCTAGATTCTCTCACGTCAAAATTCCCTACTATTACAATGCCTGTACTTCCTTTGCAAAAACACAAATCTCTCTTTTAAAAACTTAGCTCTCTCTAAGAATCCTCTTGTTAAAGTTCACTCAAATAATCCAAGAGGTTCTTATGTTTCTACAACGCGCGTTCGCAGTGTCTCTTTTCTTTTTCACACCTTTTCTACAAGCAAAACATGACGCAGTCATCCAACATGGAACATTTTACACTCCTACAAACCCACCAAGGCAAAACAACACAGAAACACTCACAAAAGCCTTTCACACTCTTTACACAAAAAACATAGATTTTTTTTCCACTCAAAAACAGTTCGCGACAAATAATTATAACTTCGACATACATAAAACAATTGAAGCTAAAGGAAGTGGTGCAAAAATTTTCTTCATCAAAGTATCTAATAAAGAAAATCTCTTCCTTGGAGAATTCGTCGTCAAAACTATTTTTGAACACACACCACTCGGTATTCCTGAATACGATATAAAAATGAAAGAAGCCCCCTTTCGTGAGATTGAAATGACAGACTTCATGTCGACATATCCCTATTCTATAGACTTCTATGGTGCTTTTTACAGAGAGGGAATCTACTACCTTGCCATAGAAAAAGCAGAAAGTGATTTGAGCCAAAGGCTTTCAACATATCCTTTGACTGACACGGAGAAAAAAGAGTTTATAAGCACCATCGCACGAGGCCTTGCAAAGATCCATGAAGAAGGACGCACTCATGGGGATTTGAAAGCCGACAACATTTTTATTGCGAGTGATGGGACCTTGCGTTTGGGTGATTATGGAGAAAGTATGAGCCGAGAAGATTTTAACTACCAACAAGAGAGATCCGGTGATCTTGAAAGATTCATCTCTTTGGTATTTTATTTACAACATGGTTGTAATGGAATGTTTGATAAGAAAGAGCTGTATTCCAAGTTGGATTCTAATAATCCCATAGAGGCAATGTTGAAAGAGATTTTGGAAAATGCCTCCGTTGAGGACATCCTCATGGGCGATTATCTCAACAGACTGCTGGCATCCATGGAGGACTCATGATAAAAACCAAGCTTCCGTAATCTTTCTAAGAAAGTGAGCATATGCAATTCCAACTGACGGATCAAGAAACTGCGATTTACTTAAAATATGCAAAGTTAAACATTCCTAGGCATACATCTTATCCCGCAGCACCGTATTGGCAAGATGCATATCCTTTCGAAGGAGTGCATGAAGCGCTCACTAAAATTGCAGAGCAAAAGCATCCGCTCTCACTTTACTTGCACATACCTTTCTGCCGTCAGCTGTGTTTTTACTGCGCGTGCACTAAAGAAATTTATCCTGAAGAACGTCAGAAAAAAAAGGACCCTCGCGAAAGTCTCGTCGAGGGTTTTGTGCGTGAAATGCAAATTTATGCACGCTATGTTCAAGACAATACTGTGGAACAAATTCATTTCGGTGGAGGGACTCCTACCTTTTTAAAACCCGAACAGTTGCAAAGATTGATGCAAGCTATACGCTCGCATTTTAAAATTGCAGAACATGCAGAAATCGCTATCGAAGTCGATCCGCGTGTGACAAGTTTTGAACATCTGCAAACACTGCGCACTAATGGATTCAATCGTATATCTCTCGGCGTTCAAGATTTTTCAGAAACAGTCCAAAAAGCAGTGAATCGCATTCAATCTTACGAATGCGTAGATAAAATTGTGAGAGAAGCAAGATCTTTGCATTTTGATTCCATCAATTTCGACCTGATTTATGGATTGCCTTTTCAAACTTTGGAATCCATGCAGAAAACGTTAGAGCAGACTTTGAAGCTATCCCCCGATCGCATTGCGTTCTATAGACTTGCGATGATTCCTGAAATTTTTAAATGGCAAAAATCTTTCGGTCGTGAGCATCTTCCTCCAGAAGCAGACAACATTAAAATGTTTCTCACAGCTCTCAACACCTTCACAGAAAATGGGTTCGAATTCATCGGTTTGGATCACTTTGCAAAAAAAGAGGAGATGCTATCGGAAGCTATCGAGGACAAAACCTTGCGTCGCAATTTCCAAGGAATGACGACTGGTAAAAATCTTGCCATACTGGGTATGGGACCTTCTGCAGTGAGCCAGATTCCCGGTGCTTATTTCTGGCAGAATAAAAAAACAAGTGAAGAATGGCTCGAAAGCCTTTCTTCACAAAGTCTTAAGTTTTGCAAAGGAATGAAACTGTCTGAAGATGATCGCATACGACAGGAATTGATTCAGGAACTTTACTGTTACGGTGTTTTGAATTGGAATGAATTAAGTGAACGATTGAATGTAGATACAAAAAGATATTTTGATACTGAGATTAGAAATTTGAATGATTTGGTTGAAGAAAAGATTTTGAATGTGAGCGAAGAGGGATTTGCTCTGAGTTCTGTTCTAGGTCGTCTTCTTGTGAGACTTGTTGCATCTCGTTTTGATCACCATCTTCAAGAAGAACTTTCAAGAACCCAGAGCACTCGCTTCTCACAATTGGGCTAGTATACTCGTTAGTGAGATACTTGTGATTTTGGAGCTTGGCTCAAACCTTGGTTTGCTGTTCCGAGCCAGAACTTCCAACCTTGCCATCCTTTTAAACGGTAGATTCCGTCTGGATGAGCTGGAATATTTTCTGGTTTTGGTGGACGGTCTACGATGCCACCTTTTACATAAAGGCGCCATTCTTTACGTGTTTTAAAATTCAAAGATTTTGCAAATTTGTGTGCATCTGCAAAGCAAAGATATTTTTTTGGTTTAATCAATTCAGGATTTGCATCGTCACCTGCAGCGTTTGATTTTCTAAATGCATCCGTTGCTAATGAAGTTTCAAAAACTTCTTGATTATGTTTCAGTACTTCAGCCATGTTTTAAATTCCTTTCCAGATATTTTTCTTTAGACCGTGAAGCTCAAGAGTCAGCTATAACAAATATCGCCACCCTGTGCAAGAGATGGCTAAGTGAGTTTTTAAGTTCCCCAGACAAATTGTCCACCTAAGCTCTCTCAATCTATTAAAACTCTCGGAACTGAAATTAACTTTTATCTTTAATTACAGCATGTTAACCACATTCCCCAAGCTCTTCTCAAAAAATTCTCGCAGTATGCGATGATTAATGAGAGAACATCTTTTGCAGCAGCCGCAGAACTTCTGCTGTAAAAAGAAGAGGATATTGATTCGGGCGATTTAAAAGAGAAATTTGAAGAAAATTTCTAAATCAAGCCTAGGGAGTATGCTAGCTATGAATATTGTATCTTTGGTGCCTCCTGGTTCTTGGCACCCCAAAGACCTTCTCAAGCTTTTCCCCAATAAAGACAGGGGGGAACAGCTCCTTTTACATGAAAATCGCGATACTTACCTTGTCCATGTCAATTTTCCTGGCTTTATAAAGGATGACATTCGCATCTATATGCGTGAAGGGGTCCTACATATTCACGCAGCTTCCTTCTTGGTCACTCGTAATACTCTTGCCCCTGCCTTCTATGGGAAAAGAAATATACACAAGACGGTGGAACTTCCTGAAGAGATTGTGGAAGAACAGATCCGTTATCTTTATGAAAGAAACGTGCTTAAAATTTGGATACCGAAAAAACATAAATCCTCAAGAGCGAGTCTGCTCAGCAGATTTAATCCCTTTCGCAAGTAGGCGAACTTGACAAGTTAGAATTTAGTACCACCTTACTGAACCCAAACTTTTTAAGAATTTGGGTTCAGTAAGGTGGTACTAAATTCTATCCTCGGTCAAATTTGAAATTCGGAGACTAAAAAATGCCCATATATGAGTTCAAATGTCAGAGTTGTGGAAAGATTACAGAAGCGTGGCAGAAGGTTTCTGACCCCTATCCTACAGAATGTCCCCATTGCAAAACAGGTAAGCTCGAAAAACTGATGAGTAGTACTGGCTTCACACTCAAAGGCGGTGGTTGGTACGTCACGGATTTCAAAAACAAGTCTTCTGCAAGTTCTTCCACAGAAAGCAGCTCCTCTACTCCCTCCACTCCTGCAAAAAAAGATTCTTAGCATACCTACAAAGAAAAATAGTTTATTCTAAATTTAGATATTCAATTTCTCAATTGAAAGAGGATTAGAAATGGAATTTAGAATTCTATTTTTCTTTTTCGTTTGTTTCACAATAGAATCTTGCAAAACTACACATGCACGTTCCACCGACGCAGGCCAGAAGAAAGAAGCTTTAGAAAGTCCACAAACAGTTGCTCCCCCTCCCCCTCAGAACCAAATTGCAACATTCGACCCCACAGCTGTGGATAAAGTCATCATCATTTCAGATGACAAAACACCTACACCTACTCCTACTCCTACTCCTACTCCTACTCCTACTCCTACTCCTACTCCTACTCCTACAGACATTTCAACTCCCACACCAACACCAGCTTCCACACCCGTTCCAGCAGATACTTCTCAATCAGACATAGCACGTGATGTGGGAATAGGTGTAGGTTCTGCTATCGCAGCTTTAGGCGCATTAGCTTTGGGTATAGGCCTCGCTCGACATCATTTCAATTCGAGTTTAGAAAAAGAAAAAATAGTTGGTAAAAATAGGCCAAAAACAGAAAGTATGCATACACCTCCTCATCCTACTTCTCCTCACACACCCACACCTCATACAAGCTCTACTTCTCAATCAGGCACGCACTCAATTCCGCAAGGAGAACGGATTGAAGTCAACCCAACTCTGCACCAAACTTTTCCAAATGCAGAATTTTTCACATTCTCTCGAAGTGACGTTGAATCCATGCTCAAAAAAACAGAAGAAAGTAAAGAAGAAGTGCTTCTATATGGATCTATAGACGACATCGAAAAATTAATGACAAACCATCCTGAACTTTTTCATCCTGTAAGTCCCCACTCTGTTCTTCGTATGCCCGATGGGATAGCAGAAGCAAGAAATGGCTTTCTCATAAGTGAGGATTTAACTCGATATGATAGAATACTAGAAGGTAGACGTCCTCGACTGATAGCTAGGGATGTTCCTCAAACAAGTGTGCTTGCAAGTGAGCTGAGCGCTCAAGATGTTGTAAAATTTAAATCTGTAATATTCGACGCTATGAACGATTATTTTCGATATGGTCAACAGGAAGCACCGTTAATTGCCCTACATGTCAACACAAGTGGAAATCACTGGGAAACGCTTATAGTAGATTTAAAGGGTCTAAACGAGAATCCACCAACTCTGATATTTGAGCATTGGGAATCGGAGCTGGTGAAAGAAGCCCACCCCAAGATAAGACAAATTCAACAAGCTCTTAGCGAGCTATTTCACGAAAAATATCGACTTCAACATCAAACAGAAGATATTTCTATAACTTTTAAGCACGCTCCTACTGAACAAGAGATTCACAATGAAATCATAAAAGGACTTCATCTTCCTAAAGGTTCAAGAATAGAGAGAAGGGGAGATCAATTCACTGTTACAAGTAATGGACAAGAAATAAGAGGGACAATAAGCGAAGAAGTGAATCCCTATACAAACAGCAAGCAATGGGTCATCACATACGAAAGAAGAGTAGAGTTTAGAGGTAGTGAAAATTTTCAGATCTTTTTTGCAGGAATTCAAGACTTCGGGACCACACTAACACCGAACCTTGCCATTACAGATGCCAGAAATCTCATACAAGAAAACAACAACTGTGGGGTAGCATCCTCTTGGTTTACAGAGATGCGCGCACAAGGATACTCTCCTGAACAAATTCGAGGTATGAACCCAGGACTCTATAACGACTACCGCATAGAGATGATCCACAGACTGAACAGCATTCATCCTGATGAATACCTCATTCCTCCTTGGGCAGAAAGATCACAAGCCCATTAAAAACTTTTTCAACTTCTCAAGATCCGCTTCCATTTCAGTACTCACCTTCGGCCTTGAAAGAATCATTTGCAAGGAAGCAGGCACTTCCAATTTCTTTCCAATCAAAGGTTCTACTATACTTTCAAACTTTGCAGCATGAGCTGTTGCAACCAGTATAGTGTCGTGAACTTTTAATTTCTGCTTTGCATAAACCGCTGTTGCTGTGTGTGGACAGAAAACAGTCTTCCAATCTTTCACACCGTTGCGAATGGTTTCTGAAATTTCCGAATCGGAAACGGAAATCGCTTGAACCTCTTTACGGAGTTTTTGCATATCAGGATAGAGAGCAAAAAGCCTCTCTACATTGCTCGGATTTCCCACATCCATTGCATTGGCAAGTGTGTGTATAGTTTTGTGAGCTTCCCACTTTCCACTTTCCAAATAATCCACAAGAGGTCTGTTGCTGTTGGTTGCAAGTACAACTTTCGCAATAGGAAAATCCATTTCCTTCGCCCACATCGCAGCGAGTGCATTTCCCAAATTGCCAGTAGGGATTATAAAACTCGGTTTTCTTTTTTTCTTCTCGAAATACAAAGCACTGGCATAGGCATAGTAAACCATCTGTGGCAACAGACGCCCTATGTTGATGCTGTTTGCAGAAAGGAATTTGGGATTGTATTGGGCATCACCCAACATCGCTTTGACCATGCGCTGACAGTCATCGAAGTCCCCTTTGATAGTCAGTGCATGAACATTTTCACCCCATGCACACAATTGCATTTCCTGTCTTTCAGAAACCTTTCCTTTCGGATACAGGATTACAACTTGTATTCCTGCTTTCTTATAAAATGCAGCAGCAACCGCACCTCCTGTGTCTCCTGACGTTGCAACAAGTATAGTTTTACCCCTTGCTTCGGGAAGACGACTGAAACACTCTGCTAAAAAACGAGCACCGACATCTTTAAATGCAGAGGTTGGACCATGGAAAAGCTCCAGCATAGCTGTGTCATCGTTAAAAAAAGTCAGGGGAATAGGAAAATTAAAAGCGCTGCGGCACATCTCTTCAAGATGAGGAGAAAGCTTATCGTTCACAAACCAGGGTTTTAAAACCTGAGCAGCAAACAGGGGATAATCAGCAAGTTTTGCATTCACTTTAGGAATAACATCAGGAACAAAAAGACCTCCATCCGAAGCAATGCTATTTAAAATAGCTTGCGACAAAGTGAGAGACGGGACTCCCCCTCGTGTGCTTTTGAATTTCATAAAATCTCCCTAGCTCCGAGAGTGGAAACAGGAGCAACCCATGATTCCGATTTTATTTTCATGTCTTCTAAAACATGCATCATCCCTTTGCGAATTTTCGAAGCTTGAAGATTCGACGAAGCAAGAGCAAACATCGAAGGTCCCGATCCTGAAATAGAGCAAGCCAAAGCACCTTCTTCCAAAGCCGCTTTCTGCACTTCATAAAAACCTGGAATCAAAGGAGCCCTCTGTTCTTCCACAATAAGATCTACAAGAGAACTTTTCATCAAAGACAAATCGTTTTTGAAACACGAAGCTACAAAACTTGCTAAATACGCAGACTGTTTGACATGCGTTTCTAAAGACAAAGTTTTCTTCAAAAGTTTTCTCGCTTCTTTGGTCTCAATCTGTGTGTCGGAATGCACAAGAACACAGTAAAGATTCTCGGGAACAGGAAGTGCGATTACTCGCAAAGGATCAACAGATTGAACAAGCTGCAAGGCACCGAACAAACAAGGTGCAACGTTATCTGCATGCACGGCACCACTTGCAACGGCTTCTCCTGCAAGAGCGTACTCCAGTAAAAGTTCTTGAGATAAGGGCTTATCGAGTAGGAGATTTGCTGCATATACAGAAGCGACAGCAGACGAAGCGGAACCGCCCATTCCTGAGCCTTTGGGAATACCTTTTTCGATATACACATCGAAACCGAATTTTAATCCGAGATCTTTGCGCATTTTAAGAAGACCCACTGTTGCTGTATTCAATTCAGCTTGCATAGGAAGATTCGGTACACATCCACTGATAGCTTTGATTTCAACGGAAGGTCTGTCGACTCTTTCCACTCTCACACGATCCCCAACGAGGTCAAAAGCAAAACCTAAAACATCAAACCCTACAGCAACGTTTGCAACGGTTGCAGGTGCAAATACATTCACACTTTTTTTCATAAAGTTCCTCCGAAAGAATGTGCAAGACGCAGCAGATCTGCAAAAACACCCGCTGCAGTTACTGCTGGACCTGCACCAGGTCCCTGCACAACAAGAGCTTCGGGGCTATAACGTTGAGTATGAAAGGCAATGATATTATCTCGCCCCTGTACACGTGAGAAAGTATGACCAAGAGGATACACACCTATACCCACCTTAACTTTGGATGCTTCAATGCTGCCTACATAACGCAACACAGAATTTGCTTTCTTTGCTTTCTCCAACATTTTTGCAAAGTCTTCATCGGAATACTGAGTGAGATTTTCTACTTCCACATCTTTTAACTCTACAGGCAAACCCATTTCACGAGACAATATCACCAACTTACGAGCTACATCCGTTCCTGATAGGTCTTCACGAGGGTCTGGTTCTGTATAACCTAATTTTTGAGCTTCGCTTACTAAAGAGGAGAAAGCTTTACTCCCATCAAAATTATTAAAGAGAAAAGATAAAGTTCCTGACAAAATACCTTCCACTTTCTCTATCTTATCTCCGGTTTGCACAAGCTCACGCAAAGTGTTGATGATGGGCAAACCCGCACCTACGTTCGTTTCATATAAAAACTGTGTATTTGTTTTTTTACATGCTGCACGTAAAGATTTATAAAAGTTAAGATCATCGGTGTTTGCTTTTTTATTTGCAGAAATGATGTGAATACCTCGCTCCAAACATTCGGGATAGCGTTTGGAAACCTTATCATCCGCAGTGCAATCGATAATTACAGAGTGAGGAAGGTGTTCGGATTTCAAATGATCAAGGAAAGTTTTTACATCAAGAACTTTTGCATTCTTTTCAAAAAGGCTTTCCCAATTTTCAAGAGCTATTCCTTCATCAGAAAGCAGCATGTTTTTAGAATTCGCAATAGCTCTTATTTTAAGATCCAAGTTCCATGTTTCACGCAAATGCGCAGCTTCTGTTTTTAACTGACTGAGTAAAGTTCTACCAACCTGTCCTATTCCTAAAATCCCAACAGAGAGAGTTTGCTTCGAAAGGAAAAACGCAGAATGTACTATTCTCAAGGCTCTGTGCATATCGACTTGGTCAATAACGATGGAAATATTGCGTTCGGAAGCGCCCTGTGCAATCGCACGGATGTTGATACCTCCTCGCGCAAGGGCACCGAAAAATTTAGCAGCCATACCTGGTTGACAGGCCATAGCATCACCAACCGCTGCAATAATCCCACAGGGTTCTACTATAGAGACGGAAGAGATACGTTTGTCTTGAAGTTCCAAATAGAAAACTTTTTCCAAAGTCGATTTAGCGAGCTGAGCTTGCGCAACGGGAATTGTGAAACAGATAGATTGTTCAGAACTTGCTTGAGAGATGAGAGAAACGGAAATGTTTACATTTTTAAGTGCACCAAAAACACTTTGAGCAACACCAGGAACACCGATCATCCCTGTTCCTTCGACGGTCATCAACGCTATGTTTTGAATGATAGAAACCGCACGTACATCGTGTGCAGAACCCGTTTGAGAAGGCCCGATGCGTGTTCCTTTGTGTTGCGGATTAAAAGTATTGCGTATGAAAATAGGTATTTCCAAAGCGATGGCAGGGGTCATGGTAGAAGGATGCAGAACTTTTGCACCGAAATACGCAAGTTCCGTTGCTTCCTGATAACTCATAGAATCGAGAACGATCGCATCGGGTACTATGCGAGGGTCAGCACTGAGCACACCGTTGACATCGGTCCAAATAGTGATTTCAGATGCTTTAAATAAGGCTCCAAAGATGGAGGCAGAGTAGTCACTTCCATTTCTTCCTAAAGTTGTAGGTGTGCCTGCTAAATTTCTTGCAACATAACCTGTGATCACCACATAGGGATATTGAGCATGTTCCGCATACCATGCTTCAAAATCTTTCTTAGAATGTTCCCAGTCTACGGAAACACCTGATTCTGTATGACGAACGATAAGAACTTTGCGTGCATCTAGAAAACTTGCCTGTATCTCCTTCTGATTGAGAAACTCTGTAAGCATTTGGGCTGACCAAAGTTCTCCATAACCTGAAATCAGATCTTGAATTTCCTGAGAAAGACTGCGGGACAAAAATACACCACGCAGTATTTCACCCAGCGTTTTGATGTCACTTGCAAGAATGTCTATAAGTTTCTTTGCAGAATCAGTGTTCAACAAAGTTTGAATTTCGAAAACATGCTTCGATTCGATCTCTGCTAGGGTTTGCTCATAGCTTTGTTTTCCTGTGCGAGCAAGTTCTGTCAAGTGTATCAAACGGTCCGTTGTTCCACTCATTGCAGAAACGACCACCGCTTTGTAAGCTCCCTTTTCAGATGCCAGGATTTCAGAAACTTTACGAATGCGTTCTGCATTCGCCACACTTGTTCCACCAAATTTGTGGACCGACCAGTTCTTGCTCATAAGGATTCCTTAAACGATAAATACGACCTCTGTTATAGCACGGAGAAGAATTTGGTTCCACCTTACGAAACTTAAACTCTCGAGGAAAATTGAAGCGGCAGCAAGGGAAGGGGGACCCTTTAGAGAAGCTACAGAAAATCCAAAGTTTAAAAGACTCACACGCTTTAAAATGGGGGGATTCCTCCCCGCTAGCGCGCCGACGTTTCAATTTTCCTCGAGAGTTTAAGTTTCGTAAGGTGGAACCAAATTCCTCTCCGTGCTATATCCTGCTCACAGGAGGCACCATGAACCAAGCCATCATCACATCTTTACTCGACACCGATCTGTACAAACTCACCATGCTGCAGACGGTGCTCCACCGCTTTCCCCAGACTCATGCGGAATACGAATTTACATGTCGCAATCCCTTGCCCATTCCCCTCTCTCGTATTTACGAAAGCCTCAATGAACAGCTCGATGCTCTATGCTCCCTACGTTGCACGGAAGAAGAACTAGCTTATGTGCGATCTTTGCGTTTCATGAAAACAGACTTCGTCGATTTCCTAGAAAATTTCCAACTCAAACGTCGATACATCGAAGTCACATGCGACCCTCACGCAGACTTCCACAAACAGCTACGCATCCGAGTAAAAGGGCCTATGTCTCAATCTCTGATGTTTGAAATTTACGAACTCAGTCTAGTGAGCGAACTGGTCGCACGCGAATTAGCGAAAGGAAAAGAAGACGAAATTCTCAAAGAAGGGCGTCGAAGACTTGCAAATAAAATCGAATTCTTGCGTGCATCTGAAGATGCACACGCAGGCATCACAAGCGAATTCCCCTTTGTCTTTTTTGAATTCGGAACCCGTCGACGCTATAGCAAAGCGTGGCAAGAAGAAGTTCTCAGCAGCTTACAAACATACGTCCCCGATTATTTAAAGGGCAGTAGCAATATAGACTTATGCCGACGATTGGGCATAACACCAATGGGAACTATGGCCCATGAATATTTTCAAGCCCATCAAGGTTTGGGCTGCAGACTTCGCGACTTCCAAAAGATGGCTTTAGAAAATTGGGTTGCCGAATATCGCGGTGACTTAGGAATTGCATTGACAGATATAGTGGGCATGGATGCTTTTCTGCGAGATTTCGATTTGTACTTTGCAAAATTGTTTGACGGACTACGCCACGATTCGGGTGATCCTTTTTTGTGGGGCGAGAAAGCATTAGAGCATTACAAAACTTTGAAAATAGACGCGCGTAACAAACAATTTGTGTTCAGCGATAATCTCAGCATTCAAAGCGCGATATCTTTATATAAACATTTTAGGGGGCGCGCTAAAACAGGTTTCGGAATTGGAACCCATCTGACCAACGATATGGGCTTAGAAGCCGCGCAGGTTGTTTCGAAGATGGTACGCTGCAATGGCCAGCCTGTTGCTAAACTTTCAGACAGTCCTGGTAAAACAGTTTGTACGGATATGAATTTTCTGAATTACCTCGTCGATGTTTTCAAAGCTAAGCAGTTGGGTTAGAATGCCCCATTATATTTTTTATAAGGCTCCCTATGGATTATATTCCTTTTGAACAACCTCTTGCGGAATTGGAAATGCGCATCGATGAATTACGGCGCATGTCTCGCACGCAGGCTATCAATTTAAATTCTGAAATTCGTAATCTCGAAACTTTGTCTGATCAGTTACGCGATACCATGTTTGCGAAGCTGACAGCTTATGAAATCACACAACTTTCTCGTCATCCTAAAAGACCTATGACCAAAGATGTTCTGTCTATACTTTCTCCTTCGTTCATTGAATTGCATGGAGATCGCAATTTTTACGATGACCCTGCTATAGTCGGTGGCATCGGAAAAATCGACGGACACTCTTTTGTCATCATCGGACATCAAAAGGGTCGAGGAACCAAAGACAACATTGCACGCAATTTCGGAATGCCTAAACCGGAAGGTTATCGCAAAGCTTTGCGCCTGATGTCTCTAGCAGAACGTATGTCTTTACCGATTTTAACATTTATAGATACACCAGGCGCCTATCCTGGAATTGATGCAGAAGAACGCGGACAATCTGAAGCCATCGGTAAAAACATCATGGTGATGGCAAAATTAAAAGTGCCGGTGATTTGTATTGTTTTAGGTGAAGGTGGAAGTGGTGGCGCACTCGCACTCGGTGTTGCAAACCGTGTTCACATGTTACAGTACTCCATTTACTCCGTGATTTCACCGGAGGGTTGTGCATCCATACTTCTCAAAGATTCCACACAGGCTCACTTTATGGCGGAATCATTAAAACTAACATCGGGTTCTGCACTCGAATTAGGGGTTATAGATTCTGTCATTGCAGAACCTGCAGGTGGTGCGCATCGAGATCCAGAAGAAGTGATTAAGAATATTAAAGAGACTGTTTTGAAAGATTGGAAAGAGTTGTCTGCGCTTTCCGCAGAAGAGTTAAAAAATCAACGCATGGATAAATTCTTAAACATGGGATCCCTTCATGTCGCCTAAGATAGTCGCTATAGATGGCCCTGCGGGTTCAGGTAAGTCTACGCTCGCTTTTTTAGTGAGCAAAGCTTTGGGTTGGGATTATTTGAATACAGGAACTTTGTACAGACTGATTGGTTTTTTAGCGCAAGAACACCGTATTCGTATTGATGAAGACAAAAAACTTTCAAAGTTGATTTCGAATTGCGAGAAAGATTTGGAGTGGCAACACGGATCTTTTTTTTATAAGAAGGAAGATCTTACACACAAACTTCAAAGTGAAAGCATAGGTAGGCTTGCGAGCGATATAGGTAAATCCGAAACGGTTCGCAAACTTCTGCTTCCTATTCAGAGAAAATTTGCGATGCATGCGGAAAAAGGTGTGATTATTGACGGTCGCGATATCGGTACCGTTGTTTTTCCACATGCAAATCTGAAAATCTTCATGGTTGCGAATATCGAAGCACGTGCACAACGTCGGTACAAACAGATGAAGGAAAAAAACTTAGGTGTGCTACCAAGCTTGGAAACACTTGCCAGTGATATTAAACAAAGAGACCAACAGGATTCTTCTCGTTCTTTTGCTCCTTTGCAAAAAGCTGCGGATGCTATCGAGTTTGATACAAGTTCTTTGAGTATTGAAGACTGTGTTTCGAAAATAGTCGATTTGATTAATGGTAAGATTTAACTTCACTTATAAGTCTAGTAAAAATTTGAAAGTTTTGTGTAGCCGCATAATGATTTCCAGAACGATAAAACAAGGACCCTCTGTCTATATAATCGAGCCTTATTTTAAATAGCGCAAAGGCTGAGTGAAGATACTGTATTTTGTCTGGGTTGGCCCTCATCTCCCGAACAATTGAATCTTTTAAACTATTTTGTATTTCCATTTTTGCACTCGAATTCCAAAGTTCATAAAGACGCCAAAGTTGGTCAGCAAAACCCATAATATTTCTTGCTTTTTCAACTTCGCTTGCATTGAACCCTAGCCGTTCGAAATCAACTGTAACTTTGTTTGCTGGATCACGCCAGGACTGCGCTAAAACATCCAATTTATCTACTTTCAACCAACTCTCATCTACTTTAATACTAGACGTTTGTATAGCTTGCACCTCATTGGATACAACAGGAGGACTTCGTTTTACTCGCTTTGCTGAACTCTCAATTACTACAGAAGAGCTTGAGTTTAAAGAAGAAGAAGAAGAAGAAGAAGAAGCAAGACTTGAACGTTCAACATCACCAAAATGGGGGGGTGTTCTGCTTAATTCTACAACCTGCACATATTGAATTGCTTTTGATTCTCCTGCAGCATTTTCAATCACATAATCTTCACGCTTAGCTAAATCCTGAAACAGAGTCCCTCTTATCCCCTTTTCATCTACATAAGATATTTCAAGAGTAAAATCTTTAAGTCTAATAGACTGAATCCAATCAGGACGAATATTCCCTGCTGTGAGAACCGGAGCCAACAGACTCTTAAATTTCTTTTCAAGCTCTTTCGAAGAATTCGTATAACTCAAAACTCCAACTCCCGTTCCTGTAGGAACTTCACTTAAAACTTCTACTTTTTGGATTGCAAGAACCTGAGATCCTTGTACTGACACAGACTCACTTCGAAAGATTTGATCTCCCCTCTGATATAGATTTTGAAATAAATCCTGATCTAAAGGTCTAAATCCGGAAGGTAGACTCGTTCCTCTTGATGGAGGAGTCAGATACAAAACAACTCCACCCGAACTTTTAGGAAGGTGTGAAGGAATAGATCCTAAATTTTCTACAGGAAAAACAGGAATGTCAGAGTCTTTTGAGAATTTTATAAAAGAAGCGGGAGAACCAGGACTACCGAGTGATTTTGGAATAGAATGAACAACGGAACTCGGATTAGAATGAACAACGGAACTCGGATTAGAATGAACAACGGAACTCGGATTAGAATG
>CAZSXR010000001.1:620010-728545 GCA_964611335.1 uncultured Pseudobdellovibrionaceae bacterium | reverse complement strand
AACAACGGAACTCGGATTAGGATGAACAACGGAACTCGGATTAGGATGAACAACGGAACCCGAATTAGGATGAACAACGGAACCCGAATTAGGATGAACAACGGAACCCGGATTAGCATGATCAACGGGAATTCGCTGAACAGACGAGGCTGCAACATGTCTCCCCTTCAATAAAAGATACCCTCCGACAATCGCAGCAATGGCAGCAGCTCCTCCTAGAACACCTCCGACAATTGCTCCTGTATTCGAATTATTGTCTGACGAAGGTACGGGAGTAGGAGGAGTAACCTCTGTAGCGTCAGTTACAGGTGTGGGTGAGGGAATAATAGGATCGACAGGTTTAGGAGTCGGTGGATCTTCAGTAATAATCTCTGTATTTATATCAACAGCAGTATCCGTATTCGTTACGATATCTGTCGAAGTTTGAACAATAATTTTTTCAATCTTATTAGGATCGATAGGAGGATGGGTTAATATTTCTACCTTCGGTTCCTTATCCGACTCTATAATCTCGCTTCTCTTATTACGATGAACAGACTTGCAAGCGACAACACACATCAAACATACAAAGAAACGCCAAAAATTTCCCATGATTCATCCTTAAATTTTGTCTCCTCTCATATTATAAACTAAGTCTTGTAAAAAAAATCTTTTCGCAAATTCAGGATGAGGAATGCAAAGACCTTCTTCGTCATTTAAAGACAACTCCAAACCGTTCTTACTTACAAACAATATATCTATATCCAAGTGACGAGGTGCCCACTTGCGTAAACGATTATGACCTACAAGGTCTTCTATAATTCGAATTTCTTTGTAGAGAGTCTGCGGATTCAACGTGCTTTGAAATTCTATAACATAATTAAGAAAATCTTCCTGATTCTCGTCAATTTGAAAAATTTCAGATTTTAAAGGTTTCGTATACAACAGCTTAGATCTGCGTAATATTTCACCCAACCGCAATAAATGATTCTCGCCGCGGTGACAACTCAACTCCCGGTTCCCAAGATTGGAACCAAAAGCTAAGATATATGTATACATACTCACATGATGATCAGCCAAAGGGGATACACCTTATGTCTCGTAATAGAAGGCTTAGTTATACCTGCCTTCTCGAAGGTCCAGGGGCAGGAACTTTATTCCTGCGCTCTTTAAAACTCACGTTCTTCATCCACGCTCAAACTCAAATACCACAGGACTATCTACAGAAAATAGAGAAGGAAATCCACTTTGTTTGGAACTACTGCCCCTTCCACACGGAGGGTGAATTTGCACGCCTCTTACTCAATTATTTTTTTTCGGAGACTCGTATTCATAATCCGGATTCTTTTCCCTTTCGTAAAATTCAGATCGATATCGGAGCGAACACTTACGAAATAGACAATTTAAAATTTGAACCCCAAACTGAAAAAACAAAATTCGGTCTCGTCGATACTCTGCTCACAACTACGAGTTTCGGCGTCTACAGACTGCGCATTGCACCAGGTCTACAAATTCCAAACCACACTCATCATATTATGCAGGAAAAAGAAATGGTGCTCACTTCAGGTTTACAATTAAACGGAAATCTTTTGAAGATAGGAAGCATCAATCTTTGGGATTACAAAGTTCCTCATTGTTATGAAAACCCTACGGACAAAGAACAGTCTTTACTCTGTATAGACGAACCTGCTTTTGATGCGAATGACGAAATACTAACTTAAGAATATTTAGTCATGAAGTGTTTCAAACATAAGATTTGTATTCTTAATACTACACGTCCACAAACCCACCGTTAATTGACCTTGGGAATTGCTTCCACGTACAAGACACAGCGCGAAAGAACTCACAGGATGTATGAAAGTCACAGGTGACAAAGTCGTCGTATCAAAAGACCACTCCTGATCCATACTTCCATCACATGTTTCAAGATCGATTTGCATTCCTGTCGCAGGAGTTCCTGGAACGTTGAAACACAGGTCTACTCGAGATTTTGGATGGATTATGAAATTGACTCCCACTTTCTCTATGTTGAAACCTTCCGCAGCAATACTGCTACAAACTTCCCAAAACACAGGTTGATAAACATCAAGAATAGGGGTTACAAGACATTTGGATTTAAAATAATTACGAATAGGAATATTTCCCACACCAAAAATGGTAGAAGTGGAAATTTTTGTTGCAGTCAATGTGTGCGTTGCTAAAGCGCTTGTCACACTAGGATCTACAGAGAGCAAACATGCAGAATTAGGACAATCTGTAGCCTGATCTGCTGATAAAAGATTCCCATTGCTGCTGAGAGGCGTCGGCGGACTATTATCTATCACAAAAGCAGCTGTCGTACTTGTCGAAGTAGCTGTAGCAGTTGACGTCGATGTAGAAGTTTTTGTGGTAGTCTTCGTCGAAGTACTCGGAACAACGGTTCCAAATATAGGATTTTTCTGAGAAGCATAAGTGGGAGCTCGTGTCACATTTGCTTTTTGCACAGGAGATTGCTGACAACTCAGAAGCAAAAAAAGAAAAAATGCTTCCACCTTACTGAACCCAAACCTATTGAGTTTGGGTTCAGTAAGGTGGAAGCATTTTTTTTCATTCTCCATTTATATATTATACTTTATATTTCTTTCTCTTCCATGAAGGCATTTTTTTCCGAGTAGAATCGAAAGAAACTTGCGTAGAATTTTGACGAATCCGAGAATAAGCACCAAACCCTTTTCTGTAACGCTCACGTGGGAGCATCTGAGAACCTTCTTCCTTTTCCATTTTCCATTCCTCGAAAGATAACGCGAAACTTTCTAGAAAATTCTGCTGTGCCTTTTGCAAACCTTGCACATCGAGAAGCATACGCTCGCAATAAGAAACTTTTTCACGTATGTCGGTGACAGCAATCTTCATGTGCTCAAGATCCTTTTGCAGCACCGGCAAGTATTCTAAAATATATTTAATATCAGCATGTTGCAAAACGCTCCGCGATTGCAAAAAGGTATTTTTTCGCAAAAGGGAATTCATCACAAAATTTAAATTTTTTTGAAGTTTAAGAAATAAGGTTCTATTGGAAATTTTCTGTTCGAAATTTTGACTTTTTAGAACTTTCTGAAATGTAGACATCATGGATTCAAATTGCAGAGAAATTTCTTCGGATACACGTTCGGTCTGCTCTTCCAATTTCGAGCGAGCTTCATTCAAAACGTCGGAAGATTTTTTATGTGTTACGGAAGGGCGGATCCATTTGAGATATTCTTCGACATCGATCTTTCTATAGACTGGTCGTATATAATTATCGATGCGAGCACGACCTACGCGAAGTTCTTTACCTGAAATCTGATTCAATCGAGACCTACGTATACCGAGAACTTCCATCACCTTATCCGCACTAAGACAAAACTCATTGAAATAAGGTTCATCTCCTCGCAGAAATACAACCATAGGAAATTCAGGAATGGGTTCATCAGGAACATGGATTTCAATTTCTAAATCTTCAAACATCGAAGCTTCCTTAAGATGTGGAAGTTCCCATGTTACTATGGAAGGCGCTGTGCGGCAACTTTCCAATCTCCGCTGTTTCTAAACTCGTCGAGAATACCATCACTGTTTTGATTTTCAATAAACACACGAAAGCGGACCTGATGTATTCCTTGGTGGAAATTATTCAGACCGAAAGACACTGCAACATTTACAGGACTATCGCCTAAGGGCAAAGGTTTATTCTCGCGTTTTATTAGCTCATCTTTCGCAACATTTTCTATGTAAAGATTCGGTACGTTCCCATCCTTTTCCATCTGTGTAGAAGGTTGGAATTCCAAATACAAACTATAATCTTTGGGTGATTGAGCGCTGGTCCAGTATTGAGATTCATTCGCTTTCTTGCTCACACTTTCATAAGTGCCTTTTCCCTCAAAAGGGGGCATATTGGATTTCGGTTTTAACCCCTTTGGATTTTCATCCACTGCAAGCCCGTAGTAAAAATAACTCCCCTTATTCAAAATTCTTTTGCCATCTATAGGATTTTCAATCACAGCAGGTAATATCACCGAGTTTCTAAAAAAGGAAACTTCCGTATACATATCCATTTTGATTTTTAAATTGGAAAGTTTGAAATCAAAATTTACTCGCGCAATCGTGCGAATGGGACCTGTTTTATAAGCATCCAACTCACTTTCTATATTGCTGTCACCCACTTTCAACGTGAGAAAATATTTCAAATCAAGAAGCATAAAGACTGAGGAAGAGAGAATGATCTGCTCTTCTCTTTTTTCCCCTTTCTCAATATCCACACCCTTGACCACAATATAGTTTTTAGAATTGAAGTGATAACGAAACTTCGAACTCACAATTTCCGCATTATCAAGGTCAAATCGCACATAAGATTCCTTCGACAAAGGCGGTGGATTTTTGTTGTAAACACCTATGTAAATTGCATGACCCTCTTTAGACTTATCACCCTCTTTTGAAAATTCAACTTCGTAAAGAATGTCAGGCTTTCCATCCACCCATTTCGTCGGAACTTTTTTTATTCCTACATCATCACCCATCAAACACAGTTCATCTTCCCCACTAAAAACTGCACTTATACCTTTGGTGTTCGGATTTTTCCCCTTTTCCAGCACATAATCCGTATAGCGATCCTTCTGATCAATTTGAAAAGGAATCGCAATCGCAGTCCCATTCGGATCGGTTCTAAAAACTCTATACTGTCCTACCGGATAAAATTGTACAGTGCGAAGCTGCTTAGCACTCAGAATAATGGGAACATGATGCAATCCTCCATAGGCCTCAGTTTCCAACTTAATAAACAAAATAAGCAAGAGGCACAAAACTCGTATCATTTAGTCAGTCCTCAAAGTTTTTTAAATTTCCTACGATTCTTGTCTGTAAAACACCTAGTCTCCATTATAACGTAGAGATCTTGGACTTGAGTCTTTTTTATATGTGGTTATGGTAAGCTCTTTGTTCGTATTGCAAACAAAAATCATAGGAGATGCGATGTTTGACCCTTCTCAATTTATGAAAGACGTATGTGAATATGCGGAAGAAGCGGGAAATATTATCCTTGAATACTATGTGAAAAAAAATTACACGATTTTGCAAAAAAGTGACAACAGTCCTCGCACAGAAGCCGATTGGGATGCGCATCTTTTGATTCTGGAGAAATTGCAGAAGCTAGCGTCTTTCGAAGTTATAAGTGAGGAAAGTTTTGACGCAAGTGCACCTATTCCAAAAGAAAAGAATTTTTGGTTGGTAGATCCTCTTGACGGCACTAAGGAATTTCTAAACCGCACGGGTGATTTTACTGTCAATATAGCATTGGTAGATGGGAATTATCCTGTGCTGGGAGTCATTTATTTACCTGTGAAGGAAGAATTATTTTTTGCAAGCCACAATCAAGGTGCTTTCAAACGTGTGGGAAAAGGTCCTCTTAAAAAAATTCATACCCATACGATGAATAAAGATCGTCCTCGTCTTCTTGTTTCAAGAAACAAACCGGAAGAACGTTTTGAACAGCTTCAAAAATGGCCTCAAGCAGAAATCACTCGCATGGGGAGTTCCCTCAAGTACTGCCGCATTGCGGAAGGAAGTGCAGATATCTACGTACGACGTCTTGTAACGGCAGAATGGGATACGGCTGCAGCTCAGTGTATTTTGGAAGAAGCAGGTGGAAAGCTGTGTGATCTTTCAGGACAGCGTTTACGTTATCGTAAAACTTCCTTGCTGAACGAAGGTCTTGCTGCTTTTGGAGACAGGGCTCTGACTATGAAGGATGTTCTTTAGAATCTACCAGCAGCAAGACCTAACAAAGATTTAAGATCCTCGTCGTTGAAATAGAACCCAGCACCGATAAAGTAAAGGGGAGCAAGCTTGCGACCTGTCTGTGGATTTTTGCGTGTGAGTTCATCCGCACCAAGCATTGCGTAAATGTGGTTGAAAAACAATACGCTTGAATATGCTTTGAAATGTCCAAAGTTACGATTCGATGATTTGCGGAAATCGAAGCCTTCGAAAGACAGAACAACCTTATCATTAAGCAGAAAGAAATCTCCTGCAAGACCACCTGTGGTTTGGAAGAGACCAAATCGGAATTGTGCAAAATACCAACGTTGCGCATATTGAATGTTGAATCGTATGTTGCTCCGTTCTACATAAGTCTTGTGATAGCGATTTGCAGAAATCGCATCAGGTGATTTCTCTCCAGGATTAGGGGGAAGTTTTTCCCAGAAAATTTCTTTTTCATTTTCAACAGTATCGGTGATACCAATCAGATAATATTTGTCAGGACGCGGCTGCAACATCACGCTCAAATAACCTTGAGTACGCTCACTGCCCTTGTATTCTGCATGGAAGTCCACACTGACTTGCATCTTCTTAATAGGAGCAACCATACTACGCAGATCTTTCACTGCACCTTGAATCTCATCTATAACTTTATCATCCGTTACAAGACGGCCAATGGTTCCTTCACCCTTGTTGATTTTCTCCGTTATTTTCTTGATGTCTCCGAGTGAACTATCCAAAGTTGCAATAATGCGATCGATCTTTTCTCTATTCTCGGATTTCAAAACATCTTTCAAACCTTCGGTAAGAGATTTGATGTTAGACACTATATCTTTCAAACTCTCTTTTTTACCTGAAATCACCTCATTCAAAGAAGAGCTTGTATGTTTCAAATTGCTTACAAGTTCACGAACATCATTTTTATTGTCGTTCAACAAACTTTTCAAACTGCTCGCAACATCTCGAATATCGGTTACGATAGAAGATACTGTTTTATGACCTTCTTCACCACCGACGACATCTGCAAAAGTTGTTGTGATTTTCTTAATATCTTTACCGATCGCATTGGCAATGCTGATCAATTTGGAAAGACTGACCTGATCTTTAGAAGGAAGCAGTATATCTCCACTTTTTAAGTATTCTCCCTTGTCTTCCGCTCTTACAATTTCGAGGAAAACGTCACCTAGCAAACCTTTTTCTTTGATCAGGATTTCCGAACCCTTGGGAAGTTTTATATCCCCTTTCACTGCGAAATCGATGCGACTTTGACTCCCTTCCAGTTCCACTTTCAACACACGCCCCACAACGACACCACTGGTCTTGACCTGTGTCTTTGCAACAATACCGGAAGCATCTTCGATGACGGTGTAATATTTATTTTCAGAACGATTTTGAAAGACGTCAGGTGTGAGTACAAAAAACATGTACATAATCACAAGGATTGCAGCAACTGCAAATAAGCCAACTTTAAATTCGTAAGTCCAACGCATGAAGTCTATCGCCTAGTTCTAAACTCGCCTTCGGTATGAAAGCAGAAGATCTTAGCCTTCCATTCCATCTTATCGCAAAGAAAAAGAGCTTTCGGATGGGAAAATAGTGCAGCGCAAAGAAAATGCCTGATTCTAAGTAAATTCCATCGGGCCATCGATTTTACCAGAGAAGAATTGCCTAACAACAGGGTCTTGAGTCTTGCGAAAGTCTTCAGGACTGCCCTCCAAAGCAACCCGCCCCTTATACAGCATAATAATTGTATCCGCAGTCGCTAACGCTGCTTTGAGATCGTGTGAAATTACAACAGAACTTAGTTCTTTTTGCGTTTTACTTGTTTGCACAATCAGATTGTCAATCATTTCGGAAACAAGAGGATCCATACCGGTTGTAGGTTCATCGTAGAGCAAAATTTGCGGCCTTCCTACAAGCGCCCGAGCAAGTCCTACACGTTTCTTCTCACCTGTAGACAGTGCAGCTGGGTATTTTTTAAGCAGATCTTTGTGTAAGCCCACCTGTGAAAGTATTTCTAAAACCCGCTCCTCCCTTTCGGATGCTGTGAGCGTTCCCATCTCTTTCAGTGGGAAAAGAATATTCTCTCCGACAGTCATACTGTCGAAAAGAGCTGCACTCTGAAACAACATCCCAAAATGCCTTCGATGCACACGCATTCTAGGAGAACTAAAAGTTGTTAGATCTTCACCGTCAAAAAGAATTTGCCCCTCATCAGGAGTCAACAACCCGATCATATGCTTGATGGTCACCGACTTACCTTCCCCTGATTTTCCGACAATGAATGTGATTTTCCCTTTTTTCAAAGTGAAAGACAAACGATCGAGAACTTTCTTCGTTCCAAAACTTTTGGAAACTTTCCTAAACTCAATCATAGCTATTTAATCCAAATAACTTCGAGATAGGTTATGAAAAAATCAACCGTTAACAAAGAGATCAGAGTGGTAACCACCGCAACCGTCGTCGCATTGCCTACACCCTTTGCCCCACCAGAAGCATGCAATCCGAAATAGCAGTGTATCGTTGAAATGATCACCGAAAACACAAACATTTTTCGCAAACCACTGACTATATCTTTCGCTGCAATCAATTCCAAAATACGATCCCAAAAAACACCATAGTCAACATAGTAGATGGACATAGCCACCATGATGGCACCGATCATTCCCACGAACATAAATAAGCCACACAAAAGGGGCATCACGAAAAAAGAAGCCCACACGCGTGGAACAACAAGGTAATTGATAGGATCTACTGCCATCACTTCGAGTGCATCCACTTGCTCATTGACAACCATCGTGGAAATTTCTGCGGTGATTGCAGAACCTGCGCGTCCTGTAAGGAGAAAGGCTCCAATAAGCGGAGCAAGTTCTTTAGTTAAAGCCAAACCTGTTGCTCCACCCAGCATATTTTCCGCATGAAAAATGATGAAGACACCTCCTAATTGTAAGCCGAAAACAGCTCCCGTGAAGAACCCTGTGAGTGTCATGATAAACACCGACTGGTTTCCTATAAATTCCATATGCTGAACGATGAGGTGTAAACGATAGGGACGTTTGAAAAGATGTTTCATGACATCAAGGAAGTAGAGGATGAATTTTCCAAAACTCTCCAGACGACCAACCGTATGCTTTTGCACTTCCTCGATGAGCTTGTGCAAAATACCCGAATTGTGTTTCAAAGCCTGTGTTGTCATTTTTCATACCTATTTTGTGCTACTTAAACTCATTTGCAAATTGAAATACGGAAGAAGGATTATGTATGGCATAATCCTTCTCTTCAATGGCAAGTGTAAAAAGCTCACAATTGTGTACACTCGATAATTTTGTCAGCAACTCTTTTGCCACATGCCTCTCATTCCTCTTACGCTGCTGCAACTTAGTCAGAAAAGCAGAATTCGAAATATCCTCCTCAGGAATTTCACGAGCGATGTCTTCAGGAAGACTTCTGTTCAAAAGTACACCTTCCAACTTATAACCAATCTGCTTCAACTGAGTCCCCAAACCTACACCCGTTCTCAAACCAGAAGGTGTAGGAACAGTAACGAGTAAAAATTTCGTAGTATCTTCTTTCAAAGTTTTCAAAATACGTTCACTTGCCGAATGAAACCCATCAATCACCTGTTGTATGAGAACAAGAAACTCTGCGAAAGAATGTAGGGCTTTAAAGCCTGTAACCTTCGCAACACCACCCATAAGTTTCTCACTCATATTCATCAA
The DNA here is from genome assembly GCA_964611335.1 of uncultured Pseudobdellovibrionaceae bacterium. Lineage (GTDB taxonomy): Bacteria > Bdellovibrionota_B > Oligoflexia > Oligoflexales > Bog-1112 > BOG-1112. The sequence continues at coordinate 719,081 of CAZSXR010000001.1, read as the reverse complement.
ACTTCCGAGTCCGAAACGTGTTGCAAGCAAAAAAGGTTTGACCAACCACGTCATAACTTTCTGCTCACGAAAACGGGAAAGCACATCGGGTCTCGATAAAAAATCCAAAGCATTGCTATCGGGTGGTGTGTCTAAAACAACCAGATCATACTGTTTATTCTCCACCATCTCTTGCAAACGTGCGAGTGCCATATACTCCACAGAACCTGCAAGGTGCTCACTTGCAGCTTTATAAAGGGGATGTCTCAAAATCTTTTCTGCAATATTCTCATTCGGTGCATAACGACGCACCATACGTTCGAACATAGCTGTCTGATCCAGCATAGATGCTTCCAAAGTTCCTTTCACAGATTCGGGAAAAGAAATCTTCGTAGCTTTTCCATCAAAACTCAAACCGAGTGCACTTGCCAAACGTTTTGCAGGATCTATAGACAAAAGACCTACTCGTTTTCCTTCTTTCGCTGCAGAAACGGCAAGTCCTATGGAACAGGTGGTTTTACCTACTCCTCCCGGACCGAGAAGAACGAGAACTTTATTGCTAAGCAATATTTCATGAAGACTACGCAAGATTTATTTCCTCAATCAGGGGAAGAATGTCCCTCACACTGTTTGCACTGAGAGGTTCGTTCACAAATTCCAAATCAGGAACGCAGTACAGGTGTTGCGCAAGAGCAGGATTTGCTTTCAAAGTGTTGAGAAGTTCCTGACGTGCATCTTGTGATGCTTTGAATTTCCTCTCATAGTGTTTTTGAATAGCAGGTGTAAATGAAACTTCGCTCTGCATACAACTTCTATTTAAAAAAATTCCCGACAGATGCAAAGGAATGAGTGAATTAAAGAGCGGGATAAATTCTAAAGTTTCATTCATGACTAAAGTTTCAGGAAGTGTAACAAAAACACCTGTAGCTTTTTGCGCATCACTGAGAAAAGCTTTGACTCGTGTAACTTCTTTTACAAGAGGTCCAACAAGACCTGATTTTATAATGGCATCGGGTGTTGCAAACATTTTGAGAAAGTGTCCACTTGCAGGACTGTCGTAAATCACCAGATCAAATTTTGTTGTCAATTCACAAGTGTGAAATAACCTTCCTAATATCATCGTTTCGTCAAGACCTGGTATGGCATCCAGCAAACTTGTCACAGGTTGACTGCGAAAAACGCGGTCATACAAAGCTTCCATACCAAGATGCAGTATGACGTATTCTGCGAAACAACGTTTCGCATTCAAATTAATGCAGGAAACACGTTCACTCACCTGCGTTTCTTTGTGTCCTATGGGTTGGTGGCCAAATAGCGGCGCCAACTTATCGAAGGCATGTGATTCCGCAAGGAGCACACGCTTCCCCTTTTGCGCTGCAAGCAAAGCAAGAACAGCGGCAATAAAACTCTTGCCGGTCCCTCCTTTGCCGCTGACAAATATTATTTTCTTGTTAAAAAGCTCAGCAAACACACTCTCGTCCTTTCAAGAACCCACCTCCAGCATAGCAAAAAAAGAAATTGAAAGACACTTCTACGCTGATCTCCTGTGAAATATAAGCTTGTGGTTAACGCGTTAAAAACTTTATATAATCAAAGGTGCAAAATTAAAAGGCGAGAAAAATGAAAACTCAGGCACTTCCTAAAATCTACGGTGTACGCGACTTCCAGGAAAAAGAAGGCCATGTCAGGCGTTGCAAAATTATTGGAACCATAGGTCCTTCCTCTTCGAAACCTGAAGTTCTTCGTGAACTCCTCGAAAATGGAATGGACATCGCACGTCTGAACTTCTCCCATGGTCAACACAGCGACCACCTTCAAGCCATCACCATGCTTCGGCAGATTTCACAAGAATGCAAACGCAACCTCACCATACTTCAAGACTTGCAAGGTCCTAAAATCCGAGCAGGTCAACTTATCAATGGAGCCATCACCATCCAACAGGGTGAACGTTACACACTGACTTATGGTGTGGAGCAAAAAGATCCGAAGGTCATTCCCATCGATTACAAAAATCTTATTCAGGATATCAAAGTCGGTGACCTTGTCCTTATGGATGACGGTATGCTTTCCTGTGTCGTTAGAGAACTTTATGAGAACAAAGCTACAATTGAAGTTCTCGATGGAGGTTTGCTTAAAAGCAGAAAGGGTGTGAATTTTCCCAATTCTGTTTTGTCTGTTCCCACACTTACAGAAAAAGACAACCGTGACCTTATTTTCGGAATTACAAATAATGTGGACGTCATTGCTTTATCTTTTGTGCAAACTGCAAACGATGTTGTGCAGTGTCGCAACATCATCAAAGCAATGGGCTCGGACATTCCTATCATTTCCAAAATAGAACGTTTGTCTGCTATTGAAAACATCGATGCGATTGCAGAAGTTTCCGATGGCCTAATGGTTGCACGTGGGGATTTGGGAGTGGAGGGAAGTGTAGAACGTGTTCCTAATTTCCAAAGACGTATTATTGCAGCAGCCTCACGACATGCGATTCCTGTGATCATCGCAACGCAGATGTTGGAATCGATGATACACAATCCGAATGCAAGTTTAGCGGAAGTCACAGACGTTGCTAACGGTGTACTGGAAGGAGCAGATTGCGTCATGCTTTCTGCAGAAGTCGCAGCAGGAAAATATCCTGTGGAATGTGTTAGAAAAATGGCCTCGATCATAGACCGTGTGGAAGAGTGGCATTTGAAAAAAACACCCCGATATCTCACATTTCCTGACCCACGAGAAAACGAATGGCTTGTACACAAAGCCATAGCACGTGCTGCATGTGAAGCTGCTGATACTTTGAAGGCAAAAGCGATTGTGTCTTTGACCTTGACTGGATCCATAGCGAAATTGCTTGCAAGCTGGAGACCTAAAACTCCGATCATTGCTATCAGTCCACGCATGGACGTGATCAAACGTTTGGGTTTTACTTGGGGCGTTTATGGAATGGTGAATCCACTGTTTTACAACACAGATGTTTTGCTACATGAACTTCCTGATTTATTGAAAAGCTTAGGTTTAGCAAAAAGTGGAGATTTCATCGTAATTACTGCAGGTATTCCTCTTACTTCGATGTGTCCTACGAACATGTTGAAAATCAACAAGATTCCACATTGATCGCATCAAAGATATCAGGATATAATTGATTTATGAAAATAAATCTCGATACAAAACTTAAAAAAAGACTTCAAATAGACGAAACTACTCTAAAAGAGTTTTGCGAAAAAAATCATATTGCACAACTTGGTTTGTTTGGTTCTGTTTTGAGAGATGACTTCAATACAGAAACAAGCGACGTGGATGTTCTCGTTCGTTTTAATAAAGACTTTAAAATAGGATTGATTGCCTTCATCGGAATAGAACTTGAACTGGGAGATTTGCTTCACAGAAAGGTGGATCTCGCAAGCTGGGAAGCCATTGAAGAGGCAAGAAATCTACGTCGAAGGAAAATAATTTTAGAATCCGCAAAGGTGATCTATGACTCCGCGGGATAAAGATGTTTTGTTGGATGATATTAAATTGGCTGCAGATAATATCGCTACATTCACAAAAAATCTTGATGAAAAGTCTTTTACAAAAAATTTGATGATTATCTCTTCTGTATGCTATCAGCTCGCAATTATTGGTGAAGCAGCAAACAAACTGCCATAAGAATATACTGAAAAATTTCCTGCGATTCCTTGGAGACAGATAGTAGGATTGAGAAACCATCTCATTCATGCTTATCACGATATTAAAACAGACATCATTTGGCGAGCGGCTACTATAGAAGTCCCAAAGCTGCTTAAACAGTTAGGTCTCTAGAAGAAATGACTACTGAGTCACAACCGAGTTATAGATCTGCCCCATTTGGGTTATATAGTCAGAAGCAGGGTCACTTCCTGTGCCTTCAGCAAGTTGAGTACCTTGTGCTGTTAAAACAGCTCCTGCGATGATAAACCCTACACTTGCAAGTTTGCCTACTCCTTCTGCTGCAGCCTTTCCAAATTTCTTAAGTTGTTCTGTTTGAACCTTTTTTATCCCCGTTGCGAATGGTCTTGACTGCGAGAATTGTTTCCGGCTACTTTGTGGTGTTTCAAATGACGCAGCCTCTGATGTCCTTGATGAAGAAAGAGCGTTTTTTGCTAGCTGAGCTTCAGTAGTGAAATCAAACCCCCCTGCCGCAACAACAAAAAGCCTCCGTAACTTTGGGTATTTCTCAGCAAAAGTCTGGCGTTTTACTGGCGTATCGGCGTGTTTAAAACCCTGAATAACATCTACCATGCTGTCTGAAGAAACCCTTTCAACAGTCTCCCACGACGTATTTGCAAGCGCTTTCCTAACTCTAACCCTATCAGCAAGGGTTTGAATGCCAGCCATTCCCAGTAAAAGCGGTACCAGCACAACAACTCTGACAACCATCAACGCAGGCTGCATAGGATGTAACAAGATTTCAAAGACTCTCTGAGCTTTATCCCTTCTACCTTTACCCATCGTTATATATTTTGCAAGGTACTGTCTATCCTTCACCAAAAACCCGGTATAAGCAACAGTACCGAGTATCAACAAAGCTGTGCCTGTAGTTAACTCTCCACTCCAAGCACGAGAAGGACTAGACGGAGACGGAGCAGCTGCCTGCGCAGAATCGGTAGTCGAGGTTTCCGTTGAGGGTGTGGGATTTTGTGCAACTTGATCCACAATACTCGTGACCACACCGATCCCAACTGAATCTTGAAGTGTATTTTGCAAATCTGTGTTGGTTGCAAGCGTGTTGAGGCTATCACTCAAGACTGTTCCGTCCCCTGAAAGGCTCGGACTGCTTCCTGCATCGACTATATTTGCTGCACTGTCACAAACACTTGCAGTCCCTGCATCAGGATTTTCACAGTTGTTTGCAACGAAGTCTTTGCTCAGAGCTGTAGCCTGATCTGCTGCTTGCTCAGGAGTTTGAGGCCCCAAAATTTTTGTAGAATCAGTATTTGTTTTATGAACAGGCTCTGCAGCTTTTTTTCCTCCATGCGAAGACTTACACTGCATGAAACAAACACTGAGCAGCGCTATCCCAACGATGCGTTTCATAAGATTCCCCTAAAAATTAAACCTACAAACATTCTATCTCAAATCCCGGGTTTCATACCTCTCAAAGATTGCTCGTGGTAAAATTCCCTCTCCAAAGCCGTTGCAATTTGCCTACTGAAAGTTTCAATCAAAGTCATCCTGTCGGGATCCAAGCTATCCTGATTTTCAAACTTAATCCCCACAACTCCGACCGTTCCTTCTCTTCCAATCAGTGGGAAATAAGTTCCTATCGAAGCCATCAAAGTGTCGGTGAAACGGCCTGCAGGTCTTCCGTTTGTATAAACCCAACTGGCAACCGCACTCTCTTTTGCATCGAGAAAAAAAGTACAACCGGCAACCATCAGCAATTCCACCTTGCTTTGAATTTCCGTAGGAAGCAGTATCGAAAATTCCTCATCGAAAATTTTCTGAAACTGATTCAAACCCGCTTTCGTAACATCGGAAATAGAACGTGCGAAAGCCAAATCTTTTGACAAATCATAAAGAGCCAAAGTGCGACGCTGTCGTGAACTGAGAATTTTTTCTTTGCTCGCAAGATTGCTAGTAAGTCGGCTTGTAATAGCAGCTGCAATAAAAAACATCGAAAGTATTAAAAAATCTTCAAGGTTCGTAATATTAAAAGTGTGTACAGGTGGTATAAATAAATAAACATGAATGAGAGAAAAGATCACAGCAAGAAAAAAAGTAGAAATTGTAGAAACAAAAAGCGCAGAAACATTCACAGCAATGAGAAATAAAATTCCTATAGCCATGTATCCCGTGTAGGGCTGTATCAATGCTGCAATGAACCAAGAACTCAAAACAATACTGAAAACGATTCCACTTTCATACCAAGGAATTTTCCACTCACCTTGTTTTTTCAATTTCGATAAGTCGATTTTGATATTTTTGGAAGCACTGACCACATAAATATCGATTTCGGAAGCCTGCCTTAGAAGACGAGAGACTATAGATCCCCCTGTTAACCAGGTTTGAAACACACCTCTTTCTGAACGTCCTACGATCATCTGTGTCACATTGTTTTGACGCGCAACTCGCAAAAGTCCCTTAACGGGATCACTATCCTGAGTGGAGACAACCTCTCCCCCGAGTTGGTGTATCAAAGAAAGATTTTTGCTGAGCAAAGCTTTTTCTTCCTGAGAAAGAACCCGCCCATCATCGACGATAGCACCGATCCATGTGGCATCGATCATGTCTGCAAGGCGTCGTGTTCTGCGAATCAGAACTTCCGCATAGGGACTTGCAAAGACGGAAACCATAAGTCGGTTTCCACTCTTCCAAGTTTCTTCAATGCCATGCAGAACCTTAAAATCTCGAAGTTCCTTGTCCACCCTTTCAGCAGCTAATCGCAGAGCCATCTCGCGCAACGCTGTAAGATTTCCTTTGCGGAAAAAATTATCCGCAGCAGTTGCAGCACGGTCGCCTTTGTAAACTTTTCCCTCTTTGAGTCTTTTCAGAAGTTCTTCAGGAGCGAGATCTATAAGAACAACTTCGTCTGCTTTGTCAAAAACACTATCGGGCACCGTTTCTTTGATAGGAATACCGATGATATCTCGAACGAGATCCACTCGGCTTTCGAGATGTTGGATATTGACGGTGGTATAAACATCGATACCTGCGTTGAGTATTTCCAAAACATCGAGATAACGTTTCGCATGTCTACAGCCTGGAGCATTGGTATGTGCAAGTTCGTCGACTAAAACCACACTGGGCTTACGCTTTAAGATTGCATCGAGGTCCATTTCTGTAAGAGCAATACCTTTGTGTTCGATCTGCTTACGAGGCAGAACTTCAAGGCCTTTGAGTATCTCTTCCGTCTCCTTCCTTCCATGTGTTTCGACAACAGCGATGACGAGATCTACATCTCTTGTGCGAAGCTCCTGAGCAGCTTTGAGCATAGCGTAAGTCTTCCCCACACCAGCTGCCATACCGAGGAAAATTTTTAATTTTCCTACACCTTCTTTCTTGGTGCTTTCATCTACAAGGGTGAGGAGCTTGTCGGGATCTGGTCTTTCATCTTCTTGATTAGGCAAAGTGGACCTCCTAATAGTGTACATTTTCTATAGAATGATTCTAAGCTAGACAGAAGAGATTTAAGAGGCCTAACAGTTTTGGGAGGCTTTTTTTAAAAAATGTGATAGTGTTTAAATTACGCGGTAATTTAAACACTATCTGTAGGAATTTATATGTATATTCCAAGACAATTAGCAGAAATAATTGGGAAAAATAAAAAGAGTCTTTTATTGCTCGGTCCACGCCAAACGGGAAAATCTACACTTATACGCACGGAATTGAATCCAGACCTAATTATTAATCTTTCTAACGAAAGTACTTACTTGGAATTTGCACAAAATCCTTCAGAACTGGAACAGCGATTGAAAAATCAAAAATATAAAAGAGTTTTAATAGATGAGGTGCAACGTCTTCCAAGCTTGTTAAACACAATTCAATCCTTAATTGATGAAACTCAAACTCCCCTTCAGTTCCTATTGACAGGGTCAAGTGCACGAAAACTAAAACGTGGAAATGCAAATTTATTACCCGGACGTATTCACACCTTTCAACTGGGAGCTCTGACTGCTCATGAACTTCAATATAAAATGGATGTGAAACAAGCTTTACAAACAGGGACTCTTCCTGGAATCTACACGGACAATGATGAAGACTCTCGAATAAAAACTTTAAGATCTTATAGTGGAACCTATCTCAAAGAAGAAATTCAAGCAGAATCTCTTACTCGCAACTTGGAAGGTTTTGCTAGGTTTCTGATGGTTGCTGCAAGTGCATCAGGAGAGTTCTTGGATCTTTCAAAACTAGCTTCGGAAGCACAGATTCAAAGACAATCAGGACTGCGTTTTTTTGAGATTCTTGAAGATACTTTGATCGTTCATAGATGTGAAGCTTTTGCTAAAAGCGATCGAAAACGTCTTATTCAACATCCACGTTTCTTTTTCTTTGATAATGGAGTGCTCAACGGTTTGTTGAAAAATTTTATTATTTCTTCAGACCGAATAGGCAGGTTATTTGAAAATCTATTTTTCACTCAAGTTCTTCAAAGTTCCTTCAACAGTGATTGTGATATTCGTATTTCTTCTTATAGAACCGAACATGGTGCTGAAGTCGACTTTATCATTGAGAAAGACAATGACGTTTGGGGAATCGAAGTGAAAGCTTCTTCGAATGTAGGCAAAGCAGACTTACGAGGCCTTAAAAATTTTGCAGAGTACTACGGAAAACCTTTTCGTAAAGTCATTGCTTATTTAGGAGCGCATAGAAAAATGCTCGAAGATGTAGAAATTCTACCTTGGCAGCTGTGTCTTCAAGACATATTTAAAGCCTGAGAAAGGGTTTGCATTGAATGCAAAGAGAGGGACCCGATGCAATCGGGTCCCTCTCTTTATTCAAAAAGGAGGCTGGTGGGTTATTGCGGTTGAGCAACAAGCCCGTTGTAGAGGTTGCCCATAGTTGTGAGATAGTCTGAAGCAGGGTTGCTGTCTGTGCCATCGGCAAGGTTCATGGAACCTCCTGCAGCTGCAAACACACCACCTACGATCATAGCACCAATACCTGCAACTTTGGATGCTTGAGCCTTGCCATAAAGGCTGGATCGTCCTTGAGCAACGTATTTAACTGATTGCATATGACCTTTTATATTTTTAAGTGCTGCATTCCCGGTTTTTACTACCTTTAACTCGCTAAGCTCGCTGATGAGAGCTTTCTGTCGCATATTCAGTTGTTGGTATTTTTCAACTAATTTATGGGCGTCATTTTCGAACACCCGTTCGTACTCCGGAGTCATCTTTGGCTTTCCTTCTTTGTCAAAAACTATATGATCATATTCGTCCATTTGATACATTTGTCTAAAAGCTGCAGAATCGGCCGATTTGTGCAGCTTCAGTTTTTCCCACGCTTCATTCATATCCGGAGCTTCTATTACGAATTTCTCTATGTCAGCCATTTGAGTGTTATACAATAATGAGAATGATTCCATCTCCGGCCAATACCTTGCCCCATCCCCTACTAGAAATGAACCAACTTGCTGTATCTGCGCTGGAGTAAGATTCCTGATCCCTTCAATAATTCCTTTTAACCGACCCCACACCCCCTGCCTCTGCGACGAGTTCAAATTCTTAGCTTCGGACAAAGCATGCATCAATCCGTCAGCAACACTTCCTGGAAGCGCTTTTATAGCTTCCTTCATTTGAACTAGGTTCTGCCTCGTAAAATAAGACGGTAAGGAAGTAAAGAACTCGACTGCTAGCTGCCCTCTTTGTTTAGCCCAACTGCCCCAGTCTTTTAATGCCTCAGCGCGATTTGCCTTAGCCTTCTGTGGGGAAATAGCTCTGTCATTTCCCTGATTAACCATATAACCTTTTTCTATCGCCGTTTGCACACCATAGCCCCCTGCAAAAGCAATAAAACCCAAGCTCAAAAGACCCACACCTGTAAACATAACTCCATTCTTAGCCATGGAATTTCCTGGAGCAGGAGTCGAGGTATCACCTGCTTCTGCACTTGCTACAGCTTGATCTATCGCTGCATTCGTTCCTGCATCCTGAACAGCAGTTTGCACATCGGGATCCGTTTGAAGCTGTGTATAAGCATCGACTAAAGCATTACTGCCACCATCTGTTGGTGTATTTGCAAGGGCCTGTGTAGCTTCCGCAGCAGCACAGGGTCCAGGTGTGTTTGTATCTGTTCCGCAGTTGTTTGCTATAAAATCTGCACTGGCTTGTGCAGCTTGCTCAGCTGCCTCTGCGGGAGTCAGAGGCGCGACGATCTCTGTTTCAGTACCCTTCCCTTTTTGCGAATGCACAGGGTCACTAGGCTTAGCCCCGTGCTTTGACTGGCACTGCCACAAACTTCCACAAAGCAGTGCAATTCCGAGAATGCGCTTCATAGGTCTTCTCCTAAAATGAATAAATCAGAGTTTTCGTTAAGCCTGTAAACAGTATAATCCGAAAAATTATGACAACTCCATATAGACAAGAATGAAATTGTCTACTCTCTCTTTAGAATTTCACAAATATTGAAATTTTCTAAAGTTGTTTTTAGTCCTTACAAAATTCAAAAAAAAAAAAAATAAATCAAATTCCCTAATTTTCGCATTGGAGCGGTGTATACTTAACTCATCATCTTTCTAAATTATTTAAAAGAAGGGAGAGTCTATGAAAAAGATTATTGCTATCGCACTGCTCTGCATTCCGATGCTTCAGTGTCAATCTAAACACAGAAGTGGAGCTAGTCCTAAAGAACCCGTGAGTGCTAATGTCAACAAAAGACCGAGTGACGAAATCGCAAAAGATATCCGGGAGAAATCTGCAGATTATCAAGCGCAAGCTTGTCAAGGGACAGATGCAAGCACAAATCCTATTTGTCCTTCAGTTAATGTTCTTGCGAGTACAGACACATCAACTTTAACAACAGTCATTGATACTATTGCAAGCGATCCTACAGTTATCACAGACGCAACTCCTTATGTGACAACTGTGGTTGGCACCACAACAAGCACGGGAACAGGTACAAGTACAGGCACAGCTACAAATTCAAATACAGCTGTTAGTACTGGGACAAACACAAATACAGAAACAGCAACAAATACTTGGACAACCCAACAGAAAGTAGGGATGACTTTTATGGTATTGGGAGCTGTGGGAGTTATAAGTGGATCGCTCTACATGATACATCTGTCCAAAAATTTTAATTTAGAGATGAGAAAAAATGCGATAGCAGCTGCTCTAATCTCTTCTCAAGACAACCATATATTTACAGCAATTAGTCACTACGATACCGCAAATTCTGAATTGCAAAAGAATCTAACTCCAGAGAACATAAAAAACGCAAAAAATACAGCAGACAACGTAAGCTCTGAAGCAAAGAGGGGAGCTGAGAAATTGAGGGAGGAAGCAGAGGAAATGAAGCCTCAAAGTTCCAAAGAAGGCCTAAAGCAAGCGGAAATGAGACAACACGCCGCAGAGTTAGAAGCAATTGCTAAAGAATTTGATATTAAAGTTGAAAAGTTAGAACAGCTAGCTCATTTGCACAGCGATGTGCCCATGAGACCAGGAGCGCCAACTCAGAAAACACTCTTAAAAGAAGTAAATAGACCTGTCTTAGGCACAGATCAGAAAACAATAGAAGCCCATGCTGATACAAAAGAGGAAATACAGCGCAAAGGAAAGCTCACAGCTCTTGGCACAGCTGCTGCAGCTATTAGTATCATAGCCGGCGGCGCCATCTATGGAACAGGAGGCACACAATTAGCTGCAGGAACAGGAAGTGATCTAACTGGAAACTACCTCAACGCACTCGGCGCTCTTGTCAATGAAGCTATGGGACACTAGGATAAAAGGGGACACCTGACTGTCCCCAATTCCTACGACCAACGTCCCTCCCATAAAGCTTCTAAAAATTCTTGCCAGGGTACTATTAGAATCCCATCTACCACTCGAGCTGTTTGCTCTCGACAAACAAGAACATAATTCTTAACAATGCCCTCTTCTCTAAAAGCTTTTAAACCTTTGAGATCTCTCGACTGTACAAGAGTTGTTGTTTTACATTCTATCGCACTTCTATCTCCGATTATAAAATCAACTTCAAATCCTGAAACAGATCGCCAATAAGACAAAGCACATTCCGAAAGGTGATAGTCCAGGTAAGTTTTTATTTCTTGATAGATGAAAGATTCAAATTCAATCCCTGCTTCGTGAAGAGAATTTTCAAAACTCCGTTTTTTTCCACTCAAAAAACGAGCAACTCCCAAATCAAAAAAATAAAATTTAGCTGTTTCGATGGCTTTTCTTTTGACTGTCTCTCGAAATGCAGGAAGCTTTTGAGCAATAAGAGTATCTTCTAAAATTTTGAAATACTCGATGACTGTTGTTTTTACAACTCCTGCATCCGAACTGATTTGAGAGAAATTGATCATCTGCCCATGTGAGAGTCCTGCAACATCAAGAAATCTACTAAAGTTTGACAGATTTCTTGTATGCCCTTCTTGTGCAATTTCTTCTTGAAGATATGTATGCACATAAGAAGAAAGTCTCTGCTGAGGTTTTTTTGCAAGATAGACGCTAGGGATCAAACCATAACTCAAAGCTTTGACGAGATCGAACTCTTCTTTCAATTCTTTAAATACTAACGGATGAAAACGGAGATCTAACGCACGACCACCAAGAAGATTCACTCCTTGCTTTCTCAACTTTCTAGCTGAAGATCCCGTGAGTAAAAATTTTATTTGTGTTTCTTCGAGCATTAAATGAACTTCGTCTAAAACTTTCGGTAATTTTTGTATCTCATCAATGACCACCCATTCAGGACTTTGCTCTTTAGCCATGATCCTTTGTCTCAATAAACTTGGCTGCCGCGATAATTCTCCAAACTGGTCTGCATCCAACAAATTCACAAGCATTGCATTTGATTTAAAGAAGTCGCGAATCCATGTCGATTTTCCTGTTTGACGAGGTCCAAACAGAAAAAAAGCAGAAAAATCAGTTGATTCCTTTAAAATCCAATCGAAAGGGAAGAATCTTTTTAAGTGCATAAAATATCCTATAATGGACATCTATTCCGTCTATTATCATAATAACAGACGGAATAGATGTCCATTATTATATAAAATACTATATGGAAAGATGAAGATCGGAAGATCGGTACCACCTTAAGTGCCACCTTACTGAACCCAAACTTAAACCTGTGTTTGTACTTTGGGACCTTTACAGTTCTTATTTCAAAGCCTTATAAACTTCCTCATAGAACTCTTCGAAATCTTTAAGATGAGAGTTGAGAATCGCTTTTAAGATAGCAATATCAAGAGATCGGTAATCATGAACTGCAATATTTCTAAAACCTACCATTTTTTCCATTTTTTTTGAGACAGCTCTGGAGATAAGGGAGGCTTTTTCTAAAATAGCAAAAGCTTCTTTATAATTTGCAGGAAGTTTCAATCCCCTTTCCGCAATGAAAAGATGGGCTATGTCAATCGCAGCTTGAGCAGCACGTTGCACATTCAAAACAAAAACATCCTGAGTGACAAGATCATCGAGTTTGGATGCGTTCATTTGAGTCACGTTCTTAATCATTTTAAGACAATTTTGAATGATAGAAATTTTCGAAAGTATAGCATCCTTTTCAATCATAAATTTTGCCTTTCATGAGATTGTCTTCAATGATTTTCCGACTGATCTTGTAATCAATATATTGGCAAGTCCTGAGCGCTTTAAACTCAATAAGCCTCTTCGAATCCTCTTCCATGATCACCTTTCCATTCGCGATCACTTGCATACTGATAATCAAATCAGCATCGTTCAATATTATGATATCCATGGGACGATCAAAGTGACCAGCTATATCCACCATAAATTCGAAGCGATTAAAGTCTTTTGAAAAGTTTTTCAGATAGACTGCACAATCAATATCACTTTCTTCATTCAATTCATCTCTTGCTGCAGAACCAAATAAAAAGGCAAAGTACACCTTGCCTTTAAGTAGTTTTTGCAACTTTAAAATAATTTCCTTTTGATTTTCCAAGAGAAAGATCCTTAAAAAGTTCGAGACTCTTTGAGTGTACCACCAAGGGACAGTCGAGTAAAAGAGGACAAGTGAAGGGGACACCCGACTGTTCCCTTCACTAAAGTAATCCAATATGTTGACTGAATTTCGTAAACGGTAAGACTCTAACCCCTTCTTCAGGACTATAATCTTTATCTCCTAAATGAACCTGATAGAAAAAAGGAATAGGTGTTCTTTTTTTGAAATACGAGATGTGTTCTGAAAGCTTGCGTTCTCCTGTTTTACATTCTACAGCAAAAAGAGCTTTTTTATTTTTAATCACAACAAAATCAATCTCACGTTTGTCAACATCTCTCAAAAAACGCAATTCCATTTTTTCACCCTGAGTATCTTCAAGAAAGTGGCAATATTTGAGTAAATGGCTCGCAACTAAATTCTCGAAACGTGCACCAGAAGATTCCACAGCACTCCAATCCCACAAATATAGTTTCTTCTCTTTTTTCACAGCATTTATTTTAGATGGACCATAAGGAGCAATACGGTAACAATAGTAAACCCTTTCGAGAATGCTCACCCAATTTTCCGCAGTCCTATGATTTACTGAGAGATCTTGAGCAATATTGTTAATCGAAAGAGGGGAACCCACACGATCAGGTAGATTTTCCGCAAGGATTTCAATGTTGGAAATATCGCGTACAGATTCAAGATCACGAATATCGTCATTGATGATTCTATAAAGCCGCTCACGACTCCATAATTTCCAATCTACTTCATTTTGAGCAAAATAAGGTTCAGGAAAACCACCATACTGAAGAAGATTCGTCATCTCTTGAGATATTTTTAAATTCAATTCTGCAACAGAAAGGGGATGCAATCTCAAGTATCTATAACGTCCCATCAGAGAATCACCACCACGACGGTAGTAGTCTAATCTTGCAGAACCCGTAATAATAAAATTTTGTACATTTTTCTTTTTGTCGTAGAAACCTTTGATCAAGTTGCGCCATTGCTTAAACTTATGAATTTCATCAATGACTAAAATTTTAGAATCCGGAATTTTTCCCTCTCTAAGAGATTTTTTATTTTCTAAGTCATCCCAATTCATATAGGCAGGGTTCTGAATGTCTGGCGGTGTTAAGAATTTTAAACACATGGTCGTTTTTCCAACTTGTCTAGGACCTCCTATAAAAACCATTTTCTTAGACAAAAATTGCTGAATGACAGGTTCTAAGTATCTGGATTTTACGTTCAATATGAACCTCCGAGTAAATTGTATACATATACAATTTACTCGCCTGTACTTTGTATGTCTATACAAAAGATCGGTACCACCTTACTGAACCCAAACTATAAAGAGCCGCCCTACTCGACTCTCTCCATTTTAAATCCGATGAAAAGACACAGCTCTTAAAACACGATAGCTAGAGCACTTGATTGATATTACTACTTAAATTAAGAGCTAAAAAATTTTTATTTCTACACATTCATTTCTTTAGTAAAATTCCGCTGTAATTTACTCTCAGAGGTTTAAAATGAACCATTTTATAAAAAAAATATTTGTAAAAACACGTTTTAGAGCAGTGATGAAATATTAGGAAAAAAACTCAGGGAATTGCTCCCTGAAGCAGGTTTGAGTTTCGCAAAGAGTCTAATATAGATTGGGTTCAGTCAGGTGGAACAGAATTACCTCTCAATTTTTTACGTTTTGTGCCGAAAACTAAAGAACGGGGGGAAATATGCTTCGAAAAATTTTATGTCTCATACTTTTCATATCACTTTCCACTTGCAAGACGGTTTCAGGTCGACATGCAGCTAATAAAAATACAGGTTCCGTTACAAACAAGAAGGAAGGAACCGAAAAACTCATTCCTCCCCTAGCTCCCACCGCAGGAACTTTACTTAAAGTTTTTATCAATCAGATCTACGAATCACATACCAATGGATTGGGAAGTGTATTCGTGTTTTCTAACAAAGATATCAATGCTGACTATGTTCGTTTATGGGTATGTGATAAAGATAATGCTTCGACATGTAACCCTTCACAAGATAAAGCCAAGGAATCTGCAAGCGGAACCTTTACTTTAAATTCCATTCCTGCAAAAATAATGACCATTCATTTGCAATCCTGTGTGAACCCACAAAACGCTTTATCACCTGATAAGCTTTGTGGAAGTGAAATCACAAAAGATTTTGTAAGTTCCGTATTTCCTTTAAATCCCCCCGAAGTCGCACCTGTCATTACAAATATTCAAAACGAACAAAACAACATTATTCAGCAATGTCAAAACATTCAGGATGGACTTAAAACCTACATAGCAAGTTCAGACTCTGCTAAAAATTCAGATTTGGGAATTCTTGCACAAAACCAAGTCAACAACGTTGATAAGAACACCTGTTCAGAATTTGTAAACTCTCAAAATCTCGACACACTTACAAATAGCATTCCTCCAAGTCCAAGTCCAAGCTCTAGTCCCCCGACAAAAACAAGCAATATTTCCACCAACAGCATCGTTGCAATCAGCCTAGGAACCTTCAGTGTTCTAAGCCTCATAGCAGGAATGCATGGACAATGGCGTCTTTCAAAAGCTCTTAGTTACGCGGTAGATTTTTCCACTTTAGAAGAAAAAATAACCCATACAGAAAATGAAATAAGAAGACTGCAAATAGAGCTAGAAGCTATTAATGACGCAATCGAGACCAAAAAATCTATATTGAAAGTTGACACTGAAGAGCTCCCCTTATTAGAAAAGGAAACAGAATTAACAAGATCTCAACATGAAGCTAAAATACAAGAGCTTAAAAGGCAATTAGATGACAGCCCAAGAAAACGAGAAGAATTGTTAGAAAAAAAGAAGGAAGCGGAAATTCTAATAGAGCAGGAACAAAGCAAATTGATTGAAGATAAAGCTTTATTAGTGAAGGAAAAAGAAAGGGTTTCACAAGAAAAAATAGGTTTTTTGGAAGGTTTAAAAAATGAGATAGAAAATTTGGACAAACAAATCGCTGAAATAGAACAAGAAATTTCTAGAGTTAAAGAAGACGATGGACAAAAAGCAAGTTTAGTAGCTGAACAAAACAAGCTTGCATTTGAGCAACGCAAAAAAATAATCGAATTAACAGAACGAATTCAACTTTTCGAAAATAATTTCCAAAAGTATACCGAGGCGAATCAAAACTATATAAAAGATCCTCAAGAGATTGAAAAACTATATCCTCAAAAGGAAAAGATGTTTGAAGGTGTGATGCTTGAATCCGTACACGGAGTCAAAGACAACTTAAATCCCGGACGTATTCGCTTTCAAGCAATCATAAATGCCAACGATCCAAATCGATTTTCAACTTTGACGAGAGAGGAACTCTTAAAAGAATTTTTAGCACTTCCCATCCGGGAAAGGGTTGCTATTTTTCATTTATCTTATGAGTGGGCTGCAGAAATAAATTATCAGAAAAAAGTCTACAATTGGTCTAGTTATTTTGGTGTCTATTCTGCTGCTTCCTATTTTGGACAATACCCTTTGCCTCCCTTTTCTGACATTTTAGGGTCAGATTCTTATTCCAAAGAGGCTCTTGAACGAAAACTTGAGGAATATGAGAACAAGAAAATAGAAAATGAAGAACGAAAAAGAGTTATAGACGAATTAAAACACTTCAATGCAGATGAGTTAGATAACTTGAAAAAGGAACTCGCAGCTGTAAAAGAAGCTTTTAGTGACCATGAAATTTCAGCGGATTCACTCCTAGAAGAGAGACAAAAACTTCCTGATTTTCTAAAAGCACAAGAAGAGGAGATTCAAAAACTCCATGACAAAAAGCCACAAATCAGCGGGAATCCACAAATCCTGGAATTAGAACGTCTAGAAAACAGCCTTCAACACCAGATACTCGAAAACGAGGAGGCTTTAAGAGAAAAAAAACGTTTCCAGGAAGAGCTGAACCTAAGAATGAAAGAATCACCAGAATCGTTCGTAGCTGAAGAGAAAGAGCTTCAATCAAGATTGAGAGCAGAAATAGGATCTCTTGAAGAAAAACAGCGCGCTCTTGATGAAGGGCTTCGTAAAAGACAAGAACAAAGAGAGGTATTGGAACAAAAAATTAAAAGAGATCAAACTTCGTTTGAAAGTCATCAAAGAATATTAAGTGATAAAGTCCTAGAGCACAAAACAGACATCGATACTTTAAACAGAAACCTGGAAGAATCTACCGCAAACAAACCTAAAATCGAGGCAACGAAAAAATCTGCCACCATCGAAAAATTTACCGGCTTTGGTATCGGAATTGCTGCAGCTATCACCTCCATTGCAGTAGGAAGCTCCCAATTCGGTCTTGCAGAGACTCCTGAGTCACGGTTGTTTGAAACACTTGATAAAGCTATGACTCAGATATTTAAAAGCAGAGCTGCTCTAAAAAAGATAAGAAGATAAAACTGAAACACTAACAGAAGCCCCCCCACTCACTTCGCACACCCATAAGACTGTGCACACGCACAAAGGGGATACCACACTGTTGTGCAGCTGCGTAATCCGAAGGCATATCTCCGTAGAACACCGCTTGTTCGGGACTGAGTGCACACTTTGCTAGCACCTGCCTGAGACTCTGCACCTTCTTTCCATCTTCAAACCTGCATAGGTACAGCTTTATCGCCGGATTTTTTTATGCCATTCTCAATCGACAAAACAGCCATATATGGCTATAATAACCGTACTAAATAACCCTATATGGTCGTATTAACCGTTTAATGGAGAATTCGCTTATGAAACGCCTTATCGACTTCCATTTAAGAAAATGGAAAAACAGCGCTATTCGAAGACCGCTTCTTTTGAGAGGTGCCCGTCAAGTTGGAAAAACTTATGCTGTAAGAGCCTTCTCTACAAGTTTTTCGTCTTTCGTTGAAATCAATTTTGAAGTGAACAAAAAAGTCAGAGCTTTATTTGAAGGTGATATAGATCCGAATAAAATTCTGCAGGTTTTTTCCGCAATGACAGAGAAACGTATAGTGCCTGGAGAAACGCTTTTATTTCTTGACGAAATTCAGACTGTACCGGAAGCCATTACAGCTTTGCGTTATTTTTATGAAAAATTTCCAGAACTTCATATCATTGCAGCAGGTTCCTTACTTGATTTTGCTATTGAGAAGGTGGGAGTACCGGTAGGACGCGTGCAATTTTTATACATGTATCCGCTCTCATTTATCGAATTTCTCAGGGCTCTTGAAAAACCTATACTCATAGAACAGATACTCACTCATCCTATAAAGAAAGAACCTGAAGTCTTGCATGAAACTTTATTGCAGCATCTAGGAAGCTACATTGCAATAGGTGGGATGCCACAAAGTGTAGAATGTTGGAGATCTTCTCAAAACCTGTTGGATTGCGCTCAAATCTCACAAATTTTAGCTGATGCTTATCGATACGATTTTATAAAATATGGGAAAAGCCATCAGATAAAATATCTTGAACTTCTTTTTTCACACATTCCTCATCAACTTGGAAAGAAATTTAAATACAATCTTGTCGGAGAATATAGGAAAAGAGAGCTAGAACCTTGTTTAGAACTGCTTACAACAGCAGGTATTATTCATAAAGTGCAACACTCAGATGCCCAAGGAATTCCTCTGGGAGCACAAGTAAATCCCGATATGTTCAAATTACTATTTATCGATGTTGCCTTGAGTCAATTTATGCTTGATATAAAAACAGGAGATTGGATTTTAAATCCACTAGAATCCTTTATAAACAAAGGTACTCTTGCAGAAGCTTTCGTTGGGCAAGAACTTCTCGCATATGAGCATCCTACTAAAAAAGCAAACCTCTATTACTGGCATAGAAACTCTAAAGGAAGTGAAGCTGAACTTGATTTTGTCATACAACATCAAGATAAAATCTTCCCTATCGAAGTAAAGAGCTCGCAAGGCACTCGTCTGAGAAGTCTTCACATGTTCTTAGAAACCCATGAAAACAGCCCCTATGGTATACGCTTCTCCACACATCCCTATTCAATATATGAGAAGGTCCACTCTTACCCTCTCTATGCTATAGCTAATATAGCTGCAAATGCTAACGAAGATATTAAAAAATCTTTTGAAGATCTGTGTAACTAAAAAGAAAAAACAGCAAGGAGATCTCTCGACTTTATCTCACGCCCACTCACTTCGCACACCCATAAGACTGTGCACACGCACAAAGGGGATACCACACTGTTGTGCAGCTGCGTAATCCGAAGGCATATCTCCGTAGAACACCGCTTGTTCGGGACTGAGTGCACACTTTGCTAGCACCTGCCTGAGACTCTGCACCTTCTTTCCATCTTCGGAACCCAGTATAGAGCAAAACATACCAGCATCGATGCCTACCCTCTTCAGTATTCTTAGAATATCCCCCTTCGGAGCCGCAGAGACTATGGCTAGTCTCTTTTTTTCACTCACAAGACTTTCTAAAAACTCTTTCATCCCTTCTACGACTTCAATCTCTTCTTCTTTTTCAGCTAAGTTTTTTGCAAAATTTTGCAAAAATTTTTCTTTATCCAATCCACTCTCATTCACTAACCAGTCTGCAATACGAGACCTTTCAGCACCCACCAGTTCTTTGTATAGTGCTAAATCTAATTTTTTAACAATCTCTGCATCTACAAATTCGGAAGCAGTCAACAAAAAACAATGATGTTTGACTTCCGAACTTTCAACAATCACACCATCGAAGTCGAAAATTACAAGTTGGCAATCACTGTGCACGGAGCACCATCCCCACCTTCTATTCTCAAAGGCAACGCAATGAGTTTTTTAATCTTTAAATCTTTTACACTCTCTAAATTTAAATCTTCGATGATCCATAAAGGTCTTTGCTCATCACACAAAAACTCTTTGTGAACACGTCTTCCGATGTCTCTATGCTGCAAAGAAGAAATGGAAATGCTATCCAAAGCTACACATCTTAATTTTGGAAACGTTTCTCGCAAAAAATTTCCAACACCAACATCAATACCCGTTCCATTTTTCCAAAAATCTTCCGTATCTCTATACAAAGACGCACCGGAACGTATGCAGATCAAAGTCTCTTCGTAATTTCCATGATATTTAGACAAAGCTTTCTTTAAATCTTCGACAGCGATTAAAGAACCTTTCTCACACTCAAACCATAAGGATAAAACACTTTCGAAAACAAAATCTTGAGCAGAATAATCTAAAACACCTTTACCCTTCTCATGAAAATGCAAGGGAAAATCAAAGTGAGTACCGATATGATTCGGAGCTTTGAACTCTATCGCATTGCAAGGATCTCCATGATCCATACAACGAACTTTTTGCACTTCAATACGTGCTCCCCCTGCATAAGAAGGACAGGAAGGACCCCAAGGGTATGAGAGGAAAATCCACGAACTCATGAGTGCAAACCATGGTGCGCATCTTTTCCTAATTCGTCGGAAATTTCATGGATGCAGTCGAGTATGCCCTGCCCCATATCGATGTAAGGATTCACAACCAATTTTTTTCCTAACTTGGGTTTGAATGTGTAGGGTGTGATGTTGTAATGCGCTTCGAGTCCGAGATTTTGACAGTCGAGTGTGACTTTGTTCTCAAGCATTTCCGAAATCATAAGCATGATGTCTCGTACTCTCGAAGTCTGTGGACCTGTGATTACCAAATGTTGGTTTTCAAAACTCTCTTCTAAAATATTCACACTAGCGTTTGCAGCATCGACTGCATGTATGTATTCTCGGAGTTCTTCTCCTGTTCCCTGATAACGCACGATCTTTTCAGTCAGTGCAGAATATATAAATCGGTGCAGAGTATTGCGATGATCTGCTCTACGACCGTAGAGAGAGCCATATCTTAAAATAGTGAAAGGCAGATTGTATTTTTCATAATAAAGTTCTACGAAATTTTCACAAGCCTGTTTGCTCGCTCTGTAGAAAGAACCGGAAGAACTATAAACGTAAACGGTGCTTGCGTAGATAAAGCGCTTAACTTTGTGCAAACGTGCCGCTTCGAGTATGCACATGTTTCCCATGATGTTGAGCTGTGCTGTTTCATAGGGTTTTTCTTTAGCTTCATTAATATCAGCTAACCCTGCGAAATTGTAGACATAATCCGCTCCTTCGCAGGCTTTTGCTACGGAGTTTTTATCAAGCATGTCACCACGGATCATGGTTTGAGAAGGAAGTAAGTAGGGGCTTTCTTTGAGGTCGAAAATACTGACATCATAATTTCGTCGGGTCAATTCATCTGCAACATGGCTTCCAAGAAATCCAGCTCCTCCGAAGACGACCACTTTTTTCATATGATTCCTTTCAAATAAATTCTCTCACTTCTTTCCCAAATACTCTGCCAAATGATCGAGAGCAGCACTGCCCATAGCTAAAACACTTTCCCTTGCATTGCCTCCAATATGAGGTGTGAAATAAAAATGAGGATACTCTTTCAAATGCGAAGCATCGAAAGGTTCTTCTGGAAAAACATCGGAAGCAAATCCACCGAGATGTCCCTTCTTAACCGCACTACACACAGCATTGAAATCGACAACATGACCTCTCGATGTATTGACGATCAAAGTTTCAGGTGCTGTCCACGAAATTTCTTTTGCTCCGTACATAGTATGCGTATCATCTGTATTCGGAACATGAAAAGAAATCATTCCACTCTTCTTAATCAGTTCTTCATACGAAACCTGTTTAGCTCCGTAAAAAGCAGCTTCTTTTTTCTTATCCAAAATATCACAAACGAAAATTTCACATCCGAAGGGTTTTAATAGCGAAGCAAGATCCGTTCCTATGTATCCAAAACCCACTATTCCCACAGTCACATTGGAAAGCTGTCTTCCTCCATTTTTCACCCAATGCCCCTCTCGCATTCTTGCAATCGAAGTGAATACATTACGAAAATGACCGAGAGCAAAAGCAAGAGCCAACTCACTCACCGAACGTCTGTTCACCCCCGGAGTCCAACCCAATTGAATGCCTGCTTCTTTCATGGCGTGTACATCCAGGTTGTCAATTCCTACTCCGTACTTACACACAATTTTAATATGAGGACAGTGTTTCACAACTTTGCGACTGAAAGGTTCCAATCCTATAATCGCAATTTCCGCATCACTCTTATTTAGAAATTCGATAAGCTGATCTTCGTTCAATTTTTTCCCATCGGAATTGATATGAACTTGCACGGGATAGCTTTTTAATTTGTCTAAAAGTTCTGTCGATTTGGAAAAAGAACTTGAAGCCACAGCAACTTTAAAAGTTTTCATAAAGAGATCGCTTTCAATTCGTCTTTAATTTTCTGTCCCATAAAAAAAGTATCGATGCTGAAGGCAATAAAATTATAACCAAGATCTTTATAGGAGAGCAGAACTTTATAATCGGGTGGAATCACATGCACACCCAAAAATTTTCCTGCATCGAGGGTTTTACGCGCAACTGTGGAAATCGCTTCTTTCATAAGCGGATGTTCAAATTGCCCCGGTATACCCATGGAACCACTTAAATCATAGGGTCCTAGGAAGATCCCTGTGACGTCTTTCAAAGTTAAAATCTCATCGATCTGACGCACAGCGTCTACATGTTCGATCTGTAAAAAAATCTCCAGCTCTTTGAGATTCTTCTCAAGATGTTGGTCAAAACCAAAACCGAATTTTTGCGCGCGGGCAAGTCCTACCCCCCGCACACCACGAGGTGGGTACAAACAATTTTTCACAGCTTGCTGTGCTTCTGCTGCGGAATTCACCATCGGCACAATGATTCCATCGATGCCACTGTCGAGTGGGAACTTTGCCTCAAGATGCGAATTCGCTGCAATGCGAGCGAAGGCTTTCTTCCCCTTGTTCTGAATAATGGATACGGCAAGTTGAAGATCCTGTCGCGAAACGGGGGAGTGTTCAAGATCTACACACAACCATTCGAAATTTTGATCTGCTAGCAATTCCACAACGCTAGGATGCGGGACTGTGATCCAAGTTCCAAGTCTCATATGAACTCCAGGAAGAATTTGGTTCCACCTTACGGAACCTAAACTCAAAAGAAGTTTGGCTTCCGTAAGGTGGAACCAAATTCTCTCTTCATTCAGCCTTTCATGCAATGCTTTCTTGTTCGGACTTAAGCTGCTAGTCTTGCTAAAGGACACGAAACGGAGTTCTCTCTGAAAACAGAATCCATAAAAAGCAGATATATATTCAAACTTGTCGGAAATTTTTTTGCAAGTGGCGTCAATCTGCTTCAGCAAATTCTCCTTTCTCGCTTTCTCGATCCCTCTCTCTATGGGCAATGGATCTTCGCTCGTGCCCATTTTCAAGGCCTTTTTATGGGTTTGGAAGTAGGAACCGGCACTGCTTTTTTCACCTTCGCTTCGCAAGGTGAAAATTCCTACAAAAAAGTTTCAGGCTTATTCTCGCTCATACTCGCAGCAATCGCACTCTTCACAGTTTTGTATGTGTTCGCTGTACATATCTTCGGAATGCAGGATTATTTTTGGCCTCAGGTCGATGCGTCTTATATGGGCTATGGTTTGTTCCTTGCATTTGGAATCTATCTTTCCACGATGGCTTCGCGAGTGACAGACGCATCGGGTCAAGCAAAGAAAGTAGAACTCATACGAGGATGCATAAGCACGGCTTCCCTTGCTTTGATACTATTACTTGTGCAAGCAGGTCTTTTTTCTTTGAAATCGGCAACTCTCATCATCTCTGTATCGTATTATGTACTCGCTATACTTGTTTTCAAATTCGGACACAGATCTCTCGGTGGTGGGAAACTCGATTTCACGCAAGAAACTTTGAGCGAATCTTGGAAAATGTTTTTCCGCTATTGCAGTCCTCTTGTTGCTTTTAGCATTTGTGGTGCAATATTCAGCATCATCGATCGTTGGCTTTTACAAAAACACGGTGGTTCCATCCAACAAGGTTACTTCGGATTCTGTCAACAATTGAGCGCTGCTATTTTTCTCATCACAGGTTCGATGACTCCGATCTTTCATCGAGAATGTTCCGCTGCTTTTTTTGAAAAGCGTATTGATGCCGTGCGGGTTCTTTTTACTAGAGACCTTCGTCGTTTTTTTTCCATCACCGCTTTTCTCGCTTTTTTAGCCGCAATCAATGCAAGGGAAATTTTAGGAATCACAGCAGGTCCTCATTTTGAAGCTGCAAGCGCAAGCGCCATGCTTCTTTTTTTATATCCTATTCACCAGACTTACGGTCAGTTGTCTTCCACCCTTCTTCTTGCAAATGGAAGAACCAAACTCTATTTGTGGGTGGGTTTGATCGACGGTTGTTTGGGTATAGGTTTGAGCTATTTGCTTCTCGCAGATGTGAATGTTTTCGCGTGGAAACTCAATTTGGGTGCACAAGGACTTGCTATTAAATTTTTAATTTTACAGTTTGTAGATACTTCGATTTATAATTTTTTGAATTGCAAACTTTTAAACACATCTTTTCGGAAAATGATTACAAAAGACTTTTTAATTTTATGGATTTTAGGAATTTTGGGAATTGTCTCTCACTACGCGTCTGATCTTTTATGGACTCTTCCCAATCACTACCTGTCTTTGCTTACAAAGAGTGTGTTTTTTACACTTATGAGTGCGTGTGTAGTGCTTCTATTTCCTGAAATCTTTGGATTGAATCGTGAAATGTTCAAAAAGGAATTAAAGGATATATGAGCAAAGATTTCTTCAAACACATGTTTAACTTTCTTTTCGTAAAATGGAATCTTGCTTTGTATGTGGTACTTTTCGTTGCGGGTTCTCACTGCTTACAAATTCAAAAAGAAATGATAGAACTCGATCCCGATGCTCAAAACTACAAAGTTTTTGCAGAAAGTATGCAGCATCCTTACGACACACAGTTTCGGGAACCCGTATGGATTTGGCTCGTCAAAACATCTCTGATTGTTTTCAAAGAAGGAGACAACAGTCTTCGCTATCTTGGCATACTCCTTTTTCTTCTCACTTGCGTGGCCTTGTACCATCTTTCTTCGCGGATTTTTCACTCCCGTTGGTGGGGAATCTGTGGTGCCGCTCTCTATGCTTTCAATCCTTATTTGGAAAATCTCGCAGCAAGAGGTTTGAGAGATAACGCTTTCAACCTTTTTCTTGTGCTTATGAGCTTGTACTTATACAGCGGAAAATCTCCCCTAAATTTAAGACGCTTTCTTATAGGAATTACCGTCGTCACATGCTGTTT
Source organism: uncultured Pseudobdellovibrionaceae bacterium (assembly GCA_964611335.1). Classification (GTDB taxonomy): domain Bacteria; phylum Bdellovibrionota_B; class Oligoflexia; order Oligoflexales; family Bog-1112; genus BOG-1112. The sequence continues at coordinate 693,378 of CAZSXR010000001.1, read as the reverse complement.
GGTGGGAGTACGCATCAACACATGGGTTCCTCTCTTGGTTCTTATTCCTATGTCATTTTGGCAGATGCGTATCCCTTTAAAATTTTCAGTCATCCCCCTTATTGCTTCTTTATTACTCATAACTCCGTACCTTTTCTACTGTAAGGACAAATACAATGATGCGCTTTACAGTTCCAACATGCATGCGAAGTGGTGGCGCAATTTCGAATTTGTAAAACAGAAAAAAACGGGATGTGAAGGTTGTCCCACAGAGGAGCAAATGAAAACAGAAGGGACCTATTCAGGCGAACCGATTACAACCTTTCAATATGTGTTTAAATTGCGAACTGTGCAAAGTTTGATCGAAGATACCTCACTCGGATATGCCTATATTTTAGTCCCGCCTATTAAATTTATATTTTCAATTTTTGGAAATAAACGAAATGGTGCCGTGTTTGAACGACTGTTGCATGTACCCAAATTTCCTGCAGAGTACTTTTATTTTATCGGCTTGCTTATGGTTTTTTCAAGTGGGTTTTTATCTGTATTTCTTCTGCCTCTGCTCATTTTAAATTTTATGCCCTTTACATATTTTTTAGGAATGGATGAGCGTATTTTTAGTTTGGTGTCTCCCTATATGGTTTTGTTGAGCGTCTATGGACTTGTGCTCACTGTGCGATGGCTTTCAAAATTGCCTAGAGTGGAGACTTAATATATCATCTTAGTGCGTGGTTTTTTGCCATCGTGAAAGGATAAAGAATTGACAGCAGTGCTTATCAATCCGAATCTTCTTTTCCAAAGAAACGATCCTCTCACGACAGGTATCGTTTACATGCCTATAAGTCTTGCATACGTTGCAGCTTCCTTACGCGAAGCGAAAGTTCCCATCAAAGTCATCGATGCTTTCGCATCTGCACCCAAAAAATCACGAATAATAGGCCCTTTTACAGCTTTAGGCTTGAATGCAACGGAAGTTCTCTCACAGATCCCTGAGGATGTGAGTGTTGTCTTTCTCTACGCCATCAATCTGACGAACCATCTCTCTCTTGTTGAATTTTGCGAAGCGATCAAAAAAGCTTATCCTCAGGTACCTGTCGTCATCTTAGAAAACACACAAGCGGTGACAGCGTATGCATTGAAGCATGTTGCTTCTGATTTTTATAAAATGGGAGCGGACTATATTCTGACGGGCGAAGCAGACAAAAGAGCTGTAGATCTCTACAACTTACTTGTGAGTGGTGCTTCGAAAGAAGATTTGCAAAAAATAGACGGTTTGGGTTCTTCTGAATTTTTCAACGCACCTGTTGGAAAGATAAAAGACTTGGACCTGCTTCCTTTTCCAGCATGGGATCTTTTTCCCCTGCAAAATTATTGGTCCATGTCTTTCGCACATGGCCCTCTGACAGAATCGAAGTACATGCCTCTGCTTACATCACGAGGCTGTCCTTATGTGTGTTCTTTCTGTGTAGTTCCTGACACTAACAACAGAAAATGGCGACAACGTTCTGCTAAAAACGTTGTCGATGAAATCGAATATTATTTTAAAACTTACGGTGTCACCGAATTTCATATTGAAGACCTTGATCCTACAATTTCCGACGATCGTATTCGTGAAATGTGTCAGGACATACTAGATCGCAATTTAAAAATACGGTGGAAGATCGTTGCTGGCACTAAAGTTGAAACCATCAAAAACGAAGAGAGCATTCGCTTGATGGCCAAAGCAGGTTGCCGTTACATTTCTATTTCACCTGAAACAGGTTCTCCGCAGTTACTTAAAAAAATGCGTAAACCCTTTAACCTCGAACACGCTGTCAATCTTGTACGAGTGATGAATGAAGTGGGCATACGTTCTCAAGCCTGTTTTGTTCTAGGATTTCCCGAAGAAACAGATGAGGATCGTGCTTTGACTAAAGCTTTGGTCAAAGACATGACACAAAAAGGTATAGATGAAATAGCTCTCTTCATTGTGACTCCGGTTCCTGGTTCTTCTATTTTTTCAAAATTGCAAGGTTATGAATCTTTATCACAATTGAATTTCACTCCGACATGGAGAGAGGATTACAAAGTTCTCTCCGCGTTTCGCTTGGATTTGTACAGAAGTTTCCTCCTATGGAAATTACGCTATTATCCAGGAAAAATCCTTCGACAAGCATGGAATTTTCTTACACGACGTTTTGAAACCAAGATGGAAATGGTTCCTTTCAGAGCCATTGTCCTTCGCTATATTTGGGGACGCTGATGCTCAATACTCAAGAAGTTAAGAATAACTCTGTTTCACGAGGGCTTATTGAAAGCGTAAGCTGTCCTATTTGTAAGAAATCGGAGACGAAAGTTTTACAAGAAGCTAAGTATCCTCCTGATGCAAGTGAGAAAGACTTTTTAAACACCTACTGTTCTTCCTCCGATCAGAAACTGATGGATCGTCTTGTTGAGTGTAAAAGTTGCAGTCTTGTGTATTTGAATCCGAGGGTGGATTCAAAAATTATCATGGAATCCTACAGTAAAGCGGAAGACACAAAATTCATCGAGCAAAATCCCGAAAGAATTGCAACTTTCAAAAGAAATTTTGCAAAGATCGTTTCTGAATTTCCCGCAAAGACAAGCAATAAATACAAAGTTTTAGATATCGGTTGTGCAGGGGGAGCTTTTCCAGAAGCTGTGAATCAATTGGGTTACGATGTTGTAGGTATTGAACCCAGTTCATGGCTTTGCCAACGTGGGAAAGAAATGTATGGGCTCGACCTGCGTCCTGGAATTTTGAAAGATCAGAGTTTCGACAAAGGTTCCTTCGATTATATCACTCTATGGGATGTGATTGAGCATCTGACAGATCCAGGTAAGGAATTAAAAGAAATACATCGCGTGCTTTCGGATGATGGATATTTTCTAGTGAACTTTCCCGATCATGCAAGTTTAGCAAGACAGATTTTGCGCTCGAAGTGGCCATTTTATTTAAGTGTGCATCTTTATTATTTTACACCTGAAACTATGAAAACCTTTCTCAAGCAGCATGGGTTCGAAGTTTTGAGTACACGACCTTACTGGCAAACGCTGCCTTTGGGATATATTTTGGAACGCGCTGAGAAGTATTTCAAATTTCTCAGCCCTTTTTCAAAAGCAACGAAGAAACTTTTCTGTGATCAGATTCCTTTTACTTACAATGTTGGACAAACTTTAGTAGTAGCACGAAAAATGCGATGAAACTTTGTGAAAAAACATTGATTATCTTCGACATGGATGGAGTTCTCCTTCTCTCGGAAAAAGCGCACGCTGCTGCTTTTGAAAAGATTTGCAAGCAATACGATTTGCAATGCTGTCCTTACAAAGAGATTGCAGGAATGCGAACAGATCTTGCTTTCAAATATATTTTAAAAAGAAACCACGTTGAAAATGATCAAGCTGAATTTCTAGAAAACTTAGTTTTGCAAAAAAGAATTTTAGCTCGGAAGATTTTAGAAGAGGATCTTCCCATAGCTCCTTTTTCCGTAGAAACACTTAAAAAGTGCGCACAAACACACCGTCTTGCACTCGCAAGTTCTTCCAGCGCGCAGAATGTTGCTTTGTTTTTAGAAAAAACAGAAACAGAGAATTTATTTTCATCCGTTATCACGGGAGCAGATGTTTCTAAAGGTAAACCCGACCCTGAAATCTTTCTCAAAGTTCTAGAAACCTTGCAATGCCAAGCGAGTGACGCAGTTGTGGTGGAAGATTCTGAAAACGGAATTCGTGCTTCTAAAGCAGCAGGCATGCTCTCCATTGGAGTGGAAGGTTTGCATGAGAGAGAAGCTCTGCTCTCTTTCGGTGCTTTTGACACGATTCGCTCTTTAAATGAGCTTGAGAGATTATGACGAAGAGATTGCAAAAGCTTGAGGAGTTTGACTCCTTGGGAAGGTCTATATCTAAAGAAAACTGGACCGCTGTGATTCCCGCAGCAGGACGAGGTACACGTTTGGGTTTGAAAGACAAACCTAAAATTCTATTGGAAGTCCATGGGCACACGCTTCTCTACTGGATTCTTCAAAATTTAAAAAACTATTGTGAAGACATTATTTTCATCGTGTCTCCCGAATTTCACTCACTTATAGAAAAAGAAGCAGAAGCGCTTTTGCCTAATCGATGCCGTTTTGTTGTACAAGAAAAGCCACTCGGTATGGCAGATGCTATTTACAAAGCGAAAGATGTTATACGCACACCTAAGTGTCTTGTGATGTGGGGAGATCAGATTGCCATCAAAGCTTCTACTCTCGAAGCCTGTATGAAACTTCATAGTGAAGGTGTGAATCTAACTTTGCCGACAGTGCTTGTAGAAAAACCCTACATACATTTCGTTCGAGATTCCGAAGATCGTATTGTGAAAGTGCAAGAACGCAGAGAGGGAACGATCACTATGGAAATAGGGGAATCGGATTGCGGACTCTTTCTTTTTCGATCTGCAGAATTGTTTTCTATACTTCGAAAAAATCGAAAGAACCCTATGTGCATAGGAAAAGCAACGGGTGAATGGAATCTTCTTCCACTCATCCCTTTATTTGAAAATGAGGACGCTATTATTGCGTCTCTTCGGCTTACAAACAAAGAAGAAGCGATCGGTATCAATACGCAGGAAGATGCAAAACGGGTTGAAAGTCTTTTAAAAGGGGATAGCGCCTATGACTTCGCACAACAATAGATTGAAAGTCGTACTCTTTGCAGGAGGACGTGGTGCTGGAACTCTCATCGCGGCTTTAAGTAAACATCCGCAAATTGACCTTTCTGTTCTTGTAAATGCTTACGATGACGGACTTTCTACAGGAAGGGTAAGAGATTTTATACCAGGCATGCTGGGGCCTTCGGATCTTAGAAAAAATATTTCAAATCTTTTGTCTTCGGAAGACAAAAGTCAGTTGGCACTGAAAAATTTTCTGGAATATAGACTCGATGTGCAATGCACTTTCGAAGAAGGTTTCAGCCTCTTTCGCAATTTTGAAAGGGAAAATTTTGACAAGATCACAAATACCGATCTTGCAACTTTATTTTTAAATACCAATTACAAAGTTTCTTTCTTCCTGCGCGAGTGTTTTTCATATTTTAACAATTACGTCGACGAACGGGCTAAAGACGGTGTGAAATTTGATTTCCAAGACTGCTCTGTAGGAAACGTCATACTTGCAGGAGCCTTTCTTAAAAATGGAAAAGATTTCAATAAATGCCTTAGAGACTTTCAAAATGTATTAGGTATGGCAGGTCGCGTTTACAATGTCACCGACGGTGAAAATCTTGTCCTTGTCGCCATGAAAAATGATGGCAGTTATCTAAGCAGAGAGGCAGAAATTGTCTCTCCTCAAAACAAAAGCAAACTTAAAGATATTTATTTACTTAAAAAATATTTATCCGCAGAAGAAGAACAGATTTTAAAAACTTTAACTTTAGAAGATAAATTTAATTATCTCTCGCAAAAAGAAATTTTTCCAAATTTAAATCCTGAGCTCAAAGATGTTTTAAGTTCCGCAGACTTGATTATTTACGGACCTGGAACACAGCATTCTTCATTGTTTCCCTCTTATTACACGAAGGGATTAGGGGAAGCCATTGCGGAAAATAAAAACGCCGAGAAGATATTTATTTCCAACATTTTAAAAGACAATGAGATACAAACAGAAACTGCCAATTCACTGACAGAAAAATTATTTTTCTATCTGAATCAGAAAGGAAAGACCTCTCTTTCACCAAATGATTTTGCAAAGCAATTTTTCATACAGTACTCGGATCCAAGTTTGAGTAATCATGGGGACTATGTTGCATTTGATTTGAGCAACTTTCCTTTCCCGAAAGAGCGTGTAATTTTGACCAATTCGGAAGATTCTCCTGGAAAACATAGCGGCGGGAGAGTTGTCGATGAACTGGTTAACATCGTCAATGCGAATCTGATGAAGAAGGTGAAATCCTTTCCACATACGGTTTCCATCATTGTTCCTTGTTTGAATGAAGAGCGTACAGTTAAGAAAGTTTTGCACGATCTGTGTTTACTAGATTTTAGACGCTTTGATTTGGGCAAAGAGATTATTTTCGTAGACGGTGGTTCTACAGATGCATCGGTAGAGATTGCACGAACAGAGAAACATGTGCGTGTGATTCAGTCCCCTGCTCGCAAGGGGAGGGGTGCCGCTTTAAGAGAAGGAATCAAAGCCGCTACGGGGAATTTTATAATCTTTTTTCCTAGCGACGGAGAATATCAGGTTCAAGATCTTTACAGCATGGTTCAGATGCTTTTGGAGAGTGAATTCAAAGCTGTGTTCGGAAGCCGTGCTTACCGTTGTGTAGATCCTCGGATGCAAGCTCGTGAGATTTACAAAGGACATGGCTTTCTTTATTTTTTCAGCATGTATGGTGGATGGCTTCTGAGCGCTTTGTGTCTTCTTCTTTACAATCGTTATGTGTCGGATACTTTGACAAGTTTGAAGGCTTTCGACGCACGTATTTTAAAAAATTTGACGTTGACTTCGAACGGGGTGGATCTGGATTTGGAAATCATTGCGAAGTTGAGTTTGCAAAGGGTTTTCATAGTTGAAATTCCTGTGAAGTATCAACCGAGGAAAATGGAGGAAGGGAAAAAAATCACACTCCTCGATGGTATTAAATCGATTTTGAGACTGTTTTTTTCGAGAAAATCTTCATTTGAAGGAAGCACCTATGCAAAAGCTATCGATCATCATCCCAGCATATAACGAAGAAAAACACATCGGTGCTTTACTTGATCGCGTTTTGAATGTGAATACTGAACGTTGCGGATTTTCGAAAGAAGTTGTGGTTGTAGACGATGGTTCCAAAGATCGAACTTCCGATATTGTGAAAACTTTTGCGAATGTGAAATTAATCCAACAGAAAAATAGCGGAAAAGGGGCTGCGGTTCAAAGGGGCATACAGGAAGCAAGTGGAGATTACGTACTCGTTCAAGATGCAGACCTCGAATATGATCCAGAAGATTACATAGTCATGTTGAAAACTCTAAGCTCCGACCACAAGACTTCTGCATACGGAAGTCGCGTTTTGGGAACTTTGAAAAAACATGGATTTGCAAGTTTAGGCAAGCATCCTCAACAAGGGTTTGGAGCTTGGATTGCAGGGGTTTTGCTAACTCTGTGGACTTTTTTACTCTATGGGAAATGGATTACAGATACTTTGACAGCTTACAAAATTTATCCTGCTGACTTTTTTAAAAAATATCAGATGAAGACCAAAGGTTTTGAAACAGATCATGAGATTACAGCAAAGCTGATTAAGAGTGGATATAAGGTTGTAGAGACTCCGATTTCTTATTTTCCGAGAAGCGTGGAGGAAGGGAAGAAAATCAAAGCCCGAGATGGTTTTATTGCAGTACTGACTCTCTTGCGTTTTCGTTTTACGAATAACTAAGGAAGCATTTTGAAAATAGTTTTTTTTGTAAAAAACCTCGACATAGGTGGTGCAGAAAAGCATCTGCTCACGATACTTCCCCATCTTACTCGCTACGCTTCGTTGGAAGTCTTTACTCTCGATCACAAGGGCGTGCTTGCACCACAATTTGAAAAACTGGGTATACCTGTCCATACAGCCCTAACAGATCAGGAAGAAAACTCGTTAACTAGATTTCCAAAATTTCTAAGAAAAATTTTCCGTTATCTCATCCTTCTTAAAAACCTAGTTTGCAAAATCAAAAATGAAAAAGACAGCATCCTGCATTTCTTCCTTCCCGAACCTTATATTCTAGGAACTCTGTCTTCCTTGCTCGCTAACTTCAAAGGCGTGCGCATATTGAGCCGTCGTTCTTTGAACGACTACCAAAAACGCAGACCCCTTATCGGCTGGATAGAACGCCGTCTACATAAGTTTACAAAATTCGCGACAGGAAACAGTTTGCAAGTGCTTCTCCAATTACAAGAAGAGGGTCTCAACAATACACGACTCATCTACAACGGCATACAAACAGAAGCCTTCTCAAAAGCCATAGATCGCAAAGCCTTACGTCATCAGCTGAACATAGAAACAGAGGCTCTTGTCTTTGTATGTGTAGCGAATCTGATTCCTTATAAGGGGCATAAAGATCTGCTCGAAGCTTTGCATGAAATTCAAGCGGATTTACCCCCACACTGGAATCTGCTCTGCATAGGCGGAGATCCTCAGGGCTATTTGAAAACCCTGCAAAATGAGTCGCAAAACTTAGGATTAGAAGCTCATTTAAAATGGTTGGGGACACGAACCGATATTCCCGATATTTTAAGATGTGCAGATATTGCAATACTCGCGTCTCATGAAGAGGGCTTTGCAAATGCCATATTGGAATCCATGGCTGCAGGTTTGCCTGTGGTTGCGACAAATGTAGGTGGCAATGCAGAAGCTGTCGTGCATGGAAAAACAGGCTTTATTGTGCCTGCTAAAGAACCGAAAGTTCTAGCAAAAGCACTCTTAAATTTGGCGAGTGATCGCAAACTTGCAAAAGAAATGGGCAAAAAAGGTTTAGATCGTTTGCATGAAAATTTTTCACTCGAAGCTTGTATTCAAGGTTATTGGGAACTCTACGAATCCACTCAGAATCAAACTCAGAACTTAAAAGAGAAAGTTTATAATTTATGAAAGTATTTCTAACAGGTGCTGCTGGTTTTATAGGTTATCACACCACGTTGAGTTTATTGGAATCAGGACATGAGGTGTGTGGATACGACAGCGTCAACGATTACTATGATGTTTTTTACAAAAACATCCGTCTAGAAAAATTAAAAACCTACAAAAATTTTTCTTTCACAAAAGGTTTACTGGAAGATGTCGAACTTCTCTCAAAAACATATAAAGATTTTGGGCCCACACATCTCATACACCTTGCTGCACAAGCGGGTGTTCGTTATTCCATAGAAAACCCACAAGCCTATGTGAGTTCCAATTTAGTTGGCTTTCAAAACATCATAGAATTAGCTCGACACACGCGAAATTTGGAAAATTTCGTCTATGCCTCTTCAAGCTCTGTTTATGGGATGAACAAGGTTCTACCTTTTTCAGAGAAGCAGGAAGTTTCCAGTCCTATGAGTTTGTATGCAGCAACCAAAATTGCAAATGAGTTGGTTGCTAAAACCTATTCCCATCTCTATCAGTTGCCTTCAACTGGTTTGAGATTCTTCACAGTCTACGGTCCCTATGGAAGACCAGATATGGCTCTCTTTTTATTCACAAAGAAAATTCTTGAGGAAGTAGAGATTCCTGTTTTTAATTTCGGAAAGATGACTCGCGATTTTACTTTTGTAGAGGACATCGTCAAAGGCGTCTTGGGAGCCTTGAAAAAGCCTCAATTAGGAGAAGTTTACAACCTCGGTCGCGGCAAACAAGAACCGTTGATTCACATGATAGAGCTTATTGAAAAATCTCTTGGAAAAACTGCGAAGAAAAAAATGATGCCTATACAGGCTGGCGATGTGGAGATTACTTCCGCAGATATCAGCAAGGCACAGAAAGATTTAGGATACCAGCCTACGGTAAGCATAGACGAGGGTATCCCTCGTTTCATAGAGTGGTATAAGAAGGTGCATAAATAAAATGATTGTTCTGGTTGTCAACAATACGAGTTTTTTTTTCAGTCATCGATGGAACCTTGCTCTTGAAGCAGATCGCCGCAAAGAAAAAATGCTACTCGTTTCCCCCTCAGCAACAGAACAGGAACTTTCAAAATTAAATGAGCATGGGATCACATGGCGTGCACTTCCCATAGACAGACAAAAAAACTATCTCCTCTCTTTTTTCAAAACTTTTTTCTTCACACTCAAACTAGCAAAAGAACTTGATAAAAATTCTATATTCCATCTTGTGACTATTATCCCTATTGTGTTTTGTGGATTACCTTTACGTATTCTGCAAAAAAACTGCGTTTTTGCACTCTCCGGCATGGGGAGCATGTTCAGTTCTCATAAAAAGATTCATAAAATAGGTCGTCTTGTCATTTCAAAAATCTATTCCTTTCTTATGAATGGGAAAAACTCTCGACTGATCGTTCAAAACGAAGACGACTATGAACTGCTTAACAAAAGAATCGGTGTGAAGAAAAATAAAATCACACTGATCCGAGGTTCAGGAATTAAAATCGAAGACTTCCCATTCACACCAAAAAGAAATTTATCTTCAATTCCCATCCTTCTGCTTCCCGGAAGACTGATTCGGGAAAAGGGAATTTTCGAAGCGGCAGAACTGAGTCAAAATCTACAAAAAGAAAATATTCCCCATCGTCTCGTCATAGTCGGAGGAAGTGACCCTGGCAACCCCTTGTGCATAAGTGAAAAAGAAATTAAGGAGTTAAAAAAACAAAGTCCCAATATCGAATTCACGGGTCATTGCACGAAAATGAAAGAGCAATACTTGCAAGCTGACATCATCTTATTTCCATCTTATAGAGAAGGCTTACCCAAAGCTCTGCTCGAAGCTGCATCTATAGGAAGACCTATCGTTGCCTTCGATGTCCCCGGAGTGAGGGAATGTATACAGAATGGAAAAACGGGATTGCTTGCAAAATTTGGAGACACAGCAATGCTTGCAAAGCATTGCAAAGAACTTTTGCAAAATGCAGATTTAAGGGAAAAACTCGCAGATTCTGCACGTAAAGATGTGGAAAACAAATTTGCAGAGACGATCATCGTTCAGCAAATTTTCGATGTCTATGCTTCTCTTTTTGAGGAGCTAAATGCAAACTACCAAACACATTTTGGGTAAAAATCTCGAATGCTCTGGTCTTTCGTTATAAGATGTAATTTTTTATATGCTGCCGTCGCAACAATAGTTCTATCTACTGGATCTTTATGCTTCCAATCCAAAGATAAATTTTTTAACCAAATCGTCGTATCCACGGGGAGTATAGTCAAATAGGACAATTGTTCTAATTTGCTGACATAGCTTTCTATATCCATACCTATATTCAATTTTTTGTTTTTAATCTTGATCCCGATCTCCCATAGACTGATCGAACTTATGTAAGCTTCACTTTTAAGCATCTTAGAACACGCTTGTTCTGCTTTCTTTGAAAGTTGCTCAGGATCGAGTGTCCACCAAATCAAAGCACAGGTATCTAAAATGTAAGCCATTACTTTTCATCCCATTCTGATTCAGTCGGCGCTGTCAAATCTTCGTAATATTTCACTTTTCCTCGTGAACTTTTAAAGACCTCCTCTACACTTTTACCTTTTCTTTTTAACGTCGTAATTTTCAAAACAGGAACCCTATGATCTGTCACAATCAATTCACCCCCTGTTCTTTCCAATTCTCGGAAATACTCCAACATCTTCTCTTTTAACTGACCCTTAGAAACCGTATAAGGAATTCCCATAAATTTTCTCCTATAGTCATGACTGTAGTCATATATTAAAATCGTGTCAAGCCATGCGACGACTCGGCGACACTCGCCGAAACAAGACAACTAGGAAAATAGGCTTTCTCCTATCATAAGGCTATAATAGCTCTCAAAGAAGGAGGGACACTATGTGTGGATTTGTGGGAATGCTATGTAGACCGGGTGCTTTTGATGAAACACATTTTTTAAAATCTCTAAACAGCATCATTCACCGAGGTCCTGATGATTTTGCGTACACACGAACAAAGCTTTCCGAAGATTGGGAACTGTGGCTAGGACACCGCAGACTCTCTATACTCGATCTGAGCGAAAGCGGTCGACAACCCATGTCTTATAAAACGCCTCACGCAGAGTATGAAATCATCTATAACGGAGAAATTTACAATCACTCGGATCTGCGCAATGCCTTGAAAAAAGAAGCCACATTCAAAAGTGATTCGGACACGGAAGTTCTCCTCGCAGGTCTTGCAAAGCAAGGCCCTTCTTATTTGCAGAAATTAAATGGAATGTGGGCACTCGCCTTCATAGATAAAACGCATAAAAAACTGATGCTGAGTCGTGATCGACTTGGAAAAAAACCACTCTACGTTTACAAAAGTCCTGACGTCGTTGCTTTCTCTTCCGAACTCAAACCTTTGCAACATTTAGGTTTTACAAAGACTCAAGATGAAATGTCATGGGCTTACTATCATTGGCTTGGATACATTCCTGGAACAAAAACGATTTATAAAGAGATTCAAAAATTTCCTGCGTCTTCTTTCTGTGAGTTCAATTTTCAATCTCATGATTACAAAGAATCCAAAACCTACTTGTATTGGGATCCACTCAAAGCTTATTCCACACGTTTCACAGCGTCTTATGAGAAAGCTATAGATCAGTTTTTAGAACTGCTTGATGATGCCACGGTGATCCGCTCTATTGCCGATGTTCCTGTCGGAGTTTTCTTATCAGGTGGAATAGATTCGAGTCTGGTGGTTTCGAGTTTAGCTGCACAAAAAAAGCAATCTGTGAAAGTTTATACCGTTGCCTTCGAAGACAAAGATTTTGATGAATCTTCCGTTGCACAAGAAACATGCAGACAATTGGGTTTTGAATTGGAATTGTTGAAATTAAAAGATTCCGATTTTGAAAAGCAAGTTGAGATTGTTTGCAATCACTACGATGAACCTTTTGCAGACAGTTCACAAATTCCTGTTCTTGCTATTTCTCAAATTGCAAAAACAAAGGTCACCGTGATTCTCACAGGAGATGGAGGTGACGAGGTCTTTTTAGGATACCCTCGCTTTTCATTTCCCGATCGCTTCTGGAAATACAATAGAATGAGTTCGTATCTACCTGGAATGAGAACTCTGATTGCATCGACTATGTCTTCGAGCGCAATGAAACCTGTCGTACGTGCACTTGTAAAATCGACGGGATTGAATCCGAATAATCTCGATGCAAAGATTTTACGTTTTGTTGAAATTCTGCGCAGTCGCAGCAAAGAAGAAGTTTACGATGCGATTGTTTCCATTACACCCAAAACTTTTTTATCTGCGCAAGATCAGCAATTGCTAGGGGAACAAAGCTTCCAACAGCATGTGAGAAATTTCTATCCTGAGTATTCGTGGGATTCTTTGAAAGAACGTTCTTCCCTTGAAAAGATCGCAGCTATAGACTTAGTTTCCTATATGCGGGATGATGTGCTAGTTAAAGTGGACCGAGGAACCATGGCTTACAGTTTGGAAGCACGGAGTCCTCTTCTAGATTATCGCATCGTAGAACTCGGTCTTTCTCTTCCTTTGGACTACAAAGTAAGAGGCGGACAATACAAGGCTCTCTTGCGATCGGCACTTGAACGCAGACTTCCAGGCGAAATATCGCGCCTTGGAAAAAAAGGATTCGGCGTACCTTTGCCGGCAACCTTGCCGGAGGGCGCAACTATGGCAGCGCGTTGGAGCGCCTTTGTAGAAAAGGCATGGCGAGAGAAATATGTTTAAGGACATTGTTATGGACTACAAAATTTCAGTTATCGGTCTCGGATATGTAGGCCTTCCCATCGCTGCTGTGTTTGGAAAAACACAGCAAGTTATAGGCTTCGACATCAAAGAAACACGCATACAACAGTTGCGTGATGGAATCGACGTCACGGGAGAAGTCACTTCTGAAAATCTTCGTCGGTCAAAAATCCTTTTTACAAGCGATGCGAAAGATCTTTGCGAAGCAAACTTCCATATCATCGCAGTTCCCACGCCTGTCGATGCACACAACCAACCTGATTTTGGCCCCCTACGCAGTGCTTCGACTCTGCTAGGTGGTGTTTTGAAAAAAGGCGACATCGTTGTCTACGAATCCACTGTCTATCCTGGTGCAACGGAAGATGTGTGCTTACCTATTTTAGAAAAACTTTCGAAACTCAAAGGTGGAGTAGACTTCCATATTGGTTATTCACCTGAGAGAATTAATCCTTCAGATAAAGTTCACACTTTTGAAAACATCGTGAAAGTGGTTGCAGGGGACACACCTGAAATCACATCTGAAATTGCAAAAGTTTACGGATCCGTCGTCAAAGCAGGAACCTTTCAAGCAAAAAGCATCAAAGTCGCAGAAGCTGCGAAAGTCATAGAGAACACACAAAGAGATCTCAATATTGCCTTGATGAATGAGCTTGCTCAGATCTTTAACAAGATTGGAATCGCAACACATGATGTTCTCGAAGCTGCAGGCACCAAATGGAACTTTTTAAAATTTACACCAGGGCTGGTTGGGGGGCACTGCATAAGCATTGACCCCTACTACCTTTCTTACAAAGCAATTTCTTTAGGAATACAACCGGAAGTCATCCTTGCAGGACGTCGTATCAACGATGGAATGGGTAAGTACGTTGGTGAGCAAACTGTAAAAAGATTGATTCACAATGGTGTTTCTATCAAAGGTGCACGCGTCGGTGTTTTCGGTTTTACTTTCAAGGAAAACTGTCCTGACATCCGCAACAGCAAAGTGAAAGACGTTGTTGACGAGTTGCTTTCCTTCGGAATGAATGTGCTTATTCATGATCCTATTGCGGATGCAAAAGAAACTCATCATGAATATGGCTTCGAATTAAAAAACATCGAAGAACTGCAAAATCTGGATGCTGTCGTTCTTGCTGTTGCTCACGATGAATATAAAATGATCAACGCGGATCAATGGCTTTCCAAAGTCAAAGCTAATGGGCTTATTGTCGATGTAAAAAGTCTTTTGAAAAAAGAAGATTTTTCAAAATCTGAAGTCTCTTATTGGTGTCTCTGATGTTTAAAAAAGTTGAAATCATTGCAGAAGCGGGAGTAAACCACAACGGCTCTCTCAAAATGGCTTTCGAGCTTGTTGATGTTGCTGCAGAAGCAAAAGCAGATTATGTTAAGTTTCAAACTTTCAAATCTGAAAAAGTTGTAAGCAAGTTTGCTGCAAAAGCAGCTTATCAAAAAGAAACAACAGGTGAGCAAGAGTCTCAACTAGAAATGGTGAAAAAACTCGAATTGTCTGAGAAAGATCACCTTCTTCTTCAAGAGCACTGCAACAAAAGAGGAATTCAATTCCTCTCCACACCTTTTGACAAAGATAGCTTGCATTTTCTCAACCAGGAGATGAAGCTTGAGAAAATAAAACTTGCTTCCGGTGAAATCGTCAACGCTCCCTTGCTTTATGCAGCTGCAAACACACGAAAGCCCCTTATACTTTCTACAGGGATGTCCACGCTTGGGGAAATCGAAGAGGCTCTCAGCGTGCTTGCCTTCTGTTATGTGAACAAAGACAGGAAGCAGATGATCAATAGCAAAAATATGCGTGCCGCATTCTCATCAGAAGAAGGGCAAGCAGAACTTAAAAAATATGTGACCCTTCTTCACTGTACAACGGAATACCCTGCACCTTTTGAAGATGTAAACCTGAGAGCGATGCAAACTATGTCCTCCGCTTTCGGCCTTGCTGTAGGGTACTCGGATCATACTCCTGGCATCCATATCTCACTTGCAGCAGTTGCACTCGGGGCCTGTGTGATTGAAAAACATTTTACGTTGGATCAGAATCTTCCAGGTCCCGATCACAAAGCATCTTTAACACCGACGGAATTGTATCAACTTGTCAAACAGACCCGTGAGATCTCTTTAGCTTTGGGTGATGGACGTAAAATACCCCAAGCTTCTGAACTCAAAAATATAGCTATAGGAAGACGTAGTATCGTCGCTGCAAAAACCATTCAGAAGAACGAAACGTTCACAGATGAGAATTTGGAATTGAAACGACCTGGCACAGGGATGTCGCCCTTTCAATACTGGTCTTTGCTCGGGAAAAAAGCAGATAAAGACTATGATGAAGATGAAGAAATTAAATGCTTATAGATTTTGAACATGCTCTTTCTGTTTTTGAAGAGATGCCTGTATCATTGCAATTACCAAGCTTTCATCCTTCCTATCTTCTTGCCGATGCTATTCGCGAAAATCCTTCTACAAAACCTCTTTTCTTTCTCTATGAAAAATCTTCTGCGATTTTTTACCTTCCCTTTTTATACTCACCTGTTTTGCAAACGCCATACTATGACATTCAAAGTCCCTATGGTTATGGGGGACCTCTTTGCACAACAGACAACGAATTTTTTCTAAAAGAAGCCTACGCAGAATTTCGCAAGTGGTGTGAAGAAAATGCTGTTCTTGCAGAGTTTATCCGCTTTCATCCACTTGCTCGAAATGAACGAGGCTATGATGGAGAAGTTCTTTTCAACCGAGAAACTGTGTGGCTAGATCTCCCTGCAGAACACTATGAAACAAGAGTCCGTACCGCTATTCGAAAAGCGGAAAAACACTTAACGATCCACTTTCATGAACATGAGGAAAGTTTGGATCTGTTTAAAAGCATATATTTTCAAGGAATGAAAGAGATCGGAGCAAGTGATTTTTATTTTTTTAAAGATGCTTATTTTGATGCATTTAAAACTTGGAAAGATGTGTTTTGTCTCTTCGCTTATGCAGAAGACCGTTGCGTTGCAGCTTCTATGTTTTTGAAGAAGGGTGAGTACATGGAATATCATCTTTCTGCATGCCTGAAAGAGGGCAGGAGCTACTCTGCTACAAACGCACTGCTTCATCATGCTGCTCTAAGAGGAAAAAGCGAGGGTGCTAAAATCTTTCACCTCGGTGGAGGTGTCAGCACAAGTCCGGAAGACAAACTTCTATTCTTCAAAGCAGGCTTCTCACCTCTGCGTAGTCGCTTCAGTATTGGGAAAAAAATTGTAAATACACCTGCATATGAAGCCTTAAAAGCAGAATGGATAAAGACACATGGGGACTTAGCGAAAACTATTTTGTTTTATCGTTAAGCGCATCTTCTTTTTTATAAAACATGCTTTTAAAATCTACCTCCTTTAAAATCTTATAAACCTTCTCCGAACTATCACCATCTCCATAGGGATTTTTAAATCCCTTCAGAGAGTTTAAAAACTCAGCAGAACGCGCTTTATGAATCGCAGACTGTATGTCTTCTCTTTTTGTTGAAGACCAAAGGACATTCTTTCCTGCAAACCTTCCGGTTTGACGCAGACCAACATTGATAGTGGGAATAGGAATAGAAGCTGCTTCGGTTATGCCTGCAGAAGAGTTTCCAATGATGAAATCACTTTGCTTAAAAATAGATAAAAATAGATCGCCTTCAATGGCTTTATAAAAATAAAAAGAAGCCTCCTCTTTATATTTTTGAAAGACCTCGATAATACGTTTGTTTCCAGGGTCTGTGTTAGGAATACCAACGAAAGTAAAAATTCCTTCCTGCTTTAACAAACTCAAAATACTTTCAAAAATATCCGCGAGATATTCTCTTTCCTCTGCTACAGGATGAAAAATAAGAAGAGCATGTTTGTTAAAATCAACTTTGATAGAGAGTTGTTTCTTGATTTCAGAAATAGGCACAGGCTTATGCAAAATAAATTTGTCCAACGCAACAGAACCTGTGTGAAAGATACGGAATGCGGGTTCACCCATTTTCAAGAGCCTTTCTTTATGCTGCTCTAATGCAGTCACATGCACCGTTGCCAATTTACTTGTTGCATGGCGAATGGGATTATCCACATGTCCATCTTGCACATGATCACCTCCGTAGAGATGTAAAGTAGGGATTTCAAGATAGGATCCTAGCAAAGCTCCCACGATGACATCCTCTCTGTCTCCTGTCATCACAATCACATCGGGATTGTAAGAAGCCACAAGATCTATGGAATTTTGCAAAAGCAAACTAGCTGTTTTAAGTCTCGAAGCCTTACTATCAGAGTCTATAAGTGTTTCTAACTTTGCAAGACACGCAAATCCATCGTCCTCGATCTGTTTCACACTATAACCATAACTCGGAGAAAGATGAGCACCAGACACAAGTAATTTTAAATCCACAGAGGGATCTGCATGAAGCAGCTGAAAGAGTCTTCTCACTAAATAATAATCAGAGCGACAGGTTGTTATCGCTAGTATTTTGCGAAGATGTGTATTCATGAGTGAAGTCCTTTCAAGGTAGAAAACAATGCCAATAAGAGCATGAAAATAATTGCACTTTTCTGCAAGCTTTTTTTGCCCTAAGATGACTAAGTCAAAAAGGAGGAACTTTGTGATTCAGGGAAAAAAAGTACTCGCACTCATTCCTGCACGGGGAGGGTCCAAAGGAGTTCCTGGAAAAAACATCCGAATGCTCATCGACAAACCTCTTCTCGCCTGGAGCATAGAAGCTGCAAAGCAATCTCGATATATTGATAAAGTTATACTCAGTTCTGACGACGATGCGATTATAGAATGTGCAAAACAATGGGGATGCGAAGTTCCCTTCCGCAGACCTGCGGAACTCGCAACAGATGAAGCACCGACTATGGATGCAGTTCTTCACGCTTTAGACAAAGTTCCAGGTTTTGACAAAATTGTAATACTGCAAGCGACATCACCTCTCAGAAATTCCGAAGACATAGATCGCTGTTTAGAATTCAGCATGCGACACAAACTCTGTGTGTCTGTTACGGAAACTTCGAAAAGCCCTTATTGGACCTATTTTAAAAACGAAGAACATGTTCTTACTCCTGTGTTAAAAGCAGATCCGCTTACACGCAGACAGGATTTACCAAAGACCTATGTTCCTAACGGTGCAATTTACATCGCTGATGTTGAGGAAATTTTGCACAGTCGAACATTATTTACAGAAAGAACCGCAGCCTATGAAATGCCTCGCGAGAGATCTATAGATATAGATACGGAAGAGGACTTCGCTTATATAGAGTTTCTCTTTTCGAAAAAGAAAGGGTCTAAACATGCAAGTGACTGCGTTGCTTCCTATGAAGGCACATAGCCAAAGAGTGCAGGGAAAAAATTTTAGAAACTTTTTAGGAAAGCCCTTATTTCAATGGATTTTGGATACCCTTCTTTCGATCGAAACCATTGATCGCATCGTGATCAATACCGATGCAGTGAACTTACTTTTACAAAATGGACTTCAACTCAACGAAAGAATACTCCTCCGCGAGCGTAAGACGGAACTCTGCGGAGATTTCGTAAGTATGAACAAAGTTCTCGAAGATGATGTCATGAATGTGCAAAGTGACTACTATCTCATGACACACACGACAAACCCTCTTCTTTCCTCAAAAACCATTCGTAAAGCTTTGAAAGCATTTTTAGAGAATGAAAAAAACTACGATTCTCTTTTTACTGTCAATAAATTTCAAACTCGTTTTTACAGAGCGGATGGATCTGCTGTAAATCATGACCCCAACAATTTGATAAGAACTCAGGATTTAGAAACATGGTATGAGGAAAATTCGAATCTCTATATTTTTACTAAAGAAAGTTTTTTGAAAACACACGCTCGTATTGGAAAAAAACCACTGCTCTTCGAAGTCCCTCGTATGGAATCGGTAGACATAGACGATCAGGAAGGATGGGATCTCGCAGAACGCTTAGGAAGATAAAGTATGATAGGACTTTTCTCACCGAATTGGAAAGAAGCAATTGTGAGTACGGATTGCACACTCTTCGACATACTCACTTCACTTTCTCATTCAGGATTGCTCATAGCCTGTTTTGTAGATGCAGAAGGAAAACTAGAAGCCATACTCACGGATAACGACATACGTAAAGCCCTTATTTCCGGCAAAAAGCTCGAGGACAAAGCTTATCCTTTAGCCAACAAACATCCTAAAGTTGGGGATTACAGAGCCAGTTCAGAATGGCTTAAAAATTTTGCTATGATGTCCAAAATTCAAGATCTGCCTCTCGTAGATGAATATGGAATACTCAAAGACATCTTTATTGTTTCCATTCGTGAAACGCGCGTCGAAAACTTCCCTGCAAAAAAAAGTAAGCCGTTATTAGCAAACTCTATGTTTATAGTCGCGGGTGGACTTGGTTCTCGGCTCTCTTCCGTACTCGGAGATAGACCTAAACCTCTTGCTCCCGTTGGTTCTCAACCCATACTTGCAACCATACTTGCGCAGGGAGTGCTCGCAGGAATTAGAAATTTTTATATTTCTGTAAATTACAGAGCCGATCAGATCAAAGCTTTCTTAGAAAAACCGGAATACAAATCTTTGAACATCACTGTTATTCACGAACCCTACAGAACAGGAACAGGAGGTTCACTCTCATTAATCCCTGAACTGCTCAAAGAACCTCTTCTTGTTTGCAATGCAGATATTCTCACAACTGTAAGTTTCGATCGCATCATCGCTCATCATACACAAGAGCAGGCGATGATGACGTGTGCAATACGTCCTCACTTTGTTCCTATTCCTTTTGGTGTTTTCAAAGTTGAAGGAGGACTGATCAAAGATATAAAAGAAAAACCAGAAGAAACTTTTTTAGTTAATGCTGCCATTTATGTTTTGAATCCTCAACTCATCGAGTTGGTACCTAAAAATACTTATTTCGACATGCCCGATTTAATTAAGATCGCTTTAGAAAAGCGCCTCAAAGTACTCCCCTTTTACTTACATGAATACTGGATCGACATAGGAAAACCTGATGATTACCAGAGGGCCAACTTAGAATTCGAAAATTATTTCGGATAATGTTGCTTCCATTTTAATTTACGTTTTATACTCTCTCCCTGATGGCAGTTTCATCTTAATTTCTAATAAACTGGAGGAAGTATGTTGCGAAAACTTTTATTGTGCAGCGTAGTTTCAATGTCAACAATGTTAGTTGGACAAGTGTCTGGTGAGGAAATAGCTGTTTTAACAGCTCCACCCAATGTCCCACCACCTATTGTTAGAAAAAACCCAACCAAATTGATTGTAAATCTCGAAGTGATCGAAAAGAAAATGCAGATTACAGATGGTGTCGAGTATACGTTTTGGTCTTATGGAGGAACTGTTCCAGGAAGTTTCATTCGTGTTCGTGAAGGAGATATGATTGAGTTTCATCTTAGAAATCATCCAACATCCAAAATGCCACACAATATTGATCTTCACGCAGTAACAGGACCAGGAGGGGGAGCAGCCTCTTCACTTACTCTACCAGGACATGAGAGTGTGTTTTCGTTTAAAGCGTTGAAGCCAGGGCTTTACGTTTATCATTGCGCAACAGCACCTGTTGGAATGCATATTGCAAATGGAATGTATGGTTTGATTTTAGTGGAGCCTAAAGAGGGCCTTCCAAAAGTTGACCGAGAATATTATGTTATGCAGGGTGATTTTTACACCAAAGAAAAATTTGGAAAATTGGGTTATCAACCTTTTGATATGGAAAAAGCCATCGATGAAAAACCAACTTATGTTGTTTTCAATGGTTCAACCCTATCTCTTACAGGTGACAACGCCTTAAAGGCAAAAGTGGGAGAGACCGTTCGTCTGTACGTTGGCAACGGTGGACCGAATCTTGTTTCATCGTTTCATGTGATTGGTGAAATTTTTGATAAGGTCTATGCAGAGGGTGCATCCGAAGCATCAACAAATATACAAACAACACTGATTCCAGCTGGTGGTTCAGCCATTGTGGAATTTAAAGTTGATGTTCCTGGAAATGCCATTTTGGTAGACCATTCTATTTTTAGAACCTTTAACAAAGGTGCTATGGGTCTATTGAAAGTAGAAGGAGAGGCTGACAAGGAAATCTATTCAGGAAAAATTGCTGATAACATTTATCTTCCTGAAGGAGGAGCTATACACAGCGTTAAGGATCCCGAAAAAGCAGCTACACCTAAAACTCTCGAAGAGCAGCTGAAATCAGGAAAGGCTATATATTTATCAACCTGTGCAGCTTGTCACCAACCAGATGGTAAGGGGATTTCTGGTGTATTTCCTCCTCTGGCTGCTTCTGACTTCTTCAATAAAGATCCAAAACGCGCAGCTTCTATTGTTAAAAACGGATTGTCAGGTAAGATCACCGTCAACGGTCAGCAATATAATAGTGTCATGACTGCCTTGGGATTGAGCGACGTTGAGATTGCAAATGTACTCACCTATGTATCTCACTCTTGGGGGAACAATAAGAAAGTATTTAAAGCCTCCGATATTCCACCAGCAAATAAAGGAGGAAAGTAGAAAGGACTGAGTAAAAAAGGAGAAAGGAAATAGTGTTAGACAAAATTAAATCTGAAAAGCAAAGATATGGAAAAAAAAACAAATACCTAAAATCTGTTGGAACTTTGTTAATCTGTACTTTGCTTTATATTCTATTAGATTTATTACAGGAACAAGAATACAACCTTTTGAAAATAATAACCAAAGCAACCGTTTTTAGCGCAGTTATGATGTGCATATTGTACAATCCTTTTTTATAAACAGTTCTAACTTTTTTTGAGGCATTTTTTTGATTTTAGAAATTGGTATGATGTTAGGAATTATGATCGCACAATCTCATTGTCTGTATGGCACTGACATGAGTGATACAGATTACCAAGTAACTGTAGATCAACATGGAAGAGCGGGTGAAAAAATAGTTAATGATTATGGTAGAACCGCAATGGAGGGATGTATTAACGGAGGAGCAGCTGGAGCGGCCACTACAAGAACTCCACAAGGAGCAGCTACTGGCTGCTTCGCTGGTGCATGTGGAAATGTAGCGCAAAAAGCTTTATTTCCGAATGATTCAATCTATTATTTATTTTTAAATTAAAAGGGGCTGATTGTAGCTCCTTTTAATTTAAGTCAATAGAAGGACTGAATGAAACATTTTGTATTCGCGATCCTATTGTTTTCAGCAAGTGCTCATCTGTTGTCTGAAGAATTAGTCAGAGTTCCCAGTGGTGATGTAAAAGCTATTTGGTTAACTCCGATTGGAAAAAATAAAGATGAGAAAAAAGTAGAGTTCATACCCAAGATTCCTGTCCCAGGATTCTGGTCTATGATCAAACCTGTAACTCGGGGTCAGTTTTTAGCATTTCTAAAAAAAGAGCCCCAGTGGAACAAGGAACTTATTTCTCGCTTGTTCGCTGATGAGACTTATTTAACACCGGTTGGGAAGAATATTCACTCTCCTGCAACCAATGTTTCTTGGTTTGCTGCTCGTGCATATTGCGCTCACAATGGCATGAGGCTCCCCACCGTCAACGAGTGGGAATATATGGCAGCAGCATCAGAAGCACTTCGTGATGCAAACCAAGAAGAGCATTTTCTATCGCGTATACTCAACTGGTATGTAGAACCATACTCAGGAGCCATCAAGCCTGTTGGCTCTATTTATAAAAACATTTATGGCGTATGGGATTTGCACGGCCTTATCTGGGAATGGGTTGAAGACTTCAATTCTACATTCGTGACGGGCGAAAGCCGTGAGGATAATTCGTTTAACAAAGGTATGTTTTGTGGTGCTGGCGCTCTTTCTTCAGCGGACAGAGAGAATTATGCAGCCTACATGCGTTTTGCTTTTAGGTCGGGGCTTAAAGGGAAAAATACTATTTGGAACCTTGGTTTTAGATGTGTAAAGGATGAACAATGAGTTATGTTAATTTTTTTCGTCGGTGTCCCATGCTGCTTCTTAGTTTTATCGCGTTTTTCACAGCCGCTCCACTTTATTCTGCGCATAAAGTAGTTGCAAAAAAAAATCCCCCTAAGGTGTCTCTCTATGATTTGAAGAGCAAATGGTTGGACACGTCTGGCAACAGTGTTCAAATCGATATAGAAAAAGGACATCTTACACTAATTTCAATGATCTATACGAGCTGTGCTCATGTTTGCCCTATGACCATATCAAAGATGCAAAGTATTTCTCAAAAATTATCAAAAGAAGGTGTAAAAGATTTGAAAGTTGTCCTTGCTTCTTTTGATCCGAAAAGAGACATACCAAAAAAGCTGAAAGAGTATCAGATCAGTCGTAAACTGAACCCCAAGCAGTATGTGTTTCTTTCTCCTCCATCGGATGCTGTTGCACGAGAGTTGGCAGTTGTTTTGGGGATAAGCTATAAGGATTTGGGAGATGGAGATTTTTCTCACTCTAATATCATCACCCTTCTTGATCGCGATGGATCGATATTAGCCTCTATTGACAATTTGAATGCAGATCCAGCTCCTATTCTAGAAGCTGCAAAAAAATCAAAGTAAAAATCCTAGCACTGAGTGCATTGAGAACATGAGAGACTTCGTTGAACGTGCCATTTATAAAACCTAAAAAATTTTTTCAACCCATCAGTTCTTACAATAAGAAAGTTTTGAGTTTCGCAAGCATTGGAAACGGGCTTGAACTGTACAATTATAGTTTGTATGGAGTGATGGTCCCTTTCATATCGCTCCATTACTTTCCTTCCGATCATAAAAGTTTCAGCATCACCTTGGGTTATTTGAGCTTTGCCATTGCTTTTTTCATTAGCCCTTTTGGTTCTATTTTTTGGGGATGGATTGGAGAGCGTTATGGAAGATTAGCTCTTTTACAAAATTCTCTTGTTCTTATGGCCCTCCCTACTTTGGGTATGTCTTTACTCCCCAGCTTCTCTGAAATTGGTTATGGGGCTCCTATTTTATTATTTGCCTTAAGATTGCTACAAGGTTTGAGTGCAAGTGGGGAAGTTTTTGGTTCTCGTTTGTATGCGATGGAATCTCTTGAAGAAGACGCCCACGGTATAGCCTCGGGTTATATATCAGCTTCTGGAGGAGCGGGAGTTGTTCTTTCCATGCTTATGGGTTTTTTCATCACACGTTATGGGGAATTTTATGAGAATCTTTGGAGACTCCCTTTTCTTTTAGGTGCTATCTTCTATGTGTTTTCTTTTTTCATCCGATATTCTTATGCGAAAGATTTGAGAAAAGTGCCTTCTCTTATGAAAAAGGTTTCTCAAAATAAAGAAAGTTCTCTGTGGAATATTTTAAAGAGTACTCGTCGAGAATCTTTTTTAGTGTTTTTGCTCTCTGCTTTTTTAGGATCTTTTTCTTATATGTTCCTAGTCTTCCTCAACCCCTTCCTTATAGAGCATGGAGTTGACGGACAAAAAACTTTCATCATGTCCATCATGGGTTTACTCACAACGATTGTAGCAAGTATTTTGTGGGGATATTATCAAGATTATGTTCAAAATTTGGACAAACTTCTTTCAAAATTTTTTAAAGTTTTTTTAACGTGTTTTCCAATCCTATTTTTATTTTTGCTTTCAAACATTTTTTCTTTAAGTCTATTGAGTTTTCTTTCTTTAGGAATGTTCTTGGGTATTTTTACAACACTCTCTGCGGTCAAAACCTACAGACTTTTTGATGCCTCTACACGTTGTCGAGGGGCCATGTTTAATTATGCATTTGGTTGTTCTTTCTTCGGAGGATTAACTCCTTATGTTTTGAAAATTTTAGGGGGGATTTCTCTCTACTTACCAGGAGTGGTCTTCTTTATTTTCACAACAGCCATTTTCCTTCTATATAAGACAGTTGATAAAAATCACTCTCTTTAAAAATTAAGAGTGAAAATGGGAAAACACGTTTCTTGCTTATAAGGTGTGTAATAATTTCGAACATATTCTGAAGTTTTTTCTAAATCCCAACTTTTATCGAAAGTTTCAGACTCAATTTCGGAAGCTATACTCTTCATGTCCTGAATATCCACACCTGAAGTCCACAGTTTAAAATCATACATGCGATCACAATGATAAATAGGATCAGCCCCCATAAACTGAAAGGTCTTTAACCCCTGTATAATCCCTTCCAGTCCAATAGAATTGTCATCGTAAAAAATGCAATCCACTTTCTTATAAAGCTCCAGCCAATTTATTTTCTGCGCTAAGATAAAATTCGCTGGTAAAGATATAGCTAAATTTTTTAGTACCGCAGTTTCTTCATAATCGGGATGTATTTTCAAATAAACCTTCACAGAAGATTTTCCAAAACTCTCCATCAAAGCATTCAAAATTGTTCGGTAATTGCTCAGATCATAGGAAAAAGCATAAACGACTGCTTTTTTTATAATTTTATCTCCCTTATGAAATTCAAAGTCTCCTTTCAAAGCAAACTTCTGATGCCGCAAGGCAGCGCCTACAGAAATAGGACAGGGATAATAAGCCTGTTCACTCAGAACTTTTCGTAAGGTTTCGCCTACAGTGAGAATTTTATCTGGGAAATATGGAAATTTGTTTTCCATTTCCGTTGGAAAATAGTTAAGAAGTTTATAAGACACACCCGTATGTTGAAATCCTATGATATAGGTAGAGGCATGCAGTTGCTTTTTAACTAATGGATAAATTTTTTCCCATGGTTGATTTTCATAAGGATAATAGAAAGTATGAATACCGGACTTTAAAATTTTCAAACTCGCTTCATATTCCAAAAAAACACCGAGATTCTGAAAGTTCAAGAAATCTTCATCCATAGATTTTTGAACCAAGGCACTCACATCGAGACCTCTGAACACGCACTTTTCACTCAAGACTATTCTAGATTTTGAAAAACGATAAAATCCCCTGAGTATACCCCAAAAACCTATAAGATTTTCCAAGGTCAGTCTTTTATAATTCAAGCTTCTTTTCGCGTGCCAGTAATCTTTCAAATTGTGAATGGACATGAATTTAAATACGAGAAGAAGCTTTTCTCTCTTCCCCAAGTCTTCCGTGAAGTCACCAAAATACTCCTCCCTCACTGTTCCATCTTTGCGCAAGCAACGATGGTCAAAGTAAGTACGCAAAAGAACTCTAGCATTTTTTAAATTTCCATCGTCCTTGATCTTTCCTAAAACAAAAACAAGAAGCGACTTCATATAAAATTTCAAAAAATCTATATAAAAATTTGCTTTCTTTTCTACTCCATCACAGAAAACACGATCTCCGAATTCTTTTTTAAGAAAGGAGTACAGCCAAACATGCTTTCCCACAAGCCGTATGGATTTCTTTTCTGAAAGAAGAAGATCACGGATCTGCCGATAACTTTCAATCTTCTCATAAAGATGAGTCAAAGACTCCTGTCTATTCAATGTTGGAGATGAGACATAATCCAAGGACTCACTCTTCTGTATCAGAATACGAGCGAGCATTTCGTTATAGTCTTTGAGAAAGAAAGAAAGGTCTTCTCTCTTCAGATTCAGCGAACTGGAATCTATAGCAGACACTTAGACCTCACTGGTTTGGTCATCATTCTGAGAAGAGTAACGACTCTGATCGACCGCTTTCACTATGAAACCACGCATATTTAAAAATATAGCAAGCGAACTCGCACAAAGAACCCCCAACAGAAGGAAGAGAATCGTCATCAATACAAATTCAAAAAAGGTAGATTGCGCTGTCTTGAGACTTTGTTGATGAAGGTTTCCTTCATCTAAGACCGCACCCGCTAGAGCAAAGTCTTCGTATTTTGGAAGTGTAGAAGAAACTGCAAGAGCCTTATTATACAATTCTCTGTTTGTTTTGACATTCGAGTTCGAAAAATCTTCTTTTACAGACAGTTCAGACCTTTTCGCTTCTCCTTCTGATATTCTCTTCATATAGGATTCAACACGCCCTGCATCCAAAACTTTTTTCTCATTCAACTCCGCAAGAGCCTTCATCATGATTTCTGTATTTACATCTTTAATAGTGGAATTTAGAGAAATAATGGTGTTTTCTGACTTAGTCCCTTCAGTGAAAAAGGGATTATCGTGAGTTGTTCTTTTCAAATCATGTTTTTTATATAAATCATGAATCTCCATCGCAAGTTGATAGAACTCAACCTGCAACTTTGTTCTTTCCTCTCGGAAAGATTTTTGAAAAAGTGAATATTCTTCCTGATTTTTAAGCAAAGTTTTCTGGAGAAACTCTAACTCATTCTGGTTATTTTTCTTGATGTGTTCCTGTTCTTGTTCATTGTAGGTTTTAATCATTGTCTGAATAGCAGCGGCACTTGCAATGGATATGGGAAGCACAATCCCTTTTCGTGAACGCAACGTAAGTTTCCAGGCAGTATTATCGAAATTCGAAAGGAGGAATAAGAACCCACGCTTTGGTGCCTTGACCTCCTCTTTAAAAATACGGACCCACTCGGTATTCAGATAGGAACTCAGGCCTTCACGAGCTGAGATAGCATTGGCACTCTTGTTATCACTAAAACGTGTTTGAAATTCTTCCAAACCTGATTTCGCCATAACTGCAAGCTCATTGTTTTTTGTACTCAGATCTTCCAGAGTGTCAAAAAACGTATCTGCAAATATCTTGCAAAGTTTCAATTTTGTAAAAGCAAGCACCATCGCATATTTTGTCGTTTCAGGAGTTTTTGTAACAGCATGATCTTTACTTTCTGCTTCGATCTGTACATTGTATTCATAGTACGTCGTTGCATAAAATTTGTATGCAACGCTTGCGAGCAAACTCAACGTTAAACACATCAAAAACAGCGCTCTCCATCGGAACACAAAAGCGATGAGATCAAAAAGCGAGAACTGTTTTCCAAAATCAAGAGACGTGTCTTTACGAAATTCCACAATAGGCTCCATGTTTGAGAGAGTGAGAATCCAGAGCAAAACAAAGACCTAAAAGTATTTGTCCCACACCTGAGATCGCTGCTGAATAATGGAAAGAAGCAAGGAAGAAAACAAAGAGAGGCACTGCATTTACACTGTTTATCTTTTTGAAAAAAAACCATAGAAAGAGAAAAAAACCTACAAGACCAGTTGATGAAAACAGGTCTACCCAACCGAAATCTCCACCATAGGTGCCTTCTCCTCCCTTTAAAAACCCAAAATACAAATCATGGAAATCCGGACTTCTTTCAAGGGTCTCCATAACAAATTGAAGCTGAGCTTCTTTGAATTGGAGTAAATAGCTCAAATAGGAGCCCGAAAATTTTGTGAGAATGCTCACATCCATAAACAGTTCCGGCAGAAACACTAGAAGTCCAATAAAAATTGAGACGGGATTTAAAAAAAAGGTAAATGCAGATTTGAGAAATCTCGAAAGTATATAAACACCATAACTCACAAATCCTGCACCTGAAAAAAACGATAATATTGCAACAAAAGCAACAAATTCTGTGAGTAGAGAAGGTTTAAAATATTGTTTTTGTAAACGTGCTAAGCAGAGTGTCACAACTATTAAAACACTTGTAACCGACGCACTCGAACCAATACCGTAAGGCCTTTGATAAAACCCATAGAGAGCTGTCCTTCCCGTACTCGTTGCAAAGTTCGGATACACAGCAAGATGCGCAGGATCCAAAACAGTATTGACCAGCACCGCTTCAATCAAAACACTCAAGGACAAACATAATGCAGCTGTATTGAAATTCAATTCCGACATGAGGTTATAAGACCGGAACACAAGATAGAAAAGAAAATATCCAAAAAACACTCGGAAGATTTGAAAGCAGTCAAAAGCATTGAGAAACTGAAGTTTCCAAACGAAGAACATGCAAAGCAAGAGTGCAAAAAAAACATCGAAAGTCTGAACTCGCAAACGAGGTAAAAAGCGAAGCATTAACATCATATACAGAGGCAGTATGAGAAAGCCTCGAATATAGGGCAGAAAAAAAGATAGCAAAACAAGACCAGCTAAAGACGAGAAAGATTTCGCTCCAAGCGAAGGCGTGCTAACGCAGACTTCTTCTGCGTGATTAGCGTGCATCCAAAATTCTCCAGGGGGCCTCTTGTTTTTGCCAGAGATCTTCGAGATATTGACGGTCACGGGGAGTATCCATACATTGCCAGAAACCATCATGTCGGAATCCTAGCAATTGCTTTTCTTGGGCAAGACGTTCGAGAGGTGAACCTTCTAAAACAGTGGCATCACTGTCTAAGTAATCGAAAATTTCCGGTTCAAAGACAAAGAATCCACCGTTGATCCAACCTTCATCCGTCTGATGCTTTTCTCTAAAACTTGTAACGAAGTTGTTTTCTGAAAACTCCATCGCACCAAAACGTGCAGAAGGTCGTACAGCAGTCACAGTTGCAATTTTTCCGTGCGCTTTGTGAAACTTTAGAAGTTTGTCTATATCAACATTCGCAAGTCCATCACCGTAAGTCAGCATGAAGGTTCCTTGGTTGCGCAATCTCGATTCTAATCTGCGCAAGCGTCCACCTGTCATCGTATTCAGTCCGGTTTCTATAAGATCCACCTTCCAATCGAGAGGCGCATTGGAAAGATACTCACAAACCCCTGTTTTTAAATCCACTCGAATGTCACTCGCGATAGCTCGGTAATTCATAAAATAATCTTTTATGACTTCACCTTTGTATCCCAAAGTCAGCATGAATTCAGTCTGCTGAAAACACGAATAGATCTGCATAATATGCTGGAGTATAGGTTGATTCCCTATAGTGACCATAGGTTTGGGTCGCAGATTAGTCTCTTCTCCGAGTCGTGTTCCCAAGCCTCCACAGAGAATGACAACTTTCATGTCTCACTCCTAAAGAATCTGTTTTACAATTCCACAAGGAACATATTTTGCTTCTTGTAACTTTGCATAAGGCAAGCCGTTATTGCCGTTATATTTATAAAAAGGTGAAATACGTTTTTCCAATGCTTTCGATGTCGAAATCTCTTTCAAAGACTTGTCAAAATCGAAAGACTTCGGATTTTCAACACCAAACCACTTGCTGAGTGAAGCGGTACTGAGATTCCAACCTTTCGATGGTTCAAAATACCAATCTTTATCTTTTGCTAAACTTGTAGTCACAAGCAAATATCCACCTTTTTTTGTGACCCTTGAAAATTCTTGAACACTTCCAGGCATATCTTCGTATGCATTATGTTCAAACGCAGATACCGAAACAAGTAAGTCTGCACTTTGATCAGGAAGAGGAATCTCATTAAAAGTTCCTCTTAAAAATGTAATTTCCCCAAAATTTTTATGATCTCTGCGAGCTTCTAAAAACTGACTCAGATTCAGATAATTTTGAAGCAATTCTCTCTTAAACACATACTGAGCTTTTGCTGGATTTTTAAGGGCTTTGAGCAACTTTTCCGCATTGGATAAAGTAGAGCTTTGGGATTTTTTCTGACCGTAGCCCATAAAATCCATGTACTCGCTCTTTTTCTGTTCTCGAAGCTTTTGCTCTAGAAAACGATCCTGATCCGATCGTATTTTGAAAATGTTTTTTGCAAGTTTAGGCACATTGCGATAGGTGAAATCGAGACTGATAACGTTATAACCCATACTCGCTAAAATAAACTGATTCACACCCAGCCCACCACCAGCATCGATGATGGTCGCACCTTTTTTTAATTTGATGCGATCGATGTGTTTAAACAACCAGAGAAGATCCAAGTCATAGTGCCAACCATTTGACCAGTTCAAAACGGAAAGCCAGTGGTCAATCGTTTTGAGACGGTCTTTGTACTCACTTAAGAGAGAAGGCATGAGAACTTCAATGCTATTCATCAATGAACCTTTGTTCCAGAGTCTTGACCCTATAACTGAGTTACTATAGTCTTAGAGTCCTCTCAGAGCGTCAAGCAAAAATTCGAAGAATATACTTAGCGAAAACATTCAGAGGGAAGACTATGCTACGACTCTCCATGGCTTCAGTAGGAAAAGAAGAAATTTTAGAAATCGAAAAAGTTTTTTTTGAAACTGTAAATTTTGGTTTGGGAATTCATGTACAAGCCTTCGAAGATGAGATTCGTAAACTGATCAACGAAGATGTCGAAGTTGTCTGTGTCAACACAGGAACCTCAGCACTGCATCTTGCTCTTGAAACACTAAATTTTCCGAAAGATTCCGAAGTTCTTGTTCCGTCTATCACCTTTCTTGCATCGTATTCCGCAATTAGCCAAGCAGGTCTCAAAGCTGTCTCCTGTGATGTACAATTTCCAAACTGCCACCTAGATCCTGAAGACATAGCTAAACGCATCACATCTCGCACCGTTGCCATCATGCCTGTTGCCTATGCAGGCTGCGACTTCGATAGAAAAAAAATTTATGACTTTGCAAAAATACACAAGCTGCGCGTTATTGAAGATGACGCGCATGCTTTTGCATCTCTGAATTCCGAAGGAAAAATTTTTGGTGCAAGCGGAGACATTTGTTGCTTCTCCTTCGATGGAATAAAAAATATCACCTGTGGTGAAGGAGGAGCCATCGTCACTAAAGACAAAGCTCTTGCGTATCAAATGCGCATTCGACGCTCACTTGGCATAGAAAAAGATGTAGAACTGCGTTACAAAGGCACACGCGCTTGGGATTTCGATGTCAGTGTTCAAGGATTTCGCTATCACATGTCGAACATCAATGCTGCCATCGGCATAGCACAGCTAAAAAGATTAAAAACTTTTCATGAGAAAAAAAACGCGCTGCTCGCAGAGTATCACACACATTTTAAAAACTTCTCTCTGCAAGATTTTATACAACCCACTCAAAACGAAAAATCTACAGATTTTTTACACCTCTTCAGTTGTGTCTTAGCTGAAAATGTAGACAGAGAAAAATTTCGCGCTCACATGCGCTCTTGCGGTTTTGAAACAGGCATTCACTATGCACCTAATCACTTGCATACTTACTATAAGTCTTCTTACTCTTTGCCTGTATCAGAGAGTCTTGGACAAAGACTTGTCTCTCTACCCTTTCACCCAGGAGTGTCGTTGTCAGACGTGAAGGATATAGCAAAAGCTTCTCTTAAATTTTTCGAAAACTAAAATAAAACTAAATTGTCTATCCACAAAAAGGGAGTTTTGAAACCGCAGTTCCCATATACAAAGCGCAAACCTATCTCGCTTTTTTCATCAAACAGAAAATCGTGCGTAAAATAATTCTTATATCCAATAAGAAACTGCTGTTGCATGCATAGTACAAATCATACTCAAGTTTCTGCGTCATTTCGTCCACTTCTCCGCGAGTATAACCCTGAGTGATCTGTGCATGACCTGTAATCCCTGGTCTCAGAAGATGGCGCAAATCATAAAGCGGAACTGTGCGCATCTTCTGTGCAAAATCGTAAGCTTCGGGACGTGGTCCTACTATAGACATAGTTCCAAAAAGAACATTCAGCAGTTGTGGCAACTCATCTATATGCAAGGGGCGCATGAATCTTCCGATTTTTGTCACACGAGGATCTTTGAAATCCGTTGAGATGATTTCTTTTTGCTCAGGTCTATAATGCATGGTTCGGAATTTAAAAATACGAAAGGGCTGACAATAACGACCCATACGTGTTTGTATATAGAACACAGGACCTGGACTGCTAATCTTGATAATCAAACCTACAAGAAATAGAAAAGGAGCAAGCACAATCAGTGCAAAAAAGGAACTCACGACATCAAAAAGACGTTTAGTAAGACTGTAAAATATAGGTCGCGTATCTATACCTTCGTGAAGAATCCAACTTGGTGAAATATGTTGCAGTGGAACCTTTTCGAAAAACTGAATGTAAAAAGTGACCTCATCGATAACACGGCAACCCTGTTGCAAAGCTTGCAGGGCAAATTCGATCATTTCAGGATTGTCTAATGCACTTTTAGCAAGCACGAGATTGGGAACTTTGTTTTTGCGTAGAGCGTGGGCATCGAGAGGTGTTTGTCCTGGGAAAAGCTCTTGCTTCCAATCGACATAAGAATAGTAACGCGCTTCTCTTCGGTTGCGTATGCAGTAGCTTTTAATCTCATCACTGCAAGGAGAAGAGCCGAGTATGGTGAACGAATAAGGATTTTTTCGTAGAAAATGGCTCAGTATGAATCGTATTCCCGCAGTGCCTAAATAAGCACCTGTGCATCCATAGACTAAAGACAGACGACCAAAAACTTCGTAATAGCTGAAATAAATAACTGCTAAACTTATAATCAAAGAAAGTACACAGGCGCCAAAACTGACGGCAAACATAGTACGTTTCGTAAAACGTTTGGGCCTTTCGTAATAGCCCATACCTAAGGCGAGAAGGGCAAAGCAGAGTGTAAAAACAAGGGCTGCGGACACATTCTGGTGTTTCCACACCCCCCAAAGTTCATAAGGACTAGACCAAATACCAATAGTATAAAGCCAGAACATCGAAATGATATCAAAGAGCACCCACAGGGATCTGTAAGGTGTGAGTAGAAAATCTGTCAGGTTGATGGAAAAAGAATTGGCAAGATGAGGCGTCGTACGTGTCTGGGGACTCGACACGTTATCAGTTCGAGGAAGAGAGAGAATCGACATTCGGAATGAAACCTCGTAAGGATTCGAAGAACAGCAACATTATGAGAATATGTTAGCATGATCTTTTTGAGATAAAGAACTTTTAAAATCACAGAGACTAAGGCTGTTATGCACATTAAGAAAAAAGAAGCACTGCAAGTACTCAAAATTCTCGAAGACGCATCCTATGAAGCACGTCTTGTAGGAGGTTGCGTACGAGACGAGCTGTTAGGACTTGAGCCAAAGGATTACGACATTGCATGCACAGCAAGCCCAGAGCAGATGCTTACTGTATTTAAGAAGCACCATATAAGAACTTTACTACATGGGAAAGAACACGGAACCATCACCGTTCTCATGAAGAGTGGGCCTATTGAGGTGACCACTCTGAGAGAGGATTTAAAAACAGATGGTCGCAGAGCGGAAGTTAGCTTTCACAATGATTTTGAAATCGATGCATGCCGTCGAGATTTTACAATCAACGCTATGTCTCAGAATGCTAAAGGAGAAATATTTGATTATTTCGAAGGCAAAAAACACCTTCAAGAAAAACGTATAGCCTTCGTTGGAAATCCGACAACACGCATTCGTGAAGATTATCTAAGAATACTGCGCTTCTTTCGTTTTGAAGCGCGTTTTTCTCTACACTCGGATGCTCAAACTTTAGACGCTATTTGCAAAGACCTTCAAGGTTTAAGCAAAGTCAGTCACGAACGGATCACCAAAGAGCTCGAAGGTATTTTGCAATGTGAAGACTTGAAAGAGACTGTAGAAGAGATGAGCAAAACAGGCGTGCTCGCTTTTTTATTTCCTGAATACGGACGTCTTTCTGAAAAAGATAAAAATGAACTTAAAATTTGCTTCGCTCTTTTTAAAGATGTGCAAGTAGAGTGGCGTTTTCAAACGCGCATCGCTATTCTCTTCTGGTTCATAAAATTCAATGAGTGGGATCGATCTCCTTTGAAATTATCTAACAAAGATAGAAATTTTATTAAACATCTTCTTAGTGCCGCAGAACTTTTACCTACGTTGAAAGAAGGTGTCGGACATTTTCTACTTTTCATTGATAAGTTTGATATCGAAGAACATTTATTTGTCAAATGCGTTGCAAAATTTTTAGAAACTGTTTACGCGCATGACAAAACTCTATTGGATAAAATTAAGAAACTAAAAAGTGTTGAAATAACATTCGGTGCACGTCGCAAAGCCTTACCTATAGAAGGCAAAGAAGTCATGACCGCACTAGGGATTTCTCCAGGCCCCCTTGTAGGTGAAGCTTTGCAAGCTTTGCGTTTTGCTCACTTGGAAGGAGAATGGAGAACTAAAGAAGAGGCTTTGAAGTGGCTTAAAAAGTGGGTTTAAAGACACTTTAAATAACGTTTAATCGTTTCTTCCAAACCCCAATACAAGGCATCCGCAATCAACGCATGCCCAATGGAAACTTCCTCAATGAAGGGAATGTTCTGAACTAGAAAACTGAGATTCTCCGTATTCAAATCATGTCCAGCATTCACACCCAAACCAACACTTCGTGCTTGGCTTGCACAATCGATATATTTTGCAGTGACCACATCACGATCCTTTGTCGGATAATGCAACGCATAATCTTCCGTATACAATTCAATACGATCAACACCCATAGTCTTCATTAAAGCAAACTCGTGTTCTTCTACAGTTCGAGGATCTATAAACAAAGATACGCGTGTTCCCAAATTTTTCAAATGCTGCACAACTTTTCTCAAAAGCATTTCGTTCTTTTTTACCAACCAACCCGCATTCGAAGTTAGAACATGAGGAGGATCAGGAACCAAAGTAGCCTGTGCAGGTTTAACCTGCTGAACAAGTGCTAAAAAAGAATCGGAAGGATATCCTTCCATATTGAATTCCGTCTTCAACAAGGGAACTATCTCTCTCACATCTTGAAAACGAATATGCCGTTCATCAGGACGAGGATGCATAGTGATACCCTGAGCACCAAAACGCTCACAATCCAAAGTCACTTTTTTTAAATCAGGGATATTTCCACCGCGTGAGTTTCGAAGCGTTGCAATTTTATTGACGTTAACACTGAGGCGAGTTGTCATGTGTGATTCCTAAAGAAAAGGGACGATGCCGTTTTCTTTATGCTTCTGCCATGATTTTTGCAAGATAATCGTTGAGTTGCTCGCTCGCCATTTCAAACTCATCATTCAATTGATCAAGCCATTGACGAAGAATCGCTTCTTCTTCAATTTTTGCTTTAGAGGAAAGCTTGTAAGACACATTGATCATACGCATCGCACCCACCACACTACAGGTACTGATAAATTTATGCGCCTTCTGTTTGAGAACATCACGATTATGATCCAATTTAAAACGGTGTAACTCGCGAATGCTCTTGGGAGCCTGAACGAGAAAGCGTTGTATACTCTCTGTAACAAAACGAGGATTCCCCTTTGCCAAACGCAACATTCCATCTAAGAATGTGAAATCAATACTTGGATTTTTTGACTCCATCGACCCTACTCCCTAACTTTTGTTTTCGAAGCGAAATATCTTCAGGGGTTAAAAACCCCGATGGCCTCACATCGAAAAAACTATCGGTGGGTCTTTGAAAATTTGTAAATTTTATTTTTTAACTCTCTAAATACATGAGCATTTTTAGTAAATTAGCTCGGAAGATTTTTGAGTTCCTTACGCAAAATTTTGCCGACATTGCTCTTCGGAAGTTCTTTGCGCCATTCTATAATTCTTGGAACTTTGTAATTGGTAAGATTCTTTCGGCAGTAAGTCAGTAGTTCTTGTTCGGTGAGAGAGGGATCTTTTTTCACAACGAAAAGTTTTACAGCTTCTCCTGTTTTTTCGTCTTGAACAGAAACCGCACAGGCTTCGAGAACTTTAGGATAGTGTGTCACCACATCTTCGATTTCATTAGGATAAACATTAAAACCAGAGACAATGATGATGTCTTTTTTTCTATCCATAATATGGATAAAACCTTCTGCCGTAATCTTTGCAATATCTCCTGTTTTCAACCATCCATCTTCTGTCAAAACAGACTTGGTTTCTTCCGAGTTTTTCCAATAACCTTTGAAAACCTGAGGACCCTTCACACACAACTCACCTTCTTCCCCTATTCCTAATTCTTTGTCTTCCTCATTGCGAATAGAAACTAAGGTGCTAGGCAAAGGTAAACCTACGCTGCCTTCGAAATTTTGTAAGGTAGGAGGATTTATACACACAGCAGGAGAGGCTTCAGTAAGACCATAAGCTTCTACTAAAGTACAACCCGTAACCTTTTTCCACTGATCGGCGACCGCTTTTTCAACAGCCATTCCTCCACCCAATGTCAATTTGAGCTTGGAAAAATCAAGATTTTTAAAATCACTTTGATGAAGCAGATGTTTGAAAAGCGTATTAACACCGATAATAGCAGAGAAGGGAGACTTCCTTAAAATTTTTATGAAATCCTTCATGTCTCTTGGATTTGTAATCAGTATGCTTTCCGTACCCAAACTAAAAAATGCAAAGCAATCTGCAAGCAAAGCAAAAATGTGATAAAGCGGAAGAGGACAAATCGCTCTGTCGATTTTGATCTCAGGAAACGCAAACAACCAACTCAAAATCTGCAGGGTATTTGAAATAATATTTTTGTGCGTAAGCATCGCACCCTTGGATGCACCTGTGGTCCCTCCCGTATATTGTAGGAATGCAAGATCTTCAGGACCCAAATTTGGTTTTTTATAAGTTCTGGTGTCACCGGACTGCATAGCAGTCATCCACGGTATGTGGGATAGTTTATGATCAGGCACCATTTTTTTTACATATTTGACAACACTGTTGACGAGCACATTTTTAGGAAAAGGAAAAAGATCACCAATACGTGCAAGCAAAACGGATTTCACTTGCGTTCGACCTATAACTTCTTCGAGAGTTTTTGCAAAATTTTCAAGAATGATCACACACTTTGCTTGAGAGTCGACAAGAATATGTTCGAGCTCACGCGCTGTGTACAAAGGATTGACATTGATAATCGTCGCTCCCGTTCGCAGAACTGCGAGAACAGAAACGGGATATTGAAGAAGGTTGGGCATCATGATAGCGACAAAGTCACCCTTTTTAATTCCCAAAGTATTCTGCATGTACGATGCAAGTTTCGAACTGATACGATCCAGTTCCCTATAGGAAAGACCTGTTCCCATGTTAGAATATGCAATTTTATCTTTGAAGCGCGCAATTGCATCATCTGTGAGCTCAATCAGATGGGAATATTTCGAAGAATCGATTTCAGGTTTAAGCCCTTTCGGATAGGACCGCGTCCAAAATGCTTGCATAATTTTCCTTTCATGTCATGTTTTAGAAACGGCGTAAAAGGCCAACGTATTTGCCGATGACATTCACCTGCTCGGAAGGAATGAGCATAGGGCTATAATCGGGGTTGGATGAGATCAATTGTACAGTATTTTTCTTCAAAACCATGCGTTTTAAAGTAAATTCATTATTGCCCACGCGAACAGCCAGAATGTCATCTTTACGAAAACCGTCTCGCTGTTTTTTTATCACGGCAACATCACCATCGCAAATAGCATCTCCACTCATACTATTACCCATGACTTTCAATGCGAATAATGGCTCGTGCAAACTTTCACCAAAAAAGCCAGAGGGCATAGGTATAATTGCATCGTTTTCAGGAAAGGCTTCAGCAGGCGATCCTGCTGCAATATTTCCGAGCACGGGAATATTCACAACTTTGTTTTTATCACGGCTTTTTTCTACGAGGGCATAGGCACTCGTTTCAGGTTCGCGATCTATCAAATAACCTTTTGCTTTGAGTGCCGTAATGTAGTTTTGTGCAGAACGACTGCTTTTGAAATCAAGATGTGCTGTGATCTGACGAGCGGAAGGAACCTTGCCATTTTTTTGTCGGAAATTGAAGATGAAATCATAAACTTGTTTTTCACGCGCATTTAACATGGGATCCTCATAAGTTGTTTCAACACCGTGTGTAGTTATATGTGTAAGATGGAAATGGCAAGAAGAAAAAGAGGCTTATATTGCTGTAGTTTATTGCTGTAGTTTATTGAGCAGATCCATAGGCAGTGGGAAGAACGTTGTTGTCTTTCCTTCTCCATTTGAAATCTCTCTCATCGTGTCGAGATAACGCAAGACAATTGCATTTTTTTCCGCACCTAAAATCTTCGCAGCTTCTGTAAGTTTTATGGCAGCTTCCAACTCACCTTCTGCAGAAATCACCTTTGCTTTCTTATCTCTTTCGGCCTGAGCCTGCTTCGCCATCGCTCTTTGCATTTCTATAGGCAAATCGATCGCTTTCACTTCCACTGCAGAAACTTTAATTCCCCATGGTTCCGTGTGTTCATCCAATATACCCTGCAACTTCATATTGATCTGCTCGCGTTGAGATAAAATTTCATTCAATTCAAATTGTCCAATTACAGAACGCAAAGTTGTCTGTGCAATCTGTCCTGTCGCATGAAGATAGTCTTCCACACCAATAACACTCCTGTCAGGTTTATCGACTCGGAAATAAACCACACCGTTGACTTTGAGTGTCACGTTGTCACGACTGATAATATCCTGCGAAGGAATATCCATCGTCACTGTTCTCAAATCCGTTCTTTGCATTTTTTCAATACCAGGAATCAAAATGATAAGTCCAGGTCCTCGTATACCTGTATATCGACCGAGACGAAAGACAACAGCACGTTCATATTCGTTTAAAATTTTTACAGTATTGAAAAGCAAAACACATATAAATAAAAAACCAAAAACCAAAGTAACCATTTCTTCCTCAAAAATTAAAATGAATCCACTCTTAAAATCAAATCTTTGTCACTATGATCTCTCACAATACAAAGATCCCCTTCCTTAAAAAGGTGATGAGACTTTGCCTTCCATATCTCACCATGAACTTTGACATTGTAAACATAGAAGCCGTGTTCCTGCTCAGAAGCGACACTCAGCACCATAGCTTCTTTTCCTATGAGAGAATAGTAGTCTTTTGGAATGCGCTGTCTTCTGCGTTCGCGCACTACATAAAAGGAAATCGCAACGATAAAGGCCAGAAAAAGCAAGGCAATCACCCACCAATTCACCGGCAAAACATGAAAGCCCACACCTGCAAGAATCAAACACACAGCACCCATAAAACCTGCTACGAAAGCGGTCGTGTGCAGTTCCAAATAAAACAAAGCCAATCCTAAAATAAAAAGGACATAGGAAAGATCAGAATCGGGACCTGTGCTTATAAAACTTACAAAATTCATGGAGAAGCCTATTGAAAAGGGTGTGTCACTCTTTTCAGAATACACGGGAATGTGCTCATCTTATAGATTTCTTACGGGGCGATAGATTTAACCTTTCAAGCAAAAACGAATTCTTATAAAGTCATCCGCAGTTTTCTAACTTTAACAAAGGATGATTATGTATTTCCGA
Organism: uncultured Pseudobdellovibrionaceae bacterium; assembly: GCA_964611335.1. Classification (GTDB taxonomy): domain Bacteria; phylum Bdellovibrionota_B; class Oligoflexia; order Oligoflexales; family Bog-1112; genus BOG-1112. The sequence continues at coordinate 653,170 of CAZSXR010000001.1, read as the reverse complement.
AAACTGCTTTCACTTTCTTCACTGAGCCTTTTGCTTTTACACGTTTCCTGTGGTCCTAAAGATGAGATTGAAGATGTCAACATGAGCAATCTGGATTGGGTGGATGGCAATACACTCAATCCGAATTCCAAATTAACCGTCAAAGGGGATATTGAAGGGAACAAGCCTTTTGCTGTCAGTTTTGCTCTTACGAATCCTGAGGGGAAAATTATTGGACAAAACATCGATGGATTGAAAGTCGTAAGCCAACATCCCCCTTCTGGAAAAACAAACCTTTCTCTCGTCGACGATATGAAAACAGAATTGCACGCAGGTAGTGATGTTTGTAATGGGTCCTACGTACTTCACGTCATTGCTAAATCAGGAAAGGCGGAAGTAAAAAAACCACTCCCCTTCACAGTTGTAAATGGGAAAGATCCTTCAGAATGTAAGAAAGCAAATCTTGAAGAAATAAAATTTGGTCATGTTGGAAATCTATTGGGAAAAGATCCAAGTGGCTACAACTTGGAAGAGGGCCATTCTGTAAGAAAGGATGAGGAAAACCGCGATGTTCATGATATAACGACAACACATGACTTCAGTTCTGCTTTAGGTTCTGCGACAAAAGCTAAATTCGTTCTTGCACCTTTAGGGACTGATTTCTATAACATGGATTATGCAAGCGCTAACAAGATCTATGAATCAAGGTTGAAGTTGGATGAAACACCGAGACTACATACAAACGACATAGTTCTGGTCTACTTGGAACGCACCAATTCCCTTTTTATTTTGAAAATATCTGTTAATCCGAATGAACACATAGATCCCACTTCTCAGAACAAAGGGATATTGCGTTTTGCCTATCGCAAGCTGATCAAATAGACACCTCCTCTTGTATTTTTTCCTTTCATGATAGGATCTAACAACGAAATATTCATAAAACCCTTTCAATGAAACTTAATAAATTTTCATTGAAGCTTGTGTACTATGTCGGCAGTTTATGAAGGAGCTTTCATGATTATTTCGTTGTTTAGAAAATGTATTTTCGTTTTAGGTCTAGGTCTTATTCATTCAAATATGGGATTTTCTGCCCCTGAAGTCGATGAGTACACAATAGAGGACCTTCTTAAAGCTACACGGTCTAATAAAAGAGAAATCTTAGAAGCGTCCGTTTTACTCTATGACATAGATCTAACGAAGATACGTGATGAAGAAGGCTTCACCTTGCTCCATATCGCAGCAAAAGAAGGACATATACAGCTTGTAGAATTCCTCCTCCTATTAGGAACAAACCCTAACGATCGAGAGAACTCTTTTAAGCAAAGTCCTCTCGATTGCATCTGTATGTCCAACTCAAATATGAAGTCCCTTCTTAAAAGATATGGAGCTGAACCGACATCTCTCTTTCACAGAAAACTCAGTCTCCCCGATCCTACGGAAGACGGTGAAGCTCTTGCACTCTCAAGAAGCCACTCCGTTGAGTTTAAAGAAATCTCGCCTCGCAGCTACATTAGAATGCGTTCTAAAAGCTTAACCCCGCGAAGCACATCTTCACAAAACCCTTTGTGACACTTATACAAGCAAGCCTCAGTTTCACTCGTTTTGCCTTCTAAATGAGCGCTCAGTGCGTAATCTTTCTCTGTCACAAGAATATCTGTTGCCCTCATAGACTGCATAACTTGAAAGCGCAGATCGTCACTCGCATTCATCAAGACCAGATCTCTACTATCTTCAGCATTTCGCGATGCAATTTTAATCACTGTCGAAACAGCATGAGGAACTTTTGCAATAAAGCCTGAAAGATTCACAAGCATATGATCCAGCACATCCTGATAACTCTGATCAAAGTAAAATCTTGCAAGATAATACAAATTGCTTGCCATCACTCCATGCGAACTCGGGAGAGCTTGATCATAGAGATTTTTTGCACGTATGATCAATCCTGCATTCCGCACTGTGTAATAAAAAGAACCTTCTTGTTCTTCCCAAAATAAAGAAAGGGCTTTCTCACAGAAAACCTTCGCTTTTTGTAAATAAGAAAAATCTCCTGAAACACGGTGATATGAGATCAGAGCACTTATGAAATAAGCATAATCTTCGAGCGTCCCTTGGTGTTGAGCCTTCCCGTCTTTCCAAGTCGCAAAAAGATTTGCATCGCTGTCGACACTCTTCTCTAAAAGAAAATTGATGGCATTTTTTGCCGCATTTAAATAACGAAAATCTTTACTCTGTTCATAAGCCTTCGTAAAGGCTTGAATCATAAGACCGTTCCATGAAGTGAGAATTTTTTCATCACGGAATGGTAAAACCCGTTTTGTATTTCTAAAATTCAACAATTTTTCTTTTAAATTTTTAATACTCCTTGTATCCGTTTTGTATCTACTCAAAAGAGTTTCGACTCGATCCGTCAAATGCAAGACATGCCCAGCAAACCATTCATGTGGAGGTGTGCCTTTTTCTAAATCGAAAGCTTCGTAAGCTTCTTTTTCAATACCGTAAAAGTCTGAAAACAACTTTGCATCGTTTTCCCCCAGGACCTCTCGAAGTTCCTGCTTTGTCCAAACAAAGAATTTCCCTTCAACACCCTCCGTATCCGCATCTGTAGAAGCATAAAATGCCCCTAAGGGATGTGTCATATCGCGAAGAACATAATCACAGATTTCAAACGCTATGCTCTTGTTAAATTCCGCGTCTACAATTTTAGAAGCTTCCAAATAGGTCGATGCGAGAATAGCATTGTCATAAAGCATCTTTTCAAAATGAGGGACAAGCCATTCACTATCTGTACTGTAACGATGAAAACCTCCTGCAAGATGGTCATAAATTCCACCTTCCGCCATTTTACGAAGAGAAAAAGAAAGATGCTTTTCGTATTCTAAATTTTTTTCTTTATGCAAATATTCTATGTAGAGATCCAGATAAAAGGCATGAGGAAATTTGGGAGCCGAATAGAAGCCACCGTTAACTATATCTCTATGAGCTTCTAAAGATTTCAAACTGCTACTGAGAAAATCTGCTTTCACATTTTCTACAGGAAAAGCACGATTCAACTCACTTTTCAAATGTTGAGAAAGCTCTTTGCTTTGGCTTACAATATTTGCTTCATCGTGTTCCCAAGTGCGAGCAATCACTTTAAGCAACGATGTGAAACTTGGAATTCCAGGAGCATCATGTTTAGGAAAGTAGGTGCCACCATAAAACGGCTCAGCATTCGGTGTTAAAAACATACTGAGTGGCCACCCTGCATGTTCGCTCATTGCTTGCAAAGCAGTCATGTAGATATGATCCACATCTGGTCTTTCTTCTCTGTCCACTTTGATAGGAATAAAAAAAGCGTTCAGCAAATCTGCTGTCGCTTCGTCCATAAAACTTTCCTTCTCCATCACGTGACACCAGTGGCATGCACTGTATCCGATGGAAAGAAAAATAGGTTTGTTCTCGATTTTTGCTTTTTCTAGGGCTTTGTCTCCCCACGGAAGCCACTGCACAGGATTATGTGCATGCTGTTGAAGATAGGGAGAACTTTCATGGATGAGCTCATTGCTGTAACTTTTCATATTTGACCTTAATATAGTCATCTTTGACGTATCATTCTTGCGGAAGCCTGGACCCAAAGATCCGAATCATTCAAACACGGAATAAGATGCAAAGTGTTTCCACCCAACTCTTTCCATGTTTCTTCTGCGCGTATACGAATCTCCTCCAACGTTTCTAAACAGTCCGCAACGAAAGATGGACATACAACTGCAAGGTTTTTTATGTTTTTCTTTCGAAGCTCAGGAAGCAGTTCGTCGAAATAAGGTTTAATCCACGGCCTTCGGCCTAAACGAGATTGGAATGCGATAGAGTGTTGTGATGCATTTAAGTTTAAGGAACTTGAAAGGTGTTTCACTGTACTAAAACACTGAGCACGATAACAGAAAGGTTGCGCATTTTGATGACATTTTGTGAGAGGACATATTCCAGGACATCCACTTTTCTCAATATGATGTTGAGGTAAACCATGGAAGCTGAAAACAAGGTGTTCCCACTGTATTTTTGAAAGTTCACTTTGTATATGTTCAGACAGAGATGAAATAAATCCAGGCTCTTTATAAAAGGATTCTATCGTTTGCAACGAAGGAATGTTCCATTCTTTTTTTACAATTCTATATATCTCTTCTAGCGCACTCCCTGTTGAAGATGCTGCATAGTGTGGATAAAGGGGAAATATCAGAATTTTTTCAAAATTTCTTAAGTCCTTCCATGCATCTTCTATAGAAGGTTTTCCATAACGCATTCCGAGAGTAATTTTATATTGATCACCTAATTCTTTTTGAAGTTTTTCTTTGTAGGCAAGAGAATTTGCAAGAAAGGGCGAACCGTTTTGCGTCCAAACTTTTTTATACGCTGCCGCAGAACGGTAAGAACGCAGAGGAAGTATAATCGTTTGCAAAAGTAAAAATCTTGAAAACCAAGGGATGTCAATAACACGAGGGTCCGAGAGAAATTGGGAGAGATATTTGCGAACCCCCCAGTACGTTGGAGATTCTGGAGTTCCTGTGTTGACGAGAAGTACACCAATCAAGAGGATTCCTTTCCATATATCAACTAATTTGCGTTTTCAATGCGACTCAGCACAGCTTCAATCATTCCTTCTGATGCACGCACTTTCATCTTAGTACCTTCTTCGTTATGATCTTCTGCAAGCACACGCATCAAACGGTGTACTTCCCCTCGAAGATCACTGCGATGATAAGGAATCAGAATTTCACGCTCCACCATCTCTTTTTCAAAATGATCGATGATCCACTGACGAAGTGTATCTATGTCTTTTTTTGACAATGCTGAAATAGGCATCGCTTCTGGAAATTCTTTCACCAGTTGCTTGAGCTCTTCAGGAGCTAAACAGTCCACCTTATTTAAAAGAATACGACTAGGCGTAGAACCTACATCCAGTTCTGCAAGAACCTTACGAGTCACTTCCAACTGGGATCTAAAAGTAGGATCGGAAGCATCGACTATGTAGAGTAAGAGTGAAGCATCTGCGGCTTCATCCAAAGTAGAACGAAAAGAAGCCACCAGATCATGGGGAAGCTTCTTAATAAATCCCACCGTATCCGAAACTAAAATACGAGGTAAAGTTTCGGGTTGCATCGCACGAATGGTCGTATCGAGAGTTGCAAAAAGTTTGTTCTCAACAAGAACTTCACTTCCTGTCAAAGCCCGCATAAAAGAAGACTTACCTGCGTTCGTATAACCCACAAGAGCCACTTTCAACTGATCTCTGCGACGCTGACGACGACCCACTTGGTTTTTATGTATGTCTTCCAACTCTTCTTTGAGTTCTGCAATGCGATCACGAATACGACGCTTGTCTAACTCGTGTGCAGTTTCACCTATACCCTTTGCACCGATACCACCACCCTGTCGATCTTGCCCGCTACGAGACATTCGCAAACGAGGACTGAGATAGCGCAACCTTGCAATCTCAACTTGAATTTGTGCTTCCCGTGTTTTTGCATGACGATAGAAAATTTCAATGATCACACCTGTGCGATCTAAAACTTCTACACCTGTAGCAGATTCTAAATTTCTAAGTTGAGAAGGACTCAACTCATCATCGAAAACAACTTTGTCGGGGTAAACCGTTTCTTCGTTCGTATCTTCTTCTGAAAGAGCTTCTTTGCGTCGCTCACGATGAATTTTACCGCGAGAAAGACGGGCTCCCGAATCTACTTTTCCACTGCCGCCGCAGAGTCTTGCAAGCTCCAGCAACTTGCCTTCACCGAGAATGGTGGATCGCTCCGCGACTTTACGTTTCTGGGATACTTTCCCGATCACGTCAAAACCCAGAGTGCCGACGAGTCTTTCCAATTCTATTAGGGAAGCTTCGTGTTCTACATCATTGATATTCGGCAGTTGAAGACCGACTAAAATAGCCTGAGGGCGTTTGGTTTCATTGAAATGCAAGTGTGTACTCCAGAGTCGTGCATGAGATGGACGATGAGTATCATGAAATGTTGGGGCGGTCAAAAACTTAGAAGGATTGGTACTTTTTCACAAAGTAAATTCCCAGCTCAGGGTGGCTTGGAAGTTTCTGCTTAGGATCTTCTAAAAACTTAAAAACTGTATCCTGGAAACCTTCAATACCTCTTCGAAAATTGATATCCAAATGTGCAAAGTCCTCCACAACAAGAACCTGCACATGTGCTTCATTTGGATACAGCTTAGACTTCGCAATAATTTTATCGCTCGGCGCCAGAGAATCGCGTGTTGCTGCAATCATGAGTGTGGGAGCAAAAACTTTCTTATTCATCCCATAATTCACATGCGCATCTCTCGAAGCATAATCATTGTAAAACCATCTCATAAAATCTTTTATGAAATCGGTATGAGGCGAAGACAGTCCATTGATCACCAAATCTTTAAAATCTTCCGCAGGATTATCTAAATTTCTTCCTTCTATAATTCCATAAGGCAGCCTCGCATAAATGCGTCGAGCGCAAAATGCAAATAACAATTCATGTATGGCTTTTGCTGTACTGGAAACAACTTCATGTTTGAACTTCATAGGAGTAAGCGGTACAAAATACGCAGGTTCAAAGGAAATTTTCATAGCGCCTAAAAGGTTTTTAACCGTATCACTCACATTTTCCAAATCAGGAGGGACTACAATACCTATAAAGGAATGCACATAACTATTGCGTTCACGTGCAAGAGAGTCGCTTTGTAAAATCATTCCATTTTTTTTGTAAACACCACTAAGAAATTGCTCCCAGGTCATTCCCCCCATCGAGTAACCAACTATTCGAATCTTCTGTTTAGTCTCTTTCAAAACATGTTGGAAAATAAGTGGCAAATCTTCCGTCACCATAGAATCAAATTGATAGTCTCCTTCGAAATAGGGGGCAACACTGGAAAGTTCTTCATGAACTCCATGAGCACGCAAATTTGGCATCCAGACGTCATAACCTTTTTCCCAAAGACGGTGCCCCCATTCTCTCATTGCATGATTGTTGAGAACCACTGCATGGGAAATTATCACAGGAGGCGCACCCTCTCTACGTATGCGTTTTATATGGATAGTCAGCGTACGTTCACGAGCTGTGCTTTTTTCAAGAATGTGCTTGAGTTCCACACTTTCTTCTTTTGCAATCCAATCCGGATTTGTGAGAGCAGCATTTGCACAGAATGCAAAACCAAGAAGGACACTTGAGAGTATGTATTTATTCATAGTAGACTTTCTTTCTTTAGAAAGTTTTGGAACGTTTCAAACTAATCTTTCATTTATGAAAAACTATTAAGGAAAAACTTATGCAAACATTTCCAACGCAGACTTTATATAGAAATGGAACTTACATAGACGCATGTTCACAAGAAAGTTTTGCTAATATCAGTCCTGGAACGGGACACACACTTTGTGAAGTTCAAATTGCAAGCAAAGAAGACATAGACCTTGCTGTAAAAAGTGCGAAAGAAGCCTTTCCTTCATGGTCTAAAACTTTAGGCGCCTATAGAGGCCGCATTTTGTGGAAAACCGCACAACTCCTTCGCGAACGAGCAGAATCTCTCGCTCAATTGGAAACTTTAGATTGTGGAAAACCTCTTTCTGAATCCATGCTCGATATTATAGGAACTGCTGAAGTTCTCGAATATTTCGGTGGTCAAGCCCATGCCCTTCACGGTCAACATATACCTATGGGCCAGTCTTTTGCTTACACACGTAGAGAAGCTATCGGTGTATGCGCAGGAATCGGAGCATGGAACTATCCTATGCTGATTGCTTCGTGGAAAATTGCACCTGCGCTCGCTTGTGGAAATACTTTTGTATTCAAGCCTTCTGAAAACACGCCCATGAGTGCATTAAAACTTGCAGAATTTTTAACAGAGGCAGGATTGCCTTCTGGAGTTCTCAATATCGTTCAAGGCAAAGGCAATGTAGGTGAAATGCTCATTCGTCACAAAGATGTCGCTAAAGTTTCCCTCACAGGTTCTGTAGCAACAGGAAAAAAAATTCTGAATGCTGTTGCAGATAAAGTGGTTCCTGTCACTCTTGAGTTGGGTGGTAAATCTCCTCTGATTTTATTTAAAGATGCAGATTTCAAACAAGCCGTGAGCGGCGCTATGCTTGCAAATTTTTTCTGTCAAGGTGAAGTGTGTTCCAACGGGACGCGTGTTTTTGTGGAAGACGGTATTTACGACGCATTTATGAACGAACTGCTTTCACGCATAGGGCGCATCCGTGTAGGTAACCCTCTCGATCCACAGACACAGATGGGTGCTTTGATTACCCAAGCCCATAGGGAGAAAGTTTTACACTACATAGAAACAGGAAAAAAAGAGGGTGCCCGTTGTATCTACGGTGGGAAGATTCCTAAGTTGGATGCCCCCTTTCACTCGGGATTTTATGTTGAACCTACTGTGTTTTCAGAATGCACAGATGATATGACTATAGTGAAAGAAGAAATTTTTGGACCGGTTATGTCTGTACTGCGTTTTAAAAGTGAGGAGGAAGTTTTAGAACGAGCCAATAAAACGGATTTCGGCCTTGCTGCGAGCGTCTTCACACGAGACATACAAAAAGCACACCGCGTTGTAGCACAACTGCAAGCAGGTATATGCTGGATCAACAATCACAATATAGCTCCCGTTGAAATCCCTTTTGGTGCCTTCAAACAATCAGGTTTAGGACGAGAAAATGGCACAGCTGTTTTGGATCACTATTCTCAAATCAAATCTGTCTACGTAGAAATGGGAGAAATAACAGAATATCCATAAAACATAGACTACACCTTAGAGAATGACGCAGGGTTCAATGCAATTCTTAGGAATTCTCAAAGGTTTTGATAGTTTTTTAATGTCGTTAACATTCATAACATTTTTCCAATATTCTGTGTTTATTCTAAGGTCAATAGTTCTTATTTTGAACTTTTCAATATTTCTACGTTGATACTTAATACTTTTACACAACTCTTTTAAAGATTCCGTCGAAGGATTTTCTACCTCCAATTCAAATTTAAGATAGTCTCTCAATGTAACATATAACTCACTTGGGAAATAAGTACCTTTTGCAAGACTTTTATTTTTAAGAACTCTCCATATTTTATATGGTTCTTCAGGAGTACTGTACTCAATTGCATCAAATATACCTTGCGTATCTGCTTTTTCGTGCCTTTCAAGAACTTCCAAATAACTGATGGTATGAACAATAGCTAAAATATAAGATTCGCGTTCTTCATCTTTAACGGGATTCAGTGAAACATCTGTAAGTTCGTATTCATCTACTAATTTGCGATAAAGATGAAAACTTGCGAAAAGTGTATTTTGGAAGAAAAAAAACATCACAATTAATTTTACTAAAACATCCACCATTTTTTATCTCCTGAAGTTTGATTTTTCTTAAATACAAATCTATATTTGCAAGAATGAGAATTTCGCAAGAGGTCGCTTATGATTTTAGATGAGAAAGACATAAACGCCTACCAGAACGACGGCGTCGTGCATTTGTCTAACGTATTGAATGCTGAGGAGATTGAAATTCTTAGAGAAGGCATAGAATTCAATTTGAGACATCCGAGTTCACGAATGAAGGTTGCAAGCAAAGAAGAGGATTCAGGTCTTTTTATAGAAGATTTTTGCACTTGGGGAAATAATACTTATTATCAAAAAATAATTTTTGAAACAAAACTCCGTCACATTGCAGCAGCCCTAATGAGATCGGAAAAAGTTCGACTTTACCATGACCATATGCTTGTCAAAGAAGCATACACACAGCAGTGCACACCCTGGCATCAGGACCAACCCTATTACAATATCGATGGTATGCAAAATTGCAGCATATGGATTCCAGTTGATCCCGTCGATCGCTATTCAACTTTGGAGTTTATCAAGGGTTCACATAAAGGTCCTTGGCTTATGCCTCGTACTTTTAAAGATCATCAGGCAAAGTGGTTTCCTGAAGGTTCCTTGCAAGAACTTCCTGACATAGAAAGTTCTCGAGAAAGCTTTCCCATTGTAGGTTGGCCTATGAATCCTGGTGATATTGTATGCTTTCACATGCTGACTCTGCATGCAGCAAGAGGCGTTTTAGGAAACAAACGTCGTCGTGTCTTTTCTTTGCGTTTTTTAGGAGATGATATACGACATGCTCCTAGACCCTGGGTCACTTCTCCCCCTTTTCCCAATTTGGAAAAAGAACTTGAGAGCGGAGCAAAGATGGAACACGAACTGTTCCCTGAATTATTTTAAAGTTTCAAATTTTTTAAACCCGTAGCCTTCGGGTCTAAATTCAGATTCTTTAGTAGCAACGATGCAATTCTGAGCATCTTTGGCACCCTTCAAAGCAAGTTCTTTGACAAGAGTTTGCACTCTCGAAGCAACAGCACCTGCAGAGGATATCCAGTGTATAGGGCGTGGAGATACTTTTTCAAATTCATCACGAAGATGATCAAAATGTGTGCATGCCAATATAATAGTATCGACTCTTGTATTTTGAAAAAAGGGTTCAAGCTCTAAAGAAATTTTTTCGAGAGAAATTGCTTCTCCTCGCATTTTTGCTTCTGCATAATCTACAAGATTACGAGAACCCACTTTGACAAGCTCACAATCTTTTGCGAATTGGTGAATTAAATTTTCTGTATATTTTCCACGTATAGTTGCTTCGGTCGCAAGGAGTCCTAGAACACGCGTTTGAGAATGTTGAGCTGCAGGTTTAATCGCAGGGACCACACCAACTACGGGAATTTTTATAAGTTTTCGAATAGATTCTAAAGCAAGAGTCGACGCAGTGTTGCAGGCAAGAACAAGAATGTGGATGTCATATGTTTTTACAAAAGCAGGAAGAAGATGAGTGAGTCTGTTTAATAAGTCCTCATCAGATTTAGTTCCGTAAGGATAATAAGCGTTGTCATAGCAGTAGATGTATTCAACCTCAGGAAGTTTTTTTTGAAGTGCACTCAGAACCGTAAGACCACCGACTCCTGAATCAAAAACTCCAATGCGACTTCCTGTTTTTTTCATAAATCTCCCATTGCTTCTTGAACTTCTGCGATGCTTGTATAGGGCGGACCATCTTTGTATCCGATACGAATATTGATGAAAGCTGTAATTTTATCAGCAGAAAATTTTTCATCTGCCAATCCTCGCACGATGCGTCGATAAATAAACTCCGCTTTTTTATCATCAAACACAGCTTCATCTTTTGCAAAGGCGCGTTCACTCACTTTCTTGAGATGCTCCGATTTCCAAGTGAGGGAGTCGGGTATATTGCCAAGTAAGATTTCAACCTCACGAAGCTTCATAATCAAATCTTCGGCCCATGCGGGGCAGCCGTCTTCAAATTTTTTCTTTTCGCTCATGTTTGCGTATCCTCTGTGTTTTTCAGTGTTCTAAGGTCTTTTACGAGACTCCGCAAGCGAGAATTCTTGGATTGCTTTGCAAGCTCTAACCCAGCATGTTAAAAGAAGCTTTCTCATAAAATACTCATACGGAGTGAAAAAATGACCGCACTGGTGCCATTTGACGATAGAGAAGGTTTTATTTGGATAGATGGAAAAATGACTCCATGGCGCGAAGCGAAAGTGCATATACTCACGCACAGTCTTCACTACGCAAGCAGCATTTTCGAAGGCATACGCGCTTATTCCGGTAAAATTTTCAAATTGCGAGAGCACATACTTCGTCTGCAAAATTCTGCTCGTATTTTAGGCTACGAACTTCCTCACTCACTCGAAGAGATCGAAGCGGCATGTCTTGAATTAGTCAAACAATCTCCTGCAAAAAATTGCTACATACGTCCCTTCGCTTGGCGTGGAAGTGAAGTGATGGGCTTATCCGCACGCCAAAGTAAAATCCATGTTGCCGTTGCTGTGTGGGAATGGCCCAGCTATTTCCGTCTGGAAAAAGGTGCAGGTTTGCGTTTGATCACTTCCCCATGGAAGAGACCTTCTCCGGAGACAGCTCCCGTGCAGAGCAAAGCTGCAGGTTTGTATACAATCAGCACACTTGCAAAGCATGCTGCAGAAGATGCGGGCTATCACGACTCTTTGATGCTCAGTTGGCAGGGGCATATTTGTGAAGCAACAGGTGCGAATATCTTTTTCGTAATGGATGGAAAACTTCACACCCCCACACCCGATTGTTTTCTCGATGGCATTACACGTCAAGTGGTCATCGAACTTGCCAAGAAACATGGTTATGAAGTGATTGAACGCACCATTCTTCCGAGTGAAATGGGTAAAGCTCAGGAAGTTTTCCTCACAGGAACCGCGGCAGAAGTTACACCCGTCGAATCCATAGACCATTTAAAATTCACCCCTGGTGTCATCACAAACACACTCCGCGAAGCTTATTTTCAAGCAGTGAATTGAGCTAAAAAATTAAAAGACACTTCTTTCTGTCTGTGGTCTTACAGATTTCTACTGTAAGACCAAGATGCCTAGCGTAGTATATTCTCTGAACAAAAAACACAGACCATATGGAGAGGACGTATTCATGATGTTTAGAAAAAAATGGCAAACACTCATCTTTTCTATTCTAATTTTATGTAGTTCTTCTTTTGTTTTTGCTTCCGTAGACTGTACTGATGACACAATAATTCAACTTGTCACAAAAGCAAAAAAAGAACTAAATGACCGTTTGTATTTAACGTTAGCCAGTGCTGATGTATTCGGTTCTCCTTGGAGCACCCCTCTCGTTACAGCATTTAACCAAGACTACACCTTCTTCTGGATGTCTGAAAAAACAAGTCAACATTCAAAAAATATCCATCAAAATAATCGGGTATTTGCTGTGGTCTACGATTCCACTGTGCCTGCTGGAACAGGTTTTGGTGTATACATGCAGGGTCGAGCTTATAAATTAGAAAATTATCAAGAAATAACTTATGGAATTCAAATATTAGCTGAAAAAATTGGAATTCCCCCTCCTCCCGCATCCGACTATCAGGGGGCTTTTCCACAAAGAATCTATAAATTTTATCCTCAGAAGTTTTGGGTGAATACTGTAATAGAAAAGGATACTAAGTTTGTAGATCGACGCATTGAAATAACACATTGCATGCGCGACACTGTCGAAAGTTAGTCACGTTCTTTACACGCTCTTTACACGTTCTTTACACGCTCTTTAAAAGTTAAAGACTCAATTCTCTTTTTTGAGTCTTTAACATATTCTTAGAATCCCTCACATACAGTGAATTCTTATTCGCAGTCTGCATGGAAGAATTTCTATGGATATTTTAGGTCTATTTGCCTTTGGCTTTTTCTATCTCGTCACCTTCTACGTTGGATTTCTTGCACATAAAAAACTCAAAGAAAAAGAAAGCACGGGTGAGCAATTCATGCTTGCGAGTCGTCAACTCCCTTTGTGGATAGGTTTAGGAACGATGACTGCAACGTGGGTTGGTGGTGGTTACATAAACGGGACTGCAGAAGCTGTTTACACCCAAGGTCTTCTCTGGGCTCAAGCTCCGTGGGGTTATGCGCTCAGCCTTATGCTCGGAGGGCTTTTATTCGCAGGTGTTATGCGTCAAAGAGGCTACGTGTCTTTGCTCGACCCTTTCACTGAACGTTATGGGAAAAAAGTTACAGCACTGCTCTACATTCCTGCATTTTCTGGAGACCTCTTTTGGAGCGCTTCTATACTTGCCGCATTAGGTTACACTGTTTCGGGAGTTTTGAATGTCAGTTTTGAATCCGCAGTCATCGTCTCAGCTTTTGTTGCGGTGCTTTATACTTTGTTAGGTGGATTGCTGGCAGTTGCTTACACAGATTTTGTGCAACTTGTTTTTATACTTTTTGGTTTAGCGTTGGTCATCCCTTATGCACTGCTGAGTTGTGGAGGTTATGACTCTTTGCTGATTCAATATTCTGCTAAATCTTTCGGTGAAAATTTTTCAGCAGGAACATGGTCCGATAATGCTCTGCTTCTAATCTTAGGTGGTATTCCTTGGGGTGTTTACTTCCAACGCATTCTCGCCTGCCCTGACACACGCACAGCTCAGAAACTTTCGATCGGTTCGGGAGTTTTCTGTTTACTCTTTGCAATTCCTCCTGCGCTTTTAGGAATGGTAGGCGCTGTCACGGATTGGCACGCACTTGGTCTTGAAGCTCCTGTAGGATCGATGGTGCTTCCCTATGTTTTCAAATACCTCACTCCTTATTGGGTGGGCTTGTTAGGCGCTTCTGTTGTCGCAGCAGGGGTGATGTCTTCCGTAGATTCCTCCATACTCAGCGCTTCGTATATGTTTGTTTGGAATGTTTTGATACCTTTCAAAAAGGAATTCAGTGACAGGATCACCAGTCTTACACAATATGCTGTCGTGATCATGGGAATATTCGCAAGCTGTTTGGCACTCAAAGTTCAAAGTGTCTATGCTCTCTGGTATTTATGTGCTGATTTTGTATATGTGATTCTATTTCCACAATTGGTAATGGTTTTATTTTTACCTTTTGCACATGCGCGAGGTGCTGTTGTTGGATTTTTTGTTGCCTTGTTTTTTAGAATTTTATGGGGAGAACCCACACTGGGCATTCATTCCTTTTTAGGTCTTTCGACTGAAAACGTCCCCTTCCGCACCCTCTGCATGCTGACATCGATGTTTACTATAGTCTGTGTTTCATGGATCTGTGAGAGAAAAGGGGACACTCGACTGGCTCTATCTTTATCTTTCAAAAAAACTGAGAGATAATCTCCATAAGGGAGATTTCTATGCACAAGATTATATTATTCAGTTTTATTCTTTCTTCATGCTTACAAAAGCATTCAAAAGAGGCTTCTACAAAAACATTAGATCAGGTCATTGCACCCAGCAACACGGAACTAGACAAAAGTTCCTTGGTCACAGATGTAAAAAAATCCTGTGAAGACTATTTGAAGGAAAGCGCAAACACCAAAGCTACAAGTGAACTTGAAAAAAATTTCCAAGACCTTGCAAGAACTTGCGCAGAACAACCTGCAGAAGAGTTACAGCAAATAGTCAGCGATCCAAGTTTTTCAACAAACCTTCTGGAACTTTCAAAAAGCCCTGACGTTGCTCAAACTCCAGAGAGTGTAGATAATACGACAAGTGCTAGTCCTACGGAGCCTGCACCAAGCGCTAGTGCGCCAAGCCCTAGCGCTCCTGCTTCTCAAGATCCACAGAGTCATAAGTCAACTGAAATTGCTTTATTTGCATCGGGAGCTGTATTCGCAATAACTGCATTTTATTTTGGTGCTAAGACTTATGTGGATTGGAACCGTTTAAACAAGTTATCAATATTTCAAGATAAGACTAGAGTTGAATCTCAACTAAGTGAGCTGAAAACAAACCTAGATAAAAAAACAAAAACCATGAATGAATTCGCAAATAGATTTAATAAAAAAACAAAAATATTTGGGTTTATTCTTAGTTACTCTGATATAGCCTATCTGGATTTCATACTTTCAACAGAAGATTTAAGTGAAGAGAAAAGAGTTCGAATCAGTGAAACATGCCGAAGTATAGAAAATAAAGAACTCAATACCTTTCTTGTTGATATTTTAGATGCTGACGCTAGCCATTCTATCGAATCTAAAATAACTACAATTCGTAAGCTCCTGACACAAAAATACCCCCATTGGAAAACTCAATATGAAAATGCTATCCATACAGCAAAAGAAATGGAAAAGGAAAATATTGCTCTTGCAAATGAAATTTTAGAACTTCGATCAAAAGAAACCGAATTAAATAAAAAGAAATTCAGAATTGAAAACACAATTCCTGGTCACAATATCAAAGTCTCAAGACCCTTTGCTGCAGGGTCTTTACTAAGCTCCATCGCCTCTATTGCTGTATTTAGCACTGCTGGGGCTCTCAGCTTAGCTCAAGATCCTCTCTCCCCTGCTCTCAAAAAATTCCTAACAATTCTTGGACAACTGTCGAATAACCATTTCAAACGATAGAAGGAACATATTCTTCAGACTGCTTTCTCTTAAAAGCAAAAAGTCCGTTTTCCGCAATGTAATCCTTGTACTGACAATAAACAGGGTCTTTGCAAAGATGCCTTTCCTCTGTTTTGGCTCGCAGGAAATATACTAAATTCAACATCAAAAGCATACAGCAGTGACGGAAACTATCGATATAGGTCGTTGTCACCATGAAAGGCATGGACATAAACCACCATGCTAAATTTTTACAAAGATACGCAGGATGCTTTGTATAACGATAAGGTCCATTTGTAATAATTCCTCGATGGGTGAGATTGGAAAAACGTGGACCAAAGGCAAAGGTAGCCCAAAGATAGATTCCTAGAAGAATGAGAATACAAGACCCCCAAACTATGTAGAGCCATGGACTTCCACTCATCCAGTCTCCCCAATGTTTTGTATCTCTAGTGTAATCCAGATAGTTCGCTGAAAAAAAACTCCAAAATGGTTGATAGCAAAAAAGAGCACAACTCCAGCCTAGGAGAGTACCCTCTGTTGAACGTATATGTGTATCGAATATTTTCAATGTACACGCGTAGCCTATACACACCCACAATACGTCGAGTGTAAACAACATTTGATAAGTAAAATCAAAGAAATTTTTAAAATTGGAAAAGACGTTTTGTATGTTAAAGCTATTTAAAAACTTTGTATCTTCCGTAAAATATATAAACATTAAAGGGAGAAAGAATGCTTTCACCAACCAACCTAAAAACAATTGAAGATCGGAATTTGACAAACGCTCTTTTCTCAATAGAACTCTACCCAAATGATAGTAGGCATCTTCGGGCTCCCTGAGATAAGGGTCGAGTATAAAAAAATAAGGTACTGATAAAATCGCAACAAAAGGAAAGCATATTGTAAGGAGATCATAGTAAATTTTATAAAAGTTCCCACGATACTCTGGGAAAATAAAATAGATAAAAGCTATACCGATCCACAAGGCATATAGGCCGATTAACTTAGTGAAAACCCGAGGGATATTCAAAGAATTTCGTTTAAAAAAATTCACTCCACTCGTAGGATTTTCGTAGCATTTTTCTAAAACGACTTCGCAAAAAAACATAGGCAAAGCAGTTCCCGCTAGCAAAATCAGACATTCTGTGAGCAGTGGAAATGAAAAAGCGTACGATCGGAGTATAAAAAGAGTGAAACAAAAACCGAGTAGACCTGTCATGTTATAATACATGTTCGTCGCTGATTTGGGTAACATCCCTTCTCCTTGACTATGAAATATGTCTTAGTGAAAGGATATCATAAAATCTAACGAAGTTTTCCCAACTCTATGCAGACTCTTTCAATATCCTCGTCCTTAATTCCGACAGAACAGGGAAGGCTCAAAGCCTGTGCATGATATTTTTCAGCAAGAGGACATTGTGCTGGGAATCCTGGTTCACAGGCTGCAAAAGCTTTACTCTGATGCATAGGTTGCCATAAAGGTCGGCTTTGAATCCCTATACCCATAAGTTTATACACAATCTCTTTTGCACTCAAACCAAAGACTGCTTTATCAACAAGCACTGTATATAACCAATAAGTGCTTTCACTCCAAGAAGGAGTCGGCATAATACGAATTCCTGCTATATCTGAAAGACACTTCTCATAAATTTTTGCAATCTCTTGCTTTCTTCGAACATAAGAACTTAATTTTTCCAACTGAGCGCACCCTAAAGCTGCAAGGACATTTGTCAGTCGGTAATTGTAACCGATATGATGATGCTCATACTCGATAGGATTGTCTTTAGCCTGTGTACTCAGATAACGACACTGCTTGATAAATTCCTTATCTGAACTGACAATCATTCCTCCTCCACCGGTGGAAATGATTTTATTCCCATTAAAACTAAAGCACGCTACTTTGCTAAAATTACCTACATGTCTACCCTTGTACAAAGTGCCTAATCCCTCACAGGCGTCTTCAATCACAGTAAGATTGTATTCTTTTGCCAAACTGAGAAGGGCATCCATATCACAGGCATGTCCAAGAAGATGGGTAGGCACTAAAGCACTGGCTTTGCGATGAGTTTCTTTGTTGATAAGGGTTCTCCCATCCCACCTATAATGTTCTTCAATTACTTTCCTCAAACTGTGCGCACACATTTGCATGTACTCATCGCAGTCTGTAAAAATAGGGGTCGCGCCCACATAGTGCACAGCATTTGCAGTTGCAATGAAAGTAAGAGACGGAACAAATACATCCTCACCTGCTTTCACTCCTGCAACCATCAAAGCTAAATGCAAAGCAGCAGTTCCCGAAGACACTGCAACCGCATAGGGACTTCCGACTCTTTCCGCAAATTCCCTTTCGAAACGATCGACAAAAGGTCCTGCTGATGAAATCCATCCTGTACGTATAGCTTCGAGCACGTAAGCTTCTTCATTTCCGTGAATTTCCGGAACACTCAAGGGTATAGAAAAATCAGTTTTGCTATCTATCATCTCTACATCTTTCCATCTAAGATTCCCTTTTGACCAACATGATCAAAACCAGGAACCAATCGTTTAAAATATTCTAAATAATCGTCTTTAGTATAATCCCCTGTCTGTCTCACACGAGTATGGAAACTAAGAAATTCTTTCACCAAACTTTCATCGTAAAAACTTTGAGATTCCACAACCCCTATATTCAGAAAGCGTTTCCTATCTACGACATCGCTTTCTGAATAAAACTCTTCGAAATCTTTTTCACCTTCCGTGTTGGAAGCAGTGAACAAGCAAGGCCACTTACGTTTAGGAATGAGAGTTTCACAAAGTTCTTTAGCTTCCTCTTCTGAACTGCAAAAATAAGGCTCATATTCCAGTTTTTTCAAAAGTTCGATGGCAATGTCAGAGAATTTTGTTTCGTTCAAAGTAGCCTGCAATTTGGGAAAGAAAATATTCTGGTTCTTACCAAGCACTCCTGAAAGCAAACACAGCTGCGCCGCTTCTTCGTGCGAAATAAAATACCTTGTAATGTCATTCGGAGCCGCAAGCGGTTGTTTCTTTTCTATCCTGTTTAAAAAACCATGAGGTAAACTCCCCAAAGAAAAGGCAACGTTTGCAAAGCGAGCACTGGACCAAGGCTGTTGGTGAGAAAAAACATTCATGATGCTTTCCATCACACATTTGGAAGCACCCATGAGATTTGCGGGATTCACGGCTTTGTCTGTAGATACAGAAAAGAATTTTTTGAGTGAATATTTTAAATTTGAAAGAAATTCGTAGAGAAAAAGATTGTTTGTATCGATCATTCGCAAAAGACTGTACTTATCTTTTTCCGAACGTACATGTTTTACCGCGCTGAGATTAAACACATAGTCAAAAGGTCTAGATTCTGCGAAAAAATGTGTACACTCATAAGAACCCAATCCTATGGGTAGGGCTTGAAAATCTTGAGGTACAGTTAAATGAAAATCAGAACGAAGGTCTCGTACCACTTCGACAAGATTGTTTTCATTGAGATCTATAAGCACAAGTTTTCTAGGTTTATAGTGTGTTAAAATTTTTACAACTGCAAAACCTATAGAACCCGCAGCTCCGATAACCGCTATAGACGAGCCCTCTATAGCTTCCTTAAAATCTTTCGCATGAAATTCCATCTCATTTGCAAAAAGAGATTCCGTGCGCCTCGTTGCTATACTTTCATAAACACTTTGTAACACGCGTTTGACCTTTCAGAAAATCTACAAATATAAGCCACGTATTCTTCTCACTCGAATCTTTCACCTTGATAAAATCTTCTCTGTAAGCCTCATACTTCTCTCTATCCACACGCAACTCTTTTTCCCAATCTACATTTGAGAAATCTTTGATAGGCTCTTTGCCAAAACGCCTTCCAAACTCACACGTTGCACGAAAACTAAAAGCTTCTTTCACCATCTCATCATTATATAAGAAGACAACACTTTTCTCGTAGAGATTTGCAAAATTCAAACCCGTACTGTAGTGCGCAAGAACGCATTCCGAATGCTTCACCAAACTCAATAGATTCCCATAAAAAATAGGACGCGTTCCAAAGCAATGCGGTTTATCTTCATAACTCGCACGAGGATGCGCTGCGATGACAACGTTCATCCCAGTTGATTTTTCAAAGCTATCAAAAGCGGAATTTAAAGCCCCATAATAAGCTTTTGCATCAAAGGTATTCTTTTTACCCACAATCCAATAATCAGGATGATAAGGAAGATACTGATCTATAAACACAGCGTAACGAGATCCAAGAGGATTTTGTAAAACTTCTTCTTGGAACTTTAAATAAACATCGAAATCTAAAGCATGAGCCCACACAATTTTTGTGTGTTCATCAATAATTTTTTTATAATAGTATAACGATTGACGCCCACCCACGAGTGCAAACGAAGCAACTTTAATTCCCAATTTCTGCAAAGGAAGGTATGAAAAAAATTTCGTAGGAATTTTTTTTAACGTTGAAAGGGGATGAAGAATTAGTTTTTTATAACTTTTAGCACTCTGAGGAACCGCAGGAAGGGCATTGGGATTCACAATACCGTAGGGAGCTTGTGAATTTGAAACGGCTTTGTAAAGCCAATAGCTTCTCAAAGAACACGGGATTAAGAACATCACAATATCTTCACCACTAAGAGACTCAACTGCTTTTATAGCTTCTTTTTTGGAAGGAAAGGTTCTGTGGTGTGCAAAGGAACTGGGATCGCGTGTTTGATATTTTTCGGTCGCATTTTCGATAAATTGATGGATGAAACTCCAAACTTCAACATGGTAACCATGCTCTTGGAGAAGAGAGAAACCAAATCTCTGATAATCACGCTCGCTAAAAGCATCAGGCATGAAAAATAGGATTCTTTTTGCGTTCAAACAAAATCTCCTTCGTTCTATGAAAACGATAGGAGATTATAGGAGCTGTCTTTAGAATTGTCGAGCTATTGAATTTTTCAAGGGGGCTAATATGTCTGCTGAATTAAAACCACTCATCAGTGTCATCATGAATTGCTACAACAGCGAGACTTATCTCAAAGATGCCATACTCAGTGTACTCAATCAAAAGTTCACCGACTGGGAGCTTATTTTCTGGGATAACCAATCTAAGGATGCAAGCGCGCATATTGCTCAATCTTTCAGTGACAAACGCCTACACTACTTCTACGCACCCCAACACACGACCCTCGGTGAAGCACGCAATCTCGCAGTGCAAAAAGCGAGAGGAGAGTGGGTCGCCTTTCTAGACTGTGATGACCTTTGGACTTCAGACAAATTGGAAAAACAAGTTGAGCTTATTAAACACAGCGACAAAAAACTCGGTCTCGTCTATGCGCGCGCGAAAATTATGGGAGGAAAATATGATGGGCGCGAACTTGCAGCGGAGTATATAAATAAAGCTCTACCTGAAGGACGCATACTACAAGAGTACTTACTGAGTGAAAATTTTATACCCTTGCTTGCAGCCCTTGTACGCAGAGATCTTTTTTGGGAAGTGGGTGGCATTCCTCCCGACTTCAAACAATCGGAAGATTTCTACCTCTTTGCTGCTATTGCCGTCGATTATGAAGTCAAAGCTGTGCAAGATGTGTGCTGCTTCTATCGTATGCATGATCAAAATATTTCAAATGTGCAAAAAGAAC
The DNA here is from genome assembly GCA_964611335.1 of uncultured Pseudobdellovibrionaceae bacterium. Classification (GTDB taxonomy): domain Bacteria; phylum Bdellovibrionota_B; class Oligoflexia; order Oligoflexales; family Bog-1112; genus BOG-1112. The sequence goes on along the minus strand of CAZSXR010000001.1, from coordinate 631,691 downwards.
TCGCTTGCATCGAAAGCATTCGTATTCTGAATACGTTCTGGCCTACTCTTCCCGAAGCTAAAAAATACGCTTATAAAAAAAATAAACTTGTGAATACATATAACATCCTTCTTGGTATTTTTGGGATACGTACAAAAAAAGCTATTTTTTCAGGGTTGATGCCGCTTCTGCGACATCCCCTTCTCACAAGTCAAATTGTACTTACACATTACAAAAGACGTTTTTCTTAGAGGTTCAAAGAAGGCATGTCTTGACGAGAGGGAGGTCTTTTTTTGACACTCGGAATTTTAAGAACTTCCCCACGATTGTCTTTGTCTAGAAGATTGTAAGAAACATAATCACGAGCAATCGGTGCATGAATCAAATGCTCAGGAATTCCAAAAGCATCGAGAAGGTAACTTGTAAAAGGACATATATCTGCACAGAGTTTGCTTAGTTCCGTGTCGAGATCTTTCGCTTGAGAACGTGACAACAATCCTTCTGTGAGAAAGAAACCGAGATCATTTTTGATGCAGTCGAGAGCAAAAAGTTTTGCAAGTTTCTCTACAACGGGATCCTTGAATTCCTTATCTGCAAGAATCTCTTGGAAAGCTTTTAAGGTGTAGCGTTCACCAAAAGATTTTGAAAGAGCTTGGACCGTATTCGATTCTTCTACCATCCATGTTGTGAAAACTTTTTCTTTAGACTTCCAATTCGCTTTCTGCATACGGATAGCAAGATTTGATTTGTGTATATCTTCTCGTTTTTCAAAAAGATGCAAACAGTCTTTCAATTCCCATCCTTTACCAACAGAGTGCAAGGAGAAAAGAGATGCGCCTTTCAGTTTCATCAGATCAAGTGCAGAAATATCGGAAATCAATTCTTTAGCAACTTTCTGCATAAGAACAGCGTTGTCTCCTTCTGCCGTCATGCCTGCATGAGCGCCTGCTAAAAGTTCTGCAAACATATTCGCTGCTAAATACCCTTGACCACCACAGCGTTCACGACACACAGTTACAGTGTTTTCTGCATGCCACGTCACGAGAGCTTTGATCACACAGCAGTTTATAACCTGTTCTTTGCTTGCTTCTGCAAAAGAATAGGAATTCTTAACTTTGTTCAAAGCAAAAGCGAGTGCGTAGGTTCTTGCGAGAAGAGGCATTAGAGCATTTCTTTGCAGTTGAAAATTGATCAAAGGCCAACTGCTTTTTCCATCAGAACCCATAGCTCTGCGCTTCTGACTATATCGCAAGGTGATAAGCAGAGACATCTTTGCAGCACTCATCGACATGGATGCAATGCACAAGCGACCACTTAAAAGTTGGTCTGCCATCTTTAAAAAACGGTTGCGTTTTCCACTGATCGGCGATCGATAATGACCTGCATCATCGATGTTTGCAAAAGAAGAAAGTAAATTTTCTCGAGGAACTTTGACATTGTCAAACCAGAGTCGCGCATTATCCACACCATTCAGACCGAATTTTGCACCCATATCTTGAATGGTCACACCTTGCGATTGCGTAAGATCATCCTCACGAATGCGTACAAGAAAGGCATGCACACCGTGAGACTGTCCTCCCACTTTCAACTGTGCAAAAACGACGGCCCAATGTGCATGACAATAGCCATTCGTAATCCAGTATTTTTGCGAAAGCGTGCTAGGACTATGGATAGTGAAAGTTTTATCTTCAATATTGTAGTTTGCTTCGGTTTCCATCTCGACTGCGTTATTACCAAACCCTAACTCTGTCAGAGCAAAGCAACCAACAGCATCCAGTTTATTGGCTTTATCAATAAGCCACTGCCACTGCTCTCGATTTGCAAATTTGATAACGGTGCCCCCAAAAAGATTCGCTTGCACCGTCAGTTTGGTAACAAAAGAACCATCGACCATTGCACACATTTCATGCAGAGCAAAAATGCGTCGAGGATCTTTTTCAAAGTCCTGAAGATCCACCAAGCCTGCTTGAAAAAGTTTGCGTAAGCGTTTGTATGCTAGATCTTTCTGATCTTTGATGGAAAGATCCAAACGGGGTATATAAATTGGATCGGAGAAAAGTAGTTTTAACTTTTCTCTATAGTCATGATTGTCATTTTCTAAGAGCTGTCTAAGTTTTTTAAGTTTCATTCCGCACTCACCAGAGAAAGGGGACAGAAGAAAAGAGAAACGCTCTAAATTATTAAATGCTCGTCGAAATTTGGACAAGCATTTAATAACTTTTGAGGGTATCCCTTTTCATCTACGGCGATGTTTTGGATTGAAGTTCTTTAAAGACCTCGGCTATATCACTTTCATAAAAATGCTGCCTACTTTTCAACTTATAATACAAGATATGTTTCTTAAAAAAATCTCTCAATTCAACAAGGGTCCAACCCGACGCCATTTTTTCTTGAAGCCAGACTTTTAAAACTCTTTTCTCATCATCATCATAGTTTAAATATCCACCAAAAAACTTGCACTGAACTATCTTTCTTATAAATTTATCTTTCTTATCCCCAAGTCCTTTAAAAAACTCCTCATTTGAGGTATCCATAAATGTCCCCCGACCAAGGGAGTAAATACGCTTACGCAAACTTAAAGCGTTATATGTATTAATATCTTCTATATCCACTAGAACAACCCCAAGATCTGATTTAACAACAACTTCATCAAGCTCCCTCTGAACAAAGCCCCAAATCCTCACTTTTTCAACATGCAAGGGGATGATATTAAGGCTTACTAAAACGTCATCATCAAATAAATTTGCAACTTTAGCTTTATCTTTAGGATCCGATGGAAGTATTGGAAAATAAAAAAACCGCAAAGCTTCATGCAACCTGAAATAAGGGTGTAGATGTGTTGAATAACTCTCTGGTGAGAGGGGAGATTCTACAGCTTCTTGCAATTGTAAATGACGATTTATCACATGAGGGATAGGAGCTGTGATTTTATCTCGCTCTAGAACACTGTATTCTTGCTCTTGCTCTTGCTCTTGTTCCTGCTCTTGCTCCTGCTCTTGCTCCTGCTCTTGTTCGACTTCAACTTCAGAAGTATTGGCTTCAGAAAACAACATAGTCTCTTTTAACTTTAATCTCGAATATTTGACAATTTCGTTTAGCTCACTTGCAATATCTTCGTTTGAAGACAAGAACGAAAGAGCCTGATTGTCAAGAACCTGATTCTTCAGAATTTCTAAAATCTCGTCGGAATTCATCTTTTTAAGAGGGTTTAAAAAACTATAAGCAACATTGTTTTCAGGTTTAATTTCAAACAGTGATTTAAACTTGTCGTAGGACTCCTCTTGATTCGATATAAAGGAATGAAATACTGGCTTTAAAATGAGAGCTTTCATTTCAGATTGAATGGATTTCAGAGATTGCTTACTGAGTACATTAACTTCGTTCGCAATGAGAAAAACTATTAAAGTAGAGAGTTTCATTTCATGGGAGCTTATATTTTCACCGAATTCTTCACTCATAAATGTTTTTATAAAATTGAAATCATCCTGTTCTACTATAACCCGCACGGATTGCGTGGAATCCAAATCTCTCAATCTCCAAACAGACTGGAGAAATCCTCTTAAAATACTATCCTTATTTACAGTTATGACCGCATGACTTTGTGTCTGCACCTTTAAATCAGACCCCGTCGTATGCAAGAGATCCCAATAGGCACAAGTTTGCTCCCTAGGATTTTTGATTTTATTGTAAGACGTGATTTTATGAGTTGTTCGATTATAAAGTTTAGTTTTACCCAGCTCATCATAAAATATGATGGATTGAAAACGAGAATCGGTTTTTGAATTTCCAACAAGTTCTTTTGCAACCTGCAAATTTAAATCATTTCTAAAGAGTCCACCATAATCAATAAAAGAACAATCCCCCATTGCAGCTTCACCTAAAATACTGTCAAGCTTTTGCGAAATGGATTGTTTTTCTTGAAAGTTAAATATGTCTACATGCTCTGACCAAGCACCTGAGTTTGCCAATCGCGTTAGGGATCTTGGAATGGTATCAGAAATTTTTTCTTGGTCGTAAAAACGAGGATAGGTTTGTCTATTCCAGAGGGTTCCACTCATCCCCTGAACTCGTTTAAAGAGTATAGGATAGATATAGGAATCTGCAGCTAACTGCATGGGATAATTTTTAGCTTCCCATTTTAAAGAATTTAAAAGTAGATAAAGGATATGAACAGGCGATTGATCGATTTCCTGTGCTAACGAACGAATCCTTGGGGTAATCTCATGATCTTGAAGAGAGATCATAGGCAATAAAGATTCTAAATCTACGTTTGGAAATAATTTCTTAAAAGTTAAACTCTCAATAGCTTTTCCCTTCTTTTTTAGATAAACAGCTTTCACCTTTTTCAATTCGTTGACTAAGATATTTGAAGAATCTTTTTCGGAAAGATGAGCTTGGAAAGAATAATTAAGAACTTCCAAATCATTACCAAATCGAGAATGTAATACGGGTTCCCCCAGATGATAAGGAATGGCAATAGAACTCGCACACCGTCCTTTTTGAAGACTTTTAAATTCACATTTATCTTGTGGGTAGAGCCCATAATGGATTTTATATATCTTCCTCAGAGTTAGAGGCAAAACAGTATTGATCTCGCTATAAGCTGTAGCAACAAATATTTTCAACTCTTCATTCTTAATTTGATTAATTTTCGCTCGTAAGCTTTCTTTGCTGTTGTCATTAAGAAGTTCCTCAATATACTTTGAATTCAATGTTTCATGCTTCCATAAGTCCACATATGTAGCAGAGATAAGCTCCATAGATCTTCCATATACAGACCCGTTGAGAGCGTTGGTAAATTTATTAATAAGCAATGTCCTGAAACGTGTCTTATACTCTTCCTCAGTAAAATTCAGTTTTGAGAGTCGATTCAATTCGGGATCTAACTCTAAAAGAGTATAGAGAAAAGCGACAGAGGACAAAACATGCTCATTGATTTCTGTGGACGCACCTACAGTAAAGCGATGAGAACGCATGATGTCTAAAACCGTGTCGACTTCATCAATGGTGACAAGACCCTTCTCTTTAAAAATCCTAAAAATAGCCTTTAAATCCTCGCTGTGAATTTTTCTTCCACTGCGTAATTCTTCCACAAACATCAAATATAGACTTTGAATACTACTGTTTGATGTGAGTATGATTCTTTTCTCTGCCAGATCTCCTTCTATTCGATTTCTAAGAACACGAATAGACTCAGGGTTGGAACTTAACTGTCTGTCAATTTTAATAACATCAATAAAGCTATGAAAGGTTTGACTCAAATTTTCATGAAGTTCTTGAGCCATAGAAGGGATCAGCTCTTCTGGAAGAAGAATTATGCTTAAATCCCCATTCTTTGCTATTTTTTCGGCAAAATAAGGAAGTAAAACAGATGTTTTTCCTCCTCCCATAATCATTTCCAATAACCCGCCCAAACTATCCGGATTCCTTTTTAACTTTTCAACAATGTCAAAAGCCTTTAGGTTGGCAACATTTTCTTCACGCAATAGGTAATGTTTCCAATATTCAACAACGAGAAAGGGAAGATGCTCTTCTACATTATACGATCTTTTCAAAGTCAATTTGTTAACAAAATTCCGAATATCTTCAGAAGAAAAACTAAGACCTTTCTCCATCTTACTTATCATAAATTCAATCGTTGATTTTGTTTCTTCCCATGTATCCAAATAGGTACTTTTAACTAGAAGCTCATCTGTTTTCTTTAATAAAATATTCATTTTAGCTTCTGTATCTTCAGGAAATTTTTGAGCGATTTCTTGAAAATTTCCTACAACATATAGGAATAATAGATCATCAACGTTGATATGCTTTGCAAGTCCAGCATTACGCAAGGAACGACGATGGGTTTTCAGTATAGCATCTTTAGGAATTTCATTGAGGAGCGTTTCAATCTCGGTATGCAACCCTTTGATTTCATCCTTTAGAGAGCTTTCACCGGTATAGTTAGAATATAAAGACTTCAAAACTTCAGCAGCATTCTCTTTCAGTACATACTGAGATGAGCCTTCTTTAGAAAATTCTTCCAAAGCTGATACTGTTCCTTCAATTGATTTTCTTATAAAGGAATCATGAGATTTTTGCGCGTAATTTTTTAGTGTCTCTGTTAAGTTAAAAACGCCCTCTTTCTTTTCTCCAACTTTCCTTTCTATAAAGGAATTCAGTTCGGATTCTGAAACAAGTGGTTCGTAAAGGAGATACTTTCTGAAGTCCTCAAAAGATCGAGAAGGAGATGAAAACTTCGACTCATCTTTGACGTGATTGTTTTTCCATAAAACTCTTTCAGTTAGGAAACCAGGATCAGAAAATTTAACTTCTCGACCTCTCTCTTCATTAAAATAAATCCTCTCAACAAAGTGCTGCATAGCCGCTTTAATACGTTCTCTTCCTTCTGGAGTCTCAGTTTGACGCAAGACTGAACTTTCAGGAATCGATTTTTTAAAATCTGAATCTTTCTTAGAAGATTCTGCTACCTTCTTTAAGAAAAATCCTAGTTCAGGATCTACTACATCTGTAATATAGTCGAGATAGCGAAGAAATTTTCTCTCGTAGAAGCTCGTTGCAATGCATCGATCATTCGAACATTCAGATTCTAAATCTGGAAACCACTCTTTAAATTTCTTGCGAATTTGGAGCGAAACATCGCGATCCGATGACGAGCGGGCAATATCATAAAGATCATAAAATCTTTCCTTAAATGTTTTTCTATTAAATATCTCATCCCCTCCATAGCCTTCTTCTTTTAGAAAATTCTCATCGCTTAACTTTTCCATCAATTTAACTTTGTCAATTTGAATATCAAGACCCAAACCTAATCTCACTTTAAACTCTATACCACCTATCCCTTCTATCTCATTTTTACGAAACTCAGGCATTTCTTTTTCGAAAACAAGTTTTTCTAACCGTGGGTTTGGAAAATATTGGGGACCAAGTCTGTGATTTACAGCAAGCCAAGCCATATAAAGATCACTTGGTTTAATCTGCTTTTTAAAAGGAGAAAGGTTTATGAGCTTATCAAAATCATAATGAAAATAAAGGCTGTTTGTTTTCAATAAAACATAGCTCAGATTTTTAATACTCAAAGCTCTCGGATCCGAATCACTGATAGACATGATCCACAGCAAATTATTTTTGGTTTCAGGAGTGTATTCTTCTAAAGTCGATTGTTCTTCAGAAAGTATGTCCAGCGCTTTGTCAAACTGATGGTTAAAAAGAAAGAGATACGCTAAGTATGAACGAGCTGCAAAATCGGAAGACATCCATCGCCCATTTTTAATTTCATAATTATAGACTAAAAATCGTTGGTCGACAGCATTAGGCCATAGGACACTACGTCTTTCCCCATCAATTTCAGAAATTTTAAGATCCACTTCAAATTTTGAATCTACACTATTCTCACGTTTTAAATAGTAACGAGGCAATAGCAGAATATGTTTAGAGTCCTTTGAATTTTCTAAAGAAAGTAAATATGAGTAATTATGCAATTCTTCTACTTTACTATCGATTTGAAGAGAATAATCTTCAAACTGACGGCTTTTCAAAAAATTACCATCTCTGAAAAAATTTAAGCCAAGTCTTGGATAATCTATATGAGAAAGCTGCCCTTTTTGATCCCCCCAAAGAAGAGAATATTCAGGATCAATCTGATAAAGAGAATGACTTTTTCTTCCCCAAAGGACAGACAAGATCCCATTCTTTTCGGAACGTTCAATATATTGCTGATCCTTACGAACTCTAGCGACAATTTGAGGACTGCGTCTTTGAAAGATCTTGAGTTCAGTACCCTCATAATTCTTCCAAATTGAAAAATTTTCAAATGTGCGAATTCTCTCATCTTCAAAGCGATCACGTTCGAGATTTGTCAATAATCTCAATTTTTCTCCATTATAAACACGATCAAGTTCTAAACCGTTTTCATTCAAAGACACACTATATATATCACCAAACATATCAGATAACTCATAAGAACCTTTCTTTGTTTTGAATATTGGTTTTTTAATATCCCAATCGACGTTTGACACAAAGATCGGATGCTGACTTATCTCTTTTGGAATCCCACCTAAATTTCGAGAGTCTTTTTCAAAATTTAAGGAATGAAGATCAATAACCAGATCATTTTTCGTATAAAAAGGATGATCAAAAGTCCAAACCCCTGATGTCACGTCCTTTAAAAAATATTCTTCAAGAGAATCTAAAATCTCTTTATGAGAAGCAAGAGTTTCTCGAATATGCGTGTGAAATTTTTCTAACAAAAAAACTGATTCAAGTTCAACACTGATATCTTCTTCTTTGTTAGCTGTAAGATTTCTATAAATGAGACCTGTAAGTAACCAGCGTATTTCAGTTTGATTTAAAGTTTTCTTATTTACATAGGAACGCAATAAATTTCGGAAAAGAAGGTTTTTAATCTCATAATTATCGATGAGACTAAGCCCTTCTGCACTTTTAAGCATTGTTAAAATTTCATACTGAGTATTTAAAAACATATTCACAGTCTTATGATCTATACTTTTCAAAAACTCTAAGAGCAGGTCATTAAGCCGTAAGAAATAAGCTGCTAGTTTTAAATCCATGCTTTTATAAAGTTGATAATTCTCCTTAATAAATTCCGCATAAGCATAGATAATATTTTCATTATAAAGAATACTTTGCTGAATCAATCCAGGTCGGAAAAGAATATGTTCAAAAACAACCTGATGCTCTATATCTCTAAGCAAGTAACTATGCTTCTTATAATTTGAAAGAAGAAGCTCTATGGATTTATCATGTACACTTAAGGTTTGATGGAGGAGCCTTTGCTCTTCTAGACTATAACTGCTCCCTTCAGGAACACTTTCTTTTCCGTAATTTTTGTCAAACAAAAATTGCATATCATTGAGTCTTGCTTTATTCATTTCATAGAAACTTCTCTTATAAATAACTGCATCAAGATCTGACATTCGTTTATCTAAACCAAAAGAGTAGACGGTAGGCTCTTCTTTTTTAACACCGTATAAAAATTCTCGAACTTTAATCTGTTTAAATTGAGCTTCCTTCTCAGGGCTTATTTCCAAGAAATATATTTCCGCAGACTTATTTAGTTTCCTTCTACTTTGATTCAGGAAATACTGGCCATTCATAAACTCTCTCAGTAAGAAGGCTATATTGCGTGAATTATAGTAAAATTTTGGAACCCGTTGATCCTCAGGTGTCCCATCTATGTAGATATTCTCTTTTCTCATGAGTCTTAAAGCCAATTCAATATCTGAAGGGTTTAAATCTCGAAAGAACTCCGGAATTTGTTTGAGATTATTTTTATAGGAAAGTAAAAAATTAACTTCTTTTTGTACCCAAACATTTTCTATGGGCCTACAAAATTTATTATATCGACTGGATGGATCATTTGCCTTATCCGCATCTGTAGGATAATAGATAATTTCATCTTGACGAGAAGCTTCATTAGGAAGAAACATGGATGGCTCGTATATAACATTATTTTCTTTTTTCTTAGGAAACGGCTCCCGCACAGGAACATTTTCCCAATAAGTCCCCGTTTCTTTCCAAGCGTGCACCCAATCTTTATCATTCAAAGTTAATATTTGAATATCAAGAAAGTGTAAAAAAAATCTACCCGAAAAATCTGATGCAAAATTAAGATCAAAACCCTTTCCTTCTAATGATGGGATATTAGTTTTAATAAAAAATTGTTCTATAATCTTATCAAGAACTGCATAGAGTTTAAGTTCTGCAAGAACATCTTTAGCGGTCAGTTGATATTCATGAAAATCAATGGCTGTTTGAATGGCCCAAAAGTGTTCATGGCTTATTTTTAAAAGAAGTTCACTTATGTGATCTACGAGATCTGTCTTTTGAACCGTTTGATCATCGCGATATATATCAACCAGAGGGCACTGATTTTGACAAGATAAAGGAATTTTAAGCGCCAAACTTTGTATTGCTGTAATAGCTTCTTGAGCATGATGGGTGAATGGATTATAAGTTTTGGGATCTATCTTCCAAGATTCTATGACAGCAACCGTTTTCTCCAACTGTCTCACAAAATTTTGCTCTGTAGGCTGCCAATTTTCAATATCTTTGGAAAGCTCGCCTAAACGGGGAGCAAGATTCACGTGTTGAATAGTATTCGAAAGAGGGATATCGACAGGATTCCAAACACCCTGCTTTTCGAATACGATTGATGTGAGAATTTCATTCCAACTTTCTGAATTTTCCCTTGTTAATTTTCTTAAAATTTCAAGTTTTGATTTGTAAAACTCCGTGAGTTCCGACAAGAGAATACTATATCCCGTATCAGCAGTCTTCTCGACTTCGGCTTTTAGAGCCTTTTCATTCAAATAGACCATGGATCTTTCAGCTAATTGGATCTCACTATTTATTGTTTCCTTACTAATTCCACCAGAAGAAAGATCCTCAATAAAGTAATTAAAATATGTTGTTTCTATCCATGTTTCCAACAAATCCCTCTTTCCACTCATGAACACATCATCCTGCAAGTGCTCTTTCATAAGAAATTTGTGATAAAGGGGAATGGTATAATATCCACAGGTCCCTGAAATCTGTGGAGCAAAAAAATCATCTCTCTCATAAGCCCGGGTTGTCGAAGTACCACCAAGATATTTCTGCACACTGTTCTGAAGATTTTGATCGAACACAACAGGGTCGTTCGAAGATTGTTGAAAATCACGCAGATTTTTTAGAAAAAAGTAGTCTTTGAGATTCTCTTCTTGAACTCCCACCATTTCCACGAAAGGAAGTAGCAATGGATACCCAATATCAGCCTGAAGGTTATAATTGCTACCTTGTCCAGCATTAAAGACACGGAAAACAAAGGAAGTGCCTTCACGTTTTATTGAGAATGTAATAGCATGACCGGACCATCCACCTTGAAAATAGAAACTTTCTCCCTCATAAAGTTCATCAACAGTCTTTCTAAAAATAGATAAAAAGGAATTCAAACTGTCCTTTTTAAAACGTGTCGTCACTTCAGCAGCAATCGCACCTTGTTTAAGTATTGTTTTTAAAACGCTAACTTCCAAATCTGGTATAAAATTTGCGATCCTTATTTTTGAAAGATCCTCTTGAATCTTGTCCATACCATGACAAGGATTAAGATCTTCAGCTTTTTCAAGAAACGATTGAGATTTTAGAGTTTGACTTATTTTTTCACTTATAATGTTACGCAAAACAAGATGATTCGAAGTATCCGATCTTATACCCTCTCTACCGGTCTCAGCCCCGTAAACATCACCCAATAAATGAACAAGAATCTTATCTTTCTCAATCTCACTCTTAAACAGATTATCTGCTTTTCTTTTAAAATCAGAAGTGAGTTTTGTAATTTCAAAAGAACGACAATAACTCAACTCACTAAGAACAAGATCGTATTCTCGAACAAACTCTGAAAAATTTTCATTATTTTGTATTTGACCTAAGTTTTCCAGCTTCCTAAGTCCAATGCTTATAGATTTCCTATGATCTTCATCCCAACATCCAAATTCTTTTGCAGTAATTTTACTTTCAATCGCATGTACATTATTTTTTAACCTCAGCAGAGATTTCGAATATTTGTCATAACATTGCTCAATCTCTGCATTTGAAGATTTAAACGCATGGATCCTTGGAGCAGGTGGATTAGGAACTGGCACAGGTGGAATAGGTTTTGGTACTGGTGCAGGTGGAATAGGTTTTGGTACTGGTGCAGGTGG
>CAZSXR010000001.1:455114-619780 GCA_964611335.1 uncultured Pseudobdellovibrionaceae bacterium | reverse complement strand
GGTACTGGTGCAGGTGGAATAGGTTCTGGTGGTACTGGTGCAGGTGGAATAGGTTCTGGTGGTACTGGTGCAGGTGGAATAGGTTTTGGTACTGGTGCAGGTGGAATAGGTTTTGGTACTGGTGCAGGTGGTACTCGTTCTGTAGGTTTCTTTTCATCAGCGCCTTTGGTACACGAGATAACAGTTGAATAACCAAAGGAAACACTAATAAATATAAGCAAAGATCTTAAAGCGATAACGTTCATGGAATAAAAGCCCCTACAGGAACGCGACCCTTCCCTTTCGGTAAGGTAATAGGAAAGATTGAGATCATTCTCGTTTTTACGCGAACTTACTGTATTTTTTGACTTAAGAGAGAGATGTGATTAAGTCCGTCTCTGCAATTTAAACGCGAGATAGAGGCTAAGAAGCAAACAAGCAGGAAGGACGAGCAAAGCTGTTTGAAAAGTCTGCACCGGATAGTCTTCAAAGCCACCCCCTGCATGCTGTGAGGATGCGAGAAAATAGCCTATAATGGGTTGTAAAATTGGACCGCTCAGCATACAGATGATATTGGTAAAACCCATCGATACACCTTTGACCTTCGCAGGAACAACGCTGTTCACAATAGCGAAAGGCAATTGATAGACCGAAGCAAGAAAACCTAAACTAAAAATCAGAGCATACAAAACAATAAGGGAACTCTTAGGACCGTAAATAATAAGAAGCATCACAAGTATCGATAAAATCGCATTCGGGATCATGATGAAATAAGATTTAAAAGAACTCGAAATCCAACCGACGATAGGACTCCCTACAGCACTCCCAATAAAAATCATAGAGATAACAGATGTCGCTGTCACGAGATCCATTTCAGGATCAGAAGCCATAAAAAAAGGAATAGCCCACAGTCCCGCAAAAACAGTAATCACAGCAAACATAGCAAAAGCAAAAAGGCCACCGTACCAAACTTCTTTATAAGAAATCACACATTTCAAACTCTTTAATAAAGGCATTTGAGAAGAGGACTCTTCATGACTGAGATCTTCCTTTGGTGCTGAAAAATAAAGAGCAGAAGCAAGGAAGAGACCCACACCTGCACACGCCCAACTTGCGACTCTCCAATCATAGTGAGTAACCAATTCGGAAAGCACCGAGTTGAAAACTGCTGTTCCCAACATTCCAATGCATTCCATTGCTGCAACGAAAAGCGCAAAATAACGATTGGGAAACCATCGTCCTGTTGCAACAACAAGTCCCAAAAATCCAAAAGAACAGGAAAGCCCCATCAAAACACGGGCAGCAATTGCAACAGAAATGGATGTTGCTGATGCAAAAAGACATAAAGATAAGCCCACAAGTAAAAGGGCTGCTGTTGCAATATTGCGAACACGAGAACGATCAAAGATATAACCGACAGGTATTTGCATAAGCACATAGGAATAATAAAAACTGGAGGAAAGAAGACTGAGAGAATTGGCATCAAGCTGCAAACTATCTTTCATACTGTCTGCAAGAATCCCTACAGAACCCTGTAGAGAAAATTGAAAGATACAAAAAAAGGTCAGCAAAAACCAACCCGTCCAAGAGCGCCTTGATATTTTTGATAAAGGAGTATTTTCAATCGATCGCATTTGAGACTCTGTCCTGAAATTTAATGCGTTCTAACATGAGTCCAAGAGGAGGTCAATTGAGCTATTTTCTTCTTCTTTTAGAGCACCTTAGCAGCTCTTTAACCGTAGATGGTCAGCTCACCATAGCGATCACGAACTTTTAATCGCTGAAGAGGTCGGGTCAAACAGGTGGCCCCTCCCTCAGCTTTCTGAGTAAGCTCTTCGCCAGAATATGTGAATACTTGAATGTCTTTTGCTTCCATTCTCTTTTTCAATTCTGGGCAAGCATTGGACGTAAGTACAACTTTTGGCTTTAACGCAAGGATATTCGTTCCATAGTTTTTGAATTCTTCTTCACTCACTTCTATAATTTCAAATTTTCTTTTTCTAAGCAAGTCTACGAGTGGAGCTGGCATCAGAGGTAAATAACAAACTGCTAAATCCACATCGACTAAACTCATCAAAGATTGCAAGTGCAAACAAGCTTCCGGTCCTTCGTAATAGGGAAGATCGAAGGGCAAAGTTGCAATCGCATGAGTTTGTAAAAGTTCACGGAGCTGAAGTATTCCTGCTAGGTTTGTTCTATACCCCCTTCCTGCAAGCAAGGTCCGATCATCGAGCCAAATAAGATCTCCACCTTCCACACAACCAGGCTCTTCAATTTCTCCAAGAATGGGAATTCCCAAATCCTGCATTTTGCGTTTCATGTAAGCTTCTTCACCCTGACGCAGTGTTTTCCCCATGCGTAATATAACCGCACCTGCATCGGTCATCAGCATAGGATCATGCACAAACATGGCATCGCTCAGATCCTTCATATTTTCGTAATGGGAATATACTTGCACACCATTACTTTCGAGAACACGTACCAAATCTTGGTGCTCTATCTGTGCTCGTTTAAGGTTGATGGAATGTGTATAGTGCCAAATTTTAGGATCTGCATCTGCAAAAATAGAATCAGGTTTTTTTACAAGAACCTCTTTGAGGTCTCCGACCATCGACTGTCCACCAAATCCCATATTCCACCTTTCATTGAAGCTTCATCTTTGCCTGAACTTGATTCATACTCATCTTCACTCGAAGGAGTTCATCTTTCAAATACTCACTATGCTCTCCCTCAATGGATTGCATCTTGTTCATCAGCAATTCTTCCTGTCTTTGCAAATTTTCATAAGCTCTTTCATAATTGCCCGATTGTAAATGAGCCTCCACCAACTCATTCAAGGCGCTATCCCCTGCTTTTTCCAAATAAGGAATAGCGGCTCTCGGATTCGTCTCAATCAAAACCTGTCCAATACCCAACGCAATCGAATTATTCGGATTTTTTTCATACAAAGATTCTAGATATTTCACACCCACACCATCTCCACGGTTGGCATAAATATCCACCAATTCCGCTAACGCTGTTTTGTTTTCAGGATTCACACTCAGAATTTTTTCAAAATAAGGCTGTGCAGATTTTTCATCTTTATAATCTAACAAATAAATCAACGCGAGCTGTGTCAGGGCTTCTTCATGTTCAGGATCATCTTTCAAAACTTTTTCGAATATAGCTTTCGCTTCTTCAGTTTGTGCTTGATTCACCAACTCCATTGCTTTACTGACAAGATCTTTTGTTTCTTTTTCTGAAAGAGTTTTTTGTTTAGAAAGAGAAGAAGCGCTTGCAACCGAGTCATTTTGTGTTTGAGATACCTTCACAATCGGTGCTTGTTTTTTTGTTTCCGAAGATTTTTTTTCTGCAAGAGATACGGAAACAAATTCCTTTTGATGTGAAAGTGTAGGCCTTCTGAATTTTAAAAGCACAAAAAGACAGAGAATCAAACTCGCAAGCAACAAAGATAAAGAACCCAGAAATTGGATTTCAACAGAAGTCTCTCTACGCTTTTTTTTCATAAGACAACTCAACTATTTTTTTTTTGTTTATCACTCGCATTTGCGGCACGACTACGTTCGTTAAAACGTTGCATTTCTGGTTCAAGCGCCTCAATCACATCCTGAATGGTTTTACAATAGAGTATGCTCTTAAAATCTTCGTCTTCAATCAAGCCCATCTTCAATGGCCATTTTTTGAGCCAGTGTATCAACTCAGGCCACATGTTCTCACCACCCAGTAAAAGAATAGGCCGAGATGTAATATGTTTCACCTGCATCAATTGCCATGTGTAAAAAAGTTCAAGGACTGTACCAATACCACCAGGAGTCACAACAACTGCATGACTGATGCGCATAAATTCATCGAGACGTGAAGAAAAACGTCTATGTTCTCTCTTCACATCCAAATGAGCATTGGCATCGCTCTCAAAAGGTAAAATAATGGGCAAACCGATTGAGCGAGAATGTTGTCCACCATCTTTCGCTCCTTTATTTGCAGCATCCATGAGACCTGGTCCACCACCTGTCACAATATCGATACCTCGCGTGGAAAGTTGGTAGGCCAATTCATAAACCTCTTTGTATTGCGCAGACTGAGGTTTGATACGAGCAGAGCCAAAAATGCTGACTCTGAAAAAATCATCTTCAAATTTCGTCAGCAAGAAATCTATATCTGCGACAATGCCATTTAATTGAGCAATTTTTTCATTGAGGAACTTACGAACCTCTTTTTTACGGACTGTCGATGTCATAAATCTCCTCTAAGCACTTGTAATCAATAGCATTAATAAAAATATACGTATGAGGTTCTTAAAGATCCCCCACACCTGCCGATATCAGGTTCAGGATCTGAGTTTATGTTGTTTTCGAATAAAATCTTAGTGTTTTTCATAGTCCTCTCTTGGGGAACTCTTTTTACTTTTGCCCAGAGTGTTGGAAGTTCCGAAAACATAGAATCTTTTTCAGCGGCGCAAAAAGGCTACGAAATTTTAGGAACAATCCTCCACAACAGCCCGCACGAAGATACAAACGTAGTACTCCTAAAAAATCTTTCAAACAACCAAACTATGGCAAAGAAAGTGGGGAATACCATTGTTGTCTCCGAACCTTACTTACTTATTGCAGTCAACAAAGACTTCATTGATTTGAGAAATGCTTCCCAAAAATTAAGATTGTATAAATATGGTGTTGCACCTCCCGCTCGCAACATTGTGAAAGCAGTAGAAAAACCCGTTGCCATTACGGGCTCCTACAAAGAAGAAGGTTTTGAACGCGAAGGTGGACGCGTACAAATCTCGCAAGACTACAGAAAAAAAATCTTGGAAAAAGATCTGCCAAAAATTCTCATGCAAGCGGCAGCAGAACCTAAATTAGATGCGAATGGAAACATCATAGGCTTTGCTCTTTATGATATTGAAAAAGGTAGCATTTATGCAAAAGCAGGCCTTTCTGACGGAGATGTGATTACAAATATCAATGGAGAAGATCTCAGCTCTCCTCAGGGTGCTGTGAAACTTCTTAACTCCCTGCGCAATGTTAATGACATAAGCGTAACCATTCAACGAGGCGGCCAATCCATACCTCTCAACCTCGACGTCAAATAGAAGCCTTCTTTCTTGACCCATCTTTTTTCTTTCCCTAGAATCTCGAATCATTCCCATTTGAGTTGAACTTCAGAGAAGGGTCTTTTGATGAAACAGGTTCTATTACGAACGCTTCTATTTTCAGCTACATCATTTCTAAGTCTACAAATGCAAGCGGAAAATAAACTGGAAAGGTGGCAAGAAATCCCTCTTCCTCAACCTGCAATGTGTGCACGAGGAACACCTTATTCTTTTTTCGTTTCTCCGGGCTCGACAAATAAAATTGTGATTGACTTTGTCGGTGGAGGTGGATGCTGGGACAAAGACACCTGTGCACACGAAACCAAAACATATCTTGAGAGCATTGAAGAGTTTAAAAAAGAGCACTCGCATAAACTTCACGGCGTCTATGATCGAGACTCTTCTCAGAATCCATTAAAAGATTGGACACACATCCTTGTCGCTTATTGCACAGGAGATTTGCACTGGGGTGAGAATGATCATACTTACACCAAAGAAGATAACAGTACTTTCGAAATTAAACATCGTGGAGCTGTCAACGCAAAAGCAGTTCTTAAATGGACTAAAGAAAACTTCCCGAATCCTGAAAATGTTCTCGTTACAGGAACGAGTGCAGGTGCTTATGCTTCGATTTTCTGGCTCCCTTATATCCACGACTTTATGTATCCACAAGCTATGATATTTCAATTGGGAGATAGCGGAATTAGTCCTGTAACAGAAAAATTTGCAAAAATTGCTTTTAGCAACTGGAACATTCGAAAGAACGGACCTGTATGGGTACCAAGTTTAGATCCTGAGAAATTGGACTGGAGCACTATACAAATTCACGATCTCTACGCCAAACTTACAGACTATTATAAAAATATAAACTTCGGGCAAATCACTTCTGCATTCGATGGGAACCAGCGTTTCTTCTACTGGCTCATGGGAGGTGATGCGTCTATATGGCCTGAACTGATCAAAACAAGTTTGCATGAACTTTCAAAATCTTCACACTTCCATTATTTTATCACACCTGGAAGCCAACATTGCGTGCTTCCCACTGCTGATATTTATTCCATGAAAGCTACAGATGGCACGAAACTTCAAAATTGGATTGAATCTTTTCTCTCAGGAAATTTTATGTCTAATAAAGATTGCGTAGGCTGCTCTGAAGAAGAGTTTGAAAGAGAATCTTGGGCTCATATGAAAGCGAGTGAGATGGAATCTCACCACAAAGACTTTGAAATAGAGCTTTGATTTCCCTTGCATTTTATCTTCTGATCACGTTATCAAGAGAATAGGAACAAATGCTGTGTTTGAAAAAGGATCAGAGGATGACGGCTTTTGCTAGATTTCTAGGTATTGCAATTGTATCAGTTGTTTTTCTAAACACGTCTTGCACTTGTGAAGATAAATCTTCTAAAGGTCAGGTACTTCACGTTGGCAATGGTTCTGAGCCGAAAGACTTAGATCCTTCTCTTGCAACAGGAGAACCTGAAAGCAATGTCATAAATAACGTCTTTGAAGGCCTTGTCTCTCTTAATGAAACAACATTACAACCAGCTCCTGCCATCGCTGAATCTTGGACTATTTCGCCTGATGGAAAAATCTATACCTTCTATCTGCGTAAAGATGCAAAATGGTCTGACGGGAAAGAAATCACTGCCGAAGATTTTGTGTGGTCTTGGACACGCGTACTCGAACCGCTGACTGCGTCAGAGTATGCGTATCAGTTGTACTACATTAAAAATGGTGAAGATTACAACAAAGGTAAAATCAAAGACTCAAGTCAGCTAGGAATAAAAGCACTCGACAAGTATACTTTACAAGTAGAATTGGCAAACCCAACGCCTTTCTTTTTAAAACTTGCTTCGTTCTATACACTTTATCCAACACCCAAACAATCTGTGACAAAATTCAAAGGCCAAGAATGGACCAAAGAAGGCAACATGATCTGCAATGGTCCTTACAAGCTGGTAGAATGGAAACTGAATCGCTACATCAAAGTTGTTCCTAATGAACACTACTGGGATACGAAAAGTGTTCGCTTCAAAGAAATTTATTTCTATCCAACAGAAAATTCCGATACCGAAGAAAAAATGTTTCTCTCTGGAAAATTACACATAACAAACACCGTTCCTCCTTTGAGAGTTCCTTACTATCAGAAAATAAATGATCCCAACTTCAAGGCACCTCCTCAACTTGCAACCTATTTCTATTTTTTCAACGTCAAACGTAAACCTACAAATGATGCACGCGTAAGACGCGCTCTCTCTTTAGTCATAGACCGCAAATCGATAGTTGAAAATATCCTTCATGGAGGTCAGATTCCTGCAACGTCTTTGACACCTTCTGTCAACGGCTATTTTTACAAAAACGAGGATCTTCCTGAAAGTGTAAGTCCTACTGCTATAGCTGAAGCAAAACAACTCCTTAAAGAAGCAGGATATCCTGATGGCAAAGGCCTTCCCCCTATAGACATTCACTACAACACGTTGGAAGCTCATAAAAAAATTGCAGTCGCTATTCAAAGTATGTGGAAGAAAAATTTAGGGATCAATGTTGGTATTTATAATCAAGAGTGGAAAGTTTATCTCGATACGCAAATCAAAATGGACTTTACGATTTCCAGAAGAGGTTGGGTTGCAGATTATCCTGATCCAAATACATTCTTGGATCTCTTCGTAACTGATGGTGGAAATAACAAAACAGGTTGGTCTAATAAAGAGTATGACAACTACATACATTTAGCTGGACAAACGATGGATGAGCAAAAACGTTTTGATTATTTTCACAAAGCAGAGGCCATTCTCTTGAAAGAACTCCCTCTTTTGCCTATTTATTTTTATACGAAACCACGTTTGCGCACACCGAATCTCAGAAAATTACAAGATGGTAAGTACGTAGATTGGGAGTTTGGCGTGTTGGATAGAATTGTTTATAAAAATTTTGTTCTTGTTGACAAAATTTAGAAACTTAAGAAAGGAGACGCATGTTAAAGTATATCTTCAAAAGATTATTGAGCGTGATTCCTGTCTTATGGGTTGTCGCAACCATCACCTTCTTTCTTATGCGACTTGCTCCGGGAGGACCTTTCAGCTCTGAAAAACAAGTACCTCCTGAGATTATGAAAAATCTTGAAGCGAAGTATCACATGGATGAACCGCTTCCCATGCAGTATGTACGTTATTTAGGAATGGTTGCACAAGGTGATCTAGGACCGTCCTTTCGCTATACAAGTCGCAGTGTGAATGAGATCATTGCTGAAACTTTTCCTATCTCTGCTATGGTTGGAATATTCGGTTTAATCTATGCACTGTTGATTGGAGTCCTTTCAGGGATTTACGCAGCAAGTAAGCCGAATACTTACAGAGATTATATTTCGATGGCTTTCTCCATGATTGGAATTTGCCTTCCTTCGTTTGTTATCGGTCCTATGTTTATGCTGATTTTTGCTGTGAAACTTGAATGGTTCAATGTCTCAGGTTGGAATGAAGCTAAAGATATTGTCCTACCTGCTATTACTTTAGGAACCATGTATGCGGCTTATTTTGCGCGTTTAACACGAGCAGGTATACTCGATGTCATCAAGCAAGATTATATTCGAACAGCCCATGCAAAGGGACTTTCTGAGTGGATGGTTATGTACCGCCATACTTTGAAAGGTGGTTTGCTTCCTACTGTAAGTTTTTTAGGACCTGCAGCTGCTGCTATTCTAACGGGTTCTTTGGTTGTGGAATCAATTTTTAATATTCCTGGACTTGGACGTTTCTTTGTTCAGTCTGCATTGAACAGAGACTATACCTTGGTCATGGGCACTGTGCTTTTTATTGCGCTCTTGATCGTCATTATGAATCTCTTGGTCGACGTGGCTTATGCGTTTCTCAATCCGAGGATTTCCTATGACTGAAATTGTGTTGAACAGGAAGAGAGTGATGATGTCAAACATCGAATTCGAAAAGGGTCGCAGTCTTTGGGAAGATGCATTCACGCGTCTACTCAAAAACAAGATGGCTGTAGTAGGTCTTTGCTACCTTGTTTTTCAAACTTTGATCGCAATTTTTGCTCCGTGGTTTACACACTTTGCTTTTGATGCAACAGATCTCACTTTGGGTGCGAGTGCCCCCAACTCTTTGCATTTTTTTGGAACCGACGATCTTGGTCGTGACATGTTTACACGTGTTATTTATGGATCACGAATTTCCCTCATGGTTGGTATACTCGCAACAGCTGTGAGTGTGGTGATCGGTGTTTTTTATGGTGCAGTTTCAGGATATGTGGGTGGCAAAACAGATGACATCATGATGAGAATTTTGGAAATTCTCTATTCGCTCCCTTTTATTTTCTTCGTCATCATTTTGATGGTGCTCTTCGGCAGAAATATCTATTTGCTCTTCGTCGCTTTAGGGTTGATTGAGTGGCTCACCATGGCCCGTATAGTACGAGGGCAGGTGATGAGTTTGAAAAAGATGGAATACATCGACGCTGCACGTTCTATGGGTGTAGGACATTTTAAAATTATCAAAGACCATTTGATTCCCAATGTTTTGGGAACTGTGATCATTTACGTGACACTGACGGTTCCTCAAGTGATTTTGGAAGAAGCTTTTTTGAGTTTCCTAGGACTCGGCGTTCAAGAACCTATGTCAAGTTGGGGAACTTTGATTTCTGACGGTGTTGCAGCAATGCAAACTTATCCATGGATGCTGGTATTTCCGTGCGTGACTTTAATGCTCACGCTTCTTGCTTTGAATTTCCTCGGGGATGGTTTGCGTGACGCACTCGACCCTCGTGCAAGCAAAGATTGAGAGAGGTGGATGATGACGACACTGCTCGAAGTGGACGGATTGAGAACTCACTTTGATACACGCGAAGGTTTGTACAAAGCTGTCGACGGTTTAAGCTTTCAAATTAAAAAGGGAGAAGTACTCGCTATAGTCGGAGAATCTGGTTCTGGAAAATCCGTATCTATGATGTCTTTACTGGGTCTCATTCCAAAACCTCCTGGCAAAATTGTAGGAGGAACTGCGCATTTCGAAGGTAAAGATATTTTGAAGTACTCAGCTTCAGAACTGCGATCTTTGCGTGGTCAAGATATTGCTATGATCTTCCAAGATCCAATGACTTCGTTGAATCCTTTTTTAAAAATATCAACACAATTGACAGAAGTTCTTTTCGCTCACGGAGCGAAAATGAGTCAGGAAGAAGCAAGAAAGATTGCAATCGATGCCTTAGAAAGTGTGGGTATCTCCGATGCAAAAGGGCGTATTGATCAGTATCCACATCAATTCTCTGGTGGGATGAGGCAGAGAGTGATGATTGCAATGGCCTTGATTGGCAAACCGAAACTCCTGATTGCAGATGAACCTACGACTGCGTTGGACGTCACCATTCAAGCGCAAATTTTAAAAGTTCTAAATGATCTTCGGGAGAGTCGTAATCTCTCTATTATATTGATTACTCATGATCTTGGAATCGTTGCAGGCATGGCAGACAAGATCTGTGTGATGTATGCAGGAAAAGCTGTTGAAACAGGTACAGCTGATGAGATTTTTTACAAGAGCAGCCATCCTTACACCATTGGATTGTTAGGTTCGACTCCGCGTTTAGATCAGAAAGATGGTGTTTTAGAAGCTATACCTGGGTTGCCACCCGATCTTTCGAAATTACCTCCAGGTTGTCCCTTTGCTTCACGTTGTTCGAAAGTTATGAATGAGTGTCGAGAAGACAAAGCTCTTCCCTTAAGGACTTACTCAGCAACGCATCACTCACTCTGTTATTGGGAGAATAAAGATGCTTGAGACCGTTCTTTCTACAAAAAATTTGAAGATGCATTTTCCTGTTCACAAAGGTTTTCTTTTTCAAAAAGAAACTAAGATAGTAAAAGCTGTCGATGGTGTTTCTCTCGATTTAAAACAAGGTGAAACGCTCGGTCTTGTAGGTGAATCGGGTTGTGGAAAATCGACTTTGGGTCGAACCATGATACGTTTGTATACACCGACCAGTGGAACTATAGAAGTGTGTGGAAAAGATATCAGCACACTCGGAAGCTCTGAACTACGCAAAGCGCGCTCCAACATACAGATGATTTTCCAAGACCCCTATGCTTCGTTAGACCCTCGCATGACTGTTTTCGATATCATTGCAGAGCCTATGCGTGTCTTTGAAAAAGATTTATCGAAAAACGACTTACAAGCAAAAGTTGCAGAATTGATGGAAAGTGTAGGGCTTTCCGCTCGTTTTATCCGCAAATATCCTCATGAGTTTTCAGGAGGACAAAGACAACGTATAGCCATTGCGCGAGCGCTCGCGATTCGTCCTAAAGTGATTATCTGCGATGAACCTGTTTCTGCTTTAGATGTTTCCATCCGCGCACAGATCTTAAACTTACTTAAAGAATTGCAAAACAAATTCCAGTTATCTTATATATTCATTGCCCATGATATCTCCGCAGTGCGTTATATTTCTGATCGCATCGCGGTGATGTATCTTGGTCGCATTGCAGAAATTGCGAAGACGGAAGAATTATTTGAGAACCCTCAGCATCCTTATACAAAAGCTTTGCTGAGTGCTGTTCCCATTCCCGATCCACGCAAAGAACGCGCACGCAAACATATATTGCTCGAAGGAGATTTGCCTTCACCGATGAATCCTCCGAGCGGCTGCCCTTTCCACACACGTTGTCCGTGGAAAATGGATGTCTGCGATAAAATTTATCCTGAAACAACAGATTCAGGAAAGGATCATAAAGTTAACTGCCATTTAATGAGTTCCAAAGCTTCGTGATTTTTTTTAAAAATATATTTTTTTTACTTATCATTTTGTGTACGTCCTGCTTCGAGCTCGATGGCACACATAGTCATTATCCTCTGCATAATTCAGGTGACGCATTAGATCTCAGCGTGCTCACATTCAACATTCTAGGCACTACGGATCTAGGTGCTAACATCAAAGGCTATCCTTCGTGGCACAGACGTCGCGGAGCTGTATTTTCAATACTAGATGACCATAATCCCGACCTGATTACACTTCAGGAATGTTCACCCACACAGTTTGCTGAATTCAAAGATCGTTATGCGGATCGTTATATCGTCGTACATAAATTAGCACACACGCCCGATGCCATTATACTTTTGAAACGCGAACGTTTCGAATTGCTCGAAAAGGGTTTTTGGGCACTTGAGCATGCTTATGAAGGGAAAATTCCCCGTATTGCAGTGTGGGCTAAAGTCCAGGATAAAACTTCTAAAAGAGAATTGATGTTTGTAGGAACACATCTCGATGCAAAGCATTTCAAGATACAGGAAATTCATCAGATCAAAGATGAACTTCAAGCGGATCAGAAAAGTGGAGCACCACTTATACTTGCAGGAGATTTTAATTCCACATGGGATACGGAATTTTATGCACCGATTTTAGAAGGTGGGTGGAAAGATTCGTATCTAGGAACTTTAGAAGGTGATGTGAAGACTTTCCCTTTAAAAAATCCAACACGTCGCATAGACCATGTTTTTTATTTTGGAAGGGATATTGAATCCACCCATTGGGAGCGTATTGACAACAAAGATTTTGATCTCTCTGATCACTTTCCTGTTCTTGTAAAATTTCATATTAGTGCGAGAAAAGAATGAAAATAATATTATTTCTCGTCACCATTTCCCTGCTCTCCTCCTGTGCCACACATGACAGTGAAATGCAAAGTGCTCGTATGGTGCAAGAAGATAAATTCACATTTACTTTCGCTCATCAATATCTATTAGAAGCAGATAACGATATCTGGAATAAAATTAAAAAGAACGATAGCAGTACCGATTACAACGCCATGTCCGTTGCGACAGGTCTTAGTTTTCTTATGCGACGAGGACTCACATCCTACATGGATTTGGGATTCAACACCTCCCTAGGAAACTCTTCTCTGGAGCCACGTTTTACAGTGTATAATGGTAAACGTTATGCTTCTGCACTGGGAACTAAATTTGTATTCCCGACTTTTGCACTCGATGTTCCCACTTTGTATAGGTACAAAGTTGTTTGGTACAATTCCTATGAACTTTTACCGAATTTTACTGTCTACGCAGCACCGCATATTGAAGTCAAACCTTTCGGTGGTGAGAAAAAACAGTATCGTGGTATTTCCACAGGAATGATTATAGGTAAAGACAGCGGCATCGTTGCGGAAGCAACGTACGCACGTGCAACAACAGGAGACGATCCTAAAAGTTTGCAGCAATTTATGCTCGGATATACGACAGGCTTGGACAAACTTGTAGGACGCTTGCAATATGATCCACTTTCGAAGAATATTCGTCTTATGCCTTCTTTTGGAATGAGTGTCTTTCCTACACCTTCGTTGGGATTGATAGGAAGGTATCTTTCAAACGTCTTAGATTACGAACTTGGCATAGATTTCGGAATAGGCCCTATTCCGAATATAGAAGAGACAAAAGTGGGTGTACTGAATACGCGTTTTTTTGCACTACGTGCTTTATATGAATTTAGAAAAGATCATTTTTTTAAATTCGGCCTTGCACGCAAAGAAGTTCGAGGAGATTTTGATTCCAACAGAGGTTGGGAAAGTTTGTACGTTGTCAATCATGGTATCGATTTAAGTTGGGAACAAAGTTTCGGAGAATGGTCTTTTACGTGGATAGGAATTTATCTCCCGATTTTATTTTTACCACATTCCCTACATTCGGATTTTGCTAATCTCGGCGTGAGATACGAGAGACTACCTAGTTTTTCTTTTGTAAATGTGCACAAGGAGTTTTGAGACTTGTTCACTGTAGCTTTAGCGAAAGAAGGTGGTTAAACAATCCCCCCTAATCTTCTTTCGGAAGCTGAACTCTCATAAAGAGTTTCGGGACTTCGGAACTCAGTTGAAATTGTGTTCTTGTCTCAGTCATCAATTTCAAATCAGGATACTTTCCAGAACTCACTCCCAAAGCCTTTAAAGTCTCAGCAGCAGCCTGAGGCAAAACAGGTGCCATCAAAACAGCGAGAGCTTCGAGCATAACAAGACAAACGCCTAAAACCGTTTGCAAGCGTTCGTCCTGCGTAGGATCTTTGGCAAGAGCCCAGGGTTTCATTTCACTCACATACAAGTCGACTTTGCTCACCAGATCGGTCCAAGCTTTCATCGCAAGCTGGTATTTCAATTGATCGAAAGACTCATTCCATGTTTCTAAAGTCGTCTTGCGAAGATCCAATAAATTTTTATCGACTTCAGTCAAAGTTTTTAAATTCAAAGTACCTTTGAAACTTTTATGACACATGGTCATTACTCTAGAAACCAGATTACCGATTCCATTTGCAAGATGTGCATTTACACAAGCTACATAAGATTCCAAAGAGAAGGAAGAATCCAATCCGTAGGACATCTCCTTCAAGAGATAGAATCGTAAGGTATCTTTTCCATAGATAGCTTCCAGTTCAAGTGGTCTTATAACGTTTCCTAAACTCTTGCTCATCTTGGTTCCGCTCATTAGCCAGTAAGCACCGACTTGCAGAGATTTGTAAGGTGGAATTCCCAATGCTAAAAGCATCGTTGTCCAATACACTGCATGGGTTTTCAAAATATCTTTGCCAATAAGGTGTGTGCACTCACTCCACAATTGTGAGTCGAAGTTATCAGGCCAGCCAATTCCGTTCGTATAATTCAGAAGGGCATCGAACCAAACATAGGTGACATAGTTGGAATCGAAAGGAAGTTCTATACCCCAACTCAAACGGGATTTGGGTCTTGAAATACAAAGATCTCCGAGAGGTTGTTTGAGAAAGGATAAAGTTTCCGTTTTAAAATGTTCAGGACGTATAAAGTCAGGATGACTTTCTATATGTTCTATAAGTTGTTTTTGGTAACGACTCATAAGAAAGAAGTAATTTGCTTCTTTTCTTAGCTCAGGTTTTTTCAAATGATCAGGACAAACACCGTCCGCATTCAATTCACTGTCGGTGAGAAAACGCTCGCACCCTACACAGTACTGTCCTTCGTATTCGCGAAATACAATCTCACCACGATCTTTTAAAACTTGCAAAGCATGCTGGACTTTTTTTGCATGCTCAGGAGTCGAGGTTCTGTAAAAAATATCGAAATCAATTCCGAGTTTTTCCCAAGTCGTTTTGAAAGCATCGGCAACTTCATCTACGAAATTATGAACGTCTCGTTGAGAATTTTTTGCCATCTGCTCAATTTTTTCGCCATGCTCATCGGTGCCCGTTAGAAATTTAACGTCTAAGCCTCTTTGCATTTTGTGACGTTTGATAAGATCCGCGAGTAAGGTCGTATAATAATGGCCAAGATGAGGGGTAGCATTGACATAGTAAAGGGGCGTTGTGATGTATTGTCTCGATTTCATTAGCTTTTCCTTGAAACTTGGGAAGGATGAGATTCAGCAAAAGTTCCTTAGTCCTTTCTTAGCAAGCTTTCACTAGAATGCAAGCTGGAATTCAAATTGTTTAAAGAGGTTGCGATGAAAAGGTGTGTCTGGGGCATAGTTTTTTCTCTATTCTTTTCTCAAAACGCTTACACAGAAGGCTATCAACATTGCAAGGAACTGATTGGAATTCCTTCCGCGAAAGAAGGTGGAGATCACGGTCGTAAAATCATCAACATGTCCGAAGCAAAGTCTCTTCAAGCATCGGAAAAAGGTGATCACTATAAAGTTATAGACTCTGAGCAATTCATACTCGGTATGTCTCTGACGGAAATGACTCTTATTCCTGGAATGGTACAGTTCCTTCCCATCCTCGGTCAACTGTTCGGAATACTTCCAATGATTGGTTACAAAGCGCACTCGGAGCGTCATGTTCAAAGTGAAGAAGACGCAGAAAATCTTGATGCTCCCCGTATTCCCAAAAGTATTGAAGAACTCGAAGCGTGGGCTGTTAATGATTTCGTGCAATACTCCCTCCTCGGAGGTCTTTCCGTTTATATAGGAATCGATAGTCCACTCATAGGCGTTCTCCTTCCCGCTATAGTGCAAGGAGAATGGGGTTATACCGTTAAAAAATTGGATCACGATAACTACCTTCTTGCTGTGGAGAGGGCAAAGGCTTATGGGGTACGAGGCAAAGTAGGGAACTTCTTTATCAAAGATTCTCTCGGTTGGATGAATCAGATGCAAAAAACCTATGCTTTCAAAATTGACATGAGAGCAGAGGGTGCGCGTATAGCTTTCCCTAAATTCATCAAAGGGTATCTTTCCGACCTACAAAAAGCAGCACAAGAAAAAGAGCCTTGGATTACGGAAGTCGAAGCGATCAAAGAAAACCTTGTACAGAAAAGTATGCAATTCCGTGTTTGCATCCCTCTCGTGATAGGCAAAGCTTGGGATTCCAGTTATGGAGAAAAAGAATTCGGATTTGTCGATGAAAATCCTGAATATGCAGAAAAATGGGAAAACACCTGCACTGATTCAACATGCTTGCAAAATATTTTCGATAAACGAAATCAACTCAATTATTATAAAAATGTGTACAAAGGAAAAAAAATTACAGCGCGAGTCTACCACACCGACTTTGAATCCGACGGATCAGAGCAAGAGATCGAAATGACATGGACCTATAGAAACAACATTGCAAACACACAGTCCTTCAAAAAAGGTATGAAAAAACTTTTTGAATTCACAGGAATGCAAAATTCGTTAGAAAGAGTGTGGAGAGGTGAAGACCGTCTGAATTATTTTGGAATACGCTTTCAAATGCTGACAGATGGAAGTCGATTGAAAAATCTTCTAGAAAAAGAAGACTTCGTCAGTGTGCAACTAGGGATAAAAGGAGATCAACTTGTCAAAGATTACTTTCATATTCAAAAAGATCCTCATTCTTTATGCAAAGAGTCTTTATTAATTTCAGAGGAAACCTGTATACAAAATTACAAGAACGAAACCACTATGTCTCTTCTCAACTTACAAGCAAAAGTGATGGAATACTCTGCTAGAACCTTTGAAAAGCAAGATGACCTTCTCGATTTTCTCCTTCAAATCGGAAATTTGATATTTAAAAATCCGTTCACTATTCAATCGGTTCTTAGCTTTGCAGGAAATGAGATCCCATTGACCTATACTCTAGAAGGACAGAAGTTTAAGATAATGAAGTTAACTGGCAAGGAACTTGGGATCTATTGAAAAGAGGTGAGAGGGTTCTAAGTGAAAATAAGGGAACCCTCAACAAAACTTGCTGTCATGTGAGCAATTTCTTTGAAATTTTTCTCCCAATCTTTGGATCCACTGGGACCTACTTCATTCGTCACTCCCAAAATAACATACAAAGATTTCGCTTCGAGCAAAGCTTCTGCACAGGCATACAGTTCCATGTTTTCTACTAATAATTCTTTCGAAGGTAAATTTTTCTCTACATTTTCAGCAAAAGCATTGACAAGTGAAACACTGGGACTGGTAAGCACTGCTTTTTTAGGAAGGGAAATTTCACTGTTTGGAAAATAAATAGGTTTGTGTAAAATCAGAGGAATTTTTGCAATCCCCGTACGCAAACAAGGAGGCATCCAATAAACAGAATCTACACTCACAAGATGTAAATCTTTAAACGAATAAAAACTTCCACAAGAACCCACATACAACACAGTTCTTCCACGAGCGGCTTTTTTTAAAAGCGCTTCCGATTTTGCTGCATGAATGGGACCTACACCAAGCTGAAAATATTCAAATGGAACTTTGTTTTTAGTTAGAAGTTCAAGAGTTGGCTTCGCCTCAGGTTTAAATGCTGAAACAACAAGAAGTGACATCTTTTATTCCTTACTCTCAATTGAAAACCAAGCCTCGTATAGCGCTTCAAAATACTTAGAACATTTAATATGCTGAAATTACTCATAAATACAGGTTTAAAAAAAATCCTATCACAAAGCCATTGTGAAAGCATTTTTTGTATCCTACACAGGTTTCGTCAAAACTCTAGGTCCTTTTGAATTGTTTGGAGTAACGGATGAAAATAACACGCAGTGGATTTTGTTTTGCAATTTTATTTTACACTTCACACATCTTTGCTTATGAAAGTCGTTGTTCCCAATTTCGCTATGAAAGTTATCCTGACAATGTAAAGAGACATGAAACCTGTTTTACTTTTCATGAAATAGAAGACTGCGAAGATGGGACTTTGCACGAAATTTACAGAGAATTCTATGAAAAGGAAACATGGACACCTCCGCATACTGAGCAGCCTTGTCAACAGCCTAGTCCTACGCCTAACTACCCAACACCTACAAGTTATCCTGTATACGACTACGGATCACTTTAAGCACCAAGCGAGAGTCTAGTGACAAAATTTTTAGAAAGTAGTCTGCTGAGCACTCTCGCTTTAGTTTTTTTTCTTATTCCACTTTCTCAAAGTTCTTATTTTTCAGAGCCCTATACCATGACGAAATGGGCCTTAGTGGAATCTTTCCTGGTCTTAAGTTTTTTATTTTTTTGCTTCACTCAATTTTCTAAAAATTTCTTTTTCCCAAAAATTCCTCGATTATATTCATATTTGCTTCTCTTTTTGTTTTTCTATTTTTTCACAACTTCTTTCTTTTATTTTAGTGGAAATATTGAGACACTGTTCGTTCATAGATTCGGTTTTCTTATTTTCGTATTCAGTTTTTATTTTGTGCTCAATAAATTTAGATACGCACTTGAAACTCTCAGTCTATGCCTCATCGTTTCGAGTTTTTTTGTTAACACCTATGGTTTAGCTCAAGTGCTCGGTTATTTTTCAACCCAAGGTTTCGCTTCTACTTTCGGCAACACGAATATGACTGCACAGTTTCTGGGTCTTTCTCTCGTATGCCAACTCTATTTTCTTTCCGTGAAAAAAAATATCCTTCTCGAACGTATACTCGAAGCACAGATCATATTTACTCTGACTTATATCTATTTTTTAGTCTGTCGATCGGTGTATATAGGGAGTGTTTTATGTTTAGTTTACGGTATTTTTGCATTTAAAAATTTTCGTTTTTTAAAATGGATTCGGATACTTTTTTTAGCTTTTCTTTTAAGCAAAACTATACAAATAGTTCCCAAATCCACTCAAGACTCTACTCAAAATTCTGGCACTCACATGTACAAGGAAGAACCTCTTCAATTCGTTATGAATAAGAAAACGAGTTCTACAGAAATACGACGATATCTTTTGGAAGCTTCCTTTCAACTTTTCAAAAATCACCCCATGGGTGTGGGTGTGGGGAATTTCGAGTTTGAAATAGTTCCTTATTTAGCAAATGGAAAGATGCTTGTGAATGGGCATTACAGTGAAAACAGTCTTTTCAAGTCCCCTCATAATGAATTTTTACGTTTTCTTTGTGAAGATGGGATTATTTCTTTTTTGTTAATGATGTTTCTTTTTCTCGCACTTTGTTGGAAAGTATTTAAAGAGAAAAATGCAGATTCAAATAAAAAAGCCTTGTTCTTCTCTGGGATATTATTTTTAGGAATTGAAATGCTCTTTCAATTCCCTATGGAAAATGCAGTCCCCTTTTACACTGCTTCTTTTCTTATAGGTCTTGGACTTTATCTTTGTGTCAAACCCGTAGAAATTTCTATAAACTCTTATGCCCCCTTTGTTTTGGGACTTATTTTTTGTTTACTTTTTGCATGTGTTTATAGAAGGATTGAGTCTCAGTATTTCACAGCTAGGTTTTTCAATCGCTACGATAAGATTTGCAAAGCCTGTGATCTGCAACCTTCAAATTGGATAGCATGTGTAGAAAAAGGTTGGAAGGAACTGCGCTTACGCAATATCAAAGGCGCAAAAGAGTCTGCTGAAAAAGTCTTGCAAAGACAGCCTTTGAATTATCCCGCTTTGAAACTTATATCCGTTGTAGAATTGACGGAGAAGAATTGGGTTCGTGCTTGTGAGCATATGGAAGTTTATGAGTTTCTTTTCCAAAGGAAAAGCAGTCTTCATAAAGAGTTTATGAATTACTGTGTTAAAAACTAAAACTCATAAGGCTTAACACTGACTTTCGCCATTTCGTAGGAAGAAGAACCGTAAATACTGGAAAGAGTTTTATGCTTCAAAATTCCTGAAACCCATAGTGGACCCATCAGATGTTCTATCTTCATAGGTTTTTCAAGTCGCACAAAGACAATGAGATTCGGTGGTGGTGGTGGAACATGAATACAAGCCATCTGATTAGGCACAAGTAAAAACTCACTGACAGCTTGTAAATTATCTGTAAGAGGGACAGCAAACCCTGGAATTCTTACGTGCTTATCGATTATAGATTTCAGAGTTTCATCTTGAATCTGATTCGTTTTATAGTCGAGTTTCTGTAAAGTTTGCCACTGCACACTCTCGGTTTCACCACTGTTTAAAGCAATATCTTCCGAAGCAGAATGTGTTGGAGAGTTAGAACTATGCTGCTCAAAAAAACTCAAATCCGTCTTGGGATAGACCAAAGAGATCAAAACAGAGATCAGTATGAGAATGACGGCGCCTAAATAACGATACATGAAGACCTCAGTTTAAATGCGAATCGTAAGCCCTTGAGCTAAAGATCGACGATAAGCCTTGAACGCAGGAATTAGCCCCGCCACAAAAGCCAGACCCATCAGCGCAAGAAACAAAACGCCATCATAGTTCTTATTGGCTTCCAGTGACAGATGAAAGCCATAGCGGTGTATTAAAAACGGTTGCAAACCAACAAGCAGTGGGTAAACCAAAACAAAACCTAGGATAAATCCACCCAAACCCAAGAACAAAGACTCACTTAAAAACAAAGAGAATATTTTAAGGGGACGTGCACCCAAAGCTCTGAGAATTGCAATCTCTCGATTACGACTTTCCAAATTCGTAAGCATCGAGGAAAGCATCCCTAAAATACCTGCGAACATAACAAAGATAGAGACGAGAAACAGAGCTGTATCCGCAGTAGACATCATAGTCCAAAGTTCCATAAAGGTCAGACCAGGAACTATTGCCATCAAAGGTTCTTCTTCAAAGTCATTCACCATTCTTTGAAAGGACAAAACCCCCTGTTTTGATTTCAAACCCACGAGAAAAGCACTGATGGCATTCGGTTCTTCTCCATGTTCATGCTCATGCTCATGTTCATCATGCTCATGTTCATCATGTTCATGCTCATCATGGTCATGCTCATCATGGTCATGATGCATAGCATCCAGACTTGCTAAGTGAATATGTATAGCACGATCTGCAGGAGAACCCGTCTCTTTCAAAATACCCACAACCACTACAGGTGTATCATCATGACTGTGAAACGAAGCATCTCCCATTCCATGAGAAAGAATCAATTTTTGTCCGAGAGAGTAGTTTAGTTTTTTAGCAACTTGAGAACCAATCACGGCTTCAAAATTTTCTGAAAACTCTTTTCCTTCACTAAATGCTAAACTTTTCTGTGCGACTTTAAAATGCTTGAAAAAATTTTCATCCGTTCCAATAACAGGAAATCCACGGTGTGAATCCCCCATAGAAATTGGTATGGTCCATTCCACTTCAGGGTGTTGACGGATGTCTTCATAGCTATGCCATTCCACATTATTGGAAGGGCTTCCAATATGAAATACCGAATACAAGAGAACTTGCAAAGATCCACCACGAGGACCTACGATCACATCCATTCCTGAAAGCGTTTGTTCAAAACTATTTTTGACACCTTCACGAATGCGATCAATACTCAGCAATAAAGACACACTCAAAGCAATGGAAAATATTGTAAGCGCAGAGCTAAAAAAACGACTACGCATACTGCGCAAAGATAATTTTATTGTAGACATCATGACTCACCTCTCAATGAGGAAAAATGGGAAATAGGAAGTGTGCGATCAAAATAGGATTCTAAGTGTGGATCATGGCTCACATACAAAATACTGGTCTTCGCACGTTCACACTCACGGAAAAGCAGGTCTAAAAAAGTCTTACGTGTATCCGCATCCAAAGCAGAACTCGGTTCATCAGCTATCACCAATTCTGGAGCACCAATCAAAGCACGCGCAACGGCAACTCTTTGTTGTTGACCCACACTCAGTGTTTGCACTTTTTTGTAGAGGAGGTCTTCAAGACCTAAAGAAGAGAGAAGTCGTTTCGCTTCTTCGTTTACATCTTTGATTTTGGATCTTTTGTGTTTGGAAAATTCGAGGGGAAGTAAAACGTTTTCTAGAAGATTGAGATAAGGAATAAGATTGAAGATCTGAAATATAAATCCCATATGGTCGGAACGGAACTGATCGCGTTCGGCTGAACTCATCTTTGTAAGTTCTTTTTCCAAGCAATCAATAGTTCCTCTCTGAGGAAGGAGCAAGCCACCTACCAAATTGAGTAAGGTGGACTTACCGCTTCCGCTTGGTCCACGTATAAGAACTTTTTCACCTCTCTGAATGGAAAATTCATCGAACGCAAGAAAGGGCTTCGACTTTTTATCCCAAGAAAAAACTACATTTTGCATAGCAAAAATCATGTGCAATCCTGTGTGAGTGGAGTGCATTTAACTACGCGAAAGATCTTGGCTAGGCAAGAAGAAAGGAGCTGAGGATTTTTGTGACTTCGTATGTAATCACTGCAAATGAAAAACAAAAGATACTGAAAAGTATAATTTTGTTCCCAAAAAAACGGTAGTTTCCAATCAAACCTTTTGTATAACGTCCACGCCATACCATCAGAGCAGGAATAAACCCACTGAGAACGCCAT
The DNA here is from genome assembly GCA_964611335.1 of uncultured Pseudobdellovibrionaceae bacterium. Lineage (GTDB taxonomy): Bacteria > Bdellovibrionota_B > Oligoflexia > Oligoflexales > Bog-1112 > BOG-1112. The sequence continues at coordinate 597,089 of CAZSXR010000001.1, read as the reverse complement.
CACCAATACCACCTGTGACATCCAATGCGTGGAAAAATACTTTTTCAAATTGAAACTTAATCGCAAGAACAGGAATTGTAATCATTAAGAATAAAACAAGATTACCCATCAAGTCTGTTCCTTTGATATTGAAACCTTCACTTAAGAAATGCTTCAAACCTGACGCAATCCCTATGAACGAGGTCGACAAAGCAAGAAAAGCAAAACCCTGCGCTAAAATAGAGATCATCGGACTTTCTAAGAAATGCACCAAACTGTCGCAAGCATGCTTGTCTGAAGCAAAGGCATCCGCCAAACCATGAGGACCTTCCCAAGGAACATTACCAAGAACAGCAAAGAGCCAGATTGCATAAATAGTCATTGTCAAAAGGGTGCCGCTCAGAATGGAAGAACGGACTTTTGAGGTATTGCCGTGATGATAAGATACTAAAACAGGCACGATTCCAGGAAAGCTGAAAGTCGTGAGCATCATGGGAACCAAGGCAACAAGACCTGTAATTTTCCAGTCCTGACGCAGCAATAAGCTGTGATCGAGATCCCAGGCACCATGAATCATAAACACAAACGAAGCTATAAGTAGGATAAACATTATAGAGTTGATGGTTCCCACAATGTGAGTTCCAAAAAATAAAAGACCCGCAAAGACTGCTGCATAAATAAAATAGGCACTGTTATGAGGAAGTTCTATAGCAAAGGAATTTGAAAGGAATTCATGAACCATACGTCCGCCGCCGGAAAGATAGGCGACCAAAGAAGTGTAACAGAGGAAAACAAAGACGATCCAACAGACTTTTTTACCCCATGAACCTAGAAGCTTAGACGCCATAGAAACCAAGTGCGAATCCTGTTTCATCCAGGTCGAACACTCGAGATACAAAAGAGCTGTTGTTGTCATAAAGGCCCAAACACCCAACATGACCAATAAAGAAGGCAGAAGACCTACTTTTGCACAAAGAACCGGCAAAGCAAGCATTCCACCACCAATACTCGTTCCCGCTACTAGGAAGGAACCATTGAGAATTTTCAAATAAGTTTTCATAAAATCTTTCCAAATTCATACGGCGGTGTTTTGAAGCAAAAAAGCAGATTAACAGGAATGAATAATTATGCAAGAGGACTTTTAGCCCTTTAAAAGTTTGGAAACGGACCCTGTACTGAGGTCTAATTTCCCTGCAATTTCACGGATACTGAGGCCTTCGCTACGGAGGGCGAGAGCGGCCTCTTTGGTAGCACCGGTGATTTTTCGAGGAGGACCGAGTTCGACCCCTCGTTTTTTAGCTGCCTGGAGTCCTGCAACAACCCTCGCAACGATGGTGGTTCGTTCCAATTCTGCGATTTCGGCAAAGGCAGCAAGCATGGTTCTTCGAAAGGGGTTTTCATGGCTCAGATTGAGTACGGGTTGGGTGATGGATATGAAAGCGACACCGACCTCGTCGAGATTTAGAAGCATACGTATAGCGGACGTTGCATTACGACTAAAACGATCAAGACGGTAGACAAGAATGGTGTCTATACGACCTGCATAAGCAGCATCGATCATTTTCTTGAAAGCGGGTCTATCTTCCGTCTTTCCAGAGATCCCTTCATCGGTGAAGTATTGAATGCTTTTGGGTTTTTTATCGGGATGAAGGTCTGCTAACCAGGATTCAATTGCATTTTGCTGGCTGGCAATATCCTGTTTGTCGGTTGAAACACGGTAGTAAACTGCAACATTCTTCATTTACAAAATTCTCCAAGAGCTACATTTCTTCAAAACTGTATGATACAGTTTATGTGAGAAATTCTTTATCAAAATTCAGGGAGTATATTGTGGAGAACAATAACAGTAATGAATTGCTCGAACGCGTACAGCAAAAACACAAGTGGTTGCGCGGACTTTACATGTTTTTATTTCTTATCGTCTTATGGATTTTAAAAATACTTTTTTACGCAATCATCGCTTTGCAGTTTATTCTTGTTTTGTTAACAGATTCAACGAATTTGAACTTGCAACATTTTGCGAAGTTGCTCAGCACTTATACTCTCCAAATTTATCTCTTCTTAACTTACAATAGCGATGACAAACCTTTTCCTTTTGGAGAGTGGCCTAAGAGTTAATGTCTGGAAACATGGCAGGAGTTCAACACGCGTATCGCTTCATCGATCAGTTTCCACCATTCGTTTTCGGAATCGTCATCTTCTGATCCTGTTTGATTCAAAGTTCCTGTAAAAACCACGTCTCTTTCTGGCCAGTAGTACATAAAAGATCCTCCCCAACCATCATGACCCCATAGTGTCCCTTGGTGTTTATCTAATCTAAGACCGAATATGCCGAGTCCATACAATGCGTTCGTATCGTTTGTTTCAACCCATGTCTGCATGAGTTGCAAGGTCTTCGATGACTTCAGAAATTTGCCTTTCGCAAGAGCAAGTATAAACGTTTCAAGATCCCGTGTACTGCTTACTAAACCACCACTTGCCCAATCAGCACTCCATTCTTTCTTCCCGTGCAAATCTTCATCTTCGAAAAAGCGATGCGACTCCTGATGATGAGATTTCGGTTTTTCTCTATAAGAAAGATAGGTGTCTTTCAATCCAAGTTTATTAAAAATCCGACTTCTAAAAACTTCATGTAAAGGTTTTTTTTCCACCGTTTCTATGATCATTCCTAGCAAAACATAGTTTGTATCGGAATAATGATAGACCGATCCAGGAAAGCCATTGGGTTGCAAATGAGGAACAAAAGATAGTGTTTCAATAGGATGCCAAATACGACTTTCATCTTTGACAAATTTACTAAAAAACGTGTTGTAACCCTTTTTCACATAGGGTGGGTCATCCCAAAAATGAGCAAGACCACTTGTGTGATTCAGCAATTGACGAAGGGTTATTTCACCACTGTAGTCATTGTGATTGATCACTAAGAGATGTTCGATAATGGAAGGAGCAAGAAGTTGACGCAATTTGTCATCAAGTTTCAATTTGCCTTCTTCGACAAGTTGAAGGATGACACTTGCTGTGAACGTTTTTGTCACACTTGCAATTTCAAATGTGGAACGGACCGTGATGGGATGAGTCTTTGTTGCATCGATATAGCCTTCGGATCCCTCCCACAATAATTGTCCAGCGTGGGAGATACGAAATATAGCCCCCCCGTAACCTCCACTTTCTTTGACAAGATGTTTCAGTTGAGCTTCTAAGCTTTTTGTTTCGAATTTTTTGATTTTTAACATCGACAGCACACAATCGTTATGTGTTTTGGGAATCGGATTCTTTTTTTTTATACCGGAACTTGCATAAGACAAAAAGGTTGAATTGAGCAACAAAGCTGCAGAGATATGTCTGACCAAAGTCCAGCACGTCATACCCTCTTCCCTCGTTTTTTGTTAGAATGAATTTATAAACACCTTAAAGGATAATAAAAAATGAAACAAACATATAAAATGCAGGCATTCGTCCTAGCTTTAAATTTTTCTCTCCCTGCACAGTCTTTCGAGGCTATAATCAAAGCATCGCCTGAAGATTTTTCCGTATATGAATGGGCACCTGTTCTTTTACAGTTCCGCCCTGATAGTCAAGCCCCTGAACGGGAACCCTCACAGGAATCCTCAGCCCTGCTCACTCAATTAGCAACTGCACTTGTTCACTCCGTAAAAAATCTGGATATGCAAAAAAACAGCTCTTACGAAGACCCCCGTGTGATCGTGCGTATCCCTCCATCACAAATAGCAGAGATCAACAATCACGCAGGATTTATTTTCAACACCGAGGCTCATCATTCAGCAAAAACTCTGAGCGCTTATGAAGGCAGTCTCGACTTGCACGATGAGCCCACTTCTCTTTTTCCCAAATATGGTTTTCTAAACTTCTTTTCGAAAGAGGCTCTTTTCAGAATCTATGATTCTTCGAAACTTTTTCACAAAGGTGATCTTCTTTTCGTCATGAGTCGTAGCGTCAATAAACGGACAAGTTATACAACTGTTCATACAGATAACTCAGAAGATACCTTTCTCTCTTTAGATGACAATGCTTTGATCACTCGATTTGAAAACAAAGACGCGAAAAATCTTTCTTTCTTGCAAACACAAACATGGGGTCCCTTGCATATGCGCCAAGTGGACGAAATATGGATAGTGGGATATACAAAAGATTTTTCGCATGATCTTGCCTTTCAAAAACTCATTAAAGGATATGGAGTACGCGTCTACAATGCAGAAAAGGAAAATTCCCATTTAGCGAACGACGCCTTGGGTCTCAGGCTCACACCTATAGAAAAATATACTTGCAAAAAAACATGTGGAAACCGCCCGAATCTAAACCTCAAATCACTCAGTGCTCATTCGGATCCACGCACACTTTCTCTGTTGTCAGATTTGCAAATCTGCTCCTACATAGACTCTACAAAAAAAGAAAGTATACAGTCTCGAATGGAGGACGCACAAAAACTCATGCTTGAGCTGGGAAGTGACACCTTATTTAAAGCTTCAGTGCGACTAGCTGCCATAAAATATCTCAGCCGTTCTTGTTTTGCATCTCTAGAGCCTGAACAGATACTTCCCCTTTTAAAATCATTATCTTTGAAAGATATGATTGAGGAATTAGGAGATCAGAATCTCGATGAAATTCTACTCCCCTTGCAAAAATTATGTTCCGAAGAGGATCATTTTGCTTGTAGCAAAATTGGGTTTAAAAAACTGAAAGATTATATAACAGAAGTTAAAGAATCGAAATTGGGAGTGGATACTTTAAGTGAACTCGATGCGGAAGCTTCTCTTCAAATAAGTTCCTGTAGAGATTCTAAGGAATTTGAAGAGATATTGAATAAGCCACGTTTAAATGATTCTCCTGAAGCTATTCAGATCAAATTAAATATTTTATTTAGAGGATTGGATTTTTACAAAACTTTGGAGCCCGGAGATTACCAAAATCTTGCAAAACATCTGAGTACCCCTCATATTTTTGACGATGCGAGTTATGAACCCTTTCTGAAAATTTTAGATAAAGAGCGTGATTCTTCTTCAGATATACTTTCCGAAATTCATAAGCTAGACTCAAATCAATTTTCTGCTGAACAGGAAAAGAATTATTTGAATTTCAAAAGTCGATTTTAAAAATTCACGGGAGCCACCTCTTGTCGCCACCTAATACATCGATCACTCGGCTGCGACTAAACCGCTCTCTTTTAGAAAAACAGTTTCAACTCGCCTAAGTCTTCATGATAAATTGTTAGCAAATTTCAACAACTTTGTGGAGACATGTGATGAGAAATCTTTTACTCGTTCTTTCCCTCTTCGTCAGCGCTTCCTTGTTTGCAAACGAAACATGGTATGGCTACTGCATTGCAGAAAGCAAAGATGTACGTTATTGTTCCAGTCCTATTGAAAAAACAGACAGCATGAAAGCCCGCTGTCTTGCCTTTGCTCAAGATGTGGGTGCAAACGGTTATGAAATTCAATTCGGAACAGATCTCGATGCTTTAACGGCAGATATGGCAGATCATTGTGACGCAATTAAAGGGCCTGATGTAGGTGATGTCTATGCTTGCAAGTATGCAAAGTTATGCAAAAATGGAGCACATCATCTTTCACCTCTGGAAAACAGAGTCTTCGCAAAAACAAAAGCCCTCGCAATTGATCGTTGTTATGCAAACAACAGCGCTAAACTGACTCAGAAACTGAAAGAACTTTCAGCTGCAGATTGTTTCTTGAAAGTGGTTGTTGAAAAAACTCACTGATTTGGTTTGAGTTTTCCAATAAACGATTTTGCACATTGAAAGATTTGTCCTCTCATAGAAGCACTGTCGAGGTTATTGCTAAACGGTGCAAAAACACCTTCCACCAGAGCAGGAGGGATAAAACCTCGACCATAGTCTAACATCATAGCTCCTGCTCCCATTTTATAGACCCGTCTTTCTTTCTTGTTCAACAAAGAATATTCACCAGGCCCATAACTTATAGGCACAGATTTATTTCTTTCCACCCCATAGGAATACATTTCTCCGTCAACCATCACATCCCATACACGCATAAAACTATAAGATCCGGAATACCCTGTTTGTGGCAATATAGTTCCAAACAAAGCCATGTATTCTCTTAAAGAGCAGTTGTAAATTTCCATAGTTGCATAAATGCCACCTACATTGTTGATGACGCGTATGGGTTTTTCGAGAATTTTGTTTCCATAAATTTCTCGAAGTCTTCGATGTACGATGCGAGCGATCCCTTCGTATCGATGAGCTATTAAAAAGTCCTCGGCACTCGTATGTCCATTTCCATGATCTTCATCTTGGAATCTTGGATACGAATGTGTATTGCGCTCATACTCCCTCCTTGCAAGGGCTCCTATGAGATTGAGGTGCAGAGGATTGAAATTATATTTGGTCGTTTTTTTATAAAGCTTTGCCGCTGCTTTCTGAAATGCAAGTGTACCATCAGGATCATCAATAAGCTGGTCAAGATATTCATCTGTAAATTTTGCGTAAACATTCGAGGAAAAGATATAGAAGATGAGGCTAAGAACAAATGCTTTCATATTCACCTCAAGACATGAGAAAAAGATGCCTATCCCTTTTTCTCATTTTCTTTATTTAAAAAATCTAAGATTATAGTTGTCATTTTGACACCTCTAAAAACTCATGGAAGTCTCTTCTATTCCTTGCTAACTAAAGATCAGTGCTTGTGTTTTCCAAAGGAGTTCCTATGTCGAAATTTAGATTTCTTTTACAAACACTTTCGGTGCTTAGTATTTTCCTATTTTATGAAACAAAAGTTTTCTGCGAAGGACCTTCTTCTAATATCCAAGTACGACCCTCATCTATTCATATAAGCGCAGGAAGAGACTTTGACGCAGTTGCCTACAAACGTATTTACAGAGAAATTACAATTCAAAATTACCCACCACAGCCCATAGAAGTACAGTATATTCCTGATACAAACAGTTCAGGTATTGAAGTTAAAGCTATCATCAACAACTGTGATATGTCTGCAGAGTGCCAAATCATCCTCGAGATTTTTGGAAACGAAGGTTCTTACTCAGGACTTGTACAACTAAACGATAGCACGAGCAAAAATCTTCTCTTTCAAATGCCTCTTGTAGTCAAACTTGAAAAGGCTTCTTTTTCAAAACCTGAAAAGGTTACACTCGAATCAAGTAAAAAACAAAATGCTCCTGAATCCTATCCCAACATCAAAGTTCAAGAATGCAGAGATCTCAAAGCTCTCGATAGAAATCTCAAGCACCAATGTTTTTCAATTTACGATACTCTTATGAACCAACCCGTAGAAGCATCTCTTGAAGCCTCAAATCTGTGCAAGGAGGCAGATGATTTTATTGAAAAATCAAAATGTGAGGGGACCCTTTCTGGCATAGCTTTCAAAAGTTGTGACAATTTAAATCCCCTTGCTAAACAAAGATGTGAAAGCTTCCAACAAGGAGCAGTGAAAGACTGTAAGGCTAACGACTTCGACTGCCATGAAATCCGTGAAATGTTTCATGGCTATGTCAACTGTGCACATCATCAACATGGGGATATACTTGCTGCATGTACAGCCTTTCAAAATGCTTATTTAGACGGTATTTCCAAAGAATGGTTTAAAGATAAATTTCTTCCCGCAGCAAAAAATTATATCAAAGCCGATACCCTTCCCCCAAAAAATTCTTTTACTTTGCAATTTATAAATCCCAAACGCCTGATAGATCTAGGTGTCACTTATCCAGACTTACAAATTCTGACAAGTTATTATCCATCACTTTCTCGAAGTATTCTTTTGAACACAAACTATTCGAAATCGAAGAACATGTCTGCAATGGATGTTTGGAAGGAGATTGAATCACATCTCTATGCAGAACAAACGGTAGGCTATGAATTGGAATGTCCAGGGGTTCAATTGGATATCACTTCAGGACGTGTGAATTCAGACAGCTTATTTTCTGGTATACTATTTGATCCTTCTCCCGAGGAGAGAGAGAGAAAGAAACTGAACTTCGATGAAATCATAGAAACAGAAATGGCAGATCGCATACCTCTTCTTTCTCAATTTGGGATTTGGAAGGCGAAAAAGGAATGGCCATTTCTTGACACCTATTCTCAGATGCTTTTCGAATCTAAAGAGTACCATATGGATCTTCCCTTTCTGAAAGCAACTTTGGAAAGTCGCTATAGTTATAATCACTTCCCTCACGTAGAAATGGTTACAGCTCCTCTGACTAAAAACACCCTCCCTCTGAGACATGATAACGCGATTGAGTACATCTCAAAGATCATAGATCACCTATGTGACAAAACCAAATATGTCTCTTTAAAGAGCACAAGTATCGACGATTGGTTGCAACTTGCAAATCAAACACCTGTGGACTCCTTGCAGGAGCCGATGAATTTCAGAAAAACAGATTCTAAAATTTTCGATAAAACTCCTATGATTTGTAACAATCACAAACTCAATCGATGCCATGTTCAATCCAATGTTGGAGTCTACCTCGATCAATTTTTTACAGACGCCTTCCTGATTCAAACTATAGGAAGCAATATTCCTTACCATTCCGATGCCGTTTACAACGCAGCTTGGGAAGTTTCCAAAAACATTTTCAGCACTTTGCAATGGGATTCAGGAGACAAACTTATCGACGGACGCAATCATGCTGCGGGCATCTTTACTTATTTCGTTAATGACTTGTATCTGCGATCTATTTTGTACGCAGGGGAATTTGATTTCTGGAAAGGTACCATCAGTCATCTTTTGAAAAATGAACTCCGACATATTTGGAAAACTTTGAGAGTATCAGCAGATGAAAATGAAAAAGTTCTCTTTCAAACAGCTGCTTTGCAATTGTGGAATCAGGATGGGCTTCCTGAGCAACTCGAACAGTTAACGGAAACTATATTAAGTGATTTCAAAAACTACTCGGATAGAGGAGGACCAAGCTTACTCAGAAAACGCCCACACTACTCTTCAGAATTCGCTAAAAAGGTAAATGGAATTTTCAAAGAAATGGTTTGGACCATAGCGTTGGCAGATGAAAGTTCTTATAACAAAGCTATGAACTACAATTGGGGAAGTATAGTTAGTAAAGAGATGAAATATTACGATTTTAATTCACACACTATGGTCCAAAGACAAGGTTTCACTGACGGTTGCGCATATGCAGATCATGATGGGTCTCAATGTGATCTTTCTCGAACCATCGAACCTGGAAGAGTTTGGATCGAACATGAAAACGACATTTACCCACGTACTTACGCAGTTGTCGAAACCCGCTATGGGCTTGCAGATTTCAATCAAGCTGTGTTTTGGCGTTGTCACGATGAAAAATTCAAAGGCATCTTAGATATGACCTGTTATAAAGACCCTCACCACTAAGAGGTAAATATGAGACATGCTTTTTATGCCCTACTCCTCCTTAGCATTTCTCTTTCTGCTAATGCGAAAGTACATTCCCTTGAGGAGATCATCACGCAAGTGAAAGAGGGGAATTTGAATGTAAAAGCCAAAGCAGAACATCTCTTTCAAGCAGAACACTCCGTAAGAGTTGCAATAGGTAGACTCACACCAAGCTTGAACTTAAATATGGTGTTCAGTATTTTGCAAAAAAATTATTTGGGAGCTATTTTAACTTCCATGGGATTTCTCTATCCCTCAAATTGGTTTCGATGGAAAGAAAACAAAATACTCTATGAAGCAGAACGTAATAGTTATGCATCTTTTCTCGCTCATGAAATTCATTCCGTAAAATCTATGTACTATCGTATTAACCATGTGAAAAATCTTCTTGCATTACAAAAAAGCCATCTTAGTTCTTTGCAAGACATCCTTGCTTTACGGGATAGTCCCAACCCCAACACTGACAAATCTAAGTTCTCCTTCATTGAAATAATAAACATTATAGCAAAAGCGCAAACAGGACTTGAAAAACTTGAAGAAGAATATCTGAAAGCAAAAATAGAACTTGCGAATGGCATAGACCTTCCTATGAATGAATGGCTGACTTTTGATGTTGAAGATATAGAACTTCCCCATTTGGAAACTTATGAAGATTTAATCTTCAGTGAATACAACAATGAGTCTCTTAAAAAAATCCCTGAAATAAAGACTATGGACTATCTCATTCTCGCCTCTCAATATGCTTTGAAAACAAGAGCTTTCGAATTTTTCAATCTCTTCCCCAATTCTGATGGGAATATTGGTATAGGATACCCAGCCTTCCTTAAAGTTCAGAAATCGAAAACAGAAGAGATCAAAATTCACAAAGAAATCATTCTTCACAACATATATTTAACCATCGGAGGACTTGTACACCACTACAACGAGATGATCCGCCTTTATAAAATAAACAAAGAAGCTTTGACAAAGACTCTCATCCTAAAGGAATCAATCTTAGAAGATTTTTTAGCAGGGGACTTCTTCAAATTAAAAGAACTTGCAGATATTCAAAAATACATACATCGAACTAAAATCGGAATTTTAGAAGCTCAGGTTAACGTATTAGTCTCTCAAGATCACCTGTATAGAATCACAAAAAAGAGTGAGGACTACAAAGATTTGATTGATCGCGCCCCGAGAAAACCCAAACATCTCAAGCTCTTGCACAGAGCAGAAAATCTTCGATTCGAAAGAGAACTTGCACGAGGTGCCGTTCATTTCCCTCTCAACGAAGGCCAGTAAGAGTCAATAGCTCCCTCTGCAACGACTACATCAATGTATACTCCCGCACATTCTCATTAAAATAGACAGCTCCTACTAACCAGGTAATAGAGCGAATGCCTTGAAGTTCTTCTGTAACTTCAATCACAGAATTTTTTCCAAATCCTAAACCCTCCCATTTTCTTGGAATCTGTGCATCTCCAAAAAATAAAGAGTCAAAAAACACTAAGCGAAAACAAAAAGCACCAAGGTCATCTAGAAAGCCACCTGTATAAATTTTACTCGCATCTTTTTCATTCAATTTACAAATTTCACGCGCTCTTTGCGTAAGAAAATTATGTGTAAAACTACGCTGACCCAACTCTTGAGAAAGATAGACAATGCCTCCCACTCCTAAAAATTTATAGGAGCTGAGATTTTGAAGATTTTTATTTCTACACAGACCCCATTCTTTGCAATGTCCCTGCAAAAGTTTTTGCACATTTGTAAAGCATTTATCATAACGCGTGTTCAAATCTGTATAGGCATCTTCACGACACGATTCACGAATCGAAATATTGGATTTCAAAAAAATATTCTGTCCTAAAAAATTATAACTATGCGAATAGAGCTTATGAACTTTATCTCCTATTTTAAACTGAAGTGTTGGAGAAACTCCTGTACTTATCTCGTCTTTAATTTCATAGGTAATTTGAAGAGTAGCACCACCAAGATCTACAACACCAACACTTTCAAAGCTCGAACTGGAAAAATTTTCTCTTGTAGAATTGACCGCTAACCATGCAAAAGCACCTTCTTCTTCACCCGTTAAAATTTTCGCATGCACATTTTTGAAATGCCTGCGCGTTCTGAGATATTTTTCAACCTCTTTTAAAATTCTGTTTTGATCGGAAAGAGGAAGGCCCCTCAGTCCTCCTGTTGCATAGAAATAAACAGGAATGGAGTAAGAATTTTGACTATCTACAAGCTTTTCAGCATAGTTTATCAAGGGATCTAAATACGAGGCTATGCCTTCCAAATTATCTATGAAATTATGTATTCCCAAGCCATCGCTTGTAGAAAAATCACCTTTAGAAAGAACATGAGAGTTCGATCCCTTTTCTTCGATACTGTAAACCCCAATACGGGCTCCACTGCTTCCAGCATCTATATAAAAGGAATATTTTTCTTTTCTCAAAACACTTTCTTCAGGAGTCTTTTGAAAAAAGGTACAAGCAAGCGGTGAGAGAAAAAGAAGAAACACCTTGATATTTCGGAGACGAAAACAGAACACTTTAAACTCCTTGTCTTTTAAAATTATCTAAAGTTTGTTGTATCTGTTTCTCATGACCATGGTCAGACGCTTTGTAATAAATTTTGTCTTTTATGCGATCGGGTAAGTATTGCAAAAGACTCGCACCTTCTGGGTTATCATGAGCATAGATGTATCCTTTTCCATAACCAGAATCTTTCATCAACTGCGTCGGCGCATTGCGTAGAAACATAGGAATTTCAAGTTCTGGAAAGTTCTTTGCATCCTCAAGTGCCTCATTGATCGCAACGTAAGATCGGTTCGACTTCGGTGAACATGCAAGCAATGTTGTTACCTGAGAGAGAACGATGCGTGCTTCTGGCATCCCTATTTTATGCACGATTTCAGCCCCCGCATGTGCCCAAACGAGTGCATGAGGATTAGCATTGCCTATGTCTTCGGAAGCAAGAATCATAAGGCGCCTTGCAAGAAACTCGGGATCCTCACCTCCTGCCAAGGCTCTAGCAAGATAGAATACAGCTGCTTGAACTTGAGATGCGCGTACCGATTTAATAAGAGCTGAGATCGTATCGTAATGATATTCGCCTTTGCGATCGAAGGGAACAGACATTGCAGGCAAAAGTTTTTCAAAAAAACTTTCATCGAAATTCTCTTCTCCTGTGCACATCACGGTCAGAGATTCCAATAAATTTAAAGCACGACGAGCATCTCCTCCCGAAGCCTGTGCGAGTGCTTTGAAAACCGTTTCTGGAATTTTATCATGAAGGTCTGCTTTTTCTTTAAGCAGTGTTCGTTTGAGTAAAACGATCATAGCGTCGAGAGAAAGAAGCTCGAATTTGAAAACAAGACTGCGCGAAAGGATGGCGTTGTTGACGCTAAAAGAAGGATTCTCGGTTGTAGCTCCGATAAGTTTGATATCGCCCTGTTCGATCGAAGGAAGCAGAACATCCTGCTGATTCTTGCTGAGACGGTGAATTTCATCGAGGAAAAGCAGGGAACTTTTAGCTCCCGACTCTTTCGAAAAGACGGAAGCTTCGATCACTTCACGAATATCTTTGACACCGCAGTTCACTGCTGAAAGTTTGACCAATTTACGCTTGGATTCTTTACCGATGACATTGGCAAGTGTGGTTTTCCCCGTACCCGGAGGCCCCCAGAAAATAAGAGAGTAGAATCTGTCCTCCTCTGCAAGTTTTCGAAGAGGACTTTGCCTTGACCAAATTTTTTCCTGGCCTAGAATTTCATCATAGGCGTTGGGGCGCATACGTTCTGCGAGCGGTATGCTTTCTGTGTTGTACATTTTGTAAGCATTTTCTTCTGTGAACATAAAAATTTCCTCAAGAAACTTTCAAATGAAGTCTCGCGATATTCCTAAGCTTGATATACAGGAAACACCGTGTTAAATATTTTTGCTCATTCCTACAATAGAAAAATAGAGGAGTTATAAATTGGATACTGAATCCGTAATCGAATCGAAAACAAAGGCAAACAAAAAAATCAACGGCAACAAAGCAACGGGAGACTCCCTGCAGAACGAGTCTACTAAAACTACCAAATTATTGCTCACATCACCAGCAGAGCATCCTTTTTCTGTATTTCAAAATGAACTGCGCATTCGCGGCGTTCGAAATTTTGATCTCAACGACTTTGTGGTCTATGCTTTGGCGCAGTTGCCTGAAGAATGGTGGAGCGAAAGGATTGAGGAGCTAACACCACTTGAATTTCGAGTAAACAACGCGCTTTCCAATCCTGATTTACGCGCAAAACTTTCAGAGTTATTAGCTCCCCAAAAGGCGAATTAATCTCTATCGAGATTCTATAGAAATCAGATCCCGCAACACAGCATAAGGCCAGTCATAATGAAATTGGTTCTTATGCTGAAGCATAGACTTCTGAGTCTGCTCGCGATTGGCGAAGGCTTTGTTCAAAATTTCAATCGTATTTTTTCCATTCAACACATAACCCCAACCCTTTTCTTGAAACATACGATATGCAAACTTTTCCCAACGTATGTACTTGCTCAAAGAGTTATCAAACAAAGCACTTCCACCTACCGTTGCAAGCTCTGCGATGCTTCCTCCACCGGATTTACAAATACTCACACCGTTAAACATAAGCACTCCCACTTCGAGAGCATTGATTTTACCGAGAAGGTGGACTTGAAGTTTAGGATGTGTCTTTTCAATTTCAGAACTTAATTCTTGGAGTTTCTGTGCACTTTTTTCATCGGACAAGGCCTGTGCGATAAAAAGATGAACCTTTCCTTCTCCTATTTTTTGTTCTGAAAACAATGCGAGATCATGAATATGCTTTTCAAAAGTTTTAAGAGCCCCTCCTGCTGCTCCGATCATAACTAAGACGGATTGATCCTGTTCGAAGTTATAATTTTTATCACCTGCAAGTTTTTTCAAAACTAGACGTACATCGTTCATTGCTGAATCTTTAATATTTGCATCTTCACTATGCAAACGTTCTGCAAGATCTAGGATTTCCCACCGCACAGGATAGCCTGTGAAGAGTATGGTATCTAATTTTTGATTTTTGATTGTTTTTGCATTAGCAGACTCTGCATCTTCAGGATTCACTCCTATGTCTATACGAAATTCCAAAGGATCTTTGTCACCACGAAGATTCCATACAAAGTTATCTAGTTGGAAATCCGTAGGAACCAATCGATGTTGCGATCCGTATTCTTGTCGGATCAGAGCATGAAGGACTTTGGTACCGAGGTGTTCTGCTTGCACAAAAATATCGGGAACACCTCCCATTCCTTCACGTTCTAACTGTTCTTTAATATGTTTTTGAAGAAGAGAGCGTCTATTCCGAGTGAACAATAATGTTTCAGCAGCAGGTTTTGCACGGATCATCCATTTGAGTTTGTTTCCTTCTGTGCTTTTCATTGCATCATTCCAGCTTTTCACGTCAAAAGGAATGGGTTCTATATAGACCACTTGAAAAGCTTTTTGTGAACTAGGAATTCTTTCCAAAACGGTTTTCATAGAATCACCAGCAGACTTATGCCCACCACCTCCACCGGCACCTATGATCGCTATTTTTATAGCATCTTGCTTTCCATGAGACTGACGTAAGGAGATAAGATCTTGTAGAGTTTTTTCCAGAATTTCTCTTTTTTGCGAAACGCTTTTCTGTTTGAAGTTTTCAAACTCCACCTGAGTAAGGACGTCTTGAGCCTGTATAGATCCACTCATCAATACACCATATAAGAAAATCTTAAGTGCTTTTAACATAAGAAACTCCTCTCAAAGTATCGAAACTAGCTCAATGTTTCTAGATAACTTTCGGATCCATTGCATCCTGAAGAGAATCCGAAAGCTGATTAAATGCCATAACCAGAACAGACATAAACAATGATGCTGCCATAAAGGTGTGGAATTCTCCTGCATGAATTTCCGAACTCGCTTCCGAAAGCATCATACCCCAACTTAGACCTTCTTTGACACCAAGACCTAGAAAGGAAAGGACCGCTTCGGTTTTTATAGCAGTCACAAAAGACAGAGTAAATTCCACAAGTATAAGAGGAGTCAAATTAGGTAAGATATGTCTAAATAAAATTCGCATATCGGAAGCGCCCAAAATAAAGGCTGCTTCTACAAATTCAAAATTTCGAACTTTGATCAACTCTGCACGCATCACCCTACACGAAGACGTCCATAAACTTGCAATCATCGCAAGATGCATTCCAAATCTCGTGTCTTTAAAAATCAAGGCAATGGAAGCCGCAAGCAGGTAAAACGGTATAGAATCCAGGCATGCGAATAACCACACTATCCCAGAATCCACCCATCGGCCTCTGTAAAATCCTGCAAGAGACCCCAATAAAACACCGAGTAGAACGGAGGAAAGAGCGACGATCAAACCAATTTCAAATGCAGTTTTTGTACTATAAAGCGCACGTGCAAAAATGTCCTGTCCGTTAAAATTTGTTCCAAACCAGAAGCGAGCAGAAATAGGACTATATCCTTCTTCACAAAGAATCTCGTGCCAGTGTTGACCTGCAAATCCGAACCACACAAAACAAGAAGTTATAAATAAAGTGAAGACAATAAAAAAAGAACCAACTCCCCAAGGGTCTTTTAAAAATTTCAAAATCATATTTTTATTCTGTTTTGAAATCATGAAAGGTTCACTCGCGGATCCACAATTTTATAAACAAGATCTGCAAGAATCAGAATACACACATAGACAAGCGTTCCCACACCGACCAAAGCTTTAAGCACAGGAAGATCTCCTGAACTTACAGCATTAAAAGCAACACGGCCCATCCCTGGAATACCGAAAAAACTTTCGATTAAAACACTTCCTTCCATGAAAATAAAAGGAATGCTAAACATCACACGCGTCAACATAGAAACCAAGACATTTCTTAAGACTCCTTTGCTCATAATATAAAAAGGTGACCAACCCAAACTTACAGCAAGCTGCACATGGTACTTATTCATTTCTTCAACGATAAGCGCACGGAAAAAACGCGTATTATAACCTAGAGAGACAAAGATCGACGCAAGTGTAGGAACAAATACATATTGAAGATAAGCCCGTGGGGAACTCATATCCCAACCTTGAACGGGAAAAAGGTCCCATCCATAACTTGAACAAAAAAGTACCTGAAAAAATAAAATCACAATCAGAAAACTCATGCTCATTCCCAGACTCGAAAAGAACATGATCACTTTGTCAAAAATTTGACCTCTTTTGTAAGCAGCAAAAAGGGAAAGCACAACAGCAAGGATGTTGCCTAAAATAAATCCAGGAAGGTTCAAAGCAAGACTGATAGGAATGGATCTTCGGAAAATATCGCTGACTTTTTCATGAGTCAAACTCGAGCGACCAAAATCAAATGTAAGCAATTCTTTTAAATAATGGAAGTACCGTTCAAAAAGCCCGAGATCATAACCCAATTGGTGACGAAGCTGTTCCAGATCTCCGACCGTTGCATTTTTTCCCACAAGAGCATGCGTCACATCGCTTCCGAAGTAAACCATAAGAAGGAAACTTATAAAAGTTACTCCCGCAAAAATAGGAAGTGTATGAATAATTTTTATTAAGGTGTAACGCAGAAGTCCCACTATGCATTCATTCCACTGCTACATAGCGAAAATAGTCCCCACTTGAAAATTCAACTGGATAAATAATCACATTCTTATGCCACATATGAATGCGCGTTCTCGCATAACCTGAAATCACAACACAATCATCCAACAAAATTTCATTCATTCTCCGATAAATTCGAGAGCGTTCCTCTCCCTCATCCAAGATACTCGCCTGCTCGAAAAGCTTATCGTACTCAGCGTTACGATAATTGGAAACATTAGAACCTGGTGAAGAATGCGGGCCATAATAGAGCTGATAAGAATTTTGTGCATCTGGAAAATCAAAAAACCAAGCGACGGATAAAGTCATCACTTTTTTCTCATGTAAAACTTTTGCGTAATCGCCAAACTGCGCGTACATATCAAAAGAAATTTTTTCAGGTGGATAACCAATCTTACTCATCCAACCTTTGAACATTTCATACTGCTGCTTATTGATCACCGAACTAAACCCCGAATAGCGTAATTTTGGGAGATTCGCAGCATTCCATCCATGTTCTTTCATCAGCTTTTTAGCGCCCTCTATATCCAACTCTACAGACTCACGAGACAAAGTAGGATCAAAGCCTTGAATATTCGGAGGAACAATCCCCGGAAAAGCTTTGCCTAAACCATAGAAGACGCGATTTATAAGCTGTTGCCAATTATACGCTTTGCGTATCGCGCACCGCAAAGCCCTGTTACGTTTATTACGGATCGGATCAGCATTGTTTCCAATCTCTGGGTTTTCCATATTAAAGGCGAAGAAATGATAGGCCGATTCCAGTTCTTCCGAGGCCTTATAGCGGTCAGAATAAGGTTTATGCAAGATAAGTGGGTGTGTGCTCTTTACAATCTTATGGAATTGCAAAACGGGTACAGTACCAAATTGAACTTCATTCCCCTTAGTAAAAGAATTCCAAAGGGTCGAATCCTGCTCCAGAAAATAAATCTCAATTTTATCGACAAAAGGCGGAAATTTCCCTGCGAGTTTTGCAATACCGGTGAACCCGTATTGGGCTTCGTTATAACCTTCCGCATAGGGATCGAAGGCTTCTTTTCTGTAGTTTGGATTTTTCACCAAGACCGCTTTGCTCATATCGAAAGAAGATAGCTTCCAAGGTCCGGAGCCAACTGGATGAAACGCGAGTTCTTTCCCATATTTTTCTACTGCCTCTTGGGGAACAATTGCAGCATTTCCTAAAGCCAAAGTGTGAATAAATTGAGGGTATGGTTTTTTCAGTCGTATTTCGATGGTGTAGCGATCCAAAGCACGCAGTCCTTCCACACTTTTTTTGTAATCACCACCGTTTTGTCCCCATTCATCCAAACCCACAATTGTATCCGCCCACATCCAACGGCTTGTAGAAACATATTTAGGATCAAAATGCCTCTTCATACTGTAGACAAAATCTTCTGCAACAAGCTCTCTTCCTTTGGCATTAGGAAAAGCAGGATCATCTGCAAAGATTATATTTTTTTTTAAGGGAATTCTAAGAGTGAGGCCATCTTTACTCACTTGCGGCATTGCTCTCGCTAACATAGGTTTAAGTTCGAGAGGAGATTTCAAATATTTATATTGATAGAGACAGTCATAGATAGCACTGGCGACTTTGTTTGCATAGAGATCACTAAACGCTACGGGATCAAGGGTAAGTGGAGTTCCGATAAAAGCGTGTTTATAAACAGATTCCGCAGAAAGGCTGGCACTTATGTACAAACCCCATAGCATGCAAATGACTCGATGCATCGTTTCTCCAACTTGGATTGAAAGCGACAACAGCTTAGCGGATCTATGACATGAGAGCAAGAAAGGAATCAATATCTCATTACCCAACAACAAGAGGAGATACATTATGGTAATTTTTCTGCTACTTTTCCTTCTCAGCACTCCCCTTTATGCAGATGCACCCATTACACCTGACAAAGTACTTTCTGCTAAAGAGATCCAGCAGATTGTGGATTCTAAAAA
The DNA here is from genome assembly GCA_964611335.1 of uncultured Pseudobdellovibrionaceae bacterium. GTDB lineage: Bacteria > Bdellovibrionota_B > Oligoflexia > Oligoflexales > Bog-1112 > BOG-1112. The sequence goes on along the minus strand of CAZSXR010000001.1, from coordinate 578,159 downwards.
TTATTTTCTTTACAAAGATCTAGATGATGAACACCCCGTTTGGATGCAAACACATAGAAAATACGGGAAACATTTCTTTGATCATCGCGATCATATTTTCAGTTATGAAGATATACTGCATCGTGTTCTTACAGACAGCTTTCCTATTCAAGATAAGATACAGGAACTTTACCGAGGACATTTGGGGATTCACATACAACTTGGGCACACACTCCCCCAATTCAATCTGACTTTTGGTCAAGGTGTGACAGGAGGTATGGATCAATTCGCATCGGGACTTTACAACTTCATGCTTCCTGCAAACTGGATGCAATTGGCCAATGAAAACAGACTCTACAGGATTACTAAATATACGCTTATGAAGGTCACCCTTGACCAGCTTCTTCTCGCTAAGAAAGCTTACTTACGTCAACACCAACTCATTCAAGAATTTGAAATACTCAACTACTATTTTATACACCTACAACTTTTTGCAAAACAATATGCACCTACTACACGAGAAGTTAAAACTATATATGGAAAATTCGCAGCTCTGGGAACCGATATGGCTCTCAAACGTGCTCAAATACGACTGGGATTTGAAGAGCTGGCACAAATCATTGCTCTTGCAAAACTTGATAATCATTCGGGTACAGGTCATTTTAACATTGAAAATATCGAACATTTTCCCGTGGGGGTATTAAATTTAAAAGACCAAGAAGATGTCTATCATTATAAACATCAATTTATCAAAGAAGTCATACAGAACTCCCTCGAACTTAAAATTTTTAACCAATATTACAAAATCAGTCGTCTGAATATAGGCATCACTGCGTTTGGAACTTTACAAGTTCCCGAAACTTATGAAAGTCACAATCCAGACGATCAGGAATTTCATTTGAAATTAGGATACGGAACTTTGCCTGCGATTCTTGTTGCTAACTCCTTTGCGAAAACGGCAAAGATCGACGTGCAAAAAGAATACATAGAAATGTTGAGCATCGCACGTGATAGCTTCGACTACCACCTCAATTCTATCGGTCAATATACGGAAGCGAAGAGAGCTTTGGAATTGAATCGTGATGCTTTTAAAGCCAATCTCGATTTCCTTTTCGAGAATGGGAAAAATCCAGACAATATGTTTATCCGTTCTTTAGACCAGCTTATGCAATCTGAATTTCGAATGAATGAAGCCCTGCATCTTTCTCTTATGGCCCATGCGTATATGGACCGTTATCTTCTCCGTGAGATGAGTGATGTGTTTAAGTTTCTTCCCAATCGAGGAGAAGTCCTCAAACAATTTAAAAAATTAAACAGTGGAGATTTGGAAGCCATCAAGAGAGGTGAAGAAATTTCTTTGTTCTTTGAAAATCTAAAATCTACAAAGGAACTTGATCAGATTTTAAATCATAGAGAGACACATCCTTTATTCAAAAATCTTTCAGAAGAAGAACTGATCTTGGCAGTTAAAAACAATATGGGACCCTTGCTCTATTCACGAATCCATTTTTATAAACGTCATACTTTTTTCAAAACACTTGATGCGTTTATTAGCAAACACAAAATTACCTTAACTCAGATGGAAGCTTATCTTCTGAAACAGAAAAAATTGAATTGGTTTCACCGTTTCTTCCATGGTTCACACAAAAATAAGGGAGAGACTCTGCATGATTTAGATTTTTCCAATTATGGGAAAGAGTGAGATAATACGCGCAGGAGGTATTTATGCGATTTATTTTTATTACGCTAGGCAGTTTTCTCATCTCAACATCTCTCATGGCAGGTGGATTGAAATTAAAAAGTTCCGTCATGAAAAAAAACAGCATTCTTACAAACGATCAGGTCTTCAACAGTTTTGGATGCTCGGGAAAAAATATTTCCCCTGATCTGCAATGGAGTGGAGAACCACAAGGGACTAATTTTTACGCAATAACGATGTATGATCCCGATGCACCGACAGGAAGTGGATGGTGGCACTGGGTTGCTTTCAACATTCCTGCGAACGTAAAACAACTCGCAGCAGGTGCGGGCTCGGAAGGTGGAGTGATGCCTGTAGGTAGCATTCAAAGTCGTACCGACTTTGGAAAACCAGGTTATGGTGGACCTTGCCCACCTCCTGGTAAGGCTCATCGTTATATTTTTACAGTCTATGCTTTGAAAGGCCCTATTGATTTGAAGGCAGACGCATCTGCTGCCATGGTGAGTTTTTATTTGAGGCAAAATGCTTTGGATAAGGATACTTTGACAACGAAGTACAAACGTTAGAGAGATCGATTCCGTTAGGAATACGATCTCTTAGTTGTTGGTATCTTGAAGCGTATTGAGGAGGTCGCGGAGTAGTATAAATTGCTTGTTAGCATTGACGAGAGCTTGTGCAAATGCCAACTCAGGATTAGAAGTTGTTGCAAGTGCGTAGTTTCCAATACCGTAGGCTGCGCCTGTTCCAATGGCACCGAGTATACCAATCACACCACTTACAAAACCCACTTTTTCTTTCGTTTTAAGCCTTGCCCAGTGATCTGCAGGGTTATCACGCAAAACACCCGAGTCTACTTGTGGTCTCAATTTATCAATAACTGTTGAAGGTAGCTTTCCATCTGACCCCACTGTTGTGGGCAACTTTGTTACAGTACCTGGAAGTTTATTATACTGTTCTACTTTTCTCATCCAATAGTCATTACTTGTCTCACCAGGAATTGCATACCCCAAACCTATAATTCCAAGAACAAGTCCACCTGCCATACCTGCAATTTCAAAAATTGCAGTGTTTCCATTCTTAGCACTTGTTCCCAACTGCTGACCAATCTGTCCACCAATCGCAATCGGTTCAGGAATAGAGTCCATACTGTAGAAAGTTGAACAGGTCGAAGACGTTCCTATAGAAAAGCTTGTAGCTGTAGAGTTTATACAATTCGTTGCAGTTCCTTGCATTGCATAAAGCTGATAGGGAGTAGAACTCGTTGCATTGCCTACCATCGGAGCTTCTAAGAGGGTTGTGCTCGGAGTGAATTGGAAATACTGATCTGCTTTTGTAGGATCACAGTCTGACATCGTCAAAGCAGCTTTTGCAGTTGCCTGTGCCATACATCGCCCATCAACTTTAGACACGATTTGAAATGCAGAACCATTGCTTGCTACAGGATTGATATCCCAAATAGATTTATTTGCATCCGAGCATAAACCCATACTTACAGAAGTTGCAGTCCCATAGAGCATACAACCTGCAACCTTTCCTGTGCTATCCAGAACACGAAGTTTGTAATTCATCAACGCAAGTCTTTGCGCTGTTGGATTCGCAATTTGAGTAATTGTGTGTGTCGTTACAGTATTGAGAGTTGTTGTGGAACTTTTAACAACAGTTGTTGTGGCTCCTGCTACCGTCTGTATAACGGTATTTATTTCACCTGGTGTTGTATTCGTTACAGTCACTGTACTTGGTGAAATAACAGGGCAGCCGCTATCAGCTAAGTGCAAAGCCCCCCCGCTTTTTGCTTCTTTGACAACTGTTTCATAAGCATCTCTGTAGACGTCACTAGCCAAGAAAGCACCTACAGATTTTGGCTCTCTAATAATGCTTTTTGCCAAACCATCTAAAATCTTCTTAGAGTCCTCAGTGGGTGTGACACCTGCTAAAGATTTCTCGTAATTAACTGCGAACGGAAGTAAATAGTCGGCTAAACCTATAATGTCTTTTTGAACTTCTTGAATTTGCAAAGCTTCGGAAGTCGGTTCCTGTGAAGAACGACCTATGACCTTAGGATCTGCTGCTCTCAATTTGCTACAGCGGTATTTACTCGTGGGAACCCAAAGATTGGATTGTGGATCTTGCTCACGAATATAGGTACATGCACTCGCTTTGAATTGAAAAGTTTTCCCTTCAAGTTTTTTCGGAATACGAACAATGCCGGACCAAAAGGGAAAATCAAAGGTCACGCAATTGTTTTTCGTCAGCTCACAAATGTTCACACGGGGAAAGTCTGCAACGCGATCGCCCAAAGCAGGAGCAGGAATCGGATTAATATTCAAAAGAAACTTCGATGCCCCCTTTGTATCCAACGCACTTTGCACACGGAAATCAAGATTTAATAAATTGATTTTGCTTGGATCCACATTCGGAGGAGGTGGTGTCGTATTCAACAGAGCTAAGTTGGGTGGCGGACAGCCTGTATTTGTAGGAGCGGCCGCTGTAACAGGCTTCGAAGGGGAGGATGAACTCGACGATTTCTTACACGACGGGAGAATCGCGAAGAAACAAGAGGCTACGATTAGGATTTTTTGCATAAAAGGCCCCACTGAATTTGTGTTAGTTTCTCTGAGTTAGGAGGATCGATGCACAATCCCGACTGGAAATACTTCCACTCAGAGCACTGCCATTTTGTATTCCATGTACCTACTGCTTCTATATTACAGGTACCAGAAGCTTTGTCACAAGCTTTGCTTGAAAATAAACACGACGAAGTTTTTAGCAATTTGCAAAAACATATTAAGAGTTCTGAAGAATTAGTAAGTTCCCATATAAATATAAAATCCACTTATGCTAAGGCTACGGCGGATAAGCTACTCAATATTCGACACATTGCTCTCAACGTAGCAGAACGCTGCAACCTGCGGTGCACTTATTGCTATGCCGGGCAAAAAGGAGACTATGGCAGTGACACACTCATGAGCTTCGATCTTGCAAAACGTTCTATTCAATTTTTTTCTTCGAAAGAAAAACATCTCGAAATCACTTTTTTCGGAGGAGAAGCCCTTCTCAATTTCAAACTCATAAAAAACATCGTTGAATGGTCTTCCTCTCAACAAGGAACATACTCTTTCTCCCTTACCAGCAATGGTGTTTTACTAAACAGTTCTCACATAGACTTCTTCAAAAAACATAAATTCAAAATCAATATCTCCTACGATGGAAGTAGCGCACAAACACTCCAGCGCACTCAAAATTTAAACCTGACACAAAATATTGAATCAAAACTTCTTAACTTCAAAGAAACTTTAAAAGAACTCCGTTCTTTTCATATCAAAGCCACTCTCAGCAAAAAATTTATAGAAAATTTTCCTGATGACATGTTCAAGATTCTCAATTCCTACTCCTACAATATCCAATATGCACGCGTTGCAAGTTCTGATCCTTTATTGAAATTCGACAGCAAGGATGTTGAGAAATTAAACCTATACTTAACTCAAATGGTTGAATCGCTGCTTAAAATTCAAGCCTTTGACAAAATTATGCGTATTGGAAATTTACGAAGCTGGATACGCAAATTGCACTATGGGAAGGATCAAGCCTTCTGCGGAGCAGGTCTGAGTTATCTTTCTGTATCTACACGTGGACGCTTTTATCTGTGTCACCGTTTTACAGAAGATGAGGAAGAGTGTGTGGGAGACATCGATAGCGGATTAAAGCTTGAAAAGCTGGAAAAGATCCGTTTCATCCGAACTCATTCACAAGAACCTTGCAAATCATGTTGGATGAGAAAGGTTTGTAAGGGTGGCTGCTTTCATGAAAACAAAATGCACAGTGGCAACATAGACCGTATTGATCCCCTATTTTGCAAACTCCAGGATACGGAAATGACGCTTGCTCTTCGTATCTATATAAGCTTGTTGAAGCGGGCTCCCCAAATTCTTCAGGAGTATATGAAATAAAATGAAAAAGACTTTACTCTTCGGTTTTTTCTCCAGCATTCTTGCAAGTCTTTTAATTTATTTTTTGTATTCGACGGAATTGCATGAACGACTCGAATACATACTCTTCGACATACGCACCATACTCAAACCACAGACTTTAAAAAACAGCCGCGTTGTAACTGTAAGCTTAGGAGATAGTGACCTCTCTTACTTTACTACAGAAGAAACTTCGACACTCCCCACCTATGCCCTTTTGCAAATACTCGAAGCGACAGCTGCGTCTTCACCCGAAGCGATGGCGTTGCTTCTCCCCCACCAAGACTTCGATTATGAAAGCAACTCTTTACAACCCATTCTTCAATGGCTCGAACACCATAAAAACGCGTATCTGGGAATTTTTGACTACCACCACTTAGAACCTTCCAAATTACAGCTCCCTCTGCAATTTAAACCTATTGCGCTTCAAGTTGCTGGTGCTGGAACCCTACGACGTTACCGACAGGGTGTTGTGAGGGAAGCTCCGTTACTTAGCTATTTGGGTGAAGATCTTGTTCCTCAACTGACAACTCTGTTAGCGCGACGTTATGGTTTGAAACATCAGCATGATTTTTTAGAAGAAACCATTCATGACGAACTTGCAGACTATAAAGATCGTCTGAGAGAAACACGCAATAACTACGAAGAAACGGAACCTCCCGGTGTGCTCATCAACTATTGGCGTCCTGAAAGTTTTGAGCGGATCAGTGCTAAAAAGCTTGTTTCACTCAAAGCCTCCCCTCTGCTTAAAAATAAAATTGTGCTCATCGGTTACACAGCTTTTCGTCGTCGCGACATCAACTTTCAGGAAGGCACTTTCGTAAATACCCCCTGGGAAGGTGAAAACAATTCCGAAGTGCATGGCACACCCCTTCTTTTTGTCACTGCAAGTATCTTAGACAACCTCATGACAGGCTCCTGGTTAGAACCCAGCTATGATGCCTATACGATTGTACAGACTATTTTTTTCTCCGTTTTGAGTTTTGCAATTTGGAGAATGGCACCCGCTCTTGCTGTGTTTTTATTTCTCTCCGCTTTCACCCTTTTATTCTACGCACATGGTCTGCTTTTTTCTTATGCGAACACTTTGATTCCTCTCGCAGACACCTGCCTTTTTTCAGTGCTCGCAGCCATCACAGGCGCTTTCTGGAAAGCGCAGCAGGATGATCGCAAACGCGCATTGCGTGCACATGAAGTGCGCATGCAAAGGGAACTGGCCTTGGTACAAGGAAGGTTTCTGAATCGTTTTGCCTTTGAACTTTTCGATATGAATAAAAAAATTGAGCAGGTTTTAGCCCCTCATCAAAATGCCTTTGCAGGGAACAAAGTCTTTCAATCCACCTTCCAAAAAGCACTTCTGAGTTCAGCAGAACTGAATGATTATCTTTCAGGAATCAAACACTACTCTCTTCTGTCTGAAAAAAAACAGGAAGATGTCCGAAAAAAAAGAGTTGTATTAAAAGCTTTGATCCATCGCATATTGCGTCAATTTGAATCTTTGATTGAAGAGAAAAAAATACAAGTCATTGTAGACCAAGACATCCAAAGCGATGTTTGGAGTGATGAAGTTTTATTGGAGCCTATAGTTTTCAACCTTATTTCAAATGCCATTAAATATTCTCCTCAAGAAGGGAAAGTACACATACGCGTTTCGACACATCATCGTCGAATGGTGGGTATACATGTAAGCGACCAAGGGTGTGGCATTCCGAAAGAACATCATGATCGTATTTTCGAAAAATTCTATAGGGTACTTGATGACAATTCTTACAAAGTTAAAGGCAACGGACTAGGTTTGTATTTGGTTCGCTTTTTTAGCGAAAAAATAGGGACCAAAATTACGTTTTCATCCGAACTTGGCGTCGGATCGCGCTTTTCTCTTTTTGTAGAAAAATATCGACATAAAGAAAAAAAACATGAAGATTTTTAACACAACCCCCTTTTCAGAGTGGATACAAAAAATTTATTTCAAAGTGTGGTGGATCGATGTTTTATATCCCCTACTTCTTTCCTGCTTACTGTTTTGGAGTTTGAGTTACTTACTTTATTCAGGACAAAAACACAGACGTGTGTCTTCACAAATCGAAAGTCGATTAATTTACTGGAGTTTAAGAGCTGCAGGTCCTCGTGTTATAAAAAATCCTTCGCCTTTTATTACGGTGTCTTTGGACGAAGATGACTTTAAAAGTTTGAATCAATTGCATATACATGACCATCGAGACACCAGTTTGATCAACTATGCATCTCTATTAAACAGACTGCTTGATCTATCCTGTGTTCGTATTTTCATACACTGGCAAGCAGACGCCTTTCCTCATGGCTCGCACTACGAACCTCTCTATCCCATTATTGAAAAAGCGAGAAAACTCGGAATTGAGCTATATTTTGTAGTTCATCCCACACTGATGACAAGCCTTCCTCCACGTTTTCGAGAACAGGCACAGGTTTTAGAAGCCGATCCGTGTGACTCCTCTTTGCAAATTTTATGTGTATATGATCCAGGTTGGGACAAATGGGTGATGCAGAAAATTTCATCTCTTTATGGAAGACACAGTTCACACTCGCGAATTTTAGAACCCATCACACATAACCTTCCCCCTCAATCTCTCGCTCATCTTCTCTACTACAATTCCTATCAAGATTTTATCAACCTCTCTTTCCGTGATATCTTGGAGCTTTCAAGTTCTCATCTCGAAACACTGCAACCGTTTTTCAAAAATAAAAGCGTCTTTATCGGAAACGCTCTGATTCAAGGACGCAGCGGGATGATGAAATCTGCTGATATCAATCGCGTAAAAACAGTTCTTGATCCCTTGAAAAGTTCAGCACGAAAAACAGGAACACCCTTGCATAAATACTGGGCACAGCATGCACAGATGTTTCATGACAATGCTTTGATAGGCATTCTTCCTTATGAACTTTCACTGTCTCTAGCTTCTGTTTTAGCACTGTCTATTATTTTAATACTTCTGCGTTTTGGCCCTGTCTATTCACTGCTCACATTCTTGCTTTTCGCTTGCTTAGCACCTTTGTTAAATATTTTAGCAATACGCTACTTTCTCATCTATGTACCTATATTCGATGCATTGTATGCAGGATTTTTATCTTTCTTACTTGCCACCTTTGCAAAACTTTCCGTTGAGTCCTTCTACCACTGGCGTTTGCGCATAGAACAAAAATCGGATTCCGAATTACTTTCCGCAAAAAGCCATTTTGTATCTTTGCTCAGTCACAATCTGAACACGCCTGTTGCTAAAATGCAGGGCATTTTAACCGCTGTAGAAAACTACAGCCCTCATACTGAACTTCGTGAAGACCTGCAAAAAGCTCAACGACTCGTCAGTACCATACAACTTTCCATCCGCTCTGTACTTGTAACCACTGCTTTAGAAGAAAAAGAGTTGAATCACGAAGCTTTCGTACTCGGCAATTTCTTGCAAAGCTTCAAAGAAAGTATGTTGAAAACTCTGGGACGTTTAGGTGTGAATGTGGAATTGATTTTGCATGAGAGTGAACTTTCAAACATGCCTGTACGCTTCGATCGCAGAGCTTTGACTATGGGACTCTCGTCTTTTTTTATATTGCTTGCAGAAGAAACAGGTTCTGCACTGACTATGACTTTTGAAATTTGCGAGAATGTCGATAGAAAAATTTGGTTGATGTGCAAAGCTCAGTGGAAGACAGGGGTTTTAAAGGAAGATTTTTTGTCTTACATACAGGCCAATGTTCCACAGAAAGGTTTACTGGAAGAGCTCACAATGACAGCTCTTAATAGTTTTGTAAAAACTTATCAGGGGCATTTGAGCATTTCGGAACAAAGTTGTATTCTATATCTAAGTCCGCATTGACCTGTACGAAGATAAGGACAAATTATGGATATATTACCTACAGATAGCGTCATACTGATACATACCCCACCTGCTCAAAGCCCCCTTGAAGAAAGCTCCTGTACACGAGGAGATATGTACCACTTACCTTTGAACAGCTCCCAACTTAGCTTTTAAGTGGGATAGAAGTGTTGCAAGTTCTGAATCCACTTCCTCATCCGTCAAAGTTCGTTCGGAAGACTGGAAGGTGCAGGAAACTGCGAAACTCTTCTTGTCATGTCCTATAGACTCACCCAAATACAAATCGAAGAGACGCGCATCGTTCAAATGTTTTTTTCCTGGAAATTTCGTTAGCTGAATTTGGAAATCACGGAAACTCAAATCCTTCTCAACTAACAGAGCCAAATCTCTCACTACTGCTGGGAAGCGTGCAGGTTGCTTGATCTTATACGACTGCTTTTCATGGGCTTCGAAGAGAGCTTCCAAATCTAATTCAAAACACACAGGCACATCTTTTCCTAAATCGTAAGAGTTTGCTGTTTCAGGATGCAACTCTCCAACCCAACCCAATCGGTCTCTTCCAAATACTATAAAAGCAGAAGCATGAGGATGAACAAAGGGAAGATCACAGGAAACAAAACTCAAATTGCTCAAACCAAAATTTTTCAACAGAGAAGAAAGCAACTCTTTACCATGGTAAAAAGTTGTAGGACTTTCTTCACGATCCCATTCTTTCTGTGTAAAAGGTTGGTCTATAAGTCCTGCGAGAGTCTCTCTTTCAATAACTCGGCCCTCTTCCGCTTTTGCTTTTGCACTCAGCAAACGACTCTGACGCAAAAAATATTTTGCTTCATAGCTCGTCGCAGCTTTCAAGGTCTCATTAGAGAAAAACGTACGTGCGACTTCGAAAAGACGTACGCCCTTGACTCCACGATTTCTATTGCGCGCTAGAGCCTCCAACAAACTTGGCAAAAGCAAAGATTGCAAGAAAGCTTGTTTTTCATTCAAAGCATTTGCCACTTGCACTGTAGGCCAAAAGAGATGCCCTTCAGAAAGACGAAGCTTTTCATAGTCTTCTTTTCCTGTAAACGGATAGGTCATCACTTCGTTCATACCTAACGTTGCTATACTTTGCTTAACTTTATTTGCAAATTCTATGTAAGGATCTTCTTTCTGACCAGCAATCATCATGCGAGGAACTTCGTAAGGAATCGCATCATAACCTTGCAAACGTGCAACTTCTTCAATCAAATCGATTTCGCGAAGTATCTCATTTCTCCAACTCGGAATTTCGAAAAGCATTCGCTCTTCTTTTTGATCACAGAGTTTGAAACCCAGAGCTTCCAGATAATTTATGCAAGTTTCTTGTTTGAAAACGGGATCTGCAATCATCGTACGCAAACGACTCAGACGAAGTGCAATTTTGTGAACAGCGCGCTCTTTAACTTGCTTGTCGTAAAATTGAGACGCAACTTGAACATCTTTAATACCTTGTTCCGCAAGACACTGGACAATTAAAGAACTGACGCGTTTTAAAACTTCAGGAAGAACTTCAATATCGACACCTCTTTCAAAACGATAAGACGCTTCGGAAGAGATCCCTAAACGACGCGCAGTTTTACGAATTTTCTGCATGGAGAAATGTGCCACTTCGATCAAAACTTCACTCGTATCCGCTTTGATCTCGGAATTCTTTCCACCCATAATCCCTGCAAGGCCGATCGTTTTTTGTGCATCGCAGATAAGAATATCATTTGCTTGAATTTTTATGTCTGCATCATCGAGTGTTTTGAAATCTGCACTCTTACCTGAGCACACCTTCAAAGTGTCATCACTTACAAAACGTCGATCATACGCATGAATCGGTTGACCATACTCAAGCATCACATAATTGGTAGCATCGACAAGAACGTTTACGGAGCGCATTCCCGAATTTTCAAGACGCTGCTTCAACCAAAGAGGAGATTCCACCGCACGTACCCCTTTAAGCAGTACTGCGCAGAAACGTGTACATTCTTCGGCATTTTCAATCTGAAGATTTATATTTTCCAGTTTACTTGCAGTTTGAAAAGTTCCAGATCCAGGTTTTTTCAATGGTCTTTTCAGTTTTGCAGCTAAATCTCTTGCAACACCGATGTAACTCAAACAATCACTGCGATTCGGTGTGACATTCAGTTCCATAACTGCATCTGGTTTTTGTAAGAAGGAACGTATGGGAGTTCCGAGTGCATGCGTCGTCGTTTTCCATTCGATAATGCCATCATGATCGTCAGACATTCCCAATTCACGCTCACTGCAAAGCATCCCTTCAGAAGCTTCTCCTCGAATTTTTGTAGCTTTGATTTTTAACCCGTCAGGAAGTACAGCACCCTTTTGTGCAACGGCAACATAAATTCCCTCACGAGCGTTGTGTGCACCACAGACTATATTGAGTATGTCTTTTCCACCGACATCCACCTGACATAAACGCAAAGTATCGGCGTTCGGATGTTTTTGTGCTGCGAGAACTTTACCTAAAACAATGTTTGCATCGAAAAGAGCTGTTTCTTTGATGCCTTCTACTTCAAGACCGAGACTTGTTAAAGTTTTTGCAATCTCTTGAGAACTAAGACCTTCAAGAGAAACGTAGTCATTAAGCCATTGAGACGAAATAATCATAAGTTCTTTCCCTATTTCCAATAGATAGGAAACTGTGATTGAAAGGAATGATCTCCTTCGAACATCAATCGAAGATCTTCCACACCGAAAGCGATCATAGCCATACGATCCATTCCGAATCCGAAGGCAAAACCTGTGTATTGCTCGCTATCGTAATTCACATTTTCAAAAACGTTTGGATGCACCATTCCACATCCCCCTGCTTCCAACCAACCTGTATGTTTGCAAAGTCTGCAACCCACACCTTTACACGTGCAAAGCAAGTCGAACTCGGCTCCCGGTTCAACGAAAGGGAAAAAGCTGGGACGGAAACGGGTCTTCATCTCACTTCCGTAGATGGCTTTGATAAAGGAATCGATAATACCTTTGAGATGACCCATAGAAATATTCTTATCGACAAGAACACCTTCCACTTGATGAAACATAGGAGCATGCGTAGCGTCGTTATCACAACGGTAAACGCGCCCCAAAGACACCACACGCAAAGGAGGAGGCTCTTGGAGCATAGCGTGGATCTGAATGTTGGACGTGTGCGTACGAAGTATCGCATTACGATCTTTCACAAAAAAAGTATCTTGCATATCTCTCGAAGGATGATCTTCGGGAAAATTCAAAGCTGAGAAGTTATAAAAATCAAATTCGACTTCAGGTCCTTCCCAAACGGAAAAACCCAAACGTCGAAACTCTTTCATCAGCAAAGTTCGCATCAAAGTTACAGGATGCAAAGAACCAGGTTTTGTCGTTGCACTTGTAGGAAGGGAAATATCAAGCTTACGATTCTCAATGCTCTTTGCAATGAGATGACGCTCACTTGCTATTTTAAGCTGACCTAGATGAGCTTCCACAAGATCACGCAATGCGTTGATCTGCTTTCCTGCTTCAGGTCTTTCTGCTTTGTCGAAATTACGAAGTTGCTCATACAACTGTGTGACAGTTCCCTTTTTACCGAGCCATTTGACTCTTAAATGCTCAACCTGTTGGATGTCAGGCATACGCTCAAGGGGCGCTGCTTCGGAACGAAAACTGCGTTCAAGATCTTGTAAGGTGTCTATAAGTTTCACGGCGATTCTTTCCAGTGAGTGTTGAATTTAGAAACTAGTGGAATGTGCGGGAAAGGTCAACTTAGAGTACGAAAGCGCTCAGGCCAAAGACGATGGGGTAAGTGCGAACTTTCTCCTTTGTGAATAAGTTCTGATAAACACAGACCAGCTTCAAATCCCAAACTCAAACCTGTGCCCATGTAGCCACTGGCGAGCAAAACACGTTCTTCACCAAACATGGGACCTATGAGCGGAAGTTCATCACAGGGCCAAATTTCAAGAAAAGCGCTCGTCTCTTTAACCTGAGCTTGCTTTGCCCAGCTAAAGGTTTTTGCAAGCTGCTCTTGCAAATGCTCCGTGATTTTTGGCTCCACCCTTGCTTCTTGTGCTCCTATTCCCGCTAATTTCCGCAAATATCGCCCACCTCCCAAATGCAAGGACTCCTGCAGCAGCACTCCCCACTCATAACCATGATGAGCACTGAATACGAACCCCTCATGGGTTTTTCCAAGGGAGGGAACAGACACATGCGACCACTGATCCGCATACGTGACTAGGGACTCTTTCAAAGATCGAAGAAAGCGTGAAATATCCTGATGACAGGCAAGGACTAAAAACTCCGTCGTAATTTCAGAGCCGTCTTCAAGATTCAAAACCATTCCAGGTGACGATTTTTGCGCAGATTTTTCGAAATTCAAAAGCGCTGTGTGAATTTCGAAAGCCGAAGATTTTGCATGCAAACTTTTCAAAAACCCCTTCGTGTCAATCCAAGCTCCTCTTTCACCTTCATCCTGAATTGCAAGAACTCTTTTTTCAAACCCATTGAGTAGAGAAAAATTTTCTGGTTTGCAAAGCTCTCCTTTCAATCCAACGCTTTGCAATTGCTTAACTGCTATTTCGGCTTCACGAAGTTCCGTTTCCGAAACTATCAGACGTATGCGTCCTTTTGCACTGTGTGGAATTTGATGCTGCTTGCAATATTCAAGAACACCATCGTAGCCTGAGTTACTGAAAGACCATATTTCTTTTGCAAAATCTAAACCATGCGCATTGCTAATACGTGTGAAATTGTCACCCAATCCTCCCGCAAGCATATCTACATATCTCGACCTTTTTTTTGGATGAGAAATCAATGCAACTTTATCGATTCCTGCTTTATGCAAATGATACGCAGTCGATAACCCCGTAATCCCTGAGCCTATAATAGCTACATTAAAATGTGGTACTTTCATAAAGATTCCCCAATATTCACTTTGTATAAACAAATTCTCATAATTTTTATTGTACACTCAGACCGAAAATCAAAACATAGAGGGAAAAAATGCGAGATCTTATTTTAAGAGATATTTACAATCTAGACGTCGGAGGTGAACGACAAACGTATCTAGACCACTATAGATTTCAATGTTCTTTGATTGAACCGAATTCACAATTTTCAAATCTATGTTATATAGAAACAGACCCCCCTAGATGCCCATGGTGTCTGCTACTTTGATTTTTCATATTTTTGAAGTGATTCAGACTAAGAAAGCATAGAGAGAGGATTTTCTAAAAATTCAATTAAGGTCTCTAAAAACTTAGCTCCCACCATTCCATCGACAGCCCTGTGATCACAGGATAACGTCATCTTCATACGACTTTGTGCAATCAAGTTTCCATTTTCATCGACATGAGGAACTTTTTTCGTCTGTCCTACAGCTAAAATACAAGCTTGAGGTGGGTTTATAATTGCTGTGAACTCTTCGACATGTGTCATACCTAAATTTGAAACGGTAAAGGTTCCACCGTTGTAGTCTTCCGGTTTCAACTCACCTTTCTTTGCTTTTTCACCCAGCTCTTTAGTCATTCGACTGATTTCGCGTATACCCAAAGTATCGCAGTCAAATAAAACAGGAGTGATCAAACCACTCGGCAAAGCAACAGCAAAAGCAAGATTGACCGAACCATATTGCAAAATACAATCTTCCTGCCATGACGCGTTGATTTCAGGATGCAAACGCAAAGCTTTCGCAACCATCATCAACAGAAGGTCATTAACACTGACTTTCGGTAGTTTTCCACCCACCACATCTTTGTGTGTATTTAACTCCTCTCTCCAAGCGAGAACCTTCTCCATATTTGCAGAAACTGTGAGGTAAAAATGAGGAGCTTCATTTTTTGCAGCAAGCAAACGTTTCGCAATGGTTTTGCGCATCATGGAATGTGGAATTTTAAGATCCTGTTTAGAAGAAGAGATAGATCGCAATCTTGCAGGGCTCGCACTTGAAAGATCTTTAAGATCACGCGCAACAATACGACCGTTAGTTCCTGTTCCTAATAAAACACTGAGATCTATGTTCTGTTCTTTAGCCATTTTTTTTGCAAGGGGAGAAGCTTTGAGTCGTGTGCTGGAGGAAGAAACGGAAACAAGAAGAGATGCTTCTGCTTTCTTTATTTCTGTTTTTGTTTCAACTTTTGCTTCTTCAACTTTTGTAGAAACAGATTTTACTCCACCTGCTTTCAGCAATTCTTCTAAATTATACTTTTCATCTTTGCTCGCACCATAAACTGCAATGGGATCTTTCAATTTAGAAGATTTCCCCGCAGGAACGATTATTTTTAATAAGAAACCAGAATACGGACTCATGTATTCCACAGTTGCTTTATCGGTTTCAATTTCAAGAAGAGGGGCACCTTCTTCAAAATGCTGTCCTTCTTTCACCAACCAATTTGCAATGCCACCTTCTTCCATCGTGTCGCTCAATTTGGGCATTGTAATAAGATTTGCCATCGTCTTTCTCCGATCAGTTTCTATAGGTCACACGCTTAACAGCGGCAATGACACGTTCTTCATTCGGTAGAGCTTCGTGTTCAAGATTTTCTGCATAAGGAACAGGAACTGCTTCTTGGCAGACACGCGCGACAGGCGCATCGAGATCGTCGAAACATTCCTGTTGAATGCGATCTACGATTTGTGCACCGACAGATGCGAAAGGCCAATTCTCTTCCACAATCACCGCACGATGTGTCTTGCGCACCGATTGGAAAATCAAATCTTCATCCATAGGGACCAAGGTGCGAACATCGATCACTTCACAAGAAATATTTTCTGCTTCAAGTTTTTTCACTGCACTCATTGCCATGTGAGAGATTTTTCCCCATGTAATAATAGTGACGTCTTTTCCTTCCTGACGGATCACTCCTTTACCTATAGGAATCAGATGTTCACCTTCAGGAACTTCACCCTTCATGGCATACATCATTTCACTTTCGAGGAAAATAACGGGGTTATTATCTCGTATTGCGGATTTGAGTAGACCTTTGCCATCTGCGGGAGTCGAAACAGAAATAACCTTGAGTCCAGGAATATTTGTAATCAGAGGATCTACGTTTTGTGAGTGCTGAGCAGATAACATATGAGCAGCACCGTTAGGTCCACGGAAAACTATAGGGATAGAAAACTGCCCCCCGGACATATAATTCATTTTTGCTGCATGATTAATAATTTGATCGAAGGCTTGTATTCCAAAGTTCCATGTCATCATTTCAATAATAGGCCTCAAACCAGCCATAGCAGCACCCACGCCGAGTCCTGCAAATCCACCTTCTGAAATAGGTGCATCGATAACACGTTCAGGTCCGAATTTTTTAAGAAGACCTTTGGAAACTTTGTAAGCACCATCATATTCTGCGACTTCTTCACCCATAAGAAATACAGTCGAGTCTCTTTCCATCTCTTCAGCCATCGCTTCACCGAGAGCTTCTCTAAAACTTAAAATCTTCATATGAACATCCTCTTTCCCATCTTTATTCCGCAAAAACATGCAACCAAGTTTCACCAATATCAGGTTGGGGTGACTGATCTGCAAAGAGTTCCGCCTCCTTCACGCGCTCACGAGCGGATTCATCCCACTCTTTAAAATTTGCTTCTTCTGCAAATTCAAATTTCAAAAGATCTCGCTTCAATTGCAAAAGAGGATCTTCCTGCATGTAATTTTCAACTTCTTCTTTGGTTCTATAATTTCCAGGATCGGAAACAGAATGGCCTTTGTATCGGTAGGTATTGATTTCTAACAAATAAGGTTCTTTGTTTTTACGCATCTCACTTACTATACGTTTCACATTGGTATACACCGTGAGAACATTCATTCCGTCAATCATCGATTGTTTCATATCGAATGCTAAAGCACGTTTATAAAGATGATCGATGCTTGTTGTTCGTTTGATTGCTGTTCCCATTCCATACTGATTGTTTTCAATCACAAAAAGTACGGGAAGTTTCCACGTTGCTGCCATATTCATAGCTTCGAATACCTGACCTTGATTCATAGCAGCATCACCGAGATAACAAACGATGATAGAATTTTCTTTGTTGTATTTAATTTTGAATGCAACCCCTGCTGCAAGAGGAGCTTGTCCTCCTACAATTCCATGCCCACCAAGAAAGCGATGTTCCTTGCTAAACATGTGCATAGACCCGCCTTTGCCCCTTGCACATCCTGTAACTTTTCCTAAAAGTTCTGCAAAAACCTCTTTTGCAGGAATTCCTTTTGCAATCGCTTGAGTGTGTGAACGGTATCCAGAAATACAATAATCTTCAGGAGTCAATGCGTATTGAACACCGACACAAACGGCTTCTTGACCGATATGTAAATGACAAAAACCTGAAAATTTTTGTTGTGTGTAAGCAAGATTGACACGTTCTTCAAAACGTCTGTAAAAAAGCATATCTTTATAAAACGTAATCATAAGATCACGATCAACTGCTAAATGCTCTACGTTTTTATGTACCTTGTGGGGTTTCATTCTGTATCCTTTTTCACTTGTAATCCAAGTGAGTCATTACGATCGATCCGTTTGTTCCACCAAAACCGAATGAGTTAGACATAGCAGCTCCTATCGAAGTTTTTCGTGAGGAACCTGGCACATAATCGAGCGGACACTCTTCACCTGGCTCTCTCAAACCTGCTGTAGGAGGAACGATTCCTTCTTGTATAGATTTTGCTAAGATAACCGCCTCAATACCACCCGCAGCTCCGAGACAATGACCCGTCACACCTTTTGTCGAAGACACTGCAAGTTTTTTTGCATGATCACCAAATACTGTCATAATCGCTTCCGACTCGTACATATCGTTGTAGTAAGTCGATGTTCCATGTGCGTTGATATACGCAATAGACTCCGCTTTTAAATTTGCAGATTTCAGAGCTTCTTTCATACAACGCGATGCACCTTCACCATGAGGTGATGGAGATGTAATGTGATAGGCATCTGCACTCATTCCATATCCACGCAGTTCTGCATAAATTTTTGCACCACGCGCTTTTGCATGTTCATAATCTTCAAGAACCAACAAACCTGCGCCCTCACCTATAACGAAACCATCTCGATCCTTATCGAAGGGTCTGGATGCAAGTTGAGGATTTTCGTTATTACGGCTTAAAGCTTTCATGTTTCCAAAACCATAGAGCCCGACTTCACAAATAGCAGCTTCACTGCCACCACATAGCATAAGATCGGCCATTCCGTGCTTTATATAAAGGAAAGCTTCACCCACTGCATGGGTGCCACTGGTACACGCAGTGGTTGGGCATATGTTGGGCCCCTTTAAATTGTGAGCTGTCGCTACGATACCAGCGGCCATGTTACTGATAACATAGGGAATAAAGAAAGGGCTAACTTTTTTAGGCCCCCCCTCCCTCATAGCTATAGAGGTTTCACTCATATCCTCCATTGAACCTATACCGACGCCTATGGCACAACCGTAACGGGTGGTGTCCCCCTTAGTTTCGATACCGGAATCCTTCATAGCTTCTTGTGCTGCAGCAATCGCCAATTGGATAAAACGTGTGGTCTTTCGTGCTTCTTTGTAATCCATATAATTTGCAGCATCGAAACCTTTGACCTCTGCTGCAATATTTACCGAGTATTGAGAGGCGTCGAAGTGTGTAATCTTCGCGACTCCAGAATGTCCTGCAAGAATATTTTTCCATGATGTGGGGACATCAAGTCCTACAGGTGTAACCATTCCCATACCTGTGACGACGACTCTCCTCATTCGTAACTCCTTAAAAAAGAAAAGTTGCGCTTATACCTACTCAATTGCTTCTCAAAAATAGGGTGACCTACGGATGCTTCCTTGGTTCTTCACGCTTTGTAATGGATTTTTGACTATCTGCCAATAAACGGAAAGTTCTTTGGTGCAAGAATGTTCTCCGAAATCGGTAAGCGGTTTTTTTGATAAAACAAAAACCCAGCAATAATAGCAAAGATTCCCAAAGGTAGCCATGCAGCATACTTCGCATCGAGTAAGCCCTGTTCTGCCAACCAGCGGAAGCACACTATAGTCAGCAGGGAAGCCATGGTGCAAAGTATTGCTAAAAAGTAGCTCCGATTTTTTTGCTTACGCGAATCGTGAATGCCAAGCACGGTTCCTACGATTGCAAACATGAAGACCATAAAAGGATTTGCAATCCTCGAATGAAACAAATAACGAGCACGCAAAAACTCGCCTTCATTTTGACGTTTCGTTTTATCTTCAAGTTCACTTATAAAATAATAGAGTTTGTCTATGGGAAAACTTCGATAGTCTAAATCTGCCCTTTCGTTTCCGAAGACTTTTTCACGAAAGGCACGGAGCAGATCGAGTTCCGCTCGTTCAAACTCTAACACAGTGACTTCTTTTGTAAGATCATCGTAGGAGTAGGAAAGCCCTCTATGCAGAACCATATGCAAGAAACCGTCTTTGACAGAACCTTCGATATCCGCTCCTTTTGCGGTCAACACAAAATCGCTTTCTTTGCTTTCACGCATAGGTGCAATAATTACATTCTCATAATGAATGCGATTCTCTCCCATCTTCTCCGTATAAAAAATATATCCCAGAAAATTATCGACGAAGACACCCTCTTGAACTTTCAGTCGAATCATATTGTCAATTTCAGTTTTTGTTTTTTGAAAGAGAAATTGTTCAAATTCGCGACGGCCCCAAGCCTCTAAACTGGTGGAGGCAAAAAATGCCAAGCTAAAAACCCCGATAGAAAGATAGAGAACAGGAATCATGACACGTCGAAGATTCATCCCAGCTGAAAGAAGGACTGCATATTCATTGTCCGCACTCAAACGCATGAATGCGATCATAGTACCGAAAAGATAGGAGACAGGGATCATGAGAGATAAAAAAGGTGCTACAATAAAGAGGAATGGTAATAGTATATTTTCTAGACTCAAACCAAAGGCCATGAGGACATCGGAGAGACGCAGAAGTTGGGAAATAAAAATAACCGAGCAAAAAATTATAAGAATAAAAAGAAACTGCGGTGCTATTTCCTTGAGCACATATCTAGAAATAATTCGGATAGGAGACCTCTTTTGTTTTGACAGTAAAACTTTTTAGATTTTATCTTGATAAGACATTATCAACAAAGTGTAAAATAAAAGTGTGAACACATGAAAAAACTTTCCCGATACTCGCTCCCAGTCATTTTTGTTGGTCTTCTCTGGCCCACACTCACTCACGTTCAAGCTGTAAATGTAACAAAAACAGCAACCAATGAACGCAGTCCTCTCTACCTCCCCATGGAGCTCCCTGAAATCGACGATGACAGTCTTGAAGTCACCTTCGTTGGAAAAAACGGACAAAGCATCGTCACTACACTCGATGGCAAACTGCAAAAAGGCTTGCAGGACTTCGTTAAGAAACAAAATGATCCCATAGCATCCGTTGTCGTTGTGGAAGTTAAAACAGGTCGCATACTCGCACTCGTACAAGGGCGAAATCCGAAGTCCTGGGGATCTACTGTGCATACAGGATTGTATCCTGGGTTTCCAGCTGCTTCTATTTTCAAAGTGGTACCAACTGCTGCCGCACTCGAAGTCGTACACATGGATCCCACCATTCAAATGGGGGGAATGGATCGCTGTTCCACTGTAAATCCTCGCGGTCTATGGTTGTATAACTTCAGCCCAGGTGAAAATGGAATGAGTCTCGAACATGCCTTTGCACATTCTTGCAATAGCTTCTTTGCAAAACTTGCGGTGCAATATGTTGGCATGGGTTTAATGGAACAATTCGCAGATAAATTTGGTTGGGGACATATTATACCCGCAGATTTTTACATACCTACAAGCCCTCTTGATTTACCTATAGCCGGTGAATCGAATATTCAAACTGTAGGACGCTTTGCAGCAGGCTTTGGCAGAGTAGGACTCAGCCCTGTACACGCAGCATGGGTGAATCTTCTCATCGCAAATAAAGGTCGTGCACAACCCTTACGCATTACCAAAAACGAAGATGCTACTTACACAAGCGAAACACGCAACGAGAGCATAATAGACGAAGCGACCAGCTGGAAAATACGTCAAATCATGCATAAGACCGTCGTCTCAGGAACAGCACACCACGCCTTTCGCAAACACAAATATAGAAACATCCTCGCACATGTTGGTGGCAAAACAGGAAGTTTGACTTCCCAAGAGCTCAATGCAAAGGTGACATGGTTTGCAGGTCTTATGCCTTACGAAGACCCCGAGGTGATCGTAAGTTCAGTAGTTGTTCTCGACCCGAAAGGATGGAATATACGAGGAGCAGATCTTGCAGCGGAAGCCTTGTATCAATGGTCGCAGTTGAAAATCGAAAGAGAAAAACTCCGCATGCAAACCCTTTCACAACAAAAAAACAAAGATCTCTAGGAAACTTCCATGCTCAAATTTTTAGATGCCCTCTCTTCAGGCAAAGCTTTTTTATTTGATGGCGCCATAGGAACAGAACTTTACAAACGTGGAATCTTTATCAATCGCTGTTTCGAAGATGCAAATCTTTCAAACAGCGATTTGGTTTTAGAAATTCATCGCGACTATCAAAAAGCCGGAGCCAATATCCTCACAACAAACAGTTGGGGAGCAAACCGTTGCAAATTGCGCGAACACAACCTGGATGACAAACTCAAACTCATCAACAAACGAGCGGTAGAACTTGCGCGTAAAGTCGCACAGGATTCACTTTACGTTGCAGGAAGTGTCGGACCCTTAGGTGTGCGCATAGAACCTTTCGGCCCTACTTCTTTCGAGGAAGCAAAAAATTATTTCAAAGAACAGATCAGCGCTTTAGTCGAAGCAGGTGTCGATCTCATTTCACTCGAAACTTTTTCTGACATCACAGAAATCGAACAAGCCATACTCGCAAGTAAAGAGATAGCACCAGAAATTCCAATCATTGCACATGTGACTATCACTATAGAAGGGCGCAGTCCTTTAGGAACACCTGCACTCACAATGCTGCAAATACTAGAAGATACTCAAGCAGATGTATTGGGGCTCAACTGTTCTGTTGGTCCTCAACCTATGTTGACCTGCATTGAAAAAATGAAAGGGCTTATTCACAAACCTCTATGTCTGCAACCCAATGCAGGACTTCCCAAAGGAGTCGACGGCAGACAGATGTACATGAGTACACCGGAATACATGGCACATTTTGCTAAAGAATTTTTGCAAATCGGTGTGCAAATCGTTGGTGGATGTTGCGGGACTTCACCGGAACATATCCGTGCAATGTCCAATGCAATCCGTTACTCTCGTGCCACACAAGAAACAGCTTCTACACAAAGTTCCGAACAGAAAAAAGATCTGCTCGAAGTTCTTCAACAGCCGAGAGTTCCTTTTTCAGAAAAATCTGCATGGTCTCGTAAAATTTCACAACGCACAATGGTACGCTCCATAGAACTGCTTCCTCCTTCAGGAACGGATGCAAGTTCTATCATTGAAAAATCAAAACTGATTAAAAAAGCAGGAGTAGATGCTATCAACATTCCTGATGGCCCTCGTGCAAGTGCACGTATGAGTGCCATACTCACTGCCGTAATGATTGAACAGCAAGCTGACATAGAAACGGTTTTACACTACACCTGTCGTGATCGAAACTTATTAGGAATGCAGTCTGACATGTTGGGCGCACAAGCCATTGGTTTGCGCAATATGCTTCTGATTACCGGCGATCCACCGAAGATGGGAAATTATCCCAATGCAACAGGAGTTTTCGACGTCGATTCTATTGGATTGACAAATATGGTGCATAGATTGAATGGTGGAATCGATTTAGGAGGACGTCCTATAGGACAGTCTGCTTCGTTATCTATTGGAGTCGGAGTGAATCCCGTACACTATGACTTCGATTTAGAAATGAAACGTTTCGCTTGGAAAGTTGAAGCAGGAGCAGAGTGGGCTATTACCCAACCTGTATTTGATGTTCAGGCCTTATATCGTTTTCTGGAAGCGATGGATCAGAAAAACATTCACATTCCTATTATCATCGGCGCATGGCCTTTGGTGAGCTACAGAAATGCTTTGTTTATGAATAACGAGGTTCCAGGAATCGTTATTCCTCCTGAAATTATGAGCAGAATGGAACTTGCAAGAGATGCAGCAGAAGGTCAGAGAATAGGAATTGAAGTGGCCCGTTCTATGGTTGAGGAATTGGAAAAAGACGTTGCAGGTTTTCAGGTTTCTGCACCTTTTGGAAAGATCGACATTGCTTTGCAAGTTTTAGGTTTATAAGGCTCTTCTTGACTTTAATATACAATGTGTATAACTATGTGTATAGGGAGGTGTATAATGAGAACAAATGTGATTTTAGATGACGATATTATAAATGAAGCACTACAATTAACGGGGATCAAGACGAAAAGAGAAGTCATACATCAAGCCCTGTTAATACTTATTAAAACGAAAAAGAAAAAAAAGCTCTCTGATTTGAAGGGTAAGATTTCATTCAGTAAAGGGTATGATCATAAGAAATTAAGAGAGAGAGCATGATCATAGTTGTAGATTCTTCTGTGATTATCAATCTTTTGAGAGCCAAGGATACCAGTGGCGTCAAAAAATTTAAAGAAATTGAAAATCAAGACAGTCCTTTTATGATTCCATCTCTTTGTGTACAAGAAGTCCTTCAAGGAGCAAAGGATCTTAAAGAATTAAAAATTCTTAAGGTATATCTTTTCACTCAAGATATACTGTTTCCTGAAAATAATTTAGATACCTATTCAAAAGCAGCTGAACTATATTTTAATTTGAGACGCAAAGGACTTACGATTAGGAGTACTATCGATTGTTTGATAGCACAACAGGTGATGGATCTAAAAAATGGGAAATTATTACATGACGACCGAGATTTTCATACTATCGAGCAGCATAGTTCTCTAAAATGTTTATAGGTCCCCGTATGAGAGAAAAAAGATGCAACCCAACAAAATCAGTCTAGAGTATGAATCTAAAGTTGGTTCAAGACAGAGAATTACCTTGAAAAAACCAAAGAATCTAAATCTCCATACCTTCTACAGAACCATACATCTCGAAGATGGGACTATCATTCACAAGCCTTTAGTACTTACATCACCTGAAAATGTAAACGTTTTGATGCAAAGTCCCGATAAGATCTAAGGATAGAGCAAAGTGTGAACCCACTTTGCATCTTTCTTGTAATACAAATCCCGATCATGAAGTCGAAACTCCCCAAACGACCAAAACTCTACAGAACTTGGTCGTACCCTATAGCCTCCCCAAAATTTTGGACGAGGGACATCTTGACCTTCAAATTTCTTCTCAAAACATTTTACACGTTCATCAAGTTCTTCCACACTTCCCAAAACAGAAGCTTGTTTTGAAGCCCAGGCCCCAATCTGACTCAAACGAGGGCGCTGTGCAAAATACGTGTCTGCATCTTCCTCACTCACATCTTCCACACAACCTTCAATACGAACCTGTTTGCCAATAGAGGGCCAATGAAAGCAAAGAGCCACATAAGGATTCGTAATAAGCTCTAGCCCTTTGCGGCTTTTTTTGTTTGTGTAAAAAACAAAGCCACTTTCATCAAATTGTTTGAGCAGAACTATGCGTGCCGAGGGTCTTTGAGCGGCATCTACAGTAGCCAAAGTCATGGCGGTCGCATCATTCTCACTACCTTGTGCAAGTGAAAACCATTCTTGAAAGCGTTTAAATGGCTCTTCCATCCCCAACTCCTTTTGAAACTGAAATAAGTCTTTTTTTTTCTCGGCATTTTTGGAAAACTAAGCCGGAATCTATAAAGGTACCTTCTTATGTTCCAATCCCAACGTTTTCGCTACTTCGTTTTTTTTATAAGCTGTATAGCGCTCTTTGCCTTTCGCTTTTTTTATGGCTTAAATAATAGATTTTGGGATGAAGACGAAAAGCATATTTACTTACTGGGACTTGAACTTTTTAGTTTCCGTCACTGGCCACATTTCGGTCCCGACATCGTTCACACCGCTACACAAATTCCTGGCGCCTTGCAGAGTTTTCTCGCAGGTGCCATATTTTTTCTTTTTAAAGCACCAGAAGCCCCCTTTCTTGTCGTGAACCTTCTTTCCTTTTCAGGTCTTCTTCTTTTTGCCTACTATCTTAGTAAACATTTTCCTCGCTACAGTCTGCTGACTCTCTTTGCATGGCTCACAAGTCTTCCTTGGGCTCTTGAATATTCGACACATATCTACAACCCGTCCTATTTACTGCTTCCTGAAATTGTTTTCTTTATTGCAATCTTTGAAAGTCTTCCGAATATCAGTAAAAATTATCTTTCCTATAAAAGTTCTTTCTTCCTAATGGGTTTATGCATTGCTTTTATAAGTCAACTGCATCTGTCCTGGCCTCTTCTTGTACCTTTCGTAGCTTTGGCTGCATGGTTCCTTCGCAAGTCCTGGACAAAACTTTTTTTTGCAGGAGTTTTGTTCACAGTTGGTTTTGCAATCCCTTGCTTACTTCTCATACCGACTATACAAACTTACGGTATACACAGTTTGCTACAAATGAACGCAGAAAATTCTCAATGGAATTTAAGCAACCTACTTTATATTTTTAACAACCTTGTACGTTTGATCTGTTATGGTTCTTACGAGTCCTTTCTCTTCATTGGAGAAAGCATGAGAGAAAGACAAGAATTCTTATGGAAATTTAAAATACTCATTCCTTTATTTTTCTTCCTAACAACTTTGACATATTTACAAAGTGCATATTTTATATACGCCATGATTCGTATGTATTTTCAAAAACAAGTTCTTGCAAAAGCAAGTTTCAAACTTTTTCTCTTTGCCCTTTGCGCTTCCACCCTCATTTTTATTGCAAGCACTCGCCCTCCTGTCTCTCGCAATTTATATCTGCTTTTCCCACTTTCCTTATGGTGCAGTTTTCTTTGTATAGATTTTTTTGTGAGACAGTACCGATGGGGGTTAAAAATATTTCAAGCAGTTATTATTCTAGGTCTTTCCTATCATTGTTTCTTAAGTTACAACCGTTTTCTAAATTTTCCGCAGCATAGTCTTTACTCAAATAGGGAATTACTCGTGAAAAGTCTGGATGAGAAAAACCCCTATATTTTTGAAAAACCACGTTATTCCAAGCTTCTTAATTGATCCTTCTATACTCCCATCTACTCTTTCTCTCCCCTTTCCGTTAAAATAAAATATACAAACAATAAAGGGTCAACTTATGTCATTTGGAATACGATACCTTTGTATGGGGACTATATTTTTCGTTGCAGGATGTGCTTCACCAAAAAAAAAATCTTTAACAGAAAATCTCCTAGAACCTCCTCCACTTCTCACTTTGGAAGAACTTACAGACGCTCCACCTGATTATAAAATCAACATTCAAGAAGCTTTAGTCATCAGCCTCGAAGGACATGCAAAATCAGAAGCTCGACTTAATGCCATGAAAGAACAATTCAAAGACATAAATATCCCTCTCGTACATCTACCTGGAATTTGGGGAAAAAATTATCCTACAAGAGCCGAACCACACAAACTTCAGACACTCGATAAAAACAAAGGATGGTCCTATATCTATGCTCCTGAGAAAGCTAGATTTCTTGCAGCTGGGGAAATTGGTTGTTACCTCTCTCACTACGAATGCATAAAGAAAGCCAGCACAGCAGAAAAACCAATACTTATTCTTGAAGACGACGCACACTTATCTGATCACTTCGAAAAACGCTTAGCATCTGCTCTCAGCTACGCACCAAAAGATTGGGACATGTTATTCCTTTTCTGTTTTCAAGATAATCTCAATTGGGGTTGTAGTCCTAGACGCTTCCATGCAACAGAAGATAGAAGATTTTTGAAACTGGATAAATATTGTATTCCTGGAGGACTCTCATACCTTGTCTCTCAAAAAGGTGCAAAAAAGCTAACAGAAAAACTTATGCCTATAGACGAACCTGTTGATAATGCATTTGGCACAAAGTTTTTTATTAACGAAGATTTTAAAGCATATTGCACCTATCCGGAAATTGTTAAACAAGACTTATCAAAATCAGTTATTCGAGAAATGGGAAGACCCTTCTAAGAGCAATTGAATTACTAAAGAGAATACATATGGACTTTGTAAGAATCTTTTTAAAAGTCTTGACCCTTACATCTTTTCCACTATTTGTCCTTTCCTGTAAGACGGGTGGTGACGTTTTAAAAAAAGACATCACAGCACAAAAAATGTTCATTATTAATTTAAAATCCGCAACAGATCGTCGGGCTTCGATGGAAGCCAATCTTAAAAGAATAGGAATTCCTTCCTCCCAATATGAATTTATAGATGCTGTTAATGGAAAAACAGAATACGCACCTCCTTGTATTCCTCCTAAATCTAAATGTTTCGGACCTCCCAACGATTTTTCTCCTGAAGAAAGCTCTCAATATTCAGGAACTGCCATTCAACCGTGGAGCACGACTGTAAACGGTTGGAAGTTTAAAGAACCCACTTACAGTCAATTATTAAGATCAGGACAACTTGCTCACGATGCAATCATAGGTCCCATTCACTTTTCATTAATTCAATCCAATAAAAATGTTTGGAAAAAAATCTTAGAAGAAAAATTAGATTGGGCAATTGTCGTAGAAGATGATGTGAACTTTCAACCTGCCCACTGGGAAGATCTCTTTCATATAGGTTTATTCGATGAAAAATCTGAATTTATAGGCCTTGACGCAAGAATTCTATGTCTTGAAAATAGCAATGGGTATCCGATTGTGGATGGTGGCAGTCTAGCTGGATATGCTATCTCCAAAGAAGGTGCAAAAAAAGCACTTCAAGTTTTTTCAAATTCATATTTGCCAGCTGATTGGCAATTATTTATGTTCTTTCGTTACTATACGGGTGCGAATATTAAACGCTTTGAAAGCCACTACTTAGAGTATAGAAAAAACAACGAACTCATCAACGGATTTTGCAAAAGACCTGAGCCAATATATCTCAATGAGCTTTCAAAAAAATCCACGATCAACTAAACAAAATTCACAAGCATCGCACAGACAAAAAGCATAACGTAAAAACCAACACCCCGAATAATTAACCACCACCATTTGCTCATACGAAACGCAGAGTAGGCAACCAAAGCAGCATGAAGCAAAAATCCCCAACCTAAAATACCTGACAGAACAGCCATCCTTCTCATACTTTCAGGATGCATAATCATCTCTCGCATTTCTGAAGGAATCATAAGTTGGTACTTATTCAACATCATGACAAGTAAAGGTTTTCCAAAAGCTTGCATAACAACAAGAATCAAACCGCACGTTACACCAAGAAAAACAGGCTGCAACTTGAAATAGATCTCTTTCTGAGATTTGAAAGACAAGAAACCAAAAATCAAAATAAGAGCTGTAGAACCTATGGTTAATTCGTCGATCGCACCATAAGCAATCACCGAGTATACAGCTTCCGCCAAGGCAAAAAGAATCCCCGCAATAAGACCGGTTTTAAGGCCTGCAAAACTGTCTATAATCACAAAAGCTAAAAGAGGTACCATTCCAAAAAACAGAACAGACAAAGTCATAAAATCTCCAACTAAGAGTGTTGTTTCTTTCAAATTATAGATCGTTTTTTAAAAATACGAAAATTCTTTCTCTTCATAAATGAAAAGCTTTGCATGTTTATGCCGATAAAGATCCTAGTTCAACTTCAAAAAGAGAGTGTTATGCATATCCATGTCCCGCTCAGTTTATATAAACAAAAGTTAAAACTTTATGAAAACGAAGCTGTATCTTTAAACACACTCTTCAAACCATTTGACATCCGCATAGATAACGAAGTCAGCGATGACACTCTGTCCATCGGTCTAGTGCTTGACGAACTTTCCGAACGTTTCTATAACTTCGAATGCGTAGACCCCACAGATGTTGCAAACACTGCATGGGAACTCGGCTTTCAAGCAGCAGGTGATTTTTTAGACTCTGGACCCGCATACTTACGTCAACTGCTTCTCGAACATGAGGCCAAGGTAAAATTCTAATCCAAAAAGGATATAACGTGAAGATCTATTGTGAACACACCGCTCTTTTCAGAAATTCAGTTTTTGAACTGAAACCTGCTTTGCTTTCCATAAGCAATTCTCACATAGATTCCGTTGAAGAATGGAATAAACCTTTAAACCAACTTCCATCCGATACTCTGATTTTAAAAAATAAAATGCTGACACCTGCTTTCGTCAATGCTCATACACATCTTGCTATGAGTTTTTTCAGAGCCATAGATCTGCGTTCTGCTGCTAGTGCAAATATGGTTCGAGATGTATTTTTTAAAATCGAATCGCATCTCACAGCTGAAGATGTTCGAGCTTTTACACGCATAGGTGCATACGAATCTTTACTCTTCGGCGTCGGTCATGTATGGGATCACTACTATTATGGAGAAGCCATAGCACAAGCTCTGCAAGATGTAGGCCTAAGTGGTGTCGTTGCTCCCACACTCCAAGACGTAGAAGGCCCTGGAAAAAACACATGGGAACGTGAATGGCTTGCAACAGAAACAATACATAGATCTCAAAACTATGCAAATAACGGAATCTACGCAGCATGGGGACCTCATGCTACGGATTCTGTAAGCCCGCAATTATGGAATAAAATCAAAGCGAGCATAAGTAAGGATCCACTCCCTTTACATTTTCATCTTGCTCAATCTCGACAAGAATTTGGAAAACATGAGAAAGAAAATACAAGTCCTGTTCAATTTGTAGAACGTATGGGAATCTTCGATAGTAAAGTTCCTCTTATGCTTGCACATGCTATCTATCTTTCAAACAACGACTTCAAAATTCTCAAAAAAAATCTACAAAGCACTTTGGTGTCTTGCCCCTTCTCTCAGATGATTTTCGACTTCCCTGCAGATATACTTGAATGGCAGCGACAAAATCTCAACTGGGCGGTTGCGACAGATACAGTTGCAAGCAACGATTCTATGAATGTGCAAAAAGAATTGAGATTTATTTCCGGCTTTCCTTTGCAAAAATTAAGTCACTCACAAACTTATGAGAATTTTTCAAAAAATATCCCCTCTCTCAAAGAGATTGAAAAAGAAAGAGATAAAATTTGGAAAAACTCGGAAGATTTCCGACAAGCTTCGTTCTTGCTTTCCAGAATTTGGAATATTCCAGGACAGATGCATACTCACGTTAAAGTGGGAATCTTAGAAAAAAAATCCTTAGCTAATCTTATCGTTTGGGATTGTGAAAACCCAACTCTATGGCCATCTAAAAGCTTAAGATCTTTATGTTTCCAAGATACAAGCTCTGCAATCGATAATATGATGGTGTGTGGGAAATGGGTCAGCAAGGCAGGCTCTTTCGGAGAAAGTCTTCTAAATTCATCCGAATACAAGAGTGCATATAAAGAAGCTCAAAAAAGACTCGAAATTCTTCTCAAAAAATAATTCTCAATAAATAAAGAGTTCCACCGATACCCTCCTTGCGTGAAACACTATGTTCACACAAGGAGACAATTTTATGCATGTAATCAGAACTTTTTTTGTAAGCTTCAACAAGATTTTTCTCGTTTCTGCGCTTTTAAGTCCAAGTCTTTTTGCTTCTGAAATCGACGATGTTGTACACGGTCCATCGAATGCAGATTTGAAATTTGGTGTCGTTGTTAAGAATTCAGAATACACCATCTACAGAAGTGGAATGTTAAACAAACACAAAATGGAATTCCTCAGCAACTATTTGGAAAAGCATAATCTTCCTTTTCCAAAAACAATTATTTACATGAACAGTGCCGGTTATATATTCCCTCTTCATTTTGCAATCGACGAATACAAAATGAGCCTTTCAGGTGAGTTCGGAAATTTTGAATTCTTCCATCCCTTTGGTGAACTTCGAACTTATGTTGATGGACAAAATCCTTATTATGCGCACAAAAATATCGACACTCCGCTCATCTTGGGTCATACAGCACGACGTTATTTCGAATACCACAACGATGGTGTTGCTGGCGGTGTCAAAACCGTTGTCGATGTACTAAAACTTGTTCTTGATCCTGAAAGACAACCTGTTTTGTTCCATTGTCTCGGTGGAATGCATCGCACTGGCATGATTGGAATGCTCTTGCGTTTTATCCAGGGAGGATATTGGGTGGATGGACCTAAGACTGAAAAACATGGGATGGAATTAAATCCTGCAGAATATGAATACACGCTCTACAATCCTGTTTTATTTAGAAAACCCAACGTTGAATTTGTAGAAGAATTCCGTCATGATCAACGTTTCTTAGAACTCCAAGAAAAATACCAAGAAGCTTTGAGTAATGATGAAAATCTTTACTTCGGAGACGAAGATTCTTCCTCATCTGAAGAACAGGATATTTCTCTTGATCAGGTTCCTGTTGAAGACTAATTGAAAAATGCAGAATGTTCTTGTCCACGAGACTGCTTAAGAATTTTCTTACGAAATTCCAAATTCTGCTTGTGTTCAACTCCATGCCGCACCCATGGAGCAAGTTCCAAACGCTTTTTCGGAATCACTTCTCCTGTCCCTTCACAATAACCATAATCACCACTTCCTATTTTACGAAGAGCATGGTCTATCTCTCGTAAAAGTTTTCGTGAACGATCAAGTAATCGAAAAGTTAATTCTTGCTCAATGGTAACAGCTGCTAGATCTAACTCATCTTTCATTTCATTTGCATCCAAAACAATTTTCTTGGATTCAATCGCATTGCGTGACTGCTCCAGGATCTCTCTCTTTTTTTGAAGCAACTTCGTTTTAAAATGATTCAGTTCCTCATATGTCAATATGTCGGAATCGCCGATTTTAACTTCTTCAAATTCCATTTTCTTCAACATAGCATCCATTGTAAGCTCCCTGCGCAACAGAACAAATCCAGCAGCAACCTAAAGAGGGAACTTAGCTAATTTTTTCTCAATTTGGAAGAATTTTTTCAATTGTTTTAGAATGTTACTGAAAAGGCAAGCCATTCATGCTCACTCAACTAAGCTCTGAACTGGATAGATTCTCTTCTGAAGATCTTCAGCACGTACTTATTATTCTCCCCACACAACGACTCGGGCAGTATTTACTTGCTCTTTTGGGTAAAAAACGAGGTAGCTTTATCGCTCCTACGATTCTGACTTTGGAAACATGGATACACCAGCACAAACCCTCTCACTTAGAAGAACTCTGTGTACTTTCCGTTTCTGCTGAAGAACTTTTGCTCGCATCTCTAATCAAGCAAGGGCGTTATCGTCACTTACAAAAGGGTCATGAACACGAGATTCGAGAATTTTTTTCTCAAGTCGATCAGATTGATTTTGGGAACTCAGTGTTCACCCAATTAAAAAACCTGATACAAAAAGACATATACCGCGACGACACCCATATTGGAACTTTGGTAGAACGCGTAGAAGAACTGTCTTTACTTTACACACGTTATCAAAGTTTACTGCGTCAAAACAAAGCACTGACGTCAGAACAAATTGCAAAAGCCTGTGTGCAAAAACTTTGCAAAACTTTAAAAGAAGGTGAAAGTTCCTATAAAGAAATCTTTTTTGCGTGTTTCACGACAGTTAAAGCTTACTGTAAAGAGCTACTCAAAATCCTTTCTAAAAAAGAAAATGCAAAATTGTTTTTCAGCGAAGTTCCTCAACTCCTTGGAGATAATAGTCCTTTGCAAGACCTTCTCGAATATATTTATGAAAAAAAAATAATTCCTAAAAACACAAAGACTCTTCCTCTTTTAAAAGAAAAGACACGTGTTATTGAATGCTCTTCTCTCCTTTCAGAAACTCAAGAAGCCATTGCAACAGTTAAAAAATTTATTCAACAAGGTTGTCCTGAATCTCGTATAGGTCTTCTTGTAACCAATGAACGCATTTATGGAAAAATGCTTACGAGTTGTTTGGAAACAGAAAGCTTCCAATACAATCTCGCAATTGCTCAACCCTTTTCACAATCGAAAGTCGGATCTTGGCTTATAAGCCTTTTCAAATACCTTCTCAGCAATCCACGAGATAAAAAAGAAACACAATCTCTTCTTCAAGATTTTATAACGCATCCTTGGACATGGGCTTCCCTAGCACCTGAAATGAGCGAAGAAGAATTTCAGAATTTACAATACGACCTCTCTCTTTCCGATTTTGACAGCGAAGCACACCCCCTCGTGCAATCTGTTCTAAAAAAACTGGACGCTCTGCAATTAGGTGGAAAAAGAGAACCGTTGAGTTTCTGGCAAAATGCTTTTATGCAGGTGATAGAAGAGTTTGGTTTCTTAGATGAGCAATCTGAATCTAAAAAAGTATCTCTGCACCATTTAAAAAGTTCAGATCAAGACGCCTTCCACACCTTTTGTGAATGCTTTGAACAATGGACTCTGTGTTGGAAAGATAAAATTTCAGGCAGTGAATGTTTTTTTTCCTTGCTTGATAAAATTCAAAATTTAGAAACGCGTTCTGTAGGATTTCCTCTCGAAGGTGTACAAATTTTAGATTTAGTAGAAGCTCGCTATGTGCCCTTCGAAGTTTTGATTGTCTTAGGCTGCACCGAAGGTTCTTTCCCGCGTGCCTTACCTAATGACAAACTTGTCGGTGATATGCTGAAAGTACGTCTTGGTATGCCAGGATGGCAATACATAGAAGCCCTCGAAGATACAACTTTTCACCTTCTCTGCTCACAGGCAAAGTATTTTACTTTTTTGTATTCCATGAATCCTGATTACGGGTCTCAATCCCGTTCTCGTTTTATCCAACGCATATTAAGCGAGGTTGGTTCCACCTTACTGAACCCAATCTCTCATAGAGAGCTCGGGTTCAGTAAGGTGGAACCAACCTCCTCCCCCTCTGGAATTTACAGCGGCAACCGCCAGGAACTCTTCGAAACAATTTCTGCAAAATCATTGACACAACTCTTCCGTTGTCCTTACGAATTTTTACTTGCGAAGCTTGGCGTACATGAAAAAAAAGAAGAAGATTCTTCTTCACTTTGGGAAGGACGCTGGTTGCATGAAATACTCGAAGCTTTTTACACAGGTCACCTTCAAAAAAAATCTGTATTAGAAGCTTTGCCTACACGTCTTGTACTTTCTAAAGAAGAGATCCTTCCCTACGCTTTAGAACGTTTGCAAGCACTCACAGAACACTGTCTTCCTGCTTCCATAAAAGGATCACCCTTTCATTTGCATCTGATGCATTTTGCCTGGCCTCGCTTTGCAGAACACTGGTCGAAATTCTTCGAAGAAGAAGGTGAAAATTCTTATGCATTCACAACACAACATTCACTCAAAGAATACCCACTCGTTGGTAAAGGACTCCCTATAGATGAAGGAAACGATCGATGGGCTTCACTCTTAGGAACTCTCGATAGTTTGGATGTACACAAACACGCATCTATACTCGTAGATTACAAACGCAAACATGTCGATAGCCATTCAGACGTAACCGAAGGTCTTTCCCCACAGCTTCCTCTTTATGCCCTTGCGATGGCGCAGAATCGTTTTCGCAACGACGAAAACTTTCTCGATAAATGTATAGTGGGATACTGGAGCCTTCTTCACGGACGCTGGCAAGCAAGAGGTGTAGGTAAAAAGGCAAAAACCTGGGCCCTCGATAAAAAACTCGCAAGTACTCAGACACCAGACCTTCACGAACTTACAAACACTATGCAGAATTTATGGAGTCAGACTCTTTCTAAACTTCTAGATAAAAACGAAGATTTTGAAGTAAAGACCAGCGAACACTGTGAGTTTTGTCCCTTCACCGGCATTTGTAGGGTTGAAGAAGGTACTTTAAAAGACCTCAAGGTTTCTTCCAGTATGTCGATACAAAGTCGACATACTGGTCTTGACATCTAACCAGTATGTCGGGATATAATCGACATACTGGAGATTCTATGAACCTTGAACAGCAACTAAAATCCGCCTCCATTATCGATTATAATCAGCTTTGCGCCCTGTTACAGGAATACAAAAGACCTCGGGATAAGATTACGAATCTCTTAAGAAATCATGTATTACTAAGGGTAAAAAAGGGCTTATATATTCCCTTTGATAGCACAGAAAGGCCCCTTGAAACACTTGCGAACCTCATCTATGGACCCTCTTATATTTCTCGCGAAATGGCTCTTTCCTACTATGGACTCATTCCAGAACGGGTTTACGAGTACACAAGCATGACATTGGGGAGGAAAAAAAGTTTTGAGACTCCCGTAGGGCGTTTCCGTTATTTACCCATCTCTTCTTCAGCATATTATGCGGAAGGAATCATTCGGCAACAAACAGGAAGTCAACCCTTTTTAATAGCAACTAAGGAAAAAGCTCTCTGTGATCTTTTCTATGAAAAAAAATTCACCTCACTCTCTGAGTCAAAAAAATACTTAGAGGGATTAAGAATAGAAAAAAAATATTTAAAGAATTTGAATATTAAATTGATTCAAAAACTTGCAAAAATTTCAAAGAAAGAATCGTTAGAACATCTTCTTAAATGCCTGGAGAAACTACGATGAATGCTATCGTCTTACAAAGAATTAAAGACGCACATTGTAAATCTTTACAAGAAGAGATGTCTGTCATTCGAGAGATTATTCAAGAAATCACTCTTTTAGGATTATGGAGGGCTAAATTTTTTGAAAGAGCCGCATTCTATGGAGGAACAGCTTTAAGGATACTCTACGAACTGCAGAGATTTTCAGAAGATTTAGATTTTTCCCTTTTAAAAAAGGATCCCAAATTTGATCTCATGAAATATGAATCCGCAATAATCAACGAATTGGAAGCCTTTGGTTTTCACGTAAGCCTCGAAAAAAAAGATAAAAAAAATCCTTCCGCAATCGACTCAGCCTTTATCAAAGGCAACACGCTCATCCATCTCTTGAAAATTCAATCCACTTACAAAGTTCATAAAGAAGCCCTTTTTAAAATTAAATTAGAAGTGGATACCGATCCTCCTGAAGGTTTTCATACAACAACACATCCTATTTTTTGGCCTATACCTTTCTCCGTGAGTGCTTTTTCCATTGAAGATCTTTTTGCAGGGAAAATGCATGCCTGCCTCTGTCGTTCAGAGAGAGAAAATATTAAAGGACGAGATTGGTATGATTTCCTTTGGTATGTCGGTCGCAAAACACCCTTGAACCTGAAACATTTAGAACAAAGAATCTTACAGAGTTCTCATTTAAAAAAAAGAGAGCACTTAACAAAAAATATTTTAAAAGAATTATTTGAGAAAATAATAGAGCAAATAGATTTTAGAAAAGCGAAAGAAGATGTACTTCCCTTTATAGTCGATTCCAGAGATCTTGACGGGTGGTCTAAAGACCTATTTAGGCAAGCTTTTGCAAAAATCTACTTTTTTGGTGAATAATCTATCATATTGAAAACGAACTTGACCTAATTTAATAATCGACTTACGAAACACCATTGCAACATAATTTTTGAAAAAAAACCTTCAAATATGCATTCGGATAAAAAAATGCTCCAGCACCCACAAAATCCCTACGATTCCTACATCATAGAAGCTTCCGCTGGTTCGGGTAAAACCTACCAACTTTCGCGTCGCTTTCTGAACATCGTAAGCGCTGGAGCGGATGCTTCGAGTATCTTAACCATCACCTTCACTGTTAAAGCTGCAAGTGAGATGAAAGAACGCATCATACAAGAAGCCTCCAAACTTCTCTATGACACGAATCGACAAGAAGAATTTGATTCGGAAATGAAAGCTTTCTATGCAGATTATATTCAATATTCTGAACACACAGTTCCTCCACCACGCAGTGCTATAAAAACAGCGCAAGAAATCCTATCCTCCACACAACTTCTCCGTATCACAACTATAGATGCTTTGTTTTACGATTGGTTTGCTTGCTTCCCATGGGAAGCCAATCCCTTTCCCGAAGCTACCAATTTGCGTTCTCTACCATACGAAATGATGGATGGCATACATGTTCAAGATGTGAACACCGAAGCTTGGGATCATGTCTTTGCCAAACAATCTCAAATCAGTTTGCAAGAATCTTTGAAGCTTCTTGAACTCGACCCTGAGCAAGGAATTTTAGGTATAGAACAAAAAATTTTCGAACTTTTT
Organism: uncultured Pseudobdellovibrionaceae bacterium; assembly: GCA_964611335.1. Classification (GTDB taxonomy): domain Bacteria; phylum Bdellovibrionota_B; class Oligoflexia; order Oligoflexales; family Bog-1112; genus BOG-1112. The sequence goes on along the minus strand of CAZSXR010000001.1, from coordinate 540,676 downwards.
CGAAACTATACCTTTCTCTGGCAGAGCGAACAGGAACGAGGTTCTGCATTTTTAAAATATCCTCTTTCAGAAACTTACACCGAAGAAGATTTTTTCAACGATACTCTAGAAGATCTCCGCAATATTATGGGAGAACTGAAGAGCAAAGATATCTTCCTAACAGCTCTTGGAAAAAGAACACTGCAAGCTCTTTATGAAACACGTTTTTTTAACCAGGATGGTGAAATCAGCGGATTGTATGTACGTGGAAAAACACGAGATAAAGTTTTATCTTCTGTCCTTCATGTCAACAACTGCCTACAAAAATTTATCCGTATTGAAAAAATCACCAAACTCAATATAGCAAGTGAATCGTATTCCACGCTTTACAAACTCTGGCTTCAGGAAAGAGAAAAAATAAAACAAAAAAATGGTTATGTTGAATTTCATGATCTTGCGATTGGAAACTACAAACTTTTCCACGAAGTTGCGGGAATGGGAGCAACTTGGTTTTTACAAAAATCTTTTCAACATCTGATGATCGATGAGTGCCAAGATACAAGTTTTTTGCAATTTTCAGTGTTTAAAAAATTGATTGAAGAAATTTTAGGAAATACAGATTCTATAGTACCTCAAACCGTGTTTTTAGTCGGAGATAAAAAACAATCCATTTACGGCTTCCGAGAGGCAGAGCCTGAAGTTCTCGAACACATGCGAGTTCTCTTTGAAACATTCGAAAAAACATGTATTCCCTTGCATAAAAGTTACCGTTCGGCACCTATGATTTTGGATTTTGTAAATACTGTTTTTTCTAAAAACTTCGATCCTGAATTTCCCACGCACTCTACCGCTCTTCTAGAAAGTGGGGACTTTGTAATTCCTGATACAGGTCACATTTACATTCAGGAAATGAAAGAAACGTTCGTAGACAAAGAAAGTGCTATTCAACACGAAGCTGATTTTCTTGCATCTTACTTGCAAAAAGCCCTTTCTGGTGAAAAAGCACATCCTGTTTATGACAAGAAAACACAAAGCTTTCGTTCCTTAAAAGCTTCCGACTGCGTTGTTCTATACAGAAGCAGCAAACATGTCGAGATCTTCGAAGAGGCTTTAAAAAAACAGGGCATTCCCTGCTTGAGAGAAGAAAAAAAGGGTTTTTACGATCAACCCGAAATACGAGATATACTAGCTCTTATGCACTTTCTCTGCGATACAACAGATACGATTTCCCTGCTGACTTTCTTGAAAAGTTCTTTTGCACAGATTGAAGATATAGACATTTTGAAAGCCTTAGAAAAAACACTCGGAATGCAAAGACGCGAGCTTGCGATTCTCGAATACTTCAAAGAAAGAGAAATAGCGGTAAAAATAAAAAATTTATTACGAGACAAAAACGAACTTTCTCCCGCACAAATTTTACAAAATTTTATGGATGGAAATCATCCTCTCTTGGAAAAACTTTACGAAACTATTTTAAATCTTGAGAACGAAAAGAAATCTTCTCTTCGTGAAGTACTTGCAGAACTTGATTTGAGAAAGACAAGAGACAACGAAGCTGCCCCTTCCTTTAAAGGCGAAGCAGTAAAACTGATGACCATACACAAAGCGAAAGGTTTAGAATTCCCCTTCGTAGCTCTGATTAAATGCAGTGAACCTTGGTTTAAAGTAGACCGTTACTGGGCAAAAGTTAACAACGAACACACACGAGGACTTGCTTTTATAGGTACGCAAAAACAAAGACCTCAAAAAGATTCAACACTGGATAATATCCTAAATGCGACGGAAGAAAACTTACGAAAAGAAGCAGAACGTTTGCTCTACGTAGCGTTAACACGTGCAAGTCAGTATATAGTTATGACAGCGCATCCGAATCGTTCTATACACGAGAGTTTTTATCCTGTTCTTTTAGAAACATTTCTCAGCCATAACCACACATACCCCTTGGAAGAACCCGTCATCCTGCGCCTTGCTCAAAGCGAAGCGAAAGAGCAAGCGGAGGATCTCAGTCATAGCTCTTGTGACCCTACAAATATAGAATACACTTACACCCCCCGTATAATCCCTGATCAAATCTCCATCTACCACCCCAGTTCTTCCGTAACCCACAAATCCTACGAATCTGAACAAACTTTCGAATCGAAATCTCTACGAAAATTTTTGGGAAATGTCATACACAAAGCACTTGCAGATCATTCCCTATCCAAACCCGTAGATTTCGAAAAACTTTGGAAGGTAGAAAGTTCCAAGCTTAAAAATTTCGAAGTTAAATTCCTCACTCCGCAGCACCAAAAACAGGCTTACGAAGAAGTTCAAAATCTCATCCAATCGACAGCATGGAACGAACTTTTCTACGACGTACGTAGCATTCACCCTGAATTCAAATTTGTACAATTGTATAAGCAGAGACTAACGGTAGGAAGCTGCGACCTTCTTCTTATTAAAAATTCTGATGAGATCTGTATTCTAGAATGGAAGACAGCCAATCCTGCACCTCACACAGACCTACATCTTTTTTCCCAAGAGATGGGATTTGCAAAACAACTTAGAAGCTATGTACAGGCAGTGAATAAGCTTAAACCAAAAGCTAAAGTTAGAGGTCTGTTATGGTTTACGAAATATGATAGGCCCATTGACATTTTCAAATTGTGTTAATCAGAATATCGATCAAGCTTGACTAATGTTTCAAGTGGGGAAACAACTTGCAATTTGCCTTTTACATATTTTTGTTTTAACCGTCCTACGATCTGAGTGCTTAAGGGCACTTTTAGTTTTTCGGAGTAGTATTCAAGAGATTTTTGAACTGTTGAGTCGGACCATTTTACCTCGATCAACTCTAGAATTTTCTTATCCCTTAAAATTACAAAATCGACCTCTCTTTCTTCCTTATCTCGTATATAGCGAAGTTCATAGCGATAACCATCTCTATCTTCTAAAAATTGAATAGTTTTCAAAAGGTGGGTTGCAACTAAATTTTCAAATCGCGCTCCTTCGTCACCTTCAACATCAGCATTATCAAAAAAATAAACTTTCGGAGGTTTTATAATAGCTCGAGAAAGATTTGTCGTATAAGGTCTCACTGTAAAAAGAAGGTACATTTTTTCAAAAATTTCGAGCCAATTTTTAAGAGTCGCTTGTGAAACTTGTATGTCTTCTGCCAAATTTTTTAAAACAACAGGACCTCCTACTCGTGTTCTTAACAACTCTAGAAAGAGTTCCATCAGTGTAATATTCCGAATACCTTCAATTTCCCGAATATCATCTTTAATAACTTTTTCAAGACGTTCTCTTCTCCAACGACGTGCAAAAGTTTCATTTCCATCGAGAAAAGGCTCTGGAAACCCTCCCATACTCATAAGTCTTTTAAAAACTTCTTCCGGTTTAATTTTTTTATCAGGACTTTCAGATAGAGTAAAAGGATGCAATCTCCAATAATGGTAGCGACCTAACATGGAGTCTCCTCCACGACGGTATACATCTAAACGCGCACTACCCGTGACCAAAAACTCATGAATTTCCTTTTGAGTATCAAAAGTCCCCTTTAACCAATTTTTCCATGTTTTATATTTGTGAATCTCATCAAGGACTAACAATCTATCATGGTCAGACCATCCTTGATCCAAAATAACTTTTCGATGTTTGACATCATCCCAGTTTAAATAGAGACCGCTAGAGTATTTTTGAAGTATCGCTTTTGCTAAAGTAGTTTTTCCACATTGCCTGGGGCCACCTACAAAAACCATCTTTCGTTTGAGATCTTCTTGAATATAAGGCATGAGGTACCGCATAAGCATCCTACTGTTATTATTGATCTTACATATGACTATAATATAGCCCACTTCATTTTAGTCAAGACTAAAATGAAGTGGGCTATATTATAGTCATACAGCTGAGATCTCTACTTAACCAAAATTTAGAAACCATTACATGAGCTTCTTCTTGTTAAATAAGGAGAAAGATCACTTATAATGATCACAACTAGGCGGAACTTCACAAAAAAGCTTCTTCTTTTCTAGCAAACCGGTATCTTCAATCTCGTTGTAATACAAGTTTCGTTCTTCAAAAACTTTCTGTTGTCGCGCTTTATCACTCTCAGGATTCGACGCATCCCCTCTCGTCATCTTAACTGTTCGGTACCAATCCCAAGATTGATTCTCATAATGATTGATAACTAAATCCGAATCTCTAATCATTTGTTCAGATGTATTCATTAAATTCTCAGCTAGTACTTCCTTTCCTCGACCATCAACAGCAGATCCTTCAAATTCTTGCTTATGAAGGTTCAAACTTTTTAGAAATTTAACATTGACAATAGTTTTGATTTCTACATGAGAAGCTTTTGTATCTGCGTTCCCCCTTTTGGTGAAACCCTCAACAACACTTAAAGGCTGACGTATCAGACCATTTGAACCAAATCGTTTCCAAGGCAAAACAACCGCACCCTTCGATTCAAATTTTCTGAGAAAATCAGGAATCGTTTTGTTCTTTGCATTGTAAACGAATTCATCTAAGTCGACTATCATCAACCAGAAGCTCTCTTTTCTGTGCGGCATAAAATATTTGTTATAATTCTGAGATTGAGCATGCTTAGTTGAGTCTTTGAAAAGAGTTACAAGTCCACGTGTTATATAAGTTTTCAAAACTTCATCATAATTGTCAGTGCTTCCGTTATCAATAAGATAGAAATGTTCCACACCTTCAGCAAGATAATGATCAAGCCATTCTCTCATGATTGTTTTTTCGTTCTTAAAAGTAGCCAATACAGAAAGATAGTAAGTAGAATTATGATCAGATCTCTCAAATAAATCATTAGATGATGATTTGTTTGCACACGCATACGATAACATCATGAAAATTAAATTGATTAAAAAAAATTTTAACATCCCCTCAAAGCACTCCGATTATGGTTGTTTAGGAAATAACATAAACATACGTATAATTTATCATTTCTTGATTATAATAATTATGGATTTATTTTATAAAGCAGACTTTCTCTCCCAAATACATATTGAAAACTTCAAAAATATAGCAAAGAATACGAGAGTAGACATTTCACAGAGTCATTCTAATAAAACTTAACACGAATAAGGGAAACTAATGAACTTAAAAACAAACTTGGTTATTTTTTGCTTTGTTTTAAATTTCCCAATTTTAATATCCTGCGCTTCCTCATCGTCAAAAGAACCTAGCCATCATAGTCCTAAATATAAAATTGTGGAATCAAATAACTACAACTATGAACCCGATTCCGATGAGGAAGCTATGGTTCCTAGTGGAGAAATGAGATCTGTTCTCTTTATTGTTAACAGATTTAAGGAAAAGGACTTATCATTTATTTCTAATCTCAAAGTAGATGAAAAACATTACAAAACGTCTTATCTCATCTATAACAAAGGAGATAAAATTGATCCTCATACATTGAATCAACATGCTAGTATAATCGATATACCAAACCTAGGTTGGGACAGCTATGGATTTCTAAAGTATGTGATTGAAAATTATGATCATTTGCCTGATTTTATTTTTTTAATCCACGCAAGCGCCCCTCTTCGTCCTGAAAAAGCAGAGCTTATGCAAAAATTGATTGAACATGGGCCTACTTCTTTCTATGCAGGTCAAATTCATGGCACACCCTATAATTTTACGATGGATAGTTATACATCTTACACAAAAGTAAATGTCCTCAATAACTGCCCCCTAGTCAGGTCAGCAACGCGACCCTTTGGGAAATGGTACGAAAATACTCTGAGCAAAAGCCCCATATTTATCGATTTTAAAAAGGGGGAAGTTAAAACTGTTTACCTTGGAATGTTTGTCGTTTCAAAAACTAGACTTCTAAAATGGCCTCTCAAAATTTATGAAAGTATGTTTAAAGAAATTCAAGTCTGTCAATCTGAAGTCAATCACTATCTTGAACGTTCTTGGTATTCCATGTTTGCAACTGGAAATTAATTAATGTAAAAACGTTTTTCTATACAACACATTGAAGGTAGAATTTATGAAAACAACTAAACGTTTCGTGTTCGTAGTAGCAGTATCATTGTTGGGGTGTGCAAAAATCTCCAAAACGGGCTTAAATGATCCCAATTCTCCTGCAAATCTCACCCAAAACAAGGGCTCTCATATTGTAATCAACTGTGAGCAATGCGATAATCCTATCCTTAAAGAATTTGCAAAAACTGACAACATTGCAATGATCGTAGAGCCACGAGAACATAAACTGCTCATTCCTATAATCCACAATGTAATGTCCGTCCTTGATGCTTCTTGGAAAATTCAGATTTTTCACGGAATAGATAACGAATCCCTTCTAAAAAAACACTTCTCCAATGAAATTATAGAAAATAAAATTATTTTAAGTCGAATGGAAGTTCATAATATAAATATAGATGACTACAATGGTTTAATGCTTGACTATAGATTTTGGCAAAAAGTTATGGGTGAGAATATTCTTTTATTTCAAACCGACACCGTGCTTTGCAAACATGCAACTCATAAAATCGATTATTTTTTCAAATATGACTATATAGGAGCCCCATGGGCTTGGCCATTTCCTTGTCCTAAGGAAATTACAAATGAAACTATCCGCGTTGGAAACGGAGGCCTCTCCTTTAGAAAAAGATCTAAATTTATAAAAGTACTCAAGGAACTTCCTCCTATGCAAGGTATCAATGAAGACCTTATCTTTGCTTGCATAGGCACAAAAAAGACAGATTTACTCGTACCTTCCATTGATATTGCTAAGACTTTTTCAGTGGAAACTATCTATGATCCCACTTCAGTTCCACTGGGGGTTCATAAACCATGGCCTTACTTGAACTCTACGGAGTTAAAAGCTTTGGGTAAAAGTTGTCATGAAATGGACAGCATTCTTAAGCCTTACTACAAATGGTAGAAAAAGGAATGAATGAAGTTTTCTTACTTGCAAGATACAATCTCAGATTTAACAATCTGAGGTACGCCTGAATCTACCTCATGTTTATTAAATTTAATCTGATCCATTCCATCATCTAAAAAGTTAAAAGAGTAATTATATGCTCCTAACTTCAAATTGAAAGAATCAGACTGTCTCCATTGTTGAATTTTTGTACCCACGAGATGATTTGACCCAAATACTCGGATATAGAATAATACACCATTTTTTTCTGGGTTTTTATTACGCTGAAACTGACTTGGACATGCATATGCCATCGCGACAGATTTTGTTCCAACATAAAATCCACTTCCCATTGTCAATTCCTTTGATGCTTCTTCAGATTTTTGAAAAAATTTAATTCCATTTTTGTCAAAAGACTCTTTCATACTTAATGGAGCACCATGGTATAGTATTGAATCGTCGGAGTACGCATTCGCTAATGATGTAATATTCATGTCATGAATATTACCGGCTCCTACATAATGTAAAAGCTTGTAAGATATTACTTCATTCTTATATTTTTCAAGCGATCTTGATACACTTGCTAGATTTGACAACTTATCATCAACCACAATTATATTTTTTATACTAGAATTCTTCTTCCATAAAGCACGCAAAAATTCGTCAAGAATAGGGCCTTTTGACTTATTTTTTGTGAAAATAATGCCTGAAGCATAGGAAAGATTTTTTGGGATATCCATATATTTATGCCAATCTGAAAACGAAATTCCAAGACGATTCATTTCAGAAATTGTCTTGGAATTTAAATTTTGACGAAATGTAAGTCCTAGAACAGGTATTCCGATTGTATGCAATTCTTTAAGCAAATTCGGAACATCAGGCTCCTCAGAAGGCACGAGTGTATCAAATGGATATATAAGCCCATCGAAGTGTTCTGGATCAAGAATTAAAGTATGATCTAAGTCAAATACAACCAATTGTGAGCGCGATGAATCTAAAAATCCTAAAACTTCTTTAATTTTTTTTATAAGAACAGCATCCTGTTCTCTATATAAATCTTCAATTTCAGAACGCGCATCTAGCCCCAAAGAAGGAAATCCAAATTTAAAAAAATTATCTTCTGAGATATCTTTATGCTCCAAAGTTTGAGCTTCATTTTTATATTCAGGGAACATGCTTTCAATTGTAAACAATTGCATTCTTGCTCCCTTGACATCTGCTGCTCCCAATATTATAGACAACAGTACAAGTTTTTTACCCCATATTGAAGGTTTGAGATTCGTTTCGGATGCATACTGATAAATATTCAATATAAAACGGTAAAAGATCTTAGATTTTTGTTCTTGATTTTGTTTGAGAGCTTTTACTACAAGCCCAAAATCCCAGTGTGCTCTTGTCAAAACACTGATTACATTCTTTATTTCAGCATTCAAAAAAAGATTATCTAAATTTAGAGATTTACCATTTTTGAGTATATAAGGTCTTATTCCTTGTAAATAATCATATCCAACTTTCATATGATCTTGTTTATTTTGAAATGTAAATACACGATCACCACCTTTACCAATATCATGAATGAGAGCAGCCGTCTGAAGTATCTCTAGATCCTTTGGATTGAGATTCTCCACCCATGTTGATTTTTCATTCCACCATGACTGAATTACTGACGTCACCCATAAACTATGCTGTAATAACCCACCTGCATGGTGAGTCGTATTGGATGTAGTGTAGTTTTTAAAATCGTCAAGCAATGGGTGAAGAGTATCATAATTATAAAGTAAAATTTTTTTGGAATCAATCTCTCTAATTTCTTTATTATTATCTGAATTTTTACAAAACGTACAAAAAACTAAAATAAGTAAAACAATAACTTTTGACGCTATTTGAACATCCTTAAGAAAAACCATACAAACTCCCTAAAACCTAACTATACGATCAACTGATTTGTTAAATTTGTAGTTTATTTTATGCTTTTGTCAAAACGCGATAGCAGTATTGCCTGTCGAAAATCATCCTCCCACTCATCGGGAACTTTCATAAAATTCATAATTGAAGGATCAGGATCTGTTAGAACATTGAGTGTAGCATCCCTTAGATGCCCACTATTTTTCAAGTATGTAAAAATTTCTTCTCGTTTAGTTTTTGAAAAAATTTCACTCAACTCATCCCCGATATTAAAAAAATGAAAATATTTATTTTCGATTCTACAAGGAGGAACATTCTTTGAACATCCAAAGTCCATAAGAATCCATTGACCATTATCCAACTGAACAATATTCTTTTCATGAACATCTGAAATAAAAATATAATCACTAACTTTTCCAACAAACTCTATGAGAGCTTTATAGTCCACTACACTTCTTGCATCTAACAGTTCGGTATGAGTTTTATATTTGCTCTTAAATTCAGAAAAGTTTTGCTTAATTTTTAGGACATCTTGAATTATAAACTCTACATTATTAGTAGTAAAACTATCAGTTGAACTATCAACAACTGGGACACCATGTTTTTTCAAATCCTCGTAAATTTCTAAATAGATACCCATATCATGGATTGATTCTTTACCATATACCACCCTAAGCGCTTTATTTTCGCTAGTCTTATAAATAACACTCGCAAAACCACTACCTAGAATTTTCTCAACTTTAAAAAAATGATTAGTAAATTTAAAAACACATGGCTGCTGTTCTATGACATCTTCAAAATAAGTTATCGATCTTTTGTAATTTTCAAATAACACCTTATAACAATTATCATCTTGATTTAAATATTTAGATGAATATAAATCAAAATCACCTTTTAACAGCCTTTTTTCAACTAGAGACCTTCGTAACTCATTATCTAATTTTAGATTAATATTAATATTCTCACTAAATGGATTCGCAGAAAGTGATGGAAATTTATTTATCAAAAATTCTAAATCTAAATCTCCACCATTATGTTTTATAAGTTCGTTTTGAAGATCTTTTACAAAGACAAACCGATGAATAGGCCTCTTCGAAACTGAAATAAAAGACCAAGAGTTGTCATTTAATTCAACTATATTTTCTGGGTAAAACAGAAAGCTTCTGAATAAGTTAAATTTATCAGAAAATTCTAGGAATTTAGCATGCTCTTTCTTATTAAATTCAGAAGTCCTGTTCGGGTCAAAAACTTTCCTTATCCCAACCTTTAAATCGGCATACAGATATTCCGCTAATTCAAGAGGATTTTCACTTTTCTCGAATTTAATCATTGGGAAGTTTCCTGAAAATCTCTTGAGAGCTGCATACCCATTCCAAAAATTTGAAATTGTCTCGAAATAACTTACAAAAATATGCTTACCATTTGAAGTTTTAAAAATCATTGCCTTATTATTTTTTGAAATCCAAACAACATCAATAACATCTATATATTTTTCAGAAAAATGAAGCCTGCAGGGAAATCTCTTTTCTTGAATCAATTTTTCTAAATTAATCTCATAGAAATGATCACGAATTCTATTTTTAAAAACAGTAATTTCACAAATATCTTTACTTTCATTCAGTTCTAATTTAGGAATTATTGTATTTCTTGGAGTTCCACTTGACATGCTACACGCATACATTTTCTGAAGAACTATAGCCGACAATATAATTCTTAAAATGGTTATAAAAATTCTATTTTTCATTAGTTATAATCTCACTACCATCTTAGAATTTTAATGCTACTAAAATCTAAAATTTGCCATTTTTATCTCTAAATTAAGATTGCTTGATGCTAAACTGAGATCCTAAAATTTTAAGACTCAAAAACTCAGTCTGTTTTAAATCTTGTTAGTAAAATCTTCACTTATTTTGTAAGTAATGCTCAAGCATATCGTTAATAGTTTTTTGAAATGTATCATAATCATGTCTATATGACTCTCTAGCTTTTATGCTCATGTCCTTTTTTTTGCTCTCTGTAAGACTCATAGCTTTACGAACAGATTTTAATAAATCTTCTTCTTTAAATTCATTTAGAGGGGACCTAGCATTTCCATAATATCCATTTATAGTAACTGGTAATAAGAATCCAAACTCAGGCTTAATTAATTCGTTCATAGGATTTGCATCTGTTGTTATAACAATACCGCCTCGACCTTTTACTTCATTAATATAATGGCCATATCCCTCAACAGCACTGGGTGCTACTACAAAACCAATTTTTTCAATGAATTCAAAAGGAGATCCTTCAAGCCTACTATCATAGTAGACAACATTTTTAAGATTTTTAATTTCTTCTAGCTGTTTATGATCTCCATGAAAGGCTTCTTTCTCACAATCTCCATAACAAGTAACATACAACTTTGGAAGATCGGGATTATTTTTCCAAACATTAAGAACTTTCTTAGTGTTTTTGTAAGGAGACTTACCTGCTGGATGCGAAAAAACATCAAAATTTAGATTTTTAAATTCAAAATTTTTGTCTGCAAATGAGCTGAATGAGATTTGTTTAACTGAATATTTAAATTTATTTTCAATCGCCATTTTTCTCAAAAGATCCGTACACAAAGAATGACGACAGAATGCCAGATCTATTCCAGGTAAGTCTTTAAAAAAAATTTGTTCTTGATTAACTAAAATCCAATTGTTTTTTGCATATTTTATATGATCTGATTTACTATGTTCTAGAAATAAATTGATATCAACTTTTGCATTTTCTTTATCAATATGTTTAAATATATTAAATTTCTCAGAAATTGCTTTAAGAAAAACCTTCTCATCCAACTTTATCCCAGGAGATTTCATTGCGAACACACGGATATCTATACTTTTATCGCTAGAGGAAGATATAGGGGTCAAAGTTACGATATAGGGAACATCAAACTGGATGTCAATATTCTCTGAATGTATAGTTTCTGGTAAATTTTTAGATAAATTATCAGACAAAGAAGGCTTTTTAGAAGAAGAACAAGAGTTAATATATAACGAACAAAGCAACAACAGACAGTAAGCATTTCTATTAAACATCTATACCTCACTACTAGGTTTTACAAGTATATATTTGTTATATTTTCGCAATTGTTTTCATTTTTGTCTATCCATCATTTCTCACATTATAAAAATGTATATTTTATAAAAAACAAAATAATATAAAAAAAACAACACTCTTAATATATTACATACCTTATTTAAATATTCAATTGTCATTGAGTTTATTATTTAATTTTCTTAAGTTCAACAGTTCCTCCAATAATGATAGAATCATTATAAATTAAGGAGACAAGTTCATGCTTTCGAAATTTTTTTTAATTTTAACAATCACATCTTGTGCAATAAAAAATGATCGAAACACTATTGATAGTGGTCTCACTAAGGACTCAACAATTCGTATATTCCTCGAGAATTCAAAAGGTCTAAAGCAAGACTATGATATCCTCCGCTCTTCATTAGAGCATCAATTTCACGTGATCTCTCAAGATGAAGAACCAGAAAGAAAAGCTGATGTAAATATATTTATGGAAGTGGTACATCAAGAATTCTTAGAAAAAGCAAGTCGAAATATGCTTTTGGTTAACCAAGAACAAATTGGTCCATCTGCTACATATAAGAATATAGATATGCTGTTATGTAAAACACAATTATGTATGAAAGTTATAAAACAATTTAAAATCGACAACTCTTTAAAGGCTGAAGTTCGCTTTCTTGGATTTACCTCTAAAATTGCTTTTAATTCACATATTAAAAAGGACTATAACCTCTTTGTGCATTTAGCTGGAAAGTCCCCTTATAAAAACACAGGTCTAGTATTGGATACCTGGCGTAAACATCCCGATCTCCCTCACATTGTTGTGACTTGTATTGATGTTAAAGAAGAAAATGATTGTTTTCACAGACATCTAGTCGGAGAAAATTCTCCTAAAAAATTAAAAAATCATTCAAATATAACCTTACATACGCACTATTTACCCCTCGAAGAAGCCAATAAGCTGATGGATTCTGCAGGATTTTTTGTCACTCCGAGTCAAGTGGAAGGCTTTGGACACTATCTAAACGAAGGAAGAGGGAGAGGTGCAATTAATATTACTATCGATGCACCGCCAATGAACGAGATGATTAATAGAAATAGTGGTTTTTTAACTCCTTCCATATTATTAAATGATACAATGGGTCAAGCCAAATCCCCCCTCTTTTCTTTCAATTCCGAAGACCTTTATACTCAAGTAATCAATGCTGTAAATTCTGACATATCCATGAAGAAATTTTTATCTGAACGGTCTTTACAAAAATTTCAAGTCGAAACTGAAATTTTTGAGAAAAATTTGAAAGAGTTGTTTAATCCATTAAACATCCCACAAAAGGTTGAACAAATACTTCCAGAAGACTACGGTCCAGTAGAACTTCCTAAGAGACACTACAAAGCAGGTGTCGTCATGACAGTTTGGGAAAGACCTGATGTCTTGAAAACATCAATCCAGTCATTGGAAAACTCATCTCTAGGAGACAACGTCATCTTTATTGTGGTAGATGACAAAAGTAAAACCGAAGAAACATATAACATAATCAATCAATTCAAACTCTCAAAAGCAACACTTGTGAAAATTAAATTATTAAAAAATAGCGGGCTCCTTAAATCTATGTTAACAGGGATGAATCTTATACGAGATAAAGTAGACTACATAATGAATTTAGATCCTGATATGTATCTAAAAAAAGATTGGCTAAATACTTTATTGACCACTCATGAAGAAATCAAAAAAATTAGAGGTAATGAAAATTTTCTAGTTACAGGTTTTAATACTCAGTCTCATGAGACTATCGGATGCGCAAATTTACATGATTACCATGAAATTCAAACAAAATGCTGCACAGTTGTAAACTCCTCGCTTTTTTTCTGCCCTAAAAAGGATGTTGGGGGAGTAAATTTTGTCTATTCATCAAAGTTTTTTAAAGATCATGTACATAATATATTAGAAACTATTGCGAAAGGTAATTGGAAGCTATGGGATTGGGATCTGGTACACGATTTTACAAAAAATAACTTCGGAATATATGCAACTTCACCATCCGTTCTCCAACATCTTGGAACCAGAGGAACTAATGCTAGACCAGACCAACATGTCGACTTTGCTGAAGACTTTTAAAGTTTTTTCTAATTTGTATAAAATAAATTCAAAATCTAATTTCCTCTTACCGTCACTCAACTCTTAATCGAAGAATAAGCGTTCTTCCTCCTCTCAAAAGGAGGAGCCTTAATCACCCCATCCGTAAAGATCTTGTTCAACCCATTGAACGCAGCTATGCGATAGCCTTCTGCTAAAGTAGGGTAGTTGAAAACCATGTTCACGAAATCCTGAGCCCTTCCATTCTTCGTCATAAAAGCAAGTCCGATGTGTACAAGATTGCACGCATCATCTCCGACGATATGAACTCCCAAAATTTCGTGTGTTTTCTTATCTATCAATATTTTCAAAAGTCCGTGGGTTTGTCCACCCATGATACTTCGCGCAATCTCTTTGTAATAAGCTCTCCCTACTACGTAGTCTCTTCCTTCCTTCACCAGGGCTTCTTCCGTCTTACCCACCATCGAACATTCGGGAATGGTGTAAATACCGATGGGATAATCTTTGGGAAAAGAACCAAGACTGCTTCCGAAAGCATGACAGGCAACAAAACGTCCCTGTTGAACTGCCGTTGCTGCAAGAGCGGGAGATCCGACAACATCCCCTCCTGCGTAAATACTCGGGATCACAGTTTGGAAGTTCTCATTGACTTTAATTGCACGCCTTTCATCAACATCGATTCCCAAAGCTTCTAATCCTAAATGCTGTGACTGTGGATTTCTTCCCGCTGTCCACAAAAGTAAATCGCTTTCTAAAATATCGTCACCCAACTGCATCTTCACATGAGGACCGTGACTTTGTGCCTGTATGATGCGGGTACCAAGTTTGAACCGCACTCCCAAATGCCCCATAATGCTTTGCAATTCACCTATAATCTCTCGATCGCAATAAGGGAGTATCTCCACTCTTCCATGAACTAAAGTCACCTCCACGCCCAACGCAGCAAATATACAAGCATACTCGCATCCAATAACACCTGCTCCGTAAATCACCATAGTTTTGGGTAATGCTTCCAAATTGAAAATATCGTCGGAGTCAATCACTCTCCATCCATCAAAAGCTATATATTCCGGTCTGTCAGGTTGAGATCCCGTTGCTATGAAAATGAAATTTGTTGAAATCAACTTCGAATGCGATTGTGCATTCACTCGAACGGAATAAGCATTCTCTATGAATGCATCCCCATGAAGAATTTGAATTTGATTGTTGCGAATGTATTCTTGTAAGTTGGCTTCTTCCTGTTCTCCAACTTGACGCGCATGCTGGATCAGTTGCCCTGCTTGTAAATCTTGAACAAGACGCTCTACCCACGCCTTTCCCATATGCTCTTGCAAGCTGTAAACAGCTGCGAGGCCTTCTCTAAGAGTTTTAGAAGGTATAGTTCCCGTGTGAATCCATGAGCCACCGATACGATGGGGATTACGCTCGACGATACAAACACGTTTGTGAATTTTTGCAGCTTGAATGGCAGCATGAATTCCAGCAGCCCCACTTCCGACTACCACTAAATCAAAATCTCGTTGCAAATTTTCATTGGAAATCATAGTCTTTAGCCCTTTTATCCATTCACATCATCGGATCTTTTTGGAAGACCTTTCATTTGAACATTTGATAGAATGATAAAAAACAAAAGGACCTTATTAAAAAATAAAGGGTTGACTCTTGTCAGACAAAATTTTCAATCTCGATGTTCCTTCGAATGCTCAAAGTCAACGATTAGACATATGGTTAGCCAGTGAACTTCCCCATCTCAGCAGAGCAAAGATTCAAAAGTTGATTCGACGCAGTAAAATCCTTGTCGACGGGAAAAATGTCAAAGCCAACTGGATTCTTAAAGAAGGTCAATCGATACATATTGAGATCGACAAAGAAATTCCTTCCGCAAGAATCACACCTCACCCCATGAAACTTGATATACTTTATGAAGACGAAGACCTTTTGGTTCTCAACAAATCAGCAGGAATCAGTGTTCATCCAGGCGCCGGAACTCAAGAGCCCACTTTGATCGAAGGTGTTTTTCATTGGCTTGGAAGAACACAAACAGAAGCTGGAGAGAATATTCGACCTGGCATCGTACATAGATTGGACAAGGATACTACGGGCGTTATGGTTTATGCCAAAAACGAACACGCACAATCTCATCTTTCTAAGCAATTTGCAAACAAGCAAAATCAACGGGAATATATCGCAATTCTCGATGGATTACTAAAACAGGATCGTATCGAACATGAAAGTTATCTCTATCGTGATCCTGTACATCGCAAACGTTTTGCTTCTATCAGTGCCAAAGATTTCAAAGAACGTTTTGGTCAGGAGCCAAAAGAAGGGACGGGTTACAGACTTGCAAAAAGTTTGTTCGTAAAAAAAGCAAGCTACCAATCCCGACTCACACTTGCTTCCATCACTCTAAGAACAGGGCGTACACATCAGATACGTGTGCATAGCAAAGATCTTATGTGTCCTGTGTTGGGAGATCCGATCTACAACACCCCCCATGAATGGCCTAAATCTTTCTCGATGGAACTGAGAAAACAAATATCTTCACTTAAAAGACAGATGCTTCACGCAAGAATTTTAGGTTTTATACATCCTCTTAGTGGTAAGGAAATGGTGTTTGAGGCACCACTTCCTGAAGACTTTCAAAATATCTTAAATTTACTAAGCCCTCTCCAAGATCATTGAAAAGGAGTCTCTTATGTTAAAGTTGTTTTGGATCACTGGCTTTTGCTTTTCCTTCACCCTTCATGCGACGAATACAAGTTCCCTACCTACTATCGAAGATGAGTTGGTGTGGTTGTCTATTGAAAAAGATTCTCTGCGTGCAACTTTGTACACACTCCCTTTGTTTCCGAAAGAACCTCATGCATTGCAAAGTTTCCGCATCGCAATTGGGAAAGAAAAAGGGGATAAGCTTCGACGAGGTGACAACCGAACACCAGAAGGAATTTATTTCACACTCTCTCATGTTCCTGAACAAAGTCTTTACATCAAAAAATATGGACGAGTAGCAGTCCCTCTCGACTTCCCCAACTTGATAGATCAGATGGAAGGCAAAACTGGTTCTGGTATCTGGCTACATGGCGCGGGAGATGATAACCGTATTGCTGCGGAAAATGTAACGGAAGGTTGCGTTGCTTTTTACAACGATGAAATTGTCAAACTGAAAAACTGGCTTGTTCCGCAACAGGGAATTGTTGTGATTTCCAAAGATGCAAAGCAAATCAACGACCCGCAGGATCTCAAAGAAGTTTTTGAACTCACGTCACAGTGGATAGATTCCTGGAGCAAACGAGACCTCGCGCGGTATATAGATTTTTATTCAAATAAATTCGAGCAAAAGGGAAAAAGCAAAAAAGCTTATGAAAACTACAAATCCCGTGTTTTCAAGTCCTACAAAAACATCTCTCTCAAAACCCGAACACTCAGAGTCCTTTCACACCCCAAATATGCTATAGCCATTATGAATCAAAGCTTTCATGGTGATAAACGTTTCAAAAGCGATGGAAGAAAAGTTCTTTACTGGCAGAAAGAAGGGGGTCATTGGAAAATACTTCGCGAGACTTTTGCTAAAACCTCTTTGAACAAGCTTAGTTTTTCAGAACCTAAATTGCAGGAACTCGGCACTATATTGACAGAAAAACCTTAGCTCTATACACTTTCGACTTCGTTATGTCGGTTTACTCATTTTAAGGAATGTCTATGAAACGCTCTCTTCTGTGGGGACTCGCCCTTTCCCTTTCCTCCAATCTTTTTGCGGATGATCCCGTTTTGTACAAACTCAATGGCAAGTCTTATACTTCTCACGATTTTTCTCCCGCACTCAAACAATCTGCCTACGATATACAGCACCAAGCCTATGAAAATTTACAGCGAGTGATCGACGCTCAGATCATGACGGAATATGTCGAGCAGGAAGCTAAGAAAAAAGGCGTTAGTGTCGAAAAATATGAAGAAGAGACCTTCAAAGGCAAGGAAGTGAGCGAAAAGCAAGCAAAAGCTTGGTATGAAGAAAACAAGGCACGACTCGGCGGTCGTGATTTTGACTCTATAAAAACAGATGTACTTCACTATTTGCAAAATCAGGAAAATGAAAAAGTCCGAGCTGAAAAAATTAAGAAGATAAAAGAAAGCGGTAAATTTCAGCTGACGTTAACAGAACCTGAAGCACCTGTTCAAAACATAAGCGTCAAAGGTTTCCCCACAAAGGGTAATGAAAAAGGCAAAGTTACTATCGTTGAATTTGCAGATTACAAATGTCCGCACTGCAGGGACGCTTCTAAAGCGCTGAAAAGCCTTTATGAAAAATACAAAAGCAAAGTTCAGTTTGTATACATGGACTTCCCTTTAGATCGTTCTGGAGTTTCTAAAAAAGTTGCAGAGGGAGCTGTATGCGCAGACCAGCAGAAAAAATTCTGGGACTATCACTACATGGCTTTTGGTGACAGCAATCTCAACAACAACTCTCCCGTAGAATTTGCAAAAAAGTTGAAGTTAAACATGAAAGACTTCGAAGCCTGTTTGAGTTCTCCTGAAACTACTAAAAAAGTAGATCTTTCAAGAAGCGAAGGGGAACGCATCGGTGTTGATGGAACACCTGCAATCTACTTCAATGGACGTAAAGTTTACGGACATAACGAACAGATGTTGGAAGATGTTTTGAAAAAAATGCTCTAATTTAATGAAAGTCCTTCCCTCTTTTCAGAAGGAAGGACCTGAAATTAATTTGCAGGAACTACATTCGATTTCAGCATCACAATTTCAGAAGGATAGACAAACGCAATATCCTTCAATCCATTATTGTAGAAATCACCCATGACCACTTTAGGAAGAACCGTAGTTACCTTCGATTTATCTGTTAGAAGGAAGGTTGAAGTTTTCATATCCACTTTAGAATAGAGAACGATATTGGAAGCTACAGGGATAACCATATAGCTACGTATTCTGACAGTTCCATTCTTATCCCATTTCTTTGGCAGATCAATCAAGACAACTTCATCTCTTCCATCTCCATTGACATCACCAACACGGATTTGGAAAAGATCAGGTAGAACAATTGATTCACCTTTTATGTTCGTAGAATTCAGGACTCTTGATTGAGTGAAACAATTCTTTTCATCGTTAATAAAAAGAACAACAAAAGAACCATCACGTGTAAATCGGAGTATATCCTTCTGTCCTTTGGAATGTCCTGTAAAATTTCCAAACAATGTGTAGTCTGATCGCTTAAAATTCGGTGAAAAATCTCCGCTGAAAAAATGACGATCTTCAAAAGGACTTGAAATACTACAAGAGAGATTGATGTTATTTGTAGCGTCAACATTAAAGGTATACATTTTTTTGTTTTCAAAATGTACGAATTCTGTTTTTCCATCTCCATTCAAATCTGCGACGTAAGTTTGCTGATCGAAGTCATAGCGTCGAACAGTCTGTTTTCCATTCTTATCTGTAACGGTGAAGGTAGGAGCTACCATGGTCACAAAGGAAGGTTTTCCTTGGTTGTAAAAGCTGACTCCAAATTTTGAATCGGATAAGCGTCGGATAAAGCCTGCATTGGTTCCTGTAAAGTTCACAAATTCTGAAAAATTTTGCCACCAGCCAGGCCACATGCCGTTCCAATCTCCATTTCTATTAGGTGTCAGTGTCCAATAATCAGAAACGAGAGGTTTCGAGTGGTGTATTCTTATTTGCCTCATATTAAATGTGATGATGTTCGCATAACCTTTCTGTTCTACATCATAGATACGAATTTCTTTTGATGAGTTTGGATCCATCTGATTAGGATAATTTGTAACATTGAAGGAGTTTCCTGCCTGGTTGAAAGCCACACCTATAGTACCTGCGTTAAAATCTGCACCTACAATGTCTGGGAATCGATCACCATCGACATCTGCAACCTGGACTTGATCTCCAGGAAGGAAAGGCTTGAGAGATATTGCACTCATGAGTGTATAGTTTGGATCACATAACTTACCCATAGGACATTTATACATACATCGGCTTGCAGTAAAATCCCAAGACATCATCG
Organism: uncultured Pseudobdellovibrionaceae bacterium; assembly: GCA_964611335.1. Taxonomy (GTDB): domain Bacteria; phylum Bdellovibrionota_B; class Oligoflexia; order Oligoflexales; family Bog-1112; genus BOG-1112. The sequence goes on along the minus strand of CAZSXR010000001.1, from coordinate 520,735 downwards.
TAGGACATACAGGTATTGGCGTAAAGGTGGACCCTATAAGTATGCACTGATTTGCGGATGTACAGAGTGTTGCGTTCATAGCATCTTCCGCAATGCATCGTGCTGAACCTGCTATCCACCAATTCTTGTTATTTGTACATGTCGTAAAGTCATTGACTCCAGCTACAGAAGCAATACAAGAAGTTCCATTCCAAACACCTGTTAACGAAGCACAATCTGTAGCATTTCCAACAAGAGACAGCTCACTTAAACACGCTTTTTGTGTAGCTGCCCATAAGCCCGCTTTCGGTAAAGCACTGGAACAACCCGTCGCTGTAGTGATTTGACTTAAACTTGCGACACAAGAACCTTTTGTTCCTGATGTAGTCCATATTTTTCCACTATCCACACAATTTTTTTGTACAGTGATTTGATCCGCAGTTTGATAGCAACTGCTGCTGTCTGGATCCCATATAAAAGACAAAGCCGTACATGTACTTTGTGCTAAAGAGTTTACACTTGGATAACAAAGAGGCACACCTGAGGGAAGACCTGTTCCTGTTAAAAAATATCCTTTCACACTTGTACAATCTGCTTGTGCAGTAATGGCTCCATAATTTGCATAGCAGCTATTGCTGTTCGTTGCAAAAAGCGCGGGATTTGGAAGAGCTGGATTTGTAATTGCTGCAGCACAACTCCTTGCATCATGAATAGCACTCAAAGACGCTAAACACTGTGGAGAACCACCAGTTGGTGCTGGTACAAATACTGTCATACCCGCACTTGCAAAGCAGGATGATGCTGTCATAACGGGTGGAGGAGGTGTAGTGGAAGTCGATGTCGATGTTGAACTCGAACTGGCAACTTCAGTCGACGTAGAGCTAGCAGTCGCAGTGGAATCTGATGTATTTGTACTGGATGTGTTTGCTACAACTGCGTGCGTACCTGTGCCTGTAACAGCCACAGGTGAAGTGGTAGCTCCCGTCCCAGAAGCGGTTGTTATATGAGAAGGTGTGGTCTCAACACTCGTCACACTTTCGCTTGCAGTATTTGTACTTGTATTTGTACTTGTATTTGAAAGAGATATCCCTGCTAAACTATTCACAGTAGTATCTGTATGTGAACTTGTTCCGGAGTTTGTACTCGTTTCTGTACCCAAAAGACCCGCTTCTATGCCTGCTAGGGCAGCTTCCACTTTCTTTAAATTTGCATCGCTTTGCCTACACCCGAGTAATGAAAACAATCCGCAAAAAATAAGAAACTTATTTCGCATATTAGCCCCCCTCATAAACACAATCTTTAGATTTAGAATGTCACACTAAACTTCATAGCTCTAACTGAAGTTCAGTATGACATTCTAAATCTCCCTACAAAAGAGTCTAACATGTTCACAAAGTTGTAGCTTAAATCTGATATGAAAAAATTTAAGATGTAAAGAAAACTTATATTGAAAAAATTGACTCTTCTCAAAAATTCAAAATATTTATCTTCCTCTTCATCCTCTTATATAAACTTTAGGTTCCATAATTTTAAACGAAGTTTTGTCATGTCAAACTGAACTAAATCCCGCTGAATCGCTTCGGTTTCTCTTCATCATTTAAATTTGACAAAAATGAACACCCTTATATTATGAATTTTCTCAGTACTGTTTAAGGAGTGGATCTTGAAATCAAAAAGTATTGCGGCTTTGATAGTATGTACATGTTTTCATAATTTTCCTATACGCGCTGCACATGAAATGCCTGTAAAAGAACAAGTTATGTTATCCTTCATCTGCTTTACATGGGCTTCTGCTGTAGGGAGTCTACTATATGAGGCGTATTACAAAGAAAGAGAAAATAAGGACAAATCATAGTCCCATTTCTAAATTTCTCACACATTCCTCCTCGAATCGAAGCACTACTCTATTTTGAACTACCTTCGCCATTCATACCCATATCCGTGATAAGATAAAGCTATATCTGTATTTTTTATAGGAAGCACTATGAAGAATTTATTGGTCGGAACTCTTCTATCTTTTTGCTTATGCTCATGCAAAAGCGCTGAATTTAGATCTTCAAATTCTTCTTCTGCAACTGCAATATCCTCTTCTTTAAATACACCCTCCTTAATAGCGCCTGTAACTTTTACATTGCGTTTGGAATCTTCAAATGAACATGAAACTTATCAAATTCAAGAAAATAAAAATTACACTCTGCAATCCCCTTTAGCGTGGGTATCAATCGCTCAATATGACGATTTTTCGAATGAGGATGCAGCTATTGTTGACTTTTTTCCAAACGGAAGATTGATCAATACCAACGATGAGACTGAAATTCCGACGTCGTGTATTGATATAGACATATACAGTATCTTTTCATCTGCCTATCAAAATCACTTATTCCTTGTTTGGAATAAAAAAGGCCAAAAACTACCGACGCCAGCGGATAAGTTAGGAAATTTTCAATATTGTCAGACAGATGGGTCCGTAGAACTTAAAATTCCAACAGAAGAGGTAGGAGCGTACATATACGCTTATTTTTCACAACGCGGACTAGATTTTTCACAAAATACATTTGGTTTTTTCGGAGAATTATGGGGAAGATTTAAACAAAGAGTTAGAAACGCGGGAAACACTATAAGGAATCTTGGAAGAAGGAATCTTGGAAGAAGGGATCAAAATAGAACGACACACTCTCTAGAAGAAAGAGAAGTAGAAATAGATGGCCTTCCCTATTCAAGTGAAAGTTCGAGTACAAGTCGAAACTCTTTTACGGAACGAAAGTCGTCTCTTCGCTCTTCTTCCGCCTCAGTAAAAGCAAGACAGCTAGAACATTTAGAAAGCCTTCCGGTTTTAGAAAGTGTGAAGTCTAACAGACTTCACTATGAAACCTATCTGGAAATACAACCTCATTTTAGAGAGACTAAAGAATTGGATAGCGGTGCATTTGCAACGGTTTATAGGGTTGTTTTCGATGGGAAAGAATATGCCCTACGTGTGGAGAAAAGACCAGAAGGAATGTCTGCAAATGAATTCCAATTGAAAAGAGCAAGAGATCGTTTTCATTTCTTAATACAAAATGAATTCGCAAAAATTCACCCTGAAGCAGGTTTTGTTAGAACACATCTTTCTTTTTTTACAGATGATCACTTCGTAACCATGATGGAATTCCGAGGTGGAGGCGCCGTTATAGATCGCCTAGGAAAAGCTTCAAAAGCGGATAAAAAACGTTGGGCTGATCAAATTAGAAATCAGCTTGAAATATACCAAAATGGTGGACCCGAAATCTTTCATAGAGGTGTGAAATGGAAAGTTCATTTTTACCATGGAGATATTAAGCCTGATAACATGATCTTGGACTCCTCTCTGCAGCAAGCTGGTTTTATAGATTTTGGTTTTAGCAGAGTACTCTTATCAGCTGAGAACAATCTAACCGGTGAAATGAACTTTTGTGAGTTGACTATAAAAGCGGATGGATCCTATGATAGTGGCTTCCTTACTATAGACTCCAAAGTTGGAAGTGAGTTCAATGTAGCTAAAGGAACGTATTTGTATATATCACCTGAACTTATTCATATGAGAAACCATAGTCCCCTAACATTCAAAGATGACAAAGCTGCATTGATTCTTTTTAATTCCGATAGATATTCTTATCTCGTTTTTCTAAGTATACTTATTGAAGATCGTTTCCCAGCTTATATTGGAAAAAAAATAACAGATAGGCAAGCAGTGCTTTCCAATGTTGCAGCTAATGTTCCTGCAAAATTTGATTCCGAAAGAAAAGCACTTTCATTTGATCAAATGTCCATCGATCCTATGATCATTCTAACAGCATGGAATTTTTGAATCCTGTATAAATTTCAACCACAAGAACCCTAGACTCTTTTTTTTGAAAATCCACGGCGTTTCAATACAATTCCATTAACTTCTTATTGTTTTCTAATAATGTTTTTGAGAGAAGAGTGTCGTATTTCACTTATTTCCAAAAGGGATTCCTATGCTATTTCATCGCACTCTTCCTCTGTCCTTCGTTCTTTTCAGTTCCTTCTCCTATGCCCTTGCAACACACTCTGTTCACAAGGATGAAGCTAAATCAAGTATTCTAATAAAATATGCCGAAGCTTCGGTGATGAAAAAAGCTTTTACAATAGTATTTAATAAACATCAATTCGGGCATATAAAAGCGAATATTGAAAGAAAAGCAGATCGTCAATTTGAATCACAATATCTTAAAATTGAAAACTCAAGAAATCATAGCGGTAACGATAAAATTCTCATTTCTGTTCGGACAACAGACGGGCATTACATGGTTCAGCGCTTTGACGGAGAAATCAAAGTGCTTGAGGCTTACTATGATTCAACAACGGGTGAAAGAAAATGGAGTACAGCATTCAGAATGGCTTGTGCACAAAACTTAGACTTTGTATTTAAATATAATAAATATCAAGAACTGATATTAGAAGTTAAAAATACTGTAAAGTGGACCCAGAAAGAAAAAGGATTTTTGTATCTTGAAGGAGACAATTTCGAACGAAGATGCCAGTCATTTTTGAGCAATGACTAATTTAGAAAATTCCTAGTTCAATATTGTCCACACTATATTTTCCAACAGATTCGATTCAGAAAGAAGAACATTTTCATAGGATCAAATGTCCATCGATCCTATGATCATTCTAACAGCATGGAATTTTTGAATACCATTTCAGTGACTATATTTTCAACTCTGAGAGAAAGAGATTACTTCCCAATATTGAAGAGAGTGAGTTTGGATGGATGAATATGAAAGCGTTGAAGCATTGCATCATCTAAATTTCTTTCATGAGAAAGGGTTTCAATTCGAACAGCTTGGAAGAGTTCCAATGCAAAATATTCTGGTTCACCGTTTGCATTATGCCCCGTCTCAATCTTTGTTTCTGCTATCTTCAGAAGAATCCATCCATGTTTAAGAGCTAAATTTTCGAAGTGATCCAGATGTCCATCCGAACTTGAAAACCCGATAAGCAGTCTACCATTAGGTGTTAGATGTTGTTTAGCACCTTTCAAATAGGATTCCAATGCTTCGTAGTTAGGATCGAAAAGTGCTTTTTCAAGTAAGGAAAGATCTTCTTTTTCAATATGCATAAAGGGAACGTTCCAGAAAATAAGATCGAATTTTTCATCATCAGCAATCGGCTCAAAAACGCTTCCTTGTCGCACTGAAATTCTATCGCTTAAATTATGCAATCGTGCATTTTCTCTCGTATTTGCAACTGCATGTTGGTTAATGTCTGTTGAAACCACATGTCTTGCTCCGTTTAAAGCTGCAACAACAGAGATCAACCCCGTTCCACTTCCAATTTCAAGAAAGGAGTCATTTGGAAAAATAGGTATATTATCAGCAAAAAAGAAAGTGTCTAAATAGAGATCAGGTGCAAAAACGTTAGGATGAACCTGGAACTTTAACTCTTTATAGGAAATTTCATAGGGAGTATGGATCTTTTCATTCTGCGAAAGAACCGCTTTCGCAGCAGCCATCGCCTCAATTTTTTCCTCAAGACCTGACGCTGATGAAAATCCATAATTTGAAAAACAGAACAAAAAACTTAAAAAAGAAAGCGATAAAATTCGTCGACGCATTTTCATAAAAACTCCGATTTAATGATGAAGAAAGTCACCTAACAGACAAATGGGGGCGTCCCTAATATGAAATGTCCGCCATAAATCTACCGGCCTTAAAACAAGGCTATCCTTTGATAGAATCTCGAAATTTGGCCAGAAATAAGATCCTATCATAAATATGTACCGTGTTTTGGGTTGAAACGGATGATGCTCATGCATGTAGATTTTTAAGTCGATTGTTGCAATAGCTTTTTAAGTGGCGGAAAACAGCTTTACTTTTTCTCTCTAAACTCCTAAATCCTTTGTGTCTTTAATCCCCCTCTTGAGAAAGGTTTTTACGCGTAAGCTTCTGTTGTTAATTACCTTGGCGTCATCACAGTTTGCTTTCAGTCACGTTTTTTCCAAAACGGAGCTGGGACTTTTGAGCCAGATTTTATTTCCAAAGGAGCCGTCTTTTGCTCTTGAAATTCGGTCTTTGGAAATGACGGATGAAGAAAAGAGTCTGATCCAGTCGATGGAAGTTTTCGCAGCGGATGATACGTATTTTATAACGATAAAATTCAATACAGAAGGAGATGAAATCAAAGTCTCTTTGAATTTCTCTAGCAAAGAAGATGCTTCTAAAAATATAAAACCCAACATGGATTTTATTGTGAAAATGAAAGATCATTTTCATACAACCTATACCTATTTCCACGACACCAAAGAATCTGATATTTTCAACATGTCTTCCGAAGCTATTTCACAGGAAGGTGCACGTTTCTACAAAACCATGAATGCTTTTGCCATTACAAAAGATCTTCCGAAGGAAGAAGATACTTTTAAATCTTTGGTTCAAACAGAAGGAGGAGTCAATTTTAGTTTCTCAAGTCACAGTGACTTAGCTCAGACAGTTATAGGGGCTTGTTCTGAGTAATAAATTTTTTTAGGGAGTACCGTCACGATGAGGAGGTTTCCATTCCGTGTGTTGGAAATGTTCCTAAAAATGTTCTTGAATGGTACAGGGTATAGGCAAAATAAGCACATTCCTTTCCTAAGACTTACCACGCCATCTCTATTTTGAATGTCAACTTATACCATAAACCGTGCCTTCGCAGCTTCCACCAGTAGGCTCAGCATAAGCAAAGGAACTTAAAAGAACGAAGGACAGGGGAAAAATGCGACGAAAGAGCATAGCGATCCTCTTCTTAAAGAATTGAAAATAGGACCCTCCATCTCTCAAAGAGTTCATGCGAAAATATTAAGAATGAGCGAATTCTCTGAGAAGAAATTCGGCCTAACTCCATGTTTTATGCTCTTCTCATCTGCTTTTTTCTATTCTAAAAAAAACAACCTAGGAGTGATCTTATGAAAATTCGCAAAGCACACCTTGCCAGCCTATGCATTCTGCTCAGCTCCCATCTGTTTGCCGAAAGATATACAAAAAGTTCACTGCAATTCGAATTCGACATGACACAAGAGCATTCCTTTGTAAAAGATCTTATTCATGCAGGCGCAGAACCTGTGTATAGAGAAGATGATCCCTCTTATCTTGAGATCCAGAAAATTCAATGCGGTTCTCGTTTGGAAAGCTCACCACCTACAAAATGTAAAATCTACCAGTCAGGCAAAATCATTCCTGTAGAAGGAAAAGATGCAATACCGATCATTAATTTTATTTACAAAAATACCTTTAAAGAATTTAACGTGAGCACAGGCTATCATCTGCGCTTTGGATATTTGTATATTGAACACTTGTTATGTTTTTGGGGTGATAAAGAAAAATACAAATCTCACTGTGCTCTTTTGCTCAACAGACCTTTTGTCATTTAAAAAGTCAACTAAGCACGTCGTGAAAAATACTTCGTTTTTTCACTCCCCAGCCAAGGGTGGAGAATGAACTCCACCCTGGCAAATTTTTTTCGGCTCTACCCGCCACCATAATCTGAAAGCTACGCAATCAGATTATGGTGGCGGGTCTCCGCCGGTTTCTTGATTAATCAATAAAATCAAAATATTATACGAACAACTTATTTTATATATACAAAATCCGAAAAGATGTATAGTTATATTTTGGAGGCTTTATGCTACACAAAATTTTTGAAGAACTTGATCGTAAAATTCTTGAGACAAATCAAGAATTACGTAAAGAAGGAACCTTAGAAATTCCCAATTTTTTTATCAAAGTTCTTGGTCAAACGGCTTTGATCGAGGCCTCATTAGAACTCAATCTTTTTGCAACAGTTGATATAGATGCTTATGCCAATTTCAATTGGCACGCGAAATCTCTCTTCTCTGAAATCTTGTCAAAGCACGGCTTGTTTTACGATGAACATTCTTTAGAAATTTGGATGCCTGAAGAAACGGAATATCTTTCCTTTTTTAAAGCTAGGTGCTTTCATGCCTATATCGCTAAGCCAGAATATATTTTACTTTCTAAGCTTCTAAAAGCTCCAGAAAAAAACCGAACACTCCTTCTCGAATATCTTTCAAAAAATCCCTCTAAATTATTCTTAAGTTTATGTACAAAATATAAAGTGAACTTGGAGGAATTTTTGAGCCATGATTGATATTCAAAAGCTTGCAAAACGTAAATTTGAAATCATAGAAAAACAGCAAAATACCACTCGTTTTAAGAAAATTGTGGGACGGCTTATACAATGCAAAGTTTTTCAACCTAAACTCGGTATTCCCAAAAACACCAAAAAAATATACATCAAAGATTGCTTGTGGGCAGGTCAGTATGAAGCAAGAATTTTAGAAGTTTTGCCTGCTTTGATTATTAAGAAGCCAAGTTTGTTTGTAGATATTGAAAACTGTCCTATAGAAATCAAAGATCTTATAAAAGATATTAGAAAAGGAAAAAGCTTGAAAAATTTTCGTGGAATTCCACCTGAACAGTATCTTCGGTGGATTCCACTTGTTGGACATAAAGGTAGAGAAGCAGCACAACTTAAATCCTTTCGCTTTCTTCAAGAAGATCTCGTTGTTTTAAATGCACTGACTCAGCATGGTTATTCTGAAATTGGGGCTGTTCGAGAGGGACTTAAACTGCTTCTGGAAAAATCGAAAGCTTAGAGTTCCACCTTAGTGAACTTTTGAAAGACTTTGTGCTATTCGCTTTTGATAATCATATATTACTGGTATAGCGGTAATATTTTGGTGTATACACTATAAAATAGTGAAATTTTAGATGAACATTAATTCATGGAGCGAGGAATAGATGGACAGTCTTACAAAACGCAAGGTCTACAGATTTATGGATATCATTGAAGAGGGACGCATTCCGCTGCTTGAAGGATTCCAAATAGCTGAAGAACTTGATCCTCTGCTCCTCTATTTTATGTTGCGTTATTTAAAAGAAACATATGGACGAGAAACTCAAGGGGCTGGTGATCGCTTGCTTCAGTTCTTGTCTAACTATCCAAGCATTGCAAAATACGCAGTTGCTCCAAAAAATGAACCTATGGTCGAATGGTTTAACGATAGTCATACTGTGCGTTCTTTTAAAAGCCGAAATGAATATTTGGAAATGATTATCGATAAACTTGAAGGATGAGATGTCTAAGATTTTAATTAGCGCCTGTTTACTCGGTGAGAAAGTTCGATATGACGCTAATGGTTTTCCACTCATTTTCATATTAACCTGAGTTCGGGCTAGATCAAATCAGCAGTGTGGAAAGCCGTTTTCCCTCGTTTTTAAAATCAAAAGTACCAAAATTTATGCAAAGAGAAACAAGGTGAGTTGCACGAGAACTCGCGGCATAAGTTCAACAAATCGATTATAGCTTGGCAAATTCGGAAAAAATTTTTTCCATGCAATTTGAATTGCAAGATAATACTGCTTGAAAGTTCTGTAGCCAGATGTTTGAAAGGCAATCACTATTGCCATGATTTCACTTTCACATAACTGAGGAGTAAGAAATTTCTGTTTTTTATTTTCAGGGGTTTCAATGGTTTTTGAGAAAAATTTTTCTTGCAAATCAATGCAAAAATCATCGACAGAACAAAATAATTTGATAACACCATTATTCATGGGTTCACTCCTTTGTGTTGCAACTTGGAGTAGAACCCTCTTTTTATGAGAAAGTTCTAAGAAAAATCTAAAAACCTAGCCCGAACTCAGGTATTTAGAGTTTGCAAAATATGCTTGAAGAATCTATACCTAGCAGTTCGCCATTCACTCATTTAGGGTTTAATATGCGAAGTAACTTAGCTAGCGTTTTTCTTTTTTCCTTTTTGTCAGTTACTCTTTCCTGCTCATCTGAAAGAGAGAATAAAGCAGACCAACATTCTGAACTGAATAATCATTTCTTAAAAGAGTCTCTACGCCCCGTGCATGTCGATAACTGCAAACTGAAACGTTACGGAGGTTCTGGTGATGGTGGTTATCTTATGTGTGGAAATTTAATTCAAGGCGCTACAGCCGCATATTCTTATGGCATAGAGAATAGAGATGGTTGGGGATGTGATCTCTCTACGGAATTAAATATACCTGTCTACCAATACGACCCCTTCGACACGAGACCACCGGCATGCACAACGAGTACGAGAACCCATTTTAATGCAGAAGGCATAGCAGGATATGCTTTTGTGGATACTGAAGGACGAAAGTTCAACACAATTGAGCACCATATAGAAAAGACGGGTCAAAAGCATCAGACTCTTCTCTTGAAAATGGATGTCGAAGGCGCAGAGTGGGAGAGTTTACTCCATGCCTCCGATGAAGTCTTAGAGCAGTTCTCGCAGATAGCTCTTGAACTTCACCATCTCAACAAGAAAGAAGATGACATCATTCGAAAAACCCTGGAAAAACTGAACCAGCATTTTTATTTGGCTCATATACATGCAAACAACTTTAGTTGTACGGAAGAAACTTTCTTACCTGCTACGGCTGTTGAAGTTCTTTATGTAAATAAGAACATCGCTCAAGTTTCTGATATTCACAAATTGCCGACATTGCCGAATCCTCTGGATGAAAGCATCGCTCCAAATTCTAAAGAATGTCTGATTACAAAAGAGCTTTTTGAATAACACACATCATCAAAAGTCCTCCATGACCAGAGTGAAGTGTGGAGTGTCCTGGAAAAAGATGTGTCTTCGACATTTAGAAAGAGTTTGGAAACTCGGTCGTGGTGCGAACGGGGAGACTTGAACTCCCATGCCTTGCGGCACTGGCTTCTGAGACCAGCTTGTCTACCAATTCCAACACGTTCGCAAATCGGCTAGCAACCCCGATTTAACATAGTCGAAAATACTCATCAACTCTTATTCTAAACTCCACTCGCGCCATAGTTGGAAAGAAAGCGAGCACTTGGATCATTTACCTTGATCCACTTTGGATTAGGCATCCAATAAGCTGGGATCAAAGACTCCCTTCCAGGATAAAAAGAAGAAAAGATTTCGCGATAGAAAAGGCCCTCTTTGCTTATAGGATGTACAGGTCCATATTTCAAAGCTTCGGTTTTAAACTCCGCGTCGGTATACATCGATTCCGCATAGCTTCGTAAAATATCTACCATACTATGACCTACCGCATCTGAAAAAGCGGCTTTCTCTCTCATTAAAATAGAATCGGGTAAAATCCGTTCGTCTTTGAAAGCCATACGCAATAGATATTTCCCGATTCCATTCGTATTCATTTTCAATCGAGGCTCTATGCTCATCACATACTGGACAAACTCTGTATCACTAAAAGGAACCCGCGCTTCTAACCCATGTGCTGCTATACAACGATCGGCACGAAGCACATCATAAACATACAATTCACGTATTCTTTTTGCTGCTTCTTCTTGAAAAGACTCGGCATCTGGTGCAAAATCCGTGTACTTGTATCCGAAAAGTTCATCACTCACTTCACCTGTAAGCAATACGCGAACTTCACTTTTTTCTCTTACATACTTGCACACAAGATACATACCAATGGACGCGCGGATCGTGGTTATATCCCATGTTTCTAAACTCTGAATAACATCACGTACGCTTTGTATAACGTCTTTCTCACTCATGATCACTTCGTGATGATCTGATTTCAAAAAACTTGCGACAATGCGTGCATATTTCAAATCAATAGCATCATGAACCATTCCAATTGAAAAAGTTTTAAGAGGTCTTTTGCTTTTTTTAGCAGCAATAGCACATACCAGACTCGAATCCAATCCACCACTTAGTAAAAAACCGACAGGAACATCTGCTTGTAAGCGTTTCTCAACAGCTCTCGCAAGAAGGTCATGAATTTTTTTTGAAAGAGTTTTGACATCACCTTTTACAACTTTCCCCACATGAGTGAGATCCATGTAAGAAAGAAATTTTTTACCATCGAAATAATATCCTGGAGGGAACGCATAAATCTCTGCACAAATATCATGCAGCGCTTTCATTTCCGACGCGAAAACCAAGACTCCTTGCTTCGTTTTCCCGTAAAAAAGCGGTCTTATTCCTAAAGGATCTCGTGCTGCTAAGAAAGTTTTCGAAAGTCCATCGTAAAGGACAAAAGCAAACTCTCCATCCAGCTGAGTACACATTTTTTGAATCCCTGCTTTTCGAAAAAGAGGAAGAAGCACTTCACAATCCGATCCTGAAATAAAATCATGGTCAACATCTTTACTGAGTTCTTCAAAATTATAGATTTCCCCATTACAAACAACAGCACTCGATGTGGTCTCATCAAGAAAGGGTTGATCACCTAAAGAGCTAGTATCCATAATTGCAAGACGGTGAAAGCCCCACCAACTTGACGGAGTCTTCCATTCACAGGAGCGATCGGGGCCACGATGAGAGATTTTTTCAAAACTTTCTCTCAACTTGGCTTCGTATGCATCTGCTTTCCCTGTATAAACTAAAAAACCACACATAATCTCGCTCCCTATGTTAAAACATTACTAGAAAGTCTAATCTCTTTGCATTTAAGCCGCATCTTTTTTTAACAAAACATTGACGCAGTAAGATTCTTAATCTAGCTTTATTTTCTTCGCATACCTATAAATTAAGGTTTCCTCATGATTCAAAAAAAAGAACATTGGCATTCTTTCAAAAAGGAACTTGCGGAACTCTTCACAAGTTCTTATGGAAGATCTATAAATCCTAATACTCTCGATTGGCGTTACTTCGACAACCTTTCAGATAATTTTTATTTTTCAACGGAGCAAAGAGAGAAGGTCCTCGTTGCAAGCTACTCCGCAGCTCCGGTGAAACTCTATTGCAACGGAAAGTCTTATGACACCGCAATGTCAATGACAACCATGACGCATCCCAATGCAAGGGGACAGGGGCTTTTTCCCACCCTAGCTAAAGAACTTTACAACGAATTAGAAAAACAAAATGTGGGTCTGATTTGGGGTTTTCCGAATGTAAACAGCCATTCTACTTTTGTAAACAAACTGAGTTGGGAGAATATTTACGAAATTCCCACTCTCGAATTAAAGTTGGAGACGTCTCTATTAAGTAAAATGAGTTCTTCTCCTCTTGTCGAAAGAGACGATGAATTTTCAATGGATTACTCTGTTTCCCCCTTAGAGGAATCTCTGCTCCGCGTTAAAAAGACAAAAGAATACCTCCATTGGAGATACAAAAAAAATCCCGCAAATACGTATTATAATTTCGTACTCAGCAAAGATTCTCTCGTTTCTTCTTATATTGTCGTAAAGAAATATGGTGAAGGTGTAGATCTTGTAGATATTCAAGTTCGAAATGAAAGGGAAGCTCTTGTTTTACTTTCTCACATTATTAGAGAGCATGGAGAACAAGGATATACACGCTTTCAATGCTGGGCTTCCGTTTACCATTTTGTTCATTCCGTTCTTGAAAAATTAAATTTTCAAAATGTAGGGCCCATAAGTTATTTTGGTGGAAAACAACTAATCCATTCGCAAGTTCCTGAGTATTGGAACTCGTTTAAAAGCTGGTATATTCAGATGGGTGACTCCGATGTTTACTAAAAAGGAAAAAATTCTATGAAAACTCTTGTAATCGCCCCCCATCCCGATGATGAAGTCTTAGGTGTTGGTGGAACCCTCTTGCGACGAAAGTCCGAAGGGCATTCTCTAGCGTGGTTGATTGTAACAGGAATTAATGAAGAACACGGTTGGCCTCAGGATAAAATTGAAAGAAGAGACGAAGAAATCTCTCGTGTTCATGCGTTTTTTAAATTTGATCAAGTCTTTAATTTACGTTTGCCTACAACCAAATTAGACAGTCTCCCGAGAGGAGAACTTGTTCAGAAACTTTCTCAATGCATACATGCTTTTGAGCCGAATGAAATTTTTGTTCCCCATGTCGGAGATGTTCATTCGGATCACAATGTTGTGTTTCAAGCTGCTGCAAGTTGTACAAAGTCTTTTCGTTATCCTTTCGTCAAACGTATACTTTCGTACGAAACCTTGTCTGAAACAGACTTCAATCTCGTAAGTTCAACAGCTTTTCAACCCAATGTCTATTTCGACATCTCTGATTTCCTCGATAAAAAATTAGAAGCTATGTCCATCTACAATTCCGAAATGGGTGAGTTCCCCTTTCCAAGAAGTCGAGTTTCCATAGAATCCTTAGCAAGATTTCGAGGCTCTTCTTCGGGTTTTAAAGCTGCGGAAGCTTTTCAACTTTTACGAGAACGTCTATAAACGATTGTGAATTTGGACATCAAATTCCTGGAAATCATCTCCTATTAACTGTGTTTTAAATTGCACGGTATGCAGCTTGCCATATCTGTCATTTGCATCATAAAACTGCACTGTAAATAAAAAACAACCTATACACCTGTAAGTTTCGCTGAGTGTAATATTTGTTAAACTGCTTTTTTCGCTGACAGTATCCATAAATGTACGGCTACGCATCAGTTCTTCAAAATATCTTGGTGAAGCTGCAAAACTTGAAAGTGAGAACAAACTTAGACCTAATCCTAACAATACTTTTTTCATAGAAACTCCTTTTTCTTTAATCCTTCGCTTATAATGAAAATAGAAAGAAAAAACAAGGACACTTATTATGAAAAAGATTCTCATGTGTCTCTTTTACTTGTTCAGCGCATCACATGCCTTTGCAGATAAACTCGGCATTTTTCATAATCAATGGGGTATACTTTTCCTTCATCGAAAAGCGCAAGAATCTTTTGCGCCAAATGGATTTAGAGAAGACATCGTTCCTTCTCTATTTTATGAAGATAAAAATTTCTACGTTCAAGGTTTAGAAGCCGGTTATAAATTAATTAAAATCTCACCTAAGCAGGACTTTCGATTGATCACAATCTATAGATTTTTTGATATTCCCGAATTCTATAGAACCTCACGCATAGACGGCATTGACTCTGGTTTACAATACCATTATGAAATCAACTCTTTTTGGGATCTTTATGCGAGTCTTTTGAGTGATATTCGCGGAAGGCTTTCCTCAGAGTTTATTTCCACATGGCTGCTCACAAATGATTATTTTTCTCTTCATGTATACTTAGATCTCTTATCTAAATCAGCTCCTTATAATGATCATTACTACGGCATAGACCAAAAATTAGTTGGAAATGATGTGGATACAAGCGTGGGTTTTGATTTGAAAGTAAAGGTTTTTAAAAATGTATATATCAATGTGGGCGATCAAGTAACTTACTTCGGAGAAAGAACCGTTACACGTTCGCAAGTTCAAAGACCTTATCAGGAAACCTATTATTTTGGCGCAGGGATGATGTCCGATAGTAAAATATCTAAAGTTCAAAGCCCTCATCATCATCGGGTTGGATACGGAATGGCGACTCCCACCAACACGAAAGAAATCATTTTAGACTTTCGTTCTGAACCGGATGAATTTAAAAATGCATTCGCTTCATATTTTTATGGATTCCCCGTGTGCGATGCTTGGATGGGTTTAAACGTACCAGTGTATTTTGAGCCTGGACTGGCTTATCATTTGAGAAACAAGTTTCAAAACGACTTTCTAGAATATGTAGCTATGATTAAATTATATTACACCATTCCTCTTCCTTGGAAATTTCGCATAGGCTTGGGTGAAGGCCTTTCTTACAGCACAGAAATCTCTCATATTGAAAAACGGGAGATGGATTCTCGAAAACTTCAAGCAAGTAGACTTCTCAATTACCTTGATTTTTCTTTAGATTTTTCCTTGCAAAGCATAGGAAATATTGATTTTTTAAAAGGGCTTTGGGTAGGCTGGTATCTCCATCATCGTAGTGGTATTTATGGAAGTTCTACTTTATTTAACCGCGTAAGTGGAGGGAGCAACTACAACACTTTCTACGCACTTTATGAATTTTAATTATTCGATTTAACGATGAAAATAGAGAGTTTTTGTCGTTCATCTGAAATTTTTATTTTTAATTGATTCTAACCATTTGACTCACAGACGGAAGAGAAGAATTCAGAATATCACTAGTATTAAATACCGTTCCTGCTGGAACATTTACGAGAATAGTTCCACCTGAGCTTTGAGTTGAATTCCCTTGAAAAGTAAGGTCACCGTTTGTCGCAACATCAAAGCTTATTGCAGAGACAGTGTAATTATCCCCACCTGTCAATGACGGGCCAAATACAATCGTTTGAACAGGAGTGGAACGGATAGGACCATACCCAACAATAAGAGTATTACCATTCGCATCAGAACCTAAGATATACAGGAAGTCCCCACCTCCGCGGATTTGTGTAATCTCTTTCAATGCATGCACCTTCACGAAAGTTACTTTGGGTGTATCTCCTTCCACAAGATCCAAAAAAGTATTTTGAGTAGTAAGGTCATCGTTTGAATGCGTTAAATACGCATGGACTCCATTTTTAACAAGTCCATGTTGACATTGCCAAGCAGGAGTGACGTTTGCTAAGACTTCGATATTTTTTATAGCTTGAAAAGAATTATTGGAAAGGGATTGAACAAGATAGGTCCCAGCTGAACCTGCAGTCTTAGCTGTATAATAAAAATCATTTGGATTCGTTGAAGACGCAGAACTATGAATGCAAGCTGCTTGAGACATCCCCACATTCAAATAACCTTCTCCTGAAGCCAGTTCTACAACAGATGAGAATCCTTCATTTCCATTAGTTCCAAATCCAAGGAAAGCATCTCCTTCAGCATTTACGGCAAAACTATCACTTATAGAGTTCGCAGAGCCGAGTATTTTTATAGTTGCTATGTTAGGGTTTATTGGATTTGAAAAATCAATTCTTCGAAGCCCACCGAAAGTATTAACCCAAATCAACTTACCAGTGGAATCTGTTTGTATAGATTTATAATAAGCCTCCGTGAGGGAATACCCCCCTTTGAACATCAAATTTTTTGCAATGTCCTCTACAAACAAATCCATTCCAGGGATGCAATAAAGGCTTCCACTCGACTTCTCTAAAGCTATCAGTGAACCAAAAAATCTTGAACCTGAGGCATTCCCTACCGAGCATGAAATCCCTACATAAGCCATAAACACATAAAGTTGAGTTGGAAATAGAGCAACAGGATATATGGGAGATTCCGTCGCATGATTGCATAGTTTTGTATTGGTTCCTATTGAAGCTCCTGTACTTGTAGCGCTATCAATACCATTGTTTTCACATGGAGAACCTGTAATACTAACCACACTGACAACACCGTTAGCATCTAGAGAATATAAGGTGTTGACAGCGCTGGAGCTTGTAAGTCCTGCGCTTTTTTGTGGAATAATCATCAACCCATTGATCATGTTTATATCTTTTATTTTCTTTTCCAATATTACAGGAGAAGAAAACTCTAAATTTCCTGCAGAGCTAGAAGCCGAAGGTCCACTTCCACCTGATTTTCCACAACCTATAGAAAGGAAAATCAAACACAAAATTGCATTTTTTATTTTTTTAAAATTATAATCACTCATGAAACCTCCGTAACGGGCTTCGGAACTATCCTAATGTGATTAAGTTATTTAAAAAAAATATAATATATCCGAGATATTAGATTTTTAAAAAGCTTCTCCCATCAAAAAATACACTCCATAGTTTTCAGGAGACAAAGCAAAATCCACTTTAATTTTCGTTCTACTGTCACGATCTAAAATATAATTGATCCCAAAACCACCACTGAATAAAGTCTTGACGGAACTGAGTTGTGACATTTCTTTTGAAACTTTTGCAAGATTTCCAAAAACCTGCCATCCCCAGTCTGAATGAATAGTTCCTCTCAATTCCATCTGGTACATGCCTAAATGTGTAGAACGGTATTCACCATAATAATAACCTCGCATGCGTTCAGAACCTCCGACACTTGCAAAGTACGGAAGTGGAATTTCAGAAGAATCAATAATATTCCATAGTGCCTGTTGAGCTAGAACCAATTCATAGGGAAGAAGTATGTATTTTCGTAAATTGATTTCGAATTTATTCCAATTGCGACGTTTCATTTTGTAGGACGTAGAAATAATTTGCACCAATTCACCAGACAAAGGAGATTGGGGATAATCTCTGTTGTCCCATTCCAAACCGAGACTATAGGCGCCCACTCGCACATCTTTGAATGAGTTTTCTTCTATGTAATGAGCCAGATTAGTATCTTCTTTATAGTTACGTGTTTGAATGGAGTCATAATGGAGAGCAACACGTACAAATATATGTGAAAAAACATTTTGAACTATGTAGCCTTGAAATTTTAAACTATTTTCTGTAAAAGTTTCCGGTTTTTTAAAGTGTGTATCCAAACCATAAAACTGATCAGGATAAATTTTCCCATAAAAATATCCGCCTACTTCCGTTTTAGCATTAAAAAAATATAGACGTGGCACTAAACGTACGATGCTTTGCTTTTTTAAAGTGTAAACAAATAAACTCTGTAAATGCGCAAGTTTTCCTTGCTTCTCCTTCCAAAAATTCAAGATATCAATGACACCTCCTGCTGCACTTGTCTCGGGTGTATAGTAAATTGCAGGTAGATATATGTGTCTTTTGAATTCAGTTTTTTCCTTTTCGCTTTGATGACTTTCCATCATGTTTGCAAGAGGGTCTTCGGGCCTATTGTCTTCAATATCTGCGTAAAGAATGGAGCTTGTATGGAAAATTACAATGAGGAGTATACCCTTCATGACGAAATCCTTCTTATAACCTAATAAATGAAGAACTTCTTTTAGTATACTCGAAGAAACATCACCTAGGGTTTACTTTGAAGATGCCAAGGAGCAATTTGACAAGGAAGATTGAGATACTTGCAAGCAGCCCTTATATTACGCTCTACCGCTTTGTCACGTACGATTCTTTGCTTTGGATTTCGGTGCCTCAGATATTCTTTCATCTCTCTCCAAAAGCCTGGGTCTTCTTGCACTTCTAAGTGAGCACTCACATAACCCCATTCTTTTCCCTCTACAACTACTTTATGCTTTGTTTCCAAAAGTCGGAAAACTTCTTCTATGAAGTTCAATTCTTTACGTTTGTTCACATCATGATGCAACCCTCTTTCATCATGATGTCGGTTCACCCAATAAGCCATGTTAGTAAGTGAATAAAAGAACATTCTAAGATCCATTTGAGTCAATTGCTCTGCTGCTTCTTCTGCTAAGTCCTGAGTGACGGTGTTGACTTCCAAAGCAATATGAGGAGCGAGACGGTCTATGAATAGCAAATGAGGTTGAGTTACTCGAATTCTTTTCACCCGACCTTGTCCATCTCTAATTTTCATCTTTTTAACTTTCCAAAAGCTCACACTTTGTGGGACAAGAAGGTTGGCTCGCTCTTCTTCTGTCAAAGTATGTTCGAATGATTTAGTGAGAACACTAAAAAAATTACCCAGATTCAAACTTTTGCTAACTCGCATTCCCTGCTCATTATCTTTGTAAAGAACAGGTCGGAGTATAAAAAGATGGCGTTCCATATATCTAAAACCTCCGAGAGCCGCAGTAGCAATAAACTTTTTTGGAAGTTCCGAAGGTCCGTAAAGATTTTCACTGTAAAAGTCATGCGTGTATGAATAAGGAATAGTTTCTTTGAAATTTTTTTCTGTGATCCATCCAGGAGTGTGATCTATGGGAATTTTATATTCTTCAAAAGCTCTGGCGTTAACTGGATTCACAGTTGTTGCGCCAGGTAAAAGTTTATAATCCGTTTCATCATAGAAATGAGAACTGTAATGTTCTTTAGGAAGATCTTTAAAATTTGTAAGCTCTTTAAATTCTTCTGCACTTTTTCCATCTAGCCAAAGATACAGTTGAGTCCATTGTTGGACATGTTCCTTTTTTAATTCTTCCCATGGCATATGTTCTACGTTGAAAGTTCGTACACGTTTATCATGATAATAGCATCTCGCAAAACTTAATGACGAGCTGAGAAGAGTTCCCAAAACCAAGACCCGTTTAACAGTTGTGAACATATAGAGCACCTACTTTGCACAAGTTTATTTTCAAAATAAAACTTTATCGCGAATGAAATGAGAATTACTTAAGTGAAAGATTTTTGACAGCCGTAGTTTTCCTTGCTAGATTTTGCTCCCTAACCTTAAGGATTCGATAAGGAACTCGCAAAAAACTACGATATTTTGACAACTGAGAAGAAGAAACCCTGCAAGATCGAAAAAATATTCAAACCCCTCGCTCTATGAGAACGTTTCCCACTAATTTTATTATAAAAATTCTTATAGTTCTGATTTTTTCTAAAAAAAACTCACGGATTTTATAAAGATTCCGATAGGACTTTCTGCTTATGGAAGGAGTTTCGATCCTATGACGGATGAATATAAAGATATCAACGTTCTTGTAGTGGATGATCAGGAAAATCTTTTAGATGCAGTGGCATTTGAAATAGAAATTTTAGGTTGCACGCCAATTAAAGCTCGGAATGGATTCGAAGCTTTAGAACAATTTAAAAAGAATAGAATAGACATCATTATTTCCGACATACGAATGCCTGTTTGCGATGGTACAACTCTTCTTGATGAACTTCGAACTGTTTCACAAACTTCACCTCCTTTTATTTTTATGACAGGATTTACAGATCTTAAAGTTTATGAAGCCTATGATCGAGGAGCAGATGCTTTTATCAGCAAACCTTTAGATCCAGATATTTTATCCGCAATTTTCAAAAGAGTTTTATCTACTACGGAAAAATGGAGTGCAAGTCGACGAGAAAAAGCAGAAATAGAGATCTCGTTATCCCTCAAAGACATAAATAGAAATGAGAATTTTCAATTAGGAAGGTCTGGTTTTTTCATATCCTACAAGATTGCTCCTAAGCTTGTAGACTTGAAAAAAAATACACTTATCGATTTTAATTTTCAAATGGAAGGCCCTATATCATCTTTGAAAGGGCAGGGTCATATTGTTTGGATACGTCAAGAAAAAGATGAAAAGGAGCTCATTCCGGGATGTGGGATTAGTTTCTATTCGCTCGATGAAGAGTGCAGAGAGCGCGTCATGAATTTCCTAAGAAATTTGCACAGCGTCAAAAGCATACCTAAGGGCAGTCCATTCATTCAAGAAAAAATTTGAAAACAAAAGGAGTTTTTAATGAAAAACGTGAAAGTCCCCGATATGTTTGCTCCCATTTTTGAGGAAGCAGAGCAATATGTAGCAAATTACTTTAAAGATCTCAAACTAGATCCCACTTATGGAATCATTGATATACGTGGTGAACGTTATATTTTGGTTCGCGCAGAAGCGATGTCTTATCAGTTCTTGGATTTTATGAAGAGTATGTATCCTTCCATGGATGATACCACTGCATTTCAAGCTTCGAGTCGTATTCTTTATGATATGGCAAAATCTTTTGGTAGCTCCGATGCTGATCGTTTCCATAAAATGACTGCCGTTCAAAATCCCATTCAGAAACTGTCAACAGGACCTATACATTTTGCATACACAGGCTGGGCTTTCGTCGACATACATCCTGAGAGTGTTCCCTCTGCAGATGAAAATTATTATTTGCTATACGATCATCCGTATAGTTTTGAAGCAGACAGTTGGATCAAAGCCCATCGAAAAACTGAATTCTGTACTTGCTTTATGAATGCTGGGTATTCTGCTGGATGGTGTCAGAAAAGCTTCGGTATTTCTCTTGAAGCAAGAGAAATCACGTGCCGAGCAAAAGGTGATGCAAACTGTCGTTTTATTATGGCTCAAGCTCATCGACTCGAAGAATTCATTGCAAAATACGAGAAAGCTGAAGTGGAGTAATTGTGAATAAGTTAACAAATAACTACTGGGTTGAAGATATATTAGAGACACTTTCGAAAGTTTCTCCTTTTTTTGCGCGTACTCTTCTTGAGCAAGCCGTAAAAAAAATTAATAAAACTTTTGAAACCGTCACAGCTGCTGAATTATTTGAAATCATAAAATCCGAAATCAACCCTAGTTTATCTAAAAATTCCAAGTATGGGATGAATCCTTTCCTCACAGCTCATACTGCTATTTTTGAATGTACTAAAGATAATGAAATAGTACGTATGAACGAGTCAGGTCGCGCTCTCGTTCATAAATTATGCACCATTCATATGACGGCACCTGACGCTGCTTCTGTCTATCAACTTTTGTACTCACTAGGATTTATTTGTCGCGTCAATGAAATCACAGATATATCACTTGAAGTCAGACGATTCGAAATACCTCTAGATAAAAGCTCTTTCTTGCATACATTCAATATCGTTTTGATCCCCATTTTCGATAAAAATAAAGTGATTACAGGAATCATATCCATTGCACAAAATCACTCTCTTGTCACCGCACTACATAAAGAGATAACTCAAACAAATAAAAATCTTGAAATCGAAATCAAAAATAGAATGAGAATTGAAAAGGATCTTATAGACAATCAAGCAAAACTTGTGAACTCCTCGAAAATGGCATCTCTTGGGGAAATGGCTGGTGGAATTGCGCATGAAATCAACAATCCCCTATCCGTCATAACTTTAAGATGTCATCACATCCGACATCTGCTGATGTCTAAGGATCAAAATTTCTACAGCTTTAGAATTTCTCGACGTTATAGAGGCAACTGCACACCGCATTTCTACAATAGTACAAGGCATGCAGAGTTTTTCAAGAAACACGGATAAAGATCCTTTTAAACAGACACGTCTTTCATCTATCATTAACGACACCCTTTCATTGTGCATGGAAAAAATTCGTAACAATGGGGTTGATTTGCAGTTGGACTCACAAGATGGGTTTATAGAGATCGAATGTAGACCAGCACAGATTTGCCAAGTTCTTCTCAACTTAATCATGAATGCAAACGATGCGATTTCAAACTTGAAGGAAAAGTGGATTAAAATTCAAGTTCATAAAGATGAAAACACAGCTGAAATCCGAATTACAGACAGTGGAAATGGCATACCAGAAGCCGTAAGTGAGAAAATGTTTCAACCTTTTTACACCACAAAAGAAATTGGCAAAGGAACAGGCTTGGGTCTAAGTATTTCTAAAGGTATTATCGAACATCATGGCGGGAATTTAAGTCTTGAAACAAACTCTAAAAACACCTGTTTTATTATCACAATCCCCTGTTTTAAAAATGAACCCACTAAACAGCTTCAGAAAGAAGAAAATAAATCCTAGCAGTATTCCACTCAGAGTCATAATGGAACCTACCTTAAACGGTTTTATACTTTTGATACAGCGGACGACGATGAAGCACCACCACCATTTCCATCATGATCTGAAAAGAAATCGTCATCTTCAAAAGAAGGTTCATTCAAGAAATCTTGATCTTCTTCTTTTCCTTTGAGAGAAGATGAAATTTCTTTTCTGAGAGCATTAATTTTATTCATCAGATGCTTTCTGTAGAACTCTAAATTCACTATAGACGGAGCTTGAGTATTCAGACCTTCACCTCTATTCGTTCCCATAGCAAGGGTAAGAAGGTGTTCGAACATTTCAAGTTGAGCAGGATGTGCATTGATAAGCAAAGCACGCATATTAAATTGACCTTCGATATTTCCTTCTTCATTCACACTCATGAGCCCTGAAGTTTTGCGATGCAAAGCTCCTAGATCCGCTTGCATCTCTCGAAGATGCTCAGGACCTCGATGGTTAGGATCCACTGCCATACCAACATAGAAATTTGCACGTGATAATGTTTCAGGATTTTGCGTCCAGAACTCTCTCATAAAATTCAAAATAATACTGGCAATGGCTTCCTCGTTATGACGAACGCCACCTAAATCTAACGGAGAATAAGTAAAAAAAGGTCTCTGACTTGGCAAAAGATGATAGACGACCCTTCGAGTTCGAACAGTGTTTGGTGTGATATAAATTGTACTTCCATCATCTGTCTCTTCTCTATGATTGCCAAAATGAACACTTCCTCTCAAAGACTCGTCTCGCTTATTTCGTCTATCTTTCAAAGGTGTCACATTCGAAAGAGAATCATCGTAATGCCTTCTTTTATGAGAATGCTTAACTCTTGAAGAGGATGACGATGATGATTCATTTTGAGAATCTTCATTGTTATGTTTTCTTTTACGAGAATTCTCAACTCCTGAAGAGGAGCTTGCAACAGAAGAGGAGCTTGCAACAGAAGAGGATGACGATGATGATTCATTTTGATTTAAAAGAGTTGATGGATTTTCAACGAGATGTCTCACACGAGAAAGAAGTGGAGAGCTCAGAAGAGCAAGTGCAGCTATGATAGCCTGAGTATCCTCTTCTCTTCCTGCATAGGAGGGGATGCTCAAAGAACTTAAAATAAGTGTATAAAATATTTTTCTAAAAAGCATAAAACACCTTTTTGAATATTTTGAAATTTATAATCTTTGGGTTCACAAAGAAAAGATATTCAGACCCTCGATTGAATTTTGGAAAAAGAGCTTATATTATAGAGCAGATTAGGCAAAAAATCCATGCCTAATCTGGAAGACTATCCCCCTATTTAGAAAGGAAAATACCCAAAATATTCGGGATGTTTTGCATTAGGGTCCGAATCAAAAATGAGCTCCTCCCTAACCTTTCTTTCCGGATTCATCCCATCAGAAATTGGGAGGTTTCATAAGCTTCGCAAGTTCGACTGTCAAATTATGGAAGGGGTTCTGCTCGGTTTGTTTCCGGTTGAAGTCAAAGTCGTTAACCAGGACGTCCGTCTTGACGTGGTTGACATAAAATACTTGCATACGAAAGAAGATAAAAAACCATAGCTAGATCCCATAATCCTCCAGAATAGTGAACCATGTTCAAATAAAGTTGAGGTTTTACAGCAACTCCAATCACCCTCAGAAGAAATGCGAAAAACATACAAGCATAGGCTATAACAGTGAACTTACTTGCATGAATTCTTCTACCCGTATGACCAAGAGCTACACGTGTCATCATACCGAGAGTAAAAACCCCAATACCACCAATAGTAAATGTATGTATCGATATATGAGGAGGTAATTTCCAAAAGTAACTTAAAGTATTTATGAGGAAACCTAAAAAAGTCAGGACATAACCCAAGTATAATATGCCAAGTATAGGCATCTTAAGTACCTCTTTGTTCCACCAACCTAAGAATCTTTTCGCGTGAATCAAAAAGACAAAAAGGCTAAACACAGCACTTTGCAAAGACATTGGCCAGAAAATTTCACACATACCAAACATAAGAAGAGATGGCGCAATCAGTCTCTCAACTAGGGGATGAGATTTATGTTTATAGCTCTTAACTATATTTCCACTGAAGAACGGAATAATGCGGCCTCCTATAAGGAATATAAAGAAAAGAGTACTGACTAAAAAAATTTTGTAACCAACTTGAGCGCCTTGTGGGTAGATCTGCCAAAAGTTCAAATGATAAAAAATGTTCGAAACAAACATTGCTAAAAGTGCTATTCCAACACTGTAGTTGCGAGTGTTTTTCGTTTTTAAAATAGGTCTCATGACAAAAAACATAAACACAGGAACATAAAGCAGATCTATCGCTAAACACGCTGGATTTTGGAAATTAAAAAGGAAACATATACGACCCAGCAGCCATAGAAAAAATAGAAAGAAAAGCTCTTTTCCTTTTGCTGTTTCAAGTCCAGTCCAATTTTTAACAGCGGTTAATAAAAATCCAGAAATAACCGCGAGAGTAAACCCAAAAAACATCTCGTGGCTATGCCAGAATAGGGGAGTCATGGGCAAACTGATTTGATAACCCATGACAATCAACAGCCATACATTCACGGATAATAAAGCATGAATAGCAGCTGCTAGAAAAAAAATTCGAAATCCAGATTGAAACAAAATCCCCATAGACCCACCCCTAATGACACACATTGAATCTTCGTTGCTTGCATACTATGAGCCTATAGTTCTGTCAAATCGTCTTGAGGACGGATCCCATTTCATGAAAGAGCGGGCCTTCAAAAAGATGGCGTTTCTAATTTCGCATAAGAAAAGCATGTCGAAGAAATGAATTTTTCACATTAATTAGAAGGGACTGTTCTTAAAGGGGCTCCATCCGTTTCCAGGTGTTTTTGATGTTGAAACATTACACTGTGAACTTTTTGAGACAAGATCAAAGAGACAGCAATTAAGATTTGAATTTGACCCATTTTGAAAACAGGATATGTCGTAAGTGCTGTATGGCCCAGCAGCAAAAGGTTGAGCATTAAAAGCAGCCCAAGGGCTCGAACCTGAAGGTGTGGATATGCACGAACTTTGACCTGTTTGTCTATCTAGCTGACAACAGTTTGACGTAACTCCTTTTCCAAAACAAACATACTCATAGAAGGAATTAGGAGTTGTAGAAAAATTTTTCGATACGTAACCGAACCAATTCCCCTGAGGATTATTTGCTTTTACACAGCGCGAAGACCCTTTGTTTAAATCAAATTGACAGCAGTTGGGATTGGTTCCTGTTTCAAAACAGGAAAGTTGATAGTTCGAGGTATTAGTAGATTTATTAAAAGGCTGATTTTTATAGGCGACCCAGGCATTGGTTGGAGAGTTGGTACTTGAACACTTTGTTTCCCCTGTGTTTGTATTCAACTGACAACAATTCTTATAGCCATTGCTCTCACCAAAACAACTGTAGCTATAAGTAAATTTTGCTCCTGCAGATTGCGGAAATGCAGTGAAAGGTGCACTACTATAAGCATTCCATGCCTTTCCTGTAGAGGTTGTGACAGCACATTTTGAAGTCCCTGCTTGCAAATCAAACTGACAACAATTGAGATTACTCATGTCTGCAAAACAAGAAAGTTGAAACGTACTTTTTTTCGAAGATGCTAGAAAAGGTTTTTTTGCATATTTTCTCCATGAATCTCCTGAAGAAATCGTACTACTACAAGTTGTGTCACCGGTATGTCTATCCATCTCACAGCAATTCATAAAACCATTGACCTCACCAAAGCAGCTGTATGTGAACTGCGGATCGAGTAGGAGAGGAGGTGGAGGTGGAGGTGGAGGTGGAGGTGGTATAGTTCCTGAAGAAGAACCTGTACCACTTGACCCTACAATACCGGAGGAGGAAGCTATACTTGTATCGGTGCTACTTGTAATCATGTTGCTATTTGTACCAGTTCCAGAAGAAGATCCTGAACCTTCATAGGGGTTGTTGTTTACAAGCAAATTGGTACTGGTATTCACACCTACATTTGCTTCGTAAACATTATGAGTGTTAACTGTGTTTGCATATGAGTTTGTATCGACCCCATTTGATCTTCTCTGCTCAATATCATTTGTTCCTTGTTGAGTTTGAAATGAATTGGCGTAGGGGTTATTTGCATCCCCTGTTAGATTGGAATTTGTCTCTGTTGCCCCTGCCGCTGCTGATGCGTATATTATTTTTTTGTTTGTAGCTGTCGGTGACGGCTGACACGCAAAATCTACTAAAAAAGAAAGCAACGAAAGAACATAAATGGTTTCTTTGTTTTTAAACATGAAAAGCTCCTAATACTCATGGTCGTTAGAGTCTTCGGAATTTTTTATATTTAGTTGAATAGGTTAAATTTGACCGTATACTTAGAATACGTATTAGCTTTCAGGAGTGCTTTTTTCAAATCTAAAATAATTACTGTTTTTTCCATTCAAAACTCAATCTTTCACGATCTTCAGGATGTGCGATTGCGATCAGAGCCTTTGCCCTTTCGTTTAAAGTTTTTCCATAAAGATCTGCAATTCCATATTCCGTGACAACGTAATGAACATGAGCGCGAGTAGTAACAACACCGGCTCCAGGTTTCAAATGCATCACAATTTTAGATTCCCCTTTCTGGGTTCGAGATGAGATAGCTATGATAGGTTTTCCTCCTTGAGAGAGGGAAGCACCCCGCATGAAGTCCATTTGTCCACCCACTCCTGAAATAATGTGTGAACCTACAGAATCAGCACATATCTGCCCTGTTAAATCGATTTCTACTGCGGAGTTGATAGCCACGACTTTAGGATTTTTCGCAATTTTCTCGACATTATTCACATACGCAACATCCAATTGTACGACAGATGGGTTGTCATGAATAAAATCATAAAGTTTTCTCGTTCCTTGAACAAAACCTGAAACTGTTTTTCCAACATGAATACGCTTGCAAGAATTATCCACAGCGCCTGAAAGAATAAGATCCATCATTCCATCCGACCATGTTTCGGTGTGAATACCAAGATGCTTATGACCCTTCAAACTTTGTAATATCGCATCTGGAATGCTTCCAATTCCCGCTTGTAATGTGGAAGAATCTTCAATCAAAGATGCACAGTAGTGTCCAATTTTGATATCTTCAGGACTCAGCTTGTGAAGTGGAAGTTCAGGAAGAGCTTCATCAACTTCAATACTTGCAGCAAATCTCTTGAAGGGAATGAATCCATCCCCATGGACTCTTGGCATTTGCTTATTAATTTCAGCGATGACAAATTTTGCACTTTCGCAAGCTGCTAGCGCAATATCGACGCTTGTGCCTAAAGTACAGTAACCATGTTTATCTGGCGCAGACACTTGTAAAATTGCAAGGTCCGGCGCACGTCGTCCTGAACGAAAGAGTTTTGGAATTTCAGAAAGAAAACATGGAATATAATCTACAACTCCAGGTTTCATTTTTTTTCGTAAATTTGCACCGACAAAAAGACTCGACACATGAAAAGACTCATTATATTCCGGATTCGCATAAGCAGCTTCTCCAAACGTATGCAAGTGCATAATTTCAACATTTCGAAATTGAGCCGCTTGCGAAAGGAGTTGCCCTATCAAACGTGAAGGAGTTGCAGCAGCGCCATGTATAAAAACACGTTGATTTGAAGAAAGAAAATGAGAGTAATCTAAATTTTGAGAAGAGGAACGTGTCATAATGAAGCCTTCTTCTTAGGGTGAATTGATATGCCTCACGAACATACCACAGCTTAACTTTCACCCCTAGTTTGAAGAAGACAAGAAATATTTGCGATATATATTGCGGAACAAAAGAGGTCTGATTACATCAAGGAACACGAGCGATGGGGAGGTTTTGTAGAGTCTGATCCCCATGCAATTTTCTTAATACGCCCTGCTTTGCTCCAATGAAAGCTTGTTTTACAATGACCACACCTCATGTTGTCACACCCATCAATTCTTTCTACGATATCTCCACAAGAGGGACAGAGACGAGCATTTTTCAAAGTTTCTTCATCAAGCTTTGAAAATGCCGCTTTACTATATATTGTTCCGCATTTTTCGCAGATTTGACCAACAGGCTTATAGTAAATATCTTGATCGGGATTGGGATACATAGCATCACATTCAGGATTTTGACATGGAACTTGTTTTGCAATGCGATTTGCAAACTTCTCCCAATTTTTAATATATTCTGAAATAAGAGTTTCAAGCTCTTCTTGCTCTGATTCTTCTGCTTTTGCAAAGTACTCATAAAGAAAATCAACAATGTAAGTTGGATCGTAAAATAAAACGGGAACGTCTGCAAATAATTCCGAAGAAAATTTAAACTGGATTTTTGCAACTCCTGATAAGATTTGAACTTTTAACCCTTTAAAAAAACAATCCTTATGAGCAAAGTAATTCTCCCGAGCACTGCACCCATCATGAATCTTGTTAGCATTCATAGTCTGATTTTTAGAAATCTCTTCGTCTGTCATTTGATCTAAACATATGCAACACACTTCACCGACAGAATTCGGATCTATGGGAACCTCCATGTAATCATCAGGATTCATTTCTTCTGCAGCTGCATATACAAGGGAGCTGAAAAGACAAAAGATAACACACACTAACTTTTCCATAAAATCTCACTTCCTTAATGTTGAATGCAATTGTGTGAATTTTCGAATGGATCAGCGGTACTTATGGGAGCAGTCTCTCGCCATTGGGGAGCGCCAAAACGTGATACGTACAGCGGATAAAAAAGAATCACTATAAAAATAGGAATAGCTACAATAGGTATACTCAGTAGGTAATAATTAGGATGGATATTATCTTGATGAGGAGAAGAAGGTGTTGGTTTGTTTGTATAAGACTCTGTGTCGATTCCAGATGAGTCTGTGTCAATTCCAGATGAGTCTGTGTCAATTCCAGATGAGTCTGTGTCTGAAAAGCGCTCCGTAATTTGAGATCTCATACGTATTAGATAGTTCAGATTTCGTTCTCTTTCGAGGCGACTTTCAGGATAGCTAAATCCACTGGGAGAAAAACTAAGTAGACACAAGACAAAAATAAACCTTTTGCGAAAGCTATACAGCATAGATACCCTCCTTTGTATGAGAATCTAACGGATAGTTCAAATGCTTCAGATCCTTTGAAACATTCATGTGCAAGAACGTGGTCTCCTATACAGTTTTGAAAAAATGAAGGCAAGCGTTTCTAAACTTTCGTATAGCACGGCTAGGCTAAATGCGATATAACAGCACATTCTCTAGCCGAGACTCTTCTACTTTTTAAAAAGTAAATGAACAAATTACAGATTCCTTCATTTTAGAATTTGAGAAGAATAACCAATTCGTTCTAAAAGATGGGAAATAATAGGTGGAGCAAACTTATGGAATTCGGATTATATCAACACTACAAAGGGAAATTTTACCAAGTTATTGATATAGCAAAACACACAGAAACCCTTGAAGATATGGTCATCTACTGTAGCATGTATGGAAAATTTGAAACATGGGTAAGACCAAAAAGCATGTTTGAAGAGGAAGTTCTTATCGATGGTTTCAAAGCTCCTCGCTTTCGTCTTGTTGAAAGTTTCGAAACTCAAGAAGATGATGGATCTGAACTTCTCAGTGTTTTTGACAATGAAATTGAATTCCAGACTTCTATCAATTTACTAAAAAAGCATAAAATTCGCCACACTGCAGCACATGATCATTTCAAACCAAAGCCCGAGTATTTAAAAACAGACCTTTTTCTAAAAATCTACGTGGATGAAGATGATTTTGACAAAGCTTTAGACTTATTTGCCTGAGATCGACTAGATCTCCATTTAACTCCATTACTTCCACACGACCAGAAAAGAACTAGGCTTATTCAAATCACTCAATCACCATTTTTCTAAGGACTGCCTATCTTGGTGGACATATTCGTGATACCAAAATTCTTTCTATGTATTCTAGTTCTAAATCTAAGGAGAATGAAAGCTACAGGGTGCACAGATGATGTTTAATGAAGGGATCAAAGAAGATGGACTAGAGGCTAGTCATTTGCATCGCTAGATTTCTGGGAAAACTTGTTCGAGCGAATTTTCGGATAATTTCTTTTTCAGCGTCTGTAAAGTGGCTGGCTTCGATATAGTAGGAATCGTTCGGATTCCAGTCCGGAAACCTAAGGTGAGATTTCCATTTTTGCAAAATCGCGTTTCGAGATCTACCATAAATGTGCATGTGCTGGTGAGCACCTGCTTTCTTATCAGCTTCCAGATTGCCATTATCATGATAGTTGACTCGGCCAACCGGTATTGAGAAGGTCGGTACACAGTCATACATGATTTCTGAAGCTGTACGCAGAAAAGCCATATATTCAAGACTCTCGTCTTTTGAAAAAAATCGCAGATCAATGACGTGACGATTGGGAACGACAATCAGATGCCCACCGTCCTCTCTATAGACCATGGGATCCTTAGGAAAAAAAAGTGTGAAAAACTTGCTCCGAAGAACTATGCGCTTTTCTTCCGTTTCGTCAAACCAAGCACAAATGTTGCATTGTTCCTGTGTCATGGGATTCCAATAGGCCGTGTCGAATCAACTGTGTTACAAGAATTCACACAATTGATTCGACACTACCTTAAAAAGGTGAAACTTGCTCTAAATGCCTTTTTTCAAAAGACATCTTACATTTCTTCTTTCTGGCAGTATATCAGCCCAAGTTTTATGAGTAGCTTTAATTTCTAAATTATAGTTTTTTAAAACATCTGTCTTTTTTATACGCCATTTAGATTTCATTGTTGACCTTAAGAAAAAAACTAATGGATTGACCGACCAATCCTTCCATGAATGATATTCTAACTTCAGTTCATCATTATCGATGGAAACTATTTTCTTTGTTCCATGTAACCAATCCCCATCATAAAAATTAATGAATTCATAATTTTCTGTGAGAATCCCATCAGGGAAATCTTTCTTCATAGAGTCAGGAATATATGTGATTACGGCGTGTGAGATGAAAGTGACCTTCTCACACCCTTCCTGCTTGATTTCGAAAGTTCCTTTGCTTGTCATGGGGGCTTGAACTCCTGGATACGGAGAGAAGCTCGACCCTTGTGGTAAAATAAGTTCTTCTGAAGGAGTACATTCTCCCTCGAATTGATAGTGACCACTAAAATCATAACAGGTGGAATTCGCATAGGAAAACATAGAAATAGTAGACATTAAAAAAGCAGACAAAAATTTTTCTTTCATAAAATCTCCATAAAGTTTCAATAAGTTTTTCATAGGAAGGATGAGTATTCTTTAAGTAGAATTGAACTGAGGAGAGGGCTTTCAAAGTTAAATCCGATAATTATTTAATCATCATGACTTCAGAAAATGATATTTCCAGCACAATTTTTCTTAGTATTTTCTCATTAAAAGGAAGTTAAGTTCCGCTTCTATTTGAAATCCTAGCAGTTTTTTAGGATTTTTTTTATTAGAGTGTGATTGATAATTTTTCAAAAATTTGGAGTTGAGATGAAGGTAAGTTTTCTTGTTTTTGTATGTTCGTCCATCTTAAGCTTCTCGCTACAGGCTCGTGAAACCGTCATGAAAGTCCCAAGAGAAGATAAGCACGTATTATTTGTTTTTTCAAAACTTAAAATCCCCCTCTCTGAAGAAACTCCTGATTTAATCCCTACTGTGGTTCAATTAAAACTGAACACAGATCGCTCAGGTCGTATTTCTGGAAGACTATATGGCACTCAGTCACGCATACTCATTCGTTATGAAACTCATGGTTCTTATAGAGTTTTTCGAATCAACCACCCCAAGGATTTTCCAGCGGCTCTTACTCTTACTCAATATTATGGAAATGATAAATCTGTCTTTAAAATAATAGCCGAAGAAATAAGAGATTTAAATAAGCATAGATTTCGTTATGAACTTCGAGGACTAGAGCTTAAGCCTTCTTCAAGAAATTATATATATTGCTGTAGTTATCCAAATTTAATAGTAGAGGAAAAAATTTATAAAGAAGATTTAGATCTTTTGCGGAGTCAAAGAATAAATCCAGACATTTTTCATTGGCTTTTTTCTTCAAGCTCAGACGAAGATTCTGATTCCGAATTTTTTTAACATTATCATACCAACTTAGCTAATTTGTGCAAGCTTGCGCAGCGTTGGATGTGCAAATCAAGTTTCTATTCTGATCGATGGTCCACATATCCGGTATCGCACAACCAGGATAGACTCTGTTTGTAGCAGGGGTTCCTCCAGATTTTCCTGTTGCCCAGAAACTTGTAATGATACTACCGGAAGAACCAGCTTGAACGTCATAAATATAGCGTGGTCCTGTAGGGCCTATTTGCCAGTTGGTAATATTCGTACAATCAGAAATATAAAACCCAATAGGACTTAAACCTGTATTGGATTGATTACATTCCCAACCAGGGGCGTGAATTGCATAGGTATCATTTTCAGCTTGATAAGATTGTTCGAGAGAGAAAATAGTTGATAAGTTGACTCTAGCTTCAGCCTGTCTTGCTTTTGCTTGGAAAGTTTTAAATCTAGGCAAGGCAATTGCGGCAAGCATTCCGATAATAGCCACAACCACCATAAGCTCTACCAGTGTAAAACCGTTTTTTTTTCCTTTTAATTTCAGCATAAAACCCCCGCGCCTCAACGGGGATCTTATCGGCAACTTAAAAAAAAACATGAGTCGTGAGGTTCAAACTTCTTGAAAAGATGGGAATTCCAACCTATTTGACCGAGAATTCTCCATTTAAAGACCAATTAACGATGCATGCTACGCATGCTTTTCAAAGAAGGGCACTACAGCTTGGCCCCCCTTCCTCTTTGCTCACGTTTCGAGCCAATGATTCGCAATGACTGTTGCTTAGTATTTGAAGACTCCTTCTTTAGGATCAGTCAGTTCACGAACTTGACACAGCTTGCCATACGCATTCTTCCAATTCGAGAAGGGTCTCTGTATTGAGTTTCATGAAGCCTTTATGAAATTTTTTGAAGAGAGAAACAATGGGACCATAGCTGAGAGAAATTGCATTTTCAAAACGAATAGCCTTGAGTTCACGAGACTTTACTCCTTCATTGAAAAGAGCAAGAAATTCCGCACTAAGTTTAGGTGAAAATGCTTCTAAAACTTCTTTATTGTAAGAAGACAACAAAAACTGATCCATAAATACAAAATGAGATTTGTTCGCTTTGTAATACTCGCAGGTTTTTAAAAAGATTGTTTTAAATCGAAAACGAATCGATGCTTTGGAATCATAATTTTCTAAAATAGAAACCTGCATCTGCTCTCGAACAAAATCAAAAAGGGCCTGAATCAAAAATTCCTTGCTCGGGAAATAAAGATAAATCGTCCCCACACTCACATCAGAAAGGCTCGCAAGTTTACTCATAGGACTTTGTTCAAACCCGCCTTCGCTCAAAAGCTCAAAAGCTGCTTTAAATATCTTGTCTTGAATTTCTTCTTTTCGTGAAGGCCTAGCCATAACATACCAATTTTATTAATAACATCCGCCATTCTATCAGACTTCTACGCCAACTGTAAAATTCTTTGTTGACACATAGATAAGAAGAATAATATATGAACGATCGTTCACTTACTAACAGTTTTTTTGAAAGGATGTTTATGAAGTTTGTGAAAGTTTTGAGTCTTTGTGTTCTCATGTCTCCCTCCGCATTTGCAGATAGACTGCAATACAAAGATAATAAGGGTCTTCTCTACTGTGAAATGATTTGTAAAGTTGCAAAGACTGAACACAAAGTAGGGATGTGGCCGAAGAATTCACAAGATTATGCACTTAAAGTTCGCGGCAGATGGGTAAGCGAAGGTTGGACCATTACAGGGACTGGCAAATATGAAGTGAGTTCTGAAGTTCTTAAAAACGCATCGGAACGATGTGAAGACCTACGCAGTCAACTCATACGCCTAAATCCCATTAGAGGGCTTTTAGAATCCTCAGATATCAGCGGTATCACTGAAAAATCATGCAAAATCTATCCACGCATTACAACGGAAGCAGGTCTCCTTGTTTTTGAAATGTTTGCACCGGAAGAAGACGAAACAGATCTTTAATAAATACGAAATTAAATTAAATAAAAAGGAAATTTAAAATGAAACAGTTTGTAAAAATTTTAAGCTTGGTAGTTTTAATCAACAACTCTTTCGCCTATGCTGTCGGTGATACAACTCCTGCTCCCATCCAAACTCATGAAGAATCTCCAAGATCTACATTTGTAGGTTCTTTCACAACCAATATTAAGGAATCTCTTCCTCTGGTTATTTACGGAATATTAGGTGCGTGTTCAGGCGCTAATCTAAAAGGAGAGGGTACTAAAATCGTAGTACCTGGTACAAATGCAGAATTTCATATTATTTGGACTGCAGGACTTTTTATTTTAACAACGGGAAAGACCCTACTTGAAGTCGACAGTTCAAAGTATGGAAAGATTATCAAAGATGGTCTCATCAACTCTGCTTTTGCAATGGGAATCGGGGCAGCTGCATTTACTTATGGAGCACCTGTGGGTCTAAGTATTACTGCTGCATTCGTTGCATCCAGAATTCTAACGGCAGGTGATAATTCCCCTTTAGAGTATGTGAAGGGGACTGCTAGTTAAAATCTTCTTAAAATATTTCTGAAGAGCAAGGAGAGGTGGAAATTTGAGTATAAATAAATTATAAAGTTCTTTTCCATAATTTCAAAAAAATAGGAACTTTATGAACACCAAGTTTATTTTAAAACTCGTCATATTTCTTTGTTTAAACACCTCTCTCACCCTTGCAAGCGAAGATGAAGAAAATTCTCAAAGGACTTCTAGCTATCTAGACTATTCAGAGTACCTAACAGAAGAAGCTTGGTCCTTTTTAAGTTATGTCGCTGGCCCTACGGGAACTCTACTTTGCCGATATGTGTACAGATGTTTTGCAACCCCAAGACACGCTTTCCCATCGGAAGAGATTGCAAATCAAGTCAGAGTTAAAGAAAAAGCATCTGAAAAAAAAGAAATTAGCCGCAAAAAGGAAAAAGAAGAAGAACCCCCAAAGAAAAAAAGAAAAAGAACACTTGAAAATAAAAAATCCAAGGCACGCATTATTATGAATCTTGGTGGGCAAAGCACTAGTACGCGAATGTTGATAAGTAGCCCCATAGATCACTTCGAAAACTATCAAAATGATCTTAAAAGACTCAGGAATATCGCACGCCTCTTCGAAGAAAGAGAATACGAAGAGCTTCACGAACTTGAAAGAGACTACAACGAATTTAACCCCGAGTTTTCCGAAGTCTGGAACAGAATTCTAAATCATTACCTTGACGACATTGACAACCCTATTTGGGAAGTGCTTAAAAGAGATATTGACTACCTTTGGTTTCACTTTATCAACGATGTTTATGTTCCGAAAAGAACTCGCTTCCCCATAGAAGGCCCTCTTGATGATAAAGACAAATCTGAGTCTTCCTCTTCGAGCCATTCCAAAACTTTTCCAAGTTCCTCTGTATTCCATTTTTAATAGTTTTAGATTTTTTGCGAATCTCTATCAACCGATGTTGACGATTTCGACACATTCGTTAAGGACTAACTAGCGTGTCCGGTTCTAAAGTGGTGGCAGACCTATATTTCTAGATACTTTTTGTCCAAACTACGAATGAACAAATAGCTTATAGCGGTTTTTATAACAAAGTTATTGATGGAATCAGGGTAATTTTTGAGGACGTTGTTTTCGTTTTTAAATTCGGAGTCATATTTTTCAAGAAAATCTACTCTTTTCATGTCTGTGTCATTAGGAGCGCTGTCATTTTTATGAATGTATAGACCCATAGGAGCAAGATCGCTTGCTAAAGCATCTTCATGAATATTTAAACCTACATAGTGATCCAAGTTCTCATTATTCATGTTGCCTATAGGCTGTGAGCTCACATGAGCAATGTTAATACTTTGGCCACCAACTCCCATACTTTCTCTGAGTGTAAATATATTAGCTTGGTGATCTACAACGTAGATGTTGATTCTTAGATTGTACAAATGTGCATAAATTTGAAGGAGTGTACGGTTCATTCTATACGCGTCTGATGAAAGACGTTGAAGGAATAGATTAGGGTTGTTCGTTCCTGACTCCCTCATAGCACTTTGAAAAAGGCTAATAAAATGTGCACTTATATCTTTTTTCTGATTCAGCGTTCTTCGAATGTCTCTAACAAAATCAACTCGTCGGATTGGCTTTTTATTTTTCGTACTCAGACCTTTACCTTCCGGACTCAAAGCCAAAAAAGCAGAGTTTGCGCCCTTAGAAGTCTCACGTAGGCTGCATCGTCTTATCTGACCGTTCACTTCTACACGCTCGATCGTTTCATAAGATATAAGGTTCGCTTCTATTAATTCGCTATCTTCAGGAGTTTCATCCAGTAGAAATATATCTTTGTAGTATTTTGAAGCTATTTCAGTTGTGATGGGATTGCCATTGCAGTCGAGTACTTCCAAATAATAATTTACAATATCACTAATAGCTTTCTTAACACTCATAGAACTAAATTTGGTCATTTGACTCTTTATGTAGGAATAGACCATCTCTTCTGAGGTTTGCAAACTCGCTTTATTTTGCTTATCAGCACAGAGAGCTTGCCTACGAGCAAACGCTTCTTTTTTCTTTGTCAGCCACTCTCGTAAACCACCATCTATTCTATTTTCGAGACAACCATTGCTTAACGGAAGTCCATTTTGAAACATATCCGTAAGAAGCCTGTGCTCCTTAGCAAAGTTAAAAGCTTCTAGGAGCGTTCTAAAGAGTAGACCTGCCTTTAGAGGGAAGGGAACATCTCCAGTTCCATGCAATGCAAATGGGTGTAATTGATCATAAGTCGAGGAATGACCATTATTCGATTGGGCTATTTCTTCAGAAATAAGGCTATTGTATTCATGTAAAAACTTTAACGCATTAATAATATTTAGGTTTGCGTTGTAGTCGCTCAATGTAAGCTGACCCTCGTCATATAGAGTCCTTAAGGAGTTGAAGATTTCCTCATA
The DNA here is from genome assembly GCA_964611335.1 of uncultured Pseudobdellovibrionaceae bacterium. GTDB lineage: Bacteria > Bdellovibrionota_B > Oligoflexia > Oligoflexales > Bog-1112 > BOG-1112. Next base: position 482,726 of record CAZSXR010000001.1, on the reverse strand, counting down.
GAGAGCCAATTCGTTGACTGTCGCATTCTCAATGTCTGAGATGGATTGATCACTGCCATTTTTACGCATGGAAAAGGCACTTCCTTCGAATAAACAAAAACAAAGGAGGAAAGATAAGAGCTTATATAGAGAATTACTCATAATAATAGGTTCCTTAATTGGCTGCGATGTTCTTAAGTAAGACAGAAAGACATAGCAAAATAGAAAGGATCTAGCCACGATTTTTTTGACTTATACTATCAATATTCACGGTTACGTGGGGGGTCGTGAACTACCCAACCCTAAAAGGACGGACTTCCAAATCTAGGTAACAGAAGCTGCGTTTCATTTCATTTTTGACGTTTCGTCGTATCGTTGATCTAAAATCCAACATCTAAAATTTTTAAATGAACATAAAAAGAAGAGAACACAGCTAAAATTCAGATGACTTTGCCTTAGAGATATCGTTTAACTTAAAATTTAGTGAAGGGTGTAATTCCTAATGCAAAAACTTTTTATTATGGAGCCCGATTAAGGTCGACTGAGAATTTTTCAGCATCTGTTTTAATGGACCGTTCAAGATCATTTAATGCAAGTATCCAATTGTTCTTATTAAATTTATACCTATAGCTTATCCCTGAAATAGGATTTTCCGTACAGGCTGTGAGAGGTATGGCAGCTCCTTGCGTGATAACAAGAGTCCCAGAAACTAAGCAGACTCCAAGAGGGTAAATACCAGCGGTTAAGATAGCTGTGAGAAAAAATGTATCAACCGGATCATAACCCGGAAAAGCCTCAGTAAAAAGGCTTCCTCCATACCATGAAATTTTTCGTGTTTTGTTGATTTTGGGTTTCTTTGCGCACAGTAAAAGACTCTCACAGTTTCCAGTGATTTTTTCAAGCTGTTTAATTTTCTTGTTCATACGCGAATATATGTTTTTGACTGCATCGAACGTTATTGTATCAAAGTATTCTCTACTTATTACGATACGCCTAATCTCTTTTACACTTTCAAGCAAAGAAAGCAGATGATTTTGAATGTCTCTTTTTTGGTCAGTCATATCTATCCCTGATATAACTTCCATCTCCTTTGATTCAATAAGTTCGAAATTCACACTCAAAGCATGACTCGTAAGACTACTTAAGATTAGAAATAATACTTTTTTGAAGCAAATTTTCATTCAAACTCCTCTTAAAGAATAAAACTGAGACGAAAAAAATATACAGATACTTGAATGAGAAATTTATTAGATATGATTTCTCACTCCATTCTCATATGAACTGGCCCTGATTTGATATTCGACTGGGACCGATCTCACAAACGGTTTGGAAAGATGAGTTTCGAACTGAATGTCTGGAAGAAAGAAATCTATACCCCTTCTATCCTGGGGAGATCATTCTGACTCAGGCAGAGCTTGCACTGTTAATAAAACCCAGGCAAAGGAAGGATTTATAGCGAGTTTTGCAATAATATGCCCTTCTTAATTTCCAAACAGCAAATTTGTTTCAATACTTAACAATAGCTCTTGCTTTTGTTTCTTTAAAGTAAGGAGTTTAATGATACTCTCTTTGTCGAAAAGATTGTTAAGTGCCTTTAAAGGCGTGTCATCTGCAAGATTAAACCCTGTGCTAAATCCCACCGCAATTCCCACTGCACTCATAGCGGTGATGCCTACAATAAGACCAACCGTACGTGCCTTTCCTTCTGATTTTGTATTCTCTGCGATATCGGAATGAGCTTTTCCAAGGAGCGTGTTTTTTGGATTTGTAGGAATCGATTCCCCCATTACATGGGCATGATCAGCGACGCTTGGATCTAATTTTGGATCGCGGACAACAACCCATGCACCGCTTTCACGAAACGATAGGAATTGTCTTTGAAATTCTGGAAGATCTATTTTACCTTCGACATATCGCTTTCGAAGGTCTTCTTCCTGCAAGAGCATCATGTTAGGGGATCCTGGAATGGTCCCCTGTCGTTTCGCATAAACGCTCATATATTCTAGATTGATTTGTCGAATCTTTTTTTCAATCTCTACTTGCTTTTCTGGTGGGGCTTTACGGTGTTCTTCCATCAATACAATTAATTCTTTACCCGCTTCATCCTGCATTTTGTTGACTTCAAATTCGAGTTGTTCTATGAGGGAGTTATCATTCGTAAACAGAGCCTCATTATATGTAAAAAATTTTTTTTCATAATCTGTCTGAGGAGGGTCATATATTTTTTCAAATTGAAGCAGTACTTTTTGATCCGCTTCAATCGTTTGTTGAATTTGTCTCATTTCCTCTTTCGCTAAGTTTACATTTTTGGTTCTGGCATCAATAACAGACATCCCTTCAGCATTTGCAATACCAAGAGCTTGTAGTTCTGCAGCAGCTTCAGCAGTGATTTTGAAATTATTTGCATCCATACCCATTTGTGCATATGCAGAACCGCGCGCATCGCTCTCCGGGAGATCTTTCAGTATAGCCTCTAATGCCCCAACTGTTGCAGACGTGGTAGCTTTACTAAGAACTTGCCGTCTGAAGTTTTCAAAGATTCAATTTTTGCAACAGCTTGCTCACTTAAAACTGCATGGGGATTTTCAGCTACAGCATCAATCACTTTTTTTCTTGCTTTAAAACTTGCCATTTTTTGAATGCTAGTAGCAGCTTCAATTCTCTCAGCATTTTTTAACCTGACAATTTTTTGAACTTCTACAAATGTTAAATAACCTTCTACTCTCTCACGTTCTGCTATGATCTGTTTGACAGGATCAGAGAAGCTTACTAGGCCCAGTCCTTGGGTATTTGAACTTGAAGCTTGTTGAGCAAAAGCTCCTACGCTGATCAAAGCTAAGAATACAGGACTAAGGTTATTGGGATCCCAAGTCAAAGATTGAGTGCTTGAATCCGTGTTAGCTAAAGAAGGTATACTTTTCGAAAATCGAATTATGGTGTCGTCAAAATCCGAATTATTAACCCAATCCAAGAAATAATCAGGTCCCAGAATAACTATATTTTTGAGGAATGAGTTCAAATTGGATTCTTGGGGATTGAAATTTTTTCCCTCTACGTAAGCTTGAATTTTTTTGTAGATGTTATAGGCATTTGAACGAATTTGATCACTATTGTTTTGTTCGCGTACGAATAATGAGGTTAGCTGAGTGCTTATTTTTGTTTTGTTTAAATAATTTGCTTGGACAGACTTATCATTGCAAAACAAAGTCCCCATGTCGGGGGATACAGTAACAAGGTATTTGCTATCCTTAGATGTAGACCTTTCGGGTCTTAGGCACGATCGCACGGAAATATTCAAAATGCCTTGAGGAAGATTGTCGATGACCTTCATTTGAAGTGAAGTCGTCTGTTCCAGAATAAAACCTTTGGGGCCGCTTATCTTGTAAGCAACTGCATCGGCTCTTTGATCGTTGGTAAAACTTAGCGCCATAGAGGTTATACCTGCTAATTTAATGGTTATAGCTGTTGTTTGGACCGTCAAGCTCCCAGGATCGGCAGGCGGTAGAGAGCCAAGAGCTAAGCCAAGGTAATTAGGGACTGTGGATAGGGATGAATTTGTTGATGTAGGTGTGTTTGATGGTCTTCTTTGTTCTCTGCATGAAAAATTGACGCTGATTACAGAGGTGAAAATGAAAGCCAAACTAAAACCAGAGAATAGATTCTTATACATGCAGATAATCCTATGTGTTTTTTGGATTGTAACACTTCTACATAGAATTTGAAAAAGTCTAAATTTTCTCCCCGAGAAAAATTTTGGAATGACCATACCAATAGTTTTGAATCACCCCTATTTTTCATACCCATTTTAAATTAACAAAGGTCTATTAAGCAAAAGCGCACAGTGCGATTTGTATTTTTCTTTATCACTCCAAAAACATAAGAAGTGTTCAATATACAAATATCCAAAGCGAATATGATAGGTTGTTCTCACGTTAAATTCTTTGAAAGATTCTTGTAAAGAGATAAGGAAAATAAGGACCTTTCACCAAAAAAGAAGAAACTTACGTTGATAGATTCATTTTATACATTAAAAAACAATGACTCCTTTTTTGTAAATGTTATAAGAACCTTACCTTAAAACCCAATTAGGAGATTTACTTTCATGCAGAATTTTCGTATTTAATTATTTAAACAAATAAAAAGGATCTTGTCTTGAAATCAATCTTTTTATCTTTATTTATAATAATATCAAATATTTCTTTAGCTGGAAAAAAAGAAGAAGCAGAATTAAAAAATGCTATAGAAACAAATAATGCGGGAGAAATTCTACGCTTAATGAATGACCCATCTTTAAAAGAAACTGCAAAAGAAAAGATAGAATCCAATGACAGTTCAGATCTTGAGAAATCTATTTATAGCTTTATAATAGAAGATGAAAACAGTTTCATAAAATATCAGAATTCCATAGATATTATTTGGGGGAAATATTTTATTTTTGCACTTTGCAAAAAAGATTATTTGCCATCTATTTATTTTACCCTACTTAGACATTTAAAGACACTCTATTCATCTCCACAATCTGATTTTTTCGAGTCATTATATACAAAAAACAAAGAAAAATTAAAAACTCTTTTGCTCGATAACTCCTTTCAGGAGTACGAATTTCTTTTCTCAGTTCTTCTCTTAAGAGATAAGCTATTCACTGAACTTATAACAGATGGAGGAAAACATCCGGAAGAGTTCGATAATCTGGGACATAACACACCAAGTTATAACGACTTCCTAAAGTTGCTTGCTGCTGCTTCTATTTACACTAACACGAGTGCTTGTAAAGAATGCATGGTTTTCGATGCACTTAGAGGACGGGTAGTTCTCCCTAGAGAATATAACCCCCTAGTCAAGCAACATGAAGATTTTGGAAAATTTTTAAAGGGAAAAAAGATTAAAGACAATCGGGATATTGGATATTATGTCTGGATTTGGAAAACCAGTGCTGTTAGGTATTCAACAAAAAATTTCCCAATTGAAACGAAAATATCAAATGCTGGCCACCTCAATAGCCCAGAAAATATTAATATAATCAATGCACTAGCTTTAATAGCTCCCAAAAGCATTGTTCCTATAAAAGTTTATAGAGGAACAAGTTGTCGCACATCCCAAAGCACAAGTATGATCTCTTGGTCGATATGGGCGACAAGTTTTGATTACAGAGTTGCAAAACATTTTTCATTTACTAATGGTGATTGTGTTCTTGAATACATAATTCCCCCCGGTATGCCACTTTTATACTTAAACGCTATAGACAACACAAATAAAGCACACGAAGACGAAGTCATTCTTCCTGAATTTGTTTTAGATACTACAGGTAAAAAGCTGGTTAAAAATGTTTACACCTTCGACAAAACAAAACCTTCTTTTATCGAAATAAATCGTAACGAAGGCCTTGACTCTGCCTCATTTTATGAACCCCAATTACAGCATTTGGAAAGTTTCGATCGCTTAAAATACTCTGGCAATGAAAGCTTTAAAGATTACCAAAAAAAATACAGAGATACTGTTTGCAAACTGATTGAACATGTAGCTTATTTAAAAAATCTTTGCGATATCTCTCAGTTTGAATATCAGGACTCTCCCTTAGAGTTTTCCTCAACAGAACCCCTATTGCATCCATCTTGCAATGACACTCCATTCCTACCGGAGTCCTGTTTGATAACTCTTGATGAAACAAATTGTCTCAAGAGGCATCAATTCTGGGGAGGGTTTCGATGTATTCACGAACCAAAGGGTGAAGCTACAGTCCTTGAAATAGAAACATTAGAAAAAAATTTAATTCACATTAAAGCTCAATTCCAAAACAAAGACTTATTTTTTAAACCCGGACAATACACTTTTATAAAAGGCTCTGAAAATCAAGCAAGAGCGTACGCCTTTTCAAGCAGCTATTCTGAAGCTAAAGATAATAAAATTATCGAATTCTTGATCAAAACATCAAAAAATACTGAAAATCATCAGTATGAGTTCACTGATTATTTTAAACAGCTAAAAACAGGAGATAAAATATTTTTTGATTTAGAATCTTACGGAAGTTTCTCTTACAAAGGAGGACAAGGTCGAAACTTATATATTATAGCAGATTCAGGATACGCACCTATCCATTCTATTTTAAAGGAAGTGCTACCACATGAAACTCACAATAAACATATGCTGCTTGACACCTCTGGAGTCAATGACACGGGAGAGAATATTTTGTTCGAATCTATCTATAGCAAATGGATCGATGACTACCACCTCGAAGCACTTCCATGGAAGAATAATTCCAATATCCATTCTATAATCAAGCAATTTGATCCTAAAAAAGAAGATCATATATACTATTGCGGTGGAATGATTACTTTTAATGCTATCAACAAAATTTTGAAAGAAGCTAAACTGGAATCTATTCTAACCAGTTGTCGCTAAAAAACTCCTAGCGACCTAAAAAAATGGAGGGTAATGCGATCATACAGTTTACTGCTTTACGTAAATAACAAGGTTGTGTTTGTGATGGTCTACTAGAGGTAGTAGAACTCAGGACACCAGAAATGAACATATATCATCACAGCAGGGCTCGTGTCTAAGCGTCTAGCAACTTCAAACTTTGTTAGACCTGTGTCGATCACTTAGCTAACATTCTGTCTTTTAAATTCTAAATCAAACTTTCTTGGGGATTTCTTACTCATAATCATACTCTTTGAAGGATCAGTATATTAACACTTCCGTGAGTCCGATTTTTTGCGGAAGTCTACTATTCTATTTGATATTTTTTTAAACTCGGGTAGACATTCTCCTGCCCAGCTATCCAATATTGTAAAAATATTTTTAAAAAATCATTCCTTCAAATAAAAAATAAACATTCCCATCCATTTCAATTAATGCATAAGAATCCACTTTCTATGTCCTTATTTTTATCCTATTCTTGAGTTAGAGAAAAAATCTTTAATTGTTTCAATGATCATGAAGCATTGGAAGGACAGTACTTTAGCATTTGTGGTTCTATCTCTCCACGCATTTCATGTATTTTTCAAAAAAAGGTTAACTCTTAGGCATTACACATAGAGTAGCAGCTTTGTTCCCATGAATGTCCTCCCTTAAAAGTTATCTATGACAAAAATGCGTATTGCGCCTTCCGAAACTTTATTATTAAAAATTACTAAGAAAATATTTAAATTTTGGAGCAAAGTTTATGAAACGAATTCTAGCGGGTTTAGTCGCATGTTCTGGATTTCTCTCACTCAATCTTCAAGCGGCATGCCTCACAGCAGCCCAAGCACAGAGCCAAATTAATACAAAATATAATGCAAATGTATCGCTTCTAGGATCTCCGGTAGGGTCTTTACAGGTTATCGGGACTATTGGCGATTTTCTCCTGACAAGTGGTTGGCGCCAGAATTACACTAAAGAAAATCAGGCAGCTATCCTCATCAGTGAATGCGGCGGAACAGGTGCGCATATTGTGCAAGGTTTCATTCGTATACACTTTGACGCTGTGGGCGGAACAAAAGCCATGGGCTTTCCTAAAACAGATGAGCAACCTTACACAGGTGGAAGAGTCAGTAACTTTGAACATGGAAAAATCATCTATAAAACAGGTGCCACTTGGGATAAAGGTACTTTCCCCGTTCTCTACAGATCTTATTGGAGTGACAGATTGGTTGCGAGCAGTAAACAAAAAAGCCAGACTGGTGGAACTGTCTCTGTCTTTGCTCAAAAATTGAAACCTAACACAACTGCCAGTTTATACGTCAATAGTCTATCAAGTCAGAGACTGGTTAAAAATTCAATGACCGATGCCAACGGTTATGTAAATTTTGGTGACCTATGGATTAGTAACACAGAAGCTTATGGAAACGCGCAAAGCTATGTAGCTACTCTTGAAGTAAATGACGGCAATAGTCATCTTGGAGTCTCTGGTGTAGTGATTTCAGGTAACTGATTTAGCTTTTTTAAGTCTGTCTTTCTTTTCCCTCTTAAATCTGAAGAGACCAATCAAGATAATTCCATATTATAAGAAACTCAAAAGACCCTAACCACATAAAATAACAAACAAATATATGTTAAGTGGCACATTCAATTTATCGATTGACTATTTATTGAGCATTATATACACACGCGGCTTCACCAATATATTCAGGAGTTTTTATGTTAAAAAAAGTCCATGCTGGGATTTTGATATTTTCCATCCTTCTTCCTCTTCAAAGTTTTGCTGAACATAAAAGAAGAACAAACGTTGTAACCAGAATGCTGAATACGGGGTCAGACCTTGCAACTGAATTTGTGAGTGTCGCATATGACTTTGGATCGCAGTGTATTATAGATCTAACATCAAGAGCATATAACGCAGGTATAGCTTATGCATATACAACAGGACTAATATCAGTCTTGATTCTCCATGAAGGTGGTGTGTACTGCTTTTTGGGACTACCAAGTATTGCGGATAACTGCGAGTGGGAAAGAGACCTATTTCTATGTACGGAAACCTCAATTAAGACAGTGAACTTTTCTGATTTTGTGAGGCCTTTAGAACTGGAGCCAACAGAGCATAAATACGCTTCTTCGGCATATGATGTAACAGGATCTTTCGTTATAACCGCAGGAACGTGGCTTGCAGTGACAGCTGCACCTTTTCTTACGATGTATATTCTTCAGAAAAAAATAAGATCTCATTATGGTTTAAGTGGTCTTGAAGAAGTGATAGTGGATAATTTGAAAAAACAAGTATAACTAAAATCCTTGGGATTTTAGTTATAAAGACATTTCCCTTCTCCTCTGGTTCACTTTGCGCCCTAAGAATTTTTTTTTTACGCAGAGTGAATAAGAGGAATAAGCACACTCCCTTCCTGAGACTTACCACGCCATCTCTGTTTTGAATATCAACCTACACACTAAACCTTTCCTGCGCAGTTTCCACCAGAAAATTTAAATTCCAAATCATTGGTCAAACCAAAATCTGTAAAATACAAAGAAGTTCCATCTGAGAGAATATTATAAAAATGACTGTCGAAATGGTAGATACCTTTGCTATGCATAAATTTAAGAATCAATTGGATCTGCTCTGCGAAGTCAGAAGTTTTCGGTCATCTTTCCAAGAGCTGTCTTGAACCATTTATGTAAAGACTCTCAACGAACTTTTCCCAGGATCCAGGAGACTTCTAAAACATGGTCATTTCGATATCATCGTATTTAACTTAAACGGTGAATTCTATGCCATAGAGGAGCTTGTACACATGATGGAGAAAGTCTTTACGAGGGAAAACTCGAAGAGAACGAAATCGTATGTCCTAGACATGGAACACAATTCGCCATACGAACAGGTAAAGTCACTCTGAGCCCAGCAGTAGAAGACATTGAAATTTTTAAACCTCGTATCCGTAATGGAAGAATAGAAGTCGAAGTTTAAAACATCTTATCTTAAAGAAAGCGGATTAGGACACAAAATATCTACATGAACTTCGGATGTCGTTATAAACTCACGATCTGCCACTTCGTGTATCACTTCTACAAAAGAAGCTCTGTATGTTTCTTCTTTTGAAAGTGGCAGTGTGATATCAACATTGCATTCACCAAACTCTTTGCAACTGAAATCCACATCTTTGGGAACATAGCAAGCATCACAGAGATCTTTAGTAAACAAAGACAAGAAAAGTTTCCAACCCGAATGCCACCATGAAATGCTATTTAAAAAACGAAAATCTCTATCTTTGTTAAACGCAGTCCACACTCTTATCTTTTTAGGTTTCAAAGAAGTCTTTAAAACAATCTTCGTTTCTTCATAAGTCCACTCTAGCTTAGGCAATGAGATCTCGTGTATCCTTGTAGAAAAATAAGCATTCACTGCATCATTCACTGTCTGCATAGCTCTCGTTCTATCACTGATAGAATTTCCTCCAAGGTAATGCATAGTATTAGGAAGGTACCGGATATAATTTTCAGTTCCTGGTAAGTCTTTAAAATAGAATTTGGAAGAATCAGGAACAAAAAAATTATCTCCACTCGATTGAATCAACAACTTAGGAACGGCCATTCTTATCTTGTATTTCGGATCATAATCTGATCCGAGATAAGAATAAGGATCTTCGATCTTCATCAAATCTGCGAATTCTTTTGAAGCTATTTTATCTGTAAGACCTTCTGCCTCATAATCTCTCAAAGCATAGGGACAGGATTTATAAACCTCACAGATATGAAGTATGGACTTCTGAGTGTTCAAAACATCAAGAACAACAGGAGCTATTGCATCAACTCTTGTGTCTTCCAAATTTGCAAGCCAAATAGCCCAAGCTCTTTTAGAAGCCCCTGATAGAACAAAACGAGGTTTCTGAATATGTTCACTGACAATGCTCTGTGCAGCATCCATCGCTTTGACTATGGCTTTTGCCATAGGCAAATGCCCCGCTAAATAGCCATTTTTCAGTGGGCTTTCCATAACTTTTTTGTAGGTGTAAGCAAGGAACTGATCTTCTTTCTTAAAAGTTTTGTTCATTGCTAAATACTGATTAGGGACATCGTAGAGAGCTACGACTATAGCCTGGTTTTCAAGAGCAATATCTTTGTATTTCAAATTTTCTTTTGCATCGAAGGTCTCTGCTTTGCCTTCAGTGTTATAGTTATAACCTGCACCTACAAACAAAAGAATTTTGTTTGTTTCTTTTGAAAGAGTGTCAGGAATATAAACATGCAGTCTGTGTTGCCAGGTTGTAGAGGGAATGTCGGCATCAAAATCAACAGGCCAGATTTGAGAATCGAAGATATATTTTTCAATACTAAGACCGTTTTCTTGTGTCTTTGAAAGTAGCTGATATTTGAAAACACCGTCGTCATGCTTCATAAAGCAATTGAGGACTTCACTCAACTTTGTGTAGCAAGGTTTAGATTCTTCTTTTGCTGAGATTTCAAGCGAAGTTAACATAAGCGCGGAACATAAAAAAAACCTCTTCATAGCCTAACTCCAAAAGCAAATTTGAGGATTTCTACTAACGAACTTATCAAGGAAAAGCAAGGTTCCTTTAACCCGGAAAAGACTGGCCTTCTTCCTGATTCACACAAGGCCATGATGCATGCATGTGTTCAATGAGCCATGCACCGTTTTCTTTTGCTAGAACCACAGTCCCTCTCAAATTTTCTAGTCTGTGTTCCACACCTTTAATGCTTATTTTGACTTCCAAGTCTACTGCCACCCATGAGAAGTTTTCATGTACAACGGTGTAAGCATCTAGCAGTTTCAACTGCGCGCTATCACTTTGTTCAAAATCACGCGCAACGAATTTCAGAAAGTGGGAAAGGCCGACAAACCGCTCGTCTTTTCCTGTCCCCCAAGAAACATGGCTTTCAGACTTTGAAAACACAGTTTGAAATAAGTTCATATCTCGGTTTTGATAGGCTTTGATCCAGGCCTCTAAACAAAAAAGCGAATATAATCCGTCATTTTCATAAGATGCAAAGTTGATCTGTTTAATTTGCCGTAGTGGAGCTCTGGTATAAATAAGCAGCAACAGCTAGGATAACGACGCATGATCCGGCTTCAATTATTAAATAATGATATAAAGATTGAGGTTCATTTTGAAAGCAGTTCAAGTCGTAAAGCACAAGACTGAGAGTTTTTTCAGTTTTTTCTTCCACCCACCAAACGTTTTTTAAACGATCAATCCGAGGATCTATATCGCAAAAACCGAAGATTATTTTAAGTTCTTCTAATTGACTCAGAGCTGTTTCTCTCTCCTGAACTGAATGAAAATAAAAAAGAGATCTCATATCTTTTTCAGGATTGATTCTCTCTACAATTTGAAATTTTAAATTCATGTAATTGATAAATAAGATTTTAGGAATCTTGATAGAGGTCAAACTATGTTTTTTTACAAATTCTGAAATCTCTTGGATGATTTCAAACTCTGATTGCAGATCATTGAATAGGGCAGGAGTTAGATCTTCTATAGAACGGGCTACATATCTGAATTTAAAAATCAGATTCGTTAAGGAAGGATGAGCATAAGCATGTTTGGAATTTCCGTTTCCCAGAACTTCCCAAGAAGAAGGGACCTTGAAATGAGAGAGACTTTCGAGATCTTCCCAGTGTTCAGAGAGGAAGTCATGGATTATTTCAAGTTCTGTAGAGCTAAAACCCGAGTGCTCATTGAAACATAATTCATGATGTTCCTGAGCAAAGGATAACGAAGAAATAAATAAGAGAAAAACTACGTAATATAGTTTTAACATAAGAGGACTCTTAATTTTTGAGTTATTTTTTAACTTGAGGAGTATACAAGTTTTTACCGCTATTTTCAATAGCGGTAAAATTATGTATAAAAACTAGACAATTAGCTTATCTTTTTACACTCATATTTTTCAGAATAATTCCTCAAAAGTCGCATAAACCTCCGAAGTCAGGAATTTCTTTACGATGAATTTGCAAGCCACTATAAGAGAAAGCCTGGACAAAAAAAGGAGTTTCCATGCTGTCTTTTGCAAAACATTTCACACTGTCTTTTGCGATTCTTTTTACAAGTCAAGTTTATGCAGAAGTTGAATGGATAATCGATGAAATTCTTAAAGTTGAAAAAGACTATTATAACGTATATCTCTATTCGAGTGATAAAATAAAAAGCTCATGCATAGTCATTTCGAATGCCCTAGAAAATAGACGAGTTCCTCCTGTTGTTTTTGGAGGTGAAAAGACCTACAGATCTAGACAAAATATATCTCTTTGCTTTCCCAGTTTTCTAAAAAGATTTTCTATAGGAAAGGTAACTATTACGATAGAAAACTATAAAAAATTTATATTTCAAAAAAAGGATCCAGATTACGACCTCAAAGAATACGAAGATGCAGAGCTTAAAAATTTTATGGTTCAAACAGTAGTTTTCAAGAATGATGTTTTGAATATGAGGATAAGGAGGGAACAGGAGCGAAGAGCCAGAGAAAAAATGTTGTCCATGAAAAGCAATTCTCCTGCCAACTGATTATTTCGTTTTCTCAAGATTCAAATTTCCTTCTTTTCTTGTTCATTGGATCCTCTGTTATATCTGGTAATGCCATACTTAACTCGAAGTCCACAAAGTTGAGGAGGTTCAGTCTCCTAAAGATATTGACGGCTATGATTTTCTGTTGGAAAGTATTCTGTTAGGAATATATCAAAATATTGACGATGTATTGAGAGAATTTCAAATCTTAAAGCGAAAGAAAGAGGCATCAAAACCCTAGGTCAGAGGATTTTGATGTCAAGACCAGGAATCACAGGTCCTGATATTTTGAGGTTTAAATTTCCGTCTGCATCTTTTCCAGCAAACGCCTTGACCACAACGGGAATAGGAACAATAAGCACACTCCCTTCCTGAGACTTACTCCTCCATCTCTGTTTTGAATGCCAACGTATACACTAAACCGTGCCTGCGCATTTTCCACCAAATTGTTTCAACCTTCTTAGTTCAGTGCACAGATTGCTAAATTTTTTATTCCTGTTACAATATCACAAACAACACAATTCTAATGAGGCTCACATGTATCCCCCGAGAAAGTTCTATATTGGAATGTATTCTTTGTTCCTATGCGGGAATCTTTTCTCAATGGACTATGGCCCCTGCGAAAAACTCAACAATCCTGCAACATCGCAAAAATTTGCCGAATGTCTGATTTCTCATTTTGATTCAAATCGGCATAAACCTTTTTGCGAGCCCCACAATTCTCCAGACCATGTAAACTCCTTGATTCAGTGTTTAAGAAGAAATCCACCACAAGATATTCGAAAAATCGAAAGTGTAAAAAATTATCTCGACCATCACAAAGTTTACGTTTCTTTGACAAGTTCTCCACAACGATTACATTTGATAGAAACGGTGCTTAAAACCATTGATCTAGATCTTGTGTCTGAAATATTGCTCACTCTACCCATGAAATATAAAAACACAGATGCCTATGCAGACCCCTTGCCAACTAACATTGTCAATTTTCCAAAAGTTAAAATATTAAGGCCACCTACAGACTTGGGACCTCTTTCCAAAATAGTTCCTGCAATCGAATATGTTCAAAAAATAGATCCGCAATCGATTGTCATCTCCATCGATGATGATATTGGATATCCCGTAGGGATTTTCAGCGAACTTGTCCGATTTATTACACAAAACCAAGATAAAAAAATAAAAGTTGTAGGAGGCATCGGGCAGAAAGCTTCCTTTTGGCATCTTCAACCTAAGAATATTAAATTCCTCGAAATCTGCAGAACATCCGGTTACTGCGATGTCGTAGAAGGATTTGGAGCAATTGCTTATGTAGTGGGAGCTATTCCTACACAGAAAATGATTGATTTCAGTAAAGCTAGTAGCAAATGCAAACTCGGTGACGACATCGTTATCAACTATGCGCTTCACATTTCAGGAGTCGGTAGATACAGAATAAGGGAAAAATATTTCAAAGAAATTGTGCCGCTTTACTATGGTTTTATGGAAGATGCTCTGCACCAGCAAAACGACTACAAACTTTCTTACCAACAATGCATAGAAGCCATAGAGAGTTTACCGAATTCGCTAAAGTAAAAGTGACATGTGAAAATGTCTAACGAACGAAGTTCGAAAAATCAGAAAGAACTTTGATCAAAGCTTCACGATCCTCACCTTTCAGAAAGAAGATAAGAACTTTAAGCACATTCCCTTCTTAAGACCTCTTCCGCTGAGCCATCTGTGAAGATCAACTTTTGTCCTAAGTCACACCGTCACAGCTTGTACCAACACATGACGCTAAAAGCCCATTCATAAAGTTTTTGTAGAATCTATCTTTAATTCTATTCAACGTAGAATTTTCTATGAAAAAAGCTATTAACATCGATATTTATCCTATCTTCGATCTCAACACTTTATATACATACTATATTTTTATTAACGATGATAAATTTCAACATGCTGCAATTAATTGTGAGATTACATCGTTAGAACTGACTGAAAAAAAGAATATTTCCACAACATGGAAATATCACTTTATTGCCTCTGGTCGCTATGAAGCCTTAGGACAAAACGGTTACTTACAAATCTCTCCTTGTCAGGTTGATGTTGTAGTGAAATCGGTGGGAGAGGTTGTAGGTAATTCATGGTTTGTAGAAGATGTGAGACCCATCTTTGCATTGGCATAACCACGTATCTAAACAATAAAAACCGAATAATGATTGCGTTTAGGGGACTTTCTGACAAATAGAATTTACACATTTTGCTGTCTTGTGAAAGCTAGAAGGAACTTGCAACCTAGCACAAGCTGCTCTGCACACTTGAGGCGCAGCTTTCGGATACTTTGTACTATTCACATTAACAGAAATCCAATCCGATTGTGAAAAATCTATTAAACCAGGACAGCAACCTGGGCCTTGTCCTGTCGTTGTGTTCACCAAATAGCATTGATTATCTGTACTACAGCTTTCACTCGTACCTTGATTTGTAAAAGTATTGGTACCTGTAACTGTATTTGTATTACTCAAAGGACTCACTGCTTGTTGATTTGAAGGCACTTTCTGGCAAACAGAATTTATACATTTTGCTGTCTGTTGATAGCTGAGAGGGACCTCTAACTTAGCACATTTTGCGTTGCACACCCCTTGCTGACGCCTCGGATATGTTGAACTATTTACATTCGCAGCTATCCAGGCATCTTGGGAAAAATCCACTAGACCTGAACAGCAAGCAGGGCCTTGCCCTGTCGCAGTGTTTACTAAATAGCATTGATTATCTGTACTACAACTTTCACTCGTACCCTGATTTATAAAAGTATTCGTAGCTGTGACGGAATTGTCCACCTTAGTCAGAGTCGATGTTGTTGGGAATACTTCAGGTTGAGAAATAAACCCTTGTTGCGTATCTGGAACTTTCTTACAAATGGAATTTATACATTTTACTGTCTGTGAGTAACTGAGAGGAACATTTGTTGGTGCTATACACATTGCATTGCATGGTTGAATAATCCGAGGAAACTTTGGGCTCTTCACATTAGCTGCAATCCATTCCGCTTGAGACAAATCCGCTCTCTCACAACAACTCGGTCCCATTCCAGTCGTTATATTAACTAAATAGCAGTCGGAATCTAACTTACAAGATTCACTCGCAAAATTTGCAGCATTGCTTATCTTTTGATTCGCTATAGGAGGCTGACAAGAAATTAAGAATACTAAAAATAATAAAGCTATTCCCACTCGATTCATCATAGCGCTCCAATTTAACTTCTTTATACTAAGATTGCCTGATATGTAATAAAACCCAATAGGCAATATTTGCTGTTTTATCCGTGAAATAGAAGTTATCCGTTGACTGACATGACGTCCAAACATAAATCTTCATCTTTGGGGAGGTCTTATGAAATTTTTCGTTCTTTGTTTTTCCATCTTAGAAAAAAACTTTTTCCGAAAATGCTAATCTATAATCGATTCGTTGAGCTTATGCCAAGAATTCCCACACAACTCAACCTGCTTCTCTTTGCGCACAAAGGAAAAGTTACAGGAATAAGCTCCCTTGATCGCACTGTTATTAAAGTCTGCAATATCAAAAGAACAAAGAAAAATAAAGTTTTTAAAAATGTTGCAGCGCTCGGAAAAGCACTATGGGTTGGTTTTTTGGATTCAAACTTCACATTGTCATTAACGAAGTTGGTGAACTTTTTGCATTCAAGGTTACGAGAGGAAATACTGACGACAGAACCCACGTAAAATATTTAACAAAAGATATTATAGAAAGTGTTTCGAAGGCAAAGGTTACATTTCAAAAAAAATTATTGTAGTCCTTGCTCGAGAAAGGACTACAATTGGTAAGATCGGTAAATGAAATTTCATTTCAGAAAATCTGCAAGAACACAAAATCTATTCAATTCATGGTACAATTTACATAAACATTATGAAGGAGGTATTGGATCTATGAGCAACTTCATTTACTACCAAAGTTTTTTGACTCTTTTTGTTATTTTTAATATTTCTTGTCGAAATGAATCGAAAGATTCGAGTCAATCTTCAAATGCTAAAGTTGCTTCTGCGAATTTAAACGAAAACAGCACTACTACCGTAACTCAAAGCAAAAATGGAGTCACTACCGTTTATATAACGAACACAAATCCGTGTCCAACTCCTGATTCTTCTACAGCTTCTGCTTCTACAGCTTCTGTTTCAACAGCTCCTGTTTCAACAGCTCCTAATACGTCTCTTGCTCCTTCAGCAGTCACCTCTGTTTCAACACTTGTTTCTGCTTCCACTTCTACATCTTCAACAGTCGCCTCTTCTACAGCTCCTGCACCCTCAACAGCATCAGGTTCCGTAACAGTAAAGCTAAATGTAGACAACGGGTATTATTACTACATAAGTACTGATGATACCGTCAATGGTACACAAATTGATTATGGGAATCCTAATGGACCCTATGAATGGGGAACTACAGCTTCGTATACAACAGCGTTGACCCCTGGTGTGAAAAATTATGTGCATATTATTGCTATGAATACTGGAGGACCTGCGGGTTTTCTAGGTTCTTTCACGTTATCGGGAAGTGGATTTACATTCGAAAACAATCAACAGTCTTTAAGTTCAAATGTGAGTTCAGGACTTCATGCTAATATGACAGCTTTTGGCGCAAGCGATCTGACTTTATCAGATCTCGGTGTGAACAGTGTAGGCCCATGGGGTACTATGGACGGTCAACCTACTGATGCTCATTGGATATGGGCTGGGCCTATAACAGAAAATGCAACGATATACATTTCTATTCCTATAATCCCTCATTGATCTCATTCATTGCGATTTCTAATAAGTGAAAAAATTTCTCTTACTCGAATAACTTGAAAATAAGATCAATAAGTTCTGCACGTTGATAGGCTGTTTGCTGTGTGAGATCTTTTTCATCTATAAGAACAGAACCAAAATTCGAAATCGTTTCTCCTCTAAGAACATTCATCATCGTGGATTTACGATGAATAAAGATTCTGCACATAAAATTTAAAAATTTTGCAAAATTATTAGCCTCTATCTTCCTTCAATTTGAAAATCACAGGGATTGTCGTTTCGTGATCGGATGATAAAAGTCGAAGGATTATCGCTTCTGTCAGGAGAAATCCATCCCTGTGTGTTGTACTGTAAACTCCTGGTCCATGACCCTGTGTATTCTATCTCACCTTTAAATTTCTTATCCTCTTTGCAGTTAGGAGAATAAGCGGAAACATAAACCCACTTACCCAAGAAATCGCGTTCTTTGTAGGTGAGTATTTTTGTCTCTTTTATTGTGAAAAAAGTCATATCTCTTTTATGTCCGAAAACTTCCAAAGAAAAAGTTTGTATGGGATTTTCTGGAAGATCCACCGTGAGAACAGGCAAATAGCCTTTGCTCGGGAAAAAGTTTTCATAAAATGCAAAGACTCTATGCGGATAAACATTGAACATATCATTGTGACAGTAGGTCCCTCCAGGAAGGACAAATCCAAAACGAGAAAGAGCCGTGTAGTTGCAAGAGAACACTAAAAAATTAACTTTGCGTTTTGTAAGGTTGATGATGCGGAACTGATTTTTTAACAGACTGCTATGTAAATCCGATTCATCGAGAACGCCGTCTTCTTTGTATGTTTTAACAATATTACTGACAATCTCTCTTTTCTCGTTGTCTTTGATCGAATCGAGATGTTCTTTTTCAATTCCAATGGTGAGAAGTATCTCATCTATCTGTTCTTTGTTTTTTAAAAGTTTTGCTAAATCTTCAGTAAAGGATTTTTTATTATCAAATTTTGTTTTGATGGAATGGAATAAGTATTCTTGCTGTTTTTTAAGCTCAATGAGTTGAAAGATTTCCCTTTCATATTGAGCCCATTCTTTTTTGTATTCGATTTCGTTAGAATTTTGTCCCAATGCAAAAGTTGAAGACATACTTAACGCCAGGGAAAGAGTGCATAAAACCCATTTCATAAATATCCTTTTGATTGAATATGCTGGTTCTATTTTGGCATATTTTAAGCCTAAGGTATATCTAGATAGAAGTCTATAATTTGAACGCTCAGTCAAATTTGTATCACTTCTCTATCAATTAGACCCTAGCATCAAAGACGAGTCAGTAGAACTCAATCCAATGGATTTACCAATTCACATAACACGTTGAGTTTAAACTTATCTTTGACAAAAGTCTTCATTAGGACTTAACTTGCAAACAGCTTTTTTCAACTGTTTGTTCTCTTCAGTCAGCTCTTTTATAGCTTCCGTGAGAACGGGAACCAAACCTGCATAGCCTACACCTTTGTAGCCACCCTCATTCTCAGACACAAGTTCTGGGTAAACAATTTCCATATCTTGAGCGATGAAACCAAGTTGATCCTTTGCAGATTCAGGATTATTTTCTTTAATCCATTTAAACTTAACACCGTTAAGTTTATTGATGTTCTCGAGTGCATTTTCGAGAGGCCTTATGTCTTTCTTCAACCGACGATCTGAGTAGACTTCGTATTGTTTTTTAGCTCGAACAGAATTTGCAGATAAATCTCCATCTAAACTAATGGAGAATGATGTCGATCGGTTGAACTGAGTACCATTTCCAATCGCAAATATTTCGTTTGTGTTATTTGTATCGACTAGATTGTATTTTCCGATAACAAAAGAAGCATCATTATGAGCTATAGTCCCAATCCCAAACGAAGTAGATCCATTTCCCTCTGCGTGAGTCAATTCACCAAAAGCTGAAGCTCTTTCTCCAGAAGCTATAGTGTTTTTTCCAAAAGCTACTGCATTAATACCGGTTTCAGAAACTCGCGTTTGCTCGCCAAAAGTAGCAGAATTAATTGCCTCAGCAATTGTTGCAAATCCAAAAGATACTGCGTTATCTTTCATTGCTCTCGTAGCATAGCCAAAAGCAGCAGAGTAGGGCCCAAAGGCTTTTGATTTGGTACCGACAGCTAAAGAGTACTGACCTCCAGCTTCCGTCTCTTGTCCAAAAGCTACGGAGCCAAACCCTTTTGCTTTTGCTTTTTCCCCAAAGGCGACGGATGACTCTCCTGATGCTTCTGAACCATTTCCAAAAGCAAGTGAATTAGTGGCTAATGCTTTTGTATCTAACCCGAAAGCTGTTGAATGTGCTCCCAGAGCAGTAGTTTTTTTTCCAAACGCTGCTGAGCCTTCTCCTTCAGCTTTTGTGCCAATTCCGAAAGCTGCTGCCGCCTCAGCACTCGCTACTGTAGAAATTCCTACAGCAATGGATGAACCTCCAGCGGCTGTCGACTGATTTCCACCAGCAATCGAGAAAATTCCATTTGCCGAGGTACTATTCCCAAATGCTACGGTCCCTTCTCTAAAAGCCAAAGTATCTCGTCCAAATGCTGCTGAGCATGGACCAGTCGCTTTTAATTTAGGACCACAACCGACTTTCATTTTCCCAGACACAAAAAGATCTTCATCTTGATCAGGCTCTGCCATATCACCAAATCTCGTCTTTCCATTTTCATTTACGGAAAACGCAGTGGCTTCTTCGACCTCTTGAGCAAAAACTCCTGTGTTATAAGTCAGTGTAAAAACTCCGAAGACAACCGTACATTTCAAAAAACTTGTTTTCATTTTTTATGCCAATCTAGTTAGTTTTAATTTTTCTAATTTTTAAAGCAAAAGAACGTCCGGCCTTTAATTTTGACCCAACAACATCAACAAATGCTCCCAATCTTGATACGGGAGTAAATACTTGTGCTCCTTGAGCTGCTGGCGGCTCTTCCATAGCTAAGAGTGACATTTCCTCAGCAGAAGCTCCTTCTGTAGAACTAGCTTCACTTCTAAATACTCTAGCTACAAAAGAAACAAATTCTTCTTCCGCAGCATTTGCGGCTTCTCCAACTTTCTTCTTAATCAGATCTACAGTGAACACTCCCGCAGCAAGGACTAAAGGCCCAACAGTGGATGCAATAACGACTCCTGTGCGAGCATTATTTCCTTCATTATCTTTTTTTGTTAAATCTATTGTGACTGTAGAGTTCGACTTAATAATAATACTTTCAGCACAGTGACACGAAATTCCTTCACCTGTGTAGGTGTTATTCCCATAAGACATTTCTCCCGAACACTCTTCAGGAAGACATTTTGAATCTGTATGAGTTGTAGAAACCTCTTTGAGGTTCGTAACTATTTCAAATCCAGTATTAGCCACAGTTTTTAAATTATCTAACATGGTTGGATATAAAAACCTGGATCCCATATGCATTTCAGAAGCTATCTGAGTTTCTTCTCCATATTCACCATTTACTTCAATCTCGTTTTCAAGGTGAAAAACGGAATTCATAAACTCTTGATACTGTTTTATGACCGAACGCTCTTCCTCTGTTTGGGTCTTTCCATCAAGAACAGTATGAGAACTAGCAAACCAAGATAGAATTTTATCTATAGGATATTGACTAATAATATCGCCATCATCATATTTACCACTCTTATTTTTATCAACAACAAGGACAAATTCTTTTCCATCGGTATCGATGAAATCTTCATTTTTATAGTTCGAAAGATTCGTCCATATTGCGGTAAATAGAATGCCTGATTTTGATGCCGCATAAAGTCTACACTTTCGATCAGATTGCGAAGATTCACAAAACTTATACTGAGACTCATCGGGTCGACTCGGAAAAGGTATAGCAATATCTTTTAGGTTTGTTCCACGGGGAATATGTCTATCTTTCGCAGCAAGTTTTCCCAAACTTAGCAAGTAAACCTGTATTTCTTCATCGGGATCCAAACCTTCAATACGCGCATAGATATTATTTGAAAGATCTACTTTGTAACGGTATCCTTCTTTCGCGTTATCATCTAGAAATTCAATTTGATTATATTTGTGCTTGGCATCCTCAACCAAAAAACCAGCTATATTGCAACATTGGTCCACTATAGCTTCGTGAGATTCTCCAGCTCCATTAAAGACAACAACACCCATATTGTACAAGCCAGGTTCTAAACAAGAGACACGCAGATCTCGTTCAAATTTTCCTTCATCATCAAAACCGATTTGGCTATCTAAAAGAAACTCTCTTCCGCGTTTATATTCCTTTGCAAGGATATCAGCATGCGCTGCGGTATCTGAATCCGCATGAACGCTAACAGTTATGATTCCCTCCGTATTTTCTCTTAGATTATTACGGCCAATTGAACCACATCCCATTCCATATATTAAATCATGATTTGAAATCGCAGCAGTAACGGTATTAGAATTACAAATCATTGCTTTGTTAGATTCAGATCCATGATCAATTTGAACGCTTTTTTCAGTAACTGTGAATTTTTCATATACGTCAATATCGCGCGTGAATTTCTTGTCATTATCAATGTCAATTATGATCGCATAGTCTCCTTTGACATCAAAACTTCCAACAAACGTAGAACTCATATCTCCATTACAATCTGGACAGACTAATGTCATCTTAGTGCTATCAAGAAGATTAGCACCATCCACGAGAGTTTTCTTTAAGGGAACAACATAAACCTTGTAAGGAGAGTCACCAGGTTTTACACAACCGCATTGTTCTACAAAATTCTGTCCTACAAAACAAACACGCTCTCCTCTCTTAAAGAGAGTTTTTCGAACAAAATTAGAATCACATTCCACGGGGCTTATAGCTCCGAAATTAAACTCACCACTTATGATCCTATGATCTGATAAAGCATTTGAGGTTCCATCAAGAGTTGTTGAAATTATTTCAATAAAAGGCCTATTCTTTCCTTTGTATTCATAGTCTCCAACAATTTTATATTTATATTTTGACAAAATCGAATTTAGGAATTTACCCAGCGTTAACCCTAATCCTATCGTAATTACCATACGATCATAGGCACACTTCCGTTTAGCAAAATTCGTTCGCTCCCCGTCAGGAATAACTTGAGTCCAGTTAGTGCGATGAAAGTCATTTAGATGAGAAGGGTTACTGAAACCTTGTTTATAATAAGCGCAATCAGCATTAAAATCCCCCGTAACCATCACATTTTTAAGCAAACAATTGTAGAAGTTGCTAATGATATCGCTCATCGTTCTTATTTCACGCTCAGTCGCGTTGTCATCCTTTTTTGTGGGTTTTACATGAACATTATAAACAGATAAGCGTTTTATATTTTCATCTGTCAAACCTGCTTTTAATTCCATCTCAAATTTCATGGGTGGACGAAACATTTCACCTTGCTCCAACCCCTGCTTTATATAAGGCTCGGTTATTTCATTAGCCGTCCATTGCGCGTTACCAAAACCAATCTCTCTTTCTAGATATTTTTTATAAACGACACCATAACCCTCATTATTACCGACATAACCAGTGCTTTTGCAGATGTAAGACGTGAGGCCTGCACTATTAAGAAATTGGTCACATAATTTTCGAAAACAAAGGAAGTTTGAAGAAACACAAGGCATATTCGAAAGTAGATCTTCTTCTGAAATTTTTTCAACTTTCGTTCTGAGACCGCTACTCCCAACACTTTCTAAAATAGCTCCCACATTACCTAAGAGCCCCGGAGTTGAACTACTTGGTATGTTCTTACAATCTAAGGAGTTAAGACTCTCCATTTCTGATGGGGTATCTTTTGCTATTTCGAATGCAGTCAAAAATTTACTAATGGATTCTACAGTCTTAATACAGTCACTAGGCGTGAACGAATCTGCACATTGCGCGCAGTTAGTTAATACACAAAGTCTTGTTTGGCCTTTTGAAAAGTTATTCTCTGTTATATCTTTTTTGATCAGCGTGCAAACGTCTTCTTTTTTGTAAGTACGTAATGGATATTTTGTAATTTCTGCAATTTCTTGTAGAAATACTATGTCATAGTTTCCTATCAATTTTGCCATGATTTTCAATAGTGTTGCATCTATTACTTTAAGCGTACCTCCGAATCCTCCTCCGAAGTTTAAAAGATTCCAACTCGCCACATCTAATCTATGTCCTGTCTTGAACAAACTCAAACCTGAGCTATAGAGACCACTCGCGCTTATATTCTGCCTTCTCTTATTTCTATTTTCTCTTAGCGTTGAATTTGCTGCCATTTCAGCCATGGAGTAATGGGACAAAAGAAACAGGATAAATGTAAGGAGAATTTTATTTTTATGCATAAGCCTCATCTCAAAATAATAGTGCGAAGATAGACCGATGGGTTCAGAGAGTCTGGCCTTCTAGCACAATAGACGTTTTAAGCAATGAGAATTTTGATTTGTGGTTATGCTGAAAAATTTAACCTTTCGGAATATGAAAGCTTTGGCTATTTAAGCTTTCATATCACGGATGAAATTAGCGCGGGAGTTGGGATCGAGAAAATCAAATTCTACACCAACACCAGGTCAGAACTCAGGTTGTTTTTTTCTAAGAATCCAACGAACCGCTCCTTGTCCGCAGATGGGGCTGTGATCTTTTTTCTCGAAATCAAAATGGAAGCGAACCAGAGAACCTATGGTGGGAATATTTTCAAGACACTCTGCATTAATGTAGAAACCACCTCTTCCCAGTAAAAGTTTTCTATTTCTATTAGTCTCCTGAAAAGAAGGAAATTTAAATTTTAAAAAATTCTTTTCACCTTCTTTAAATTCATCTTTCCACAAAGTTTGCACAGGACTTAGCAAACGTTTTACAATACCAAGCAAAGAACGTTTTTCAAAAGATTTTGCAAGAAAGGCTTTTGCACCTTTGTCATAGACATCCGCTAAAGAGGCCTCTGTGAAACCTGAAATCAATACTAAGTGAGGGAGCAAAGGATTAAGTTCTCTCACTTTATCTAGAAGATTCACCCCCTAATTCGGACATCATTATATCCGAGATCGCTGCATTGATTTTCTGTGGCAAATCACTTTGTAAGCCTCATCTCCATCTTTTGCAGTAATGCAATCATAACCCGCTGAACGAAGAACTTCCGAAATTATAGATACGTATACTCTCTTCATCATCTACACCTAAAATTGAAAAAGCTTTTGAAGCCACAAAGAACCTCTATTGTTTTTTAGAATCTCTAAACATGTCTTCTAACAGTGCACTTTCAATCTTTTTTTCAAGGTGAATCTTCGAGAAAATCAGGATTGCTTTGATGAGCGAATACCCGGAGTTTTTGTAAAATTTTTGCAATACGCAAAGAAGCATCTTCCATCGCAGTGGAGTTTAGAAATTATAAGCACATTCCTTTCCTGAGACTCCCCAGCCATCTCTATTTTGAATGTCAACTTATACTAGGGGCTATTGAAATAATGCGACTCAAGAAGCAGTTATAAATCGGAAACTAAAATTTACTTTAACAAAAGCATCAATAAATTTTTGAAAAATTTTTACGTTTCTAAAAATAAAGACAAAGGCAACAAGACGCCTTAGGTTCTGTACCATTACAATTTAGATATACTTGAATCTGGAATTTGCTCTTACCTCTATATTTAGACCTTCGCAAGCCGTGTCTTTCTTTTCCCTCACCAAATAAACCTTCCAACTTCTACTGCCTTTCATGCAAACGACTTTTGAATAATTCTATTTGGCACCTTACTTTTACTTTTTCGATTTCATCATGAGTAGGATGTCTTAGGCATACTTTGTTTTTCTTAGTAGATCGTTCTGGAATGCATGTTTTTCGAAATGAGCAGTTGTTACAATGACCACCTAGCAATCTATAGTACTTGCTTCCTCCGTCTGCAGGTTTGTCGTAAAGATATAATTTGTGACCAGCTGGACATGTAAGATAATCTTGAGTAGCATCATATTTGAGTCCATTAGCTGTAAATACACCCTCACCTTGTTTTGCCCTTTTTATAGGAATAACTCGTTTTAACGATAAACGCGATGCATTTGCTTCTGCAAGTGTAGAATCCATCATCAGTTTCTTAGCTGTGAGAAGACCTGTTTGTTTGCACTGTTCGAGAATTTTTTCAAAAATATAATGAAAAACGTCTTCTCGAAGTCGATCTCTAATTCGAGTTAAGGATGAATGGTCTGGAACACGATTTTTTAAAGAAATTCTGACAAACCAACGGTAGACAAGATTGAAATGAATATTTTTGCACAACTGTCGATCGGAATGGATACCATATAAAGTCCCAAGTAGAATCATGCGGAAATAGGTTTTGGTTCGATCGAGGGTCGACCTTTCCCATAACAATATTTAGAATGCAAATAATCATCTTAAAAGGAAAGATCCAAAACTTTATCGACTTTTCTAAGAAAATGATTCTTAGGAATGAGGTCTTCTATATTTACAGTCTCGACAGTGTCGAAGGGATAGAGTCTTTTTCCGAGCATTTCGCCTCCAAGTGTCTACGTAGAAGGCAATAACAAGTCGTAGATTAAAATTTGAAAAGATTTTCAACAGCCCCACCATAAACCGTGCCTTCGCAGCTTCCACCAAAACTAGAATGGCTTAAAAAATGCGACCTTGTAACCACTCAACCCAAGTAGCATCTTCATCTATCATGTTAATGAAGTAACTAAGAGCTTCGCTATATTCGACTCTAGCGGAATCCATTAAGGTTTGATACGTTTGATCTAACTTATGACCTTCTTCTCTATAAATATTAGATAAGAGATTCATAATTGAGTAGAGAGAATCTTTCATGCGATAGGCTCTTCCGGGAAAAAGATTTGGAAGATTACTAGAACCTTCATGCCACATATAAAAGTAGATAATTTCAAGACGTGCTTTCAAAGGTTCAGGAGCAAGGTCTATCTTTTTTTGTATACGAGCTTGAGCAGCCGTGTAAGCCTTTCTTAATGATTTTGGCATCAGTTTATAATCATAATAAATTGAAGTATCATGATTATTATCATGATCTCTGAAGTCGCTAGGATTCCTAGGAATTGCATCGGCTGAAACTTCGAAATCGCGATGCATACCTCTAGGTGAAGTTCTAAATTTCCCTGTGAAAAATTTATTGAATAAGGAGATAGTAAGCATCATAGGAGCAGGACGGCTGATAAAATGAGGGAAGGAATTTGAAAAATATCCAGATCCAGAAAACCCTTTCTCGAGTTTCGGTGATTTAGAGTAGTATTTTTCTGATTCGAGAGTTGCAGATGCCATTACCGTAATTTCATCTTGAAAGCCAAGAGTCCAGGCATAGGTTAATTGTCCTGCGTGAGCCCTTTCTAAAAATGTATTAACCAAATAAGTGCTCTGCTCAGAAGTCAAAATCCCACGGTAATAGTCAAGCATGTCGATGATGTCAGGAACAAGAGAACATAAATTCAAATTAGCTTGTAATTCCATGTTTATTTTGTCATTAGACATTCCTAACTGTTCACATTCTTTTTTTCTTTTTCTGCTTTTTTGTTTTATTTCTGTTCGAATTTCTGCAGTTTCTTCAAACAAAGTGTCAATGCTTCTATTAGGATCTCGTGGAGTGTAATAAGGCGCTTCTCTTTTGAGAACAAGTTTGTAAAAACTATGACGATAGGATTCAAAGTCAGGGTCTAGAATTTCAGCAGTAATTTTCTCAATATCATTTTCATCTGTAACAACTTCGAGATCCCATCTCCCTAGGTTCGTAAACCTAGGAAACCAACGCGAGGTCTTAGCATAGGGAAGGACCAAAACGGAACCCTCGACAAGTTCATTATAAGAAAAATCATGGAACTCATCTCGTATGCCATTTTCTTTAATAGGAGTCATATTTCTACGACTATTTATTTCATCAATATAGTCACGGAGTTTACGACCCTCTTCAATAATATGAATGGTGGGCTTATGTTGAATAAAATTTTCAG
>CAZSXR010000001.1:285220-455014 GCA_964611335.1 uncultured Pseudobdellovibrionaceae bacterium | reverse complement strand
ATGAAGATGAAGATGAAGATGAAGATGAAGATGAAGATGAAGATGAAGATGAAGATGAAGACTCAGGTGACTGAGTCCAGTACCACATATTTGTATCGGGGTCTCTTTCTTCTCTCAAATGTCTATTAGAAAGAGAGAAATCTATGAGATCTTCTTCTGAAAAGAAGCCTGCAAAAGATGCTGTTGGCAGCAGAAGAACGCAAAATATTAATAAAAATCGTTTCATATTCACCCTCATTTTTTAGCTAAATTTGAGCGATTATTCTAATAAAAACGGCGTTTTTTTGCAAGAGTCGCTTTGAATAGATAGCATCGAGATTTCAAATGCTTAGACGGAAAGAATCTATGAAACAATCTAATGTTTAGAAAGGTGTCTTCTTCAGAGTAATAAATGCATGTGTTGAAAAAAGATCGTTTACAACATCTTTTGGAAAATTCTTGGATGAATAAGCCAAATAAGCATACTTCCATTCTGGGACTTACCCCGCCATCTCTATTTTTTGAAGATCAACTTTTACCATAAACCGTGCCTTCGCAGCTTCCACCAATCCTGAAGGAGACTATATAAAAACCTGGCGTTCTGAACTCGCAAATATGTTTGCTTTCCAAAGATATTCTCGTTGAAGCAAGAGTAGAATTGGGAAGGAATTATCCCCTACCTATAGTGGATCACACGGAAGCAAGAAACCGCAGTCTTAGTGCTTTTAAAAAATTAAAACTGCCTTAGTCCCAAATTGAAAATTGATAGATTTGAGTCAGTCCCATAGCTACACAAGCGGGAAACATAAACCAACCAACTAATTTGTATGTTCCTCCCCTTCCAGAAGGATGCTCGTCTGGAATATAGTTAAAAAGAATTCGCCACAAAGCTTTCCCATGAAATTGTAAATCATAGAAATTAGCAGCATTATAAAATTCAGAATATTTTATTTCAGGAAAAAGAGAATGAATTCTTTGGGGATGGATGAGACTTCCTCTAGAAGCTGGTATCCACTCAGGGAGTGGTAGACCTGAAAGATACGTATAATAAATCAAGTAACCTCTAGCAACATTTGAGAATCCAAAGAATATCATTTGATATTTTAAAAAAACATCGAGGCCCTCTAATATTTCCTCTTTATAATCGTCGAAAAATTTTTCATCATGGTTAAAATATAGTGAAGTTGCCAGTGAAGCTGCAGAAATTCCTATGACTTCCATTCCTAGTAAAGCAAGATTTGCGTATCCGAATCTACATAAACCTTGACTTATATGAATGCTATAAAGTTGTAGGGTTAAAATATATCCATCCACTACGTACGTTGCAGTTAGCCCAGGATATAAGGATTGAATAGAATTTTCAGAAGTTTCTGTGACTTTTAAAGCAGGTGATTCGTTGGTAGAACCGACAATCACGTTGTCATGTGATTCAGGAAACTCATGACTTGCAAAAATAGAAGATGAAAGTATGAAAATAAAAAAATATTTCATGGAAGATCACCTCGGAGACTGAATGATTAAATTATTAAGTAAACGCACAAAATGCTAACATAAACTCCTTTGAAGGTGAAGTTCTTACTTAGGTTATTTGCAAAGTTTGCTGAAATAATTTCATTTTTTTCAATTAAACACTTGTGTTAGAATAGAAACAAAATCTTACAAGTTCGAGAACAGAGAAAAAAAAATGCTTAAAAAAGTGCTTTCGTCCGTTGTTTTTGTGATCGTAGCGGTCCCCTTGGGTGGATTTCTCTACCTGCAATGGGCACTGGGTATAGGTGCAACAACGGAAGGCTAATACCATGACCTTATCTTTGCTTATCAGGAGGTCCACTACATAGGAGGTCTTTAAATTTAATTTTGAATATCTCATGCATTTTTCTAAAATTTCATTACTTATTCAGGGATTGTCTTTACTCCACTCTTCTGCTTTTGCTTACGTTCCTGTTCCCAATGTAGAAGATACTCAAGTTTGCGAGAACCTTCTTCTGTTTGATAAAATTCTCACGTACCTCACCCTAAAGATTCACGATCCTCCGAACAAAGACGTCGTTTTCTCTTTGCAGTCCTGAAATTTCACAAGCACCGGTGCAAATTTCAAAAGGTATAGGAAAAAATCCAATCCCAAATAGACCATGTCTCGTTCTCTTCTTTTTTTTCTGAGCAATCTGGAAATGCCACGCATTTACGAGATTTATCAGGAGAAAACACGCAAGCGATATCGGTAGGATTATCACCATAAAATGAAGGGATGGGAGGTATATCCTTTGAAAAAGTATATCCGATAAACAGGATATTCATAAAAGGTGCCCAAACGTTTCTTTGCGAAAACTGAGAAATAGCATTTGCAATACCAGTTTCGGTTTTTCCAGTAGAGCAAGATACAAGGATAATTTCAGCATCGAGGGATAGTCCAGAAAAACAGTTTTTGTCTAATACATTATTTATATTGTCGACGCTAAGCGAATTTGACTCAGAAAATTCAATTGAATTGGGATCTCCATGTCCATTAATAATGAGTGATTTAAGATTTCCAATCTTTGCTGCCAAAGCAATTTCTCTACAGATGTCTTGTGGGGTAGAGATGATTTTGTATCGTATATCATGAGTTTTAAATAGTACTTCAAAAGGTGACTCTATATCCATTTCTTGTATCCCAAGATACTCAAAATTCCTCAGAGGACATTTATCCGATTTTATATCATAGATATCGAAATCTACTTTTTGTGCACCGTTGTGATCAAATTCAACTGTCAAATAAAGTAACTTTTGTCTCGGATCATTCGAGTCTAGCTCTAGAGCTTCAACACCGAATCTCTCTTTAATATTTTTTTCGTTCTCATGCTGATAGTTTGGAATATTGTTCCAGTTTTCTAATGCATAAGCCTCACTTTCTGATTTAGAAATAAATAAGACAAAAATTAAACAAAAACCAATTAAGACTCTATCTATTTCCCTAACTTTGGTTTGTGAAAATGTATCAATATGTAGATTAATCATTTTTAGTTTCTTCCTGGTGAAATTAGAATTTCTAGTTAAAACGCAATAAGTCTGCCAACAGACAAGAGATTAATTGCAGTGTGTTGCTTTGAACATTAACAATAGGAATCCGTATTATAATCAAATTTTTGACAGCTCAACTGAATTCGATTTTCCTAGATGCCCCCAAAGTTGCCCCCACTCAGGGGAATTCTTCTTTATTGGTGGGAGCTATGAATGCAACCTTTTGTCCAAAAGGTTGCATTCATAGCTCCCACCAACGAAAATAAGCAGTTACAAGCATCAAAAAATTTAAAAACGAGGCTTTTTCAAACAAAAGTTTGGATGAGGATAAGCCCGTGGGAAGGCTACTACATAAAGCGTGATAGAGAACTCAGACCTAAGAACACTCTTTTTTTAAGTGATTGATTTGATTAACAAGGCTTTCGAGGTGTCTTTGACATTTAGAAAGAAATAGAAAACTCGCGCGTGGTGCAGGAGGAGAGAATCGAACTCTCACGAAGTTGCCCTCGGTGGATTTTGAGTCCACTGCGTCTACCGTTCCGCCACTCCTGCTCGGCTTTTATGAAAAGCACCTTAGTGCTTTAAGGCTTTGCAAGATCGCTAGAAATCGAAAAATTAGCAAGACTTTTTTGACGGCGGTTTAAAAATCAATGAAGACCTTTAAAAACCACTTCCGCAACTTTTTTCTGCCCCTCCAAACTCAGGTGGAAACAATCCGGCGCGAGGTCTTTACCTTCGAAAATTAAATCTCCTGTTTCGTGAAGGATTTCGAAGGTGATTTTTTTATTTGGGAAATTTTTCTGTGCCCAATCATTTGCCTTCTTAACAGCAAGGTCGCTTTGAATGCGGTAATTACGAACACGCGTAGACAACAGACTGATAAATTCATTTCGAATCTGGGCAAGCTCACTTTGCTTTGTTTCCTGCGTTGAGAAGTTTGAAAAAAATCCCAGTTGGTTCACAGCCAAGGCTTCATGATGGAAAAGAGTTGGACACTGATTTGCAAAATTAAAAGGAAGAAGCGCATTCACATAATTTGCTTCCGTAGTAAGATTTTTATAATTTTCAAAATTACGTATTTGCACACCTTCCCTACGAATTTCACGACATGTTTTTGTTGCTCCAAATACATTCAAAGAATGCGACAGTATAGCTTCACTCGTAATCCATTGTGTCATAGGCAAATAGTGTGGGATGTATACCTTCGTTCCGTCGATTGGAGGCACCCCATTGCGTATTAGGTAATGTAAACCATCTGTCAGAGAATTTCCGAAATCCTCCGAACTCGTCACTCCGTTCATCATGTTTGAACACAAGTCATTGCTCGTAAAAAAAATCAGAATTTTATTAGGAATCTCTTTTTTATTCACATCAAGAATACGGTCTATCTGACGAGTCAGATCTCCCATTTTTGCACCAAAATTTGCTGCTAAAAAAATGTCTTTGGCTTCGATGTTTAGTCGACGAGACGCAAGATAAGGCCACCCATACTGAGGAGTACTCAAGAATGCATAAGAAAGACCTTCTTTCACATGCAATGCATACCAATCTTGCGACCCCCTATATTCTCGCCAACTAGGCCAGAGAATTTTTGGCATCTCCCCTTCTACTTTGAGAGAGGTCTCGCCACGCGCGATCTTTGTAAGCTTCTCAAGATCATAGGTGAGGGCTGGATTTGAAAAGGCCCCAACGGCGAAGCTATCACCAAGTATGCCTATTTTATGCGCATGCAATGGCGATGTTAAGTACAGAGAATTCAGAAGAAAGGCTGTGAGAATGAAGTAACGGGACATGATTTGAACCTTTGCTAGCTAAAAAGGACACAGAGTTCTCAAACTAACTGAAAATCGACTCCAAAAGCCACCTACTTCTAAAAGCGCGCGAAAGACTCTACACTTTATAGAGAGAACCTACTTAGGAGATTTTATGAAATCGAAAGCAGATATCGTAGCAAATTGGCTTCCTCGGTATACGGGAACTTCTTTGGAAGAGTTTGGTCAGTACATTTTATTGACTCCGTTCTTTGATTATGTCGAGAGGTTTTCAGAAAGGTTTCATGCTCCGATCCGTGGGATTGGATTCCCCATGCAGACCTGTACCAATAAAGAGAAACTTTCTATTATCAATTTTGGAATGGGCTCTTCCAACGCTGCTACGATTATGGACCTTCTAACAGCTGTGAATCCTAAGGGGGTTTTGTTTCTTGGAAAATGTGGTGGGACAAAAAAAGTTACAGAAATAGGACACTATGTTTTACCAACAGCTGCGATCAGGGGTGAAGGAACTTCCAACGACTATGCACCTCCTGAAGTGCCAGCTTTGCCTTCATTCAAACTTCACAAATTTGTTTCAGAGAAAATAGTAGAAGCAAATACAGAATACCGCACAGGTGTTATCTATACTATGAACCGACGCGTATGGGAGCATGATGATGAGTTCAGGCAAAAACTTCATCGCATGAGAGTGCTTGCTATCGACATGGAAACTGCAACGATTTTTACCGTAGGGCTCATCAACAACATAGCTCGCGGTGCTTTACTTTTGGTGTCGGATTTACCCATGACTCCCGAAGGTGTCAAGACCGAGCAACGAGACAAAATAGTGACTGAGAAGTTTGTAGATGAGCATTTAGAGATTGGAATTCAAGCTATGACGGAAATTGGAACCAAGGGTGAAAAGATCAAGCACTTCAGTTTCTAATATTAGAGATGGAGAAAAAAAGACAACAATGAGAAAAGGAGAACTACTTTAAAAAAAAGGTTTTTATGTTTAAACGCATTTCTAACAGAATTCCTAGTGCGAGTTTAAAACAGTACACCCTTGCCGAAGAGCTCGCAAATAGCATCATTCATGGTTTGGGTATTGTTTTCGGAATTGTAAGCCTCACAATATTGCTTACACTTACTTATCTTTTTGGAAGCTTTGCTCACTTTATCAGTTATCTGATCTATGGGATTTCACTTATTCTCCTTTACACATCTTCAACTCTTTATCACGCGCTACCTTTTTTAAGTGCAAAGAAATTTTTCAAAGTTTGTGATCATGTCTCCATATACTTACTCATTGCAGGAACCTACACACCCTTTCTTGTTCTCAATATTGGAGGAACTATAGGTTGGGGTCTTCTTACTGTGATCTGGATTTGTGCTTTTGTTGGGATTATTTTTAAGTTCTTTTTCGTGGGTCAGTATACTTATCTCTCTACACTTGTGTATTTGGGGATGGGTTGGATGATGATGTTTGCCATAAAACCGTTGAGTGAAGCCCTTTCTAGTCCAGGATTAACTTGGATAATAGCAGGAGGGATTGCCTATTCTGGAGGAACGGTTTTCTACCTCATGAAGAAAATACGTTTTCATCACGCAGCTTGGCATCTTTGCGTCCTTGCAGGTAGCATTTTTCACTTCACTGCGATTGTGTATTCTTCAAAATTTTAATTTTTATACAGAGAGTCTAGGTAACGTTTAAGAAGTTCTCCTACAATTCCACGCGCAGGCATTGTCGAGGCAATTGCGTAGATCGGAGCTAAACCTTCTTTCCTCTCAGGGTTTTTTTCAACTTCAAGAACGGAACTTCGCAAGTCGGAAAGAAAACGTTCCGCAACTCCCGTCTGTGTATGACGCAACGTTACGCACATGTGCAAACAGTTGGGTCGGTGAAGTCCATTTAAGAACCAACCTTTTGCCTGCATTGCACTCATTATTGAAAATATATCGAGCGAATCAGAACCGAACGCTATGACGAAAAGAGGGTGCCCCAATACTTTCAAATGCGGGATTGTTTGAATACCCTCACGGATGCTCCGTGCTGTATCCACGATGCTGAGTGCGTGTTTGCGATAACCTTCTTGACCCATCGAAATCATTGTTGCCCAACATTGCGCAATAAGAGCACCAGGACGACTTCCTGCTAAGGTGGGAGATGCATACAAGCCCCCAGGCCAATCTGTACTGATAAAATATTGGTAGTGTCGGAAATTTTTTCCTCTGTAAAGGATGACGGATGTTCCTTTATTTGCAAATCCATATTTGTGGGGATCTACAGAAATAGAGCTCACCCCCTTGAGCGCAAAATCAAAAGGAGGAAAAGCAAACTCATCGCGAATCCATGGAAGGACAAATCCTCCGAGACATGCATCCACATGAAGGTTCAAAGACCGTTCCATGGCAAGACTTGCTAGATCGGGAATGGGATCCATGACACCATAGGGATAGCACGGAGCAGAACCTACAATCACTGCTGTATTTTTATTGATCGCCTTACGAACTTCAGGAAGGGATACTTGATATTCCTCATCGAGAGGAACTGTGATTTTTTTAAATCCCAAATACTGACTCGCTTTATCAAAAGCAACATGTGCACTTGCAGGGACAATCATCTCAGGATTTTCAATACCGCGCTCTTCTTTTGCCCAATCTCGATAGGCTTTCATCGCTAATAAAGTGCTCTCCGTCCCACCTGATGTCACACTTCCGCAGATACTGTCGTCCGTCCATTCTGCTCCGAGCATCTTGGAACACATAGCTACAATTTCACTCTCGAATTGAGCAATACTTGGCCAGATTTCTGTATGAAGTGGATTTGTCTGAGAAAAGAGTGCGTAGACTTTATTCAAAAATTGAATGTGATGAGGATCTCCGTGGTAAACCGCACCGGAAACATAGCCCTCAGACCAGTGATCATGTTCATTGTGAGCAAGTCGTTCCAGATTTGAAAGAATCAAAGTTCTATCCAAACCTCCGGGAGGCAGTTCCGAGAACGTTGGTATGTCATCCAAATGCGGAGCATTTGCCTCGAGTTTGAGAAGTAATTTCCCAAATTCTTCTTCCATTATTTTTTGAAGAAAAGGA
Organism: uncultured Pseudobdellovibrionaceae bacterium; assembly: GCA_964611335.1. Lineage (GTDB taxonomy): Bacteria > Bdellovibrionota_B > Oligoflexia > Oligoflexales > Bog-1112 > BOG-1112. The sequence goes on along the minus strand of CAZSXR010000001.1, from coordinate 447,185 downwards.
ACACTGCGCACTGCTTTGGTTAGTGGGATTTTTGTGACAACATTCTCGACAACATTACGAATGCGTGGATCCATGTGAGACCACGTCTTGAAGAACCTATCGAAAAACTGCATGAAGCGAAGCTCCTCAAAGAGATGTATTCAAGCGTTGATAGATATTTTTATTGGACCTATAAAGTTCGAGAAATTCTTTAAATGCGTTTGTGTACACTTCCTTGTTCTCTTGAACAGGCACGTATTCCTTTTTTATTTTAACCAGAGCAGAAAGATCTTCCGTCTTCAAATATCCCATAGCCAAGCATGCAATCCATGCGGCACCGCGCACACTGGCACGTTCGGGTTCTTCCATTTGGATAATATGTCGGTTCAAAATATCTGCATGAATTTGACACCAGAGTTCCGATTGAGAACTCTCTCCGACTATGACTATGGGATTCAATGTGTGCTTTACAAAGCGCTCTGTCGAAGTAAGTAGCCATTTTGTGTTGTAAGCAACACCTTCATATACAGATCTCACAATATCAGAAGCGTCATTTTGAAGAGAAAGGTTGTGAAAGCCTCCTCTGACAAGTTTGTCTTCAACGGGAGTGCTTTCTCCATTGATCCACGGGGTGAAAATAATCCTTCGACTTCCAGGCACGGAATTCTGCGCAAGGGCATCGAGACGCTCGTAGGACGGAGCTGGGTCTTTCAAATCATGCATAACCCCTGCAAAAGTTTGCCAGAGATAGTTCAAACAGGAACCTGCTGATTCCTGTTTGTTCGTTATGAAATAACGTCCAGGCAAAGAAGAAGGGAGAGTTCCCAAATTGTTCGAACGATCTGTTTTTCTAAAGGGAACATGGCAAGTGAGCAAAGAAGAAGGGCCCATGTTTAAATGAGCGGCATAGTTTTCAACCGCACCTGATCCGAGCATTGCAGTTTGTAGCTCCGTGCTACCAATAACGACCTGGGTTTGTGAAGGAAGCCCGAATGTTCTTGCAAGATCGGGAAGTATAGGTCCTAGGATGTCTATAGGTTTGAACAGTTCAGGCACCTTTTCTTTATCAATGCCTGACATTCTCAAGAGGACTGAGTCGTAACGAACTTTGTCGATTTTTCGATTATTGGTTATCCAATATCCTGAAATGGAGTCAAAACTCGCTGCATATTTTCCAGTGAACTTTAAATTCAAATAATCTTTTGCTTCGAGGAATTTGAAAGCCTTTGCATAAGCATAGGTCTTCTTTTCTTTAAGGAAAAGTATGTGAGCCAATCCATCTTTTCCTGACTGAGAAGGAATAGCACAGGATTTGTGAGCCCACCTTGCCCTTCGAAAGCCAGAGCCAATAACCTCCGCAGCAAAAGCGGTACCCCGAGCATCTCCGTCCATGATGGCAAAACCTAGGGCTTCTCCTTGAGCATCGACAGCAACAGTTCCTGGAGTTGCTGTGCAAGATATAACGTCTATCTGAGATTTCAAAGAAGGGTTCTTTTTCAAGATGTTATGAATGCTCTCCGTAACCGCGGCCCACCATTCCTTGGGATCTTGTTCCACTCCACCATCTTCTCTATAGAATGTTGAGGTTTTATTTTCTTCATATGCAAGAATATCTCCCTGAACGCTCAGAACAGCAGTTTTTAGCCCCAATGCCGTAAGATCTATAGCTAAGATGCAAGGTTGACGATGTCCCATTCGTGGATTTCCCTTCGATGCTTCCCACATTTCTTTTTTCTTCATAATTGCAAAACATTTTCAGAAAGAGAAATCGAATCTGTTCGCTGCTTTTTGATGGAAAGACTTCTTCCACACTCTAAAGCTTGTAGAGAAAGGGTTCCGTAGTTTTTTTAAAAAATTTTACGCAAAATTTCTGCTTCTTAGAAAAATTTCAACCAAAAATTCATTTGTCTAGGTCATTTTGAATTGATTTAAGGCGGCGATTCTCCTAAATTGCAAATTGTCGCGTATGGCCACACTCCTGGCCTTTAAGTATTACCATTTAGAATTGGATTGGTGCTTAGAGCAATGAGACCATTGAGCAAGACTGAAGCAGAAAAGATAGCCGAGATCACTTCTGAAATTTTTTCACAAGGGACGACTTGGGTCTTCCAAGAGTTCGATCTCGATACGGGTCTAACCCGCCTTAGTCGTGGACTAAGCCTCCCTGTCGCAAAACGCCGACTCCGCATGTGGCGTAAAGAAAAAATCGAACAATTGCTAAGAGCTGAAGGAAAGGCGGATGCCTATGTCCTTCGTGTCTTTCACCGGAATCCTAACTGGAACGGTGAAGGGACCTGGCATTGGTTAAACAACCACTGGTACGTTACGCAAGAGGACGCACAAGCTGCTCTTGAACGTAAAAGCAAAGATATAGACACCCCCTGTGAAGTCGTTTCTATGAAGACTAAAGATCTCCCAGGTCATTTTTCAGTAGGTTAGCATTCAGAAGCGAAACGTTCTTATCTTTCCAACACAAAGCAATACTAACTGATAAGAGCCCCCTCGACTAGGTAGGACACCCCAAGATACAAAAAAGCCCTGAGTTCATATGAACTCAGGGCTTTTTTTATGTCTCTTAAACAGAGCTCAATTCAAATTAGATTTGAACGTAAGCGCTAAGAGTCAATTGAAGTTCTTGAGAAACTGTTGTGTTTGTAGCAGTTACAGGTACGAAGTACATAGCATCCAAAGCAACTGGAATACCGTATTCGAAACCTTCGATGCCAAGACCGAAACCAGCAGCTTGTTTAGAAGAAGCTTCTGTAACAACTTTTTTTGATTCACGAACTTTAACAGCTGAGTTGTAATCGTATGCGTAACGACCTTTTACGTTGAAAGCTTTTGTGTAGTTTGAAAGGTTTTTAAGACCGTAAGAAACTTGTGCAAAAGCTTTGCGGCTCAAGCCTGACTTATCTAAGTGTGTTTTAGAAGCTTTGTGCTCAACAGAAGAAACTTGTACTTGTTCTTGATCTTGAAGAGACAACCAAAGTTCGTTAGCAACTTGGTAATCTGCATTCAAACGAAGACCCAAGTCATAAGCACCTAATCCAGTCATATCTGCTGCTTGTGCTGTATCAGCATAAGCGCCTGTTGGGAAACGCATTCCTAACCCAGCTGAAAGTACCCATGTACCATCATTTAGGAAGTTATAGATTGCGCCTGCTTCCATGTCGCTAAGACCTGTTTTTGCAGCTGTAGTCTTGTCGTTTAAAGTTACTTCGTTTCTAAGAACGAAAGGCGCCACAACTTGTGCGCTCAAGCTATCAAGAATACCGTATTCAAGTGCAACTGCTGATACAATTGTTGAACGATCTGCTGGAGATTTTACATAAGTATTTGTATCGCTGAGGTACGTTTTGTCGCTACCAACATTACCATGTCCGAAAACGCGTGCGCGCATCATATTTTTTGGAAGAGTTGCTCCGAGTGGAAGCGTGCTGCTTGTAGCTGCTGAAGTTTTTTGTTCTGCTTTCTTTTCTGCAGCAACGGGGGCAACTGCTTCTTCTGCAAGAAGGTTAGAACTCATCGCTACAAGTAAAGAACCGACGATTGACATAGATTGAATGCGTTTCATAAAAAGTAACTCCTTCTTATAAGTTTAGTGCCTTCCCCCATGAAAGATTTCTGTAACACCATTTTGGGTTGGGCTTGAGGTCAGGTTTGTACCCTAAAAATATAGCTTTGGGAAGCCTCCTGGAGCTTCAAAAACACCGCCAACATCTTAACAAGGGCTAACTTACTAATAATTCACTAAAGAAAGACGACAGTTGACCGATAGAAGGTCTAGGTTGAATATGGGGACGTCATTCATGAAAAAGCTTAAGACCTTAATAATATTTAGTAATTTTGCAGCTCTGACATTTTGTTCACCAACAAGCTCCCAAACTAAATCTGCTTTTTCCAAAACGTCCAATTCTATTAAATCCGCTGATGGAGTTTTCTCTGATAGCACCACAGCTCAGGGAAATTTCAACACAAGCGCAACGGATACGACGACAATAAGCCCTCGGGGTGTCAACAATTCGAGAAGCAGTTCCATTCCCAATTATCAAAGTGGGGATTTGGGATCGAATTTTAATCGCAATGCTCCTCAAAAACTGAACCTCAAACCTACGGCAGATGCCAACAAAGTATTTCTCGTTCAACTTATCAACTCTTACAGACCTGTCTGGTATGACCTTGCCACTGCAGGCGATTCCTCCGCTGTTTGGACACTTGCAGGAAAGAAAACAACCTCGGTCTCCGTTTTCCAACCCATAGCAAGTTTTGCTGGAAGTAATGAACTCGCCGTCAGTGCGGAGCGTGGGGACTCTTTCAAAATCATTGGTCACACTCTGAGTCCCTCTTTGACCTTTCCTCCCTATCCCACAGCTGTGCTTTCTCTTTATGCCATTTCTTCCCAAGACCCTTTATCTGCAGCGATCTCACCACCCATGGCCTATCAGAAAGTCTATTCTCGACTTGGCCCTATGACAGAGGACCTCTTGCTGGCATGTAAGAAAGTAAACGAAGCATACAAGGAGGGGGGGTCTCCTTCGCACACAGATGATTCTAAATGCAAACAAGTCACAGCGGGGGGGTCCTCTATATATGACTTTCTCAATGTCCAAATGGGCGGTAGCACCACAACAGGAGTTGGGGACTTGAGTACCTATTACCAATTGCAAACCCTCGTCATTTGGAAGCCTATTCCTCCTGCTGGATACCAATGCCTCGGCCAAATTGTTACTAACACGACAGATCAACCTCAAACGATTGCGGATGCAGCAGGGATCTATGCTCAGTACCAACAAACACTAGGTGTTGATCAAAACGGGAATTTACAAGCACAGGCCCAGTGGGACTATCCTGTGTATTGTGTGCAACAAAAGTATCTTGTAGAAGGTACTCTTCACGAGTTGGCCTCTAATGGCTCTGTAAATCTCTATAGCATTGTCCCCAAAGACAGTAAGGGACTTGCCAATACAAACGTTTTTTGGGCACTACCTACATCCACATCTTCCACCGAATTCAACAATACAAAAGTTTATCTTCTGAATACAGACTACGTAAAACTGCTTCCCCCTCTTTTAAAATAAGTTTCGGACTTAGATTTCTCTCACTCAAAACTTTTCATAGTTCCCAAGAAAGTTTGGAAGGCGTGATGTATTGAGTCGGAGGGGAAGCTATGAAGCGGATTTCGATGTTTTTGTTTTTAATGTGTTCTTCAACCGTATTTGCGACGCAGGATCTTTCGAATTATGAAAAACTTCGGAATATCGCTTCCACTATTCAAATCACCCACTTTCCATGGGAAGATTCACGAGCTCAAAATACTCTCACTCTTTTTCTAGAATCCTACACACGTTTGTTTTTGGAATTCCCCCGCGCTTTCATGCCTTATAAAAAGCATAGTGAGGTGACACAAAACTCGCTATGGAGGCATATCTGTTCTGGCTCTTTAAACAGACTGTGTGAGGATAAAGAATTCCATTCGACATTCGAACAGACATTCAGAGAAATGACTTTTCAAACTTCTTTAAAAAATGAGAAAAAAGAGTTCAATGTCCCTTCAAACAAACTTCTTTCCACTTCTGCAAGAAATTTATTCCAATCTGTAGAAAAAATGAAAATTCGCTATTTTGAATATCGATCTTTATATCTTAAAGAGTTAGAAATTCTTGCTTCCAACCCAAAAAATTTAGAGGATATCCATTCTATAAATTCTGCTTTGGAAAAGATTCGACAAAACTTAAAAAGTGCAAATGAAACATTCCAAAGTGAATTTGTTTCTGCAAGTCAGAGATTTCCTGATCGTCTTCTTCTCTCTAAACCTTTTATTGACATGGTCGAAGGTCTTTCTTTGCAAGTACAACAAGTCGATATCATTCGAGCAGTGAATTCCGTAACAGACACTTTAAAAAAAGAATTTGTTTTTGACATTGTAAGTATCCTTGCTTCATTTGAAGATGATGACATATCGAATTTTATTGAAAATTGGAATGAGGACCTTATGGATCTCGAAGATCGAGATCTCAAACAAGATTTGTATACACAATGGAGTGCTCTTTCTCTTCGACAAAAACCATTCTTTCGATTTTCACAGTTTTCTATTCCTGATGTGAAAACGGAAACACAGGTTTCCATACTTAGAAACTTCCATGGACATGATGGTGAAATCATCGACTTCCTATTGAGAGCACAATATCAACACGCAGCATGGAACATGAGAGAGAAGAATTTAACGCTGCTTGCGGACCGTTTGGAAGCTGTGATTGAGAAGGATATTTTTGATCCTAAAAAAGTTGTGTCTATAAAAAAGCTCGGAGGAGGTGCGGGGACCACACATGTTGTTCAGTTCGAAGATCAAGCTCGTTGTGTTTTAAAACCTGCAGGTCTTACTTTGGAAAACCCTGTGGATTTTTTCATCACAAGTTCAAGCAATGAAATAGCTGCCTCTGTAATAGACCGATTGTTAGATCTCAGAGGCGTTCCACTTACTGTTAAAATTCAAGTAAAAGATTTTCAACCAGGTTCCTGTCAGTATTTTGCGGAAAATACGACACGCGCTCGGGACATGCTGGAATACGATGGGAGCAAACCTTCGAAGTTTAAAAAGCCAACAGGTCGCGTCACAAAAACATCCGATATGAAATTTTATGATTGGCTTATAGACAATTACGACCGCAATGTGGACAACTACATCCTAGCAAATGATGGCCGTATGATTTTGATAGACCACGGATTTACATTTAAAAACTTCCTCCCTCTTCCTATGACTTGGAGACGTCTACAAAAAATGATGCCTTCCGAACGGGTTTATCTCCGTCTTTTAGAGTTAGATCGCCATCCTGAAATTTTGAAAAAGAGTTTAAAGCCATGGCTTTCTCACTCAAATATTCGAAAAATTACCCACAGGATACACCGCGTAGTTCGACTCATTCAGGAGCACCAACAAAATATAGACACAAGGGACAGTCTTTAAATATCTGTCGTCTGACACACCCTTTCTTCGATAGAAGCTTATCGAAAGAAAGGTGCTTATGTTAAAAAAAATTCTATTAATTTTGTTGTGTAGCTTCTCTCATTTTGCAAATGCAGATTATTCTAAAATCGTTGTTTTTGGAGATAGTCTTTCAGATATGGGAAACGCATGTCCGAAAGATTATCTTCAAAAACCAATATTTTGTGCTTTATATCCCTCAGGTTGCTTTTCAAATGGAAAGGTTTGGGTGGAACATCTTGCAGAAGAATGGGATCTGGATTTAAAGACGAGTCGATTAGGTGGTTATAACTTTGCTTTTGCAGGAGCTACGAGTGGATGGGGAACGGAAGAGACACCTGGATTACGAGGACAGGTTCACTCTTATCTTGAAAAAACAAGGGATCAGGCAGATGCGTCAGCTTTGTATATTATTTGGATAGGAGCAAACGACTTTAAAAACAAATTTATGAATACGTCTTTACTCTTTGATGTAAGTGAGCTTCGCTTTGAAGAAGTCATAGAAGATATTTACGATGCTGTTATTCGTCTTTCGAGAAAGGGTGCTCGTAATTTTCTCATTCCGAATCTTGTCCCGATTCATTCGACACCGCTTGTAAGTAAAACTCTCTTGAGTCTTGCTGGCATTTTTACAGGGCTCTCCTGGTTTTCTTTTGAAAAAGGGGTCATTGATTTTGTGTTTGAAGTTCTTATCGATTCTTACAATTGGAGACTGTCAAAGCGCATGATTGCTCTTGAAAAAGAACGAATGATCAAAATTCACCACCCGGATCTCTTTCATTTTTTCAAGAAACTCGAAGTTCACTATAAGGACTATGGTTTGGAAAGTACGGAAGATTTTTTTTATCTAGACCAATTTCACCCCTCGGCATTAGGGCATAAAATTTTAGCAAAGGAGTTAGCTAAAGGCCTCTAGGAGTAAAATTCGATTATAATGAAGATAAGACTCTTTTAGAGGTTTATATGAATCAAAAAGGTGCCGCACTCCCTTATGCAATGCTCGCTATTGTTCTGTCTTCTGCAGTTCTTTTGTATGTTACAAGGATGTTTAGCAACCGTGAGGTGGAAACCATAATTTATGAGAAAGAGGCTTCACGTGACCAACTTGCGCGTAATATTGAACTGTTTCTAACAAATCCACAGGTGATACTTCAAAGTGTGGATCCTTCTATAGACTTGCCGGGAAATGCCATGCTGCGTGACTGTGTGGGAAATCCTTCAGGAACTATGACGACTTCAACTTATACTTCTGCAACAGGCGTGAGTGGGAATGCCTGCGATTCCACAAAAGTTGATTCTAATTTAGGGATGGAGTTTCTACTCTTTCCTGAGACGTCTTATGTTTTCGGCAATGCTGTTGGAGATTCTAACTGTCCAAGCTCCGGACAAAGCCTTCCTTGGAAATCCCGTTCTATGTCTTGTTTTTTAGCGGGTATGAGAAATCCTGGGCAATATGTTGCTTACAATTTCAAAGGAGACACGAATGGAGTTGGAAATCAGGATTTTCCATTACGGGTACGTGTATTTTTCAAACCTGTATGCAGTAAAAGGAACCCAGCACAGACTTCCTGTGCTTTTGCGGAAGCCATACAATTCCGCTATGAAATTTCTGAAGTTTATACGAAATTCAAACGTTTCAAATTGGGAACTTATCCAAGAAAGCCACAGTGGATCAGTGTAGATACTCTCACTATAGTGGGAATGCAGTGTAACATTGGAGCTGTTGCAAGTGCGGATGCCTTAACAGGAACTCTTGCATGCAAATGTTTCCGACCTTACAGGCCGCTTTTAGATCCCTCAACGAGCCTCCCGCAAGTCAATGCAAAAGGTCCTTTATGTGAGAGTGAAGAAATAGCTTGTCCTCCAGGTTTTATTTTAGTGGGACATGACAACAGTTCGAATCCGATCTGTCAGCAGATGATTACAAAAACTGCAAGCACTGCAGGTCCTTCTTGGAGCTCTTCAGACCCTCCCTCAACACACTCTTGTAATCAAAATGGAGATGGAGGTTGGGTTAGCAACATTACTCGCACCTGCACAGCAACAGATGATTTGACTTATAATGAATGTCCTCAGGGTTGTGGTTCAAATTCAAACCTTGCGATCATACTGGGCCTTGTCAGTTGGTTTGCTGCCTTTATTATCTCACTCATGATTTTTATTGCAGTTGCCATAGTGCTCCTCATGTCTTTCAGCCTTTTCTCAGGTCCTCTTATCGCAGAAGCTTTTATGCCCACACTTGGCATGTTGTTTAATCTTGTCATTATGGTTCCGTCTATGATTGGGATTCTTGGTGCTGTAGGTGGTTTTTTACTGGGACAAAGCTGGGATTGGATTTATGCAAGTTCTGCAGGCGGGCAGCATCCCATTGTCATCTGTGATGTAAAATTGGAATGCGGAAAGATAGAATAAGCGCGTCTAAAATACTACGGTCTTGATATCTAAGCTATTAAGAGTAAGATTAGAGCATGAACATATTTACCCTAAGCTTCCGCGTTATTTAACAAGGAGAGAGTCATCCATGGTTAAGTCCGAACTTATTGAAAAGTTATCTGAACGAGCAGGAATAACATTATTCAAAGCAGAAGAACTCGTCGATCTATTCTTCAACACGCTCTCCAGCACGTTGAACAAAGGTGGCCGCATCGAAATCCGCGGCTTTGGCGCCTTCTCGGTTAAAGAATATAAAAGTTATGTAGGCCGTAATCCCAAAACAGGAGAGGAAGTTGAAGTTCCTGCAAAACGCCTTCCTGTCTGGAGAACAGGGACAGAATTGAGACAACGCGTCGACGCTGTTTTTGGCAAAGATTAAATCCAACTAGGCTCTTCTCTTCAAATTGTGCTAATAACAGGCGGATCAGGCTGTCAGTCATGGGCCGTTTTTTTATTTTCTGGATATTTGATGAAAAAAAATATTCGCGTCTTCTTATTTTTCACAGCGAGTCTTGGAATTTTAGGTGCGGCTCTTGCGAGCTACTTGAAATCTCAAAGGGTGCTCAGTTTTGAAAGCCATGACCCTTTACGCAAAGATTTAAATGATCGGGACTTCAAATTTCTCTTTCAAATACACCAAGATTGTTTTGCAAAAGCGAAGAAGGATAACTTACGCCGATATTTTATGAAGTATGAAAGCTTAGATGCAGGTATTGCTTCCAAAAAAGCAGATTATATTATCGCTAGTTCGGACAAAGACAGAGAACAAAATTTCGGTGAGATGCCTAACGCGTTTATTATGCGCGATCGCGGAGATCTTATTGGTCTTTTCAATTGTCATGAAGAGAATGAAGCTACGCACGGGAGCATGATGGTTTTCAACGTGTGCGTACGCAAAGACAAACAGGGTCAGGGTTACGGCAGAGAGTTGATGAAACATGCAATTGAAAAGTGCTCACATCCTAGCAAAGAATTAACTCTTAGCGTTTATAAAGATGATACGAAGGTTGTAAACTTTTACAAAGATCTAAACTTCACAATTATTTCAAATCTTGATGAATGGGATCACCTCTTTCCTTTTTTCAACAAATATCTGATGAAATACAATGCAACAAATCTTAGTGAGAGTCGCCCTTACTAAGAAAATCTCTTTCTTCTTCTTTAAATTTTTGCTAATAAAGTTATGATCTTGCAAGGTCACCGGGTATTGTATTTCCAAAAACCGCACTTTCTTAAGCTGAAGAAAAAGAATGGGCGCATTATGAAGCTAAAGCCTTACGTTTGTTTGCTTGATGAAAATCCTGATGTTCGACAAGGATGGGAAAATTCTCTGGGTCATGATGCACAGCTGTTTTACTTCCAAGATCACCTCGAACTTTTTAACGAGGCTTCTAGGCAGAAAGATCTGATCCCTTCGTTCACGTGTATTATTATGGGTCGGTATTTTCGTCACATCAATCTTGATATTGTGGCGAGTAATATACCCAATCTCCTCCGTGAGCAAGGTTCTGGTCCTATTTTCCTAAACTGGCAGGGCTATGTAACGAAAGAAGAAGTGAACGTCAAATTTGATGGCAAACTCTTCCACCGTTATGGAGTAAAGTGGCAAACTTTGCGTTTGAGGGTTCAGAAGTTTGAAAAAAACTTAAAACCTTTCAAACCTGTTCTTGAATTGAAAAAAGAGCTGCCCATTGCCTATTACACTAGTAAATCTGCGAGCAGTATCTCACGACCAGACAAGTGTATTGAGATTCTCAAAAATATGGCAAAGAATGCTGATATGGCTCACAGAGATAAGATCGAATTTTTTGCTTCCAAAGATCCCCATACAGGGATCAAACTTTTGGAAGCTATTTACGATCGTCTTCTTACGGATAAAAACCGTCCTGAAAATTGTCCGAGTCGCTATATCAACTCTTCACCTATCATTGCCAAACGTATTTTGAAAGAAGCGCTCTTCGGTTAGCGATCCCAAATTTCGAAAGTCCAAGCAGGACTTCCCTCTATTTTTTCAAATTTCTCGCTGTGAGTTTTTTTCCAAGCTTCTGTCGAAAATTCTGGGAAATAAGTATCTGCGGCGCCGTCGTAATCGACACGAGAAAGATAGATGCGTTGAACAATGGGGAGTCCTTGCTTGTAAACCTCAGATCCACCGGCTATGAACAGCTCCGTCTCCCCTGAATTTTTTGCAAGGCCTATAGCTTCTTGTAAACTTGCAACACTCTTACAATTTTCAAAAGAAATTTTGCACTCACGAGAAAGCACAAAAGTCTTACGACCAGGTAAAGGTCTACCTAGAGATTCGTACGTTTTACGACCCATCACAAGGGTGTGACCCATGGTGAGTTTTTTAAAATTTTTCAGATCCGCAGAGAGCTTCCAAGGAATTCTATTTTCAATCCCAATCTGACGGTGAAGCCCCATGGCAACGATGAGAGAAATCTGCATGTTTAACTCTTCGATGTTTTTTTACGCATGCGATGATTCAAAGCTTCTATCATTGCAGAGAACGTCATAGCAAAATAGATGTAGCCCTTTTCTATATGTTTGCCAAACGAATCCGCAATGAGAAAGACACCTATAAGTAACAAAAAGGATAGTGCTAACATTTTCAGAGTGGGGTGTTTGAGAATGAATTCACTGAGAGGATGAGCAAAAGCCATCATCACAAGCACAGCAGAAACCACAGAAAGAATCATAATGAGGAGATTATCCACCATCCCAACAGCTGTGATGACAGAATCGAAAGAAAAAATCGTATCGAGGAGAAAGATCTGCAAGAGAACCCACATCAAAGAAGATCTCTTAGCAGAGCTTAAGGTTTGTTCTTCTTGTTCACCACTCGTAAGTCTATGAATTTCAGTTGTTGCTTTGAATATGAGAAACAAGCCTCCGAAAAGAAGGATGAGATCTCTTCCCGAAAATGTGAAATTTGCAAAAGAAAGGAAGGGGGTTCTTAATTTTGCTATCCAACTGACCAAGGATAAAAGGATAATGCGTTCAATCATTGCTAGAAAAAGCCCAGCTTTGCGTGCAAAAGGCTTTTGAGCTTCAGGGACTTTCTCCGTAGCAATAGCAATAAAAACGATGTTGTCGATACCTAAGACAATTTCCAAACTTGCCAATGTAAGAAATGCGAGAAGATTTTCAAAAGTAAAAAATTCGGTCATATTCAATTCCTAGAGATGACATTCTGTTACAATCAATGTTTTAGAATCATGAATTCCAATTTCAGGTTGGATAACGCAGTGAGAGATTCCAAATTTTTCATGAAGTCTTTGGCTCATTCGATTTATAATTTGCGAAGCTTCACTCAAGGAAACATCGCTAACAAAATCCACATGAGCTTCGAAGTGGATGTCTTTGTCGTTCAGATTCCAAACATGAATATGATGCACATTTTCAATATCTTGAAAGCTAAGCAACTCTTTTTCGAGATCTTCCAAGCAGATATGCTCGGGTGTAAAGTGCATAATAATTCGGATAATGTCCATTAAAATGTGCCACGATGTGTAAAGCAGATAACACGCAACACCCATACTTAAAACACTGTCGACCCAATAAGCTTGGGTCCAATAAATGATAACACCTCCAAGGCAAACTGCCACAGAGCTCAAAATATCTGAAAAAAGATGGAGATAGGCACTGCGGATATTCAGACTATTTTTTGCCTCCTTATGAATAAGACAGACACTGACAAAGTTGATGACAACACTCAAACCACCGAGCGCAATGATGGTCAGAGAGTCGACTTCTCTCGGATAGAAAAAGCGGCTTATAGCTTCTTTTCCCAGAAAAAAAGCAATGACTAACAAACCTGAGATATTGAGAAATGCCGCGAGAATTTCACCGCGTTTATAGCCGAATGTTTTTTGAGGTGTGCTTCTCTTAGAGCCAAGGTGTACGGCGAAATAACTGAGTAGAAGCGCTATGACATCACTAAAATTATGTAAGGCGTCAGAAAGAAGAGATAGAGAACCGGAAAAAAAACCACCCACAACTTGCGCAATTGTTATGAACGTATTCAGAAGTATGGCAAGCCACAGTTTTCGACCAAGATGGGTATGATCATGATGATGGGCCATTAAAAGATCCTTTTCCAAAGGGAGCTGAAACCATCGACAAACAAATGCCCTAAGTCTGAAGCAGCGGCACCAGCGAGTGCAGAAACACATAGGTCGTGATTCTGTGAGAAAAAATCCATACTCTCGTTAGCTTTCGTAAGTCCGAAATTAAAAACTTCACTGCCCTCTATAGTTGATCCAGCATGAAGCCCTGTGACAACATCGTAGACCAGCACTCCTAGGTACGCAAGAGTTGAAAGATAGATAAAGCGGCTCCCTGTACCAAGTATGGGGACATGGCTTATCCCTCTGTGCTTGAACAATTTAGTGTAAGGCCACCATAGGATTTTGAAACAGCCCCAATTACGGGACGGAGCGCTGTGGAAAAGATCTAAGTCGGGACTTAGAAAAAAAGTTGCAAGTATGAATGAAAACGCAAAGATGAGGCGAAGGTTCAAACTCAACTGCAGTTCACCCAAACCAATGCTGAGCAAAGTTCCTATTCCCAAGTTACTGATACAATGTTCTTTGTATTGCATAATCGATTTCCTTACGAAGTTTAATTTAAGCCTTAAGTTTATCCTGCGTCTTCTATCGGCATTTGTTAGAATGAATAGATTCCAATTATGGGGAATTTATGAATAAAACCCGCTTTAAACTTTTGCCTTTCAAAGAAAACAAGGACTTTTCGGTTAATGGAAACCTCTCAGCTACAGATGCAATGCTGCAATGTGAACTTTTCATTCGAGGAAATCTTACTTCTTTAAACATTCCCAAAAACAAGAAGCCTGAAATGAAAGAAGGGTTGTGGGATTCGACTTGTTTTGAAATTTTTTTGAAAAGTCCAGGTTCCCCCCAATATGTCGAGTGGAATTTTTCCCCATCTGGAGATTGGTGGTTCACACAATTTGCTCGGTACAGAATACGAAGCCTTTATCCAGCGTCTCTGTCTCCTCATTCTGTGACATGGGAACATTCTTACGATCTTTTGAAATGTATAATCTCCATCCCACTTCTTGAAAGAGAGGGGAAATTGGGTCTTGCCTGTATTTTGGCGACTACAGATCACGAAAAATCCTATTGGGCTTTAGAACACCCTGCTTCAAAACCCGATTTTCATGATGATCGGAGCTTTCATCTCTCACTCATTCGACGTTAAGTGTTTGAGCAAATTACCTTCAAGAATTTGAGAATCTTCTATGACCTTATCGATAGGAACTTTACGAAACCACATAAGTTGTTTGCGCGCATATTGGCGTGTTGCAACGATGATTGCTTCGAGTAAATGTTCTTCTTTAATAAGCTCATTGAAAAACTTGCATACCTGACTGTAACCAATAGACTGCATAGGTCTTGCAGACTGCGGGCACCCTTCTTTGAGAAGACTGCTTACTTCTTCGATGAGCCCATTCTCAAGCATGTGCTTACTCCGTTGAGCTATAGCACGGAGCAAAGACTCACGAGAAGGTTTGCAAAGAATCGTATAAGGGTGGGACGGAGCTATGGTGGAATCTTGAGAAAGGCTTGAAAGACTTTTACCTGTAAGCATTGCAATTTCACAGGCTCGGATGACGCGAAAGCGATCGTTCGGATGTAATTCTTTAGCACGGAGCGGATCAAGTTCCTGTAATTTGCTATAAAGAACTTCGGAAGTCCACGCACTCAACTCTTGACGAAGAACGCTATCACTAGGTAAATCGTGAAACTTTTCTCCACAGAGAGCTCGAAAATACAGACCTGTTCCTCCTACTAATATCGGTGTATGACTCCTTCTCTGAATTTCTTCTATAGCTTTCAAAGCAAGTTCTCGGTAACGGGCAGCATCAAAAGATTCCCTCCATGTCACTACATTTATGAGATGATGAGGGATTTCTCCCTGTTCTTTCAAAGAAGCTTTCGCGGATCCTATGTCAAAACCTTTGTACACTTGGACGGAGTCACAACTTACGATTTCACCTTTGATTTGCTTTGCAAGCTCAAGCGCAAGTCTTGACTTTCCACTAGCTGTAGGACCTACGATTGCAATGAGCTTTGGAAGTTTCATACTATTTAGCGATCGAACCATTTTGCCACCTGACTCTTTTCAAAAGTTCTGAAAACTCGTCTTCCATGAGGACAATTATGATAAAAATCCACAGTCTCAGCTTCTCCAAGCAAAGTTCTGAGCTCCTCAGGGCTTAGTTCCTCTCCAGCTCTCACAGCGGCATGACATGCAATACTTGCCATTAAATCATGGTGAACATGTTGAGCTGAAGCCACGCACCCCTCTCCGAGTTTTTCTGCAAAATGTTGAAAAACATCTTCATAATTTTTATGTACAAGCAGAGTAGGAACTGCACAGATTTCAACTGTTGTTTCATTTAAAAATTTTATTATGAAACCCGCGCTACGAACAGTGTGCTCGTGGGTTCTCAAGGCTTCAATATGATTTGCCGTCAAAGAAAGAGCTTCCGGCATCATCAAAGGTTGACTTTGAGCAAGAAGCCTGGGGTTTGAACAAAGACGTTCGTAAAGAATACGCTCATGGAAAGCATGCTGATCAATAGCTAACAACTGCGTGTTATCTTCGAAGAGTAAGTAACATTTGGCGTAAGTTCCAATGTAATGAAGATTCTTCCATTTATCTTGTGAGCTTTGCTGAAAAAGTGAATTCGCTGTTTGCTCCGTCCTAGTAGGGATTACAGTAGGGATTACAGAACGAAGTATTTCTGCATTAGGACGGAGCGAAGTTTTTTCTGACTCGGAACTTTTGTTTATTTCCAATACAGAGATACCGTTCAACGACATTTGCCGCATTTGTGAAATATCACCAGCAGGCATTTTTTGTGTAATATCTTTCGATGAACTGTAACTGTCGTTCTCAGATATGTTCAAAACAGAAAGAGACCTCATTGATTCTTTAACTTGCTCCGTCCTTAGAGTTTCAGCTCTTAGGCATTGCTCCGTCCTAAGATCTTGCTCCGTTCGTGCCCACTCTGCAGCACGCATGTGTTTACGAATAGCAAAGCTCATTAAACCTTGAACTTCAGCTGGATATTGAAAACGCAATTCGGTTTTAGCGGGATGAACATTCACATCGACTAAAGAAGGATCGCATTCAAAAAAAGATAAAACTTGAGGGTGCCTTCCTTTAAGTAGGTGAGAATGATAGCCGCGAAGAATTCCGAAGTTCAATATTTTATCCTTAACCCAACGGCCATTCACAAAATGAACAACATTCTTATGCGTTGCCTTATCCCGACCTGGCGCCGAAAGAAGAGCTTCCCACCGGCCATACTCGTTTTCTTCTCGAACATAAATCGCAAGTTCAGCCTCTTCTCTACCTGCAATAAGTGCCCATCGCTCACGTAATGTCTTCTCTCCACGCCAGGCTCCGTCCCGCCCAAATTCTAAAGCTGGTGCAGAGAATTTAAGTTTGCCATTGTGAAAAAGGGAAAAACCTACATGGGGGGATGACAAAGCAAGAGCCTGAACAAGATCATGGCAATTTGCAAACTCTGTATCTGGCCCTTTGAGAAATTTTGCACGCACAGGCACCGTGCAAAAAAGCTTAGAAACCGTAATCGTCGTTCCTTCATTCCCTACCCAAGGAACAAGAATCGGAGTCCCACCACCTTCAATAGTTAGTTTACAACCTTGCTCCGTCCCCCTTACACGACTGCAGAGCGAAAAATTGGCTATGGCAGAAATAGCTGCTAAAGCTTCGCCTCTAAAACCTAACGTCTCAATATTAAAAAGATCTTCATCTTGCGAAAGCTTACTCGTAGCATGCCGCGAAAGAGCCAAAAGGCAGTCTTCGGCAGGAATTCCACAGCCATCATCCTGAACTGTGATGCGCTCCGTCCCACCCTCTTCCAGCTCGACGATGATTTTGCGAGCTCCCGCATCTAAGGAATTTTCGACAAGCTCCTTTACAACGCTCGCAGGGCGTTCTACAACTTCCCCCGCAGCGATTTTTTTTATAACTTCATCGCTTAAAAGCTGAACTCGTTTCATAATTAAGAACCACTATTTTAATAAGGAAAAGTCATCCCAAAGATCCCCTCACTGAGATATCACCGGATGACATATTACATATATGGAAGCGAATTATATTACTAGTGCCGCACGACCAGATCAATTCATGGATTGGAATTATCCTGAGATCGTCTTTTTAGGTCGTTCCAACTGCGGAAAATCTTCTCTGCTTAACTCCATTCTCAATAGTAAGAGCCTCGCCCGTGTAAGTTCAAGCCCTGGCCGCACTCGTATGGTTAACTTCTTCTCTCTATCACCCCAAAAAAATCAAATGCTGATTCTCGCTGACTTGCCAGGTTGGGGTTACAATACGGCTGGTAAAGAAATTCAAGGTCTGTGGGATGATCTTCTAGATGTCTATTTGAAAAGGCCACAGATCAAAGACCTCCTCGTGCTCATCGATGTTCGACGCAATTTTGTCGAACATGAACTCGACTTCATTCGGTCACTTACAAGAAGAACATCCGTAAGCTGTGTTCTCACAAAAGCTGACAAACTCAAACCTAATGAACTCGCTCAGATTGAAAAACAGACACAAGTTCTGTTCAACTCAAAGAACATCCATGTTAGCAATATCTTCGTCGTTTCTTCTCTCAAGAAGAAAGGAATCGAAGAGTTGCGCAACTTTCTATTTCGTCATCTTAATCTTAATCAATAATGTCATGCTTTTTGAGTGCTTTCTCAGAAAGTTCCCAGATCTTAAATGGAGTGGGGTGTACACTCGTGCCGGTTTTTTCAGGAAGAACCAAAGGGACGACGATTGCTTGATAAATATTCGAAGAAACGTCTTGCATCTTTTGTTTTGCTCGCATGATGATAAATCAAGATCGACGCTAGTGCGTCAGAAAGGACTGTTCCTTTCTGCAGAACGAAGAAAGATCTAGCGTTTTAAGGAACATAAGTAAACAGTATTTGTGTTTTTATTCTCGGCGTGGATTGAACAGACTATAATGGCGTTTTAGATTCTTAACTATTAGTTTTCAGGAGTGTTCCAAGAACACCCTTTAGCAACATGAGGAAAGTTATGGCAGTAACATCTCAACCTGATTCTCAGTCTAAAAATTATGACCTTGTTGTCATCGGCTCTGGCCCCGGTGGTGAAGTGGGCGCCATTCGTGCAGCTCAACTCGGATTCAAAGTCGCGCTTATTGAAAAGAATACGTACTTGGGTGGAACATGTCTCAATGTCGGTTGTATCCCTACAAAGTGCTTACTTGAATCAGCTAAAACATGGACCAAACTCAATCATGTCGAAAAGTTAGGATTCAAAATTGGAAGTCCTCAATTTGACTGGTCTGCAATTCTCGAAAGAAAAGAAGGTATTGTTAATGCCCAACGCAAAGGTCTTCTCTTTCTTATGAAGAAAAATGGAGTCACTGTTCACCAAGGCTTTGGTAAAATCCTTGACCCGCATAGCGTAGAAGTCTCTTCGGATTCCAAAAAAGAAATTTTAAAAAGCAAATTCATACTGATCAGCACGGGGTCACGCGTCAAAGACCTTCCTTTCGTAAAACCTAATGGGAAAACTATACACACTTCCGACACCATTTTGAGCATAGATCATGTTCCTAAATCTCTCGCAGTTGTAGGCGGTGGAGTTGTAGGAATGGAATTCGCTTCCTTGTTTGCAAGTTTTGGAACAGATGTCACAGTCATAGAATTGCTTCCGCAAATACTTCCCAACGAAGATACCGAATGCGTTCAAGAACTCTCAAAAAGTCTTCGTAAAAAAAATATAAAGATCGAAAATGGAGTCAAACTCAAAGGTGTCGATGACGCAAAAGATCACTGCGTAGTTCATGTCGAAGGAGCAGAAGCACGCAAATTTGAAAGGGTTCTTATTTCCGTTGGCCGTTCTCCTGTTATTGAAGAGCTCGGCCTCGCAAATGTTCGTATAGTTCCTCAAAAAGGTTTCATTCCAGTTGATGCTCATTATAAAACTACATGCGATTCCATCTTTGCAATAGGAGACGTCATAAACACCCCAGCTCTCGCTCATACAGCGTCTGCAGAAGCTATACATGCTGTTGAAATTATGGCTGGTCACAAGCCCCCTATTATCGATTATCTTAGCAATCCTTCCGCTGTTTACACCCAACCGGAAATAGCGAGCATTGGACTCACAGAATCCGCATTAAAAGAAAAAGCTATCGAATACAAAGTTGCAAAATTTCCCTTCGCTCCTCTTGCAAAAGCAAAAATAGAAGAATCTACTGAGGGCTTCATAAAAATTTTATATGAACCTCATTACAGAGAAATTCTTGGTGTTCATATTGTCGGAGCAAAGGCTACTGAATTGATCAGTGAATTTGTTGTTGGAAAAATTCTCGAAGCTACAGTTGATGAATTTGCTCACGCTATACATCCTCATCCAACTATTTCTGAAACGATTATGGAAGCGGCTCATGTCGCAATTGGCGGCGCTATACATCTCTGAAACGGAGCATTCAATGACTCAAGAATCCACTTTAGTTAAACTTCCACAGATGGGTGAAGGCATTCATGAAGCCACTTTGATACGTTGGTTTAAAAAGCCAGGAGACAAAGTAAGCAAAGATGAACCCCTTCTCGAAATAGCAACGGACAAGGTCGATACGGAAATCGTTGCACCTGCTTCAGGTTTTCTCATCGCATGTTTTGCAAAAGAGGGTGACCTTATTTCCGTTCAACAGAGCCTTGCACAGATTTCTCCAAATGCTGCTGCTCCACTTATGCAAATAGAAAAAACACTCTCGAAAAAATCCTCAAAAACACCTTCGAAAGAACCCATACAGGACAAAAAAATAGGTACTGTCACCAGTTCTCAGTTCTCTCATACCCTAAATACCCCACGAGCAATCTCTCAAAGCATTATTGCAGGGCCAATACGCTCGTCTCCACTCGTTCGCAAAATTGCTAAAGAGAGCGGTCTGAATCTTGCAGATGTTCGAGGAAGCGGTCTTCACGGTCGTGTTACCAAAGAGGATCTTTTCGAACATCTGAATTCTCAAAGTCCTTCTCATCCTACATCTTTCACAGGTCATGATGTACATGAACCTTTGTTCTCACTCAAAACAGAAAGACGTGACAACAAGGAATTTCTTGATGGAGTTGAAGTTCAACGAACAAAGATGACACGTATCCGTCGTCTGACAGCAGAGCATATGCTTCGTTCTGTTCGAATTTCTCCACATGTGACAACGACTTTTGAAATTGATTTTTCAGAAGTTGTCCGTGCAAAAAAAGAACTCGAAGCGGATTTTTTCACTCGTTTTCAAAGCAAACTCAGCTTCACTGCTTTTTTTATCCACGCTGCTATAAAATCTTTGAAAGAACATCCCATCATCAATTCTTCCGTTGATGGAGAAGACATTCTTTTCAAAGAACGAATTAATATCGCATGTGCAGTAGCAACCGACCACGGGCTGATCGTTCCTGTTCTCAAAAATTTAAACGACTGCACTCTTTTCGAGGTTGCAGAAAAATTGAACGATACCGTTCGCAGAGCAAGAGAAAAACGCCTAAGCCCTGAAGATGTGCAGGGCGGAACTTTCTCCATAACTAATCCCGGAATCTATGGATCTCTTCATTCGCAACCCATTATCAACCAACCTCAAGTTGCCATTCTAAGCACAGGTGCGATTGTAGAAAGACCAGCGGTGGTCAAAGGTGAAATCCTCATTCGTCCTCTAGTCCAAGTCGGTCTCACTTTCGATCATCGCATCGTCGATGGAGAGGGTGGGGCAAAATTTCTCGCTTCCCTAAAACATCATCTCGAAACTCAATAAATTCTTTAATCCTAACAGGTTAAACTAACGGCCTTAAATTTTTCAGAAAATTTACCGATCCGCCACTAAGTTCACTATGTGGGGGCATCTATGCAACGAAACTTACAGTTTTTTGGAATCTTAATATTGAGCTTAGCCCTTAGCTTTTGCAGGGGATCCTCTTCAAAAGCTAAGAAATCTTCTAGCTCAGCAGCGACCGAAGGCTTGGAAGCACTGGGCTCCGATGTAAACATTACAGGTGGGGAAGCAGGGTCTGGCCCAGCAACGATCCCAGGACAGGGAAACGCAACACATACTAATGAGAAACAAGAAGGCGAAGAAGCTAAAAGAGAAGGCGAAGAAGCTAAAAGAGAAGGTAAAGAAGCTAAAAGAGAAGGTAAAGAGGCTAGAAGAGAAGCAAAAAGAGAAGGTAAAGAGGCTAGAAGAGAAGCAAAAAGAGAAGGTAAAGAAGCTAAAAGAGCAGGAAAGGAAGCTAAAAAGAAAAGACTAACCCCTATCTGCGGGACCGTTTTATCGATCTGTCCAACATCTACTGTTAGTGTGGGTGAAAATAACGTTTGTATTGTGAAGGAAACTGCTTCTGAGAATTTAAATTGTACCGAGAATGAAAGCGATATTTGCATCAGCACTTCTGAAAACAATAGCCTTTGTGGAAGCCTATTCCCCATCAAAGCGAAGAAAAAAGGCTAATGAAAGCTCGCTAATTCTCACGAACAAAGCCTTCTCTTTAGTCCGTTGACTCCTTCCCTGAAAACTGATCTTATCTGCGGGCTTGAAAAAAAAAGCTGAGAAAGCTAGACTGGCCCGACTTTTCCGAGCCCCAATCAAGGCCCAATTAAGAGAAAGAGATCATGATGAAAGCCATCGTTGAAGACATCAACTCCGTGCAAAGACGCGTAAAAGTTACTGTACCACCTGAAGCTGTAAACAAAGCTTTTTCAGCCTATTATCAAAAAGTTCGAGGCAAGGCCAAAGTTCATGGGTTTAGACCTGGTAAGGTCCCTATGACCCTTATCCGAAAAATGTACGGTGGATCAGGTTCCTATGACGTTGTAGACCAGCTTGTTCGTGAACACCTACTTTCCTCTCTGAGAGAGAGCGGCATTTCGGCTATCTCTCAGCCTTACATAGAAAATTCGAATATTCCTACAGAAGATCAAGCTTATGAAATCAGTGCCATCATCGATGTGCTTCCTGAAATCAAACTCAATGATCAACATAAAAATCTTGTTGTCTCTTATGAACATCACACAGCTGATGATCATATGTTGGGACATCGATTAGAACAACTCGCTCGCCAGCACGCCACTCTAAAACCGGTAGCAGAAAGCACACGTTGTGATAATGGACACCTCGTTAAAATCTCTTATACAGCACAGATCGAAGGTGTAGATGATCCTTTGCTAACTATGGATGAACAAGTTGTTGAAGTTGGCAGACATAGACTCTTTATCAAAGAAATCGAAGATGCTCTTATTGGAATGAATCTGAATGAGACAAAACCTGTAAATGTTAAATTCCCAAGCGAAGGCATTACTGAAAAATACAAAGGAAAATCTGCTGTTTTCAATGTGACGTTAAAATCCATTCAGAAACTGGAAGTTCCCGTTATCGATGAAGAGTTTGCAAAAGATTTGAACTATGAGTCTCTTGAAGATCTCAAAGAAAAAGTTCGCGCAGGTTTAGCAGCGCATTACACTCGTTTGAACGAAGATGGCGTACACAACGCTCTTCTTACGCAACTAAACGACAGAGTTCCTTTTGAAGTTCCGCCCTCCATCACAGATCAGGTTATCGATCACATAATCTCTCAATCCCATTTTAAAAATGATTCTGAACGTCAGAAAGCTCTTGCTGATAAGAATATGCGTGCAGAAGTTTTGGTCGAAGCAAAAATGCGAGCAAAAAATACAATGCTTTTGCATGAGTTGATCAAACAAGAAAAGTTGTCTCTCACAAACGAAGAGTTTCATCAGGCTATTGCACAGCTTTCTCGAGAAACAGATCCTGCCAAAAAAGAAGCTGATTTTAATCGCAATCTGCGAGAATATGGTGACAATGTTCGGGAACAACTGCTTTTCAAAAAGGCACTTAACTTTCTTACATCTCACGCAACCATCACACCTATTCCTGCAGCACATGATCACCATCATCATGAAGAGCATGATGATCACGATCACGATCACGATCACGATCACAATCATGATCATATCTAGCGCGATCTTGGATTCAACTCTTAACCAACGTCTATGTAGAAGAAAAACTCCGCTCAGGCCCCGATAGAATCGAAGATTCTTGTCAGGCCTTTGCCTTTCGCATAAGGTGGCCTCTAAGAGGTTTAATTAGATACGATCTCATATGGAAGAGGGAAGAGAGAGAAGCGTGTTGCGCTTTTTTGAGCTTGTGAGATCTGTTTTAACACAATCATCTATTACTCTTTTTTAAGGAGACTGAAGCAATGGCTCTCGTCCCAATAGTTCTCGAAAGTACGAGTCGCGGGGAGCGTTCCTGGGATATTTATTCTAGGCTTTTGAAGGATAGAATTATTATTTTAGGCACACCTATCTATGATGAAATGGCAAATGTCATTATTGCTCAACTTTTATTTTTGGAAAGTGAAGATCCTGACAAAGACGTTCACCTCTATATTAACACACCCGGCGGTTCTGTTACTGCGATCTTAGCCATCTATGATGCTATGCAACATATCCGACCGGATGTTCGCACCTATTGTATTGGTCAGTGTGCGAGTTCTGCTGCATGGTTATTGGCAGCAGGTCAGAACGGTAAACGTTATGCACTTCCAAATTCAAGGGTGATGATTCATCAGCCTTTGGGTGGAGCGACCGGACAAGCGACTGATATTAATATTCAAGCTCGTGAAATTATCAGTTTGAAAAAAAGAATGTGTCAATTGCTTTCGAAGCATACGGGAAGAAACGAAGAGATGATTTACAAAGACATTGATCGTGACTTCTACATGTCTGCAGAAGAAGCAAAAGCCTACGGTATAGTCGACGAAGTAGTTGTCAGTGTGAAAAAAAATAGAAAAGATCTGGAAGAAGACGTTCGTTAAGTTTAAACTGAGAGTAAGTGCCTCTCAGCAAGGAGATATATTTATATGGCTGGGAAAGATACTGGTTTACATTGCAGCTTCTGTGGCAAAGGTCAACGCGAAGTCAAGAAGCTGATCGCAGGTCCAAATGTATACATTTGCGACGAATGTATCCAGCTTTGTAACGACATCATTGCTGAGGAAGTTGAAAAAGAAGAAGTGCTTGAACGGCACGATAAGGTTCCTGATCCTAAAGATATCAAACGGATTTTAGATGATTACATCATCGGACAGGAACAGGCAAAGAAGACCCTTTCTGTTGCTGTTCACAACCACTACAAACGCATAGATGCAAAGAATCAAAAAGAAGACGAAGTGGACTTGTCTAAGTCCAATATTTTGCTTATTGGTCCTACGGGAACCGGTAAAACTTTGCTTGCTCAAACTCTCGCACGTATTTTGAATGTTCCCTTTACAATTGCAGATGCAACGAACCTCACCGAAGCAGGTTATGTGGGAGAAGACGTTGAAAACATCATTCTGAATCTTCTGCAAGCCGCAGACTACGATGTGGAACTTGCGCAAAGAGGCATTGCTTACATAGATGAAATCGACAAAATAGCGAGAAAGGGTGAAAATCCTTCTATTACCCGAGATGTCTCGGGAGAGGGTGTTCAACAAGCTCTTTTAAAAATCATTGAAGGAACTATTGCAAACGTCCCTCCTCGAGGCGGGCGTAAACATCCTCAACAGGAATTCTTACAAGTCGATACGACGAATATCCTCTTTATCTGTGGAGGTGCCTTCACAGGTTTGGAGAATATTATTTCTCAACGTCTTGAAGCCGGAGCGATGGGTTTTGGCGCTGACATCAAGTCGAAGAAAAAGGATCAACTCAATAGTTTGCTTCCAAAGGTACGGACTGAAGATCTTATGAAATTCGGTCTCATACCTGAGTTTATTGGTCGACTTCCTGTTGTTTGTACTCTTGCTGAACTCGATGAAGAAACTTTGATAAAAATTCTCACTCAGCCGAAGAATGCCATTGTGAAGCAATTTAAGAAGCTTTTTGGATTTGAATCCGTCGAACTTAAATTCACGGAAGGTTCACTTCGTTCTGTCGTGAGAGAAGCTATCAAGCGTAAAACAGGTGCTCGAGGTCTTCGTTCCATACTTGAAGAAGCTATGCTTAACATCATGTATGAAATGCCGAGCATCAAAGATTTGAAAGAAGTCGTTATTACTGAAGAAAGCATAGAAAAAGGTGCGGAACCGATGCTTGTATTCCACTCTACTGAGAAAAAGAGTGAGGAAGATGCTGAGAGTTCCAAGAAGAAAAGAGGCGCTGGAACCTCTTCTCCTTAAATATATGTGGGCTTAGTATGCAGCATGTTTTTCGCATGCTGGTGACTTGCAAGGAGAATCATGTTTTCCTTTGGTTTGTACCGTCTACAATTATGTTCTTTACTTGAGGAGTCGCTCGCCTGCTCCGGATAATTAAGATAAAATATTTATTAAAGATACCGAAATGACAAGTGGGAATCGTTGCATTTCCTCCGGGATGCCACAAGGTTTTATTACCTATTATGGGGGGGATAAGCATGTCAAGCCACGAACTTACGGGTGGTGAGAGTAAGAGTACGATCAATGTTCCGTTGTTGCCTTTGCGGGACATTATCGTCTTTCCGGGAACTGTCGTTCCGCTTTTTGTTGGACGAGAGAAGTCTATCCAGGCGCTCGAGCATGCTATTGCAGGCTCCAAGGAGATACTTCTTGTCGCTCAAAAGAAAGCAAAGACGAACGATCCGGAAGTTGAGGATATATATCCAGTTGGGACTTTGTCTACAATTTTACAGTTGCTCAGACTTCCCGATGGAACTGTTAAGATTTTAGTCGAAGGGCAAAAGCGGGCGAAAATTCTAAACTATGTTCCCAATGAACGTTTCTTTATGGTGGAAGCCGAAATTCTTCATGAATCCCCACAGTCGGATGTTGAAAATGAAGCACTGATGCGCACCGTAAAAATGGCTTTTGATAACTATGTGCGTTTGAACAAACGCGTTCCGCCTGAAATGCTTCTTTCTGTCGCTCAAATAGAATCCGAATCGAAATTATCAGATACTCTGGTAGCCCATCTTCCTAATTTGAAATTGGAAGACAAACAAAAATTGATCGAAGAGATCAGTCCACAAAAAAGACTTGAAACCCTTTATGGTTTCATTCAATCCGAAATTGAAATCATCCGCGTTGAGAAAAAAATTCGAGCACGTGTTAAGCGTCAGATGGAAAAAACTCAAAAAGAGTACTATCTCAATGAACAAATGGCTGCGATTCAAAAAGAGTTAGGTGAAAAAGATGATGGCAGAGCTGAGATTCACGAAATGGAAGAGCAGATTGCCAAAAGACCTCTCTCTGAAGAAGCCCGCGAAAAACTATCCCGCGAATTGAAAAAACTCAAGCAGATGTCACCTATGTCTGCTGAAGCTACAGTTGTTCGCAATTATATTGAAACCGCACTTGCTCTTCCTTGGGGTGAATATACCAAAGACATAAGTGACCTTGTCTATGCAGAGGGAATTTTAAATAGAGATCATTTTGGCCTAGAGAAAATTAAAGAACGGATACTAGAATACCTCGCAGTACGACAAATGTCAGAGGGAATTAAAAGCCCCATACTCTGTTTAGTGGGACCACCAGGTGTTGGAAAAACTTCCCTTGCTCGAAGCATTGCAGAATCCCTCGGTCGAAAATTTGTGCGCATCTCTCTAGGAGGAGTTCGAGACCATGCTGAAATTCGAGGGCACAGAAAAACTTACATAGGCTCCATGCCAGGTCGCATCATCCTCTCCTTAAAAAAAGCAGGCTCTGCAAATCCCCTCATGCTTCTCGACGAAGTAGACAAACTCGGCACTGACTACCGAGGAGACCCTGCAGCAGCTCTATTGGAAGTTCTAGACCCAGAGCAGAATAACCGATTCAATGATCACTACCTAGACCTTGATTTTGACCTTTCGAAAGTCCTTTTTATTGCTACGGCAAACTCCTATGACGGTATTCCTGCTCCACTTCTCGATAGAATGGAGTGCATCAATCTTTCAGGTTACACCGAAAATGAAAAGTTAGAGATTGCCACACGCTATCTTATTCCTAAACAACTCAAAGAAAATGGGCTCGAAGGTCAAAACATCGTCTTCCAAAGCAAAAGCATACTGGATGTTATCCGTTACTACACACGAGAAGCGGGTGTACGACATCTTGAAAGGGAATTGGCATCTATCTTTAGAAAGATAACTCGCAAACACATTCAAAATTTAGAAAAAGAACAGAGAAAAAGCCTAGGCCTTAGTGACCCTGCAAATGCTTCCAAGAGTGAAAAAGAAAGTGCTAAAGAGCCTAAAACGGTTATCTTCGATAAAGAACTTTTAAAAATCAAAGAACAGGTTACACCAAAACTCGTTGAACAGTATTTGGGACCACATCGTTACCGCATTGGGAAACAGGCGGATAAAAAAGAAGTTGGGATATGCACCGGACTTGCATGGACTCCTTCGGGAGGAGATTTGCTCTTTGCAGAAGTCACCATACTACCTGGTAAGGGGAAACTCACCATCACAGGAAAACTGGGTGAAGTCATGCAAGAGTCTGCACAAGCAGCTTTGAGTTACATTCGATCACGCGCTATCTTTCTAGGATTGGAAGAGGATTTCTATCAAAAAATTGACATACACATCCACGTTCCCGAAGGAGCCATTCCTAAAGATGGGCCTTCTGCGGGCTTGTGTATTGCTACAGCCCTGGCAAGTGCTTTGACTTCTAAACCTGTAAATCACGAAGTGGCTATGACTGGTGAAATCACTTTGAGGGGAAGGGCTCTGCCTGTAGGTGGGTTAAAAGAAAAATTCCTAGCTGCTCACCGAGCTGGGATTAAGAAAATTCTTTTCCCCAAAGACAACATCAAAGACATGTTGGACATTCCTAAAACGATAGTTAAAGAAATTGAGTTTATTCCTGTGGAACATATGGATGAAGTTCTTCTGCATGCTTTGGTGTGGTCGGAGCAAAAATCCCAGGATGATCTCTATCAGAGACTAGCGAAGTCAACACAGATGCCTAAACCTTATGTTTATACAGACATTGTTGCACACTGATCTGGTACCTTATTGCTTCCAGGCGAAAAAAGATTCTTTGTCGTAAACACCGTAACTGGAAGCAATCCTCTCGTGAGCTTTCTTCAATTCTTTCATGGGAAGGATGATCATCCCTTCTCCATAATCTAAACCAATTTGTGCAAAAAATTCATTGTTTTTAAGAACAGGTTTCTCAAACGCATTTTCTAGATCTAATAGAGAGTGGATAGGAACTGAGTTTACAGTTTTTATGATGACATTGCTTATACTTTCATACCCCTTATTTATAGGATCAGCGAGGACTTGATTTAGAATAATAATGCGTTCAGGTTTTTCAGGTATAAAATTTTTAAATACCCATAGATACGAAAAAGCAGATGGAACATCTCCCAACCAATTTTTCCCCCATGATCGAAGATAAGGTCTTGTCAATTCTTGCATCACAAGACCACCGACGATGAGATACGGAGTTGTTCCATCATGGTGATAGTAAGGGATTCGATTCAAATTGGAATTATGACGTTTAAGAATTCCTTTAATTGTTTCTAATTTTTTATTTCTGAGAACTTCAATCTCCACCTCATCCCCTGCATAGTGATGATACAAAATAGTACTAGCAGAAAGCTCACCCCAAACAGGATGTGAGAAAGTTCCTTTAGAACTTATGCGTTTACCATTGATTTCTAAAAGCAAATCATTTTCTTGAATCTTTCCGTAAAATGGACTTTGAGGACTCACTTTGTTAATCAAGACACCATCTTTTGTACCATCCAATCCTAACGCCTCACGAGCGTAAGGAGAGGTTAAATGGATGTAACTTATACCTGCTGTTGGAAAACCTTTGTAATTATCTCCTAGGTCATCGTTCAAAAAGTGATAAATCAAAGAACTCGGAATTACATGAATGTTATCTTCATCATCTTCTGCAACAGCAAGACCCACGACACGCCCTCTAGAGATAACTGGTTCCGAAGCACCCAAATCTTTTCTTGGAACTTTAAAAATGTAATTCACAGTCGGATAGGAACTCGTATCAAATCGTTCACCTGTATTCACCTCTCTCAGAGAACTGCGCACTCGAGAAATCATAGAATCACCATCGATTTTAAAAAGATAAACTTCCTCCTCTATGGAAAGTTCCTGGTTTGAAACTAGAATGGGTTTGAGATGTTCCAAAGCATCCGAAGCAGGAGCTTCCAAAATTGCAAGATTCATTTCGTGATCTATAAAACGAGGAGTGAGTTCCACACGAGTACCACCTGTTATGGTTTGCATCTCAATGCGTTTAGCAAAAGAAAGGCTGCTCCCTTTTACAAGAATTCCTTTTTCTGTATTGTTATTAAATCCTACGACAGTTCCTGTGTGTTCTTCGGTAAGTACTCTTCCACTTTTCCAAGGCTCATGTTCATCCATTTCTTGTTTATGAACAAAAATTTTGACAAGAGAACGACGCATAGCTGAGACTTGCTGCGCATAAACTGTGTTTGAAATAGAAAGCATCAAAATAATAAAATTTTTCATCGCTGCCCTTCTTCCCAACTTATGGCTCCATCCGTTTGAGAGTCGAACCAAAAGTCTGGATTTACACCATAACTATCGCTTATATCTTTGTAACTTTCCTCCACACCTTTTACAGGAAGATAAAGAGCTTCCTCTCTATCAAAAAAATCAATTCTAAGAAATTTTTTATTCAGATTTTTCATCTCATGTTGAAAATCTTGGAAAGAAAAAATTTCGGCACCATTAACTTTTGACACCACCGCATTCTGAAAATTTTCAGCATATTGATTGATTTCATGAGGAAGTCTGCGTGTGATAATCACAAAAGAACGGATTTTTTTCATACGTTCATCTTCATCACTATGACTGAATACGTATCTTAAAAAGACGGGAATCTTACGTATCCAATCATCTCCCCACGTTTGCAAATAACTCTGAGTAAACTCTGTAAACACCAAACCACCTACAACTAAGTAACGAGGATGCTTCTTGTAAGTGAGACCTGCAAAGGGATGATCTGTAGGAGCCTGAATAGTGAATTCCACATCCATTATTTTTTCAGCACGTTTCAATTTGAAATGAACTTTTTCTCCAATCAGTTTGAGATCAAAAAGAGAGAAGAAAGAAATCCTTTCTCCATAAAAAGAAATATTTCCATCCGGACCAATACGCTGGCCATCAATTTGAAGAAGAATATCACCTTCTCGAAAAAGATCTTTATAAGCAGACCATTCTGCAACTTCCGTCAGTTTGTAGCCTTCATGAGTTCCGTAATAGAGTGCAGCACCTTCGTTATCCATAACCCAAGGTCGTCCTGAAAAACCTGTTTCAGGATGACCTCTATAAAAACCGGAAGCTATATCTTTCAAGAAACGTTTAATGACGGGTACAGGAATGATGTACCCAATATTTTCTCCAGCTCTAAAAGCCTGAAAAGCAACTCCTACTACTTTCCCATTTTGTAAAACAGGTCCTCCACTTGCTCCGGGATTGATAGCTGAATCCACCTGAACTAAGAGGTGATAGTGATAATCCGTATGAACGTACAAACTGTAGTCAATGCGTGAGACAATCCCCTTCGTCACCGCAATTTGCTCACCCCCTGCGGGGTACCCCACGGTGGAAACGGGAGAACGGAGCTTGGGAACTTCACCCAAACTCAGGGGTTTGAGCCCAGCAAAAAATGCCTTGTCATGAACATGAAGGACAGCCAGATCACAATCATGGGCAATAAATTCCACGACGGCATTATATTGACGGGGGTCTCCGTCCTTCTGAACAGTGATAAATCTGGCATTCGAAACAACATGGGCATTGGTAATGAGACGACCGCTACCTACGTAAAAACCACTACCAGAAACTGCGCGGCTCGGAGAAAAGTGCCAAGGGTTTGAGAAGTCTAGGTCTTGGCGAACAGCGTTTATTTTGACTATAGAGCGCCGAACACTCGAGAGCAGTTCTTCTTCCCTATCAAGGTTGAAAGAGCTTGCCAGACTCACTTTCTGGCAAATAAAGTAAGAGGAACAGGCTAGTAGGACACCGAGAACGTGCTTTCGTGCTTGCATCAGTTCCATCCTTTTAATGACGGTGGAACGACTTCCATCCACCTTTCATTTTAACGTGAGAGCTGCAAAGTGAAAAAGCTCTGGCACTAAGCAAAATTTGCATTTAAATTGCAGTTTCGAAAACAAAGAGAAGAAAAGGAACCTATAATGGCAAGATCACAACGCAGAGAAAAAATTAAGCTCGTTTCTACAGCCAACACTGGCTACTTCTACACAACACAAAAGCTTAAGGGCAAAGAAAAGCTTGTTTTGAAGAAATACGATCCAAAAGTTCGTAAGCATGTAGAATTTAAAGAAGCCAAATTGGTGAAGTAGGACTTTCCGTCTCTAATTCCGCCAAAGGTCTTGCCCCCAAACGCACCATAAGCTATCTTCGTCTTCCATTCCGGTAAGCCAAATAAAGAAGATTATGAGCATAGAGAATTTGGACATATTAGAAGATAAGTGGCGCATTTTTTGGGAAAACTATCCTGAAGAACATGCACAACTATCTATTTTAGAAGCAAAAATTGCTTATACCTTCCAAGACCGAAGCTTTCTGTATGAGGCTATGGTCCATAGGTCCGCAATTCTACATCCTCTGACAACTAAAGAAAAAAATCCTTTGCCTTGGAACGAACGCCTTGAATTTTTAGGTGATTCGGTTCTGGGGCTTATTATTTCCAGCCTACTTTGGCAAAGAGAAAGCCTCGATGAAGGCCAACTTTCACAAGTAAAAGCCTCTCTCGTGAGCGAAGCAAGCCTTGCAAGGCTTGCCAAGCATCTAGGTCTTCACAACTGCTTAACCGTGGGTCGAGTGGAGAAGAAGGTGGAAAGCCACCTACGCCCCTCACTTCTAGCTGACGCCTTGGAAGCTCTGATTGGAGCGATGTACCTTGATAGTTCCTATGACTGTGTCTCGGAGCATGTGCAAACCTGGTTCACTGAATTTTTCCCCATTGATGAAGATGTGCAGGATGCCAAGACACGCTTGCAGGAACTTTTCCAAGGTCGTTATCAGAAAGTTCCTCAGTATGTGACTCTTGAAGAAAAAGGTCCTGACCACGCAAAAACTTTCCGTGTTGCTGTGGTATTTGATGGGCAAACTCTTGCAGAAGCTGATGGGAGCAGCAAGAAAAGGGCTTCACAAGCAGCAGCGAAATTAGTCTTGGAAACGTTTCCCGTTTTGAAAAAGGTTGAAGAATTATGTTAAGCGGACTTGTAGCTATCGTCGGTAGACCTAATGTGGGTAAATCCACTCTCTTCAATAGTTTGACACGTTCGAAGACTGCGATTGTCAGTCCTGAACCGGGCGTCACACGCGATCGGCTTTATGGAAAAGTTTCCTACGAAGATGGAGAAAGCCTGATTCTTATCGATACAGGTGGGTTTGAAAAAAAAGTTGCTGAGACTCAAGATATCCACCAGTTTGCAGAGCGCATCTGGGAACAGACTAAACTTGCAATTCTTGAAGCAGACCTCATTCTCTTCGTATTGGATGCGAAGGTTGGTTTACACCCGCATGATTTCGAAATCATGCAATTCCTCCGAGCCAATCAAAAGCGTGTGCATTGCATTGTCAACAAAGTGGATGCGCCCAAAGATGAATATGGCCTGTGGGAATTTACTAAACTGGGAATCAATGATTTCCTTTCTATCTGTGCTGCGCATGGCAAAGGCCTTTGGGAACTCAAAGATCTTATGCGCACGGAGATGCAGGGTCTCACACACAAAACTGCAATCATTCCAGACGGACTCAAACTGGCTTTGATCGGTCGTCCAAACGTTGGAAAATCTTCGTTGCTCAATCGTATTTTAGGAGAAGACCGCAGCTTGGTTACACCTCTTGCGGGAACAACACGCGACAGCATTCACACAAATTTTAAATACAAAGCAAAACCCTACGTTCTTATAGATACCGCAGGAATTCGTCGCAAGGCTCGTATTGAAGAGTTCATTGAAGAACAAAGTGTGATACGCAGTTTGAGTGCTATTCAGAAAGCGGATATGGTCTTGCTTGTCCTCGATGCGATGGAAGGTCTAACAGACCAAGATTCTCGACTGATCAATTTAGCAATTGAACGTGGTAAATTGGTTTTAATTCTTGTGAACAAATGGGATTTGGTTCCTGATAAGACTTCGAACACTATGCGAGACTACAAAGAAAATCTTGCAAGACAGTTGGGGGATCATGCGTACCTTCCTGTTCATTTCCTATCTTGCTTGGAAAACAAACGCGTTCATCAAATTATGGAATGCGTGGTTGAACTTCAAGAACAGATGTCTAAGCGCATAGACAAAGCTGAACTCAATATGGCACTTGAAAAAATCATCAGTGCCCACCCTCCTCATTTGAAAGGAACAAATATTCCTGATCCTACATTCCATGATGCGACTCAGGCTTACGGCACGCCTCCTACTTTGATTGTACGCTGCAACTGTGCCCGCGCAGTGATCCCTGCTTATCGTCGGTACATGGTGCATGGCTTCCGTCGCGAGTTGGGCTTTACTCATGTTCCTCTCCGTATGGTTCTTAAAGGCCGTCGACGCGAAGTGAAAGAACTCGCTTAATTATAGTCCCTTTTTTTTCATGTCCTTGAGCTCCGTCCCCAGTTAAAATATTCACCGAACTTGTCATAAGGAAAATCCTGTGGAATTTCGTATAGAAAAAGATTCAATCGGTGAGATCAAAGTTGCAAAAAACCAGTATTGGGGTGCACAAACCCAGCGTTCACTTGAAAATTTCAAAATTGGAGGGCATCGATTCCCCCGTTCCATGATTAAAGCCATGGGCATTGTTAAAAAAGCAGCAGCTCTTACGAATAACGAGCTAGGAATCCTGAATAAGGAATTATGCGATCTTATCTGCAAAGCGAGCGACGAAGTTATCGCAGGAAAGCTTGATGAACATTTTCCCCTTGTGGTCTGGCAAACAGGATCGGGAACTCAGTCCAACATGAATGCCAACGAAGTCATTGCAAACCGGGCTATTGAACTCGCTGGAGGAGTACTTGGATCTAAAAAACCGGTGCATCCTAATGACGATGTCAACAAGTCACAATCTTCCAACGATGCTTTTCCAACCTACATGCATATTGCAACTGTTTGCGCGATTCAGGAAACTTTGCTCCCTGCTTGTGAGGAGTTGATCAAAACACTGGATACTAAAGCAAAAGCTAATGCGAAAATCATTAAAATAGGGCGAACCCATCTCATGGATGCAACTCCACTGACTTTAGGACAAGAGATCAGCGGATGGGCTGCACAAGTACGCTTTGCAAAAAAACAATGTGAACTTTCCCTCGACGGTCTTTACGAACTGGCTCTGGGAGGAACAGCTGTCGGCACAGGACTCAACACTCATCCTAAATATGCTACACTCGTTGCAGAAAAAATCCGAAACCTAACAAATTTTCCATTTGTCACTGCTGCAAATAAATTTGCGGGGCTTGCAGCTCATGATGCTTTGGTATCAACGCACGGAGCATTAAAAACTTTAGCTTGTGCAATGATGAAAATTGCCAATGATGTAAGATGGCTTGCAAGTGGTCCCCGATGTGGATTGGGTGAGATTATCATTCCCGCAAATGAGCCTGGATCTTCCATCATGCCTGGTAAGGTGAATCCTACTCAATGTGAAGCTTTGACCAT
Source organism: uncultured Pseudobdellovibrionaceae bacterium (assembly GCA_964611335.1). Taxonomy (GTDB): domain Bacteria; phylum Bdellovibrionota_B; class Oligoflexia; order Oligoflexales; family Bog-1112; genus BOG-1112. Next base: position 412,066 of record CAZSXR010000001.1, on the reverse strand, counting down.
GGTCTGCACACAAGTCCTGGGAAATGATGTGACGGTGAGTCTTGCAGGAAGCTCAGGAAACTTCGAGTTGAATGTTTACAAACCTGTCATCATTCATAATGTTTTGGAATCTATACGTTTGCTTTCCGATTCCATAGAGAGTTTCACAGAACACTGTGTCAAAGGCATAGAACCCGACAAAGAACGCATTCAGATGCATTTAAAAAACTCCCTTATGCTCGTCACAGCATTAAATCCTATAGTGGGATATGATAAGGCAGCTGAAATTGCCAAACGTGCCTACAAAGATAACTCAACCCTTCGTACTGCTGCGATAGCATTAGGCTATCTTAGTGGGGAAGACTTCGACAAGTACGTCCGACCGGAAGATATGGTATAATCGAAAAATGAAGTCTAGAATCCTCATTATTCTCGTTTTTTTAGGTCTCGTGTTTAGCTCTTACACGATCTACTACCTTTCTTCTTGGGCTAAACACCCTGTAAATATTGAGGGAGAAGTTCTAGTAGAACTGACTAAGGGGGAAAGCCTTCGTTCTCTTTCAGAAGATCTTAAGAACAAGGGTTTGATTCAAAATGCGCTCTTCTTTCATCTCTGGGTGAAATACCACGAACGTAGTTATGAACACTTTCTTGCAGGACTTTACCGGTTTGTAGACAAAGTGAGTCCTCAAGAAATCATCCGTACTATGGTCGAGGGGAAAACTTATAATCCACTGGCGTTAGAATTTACTATTCCTGAAGGTGCGACTGTAGCGCAAGTTCGAGCGCACCTGATTTCTTTAGAACTAGGGACGGAGGAAGACTTTAAAAAACTGGAAACGGATCATGCCTGGTTTGAAAAAATGGGGATTCCTGTACTAGAAGGATTTCTATTTCCCGCTACCTATAAATTTTTCCATAAAAAACCAACACCTGAAGAAGCGTATGAAAAGCCCATACGGGAATTTTTCAATCGTCTTCCTTCCCACTATGAAGATAAGCTTAAAGAGTTTGATCTTACTCTCGAACAATGGGTTAGCTTTGCTTCTCTGATTGAAAAAGAAACCGCACAAAATGACGAACGTTCAAAAATTGCAGAAGTGATTTGGAGACGACTCAAAGCAGGAAGTCCTTTAGGGATTGACTCCACATTAATTTATGGAATTCCGAACTTTAATGGAAACCTCACATGGGCAGACCTCCAAAATGAAAAGAATCCCTACAACTCAAGGATTCACAAAGGTTTGCCTCCGACTCCTATAGCCTCACCTTCCTTGGCTTCTTTGGAAGCGGTGTTCAACCCTACAAGTGAGGGTTATTATTATTTTGTACTCATTCCGGGTGCAGAAAAGAAACACCACTTCTCTTCGAACTTCAAAGAGCACTCGCTTCACGTTCAAGACCTTGTGCGTTCTCAACGCTCTGCCGGATTTGATTCTTCGAAATAAATTTTTCTTATTTTTTTTTCAAATTTCGAATATATCTTTCGATGTCCGCGTCAAATAGGTCTTTTAATATTTTTTCTTGAGTTAAGGTTTTTATGTCTAAAATTTTTGCTTTCGTTCTTTCCTTTTCTTTAATTTCTACACAAGGCTTTGCAGGTATTGAGGAATTTATAGAACATGGTGGTGAAAAATACGCTGAATTGCATCAGGAAAATTTGCCAAAAGAAAAATTTTCACAAGAGACTTTTGAACAAACAGAACCCTTCTTTAACTTTAATCCTATTTCTCACGAAACAAAACAAACTCTGATTATACTTGCGAGTAACATCATTCCGGGAGGTGTTGCTGCACTTCTGTTAAGTTCGGCTATTGTGTCTGCCTATTATTTTAAATGGACTTGGAGTCGAAGCCTTCTGTGCACGGCAATAAAAGCGTCGGAAGAACCCTAAGTTTTTTCAAAACTTTCGATTGCCCTCCATACATCCTCCACTGACAAGTTTTGAATATCATCCCATACTTTCACCGTTCTGTGTCTTTCGCTTAGAGGTGACCATGCTCTTTCCTCTGTATGAGGACCACATAACTTCAAAGTAGGACAGTCCGCTGCCACCGCAAAATGACTCGCTCCGTTCGCATTCCCTACAAACAAATCAAATCGGGATAGCATTGCAGTCAACTCCTTCAAACTCGTCCGAGGAGACACATAGGACGGAGCTCGGGTCTCCGCTTGAAGGGCTTTCACAATTCCCTCCTCACCTGGCCCCCAAGTCCACACTACTGCTGCTTTTTTTTCCTCCACGAGTCTTTCTGCTAACAGCTTGTACTTTTCTAAAGGCCATCGGCGGTTCTCGCGTCGATGTGTAGGGCTGAGCGCAACCTTGAACGGAGCTTCCCTGAAAGAAGCGTCAGACATGAGCTTTGAAAAGGGCCCAAGGTCTTGCTCCGTCCAAGGCATGAGCAGGGCCTCCGAGCTTGGGTGAAAGCCTGCAGCTTTGAGCAGCTCAAATTTTTCATGAACAATGTAGTCCGACTCTTCCTTGCGCGGAATGATATGGGTGAAAGCAAAATTGCGACCGGTGGAAAATGCAAAACGTTGGGGACTTCGCGTCAGCCAAGCAAATTTTGCAGAACGCGGATTTGCCATAAAGTCAAAGACCATAGTGTAAGCGCGAGTTCTCAAAGACAAAGCAAGCTTCCAATACTGGGACGGAGCTTTATCATCATAAGTGAGCAACTCATCGATATAGGGAGAACCTTCGAAAATTTCCCGCCCCATACTGTGACAAAGAAAGGTAATCCGATGTTGAGGGTTGTCTTCTTTTATCGCACGTAAGCAGGGTGTTGTGAGGAGTATGTCTCCGAGCTGCCGCAACTGAATCATGAGGATGTTTTGAATGTCCATCTTATGCTATATCCTAGTCCCTTCGCTGGGAAAGAGAGATTAAAGTGAGGAGTACTTTGTGACAAAAAAAATTACCGTTTCTGCAGAAGAACAGCTAGCAGAAATCAAAGTGGGTTGTTCTGAAATTATCGCTGAAGAAGAGCTACTTTCGAAACTCAAGCGCTCATACAAAGAACAAAAACCTTTACGCATCAAATTGGGTGCAGATCCTTCAAGCCCCGATATCCACTTAGGACACACCGTTGTCTTAAATAAAATGCGACTCTTTCAAAAGTTTGGTCATCATATTATTTTTATTATCGGAGACTTTACGGCCCGCATTGGCGACCCCACTGGCAAAAACAAAATGCGTCCTCCTTTAAGCACGGAGCAAGTGCTCTCTTACGCGAAAACCTACCAGGAACAGATATTCCGCGTTCTCGACGCTTCCAAAACGGAAGTCGTCTATAACAGTTCGTGGCTTGATAAGCTGACACCGATGGACATGGTTCGTTTGATGGCTTCAAGAACAGTGCAACAAATACTCGTAAGAGAAGATTTTGCAAAACGTATGGAGGACGGAGTGCCTGTTCATTTACACGAACTCCTCTATCCCGTTCTTCAAGGTTACGACTCCGTCCACCTCAAAGCGGATGTAGAGCTAGGTGGCAACGATCAGAAATTCAACCTGCTCTTTGCAAGAGAAATGCAACGTACAGCAGGACAGGAAGCTCAGTGCACTGTCACCGTTCCTTTGCTGGAAGGTTTGGACGGAGTTCAAAAGATGTCGAAAAGTTTGAACAACTATATCGGTATCAGCGAAGCCCCTCGTGACATTTTTGGAAAAACAATGTCGATTTCAGACGAGTTGATGATTCGCTTCTACGAATTGCTAAGCCGCAAAGGTGCTGCTTATATTCAAGATGTGAAAACAAAATTGAAAGCAGGGACTTTGCACCCCATGGAGGCAAAGAAAAATATTGCCGAAGAAATGGTTGAACACTACTGGGGTCAAGCTGAAGCCAAAGCTGCACGTCAGCATTTCGAAGAAACGTTTTCGAGTAAGAAAGTTCCTACCGATCTTCCTGTGCATAAAGTTTCCTTAAACGCAGAAGGAAAATTGAATATTGTCGACATCTCTGTGGAACTCGGATTTTCTCCAAGTCGTGGAGATGCAAAAAGAGTTCTTAAACAAGATGGAATGCAACTCGATGGGAAAAAAGTCGAAGCTGAATTCGTAAGCCTGGAAAGTGGACGGAGCTACATCTTCAAACAGGGTAAGTTGAAGATGGTGAAGTTGGAGCCTTCCAAGTAAAAGCGAGGGGCTTGGTGTTTTTCTCTTGATCAAATTCCAGTGAAAAACTAATTGAAAAAGACGAAGTGCTCTTGTTTTTACTTTTTGGAAGATCTTTTCAATCGTTTTGTTTCTTAGCAATTCTACGAGCTATCTTTAAGCAGGTTGAGCACCGCAAAGGAAAACGTGATACATAATCCCTTAAACACTCACCTTGATGAACGACGGCGTGTGCACACCCAAAGAAAGCTGCGGGGGTAGAAAATGAAAAAGAGTCTAGACAAACTAAACACCTATCGCTTGTATCGTAGATCCTTCGAAGGTAATAAGTTGGAGAATCTATGAATCTGGCACGAATCCTAGGTAAATAAACAAAAGAGTAAACACAATAATAAACAATAGCACTCAAAGGAGTTCCGATCAGAGCCATCCCAATTGTATAAGAATCTTCTAAGTTCAAACTGATCAGAAGAGAAGAAAACATTCCAGCTACCAGAGAGCCTTTAAAGGGAGCTAGTGTATACGCAGCTAGCAGAAAATAGGACGTATAAACTATACTGACTCTCACCACTAAAGGAAGACTCTCCCAAGCTTTTGGTATATTTTGTTGACCGGCACTCAACATTGACAAAAAACCCTCAAAGGAGTTTTGATCTGTATCATTGGCAAACAAGCTTTGATCGATATCATTGGCAAACAAGCTTTGATCGGTATCATTGGCAAACAAGCTTTGAGAGCTAAGTGTTGCAACTAAATAAAGTAAAAAACTTATAAAGTGATTTTTCATAAAGAACTACCTTAGTTCAAACAATATGTGCGTCATAACCTTCTTAAAACTCAGAGAAAAAGTCAACTGAATTAACCTAGCTCCTTAGTTTCAAGATTTATAAATCGAGGGTGGCTGCCTGTTGAACTATTTCATCACCACTACAAGCAGATAGGCGAGCAACAGCTCTTACTCGACAATAATATTCAAAGGTAAAGAAATGCAAGACCAGCTTGGAAGAACCTTAACAACGTTGAGAATCCCTAAACTCAACCTGGCAGAGCTTTGATAGAACAGGGTTCTATAATACGCATAAGCTCTGCGGGTCTCTTCCCAGGTTCTTTTACTTCTGCAGAGTAATTTGGAAACAGCAAACGTCCATTGCGTGGACTGAGAATCTTCTTCCCGTCTAAAGTTGCTAAGTGATCTCCTTCTTTTACAACTTGTAAGTTCACTAAATTCTCTGCAAGCTTTACACTTCCTGTTTGAGGACAAGGGATTGTGTCTTTCACTACGAAGATTTTACGATCCTCTCCTAAATTTCTATGCTGTGGAGCTTTATCCGTTTCCAAAATGGTATGGACGAAGTGCAAGCAATTCATCAAAGTTTTCAATCCAAATCCGATTTGAAGCATATCAAAACCGGCTTTTCCACACTCGAGAGTCAAGCCTATACCACCTTTGGTATTTACATATTCGTCGGTACACAAACCATCATTTGAAAATCCAGAATGAACATGAGTCACGATGGTAGTATGTGCTGAGATATTCTGAGCGAAATACAAATTTTCCTTCGTATATGGAAAAATAAAAAAAGGTTCTTCTGCAGGTCTGTTGGTTTGATGCATGTCAAAGTACCACATGCTTTGAGCAAGAAGCGGAGCAAGCTCTCGTGCTCTTTTTTCTTCTGCAGTTTTTCCATTGCGATCAAAACAACGGTTGAGATCACGTTCCAGAAATCGAGTGTTTTCACGCGCAGCTGGAACATTCCCAAGAAAGACTCCAATAGGCACTCGACAGTCGATGGTTCCACTCAGAAGCAATTGTAGAAATTCGTTTATGACAGCAATACCGACTGTTTCATTTCCGTGCACAATCCCTGAAAAGGTAAACGCCAAGTTTTTGGTTGCAGGAACGAGAAGAGCTTTCTTCCTAGGCTTCATTGTGTAGGCAAAATCACAGACTTCCTCGACATCCATAATCTGGTGGAGAGCTTTGATGCTCTTATTAAACTTAATCAGTTCGTCTTCGATGTTGCGTGACATGCAGAGTCTCCCTCGTATATCGCAGCGAGTGTTTTATGTTAGAATGGGACCTACACGTCTAAAATACGGAGCAAGCTTATGCAGCGCAAGTTTCTTCTCAGTTTGTTAGGATTTTTCGTTCTGTACCCACAGGTTTTTGCTAAAAAACAAACAACCCATGAAACAAAGCCCTGTGTGATCATAGACTCCACCAAATTAGAAAGCCTCGAACATACTAAGCGGTGGGAAAAAGTAGTATTTGAAAAACTGTGCCAATCCCATTTTACAGATGGCTGGGGCCTCTTCGATCAAGGGGGAATCAGCGGTTGGGGATCTTTTGGACAGATCTTTGTTTTAGGGGAGAAGCACGGAGCAAAAGTTTTCTTTGTCCCACTCAGAGGAAAAGAAGCCGAAGAAAAGACTTCTCTAAAAGGCAAAGATTTGAACTCTTTTCAGAACTCCGTCCAAACTTTGAGTGCAGGACTTAGCGAGCATTGGGACGAGGGTTTCGACATGTTTGAACGTGAATTCATCCATGTCAAAAAATCTGCAGACCATACACTCGAAGTTGTGCAAAGGGTGAAGTGGAGATTTGGGAGAGCGAAGTGCGAGAAGCATTGCGATCTCGCGCACGCTTTCGAATCCCTTATAAAAGGGACTTCCACTAATTCACAGCACTGATTTTTTCATAGATTTTTCAACATGAGATCCCTAGGTTGGGTCTTTGATTTCTGAATTTGAAGGAGAGCGTGTGCGAATCGGTTTAATGACTGGGGGCGGGGATTGCCCTGGACTTAACGCTGCCATCCGAGCTGTTGTAAAACACGCCAATACACTGGGTATTGAAGTTGTGGGTATTTACGACAGTCTTCAAGGTCTTTTGGAAAGACCTTTACGTTATAAAGTATTGCAACTGGGAGATGTCACTGATCTCCTTGCGCGTGGGGGAACAATCTTGGGGACATACAACAAGGGCAACCCCTTCCTTGTAAATAGAGAGGAAAAACTCGATGTTTTGAAAAAAGCCATGAATGAGTTGAAACTTTCAGGGCTTATCAGCATTGGTGGAGAAGGAAGCCAAGGAATTTCTGCCGAACTTCACAAAGAAAAAATCAACATTATTGGTATTCCAAAAACTATCGACAATGACTTACCTGGAACAGATCAAACCATCGGTTTTTCCACCTGTGTTGACATCGTTGCTGAATCTGTGGAGCGTTTGCAATCCACCGCAGAATCACACGACCGGATTATGGTCCTCGAAGTCATGGGACGTGATTCCGGTTATATTGCATTGCACGGTGGACTTGCAGGGGGAGCGAACGTTATTCTGATTCCTGAAATTCCATTCGACTACGATGTGATCATTCGAAAAATCCAAGCGCGAAAAAAAATGTCACGTAAGTTCTCCGTAATCGTTGTGTCCGAGGGGGCTTATGAGAAAGGTCATGAAGCTTCTTACAAAGAAGAGATGACAGGCCAACAAAATCTCGGTGGCATTGGAAATATTCTTGCAAAAAAACTTTTTGAAAAGACAGGGATGGACATTCGAGTTACTGTTTTAGGTCACTTGCAAAGAGGCGGATCTCCGAGCCCTTCCGACCGCATTATTGCAACACGTTTTGGTGTATATGCCGTTGATCTTGCAGCTCAAAAGAAGTTTGGCCGTTTGGTTGTACTCAAAGGTAAAGATTTATCCGATATAGCTTATGACGACCTACGAGTATTTGAAAGACGGAAAATCCAAGCTAGCGATGAGATTTTAAAAGCTGCGGAAAGTATAAGTATCTGCTTGGGACGTTGATTCGTGGAGGGTTTAGTTATGAACACAGAACTTTCTGATTTTATTTTGACACCCCTGACTATAGAAAAAGAAGGAGCTGTCTGTTCGTTAATCCGAAGAAACCTCACCGGTTTTGACGAACATGAAAGTGTTCTTGTATCAACCTTTCGTCGTTTGAAACATCTGCATGAAAGTTACATGCAAGAAGGTTGTCAGTTCTGGGTCGCAAGCCCTATTGGTGAACCTTCACGACCTGTTGCCTGCGCAGGTCTTGGTCCTTTTCACGGACTTCCACTGAGTGAAGGTGTTGGAGAAATCCGAGACCTTGTTGTGGAAGAATCCATGCGTGGTCGTGGACTAGGCCGTAAATTGTTGGACGAAGCTATCAAAGGGGCACAGCATCAAGGTTATCGACGCTTGTATTTGGAAACAAGTAAGAACATGGTTGCTGCGCAGAAACTTTTTGAGAATAGAGGCTTCCGTCCTGTCACAGAAAAAACACGGTTTATCTCCACAACCAATCAAGATGTTCCTAGTTACTATCTGTTAGAAAAACTTTGATTAAAAATAAATCCAATCCTAAGAAAAATCACATAAAATCACATATGGACGGAGCTGACACATATGGACGGAGCTGAAAGCAGCTACAAATCAGTCTTTTGATCTCACAAAATCAAAAAACACAAAAATATTTTAAACTTTTCGGATAAGCTCACCTACCATTGACTCGAAATAAAAAGTCAAAAACTCACTTTGCTTTTTCAAATTCGAATTTACATTCAAAAATTGAAATAAAAGCAAAATCTATTCATTACTACTTGAAGCTGATATTAGTTTTATTCGATATTTCTTTAAGAAAGTTCAGGTATAGGGATATGTTCTCGTTCAAAAGCTGACAAATATTCCCCGCGGAATTTGACGTCAAAATCATCTCCGATAGTATGGCAGCTCTCAAAAATTTTTTTTGAATACGTATCAGACTTCGATAATGCCGCATTAAGCATATCTCGTATGAATCTTCTGAATTTACTTCTATCAGCAGGAAAATATGGATGTTCATCAAGTAGATTGGAAAGTAAATTCTTAATTTTTTCATCCTTTGTAATATAAGAAATTGCTGGGAGATCTAGTCTCCATGTTACAGAACAATAAGGATCTTTGAGAGGACTTTGCCTATCGATTTTAAATCTGTTGAGCCATATATACTGCATGGTTTGCAGGAAATATCGTTCATTCGTAATGAGAGGTGACTTGTACCTTTCCCTAATAGCTTGACTATCTCTATCTTCCAAATCATTTATGAAACGAGCGAGCTGAGAATTTACTGTTCTCATGAAATGACCAAGGTATTCGATGTTTTCCGCATAAACAAGTAAATGAGCATGATTGTCCATAATTATAAATTCAAAAATTTGAATTTTATATTTTTGCTTATACTTAGCCCATAAATAGACAAGAAAATTCTTAACTTCCTCATTTTTTAAAAAGTGCTGCCTGTTATGACAACGGAAGAAGACATGCGTATAGGATTTGTTTTGTAAAATATAACGTCGTGCATACATAGTTTCTGAAACATAGGGGAGATATGCTTGTCAGGCGAGTGACATCTTGAAAAACCGGTATTTGCTCCGTCCAACACCTCTCCAACACCTCCTGCTTTACTCCGTCCGACACCTCCAAAACACCCCTACGCAGAAGGCATCTTGTAACCAAAAAAAACTCATAATCGCTTATTGAACATAAGATCAAAATAACTTGCTAGGGCTATCCCATCCCATTAAGGCGGAATGCCTAAGTACTTGAAATGCTGAAGCTCCCTGCTCCAAAAGAGATTCTCATTGAAAAATCCAGCCATTTGACTATGCTTCGGGACTTCTTAATATGACCTAGAAAGAGGCAAAAATTGTTTAAGATTAATAGTAAAGCAGGTGTTAGGCCTGCATTCACGAAGTCCCAAGCTGTTATAAGCACAGCTCCGTCCCACATAAAAAATAGTCCTATTAATTTAGCTCCGTCCATAGTTCCGAAAAAGCAACCAGCTCCGAAATCTGCAAACGAGCTGCTCTTCTACGGATTTCATCAGGTCCGAGCCCTTTTTAAAAATAGAAAGCAAGACATCATCCGTGCCTATTGCACAGAAGAGCGCGTGCAAGACATGAAAGATATTCTTAAATGGTGTGCCAATAATAAGAAGGCCTATCACGTTGTGAGCGCTGAAGACCTTGCCAAAATATCGAGCTCCGTCCACCACGAAGGAGTCGCATTGCTTGCAAGACGTCGTCCGACTCTTCAAGAAGACGATCTTTACGCAAAACTTAAAAAGGAACGTCAACCTTTGATCGTTCTCGATGAAGTTATGAATCCCCACAACATAGGTTCCATACTTCGCATCATGGCGCACTTCGGTTGGAAGCATCTTGTCTGCCAAGAAGAGCATGCAGTGCAAATGTCCGGATCTTCTGCCCGAATGAGTGAGGGTGGATATGAGTATGTTGAGTTCACTCCGTTCAAAGACTTGGGAGTCTTCCTAAGAACACTCAAAAGCCTTGGTTACCAAACCATAGGAACTTCAACACACGGTCGTAAATCTTTGTATGCACAGAAACTGAATACTTCAGCCTGTGCTTTTTTCTTGGGTAATGAGATTCGTGGCTTATCGAAAGACATAGCCATGCAACTCGATGTGACCGTTGCTATTCCGAGTATTGGTGAAGTTCAAAGTTTGAACGTAGCTATGGCTTCTGCATTACTTATCGGTGAATGCGTACGTCAACATGGGGTAAACTCATGAGTATCAGTGCCTATTTAGCACCAGAAGGTCTCGAAAAAACAGTTGAGCTTGGTCTTCAAAATATCATTGGACGACACGAACGTCTTTTTATTGCGAAGGGAAAACCACAACACTGCCCCTTTGCTCTCAACATCTGGTTGAATCCCATCACATTGAAAATCGATTCCATTGCAGATGCAGCTCGTCAGTTGCGTGAAATGCAAAGGAACTGGGCTGTCTATAGTTTCCAACTCCATAGACGTGCACAGTTGATCCAAGACAAACTTCCTTATATTCCTACGAAACCTTTAGACTTTTTACAAAAAGTTCCTGACTCCGTCCTAGGTTCCTGGACTCTGCTCGATGAGAACACCATCCTTGCTTCTCCCCATTGCACAAGCACCGTTCCGAACGGAGAATGGAATTTCAAAGAAGATCATGAAAATCCTCCGAGTCGTGCCTATTTAAAACTCTGGGAATTCTTTACACGTGTTCAAAAATTTCCTGGAAAAAAGGATGTCTGTCTAGATCTGGGAGCAAGCCCCGGAGGTTGGACTTGGGTTCTTCGACAGCTCGGAGCAAAAGTTATTGCTTACGATCGCGCTTACTTGGAACTCACTCTTCAAGAAGATCCAAAAGTTACATTTTTCGACGAAGATTGTTTTAAGGTAAAACCAGAAACACATCCTGAAGTTAGCTGGATTTTTTCCGATGTAATTGCCTATCCTGGAAAGGTTCTTCCCTTTGTGAAGGCTTACATTCAAGCTTGTCCTGAAAAAAACTTCGTATTCACTTTAAAGTTTCAAGGCACCAATCACTACGATGTGATTAAAAAGTTTTTAGAAATTCCTGGTTCGAGGATTATGCATTTGAGTCATAACAAGCATGAGCTTACCTGGTACAAACTTTCTGAAACTTTGTAATATGATCCAAAAAGAAACACCCTGTTAATTACCCATACATTTCAGCATGTTCTTCTTTATCTAAAAAACGCTGGAAAGTTTTTACAAATCCATGATAAATATTGCGAAATTCTAACCCTAACGTTTGGCAGACTCATGAAAGCAAGTACATTTTCAAAAATTATATTCCCCGTATTTTTTCTCTGCATATTTTCATGCGGCACTGAAAAAAAGTATGGCCCTTCTAAAAACTATCCAAAAGAACTTCCTATACCCAACAATTCCAAAATAGCAAAAGGTGTTTCGATTTCTCTAACTTCTATTCCCTCTCGAATTGGAGATATCTATCCCACACTTATTTCACTACTAGAACAAACAACTCTTCCTGAAGAAATTGTCATCGCTATTCCTAAACTTTCCCGAAAAGAAAATTGTGAATATCCTATCCCCGAATATTTAAAAAATGCTCATCCTTTTGTTCGTATTCTCTCAACAGAGGAAGATTGGGGTCCCAACACAAAATTCATTCCGATTATCCAAGAAAAAAAATCAAGACAACAAGAAGATTGGAAAATTATAGTTGTAGACGATGATCAAACCTATCCTAAAGATATGGTCGATAATTTTCTTAAGTGGAGTGAAGTTCCTGCGTACTCCGATTCAGCTTTAGCAAATCGTGGTCATCAAATGCCCACAAGCCTCAAATTTAGTGATATGGGAATTATACATTCTTATGAAATAAAAGAACCCATACAGATTGCAGTTGTAACAGGAGTTTCGGGCTATATGATTCAACCTCGATTTTTTTGCCAAAACTTATGGATGAAGCTTCCTATTCCTTCCCCCAACGAAGCTAAAGAAAAATCTGCTGCTTACTTTGTAGATGATGCCTGGATCAGTGCACAGCTCGCTTCTCAAAACATAAGTTCTTTCGTTATCCCAGCTGAAGGAGCCTGGTGTTCTACAAGCAATCATTCTGTAAATGCTATTTCAGGGGGAAATGTCTTGAATGATATAGTTTTTGAAAATTATCAAAATCATTGGCCAAAAAGTTCCTATGGAACAAAAGAAACTATACTCTCCTGCAAGCCTAACGGAGAAAGACACCTGCCTTGTGCTCCTTGTCGATTATCGGATGGCACTATCAATTGATGAGATCGCTTGCCTTGAAAGAAAGTCATTATGCAACTCAAAATAAACGATCCATGTTTATATTCAGAGATTAACAAGATAACAAAAGCTCTCACTCAAACCCTACCCATAGGAATTTTCTCATACATCCGCTACTACCCCGATGACACTCGATTTTGTGTCTCAAACTCCGAGAACTTTATACAACACTTTGTCAAGGACTATGATTATCTCAAAGGTGTACCCACACCTTCCTTACCAGGTGGATTAAATTCCACTATAAGAATTGGAGATACAAACTCCCTTCTAGGAATGGCCAATTCGAGTTTTAAAAGCCTATTTCAGAATATGGTAGAAGACCTTGAACGCCAATTTTCAACAACTCCTCCTTACTCTATATTGCTTTCAAAACCTGACTACCTTGAAGAATTCAGTTTTTTTCCTCTTGCTTCTCATAGAGCTTCCTATGAGAGTCTAAGTTCAAATTATGACCTTCTTCGTCATTTTATTTTTTATTTCCTGGATCAATCTTCCGACCTTCTGCGCAATGCTCCTCGATTTAAATTTATCAGTAGCTCCAAAAAAATTTTCACAAAAGATGACTCTCTTAAATTTTGCATGCAGACTATGAAGACCAAAAAATACTATCTGAACACGGATACCCAAAGTTATTTGACAAAAAGAGAAGCTCACTGTGCTTACCTTATAAGCAAAAATATGAGATCTCAAGACATCGCAAAAGTCATGAAGATTTCAAGTCGAACTGTCGAAGATTATATAGAAAGCATCAAATTAAAATCCCACATTTCCCATAAAAGCAAATTACAAGATTTTCTCTGCAAAAGCGGTTTTGACCGTTTACCAGAGTTCTCATCATAGATGCGGTTTCTCATGAAGATTCTAAAGTACATTTTTTTTCTCAGTCTTTTTTTAAGTCATACGTCTTTTGCAAGCAGTGAACTTGAAGAAGATAGACTCCAGGCTCATATTCTTAAGAAGTTGGACACTTCAGAAGAAGACTTAGAAAAAGCCATAAATAAAGCTCATATTGAACTGAGAAAACCAGGTTTTAACATAACAGATCCGAGAACACGTGCTGCTATTTGCCAACTTATAGCATGGTATTCTTTGGAAATCATAAATTCTCAAGAAGCCACACTTGACGATTTTTTGATTTACTTGCTTTCCATGAATAATAGGGAACGTATTCCTGCAACTTTTGATGCCCGTATAGACCTTAAAGAAAATCTTCAAAATCTTGCTTTCAACCTTGAAAGCAATAGAAAACTCGAAGATTTTCGCGATCTTTTAGAACATGGTCTTATTTATCGAGCATTAAAACATCTTCTGAATGGAGAAAATCCTGAAAGATTTATTCCCAAAGGAAATAGATGGCGCAAAATAGAAAATGTTAATGAAATGGACCAGATTCTCGCAACGACAAAGATGAGGGCTAAAACTCTTATTCTTGCTTACTACGAAGGCGTTCCTACTCAAGAACATGTCTACACTCTCAACACGGTTTCAAGAATTTTTGTTCTCAAATTCAACTTGGATTCACAACGTTGGGAAGTACAAAAAGAAAAGGTCCAAAGCTCTTCCGGTTTTGGAAAATATAAACTCGTTCGAAAATCAACCCAATCTGGACAAAATTCCTATAGCCTCACCAATGATCCTTCTGCAGAAAACGCAGAATTCTACAACGACCAGGAAATTCTTCCCACCGATGGTGAAGATTATATTGTCGTTCATATGGGTAATGTTCACACCTGGAGTAAGTCTTTTGACAACAGCTATTCCGAAGCTTTAGGCTTTGATAAAGTTAACTTCGAAGAAATGTTTTTGTACAAGAAAGATGTAGAGAATTTACCTGGAGTCTTAACTCTCTTTCATTGCAACCTCATTCGCAATTTCTCCATGAATTTTTTCAATTCCTTAGAAAGCTTCGAGATCAAAAATCCATATTATCCCAAAGTTATGAAGAATTTCCCACTCACTTTTGAAAGTGATGGAGATATCGCATATTACAAAGATGGAAAGCATTTTGAATTCAGACCTCAAGTTCAATCCATGAATGGAACACTCTTTCTTGCAAACACAGTGTTTAGACGTGTGTTGAGAATGGCTTATAAAGACTGTTTAATGATAACAAGTGTCTACAGACTTCCCCATAACTCTGATTGGGTTGAATTTATAGACCGTTTAAAAGAGTATGTAAAACAACCGGATTTCACACCTCGGGTGCAAACTTTACTCGGCACAAAGGGAATTACAAAAGAAAGTTCCGAATTTTTAAAAGTTTCAGGCCCTCTTTTTATAGAGAATGCCAAACGCGATTTAGAAAACACCTATACCGCACATATGTACCCTCAAGCAGAAGAGATCTTAGAACGTACACACCTTCAAAAAGATCGATTAAGCTCTGTTCGAAAAACTCAATTGCATAGTGGTATAATTGTTCCGAGTCGCATTGCTCCTCAGGAGCCTTATGGAGATTCTCTTTTTCACATTGTGGGAATCTCTCGAAAACAGTTTATAGAGGATCTTTTAAAGATCAAAACGAGTCTTGATCCTGATCCCCATCATTTAAAACTTGTAAATAACGTTTTATCCGAGATTGATACAAATACCCTCGAAGAGTGGGCTTTGCTCTTCGACAATCCCCACATCTATCTCAGTTTTGTACATTTGGAATTGATAGCAGAACTCTACAATTTCCGCTTCTTTCTTTATGAACTCGACAGACCTCTTGAATATGGAAGCGATGCTATCTTTGTTCCTCTCAAAGCTGAGCAAAAGGTCATAGGTTCAGGCTCTAACGAAATTCATATTGCTCTTGTGAATAAGCAATTTGTGGATAGGAACTACTGTCATATTCCCTTTCAGTATGAGCAACTGCATGTAGGGAATCCTAAGAATACGACAAAAGTGGAAGAAGGCTATTCCGATTGGCATCTACAAAGTCTAGTCTTCCACAACTCTGTGTTTTAAAAAAATTTTACCAGAGCCAACTCGACTGTATTGAGTGAGTCGAAGCTTCAATCAAATCTACAATCTCTTGATAGCGATCTATAAATCTCTGATAATATTCTCGGTGGCTTTGTTTCATTTCTGCTGTGAACCAAGCGGAAAGCTCTCTGCTTTCATTTCGCTCATAATCTAAGGTGTATTCTTTAACGTAATAGTTTGCCATCGAGAGGGCATCGTATCCCTCGTATTCTTTCACTTCTATATTTGCACCTTTCGCAAGAAGGTGTGCTGCAATTTTAGGATAGCCTTTGTAAGCTGCATAGATCAGAGCTGTATACCCACTGTAAAGCTCCTGGAAATCTATATTCGCCCCATCTTCAAGAGCCGCATCAATTCTGACAAGATCGCTTCGGTTTTCATCCGGTTGGTAGTAAGACACAAAAAGTCCTGCTAAGGGATTGAGAAAAACACAACTTAAAAGAGCAAGACCTGATTTCACGCCTTTTACCGCGTAAATAAGCCTCTCATCGGGTGTCACACCTATGGCGAAGAGAGATTCAAAGGAAAGGCAAAGAGTTAAAATTAGAAAATTTTTTTTTAATAAACGCATGTCTAGATCCTTTATTGATTTGAAGGTGCTAAGTTTTAGCACAGAAAATTGAAAGAATCACCGTAGTTCCTACGGATAGTTTTCAAAATGGGGGTTGTTTATAAGCAAACCTCATTTGTAAACCTCATTAGGAGTCGTTATGAAATTTTTTGTTAATGGAATCGTATTAACTGCAGCTATGGGTCTAGTTGGCTGTGGGAAAGACAATGCAAAGACAGAAAGCCGTGTCGACAAAAAAGAAAAAGAAGTCGACAATACTCTTGGAGAAGCTCAAGCAAAAGAAAAAGCAGAGCTTGCGAAAACTCTACAGACTTTGAAAGAAAATGTAGATGCTATAAAAAACGCTATAAAAAAAGATCCTAGCTTCGACACAAGCGAACTTGTGAAAACATTAGAAGCAAAAGTTCAGGATCTCATGACCCCTCTTAAAGAATCTTCTGCTGCAGACAAAGGAAGCCTTGATACAATAAAGGAACAATTGTCCGATCTTAGAGCTGCGATCGCAAATACCCAGCATGGCGAAATTAAAATTGAAAACAACGAGCAGATTCAAGTTCTACTCAGTCGCCTCGATGCTTTCGAAAAAAATCTGGATATGAGTCAGACACCTTTCCACAAAGCTTGTATGGTCTCTCTCAATGTTCCCGATGCAGATGATGTTGTTAAACGTAAAGTTCTTAACGCCATGGCATTCATCAACACTTCTAAACTCGCTCGAGCAAGTGAAATCACTCAACGTGATTTCGACAATGCAACAAGCCTCTTGAGATCTACAAAATATCTTCCTGGCGTTGTTTTCAGTGGAACTCATAGCGAATTCCGCAAAGTCGATGAAAGTCATACCTACTATGCATATTCACGACTTCCTTCGATAAAAAACTACGAGACCTTGGAATATTATGGATTCACAACGGAAGCCAATAATATCAATGGAACTCACGCAAACAGAATCGTTAGTTTCTTAGCAAATGATCAAAACAACAACTATACAAGTGCTGATATCTTTTCGATTTTGAACGAACAGAACCCACTGAAAGCTATCGATGCCAATAAAATCGAGAGCTACACACGTTTAGATTGCGACAGAACTGCAACTTATATGGCAAATGTTGGCTCCAAAGCTCTTACAACAGCGGTCGACAACACAAATTACTTAGCAAGTCTTGGTGATTCTACAAACACACTGAGTTCTTATATACATGATCTCAGAACTCGTATCGGTGAGAACAAAAGTTTTGTTTCTGACATCTTTGCATGGTTAGACTACCGTCTACAAGACTCCTGGTTATCATCTAACGCACACAAAGGTCATAGCGATAGCCCACGTGTTATGGTTATTCAAGATGATCTATTGAGAGCTAGCGTAGATGGTTCTATAGACTACAGCTTCCTGGATTTAGTAGATGCACCTCATCTTAGATTCTTGGCTGCTATGGATTCTGAAATCGGAAAAGCAAAAATGGAAAATGATGTAGACTTCGACAATGCTTACAAAGGTAAAAACGAAAGTCTTATCAGTTTCGTAACAAGACACCGTAAAGATGTCGACCATTCTCGTCGCGAAAAATCTTACACAGATTTGGAAGCCGTATTCATCGATTTCATTCCTGAAATCGCAAAAGTTCATGAGCCTGAGATTAAGAAGAAAGCTAAAAACCTCTTCCATACTCCTGCAAAAAGCTAATCTACAAATAAGAAAAGGGAGTTTAATACTCCCTTCCTATCTCTGAAATGATTGAACAAAAACGCTAATAAGAAACGATACCACACTGTTGCAGAACATAAGAAACAAGCCCTAAGTAGACAAGAAACTTGATCCAGAAGATCATCTTGTCTTTACGAAAATTCTTTTTTCTTTGCACCTGATACTGAATTTTCCACTCTGCAGGTTTTTTCTTTTTGCGAAATTCAATGATCTTACGTGGATCGTCTTCCATTTTTGTCTCTTTAATATTTAGGCTCATTGTTGGGCTTCCATTTGATATTACACCCCATGGAAGGCTTTTGTGTATTTTCAGAAGGTTTTTTTCCTGCAAACATATCTGCTACAGCTTTGAGAATATCTGCTCCGTCCACAGGAATATCTTTGCCAGGTCTGCTATCATCCATTTGACCTCTGTAGACCAAATGTTTTGTAGCATCGAAAAGAAAGAAGTCAGGAGTGCAGGCAGCTTTGAAAGCTTTTGCAACACTTTGATCCTCATCAAAAAGATAGGGAAAGGGATAATGGTATTTTTCTGAATAGATTTTCATTTGCGCAGGGCTGTCTTCAGGATAGACGGAAATATCATTGGAATTGATTGCCAGAACAGCGACCCCCTGCTTTTGCAAGTCTTGTGCAAGTTTGATCATCCCGTCTCGAACATGCACAACGTAAGGACAATGGTTACAGATAAACATCACGAGATAAGCTTGCGCTTTAGGAAAAGCATCGAAGCTCTGCAAACGTCCTTCTGTATCGGGTAGTGAAAAACGAGGGAGAAGTGTACCAAGAGGAAGCATCGTAGAAAGTGTTTTAGCCATAGCAAAGACTCCTGTTTAAAAAAACCCAGATAGACAAAGAGCTTTGTGCCTAAACACAAAGCTCTCTTTACCAGATATATACTAGCGAGGATGCTAGATGATCGGAATTAGAAGCGGCGTTTGTTGCCGCCACCCATTCCACCACCCATGCCGCCGCCACCGTAAGGTGGTCTGCCGCCGCGTCCGCCGCCCATACCACCGCCACCGCCATCACGACGACCGCCTTCGCGTTCACGTGCTTCGTTGACTGCAATACGACGACCATCAAGATTTGCTCCGTTTAATGCATCCATCGCAGCTTGCGCTTCAGATTGACTTTTCATTTCAACAAAACCAAACCCTTTGCTATCCCCACTCGCTTTATCACGAATAACAACCGCACTGGTCACTTCACCATACTGACTGAAGGCTTCAGTCAATTTTTGTTCATCGGTGCTGTACGATAATCCACCTACAAACAGTTTCGAGCTTTGCATTTCTTTCTAACTCCTAAAATTTCAGAAACGTCGCTTTAAGTTAAGACACCAGCAGAGGGCTAACAAAAGCTGATAAGTTCCCCGAATGTTATCAAGTCCCTATAAAGTGGGCAACCGAATTCACTGCTTAAATGCTGAGATCTGGATTTTCTTCTTAAAAAAAAAGGATTTGATGTCTTTTTTAGTAAAATCAGAAGCTTATATTTCATCAAAATGAGATCTGAGGAAGTAAAATCCAGCCACTTAAATATATTAATATCGCGCAGGATTTATGAATTCAAAGTTGATATACGATAGTGTGGAATTTGAAAGCATCTAAGTTCATGCAGGAGAACGTTATGTATTCTGGTAGAAAAATGATACTCTCTCTCACTTTTTTATCTTTAAGCTCCCTACAAACTCTACACGCAGAAAACCTTTCAACGCTCTCGCAGGAGATGGTGGTTATTCCCGACCCTAATGAAGATCTCATAAGGGGCATTGAAACAGAAGCCTTGTATAAATATCCAGAACTCGGAACAGAAAGAAGATATCCCAACTTTCAAGTTCAAATAGGACGTGAAGGAACTTTAAGAAGTCTTCAAACCTTCTATGAAGGAAAAAAATTATTAAAGAGATTTCATGGAAAAGAGTATTTCATCTTAGATGTGATTGGAGATAAACCAGATTGTTTTCTTGAGGATACCCATGTAGGAATTCTTGTCAGTCGTTCTACAAATGATAGTGAGAATAGTATTCAATTAGGTGTCTACGAATATCAGTCCTCGGATAGCACTTCATGTTATTTCGGGATTGTTTATGTTTTAAACACAGATGAATCCGAAGGGTAGCATACCAGGATAGAATTCATATCTTTCTATACTCACAATGTCTCCTCTAATTGTGAGTTTGTAAAAAGTGGAAATCAACGAACACGTTGTGCAGGCAAGCCTTCCCATTCTGTTTGCGCAGGAAGGGTTTCACCCTTCATCAGCATTGATAAGTCACCTAACTGAGAGTCTGCTTCCATCACTGCATCATAAAGCACGATTGCAACTGCACCGACTGTACAACGTTCTCCGATGGTGACTTTGGAAACTTTCATAATGCGTTCTTCAAACAAGTGGGTTTGCAATCCACAATTGTCATTCAGAGCTGCATCATCTCCGATTTCGACAACATCATGTTCCGTAATGTCTGTAGTATCGGTGTACACACGTTTTCCAACTTTGGAACCCATGATCCTCAAACACATATTGATGAATGGAGTTCCTCGTAGGTGATCCATCAAAGCAGGCACAGGTAAATTTTCATACAATGTTGTAACCAACTCGCTGCGCCAGACAAAGTGGCTCCACA
The DNA here is from genome assembly GCA_964611335.1 of uncultured Pseudobdellovibrionaceae bacterium. Classification (GTDB taxonomy): domain Bacteria; phylum Bdellovibrionota_B; class Oligoflexia; order Oligoflexales; family Bog-1112; genus BOG-1112. The sequence goes on along the minus strand of CAZSXR010000001.1, from coordinate 391,454 downwards.
AAGGTTGAACCGTCGGTGTGTAGGTTCCCATCAACAATTCTTTGATCAAAACGGTTACAAACAAGGAAGCAAGTCCATATCCTAAGTATAAGAATGGCAGGATACTTATAATAGCTGCATTGCCTATGCCGCTATTATAAAGACTAAAGAAACTTGCGATCACAGCAGAACCGAAAATCAATGCAAAGTTCATCGGTAAAAGTATGCGCACACCTTCTATTAAAAGACGCAGTGCATATAGTTTTTTCGGTGGATAAAAAGTTGTGGAGTCATCGAATTCATTGAAGATCTGTCTTTGTGGTAAGTAAATCGCAGGAGATCCAAACCACGAAGCGAAAGATTGAGCCTGTTGCTCACGTTCACGAGGAGGTGTCGACAAACAGCCTACAAGCATATTGTCTGCAAGTTGAGTACCCGCAGGAACGAGTGCACTATTTCCTAAGAATGTTCTGTTTCCAATACTTGTTTCTTTTAACTGCACTTCACCATTATAAATTCGAGGAACACCTAGAGTCACACCATCTGCGACGAAAGATTCATCCGCAATGCTCAACAGATCCCATGTTACACCGGAAGCTGTGGAAACTTCTGCACGTTTACCCAGCTTTACTCCGAGCATACGGAACCAAGGAGCTAAGTAGAGTGTTGCATAAATAGGTCTTACACTTGCAAGACTCAACTCCATCAAATGTCCAACAAACCAAAAGCGAAGATATTTAAAACTTGCTAGGGAGATATTTTCAGCTTTCAGCCGACCCAGTATGATCCATTTGCATGCAACAATCAAAAGACAACTGAAAACAATGTAAGACAGAGCAAGCCAGGGAGTGTGTACCCAGAAGCTTAAAAGACTGATGTCTGTATTTTTATGTAAAACAAAGAGAATTCCTGGCAATACTGGACCTAAGGCGAAGAGGGGAAGCGTCATCACCATCAACACTTGAGCAACAACGAGAGGCCAAGGCATATGGTTTGCGTTTTTTGCAGGAATTTTTTCAACACGAGCTGTTTTTCGAGCAGGTGATCCAGACCACACTTCCTGTGCAGGAATGGTTTTGTTATTGGAAAGAAGAGAAAGCTCTTCGATTTGCGAAGTATCTTCCATCTTCGTATTCATACCTAAAACAGAGTTGTTTCCAACGTAACAACGTTCTCCTATAGTAATAGGGCCGATTTTCAAAATTCCTGCTTCGACAGAACTGCAACTGAAGGTCACACCTTCTGAAATAACAGAACCATCACCGATAGAAATCATATCCCACGTATCGCAATTTGCAGAATTCAAGAAGACATCTTTGCCAATTTTGGCACCAAGCATTCTATAATAGAAATTCAAGAGCGGAGTTCCCTGAAATAACGCTGTAGGAACCATAGAGTGCAGTCGTCGAACTAACCACCAACGAAAATAATAAGATCCCCAAATAGGATATTCTCCTGCTTTGTAGGTACCTATTAGAAGTTTTTTTGTAAGTATGGCTAAAATAAAGTTCAAAGGAAGCATGACTGAAATGGCAAGAAAGGAAAATCCTACAGACCCAAGCATCGAATAATTTTTTACTAAAGCAAAATTATAAGCAAGATAAGGCAGGAACCATTGCAAAGCTAAAATTCCGAAAAGAAAAAATAGGCTCACCGCTTGTGCGCTTACACATTTAGCGTAACGTAGTTTTGGCACTTCTTTAAATTTCAATTTGGAAGAATCACTTGCAGAGTACTCTTTTTCTTTCTCCGTTAGAAATTCAGCAAGACTCGCTATGCTTCGATTTTTGTAAACAGATTGTATAGAAATAGAAGAAAGACCTTCTTCTTTTCGAAGCTTTGAAATCATCAAAGCAGCTTTTAAGGAGTGTCCCCCCAAATCAAGAAAGAAATCATCATCAACAGAAACAGGAACAGGCGCAAAGAGTTCCGACCACACTTTGTGAATGGTCTTTTCCATCGTTGTACTTGGATTTTTCAAAGTCTTTTGCGCAAGACTTGCTTTCTCTGGAAATTTCAATTTTTTTCTATCCACTTTTCCACTTGGCAATCTTTCCAAGTCAGGAACCACTTCCAACAAAGTGGGAATCATGTACGGTTGAAGCTTAGAACGCATCTGATGCCATGCTTGCGCTTCTTGAAAGTCACCTTTTGCAATAATGAACGCTACAAGCGCATCGAATCCGTGTTTATCTTTGAGCATAGATACAATGGCCGTTTGTACTCCAGGAACTTGCATAAGAACAGATTCAATTTCAGAAAGTTCGACACGAAATCCTCGTATTTTAATTTGCGTGTCAAAACGTCCGAGGAATTCAATATCTTGATCTACGTTCATGCGAACGAGATCTCCGGTTCTGTAAAAGAAAATAGCAGTACCGTCGGCTCTATTGAACGGAGCAAGAGTAAATTTTTCAGATGTGAGATCGGCACGGTTTATATAACCCGCAGCAAGCCCTGGCCCACTGATGCAAAGTTCACCTTCCGTCCCATCTCGAACAGGCATAAGATTTTCATCAACGACGTAGGTCTCATAACCAGGTAAAGCTTTACCTATAGTAATAGCTTTGTTTGGAAACAATTCTGCATAGGTTGCGGTGACTGTTGTTTCTGTAGGACCATAGGTGTTTACGAGACGTCTATTTTTTCTATACCAACGGTCTACCAAATTTGCAGGACAGGCTTCTCCTCCAAGGTTGAGTAATCTTAAACTAGGAATATCTTCTTGCTGCATGGAAAGTAAAGTAGGGACACAATGCCATACTGTAATACCCATTTTATTTAGTGCAGAAGCTAGGTCAGGACCACTGGTCATCAGTTCGTGACTTGCAATGACAAGTTTTGCTCCTGCGTAAAATGAGGTCCAAATCTCTTCGAGGGACATGTCAAAAGAAAGAGAGAAGCCTTGTAAAACAATATCGTTGCTCCGCACACCTAGGATGGAACTTTCGGATTGTATGAAATGGACTATACTATTGTGACGTATCATTACTCCTTTGGGTTGTCCTGTGGAGCCGGAAGTATAAATTACATAGGCAAGATCTTCTCCAGAACTAGGGGTATTATCGATAATTTTTGTTAGAGTCTGTACGCGGTCGAAATCCTCACGAATCTGATCCAGAAATAAACAAGCAAGAGAAAAATCTGGCTTCATTTGCGTTGTCGTTGTGACTATGAACTTAGCCTGACAGTCTTTGTAGACGTAAGTAACACGTTCAAGCGGAGAATGAGGATCCATTGGAACGTAAACCGCTCCTGCTTTTAAAATACCAAGCATTCCTATGAACATGTCGATTCCACGAGGCATATAAAGCACTATGAAGTCTCCATGGCTTACACCTCGGGATTGCAAGTAATGTGCAAAACGATTTGCAAGAGCATCAAGTTGAGCATAGCTCAGCTTTTCTCCTTCGAACTCCAAAGCTGTTTGCTTGGAGAAACAATTGGCACAATAAGAGAAAAGATCTTGGAGTGTCTCGTAAGATCTCTCAACATAGGGGACGGACTTTAAGTTTGGTTTTAATGTTTGCAAACCATACTCCCGTGTCTGTTCGATATTCCGAACACATGCATATTTTTTTTGATTTCTCTGGTTTCATAGTCGGGATTTTTTTATGATTTTGCAAGATCGCTAAAATGACGGAGGACTTATATTCTTATTGAATGAGATAGGAATTTATGAGACATACTTGTTAATTTACAAAAATGACTTCGAGAGTTTTAAAAAGTTTGTAAGCAATGAATATATCGATCACACGTCTTTCGAAGAATTCGTCAGTCATGCTACAAGTGTTATAAATTACAACTGTGACTATAACTATAAGCGCACTATCAAAAACTCTGACTTATAAGAGACGAGAATAAACGTGAAGTTGATTTCGTAGTTTTACAAAACAAGAAGCCCCTGTTTGCAGCGGAATGCAAAACAGGTGAGTCACAAATCAATCCAGCAATTCACTACTTCAAAGAATGAACTGTCATTCCTGTTCTATCAAGTACACAGAGGAACAAAAGATTACCAGAAAGAGAACGTTAGGGTCTTGCCCTATTTAAAATTTGTAAAAGAATTGAATCTTCCATAAAAAAATCTATAAGTCGCCACATACTTTCACTTGAAAACAATGTCATAGAAGCATACCTAAGCTGTGTTTTATTCGTTCTTTCATCAAGGGAAAAAACTATGACATTGAAAAAACTTGTTTTTATGACTCTTCCTCTGTGTATGTCTTCTATGAGTCATGCAAACTTCGATAATTTTGAAGAGGAAAGCAAACAGAGATTATTAGTAATTTACAAAAATAATGTTATGGATCTGACGGATTTCAATCATCCTGGAGGAAGATCTGTAATTGAAAGACAAAGAGGAAAGGATATCACAAAAACATTTCCCCACAGCTTTGATTTATTAAAACGACTCCCTTCAAATGTGATCGGAGTCTATGATGAAGAAGTCACTCCTAACGAGGAAGTCGCTTCTAAGAACGAAGTCACTTCTAACGAAGAAGATACTGAAACTCATATAGAATTAAGAAGCCCCTACCCTGGGGAAGCACTGGTGTGCTGGTTTTCAGTCACTTTCCTAGGATTTACACTTTGGAAGCAACTTAGACACGCTTTTGCTGGAAGATAAATAGAAGACGAAATAATTAAACCCTGCTTGCAATTGAATGCACAGGGTCCTCAAGTTTCATTGTATTAAACCGACAGATAAAGGCGGAGGAATACTATGAAACTCAAGATTTTATTATGCCTATGTTCAGTCTTTTTCACCGTCAACACACTCTTTGCTCATGATGACAAATTCATCAAAGACACACAAAATGCCCTTATCAGTGAACAGGTAAAATTCAGCTCCCCGCTTAGCGACTTTAAAGTTGGGGAATATACCCTCAAAGATCATGTAGCTGGATGGAAGTCCCAATCCCCTGCCGTAGCCTCAAAGACTTTTCCTGCAAAAGAAAGACATGAAAATGATGATGAAGTTAAAATATACAACGTCCTTACCCTCCTTTCTATGATTGCTCCCAAAAGTTCCGTAGCTATGCGTGTATACAGAGGAGCAAAATGTAGAAACAGTAACCATAAAACAACGGTTGCTTATTCAACTTGGTCTACAAGCTTTGATTATGGAATAGCAAAAAGTTTTTCTAAGACCAATAATAGTAAATGTGTACTTGAATTTACAATTCCAGCAGGGATGCCCTTATTCTATATAAACACCATTGAAAACAAACACAAAATACATGAAAAGGAAGTGGTTCTCCCACAGTTTGTCTTAGACTCCACTGGGAAAAAACTGAGGAGGAATGTCTTTTCGTTTCAATCTGAACGGATCGAAGAACAGGGAGATTTTCAAGTTCAAAGCTTAAAAAGCATAGATCGCATGCAATATGAAGGAGAAGAAGATTTCTCTCTTTATCAAAAAAATTACAAAGAAAAAGTTTGTTCTCTTGTAAAGAACGTCTCCTATCTCAGAGAGATATGTGAGCATTCGAATTTTGAATACAACAGCTCTCTTCAACCCTGTACTACAGAAATGGCCGAAACAGCACAAAATAAAAAAGAATGTGATTCACATGATCCGAACTTCGAAAGCTGTATACAGCAATACACCGAAAGTATTTGCAAACGAAATGGATTTATTTGGGCTGGATTTAAATGCCTAAAAAGCTTGGAAGTAGAAGGCATTGTTCAAGAAAAAGAAGTTCTACCAAACGATATTATTAAATTGAAAGTCCATCCTACTAGAGACCTTGAATTCAAAGCTGGTCAATTTACCTTTATAAAAAATAAAGCGAATGAAGCCCGAGCTTATGCTTTTTCAAACAGTTACGAAGACTACAAAAAATCAAAAACTCTTGAGTTTATAATAAAAATTTTCCCTTCTTCCTTTGATTTTGAAAGTGAAGATTTTACCTCCTATTTTAGAGATGTAGAAGTCGGAGAGACTATTCATTTTGATAAAAAAGCTCATGGAAACTTCACCTACAAAAAAGAAGGAAAAAGAAATCTATTTGTGATTAGCGACAATGGATTTGCTCCCATTTTTTCTATGCTGGATAGTATTCCCATTCAGAATACTCATGAGTATTTGCTTTTAGACACATCGGGATCTCTCAATGATGATACGTTTATTTTTAAAGATAAATATGAACTGTGGAAAGAGCGTCATAATTTAAAATTGTTAGAGTGGAGATGGTATCAAAGTTTGAGCAAATTGGTTTATATGCAAAAGCTTTATTTCAGCATTGCCTTAGACTTTAAACCTACTGAATTCGATGAGATCTACTATTGCGGTGGAATCTATGGCTACAACCAAATCAAAACAGAACTTGACAAAAAATCCATTGGACACATTTTGCACAGCTGTAGATAAGAACTTTGAACTGAATTGATTAGGATGAAAAAATGGAGCGGGAAAAGGGACTCGAACCCTCGACCTTCGCGATGGCAACGCGACGCTCTAGCCAACTGAGCTACTCCCGCTTAAGGTGAAGATCTTCTACAAGTTAATCCGGGTTTGTGTCAACAAAGAAATGTTTCGGGGATCTTTCTATGCAGGGCGATGTTTTTTAGGTCTGCAAAGCTCACAATATTCTATGCTAAGATTATGCAAAGCTCTCCATAATCAAAGAAAGGACAAATCCGTGGGTGGATGGAATCTCGTGAAATCATTTTTAGGTCTCACTCTGGTCGGTGCCGAGTGGGTTTTATGGTTATTGGTATTTTTAAGCGTGCTGTCTATAGCGATCATTCTTGAACGCTTACTCTTCTTTTTCAGAACCCGTCACAATTTTGAACAGTTCAGTCAGACCCTCGCAGACTACTTAAAACGCGGAGAATATGAGCAAGCCGAAGGATTATGTGCAGCTCAGCGCTCACTTGCCGCACAGGTTGCATTGGAGGGTTTGCGCAATCGGCGAATAAGCAAAGAAGCGATGGAAGGAAGTATGGAAAGTCTGATTATCGGGGGACGGAGCAAACTGGATAGGGGTTTGGTGGTTTTAGGAACCTTGGGAAACAATGCTCCATTCGTGGGTCTTTTTGGAACGGTGGTGGGGATTATCAAGGCCTTCCATGATCTTTCCGTGAACCCACAAGGGGGGCCTTCCGTTGTGATGACGGGGATTTCAGAAGCACTGGTTGCGACTGCTGTAGGTTTGTTAGTTGCGATTCCTGCTGTCGTGGCTTTTAACGCGTTCTCTCGCATTGTGAAAAATCAAGTTGCGAACGCTCAATCGATTTCGAAGCTATTGATGATTTACAAAATGAAATAAGAGTTTTTATTTTGTAAACAAAAAAGGGATTGAACAATGGCACAGATGTTTAATGAAGAAGAAGAGATTACGGGAATCAACGTTACACCTCTTGTAGATGTGATGCTGGTTCTCCTTATTATTTTCATGGCTACAACAACATATATGGTGAATCAGTCTATACAGGTTTCTCTTCCCGAAGCGGAATCGGGAAAGACAGCATCTACGAAATCGAATCTTTCTTTTTCACTCGATCGCAATTCAAATCTGTTTGCAAATGGAAATCCTATACAGCTTACAAATGTGAAAGAATACATCGCGCAACAGAAAGAAAAAGTTCATGGAGATGAGAAACTTTTACAAGCATTGATTTCTGCCGATAAAGAGACTCCTCACGGTAGCGTGATCAAACTTATTGATGAAGTTCAGAAAAACGGTATAAAAGATTTTGCACTTCATGTTGAAAGCAAAGCTGCCTCTCCGCAATAGTCTACATGCTCGTCTTGATCCCTCTGAGCTGCGGTTGCAGTGAAAAAATGGGGATCACTGCAAAGGATGAGTGATGACTGACCAAGAAATCCATAAGAAACTCACGCTGTCTATCTGTTATGAATTCATCGACAAAAAAATTTTTGCTCTGAATAAAGCCCCTGCAACCGACAATTGGCCTGGTTATGTAGGGATGGAAGTTGAGATGTTTCCTGTGCATAAAAGCGAGCACAGAGGCATTCCTGAGTTATTGATACATCAAAATAACCCTGTGTTTCGTGCTTTAACTCAACTCGCTATTCAACAAGAATGGCAACTTTTTTATGAAGAGACTGAAACAGAAAAACTTCTTCTCGTTATTAAAATTTCAGAAGGGGAAACACTCACTTTTGAACCTGGCGGACAGATAGAATATTCTTCACAACCTTTTCGCTGTTTAGACTTGGTTCAGACTCGTCTCTTAGAAATTCAACATCTTATTGAGGCTGCACTCAAAACAGAAGGTGTGGGTCTTATACAAATGGGGCTCAACCCCTGGCATACCGTTGATCAGATTGGGATGCAAACTCCCAAAAAAAGATATTTAGCGATGGATCGCTACTTTCGACAGCATTCTCCACTGTCGGGACCAAACATGATGAGACAAACCTGTTCTATTCAAGTCTGTTTGGACTTCGGCTCAAACGATACACTTTTGCTCAAACGTTATCTTGCTGCACAACTGCTCGCACCTTTTGCAGCAGCTATATTTGCAAACTCGCCCTATAAAGAACAGAAACTGACTCCCTCTATTCTTTCTCATCGCACATCAATTTGGCGTGATCTTGATCACAAGCGAACAGGCTTCGTAGCTTTAAAATCTTTGTCTGAAGATTTAAATCGGCAGAATGCAGTTGAAGGTTATCTCGATTTTGCACTCTCATGTCCGATTGTCTTTATTGAAAACTTGAGTTACCTTGTACCCACGAAAGCCATCACTATGAAAGAATGGATGACGCATGGCGTAAACGGAGTTTTTCCTACTCTGAAAGATTGGGAACTTCATTTGAGTCTTCTCTTTCCAGAAGTACGCCCGCGAGGTTATATGGAATTGCGTAGTGTAGATTGCCAAGCTCGATATTGGCAGATGGTTCCTGCAGCTTTTTATGTGGGTCTTTTGTACGATTCTAAAAATCTGGATCGTGTTTTAGATTCACTGCTTCCCCATATTCACAAGCTTCACAATTTGATGTCACTTGCCCTACATGGCTTAGAAAACACTTTGTTGCAACAGCACGCAAAACAACTTGTTCTCTTGGCTATCGAAGGCTTGAGACGCATCGAAAGACATTATTGCGGTGAAGCAAGTGTACATATACTCTCAAAGTTTTATCATCATTTCACAGAGAAGGATCGTTGTCCTGCACACGATCTTATAGATCGCGTGCAAAAGGCAGGACGTTCTTTTCCTGTGATTGATGATTTTTGGTTTTTAGAAGAGCAATGGAAAAGTCTATAGCTTTCATTTAAAGGATACAAACGTGTCAAAAAAACAATCTTCACTTCCACATCCTCAAACATCTCAAAATGTTTCTGCGGGACGAGATCTCGATCCCCTTCTCACTGTGGATGAGTCGTCAAAGACTCCAGAAGAATTGGAATCGTACATCCGTGACATTGCGGAAACGGTTCGAGGAAGCATTGATAAAAATATTGAGACGCTCACTCCGTGGTTTTTTAAGAACATGCCACAGATTTATTATCAAACAGTTCCTCGTGCTGACAAGGTTCGACATCTTTCTTCGATATTAACGGGTCATGTTTTTGAAACACGTCAGACTGTAGAATTATGGAACCGAGATAGAACTGAAGTGACCTACATAGGGCCTGGAGGAGACCAAAAACTCCTAACAGAACTTGCTAAAAAACTGGAATCTGTGAATGCAAAAGCGGGGGCTTTGTATTATTCACATGACAAACTTATTTTTATTGCGAATTTTTTCACAAGCCCTCATACAAAAGTGGATGTGAACAACAAACACATTGTCAGTAAAATTCAACGCGCAAAGAAACTACTCGAAAAATCTCACCCTGATAATCTTGAAGATATTGAACTTTATCTCAACCATCTCGATCAGCACTTTGTCATGTACAGCACAGCGAGACGTATTCGCAATACCTTTCGCATGTATCAGAAAATGCTATCGAAAGAAGGTGTCCAAACAGCATTTGAACCTTGGGATGATGATGCACGTTCTGGAAGACTCACTGTTGGAATGAAAGAAATCCGAGCTTTCGATGTCCTCGAAGATATTCAGCATTTGATCAATCGCTATGGTTTCGAAATCAGTCGTTACTTTGTCATTCATTTCAAAGAGGGTTTAAAAGAACCCGTTGCAATCATGAATTTCAACGTCGTCTGCAAAAATGGTTCGAGCATAGATTTTGATTCTATAGAATCCCGCAAACTCATCAAAGCCCTGAGAACTTTAGCATGGGTCGATTCCGATGAATATACGTGTCTTGCAAGGGCTCCCTATCTTTATTCTGTAAATGCAACGAACCTGATGCGTTCCGTCGCAGCTTGGGTACATATCCTTTTGAGTAAAGAGAATGTGTATTATTTTTCCGAACATAAAATTTTCACCACGTTTATTAAATCTCAGGATTTGCTGACACGATTGCATGAACTTTTCCGCATACGATTCAATCCTCTTTCAGAAGATGATAGAAAAAAAGGACTTTACGAAGTTAAACGTAAAGAATTTTTAACCCAAATTGACAAAACCATCGATCCTATAGAGAGACAGATCTTCATGGAAGGTTTGAAGTTTGTAGACCATGTTCTTTCTACTAATTATTATTTTGATACAAAGACAGGTCTTGCCTTCCGTATTTCTTCCGATGTTTTGGATTCTCGTTACTATTCTCAAAAACCATTTGGGATTTATTTCATAGTAGGGCGCGACTATAAATTCTTCCACGTTCGTTGGAGAGATGTTGCACGAGGTGGTTTGAGAATTGTGACACCTCGCAATCTTCCCGAATACACTTATGCTTTAGCTGGATTGTTTGACGAAGTTTACGGCTTGAGTTTTGCACAGCAGCTTAAAAATAAGGACATCCCGGAAGGTGGATCCAAAGCCGTTATGATTTTGAAAGTCAACGGTAACAGAGACCGAGCTGCTAAAGGGGCTGTGAACGCCTTGCTCGATCTTCTTGTCAGAGAAGATGAGATTCAAGAAGACAAGCCTCGAACAAAGATGATTTCTTATTATGATCATGAAGAAATTATTTATCTGGGCCCTGATGAAAATGTAAGCAATGAGCTGATCATTTGGATTTCAGAACAGGCCGAACGAAGACATTACAAATATGCAAAAGCGTTTATGTCTTCGAAACCAGGAGCGGGCATCAACCACAAAGAGTATGGTGTTACTTCGGAAGGTTTGAATGTCTATGTCGATGAAGTTTTAAAATTCCTCAACATAGATGCTCGTAAACAACCGTTCACTGTGAAGATGACAGGAGGTCCTGACGGAGACGTTGCAGGGAACGAGCTTAAAATTTTGCATAGAGAATATGGAGAAAAAGCTCGCGTGGTAGCCATCGCAGATGGTTTCGGAGCGGCTTATGATCCTGCAGGTTTGAATTGGAAGGAGATTCTAAGACTTGTAAGTTCAGAGCGTTCTATTGCTGAATTCAATGCATCTAAACTTTCCGATGACAAGTCTGCATTCGTAATCAAAGCAGATACGAATGAGAACATACTCAAACGCAATAATCTGCATTTTGTTGCACCTGCTGATATTTTTATTCCTGCAGGAGGAAGACCTTATACTGTCACAGAGCATAATGCGGATCGTTTCCTAAATAGTCACTCGATTCCAACGTGTCGAGCAATTGTAGAAGGCGCCAATATCTATTTTACAAATGAGGCACGAGAACGTTTGCAAGAATTGGGTGTGATCATGATCAAAGATTCCACTGCAAACAAATGTGGTGTGATCTGTTCTTCTTTCGAGGTGATTGAGTCCTTGATTTTGGAAGAAAAAGAATTCATGGCCATCAAACCCATTTATGTTCAACAGGTCATTGAAATACTGAGAGACAAGGCAAGCAAGGAAGCTCAGCTTCTATTCCGTGAATACGCTCAGCATGGTGGAAAGAAAACACTGGTTGCTATTTCGAAGGAAATTTCAGAGGAGATCAATTCGCTAACAGATCTTATGTTGCATGAATTTTCTCAAAAAGGTCGCAGTATTCTTGAAGATCCTTTGTATATGAAAATTATATACAAACATTGTCCATCTATTTTGGTTGAAAAATTTAAGGAACGTATTACAGCACGTCTTCCTGTCCCGTATATGGTTGCAATTCTGTCTGCACAGATTGCGAGTTATATCGTTTACAGAGAAGGTTTGGGTTGGATGGAATCTATTCAATCGAGTGATATAGTTCGAGCTGCAAGTTTCTATATGAGAAATGTCGAAGACACCGAAAAGTTGATTGAAGCGATTAACAAAACGCAAATCAAGGAGAAAGAAGAAATTCGAACCATTCTCGAACATAGCGCGGCAAGAGTTCTAACCATGCTTTCTTTGGAAAAATCACGGAAAGAGAAAACAACTTAATCCGTTCTTAACAAAAATAAGAGAAAAGAGAGGATAGGAAAAAGATCGGTCTACACAAAGACTAACAGGAGATCTCTCGACTCATTCTTCACCACACTTAGAGTTTCGCTCGATATGACGGGAAATTTCGTTAGAACAAGCGAAGTTATGATCTCTTTTTGGGAGGTTTAAATGACAGCGAATTATTTTACGGACAACCCTGATATTAGGTTTCATCTCGAAAATAAGATCGATATGCAACGCATCTTCTCTCTTCTGACGGAAGACGAGAAAGTCTTTTTCGATGCGAAAAATGCCGAATCTTACAAAGAAGGGATATTTCAAATTCTCGACAATTTCGGACCTATTTGTGAGGATATAGGTTCTCGTTCACATCAAATAGATGAGTTGGACATCACTTTAAAAGATGGAAAAGAAACGCTTCCACCCGTTCTTATACAAAATCATGAGGTACTGAAATCTTTTGGACTTCTAGGAGGAGGCATAGAGACTAAATACGGAGGTTATGGCATCCCTTTTTTCTGTGAGATGACTGCTGCAGAAATGTTAAACCGCGCTTGTCCTTCGACTACAATCAGTGCTTATTGGTTTAACAGCATTGCACGTATTCTTGAAAAATATGCATCTAAAGAACTTTGTGAAGAATATATTCCTCGTATTGTTCGCACGGAAATCTCAGGGAATATGGCTCTTACCGAACCTGATGCGGGAAGTGATCTTTCAAATATAAAAACTTATGCCGTGGAAAATAAAGACGGGACCTGGAGTTTGCATGGAACCAAACGTTTTATAACGAATGGAAATGCAGAGATCAGTTTAGTTCTTGCAAAGACAAGCAAAGGCGCTGTGGGTTTAGAAAATCTGTCTTTATTTTTATGTCCTCGTCATATTGAAGGTAAAGACAACATACGCCTTTTAAAGATCGAAAAGAAGATTGGCTTGCATGGTTCGATCACTGCAGAGCTTGCTTACGATGGTTCCAAAGCATGGCTTTTAGGCGAGAAAAACGCAGGTTTTCATTACATGCTAGATCTTATGAACGAGTCCCGCATTGGAGTCGCAACACAAGCTCTCGGGGCCATGGAAGCCATTTCCAGACTTGCGAACACCTATGCGAATGAAAGAAAGACATGGGGAAAACCGATTGCGCAACATGAATTAATTGCAGATAAGCTTCTCGATATGGAGGTGGAAGTAAAAGCTGCGAGAAGTTTGTGTTACGACACTATATTTTTACAGTCCATGCGTTTACTTTTGGAAAGACGTTTGAACGATGGTGATTTTAAAAAGTTTTCTAAAGAATCTTTGGAAGCACAATTAAAAGAAGTGATTTGTCAGCTACGAAGCAAAACACCTCTTGTAAAATACTGGCTTGCAGAAAAAGCTGTCGAACATGCCCGAACTGCTTTGCAAATTCATGGTGGTTACGGTTATATGCAAGAATACAAGGCACAGTGGTTATTACGTGAGGTTTTGATTTATCCTCTGTATGAAGGAACGTCTCAAATTCAGGCTTTGATGTGTATCAAAGATGAGATCAAGGCTTTGATTAAAAATCCTAAGAAAATTTTAAATCAGTCTTTGAAATTCAAGTTAAAATTTTTTGAAAAAAGCTCTTCTATTGAGAAATCATTTTCTAAACTTGAAGAGTATTCTTGGAATGCACTTCTTAAAATCCTCTTCAAACTCGCAAAAGAAAATTTTGAAAATGTGAATGGGGATGCTTTCAAAAAAAATCCGATTAAATATCTAAGATATTTGAATCTTAAATCTTTGCAAATTGACAAATTTGGCCCTGCACTTTTGCACGCAGAACATTTTTGTGAACTCAAATGTATGGAAGCTTTATCTCGTTCATTGATTTCCGATGTAAAACACAATGCAAGTCGAGTATGGATAGCAGAACATTTTTTAAAGAAATCTCTGCTGAGAGCAAACTATTTGTACGAAGTAATTCGTTCTGACGATGAGTTGATAAAAGAAAGGATTCGTGTCCATTGACACCACATTTAAAAAATCTGAAAGATCTACAGTGGTATTCCCACAAAGAAGAAGAAAGAGTTCTGAGCCTTTTACCTGTACACTTCGGTTTTTACGGTAAGGGTAAGGAAAATTTTGCGTGTGTGCATCCTAAACAAGTGCATGGGGTCTCTGTAGTAGAGGCTTCTGTAATAAATACGACTACACAAGCAGACGGTGTTTACACACAAAAAGCTGGGCAAGTGATAGGTGTGCGAACTGCAGATTGTTTGCCTGTACTTTTCGCAAGTGAGAAAGCTACGACTGTCATGGCTGTGCATGCTGGATGGAGAGGGCTCAGTTCAGGAATACTAGGAAAAGCCGTTGAGATCATGCAGAAACAAAGTCCCAAGGAGGCAATTTTTGCCTCTATAGGGCCTTCGATCGCTCACTGTCACTACGAAGTGGGACCCGAAGTTCTTGAAGCTTTGCAGGGTTTGAATTTCGATCAAGAGCAGTTTGCTTTGTGTTTGAGTGTGGGAACTAAAGATCGTTGGTTCTTAGATCTTCCTACTGCGGCAACTTGGGCTCTTCTTAATGCTGGGATTTCTGTAAAAAAGCTCTCGGTTTTTAGATCCTGTACCTATTGTCATTCAGACCAATGGCACAGCTATCGCAGAGATTCTCAAGCTACGTCCCCTTCTTCTCTTCGAAACTGGTCTTGGATCTCCAAGAACTAGGTGAAAATTACCCACCTTGTCTAATTGATAGTCTAGGTTCTTAAGTGAAAGAATGAAGTAGAAGTTTTTCACTCTAGGACGGGACTATGGATTTAGACGACATAGGAATGCATTACAGAGAGATTATTCTTTGGAAGCGCATTTTACTTTTATTTATTGTCGCTATTACACCCGCAGCTTATGAATTTTATAGCCGTTGGCCGGATTTAGATACGGCACAAAAACTGGCATTAGAAATACAGCAGACAGAATTGAAAAAACTAGAAGACGCTGAAGAAAAACGAAAGAAAATAACAAGATTAGAAGAAGAAGTTGTAGGTCTAGAGAGTCAACTTAAAGACGCTAGCAAGAAACTACCTGACAAAATCTATATCGATAATGTTTTGAAAAAAACGGAGTTGGTAGCACAAGAACTCGGTTTAGTTTTGAACATCTTTCATCCTAAAGAAGAAGTTCCTTCTGAGACTGCCTTTCGATTTATAAAACTTCCCATCTCTATTGAGCTCGTAGGAACTTATGCACAAATAGCAAGTTTCTTTGATCATATGGTGCACCTCGACTTTATAGTAGAGATTGAGAATATCGACCTAACTCTTGTCGATGGTAAAGACAAATCAAATGCTGATATCGATGATGAGTACGTCGAATCTTCTAGAAGGTCTAAAGTCAGATTGCGTGTAAGTTGCGACATGATGATTTTTCGCATGATGACACAACAAGAAGCAGAGACCATTCAAACAATGAATAAAGAAAAGCAAAAAGCTGAAAATCCTGGAGCTATTCCAACTCCTGGAGTTCCCCCAACTCCCGGGGTTAGCCCAACTCCTGGATCCCCTGTCGTTCCTGGAATTCCAACGGCTTTACCTGCAGCTTCTGCAAATAAATCAGAATAGGAGCACATGATGAAAACTCGACAGAATTTTTTTTTAAGAGTGTGTGCTGCAGGATTAATCGTCCTTTTGTTTTCATTCTTTTTTATTAGTAAACTTGTCGCTCAAGAACACAGGTCTCGATACTCACAAAACATTAGCGGAAAAGATGTTACTAAAAGTGTAAATGTAAGCGCCATATCCAGCATTCAACCCCAATATCACTATTCTTCTATGAACAAAGTGAATCCCTTTGTTCCTCCATTGATTTCTACACTATTTAAGAAAGAGGAATTACCTCTTGAAACCACTTTACAAAGGTTTCAGTTATCCACTTTGAAAGTTGTAGGAATTTGGAGACTTCGAAATTCTCAAAGAAAGGCAATGGTTTTAACACCTGACAACCAAGGCGTAGTAGTTACGCTCGATTCTCTTATTGGTAGAAGAGGTGGGAAAGTTATCGACATCGAAGACAAAGCGATTACCGTTCGTGAATTTTCACTCGCTTCAGACGGAAGTAGACAATATGAAGATTCAAAACTATGGATAGAAAACGGACAACCAAGGATTGAAGACCGCATAGTCATACGTTCCAACAAAATTGGTGCTCCGAACCGCATGGGTTACGGGAAAGAAAATTATCTGAATTCACCAGAATACGAGAAAAATCACCAAGAACTTCTCAGAAAATTGGATGAAGAAAGATTCAATGATGTCCCTAGCGATGACAATCGTCCTATTTTTGAACAGAAAAAAGAAGAGATCATTATCAAAGGGACTGAACAAAAACCGGAATTTAAACAGCAAATAAAGGGAAGTACACAACCCAATGCATCTCCCGCAGATCCTGCTACAAAGCAAGTTCAAAGCTCAAGTCCTAATACGACGACACATGATGCTCCCTCAGCCAATCCACCAGCTCAAGATGTGGGACCTACTCCTAAAACGTCTACAACTTCTACGCCTACAGGAACTTCCATGTGAGGAACTTATGTATATTAAGACATTCTTTTTTTTACTCGTCCTAAACTCCTGTCAAAGTTCAAAGTCTAAGACCTTTGAACTTCCGCATCTCAAAGATGATATTCAACGTATCCAAATCGATGACAGTGACGAAGATGCTTTTTTAGAAGATGAATCTGCTTATTTTTTGGGGCCTATGCTTTCCGTTGCTGCCGATAATTATACAAATATGGAAAAAAATAGCGAGATCGATGCTCTTACTAACGATGAGAGAAATGAACTGAGCAATGATCCTGAAGACATGACTCCTGAAGAGAGAAAAGAAGATGCTGCAAAAAAACAGGCAGAAGCAAGAAAAGCAGAAGAAGAATTTTTGCAACCACTCTCTTTGGAATTTAAAGGAGCAACACTTCGAGAAGTGATACGAACAATTTCAGAAGAAACACATATCAATTTTATTATCCCTGATCGAGTAAGCAATGAGAGGATTTACATCAATCTGAAAAATGTCGCATGGGATGAAGCTCTGCATGCGATTTTGGATACCAACGGATTAGGCATGGTGAAACTGGGTGGGGATGTAGTTCGCATAGATACTTTAGAAGTTCTGAATAAAGAGAAATCTGATGCAGACGATCTTCGTAAAAAAGTTGCACTCGTCACACCCACAAAGGTGATGGTGGTGAGACTGTCTTATTCCAAAGCTGCAAATATGGTTAAGATGGTTACAAATATGCTTCCTTCTGCCAGTTTCGATAAAAGAGTGAAAGTCGATTCAGATGACAGGACCAACTCGGTTATTGTAGAAGCGATTCCACAAGAACTTTCTAAGATAAGATCTTTGATTGAACGACTAGATTTGCAAACACCTCAAGTAAGGATTGAATCTAGGGTTATAGAAATTTTGAAAACTACAAACAATTTTCTAGGCATCAACTGGGGAGGTCCCTTTAATTATGATCAAGGAAGAGGTCTCGGATTTGGAAATCTAGTATTCCCAAACAACCTGCTTTCTGCTTTTTCGATAGACTCTGGTGCAACTCAAAGTGGTCGTCAGGATGCAAAATTCGACGTGCACCTTGGAAGTTTAAATAATATTGCAGCATTGGATCTTCGTTTAAGAATGGGTGAACTCACATCTCAAACTCGGAACTTGCAAAACAATAATATTCTTGTTGTCGACGGTGAACAAGCTGTGATCAAAGCAGGAACCGAAGATTTTTTCTCTATACCTGCTGCCGGAGGCAATGGCGCTACTGCACTATCTTCGGTGCAATATAATTTAGCACTCACTGTAACTCCTCACATCACGGCAGATGGTGCCGTACAAATGGTACTCACGGTTGAAAATTCTTCTCCTACATCTTCAACATCAGCTTCTGCTGTAGGAAGTCGATCAACAAGATCTTTAACAACCAATATGATTCGCAAATCGGGAGACACCGCAGTGATTGGAGGATTGTACACAACATCGTATGTGGACACCAAACAAGGGATTCCATTTTTTCAAGACATTCCCATTGTAGGTTTGCTCTTCCAATCTTCTGCAAAGACAGAAAGTAAACGAGAGCTGATCATCCTCATTACTCCTACGATTGTGAGTGGTAACGAACGTGTGGTGCTTGCACAAAGAGACAAGGACTTCCGAAAAACAAATAACGCATTAGTTGAAAATGAAAAAATCAGCATTCAAAATCAACAAAATGTACAGAGTCAGTCAAATTCCACAGGTGAGAATGCAAATGCGCTGGAAAACAATTCAGAGTTTACTACGAAACTCAAAGATATGGGGATTTTGAAAAAGGATTCAAAATGAAAGAATATAAACCCTGTTTAATAAAATTTCTTATAACTTTTATGTTGAGTCTTTTACTTCAAGTTTGCGGTGCTGAACCTGATCCTTCTTCCGTCGGTAACTGTACACTCTCGTGCGCAAGTGCAAAAATTGCGGCACACGATGCAAGAATTCGATTTTTTGGAACCAATGCTCTTTCCGTTGCCTGTCAGGGAGCTGGATCGGGAGTCAACTATCCCGGAAGTATCCCCATACAGTTTGTAATTGAACAAGCACAACCAGCAAAGCTCCCCGCTGCTACGCTACCAGGAGAGACCGCTCCTACACCTTTGGTTCCTGACGTCGGTATTCCTGCTCCTTCTGTCAGTTTTGAAGCTAGTATTTTGAGTGGTATTATGGGGCCTTCAAACCCAGACGACGATTCCGCAAAATACAAAGGAATCGTTACGAGTCAAAGTGAATGGTGCACAGACTCCTGTGGGGTAGGTATTATCGAAGTGGTTCCTCTTTGCTTCGGAACTTCGAATGTTGTGACCTTGCAAATTCATTCAGGTAGTGCCGTTGGTGTTTCAACGATAAGTGTGGGTCCTTAAAATGGAAAAGTGGAAAAAACTTGCTTCGCAACTTGTTCTTACATCCAAAGAACGCTCTGTGTTTTTGGATTGGAAAAAACAACAGAATTCTTTTAATACTTATCAGCTATTTCTTGTTTTTAAAGCTCACGGGTATGCAAAAGACGCAAGCGAACTTCTTTCTTGGGCTCTTGTTTTTGAACCACGAGAACGAGAAATCTTAGTCTTATGCGCACATGAATTTTTCGACCTCGGTTTTATAAAAGAAGCTTGGGACTCTCTTCAAAGTGATCACAGTCGATCTCATAGCGATATCAGATCTCTAAACCTTATTTTTTTGTGTTCACTGCTCTTAGCAAAATCAACAGAACTTCATTCCACAATGGAACTTTTAGAAAAGCACAAATCATTTGATCCGTTGAGTTTAAAAATTTATAGCACTTACAAATTATTGGGTACGGAAGCAGCATTTCATCTACTCATGCAGAAATTTCATGATAGGCGAATTTTACCTATACTGACGGCTCAGAAAAAAAGTGGAAAAATTCCAAGCTTAAACACTCAGAATCCTCAAATGAAAAAAACGGAAAATTTTCTGAATCTTTTGATGAGCTTACGCCGATATCTCTTTGTCTATGAATAGGCGAATTTTTCCTACTCTGTGCAATTGATTCCTATGAAGCTCCCATGAAAGAATCAAATGGAGCTTATTTAATGAAGAGGAAGGGTTATTTCGATGTTTGAAAGTTCCATGGTTTGCATCGATATAGGCTCTCACTCAATTAAGATTGCAGAGTTTTCAGGCGCTTTTGAAAAAAAACTAACCAATCTTGGTGTGAAGTATATTCCTCAGGGTTTAGTGCAGTCTGGAAAAATTAACGATTTGAAAATGGTCGAGAAATACTTTCTGGATCTTCTGAGTGAAATGGGAGTCCGAAGAATATTTCGCAGAGCTTGTCTTTCTTTAAGTGGAAGCAATATTATTCTGAAACGTATGAAAATAACTCCCAATGAGTCTATGGATAGCGGTGATCAGATATATTTGGAAGCGGAACGGCAGCTTCAAATGGATATGAATGAACTCTATTTTGACTTCCACATAGATATGGAAACGAAAACAGATCTTGAAGAGACTGTATTGGTTGCTGTTACAAAACGAGAGAGTTTGAATGAATATATTTCTATGTTGAATAGCGCAGGAATTGCTATCGGTGTCGTGGATTGTGAAAGTTTTGCGCTAACAAACATTGTGGAATACAATTTTGGGAAAATTCCAGGACTTCTTGCTATTGTCAATATGGGGATTACATCCACAAACGTAATTTTCTTATCCGATGGTCTCTATGCCTATTCCCGAGAGATCGGAATGGGTGGTGAGAATTATACACGAGCTATCGCAGATGCTTCCGGTGTTTCTATGGATATCGCAGAGCATTATAAAATCCGAATGAACCTAGGACAACTCGAAGTCACAAAAGAAATGGTCGATGCTCTAACACCTATGCACGAGCAATTTTTAAACGAATTTTTACTTACTAAAGATTTCTTCTTTCAAAGTGGAGAAGCTCCGATCGATAAAGGGGATATACGAGGAGTTTTTCTTACAGGAGGAGGTTCGCTTGTTTCGGGGATGCTTCCTTACTTACAATCTAAGCTGGAAGTTCCTGTGTCTTATTTAAATCCTTTTCAAAATATGCAGATTGCGAGAAAAGCTCGATGGATAGAAAATGGGAATTTGTCAACGTCGTTCAGTGTTCTAGCAGGTCTTAGTTTGAGGAAAGTTCAAGAAGAAAGAGATTACTAATACGGTTCTAGTTTAAAGGGAAAAAGATTTGATTCTTATCAACCTAGCACCACCTTCTGCTGTTCGAAACAAATTCTGGTTTCTTCCAGAGTTGGTGTTCTTTGTGTTGATAGCTTCTGTAAGCTATTACGGTGTAGAATCCTTCCTCGCAAGCGTGGAAGCAGAAACCGCAAGAATTACAACTAAAACAGCTGAAATAGATGCCAATATTGAGAGAATGCAACCAGATTTGCAAAAGTTTGATCAACTGAGCAAACAGATCGATCTTCTTAAAAATAAATTGCTCTCTCTTGAAAGCATTACGGTGTCAAGGGTAAGTCGCTATCTTTCGGTTATACTTCTGGAACATCTTCAAAATTTGAAGCCCGAAGGCGTCTGGTTTAGTTCTTTAAGCATAGATTCCAAACGTAAAGAAATCAGCATTGCAGGAGGATCTTTTGACAACTTGCTTGTAGCAGAATTCATAAACCAACTGGAAGAGACTGAAAAAAGAAAAGTTGAAGTTAAAGATCTCAGTAGTTTTGTCTACTTTGATAAGGTGAAACTTGAGAAAGTATCAAATACCAAATCTTCAAACGAAGGAGAAGAAGCTCCTCAAACGTTAAGTGAAGGGCAGAAAGCACTCAAAAAAGTAGGAGAAGGAGGGAACGCTAAAGATGGACTCGCAAAAGCTGGTACAACATCTGCTTCCGACGTCAGCAGAAAAAAAGTATCGGTTGAAAACACCCTGTTTCCTGAGCTAAACAGCTTTCCAGCCTTTACTTTGGTCATAAAATACGCTGAACGCAACTTTGACCAACCGAGAAAATCGCGGGTTGCTGATGGCTCCAAACTATAAAGCGTAAAAAGAAAGAACACTCGTGTTGAATATACTCATTGCAAACGGAGTCAATCTCGATTTATTGGGATCGCGACCTGAAAATATTTACGGGTCGAAAACTTTAAAGAATCTTGAAGATTTTTTGGAAGATGAAAAGATTTTTTTAGAAAAAATTTTTGAAAAAAAAATTCACTTAATTTTTTTCCAATCGAATAACGAATGTGCCTTTTTAGAAAAACTTAGCGAACAAAAATGGGATGGTGCTGTACTCAATCCTGCTGCATGGACACATACATCGCTTGCTCTCGCCGATAGACTCGAAGCTTTGCAATTAAAATTTGTCGAAGTGCATCTTTCACAACTAGCAAAGAGAGAAAGTTTTCGACATCACTCTTACTCGGCAAAATATGCACTTGGAGTCATTTACGGATTTGCTTTCGACTCTTATGCTCTAGGCTTGCAAGCCCTACTTAGACATATATCCCATCACTGAGAGTTATTATGCTCTCCAATCCACTGAACCAAATCTATGTAGGTGATAATCTGCTTTGGTACACGATCTTTATCTATAACCACCGCACAACCTGATTTCAAAAGCAAATCTTGTAAAGTTGAGAGAGGTGTTTCGTTAGTCACTGTTGCAAATTGCCGAGTCATCACCCGACTCAATTCCGAGTCTAAAGACACACGTTGTCCTGATAAGAGAAAACTTAGCAAATCTTTTTCATAGAGCATTCCTGTCAAAATTCCTTTCGATGTTATAGGAATTTGTGAAAAAGATTTTTCCTGCATAAGCTTGATAGCCACTTTGCATTGTGCCGTTTGTTCGAGTGTGATGAGACGATCTTTCTTCGCTTTCGTAAGATTAGATACAGTACCTTCCAGAACACTGGTACTGAAAAAATGATTGTCCCGCATCCAATTGTCATCGACGAATTTGGAAAGATAGTTACGCACACCATCTGGTAAAATCACTACACAGTTGGCACCCGCTTTCAAACGCTGCCCTTCTTGTAAAGCAGCAAAGAGAGCAGAACCAGAAGAGCCTCCAACCAATAACCCTTCTTCAAGAATCAAACGCCTTGCTAATAAAAAAGATTCTCTATCTTGAGTTTTAACCCAAACATCAATTAGATCACGATCTAAAACTTCAGGTATGAAATCATAACCTATACCTTCGACTTTATAAGTACCGATGGTATTTCCACCTGCCAAAATAGAACCCACAGGGTCCACACCTACGACAATACATTTCGGATTATGCTCTTTGATGCGTTTTGCAATACCTGTTACAGTTCCTCCCGTTCCTGCTCCTATAACAACCATGTCGACTTTGCCATCAAGGTCATCGAGAATCTCCTGACCTGTTCCGTAGTAGTGAGCAAGCGGATTATCTTCGTTACTGTATTGGTCTAAAATATGAGCATTGGGGAGTTCGGTCTGTAAACGTTTTGCAACTCCGATATGACTTTCAGGAGAATCCCACGCTGCTTCTGTGGGTGTGCGTATTATTTTTGCACCGAGGGCTTCGAGGATGACCTGTTTCTCACGACTCATTTTCTCAGGCATGGTGATGATAATGTGATAGCCTTTGACCGCACCTGCAAGTGCCATTCCGATTCCTGTATTGCCCGAAGTCGGTTCGATCAAAGTATCACCAGGTCGTATGCGTCCTGATTTTTCTGCCCTTTCGATCATGCGTGCAGCGATGCGATCTTTGACAGAACCACCTGGATTAAAATATTCACACTTTCCGTAAATATTGCAGGGTAAATGAGATCCAACGCGTTGGAATTTGATGAGAGGAGTCTTACCAATCGTTTCAATAATGGAGGAAAATAGCATATAACCTATCCTTTGCACGATGAGTGGAAAAAAGTATTGCAAATTTTATACATGCGGGAAAGGAAAAACTTTTGGCACGAATTCATTGTTATCACTGTCAAAACTCATGGGAATTTGATCCTCCACTCGCTCGTGGAGAAGAATGTTCGAAATGTCATCGAGATGCAAAGGTATGTTTGAATTGTGAATACTACGATCCCCAGGCCTATCGAGAATGCCGAGAATCTCAAGCCTCTTGGGTTCGAGAAAAAGACAAATCGAATTTTTGTTCTTATTTTTCACCGAGAGGAACAAGCGTGAAGAAAGAAGATGGTGAAGATTTGAAAAAAAAATTGGAAGATCTGTTTAAAAAATGAATTACTGCAAAATGTATTTAATTTCCCCATAACAGCTGACATTCATGCAACCGTTTTCTTCTTTACCATAAAGATCTTTCCCGCTTGAGCAGTGTGAAGTACGTATACTTCCTTTCAAGGTTTTCTTTTGCTCTTTCAACCAATCCATGCATTGCTTTTTGCAATCTGCTTTCGATGTTCCACAAAAATCTTCATGCTCACGCATCAGCTCAGGTTTCTTATTTGTATTGATGTTGATCGTTTCAGTATGTGAACTTTTTACATTTAATGTCTTTTCTTCTTTTTTTGGTTCTTCTTTTTTAGGCTCTTCTTTTTTTATCTCTTTCTTAGGTTCTTCCCGTTGAGGTGTATCAGCGCTTGCGAGCTTTCCTACCGGAAGGCTTTCCGATGCAAAGACGGAGCTTGTGAACGCAAACAATAAAAGACCAAATAACTTTCTCATAAAACATCCTTTCTTAAATAAACTCAGGGCTCATCTTAAAACTGAAAAGCTTTCTCATCAATCTTAGCCTTGAATGATGGCAAGCTTTTAGTTAGAAGAGAGGACTTTCAAAGCAAGGAGACTTTTGATGACATCCATGGAACCGGAAGAGTTTCAAGAACTCTTGGACCAACACTACCAATGGCCAGCTGAGTATATGTTTAAATTTATTGTTAAAAGTGACCTTTTAGACAAGATTCAAAAGCTCGAAGAGATCTTCGCAAGCCTCGACCTTATAGAGCAAACAACTCGCTCCTCCCATGGAGGAAAATATACGGCGTATTCCTTACGCTGTCGCATGCTCTCAAGCGCGGCAGTAATTGATGTCTATGAAAGGGTCTCTCATATAGAAGGTGTCGTCGCACTCTAACATCGCCGCCTTGCTCTCTGCCTTCATTCTGTACAAAACCCGCTGAATAAAAAGTCTCAGTATATAATCGTAGTGAAAAATCCGTATTATTTAAAAACTGAGGATTTTATGAGGCGTTTTCCTATCTTTTTTTTAGCGTCGAGTGCCTTTCTTTATCAATGTGGTCCCAAAACAAATGCAGACAAAGCTCCACACCAGAATCTAGCTTTAGTCCAAGAAGCTGCTCCCCAAGAAGAATCCAATTCCGATCCTCAAGATGATGTTCTGAAAACGGAAGTGGATGCACTTCTTTCTCTCTTCCGAGACATCTATGCAAAAGAAGATTCTCATGTTCCTGACACTTCGCTATCCGATCTTAAAAAACCAAAATATGTAAAATTCTCCGATGTCAAAAATTGGAAACTTGCTGGTGACGAATATGCGGTAGGCTACGATGCGAATGGGAAATTACTCGCGATTTACGATCTAACATATCAGAACACACGTTCTTTGGAGTTTATAGGTCGTTCTATTTTGGGAACTATCGGCGTTGGCGATTTGAATTTACGAGAACTGATCCGTATTATTCGCAAAGCCATTCAGCAAAGACAGAATGACTCTGACTTTTCAAGCAACGAATTTTCGGGACCTATGAACAAAAATCAGTTTGATAAAGTTTATAAGGTTCTCGATAAGGTTGAGAAGCGTTATGGTGACTATAAATCTCCACTTGTGGGAGATTGGTGGACACAGCTGCCTATTAAGAAAGAGCTTCAGAATTCTGTAGATGCAAAAGTCAGCTTCAGACTTTCAGACATCGATTATGAAAAAACGATGACGAAACAACAGGCGAAAGAATTCCGCAAACACCTTGAGAAATTGCAAAAAGACATTTCTGATCTTTTCAATATAGACACTGTGCATCTTCTGGACGAATTGACTCTCCAACATAATAGCAATGGAAGCTACAATCTTGTGCTCAGTCCTATTACAACATTGGCTCCAGATGCACAACCTGACAAGGTTGTAGATTTCGTGCGCTATCAAAGTTCCTTCGGTTATGCATTGCTGTATTTAGCGATCAAATCGGGATTGGAAAACTTAACAAGCGCTATTCCTCAACCAGTTGTAGCAGCCGTTTTAAAATATGCAATTTGTAGATGGTTCGAACTTTACGAAGAACAGCTTTCTTTCCACCGTTTCCGTGCATATGAATATATCAACGAAGCAGAACGCAATGATGCCTCTCCATTCTCTTTCTTGAACGCAGATGAACGCGCAAGAGGAGGAGTTTATGTTCTCAGTCACGAAGCAAGTATTATTCACACAATTTTCAAACCACGCAACGAAGCCTATTTTCATCAAAGTATAAAAACAGAATTGGAACTTGTTCAGAAAAATACAGCTTGGACAAACAAGAAAAATTTAACGCTTTCACCTCTTTCTTCTCTGTACTTCTACGGAATGGATTCGAAAACAAGCAGCAAAGATTACCTGCTCGCGATGGGTGGTCGTCCACGTTTTGCAAAAACTCCTTTTGTTGCTGTAAACTACAAAAAACCTCATTTGGAACGCTATAAACGAAATACACTTAAAAGTATTTACGACTTACTCCAAGCTGTAAAATTGCCCTACCCTGGTATTTCTTTCCTGATGACGACTTTGTATGATGTTTTTATTTTGGACGACATCCGCGATGCTATGCGTTGGGAAGCTCGTCTGGTTTCTCTCATGAATAACAGCCCTGGAAAAGATTACACAAAGGAACTTGAGTGGATTTATTCACAACGTGTGAATCCTTTCGAATTTGACAATGACGAAGAGAAAGTTTTTGTCCAACGTTCTAAATCTTACATAGGTTTGTAAGCAAAAAGAGGGGCAGTCTGTCCCCCTTTTTCTCCTCCCAGCAAAAATTACCCACTGATTTATTCTCATATCCCAACGAAAATATATGAAAGATCAGTGTGATTTTTCATATATGGGGGAACTGTGAGATTTAAAATATGGATTCTCAGTTTTTTATGTGTGGTTTCTCTTGAATCCTGTCAGCAGCCTACAACTGCTAAAAAAACAAGTGCAGGAATCTCTGAGAGTACCACTCAGAATCTGAGTGATGCTTGTTCAAGTGCCGTAAAAAATGCATTAGGTTTGGTTTCCATCAACACTATAGGGCTTGCAGATTTACAAATTCCTCCGATTGCATTAACCATCACGTCTACAACGAATGCTCCTACGGCTCCGACTGCTACTATCAATTTGGATTATACGAAACTGGCAGGAGGCATGGGACCTGATGGACAACCTAGAAAAGATATTGCTCCTACCTTTCTTGTTTGGAATTCGTGTTTGACAGGAACACAACAATGTCAAAAACCTCAAATATCTTACAAATATGTTATTCCCGATGTGCAATTTCCTAAGGGACTTAATACGGTAAGCGTACGACTCTGCGTAGACAATCTCGTTTACATTTCAGATGCGGATAAAAATAAAGCTAAGAACTTTTGCAGTCCTAATACTCCTTGTTACTGTGGTGCTCCTACCTCTCAACAGTATGCAAATAGCGATGATCCTGTTTTATCTTACGCTCCCTATCAACAAGCTTTGACGGACCTGAGTGAGGCAGAAAATAAGATGTACTCTCTTGCAAGCAGTTATGTAACTCAAGCAAGGGAATATGCAGGCATGTGTGCAAGTCAAGACGCAAACGCTCCTCTCTATACCTATGCAGTCAATGTTGCAAATCTAGGAGCTTCACAAATTGCACTTTATACGGAACAGTATGGAGAAGAGTTAGCACAAGCTTTACAAGATGCACAAAGACAAGGGAATGGATTGCAACTTGCTGATAGCTGTGGTGTGTCTCCAAGTGGTGGGTCATCAGGAAGTTCTGCATCAGACTCCTCTCTGAATTCTTTATTAGGATCTTTGACAGGAGGAAGCAGTGGTGGCTTAGGGACAAGTTCGGGTCCAGAACCAGATATATTGCCCCCTCCTCCCTCTGAAGGTCCTACTTCCACAAATGATGATTCGTTTGCAAACAATGCTTCTTCTCCTTCGATTTTTACTACAACAGGAACGAGTGTAGGAACATCTGGGGCTAATCAATTTGCAGCTCCCACAGGAACAAATTCTCATACCTCGAAAAATGATAGCACTTTAAGTAAAGTCCTTATTGGGATTGGAGTAGTAAGTCTTTTAGCATCAGTCGGGTTTGCAGGACACTACCTCTCAGGAGGAAAATTTCCTGCAAATCTCAAAAATCTCGTAACCGGCAAAAAAAAAACAACGGTAGTAGCTGAAGAGGGAAAGAAAACAATCGGGGCAAAAGCTAAGGGTGTATGGAAAACAATTAAAGGTATCTTTGTTACAAAAAAACCAGGAGCTTCTCCCCCCCCTGATGTTGCCCCTGATTCTCGTACATCAGCTGTTGAACCACACGCAGGGACGAGTGGTGGTCACCCACCAGTTGTTGAAGCACACGCAGGGACGAGTGGTGGTCACCCACCAGTTGTCGACCCACCTGCTCATCCAACAGGAGAACCACCTAAAGGTAAAGGAGGACCTGGAAAAGGCACCATTGCGGGTGCCGTCCTTACGGGTATCATCGGTATAGGGGGCATACTCGGTGGGAGTGGGGTTATAGGCCTTACGAACACTCTCTCATGCGGAAACTTCAACCAGATCATCCACTACTGGGAGCCACAACTTTACAACCAGGCTCTCGTGATAAAAACGGATATAGCAAACGTCAGCACACAGTACACAAACGCTGTAAATGCATACGTCAAAGCACATCCTCCGCAATAGATTCTAAGCAGCCCAATGCACATAATCCGGTTCAGGAAGCTTTTTAGAACTTTTTAAAGGACTGCCAATTTTGTAAAGATACTCAGGAGCTATATCTATATCACCCGCCCATTCTATGACTCCATTTTCAATTCTAAATTTTTTAAATAAAGATATTTCTTTGAGAGTTTGAAAAACACCTTGGCTATTCACCAGCTCTTCTAAATTACAACTCAATGTACATCCATTGTTGAAAGCAATCTCCAACACATAGTTTGAAATGTAATTTGCACTCAATACTTTCATGAGTTCCATATTTAAGCTCCCTTTGGAGGCTGAATTTTGGAAGGATTCTTCCCACTCATAGCCTCTTTCCATGCTTTTTTCAATTCTTCTTGATGTTCTAATCCCCATTCAACAATCATACCCGCGACTCTTGGAGGGATATTACCTCGAAGCAAACCAAGTGTATTAATATCAAATATTGCCTCTTTCCCCGAATAAAGCGCATGAAAATGGGGAGGACTGTGGTCATTAAAATTAATCGTTATTTTAATCCCAAAAAACTCACAAATTGTTGGCACAGAATTTCTCCTAATTATCGATCTACTTCTGGGACTGTGTTCTTTTGCTGCTTTGTGCTTTAAGCTTCTTCTCTGCTTCGGCTTTTAACTTATCTGCTTTTTCTTTTTCCAAATCGAGAAGGGTCAACATCACAGGCTCTTGATTCTTCAACAGTCGAATATAATCCCCAGCTATACGCAAAGTTTCTTGTAGGTGTACATCATCCGATAACTTAGGAACTTTCGAAGAACGTTCAAGCTCGTCTTCTTCTTCGTCTTCTTTGGTATCTTTTTTCTTTTTAGGATCCATTTTCAAACTGATCAGATTATGTTCTTTTTCCTTTTCTTTATATTCTTTCATTGCATCGAAAACTTTTTTAAATTCAGGATCTTTTGCAATACGTGCTTCACTCATCATTTTGAGTTTTTCAACATAAGCTTTTGTCATCTTGAAATCTTTGGATGGCGCAGCAGGAACTTCATCCCATTCCAAAGCATAGTCGTAGAATTTTTCACCTATATCATAGTAATCGCTGACTGCTGGTAAACCAATGTCGGAGAGAACTCCTCGTTTCTGCGTACTCGCTCCTGAAGGTCTATAGAATTTTGAAATCGTAACTTTGATCGCGCCTAAAGTAGGGTCGAGATTATCCACAACCTGTACAGTTCCCTTACCAAAGGTATGCTTTCCACCGACGATCAAACCTCTTTGATAGTCTTGTATAGCACCTGCCATGATCTCACTGGAACTTGCTGATTGCTGATTGATCATCACAATCAAAGGTCCCGTGTAAACCGCTTCTCCTTCCGATTTGTGTACATAAGGTTTGTCTGTACCTTTTTTCACCTGCACTATAGGACCTGAACCTACAAAGAGACCTGCAAGGTCTATAGCTTCATCCAGAGCACCACCACCATTCGAACGAATGTCGAGTACGACGATGTCTACATTTTGTGCTTTGAGCTTTTTCAATTCTTCTTCCACATCGTGTGTCGATGATCGGAAATTTTTCTGCTTTGCACTTCTCGCTTCAAAGTCCATGTAGAAAGAAGGCAAATCTATAAAACCAACTTTGTATTTTTTTGAAAGCTGTGCTGGCTGACCTGCAACAGGTGCCGGTGCTTTTTCTTCCATCTCGTAAACACGAGACTTCGTTGCTTGATCTGGTAAGTCGATTTTCTCACGGGTTAGCACTGCAACAAATTGCTTGCGATCACGTCTTATAGTCAATGCTACTTTGGTTCCCCGAGGACCACGAACCAATTTCACCACATCTTTTAAATCCATGTCGATGACATCGACAGGAGCTTCTTTGTCTTGTGCAACAGCAACGATTTTATCCCCTACTTTTACAATCTTCGATTTCTGTGCAGATCCCCCAGGAACCAAACTCTGTATAGTCGTAATCCCATCTTCACTATGAAGCAAGGCTCCTATGCCTTCGAGATAAAGACGCGTGTGTATTTGGAATTCTTCAAGTTGTGAAGGAGACATATAGTCTGTGTGCGGATCCAAAGCCGTGGAAAAAGAGTTGAGAAAGGTTTCGTAAACATCATTCGTATTGATCTCTTTATGTCTTTTCAAAAGTAAGTCGTAACGTTTGTTTAATTTGGTACGAATCTCTATATCTTTACGAGGACCTGTCATCGTATTTGCAAGCTGCATGTGCTGAAACTTTACACGTTTGCGCCAGCGTTCTTTGAGCTCATTGGAGTCACTTGCATAGTCTACCGTTTTTCTGTCGAGATTTAAAAATTCATCGACTTTGAAATTATGTTTCATAGGAATCAAAGATTTGACCAGGTTGTAATTTTCCTCAAAACGTTTGAAGTACATTGCGAAAATATCATCAATCGCAGAACAATCTGCTCTGTTGATCATCACGGGAAGCGTCTTCTGATATTTCGCATAAATATCTTCGACATCTTTTTTTAGAAAATAAACTTTTCCTGGATCCCACGCTTTGATCAAATTGTTGAGGGTACGTTTGCTGATCTCTTCGTCGAATTTATGAACAGACATGTGTGATTTTAAATACAGGTTGGTGAGTGAACTCACATTTTTACAATCCAATGCAAAAAGTGACGCACTCAGAGCAAAAGAAGCAAACACTACGAAAGAAGCCCTAATTCCAAATCGTCGTATCACAGGGTTTATCTCTTATGAAAAGTTAAAGATTATTCTCATCTATTCTGTCATAGAATATCTACACCTTGGAAGCTTCAGGTGCAAAAGAAAGCAATTAATAGTCACCGCCGAGGTCGAATGGCGACAAACTCAACCAAGATCTGCAATCAAACCAATGAGTGTGTCAAGGTCGATGGGCTTTCTCAGAAGTATGCTTGCCCCCATGCGTTTGAGGTCCTGCTCACTGTATTCTGTGTAAGCAGACATCAGGAGAACTACAGGCTTGGTTGCATTGGCTTTGCGAAGTTGTTGGAGCATCGCAATACCATCTTTATTTGGCATTCGGATATCGGATATAACGACGTCTATGTTTTGTGAATCGATTTTTTCTAGAGCCTCCGCTCCATCGCATGCTGAAAAGACAGGGTAGCCTTCAATTTCGAAAGCAAGAGCCAAACTCTCCCGAATCCCTTCCTCATCATCGACAATCAAAAGTCTTTTTTTATTTTTTACCATAAAGCTTCCCCAAAATAGATTCCATATTAGATTGTTCTGCCAATTTTTTTAAATCGACCTGAACACGTAAGGCTCGCAACCCCTCGATCCCTTGCATATCTTCAAGAACATAGTCTCCGACTCCTCGTTTAATATAACCTGCATGAACTAAAAAATCGAAATAAGCCAGATACTCTTCCCTATCTCGATCTAAAGAATAGACAATCGCAAGTGTTCCCGGTTGAGTCAAACGCTCCTGGGTATTTTTTATCCTTGCCTTATCAATTCGTTTCTTCACAATTTCGAAACGAATATTGTAAGTACCCTCCACCTTGAATTTTTTCTCTTGTAAATCAAAGTATATCGTAACCGGATCTGTTTGCGACACCACCAAATGTGCAAGTTCTAATGGAATTCCCAGATTTTTTTTTACAAGCTCTCCAATCAACGCACTTTTGCAGAGAAATTTTAACTGCCACAATTTTAAACTTTTCAAATGGAAGAGGCTAAAATTTCTTCCAAAATTCATCGCTGAACCAATGTAAATACTGTGATCCACCCCGTCCGTAATATGTTTCTCAAAAAAATGGGGATAGAGAACCTGCATGCGATCCTGCTCTTCCGTCAGAAATGTATTCAAAGCAAAGTTCATATCATGCACACTCGCCTCGAATTTTTTTCTATTTCTATAAAAAGATCCTGTTTCTGAAAGATTTTCAATATAATGCGCACATAATGTCCCCGCTTCGGGACTGCAATCTTTAAACTTATCCATATAAATCTCAAATTCATCTTTAAGAAATTGAAGCACCGAATATTCATCGCTGACTTTAATAGTCGATGCCAATACTTCTTTAAATGCATTGAATCTAAAATTTAAAAATTCAAATTGGTCGAAACCCTGTATTTTCTTCGAAGCTAAAATGATCTGTTGAGCAAGTTCTATCTGCGCTTTTAAATCCTGTTGAATAGCATGCCGCCTCAAATCCGAGGATCCTCGAATGTCGGACATCCCATAAAGCGAGTAAATTTTTTCCAAAGAAATGGGAGATATAATCGAAGAGTCGTCTTCTCCCTTTAACCACTCAACAGCCAAATCTTCAAACATCCACTCAACTGAAGGATGAATCGCAGTAAAATGTTTTTGAATCAACGCATGCAATTCCGCCTTTAACGCAAGTAAAAATCCTAAAACGGTGTTTGTAAACGCAGGAATAAGTTTGTTTAAATTTTCTAGATCTGTTGATTCCAAATTCAATTCATTAATTGATGAAAGTTCTAAAAAACCAAAAACTTCTTTTTCCTGTTTCAAAGGGATCACTAAAATCCCCTTGATACCCCTTCTCATCAACCAGTAATTGATTCCGTTCTTTTCCAATTTTGTAAGATCTTCGACGAGATGGTATGTTTTTTCTCTCGCTTGAAAGTAAATCGAATCTTCATAATGTTTATTGGAATAATGTATGGCATCACGATAAATCTGTTTGATGTCTGAAGTTTTATATTTGTGATCTGACATCATCAATCGGATAAGTTCATGCTTTCGGTTTCCTTTTTGGAAGAATATGGAAATCCCTAACATCATATCGGGTTTCTGAAAAAGGGTACGAACCAAACTCAATATCTTTTCGTAAGCACCGTAATCCGTAAAAATACTCAGTCCCACCATCTCGTTATAAATTCCGAGAAGGACTTCTAAATTTTTTGCTTTTTCCGATAGAATCGGTTCCATAAGCCCCTGAAAACACAATTCAAGTCCCTATGCTATCGGAGCAATAGGTGAAAAGGTGAGAAAAAGCTTATAACCTCTTGTAATTAAATCTGAACTAACAGATTTGCAAACCGACAGGAAGGGCATCACCCATAAGGAGAGTCATAGTTTGAGAGTCCTGGGGAATGTAAGTTTGAAGTAGGTCTGTGTGCACACCTACTTTTTTCAAATGTTCAATCACTTTCATACGATAACTTTCAGGAATATCAAACTCACGATCTTCAATCAAACGACAGGCATTTGTGTAAAAATTCACAAGATTTTTATTTTTACTAAGATCCAACCCCCATAATTTATCCAACCATGGAAGCACAAAATGAGGACGCACTATGCACTCCGCTCCCCCGTAAAGAGGGAGACGATTTGCAATACGGGTCAGTGCCCAAAGTTTCTGATCCCTGTGCAAAGATGTAGAAACTATATCCGAACTCAACCACTGGCCCAGCGCAACACGTTTCTGCATATCCACTCTTTCGAGCGAACCTAGAAGCAAAAAAATTTCAGGTGAGCAGTCATCTTTTTTAATCAAAGGATAGAGTTTAGAAAAAATAGTATCCTGTGTGTTTCTATCTAAAGCTCCTGCAATACGTCTCCAGAATATCCACCACTGTGTTTTAACTTTTGTACTCGTCGCATACGCAGGCCCCTGAGTAAACAAAGGCTGAAGTTCACGACAACGCAAGGCATCATTCTCTGCACCATAACCTGGACGCAAGACATAACCTGCAAGATTAAGCCAAGCGAGTTCGTGCTGCTCGCTGCGATTGCGTCTATGTATACCTTCTTTCAAAGCAGGCCATAGTGATCTCAAAGTTGCTAAATCCCAGTCCTTGCGTGGAAGACCTAGTATCTGTTCCAGATCTGTTGGCAAGGTCATAGGATTCTGTTTGACTAGTAGTTTTTCTTTTCCATAGAAACGATCTATACATTCTAATGCTTGTTTTGTTTTTTGAGTGAAAGGAAGAGCAAGAGAAGAGGAACTTTCTACATTCTGATCTGTGAATGCGAAATTTAATTTGTAAACTTCTTTGTTCTGAGAAGATTCAGGAACACAGTAAAGCTCTAACAACCCGCTTGCCGCAAGACGCATTTCCAAAAAGATAGGAGTTGCCTTCGATTGCTTCTTAGAAAGTTCACCCAAACGTGTTTGCAAAACACATACAGCTTTGAGCCTTTCTATATCTGTAAAAGATCCCGCTTTGTCTTCCGGTCTATCCAAAGCGCTAAAGAGTTCAAAACGTGCTAGTTTCCCCAGAAGAGCATGCAGTCCGGGTGTGCTCACTCTCAAAGTTTGAGTGCCATCATAGCCTTTAGGGACCAGGCACAGAGCCATAGGTTTTTGTTTTTCCGCATGCATAACTTTGATGTAAAGCGAACGAGGATAACCTGAAAGTACTTGTTCATCTTTGTGTGCAATTTTGTATCCGAAAATACTTGCACCACGAGAAACCGCTAATTCCAAAGCATCATTTTCGAGAACTATTGCATCTTTGTTTTGCCATCGCGCAATAATTTCGCTGAGACGTTCTCGCAGAAAAGCAGGAACTAAAGTTCCACCTGTATACAAAACATAGTCGACGTGTTTTCCCTTCAAAAACGCTGCAAGATGTTTAGAAACCGCACTCTCTTGTGCATAAGGAAGACCCCACTCTTTCAACGCGATTTTCTGTTCAGGCCTTGAGTCTCTGTCACAGAATGGGAAAAAACCTTCAAGTACAGTTTGAAAAATCTCTTCGCTTGTAAAACTGAGAGTACAGGTATTTGCGATAAGTTTGTTTCCTGAAGATAACGATAGAGAGACATAATAATTTCGTGAAATGCTTAAATCATCTGACAGCGATTTTTCTTTCAAACGTCTGCATTCAAAAACCAACTGAGCCCATTTTTCACCACTCAGCTTTTCAAAACCCTGCTCCTGCATTTTCTTCTCTGCTAAATGCGCGAGAGCCAAATCAATATTGTCTCCACCTAACAAAATATGATCACTGACCGCTACTCTTTGAAGACTCAGATTATTTTTTGACGCGTCCCAAGAACTTTTAAAGAGACAGAAATCGGTTGTACCACCACCTATATCCACAACAAGTATGTTGGCATCTTTATTCAAAGTTTGCGAATGCTGTGCAAACCAATAATGAAAGGCAGCCTGAGGTTCTTCACAGAGGGTTACATCGGGACCAAGACCTGCAAGTTTGCTTGCTTCCAGCGTCAAAAAGCTTGCTGTTTCGTCAAAAGAAGCTGGCACCGTTACAATAATTTTTTGCTTATCAAGACGAAATTCTTCTCGACCGTTCGCAATATTTTTATCCCAAACATCTTTCAAATGCCGAAGATAGAGGGATGAAACAAAGACGGGAGAAAGACGTTTCTCACCAATCAGAACATCAGAGTGCCAAGGAAGTATTTTAGCTTCTCTATCGACACCACCATGACATAACCATGATTTTGCAGAATGAATGACTAGGTGAGTATGCGTCGCAAGACGTTCCTGTGCAAGAATTCCTACAACATAAGGCTCAGAAAAACTTGAGAAAGGAATTTTGAACTGTTCGGCTTCTTTCGATTTTGGAATGTAACAGAAAGAGGGAAGGGTATGGGATTCCATAAGCCCCTGCTGATGCCATTGGGTGATGGCCAAACTTCTCGACTGTGGATTTTCTGCATATCGATCTACATAGGATAGCGCACAAGAACTAGTTCCAAGGTCTATGCCTACTATGTATCGAAAGGAACTCATCCGTTCTCACTTTTCCGCAAATCAAATTCCAACTGCCATTTTTGATCGGACTTCACATGCTTCATAAAAAGTTGCAGTGTTCCAACATCACTCACAGCAGCTTCGAGCGTTACAGGAACAAGTTCTTTTTTCGCACCTGCATTCGGAAGTGTCACACTCAAAGCGGGACTTTCTTCCAATACACTTTCTGCATCTTCAACAAAAGTTCCAACACTATCAGCTCCTCTTTGTTTTGAATGGAAGAAACGGAACTGCACCGATTCGCCTGTCAAGAGAGCAAATTGATTCTTAGTCGGAGGAAGGTGCGTGCCTTCTTCAGTCCCTTGAGGGAGCACACACAAAGCTTTCAACGAAGCTTTCCATCCCGGAACTGCTAAACGAGGGGCTTCAAGTCCAATATAATAAGAACGTACGGTTCCTGCTTTAATACGTACGCCTTTACCTGATTTTTTAATATGCGCAAAATAAGCAGCACCTTTGGCAACAGCGAGTGCAAGTTGTGGGTTGGAAAGAAGTTCTAAATTTTGCGCACCCCAAGTTTTTAAAATATTTAAAATACGATCTTTCAAAACCTGGGCTTCGAAAACTCCACCGTTAAAAAGAATACGGTTAGGAAGCAAATAATCTCGGTCCGCAGGAAGAGCTGTCAATTTTGACAAATGAGGACTTGCTTTCAAAGTTTGGTATGCACGTTTTAAAAACGCAGAAAGATGTTTTGTAATAGCAGGATCACTTTCGTAAGGAAGACCCCATTCTTGAATACCGAGTGTTCTTTTTTCTAAAGTTTCATCCACACCAACAACGGGGAAAAAACCATCGAGCACCAGACTTTCCACCTGTGAACGTGTGAGGACATGAGTCAAAGTGCTCGCCATCAATTTACTGCCACGTTTTGTAATAGAGATGGGAACTTCTTTAAGTTTTTCATCCGCAAGCAAAAGTTCTTTGGCTCTTCGTGCTTCGTTTACCAAAGAAAGAAATTGCCAGTTATCCAAGTTCGTTCCATTTTTTGCAAACTCAGCTTTCAACATGTAGGCAATAGCCATATCCATGTTGTCTCCACCGAGTAACAAATGATCTCCGACAGCAATGCGTTCAAGCGCTAAGCTGTCATCTTGGTCATGAATAGCAATCAAACTAAAATCGCTGGTTCCTCCACCGACGTCGCAGACGAGAACCAAATCCCCTGCTTGTACTTGCTTTTGCCAGGTCTTTGCATGACTTGTTATGAAGGAATAAAAAGCAGCTTGAGGCTCTTCTAAAAGACTGAGCTTTTCCAACCCTGCAAGCTGAGCAGCTTCCACAACAAGTTGTCGAGCAGCTTCATCGAAAGAAGCCGGGATTGTAATGACCACATTGGAAACTGCTGCATCAGGAAATTGGTGAACAAATGCACTTTTCAAATGGAGAAGATAAGAGCTGAGAGCATGCAGAGGTGAAATTTTTTGAGAAAGATCGGAAGACCAAGGTAAAATTTCCTCACGAGGATCGGTAAACTGATTGATCAACCAAGACTTAGCAGAAAGAACCAGTCTGTCAGGAGACAGAGTTCCGCGAGACAAAGCCCAATTCCCTACTATTTTTTGCGTATTGCCTTGTGTTTCCCAAGGAAGACGGACTTCTGCTTCGTTCACTTCCTTATCTGGTGCCAAATACATTGCAGAAGAAAGGGTGTGACTTGTAAAAAGTTCTCCCAAACGTTGAACTTGGGGAATATCTAAAATGTGGACACTGTTTTCGTCGTCTTTGCAGTAAGCGAGTGCAGAGTTCGAAGTTCCCAGATCTATACCGATGCTATATTGAGTCATATCTTTCTTTCTAACCTGGAATTTCAAGTTCCACAGGGCTAATAACCATCTTTCCATTAAATTCCACAGGGGCCGTACTGCGTCTTGGGATATTCATAAGTTCTGTACCCCAACCTCTATGTATAATTTTTGCATCGACAGGAAGATCCTCCGTATGTTTGCCCAGCATACGGTACACACTCATAGGTTCATTTTTTTGCAAAGTGATAAGCGTCT
The DNA here is from genome assembly GCA_964611335.1 of uncultured Pseudobdellovibrionaceae bacterium. Classification (GTDB taxonomy): domain Bacteria; phylum Bdellovibrionota_B; class Oligoflexia; order Oligoflexales; family Bog-1112; genus BOG-1112. Next base: position 353,057 of record CAZSXR010000001.1, on the reverse strand, counting down.
CTTCGTTTTCCGAGCGCAAAGGAGCAATGTTGAAAAAATCTTTAAGAACGGATGAACACCCTTGGTGAACAACACGACCTGCAGCCCCTACCTGAGCATCCGTGTAGATGCTTATATCATCCATAAGGAAATCCAGAAGACGACCCTTCTCTTGTAATAAAGATAAAAATGTAAGGACATCGGAATGCGAAGATTGATTTTGAAGTGTGTTTAATTTTTCAAGACTTTCTTGCAAACGCAATTCTGTTTGAGAGAGGTTGCTATAAGCTTTGTCCAGAGATTTTTTTAAGGTTGCGAGTTCAGACAATGCCTTGGTTTTTTCATTGTAAATAAAATCTTTTTCCGAAGAGATTTTTTTCAATTCATTTTCATAAAGAGTACGTTTTTCTTTTTCATTTGCTATTTCGTTTTTCAGTATGTCTTCGTTTTGTGTTGCATCGTAAGCAAGTTTCTTCAAATCCAAGTTGCTTTTGTAATCCAGAAGGGCGTTCCATTGACAGAACATAGCTAGCGCCATGACTACGAAAGGAAGATATTTCAGAAGCTCCATTGAAATAAACTGAGTTCCGATGTTGAAAGAAGGAAGCACCAAGAACATGCTCGCCACGAATATAAGGAAACTGATCAAAACAGCTTTCATAGAAAGTCCCCGCGGTTTGTAAACTGGTCTTTTAAATAGAAAAGTTTGGATGAAACGGCAAGGGAGAAATGTCTAAAGTGCGGAAAAACCCTGAGGGCAGTAAAAATTTATCCGGAAAAGGATGACTTTCAAAAACCCTAGCGGGATGAAATCCCTTGACCCTGAAAGGTACTGTTCTATCGTGAATAGAAAGCCATTTTTAATTTTAAAGGGATAAGTCATGTCCGATAGCGTGTACAAAATTATCGAAGTCGTCGGCACAAGTTCAAAGTCATGGGAAGATGCAGCAAAGTTTGCTATCAAAACAGCGGGCAAAACTTTGAAGGATCTGCGGATTGCGGAAGTGATAAGCCAAGATATCAAAATCGATGGTAAAAAAATAATCTACCGCACGAGTCTGCGTATCTCTTTCAAATATCATGGTTAATATGCTTCGGATTTAGAAGCGAGAAAGAGGAAAGCCTTGAAGAAGATCAAAATCGGCGTATTTTTTGGCGGATGTTCACCTGAACATGAAATTTCACTTTTGTCGGCATCGAATGTTATTCAAGCTTTAGACCCTAAAAAGTACGACGTGGTCCTCATCGGGATCGACAAAAAAGGAAAGTGGTTGCTTCCTGATCCGAAGCAACCTTTTCTGAATTTGGAAAGCGCTGAATCTATACATCTCAATGCAAGCACCAAAGAGAGTGTTGTTTTGATTCCGAGTCAATTCACCGAACTTCGCTGTGAACAAGAGAATGAACATTCTCCTGGAAAACTCGATGTTGTCTTTCCTGTTCTCCATGGACCGATGGGTGAAGATGGAACGGTGCAAGGCCTTCTTCGTTTTGTAGGAATACCCTGTGTAGGAGCTGGTGTTCTTGCATCCGCAGCATGCATGGATAAAGAGGTTACGAAAAATCTTCTTAAACAGGCTTCCTTGCCTACACCAAAGTTCTTAAGCTTTCGTTCTTATGAAAAAGCAAACATCAAATACGAAGATGTCATTCGCAAACTCGGAAACCCAGTCTTCATTAAACCTGCAAATTTAGGCTCCAGCGTAGGCATCCATAAAGCGAAAGATGAAGAATCATTTTATGCTGCGATTGAAGATGCTTTTCTTTACGATCATAAAATTTTGGTTGAAGAAGCGATTGTAGGTCGTGAGATTGAAGTCGGTGTTTTAGGAAATGATGATCCTCAAGTGAGTGTTCCTGGAGAAATGATTCCGAACGACGAGTTTTACACCTACGAATCGAAGTATACCGAAGGTGGTGTACGCATCGTTATTCCTGCAGACTTACCACAGAAAACCGTTTTAGCTGTGCAGAACTATGCAAAGAAAGCATTCGTTGCTTTATCCTGTCAAGGAATGGCTCGCATTGATTTCTTTGTTCGTGGGGAAGAAGTGTTTATCAACGAGTTGAACACCATTCCTGGTTTTACAAACATGAGTGCTTATCCACAACTTTGGAAAGCAACGGGTCTTCCTTACAAAGAACTTATCGAACGTCTTATCTCTTTAGCTATCGAAGCTCATGAAAAAGATAAGAAACTTAAACGATCGTATTAAATTCAACTGACAACTTTTATTCAGCACAAAGTTTGCTCTCCTTTTCCAGTTGACCCACACTCCTAACTTTGTCTAAATGGAACTACGAAAACAATCAAAAAAGGGTAGTAGAATGTTGATTTGGCGACTCATTCTCGGAATGTTTTTGGTCGGTGTGTCTATGTTCTTAAATGCAGAAGATGACGCACTCGTCATCCTTTCTCCTCACAGAAAATCTATTCAAGATGAATTTGTTCCACGCTTTGTTCAGTACTACAAACGCACTTACAAAAAAAATGTGAATGTAGATTGGATTGATCAAGGTGGAAGTGAAAATGAAATACGTTACTTACTTTCCAAATATGACAAAAATAAAAACACAGCGAACGTTGATCTTTTTTGGGGTGGAGGAGATGCAAATTTTATTGACTTGGAAAATCATTACAAACTTTTAGAAACTTTTAATTTACCAAAATCTTTAGATGCGATTCCACAAAATATTATTGGAGTACCTCTTCGAAGTCCCAAAAATCAATGGTACGGAACAGCTCTGTCTTCCTTCGGACTTTTTTTTAATAAAACGATTCTTAGAACTTTAAAATTGCCTGAACCTGCGCTGTGGGAAGACCTAGGAAAATCCGAGTATTTTAATCAAATCAGTGCAGCAGATCCTCGTCGATCATCAACAGCATTGCTGATGAGTTTGATCATACTCGAAACTTGCGGATGGAAAAAAGGTTGGGAAGTTCTTTTTGCATTTTCAGGGAATACGCTGTCTTTCACACAATCTAGCAGTGATCCTATCAAAGCTGTTGTGAATGGGCAGGCTGCAATTGCACCTGCTATTGACTTCTACGCTGCTGCAAAAGTAAGTGAGTTGGGATCTGATAAATTGGGTTTTACTAGACCCGTAGGCGAAACCGTTTTTAATAGCGATCCTATCGCTATACTCAAAGGCGCTCCGCACAAAACAGTTGCAGAGCGCTTTATTGAATTTTTATTGAGCGAAGAAGGACAAAGAATTTACATTCTTGAAAAAGGTTCTAAAGGTGGCCCCATACAAAACACACTTGCTCGCATGGGTGTGAATCCACTTGCTTATAAAAATTTGGATAAAGATCAGAAACTCGCTGCAGATAATCTTTTTGATTATCATGGAGAACAAAAACAAGTGGATTTCGACAAACTTGCAAGATCGAAAAAAGTGTTGGGTGACCTGATCGGAGCTATGCATATGGATACGCATTCTCAGTTGAAAAAAGCTTGGGAACTCGCTCGCAAAAATCCGAAACTTCTCGAAGAACTTGCTAAACCACCTTTCGAGGAAAAGGATTTAGAAGGGCTAGTGAAGCAATGGGACAACAATATATTTCGTAACCAGAAGATCAACGCATGGATTGAAATCGCTCAGAAGAAATATAGCAAAGTTGCGATTTAGACGTCACTCAACAAGAACGTGAGGCAAAAGTGCTAGAACCTGCTCACGCGGAAGAGTTGTTTGCTCCGTCCAACGTGCAAGCACTTGCAATAGAGGAAGTGTGTTCAAATTCGGAACTTTCGCATGACTCATATCGAGAACCAAACAGGAACCTAATCGTCCACTTCTCAGACACTCTTTGAAAGAACGGCTCGGAGCATGGTAACGAAGTATGGGATAATCTTGATCTACATTTAATTTTGCCAGCTGCTTCGCTTCATGAAAGGCCTCTGCGAGTCCACCAAGTTGATCCACCAAACCTAGTTCTTTTGCTTGCTCACCTGTCCATACACGACCCTGAGCTATAGAATCAATTTCCTGAAAAGTTTTTTTGCGACCACTTGCAACACGGTTCACAAATCCTTCGTAAGTGGATTGTACATGAGCTTCAAGAATTTTTTTGTCATCCACCGTCATCTTCGAACCTGGATTGAGTAAGTTCTTACGATCAGATTCAGAAACGACATGAAAACTCACACCGTATTTCTGACGGAAAGCTTCAAAATTTGGGATCAATCCTATCACACCTATAGAACCGGTGATGGTTGTAGGGAGTGCAAAGATTTTTGTAGCAGGTGCTGCCATATAATAACCACCGGACGCTGCATATCCTCCCATGGAGACAACAACTGGCTTGACTTCGGATACACGTCGAACTTCCTCCCAGAGAAGATCTGCAGCGAGTGAAGAACCACCAGGGCTATCGATACGCAGCACAAGAGCTTTGACATCTGCATCTTCACGAGCCCATTTTAACTCCTCCATAAGAAGTTCGAAGTCGAAACCTTCATGCCCTGAAAGAGCGGAGGACTGCAAAAAAATCTGTCCAATGGCCTCAATGAAAGCAATGCCTTCTTTATTGAGAAGTGTTGGTTTTTTAGATTTCGGAGGATGATATTTTGTAATTTCTACTAACTTGCAATCTTTTGTGATCCCCTCTTCAAACTGTTCTTTATAAGAAAGACCATCGACAAGTTTTTCAATGAACGCTTCTTTCGCAGAGTAGAGTGACCGACGCAACCAAGATTCGACGTTGCTGGGACCTGTTTTCCGACCTTGAGCAATTTTTGAAACCATGTGTTTGCGTAGCGAATCTTCTATTGAAAGATAATCTTTGAGTGTTTCAACAGAAGGTGTGTCTGAAATTAAGGGTTCAAATAAAGACTTGTAGGAACCTGCACGTATAACTTCAAATGCAACTCCTAACTTACGAAAGGCTTCTCCACCATAAACCATTTGAAACATGGGACCTGGAATGGAAAGCTCACCTTCGGGTGCGAGATGCAAGCGATCGGCAAGTGTTGCAAGATAAAAAGTTTTATTTTCTAAATGCGGCGTCCAGATTTCAAGACGTTTTCCATCCGTTTTGAATTCAGAAAGAAGGTCACGTAGTTCTGTGAATTGAGCAAAAGATCCGTGCAAAGCACCCATATCTAAGTATACACCCATAACTTGCGGATCTTGCTTCGCATGTTTGAGTACCGATTTCAAATCATAAACATAAAACTCGCGCTCTTCTTCTTGGAACATTCTTACAAAGACAGCTCCGAGGGTATTCGCTTCAGGACTTTTACTTAGCAGCTCACCTGCTAAGCGAATTTTCAAATAAATTTTGTCTTTGTCTCCATACTCGGGTTGGTCAAAAGAAATGGGGCTCGATTTTGTAATAAGAAGAATCATGCCGATAACAACGAGAAGGCCAATTCCAAAAACGATTCCATGAAGAATGCGGTGAACTTTTTTTATAAAACTCAGAATCCTATCCATATTGTTTCCCTACAAAGTGTGTGTCCTCAGGCTATCTCAATTTGCTCCGTCCCAAAAGAACTTTCACTCGCGGAGCTTTCGTTGACGCAAAGAAGCGAACGTGATACTTCATAGTAAATCTTCAAAGCTCGGAGCATTTTTAAATGAAGGTTATTTGGAAAAGACCTGATGGCTTCCATGAAGCTCTTCCCACAGATTATGTTGTTGTGGAAGTTTCAGAAAACAGCAGAATTTGGTTGCATAAACAAGATCAGGAAAATTATCCCTTTCGAGTGTCAGGCGGATGGCAAGATGAAACCGCAACACAGAAACTCAATCGACTTGTGAATCTTATTCCTAAATCTGCAAAAGAGTGGACTGCGTATCTAACGGAACTCTTCAATCATTCTTCGACAGACAATGCTAAGAATTTTCTTAAGCATGAGCAAGATTGGTTGGATGAATTAGCAAAAAATCTCAAAGGTGATACGTGGGAACTTGAAATTATGGTGGAAACTTTAAAACGGCTTAAAAAGAAATTCGAAGAAACAGATCAAAATTCTCTTCACGGCTAATTCTTATTCCACCTTGTTCTTCTCTCGCAGCATCGACTATAGTATTCTTGGTTTTTAATTGAAACTTTAGGATCTTAGATACTATGAATCATCTTTTGAAACTGAGTCTTCTCAGTGCATCACTGAGTGCTTGTGTTCACGTACCATTCGAAGACACAACTCAAAAAGCTTCAACCAAAACAGCGCCCCGCGAAAAATCAAAAATGCCGGAAGAACCTGCTGGTTCACAACCTGCTCCACTTTATTCAGAAGATGTGGGGCTATATCTTAAAGTCTCCGATCTCCGTACGAGCTTATCAGCGCCCGAAGTTCAAGATCTTCGTAAAATTGCGGCAAGTTTAGATCGGAGCCCTTTGCATCGGGCTGTTTTGATTTTTGGTGTGCTCCGTTCCTACTTACATGAAGGCGTTGATCCTATAACTTTCGATCAAGCTGTATTATTAGAACGCACGCCTCTACAAGTTTCTAACTGGACCCATACTGAATCCCTTGAGAAGCTTTTCACAGAGATCCATATTTCCTTGAAAACAGAAATCGATGAAAATCCTTTCGCACAAAACTTAAGCATACTTGAACTCGCTTTACGTGGGACGGAGCAAGATCCCGACAAAAATTCTGCCTTTCAAAATGAGCTCCGTGCCAAAGTGAATGAAAAAATTGCAGAGTGGTCAAAAGTTCGCGATAAGTTAGGCGTTGTTCCTATAACAACAACACCTGTTGTGGATCCGACTCTGACAAATGCTCCCGCTGATAATGGCGTTGTTCTTCCGCCTCCACCTCCTGTTGAACCTGAGCCCACATCTGTACCTTTAGCTAACATTCCTGTTCAGGCTCCCGCTTCCGAGGCGGAAATCTTCAAACAGTCTTCTGAATTAGCCGAGAAAAATCGTTACGAAGATGCCCTTCGGCTACTTCGCCGATTAGATGCTTCGAAAAACCCTGAAGCTCTGAGCAAAATCAAAGAGCTTGCGAACAAAGCAGTGAGCGATTTGAGAACAAAAGCTGCGCGCTCCTACCAAAGCGCTATCCCCGTTCAAGACATGAAAGCACGCGGAAATTATCTTCGAGAAGCTCAACAGTATCTACAAACAGCCCTTGATAAGTACCCTGAATCTGATCAGTTGGATGCTGTTCGCCTGAATCTCAACACCATTGAGAAGAATCTCAAAGTGATCAATAAAAATTAATTGAGTCTATGGAGGCGACTGAGATGCGTATTACATGTGTTGATGAATGGCTTCCATTGTACGAATGAGAGAAGTGTTAAACATGACAGGAGCTTTAAGAGGGGCTTCTGTGAGGCCTGGATTTTGCATGCGTAAGGCGCGGATAGCATCTTCAGGACTGAGAAAGATGGGAAATGTTTCGCCGTAATTGAAACCTTCCAAATGCTTGCGTGGTTGTTCCATAACGCCAGCAAAAAGCAATTGAATGCGAAGACGTTTTCTCAACTGCATCAGTTCTTGCAAAAAAGTCGGGCATACTTCCTTTTCATCCTGGAAATCAAAAACCATATATTCCAAAGATGTATGTTTAAGCCAATTGTGCAGCTTAATCACAAGCTGCTCACACTCAGGGCAAGCTCGCGCTTTGTAAGAACACTCGTTATGAAGAGTACAGATCACCGCACCATCAATCAAAGTGGGTATTATATCCATCATTCGGATTCCGCTCCTTTAAACCATTGCAGGGAACTAAAAAACTAATTATGGATCGAAAGCCCCCTCTTTAGTACTATCGTGAAAAATTCGCAGTTTCAATAGGTGAATTTTGCTCAGCAAGTTAACAAAATTTTTATCTTCTCTTTATCTCATTCTATCTACGAGTTGTGTATATCATTTTACCAACAAACATATCTCTGTTCCTCAGGGAGCAAAAACAATAGCCATTGCACCGATTTTTGACTCTAGCCGTATTGTCATTGCACATGATGTTTTGTGGAATGCACTGCAGGAAGCTTTTGCTACCAGTGGTCATTTGAGACTTGCGCCATCAGCCTATGCTGATTTTTTCTTGCAAGCCCATGTCAAAGACGGAACGCGATCTCAATATGAATCCGATGCTAAAAATACCATTACAAATCCTGACATGTTTATCAATCCCACGACAAATACACCCTATGAACTCAAGGATCAAAACAGTGGCGGGTATGTAAATCTTCACGCAGCGGATGTTTATTCCAAGAGAGAGAGGGTCCATTTTACAGTGCTTGTAGAAATTTGGGATCTACGAAATAAAACGCTTCTTCTCAAAAAAGAATATCCCCTCTCTACAAATTTCGACATGCTTGCCATTCTGACAACCAAAGAAAGCAACTATATCCGCAATGAAGAAACCAACGAACTTCTTCTCAATACTGCTGCCAAGAATTTTTCAAGAGATGTTGTGAACGATCTTTTTTCAACACCTGCGTTTACTCTGAAGAATGCACCCTTCTAATTTTGATTTGCATTCGCTCTTGCAAGGAAGTTTCCATACTCACGGTTGTAGTTGAAAAATTTAACAATGAGGGAAAGAAAGTAAGTTCCTGACCAAGGATCTGCATAGTCCTTTTTCCAAAAAAATTGCAGCCCCCAACAGTTGGACGGAGAGGCATAACTTGCACCGTAAGATAAATAATAAAAACGACTCGGTGTCTCATGTTCTTTGATACGAATGTTGTACTCAGCTAAAAGAGTAATATAGGGAATCAATGAAGATGTCAGAGACTGACTTTGAGTAAGAGTTCTGTTTACACTAATTCCACCTGTGTTTTGATCTCTAAGCTCCTTATCGATGGAATATCCGAAATTCAATTTGGTACTGTAAAAGGTCGGAGTACTTAATTGAAAGCTCAAACCTGTCACCAATTTTAAATAAATGTCGTATTTTGTAAAATTACTCAGAGTCCAGTTTGCAAGTTTGACATTTGCATTAGCTCGGGCAGGAGACCAGGGTTGAAGCGAACTATTAGCTGATGTTATCTGTCCCTGATTTTTTCTGAAATTTGCAGCTTTTTTAAAATCATAACTGATATTGCCATCTACATGAGCAACAGTCGTACGTTCTCCCTCAGAAAATTGAAAGCCTTTCTGCTCCAATTCTTGTTCCGTCAATTGAGAATCGAGAATTCCCATCAGATAGGAAGAATATTCCAACTCATTGCGTGCACGTTCTCTAAAAGAAAGTCTCGACAAATCCTGGCTACCCATTCCGTTGCTCGGAGCAAGCGTATTGTACCAGTTTTTTTTGTAAGTCACCCAATCATGACTTGTTGAGAACAGAACCTGATGATGAGGAATCATCCTTTCTTGTTCAGGCAACGCATCTGAATCGAAGTTGTCAGGACTTTCAGAAAGAAAGTAGGTCAGACGTTGTGTGCTAGGACTTTGGACGGAGCTCAAACTTGAACTTACGGCATTATATGCATACAGATTCGATAAATCTCCGTAAGGCCCTTGTCTTACAACTGAAGGACGGATGGAATAAGTGAGTCCCCAGTTCATTCTATGATTTAAAAAGAGAAGACCTTCAGACTTGGCAGTATGGGACGGAGACAACTGCATGGTTCCGTCGATTGGCAATTGAAGATCAAGCCCATAGCGGAGGGTTCGAAGAGTCGTATGTGGGTTTTCATTAAGGCTATCTGCGGAGACGATGCCTTGTGTAAATCTATATTCTGTATTAACAAAGCGGGATTCAAGTTCTGTAAAATAATTCAAATTCACAGCTTGATTGCTCAGCAGGGGGCTAAAAATATTAAATTTAACTTGTGACCAATCCCCTGAATCCAATCTCAAAGTCAAATCATTACTCGGAGGTTTTTTCAGGAAAATGCTGTCATCGAAATATTGAATCCTTTTGTAATTTAACAAAAGACTTCCATACACAGGTCTTGGTTCTTCAAAAAGTTCGAAGGTTCTACTTCTGAGTCGAATACTTGCAGGAATCTGATGACCCGAATACCGAGAATCCACAGTAAGATTATCTCCCCAACTTGAACCAAGACCTGCGTAGAAGTCATTCCCATCTAAATGAAGCTGCCCTTTTGTTTTTGAAAAAAGATCAGGACTTGCGGGATTAAAACTTTCATTGAATCTTTCAAAATACAAATCCTGCAAATATCGATGATCTGATAAAATTTTTCCTTCACTGACAACGGACACCCTCGGAGTGAAAAATGTCATCCCCTTCCATTCGGATTTGTATCGATAAGGATTCGCAGGTGCTTCAACATAGGCATCGATAATTTCACGACACAAGGGGGAGCTAGGATTCTGCAAACAGTAAGACAAGTTATTGGATCGCCAAAAATCTGGAGTACTCAACATACCCGAAGTATATTTCGTATACCGACTGTGGGACGGAGCTGAGGTATTATTTTCTTGAGCTGCAGCTTGTTGAAGTCCATCCCAATAAGAGCGTGAAATTTCTGCACGTTGACTCTGAAGTAGGGTCCATTGGCGATCACGAATAGCTTCACCTTGAAGTTCCCACCCAGAATAGGTTTTCTGTTGGTAACGAAATTCTCCACCTAGGCGCACGCCTCGTTTCTCCATAAAATCAACCGTCATAGTTGAATCTTTGTTGGCTCCGAGATCAAAGAAAACAGGTTGAGAAAAGATGGATCCGTTAAAGCGGTTGTAACTCAAACTTGGAAACAAGAAACCGGACTGACGTTCTCCTTTCATCGGAAGCCGTAAATAGGGAAGATACAGAACGGGAATTCCTTTCACCTCAATCACAGCGTCTTCGAAATCTGCATAACCTTCACCATAAGCATCTAAAGTATCTGCACGGACTTGCCATGCCGCCTTTTCATCTTCATCACAACGACAAGGCGTAACAGTTACCTTATTGGCCCGGTAATGGTTGCCCTCCGTTCTTTCAATCCAAGCTCCGTCCAAGCGAATATAGCTTTTCGTTAGCAAGGGGCGTCCCATCGGCAACTTGCTTTTCTGACTTTGCTCCCAAAATTCCCTGCGCTTCTGTATCGCTTCGCGCTGATGCTCCGAAATCTGCGCAAGAACTGGATTTGTTTGCTCCGAGATTAGTTTTTCTTTTTCTAAAAGCAGGGCGAACTCATCAATCATGAATTCTTTCTGGGACGGAGCTAAACCCTCAAAATTTTTTTTCAAAGCCTCTTTCTTTTCCTGAAGCTTCTGAAGCTGTCGATTTTTCTCAAGCTCCATCTTCACTTCCTGAGGTGAAATACCGAGAATCTTTTTGGAAATTTCATCTGCTTTTGCTTTGTCGTCCGAAATAACAAAGGCATTCTTCAAAAAGAAATCTTCGCTTTTAAAATAAAAAGTGACTTCATCTCCTCCAAAAACTTGCTGTGCATTGACAACAAGGACATGCCCTATTGCTTTTAAAAATTCTTTTTCGCGATCCACATGAATAGAGTCAGCCCAAATCAGATTAGCTCCGACCATCAGCACAACATTTCCTTCAAATATTTGTTGAGTTCCTTGGCGGTTAAAGTGCGTTGTTTCTGCGTCAAAGAAAAAAGGCGGGAGGGGAGCATTATTATGTTTGCTTAAACTTGATGAAATCAGATCAGGAGAGCATAGAGAGGCTATGCTGATCGCGAGGGTCATAAGCAAAAAGTTGACTTTGACCTGAAAAGGTTTTTGGATACGCTCTAAAATAGTCAATGACTTTTCCAACTGCGTAAAAAGATCCACAAATAAGAACTGGCGAGGACACTGCATCAGCACAATCTTTCCATAACTCTTCAAAACTCTCATAAAGAGTGAGCTGAGAAGACTGCGATGTCACTTGCTCTCTGCTAATAGACCGTTCATGATCTATTTTAAATACCATAATTGGATTCAGAATCTCATGCAAAAGCTCAATCATCGGTGAGATCTCTTTATCGCGTAAAATGGAAACAAATCCTGTCAACGGTTTTCCATTATGCACGTTCAAAGATTTCAAAGTACGCACACATTCCCGCACAGATGCTACGTTGTGACAAACATCCAGGTAAAATTCCCATGTACGCGATCGCCCCTCTACGCGAAGTTTTTGCATTCGTCCTAAAAAAGATAAGGGCCAAGGTCCCTTGGAAGAACCAAATTCCATTAATATTTCAGCGGGCACTTTTAAATTTTCAAAAGAGAATTTTGAATAAAGCCAAGAGTAGATGGCATAGGCCAGAGCAAAATTGGATTTTAAAATTTCAGCACGACCTTCAAACAAATCGACTAAAGGTTTTTCTACACCCGAAGGAAAATCTTTTCCCGCTTTAAAAAGCAAAAAAGATGTCTCGAGAAGAGCTTCTTGCAAAGTACTTTCAAGTTCCTTTTCGTAAAGCAAATCTCCCCAAAACAAAGCCTTATCTTTACGAGCAATTCCTAACTTCTCGCGAGCAATCTCTTGCAAGGTCTCTCCGAGCCATTCCTGATGATCAAAATCGATGGAGACTACGGCAGAAACAAGAGGGTCTAAAACATTTGTAGCATCCCACCTCCCACCCAAACCTACTTCGAGCACCATGAATTCACACCCCTGTCTTTTAAAAACGAAGAACGCAAGCAGGGTCGTGAGTTCAAAAAAACTAAGTGCGTCATAAGTTTGAGGTGAAAGTTGTTTCTTTAATTCAGAAAGCTCCTTTTCAAGAAATTCTAAAGGCAAAAAATGATGCGAACACTGGATTCTCTCGTGGAAACTTAAAACATGGGGGGAATTGTAAAGACCGCACCGCATACCACTAAGAGATAGCATACGCCAGAGCATTCCAGAGGTAGAACCCTTACCATTCGTTCCACCTATAAGCACACAAGGGGGAAGGGTCTTCGAATTCATACCAAGCTCCTGCATAGCGTTATGCATCCTATCTAAGCCTGGTTGAATGAACGAACGAGATCTTTCGAGTATTTTTAGTATTTCACTCATGACTCTTTTTTTCTGGAAAAAGAATCTCAAGTATCTGCGAAATCTTATTTCTTAATTCACTCCGAGCACAGATCAAATCAAGCATTCCATGCTCTAATAAATATTCAGAACTTTGAAAGCCCTCAGGCAAGTTTTGTCGCATAGTCTGCTGAATCACACGTGGTCCCGCAAAACCAATCAAAGCTCCAGGTTCTGCAATGTTGATATCACCGAGCAAAGCATAACTTGCAGCAACTCCCCCTGTTGTAGGATCCGTCAAAACAGAAATCATAGGAACTCCTGCTTCACGCAAAAGTGAAAGTGCTGCACATGTTTTAGCCATTTGCATCAAACTGAGAACACCCTCCTGCATGCGCGCTCCTCCAGAAGAGGAAAAAATAATCGCAGGCTCTTTCTTTTCTTTTGCACGAAGAAATACACGTTTGATCTTTTCACCAACAACACAACCCATGCTTCCACCCATGAAACTGAAATCAAAAATTCCAATTTGCACGGCACGCCCCTTCAAAAGCCCGCTACCACAAAGAATAGCATCGCGTTTCTGCATCTTCTTAATCTGATCTGAAAGCTGTGCAGCATATGCTTTTTTCGCTACGAATTTCAGAGGATCTTTGCTCATCAACTCGTCATCATAAACTTGAAAACTTTCTAAATCTAAAAAATGCCGACACCGCTCTCTAGGTGAAATGGAAAAATGTTGCTGACAATGAGGACACACATATTGATTAACCTCAAAGTCTTTACGATAGGTCACTTCCTGACAGGAATGGCATCGAAACCAAAGACCATCAGGAGTATCCAGTCTCTCTCCCTTCGTAAGCGGTGCCTTATCAATCTCTGACCAAGACATTCGTTCATACTCCCCATTCCAATATTGAAGATTTCTCATAACCCAAAAAATTATTTCTCATCAGGTCTGCCATTTTTTCATTGCTCGAACACGAACTCTTGTTAAGATCAATACAATCTCAATTTAAAAAAGGTTTCTTGATGAATTGCCGTCGATGCCCGCACCATGTTCGCCATGGACAGATGGCGAAGGATGGTAAATCCCTCCAATTCAAAGACCTATGTGGTCTCAAGCTCAAACGCCTTCAAGAACAAGACCCCATCCAGAAGAAAATCAAAGGAAAGGGTCGACAAGGGGCGGCTGAGGTTAAGCAAAAGAAAGTGCTCGTTACCAAGCACTCCGAATGCAGTCATGTCCCCTTCTCTGAAGACTTCGATTACTTTTCATGCTCAGTCTATCAAAAAACATTTTCATCTTACGGACTCAAGAACGGTGTACTTCCTACAAAAGACATTCAGTTCTCAGAATCCATCGCAAACGTATCTGTAACGGACCTTGAATTTCTCTAAGCAAGAGAGAGAAAAAAGGCCTGTTATGAAACAGGCCCTTTGCTTCTTAAAACGTCAAAGCTCTACTTTGTTGCTTTTGAGAGCATCGAAGTTTCCATCTTTGGACTCACATGGGGCCTAGACTTACGCCACCCATCCATCCAAAGTACGAAACCACTCGCTACGAAGATCGATGATAACGTCGCAAGAACAATCCCGATCATCATAACCATTGCAAAATCCCAGATCTGACCTGTACCGAAGATCAAAATCCCTACAAGAGACAACCCCGTTGCAAGGGATGTATTCAAAGTACGAGAAAGAGTTTCATTCAAAGCTAAATTGATATTCTCCATCCACGTACGTCGTGGGTGATTGTTAACGTTTTCCCGTATCCTATCGTAGACAACAATGGTGTCGTTCAACGAATACCCCACTACCGTCAACAATGCAGCAACAGAGACCAAATCAAAGGTTCTCCAGAAAAATATGTAGAAACCTAAGAGCACAAAAATATCCAAGAACATCTTAATCATCGCACCCGGTCCAAAACGGATGTCGAAGCGAAGAGCAATGTAGAGAAACACTGCAAGAATTGCATAAAGAATAGAAAGCATACCTTGGTTGCGCAGTTCTTTACCAACCTGAGGGCCTACGAAGCCCACCTGTTGAATCTCTGGACCATAATCTTTCAATGTATCAAGTATTTTCGATTTGAACAGATTATAGGTTTCAGAAGCTGCAGCAGATTGAGCCGCAGTTCCCTTTCCATGAGCTTTCGTCTCTTCATAACGAAGCAAGAACTGTTTCTGCCCACCACCAACAGCCTGAATACTCAAACCACTGATCTGTGCTTCTTCAGCAACTTTACGAATGGACTCAGCTTCGATGTCTTTTGCAAAAGCAATATTCATCTCTGTTCCCCCTTCGAAGTCCACTCCGAAGTTAGCACCACCACGAACAAAAGCAGTTGCAAATACAGACAACGCGACTGCAACTAATGTAAAAGCAAGTCCTCGTGAGTATTTCAAAAAATTAAAGTGGAAATGACGAGACTGCAAAGCGGTCTCACCTGCTAACCAACCTTTGATCTTCTTATCTGCAACACGTGAAAGTGCGAGATCAAAGAACAAACGAGAACATGTCAAAGATGTAAAGAGTGAAATTAAAAGACCAATAATCAGAGATACGGCAAAACCACGAATAGGACCTGATCCATTTGTTTCCAACAAAATAACCGCTGCGATGATAGTCGTAACGTGTCCGTCAATAATGGTCCAGAAGGTTTTCTTAAACCCATATTCGACAGCTTTCTTAGGATGCAAACCTTCACGAAGTTCAAAACGTATACGTTCGTTGATGAGAACGTTCGCATCAACCGCCATACCAAGAGCAAGAACAAACGCTGCGATACCTGGAAGGGTCAACGCAAATCCAAACAATGCCATAACAGCAAGGAGGAAAATAGCGTTTAACACCAAAGCTAAACAAGCAACAAGACCCGGTCGTCGATAGTAAATAAGCATGAACAAAAAGACAGCAAGAAGACCGAGCAATGCGCCCTTAATACCCTGATTCGCAAGCTCAGGTCCGAGGGATGCACCCACTTGGCGTTCTTCCAAAACTTGGATTGTAGCAGGAATTGCACCAGACTTCAGAATGAGAGCAAGAGTTTTGCCCTCTTCCATGACATCGTTGTAAGCACGCCCACCACCCAACTTGATCTGAGCAACACCACCAGGAATACGTTCTGAAATCTGAGGAGCATACTCAATTACATCATCGAGAATAATAGCTAGACGCTTATGAACGTTATCACCCGTGACTTCAGCAAAACGCTTTCCACCCATACTGTTCATTCTCAACTGAACGAAAGGTGTGGGGTCCATCTGAGATCCAGGAATGATAGCAGCATCCTGCACATCGTCACCTGTTATCTCCGTTGCGGCCATCACTACATAGGATGTCCAGCGGCTGTGGGATTTGTTTCCTTGTCCAAGTTTTTCACGAGCAAAAAGTAACTGGCGATCTTGAGGAACGTGTGATTTTAAATAATTTGTCAGGATTTCTCGATTTTCAGAAGAGAAGGCAAGTTGACCACCGTTTGTTGTTTCGGTAATCCCCTCAGGATGAGTTTTGCCTTTGAGAGAGTTAAATCCATCGAACTTGTCGTCGACAATTTTAAACTTGAGCTGGGCTGTTTGACCCAAAAGTTCCTTTGCGCGTTCTGGCGAGCGGAAACCTGGAAGCTGCACAAGTATATTTCCGTCCGAACGACGATTGATAAGAGGCTCTGTTACACCCCAGTTATCAATACGACTGCGAACAACACGCTCTGCCTGCTCTAACGCGCCTTGCGTAATGCGTTCTTTTTCTTTGTCGCTATAACTGAATTCTAGCGCACCTGCCTCCTTACGGATTTTTACGAGATAAGGATGTTCTTTATGCAAAGCTTCGTAGAAAGCGCTTTCATCTTGGCCTTCTTTCAACTTCACCACGACAACCATCTTTTCTTTCGCGACATAAGATGTCTCGACCCCAAGATTGTTGTCTTTAGACCAACGCACAATTTCCACTGCAGCGCGGCCTAAGCGGTTCTCTATAGCACCTTCTGTGCTGACTCCTAAAGCAAGCTGCACGCCGCCCTGGAGATCCAAACCAAGCATAATGTGACGCTGTGGAAGCCAAGACGGAAGATGTTTTTTAAATTCTACATCGTCATTACGCACATTCAACGGCTGGAGAAAATAGATAACCGTCGGGGTTATCGCATAAATCGCCAACAACGTAAGGACGAGAAGAAAAATTGCACGCAAACGAATCGGTTTCATGAAATTCCTCTACATTGAGATCGAAGATCTAATGACGAAACCCGCCATTAAACCCTAACACTGGATAAGAAATCCAATATACATATGGAAAAATGTTAATCAACTATCTGTTGTCATCCAAATGATATCTTGTTGAGAAGATCACCGCCATTTACTTTGTGAGTCCAAACTGAGCTCCGTCCCAAACTTTTCATCAGCTCCATCCTCGGATAAACTAAAGATAAGATATTTTACAAATGAGGATTGAAATGAAAGTGCTTGGACTTTTGGTGTGTTTTTTATGGGTCGGAACTTTTTCTTGTAAACCCAGTGTCGATAATTCCATCGATAACAAACCCTACTTCCTTCTTTCAGAAGAACAAAAAGCACTCCTCACACGCGAAGAAAAATGCAAAAAAAGTAGAGGAACCTTTACAATAAATCCTGAGAACTGCTCCTGCCCCAAAAATACAACTCTAGTTAATGGGCAGTGCGTGTTTCCACTTTCAGGAACAACAAACTCAAATACGAATAATCCGTAGACCTAGAGCTCCGTCCCACAATTTTCTAGAGCTCCGTCCCACAATTTTCAATTTTTTGGAGTTTTATGCTTAAGTACTTTATTATTTTTGTTTTTCTAGGAAGTTGCAAAACATCTACGAAGCAAAGTGAGGATGAAAAAAGGGTACCGCTTCCCATCAAGGAACTACTCACGCCGAAAAAACAATCAATAACCAAACTCGAAAAGATCCTCGTCATTAATTTGGGACGGAGCGAAGATAGATTAGCGAATATACAGAAGCAGTTTCATGAAAATGGATTGGAGCTGGAAAGATTCCCCGCTATCTATGGAGCCCAATACAAAGATGTCTATAAAACGCCCAAAGAAAATGAGGACCCCTTCAAATATGAAGGCGTTTTACAAACCCTCGACACCACTAACGGCTACACCTATCTTTTCGATCGCAAATTCTACAGAAGAATGTTGGGACTTGGCGAAATTGGGAACTATCTCAGCCTTTACGAAATTTACAAAAAGATTGTGAAGGAAAAAACGGAACCGGTTCTTGTCATTGAAGATGACATCAAAATTAGTGATCACTTCAAAGAACGTGTAGAAACACTGCTTTCTTATGCTCCTCCCGATTGGGACGTTCTCTATCTGTTTTGTTTCGGCAAATCTCTAACGCACCCACTAACTGAAGATCATAGATTCGTCGATATCTCCAAAACAGATGAAAACGCGGCTGGAAATCAAGCTGTTATTTATAACTTAAAAGGTGTTCAAAAATTATTAAATGGAATGATGCCCATTACAATGCCATCAGATGTTAGAGCGAGGGTAGATTTTTTTAGACAACAAAAAGGCCCCTTCCATGTCTATTGTTCTTATCCAGAAATTGTATCAACAGACATAGCAGCCTCAGAAATTGATAAGATTGACTCGGCAAGAAAGCGCTAGCTAAGGCTTTCAGCCACCTGTTCGATGGACTGACCATCACCCTTATTTTCATATTCGAAAACAAGTTGCTCATTCACACAATCCACTTTAACAAAACCACCCTTTGTCAATCGTCCAAACAAAAGTTCACTTACAAGAGGTCCTTTGACTTTCTCTTGGATAATTCTTGCAAGGGGTCTTGCACCATAAGAAGGATCATAACCGATTTTAGCAAGATATCGTCGAGCTTCTTCTGTTACATTCCACTTCACACGTTTTGCTTTCAATTTCGTTTCGACTTCTGTCAAAAACTTATCAACAATTTTCAAAACAACACGTTCTGGTAAATAACCGAATGATAAGATTGCATCCAATCTGTTACGGAACTCAGGACTGAAAGCCTTATTAATTGCAAGTTTTTCTTTACCTGATTTCTCTATAGAGTTCCCTGCGAAACCTATGGTATTCGAACTCAATTCCGTAGCACCAACATTGGTGGTCATAATGATAACTACGTTTCTAAAGTTCGCTTCACGTCCGTTTGCATCTGTCAATGTCCCATGATCCATAACTTGTAAAAGTATGTTGTGAACATCTGGGTGCGCCTTCTCAATCTCATCGAGTAATAAGACTGCATGTGGGAATTTATGTACTGCATCTGTAAGCAGACCACCTTCTTCGTATCCCACATATCCTGGAGGAGCTCCGATCAAACGAGAAACCGTGTGTCGCTCCATGTATTCACTCATATCGAAGCGAATAAACTCTATCCCCATCTGACTTGCAAGTTGACGAGCAAGCTCTGTTTTTCCCACACCCGTAGGCCCCGAGAATAAGAAGGAACCAATAGGTTTCTCGTCATTTCCCATTCCCGAACGCGCCATGCGTATGGTGGAAGTTAAAACGTCGATCGTTGCTTCTTGACCAAACACAACTTTTTTCAAACGTGAATCAAGATCTTTCAAAGATCTCTTGTCTGAAGAACTCACAGCTTCCGCTGGTACTCTTGCAATTTTTGCAACGACCTGTTTGATATCGGAAAGTGTAACCGTCTTCGTAGCACCACTAGGATCATGCTTAGAAGAGTAGAAAGCCCCAACTTCGTCAATCACATCGATCGCTTTGTCAGGCAAATGTCTATCTTTGATATAACGTTGAGCCAATTCCACCGCACCTCGAATAGCATCAGGTGTATAGCGTACATTGTGGAATTTCTCGTATTTATCTTTCAAACCTTTCAAAATTTCAACCGAATGCTCCTCAGAAGGTTCTTCTATAGATATTTTCTGGAATCTTCTGTGTAAAGCTTGGTCGCTTTCAAAATGCTGTCGATATTCTTTATAAGTCGTAGAACCTATGCAGCGAACCTCTCCATTAGCAAGAAAAGGTTTCAAAATATTGGAAGCATCCAAAGTGCCACCACTCACCGCACCAGCACCAACTATGGTATGTATCTCGTCGATGAATAGAATTGCATTCGGAATTTTTTTCAAGGAGCGAATAAATTTTTTCAAGCGTTCTTCGAAGTCCCCTCTGTATTTGGTTCCCGCTAATAAAGCTCCCATATCTAAACTCAATAGATTTGCATCTTTTAGCGCCTCTGGAACCTTACCTTCCGCAAGTCGAAGAGCAAGGCCTTCTGCTAAAGCAGTTTTCCCAACTCCAGCTTCACCCACATACAAAGGATTATTTTTGCGTCGTCGACAAAGAACTTGAATCGTACGCTCCAATTCCTCATCACGACCAACAAGAGGATCCACACGACCTTCTCTTGCTTTTTCAACTAGGTCTTCCGCATAAAGAAAAACGGGATCGTTCTGATCCCCTTTTTCTGTTTTTTTCTGTGAAGAAGTTTTTTCCTTTTCTTCTTCCTCGTGTGTTTCTGCCACAGGCGGCATAGGATGTGTTTCAGATAGACCTTCTAAAACTTCTGGATCCACTCCTTCCTTTATAGTTCCATGAGAAAGAAAATTGATAACATCGAATTGTGAAATATTTTGTTTTTCTAAAAAGTAACTCGCATATGTTTCTTTTTCAGAAAAAATAGCAACGAGTACAGAATCCCCATAGATTTTTTCTTTTCCAGAGGAAAGCACATGTTGCGCCGCATTACGAATGACTCTCTGGAAACTGAGAGTAGGTTGGGGAGCTTCCGCCCTAGGTAGTATATTTTTCTCTAAATGATTTTCAAAATAATGACGAAGATCTGCTAACGCCTGTTTGACAGATCCACCACATGCAAGAACAACTTTTACATAAGCTGGATCTAAAAGAAGAGCATAGAGCAAATGTTCAACAGTTAGGTACTCATGACCATACTTCTTGGCTTCTTCAATCGCCAGATTCAAACTGGTCTCTAGTTCGGGACTAATAATCATACCCGTTACTCCTCTTCCATCGTACACTTCAAAGGGTGACGATGTTGTTTTGCTCTATCTTTCACAAGTGCGACTTTTGTTTCTGCTACTTCATACGGATAAATGCCACACAAACCTGAGCCCTTTTTGTGAACATCCAACATTATCTGTGTTGCTAGAGTGTTAGCCTTGTGAAAAATCGACTCTAATATCTCAACAACAAACTCCATGGGTGTGTAATCATCATTGTGAAGAAAAACCTTATATAAAGAAGGTACTTTCGTAGTCGGTTCCGTTACAGGCAGAACAAGAGTGCCCTGATCCTGATAAGCCCCCGCCATTTCGCCTTCTTTTGGTTCTTCTCTTTCCCGAGTCAAAGTCCACCCCATAAACACGTCACATAAACCTATATAGACTTTATATAGGATGTCTTCCGAATGATTTCAAATAAGACCCTGTATCCTTTTCTGTATTTTTCAAGTCATTCTTGAGAATCTAGCACAATTCCTTGAAAAAATTATGGAAAAGCCCCCACTCTCAGCGTTTTTCCGCGAAGAGAATGCGCAATGATTTATGATCTGCACCACAGCTCCGTCCCAAGCTCCGTCCCTTGGAATTCGAGCTCCGTCCCTCACGTAAGCGACTCCGATCCTTGACCTTTTTAAATATCCCTGTTAAATCATGAGAGTAAATAAAGTTACAAAAGAATACAAAGAAGAGGACGTGTGTGAAAAAGCAGCTAACTCTGAAATACCCTCATTCTGCGAATCTTTTCAGCTTTTGCAAACGCGTCTTAAGCCACAAGCTTGGCGGGAAAAAAACTATAGACCAAGATGTCGGCCACCTTTTAGGCTTTGATCCCGCTGATTGCAGCCATTGGAAGAAGGGGAAAAAAAGCGTCCATTCTATCTTCGCTATGCGTAAAATAGCAAAGCACCTCGACATCGACGAAAGTTTATTACTCGACCTAGCGATTGGTGACATCGACGAAGATATGGCCTACCAGGAGTTCCTAGGTTATGGAAAAAACAAACTCGATGCTAAAACTCTCGATCTTGCAAAAAGAGAAGCTTTCAAAATGCGATGGTCTCGCGAAAGTGAGTTAGATTTTCGAAAAAGTTTCACAATCGATAGTTCACATATTCAAAGCGTTGTAGAGAATATTCATAAGCAAATAAAGTTTGAAGAAGCTCCCCTCTATTTAGAGGAAGTCTGTCTTTACTATCCCGACATTATTTTAGAATCTGTTGAAAAATTCTCAGGCGATGAAAGTGTTTGTGGTCGCTTCGAAAAAAATAAATTGATCATCTCTTTCAAACAGGGAACAGAAAATCAGCCCTACATACGTTATCAAATAGCAAAAGCAATGGCAGCCTATTTTCTAAAAGGAAAAGCACTAACACCTGAACTTAAACAATTTCAAAAAGATCTTTCGAATGTTGAGACAAATATTTTTGCTTCTAATCTTCTCGCCCCTTACGCACTCATTCGCAAAGAAATTCAAAACATAAATCCATCGAAAGATGCTCTTTCTCAACTCGCAGAAATTTTTTGGGTTTCAAAAGCTTTTATGAATTTGCGGCTGATGGATCTCGTTTTAGAAGTTTAGACAATTTATACGACGTTTATTTCGAAACTAATTTCGTATCTGAGAAATCATGATCAGGAATTGCTAGAGATTGCTCGGAAGTTAATTCTTTTAAATTCTCTAGGATCTTTCCCTTTTTCCGAGAATACTCAGCTGCGTCTACTTTTTCCCTCCAACACCCCTTTTCTTTTTTCAAAGTCTTTATCTGATAAACACTGTCAAGATAAGAAACATAACGTCCATAAAGGTTTTTACATGCCTCTTGCAGGGCAATCTTGTTAACTGTACGTTTGAAATCAAGATTATTTTGTCCTGTGAGAACAGATTTGAAAGGGGTCCCTATTGTGAATTTAAGAAACTGGTCATAGTCTAAAACAGAAACGGTTTTTTCAAAAAATTTATTTTTATAACGATGATCTGCAAAGGTTGCTGAATCTGGGAATTCAAGAAGTTTGCAGCCTTCAACCCAATAAGTTTTAATGTCATAAGAAACATAACTATGGTTTTTATCCCGACAATTGAAATTACGTTTGCGAAATTCCTTGTATTTTCCACCATCATCTAAAGACGCAATTACACGGGCAAGAACCTCACTCACGCGCGTATTGTTCCTTGACAACTGACTCGCTTCTTCTATTTCGAAAGAATATTTCTTACAGCCTTTAATAAAAAAGACCTTACTATGAAAACTTATATACTGGTTCTCATATTTTCGACAATTTGCTGCTTTTTCTTTTGCACTAATTGGTTCAGCTGGAAGATTTTTATAACGTAGAGCCTTCTCAGCAGCGAGAGCTTCTGGATCTTCCTTCCCATGCGAAGAACTGGAACTCGAAGTACTGCTAGGACTATAGTTTTGTTCCGATTCTACAGGTGGTGGTGGCTCTTCAGGTGGCGTTTCTGGTTCGGGTGGGGGAGGTGGTGGGGGAGCTTCTCCTCCTTCATCTTGAGCAAGCATAACAGGTGTATCGATGGGTGTATGTGAGGAGGAATAAGCTGACAATGAAAATGCAAGCAAAGCACACCCAATAAACCTAAATTTACAACTTAGAGATTGCATGATGTTTCCTCTGTTCTTCTAAATCTTTAGTTCTATTATCCCCGACTCCGCTCAGCACCGTATAAATTCTGTTTTCTCCCCTTAGACTGAGCTCTTGAATTTGCTCAGGAAAATTATTGGACTTTCACAATTCCCTCAAGGACTGGTCAAAATTTGCCGACCTAACGGTAGAGGATCCGTGCTTTATACTTGGAATGGAGAGGAAAAGCATGCCTGTTTTGAAATCGACTTATACGGCACCTAAGTTTTTCAAGAGTGCATTTGCTCAAACACTCTATTCGGTTTATCTACGACAAGTTCCGCGCATTTTTTACAAACGTGAAAAAGTTATAACGCCTGATCGAGACTTTCTCTATTTAGACTGGTTATTGAATGACCCTCGTCGTCTTGTCATCCTCTCTCACGGCATTGTCGGAGACTCACAAACAACTTACACACGAGGCATGGCAAAAGTTTTTGCTGAACAAAACTGGAGCGTCCTTGCTTGGAATATGCGTGGACGAGGAGGGCTCACTACAAACTGGCACCAGAAAAATTATCATCTTGGCTATACCGATGACCTTCGCTTCGTTGTGAACCACGCTATACAAAAAAATTATAAAGAGGTTATCCTCATCGGTTTCAGTATGGGCGCTAACATCGTGCTCAAATATCTTGGAGAAGAGAGCAAAAATCTAAATGAAACAATAAAAGCGAGTGTAGCCTTCTCAGCTCCGATCGACATCGTTTCTTGTGGCGAGCAAATAGACCACCCCTCTCGTCGTTTGTACAGCAACCGCTTGCTACGCGAGGTGATGGAAAACACTATCAGCAGAATTTCAATGATTACGCCCATGGTCGACATTGAAAGACTTTTGAAAGTTAAAACATGGCGTGAGTTTGATGAAATTTACACAGCCCCTCTTTATGGGTTTGATAGCGTTCTAGATTACAGAAAGAAGGCGAGTTCTAAGCCTTTACTTTCCCAAATCAGTATCCCTTCACTCCTCATCAACGCAAAAGATGATCCTCTACTTTCGCAAGAATGTTTTCCTGAAGATGCTTCTGTTCAGAATCACCCTTATCTTTTTGGAGAATTTCCCGAAAATGGTGGACACTTGGGATTTGTCTGCTTTGATAAAAGCGGACTCATCTGGTCTGAGCAGCGCTCCCTCGAATTCGTAAAATCAATTTTGTAATCTCATCCAACAATGTTAAGAGTTTGGGTTCAGTAAAGTGGAACCAAATTCTTGAAAGTCGTGATGAAAACACTCTATAGTCAAAAACATACTGCACGTTTGCTATTCAATCCTGGAACTCAAAAAGAAGTGAGACAAGAAATAGAAAGCATACTTGCAAACCCATTTCTTTCTCAAAAATTTAATCCAACACTTAACTCAAAGATGGAACTCACCAACACAAGCCTTTACTCGCTAGTCGAAATCCTCTTGCGAAGTCGCACTCTTCAAGACCTGCAACTAGAAATCGCATCGCAGGATGTTTTTTTCGAAAGCTCATTTAGAAAATTTTGTGACAACATTAAGTGGTCCGAGTTTTTGAAAGAAAACTCCTCTCTCCATCTCAAACTAACGTCTACACAAAGCAATCTCTATCACGAATCCATGTTGAAAGAGATCTTTACTGAACGTTTGAAAAACAACTTCAAAGCTATCGTTGTTCCTCGCGAACTCAAAGCGCTTTCAACACTTTGCGTAGAATTAAAAGACAATCACTGTAGACTTTTTCTTTCTCTCGCAGGACAACCCCTTTACCAAAGATCTTTTCGTGAAATCGGAAATTCACCAGCACCTCTTCGTGAAGATCTAGCACAATCGTGCATTCTCTCTGCTTTAGATTTTTGCAAAGAGGAAAATTTCCAAATTCAAAACCTCTGGATTCCTTTTGGTGGAACGGGAACTTTCATCTTCGAATATCTTATGAAGGAATTCAACATAGCTCCTTGCATTTTTAGAAACTCTTATGCCTTGCAACATTTTAATTTTTTCAATGAAAAAAATTTCACATTTATTTTAAAAAAAGCAAAAAATGAAATTCTTATAAAAAGCACTCCTAAAATATTTTACGAAGACTATTCCGAAGAGATGTGTGGAGTTTTTAAAAAGAATTTTGAGAATTTTAAAAAAGATTTTGGAGAAATCTCTGCCCATATTTTATGTGAAAATTTCTTTTCTAAATCCAAACGACCTTTCGAAGACGGAGATTGCTTTGTTGCTTTAAACCCACCTTATGGGGTTCGTTTGCATTCTCATTTGGATATTGTGAGTTTTTACGAAAGCATTGCGAAAACTTTACTGAATATTAAAAAAAACCGACTTGGTGGTTTTATTTTATGCCCATCAGAAGAAACGTGGTCTGCCTTTTCAAAAATTTTATCTAAGCATGCGAAGTTATCAACCTATCATCTTACACAGGGTGGTCTAGACATCCGCGTGTGTTTGTTTACCGAAAGAAATTTATGAGCTATACAAATCTGAAAGCCTTCCTACAAAAACTTCGAGAAGAAAAAGAACTGGTGACTATTTCTGCTCCTGTTGATCCCTACTTAGAACTTGCAGAAATACACCGACGTGTAATTGCCGCGAACGGACCTGCCTTGCTGTTTACAAATGTGAAAGGAAAAAACTTTCCTGTTGCAACCAATCTTTTCGGAACGAAGAAACGAGTAGATCTTGCGTTTGGGAAAAAACCAGAAGCTTTCTTACGAACTGCGGTGCAGGCTGCAGAGCAAGCTTTTCCTCCTACTCTGAAAAAAGCATGGGCTTTTAGAGGCTTATTTAAAGGTCTTTTAAACGTAGGAACACGACCTTCATCACAAAATGTTCCGTATAAAATTCCCAACGCAGACCTCACACAATTGCCCGCCATCACAAGCTGGATAGAAGACGGAGGTCCTTTTCTTACTCTTCCACTCGTACATACTTCTGGAAGAAAGGGGGAGAACTTGGGAATCTATCGCATGCAGATTTTTTCAAAAGAAGAAGCAGGCATACACTTCCAAATTGGAAAGGGTGGAGGCTTCCACTTTTACGAAGCAGAACAGGAGAACAGACCTTTGCCTGTTCATGTTTATCTCGGTGGACCTCCTGCTTTATTACTTTCTGCGATTGCACCTCTTCCTGAAAACGTACCAGAGATTTTACTTGCATCTCTTGTTCAAGAAAAAAAACTTCGAAGATGGAAGGGTGCTTCTTCACACCTCCTCGATTTTGAATTCTGTTTGCAAGGCGAAATGCCTCCCCATGTTCGTAAACCTGAAGGCCCCTTTGGTGATCACTACGGGTACTATTCCTTGCAACATGACTACCCAGTTTTCCAAGTGAAAAATATTTTTCACGATGAAAATGCTATTTTCCCAGCAACAGTAGTAGGAAAACCTCGCCAGGAAGATTTTTACTTAGGTGATTACTTACAAGAGATGCTCTCACCTTTATTTCCACTCGTTATGCCACAGGTTGAAGATCTATGGAGTTATGGAGAGACTGGTTTTCATGCACTGACAGCATGTGTGATCAAAGAACGATTCAGTAGAGAAGCTATGACTGCAGCTTTCCGAATATTAGGTGAAGGACAACTGTCTCTTACAAAATTTCTTATGATTCTGAATGAGAAAGTGGATTTGAAAGATTTTCGTTCAGTGTTGATTCATGTTTTAGAAAGGGTGCAGTGGGAAAAAGACCTCTATGTATTTTCTAAACTCGCAATGGATTCCTTAGATTACACAGGTCCGAATATCAATCATGGAAGCAAGGGTGTTTTGCTTGGATTAGGGGAAAAGATCCGTGAGTTGCCTAAAATTTTTGAAAACAGCAAAATTCCAAACCCTGTTTTAAAAGCACAGGCTTTTTGCCCTGGCTGTTTGGTTGTGGAAATTCCAAGTTATGAAAACGACAAAGACTGCGTGAAATACATTGCTCAGTGTGAAGAATTTTCCCAGTGGCCTTTGATTGTAGCTGTCGACAATTTGCAAAAAACTTTGAATTCGGAAGCTGCTTTCCTATGGACTACCTTTACACGCTTCGAACCTGCTGCAGATTTGTATGCAAAAGACTTAAAACTCAAACGTTTTCACCCTTCTTTTACAGGCCCCGTGCTTATCGATGCACGCATGAAAACGTGGTACCCTAAAGAATTGTTTTGTGATCCAGACACTGCTTATATTGTAAGCACACGATGGAATGAATATTTCCCCGATAAAAAGGTAGCGATGGGGTCGAGTGATCTTGCACACTTATGAGCCTATAGATTCGTAAGAAAGCATCGGCTAAAATGGAGTAAATACCATTTTAAGGAAACATACCGTGCTTAAATTACTTAGCATCCTCCTTTCCTTCAGCATCGGCGCCTGCGCAATGCGTAAACCTGCACATGAAACTCCAGGTCCCACTAAAAACGTCGGTTTCAAAGAAGGAGAAAAAACACCCGAGTATAAACCTGGTCCTCTCGTAAATACCCTTCCTGTTCCTTCGATTCCTGATAGTTCACAACCTTTTCAGGGAACAGAGGTTCAAGGTGTTCAGGGTGTTATACAAAGTGATTTTGCAAGCATCGTCTTCCAAGATATGGGTGGTTTTGATGCTCCGATGATTACGATTGCTATTCCTCAAAGTGGGGATATCAGTTCGGTAACTTCCGATCAATTCAAGGTAAAATATACTGCAAATACGACGAATGCAGATTCGAGTTTGCCTTCAGATCTCACAAGTTCCCAAACAGGCTATATACGCAGCTTGCAATTTATGCTTCCTGTCTTTACAGCAACAAGTAGCGTGCAATTGGAACTCTGCGATGAACAGGAATGCTACAATTCAACAACAGTCGATTTGACAAACGAGAGAGCACTGGACTCCACCTCAAGTCAAAGCAAATTAAAACTCGCACAATTTTTTGTAAAATTACAGAATTACAAACAAGATATTTTTACAAATACAAACGTTGTTCACGGTAAATTGCCGGACGTTGTGAATTATGTAAACAACTGCCCTAACAAGATCAGCTCCGATCAAAAACAAACCTTGCAAACCCTTGCTTCAATGAGTGAATCTGATTTGGAAATTGCATTTTTAACAATGCCTCCGAGCAGTTTTGTTCCCCTACTTTCTCAAGATTTTAAAAACAAAGTAAATGAACAAGCCCAGTCAAGTGGCGTCATGAATGTAGTAAGCCATACACAGGGCATTATAGGGAAGACCCTAGAATATGTAGGTATGATTGTGAGTGGAGTGCTTTTTATAAATACGATATATGATACGATCGCGTGGAGATTTGAGCTTAAAGATCTTCATACTGTCACCATTAAAAACAAAGAAATTACGTTGCAATACGATTCTCTTACTGGATTTCTGGTAGATCCAGAGGATGTTAGTAGTGAAAAAATGGGGAAATATAAAAAATATAATCACTACTATATCGAAGATCCTACTTCAAAAGCCGTTCTCAAGATTTCAAAACAAACTGTAAAAAAAGATACAGTCGAAGGAGAAGAGGTCAAAGGAAAACAATGGGAAGAGACCAAAGAGTTTGCAACCATTGACCCCATAAAAAACAAATTATACTACGAAAACGGTCGGTTCTATGAGTGTGAGTATGCTGACAATGGAAAAAGAATTTATACCCTCGAAGATAAACGAGGGAATACTAAAACCACCACCTCTTCAGCTTTTGACCCTCGCTCTCTCTTCGGACGAGACAGTTCCTATAGAGAATATGCAATTAAAAGAAATGATTTCCCAGCAGCTCGCCTTACAGAAGCACAGATACAAGAATTTGGAAAAGGAAATATAAAAAGCGCTTTCGATTCTCGAAAGAGTTTAAATCCAGATAACACTAATAAAGGTTTAGTGACCATTGAAAGCAAGTATGCACCACCTTGGTACGCCTCTCCTCTTGCTCCTACTGACTATGCTGGCATTCACCAGTTGAAGAGATTCACAATTCCACTCGAAAAAGCACAATACCTTATCAAATCCGGTGTGGCTCTTGGATCCCTTGTTTATTTTGCAACGACTTTAGCTACACAAAAATCCATACTAGAACTCGCAGACTCTACTTCCAACGATAAAAACACAGACATCTGCACAAAGGGAGCAAGCCTATCTCCGTACATCAACAACATTGCACAAGACCTCACTCTGATCTCACTCACCAACATACAGATCACTAATGCATACGGATTATCTCTCCCCACACAAGCTGCTCTCTCAAAATAAAAGCAAAAAGCTTGCGAAATTCAGCCTAGGACTGATACAACTAGGCTAGTTTTATGAGAATTCTCCCCTGTTTTTTGGACTAAGAACTCTATGATCCGCATCGAAAATCTAAGCAAACACTATGAAAATAAAGATATTTTAATCAGGCAAAGCTACCAATTTCCTATTGGCAAAAAAATCGCCGTGGTGGGTGATAACGGAGCAGGAAAGACAACTCTGCTCAATATACTTTGCGGACTGGATACGATGGATGGTGGGGAAATCGTTAAGCCCAATAATTGCTTAATTGGATATCTTCCACAGGAACCCAATCAGAATCCCAAAGAAAGCATTATTGAAGAGTGTGAATCTGCGAATGAAAAAATTCTTACGCTCCATCAAAAAATGAATGCTACACTTGCTGCTTTAGAACACAATACCGATGACAAAACGTTAGAGGCTTTCGAAAAAGCTGAAACTCAGTACCGTTTGGAAGGTGGATATGAGTTGCGTTCGAAAGCGGAAAAAATATTACTCGGTTTAGGTTTTGACAAAAAACAAATGCTCAATTCTCCCAAAACACTGTCTGGTGGTTGGAGAATGCGAGTGGAGCTTGCAAAACTTTTTCTTATTGATCCCGAAGTGCTGATTCTCGATGAACCTACAAACCACCTCGACTTACCTTCTCTCGCCTGGGTGGAAAGATACTTACAAAATTTTACAGGAACTTTGATCTTTGTTTCACACGACCGTCATCTTTTAAATAGACTTGCGAATACGACTTTGCATATTTCTTCGGGGCGTCTGATGTCATATGCGGGGAACTATGACTTTTTCATTCGCAAGCAGGCTGAGGGCTATGAGCTTGCAGAAAAAACTATGAAAAATTTGCAAGACAAGCGTGATGCTATGCAAACATTCGTAGATCGTTTTGGTGCCAAAGCTTCGAAAGCAGCTCAGGCGCAATCCAAGCGCAAACTGATTGAAAAGTTAGAAGATGAAATGAGTGAAGTTCCTATAGCGAAGCCTCAACCTGTGATCCATTTCAACCTTCCCGATCCTGCACCTGTAGATCGTATTGTTTTACAAATCGAAAAGGGTGCTATTGGTTATCAAACTCCTTTGTGTAAGAACATCGATCTTATTGTAGAGAAGGGTCAGAAGGTTGCTATTATCGGAGCAAACGGGATTGGTAAGTCGACTCTTTTAAAAACGATCGTAGGAATTCGTAACTCACTCGGTGGAACGTTCACACTTTCACCACGCACGATCAAAGCATATTTCTCTCAGGATCAGTTGGAATACTTGAATGCAGACGCAACGGTTCTTGAAAACTTACTTTCTGCATCACCCATTGGAGAACCTCAAGCACGAAGTATACTCGGTGGTTTTTTATTCCGAGGTGCTGATGTTTTCAAACCTGTTTCTGTTCTGAGTGGTGGAGAAAAAAGTCGAGTAGGTCTTGCATGCATACTTGGGAAAAAAGCAAACCTTGTTATGCTTGATGAACCTACAAATCACTTGGATATGAACAGTATTGCGTGCCTGACAAAAGCTCTTAAAGACTACACAGGTACAGTTGTGTTTGTAAGTCACGACAGAGATTTTATCGATGAAATTTGTACGCATGTTTTTGTGATGACGAAGGAAGGCCGAGCGATGCTTTTCGAAGGAAAGATCGATGACTACCAAAGACTTGCTGCAGGCTGTGGATTTCCAGATGTTTTCCAAGTCGAAGATGAAAATCAACATAATCCTGTGAAGAAAGCAAGAAGTCCACAAAAAGAAAAAGAAAGAGAGAAAGAACTCAATCAACTTCGTAAGCAGGTTCTAAAATTTGAAGAGCAAATGGAAGGCATCAATAAGAAGATTCAGGACTGCGACTCTGAACTTTTGAAAGCCACAAAGGATCATCAGCGGTGTTACGAGCTGGCTTCACGTAAGCTGGATTTGGAGAAAGACTTGCAGAACTTGGAAGACCAGTGGCTCAAAGCTAGCGAAACCCTTAGCAAAAACTAATCTCCCCTTTTCTCTTTTTTTCCCGTTTACCCTCACCGTATTGTGCATTATCTTGGATTAGATATTCTTTCACGGCTTTATGGGCAGAACATGTTTAAAAGCATCTTCAAGTTAATTCTTTGGTCCTCGGTTTTTGGGTTTTTCCTAGTTATAGGTATAGCGGGAGCAGCCCTTGCCCATGTCTTCTGGCAAGTGAAGTTCGGTGACTTCACCCAGTTGAAAAAAACGACTATTCTTGCAATGTTCCAAGAAGAAACGAGTCTTTTCTACGACGATGGAAAAACGCGCATTGGAAGTATTTTCGAATCACGACACCGTCGTTATGTCCCTATCGATGAAATCCCTGCACACATGATCAACGCCATTGTTGCGGTTGAAGACAAAAATTTCTACCACCATTATGGAATAGACCCGCTTGCGATTGGGAGTGCATTTTTCGAAGGTCTTCTAAATCATGGTCAATTTCGTCGAGGGGGTTCCACCCTTACGCAGCAAACTGTTAAAAATATAATCAATGATTGGGAACCTTCCTTTTCTCGAAAGTTTAGGGAGATGACTCGTGCATTACAGCTTGAAAGAATCTATGACAAAAGACAGATTCTCGAATTCTATTTGAACCAATTCCATGTTGTAGGAAATGGAAATGGTGTAGACATTGCAGCACGCTATTACTTTGATAAAAATGTAAAAGATCTGACTTTAAACGAAGCCGCATTCATTGCCGGTTCCGTCAAAGGTCCCGGAAAATACAATCCCTTCATCAAATACAATCGTAACGACAAAGAGCAGGCTATAGCTTATGCAAACGAACGAAAGAATTACGTTCTTGCACAGATGTATGATCAGAAATGGATTTCGAGAGAGGAATACAACACTGCAGTGAAAACACCTGTTCCTTTCAAGCGCGGAGAGTTTAGGACTGCAGAAGTTTCTCTTGTAGACTTAGTACAGTCTCAACTGGGTAAGAAAGAAATACTGGAAGCTTTGGGCATTCAAAATCCGGAAGATATCAGCATTGCAGGCTTGAAAGTTTTCACAACATTAAATGCAGATTTTCAAAGGTCTGCGCAGCTTGCTATGCGACGCAATCTATCGCGTTTAGAAACGGTGCTGACAGGTTTTTCTACAGAAGCCCCTGAAAATTTTAAACCTCTTCGCAATTTGAATCTGGATGATTTTGTTTACGGGAAAGTTGAAGAAATCCCGAGTCGATCTTTACAAAATGGTTCTATCAAAATTACTTTTGAAGCGGGTCCTCATGGGATGATCCCCACAGACTCTCTGATTCGTTATGCAAAAACTTTGAATCAAGTGGATGGTAAAGGTTACGAAAAATATTTCGAACAGTTTATGAGTAAAATTAAAGTTGGAGATATCCTTTATGTAGAAGTGATGTCTTACAATCGCGACAGCAACGAAGCTGTTCTTGAACTTCACAAAAGACCTACGGTGAGTGGAGGTTTAATAGCTTTAGACAAAGGAGAAGTGAAAGCTATTGTTTCAGGGTTTGATACTTTGGGATACAATCGCGCAGTAACAGCAAAACGGCAAGCAGGATCTGTATTTAAAAGCGAGGTGTTTTTCGCTGCATTACAACTAGGTTGGTCTCTGACCGATAAATTGGATAACACACGACAGATTTTTCCTTATCAAGGACGTCATTATTTTCCAAGACCTGATCACTACTCTCCTTACGACTTTGTCTCTATGCTTTGGGCTGGAGTTAAATCTGAAAACTTAGGATCTGTGAACCTTGCAGCACATTTGTTAGACAAAGTAAGTTTCGATCAATTTAAACAGCTTTTAGAAAGCATGGGACTGAATCCGAACTCGTCGGAAGTTCCAAGAGATTATCACTTCCGAGTTGCAAAAAAAACGGGTGTATCTCTGGATGATGCGGGAGTTGAAAATTTTCAACTTACAAATGCTGTGAATGACATGGCTCCCGATCTTGTTTTTGCAAATGATGAAAATCTTCTGCGTATTTTGAAACAGATGTGGTGGGGACATGGTTATGTGCAGTCTATAAAGCACATTCATTCTGCAAGTGGAGAAGAATTTAACACCAAAGAAAAAACAATACGTCAAGATTTGCTTGCTAACAATTATTTGCGATTAAAAGCTTTGAATGCTCTTTTGTTAGTGGATTTAAAAAATTTGCAAGATTCTATTGATAGATTGGGAATGGAACATGTACTTGGTGACGTCTCGGTTTTAAACACTTTGAAAAAATTCAGAGTTATGACAGACACCCCTACTTTGACATTTGCATATTACACACGTCTTCCTGAAGAAGAGGGTATTTTCAGTTCAGAGAGTATTCCTTTTCCTAAAGTACAGGGAAGACTTGTAGAGATTAAAGACTTCGAAACTGTTCTCAAATCTGTAAATACAAATTTACCAACGCCTAAACTTACACAATTAGCAGAATCATTTTATGTTGATGGTCTTGTACCGAGTACGACTTTGGATCAAATTGGTGAGCTTATCAAAAAACATCTTCAAGATGTGGAAATAAAACAGAAAGATGATCCTTATAAATTGTATTCTTACTTCCAACACCATGATTTCCGAATAGCTTTAGGTTTGGAATACCTTGTAGCCCTTTCCCATGCTGCTGGAGTGCAGAGCAGACTAGAACCTGTTTTATCATTCCCTCTTGGCACAAATGATGTCGCTACGAGCGAAGTTGCAAAGATGTATCAGACATTTTCAAATGGAAAAGTTTATAAATTTTTCGAACAGGGTGCTAATAACCAACTTTCTTTTATCAAACGGATTGAGGATCGCTTTGGAAATGTACTTTACAATGCAGATCGCAAAGAACGTCAACTAGTCGATTCTTTTGCAGCCCAGCAAGTTCGCGAAATTCTTCGCAAAGTGATTACACATGGGACAGGACGACGAGCGAGAGGTGAGCTATTTGCAAATGTTGCAGACCCTTCTGGGAAAGTTCGTCCTTTAAGAGTTCCAGCCTTTGGGAAAACAGGAACGACGAACGATTACAAAACTGCTTATTTTGCGGGGTTTATGCCCTATCCGACCGAGATTGGAAAACCACTTAGTCCTGAAAATAGTTACACTGTGGCTACTTATGTCGGTTACGACATGAACAAGATTATGGCAAAGGGTTCACAACGTATTGCAGGGGGGAAGGGAGCTTTACCGATTTGGACGGATTTTTTGAAAGATGTGATTGAGATTAAGAGATATGCAGACTTTGCAGATCCGAATATGCAAGACGAATGGCCTCTTGTGAATGAAGAAAAGACACAACCTTATTTGGTAGAGCTTCCTTCTGGAACTGTATTGCGTTCAGGCTCTGAAGCAGAGCAATGGAAGACAACCAATATATCTGTAACGGGTGAAGAGTTCGTGAATTACTATGATCCGTTAGATACACCTAATAGTTCTACTCTGAATTTGCCAAAAAATCTTTCACATCGATTTTTTTCAACGGTTCAATTTGCAAAAAATCCAAAAGATACGTCAGCAAATTAACGGCCTCTCACTCTTGATAGTCGTAAAGCAAGCCTTTGGATTTGTCTTGCACTTAAAGACAGTTGAATACCTCCCAGCATTCCTTTAGGAAAAATCCCACTGAAGAATGGATTTCTAAAATGATTGGACTTGAATTTATATTCACCAAAAATAATTTCAGCATCCCAACCATGATATTTTCTTTTAGACTTTAGAAAATCGCTAATTCGTCTAAGTTGTTTGTCAGATTGGCTTCTTGCTTTATTGTGATCATTCCTACATTTTACTTCACCAATAAATAGAACTTGATCACGCTCTGGATCATAGACGAGAAGATCTGCTTCTCCTTCTTGCATGTTGATATCATCAAAATATTTCAAATTTGTATATATTTTACAATTGGGGTATTGACTTTGAATTTCATAGAAAGCAATTTTCTCACAGAGTTCTCCTTTGGAGAAATTTTTATTTCGAAATTTTTCAAAATAAAAATTGAAATAATTCTGTGCGAAGATATGAGAGGAAAAAAAGAAGAATAAGACAAAAAGTGCTTTTACAAATTTTACCACGAAGCCTCCATAAGAAAGGGAGCTTCTAGCTTATGTAAAGCCCTATGAAAAAGAGGTGAGACCTTTAATTTTTAAGTTTGCAAGGAGGCTCTGACGTTTGCGAGGCCTTGTTCAATCGAAACACGAGGTTTGTATTTGAAATCTCTTTTCGCCTGCATCTGACTGAAATAACAAGAGCGAGCAAGATTCAGAGCGACAAAACGAGTCATAGGAGGTTCACGATCCTGAATGCCACGGAGCTTGTAAACAATTTCGTTAAACCATCCTGCCAGAAACGCAACCGATACAGGAACTTTCCCAGGAACGGGAGGAAGGCCCATGCAATCGAGAAGGCTGTCTATAAACTTCCACAACTCGATTGGTTTTTCTTGACCGACAAAATAGACACGCCCCCCGTTTGGAGATTCGAGACTGAGTTCTTCCAAGGCTAGGATATGCGCTTCCGCCGCATTATCAACGTAAGTGACATCCACTTTGTTCGTCAAATTCCCCACTTTTCTGAGGGACGGAGCTATCTTCTTAAGGCGTGGCAAGAAATGTGGGTCATTGGGCCCCCAGATAAAGTGAGGACGGAGCGCAGTTGTTGCGAGGTATTTTTCTCCATGGCTTTCGAGCACACGTTTCTCCGCTAACATTTTTGTGAGTGGATAATTAGCTAGATAGGATTTGGGATAAGGGAGAGATTCGTTTGCTCCACAAATATCGCGCCCAGCAAAGACCACACTGGGAGAACTTGTATAGACAAGTCGTCTAGCTCGGAGATCTTGGGCAACCCGAATCACTTGCTCCGTCCCAAGAACATTTGTTTCATAATAATCTTTTTTTGGTCCCCATGTGCCTATCTTTGCGGCTGTATGAATAACCCCATCACAACCTTTCATTGCTTTTTCTAGGTCGGAGCGAGAGAGAATATTGCCTTTTACACATTGAACCCCAAGTTTTTCAAGCTCGGGATATTCACTCCGTCCTATACTTACGACATCATAACCCTTAGCTTTCAACTGACGACAAATAGTAGAGCCAAGAAAACCACCACCGCCTGTCACCAATATTTTCTCTGGCATCTTTTTCCTCTTTATTAAGTTCAGTTCATTTTACCACGTAGGACGGAGCAAATAAAACTTTGAAAAACTAAAAAGGAAATGAAGGACGGAGCTGCGCTTTACATAAAGAACTACAAACTCAGGCAGACTAAGGGACGGAGCAAATCTGAAGCCGCCTTCGTTTCAGAAACTTCTCATATTTAAGAGGGTAATCTTTACTTTCGAAGAAAAGGAATTCTATGACAAAGACCACCCCTTCAAAACGTTTTCTAAAATGGCAGACATTAACTTTGACGCTCATGACTGTCGGGTATGCTGGATACTATATCTGTCGTTCTAATTTCTCCCTGGTTCTTCCTAACATCATTGATGAACTAGTTCGCAAAGGAATGTCAGCTGATGATGCAAAAATATATTTAGGTGCAGTAGCTTCCATCTCAGTCCTTGGATATGCATTAGCTAAATTTTTCAATGGGGCTCTTTCGGAGTTTCTGGGTGGACGGAAAGGATTTTTATTAGGAATGTTGGGCTCCGTCCTATTTACAATCATGTTTAGTTTCAGCGGTACTATTCCCATGTTTACTTTAGCTGCTGTAGCTAACAGACTGTTCCAATCCATGGGTTGGATTAATATTGTAAAGCTAAGTTCTCGTTGGTTTTCCTTTTCAACTTATGGAACTTCGATGGGAATTTTAAGCTTAAGTTTCTTATTTGGAGACGCAATTGCTCGGAAAACTTTAAGTTCCTTTATGGGAATGGGTTTCGATTGGAGAACTGTTTACTTATTCAGTGCATTAATTTTATTAGGGATTTGTACAGTTTGTTTTTTCTTCTTAAAAGAAAGTCCACTCGATATTGGAGAAGAAGAACCCCCCGAAAACGCCTCAAACTTAGTAGGAGCTTGTGGGACGGAGCTTGATTTGAAAGGAGTTTTAAGAATTCTCCTTTCAAATAAAATATTCTTGCTTACCTGCTTATTATCTTTGGGATGCACTTTAATTAGAGAGACTTTTAGCACTTGGACGACGGTTTATTTTGCTGACTTAGGTTTCAATCAAGTAGCAGCAGCAGCTCATAGCGCTTGGTTTCCATTTTTTGGTGGGGTCTCCGTCCTTCTTGCTGGCTTTATTAGTGATCGCCTTGGCGCAAATGGACGCATTCAAATTATTGCTTATGGACTTTTACTGTGTACTTTTGTGCTTATACTTTTGGGCTCTTTGAATTTTGAGAACAGACCATTTATTCAAGTTTTTCTTGTCTCCTTAATTGCATTTGTTTTGCTTGGACCTTATTCCTATCTAGGAGGGGCCATGGCGCTCGATCTGGGAGGAAAAAGGGGAAGCGCTATCGCCTCTGGCCTCATTGATGGAGTTGGTTACTTAGGCGGGTTCCTCGCAGGAGGGAGTATTGCAAAAA
Organism: uncultured Pseudobdellovibrionaceae bacterium; assembly: GCA_964611335.1. GTDB lineage: Bacteria > Bdellovibrionota_B > Oligoflexia > Oligoflexales > Bog-1112 > BOG-1112. The sequence goes on along the minus strand of CAZSXR010000001.1, from coordinate 314,900 downwards.
TATCAGTGCACTTTGGATGGAGCGGAGCGTTCTACGGTCTTGCAATTATGTCTTTTATTTCTTTTTTAGGGGCTCTCTATTTTATATTCGAACAAAGAAAAATTATCGCTTATGCGCTAACTACCGAGGAAAGCTCTCAATGATAAAATAACCTTGAAACCTTCCAGAAAACCTTTCTCTCGAACAGTATCTGGATGCTGTATTGTATCGAGCACTTGATACTCTCCACGAAAACGTGACCAAAAAGGAATAGAAGCTTGCAGAGATGCAATCATACCTTCATTTCTCGTCATGAGATTTTCCTCATCATGAGTATCGTATCTTTGTAGGCTCATCCAGGAAATTAGACACCCAAAATTAAAATCGATAGAAGAAATTTTGCTCCCATAGGATGTTACAATTCCTGTGGTTGAATGAGGGGCAGGATCATCTGTATCATTTCTTCCGTAAAATTTTCCTCTAAAATCTTGATACCCAATACCCGCCAACATTCCGATACCTAAACCGTTCCCACGTAAAGGAGTAGACTCAAAACTTGTCCCTACACTGATACTGGCCCCTAGCCCTGTATAATCATACTGTGCTGTTTTATATTGAGTTTTGAAAGGTCCAATATATAAATTCACATCTCCAAGAATGAAATGTCTTCGAGTGATCATTCCATATCCCATTGATATCCGAACTCCACTTCCATCAAGTGAATGCTGAGAATCTATTTCTTGCAAATAACGCAACATAGCAAGTTCAAGTGACCATACTCGGTTTTTTATAGATGCATTTTGCATCCGAACCTGTTTTGTTTCTTCCTTGCTCAGAGTTTTAGTTAGCTCAGCTCTAAGTAGAGATGGAAAAAACAGAAACACACTTAGGACCAAGCATAATTTCTGACTATTTAATAAGACAGAATACTTTTCCACGAATGCCTCTTTGAAAAAAATAAACCCACTTATTCCACTATAAGCTAAGTATTTAGCTCAAATCCAACTATCCGAACATTAGCTCCGTCCCAAACATTTTTTCTTTTCCATCGCCTTTATTATAAGAATAGAAATTTCATACATAACATAAAGTGGGATAGCCATCGCTAGTTGAGAAATTGGGTCAGGTGGTGTCAGCAGAGCTGCTATTATAAGAATGAAAACTATGATGTGCCTTCTATACGTTGTTAAGATCTTTGAATCTATAATTTCCAACGATGCAAGAAGCACCAATATGAGTGGTGTTTCAAAAATAAAACCGAAACCCATCACCATAATAATCAACAACGATAAATAATCAGAAACCGTAATGATAGGAACTCCGACCTCCATTCCAATCCCGATGAGAAATTCCAAGCACATCGGAATAATCAGAAAGAAACTAAATGTCACCCCCGTGACAAAAAGCAAAACAGAAGAAAAGATGAAAGGTAGTATATATCTCCGTTCTGTTTCGTATAACGCAGGCTCTATAAATTTCCAAAATTGATACAACCAAATCGGACTCCCCAAAATCAGTGAAGTAAAAAATGCTACTTTCATATCAGCAAAGAGAACTTCCAAAGGCCCGGTAAAATGCAGGGTGTTTGCATCTTTCGGCAAAATTGATTTAAGAGGTGTCTTCAAAAAATTCAACAGAGGCGTCGCAAAGTACAAACAAACAAAGAAAATAACGCTGATACTTGTCACTGCACGGATAAGTCGTGTTCGAAGTTCACCTAAATGTTCGAACAAAGGCATAACTTTTCCACCGAGTAGCAGTTTTTGTTCTTCAGACTGATCTTTAATCAATGATGTGCCTCCAACCAATTCTTTCCAAATCCGATTTCAACAACAAGAGGAACTGAAAGGCTCATAGCTCCTTCCATACTTTCACGAATCAAGGGTATAAACTGCTCGACCTCCGACAAAGGGCATTCAAACACAAGTTCATCGTGAATCTGTAGGAGCATTTTTGCCGACAAATTTGCTTTTTTGATAGCTCCGTCCACTCTAATCATTGCAAGTTTGATCAAATCAGCAGCGGTTCCTTGGATAGGAGCATTAACAGCTACATTGCGAGCATTGACCAAAGTCAAACCACTATTATGATCAAGACCATCTATCCATCGTTTGCGACCAAGTAAAGTTTTACTAAAACCCGCTTCTGTTGCCGATTTAATTGCATCGTCGATATATCTTCGAATGCCTGGAAAAGTTTCGAAATATTTTGCAATAAAATCTTTTGCAACTTGTAGTGGTAATCCTGTTGTTGCAGAAAAGCGATTAGGTCCCATTCCATAAGCTACCCCGTAATTGATAGCTTTTGCATGATTCCTTTCGTCATGTGTTAATTCTTCAGGACGCTTTCCAAAAATCTTTGCAGCGGTTGTCCTATGAATATCTTCTCCACTCTGAAAAGCTTCTCGAAGATTCTCATCACCGCTAATATGAGCAAGCAAACGCAACTCAATTTGAGAGTAATCCGCAGAAACAAGAACTTTGTCACCCTGCCCTTCGAAAGCGCTGCGAATTTTCTGACCAATCTCAGATCGTATAGGGATATTTTGTAAGTTTGGTTCCGTAGAACTCAATCTCCCTGTTGCTGTCCCTGTCTGATTAAAACTCGTATGTATACGTTGAGTTTTGGGATTAATCATCAAAGGGAGAGTGTCCGTATAGGTATTTTTCAGTTTTGTCACCGTTCTATATTCTAAGAGAGACTGAATAAGAGGATCTTCTGAAAGTGACTCCAACACCGACACATCTGTTGAATAACCTGTTTTGGTTTTTTTGATCTTTGTAACTTTTAATTTCTCATGAATTTTTAATTTCTCAAAAATAATCACTTGCAATTGTTTTGGAGAATTAACATTAAACTCTTCACCAGCTTTTTCAAAAATAGCGCTTTCCAACTCCCTCGCACGTGTCTCTAGATATTTTGATAATGAACTAAGAGTTTGTGTATTCACATAAATTCCCTCTTGCTCCATATTTCCCAAAATCTGTGCAAGCGGAACTTCCATGTCTTCGTAAAGACTTTTAAGCTCTTCCTTTTTCAACATGGGAATAAAACGCTTATGAAGGCGAAGGCAACAGTCAGCGTCTTCACAGGCATAATAACTAAGCAATGAAAGATCCACCTCTGTCATGGGTTTTGAATATTTAGGCCCCATCAGCTCCGAGGTTGGTATTTTCGCAATGTTAAGAAATTTGCGAGAAAGAGCATCCATTCCATGGGGGCCAGAAGAATCCAATAAAAAAGAACCAAGCATTGTATCTCCAAAGGGCCCCTTGGCTTCAATCCCAATGTTTTTTAACATTTGAAGATCAAATTTCAAATTGTGCGCAACTTTTAAAATAGAAGAGTTTTCGAAAATGGGTTTAAGCCCCTGGATAATCTGAGAAGGGTTAGCTCCGTCCCAATGTTTTTCCAAGAGAGGAACATAATAAGCTTTGCCTACATCTAAACTTAAACTTATTCCTATAGGGCGATCATCAATACTATTCAAACCGGTGGTTTCTGTATCGAAAGCAAATTCTTTCGAAGTGCTAAGAAGATTAAGGAGCGATTGAAACGTTTCGTGAGTGTTCGTTAATTGATAATGACGTGTCAGCGAATCTTTTCCGTAAATTTCTAATATTTCATCGAGTGACTTCAGATCATGCTGACCAAGCTTGAAAGTTTTTTTTCTTTCTTGTTTTTCAACTTCACTTCTTTCTGTCTTTTTTTCTTTATTAAGTTTTGCTCCCGCTCTTTCTCGCAACCGCTTGATCAAACTACGAAATTCCAACTCTTCGAGAAATTCAACAAACTCAGGTTTTTGCAGCGCGGATTCAAAATTATAGGGTTCTTCAGGTAAAGAATATTCCAGTGTCATAGTCTTGTGTATGGTCACTAATTCTCGCGAAAGAAAGGCTTCGTGTTTATGTTTACTAAGAGCCTCTCTTTGTCGAGGATTTCGGATGACGTCAAGATGACTGTAAAGATTATCGAGAGTTTGAAATTCTTCGATCAACTTCGAAGCGCCTTTATCTCCGATCCCGTGTACGCCAGGAACGTTATCACTCGTATCTCCAATCAAAGCCAGAACATCTACCACTTGATCTGGTCGACAACCAAAACGTTCGAAGACACCTGCGGAGTCAACAAGTTTCACCTTTCCACCAGCTTGCGGCGAGTAGAGGAAAACTTTGTCACTGACAAGTTGCATAAAATCTTTGTCACCCGATACGATATAACAATGAAGGTCATCTGACGCCCATTTTGTGACAAGTGTACCTATAATGTCATCGGCTTCAAAACCGGGGGTTTTTAAAAGAGGAATTCCAAGGACGTCAAACAATCGGAAAAATGCGGGCATCTGCACACTAAGGTCTTCTGGAAATTCTGTACGATGAGCTTTATAAGCTTCATACATTTCATGCCTGAAAGTTTTTTCTCGAGAATCACATGCTGCGAGTATGTAGTCAGGTTTTTCTTCTTCCATGAGTTTCATGAGAATAGTGAGGGAACCATAGACCGCAGAAGTTGGCACACCTTTCGAAGTCATCAAAGGGCGAACACCCATTGCATGATAACTGCGAAAGGCCATTGCCATCGCATCGATTATAAATAGTTTTTTATGCTTCATTGTTTTGTAGCCTTGTGATCGCTATTGAGTCCACATGGATTAGCTCTTACACTGTGAATGCTTATATAGAGATTCGTATAACGTATGAAACCGGTGAATCTTTATTCCTAATACCTATAGTCAAGAGCCACGGAATTGGACAGGAGAAAGTATGAGTGAATCGGTTGAACTCAAGATTGGCGGCAAGTCGTATTCCTTCCCGGTTGTCACTGGAACCTACGACGAAAAGGCTATCGACATAAGAAAGTTGAGAGATGAGACCGGCTATATCACTCTCGATGCAGGGTATGGCAACACAGGATCATGCCTTAGTGCTATCACGTATATTGATGGCGAAAAAGGGATACTCCGATATCGCGGGATCCCTATTGAAGTGCTCGCTGAAAAATCAACGTTTGTGGAGACGAGTTTTCTTTTGATTTATGGGCATCTTCCCAATCAAGAAGAGCTATCAACATTCAGTGATCTTTTGCGCTATCATTCTTTGATCCATGAAGACATGCTTCACTTTTATGATGGCTACCCATCGACAGCACATCCTATGGCTATCTTATCCTCTATGCTATGTTCGCTTTCAGCATATTATCCTGACGCACTGGATCCAAAAAATAAGGAACAAGTCGACTTTCTTGTCCCTCGAGTTCTGTCTAAGCTGAGAACCATAGCATCTTACTCCTTCAAAAAATCTATAGGACAACCTGTTGTCTATCCCAAGAACTCCTTGAGTTATTGTGAAAATTTTCTGTACATGATGTTCGCCCTCCCCACAGAACCTTATGAGCTGGACCCTGACGCAGTGGATGCCTTAAACCTGCTCCTCGTGTTGCATGCAGATCATGAGCAAAACTGTTCTACATCAACAGTACGCCTTGTAGGTTCTTCTGAGGCCAATCTGTTCGCTTCGATAGCTGCTGGAATTTGCGCTCTTTGGGGACCTAAGCATGGAGGAGCAAATCAAGAGGTTGTTGAGATGCTTGAAGAGATTGAAAAGAATGGGAACGACGTCAACGCTGCAATTCGTGCTGCAAAAGACAAGAATAGCTCCTTCCGCCTAATGGGTTTTGGCCATCGCGTCTACAAAAACTATGACCCCCGAGCACGTGTGATAAAAAAAGCATGTGATAAACTGCTTTCAAAGATGAAGAAAAAAGATCCACTTTTGGAAGTTGCGAAGAGGCTTGAGGAAGAAGCTTTGAAAGATCCCTATTTTGTAGAACGAAAACTCTATCCTAACGTTGATTTTTACTCAGGGATCATGTACCGAGCCCTTGGAATTCCGAAGAACATGTACACTGTGATGTTCTCACTTGGCCGTCTTCCAGGTTGGATCGCTCAGTGGCGTGAAATGCACCTCATGGGAGAGGAACGCATAGGACGTCCACGACAAATCTACACCGGCGAAGCCCTTCGAGATTACATCCCCCTCGAAGAACGCAAATAGAACGGAGCCACAGTTGAGACTGTGGAGAACAGTGGGACGGAGCTAAGCTACAGAACAGAAGAAACAGTGGGACGGAGCTAAGCTACAGAACAAAATAGTATGGAGTCAAAGATGAGAGCCTTTTTAAAATCTATGTGTTTTCTTTTGTTCTTAGCAAACCCCTGTCTCGCTGCGACTAGAGAGGCAACACCTCCTCTGACAGCTCCGTCCTTAGATGTTGCGACGTCGAGCATTGAAACCTCTAGCTCTTTGTTTGGACGAAGCATCCATTCGGGGAGTCCTATAGTTCTTCTAGTTCTCCTAGTTCTTATGATGATGAGTGTTGCAACATGGGCCATTTTATTTGCGAAATGGGTCTATTTACGAAAATTGGAAAGAAGAAGCGCGAATTTTCTTCACTCCTTTACCGAAAGCAGATCTTTAAAAGAATTAAACTCGCGATTGGATGAACACTCTTACAGCCCTATTCGCGAGGTCTTTAAAATGGGCTACGCAGAGCTTTTAAAAAATTCACATTTGAAAGAACAGAGTTCCCAAATGGACTTAGCGGTGGGCGCTGCAATGGATAATTTAAAAAGAAATATCCATAAAACAAAGTTGAGTGAACGGCGACAACTCGAACGCTTCCTTTCATTTCTTGCGATAAGCGCTTCGTCCTGCCCCTTTATAGGGTTGTTTGGTACTGTGTGGGGTATCATGTCCGCATTTGAAGGGATTGCTCAATCAGGAAGTACAAGCCTTGCAACAGTTGCACCTGGGATTTCTGAAGCTCTGATTGCAACAGCTTTTGGACTCGCCGCTGCAATTCCTGCTGTTATTGCTTACAACATTGCAAGCAATAAGATTCGAGGGATTATGTCTTATATTGATCTGTTCACTGCAGACTTTTTGAACATCGTGGAACGTTTCTTTGTTTCCGATCGTAAAACAACAGGTCACGAGAGCGGACGCTCACCAGGAGTTTAATATGGCCTTTGGAAATATCGGATTTGAAAGAGGCGAACAGGAAGATCTCGAAGATCTTGCTCAAATCAACATCATTCCTCTTGTGGATATCATGCTGGTTTTGCTTATCACCTTTATGATCGCGGCACCCTTATCTATCCGCGGAATCAACGTTAATCTTCCAACAAGCCGCGCAAAAGGTGAAAGCGTGGACGGAGCAAAAGTCATTTTAACAGTTGATGCGGAGGGTCGTTATTACCTTGATAAATTGAAAATTCCTTCGGAGAAGCTCGTTGAAAGATTTACGGCTATTTTTGCTGTAAAAAAAGAAAAAAATCTCTTTATAAGAGCAGATAAAGACGTAGCTTTTAAAAGGGTTGTCGATGCTATGTCTGCCGCTAAACTCGCTGGTGTTGAACATATTGGAATGTTAACAACCCCCCCCTCATACAAAAAATAATGTCAAAGGATGACTCTTGATCAAACAAGATTCCATATCGAATGCCAACAGAGAACAGCTGCTCTTCAAGAGATTCCTTGTTGTTTCGGTCCTAACACACTTTGCTTTTCTTTTTTTAGATCCTTCACATTTTTTCTTTATGCCTAAACCTTCTCTTAATGAAGGTTCTATCGAGATCGATCTAATAGCATTGGACGGAGCTCCATCTAAAAAAGAAGAGGATTTAGCTCCCCCCACCCCTATGCTTCCTCAAATCCCAAAAAAATTCGAATTGGATACCCCCAAAAAACCAGATGAGATGACAATTGAAGACAAAAATCTTCCTTTAAAAGAAGAACCAAAAACGCAGATAGAACAGAAGAAACTTGATGAAGAAGATTTAACCAAAGTTTCATTAGAGCGCTTAATTAAAGAAGTAAACAGACAAAAAACAAAAGACAAGCCAAAAAGTAAAGATCTATTAATGTCAAATTCGTTAAAAGATCGGAAGAAACAGCTCGAAACAGGTCTTCTTCACGGAACCCTCACCTTAGGTGATACTGAAGGTGGTTATACATCTATTATAAAAAATTGGATTCAAAGAAATTATGCTCTTCCTGAAATATACGAACTCAAAAATGCAAACATCAAAGCTGTAATCCATCTAGTTTTAAACGAACACGGAGGGATCATGAAGCTTGTTTTAGGAATCTCTTCTCAAAACGTTCTCTTCGACCAGTTAGCAATGAAAACCGTAGAAAAGTCAGCTCCGTTCCCAACTCCCCCATCTGATTGGGTTGGACGAACCATCATTTTACCTTTTGAACCAAAAGTATCAGGACCTTAAACATGTTTTCAAAATCTCTAAAATTATTCTCCATTTTCTTACTTTCTATCTTCTTTGAATTTATCAATGGCGGACTTCTGGCTCAAAGCAAATCTTCATCAGTTACAATCACAATCAACAATCCAAACTTTCGGAAACTCGTTATTGCAAGTCCTGACTTTGAGGGTGATGCAAAGAAAGATATCCAACTTGTTAATTTTATGAAGCAATCAAAAGATGAATTTCCTTCTCTATTAAAATTCACAGGATTTTTCAAACTTCTTGACAGTAAGGCCTTCGGAGAAAAGAAGGAAAGCCAGCTCAATGTTGATGAACTGGCAATGTGGAAAATGTTGAGTGTCGACACTGTCGTAAAAGGAAAATTTATAAAATCTGGAAAGGTCATCAAACTTGAGATGTCAGGCTTAGACGTCTATCGCGATAGAGATTTTGATAAAAAAGTCTATACCATCAGCTCAGGGACGGAGCTGAACAAGTCTATGAAAAAATACATAGACTATCTTCTTGAAACATACACGGGGAAACCAGGGATCTATCAATCGAAGCTTGTATTTGCCGGAAAACAACAGAAAAATTCACCGCGCGAAATTTATACTTGTGATCCTGATGGTACAAATCTCGAACGAATCACAAATGATAATGTCATACATATCTCCCCATCATGGCATCCTTCTGGGAAAAAAATTGTTTACACATCTTATGAGAAAGGAACACCGAATCTCTATGTTTACAATCTTGTAAGCAAAACAAAAACCCCCGTTTTCGAGGAAGAAAAAAATAAAACAAAAGCCTCCGTCCCAAGACTTACAACAGCAAAAGGCATCATGAATAGTGGAGGAAAATACTCCCCACACGGGAAACTTCTAGTTTATACTCAAATCCAAGAAGGAACAAATCTAAGGCAAGGTTCAGCTGACATATATCTTACATCAGAACCAGGAGAGGTCGGAGCTCTTTCTCATCTAAGACCTTTCATAAAAGGGGATGGAATTGACGTAGATCCAGTATTTTCTCCAGATGGGAAATGGTTGGTTTATGTTTCAGGTCGCTATGGAAACCCTCATCTTTTCAAAGCGGAGTTACTTTGGAATAATGACTTTACAGATGTGAAAGTTAAAAGCGAACAAAGGTTAACTTTTGCAGGCTGGTGGAATGCCATGCCTTCATGGTCACCTGATTCTCAGAAAATTGTATTTGCTGGATTTGATAAAGATATTAATCGATTTGATATTTTTATGATGAACAACGATGGCAATAAACTCGAAAGACTTACTCTTCAATCCGGAGATAACAAAAGCCCTTCATTTTCTCCAAATGGTCAGCTCATTGTTTTCCATTCTAGTCGTATCGGCACAGCTTCTGACCGCGGTCGTAATCAACTCTATATTATGAATCAAGATGGGACGGAGCAACGAGTAATCTCAACAGGTCTCTATGATGCTGAAGATCCAAAATGGGGCCCTTACATGGGAAGCAATTAATTAGCTAGATTAATTACAATCAGTTAGAATCAGTTAGGACGGAGGCAATTTAAGATGCGAAGTTTACTACTCATTTTATTTCAAATCAGCTTTTGTACGCATGTTTTAGCTTTTAACCTTGGAGATCAGGCTCCAACCTTTACATTACCAGATCAAAATGGAACACAAGTTACTGTGAAAGAGAATACTACAAAAACATGGACGGTACTTTATTTTTACCCAAAAGCTGATACCCCCGGCTGTACAAAGCAAGCTTGTGCTTTTCGTGATGCAATAAAGATCATCGAAAAAGAGAATGCCAGAGTTTTTGGTATTAGCACCAATTCTGTGCAAGAACTCAAAGAATTTGAAAAAAAATACAAACTGAATTTCACTCTTTTAAGTGATGCAAAAGGCGAAATAAGCTCTAAATTTTCTGCAAAGATGCCTATATTGAACATAGCTTGGCGTTACACCTTTATACTCGATGATACCTTAAAAATTAGGTCCATTGATCATAATGTAGACCCTGCAATGAACGCTCAAGCCGTCGCCAAAAAAATTTTAGAACTTCAAAAAGTCAAATAGCAATAGTCAAAGGCACATATTCTCTCTGAAAAGCAGACAGATACTCTCTTCGAAAAATTACATCCATCTCATCACCAATAGTATGCCCATTCTCAAATAAGGTATTTATATAAATTTCAACTTTTGATAGTGCCTCGTTCAAAAGATCTCTGATGAATTTACGTAAATCGCTTTTAGTAGATGCAAAATCAGGATAATCATCTAACAATTCTGAAAGTAATTTTTGCTTTTCTTCAACTTCAGTGATGTATCTAATAACAGGGAGCCCCAACCTCCAAGATACAGAGCAATAAGGATCTGTAGCAGGGTCTTTTCCATCAACCTGATATCGATTAAGCCATATATACTGCATAGTCTGTAGAAAATATCGTTCATTTGTAATTAAGGGCGATTTATAACGTTCCCTGATCGCTTGACTATCTCTCTTTTCAATTCTGTTAATAAATGTTGCCAGCTGAGAATTTACCGTCCTCATAAAATGACCCAAATTCTCGACACTTTCAAAATACACAAGTAAATGTGCATGATTGTCCATGATTATAAATTCAAGAATTTTTATTTTGTATTTCTTCTTGTATTTTGCCCAAAGAAATAAAAGAAATTTTTTCACTATATTGTTTTTAAAAAACATTTGCCTGTTATGACAACGAAAAAAAAACATGGGCATGAGATCTACTTGGCAAAATTAAACGTCGTGGATACATAAATTTCTCTTTTTTCAATAACACAAATCTACTTATGAAAAATAAATTATTTTATCAAACTCCTCCAATGACATTTCAACTCATCAAAAATTTTGTAAAAGCTCCGTCCAACTCGATACAACTCGATCCCTCGCATGCGTCACAAACTGAAGTAAATAGCTCCGTCCTCCAAAAAAAACTAGACAAATACTCATTACTTGCATTATCAAAGCAGAGTTGTTCATAGTGCATGGTGTGCTATGTATGAATTTAGGAACTGGGGTGCCTTAATTTTAAGGCTGAGAAAAACCCACCGAACCTGCACGGGTTAGTACCTGCGAAGGGAGATTCCATGTTACAGCATTTGTGTCCTATTGCGCTCAGTATTTTTCTTGACTTTTCAAATCCCACCGCAACTTATATAACGAGATATGGTTTACCACTGCTACCTATGTTTGGTGGAATATATCTTCAAACTATTCTTGAAGACCTTATTAATTCAAAAACACACCCACACCTTTCAAAATTCAGTTCTAAGTTCATGACCTCTTTCAATACAGTTTTAGCTTTGCCAGCAATTTCACCATTAACATCACAATTAGAAAAAAACCTTTTTTCTTTCTTACAAACTAATACTAATGAAAATAGCTCAAACGAGTCTCCTTCCTCTTTTGAGAATTATCTAGAAAACCTCTGGACGGAGTCACACAAACAATACAGCACTCATGCTCGCTCAAGTCGTTATGTCATACACGAAGCTCAAGAAATTGTTGCTTCAGCATCCCAAAGAGCAAGAGATTCTATACAAAATAAAGAATATCATGATGCAGCCAACATACTAGCTGACCTTGCTATACGATTACGTCTTGATTTTTCAGAATTCGCCCCTTCCGATTCTCATCTATTAAGAACCTTCCATGTATATCTTGGAAAAAACAATCTAGACTTGTTGCAATCCAATCAAATTAAAACAGAAACTCTCAATTCTTTATTTACTCTTGATCCTGAATATGAAAATTCAAAAACATATTATGACACCCTCATGAATGAATGGTTTGGCCCTCAGACACAACTCTATCTAGTAGTAGGACTAGATCCACGCCCCGATCCAATTTTTAAATTTGTAAAAGGAACTCTTCCGTATTTAAATTTCCTGCAACTCGACCCACGAAAAATGGACAAAGAATCTGCTCTCGAACTTGCAAATAAGCTCCGTTCTCTCTGCACAAACCACAAGATTTCATTTTACATCAACACGGACTTAGAACTTGCGTTGTCTGTCAAAGCAGACGGTGTTCATTTTATGTCTGCAACTATAAAAACCCTAAAAGAAGCAAAGATCAAACTGGGAAATCAAACTCAAATAGGATTGTCAGTTAACAATATTGAAGAGTCGAAATTATTTGAACCTTATATCGATTATTTTTCCCTTGGGCCAATTTATCATTCCCAGACATTTCATCAAATAGAACAAAAAGGTCTGGATTTGTTAGATAACTTAGTTAAAGTGACTTCTAAACCTGTCTTTGCTGCAGGGGGAATTCAATCTCAGAATGTAGAACAAGTCCTTAAACTAGGCGTTGCGGGAGTCGTTATAAGGGAGCATTTATGAAACTCTCTTTTCTTGATTACTTTGTAATAATTGGATTTTTAGTTGTATTAAGTTATGTTGCTTTCAAAAGCCGTTATATTAAAGGAAAAGATACAACCGAAAACTATTTTCTAATGGGGAGACAACTTACACTTCCTTTCTTTATAGCAACTCTTGTTTCCACATGGTACGGAGGGATCTTTGGAGTCACTCAAATTACCTTCAACTTCGGAATTTATAATTTTTTTACTCAAGGCATTTTTTGGTATTTTACTTATCTCTTATTTGCATTTTTAATAGCCCCTCGTCTGTTTAAAAACCGGAATGTTTTAACACTTGCAGATTTGGTTGGAAATTTAGTGGGACCTAAAGCAGCTAAACTTACTGCTTGGTTTAATGTACTTGGAGTCTTTCCGGTTGCTTATGTTTTTGCTCTTGGAATTTTTATAGAATCTGTAACTTCTTTAAACCTACTTAGCTCTTTATTTTGTGGGACCTTATTTGTCGCTGCTTATACAGCATGGGGGGGGTTCCGATCGGTCGTATATACAGATTGCTTACAATTCGTAGTTATGTTTCTGGGTGTTTTATCTCTTGTCTATTTCTCGATTCATGATCAAGGATCTTTGATAGAAATGTGGGACAAACTTCCAGCCACACATAAAACTCCAACAGGTCAAGACTCTTGGTACTCATTTGCAGTATGGGGATTTATACCGCTTGCAACCTTAATAGATCCCAATTTTCATCAGCGTTGTTACGCCGCAAAAGATTTAAAAACGGCAAAACTAGGAATTCTTCTTTCTACCCTTTGTTGGATTCTATTTGACCTTTGCACAACGACAGGAGCTTTGTATGCAAGAGCCTACATGCCTCATTTGGATTCAAAGAAAGCTTACCTTCTTTTCGCAATGGAAATTTTACCGAGCGGGTTTAAAGGACTGTTTTTAATAGCCGTTGCTTCAACAATTATGTCTACTTTGGATTCCTATCTTTTCACCGCAAGTAAAATCACTGCAAATAATTTAGCCAAGACGACCAAAAGCAATATCTTAAACTATCATCGAACTTTCGTTTTTTTATTTTCAATTGCTGCTGTATTTGTTGCTTTGCAATTCTCTGATTTTAGAAAGATGTGGAAATTTTTTGGAAGTTTAACAGGGGGATCTTTATTAATCCCAATCTTATTCGCACTATTCACTAAAATAAAAATCAATGACTCAGCTTTTGTCTTCTCGGTCTGTTTCAGTGCTCTATTCTCAGTTCTTTGGGAATTTTATTTGCAAAATTATTTGTATTCGACGCTTGATACTTTCTACATAGCCGCAGCGAGTAATTGTCTCTTGCTGTGGGGAGCCATGTTAGCTGCCAGATATGCGAACTATTTTGATAAGCAACTTCCTTAAAAATATCCCGCCATTTTTGTGCATTTCAGAAAATTGGCACGGAAATTGCTACATTTCCAGTGTCGTTTTTTTGTTCAACCATAGGAGTGCGCAAGAAGGATTCACCTCCACAAGCGGGGAACGAGAAAGGTCCCCCGCTTTCCAAAAATTATTTACTTCAAAGTTCTTTGCCTATGTCGATCGGAGCAAAAACCTTGATTGACTTTGCAAAAAACTAAGAATTTTTTATATTAGATGCTTTTGATAAGGGAGATACACCGATGGGTGCGCAATGGAAACACGCTGGTAAATTAGAGAATTCAAATAAACGCGGTGCAATAATCAGCAAACTTGTAAAAGAGATTACGGTTGCTACAAGACTTGGTGATCCACACCCAGAAAACAATACACGCCTCAGAGTTGCTATTGAAGCCGCAAAAAAACAGTCTGTTCCACGCGATACTATAGAGCGAGCGATAAAGAAAGGTTCTGGTCAACTTCAAGAGGGGCAATATGATTCTGTTTTTTACGAAGGGTTTGCGCCGCACAGAGTTCCGGTTATTGTCGAATGTTTAACTGATAATAAAAACAGAACTGCAGCCGAAATCCGCGTACTCTTCCGTAAAGGACACCTCGAATCTATTGGAAGTGTAACATGGATGTTTGATCGTTTGGGAATTATCGAAGCAACGATTCCCAAACAAAATATCGACATAGAAGAAGCCGCAATTGAAGCAAATGCACAAAATGTTGAAGCCCTTGAAGAGAGCTCTGTCCAAGAAGGACAAACAGGAGCACGCTTCTATTGCGAGCCTGCAGATCTCGATAAGACCACAAAGTCCCTCACCCAATTAGGATGGAATGTTTCCCAATCCGAGCTTGGATATTTGATCAAAAATCGAATAACTTTGAATGAAGAGCAAACAAAAGAAGTCTCAGACTTTCTAAATGCTATTGACGATGATGAAGATGTCCATAGAGTTTATGCAGGGATCTAAAGCAGTTTAGCACTTAAAGCTGTCTTGTTCGCATCTTCAATGAGGATAGGAAGCTCCAAACCTAACAAGTCCCGCCCTGAAGCTACTCGCACAAGCCTAAAATGTTCAGTCTTTCCGTAATAAACGTTCTCTTCCTTGCTGCTCTTATAGTGAAATAAAGCAATTCTTTCTTTTCCAATCTCAGCTTGATTCTGGGAGAGGGTCACTGCATCTTGCAAAGCATTTAACCGCGCAAGACGTTCGAACTTAATAGTTTCGGGGATCTGATCCAAAAAGCGAGCAGCTGCTGTGCCTTTCCTAGGAGAATAAGCAAAAGAAAAGACAAAGCTATAAGCTGCTTTTTTCACAAGTTCATAGGTCTCTTCAAAATCCTCCTCAGTTTCTCCAGGAAACCCGACAATTAAATCGGTTGATATCGCAATATCGGGAACAGCTTCACGCAACCACTGCAACCTTTCAAAATACTCAGCCTGAGTTACTTTGCGTTTCATAGAAGAAAGCATGCGATCACTTCCACTCTGAACTGGAAGGTGAATATATTTGCCAAGTTTTGGCTCCGTCCCAAACAATTCAGCAAGGGGGCGAGTAAAATCATGGGGATTAGAAGTTGTGAAACGAAGACGCTTTAAACCTTCCAGTTTAGCTACCGCACGGAGCAAATCCACAAATGGACCATCTTGGGACGGAGCTATGATTCCTTTCTCTAAAAGATCAGAACCATAACTATTAACATTTTGGCCAAGAAGCGTAACTTCTCTAGCACCCGTTTGAATCAATCTTTCAACTTGTGCAATTATACTTTCAGGTCTTTCGGAAATTTCGCGACCTCGCGTAAAAGGAACTACACAAAAAGTGCAAAAATTGTCACAACCCTGTTGAATGTTCACATAACGTGTAACTTCATTTTTTCCTGTTAAGGGGACTGGAGTTATTGGAAAGTCGTATTCTGTTGTCACTTGAAGGACATCTGGAATTTTATTAAACCCCGTAGCAACTTGCTTCTTATGCGAACTTTGAAACTCAGAAACAAGACGAGGAAGATCCTTGATTTTTCCAGGACCCAGTAGAATATCAATAGCAGAAGATTGTTCTAAAAGTTTCTTCCCTTCAGCTTGTGCTACACAACCCGCAACAGCTACGACCAAGTCTGGATTTTTCTTCTTACGTTGTTTGAGAACTCCCAGTCGAGTCATAACTTTATGCTTTGCTTTTTCACGGATATGACACGTGTTCAGTATAATCAAATCTGCATCATCGGGATTAGGAACCCATTTATAATTCTGCAACTTCATAAGTGAGAGCATATTCTCACTATCTGCAACGTTCATTTGACAGCCCCAAGTTTCAATATGAACCTTGAGTTTATTATCTTGTATGAGTGTTGTGTCCATAATCACTTCTTACGGTTTTTCTGACGAGCTTTTTTAGCCGCTTTTCTTGCCTTCTTCAGTTTGTCGTGATCTACTCTTTTCATGATGGAGTTCCCACCCATGGAAAAGTCATCCATTCCTAACTCTGCAGATAACTGAGACATACCTCCAGAACCAGCCATTCTACGCAACTGATTCATTTGAGCAAGAGAGTTCATTCCAGGAATTTTTCCCATCATTCCTCCAAAACCCTTCCCAATTTTCCCCATAAATTTCCGCATAGTACGAAATTTTTTTACCAACTCCGTCACTTCGCGAATGCTATGACCGCTTCCCTTAGCAACCCTTCTAGCTCGACTAAAATCAATTAAGTCAGGCACCAATCTTTCTTTTTTTGTCATAGAATCAATCATGGATTTTATTTTCAATAATTCCGCATCATCCACATTGACGTCTTTCGGAATCAGATTTTGCATGGGTAGTTTTGCAAGAATGTCTTTGATGGAACCCATTTTCTGGATAGTAGCAATCTGTTCGTAAAAATCATTGAAGTTGAAACGACCTTGCAACATCCGCATGGTCTCTTCTTCTTTATCTCCTTGCGCAACACGTTCAAAGTCTTCCATCAAACCGACAATGTCACCCATGCCCAAAATACGACTTGCTATTCCTTCGGGTCTAAATACTTCAAGCTTGTCTAACCCTTCGCCCATACCAACAAACTTGATAGGCTTTCCCGTAATTTCTTTTATGCTGAGAGCGGCCCCACCACGAGCATCACCATCAAGCTTTGTCATCACAATGCCAGTGAGAGCTAGCTGTTGATCAAAAGCTTTCGCAGTCGTAACAGCGTCCTGTCCCATCATCGCATCACAAACTAAGAGGATGTGATCTGGATTTGTCAATTCACGGATACGATTCAATTCACCCATCAACGCAAGATCAATGGCAAGCCGACCTGCTGTATCAAATACCAAAACGTCGCAACCTAATTCCAAAGCACGCTTTTCAGCTTGAGTACAGATATCTTCTGGCTTTGCGTTTTCGAGGGAAAAGACGGGGATATTAAGTTTCTCTCCAAGCACCTTTAATTGGGTAACTGCGGCTGGTCTATAAATGTCAGCAGCAACAAGTAGAGGTTTCCGATGTTTGCGCTCTCTTAAATATTTGGCAAGTTTACCCGATGTTGTTGTTTTTCCGGTTCCTTGAAGGCCAACCATCATAATTTTTACAAGATGAGAAGAAAGATGAAGTTCGGTCTCCCCCTCCCCCATAAGTATTTGAAGTTCTTCTTTACAAATATTTACAAAATGGTCTCCAGGGCTGACTTGAATTTTCTGTCCTAGTTTACCAGCTTTGAGTTCTACCTGTTGGCCAAGGGATTTTTCTTTAACTCGTTGGACAAAGCTATTAACAACAGAGTACTCAACATCCGCATCGAGAAGACTTCGACGTATTTCGCCAATAGCATCAGAAACATTGTCTTCAGATAAGGTTGCTTTTCCACGAAACTTTTCAGAAGCCTTTTTAAAACCATTACTTAAGATATCGAGCATGAATACACCCCTGGCCTTTTATAAGATGACGGCCTCAAGTCATATCATGCTTGATGCTGGAAGTAAAAATGAAAGGCTAGGGGTTAGCTTTAGCCACATTAAGACCTTGCTGACTTCCATTCCAAACAATGAGGCCTTCATGAATCAAGTTGTTTTGTAACTTGGCACCCAATTTGTCCGGAAATTCATAAACAGAATAGCGATAAGGCCCTGCCGGAAGACTGAGCGCTTTTGTATTCGTTTCGGAGAGCTCAAAGGTTGTTTCCGCGGAAATAGTTTCTATGTAGTAGTGAGCAATAGATTCCAGCTCCACTTTATTCTGATCTTGCACGCACGGCGACCCATCATTATGCCCCCAAAGCCGAATGCTCCGTCCCGGTTTAAACAAAGACTCCTTGGGAGAAAAGCCGGGAAACCAACAAACCCGCGGATTCTGTTGGACGGAGCTTAAATGCTGTTGAGTAACTGATTGGATCTGTTGGGTGGAGCTACTATTTTTCTTCGACTGCCCTTTCCTTCTATAAACTTTAGGCACGAATAGAAGTGGGTTTTGCATTCCTCTTACTTCTTGGGCTGCTCCGAGCACATTTGCAATAGTGACACTCGAAGGTTCCAATTTAACCCAAACCTTGCCAGAAGCTGGGAGCATAGTCGTTTGAACACGAACAAGAAGGTTTCCTGCTAAATTTACCTTATCCTGAAGCACATGCATGAACGCTATTTCTTCTACACATTTAGTCAAAATGATAAGAGCCGTCTGATATCGTTCTTGCTTCGTCCCTCTTTGACACATTCCATCACGCCATTGTTTAGAAGAAAGAATGATGGGTTTCTCAGGAGCAAGAGACGCTTCCATCACACCGCAAAAACCTTCGAGGCCATCTTCCCAACGACTCTGTTTCAAAATAACAGCCAGATTTTCAGCTAAAGTCAACCTTCTAGAAAGAAGGTAAGGCACTCGCTTAGACTGACGGAGCAGAGCTAATTTTATTTTTTTTATGTGTTCCAGATTCTCTTCAGCGCTTTTGTGCGCAATAGAGCATATGAAATTTTTCCCATTATAACTGACCTGACAGGCCGGAACTGTTTTTTCCAACAAACTTGTGAAAAAATTATAAGCTGCTTTTTCCCCTCTGCATATGAAGGACGGAGCTTTATTTGATGGAAATTCGAAAGTGTTTTTATCCAACGAAAGAAAAGCCTTGTTCTTCTCTAAATCAAGATGAAGATGGACTGGCAGTTTTCCAAGAGGCGTTTCCAATGAAGATTTGAGATTCAAACACTCCACATCACCTTGGTTAGAAATCAAACTCGAATTTTCACTTAAATCTTGAGAAAGGGTATCATCTCGAAGTGTACAAGACAAAATGAGACAAAAAAGAGGAACAAAAAAAAGGATGAAAAAAAAATTAGTAAACTCTAACTTCTTGAACAGCAAGTTCAATGTCTTCATGATATCCACCTTTTGTTTCAAATGTCCACGACAGAGGTTTGCAGTTGATAAGCTCATATCGAGTAAGTTCATCACCTTTACTCGTCTTTGTGATGACACGTACATGGGTAAGTTGAGCCCTATTCTGTGAACTCTTACGAGCCCACCAATGGTAAAAAAGCGAGGGTTCTGTAACAAAATCTCGTCTTAAACTGACTCTTGTGAAAGCTTCTTCTTTATGTTGACCGAGAGTAAGATCACGAAGGTTGTTGATCTCACTAATACCCCCATAGTTCACACCATCAATTTCAATGAAAGTCTCCGTTTTAACAAAACCTAGACGAGCGGAAGCGCCGGGACTCAAAAAAACAAGCCAAAAAAATAAAAATATGGGCAACAAGGTTCCTGCTACGACGAATGATGCTTTTCGATCGCCGATCACTCTTGATCCTTTATTAAGAATGGAAATATGAAAGCTTAACCTCAGTTTAACACAAGAAAGACCTCATCACGAAGCGCAGCTATGCAAAAACACCATGGGAATCTTTACAAACCACTCTCAAACCCTCTTCATCAGAGGATACGACTCATGTTCACCTCATAGTAACGAGCAAGCACTATTGAATCCAGTAAAGATACAAAGGCTTTATCTTTTTTAAGTGGAAACTACGCGCGGAAATTTTTTCCTAGTGAAAATGCGCAATCGCTTCTATTTCAACACGAGCTCCGAGCGGAAGACCTGTAACTGAAAAAGCTGTTCTTGCAGGGTAAGGGGCTGTAAAAAAATTGGAGTAAACTTCGTTAACAGCTGCAAAATCCTTCATATCTGTCAGAAAAACAGTCACCTTAACAACGTCTTTACGAGTAAGTCCTGCTTCTTCCAGTATTGCTGTCAAGTTCAGCAGCACTTGCCCTGCTTGCTCTGCGATATCGTCTGATACAAGTTTACCGGTCTGTGGGTCTAATCCAATCTGACCTGAGCAGAATAAGAGGTTCCCCAAAGCAATAGCCTGAGAGTAGGGAGCTACAGGTTTTGGCGCACGGTTTGTTTGAATGACCAGTTTTTGAATTTCCATTTTCACTCCTTCGGTAGATTCAATTGAATATGCAAATCCTTCAACGATTCCTTAGACACTGGAGAAGGTGAAGACGTCATAAGGCATGTTGCTTTCTGCGTCTTTGGAAAGGGAATAACGTCTCGGATAGCTTCACACCCTGTTAATATCATCACTGTTCTATCTAGTCCGAAAGCAATTCCGCCATGCGGCGGTGCTCCGTATTTCAAAGCCTCCAACAAGAAACCAAATTTTTTCTCAGCATCCTCTTGTGTCATACCTAAGATTTGGAACTGTTTGTTCTGAAGTTCTTCCCTATGAATCCTTATAGATCCCCCTCCCAACTCGTAACCATTACAAACGAGATCATAAGCCTTAGCACGAACGGCACCAGGGTCGGAGCTCAACAAAGCAAGGTCTTCATCCATAGGCGCTGTAAAAGGATGGTGGCGAGCAAGCCATCGGGTATCTTCCTTATCACGCTCGAGAAGAGGAAACTCAACAATCCACAGGAAATTAAATTGCTTGGCATCATAAAGACCAAGCTCCTTACCTAACTTATTACGGATACTTCCCAAAGCCGCCTTCACAAGATCATAAGGGCCGGCAGCAATAAGAATGAGGTCTCCGTCCTTAATATTCAAACTTTTATTTATTGAATCAATCAGCTCATCATTCAAGAAACGAGTCAGTGAAGATTGCCAAGACTCTCGGCCTTTTCCATTCTTAGCTTTCGCCCAAGCAAGACCACGAAGACCAAGTTGCTTAACATGTTCTTCCAACTCATCTAATTTCTTTCGTGTCATCTCACTTTGATTCGGCACACAGATCGCATTAACAATGCCACCGTTTGCAAGGGTCTCTGTAAAAACTTTGAATTCACATCCCTTCACTAAATGAGAAAGATTCCTCAATTTCAAATCGAAACGTGTATCAGGCTTATCAACGCCATAATCTTCCATCGCTTCTGCATAGGTCATTCTCGGAATATTTTTTAGGACGGAGCTAGCAAAATAACGATTCACAACCTTGCACATAATCTCAGTGAACATGGTGATCACATCTTCTTGATCAACAAAAGATAATTCACAATCCAATTGCGTAAACTCAGGCTGTCGATCTGCGCGAAAGTCTTCATCTCTGAAACATTTTACAATCTGATAATAACGATCAAAACCTGCAATCATGAGGATCTGTTTAAATAACTGAGGGCTTTGTGGAAGAGCATAAAACTGCCCAGGCGCAATCCTTGAAGGAACTAAAAACTCACGAGCACCTTCGGGAGTAGACTTATAAAGGAAGGGAGTCTCAATATCTGTGAAACTATATTCTTCCATCGTTTCACGAATGAGGCGAGTCAACTTCGCCCGGTTCAAAATATTTTCATGCATATCATCACGACGCAAATCGAGATAACGATACTTCAATCGTAGAGATTCACTCGCATCAGTTTTTTCACTGATTGAAAAAGGTAGAACAGCGGAGGGATTCAACACAAAAAGCCTATCCGCAAGAACCTCCACAGCCCCTGTAGACATCGCATCATTTGCCATGCTTCCAGGTCTCAAGCGCACAGCTCCGTCCACAGCTACTACAAACTCATGGCGAAGCTGTTTAGCAAGTTTGTAGACCTCTGGAGTCTTATCTCCGTCCACAACAACTTGGGTTTTCCCACGAGCATCTCTGAGGACGAGAAAAATCAAATTCCCCAAATCTCTAGCATTGGCTACCCATCCGTTCAAAACAACGCGGGTACCATTGTGTACGTCTCGGAGCTCCCCACAACTATGAGTTCGCTTCCATTCTTTTGGAAAAACGCTTGCTTGCAACATTTCAAATCCTGCCCTGAAGTAAAGCAATCTTGTAACACGTCTTGGACGGAGCAAAAATATCTTTCACTGCGCGCTGGAAAAGAGAGAGGGGGGGGAGAAATAGAGGGACGGAGCAAAAACATGTTTTTGCTCCGTCCCACAAAGAAACAAGCTTAAATTTTATGCAACCCTTAAGCAACTTTGGATTTTTCAAATACGGATCTTGTCTGCCAAAATCAGCTTTGATAGTTTGGTGTCTCTGCAACGAATTGTTTTGCTCATTAAGCAAGAAAGGCCGCTGATGACGACAGAGAGATTTTCAGAACGGGTATACAAAGAACTATGCCTGCAAATTCCTCTCGAAGACATGCAGTACATGCCCTCTTCACAATATACGGACGAAGATGTACTTTGGGTCTCAGCTCATCGTATTGTCGAAGTTGCTAGACTCCTCAAACCATACTTTCCCTTTCTCATGGACATATGTGGCGTGGATTATCCCGAACGAGAAAAACGCTTCGATGTCGTCTACCACTTTGCGGATCCTGCAAATAAAAATCGCCTGAGAGTGAAAGCCCAACTTGGAGAGAAAGAGAGCATCCCTACACTCACAACTGTGTACAAAGGTGCAGATTGGTTTGAAAGAGAAGCTTTCGACATGTTTGGCATCCCATTTTCAGAACATCCAAACTTGCGAAGAATTTTGTGCCATGAAGATTTTGTAGGTTATCCACTTCGCAAAGATTATCCCGCTGATCGTCGACAATCCCTTGCCACCCCCTTGGAACATTCCTTTGCAAAAGATAGAGCACGTATGCTCTCAGAAGAAATGGATCATCTTTCGGATAAAATCTGGTTAAACATCGGTCCTGCACATCCTGCTACACATGGAACCCTACGTTTTATGGCTATTCTCGAAGGAGAAACGATCAGTAAGGTCGATATAGAAATCGGTTATTTACACCGATGCTTCGAGAAAATGGCAGAGACGCATACTTATAATCAAGTTATTCCTTACACAGACCGACTCAATTACTGCTCTGCTCCACTTAACAATAATGCATGGTGTCGTGCTGTTGAAAAACTTTGTGGGATCGAAGCTCCTGATCGAGCAAAAGTCATACGCATCATACTCGATGAATTTTCAAGAATCATCGACCATGCAGTTTGTATTGGAACTCAACTTGTCGATATCGGCGCCCTCACAAACTTTTGGCTTTTCTTCCGAGCACGAGAAGCCGTTTATGATCTTTTTGAAAAATTATGTGGCGCTCGTTTGACGGTCTCTCTAGCAAGGGTTGGTGGCCTTGGATTCGACATTCCCAACCAAGCCTGGATAGATCAAGCGTCTAAAACATGTGAAATTATCCTCGATGTTTACAAAGAAATAGACACTCTCGTTACAAAGAACAGAATATTTACAAGCAGAATGGTAGGCGTCACACCTATTTCTGTTGCTGATGCCATAGACTGGGGATTTACAGGACCTTGTCTTCGTGCATGTGGAATCCCGAGAGATTTACGGAAAGACCAACCCTATGGGGGTTACGAGCAATTCAACTTCGACATTCCTATTGGAGAAACAGGTGATTGCTACGATCGCTATATGGTTCGTATGGAGGAAATCAAACAATCTGTACGCATCATCCAACAAGCACTCAAAGTTCTGCCTTCTGGACCTATAATGGTTGATAGCACAGGCATTGCTCTTCCTCGAAAAGAAGATGTTTATGGAAACATTGAAGGTCTGATGCATCAATTCATGAAAGTCATATACGATGTGGAAGTTCCCAAAGGTGAAATCTACTCTGCATCGGAAGGCGCAAATGGTGAACTCGGATTTTACATAGTCAGTGACGGAAGTGGACGTCCTTATAGAGTCAAATGCAGACCTCCTTGTTTTGCAATTTTCCAGTCTTTTCCTAAATTGCTCGAAGGTCATATGGTCGCGGATGCTATTGCGGCTCTCGGAACCGTCAATATTGTTGCAGGCGAATTGGATCGCTGATTTTAAGTTCAACCCTCCAAGGGTTTTTTAGGTGTCAAACTATGAGTGTGTTTTCTCAAAATTTGCAAAGTAAAATTCAACATTATCTTGAACGTTATGAAACCAAACGTTCAGCAATCCTTCCCATACTTCACGAAATTCAAGATGAGTGTGGTTGGATACAACCTAAACATATTCAAGCTTTGGAAACAGAATACGGTTTGCATCGTGTTCATGTTCGAGAAGTTGCATCGTTTTATTCAATGTACCGTTTGGAGGAACCAAAACCTCTTCGCATTTATTTCTGTGACAACATCGTTTGCACTATGATGGGTGCAAATAAAGTCATGGATAAAATTAAAAAACATATCAAGAAAGTTGAAGAAAGCGGACAAGACTGCTCTTTCAGTCTCACAGGAGTTCCTTGCTTGGGAGTATGCGATGGTGCTCCAGCCATGTTAGTCAACAAAGATCGTTATCTCAAAGTCAGTACAGAAAACATTGAAGACATCCTACGCTCCTACGAGGAGGGCAAAAATGCCGGCAGACATTAAAATCACAACTGCCTTTGAAGGTGTACCAAATTCAAGAGCTTTGAAAACCTACCAATCTCGAGGTGGTTACGAGTCTGCAAAAAAGGCCATGCAAATGACTCCCGATCAACTCATCACACTTGTCAAAGATTCAGGTCTCAGAGGACGAGGTGGTGCTGGTTTCCCAACAGGCTTAAAATGGAGTTTTATTCCAAAAGATGCGACTGTTCGTTATTTGATTTGCAATAACGACGAGGGAGAACCTGGGACTTTCAAAGACCGTTACATACTCGAACTTTCTCCCCACATGCTTATTGAAGGAATGATCATTGCTGCTCGTGCAATCCAAGCAAAGAAAGCTTATGTATACACTCGCTGTGAATTCTACCAAGAAATAGAATGGTTAAAT
This sequence comes from uncultured Pseudobdellovibrionaceae bacterium, assembly GCA_964611335.1. Classification (GTDB taxonomy): domain Bacteria; phylum Bdellovibrionota_B; class Oligoflexia; order Oligoflexales; family Bog-1112; genus BOG-1112. The sequence continues at coordinate 289,779 of CAZSXR010000001.1, read as the reverse complement.
GCAGCTATTAAAGAAGCCTACGATGCAGGTTTTCTTGGAAAAAACATTTTCGGCTCAGGAATAGACTTCGACCTCGATCATTACATTGGTGCAGGAGCCTACATTTGTGGAGAAGAAACTGGCCTCATCTCCTCCCTCGAAGGAAAAAAAGGACAACCAAAACTCAAACCCCCTTTTCCAGCAGTTTCCGGCTACTTGGAAAAACCTACTATAGTCAATAACACCGAAACTCTTGCCTCACTTCCTTGGATAGTGCAGCACGGAGCAACTGAATTCCGCAAATACGGGACTGAAAAGGCTCCAGGTACCAAACTTTTTTGTGTATCGGGACCTGTTCGCAAACCTGGCGTATTTGAAAAACCTCTAGGCTACCCCCTGTACAAATTGATTTATGAAGATGCAGGAGGCTTGCTAGAAGGAAAAAAACTTAAAGCAGTCATACCTGGGGGAGCATCTGCTCCTATATTAACTGTAGACGAAGTGTCATCAATGACACTCGACTTCGATTCCATGGCCGCTGCTGGGACCATGTTAGGTTCGGGTGCAGTGATCGTCATTCCGGAAGACCAGAGCATACTTGAAATTTTGAAAGTAACTGTCGACTTCTTCCATCATGAAAGCTGTGGTCAGTGCACACCTTGTCGTGAAGGAACGGGTTGGATTGCCAACAACTTGCAAGGCATTCAAAACAAGAGAGGTCATATCGAAGACTATGATCGTGTTTATAAAATTGCAGATCAGATGATGGGTAAGACAATCTGCGCTTTATCCGATGCAGCAGCAATGCCTACCAAAGCAATGATCAAGAAATTTCGAGAAGAATTGAACAAAGACATTGCTAAAACGAAAAGGGTACATGTGTGAGTGAAGAAGTTGTATTCAAACTGAATGGCAAAGACGTATCTGTTCCCAAAGGTTGGACTGTGATGCAAGCTGCAAAAAGAGAGGGCGTGCGTATCCCTCATTTTTGCTGGCACCCAGCTCTTGAAATCGCAGGAGTTTGCCGCTTCTGCATGGTGGAAGTCAAAGGACGACCAAAACTAGAAATAGCATGCAACCTTCCTGTCACACCAAATCTTGAAGTAAGCACACTTACAGAGAATGTAAAAAATACCCACAAATGGGCTTTGGAATTTCACCTCGTCAATCATCCACTTGACTGTCCTATTTGCGATCAAGCAGGAGAATGCAAACTTCAAAACTACTATATGGAAGTCGGCAAATACAAAAGTCAGATGACTCGACCCAAAGTTCTAAAGCCGAAAGCACTCGATGTGGGTTCTGAACTCATACTCGATACTGAACGTTGCATACTCTGCTCACGCTGCGTTCGTTTTGAAGAACAAGTCACGAAAACAAACGCATTGGGAATCTTTGACCGGGGAGATCGCTCGATCATTGGCACCTACGCAGAAGAAAAATTGCACCACAATTATCAGGAAAATCTTGTCGACATCTGCCCTGTTGGCGCATTCACATCGAAGAGTTTCCGCTTCAAAAAAAGAGTCTGGTTTCTCAAAGAAAAAGATTCGATTTGTCCAGGTTGTTCCACAGGATGCCGCATCAGTGTTCATGGAAAACCAGAAGATCGTATGTACTATCGCATAAAACCGGTCCTAGATCCTGAAGTTAATGGGTATTGGATGTGCGATCAAGGTCGGAAAACTTTTCAACATCAGAACCTCGATGAACGACTCGAATACGCAAGCTATGTAGAAAATGAAAATCAGAAAGAAACTTCTTGTGAAGAAGCACTAAAACATCTCGCTAAAAAATTGATGCATACTTCTGTTGAAGATATTTCACTACTCATTGCTGCTCAATACACAACGGAAGAATATGAAAATTTCTTCGAATTTTTTGTAAAAAAATTGGGAATTAAAAACGTCTTTCAATGGAGAGAACGCACCGAAAACGTTAAAGAATTTGACGGCATTTTACTGAGAGGCGATCGCAATGCGAATACCTTAGGTTTACAAAAAGTTTTTAAAGAATATGGATTTTCAAAAAACATTGAAAATGAATTCGACACATGTTTGAAAAAACATCCTAAAGTCATTGTCGCTCTATGCCCTGAAGTTCCTATGACTTTTCCAACTTACAAAGACGATCTGGAAAAATTGGGACAGATTCCATACCTCTCATTGTGGACTTCACTGCTACTTACGAAAGATATTCTTCCGAAAGCAAGCTTAATTCCGATGAAAACTTTCTTTGAAAAAAAGGGGAGTGTGTTGAATTACAAAAATCAGGAACGCGAAATGAAGACCCCTTACGAGAGTGTTGTTTTTGGTGCAAAAAATGTTTCAGAAAGCGTAGAGTTTTTAAAAGACCTAATAAGCAACTGAGGAAGGTATAAAAGATGGGAATCATAAAGGTTGCAAGACCACCCAAAGATCCTAGTGTCTTTCACTCTGCGTGGGGTTACTTCACAACGATTGCTCAAGGTTTGAAAGTGACCTTGAAGATCTTCATCAATCAGCTGACATATCGTGAAAAAACGGAAACTTTAGAATGGCCTGAAGCACCCTCCACATACGGAGACCGTTTCAAAGGAAAGCATTTTCTCACTAAACGTCCTGATGGAGAGGTACGTTGCACAGCCTGCTATTTATGTGCGACAGCTTGTCCCGCCCAATGTATTTATATTGAGGCTGGACAACATCCTAAGAATGCAACCGAGAAATTTCCAGTCCGCTTTGAAATCGACATTTTACGTTGCGTCTTCTGTGGTTACTGTGAAGAAGCGTGCCCTGTCGATGCCATACGTCTCGGTCCTGAATACGCTATAGCAAACCCCAATGAAAAGAAATGGGTTTACACAAAGGACTATTTAGTAGATAGAACGGAACTTCACGGAGGTATCACTTCGATCAAAGAAGAGAACCACAAGCATCCTTCTATAAATCACGAGCCTTCCGCTGAAGAACGCAAAACAGTCCTGCATTTTGGACATCACTAAAATTTTTAAAGAATTCATTAAAAGAAATTTATGAAACTTATCAAAGTTGTTGTCGACTACACGTCAGAAGGTTTGAACATTGACAAAGCGATACTTGCTTCAGGAGTAGACCTTTCTCGCAAGGAAATTCGAAGAACCCTCGATAAAGGTGGAATCCTTTGCAACGGTAAACGTGTATTCGTCGCTTCACACAAAGTGAAACGTGGAGATCAAATCACACTCACTTATCATCCAGCTCTTTCTAAGAAAGAGACAAGTGTCGCTACACTCACAGAAAAAGACATACTTTACTGCGATAATACACTCCTAGCAGTGAACAAAGCTCCTGGGATTGCTTCTGTCGAAACAGCTCATTCAAAAACTCCTTATGTCAAAAAACTATTGATCCCCTTTTTACAAAGTAAAAATATAGATCCCCAAATTGTAGAAGCTTGTCACAGACTCGACAAAGAAACTTCAGGAGTCCTGCTATTTGGAATTGGTCAAGACAACGCAAAATCCATTATGGATCAATTCCGCGCGCACACTATACGTAAAACGTATCACGCTTTATGTTTTGGAATTCCTAAAACCTCTAAGTGGGAAATGAATTGTCATCTTTCAGGAATCGATAAGAAAACAGGAAAAGTTTCCATAGTTCGATCAGGAGGATACTCCTCATCTTCTTCGTTTGAATTAATTGCACATTCTAAAAAATACAATGTAAGCTTGGTTCGTGTCACACCTAAAACCGGAAGAAGTCATCAGATACGTATACATTTATTGCATTCTCAACTGCCTATCATCGGAGATAAAAAGTACTCTCTTGCAAAAATTCCTTCTCTACCTCCTACTCTCGCAGAGCTGAGTTTTGAACACCATTTTCTTCACGCAAGCAGCATTGAATTCCTAACACCCACAGGAAAACACTCAAATATCAAAGCCCCCCTTCCTCGTCTTTTCGAGAGTTTTATTAAAAAAAGTCAGATGGAGTTTTTGCACCCCCTCTAGAGCAAATCTCATAATTGCCTAAAATGTTTGCTTAGGCTATAGCTTCGGGGATTCCAGAACTGATGACGACAAGTGCAAACTCTAAAATGATCTTAATACTCCAAGCTAAAAACACTGCAAGTGGTTTCACAGCTCCTACAAACTCTTCTTTATCGCTAGTTCATGGGAAACTTTAAGCTAGTTTTGTTTAATTTCTAAACAGACTATTTAAATTTTTATCGCATATCATTCCAAATGCGTCTTCTCTTGCTCTTTCTCAAAAATCATTCTAATGAGCTTGCTTCTACATCCCTAAGAGGTAATTTATGAAAACTAGAAAGACTGCAATTGCATTGCTATGTACGCAACTCTTCACAAACACCCCTACCTTTGCGCTCAATGAGGCAAAGATTGGAACAGAAGAAAAAAGCAAAACGACTTTGTATGAGAGCCTTTACCCTCACCTTTGCAATCTCGGTTTGGGAGCATTAGTTGGAGGTATTGCAGCTTATGGAAGCTATTACTTTGGATTTCTTTCTAAGGCAAAGCAACCTGAGAAAGAAGAAGAAAAGAAAGAAGAAAAGAAAGAAGAAAAGAAAGAAGAAAAGAAAGAAGAAAAGAAAGAAGA
>CAZSXR010000001.1:0-285120 GCA_964611335.1 uncultured Pseudobdellovibrionaceae bacterium | reverse complement strand
AAACTCTGCAAAAGATGAAGATGAAGATTCTTCTGGTGGTACAAAATCAACGTTTACCGCATCACTGATGGCTAATCGACGAAAAGTGCTTAATCAAAAACCAAAACCCATTGTGAGTGATGGTTGTTTACCTACTCTAGCCCTTACATCATCACCAAAGCTGGAAACCAAGCTAACTAAAGAACAAGAGTTGCAGAAAGCTGTAGAGGCAAGAGCTAAAAAAGTGGAAAAGCAAGAGAAAGAAGCTAAAGCAAACAAATCTGAAGGAAAAGAAGTTGAGGTTGTTGAAGAAAACCCACTTGAAGTTATCTCAACATATTTCTCTAATCAGGAGAACATTTTTGCATCTCAGCCACAGACTCCTGCTACTCGAGAATTACAAAGAATCTTTCTAGAAGCTCATGGTCACTTCAACAGCGCTCGAGAATTACAAAGAATCTTTCTGGAAGCTCATGGTCACCTCAGCAGTAATGATGCTTCTATCGAATCTGAATTTCGGGCTTCATTTAGAAATATCGAAGCAGATGATTTGCTAGCAAGAGATGTTTTCGATCGACTTAAAAAACTATATGCCTCTTCTAGAGATAAAAGGATTCAACGAGCTTTGTTTTTTATACAAGACCTCTATTTAATCCCTGCTGCACCAAGCTTTAGCAGAGAAAATATGAGAGCTATGGCGTTTACCTTTATGCATCAAGCACCCAATATCTATTTGTCCTTCTTAAGTGAAGAAGAGAGACGTTTTTATCATCAGAGGTACCTCCAAATTGCTGCTGGTGTAGAAAAAGTGAAACTTAAAGAATCGCATAAAAGCCTCATTGATGAGATTCAAACTCAACTTAAAGCTCTTCGTGATTTGTATTTTCTTGGATTTTCAAACGAAGTGCTAGAAAGTTTCTTCGGTCTTTTGAATGAGCATCAAAGTCAATTGAGCCAGAAAATTCTTTCGGAACTTGAAAGAGCTTATCGAAAGGATTGTAAGAAACACCAGATTGAGGATGAATGGGATAAACGCTTTACCCCCCCTTCAGGATCTTCCAAAATCTAATCGAAAACTCCTTGAAGCAGACGATAATCAGATGCTCCACTCGTAAAATTATCTAAATTTTTAGCCTTTTTGAGACTGAATCTAGGGAAAAACAAAACTCTGACCGGGTTCAGGCACCAGAAAAGTTTTAGGATCCAACCCCTTCTTGAACAGACTTTCAAGCAGTTCCTTAGGAGGATCCTCAATGCCCTCATTGGTAAGTTGGAAAGTCCCAAAGTGAGAACCTATACTTTGCTTTGAATGTAAGTCTAGATGTGCTTGTACCGCCTCTTCAGGATTCATATGGAAAATTTTCATAAACCAACGAGGTTCATAAGCGCCAATAGGAAGTATACTCAAATCCACTGCTCCAACATTTTCATACACATGTTTAAACGAAGAGCTATAGCCTGCATCTCCTACAAAAAGAATTTTCTTATTTCGAATTTTTAAAAAATAGGCACCCCACAATGTTTTAAACCTATCGAATATCCCCCTTGCAGACCAATGCTGACAAGGCACCAATTGAATCTCATCTTCCGCATTTATCTTGAACGATTGCCACCAATCCATTTCCATCACATTTTGAATACCTTCCTCTTCCAATAAACTCTTATTTCCTAGAGGAACAAAAAAACGAGGATGGAATGTCGAATTTAAATCTCTCAAAGTTGGAAGATCAAGATGATCATAATGATTATGGCTTATAATGACAAAATCTATGTGAGGAAGTTTATCAAAAGGAACCCCAGGCTGTCTTACACGCTTAGGCCCCGCAAAAGAAACAGGACTCGCTCGCTCTGAATACATAGGATCTGTGATAATTGTATACCCACCAATTCGTATAAGAAAAGTAGCGTGATTGATAAAACTAATATTGATTTTTTCAGCCTCAACTTGTGCAGGAATTTCTTTTTGAATTTTATTTTTAACATAATCGGGCCATTTTTTTTTTCCACCTTGGAGCATCCACCGAAAGACATCTGAAAGGCCATGTTCCTCAATATTATCTTCATTGTAAAATCGAATCCCATCATAATGTTTTCTCTGCTCAGCCATAACAACACCTCCCATCCATAACCCAAAAATCAGAATATACTTCATAGGTCTCTCCAAAGGGAATTTCTATAATCCTAGCATGAAATAAAACCCCTTAAGTTTTAAAATCTTAGCGAATAGAATTTTTGTTTTTTCAAAAATCTCCGATTTTATCAAAGATATTGGGGAGGTTTTTTGTTTGATCTTGACAAAACATCACAAGACATTCTTGGCACAGCAAACAAGCTGATTTTTGTCAAAGAATTTAAAAAAGCAGCAAGACTGCTCGACGAGCTTCTTGCGCATAGGAAAATTGTAAACACACAAAGCCTTATTCATCTGAGACGCATTGAACTCCATTGTCGTCTATCTCAAGAAAAAACTCTGCGTGAACGTTACAACGAAGACCTATTAAATCACGATATCGACCCCTATATGGGTGAACTTTGTATTGCTATGATTGACCAACACTCTCAGAGTGTTTCTTCGAAGTCATCCATCAAAACCTATTCCGACTTAATTCTCAAATATGGTGAATCAGCAGCTGCGTACTACGGAATTGCTCTTGCTCTAGATTTAGAATCCAATACGGAGCGTGCAATTTTCAACTATGAACAAAGTATTCACAAAGATCCCAATTGGTACCCATCTTACTTCGGTTTAAGTCAGATCTATTATAGAAAAAATGAATATGAAAAAGGTAAAGACTACTTCTATCTTTTTGAAAAACAAGCTCCCTATCATCTCTATGGAAATATACAAACCCATCGCAATCTCTGCTTAGAATTCCTAGGAAATAAACAATATAAAGAAGCGACAATCGCTATCTGCTCCTTAAGAGAATGGTGGATACAAAATCGACAGGAATGTCCACCGCACATATTTGTAATGGAATGCCTATTGCTTTCAAAAATTTCTAAAGCTCAAAATAAGGATTCTGAAGTTCTCGATCTTCTTGCAACTATGAATCATTATATCGATTCTCAACTCCTACAAAGAAATCCTGATACAGAACATCTATTTTCCATAGCTCAAATTTTGTTAAGCTTTGGGGAAGACAATCTTTGCTTAAAAATTTATAAGCACATCCTCCAAAACACTCCGCATGAACCTCAACTTATTTCTGAGCTTGGAATGCAATTCATTGCAATAGGAGCATTAAACCAGGCTGAAGACTTATTCAAAACTGGTGCACAACTCTATCCTGATAATACAGCTCTTCGATTCAGTTTGCTTTCAACTCGACTCAAGCTTGATAACATCTCGGTCGAAGACTATTTCCAAAAAAAAAATCTTGCTAAACAGTGGTACGAAAGTAAAGAAAGTCCTGAAAAAATTCTTACTTTACTAAAAGAGATGATTTCACTGTATTCTGAAGATTCTGAAATTCATGAAATGTGTGGACATCTCTATTTAATCTCGAATAGAAAAGAGGAAGCTCGTATTCATTTTTCAAAAATGTACCGTCTTGACTCTAAAAGTGTGAATACTTCTATAAGCTATAGCTCCTTTCTTATTCACAACGATAATTTCGAAGAAGGCTATCGCATTCTGAGTACACTCTCCCCCAAACATATGACCCCTCAAATGCAAGCAGAATTGCATGCTCTTTATTCACACTACTTTGCCAAAAAAAGAGATCTCATCAATGCAGTAAGTGAAATTAATTTGGCGCTTAAATGGGACCCGTGGAATCTGGAATACATTATACAAAATGCACGCTGTCAGATGCAGTCCTTGTATGGAGAATCGAGCGCTATAGAGAAACTTGCACAAAATTTAGAAACTGAACAGATTCACGATGAAGAATGGTTAGAATTCGATAAGAACACTGAATTTCTTTCTAAGAATCATCATGATGATCTCGTATACAATAGAATCAAATTGCGCTTTCTTAGCTCCGAAGGTAAAGCACCCGACGCCAAAGAATGGATTCGATATGCTGTTAAATTCGACGCATTAAAAGCAGCGCATGAGTTTATAAAACTACTAAATACAAATTTTGATAGCCCTCCTTTGTATTGGGTTTTGGGTGTTTTATTCAGAGAAGCAGGATCTTTAGAAATTGCTGAAATGTGGTTAGAACATATAGTAGATCATAATGCGCTTTCAAAAGATTTACATCTACAAGTGTTATTAGATATAAGTGATTGTTATATTTGGCGTGGTGTACATTTGCAAAAAGCACTTGCCTACCTCAAAGTTGTAAGAGATTCACAGTCTGAGATGAGTGAGACGGCAAATTTAAAAATGGCACATGCGTATATGAAACTTGGGGAGATTCACTTAGCAAGAAAAAGTCTTGAAACATTGCACAATAAAACTCCATCGCTTGAATCAACATATTTGGAAGGACTCTTGCATTATAGAGATGGTTCGATTAGCAAAGCAAAAGCAGTATGGAAACCTTTGCTCACTTTAAAAGCAATGAGCATCAGAGATCATTGGATAAAAAAAGAAATACTCGATTTTTATTTCGAAGGTAAATCTTATATAAAAAATCAGTAAATAATTGATTAAAAAATACTCATGCCGACTCTAAATTAAAAAAAAATCTTAGCAATAAATTGACTTTAAATTCTGATTGTGGACAATGAGTGTGAGCTAAGTAGAAAAATTTTGAATTACTAAAGGATTTGTAAAAAGAACTTAGGGAGTAAAATTGACTGCCCTTCGGATCTTTTCCTGTTTTTTAATAGTCTAATTATATTGGATTCTCACGGGATTTTATGAGCAAACTCAAGATTTCTAAATAGAAATCCGATCACAGAGCCGACATTGTAGGTGCCTGTAAGCTAGATTGAATACGTTTTTGAAATGGATTTTAACTGCGGAACTTGGGTCACTCTCTTTGGGTGACTTTATTAACGTATAACAGAAGAGTGGAGAGAGAATGAGATCTTTCACAGAAAAACGTAACAAAGACAATGTTGTTTCTGTAGAAGGAACAGGCACAGGATGGAATAACTCCGTTGGTGGGCAGAAACTTGCGGTCTGCAAAAACTGCAGTAGTCATTCCTTTTGTCGTCGACGTTCTTTTAGCGAACAAGCTTGGACCGTTCTCCTACTTTGGAACGAGATCAATCCAGGATGTGTCGATCAACCTATCTGCGAACAATGCTATGAAGAGATGAGAGATATACTCATCGACAGAGCCAATGAAATTGAAGTTGCAATGCAACAAACCGATGAAGTCGAAAAAATACGAAAACATCTCAGCAATCTAGCAAGCTAATCTGGGAATATATTTCCCACGTAAGCTTTTAAAGTCCTGAAAATAAATACCGACATTTCCCTTGTATTCGCATAAGGGAAATGTCTATGGGTACTATGGAAGCTTTCGTAAAAAGAATTCCACCTCCTCGCTTTTACACAAACGGATTCTACAAAAAATACCTCCATGCGCTTGATCTTTTATGGAATCAAAAAAGACGAGATGCTGTAGGTTTTATCACTCAAACTATTGCTGATGAAATCGAACATGAAGATCTCTCCATTTTTTACAGATTGTGGATAGAAGTTCTTGTAGAAAGCCAAGATCGTATTTCTTTGCAGATTTTGAAAAATCACCTCGCTCATATGGCACCCCAATTCTCAGACTATGACCAATGGCTCGCACTTCGAGGTCTTGTTCATTTTGAGCTCGAAGAGCTCGAAGCATGCAAACTCATAATCCGTTGTGTTGCTTCAAACACATACAGCCCCTATGCAATGGAACTTCAACAAAGAATGAATTTAAGAAGCAGCGAAGAAGGGAAAGCAGAACTTACTATCCTGAGCTGTACAGCCCCCGTAACAGACTACTGTGTTCTTGAAAAGCTTGCACAAGGCCTACTCTCAAACGGAGACGCAGATAAACTTCCCCATCTCCTTTCGAAAATTTCACTAAATTTTGCAAAAGCTCCTCTTCCTGACCATTTTAATTTCTGGTACTACTTCGATCACAACCAACTCAGCGAAGCGATAAAAATTGGAAAACAACTTTGTAATAGTTACCCAGACAATGAGCGTTACAAATTTGATCTTGCATACGCACTTTTTTGCAAAGAAGAAACAAATGAAGCTGTTAAGTTACTTGAAAGTTTCGATGTCAAATTCCGTAAAAAAGATGTCGATACACTCTCTCTTTTAGGATATGGATATTTATTGAAATCAAAAGACAACACCCGTTCTCAGGAATGGGAAAAAGCTAAAAACTATTTTACTCTTGCAAAAAACCAAAGTGAAAAAATTGGTGTTCCAAATAATGAAGCCATTCTAAATCTAAATTTTATCAAAGAAAAAGAAAGCAAAAAAATATCGTCTACTTCAGAGGCAAAGTTCTGGGTTTTACCTCTGAGCGCACGCAGAGAACATGAGCTCATGGAAAGCAAAGAAAACGAAATCGATTTCTTATTCCACTCTCTTGATAAAAATATACGCAACGAGGATTATGTACTATTCACAGCCCCTGCCCAAACAAGTCAACGTTTATTAGCAGTCTACAAAGTTCAAAAATCAGGACTCTGGCATCCTTATATTAAGAACCAAGGGCTTCTAGAACGCATTCACCGTTTCTCAAAATCTATCTATATGCCCTCACTAGACATCCATAACGAATTCGAAACTGTAAAACTTTCCCCTGAGCAAAAGGAAGCCTGGTTAAATCTTATCGAAGATCAGATACCTATTCGAGAGAGCCTGAAAGAAACACCCGCAAAAAGCTATGCGATACAGCATAAAAAACTCTCCCATGGCGGATAAGTCTCATAATCTTTCGTAAGAAAGTACTCCTGAAACCACTATCTATACGCGATGTCTTTATGAGATCGGAAAACTAAACAACACCGCCATTTATATTTTTTTTATGGATACTAAATTTCCTTGACTAAATTTCCTGAAAACGAGATATGTAGGGTCCCTATTTTGAATAGGGGCATAGCTCAGTTGGCTAGAGCGCTGCCCTTACAAGGCAGAAGTCCACGGTTCGAGTCCGTGTGCCCCTACCATTTTTTTTAAAGACTCTTTAAAAACAAAAAAACCGATGTTTGAACATCGGTTTTTTTGTTTTTGGCATCTTTCTTGAAATTTACAAATCTTGATTAAACTCAGTCTCGAATTTTAGATACGGCTCCAAAATCCTCACGCACTTTTGCCTTCCATCCTTCGGGGATTATTCCATAAAGGATGAAGTAAACGCGAACGGTATCTATACTATGACGCGGAAGCAAAAAGTTTGTGTCTGTTGAACGATGAGCACGATGAACCCGTTGACGGATAGTATCAGAAAATTTGCGACCATTGTTCATGCCAGTAATTTGATTCATACGAAGTTGGATCGCATCAGCAAAGTTATAAATATCTTCGTGAGTAAGAAGCAAATGAGAGCTTGGTTGAGCAAAAAGTAGCTCAAGAACTCTACGCTGAGATGAGCTTAAACCGTTTATGATTTGCAAAGCCTCATCACGAGTAACCTGCAGCGATGCCCTCGGATGAACATCTTGTTTCTGTTCATTTTTATACTTATTAAGAATTTCTCCGTTACGGATTCTTCTTTCTTCTGCACGTTGCTGTTCAGACTTCTTATTGGGATTTGTTTTTGGTTGAGAAAGACGCACAATAGGTTTTTCTCTCTCACTTTCTAAAAAATCGTCTCTACACTCTTCTGCTTCTTCCTCGGTTATTTCTTGAATTTCTTCTATTTTCTCTTCTTGCTTCTCATCTTCTTTGTTTTCCTCAAGCTTTATCTCTATTTTAAATTTTTTCTTTCTTCTTTTCTTTTTCTTCTTCTTGCAAACACTCTCGACTTCTGAAATTTCTACACCTGAACTAGATGATTCTCCTGATTCAAAGAGAACTGTTTTCCTTCCATAATGTTCAAGTTCTTTTAGAAAGTCTGAATTATACTCGATTTTCTCTATAGGAGCATGACCGATAATTTCCATAAATCGATTCGCAAAGGGGAGAAAAGGCTCCTGAGCTTCTTTCCATAAGCTCCCATAACTAAATCGAGTGGTTACTAATGCAATAAATCTTGCGTGTCTGTTTTGTTCTTCCTTGGAAAATCTTTCAGAGTAAATTTGAGTCTCCTTGACAGACACAGGGACTCTTCCAAGTGCTTCACGATATAAGGAGGCTACTTTGGGAACTTCTTTGAAAAGATTAGATCCTAATTGATTATTATAGGCAATATTCCCTCTTTGAGTGAAATGCTGAAAGTATTCCAAAAACAAATAAGCCTCCACTAAACTTGGGAAAGCCCCCTCCAATACATCCAACATAAATTTAGAATCAAGAACCCATACCTTGATTTGACACTTCAACCATTTAACATCTGAATTACGATACCCCTCAATAATATCACGCTTCTCTTTTTTTTTCCTTTCAAGACTTGACATTTTATTTTTATAATCTGCAATTTTATTTACTTTTCTGTTAAGGATTTGATCGATTTCATCTTCAATCTTCTTAACCTCATAATCTATATCAAAAATATCAACCAATTCTCCATCACTCATGCCGTCTAACCGTTCATAGAGTTCATTCAAAGAATTCATCAAGTCTCGCGCACTAAAAGCCATACGTTCGAAAAGACGTTCCACATCTCTATTGAAGTTCATCGCTTCACCAAGCGCTCCTTTGAACGAATATCGCTTGGAATCTTTAGATCTAAAACCGAGAATCATGGAACTCGCTCCACGTTCAAAAGGTATAAATACAAAATTTTCTCTATGCTGACTCAGCGCAAAACCTGTTTCAAGGATACGTTTGTAAAAAATATACGATTCGAATTGCTCAGGAAAAAAAGTAGAATCATAGATAACTAAGGACAGTTTTCGACTAGGATCTTTCAGAGCAAATTCATTACTCATATAAAGTCTTCGCATGAAATTTCCGAGACCCTCTTGTTCTATTAAAGACTCATCCCAATCTTCTATATTATTAAAATCAAAATCTCCGTAGTGGGAATAGTCTTCTAACAATAAACTTGGCGGATAATTCGTCATGCTCAGAATAATCTTTGCTATAGCAAGCAAGGAACTCAAAGCTTCAGGAGATGAGGTAGAACTTGAAATCCTCATCGCAAAAATTTGAGGTGGTGTAAGTAGACTTAGAACTAAAAAGAAATTGATGAGTGGCTTCATAAAACATCCTTGAATTGCAGGAGCTTAATTTTATTTGGGGGATGAATGAACTACGAAAGCTACCCATTTTCTTATGAAAAGTCAACTTTTCATAATCGTTTCTCAACATTCTCAACATATTAAAAACACTCATTTTTTACCAAAGAAGTGAGCTACTACTGATTCCAAAATTCTTTTCCAGCAGGACCTGTAGGACCCGCCTTTGCTCCATAAGAACCCTTAAAAAAGGCCCATGTTTTTTCGTATTGAAAATTGAAATCCTCAAGTCTTCCTTCCTCTCTGCAATCTAAAACTTTACCCATACCCGTTCGATCAGGAGGCAATATATGAAGTTTGGACGCAATCTTTTGCTTCCAATTCCTTCTTGCTCTCCGTGTTAAAGATCCACTGCGATTATAGGAAGCATGTGTTTCCAACGCAGAAAACACTATAGGTCTTCCTTCTTGGAGTTTGTACCCATCATCTTTTTTCAAATCTGTTCCTCGTTTCGAATAATAACGGGCTTCATGAGCCCCGTGTGCTGAGAAATAAACCCCTTCCAATTCTTCGTTTTCTTTCAAGACAACGACGATTCCTTCCCAATCTCCTTCGTGCACACCAAAACGCCCTTTTTTAATAATCGCATCGAGAATAGGATTATCACTTCTCGGTATTCCGTTATAGGCATAGTAAAAAAGATAGGGAATACGTATGTAATTTTTGTTTTTCAAAGTAACTTTGTGAGGATTTGTATAACAACGAGCATGTGATAGATCACCTGCTCTTGCTTCTTTGTGAGAACCTTTGCGGATAACAAGCTCGTAATTCTGGGTATCTGAAATTTTCTGTACGAATTCTGTAAAAGTGTCCATATTCAGATCTTTTGAAATAAGCTGTCCTCCTTTTTTAAAAAGAGAAAGATAGACGATTTGCTTTTCTATACTAGTAGGGAAATAAGGTTCTCGCGGATGCAGATACACTAAGGGCGCGTAGTGCTGTGCTAGATTTTTATATCTTGCAATTTCAACCTGAGAGAGAGTTTCCTGCCCCCAGGAGTGTTGGCTTATCAAAAGAGGTATAGATAAAAATAATCCACGAAATAGCTTCATAGAAACTCCCACAAGTGACTTATTTTGATTTCTAAATTAATTTGAGAGTATTCTAACGGAGTGTGTGGGAATTCAGAAGGTAAAATTCAAACTCTTTATTTCTTATGAAATTCGCAATTCAAAGTTTCTTGTTGGCCCTCAATTCCATAAAGACCTTGAATCTTCAAAGAAGACCCTTCGCCGATTCCGCTGACAAAAAATCGTCTTTCTCCCTCACTAAACTTACAGGTTCCATAGGAAGTCATCACGACCTGAGTATTATCAATCCACTCTAAACCTATAATGGGTTTACAATCCGATACGGGTAGAGCGAGGGACTCGACGCTGTTAAAGTAAACAGCTAAATCCACTCCGTTCATTTTAAACTGGAGTGAAGAACATTCTTTCTGCTGCACTTCCAAGTCTATTTCCGGAATCAAAGATCCACAGGAACCTTTCCATGTTCCAGAAAAGTCTGTACAAGGATTTGCGTTCACAACAGTCCCGAAGACTAAAAACGATAAAGCAAGTACGCGTTTCAACATTTCAAACTCCCATCGTAATTTTATAGGAGTTTAAAAGATCTCCGATTAAAAAACATTAAGCGGAAAACACATATAAGACTTACCATTCTTTCTTTTTTCAGGAAGACGTCCTCCTGTAATATTCACGAACAAACTTGGAAAAAACAAACGAGGAAGAGGCAATTCCTGATCTCTTTTTTTGCGCGCACTAATAAATTCTACTTCCGAAGTTTTTGCACTCAAACGCACGTTCAATTCTTTCTCTGATTTCAAAGTAGTATGTTCTATCAGATCCCTTTTTTCAGGATAGTCATGGGCAAAATATATCTCAGCATTTTCTGCTTGCTTGTAAATGGTATTCTTGATGGAGTTGTATAAAGTTTTCGCATCTCCTCCCGGAAAGTCGCAACGACCCGTTCCCAAATCCGGAGCAAAAATGGCATCTCCTGTAAACAGCTTGTTTTCAATCCCTAAGGTGTAACAGGCTGGGGTATGACCTGGAGTGTGCAGAGCTTTTATCGAAAAAGATCCTGCATCCAATTGCGTTTCATTTTTATAAAGTAAGTCAAACTGACTCCCATCAGGTTTAAATTCTTTTCCCAAATCGAAAATATCTGCGAAGTGTGTTTGTACTTTGACGACCTCACGACCTATGCAGGTTTTAGCTTTGGGAAAATAACTTTTTAACAGTTGAGCACCTGAAAGATGATCAGCGTGCACATGGGTTTCTAAAATGAAGTGCACATGCAATTTCAATTCACTGCAAAACTGTACAAGCAAGTCTACAGATTTGTGGGAAGTGTTGAAGTTTTGAATATTGAAATCCATTACCGGATCTATGATCACCGCATCTTTTTTAGCTGGATCATAAACGATATGAGTTAAGGTGGAAGTTTCCTTGTCGAAAAAGCTCTTCACCACGGCCATGAGATTCTGCTCCTATATTGCCGCCAACCGTGCTAGTATCAGTGGCATTTTGAAAAAGCTGCTACTTAGCACGCAGCCCTATTTTTTTTGAGTTAGCACATGTCAAATATCATTAGCTGTCATAATCTTAGTAAATCCTACGGTCATAACCCACTTTTTTCCGGCATTTCTTTGGGAATTGGAGAGCGGCAGAGAATTGGAATCATAGGTCCCAATGGCTCTGGAAAATCGACCCTTCTCAAAATCCTTGCAGGAGAAGTCCTTCCAGATGAGGGAAATGTTGCTGTCAAAAAAGGTACCCGCGTTATCACCGTCGCACAACAAGCTCACTTTAACCCTGAACAAAGCATCGAAGAAATCCTGCGCTCTGCGATCCGTTCCATAGGAATGAATCCCGATGATCATCAAATGGAAATTGATAAGGTCATTTGGAAAGTTGGCTTCAATGATCCTATGCAAAGTGCTGGGTCACTCTCCGGTGGATGGCGCAAACGTCTTAGCATTGCCTGCGCACTCGTTCAAGATCCTGAACTCCTCCTGCTGGATGAGCCGACCAACCATTTGGATTTGGAAGGTATAGTCTGGCTTGAAGGCTTACTCCGTTCCAGTTCTTTTAGCGTTGTTGTCATCAGTCACGACCGTTATTTTTTAGAAAACGTGACAAATAAAACCATAGAGCTCGACCGTGTGTATCCTGGTGGCTTGTTTGCTGCAGATGGTGCTTATTCTCATTTTCTATCTTTGAAAGCAGACTTTCTAAGTGGACAGCAGCAACAGCAATCCAATCTTGCAAACAAAGTGAGAAGGGAGGTCGAATGGTTGCGCCAAGGTGCAAAAGCTCGGACAACTAAACAACAGGCACGCATTCAGTCTGCTGAACAATTGCAAACACAACTTGCAGACTTGAATTCTCGCATGAGTAAAAGTCAGGTTGATATTGAATTCAACTCTAGTCAGAGAAAGACTAAAAAACTTATTCATCTCATCAAAGTTTCCAAAACTTTAGGAGACCGTTGCATTCTTAAAAATGTAGATCTTATGCTGAACCAAGGCAGCAAAATCGGGATTCTAGGAGCAAACGCAAGTGGTAAAAGCACTTTGCTTAAAATCCTTGCTCAGCAGATCCCACTCGATTCTGGGACTATGGAACGTGCGGATAAGCTACGCGTAGTCTATTTCGAACAGAACCGAGATTCTCTAAATCCCACACTCACTTTGAAAAAAACACTTGCTCCTGATGGTGACAGTGTTGTGTTCAATGATCGTTCTTTGCATATAGTCAGTTATGCAAAGAAATTTCTATTCCGTGCAGAACAATTGGATACTCCTATTGCAAAGCTTTCAGGAGGAGAACAGGCGCGTGTCTTAATTGCTAAACTTATGCTTCAGCCTGCTGATGTGCTTTTACTGGATGAACCCACAAATGACCTGGATATTCCTACACTCGAAGTTCTTGAAGAAAGTTTGACGGAATTTCCGGGAGCTGTTGTTTTGGTGACTCACGATCGTTTTATGCTGGATCGTGTGAGCAATATCATTCTTGCTTTAGATGGCAAGGGACATGTCGAAGATTTTGCTGATTATGCACAATGGCAGGCAAGTCAGAAAAAGCAGTCTTCTTCCGAGAAAAAAACAGCTTCTAAAAGTTCAGAAAGTTTCTCTGAGAAAAAAGAAATTCCGGTTGCACTCAAAAAACTCACATACAAAGAACAGATAGAACTTGATAAGATGGAAGCAAGCATTGCTACACTGGAAGCAAAGCTTGCAGAGTGTGAGAAGCAAACCCAAGACCCTGCAATTCTTGCAAAGGCAGAGAGCTTGGTTAAAGCTTACCATGCTTTGAAAGAGACACAGGATGCCATCGATCAGATGTTTGTGAGATGGGCTGATCTGGAAAAAAGAAAGAATGTTTAAGGAGTTTTTATGAATGACTTCGTGAACGACTTTGAAGAAGAAAAGGCTGAATTAAAAGCCAAGCAGAAAGCATACAACCGTAAAATTTACCTGGAAATGAAAGAGAAAAAACGAGCGATCACTTTGCAAGAACGCAAGGAAAAGAAAGAAGAGAAGGCAAGACTTAAAGAAGAGGCTATGCAAGAGAAAGTTTCTTTGCTTTGGCAAAGCATGAAAAAAGCTTCCGACCTAGCCCCTAAGGAGTGAGCGCACAATCGCTTCGAAGATCTGTGTGAGCACGGTCTGCCCATTTTTTTATATAAGTTTCTTTATCTTCTTCATTCACATTTTTCAAATTCAAATCTTGAATACCTTTCGGTAAAAGTTGACCTTCATTATCAACCTTCACAACTTCATCATCAAAGTTCTCAAATTTTGAATCATAAGGATAACGTAAAGACTTGCTAACTTGGGGCTGAGGTCTAAAGCGACTGGTAGGATCACCGTTAGGCTTAACTCTCACATTGCCACCATCAGGACAGGTGTAAACAATCATGAGTATTGTTTTTCCATCTTTTGTTTTAAGAGGCGTGTGATGTTTAGGTTCTTTAAGAACGTCTTCAGTACGAGGACATGAAAGCGCTTTCATTTTTGCATCTATATCTTGAGGGCATAAGTTGCGTAAATCTAAGTTACGCATAGAATTTCCGTAATAATGATCTTGGGAAATTTTTTTTTGAGTTTGGTAGTCTTGAATGGTGAGTTTTACTTTTTCTGAAATTTCAGAAGACCATAAACTTTGAGTTTCAAAATTCTCAGCTTGAAAAAAATGACTACAACTTGACAAAAAAACAAGCGAAACATTCAAAAGAAATTTTATTTTCACTTTAAAAGCTCCTTCGTAAGGATTGTATTAATAATATGTTAACAGAGAAACCATGCCATTCAAAAATATTAATTTTATGTTCATTATTCTCTTAAAACTCAGTAGTATTCATCTTTAACTTAGGAGCCTTTATGCGCAAAATACTACTGACAAGTCTACTCCTCACATTCTCACACTCTGCATACAGCCTTATCAATGCAGAAGCTTCTTACGGCAAACGCTGGTACGACAGCTCACATTTTAAAACAACTGGGACCGATGTCACTGTAGGAGTCAATATCGACCCTATTCCTTTCATTCCTGTTTCAGTGGGACTGAGTTATTCTTCCGTACTCCTCAGCAAATCTGATTTCGGATCGGACAAAAACGCTTACATCAATCAGTTGGGAATAGATGCCAAAGCATGGGCGCCCTTGCTTCCTGTGTTCACACCTTATGTTCGCGTCCGTTATATCGCTGTTTCAAGACTTAAAATTCTATATAATGACGGAAGCAAAGATGTGAATAGGAGTATTAAGGGTTATGCTTTGGGTGTGGGATTGGATTACAAAATCATACCGATGGTACATACTTTCGTGGAAGCTTCTCATACGTTCCCTGAAAGAAAAGCGGACTTTAGATCCAGTTCTATTTCCATTGGTCTGCTTGTTGGAATTTAATTGTAGGATTAAAAATGACAGATTTTATTCAGGATTACATCGACTTTCAAAACATATGTTTGAGCCCCTTTCACGTTGTAGAAACACTCAAACAAAGACTTCTCAAAAAAAATTTTCAAGAACTTTCTCTTCATGAAGCTTGGACTTTAAAAGTTTCCAAGAGCTATTTTGTCATTCATCCCTCAGGAAAAAGCGTAGTTTCTTTTCAAGTGGGGAAAAAATCTACTTACGAAAGTGGTTTTGCATTAATAGGAGCTCATACTGATAGCCCTGTTCTCCGTTTAAAATTAAACCCTTGGGGCAATCAATATGGCTATCAAGTTTTATATAACGAATGTCATGGCTCTTTGATACTGCGTTCGTGGTTGGACCGTCCGCTTTTACTTGCAGGAAAAATTCATACTTTTAAAAGAGATAAAAACAAAAAACCTATTTTCAACGAAAACGGTTTACCTCAAGTAGAAACGCAATTGGTTCACAGCAAAGAGCCTGTCGCCATCATTCCTGATCTTGCGATTCATCTCGATAGAGAAAAAAACGAATTCGGTAAAATCAATCCTGAAACGATGATGCTTGCTATCACCGGGTGTGAAGACAAAATGGGGGCTTATGCTGCTCTGCAGAAATCTTTAGCCTGTGGTGAATTCGACGGATTTGATTTGAATCTTACACCTTATTGGCCTCATTGCAGAGTAGGAGCAAAGAAGGAATTTATCACAGGGCCACGACATGATGACCTTGTAATGGTTTATACAGCCCAGTGTGCAATGGAAAGCGCTTCTCAAAAAGACGCAGGAGCTAAAACTTCCGTTGCAGCTTTTTTTGATTCGGAAGAAACAGGTTCTCAAACTTACGGTGGAGCAGCTTCTTATTTTATAGTTGACGTGCTTACACGTTTGCACAACTTCCATCCTTTAAATTCTACTAAAGAAGCATTGGGACAAAGTTTTGCAAAAAGTTTTGTTATCTCTGGTGACGTCGCCCATGGTATTCATCCTGCACATAGAGAACGTCATGATATGAATCACAAGCCTACACTCAACGGAGGCTTAGTTCTCAAAAGCAATGCAAACGACAAGTATGCGACTACAGGTTACGGGCAAACGGTATTCAAAGCCTTGTGCGAAAGTGTGAATGCACCCTATCAGGATTTTTGCGCGCGAGGAGATTTAGGTTGTGGTTCTACAATAGGGCCTATACTGAGTACGAAGTTAGGATGTGAGACTATAGACGTAGGTATCGCTCTGTGGTCTATGCATTCTGCTGCGGAGACAATCGGTGCCTTTGATATAAAATCTACGGTACAGATTTTTGAACGCTTCTACGCAGGCTAATCCCTCGTTTCTTCCTTGGCATTTACTCTTATCTTTGTCACACTTACTCTTAGCGTTCATTAAACACATAAAAGTTGGATAAATATGGCTAAGCCAATAATTTCTTTCTTTTTAATTTTGTTATTTGCTCTTTCCTGTAAGACAAAATCTAGCAATGAAGAGAACGATGATAGTAGCAGACCCGAATTAGTCCCTGAATTAAATTCTGAAGGTAATACATCTGAAAATTTGGTTCCTGTTAAGCCGGAGAATTTAGATAAAATTGAGATTATAGTTCCTCCCACAACGACAACAGACTCAACAACACAAAAAGTTGCAGAAACGACCACTTCTGTTACACCGCCCGCTCCTAGCACTACTGAAAACCCCACCCCCTCAGATGCAAGTTCAGAGAATCCTGAAATTCAAAAAGCGCCTGAAAGCCCCGCTCCTTCAGCTCAAACGCTTAATGAGGATCCTGAACAAACAGTACAAAATACTGATGATAGCTCATCCAAAGACTCAAAACAAAATTTGGATTCAACCAGCAGCGCACCCAACATTTCAGCTATAGCAGGAGCCACATCAGCAGCCTTTGCTTCGGCTGCTCTTCTTGGATTAATATTTTTTGTAAATAAAAAACATATTCAAACAGGAGAAAAAAAATTAAATCCAGTTCAAATAGAAGAAAAAAAAATAAGTCCGTTTAAAGATTCAGATTACTTCCATCTACAACCTGGTAAAAAACCACAAGCTGCATACTATAAACACGAGAATATTGAAGAAATTAGATATAGAGCAGATTCTAGCGCTAAATCAATCTCAATTCCATTAACTTCTATGGAACTTACTCAAGCAGAAGAATTTATGAAGCAGGCTACGTTTATTGGTTCCACAACTTATGGGTTTATGAGGCCCTTTCCTATTGATCAAGCAGTTATCTGGAGAGGTGGTATGCGAGTAGATAAATTTAAAGACATACCACAGGGGAAGACCCATGAATTTCAAACAAGTAATGGCATTCAAATCATTGCAACTAATATGGATGGTCATAATGTTCTTCTAACTATTTTTAACCCACATCAGCGACGAAAAGGTTACTCCATCATAAGTCAAAATAGCAAATACCATGTTCAACTTTCAAATGGAGAGCGTCACTCTATAGAAGGCATTTTTGACGTATCTAACATAGACCCACGTGAAATATGGCAATTTATGCCTTTACATCGCGGAGAGTCTTTTCTCCTCCTTAACGCTGGTACATGGTTTCCTCGAGATACTATGAAAAAACAATTTGATTATAATGGGCTTTTAATTACTCTACTTCCCGATAATCATGTCCTCATAACTCAAACTAAAGATTCATACCAAAAAATAGGTTCTTTTGATCCTACTAGAGCTAGAATTCAATATGATGGACACAAACCTTACATAAGCATCGATAATCCCAATCACGAAGAAGTCAAAGTCTACATTTCAAAAAAAGACTTAAATACTGTGGTAGCTATTGAAGATAAGGCTGCTTTCTCTCTTAGACTTAGAGAGTTACAAGTTGGTCAAGCATTTATTCTACTTGATGGAGTTGAAAGATTTTCATATATATCTAATTTCAAAGTCGGCGCAAAACAAAGATATGAGTTATCCGGTATTGAACTCCTTAACCTCGATGGTAAAAACGTACTTATTAGACAATATAAAGGTATGCCAACGGAAGCAATTCATTTCCAAATACAACCCAATTAATCAATGATGCTTTACTTTCCTATACTTTCTTAATCTTTCCATCGTTTCTTCCACGACACTGAAGAGACAGGGAACAATAACTAGAGTCAATAAAGTAGACATAAGCAAACCACCAATCACTGCAACACCCATAGGTGAACGGGCCTCTCCTCCCATTCCGTGCCCTATAGCAATGGGTAGCATTCCACCACCTGCTGCAAGTGTAGTCATAAGAATAGGACGCAAACGTATAGGACCTGCTTCTAACAAAGCCTCATCGACCGATAAGCCCTGACGTATTCGTTGCAAAGCAAAGTCTATAAGCAATATACCGTTTTTGGTCACTATACCCATGAGGAGAATAATTCCGATCATGGTGTAGATCGACATCATTTTTCCCGTCATCAATAAAGAACCGAAAGCACCTGTTAAAGAAAGTGGTAGAGCAGCCATAATCACAAGTGGGGCTAAGAATCTTTCATACTGTGCACATAAAATCATAAAAACTAAAAGAACAGCAAGTAAGATGGATTTCAAAATCGAAGCTATAGATTTCTTCATAATCTCGGTTTGACCTGCGAGTATCATTCCCATATTCGAAGGCATATTTTTATCAACATAAGCCTGTATTTTCTGACTTGCTGCGTTCAAATCTTTCCCTGTGAAATTTGCAAGAACAACAATCTGCCTTTGTCCGTCCATACGTTCAATTACAGAAGGTGAGTCCGCTTCTTGAATATTAGCAACCGCACCGAGACTCACTTGCTGTCCACGGCGTGAGGGAATAGTCAATGCTGAGAGATCTTCCGCAGTCATTCGATCTTTATCGGAAATGCGCAGACGTACGTCATGCGTTATGCCCTTATCTTCGAATTCAGATATCTTATCCCCTTCGAAGAGAGACCAAACCAATTGACCAACTTGTGCCGTACTCACTCCCAAATCTGCAGCACGTGTAGGATTGACTTCCACTCGGAATTCTTTTTGAGTTTTAGGTTTCGAAGTGCTTACATCAACAGCTTCCGAAATATTTTTTCTCACGAAAGTTGCAACATCTTCTGTAAAACTTATCAATTTCTCCCAATCATCTGATTTGAAGATAAGCTGAATAGTCTGAGTTCTTCCTCCACCATTCTGATTGGCTTCTGAAATTACAATTTCGGAACCCTCTATGGAAAATCGAGGAGTAATCTCCTGACGCACATGATCCATCAATTCAAACTGTGTGTAATTACGCTTTTCTTTGTCGATCAAAACAACAGTTAAAGTAGCTCTGTTTGGTTTCTTCTCATTGTTGTTTGCAATCGCTGTCACAACTTTATCTACACCAGGATAAGACTTAAGCATCTCCGCCATTTCAAGGCTTTTCTGCTTGGTTTTTTCAAGCGTTGTTCCTTCAGGCAAAGTGTAAGAGATTTCAAATTGACTCTTATCTTCTTTGGGAAAAAAAGATACCGGCACAAACTTCAAAAGAACAAAGCTCAAAACGAAGGTAGCTAAACCACCAAGCAAAGTTATTTTTCTATGAGACAAACACCAATTTAAAACTTGACGGTAGTGATCATCTAAAAGTGCAAGACTGTTTTCAACACTTTCCCATATTTTTAGCAGAGTTTTATTTTTAGGTTTGTGTTCTCCTTCTTTCAAAAATCTCGAAGCCAACATCGGAGTCAAAGTAAATGCGACAAAGAGAGAAATCAAAACAGCGAAGGTTACAGTTAAACCGAATTGATAGAAAAACCTTCCTACAATCCCTTCCATAAAGGCAACAGGAATAAATACGGAGCAGATTGTAAGAGTTGTAGCCATAACTGCTAATCCGATCTCGCTTGTTGCATCTTTTGCAGCAGCAGCTCCGGATTTGCCCATAGCTCGGTGTCGAAAAATATTTTCTATAACAATGATGGCATCATCGATAAGTATGCCGATAGATAAAGACAAACCTAAGGTGGACATCATATTCAATGAAAAATTCATAATTTTCAAAAACGCAAAGGTAGCCACCACAGCTGTAGGTAAAGCCAAGGCACTAATGACGGTGATACGCATATCTCTCAGAAAAACAAAGACAACTAATGTAGCGAGTATAGCTCCTACAAGAAGGTCTAAAATAACACCATCAATAGACCCCCTGATATAGAGGGAGTTGTCACTGACAATCTCTAATTTGATCCCCTGCGGCAAATTTTTCGAAAGCTTCGCGATGGCATATCGGACATCATCGGCCACTTGCGGGGTATTGGTTCCCGATTGTTTTTGTAAACTGAGAAGTATGGTGGGAGTTTTATTTACAAAGGCAGCTGTTTCTTCTTCTGCAATGTTGTCTTCAACCACAGCTACATCTCTTATGCTGAGATTAGTATTGCTGGCATTTAAAACGGGGAGTTGTGCGATTTCGTTTCCATTTTTTAAACGACCTTTGACACGCACCGTCCAGTAACGTTCGGTATTCTGCACTTTCCCCGCTGGAAAATCTAAGTTCTGCTGCTGTATAGACTGAATGATATCACTGGGACTCAATCCAAAACTTGCAAGACGCGCACGGTCAACATGAACATGAACTTCCCTTTCACGAACACCCGCTGTGTTAACGGCAGCTACACCAGATACCCGTTCGAGACTAGGAATGACAAGATCTTTCGCTATTTGTGAAAGTTGTGCAAAGGGGATGGAATCTCCCGTAAGAGAGACGTTCATAATCGGTGCGCCACCGATATCAAATTTTTTCACAATCGGTGTTTGTGCTTCTTTAGGTAGATCTCCCAGCACTGCAAATACTTTGTCACGTACTTCTTGCGCTGCCTGATCGGAATCTTTTTCCAAAAGGAATTGAAGAACTAAAACTGCAACACTTCGATAAGCTGTGGAAGAAAGTTTGTCGAGTCCCGAGATTCCATTTACGGCTTTTTCAAGGGGTTTGAGAAGCCTTTGTTCCACAGACCCAGGATCCGCCCCGGGGTAAACAACCGTCACTGTGACAACAGGAAAATCAACGTTTGGATACTGGTCAATGGCTAGTCTCGGTAAGCAAAAAATACCGAATACTATTAGAACCAAGTTTAACATGGTAGCAAAGACAGGTCTTTTTATAGACACATCGGAAAGTAACATGAAGAGGACTCCTCAAGTTTTATTTCAAAGTCGCTTCTGCATAGGAACCTGGAACAATTTTTGGATTGTATTGTGAAAGTTTCGCAATGACTTGGAAGGTTCTCGTCTTTTGCGAAATCACAGGAACAATACGAATGATTTCACCCTTTCCTGAATACCCTGCTGACGGAATATTGATTTTCAAAGTTGTTCCAATTGCGAAAGAACTCATCAGACTTTCAGGCGCTGACAAAGTTATTTCAGGTTCGGAGGTATCATAAACTTCAAAGACTGCTGTTCCTGAAGGAACATTTTCACCCTCATGTATCATCTGATTAGCAACGACACAGTCATAGGGAGCTTGCAATTGAGTATCTTTTACAGCAAGTTCTGCAGAAGACACTTCAAGATCAGCCAGTTCGAGATTCAAAGAAGCTTGTTGAAATGCTGCTTCCATTTTATCGTAGACGGTTCCTGTCGAAGCGTTTTCTTTTTTCAATTGTTGCTCTCTACGAAATTCTTTTTCAGCAGTGCGTTTAGCAATCTCAGCTTGATCTCTTTTTGCTTTTGCTAAAGCTAATCGGATTTTAAAATCACGAGCGTCAAGGGATGCAAGTACGTCTCCTTTTTTAAGAAGAGCCCCTGATTTCACTTTGACCTCTTCGATAAAGCCAACTTGCCTGAAAGCCAATTTGGAATTGCGAAGAGCACTGACTTCCCCACTAAGTCTAAATTCCGTATCTTTTATTGAACTCCCCATCCTATCTTTGGATGGGTTTGCATCTAATAACTCTGTAGGTTTTTTGGGTTCTACTATTGCGAGAGCACGTTCATGAGTGTCGACTATTGACACAGCTGTTTTTGCCTCTTTTATAGGACTTAGGGAGGCTTTTTCCGCTTCGCTACATGAAGATACAAAAACAAAAGCGAACAAATATTTTAACATACGCTCTCCTTTATTTTATAAATAGGGGCCGTTCTTCACCCAAAGCTTTTTGCAATTTGAGATGCCAAGACACATAGTCTGATTCTACACTTACCAAACGATTCCTTGAAGCCGTTGATGCTGTCTCTGCAATAACCAGATCACTTGCAGAGCTGTTTCCTGCTTTGAACTTAACTTTTTCTATTCTATAAGCTTCCTCTGCCTGCTTAACAGCTATTTTCGCAAATTCTAAAGACTCACGTGTAGATTTCAAATTTGCAAGAGTCGAAAGAACATCAAGTCTTATATTCATTTCTGTATTGCGATAACCTTCTTCTGCCTGCACGACTTTCTGTCCAGCTTCGCGTATGGAAAACACCGTAGAACCATTATTCCACAGATTCCATGTTAACTGAATACCGTAGGTACGCGTATTCTTCTCCGTTCCAAACGATGCGTTAGCTAAGTTTCTTTCAAATTGCACGAATACATTTAAATTCGGTGAAAACTGTGCATAAGCAGCTTTCTTTACAAGCATAGCGAGTTCTACACCAGACTTCGCCTGCTGAACTTCAGGTCTTTTATCGAGTGCTATTTTCAAAATCTGATCAATTTCACTGTCTAAAGCTTTTGCTTTCGGAAGTTCTTTTGTAAGTCTAAGCGTTTCTTGAGAGGGAATTCCTGTTGTTTCTTTTAAATTTGCAAAAGCTATATCTTCGAAGGCACGAGCTTGCGATTCACGTGCTTTGCTTTCAGAGTAGAGTAGTTCCAATTTAAGTACATCACCATGATTGATGCGTCCTGCACGTTCTAAAGCGTAGGCATCTTTCAATTGATTTTCAGACGACAAAATGGAACTTTTCGCGATTTCCAACTGTTGTTGGGATTGAAAAGCTTTCAACCATGCATCTGCTGCACGAAAAGCCATATCACTGCGTACAAGGTCTGTTTTTGCTGCAGCTACGTCTTCTAAAGAGCCTTGTATACGTGCATTTTCGATCAGAATGGCAAGACCCGTGATAGGCTGCACAACTTTGAGATCTGCGATCTTCGTACGCTCTGGTCGCACAGTGACTTTTTGACCTGAAAACTCTGTCGTCAAAGCATCTTGAAAGCGAACTTCATTGTAAGTCCCACTCACACGAGGGCCGATGTCGGACCATGCTCCTCGTTTCTTTTCTCTCTGTGCATTTTTTTCAGCCTCCGCCTGTTTTAACTGAGGAGAAACTGTGAGTGTGCGTGTAACCGCATCTTCAATGGAAAATAGAGAATGAGACTCAGGTGCAGAAATTCCAACTGTACTGCTGAGAAGCAGAATTAAACTCGCATAAATTCGCATCAGCTCTTCCTTCTGCAATATGTTTTTCTTTGCAGCTTAGAAGACTGTACACTTTGTAGAACTGGAGAGCAATTTTCTATTATTGCGTCAGTTTGACATCGTCTATAAAAATAGAACATGTTAAATTCTTATAGACGAGACGAGGATATTAGGTTGGTGTTTTATCTAACCGAACAATAGGGCTCTATATATTTCTGCAAAAGTTTGCGTGGGCCCATTCGAAAACCGAGTTTAGTTAAAATGGTGTAAGTACCCATCATCTTTCTATCGAGAAATATAGCTTCGCGTGGTGGTGGTCTGAGACGGAAAGTAAACAAAGCGTCCTTCGCAAGCTCTGTAAGTTTGTCTAATAAACGGGTTTCGGCCCATAAATAAGGATTTTCCACATATTTTTCTTCGAAGGGTTCTATAGCAATAAAACAAATTTTTGCAAAAAGCTCTCTTACCCCTTCGTTATCATCTTCTCGTAAAAATCCTAAATCCAACCCTGCACGAAAATTTGCAGCTTTATTTTTATCCAATGCAGATTGCACCAAATGCGCAAAGGGTTCTATGTAACGCTTTGGGAAAGACCGAACCGCACCAAAATCCAATAACAAAATACGATCTTCCGAAGAACTGGCATCCGCCAATCGGATTTTATAATTTCCAAAATGTGGATCGGTTTGCACCATCCTCCATTCAAAAATCTCACGCAACATCAGTTCCATAAAACCTAAAGACAATTTATTACGTCGTTCCTGACTGAGTTCAGCAACGCTTGCACAATCCAAAGGCATACCATCTTCGTAACTCATCGCCAAAAGTCTCTTCGTTGTAAATTCAGGATACACTTTCGGAATAATAAAACGAGGATCCTCTTTTAATTTTTCTTTGTACCAAAGAACCTGTTCATACTCTCTTAAATAGTCGATTTCATAATTCAACATCATGCGGATTTCACGGAAAATATCGTCAAAATCAGAACCTTTCGGCGCAAGATGGGAAAGAGAAAGTATCGTTTTCAAAGAACTCAAGTCACTATTGATAGCCTTATCCACACCTGGATATTGAACCTTCAACGCAAGTACTTCACCTGTCTCTTTGATCTTGGCTCTATAGACTTGCCCCATAGAAGCAGCAGCAACGGGTTCTTTTTCAATTTCTAGAAGGGCATATTTCTCGTCACCAAGTTGGGTTCTTAAAGCTCTCTCCATTTCCTCCCAAACAACAGGTCTTGTACTAGATTGCAAAGTTTTAAGAATCTGATTGATTTGTGGTGGGAAAAAATGTTCCCCGTAGACCGAAAGCATCTGTCCGGCTTTCATGATACTTCCCTTGAGCCTACCTAATTCTTCGACAAGTTGACTTGCTTGCTCAAAAAGGAATTCTTGTAAGCGCTGGTCTTTCCCCTCTTCTGATGAAAAGAAATCGCTTACTTTTAACCCTGCGTATCGGGTTCCAGAGGAAAGGGTTAAATTCAATAAGGAAAGGCCACGAGTCAGCACACTCGAAGGAATTTTTTTAAGATCTTTATTTTTTTTCATAGGTTCAACTTAAATTTTAAGTTTATGAGATAAAACTAAGATAATGCAAAAGAGAGAAGTAAACAAAAACTATCGTGAAAGGCTTTATGCGCTGCAAAATCTAGGCTAAAATGAGAAACTTATACTTTCTCCAAAATTCTCCGCTTGAAATATTTTGCTGAGTTCCGATCTATCTCAAAAAGGAGTCCTCTATGTTTAGACTTTTTCTTCTTCACAAGCTGAGCAAGGAAACTTCCCCCAAACAGCCTCAACTGCCCCCTAAACAATATAAAAATCGTCGGCTCTACGAACGTTTTGAAGTGAACCACAAACATCTAGCTTTAATGAACGAACAGGACATACTTGTCATCCGAGATATGTCTACTTCAGGCATTTCTTGCGAAGTTGGAGAACGCTGTTTTGAACGTCTAAAAGTAGGGGATACCTACGAGGCGCGTATTCGTTATGCTCGGGAAGTTTTCGAAGTACGCATACATGTTGCATGGAAACACAAATCTTTCGTAGGGTTTGCAATTCTCGAGCCTTCTCGACAAGTTCAGACTTTTATTAATCGTATCATTACACCTGCACGCATTGGCTCCTCACTTCGCACACTGGATGCCTCTCTTCAAAAAGTAGCTTTTGATGTACACCCTCTTCAATTCCATGGTGAAGACCAAACCCGTTTAGTCGTATGGGAAAACGCGGTACATGTTGAAGCTTGGTATTTTGAGCACCAAGAGACCTATGCTCAATGGGACCTTGAAAAAGGATTTGAAAGCGGAAAATTACTCGATAAAGAGTCTAAAACTCTTGCAAAACCTTGGGAAAAACACAAAAAAGCGGATTCGAAAGCCAACCCTCAAGTAAAACAATTCTGTCTCGACATTTTCATGGTTCTCGACTACCCTCGCGCCAAAGATTTAATTGAGTCATTAAGTTCCTCTTAGGATTTTCCATTGAATAGCGTTCGCATTAAAATCGATTCTCAGGCTTATGGTGGTTATGGAGTAGGTCGTCACGAGGGCAGAGTTCTTTTTGTTAAAGATACTGTACAGGGCGACGAAGTCGATGTTGTTTTAGAAGATGTGAAAAAAAATTTTGCTTTTGCATCCGTTGTATCTTACGTAAAGAAAAGTTCTCTCCGCATTGATTCCGATTGTCCCTATGATAAAACCTGTGGCGGTTGCCAGTGGCTGAGTATACCTTATGAATCCCAACTTGCTTTTAAAGAACAATTTCTCGTCGATGCTTTGAAGCGCATAGGTCAAATCACCCTTGAGAATAAAGCAAAGCTTCATAGCACAGATCCTCGTTATTACCGTAATCGTATTCTTTTACGAGGTACTATTCATGAGAAGGGAAGTGTTCAAGTTGGTTTCATGGAAGAGTCCACACACAATCAGGTCCCTATTAAACATTGCTTAAATGTTCACCCGCATATCAATTCCTTTATTGAGAAAATCAGTTCCCATATAACACGCAGTCCTGCACAAAAGTTCAGATTAGAAGTTCAAGTTCTTCCTGCATTAGAAAAAAGTGAAAAATCTTTGCTCCTTGTTTTGCATTCTTTGCAAGGAATTGGGTCTCTAAAAGATTTAAAAAAAGAATTGGAAAAAGATGCACACTGGATTGGATTTTCCACAGAGTTAAAAGACGCCCCCTTATTTTTATTCGAAGAAGATTTAGAAAGAAAATTCTATACAACTGCGGGCGCCTTTCAACAGGTTCATGTAGATTTGAATCACAAAGTTCGAAGACTGATTAAAGATTTTGTTGAGTTAAACAAACTCAATTCCGTTTTAGATTTATTCTGTGGTTCAGGAAATTTAAGTTTGGCATTGGATGCTAAAGTTGAAGGAGTGGAACAGAGTTTTCCTTCCATTAGAATAGCTCAAGAGAATATTCGTATCAATCAATTAGCTTCTCACAAATATTTGTGTATAGCTTCTCACAAGCATTTGGAAAAACTTGTAAGAGAAAAAAAGACTTTCGATCTTATTGTTGCTGACCCTCCTCGAAAAGGAATGAAGGAGTGCTTGTTTTTTATTCAAGAGCTCAAACCGAAATTTATGATTTATATGAGCTGTGACCCCATGACTTTAGCAAGAGATTTGAAGGAGTTGAAGAGCAGTTACGAAATTATACAGACTCATCTTTTTGACTTTTTTCCAAACACCTTCCATTTGGAAAGTGTCGTTTTTTTGAAATTGAAAAAATAAACCTACGACCAATTTTCGGACAAACATGCTCGGTCATTTAGAAAATACTACGCATTTGCATGTAACTTAAAAAATAGTCACTGACAAGAATCACCACTAAAGAAATCACAACTGCGTTTGTTGTCGCACGTCCCACTCCTCGCGCTCCACCTGTTGCTTCAAAGCCTTTATAACAGCAGATAGATGAGTAAATGGCACCAAAGACTGCAGCTTTCTCTAAACCTTCGACGATATCACGCGGCTTATTAATCCATCGGATCTTGTCTAAGAAAATCCCAACATCGATTTCAAAAAGAATTACACCAACCGTATAAGCGGATAAAACACCAATCAGAATAAAAAAACCTGCAAGCAAAGGAACCATGATAATCGAGGCTAAAATACGAGGAGTTACAAGATATCCAATTGGATTTACTGCCATAACTTTCATAGCGTCGAGCTGTTCATTGATTTTCATATTTGCAATCTCAGCTGCCATTGCAGAACCCGCTCGACCTGTTACTAAAAAGGAACCAAGTACGGGAGCAAGTTCTTTGGACAAAGCAAAGGTTGCTGCGGCTCCGATCAGAGATTCCACACCGAAAGTTCGGAATATATATCCAAACTGTATTCCGAAAACTCCACCCACCATTATGGAGGCAAGCACAATGATTCCGAAACTTCTCACACCCACAAACTCCATTTGAGCAATGAGAAGTTTCATATCAACACGAGGACTTAAAATTTGACGGAAAGCTGAATAGGTAAATTTTAAGTACCTTTCGATACCCAGAAACAACTCCGAAACCAACGTACCTAAAAGAGTCACCCAACGATTGAACACAGAGTGTTTCCTTATTAACTAAAATTATTTTTCCACATGACTTAATTTTTTACGAGGAATGAGTTTTGCAGAAAGAGCAGATGTTTTTATGTAGTAGTTATCGGTAATTTCAGCCCAATCACCCATGAGCTTTACAACTAGGTTGTCACCTGTTTGATAGGTTGCAACTTGCTTACTTTTTTCATCTGCTTTTTCATAAGCAGGAGTGTTATCTGTCATTACATAACGAACAACTCTATCTTCTTTGGCAACAGGTGCAGGCGCAGGTGCAGGCGTTGTTTCTGCAGGAGCTGCTGTTTCAGCATTATTTTCAAGCGCCTGCTGTTGTTCGTTAGATTGAGTATCGTCTTGTGAAAGCTCATTATTGCCACCTTCACCTTGATCTACCGCATCGGCTTCGTCATCAGGAACATCACCCGCATCAGCTTCTACTGCATCCGAGACTTCACCTTTCGGTGTGGATGTACATCCAAAAGAAAAAAATAAAAGTGAACTGACGAGGCATAACGCTGAGCTTTTTATAATTGAGAAACGCATGTGCTCCCTCCTTCTTGTTAGTAAAAGCCACTCCTTCATGATAAGGTCATTCGTATCGGTTCACAAATTTTTTATGCAGTCCTCTCTAAGAAATTGCGAAATTCTGATAGGGCTTTGAATCGGTGACTGATCTTATTTTTTTCTTCCAAACTCATTTCTGCTAAGCTTTTATCGAATGCATCGGGAACAAATAGGGGGTCATAACCAAATCCCTGTGTTCCACGCATATCCTTTAAAATGCGCCCACTCATCTGAGCTTCAAAGAAAAATTCTTCTTTTTTATGATTTATATAAACAATAGAGCATACAAATTTTGCTTGCCGTGAAGCGTTGGGAATCTTTGAAAGTTCTCGAAGCAACTTTTCATTGTTAGCCTTATCATCACAGCCAAGCCCCGCCCAACGCGCGGAGTAAACACCTGGGGCTCCGTTCAGAGCTTGAACACATAGGCCTGAATCATCCGCGAAAACATCTCCTTCTATACGTTCGCTCACAGCCCTTGCCTTGATCTGAGCGTTTTCAAGGAAAGTCAGACCCGTTTCCTCCCAAGTAACAGGGATCCCTACGTCTTTAAGATCTCGGACTAGAGCAAATCCTTTAAACAGACTCTGCACTTCTTGGGTTTTCCCACGATTTTCACTTGCAAAATACAAGGTTTTCATTCTAGGAACTCTCTGGAAAATAATTCTTCTATAAGGATACTTTATGATCAGCGAATTAGAGATTCGAATGAAACTAGAACAGAATTTTCCCGATGCCAAGATTAAAGTTTACGATCTTACGGGTGGAGGAGACCACTGGGATGTGCATATTGAGAGTTCAGCCTTCAACGGAAAATCTTTAGTAGAACAACACCAAATGGTCTACCGTTGCCTTGGAGAATGGATGAAAGAAGAGATCCATGCGCTCAAATTACACACATCATCTCTTTGAATTTAAGTTCTTCTAAAATATTCTGCTTCACTAAAATCATCAACCTGTATAGCTTCCCAACGCGCTTCTTGCGCAAGTTTCAAGTCTTTGAGTTCTTCTTTAGTGATAATTCCCAATTCACAAGCTTTTGCAGACACATTTTCAACTTTTCCTTTCGGTAATTTTTTTTCTTTGACGGCATCTCTTATTTTGCGCTCAATTTTACTCTCAATCTCTGCCATCTTTAATGCGAATTCAATACGACCAAGAGCATCTTTTTTATCCCGTGGGATAAAGATTCCATCCGTGAGTCGATTACGCGCTTCACTGGAATGCAAGAGTATACTTGCTGCTTTGAAATTCAATTCGTCGGAAGCTTCTCTATCAAAGCGGTTAATACGAGACCATGTTCCAATGATACTTCTGAAAAACCAGGCGAGTCCTGGAAATTTCAAATTCTCATAAATGCCATCAAAAGCTCTTTCAAGCTGGAAAAACACATATTTCATAGACCAATCCATCAGAGCCTTATCTTCAGGATGATGACCTTGAGCCTCATAACGATAGAGCACAGCAAAACCAATATAGTTCCATGCTAAAATATCTGCGAAACGACCTGAAAGGGATTCTTTAAATTTCAAAGAAGGCCCTAACAAAATCATCGCTAGGTTGGTTGTCAACGCAAAGGAGGAAGATGCCCAAGCAAGTTTTTGGAAATAACGTCGATTCTGTTTAGGACACTTGCGATACAAACGTCCTCTTGTCAAACTCAACATAGGCGCACGGAAACTGTTTTGAATAACATGTCCCATGTGTCCCCACAGCGCGCGATCAAAATGTTTGACATCCGCACTTTCCAACGAACGAATCAGTGTATAGGCATAAGGATGTGCTCTAAACAATCCCTGACCGAAAACAATCAGTGTGCGAGTCAGTATATTAGCTCCTTCTACTGTGATCGCAACTGGAGCAGATATATAATGGTTGGAAAGCACATTACGGGGGCCTCGTGATAAGCCTGCTCCACCGAGAACATCCATTCCATCCATAATTGCTTTACGACCCAATTCAGTCGCATAGTATTTTGTAATCGCTGTTATGACTGCGGGTTTGACACCTTGATTCAAGGCGCTTGTAGTTAAAGTTCTGAGAGCATCTATAGTATATGTAAGACCTGCAACTCGACCGAGAGATTCTGCAACACCTTCAAAATTACCTATAGAAATTCCAAACTGCTTACGCACAGCAGCATGTGCTCCGACCGTACGACATGCAATTTTTGCACCTGCTACAGATTGCGCAGGAAGGGAAATCCCTCTTCCCGCTGCGAGACATTCCATCAGCATCTTCCAACCATTTCCAGCATTAGAAAGACCTCCGATAATGGATTTATCTGCAAGAACTATTACATCGTGACCTTGGGTGGGGCAGTTCAAGAAAGGAATACCCATGGGATCATGTCGTCTATCATTAACAACCCCCTTTGTATCTGTAGGAATGAGAGCACAAGTAATTCCTACATCTTCACCCTGCCCTAAAATTTTCTCAGGATCTTTCAAGCGAAAAGCAAGACCGAGAACTGTTGCAGAGCCTGCGAGTGTAATCCATCTTTTGTTCCAGTTAAGTTTCAAATAGAGTTTTCCATCTTCTGCCTTAAATAAAACTCCTTCTGCCTGTAAAGAACCCGCATCACTCCCAGCTCCTGGTTCTGTCAAAGCAAAACAAGGTATATCATCTCCTCTCGCAAGTCTCGGTAAGTAGTAATCTTTTTGTTCTTCCGTTCCATAATGTATGAGCAATTCTGCAGGACCTAGAGAGTTTGGAACCATAACTGAAATCGCAATAGGAACCGAACGTGACGTCAATTTCATTATAATTTCGGAATGTGCATGTGCGGAAAATTCAAGTCCTCCATATTTTTTAGGAATAATGATCCCTAAAAATTTCTCTTTCTTCATATAATCCCAGATTTCATCGGGGATCTTTCTTTCTTGCCAAATTTTCCAATCATCTGCCATCTGACATAATTTTTCTACAGGGCCGTCGAGATATTCTTTTTCTTCATCTGATAATTTGGGGTAAGCTTTGTGCATAAGTTTTCGAAAATTAGGAACACCACTGAAAAAATTACGTTCAATCCAAACGCTTCCCGCATCGAGTGCAGCCTTTTCGGTATCTGAAATTTTAGGAACAAACCCACGCATCTGTTTCATAAGGAATGCTGAAAAGAATCTACGTATGAATTTAACAAGAAAGCAAAGTGACAATACTACCGACGTAAGAATTAACCATAAAGGAGACTGAAATCCTACAAGGCTCAAAATTAAAAGCAGAGACCAGAAAAAAAAGGGGGCTCCTGTATATCCAAAAAACAAAACAAGACCAGATATGAGAAGTATCCATAAGATTTGAAAGGAACCTAAAAATAACCCATAGACCGACTCCATACTACCTCCTAAGATTCTTTTATAGAAAATTCTAATTCTTTATTTCAAATACAATGGAGCAGAATTTTCAATTTCGTGTTTCATTGTAAATGATTTTTTGGGAGCACAAGAATTATTTATCGCTCTTGATTCCTTTACACATGCTCTGAAAAAAATCTCTATTTCACCTTGCGGAGCATTGTAAATCAACTCAGGCATCAGACCATCAATTTTTCCATTTAAGCAGGGAGTTTTTGGTATTTCTAAACTGCAAATCTCGTAAAGAATAAAATCTGCATTCTCATCTAATTCAGGACTCAGTCTAACTCCACTGTATGCCCCATTTTTATAATCTTCAGCTTTCAAATCTACAAAAAGAGTATTGACATCAACTTTCTGAAACTTTTCTTCCGTATTTTCTTTTTTATTTTTTTTCTTAATTGTCTGACAGGAGCACATAAGAAGAATAATCAGAGTATAAACGATGTTCATAGCAAGTGAATCCCTTCATATATTCCACAAAATTTGGGAATGACGGGTTTTCTGAACTCGTTTAAATTGTATCATGAATTCTTAAATCAAAAGGAGATTCTCTCTCAGTTATCTTTGAAAATCCCTATATTTTCCCACACCCAGTTATTCAAAATGACCTGTCGCGATCGACGCAAGCCTATACCTTGATCTTGTGAACGAAGTTCACCGAGTTGGTAGCCTACATATTTGGGAGTTTTGATAATGAGACTTGCTTTTGAATCAATTTCCCATTGAGTGTTTTCTGAAAAATTTAAATACTGATTGATATTGTCGACACTTAATTGAATTTGTCCACCATCACTCTTGTAAAGAGTAAATTGCATTTGATCAGCAACAATCGCTTGAATAATAAAGCCAACTCTATCCAAATAGTCTTTGCATTCTTGCGAAATGTAATTGCGATAAAAATTTACAAGTTTGACAGAATCAAAGTATTCAATATGAACTCCTTGAAAATTCAACTCCATAGTAGAAACATGAGATATATGTATACCTACAGTGACCGAGGGAGCGCCTGCGGAAAGAGCTTTCAAAAAACTTGCTTGTGTTTTGGAATCGATAAAGAAGTGCATCTGCGTCGAAGGTAGAACAGTATCATCTCGAAAACGAATAGGGGTGTCTCCACCATTTACATTGGGGAAGCAAGTATCGGGATTTGCAATGATCGACATCCCTTTAGGGGAACCACCAATCAAAGTTCCTGTTCCTGCCACACTCATCGGTGTCGTGTAAGGAATATAACCATAGTGTTTCATTTGATCGTAAAATTCTTTCATAGGGTCCGAACACGAAATAGGACATAGGAAGAACAGAGTAACAAGTAATTTCTTTTTCATGATAGGTCTCCTTTCATTGTTATCCCCATGTCCGAACAAAGAGGGGCTCCTTAGCTTCGGTAGTCTTGGGAGAAACTTGATAAAGGATTAGGTGCAAAGGCCTTCAAATTTATGCAAAAGCCATTGACCACCTCTAAGATCTCAGCTTTATTGGAGACTTCAGAACGACCCCCATCGAAAACTAAGGAGGAATTCCGTGAGTTCACAGGCCGAAAAAGGAAGCTACGAATTTAAAACCATTGAGGAAAAGTGGCAAAGCTACTGGCTCCAACACAAAAGTTTCCGCGCGGAAGACACCTCACAAAAACCAAAATACTATGTACTCGATATGTTTCCTTACCCTTCCGGCGATGGCCTACATGTAGGACACGTCGAAGGATACACCGCCAGTGATGTGATTTCGCGTTACAAAAGATTAAACGGTTTTAATGTGTTGCACCCTATGGGTTGGGATGCTTTTGGACTTCCTGCAGAACAGTATGCAATCAAGACCAACACACATCCTCGCATCACCACAGAACGCAATATCAATGTGTATAGAAAACAGATCCGCAGCATGGGTTTTTCCATAGATTGGGATCGCGAAATCGACACAACGGATCCAAATTACTACAAGTGGACACAGTGGATCTTTCTCAAACTTTACAAGAAGGGTCTTGCTTATATTTCTGACGAAGCTGTGAATTGGTGTCCACAACTGGGAACTGTTCTTGCGGATGAAGAAGTTGTGAACGGACTTTCCGAAGTAGGTGGTTTTCCTGTTGAGAAGAGAAAAATCCGTCAGTGGGTTTTAAAAATTACAGAGTATGCAGACAGACTTCTCGAAGATTTGGACGCTTTGGATTGGCCTGAATCTACCAAGGAAATGCAACGCAACTGGATTGGTAAAAGCACTGGTTGCTACATCGATTTCAAAATCGAAAATCATTCTCATAAAAATATAAAAGTGTTTACAACTCGTCATGACACTCTTTTCGGCGTTAGTTTTTGCGTACTTGCTCCGGAACATCCTCTTACTGAAGAGATCACAAGCAAAGAATATAAAAAAGCTGTAGACGATTATGTAAAAAAAGCTTCTCAAAAAAGTGATCTTGAGCGTACAGGTCTTTCTTTAGAAAAGACAGGGCAATTCACAGGCGCATATGCTTTGCATCCCGTTACAGGACATAAAATCCCGATTTACATAGCGGACTATGTGCTTGCAGGATATGGAACAGGTGCTGTGATGGGTGTTCCTGGTCATGATGAGCGAGATCATGAATTTGCTACAAAATATAAACTACCTATTCTCCAAGTTGTTTCGAGTGGTAAGGACGACGAAGGTGTTCAGAAAGCTGCTTATACAAATAGTAAAAATGGTGTAATTGTAAATTCTGATTTCTTAAACGGACTTTCACCTTCTGACGCGTGTACACGCATGGGTCAATGGTTGGAAGAGAAGGGGCTCGGCAAAACGGGGACAACCTATCGTCTTCGTGACTGGATCTTCTCACGTCAACGTTACTGGGGAGAACCCTTTCCTGTTGCACATGACAAAGAAGGAAATATTGTTCCTATAAGTGAAGAAGACTTACCTGTGTTTCTTCCAGAAATGGAAGATTTCAAACCTTCAGGAACATTGGAAACTCCTTTGGATCGTGTTAAAGGTTGGAAAACAATCGATTACAATGGAAAAAAACTCGAGAGAGAAACCAACATTATGCCTCAATGGGCAGGTTCCTGTTGGTATTACCTTCGCTATCTCGATCCTAAAAACGATCACGAAGCCTGGGCAAAAAGCAAAGAAAATTATTGGATGCCTGTAGATCTTTATATTGGAGGGGTTGAACATGCAAACCTTCACCTTCTATATGCACGCTTCTGGCATAAAGTATTATTTGATCTCGGTTTGGTTTCTCATAAAGAACCGTTTAAGAAACTCGTTCATCAGGGAATGATACTGGGTGAAAACGGTGAGAAGATGTCAAAGAGCCGTGGAAACGTTGTGAATCCAACCTCTGTGATTCAAGAGTGGGGTGCAGACTCTTTGCGTCTTTACGAGATGTTTATGGGTCCTATTGAGAGTGTAAAACCTTGGCAAACTCAGGGAATCTCAGGTGTAAACCGCTTTCTCAAAAGAGTCTGGCGTTTGATAGTAGACGACAACGGAAATCTTGCTGGAACAGCGAATCTCAAAGAAGCTTCTGAAATCGTAGAAGTGGCTCTTGCAAAGACTATAAAAAAAGTTGGTGAGGATACGGATCAATTTCGTTTCAACACTGCGATTTCAGCAATGATGGAATTCACAAATACTGTCTACAAAGAAAAAGGTCTTACACGTAAACAAGCAGAAAATTTTGTAATCCTACTTGCCCCCTATGCTCCTCATATTTGCGAAGAGATGTGGGAAATTTTAGGAAACAAAAATTCTCTTAGCAAAGCAAAATGGCCAACATTCGATCCCAAACTGGTTGTCGAAGACATGTGTACGCTTTCTGTGATGATCAATGGGAAAATGCGTGGAACTATTACACTTGCAAAAGATACTACGAATGAAAAAGTTTTAGAACTGGCAAAAACTCAAGATTTTGTTCAGCGTCATTTGAATGGGAAAAAAATTAAGAAAGAAATTGTAGTTCCTGGTCGTGTCGTCAACTTTGTTGTAGAGGAGTAAATATGAATTTGTATCTTTCACTAAAAACACTTCACATTGTTGCGGTCATCAGTTGGATGGCAGGCATACTTTACCTTCTGCGTTTGTTTATCTACCATGTGGATTGGGGAACAAAGAGCGAAGATAATCATAGTATGCTCTCCATTATGGAACGAAGACTCCTACGTTATATTACACATCCTGCTATGGGAATAGCATGGATTGCAGGTTTGGGCATGATCAGTCAGAACCCTCTGCTTATGAAACAAGGATGGATGCATACAAAACTATTGTTTGTAGTCTTTCTTACTGTTGTCACTATTTTTTCAGGTCGTTTGCATCGCAAATTAAAAAATAAGGAAGTGCTATCTTTGAGTAGCAAGCAACTCCGTTTTTTAAACGAAGTTCCTACTTTGCTAATGATACTCATCGTGGGATTGGTTGTATTCAGACCTATTTAGATTTTTGAACGCTTTCCGTCTTTGTTTCCGTAGATGTGACCGTTCGCGTGTCCGTTTCCGTTGCGGTTGTTGTAGATGATGTAGGAACGAAGGTAGAAACTCTCGATTTCGCTTCCTCTTCCATCAAAGCCTTCGCTCTCTTTTCTATATCTACGAACAGATTTGTCAGAGAATATTCAATGATACGTCTTGTTAATCCCCAGTAGGTCGATTTGGGTTTTGTTTTCAAATGGAGCTGAACAAGACCCTTATCCCCTTCTGTTAAGACCTGCCAGTAACCTTCAAAGATATAGAATTTATCGTCAGATCTATCGACGAAGTCGATTTTTTTCTGCAAAGCGTTTTCTTGCATATCGAGGAGCAAGAGAACTTTAATTGATAAAATAAAACCACCTTCACAGCGCATTTCCAAAAAAACACGATTCTTCTCTCGCTGATTGACTTTACTGTATTTGACAGAGTGTACAAATTCAGGTGTTTTTTCGTATTCTGTAATGATTTTCCATAGCAATTGTTCGGGTGCGTTCATTTTCAAAGTCGTTTTGATTTGATAAATGTCTTCTTTTTCTTCTGTGATTTCCAACTTTACGTTTTCAGATTTATTCGCATGCACTCTTTGGGAACATAAGAGCACAAAGAAAATGCCTAGCAGATTTTTTAGATTTTTCATTTTAAATCCTATATTTTATAGCTGTGAGTTTTTTTACCACATCTTTCAGGAAAGGAAACTATGAAACATATAAACATTATCAAGCATCCTTTGGTTCAGCACAAACTGACATTATTGCGTATGAAAGAAACGGGAACTGGAGAATTTCGTAATCTTATGAAAGAAATAGGCATCCTTTTAGGTTACGAAATTACGCGGAATATGAATCTGACTCACACGGAAATAGAAACCGCACTGGGTTACAAAATGCGGGCTCCGATCTTAGAAAAGAATAAAAGCGCCCTCATCCCCGTACTTCGCGCGGGGAATGGGCTTCTCGATGGCATGCTTGTGCTTTTACCAACCGCTAAGGTGGGACATATTGGCCTCTACCGGGATGTACAAACCAATACGGTGGTTGAATATTATTTTAAAATTCCGGAAGACATTCGCACACGACACACCATCGTTCTAGATCCGCTGTTAGCAACGGGGAATTCAGCAGTTGCAGCAGTATCACGACTCAAAGAAATGCGACCAAAGTCTATAGAATTTCTCTGCGTGCTTGCGGCACCCGAAGGTGTCGAACTCTTTCACAAGCATCATCCTGATGTAAACATTTATACCGCTGCAGTGGATGAAAAACTCGATAAAAAGAATTACATTACACCTGGCCTCGGTGACGCAGGAGACCGTTTGTATGGAACACATTAAACACTAATACATTGCTTCGATTTCCTGCGCATACTTTTTCATCACAACTCCTCTTTTCACCTTCATTGTAGGAGTTAACTCTCCCGTCTCTTCAGAAAATGATTGGGGTAAAATTTTAAAATTCTTAACAGTTTGCACACGCGCAACTGTTCCGTTTATTTCTTCAATACAATCATGCAAATATTCGTAAAAAGAATCACATTTGCAAAGTTCATCTACATTTTTTGCCGTGGTTGGGAAATTTCTGCTTTTTAAAGTCTTTAGTGCTTCGGGAGACAGGGTAAGCAAGGCTGTAAGAAATTTTCTACGATCACCTACGATGACAGCTTGTTCAACTTCAGGAATACTTTTGAGTTTGTTTTCTATCATTTCA
This sequence comes from uncultured Pseudobdellovibrionaceae bacterium, assembly GCA_964611335.1. Classification (GTDB taxonomy): domain Bacteria; phylum Bdellovibrionota_B; class Oligoflexia; order Oligoflexales; family Bog-1112; genus BOG-1112. The sequence continues at coordinate 246,962 of CAZSXR010000001.1, read as the reverse complement.
GGAGCAATGTTTTCTCCTCCTGCTGTGATAATCAAATTCTTTTTTCTTCCTGTTATAAAAATAAATCCATCTTCATCTAAAGTTCCTATATCTCCACTGTGCAACCATCCATCCGCGTCGAGGATTTCACGTGTTGCAACGGGATCTTCCAAATACCCCATAAATACATGCCGACCTCGAATTAATATTTCTCCATCGTCTGCTATTTTAACCTCACCACCTTTGATACAAACACCTGCAGAACCCAAACGAAACTGTCCTGGATAAGAAATCGTTGCAGGTCCTGTGCTTTCACTCATTCCGTAGAGTTCATAAATGGGAATACCGAGGCTCAGAAAAAAATCCAACGTCTCCTTCGAAATCGGAGCTGCTGCTGTCACCTGCATACGACAACGATCTAAGCCTAACGCTTTACGCACCTTCGTATACACAAGCTTATTTGCAAGACGGTATGTCCACTCTGCATTAGGATTCAGATCATGTCCATAACGCAAACCTACACTCTTAGCCCACTTTGCAATTTGTTTTTGAACAAAAGTGGCGTTGCGTCCTTTCTCCATCATCTTTTCCTGAATCTTTTCCCACACTCGCGGGACACCCAAAAATAGAGTGGGTCGAACTTCACGAAGATTCTCTGCAAATTTCTCCATACTTTCTGCAAAGGAAACACAGGTTCCTGCATACATAGGACCGTGTATGGTTGTCATCTGTTCTGCTATATGACTGAGAGGAAGATAGGAGATAAGATGATCTTTTATAGAAAGTTTAAGATCGAATTGAACACACACCTGACTCATCCATGTTAAATTGTCATGGCTGAGCATCACAGCTTTGGGATTGGATGTGGTGCCCGATGTGTAAACCAGTGTTGCAAGATCTTTTGGATTTTGCAGAGCGATGCGTTTGTTCAACTCTGTTTCTGAAAATTCTTCCGCTTTAAGAAGAATTTTATCCCAAGTGTATACCCCTTGTTCAGGAGAATGCCCTTTCATGAGAATAATAGAATGAAGATATTTGAGTTGAGAGCGGACGGAGAGAATTTTATCGAGTTGCTTCTTATCTTCAACAACAACACACGTCGCTTTGGAGTGATTCAAAATATACACACACTGATCTGCAGAGCTTGTTGGATAAATGCCTGCAGGAATAGCTCCTACAAAAATACTTGCTACATCTGCATAAACCCACTCTTTGCAATTGTAACTCAATATTCCTACAGCATCTTTGTGTTGAACTCCTATCGCACCTAAACCACGAGCAAAACGACGTACTGTTTGATAGTAGTCTTGCCATGTGTTTTCTTGCCAAGTTCCATCAACCTTGTAACGATGAGCTATATTTGCTGGATATTTTTTTACACTGCGCTCAAGCACTTCCATTACAGTCATAGCCATAAGAAATCCCCGTCAGAATTGCACGCTTTTTGTATTTATGTTCTATGTCTGTTTTATCGGAAGCTTTTGAAATTACAAAGGAAAAAAGGGAAGAAAAAAGGGGACAGTCGGGTGTCCTCTTTTTGTCTAGTAGTTTGCTTCGAACTCTGCGGTCGACATATATTTTCCACGAGGATAGTAAGGTCCCATAATTCTTTCGTCTTGTGGGATTGGTTCTTCCACTGTTGGAAGGGGAATATTCATCGGAGACTCTTGCCAGTTTGGACTTGAATTCATGTATCGAATATACACAACTCCTAACCAAATTCTTGATCCCAAGAAGTGACCTTCACCCCCACCAGGAGTAATCCACCCTATCCCATTTTCAGGTACAGCATTCCTAGGTCTATACCAAGGCCAGCTCACTACGATGGTGTAGTATCCATCTTTATCAACCGGAATCTGTTCATCAACTAAGGTATCCCAACCTGCACCGTAAGGAGGTGCAGCTGCTGTTGATACAGAAAAGTATTGAACTTGTGGATCGACAGGAAGAGTTTTTTCACCTCGACGAGTTGTCGGGTGAGTTGGCATTTTTCCTCGGATGACGAGAACTTTATCTTGCTGCAAGTAGAATGGCATTGTCTGATAGCGTGTATCAGGGTTACTTGCAAAACCACCCGCGTCAGAAGCTGGGTATTCTCTTACACGTTTTTCAGGATCTAAGATAAAGGCTCCTGTCACTGTATAATTTGTGTTCCAGAAAACTTGCGAAATAGGTTCGAAAGGAACAGGTGCAAATTCAGGATTGGTTGAATTCGCAACCAATGCTAACCACTGGTCCAATTCGTAACCATTAGGATCCCCTAATTTTCTAGCATCTAGAATTTCTACCAGTTGAGGTCCTGTGATCATCTCTCCATTGGGAAGAAGGAGGGTCACAACAGGCAAACCATTTCCTTCTTTTGCATGCAACTCTACGTTACCCGTACCATCGTATCCTTGATCTGCAAGATAGGTGCGCATGGAAAGATGGATGCGCTGATGCTCTGACGCATAAGTACCTGTGTAAAGTGTATTTGGTTCAGGATTTTGTGGTTTAACACCGTGTACGACATACAAAGTAAAATTGCGTGGTTCTACATCTCGTGTGTTAGTAGCCAAGAAAGGATTCAAAGAACCTTCGTCGGGATTAATCTGGTCTCCACGGAGAAAGTTTCCGTTTCCATACTGTCCATTACCAAGCGCATTAGCTATGGTGAAAGAAATGTATCGCGAGTGTGGGTATTGTCCTTTCAACATTAGCTTCGCACCTAAAGGTAAACGGACGTTTGCAACAAAATAGGTTGAAGATCTATCTGGATAAAGATTGGGTTTCTGCGTAGGACCTGCTCCTGGCAAATTTCCCATTAAAAGACTTTTTGGTCGTCCCCAGATGACATCTTCATTTGTATAGCGAGCACTGGTGATGACGGCTTCTTCTTCGGTCATACAAGTGATGGCAGTCATGCTGTCATCAAGTGAAACTTTATTTAAATTTGTTTTGAAATCACTTGCTGCTAGTTTCTCTTGCATTTCAGAAGAAGGATGGGAGGGTTTGTGTCCTAACCATTCGTATAAGGAATATTCCCGTAAAATATATTTTTGAATTTTTGCATCCCATTCATCTCGACTCACTTCTATATGAGAAGAAAAATAAGAGTGCGATTGCGGCCATGAAGAAACGGTTCGTTCAAAAAATTCGTAATAATCCTTCTCGATCATCCATGCCCGAAGACTCCATTTTTCATTCTTAGCAGAATAGTTTTTTTGCCTATTGTGCCTTGAATAATTGCGTTTGTCGTATTCTTTAGCAATAACTGGTTTTGTAAAAAGATCCAGTAAATGACCTTCAAATCGTTCTTTGTTGCTAAATTGATTTAAAATGATCTCAAAAGTTTTTGAATCCCCTGATTCAATAATATCCATGATATCCGAAGTTCTAAGACTCTTATGATCTATGGAACTCAATACCATTTCTTGTTCATGATTCTTCGCTTGTATTTCAAATGCAGATAGCTGGGTGGAAAACAACAAGGCACAGTGTAAAAGCCCAACCGAGAAAGGATAAAAAAACTTTAATTTCACAGAATCTCCTTAGCACACACAAATGATAACAGGATCTTCAAACTACTTTAAGTTTTCTGCTCTCTGAATTCAGAAGACTGTAGGCCTAACATAGCTATTGTGAGAACTAGATGAGATTTTCTAAAAATGTTGGGGGAAAAAATAATCAACTATCTTTTTTTTCGGGAGGAAGAAGAACCTGTGATCCGGGTGCCGTTTTATTTTGCTCTTCGTCGACGGGTTTCATTCCCTTGCGAAAGTTACGAATACTTTCACCGATAGCACTTCCTAATTCAGGAAGTTTTCTCGGACCAAAGAATAAAAGTGCAACACCAAATATAATCAGCAGCTCTGAGGGTCCTGGAAGCATAAATACTCCTTCTTAAGAAAACACATGAAACTGGCCGGGCAATAAAAATACTTGCTCACTCACCCTTCCCTCTGTTTTAACAGAACCGAACGTTTCCACCTATGCGAAAAAGGAATAGCCTTGAAAACCAAGCTACGACACGATTGGACTTTCGAAGAAATCAAAAGCATTTATGAGCGACCTTTGCTCGAACTTATAGTTGACGCCGCAAAAATTCATCGTGAATTTTTTAATGGAAATGAAGTGCAAGTAAGCCAACTCGTTTCTGTAAAAACAGGAGGTTGTCCTGAAGATTGCAAATACTGCCCCCAAGCAGCGCGTTATACAGCGAAAATAAAAAAACATGCGCTGATGACAGTGGAAGAAGTTTGCACACTTGCGAAAGAAGCAAAAGAAAACGGCGCGACGCGTTTGTGTCTCGGCGCAGCATGGCGCGAAGTAAAAGATAACGCCCAATTTGACCGCGTCTTAGAGATGGTCGAAGCGGTGAATGCACAAGGATTGGAAGTATGCGCAACGCTCGGCATGCTTGATGAGCACCAAGCTCTCAAGTTAAAAGACGCGGGATTGTATGCTTACAATCACAACATTGATACAAGTGAAGAAAATTATAAAAACATTATTTCAACACGTACTTTCGAAGACCGTTTACGCACACTCGAAAACGTTCGCAAGGCCAATATAACGGTCTGCTGCGGAGGCATTCTAGGCCTTGGAGAAACGCATGACGATCGCATCAGGATGTTGCTCACTCTTGCTAACCTTCCCCAACATCCTGAGTCTGTGCCTATCAACACTCTTGTGCAAATTGAAGGAACTCCCTTGGGGGATAAAGAAGATATACAAGTACCTATCTGGGATCTTGTGCGCATGATTGCGACGACACGTTTGGTCTTACCAGCTTCCTATGTTCGTATGTCTGCAGGACGCATACAAAGATCTTATCAAGACCAGGCTTTATGTTTTCTTGCAGGTGCAAATTCTATTCATGCTGGAAACAAATTACTGACAACACCGAACAATACACCTAACGATGATCACACCCTGTTCTCCTTACTCGGAATCAAAGCTCAAGAGAAAAGTTTTCAACATGATCGAACTCACTCCGTACATGCTTGACCGTCTCCACAAAAGGGAGTTGAACCAACAAAAACGTGTACTTCGTAAACAAAGTTGGCCTTACGACTTTTCTTCGAATGACTACATCAGTTTTGCACGCTCTCCTCTTTTGAAAGAACGGGTACTGCGTAGCTTTTCAGAAAGTAACTGCGTAGGTGCCTCCGGCTCTCGTTTGCTCACTGGCAATATGCCTCTTGCGGAAGAAGTCGAAACACAGATTGCGGATTTTTTTGCTTTTGAGAAAGCACTGATTTTCCCCTGTGGATTTACTTTAAACTGCGGCTTGCTTGCTTCGCTCTGCGAAGACACCGACTGTATCATCATGGATGAAAACGCTCACGCTTCTTTAAAAAATGGATTAAAACTCTCTCCTGCTTCAGGTTACTTTTTCAGACACAACGATTTGAATCAGCTTGAATCTCGTTTGCATAAACAAAGAGACCGTCACAAAAATATTTTTGTGGTTGTTGAATCTCTCTATTCTATGGATGGAGACCTTGTAGATCTCAAAGAACTCTTAAAACTATGTGAACACTACGATGCAAAACTGATTATAGACGAAGCCCATGCAGTCGGAGTTATGGGTGAAAAAGGTCTGGGATTGATCGCTGATTTGCAAAGTCAGAATCGTGTATTTGCAACTGTGATTACATTTGGAAAAGCTTTTGGAACGCACGGAGCTGCTCTTTTAGGTTCTAGAAAGCTTATAGAGTATATAACAAATTTCTGTCATTCTTTTGTTTATACAACGGGACTTCCCTCTTTTTCTTTGCTGTCTATAAGAGAATCTTTGAAACTTTTTGAAGAAGATTCTACTCCTTTGAAAAAAATTCATGAAAAGATTGCATTCTTTAATAAAGAACTCTGCACACAAAACTCTTCCCCCATTTATTCTTTCCCCTTCAAGGACCTTTCTGAAATGCGAAGCGTAAGTTTATCTTTGCAAAATAAAGGTTTTGGTATACTCCCTATCTACTCTCCCACAGTGAGAAAAGGAAGCGAGCGATTACGAGTGAGTATTCATGCGCATAATAGTGAAGGAGAATTAAGATCCTGTGCAAGTGAATTGAGATCGTATTTATGAGAATATTTCTTACAGGAACAGATACGAATGTAGGGAAAACTGTTGTTTCTTCACTGTTAGTCAAAATTTTCAACTCCGATTATTGGAAACCTATTCAGTGTGGAGATTTGGAAAATAGTGATACATGGACCATTCAAAATCTATTGGGAGAAAACTACAAGGGGCATATGTATCCTGAAAGATACAAATTTAAAGCTCCCTTGAGTCCTCATTTAGCCGCAGAAAAAGAAGCTGTAAGCATTCAATTGAATGATTTTGAACTCCCTCAAAATGGAAATCGTTCTTTGATTGTAGAAGGTGCGGGTGGATGTCTTGCTCCTTTGAATGAGACTCATGGCATCATCGATTTAGCAAAGCACCTTGATTTGGAAGTCATTTTGGTGACCAAATTTTATCTCGGAGCATATAACCACACTCTTCTCAGTTTAGAAGCTTTAGAAAGACGAGGAATCACTATCAAGGGTTTGTTTTTGAACGAGGGCGACAACAAAGATTTTAGAGATTTTATTAGTCGTAAATGCAAAGTAGAATTTTTAGGTATAATACCAAAATTGGCATCATGGAATTCTGATACCCTTGAAACAATGGCAAATCAGTGGAGAGAACACAATGACTGAACTCTTAGACACCGATCGTAAGTGTATTTGGCACCCTTACACACAACATAAAACCGCAGGGAATCCGCTTGAAGTGGTTTGGGCGGAAGGTTCCTTTCTCTATACTGCGGATGGAAAATCTATATTTGATGCCATTTCTTCTTGGTGGGTCATTCTTCATGGACATTGCCACCCTTACATCAGTGCAAAAGTTCAAGAACAGTTTTCAAGACTTGAGCAAGTTATCTTTTCAGGATTTACACATCAGCCTGCAGTCACACTTGCGGAACGTGTTCTGGCTCTTCTCCCTCCTGAATTTACAAAAGTCTTTTACAGCGACAATGGCTCTACATCTGTAGAAATCGCTTTAAAAATGTGCATTCAGTATTGGAAGAATCAAGGCAAAACAAAAAATCGCATTCTTGCCTTTCGTCATGCCTATCATGGAGACACTTTCGGAGCGATGTCCGTTTCAGAACGCAGTATTTTTACAAATGCATTCTCAAACTTTTTATTCAGTGTGGATTTCATCGATCCTCCTTTGCGGAATCAGGAAAGAGGTCATTCTCTACGACAGCTTGAAGAACTTGTATTGAAAAACAAAGATTACGCAGCTTTTATTTTTGAACCTTTGGTTCAGGGTGCTGCAGGTATGCTCATGCAAGACCAAGCAGAACTTTCACAACTCATTAAATTTGCCCAGGAGAACCAAATACTTTGCATTGCAGATGAAGTGATGACTGGTTTTGGAAGAACGGGAAACCTTTTTGCTTCTGAATTTCTGAGCACCCAACCAGACATTATGTGTGTTGCAAAAGGACTTACAGGAGGAAGCATTCCTCTTGCGATGACTATTTGCAAAGAACATATTTACGAAGCTTTTCTTTCTGAAGATAAAACTAAAACTTTGTTTCATGGACATTCCTTTTCTGCAAATCCAATCGCATGTGCTGCAGCACTGGCAAGCTTGGATCTTCTCATGAAAAAGGAAAGTTTAGAGGGTCGTAAACGTATTGCAGAGAGTCATAAAAATTTCTGTAAAACTTTAGCGGAAGATCCTAAAACGAAAGGATGGTTTAAAGATGTAAGGCAACAAGGAACCATTCTTGCTTTGGAATGGCAATCACAAGAAGCAACTGGGTATTCGCATTCTTTGAGAGATAAAATGTACACTTATTTTATAGAGCGCGGGCAACTCCTTCGCCCTCTGGGAAACGTGACTTATTTGATTCCTCCTTATAGTGCAGCAACTCAGGATTTGGAACAAACCTATTCAACGATTATGGATTTCGGTCGTAGTCAATTTTGAAGGAAAAGACCGTGGAAACGTTATTAGAAACTATTATTGAGAGTTCCGAACTGCATGCACGTTGGCTTTCAACTTTAAGCTTCTTGGAACTTTGTGGTTCTCGAAAGATTGCAAAGTTTCTCCCGAGTGATTTGCACAAAGAGACCATTGTTCCTTCTTATAGATCCGAACTTCTTCAGCATTGCGCCGAAGAATTCCGTCATGCTTACTTCTTCCATCAACAGATAGCCAAGTTGAAAGCTAGAAACTCTGAAAAGAGTCCTTCCCGTTTTTGTAAGCGGCATGCAACTCGCTTCCTCCATCTTCTAGATTTAAGCATTGCAAGGGATATGAGAGAGCGAGCTTACAAAGATTTACCGAAGGCATGCTATTTGCTAACAACTTATGCAATTGAAAAACGAGCAGAGTCTCTTTATGCTCTCTATGAACAGCTCTTGGTTAAGCATCATTCTCCCATAAGTATACGTTCGATTTTGAAGGAGGAAGAAGGTCACCTCCGTCAAATTGAGCTGCAGATTGAGGGGGATGCTGTCTTATTAGCGAGCAGAGACAGCGCTCGAAAACACGAAGAAAGACTTTTCTCTAAATTTTGGGAGGAGCTTGAATACGAGATCTCTTTGACTCTAAAGCCGGCACTTGCTAGCTTGGAAAGAGCTTCATTTACAACACTTAAGGAGTGGATACACCATGACACACTATCATCCTCTCACTCTTGAATTGAATCATGTTATTGAAAAAGAATCCTCCGTTTTGCTTTCTCTCTTTTCTGAATTGGGAAAACGTATGTTTTTCCCGAGAGGGATTATCACTCAATCCAACGAAGCAAAAAAATATGCAAAAGCTTTCGATGCAACAATTGGCATTGCAACGGAAAAAAATGAGCCTATGCATATCCCTTGCGTGAAGGAATGCTTTCAAGAAGGATTTACAGCTGATGAACTTTTCCCTTACGCACCATCGCGTGGGGTTGCAAAGTTGAGAGAGTTTTGGAAAGACAAAATCTACAAAGAAAATCCTCATCTCAACAAAAAACCTATGAGTCTTCCGGTAGTAACTAGCGCCATCTCACATGGTCTTTCTATCATCGGAGATTTATTTTTCGACGTAGATGATCCTGTTCTCGTGCCTGATAAGTATTGGGGAAACTACAAATTTATTTGGGCTTCCAAACTCGGAGCTAAAATTGTTGAATTTCCTATGTTCACAGAAGACCTCAATGCCTTCAACCTCAGCGCTTTCGAGCAGGTCCTTTCTCAATATGTAGGAAAAAAACAGATACTCGTTTTCAATTTTCCAAATAATCCAACAGGATATTCTGTTACGGAAAAAGAAGCGCAGCATATACGAGAACTTCTCATCAAATATGCAGACAAAGGCTCTCGTTTCGTTGTTATCTGCGATGATGCTTATTTTGGAATGGTATGGGAAAAAACAGTTTTAAAAGAAAGTCTGTTCTCTTACTTAGCAGATGCACATGAATACATTTTGACTTTCAAAGTTGATGGCGCGACAAAAGAAGGCTTTATGTGGGGCTTTCGTGCAGGCTTTTTAACAGCTGCTATGAAAGGTTTGAGTGCAAGTGCTTATGAGGCTCTTGAAACAAAAATTGCAGGATCTATACGATCTACAATTTCGAGTTGTTCACTTCCCGCACAGTCCATTTTACTAAAATCTTTTACTAATCCAGAATTTTCAAAGCAACTCTCTTCCAAAAAGAAAATTCTTCAGGAACGCTATAGCGAAGTGAAAAAGCAAGCGCATAGTCCTCAATATGCAGATCTATGGGATGTCTATGGATGTCAGTCTGGTTATTTCATCTGCTTGCGTCTCAAAGGTATTGAAGCAGAATCTCTGCGCAAACATCTCCTGATGAACTATGGCGTAGGAACTGTAAGCACAGACACTCACGACCTTCGGATTGCGTTTAGTTGTTTAGAAAAAGAGGGGATTGCTGAAATGATAGCTCTTACAGCAAAAGGAGCTAGAGATTTAGCAAAAACAATTACTCCCAATTAAAATTCAGTTTGTATGTCAAATTCATCTACGATGAGTTTGTCAACTGTCTTAAACTGAGCTTTTGCGATATGGGGCTTGCTTTGATAATTGAAAGTTATGAAGAGAGCCCCATAATTGTAATACGGATTGGGTTGATGGCTCAGCGCGGGCGATGTGTCTTGAGGACAATCGTTATATTTCAAAGTTCCGTTGTCTAGAACATAATTGCTTGCGAAGATATTTGCCCACCAGCTGTGATGCTTTGTACGGCAACGATAAGGCCTCAAAGACATACCTCCAAGACCACTGATAAACGAGAAGGTTTTCCTATGACCTAATGTCAGTAGATTGGGTTTACCAAAAGCTCCATGGTGATTTTTTCTATTTCCAATGTCACTCAAATTGCGTGTGCGTTCATAGCTGTGTTCATGACCCATTGCAATCATGGCACCAAAACTTTGGCACAGTTTATAAGCACCCCAACCCACATCATCACGTTTGTCACCAACTTGTAGATCATGTTGATTTTTATGCCATGCACATATACGCCAAGAATATTCTTTTGCTTGACGCAGAGCATGCCCTATAAATTCTTCATGCCTTGTATCATAGGTCCCTATTCCAGAAAGAACGAAGAAAAGACCCCTATATGTGCAGTACGACTTTACCCCAGCCTCTCCAATACAAACGACATTTGGATTTGCTTCCAATCTTTTCTTAAGAATCGCAGCATAGCCAGAGGGATGCTGTTGATTCCAACGTCGTATATCATGATTGCCTATGAGAAAGAGATAAGGGTAATGTTCACCAAGAACTCTAGTTACGAGATCATCCCATTTTTTCGGTGCATCAGGATTATCTTCATCATAAGCCATGTCACCGAGATGAAGAACAAGATCTGCTTTTTCTTTTTTAATAAGATGCAAAACCTTTTCAAAACCTTCTCCATAGCCTGAATCTCCAACAAACGCAATTTTAAGATTCAGAGCAACAGGTTTTGTAAGACCCATACTGATAACATCTTCACTCGAGACAACAGCTTCTTGAATAGGTTTGTCACAGGCGTTTAAAAATAAAAAAAGAAAACTATAAATAAGAAAGTGATAAGAATACTTCATAAAAATTCCTTCCTTCAAAAGATAAATTCATATTTTATTATATTGTTTAGACTTACAATGTTAAAATTTTAAAAATTTCATAAGAAGGAGACGAATTTGCGTAGATGTATTTTGATCCTCACTCTTTCGCTTTTTGAAACCACACTCGCTGCACAAAGTCTTGCTAAACGACAAAGCATACGTATTGGAAACGAAGCAGAACCTAGAGAACTCGATCCAGCTCTTGCTACAGGGGTTGTTGAAGGACATCTCATAGATGCATTATTTGAAGGACTTACAAATTCAAATCCTTTTCAGGAAGAACCAAGTCCAGGTGTTGCAGAATCCTGGACTATTTCTCCCGATGGGAAAACATATATTTTTACTCTTCGTAAAAATGCAAAATGGTCTGATGGAAAAGCTCTCACTGCAGAAGATTTCGTATATTCATGGATACGTGTATTGGATCCAAAAACAGCATCGGAATACGCCTATCAATTGTATTACATTAAAAATGGAGAAGCTTTTAACAAGGGTACACTCAAAGACCCTAAACAACTCGGAGTCAAAGCTAAAAATCCTCATACGCTCGAAGTGCAACTAGAAAGGCCCACACCTTTCTTTCTTCAACTTACAGATTTTCAAACATTGTATCCAACACCACGACATGTGATTGAAAAATATCCTGGGAGTACATGGACTCGTGAAAATAACATGGTAAGCAACGGTCCCTATAAACTATCTGAGGCACGTCTTCATCAGCACATAAAAATTACTAAGAATGAAACGTACTGGGACAAAGACTCTGTCAAGATGAATGAAATCTACCTCGATCCTATCGAGAATAAAAATACGGAAGAAGCGACTTTTACTGCTGGTAAATTGCATTTAACATCAACGGTTCCTGCTCTAAGAATCCCCTACTATGAATCTCTTCCTAAAAACAATCCGAAAGTCTACAACCCTTATAGAGAAGAAGCCATTTATGGTGTCTACTACTACCGTTTCAATACAACTCGCAAACCTTTGAACGATGCTCGTGTAAGACGAGCACTGAGTCTCAGTATTGATCGCAAACAAATTGTAGAAAACGTAGCGAGAGGAGGGAAAATTCCTGCAGGAAACTTTACACCACCTTATGGAATTTATAAATTTCCTAGCGAACTTCCCCTTACAACCACGGAAGCCTCTTTGAAAGAAGCACGACGTTTGCTCAAAGAAGCAGGTTACGAAAATGGAAATAATATGCCAAAATTTGATATCCTTTATGAAACAGATGAAAATAATAAAAGAATAGCTCTCGCGATTCAAGAAATGTGGCATAAGAATCTCGGAGTGAAGGTTGGACTCTTCAATCAAGAATGGAAAGTTTATTTGGAATCTTTGAGAACTTTAGGTTTTGATATTGCACGCTCTCGCTGGATTGCGGATTATCAAGATCCCAACACTTTTCTCGATCTCTTTCTGACAAATGGAGGAAACAACAACACAGGCTGGTCTAATAAAAAATATGATGAAACGATACGTGCTGCGGCTACCTCAGCAAATACAAAAGATCGCTTCGATAAATTTAAAGTTGCAGAAGATCTCTTGATGAAAGAACTGCCTATCATGCCGATTTTTTTCTATACGAATACCCATTTGGTCGCGAAAACTTTAAAGTTAAGAAACCCACAAACAGGCCGCATCTCCGATTGGAAATCGGATGTGATGGGGCGTCTTCATTTAAAATACTGTGTGCTTATAGAGCCTTGACATTTTCAATTTGTCGCTGTCTAAGACTCTCTCACACAGATCTTGCCTTTTAATCTCCCGCGCTATATAAACCGCCCTAATCCGTCTAGATCATTATGGCGCTTCCCATTTTTATGGATCCAAAGCATGTATCGAGTTTTGAAATATCTTCTAATATTTTATCTTTTGAAATGTTCACCTGTGTATGCTGAGTTTTCTTACAACCAGCGCGTACATAGTTTTTTCGATGCTCATCTTTTAAAAGAAGGTGAATATCTTTTAGATCTCATCCCTTTCGGAAGCTACTATTATGGTATTTCGGAAAATTTAGAAATGGGGACGTCTTTTGTTCCTTTTCTCTTTGGCCTACCTAACTTCTTTCTTAAACACAACATGTTTAAGACACATAAAACAGAAACAAGCTTTACATCTTTCACTTTAGGCACCCCCAAAAAAAACTTGAAAGAAGCTACTTTTTCAGGTGTCGCTTCTTTCCACGGTATAGTCACGACCTATGAAGTTTCGAATCGTTTCTTTCTCAATGCGGGTCTTTTGCATGGTTATGCACAACTGGAGCATTCGTATAAAGATGCCATGTATGGAGATATACATGGAACTTACAAAATCAACACTTATGGTGCGAGTTTGGGAGGAGCCTACTATCTCTCGAAGTCGTGGGCCTGTAATTCTACTTTTTTCGTACCTTTTTACACAGACATGTTAGGCGAAACCGATCTCGTAGACACGAGTTTTACAGCTCTCGGTGTTCCTTATTTTCAGGGTTTAACTTTAGCAATGGGACAAATTTCGATGACACGTTCCTGGGACACTTTCAGTTTTGAATTTGGTCTTTATAGAGGATTCCCTGTTGCCATCACGATTCCTTACATCTCTTTGATTTGGAGAAGCTAATGAGATCTTTGCTACTCCTCTTTTTATTTTCCATTCTGACTTTTTGCGGAGACAAGAAATCTGTGTCCTCTTTGCGGGCATGGGTTCTCACATGGAATGGAGATCGAATTGAATACAAAGTTGTGGATTTCAAATATCTAAGCAATGTTAAAAATATGGATGGAAGCCTTGCAAGCATCAAAGGCCACAGCGTTGTGGATTTTGATGCAGAAGAAGGAGACCTCATCAGTGGAGATCCTGACAAAGTTTTCTCCAGAAAAGGAACTCCCGTCAACATCGACTATATTGTTGATAATGGGATCATCGTTGCACAAAACAACGATTCCATAGCCATGCTTTCGCTTTATCATGATTATGAACAGATTGTAGATTTCTGGATCAACGAGTATCAGTTTACACTCAAAGAGATTGGTAAATTCAATATTCATTATGATCCCGCAGTATCTACAAATTCCCACAACTTTAAATTTACTGCGACAGCACGTTTGAATGCAGCTTATTTTCCAGGTTTGGGTGATTTTTTATTCTTCAAAACCTCACCTAAAGAAGCAATTCCTATCAAAATGAATGCAGCCATACTTGCACATGAGTTTGGTCATAAAATTTTCGACATTCGTTTTGCAAATAAGGATACAAATTTTACAAAAAACAATTCTAAAGCAGCTATGACTCAGCTTAAAGGAATCAATGAAGGGTTTGCCGATTTTGCGTCTTGGCTATATATACAAAAGGCAAATGTCTATATAGATTCTCTCAATACAAAGAATTTCCAAGATCGAAGTCTTCCTGTTTCATGGACAAGTTCTCAGTTGGAAAAAAATCCTTCTATCTGTGCGGGAGGTTTTTATTGCAAAGGTTCCATTCTCACCTCTGCTCTCTACCAACTTGCTAAGGATCCTTCTATGACGAATCAGGAAGTTGGCAATGCAACATTGAATGCTTTGATAAAATTTCGGGAGGATTGGGAGCTTCATAAAAACGATGACAGTTTTGATTACTATTATTTGCTCAATCGTATTGTGAACGAAATTCCCGCAAGCAAGCATAGCCTTGCATGTTCAATTTTTAACAAATGGTTTGATGACTCTGTCAACAGCAGTGGATTGAAACAGGTATGCATTTAAAATATTTATTTCCTATTCTTTTTCTTGTTCACGCTTCTTCTATTGAAGCAAAGATCATGGAAGACAAAGCGCAAAAGAGCATTCGTGGCTATGTGAATTCTGCCCACATAGAAAATCCATCGGGAACTCGAGACCAACGCTATGGTCTTTCGTTAGCATATATTGCGGCTGTCCCTTCAAAGTATTTTAGAAATAGCGTACAGAAACGTTGGAGTTATGCTTTCGATTTAAATATTGAGCCTGATTTGAAAAAGAAATCAGGAGAGGTGAACATACTTCAAGATTTTTATTCGATGAATGCCTTGATCGGAGCTAATTATGTTTGCTTCTTTCGCTTTCAAGCTTTTGCAGGGCCTGGTTTCATAATTTCTCGAACAAGGGCCAATATTTTGAACACGAAAGATACCCACAATGTGGTGTCTCCTCTTGCAAGTGGAGGTATAGCTATAGATTATGCTGTGAATTCTCATTGGGAACTAGGTTGGCGTTTAGAGATGCAATACCGATTCCGCGATGAGAAATCGGATTGGCGTCATGGGTTTGGCGTTATTTACAATATTTGATGAGCTTTTATGTTTACAGGAATCGTTCAAGGAACAGCTGTAATTAAAAATCTGGACCTGAAAGAGGGGGTGCTCACTTATGCTCTTCAGATGGACGAAAAGCTACTCACAGGGCTTCAAACAGGTGCGAGTGTGTCTGTTGATGGGTGTTGTCAGACACTTGTAAGAATCGAAGATTCCCTTGCTTACTTTCAAGCTATTCCTGAGACGCTCCGACTTACGCATTTAAGTTCCTACACACTTGGTCAAATTGTAAACATCGAACGTTCGGCTCGTTTTGGTGATGAGATCGGTGGGCATATTTTGTCAGGACACATTTTAGGAACTGCGAAGCTGCACTCTCTTGATCGTTCGCTTCCTGGTCAGCTCACTTTTCAATTACAATGCCCTCAGGAGTGGATGGCTTACATTTTTCCGAAGGGTTATATAGCCCTTGATGGTGCAAGCTTAACGGTGGGAGATGTTCTACCTGACGGTTTTTTTAAGGTTCATCTCATACCTGAAACTTTAATGCGCACCACGTTTTCAAACAAAAAAGAAGGCAGTCTCTTCAATGTAGAAATTGACAGCGACACCTTTCGCATTGTGCAAACCGTCCAAAGAATGCTTAAGCAAACTTAATCACCGATGTGAGAAGAAATCTGTGAAATTTTTTCCGTGAGGTTGAAATGAGATTTGCTCGAAGTCTACTCTTAAGCTGCGCCGTCTTAGTTCCCTGCCAAGTTTATTCTTACACAAAGGCTGAACTCGACAAAAAGTACGCTTTCAACGAAAGCTTCGATTGGCAGAAATTTCTCAAAACGACTTTAAATGAAAGTGTTTTAAATTTTCTAAACAAGGGTCTCTTTCAAGAAGCCATATGGTTATTGGAAGAAGCCGAAGATGAGATTACAGCAGATAAACTAAAAAATTTTTTATACTACGTTATGAAGCAATCTCACATTAACAAATATGCCATGCTTCCTTTGAAGGGAGGAGTGACTGATACAAAACTTGTGTATTTAAAGCATGGAATCAAAGCCGTATTGAAGCTCAAAAGCAGTCACCCTTCCTCCAACTACCGTTCGGAAATTGCAGCATACCGAATTGACCAACTAGGGAAATTTGCTTTGGTACCGATGACTGTTGAAAGAAGATTCAACGGACAGCTTGCTTCTTTGCAATATTTTGTAGAAGGCGCAATCTCAGCGGGAAAAGTTCCAAACTATAAAAAAAGTGCTAGACTGAATCTTTTTGACTACATGATTCATAATAGGGATCGAAGCGGAGATAACGTTCTCATTGCGAATAACAGAGAGGTTGCAATTGATCATGGACTCTCTTTGAGTCATTCCTTCGTTGGAGAAACTTTAAGAGCTATAGACAAATCAAAATTGGCTTTAGGTTTACCTGGAGACCCTGTGCGGCTCAGTATTGTTTTTCCTAAAAAGAATCTTGAAAAATTCCATGCGGAAGAACGCATCATGCAAGCTTTAAAAAATTTAACACGTGCTAAAATGACTCAGGAACTCTATCCACTACTCGGCAAGAAAACAATTTTCTTGGTTTGGAAAAAGAGGGAGAAAGTCCTCAATTCTATCTATGAAATTCCTAAATACTGATCACAAATTTTTTCTTCCTCTGTTTAAAAAGAACAAATTACCCTTGCCCATTTAAAATTGATTGACGACCTGACCAAAAAAACATACCCCAATAGATAGAACACAAATTTAAAAATCTTTTTTCTCGGGGAAATTTATGATCGATTTAAGATCCTCCCTAGGGGCCCTTGCAGCTGTGTGCATGTTCAACGCATGTTCAAAAGACAGTGACAAGGATGTTCATGCACCTCTCTTCATAGGAGACTCATTTGTCGTAGAGAAAGAGTCATCCGTTAAGAAAAATCATCTCATCGGTATCAAACGAAGTTCTCTCGAAAAAGAATTTCTTCTTCAAGGAGAACTGATTCAACAACCGATTGTTCCCAAATTTAACAATCTCAAATCTCGCATCGTTATGTTCAGTGAGAAGAACGATCAGATCAATATGATGGAAGCAATAGACGGACACACCTCGTCTTCGTCCCTTCCTCAAAACATTCTTCTCGCTCAATTCAAAATTATGAAAGAAGAAAATGGCATACTCTTCTTTGATTTTTCTGAAGGGATGTCTAAGATTTTCGTAAGTTCAGACTGGTATGCTTCCGACAGCAAAGGAAGCTCCTACAAAGCTGAAAACTCTTGGAAAATTGCTGAATTAGCAAACAATTTTATTGAAAGTGCAGAAGCTGATAAAGATAACAATCTTGTCATCAGACAGATTGCTCAAGTAAAAGCAGATAGCAAGCAAGGTTCATCACAAATGCCCATTGAGGCGCGATATTACTTAACCCCTTATTTTAAAAATAAGGGATTCGAAGCCCGCGTTTCTCCTGGAATGAAGAATGTTGGTTTTTTCGAAATCTCTCCTCGCTTGTTGATGGGAGGTGGAGAACAAACTCTTGTTACACGCTGGGATGAACGTAAAACTATCATCTATTCCATCTCTTCCAATACTCCGAAAGAATATATACAGGCGATTACCGACGGGGTTCTTTATTGGAACAAAGCTTTCGGTAAAGATGTACTCAAAGTCGTTATGGCACCAGAAGGTGTTACAGCTCCTGACTTCCATTATAACATCATTCAGTGGGTTGATTGGAAAGACGCAGGCTTTGCTTATGCTGATGCACAGATGGATCCACGAACAGGTGAGATACTGCACTCTTCTATTTTCTTAACAAGCGTGTTTGCATTCGGTGCGAAAAACAAAGCTCATCAGATTTTACGAAAACTCAATTTCGAAAAAAGCAAAACAAAAAAGTTAACTGGCTCTACAGAACTGTCTCTTGAGGGATTCCAACAGGGTCACTTGTGCGACTATGATATAGGTGAAGATCTTACTGCGATTATATCAAGTGTTTTGAATGAGATAGAAATTGGCAAAACGGATGAGACTGCGCTCTTAAAAATAGCACAGGATACACTTCGTGAAACAGTAGCGCACGAGGTCGGTCATACATTGGGTTTAAGACACAACTTTGCAGGTTCATTGTCTTCAAACATTCCGAACGGAGAACGCGACACTGTTTTCAAAAACTACCTTGCAAGTGGAAAAGCTTCCGACACTTTGACTCCTACAAGTTCCGTCATGGACTACCAACTTTTCCAAGATTCTTTGATAACAGGCGATCAGATCGCAACTTGGAACAAGGCGCTAGAATACGACACAAAAGCAATTCGACAGCTTTACTACAACGAAACACCTAAAGACATGCCTTTGTTCTGTACAGACTCACAGATTGGAATGTACATTGATTGCGCACCCTTCGATTACGGTCCTTCGGTTTTCGAATTTATCAAAAGCTCCGAGCAAAAATCTTTCGAAGCTCTCCCCTACATCCTTATGGAATCGTTCATTGCAGAGAAATCAGTTGCACCTGGTCATATAGCAAAACCACTCTCAAAAGCTTTACCAAATTCCGTAAGTTTCGCAGTTAAAGCTATGATGCCGCGACACACTTTACTCCAGGCTCTTTCGGAAGATGCTTATTTCCTCAAAGCACAAAGAGGAACATCAGGTGATGACAATACTGTCTACCTTATAGATGAAATTCAAAAAGCTGGTGGTTTGAATGCATTGCTTTCACCTTCTCGCATCGATGAAATAAACAGAGCAGAAGCTGTATTCCTTGAGCTTCTCAACAATGATGTGTACACACGCAGTGAAGGTCTTGGAGGGGAATATGAGTTCACAGCAAAAGATAAAGATGTCATGAAGCGAGCTGCCCGCTTATTCTTCAGTAACTTGCCAAATGCTATAGCACCAGCAGAGTTATTGATTTATAAACAACCAATTCGCTTCCGTATAGAACCTTTCGGAAACGAATTGGCCAATATCTTTGCACAGAAAGCTCAATACATCCTTGAGTCTTCGATGGGTCACATATCAGCAGAAGTTCTGGCTCCCGATGGAAGCAAAGTGAAAATCGATGCTCCACGTTTCTTCTTCTCTGACGCGTCTCGTAAAGAAGCTGCTGCTATACTCAACGATCGAAGCGATGATTTAATCTGGGGTTACAAAGCAAAAGTAACTATGAGAAATCATTTAAAAGCGATCATGGATAACGCTTTCCAACACCATGATTTTTCTACAATCGCAATTGAGGGTCTTCCTGATGAGTTAGGAACTTGGGTTCTCACCAACCGTCAAATTCTCGACATTCTGAAAACGTCGAAAGATAAGGACGGAACCTGAAGCTTATAAGGCCTCCAGTTTTTCTCTAAGTTTTCTGGAGTCCTCTTCATTCTGACTTTCAATTCTTCTAACATATCCCTCTTTCCACTCTTTTTTCCATTTTTTAACTATACCCGTCAATACAATACGACCCTCATCATGATCAGAAATTTCATAGAGATATTTTCTTAGAAGATCTTGTACGCTTTGTATAAAGTGATCTTTTGAAAGCCCCTTTAAAGCTTCTAACGGGATTTTGTTCTCGTGTCCTTTAGGTCTTTTTCCAATTTCTTCTCCAAGCCATTGATCTATAGTGAGGGGAGCTTCAACTTGCCCCTCAGACAGTTTGTTTGCAAGATATTGGCATATACGGTATTTGATATAGTCATCTTGACCTGCGGTTAAACCACTTACTTTAATAGTATCTACAATTTTGAATTTAAATTTTTGATTGTAATCGTATACAAAATCTGAATTAAAAATATCCCCAAACCAAACTCTGAGAGCATATCGAATCTCCTCATTTACCCCTTTCACAAGCTTCTCGTTATTAAACCATGTTGCCTGAGCAGAAGAACTAAGGAGAACTGTGGATAAAAAGAAAGGCTTCATCAAAGATGCAATTTTCATGAGATCTCCATGTAAATGATTAAAAAAACTCTAAGAGAGAAAAATCTATCAAAAAATTTATGAGGGGAAATTAAAAAATCCCTCTTTGCAATTTCTCAATCTTCTGAAATTTCGGACGAAGGGCCTTCACCAAAGCAAAGGCTATTTCCTCAGGATGACATTGAACTCCACAAGTAAAAGCATCGAGAAACAAAGATTCAAATTCTGGGTAAGTATGAATCGAAGCATGAGATTCCGAAAGCAATGCAAGTATAGTCAGACCGCCAGGCTCAAATTCTTTCACCTGCCAACTGCATAAAGTGGCACCACTCGCTTTGATCCCTTTGCAGAGTTCTTCTTTGAGAAATTCGGAGTTTTGAAGAAGGTGAGGAGAAATACCGTATAGCTCTCCTAAAATGTGGATGCCTCTAAAAAGATGCTCCGTCAAGGAAGCTCCTTAGTTTTTAAACAGTCTCTCGTAATTCTCCGTTATTTTAGCAAGAGTGAAATCGAATTCCCAAGCACGTAGTTCTGAAATAGCTCGCACAGTTCCTACCACATTCGCAGGTTCATTTCGAAAACCGGGTTCAGGCCCTAAATAAGGCGCATCTGTTTCAGTCAATATGCATTCGGGAGGGAGCTTTTTAACTAAAGTTTGAAAGCTGTGACTGCGTTTGACATTCGCGGGGATAGAAAAACACCATTGGAATTTTTCTGCAGCTTGAACCGCACTCTTTATCTTTCCAGAATAACAATGCATGTTCACCTTGCTAAGTTTGTGTTCAGCAAGCATTGCGATAACACGTTCTTCCCGTTTACGACTATGTACGATAATGGGTAGCTCTGTTTTTTTTGCAACAGCAATGAGCGAACTAAAAACTTCTTCCTGTTTTGCAAAAGTTTCTTCTTCAAGATGATAGGCATCCAATCCACACTCACCCACTGCAGAAATTTTTTTATCCAGTGCCATTTTTTCAATGAAGGCAATTTCAGCTTTTGTAGAAAATTTTTCACAAGTGAATTTGTAATCTGCAGGTAAAATTTCATTCACAGCTTCTATGGGATAAATTCCTAATGCAGCTTTTATGATGGAATACGTTTTAGAAAGCTCTAAAATTTCTCTATTGGATTTAGGTCCTAGCCCGTTAACTACAATTGCCTTGAGACCTGCTTGATTTGCACGTTTGATAACTTCAGGAAGATCAGTCGCAAAATCTGCATGTGTGAGATGAGTATGCACATCTACATAGTAAGCCACGAAATCTCCTTAAAGACTTTCATTTAGTTTCTTTGTCACTCAAAGATTTCAGCTTTTCCTCCAAGACTCGCATACGTTTAACAAGGTCTGGAAGATGTTTCATAGCAAGAACTTCTCGACGCCACATATCTGCAGGTCTTTCAGGTAAACCTAAGTAAGTTCCACCATCAGGAAGAGAACGAGACACACCACAGCGTCCACCAATCGTAATACCATCCCCCAAAGTCACACCTTGAGTCACAGCAGATTGCCCTCCACCTACGAAACGCTTTCCAATCTTGGTACTTCCCGCAACACCAAACTGACCACAAAGTATTGAATACTCACCAATCTCTACATTGTGTCCAATGTGCACAAGAGAATCCAACTTCGTTGATTTTCCAATATAAGTGCGATCAAAAGTTGCTCTATCAATGTTGGACAAAGAACCCACTTCAACATCGGATTCCAAAACAACTTTTCCAATCTGTGGAATTTTCGTAATCCCTCTCTGACCACTTGCAAAACCAAAACCATCAGAACCTATCACCGCATTGGGATGAATGATTGCACGATCACCAATTTCAACTTCCGACATAATCACAGCACCTGGAAAAATCGTACACTGCTTCCCAATTTTCGCTTTCGCACCTATGTAAACATGAGGGTAAATCACAGAGCCCTCCCCTACACTTGCTTCTGCATCAATATAAGCAAAAGGGTAGAGTATTATGTCGTTTGCAATCGATGCTGAAGGATGAACATAAGCTTGTGAACTTTGCCCTTCAAAATAATGTTGATAACGATAAAAGCATTGGCTTGCGACAGCAGAAGCTTCCTGAGGGTTTGGATGAACAAGTTGAATAACAGGACACTCTTCTTCGTATTTGGGAACGATAACCGCAGCCGCCTTTGATGCTAAAAGCTGATCCCGCAGTCGAGGATTTGTGAGAAAACTTAGCTCCGTAGAGCCTGCTCGATGAAGAGGCGCGACTCCAGTGAGTTGGAGATCTTCGTTGAGCCCCTTGGGATTGAAAATTTGAGCGCCGATTTTTTGTGCAAGATCTTTAATATTCATAAAATTTCTTCGTTGAAAAGTTGCTCTCTCAAGAAAAAAGTCTATTCTAGCATCGAGAGAGATGAAAGACCTCAGAAATTACCTTAAGGAGAGAGAAATGAACCCTTCGGATAATTTTTTTAGTGATGATAACGATCTCAAATTTCACGTGCAGAACTATCCTTGGAAGGAAATCCTTCCCCTCATCCCCGAGCTAAAATCAGAAGATCCTGCCACCGTTATCAATGATGCCACTGCAATTTTAGAAACTATCGGTGCCCTTGCAGCCAAAGAATTTAATCCCCATGCTGCTGAACTTTCAGAGCAAAGTCCCACTCTCGAAAAAGGAGTCGTCACTCACGCTCCCTTGATGAAAAGCATGATTTCTCAATTGGCGGAACTTGGCGCGATGAGTACCACTGTAACCCAAGAGTGGGGTGGTATGGGCCTGCCTCTCATGTTGGGTCATACCATCATTCAACTACTCGCTCGTGTAGACCTTCCTCTCTCCAATGTCTTTGCTTATTCATTAGGTGGATTGAAAGTTCTTGAAAGCTTCCACGGCATCCATAACTTTTCCGAAATCATACAAAAAGTTGCTGCAGGCAAAGAACTCGGAGCCATGGCTTTGACAGAACCTCAAGCGGGGTCCGACCTCTCTCAGATTCGTACGCGAGCCTTTAAGGCCCCTGAAGGTCATTGGCTTCTTCGTGGACAAAAAATCTGGATAACATGTGGTCATGCAGAACATCACTTTGTACTTGCACGTTCTAAACCTGAAAAGGAAGCGAAGGGTTTACAAGGACTCTCTCTTTTTTACGTACCCGCATTTTTAGAAGATGGGACTCGCAATATTGAAGTCAGTGGACTTGAACAAAAAATAGGTCAGCATCCCATCGTCACCGCAAGTATCAACTATAATGACAGCAAGGGAACCTTACTAGGTAAAGAAGGAGAAGGTTTTTCTCTCATGTTGCATCTGATGAACCATGCACGCATTTCTACAGCTTCCATGTCTTTAGGTGGATGTGAGCATGTACTGCGTGTTGCAAGTTCCTATGCAAAAGAACGCGTAACCATGGGACAGCCTATAGCAGAGCATCCCATGATTGCTGAATATCTTGAAGATATGGAAGCAACTACCCAAGGTTTACGAGCCCTTCTTTTCGAATGTGTATTTCATGAAGACATGGAATTTCGTTTACGCTTGAAACTTAAAACTGCAAAGGAAGAAGGAAAAGCGAGTTTGAATACACAACTCCAACACCATAATTGGCAAGCACGATTACTAACGCCGCTTGTAAAATATTTTGGCGCTGAAGAATTCGTTCGATTAAGTCGCATGTCCATACAAATACTTGGTGGTGTTGGATATATGAAAGAGTATGGTCTGGGACGTTTTCATACAGACAGTTTACTTTTGCCAATTTTTGAAGGTACAAGTCAAATTCAATCTCTTATGGTTCTCAAAGACCGTCTCAAATATGTATTCCGTTCTCCTTCAAAGTTTGTTCAGGAGATTGCAAAAGTTCAGTACGGCTTGCTAAGTGAACTCGATCCTTTACAACGCAAGCTCGTTAAAATGAGACATGTTTACACTCAATTCCTACAAGCTTTCATTTTAGATGCTCTGTCTGATCAAATGAAAACTCTTGCAAATTCTTCGTTTCGCAATCTCTCCACAGCATGGAAAAAAGAATGGGATCCGAAAGAAAGTTTGCGCCTTGGGCTTAAACATGCAGAGCGCTTTACAAAAGTTACAAGCTATCTATGCACTTCTGAAATCCTTTTGAAAAGAATAGAGCAAGCAACAACTCCCGAAGAAAAAGAAGAAAGAAGAGTTATTGCAGAGCGCTTCTTACGCATTTACGAAACACGCTGTCGTCACGCTCTTGAAGAGCTTAAAGATGACAACAAAGAGTCTAAATCTTCTAAAACATTCATGCCTAAATTCATCACACAAGCTTCTTCTCTTCTGAGTAGCAAGCAAAAAACACCGAGAATCGAAGAGTTGACTTAGTTAAAGCTCTCTATTGCACTCTTCTAGCGTCCAAGATAAAATGAAGCTCTGGTTCCGATTTACATGCATATAGGAAGTAGGGATTCATAAATGTATAATAGATTGATATCATTACCTTTAAATCCTAAAAGAAGCCTTTTTTTATTGGGACCCCGTCAAATTGGCAAGTCCACACTTTTACGAAGCATGTATCCAGACAGTTTATATTTGGATTTTTTGAAATCCGATGAGCTGATGCGCTACCAAGAAAGTCCCAGTTTACTCAGAACAGAAGAGGCAACTCAAAAACCTCTATTCCCCATTATCATTGATGAAGTTCAGAAAGTTCCTCTTATTTTAGATGAAGTGCATTGGCTCATAGAAAATAGGCGTATTAAATTTATTTTATGTGGTTCGAGTGCTCGTAAACTTAAAAGAGGACAAGCCAACCTTCTGGGAGGAAGAGCTCTTCACTTTGAGATGCGAGGTCTTCTTGCAGAAGAGTTGAGTTCGAGTTTTTCTTTGGAAAAAATCGTGAACCGCGGATATTTACCCGAGCACTATGATGCAGATGAAGATGAATACCCGGCACTCATTCGCTCCTATGTAGGAGATTATTTAAAGGAAGAAATTGCTGCAGAAGCGTTGGTTCGAAATATTTCCGCATTCACAACTTTTCTTCACACTTCTGCATTTTCTGACACTGAACCCGTAAATTTTGCCACTATCTCACGAGATGTAGGTGTGTCTGCTCATACTATTAAAGAGCATTTCGAGATTTTAGTAGACACTATGCAAGGATCATGGCTGCCTGCTTATACGAACCGAGTAAAGAGAAGAGTTAAGCAAGCTCCCAAGTTTTATTTCAGTGACGTCGGAGTTGTAAATTTTCTAAGTCGACGTGGACGTGTACAAACGAAATCAGAGCTTTTTGGAAAGGCCTTTGAAAATTTTATTTTTCACGAGTTGGATAGCTATAGAGCCTATAGAAACCCTGACCTTCTTTTGAGTTATTGGCAACTGAGTTCTGGTATAGAAGTCGATTTTATTCTCAACGACATGGAAATAGCAATAGAAGTGAAAGGTGTGAGCAAAGTTAAAAGTGACCATTTAAAAGGTCTACGTGAGTTATACGACGATTTTCCAAAAGTTAAAAAAAGGATTCTTATCTGTTTAGAAGAAAGACCTCGAATTACGGAAGACGGTATTCATATTCTTCCGTTTAAGCACTTCTTAAAAAAACTTTGGTCTGAAGGAATTGAAAGTTTCTAAATAAACTCCAAAACAAAAAGCTACGAGAATCCAAGCATAATCTATCTAAGCTGGAGACTTTACCAATCCCCTTAATTTACAGATAAAAACGCCGATACCTCTTTATATGTTTAAAAACTTTAAAAGAGGTCCTACTTTGCGTTTATTCATTGCTAGTCTTCTTTTCTTAAGTTTTCCTCTTTATGCTGAAGAAATTTTTATTACTCCTTATGAAGATTCAGATTTGAATTCAGATGAGGCGCTTTCGCTCACTTCGCCAAGTATTCAAAATTACCTCAATGAAAAAATAAACAACTCACAAGTCCTTATCCATAAAGAATTCCAAAACGGATCTATGCTTATCCATTTTTCACAACAGGGAATCCCTTTCTGTTTTGAGGAAATCAAAGCAATACACGTAGGAAACACTCTCACTATGATTGGAGACATTCCTAAAAATCAAGATTCGGATGAATTAAGCTTTAAAGAACCTCATCTTTTCAAGAGCGAACAACAGTCTCTTGCTTTGCACAAAGACGCGAAGATTTTGGATAAAAGACTTTGTCTCTATTCAAGAAATGAATCTGCTAAAGCTGTTTGGGAATTCACTTTGCAAACATCCTCTTTCAAAGCCTACAAAGTCTGGGCTGACGATACTCATGTCTATAAGAAAGCGCCTCTATTTTTCGATATGGAAACTCATAATATTCAAAGCTATGATCGCGATCCTGTGAGCAATTTGCATACTAAACTTTTTAAAGAAGAAGTTTCGGATAAATCTCTTAGCAATTCTTATTTCCTTACAGATCCTTCTACAAACGAATCAGGGATCGAGCATGCAATCGCATCTCCTTCAGGCGATTATATTTTTTCTCCTGAAGAAGATTCTTTTGCAGAAGCTTCTCTCTTTGTACATGTGAACGAGCATTTAAAATTTTTTAAAAGTTTAGGTTATAACTGGACCGGACCCAATCCCCTTATCGTAAAGTTCCATACACTTGAAGAAGATGCACGAAACAACGCCTACTATCAAATACCTAACGCATCTCAAAGTTCACCTCTCATCGTCATCGGAGAAGCAGATGGAGTTATGCTTAAAAACTTAGCATTAGATTCAGATGTGGTGTCACATGAATTAGGTCATCACATTATTTTCAAAAACATAAGAAAAACAACGGGAGAATCCCTCGTCCTCCATGAAGGGCTTGCAGATTACTTCGTTTTTGCAAAAACAGGTGATAGCTGTTTAGGACGTTCCATTTGTGTTGCAGACTCACCCGTTTGTATAGTGGATCAGTGTTTGAGAGTCGCAAGTAAAACTTTGGAATATGAAAGTAAAACTTACAAAGACTACAACGCTCATAGAAGAGGGCAGCTGGTCTCGGGATTTATTTTTGAACTCCAGGAATTTATAGAACCCAAACTCGTTACTCAAATGACTTACAACTCTCTCGATCTTCTGGCAAGCAACAGCGGATTTAAACATTTGATCCTGGCTCTCATGCTTACCGATTACAAAATGAATCAAGGAGTGAATGCGTGTAAAATTTACGATGCTGCAGTGAAAAGAGGTTTTGGAAACTTAATAAAGAATTTAGACTGCCACAAACTTGACTCTTTAAATTTCACAGAGGCAAGCACAAGCCCTAAAGTTTCTTCGCGAAGCAAAAAAAACAAAGTACTCGGCTGCACTGGTTTTTCAGGACTTCGCTCTGAAAAATTTGATGCGACAGCCTTCTTCCTCATCATTCCCATTGCCATCCGTAGAAAATTTAAGTTAAGAGAGCATAAAATCCTTTAAAGGAGTTCTTGTTTGAAAACACAATCTTCTTCCATCTACGGAGTCATTTTAGCAGGAGGGAGCGGAACGCGTTTTTGGCCTCGTTCTCGACAAAAATCTCCTAAACAGCTTTGCAAAATCACCGACCCAAAGCAAACGATGCTCGAACAAACTCTGCATCGGCTTGATGAGTTCATTGATCCCGAAAGGCGCATTATTGTAACTCATCACACTCAAGAAAAAAAAACTCGCGAGATAAGCGCTTCACTTTGTAAGCAGATTCTTTCAGAACCCTATGCAAAAAACACAGCAGCAGCTCTCGCGCTTGCTGCTTTGCAAATACGTATACAAAGCTCTGATGAAAATGCCGTCATGATCTCTTTGCATTCCGACCATCTCGTGAAAAATACAAAGGCCTTTCAGGAATCTCTTGCCAATGCTGTGGACCTTGCAAATAAAGGCTATCTCGCTTTGATCGGGATCGTTCCACGCTCACCTGACACAGGTTTTGGATATATTCGCAGAGGCGAAAGCCTTTCGAACAACGCTTTTCGTGTTCAAAGTTTCAAGGAAAAACCCAATCTCAAAACCGCACAGGATTACATAGCAACACAGGAATACTACTGGAACAGCGGTATATTTGTTTGGCAAGTGAAAGCGATTTGCGCAGAGTTTGAAAAACATCTTCCAGAGATTTGGAACCCTTTGCATGAACTCTTTCTCGAATTGAAAAGAAATCGAAAAACATTTCTCGATCTTCCTTTAAAAGCTTTGGAAAAAGTCTACGCAAAGCTACCTGAGATCGCGATCGACAATGGAATTTTAGAGAAGTCCTCAAACTGTGCCGTGCTCAGCTGCAACTTTGATTGGAACGATGTAGGAACTTGGACAGCTCTTGCAGAAGTTTTACCAGCAGATAAACTTAATAATATCAAACAAGGTGATGTTCTCCTTTGTGAAACACAGAATTCCATTATTGCAAGCGATGGCCCCCTGATTGCTACATATGGTGTTGAAAATTTGATCATTGTTGTGGAGAACGGGTGTGTTCTGGTCTGTGCGAAAGACAAGGCACAAGGAATTAAAGAGATCGTTGCAAAGCTCTCCGAGACAGGACGTAACGACTTGATATAACAGGGTAATATGCTCTATTCTATTTTTGCGGGAACAAATTCCTTATCAGAAGTGGGCTTAGCACTTAGATTTTTGCTAAGCTTCCGATTCAAAGACCAAGCTGTACTTAAAGACTTTCATGATAGAGCAAAAAGCATAACTGGTACAAAATATGCTTATAGTTTTGGAAGTGGACGCATGTCTTTGTACATGGCTTTGCGTGTGCTTGGTATTGGAGAAGGGGACGAAGTTATTTTACCAGCCTTCACCTGTGTGGTCGTTGCAAACGCTATACGTTATGCTGGGGCAAAACCTGTTTATGTCGATATAGACCCCATTACGTTCAACATTGATGCAAGAAAAATTGAAAGTTCTATAACACCACGAAGCAAAGCCATATTGGCACAGCATACTTTTGGTTTGATCTGCGACATCGATAGCATTCAAAATCTTGCAAAAAAATATAATTTGAAAGTAATCGAAGACTCCGTACTGGCTTTAGGAATAGGGCATAAGGGGAGCAAAGCCGGAGGAATGGGAGATATATCTTACCTTTCCTGTGACAATTCTAAGGTGATTTCTGCTTTCTGTGGTGGCTTTCTTTGTACCAATGATGAGGACTTAGGGAAACGCATAGAGAAACTTTGGAAGGAAACACCCTGGCTCGGGAATTTTAATTACTTCCGCATAGGGTTGAGCTTTATTTTATCTTACTTTTTGTATGCACCTTCGTTTTATGGAATCGGTCGCTACATAATTCGAATTTTGCATAAATGCAGAATTATGTTTGCTTTCAGAGATGAGTTGGAACTCCAAAAACCTACACGTTTTCCCTATCCTTCTCGCATGTCTTCCTTGCAAGCTGCTATTGCAAGTTCCCAACTTCAAAAGTTGAAAACAAATATAGCACACCGGCAAAGCATAGGATTAGGAGCAGAGAAAATCGTAGGCTATTTAGGAAAAAGATTAGAGGTGAATGCAAGCAATCATTGTTTTTTGCGCTATTCTTTTTTGGTGAAAGATAGAGAAAAGTTTTTAGAGAAATTTTCAAAAGAATTCGATTTGGGAATCTGGTTTACATCGGTTGTACATGGAAGAACAACGGAATTAGAGAAGGTGGAATATATTGTAGGTTCGTGTCCTATTGCGGAAGATGTCGCAAGACGTATTGTTAACATTCCTACGCATCTTCGCATTCCTCGCGAAAAAGTTCTTTCTGCCCTTCAGAAAGCTTTGGAGCAAGAACTAAACTTCATGGCTGTATTGGATGAAAATTTGAAAGTTTGAGTTTTTCTTTTGAATGGTATACGCACCACCGTAGATCGCACTGGTACCTGTAAATTTGATATCTGCTTCAGGTTCGTAAATCACACCTGCATCGAAAGTTGATTTTTCCGACATATTATAGCCTGCACCGACTGCGTATTGCCATTGTGGAATACCGTACATCAAAGCGTTTGAATAATCTCTAAACGCTTTGGGAAGTGTAGACCCTTGGAAGTTGATGGTTTGATCTCCACTTACATTACTTTTTTCACCGTAAACTGTGGATACATAGTAAATACCTGCACGAGCTGTCCACTGTGAGTTGACTTTGTACTGCCCACCTAAAGAGTAGGTTTGTTGATCCTCCCAACCGAGTTGCTTGTAATTTTCTGTTTGACTCCACGTGATCATACGGAATTTGAAACCAATAGAATATCTATCTGTATTTTGTGCAATACCAAGAGAGTATTGGAGAGGAGTTCCGATTTTCATATCGAATCCCTGGGATGTATTCACAGGATAGTAAAGTTTTTTGTATGTTCCTGTTGTTCCTAAAGCAATGTCAGCACCAACGACCATAGACATAGGAAGACTGTAGCTTGCGCCTACGGAAGGTGTTGCTGTTGTTGAAGTTGCACTTGCATCTTTGATCTTATTGTTGTTGCTGCTCAATTGTGTAACTACAAGATTGAGGGAGGCCCCTATGTTGAATTCGTCAGTTACCTTGTAAGAAAGCGCAAGAGGAACGGAAATTGCGGAATAAAGGCCCTTAGACAGATAGATGGAGTCAGAATAATTATAACCCGTACCTCCGATTGCAAATAACCCTGTGCCAAATTTGAAATTATCATTGATGTTGTAGAAATAACCGATGAAAGGAATATAGGCTGTATCGAGTTTTCCTTTAACATAGGATGCGGAAGGTGCCGCTGTTGTGAGAACTCTAAAAGAGTTCGGATAACTTGCATATTCGAGTGCAAGCGAAAATTTGTGAGCTCCTGGTTTTGTTTTCGTGTACTGCATCAGAGAGGGATTATCGATCACAGCATCGAATTCATTTGTAAACTGTGCAACGGTGGCTCCCCCTACGGTAGACGCCACATACCCAGAAGATGACTGCAAGTTACCTTGCACAGCCCACGAACTAGGGCTGAGCAGTGCGAGCATGCCTACGAAAGAAACTTTGAGAGTTTTTTGCATAAGATGATCCTCTTTCATGTTTAAATGATTCTAGATCTATCTTAGCAGAGATGGGACCAAACTAGAGCTTATAGGCGTAGATGTTCTTCAGACCTGTTGAAACGTAGACTTCTTTTCCGATAAAAACAGGGTGAGAGAGTATTCTTCCTTCAAGTCTATCATACCAAAGTAAGGAAGCATCCGTTCCCAGAGAATAGACTTGTCCATCCGCTCCCGTTACAAAAACAGAATCTTCAATTGCAGAAATAGTACTCAGATCTCTTCCGAGTTTGAGTCCATGCCAAAGATTCTGTCCTGTGTCTGCATTCAAAGCGAGAGTGTCCCCGCTTGTGGTCACAGCATAGAAACGGCCTCCTCGATAATCAGAGTCCACACAGTTGCCAGTATTGCCTTCAACCTGCCAGACAAGCTCCCCTCCATCCAAAGAGGCTGCCCCAATCAGGCCATCATATCGGCAAAAAACCAGATTTTTATTTGAGACAAAAAAGGAACCCATATAATTGTGAAAACGCCCTCCCCCTCCGACTTTTGGATTACGGCGCCACTGGATTTTTCCTGTTTTGCTTTCGAGAGCTACAAGTTCTCCATTGGAAAGCCCCCAATAAACTTGATTTCCAAAAACAACAGGAGATGCTGTGTTTTGAATGAGCATCTCGTTGGGAACTTCCGCATCGTAGAACCATTCTATGTTTCCATCTTTTGCATTAATTGCATAAAGAATCTGATTTGCAGTTACAGCGAAAATCCGCTCGTTGTTCTTTGCAAACTCACTCGAAACAAAAGAAGGGAGTTGAATCTCCCACTGAGTTTGAGAATTTTGAAGGTCTAACTTCGTCAATGTCCCGTCTTTTTGCGATATAATAACACTTTCACCAAAAGAATACGCAGGAACCGTTAAGTCCCCTTTTATAGCTTTACTCCAAAGTTGAGTCTTGTTTTTGAGTGAAAATGCTACAAATTCTCTGCCATCGGGGCTTCCTAACAACAGTCCTCCGGACTCAACCCAACCTGCATAATCTGCTGGTGCGAGTGTTTTTTCTTTATCCAGACTGGGAGACAGTTTGAAAAAACCCAAGCGAAAGGGTCTTTTCAAACCCACAACAGGTTTTTTCTCCTGAGAGAAATCCGAACTCGTTTGACAATGAACAAGAATTAAAGACGATAGAAGGGACAAAAAAATTTTGCTGTGTTTGAAAAGCATGCGAACTCTTTTTTTAAATTAGAGAGCTTTAATTGCTATCGCTTGACGCGCTTCAGGTGAATCACTATGAGTGGAAAGAATCATATCGAGAGTCTTCATTGCCTCCTCTCTTTTTTGTGAATCCAATTCCAAACGTGCTTTTGCAAGAAGAACTTTAGGTTTCAACTCATCAGAAACGATGGGTAAAAGTTTTTGAATTTCATTCATAGCTTCATCGTATTTTTTCAAATCTTCCAAGATACCGACATACATCATGCGCACTTGAACTTGGTAGAACTCTATACCCAAAGCGGCATTTAAAATTTTAGATAGAATTCCAGCAGCTTCTTCATACGATTTATCTTTTCCAAGTATGCTCACTGCAGTCATCCCTGCTTGCCAACCTTCAGGATTCTTTTCGTTTGCATGAAAGAAACTGATGTATTTGGGAAGCGACTCTTTGTGATTTGCTTCGATAGCATCGCTTTCTTTGTTCTTAGCTTCGATCTCAGCCTTGTTTGCTGCAGCTTTCGCAGGATCCTTGGCTAGATCTTTTGAAGCTTTTTCAAGTTTAGAAATTTCATTGTGAATATCGCGCTTCTTCTTCTGTGCATCTTTTTCTTCTTTGGAATAGATTTTTTCTATCTCAGCTAATTGGTGTTTTCGTTGACCGCGCTCCCAATAGCGGTAGTACTGCCAAGAACTTGCAGCAAGTACGATCACGAGAACAGGGATTATGGTGAGAACCACAGCTTTTCTTTGACTTTTGAACCAATCTAGGATTCTAAAGAAAAAGATCTGAAAAGCATCGGGTCTTTTAAGGAGTTTGTCTGTTTTTTTACCTGTCATAAAAACCTCGGTATTCCGGATTATCATTCATAAGGAGCCCTGTAGGGAACAAGCCCTCATATTATAAACAAAACAGAGCTTTTCCTAGCTTATTTAATTTGGAGACCTG
Organism: uncultured Pseudobdellovibrionaceae bacterium; assembly: GCA_964611335.1. Lineage (GTDB taxonomy): Bacteria > Bdellovibrionota_B > Oligoflexia > Oligoflexales > Bog-1112 > BOG-1112. The sequence continues at coordinate 213,676 of CAZSXR010000001.1, read as the reverse complement.
CAAAGAGACTCCTTTCACTAGGTCTTAAATGAAAACGGCGAAAAATTTGTATTGCGATCATAATAATCTTCGTTTTCAATGCGTTTCAAATACCGCACAAAAGGATAAGTCAGAGGCATCGCGAACAGTTCCCAGAGAACTTTGAATACATAACTTGTAATCATCACTTTGATCAGAAGATGCGCTGGCCAGATTTTATAGAAGGCGAGTGGGTAAATAATAATCGAATCTACAGCCTCACCAGCTACAGTCGATGCAAAAAGACGAGCCCACAGCCACTTACCCTCCGTCCAAACTTTCATCTTAGCGACAACATAGGAATTCACAAATTCACCTGCAAAATAGGCAAGCATGGAAGCAAGTGCGAGACGCGGAGTCGTTTTAAATACGATTTCTATTTCTTTCTGATACTCCCATCCAGGAGCCGGAGGAAGTATGACGATCAACCACGTTACAAAGGTTGCAAAACCCATTGCGGTAAATCCACACCAAATCACTTTGCGAGAATGTTTATATCCGTAGACTTCCGTCAGTACGTCTCCAAAAAGATAGGTGATCGGAAAAAAAATTAGGGTTCCTCCAAAAGAAAATCCGGCTATCTCTACGACTTTTGCTGCACCAATAAGGTTTGTGCAAAGAAGAAGAGTTACAAATGCAACCATGATGATGTCATAGCAACGAAAATTTTTGGGGGGGTGTGACATGAATGCCTTTTTTGGTTAGGGTTCAAAAAATTCAAAAAACTAAGGCTCGAAAAGTGCGAGCAAATCTTCACGAGTCAGATGTGAGGAAGCAACTTTCGCTTCTACGACGGAACTTGCCAGAGCTTTTTTCTTCTCTTTCAAAAGAAGAATTTTCTCTTCCACGGTATCTTTCGCAACTAAACGATAAACCATAACCGGCTTATCTTGACCAATACGATAGACACGATCCGCTGCTTGTTCTTCAATTGCAGGATTCCACCATGGATCGACGATAAAAACATGGTCTGCAGCTGTAAGATTCAACCCTGTTCCCGCTGCTTTTAATGAAAGTAAGAGAACATTCTGATTCTGATCTTTTTGAAAATGATCCACAACTTCTCCTCTATTACGTGTAGATCCATCGATGCGACCAAAACTTAGGTTTTCTTTTTTCATCGAAATCTCGATGAGGTCTAACAAAGATGTCCACTGTGAAAACACTAAAGCCTTATGTCCTTCTGCAACACATTCTTTAAGACTGCTCATAAGTGTTTCCACTTTCGAAGACGTATCTGCGATTTGACCAGGAATCAACCCGCGATGACAGGAAGCTTGTCTTAAACGTAAAAGCACTTCCAAGATTTGGAAGAGATCCTTGCCACCATTTAGCTTTTCAACCAACTCTTTACGAGAACCATTCAAAAGACTGTCATAAACATTGCGTTCCGTCTCATTTAATTCGCAATAAAGAATCGCTTCACTTCGCGGTGGAAGTTCTTTAGCAACTTCCGATTTCAATCTTCGCAATATAAAAGGTTTCAATCGACGTCTCAGTCGTTGTGTCACTTGAACATCACCGAGAAGAATAGGTTTGGAATAATTTTCTAAGAAAGCTCTTCTCGATCCTAAAATTCCACGGTTCAAGAAATGAAATTGACTCCATACATCTTCCAAACTGTTTTCAATGGGAGTTCCTGTTAGAGTGACTCGAAAGTGACTCTGCAAATTAAAAGCAGCTCTCGCTACTTGTGAGTCAGGGTTCTTAATATTCTGTGCTTCATCTAAAACAGTTACAGACCACGTTTTGCTCATAAATTTTTCTTCATCTTGTCTCAGCAAAGCATAGGTTGTGAGAACCACATCGACATCTTCTACAAAAGTGCGTTTCAATCCGTGATAAACACAGACTTTCAAATCTGGTCGGAATCTATGAATTTCTCTTTCCCAATTGTACACAACACTTGTTGGAGCAACAACCAACGCAGGTTTTGTGAGGATGCAAATAGCCTGTAGAGTCTTACCCAAGCCCATGTCATCTGCAAGTAGTGCACCCAAACGCTTCTCTCTGAGAAAGGATAACCAAGATACTCCTTCTTTTTGATAATTACGAAGTGTGGCTTCCAAATTTTCGGGCAAAGCAACTTCTGGAATATCTGTAAAATTCTCAAATTCATTTTTGAGTTTCACAACATGGTCCGGAACTTTTTGATCCATGCCTTTGCAAAGATCTTCAAGATCTCCCAACATGCAAGGATGCAAGCCTTTGGCCTCACCTTGTGCAATGAGGATATCACGAAGAATGTCCCCATAACGTTCCAACCAATCTTTGGGTAAAGGTGCAAAACCTCCTTCCAGAAGAGGAACAAGTTGTCGACCACTTTTCCAGGCTTCAATCACAGAGGATGAGCTAAGTTCTCCTCCTTCTGGAGATCTAAATGTGACACGTACAAAAAGATGAGAGTCCTGAGAATCTATATGCAAATCGGGGTGCAACGCAGAATGTTTTTTGAATAACTCTAACCCTTCCCCTTGGAATTCGGAAAAAATCCCACCTTTCAAAGCTTCTACAAATCCAACAGCTTCTTCACCTGAGATAGGAAGAACTTGATCAAAGTGTAAATACGAATAATCTCTTTGTAGAAGACCTTCCAGACGCTTTTCCTCTTTCTCGTCACGTATAGGAACTGAATCTCCGAAAAGTTCCAATTCTCCATGTTTGATTCTCGCAATAGGAGGTTCTCCATATACGATTTCAGGCAGAACTAGGAGCGTTCCTTCACGAGATTCTGTTTGCAATAAAAGTCGAGGAACAAGACGAACGCTGTGAGGCAGTTTCTGAGAGAGCAATTGCACTGCCAGTTTTTGTTCAAGTGCGGGTAAAATTTCAGAAACAAGTTTAGGAAACTCACGAGGAGCAAAATATTTTCCTTCAGCAAGCATTTTAATATCTTCAGGTACCAACTTCCCATGACCAAAGGGTCTCAGGATGTTTTCTGAACAAAGCGCAGCTCCGTTCCTGAAAGTCTCCTTGATAGAAGGATCTTGTAAACCATAAAGACGCACCCCTCCTCCTGGAGCATCCTCTATGCGAGCAATAAATCCTGTGCGTTCACGACCACAACGAATCGGCACTCCGTCCAGTTCAATATCTTTGCAAAGACTCAGCTCTGCTATGAGTTTAGGCATAATAAGAGGCGGGATCAGTCCACTTTGAAAATCTTTAAGAAGTAAATCCACTCCCAGATCTTCCTTGGTGGGGGCAATTTTAGGACCTTGAACACGGCCTGTGGAAAGAGCGAGAAGTGAGCTTGTGAGCCGGAAAACTTTAGATCCATCGCTAAGGATTTTGCGATCGAAATGAAGATAACCCGCTTTACGTGTAAATCGATAAACCACAATGGCTTGAGATTCACGAAAGATAGGAAGCGTTTCTTTTTTATCGAGAGCTTTTTTAAGCGCAATGGCTGCAGCTATTGTATGCAAACAAGGATCGTCCTTATCTCCACAATCACAGTTCCAATCTTCTTCTTGGGGCCAGAGATGAATGACACGTGCCATCGCCTGACCTTGTTCTGAAAGTCTAAGGACAATAGGGTCTTCGGAATGTTCTTCTCGAAAAACTTTTGCCTTTCGACTTAACTCAATCCCTTGCGACCACTGTTTGCTCGAGCAAGCTTCTCGAATAGATGTAAAAAGCATTTCAACACTCTTCAAAGTATCTCGATTATCGACCATGGCAGAACACAAACCTCACAAGCGGAAAATTCTTCGAAGCAAAAGCTTTTCACGATAAACTACAAAAGGAATTTAGAAGCGAGATATTTTTTCATATCATACGTACTCATGCTTAGGGATAAGAATGTCCAGCCGCCAAAAAATTTATTTAGGTTTATTTTTAATACTCAGCCTCTTCCTTATTTCCATTCTTTGGAAAATCGAAAGCTCCGTCCCACCAGTACCCACCTATACTTTGCAAAAACCATCAACGCCATCAAAGCCAGCAGATCTAGGGGAAGCGGGAAATACAGATGACTCTATGCCTAAAGAAGATCAAGAAGCCGCTGCACAAATACGCGCTGCTTACGCAACGGGCGATTACGGCCGGTGCCTCAATCTCGCGAGGGATTTTGAAAAACAAGTGGGACGGAGCAAATTGTTCAAAGAGTGGCTGCATAAACAGTTGGGGACCATTTACACTGCTCTGGCTTGGTTTGAACTGAAAATTGGGCGCTGTGACTCTGCCATTGAGAGGTTTAAGCAAGCTGAGCTTATTGAAAAAACTTTAGAAACAGCAAAAGGGCTCGCCTATTGCAACTATACAAATCATAATCTTGAAAATGCAGAGGATAACATCACATGGTTCCTCAAACAAAACGGAGAACCTGATGCTGATATTCTTTTCATTTATTCGGAAGTTTTAGAGAGTAAGGGGCAGTATGCTGAAGCTGCCAAAATTCTCGAAACTCTTAATGAAATAAAAAAAGATCCGCATCTGACAAAAAAAATTGAAGGGATGAAAGAGAAGGCAAAAAAAGCAAATCTCTTTCAAACAATTAACACGCGATATTTTTCACTCACTTTCGAAGACGACTTACATAGAGAAATCGCTGAACGACTTCTTGAACTTCTCGAAAAGTCACTCGATGAACTCATCGTTAATTATCATTTTCGAGAACCTAAAAAATTGATCGAAGTTCTTCTTTATCCTGAAGAAGAATTTCAAGCTTTTAATCCAGATTCTCCACTTTGGGCAGAAGGTCTTTTCAACGGCAGAATTCGAATACCTTTGCATAAACCTTATGACTTGAATCGCTTACAAACGGCATTACGACATGAACTTGTACATGCCCTATTTTCTCAAATGACAGGATCTCGTCCTCTGCCAAACTGGTTTGATGAAGGTATCGCTCAACTTGCTTCCAACTGTAATTCAGGCTGCACTCCCTTCTCGTTTGGACTCAATCCTGGAACTTTTCTAAGTGAAGATGTTTTTCACAGATCTTTTATTTCTTACAAAGAATTGTTAGCTAACCAAGTTTACAAGCAAAGTTTGTATTTAGTACTCACACTCGATTACAAAAATAAAAACGCGCTGCAAACTATAATGGAATCCATAAAGATAGACTCTGCTTTGGATTCCAATTCTCTTTTAAAGAGTGTTGATACGAATTTTGAAGAACTCAGAAAAAACGCAGAAATTCTTTGGGACAAGCGCGTTTCATTTTAAGATAAAACTAAAAGATATTTCCTTCACTGTCTCTACAGGCCATACATGGAGATCTTCTCTGATTCCCAGGAAGGCATTGTGGTATCGTGTCTTTGTTTCCAAAAACAGTCCAATAATCTTTATAATCGTTGAAGACCGCATCATTGAAACGCCCACCTCCACCAATTCTATTGATGGCTTGTTCCTCAACAAAACTCCAGCAGCTCTGAGAAGGAACAACGAAACTTTTCACAGCATTTTTAGCAAGATGCGCACTGATCCATGCATCATCAACGAAGAAAGCAGCTGAATCTATTTGAGGTTTATTCTTTTCTGGAAAAGGTAAGTCCGTCCAAAGACTTTCATCAAAAAATCGAGCTTGAACCAAATACCCACCCACACCTGTAATGATAGAAACAGGTGTCAACTCAGAAACTTCATAGCTATGTATAATTCCCGCATCTTCAAATTTTAGAGTCTCAGGCATTTCATGCCCTCGATTTGCTAAAACAAAGTCAGGATATTTCTCATGCCAATTCATGAAGTTTTTAAGCATATCTTTCGGATAAATCTGGTCATCATCAATGACAAGAATGCCATCTTTCTCTAGTCCTCTCGCTTTCTTTTCTTGAATGAGAGGAATGAACTTCGTATTCGGTCCCCAATCCTCAGACCTGAGAACACGAATAAAAGGATGATTCTCTAGGAAAGAAGGAAGATCATAAGCTCTCTCCTCTTTAATAGAATGAAAAGGAATCACCACAACAATTTCTTTAGGAAGTAGGCTTCCTTGCAAAATAGATTCTAAAGTGTGATGTATGCCAAAAATTCGCGAAGGAAGACTCGTCAAAACAACTGTCACATTTTCTGCAACAGGCACTGAACCATTGGGAATAGACAATGTCTTGGAATTTTGAATGTAGTTTTGTTTCCATTTTCTGAGATCTTCGTAGCATTTCTGATAGCGAAGCGCGTTGCAATCCGTTTCAGAAGCAATATAGCCTGAACCTTTATGAAGAGCATCGCTACCAAAACCATATTCTAACTGGTGATTTCCAACGCGATCACTTCTAACCCCCACTCTACCCACTTTGTCTAATGCTAAACAAAAACTGATAACCAAATCATCGGATGTTTTGCATGCAGAACTCACCTTAGAAAGTTCTTTCATCCTTTCCACAGAAATATGCTTCTGCTTATAAGCAACAGCAGCGAAGCCTTCAAGAATATGACAATAAGAAAGTTCAGAACTTCTGCAAGTCGAAGCTTTTTCGTCGATTGGCCATGTCCCGTCTTCCTTATTAATATTCCAAAAATTCAAATTCGTTCCACTTGCTCCCGCAACAGCATCCCTCATGATTGCAACTTGCATCAACTCGCTGAAAGTCTCTCGTTTATAAACTGTATCGTCATCAATAGTAATGATGATGGATTCAGGATCTGTCACATATTCTGCAGCAGGTACCAATTTAGAAATCGGACCATAATCTATTTCAGGTCTAAGAATTTTAAGTTTTGGAAAGGACGTGATTTCTGATGACAGAGATGGATATTCTTCTCTGTTACGATATTTTTTAGGAAGGATAAGAAGGATTTCATCAATAGAATCCAAATCAATAGACTGAAGAACGGGGAGAATTTTATTAACTCGTAAAGGAGAAGTACTGAGAGATACATATGTCTTATGTTGATAAGTATTGTGATCGAAATCATTTCTGTAGAGAACAGACTCAGTCGAATTAGATGCAATAATCGCATGTGGAAAAAATAAAAAACTAAAAATAAATAAACAAACTTTGAAATCAAATGACTTCATAAGAACCCCAAAAATTTATGATAGGATCCGCGGAATATCACATTTTTAGGAAACAAACACAAGACAAGAGCTTATCAAGAGCTTAACTAGCTAATATGAAGTGTCATTTACAATAATTTTTTTAAAAAGAATTCTAAATTTTTCAACTGATACCCTGTCTGCTCATCTGCTACTTTCATTGCTTCTGCGAATGTAAACCAACGGATTTCAAAAGACTCATCACTGCATAGCAATTCTTCATCTTCTGCGACAAAGACATAAGTTGCATCGTAATGAAGGTGAGCGGGAACACCTTTATATTCAGGAATTTCATGAATTGCAAAATTGAAAACTGAGTTCCGTCCCAAGAGTGGGGTTAAATTTTTGAGACCAGACTCTTCGAGAGCTTCTTTAAGTGCAACGTGAAAGAGATCAACATCGCCATCAGCGTGACCTCCAAGCTGTATCCACTTTTGAAGTTTCACATGATGAGTGAGCACAACTCTTTTTTTCTCTTTGTCAAGAACCCACGCAGATCCGCAAAAGTGACCTTCAAGATTGTCTCTTGAAAAAGGTTTACTTGCAGTTTTCATAAAATTCTTGAAACGAAGAACGGTTTCTTGTTCTTTTATTTTTTCTGAATCGGAAAGTGGATAATTTTGGATTGTTTGTAGGTAGGAATCTAAGTGAGAGATTAAATTCATTTCATGACTCCGTATTAAATATTTAAACAAAAAAAATCCCCGAAAGGGGACCTCAGGTCAGCCGCCTAAAGTGAATTGTTTAAAGTGATGGTCAAAAAAGGAAAAGTCAGTACTTGCAGTTACAGACACGGGAAGGATGACAAAATGCAGCGGCTGAGCCTAAAGTTTTATATCAGCAAAACAGTTTTGACACTGTTTCGTGAAATCACACCAGTAGCCTGGGAATTTAAAAGTTTTATACCGAGGTCTAAAACTCCTACTTTCCAAATCTTTTCAAGCTTTTACTGACAGGTCATCTTCAGTGGTGTTTATTACTCGTGATAAAATTTATTGTCAATAAATAAAAAATTACTTTGAAAAAATTAAAATTAATTTTTTGTCCTTTTGAATTCGCACGTTGAAAATAAAAAAGCTCATCTTAAAAACGATGAGCTTCCATTAAAACAACTGCTCACAAGATCAATCACTGAATGTGACAGGCTCTCGCATGATCACACCTCGAAGGTCTTGAGCATTCTGAGAAAGAAGAGGATGTGTAAATTCCAAACCAGCAAAGGATTGTAAGTACGAAGTGACGCGATAAATAAGGGCGGTGAAATCTCCATCGCTGAACTGCTCATTTACAACCAAAGGAATAACCGCGGACCATTCATAACCTAACGCCCATTCTTTGATGAGAAAACCTGCAAGATTGTTGAACTCTCTGAACAAAGGATGCTGACGATTATGAAAGGGCGGATCATAGTATTCAGGAAAAAGAGAGTAGGGATAATAATTCTCAAGCTGGTTCATAAGAGTGGAAAGTGCAAATGGAAATTCGTAATTCTCTTCTGTTCCAGGTTTTTTATAATGAGCTAATGAAAAGGCAGCAAGCAGCTGTACAGTTTTGAGCAAGTTATCTGCATTGATAGTTCCCTCATGAATCATACGCGCAACGATCAAACCTCCATTCTGTGGAAAGAGTCGTGCAATCTCTCCGTAGGAACTCAGCTTATCGTGTTCATCGAGAGCACCGATGTTATGCAGATGCAAATGCAAGCGTCCAAGTTCACCCTGACTCAGTTCTCGGATAATAGGATGACACTGCTTACGAAAAGGACAACGCGTGCATAAAGATTCTTTATTTTTGTAAAATGCTGAGAATTCAAAAATTGGACTCGAACATGGAATTGCATCGGAAAGTTTACGCACTAATTTTTCACGTGTCAAAAGACTGACGCGGACATGAGGGGCTTGGTATTTTAAAAAACTTTTTGCATAAACTTTTTCAATCTGTCCGATCGAATAACCTCGGCTAATCAGACCCAGAAAGGTTGTTGCATCTTTACGTAAGTTTGAAAAACCATCTTCGCGTCGTGTTTTTGCAAAACGCTGATAGTAGGTCAAACTAGGCCATAGAGTGAAACCTACGACATCCCTTCCACGCCGTCCGGCTCTACCTGTCATCTGTAGTATTTCAGAAGCACCATATTCTGTAATGCCTCGTTCTCCTGGACGTGTGCAATCACTGATCAATGCAGAACGTACTGAGAAATTTATACCCAAACTTAAACCCATCGTTGCAAAGCAGAAACGTACAGCTCCTTCTTTTACAAGCAACTCAATCGCATGACGAACAGGAGGTGTAAGACCAGAGTGATGATAGGCAATGCCATAATTTGTAATCAGATCACGAAGACTCTTTTCCATAAATCGGACACTGTGAAACTGAGTCTCGCATCGATCCAATGCTTCACGAATTTTCTTCTGACCTTCCTGATCCAAAGGAGGAATAAATTCTCGAAGAACAATGGCACGTTCCACAACAGCTGCTCTTTTACCAGCGTAGACAATACAAGGTGTAAGTTGCCAATCTTCTAAACGCGCGATGCGTTCACAAAGATTTTCAATAGGGATATGACCCGGTTTTTTATGACTTGCAAGTTCAAGCGCTTTTGGTGGAAGAGTGTTAGGCAAATACCAATGGTTTTTAAACCACGCGAGCCCGACCAAAGGAACAGGTCTTTTTTCAACACGAATCAAACGTGAAGGACGACGACTGAGCTGTTGCAACCAACCGACGAAATCACTGGCATTCGCAACGGAAGCGGAAAGCAAAAGTATTTGACTGCTCGGAGGTGTGAGAATCATCGCTTCTTCCCACGCGCTTCCACGGCTTTCATCTTGAATAAAATGATACTCATCGAAAATAACAAGGTGCCGACCAAGATCAGGTTCTACACCTAACAAGGAATTTCTGTATGTTTCCAAAGTGGCAACGACTATAGGCGCATCAAGGTTTTCTTTGATGTCTCCAGTTGCAATTCCCACGAATTCGCGACCAAAAAGAGCACGAAACTCACGAACCTTATCATTGGAAAGACTTTTTACAGGGCAGGTATAACAGGCTCTGAAATCCGGCCTGTGCAAATTAGCTTCGAAAAAAGCTTCAACAATGCGTGTCTTTCCAGCGGTAGTAGGAGCATCGATGACGACATTCTCACCATCTGTAAGTGCATCCACTGCGTCTTGTTGCCAAGCGTCCAACTGCATGACAGCCTGTTCTTTTTCCTGCGAGCGTTTCTTTGTGAGTTCGGCAGACTCGGATAAAAGCTCAAGAATGGCTTGGTTGGTTTTGTCCCATGCCTCTTCGAGGAGTTTGGAATGCACGGGAGCTTCTGCATGATCTTCGGGTTCACTGTGATGACGAGAGTGGGTAGATTTCTTACCGCGCTTGTGATGCGGCTTACTGGGACCTGCGGTTTTTTTTCCACCGCCATTTACGGGTATACGAAAATTGCTATTATGAACACTTCCACTTGATCGTGGTTTTTTCCTTCGCAAAGATTATTCCTTTGAAATATTGAAATTTGCTAACAATCCTATTGATCGTAGCAGAAAACTCTGTGAGACACGGACTGAAAAAAATCGCATTCCCTCGCTACGGGAATTTACGGAGAAAAGCAAGGGATCCTTAAGTTTTTTTAGGATTAAGCTCCCATACGTTCTTTTAAAGCTTCCAAAGCTTGTCTCAAAGTTTTCGATAATTCTTCTAAATCCCCATGATTTTCGATGACAACGTTCGCAAGTTTCTCTTTTTCTTCATCTGTCATTTGTGCAGCCATAATATTCTGAGCTTCTTTCTCAGATAAAGCATCACGTTTTTGCAATCGTGCATATTGAATTTCAGGATCTGCAACAACAAGCCATACTTCTCTAAAATCGTGAGCCAAACCAACTTCAAAAATCAGAGCTGCTTCGTAAAACCAAATCTGAGGAGCTTGTACGAGTCCTTCCTGTTCAAGCTTGCGTTCCATAAGTTTTCGAATTTCAGGGTGAACAATGGCTTCGAGCGCTTTTCTGTTTTCTGTATTTTTGAAGACGAGATCTCGCAATTTTTTTCTATTAAGACTTCCATCTGTATTTAGAATTTTTGTTCCAAAAGTTTTTGTAAGTTCTGATAATCCGCGAGTACCAGGAAGTACTGCTTCACGCGCAAGCTTGTCAGCATCAATGCAATAGTATCCCCAAGAAGAAAGCATTTTAGTGATGGAACTTTTCCCTGTAGCAATGCCTCCTGTGACAGCAATACCATAATTCTTGCACAATTTTTTAATGGGCATGGACATGTCTCCGAACAGAGTATGCGATGTTATCGAATTTCACTAACCACCATAGAAATGTTATCCACTCCTCCTCCTTTGCATGCAAAATCGACAAGGTTCTCCGTCATCCTGGCCTTATTTGTAAGATGAGTCTTCATGGTCTGTAAAATGATTTTGTCTTCTACCATGTCGAAAAGTCCGTCAGTGGCACTGAGAAAAAACTGACCAGGCATCAATTTAATTTTGTAGATATCGATATCAACGACTGAGGAGACACCGAGAGCTTTTACGAGTGAATCCTTGTTGATCATTTTCAGAGTTTCGGGCGGAAGATCGCCATACTTTACAAGAGTCTGCACGTTGTGATCGATACTGATTTGCCAAAGTTGATCTTTGTAAAAGAGATAGGTTCGACTGTCTCCAACATGAGCAAGATAGAGGTGACTATCATGAAAAAGAGCACATTCCATGGTAGTTCCCATACCTTCGAGCTTTGAATTTTCAATACCTTTGACTTGAATTAAAGAGTTTGTTTTTTGAGCTGCAGCACGGAGCTGAGGTTCGAGAGTTTCTTTACGAGCACGCCATGTTTTGATTTCAGCTTTCATGGTATCCACAGCGAGGAGTGAGGCGATTTCCCCACCTTCCCGACCTCCTATCCCATCACAGACTATGCTTAGACCAAGCCCTTCATCAAAAAAAATTGAATCTTCGTTATTTTTGCGAACTCGCCCAATATTCGAGACTCCGTGCATCAGGACTTTCATTATGACCTCATTTAAGTTTGCCTCTTATGAAATCCTAACGCCCGTCGCCTTTAAGTGGCAAGAACTTAGGAGACAGACCTCTATGGAAAAAACGAAAAAACGAAGCTCGGAGCAAAAACACCGTTGGACGGAGCACCTCTTTGTTCTGAGTTTAAGCTTCTATGGGACTCCTTCTTTTGCTGAAGCTCCGAGCGCCCATCCTTGGCTTAGAATCGCCGCTGGGATTTTCTTGGAAGATTTACAAAATAAAAATCCGACTTCGAGTGGAGGGATCGAAGACAACTTTGACGACTCCGCGGAATACATCCCTGAACTGACGCTCGGAGCAAAGTTAAATTTCGAAAGGCTTCGTTTGCAAACCTGGGCATCTTATCAACACGGTTACCTTGGCTCGGAGCTGCATCCCTATCATCTGCCTTTAGATAGCCAACGAGATTATCCTGAAACTTTAGTGCGTGAAAATTTCAACGCTCATATCGATTCAGAAGTCCTCCTCTCCGCGCCCACTTTTTATATTGGGCTTTCACTGGATAAGCTTTGGGCCAAACTCCTTTGGCAAAGCGAAGTATGGGATCCCCACACTCGACTTCTGATCACCCCCTGGCTGGAATACCGTTGGACGGAGCAAAACCAAAGCTTCCTTTTTTTCCCCATTGAACAGCGCCTCCATTCGGGAGAGGAACAAAGCAGCTACAAGATCGAACCCCACCTCTTTAAAAGGCCAAGCTTGAAATTCTCTCACATTTTTGCTCCTTCGGAAGCGCTCCGAGCCACTGCCTTGTTTGGAAGGCAAGAACTTATCTTCGAAGATTTTTGGGATGACCAGGTTGAACAAACCTTATCTATAGGTAGCGAACTTGTGGTCTTCGAACAGTTTTCACTTTTTGCCATACTCAGCACATTACGCCGAGACTTTAATCATCCTTGGAAACGCAATGGATCATGTTCAGGCCCACTGGGAGAACGGGGCTTTGATTTTTACATCCGAGATGCAGCAAACTGCTATCGCCAAGAGAAAGAAGAAAGCATGCAGGTCGGTATTACTTGGGAACTTTTAGAGGAGTTTAGAATTTCTTCGACTTTTGATTTGCTAACAAGGCACTCACGCGAAGAGGAATTTGATATTCTAAGAAGAGACTTTCTCATTTCCGTTTCTTGGCAAACAGGAAGCTCCGTCCTAAGTGATCCCTTGCGTAATTTTCTACCTTGGGCTTACAGCGGGCGTACTTTTTAACCTTAGTGGGGTAAACCTTTGCAAACAAAGCTTTCCAAAGAAAAAAGAATATTCGTCAACCGCACTTTGAACATGGAAAATATCAAACTGGTCGGTTTTGACATGGATCATACCCTTGCTCTTTATAAACACGAAACTTTCGAAGCTTTGGCTTTCCATGAAACTTTGAAAAAATTTATCGAAGCAGGTTACCCCGAAGAACTTCTCAATTTGAAATTTAATCCGAATTTTCTAATAAGAGGTTTACTTGTAGACCAAGAAAACGGAAACATCTTAAGGGTCGATGCTCACAAATATGTGAAAGATGCCTTTCACGGACATCGACGTCTTACAAAAGAAGAGCGTTATAAACTTTACAACGCTCAAGGAATCGATGCCGAAGACTTCCTTTCTGTGGACACTATTTTCTCTCTAAGTGAGGTGCAACTCTTTGCGGAAATTGTAGACTTCATGAGTCAGCATCCTCGATCTATCAAAAAATCTTTCATCGATGTTTATGCCGATCTCCGACAATTTATAGATCTCAGCCACGCAGATGGAAGTATCAAGGAAAAAGTTATCAAAGATCCTGAAAAGTACATAAGCAAAGACAAGTATCTTGCCACTACCCTTGTAAGGTTGATTGACGCAGGGAAAGGGATCTTCCTCCTCACAAACTCTTCATATCAGTATACTGACGCCATTCTGAACTATCTCTTCGATCATGCACATGAAGGTTTTGCAAAATGGAATGACTACTTTGAATATGTTCTCGTGGGAACAGCAAAGCCTGGTTTCTTTGTAGGGAGCCAACCCTTTTTTGAAGTGATTGAACACTCCGACCTGATTCGTCCACACACAGGCCCTTTGCATCATAAAGGAATTTATTTCGGAGGAAACGCAAGGCTCTTTGAAAAACTAACCGGCTACCGTGGGGATGAAATCCTTTATGTCGGTGACCACATCTACACAGATATCATCCGATCAAAGCATCTTCTGAACTGGAGAACCATGCTGGTCATCGCAGAACTTGAAAAAGAACTGCCTATCCTTGAAGATCTCAAAGAGGACCTACAAGCAATTTTCAAAAAACTCCAAGAAAAAGAAGGGTTAGACGAAGATCTTCAAATACTCCGTTCAAAAATAGCTGCGAATAAGCGCCAACTTCAAAAAGCTATAGAACAGAATAATTCTCGCAAAGTGGAAGGTCTTGAGCGTGAGATTCAAAAACTCCTACCCCCTTTTGAAGAGGGCAAACACACACTCAAAAAACTTGATGACGAGATCAAGAATCTTATAGAACGTCGCGAAGCTAAAGTTCACCCCGTTTGGGGGGAACTTATGAAGGTAGGTTTAGAACGTAGCCGTTTTTTTTACCAGGTGAGTGCCTATGCCTGTTTGTATACTTCACGAGCATCGAACCTTCATTTTTACAGTCCCTTTAAAAAATTCATTTCTTTTCATGAAGTTCTACCGCATGATATTTAGATGCATCGTTTTTTCTTAACTACGATTTTACTCCTTGGCGTTTTGAGTTCAAAGCTCTTCGCGCAGAGCTATCAGAATGCTTACAATCACTATATTCAAAATGAATTTTTCAGAGCTGAAGGCATTTGCCAAAATCTCCTTTCCGAAGAGTTAGCTTCAGCGCAGCGAGCAAAAATTCTTAAACTCCTAGGTCTCGCACAATACATGCAGGGAAAAAGAGCAGAGGCCGCGGAGAGTTTTAAATTAGCCAAGACCCTTACGCCAGGTCTGCGTTTATCAAACTCTGAAGTCCTCGATGTAACCGTTCGGGACTTTTACAATTCCATTGAAGGGCCACCTCCTGCTCCTCGTGAGTATCAGGAGCCCAAAAGAAAGGCGCCTCGGCAAATAGAGGAAACTCCGGTTCAAAAAGAAGAGCCCAAACCTACAACCGTAATGATCCTATCGAACGTTGTAGATGCTCGAGTTCTTGTTGATGGATTTTTCCGCGGAAAAGTGGGGGATATCATTCCGGTAGACCCAGGGCTTCACAATGTAGAAATCTATGCAAATGGCTATCAAAATTCCCTTCAATCTTTGTATATGGAAACGTCTCTGCTAAATAAATTTACTGTCGAGCTTGAAAAAGCAGATTCCCCTGAAACTCAAGCTAAAAAATCAGCAGAAACAAAGAAAGCGGAAACAGCTAAGACGGAAGATAAGACCACCAAAAAAAGCAAGAAAAAACATCCTCCGAAAGAAATGACGAAAGCTCTCTATTTCATTCCTTTTGGAGTTCCTCAATATATACAAAGAAAATCGTGGACAGGGTTAACTTTCACACTCCTCCAAGCTGGAAGTCTTGGGTTTTCCATATCTAGTTTTCTTCAGTCTAATCAAGTTGCGGATGAAACCACCGCAACAATAAATGATAGAGACGCGACAGAAGCAACCATCGGTGATCCTACACAAAGAAAAGCGTGGGCGACCGCAAGCGACGACTATTATGCAGAACAAATACAGTCAATCAATAGGATGAGGACTCAATCCTATATTGGACTCGGAGTTTTTTTTCTCTCATGGGTTGGAAGCGGGTTAGAAGCTTATTACCATAGACCTGGATATAAAAAAGCTCCTCCTGAGAAAATTCCTTATTTGGATAATTTTAGACACTACAAAAAAGAGTGGTCTCTAAATCCAACTTACATAAGTTCCAAAAACTCTTCTTACAAAGGCTACTACGCCCTGAACTTCGAAATTCGTTTCTAAACGAGGCACGAATGGAAAACTTATACCTAATTCGTCACAAACGCTTCGAACTCTATGGACCCTTTTCAAAAAAAGAATTGAAAAGTTATCTAAAAGAACGCGATATAGAAGGTTGGGAAGTTTGTGGAAGTTTAGGAACTTGGGTTCCCCTCGAAAAAGAAGATGGCGTTAAAAGTCATTACTCAGAACTTTGGAAAGAACTTACAGACACTCCTTTTTCAATTAAAAAATTCTTTCAAAAAAAGGACTAACGCTCAAAAGTAACTATATTTTTCTAAAAGTTTCAAACGTTCCAACTTTTCTGCATCCTCCAAAGAAAAAATTTGAGCCCTCCTCTGATATTGAAAGAGATGTCTTTTTTCATAGGGATCACAATTCGTTGCATAACGGCTATCTTTGTAATTTTTAAACTCTCTTATATGCGTGTAAAAAACTAAAACATCTACAGTTTCATCCCTGTGAATTCTAAACCCATACACACATCCTCTTCGTTTTTTATTTGTTGGATGAGCAACTCTTTGACCATGTTTCAAATTTGTTTCTGAATAATCTTTTTTTGAAAAAAAATGTTCAGGACTCACTCTGAATAATAATTTATCAATATACTCGCCTTGAATATCATAAACATTCTCTTCATAAAGACCTACAATCAAAGCTTTAAACAACGAATTCCTATTTTCATAATAGACCTCATCTTCCAATTCAAAATCTCTCAATTCATCTGCCATTAAAAAACCAGATAGACATGCTAGAACAACAGCAAATAACTTTGCCCTTAATCTCATCACAAACCTCACATATAAATTTTCTTCAAGAGTATTAAATTTGAGATGAGAGTGTGCTAAGCACTGCTATATTTAATAAAAAGCCTCTCATAAAAATATAATCTTCAGCGCTTATATTTGTTACTTATGTTTTTCTTTTTTGGGAGCTGCTCATGTTCAACGCTCTTCACTGGCTTACTCTTCTCACTCTTCTCTACACACCCCTGCTTCAGGCTGAAGAAATTCCCCTCGTCAAGTTACAAGCGACTTTTGGGGCTATCGACAAAAACTACGATAAGGAATATCCCTACTACTTCAAATTTTGTGCACTGACTCAGCAACATTTCGAAGAAGGCAATAAAGGAGCTTGGAGTGGACACGGGGCTTTTTACCTCAAAGGAGTCTGTATAGACAAAGATATGGGCCCAGCCGGCCTGAAACTCTGCCCTGAAAATTCGGATTTTACAAACCCCAATACAGGCACCGGAATTTCCATCAGCCGAAATTTGAAGAATATCAACTTTCTCGCATTCTCTGGGCGTTCTCTTTTCCTTTACGGAGGGCTAACTTTTCAAGAAACTCTTACTGCAGAACTTCGCGATCAACTCATCCACAAAATGCTCGAATCACAAAATCCCTTCGAAGGTGTTGTAGAACATGATATCCCTGCAAATTTAAGCCCTGCAGAACAGCAGCTCTACATAGCTAGAAAACACTTCGGAGGTGACTATGCACTTGCACTCACAAGAAATGCTTATTGCGTGAATGTACCCATGCCACGTCCTTTGATGGGAACAATCGTAGAGTCTCTAAACGCACTGAATGCGTCTTACAAAAGTTCAGAGGGGAAAACCTATAGAGGAATTCTAAGACAAGGCACCAAAAAAGATTCCGAATACCACTGGCATGTGCTCTGGGATAACTGTACGCACACCCCTATTAACGCATTGGCGCTAGCGGGAGTCTTGGAGCCAGTGAAAACTAACCTCACTTTTTTCAAACAGTTGAAATATGTAGCAGTGCCTGCCAACACCGTTCTCAACATCCATAAGGCCATCAACCTCGAAGATATCGATGTCGACGCCTATTACCAAAATAAAACGAGAAGGGAAAACTTCCTCAAATACCAGTGGATTCCTCAAGGCGAAGGTGCCTATACCGAATTCATTCCTATGCACACCCCTAATGAGCTGTACTACCATGATGATCAGATGATTTTCCTGCCGAATTTTCTAAAAGACGTAAGTGCTAAGATCCGCAAATGGACGATCAGACCTCAAAGCGCCTATTTCGGTCAAAAAGATCTAGGCTTTGTCCCCAATCTCTTTTATTTTCAAAATAAATATGAGGAAGCTCTGAGTCTCATCGCAAAAAAAGAAGCCGACCCAGATTTCAAAAAGATCTCGGATCATAAATACCTTGAGTTTTTCTATGCATTTAAAAACTTTCTTATTGAAAAGAGATTAAAAACAAAAGAGCGCATTGCACAAATACTAAGTGAGGATCATGAGCACTAAGACTTCAAAATACCACTATCGTGTTCGCTTCATGACTAAAGACGAAAACAAGCCCGTTGAGGTTATTGTCAAGCGAGTCACCTCGAGCGAATTTTTAGGTTTGATCATGCTTGAAGATTTTGTTTTCAACGAATCTGCACAGCATGTAGTTCTTCCTTCAGAAGATAAAATACGTCGGCAATACACTGACACCAAACGTCTGCATGTTCCCTATCATAATATTTTATCCATCGAAGAATTTAACCCTAACAAAGTGGATATTAAAAATCTTCCCTTCATCCGCTCTGCTGAAGCCCCTGAACAACACGAATAACTTTTTAATAGCGAATCATCTATGCAAACACTGAACTGGAAAGCTTTAGAAACTTTAAGATCTTTATTCCTCAACGAATCCGATGAAAGTCGTAGAACGGATTATTGGGAAACGGAAGAATTTCTCGAATTGTACGATCAAACTTTTGCCCAACGCATCGCATGGAAGTGGCAAGCTGTTCTCAACGAACTTACTTACAAACATGAAGATCTAAACCTCTCCGCACCACTCAAAATCCTAGATTGGGGATGCGGAACGGGAATCGCTTCGAGAACTTTTCTTTCTCATTTCGAAGCACAACTTCCTCAAAGTGAAGTTTATGTCTATGACCGTTCAAACAAAGCATGTCAATTTGCTATACAAAAAATTGCAAGCGAGTTTCCTCAAGTTTCTGTTCAAAACTGGAATACACAAAGTCAACCCACAATACTTTTACTTAGTCATATTTTGAACGAAATTGACGACAAAACTTTGCAAACACTAAAACAGCTCACCAAGTCCGCAACACTGACAATCTGGGTGGAACCTGGAACCCGAAGTATCAGTCACAAACTCATTGCACTTCGTGAAGAATTCAAATCAAGCAAGCACATTCTTGCACCTTGTCCACATCAGCTTTCATGCCCTATACTCAAAGAAGAAAACTCTCAGCACTGGTGCCATAATTTTGCAGAACCCCCAAGTGAAGTTTTCCAATCTGCTTTCTGGAGCCATTTTAGTAGAACCTTACACGTGGACCTTCGAAGCCTTGCGACGAGTTTTCTCATATTGGGTGAAAAACCTTCATCTATAAAAACTGAAGAAAATCGAGTACTTGGCAGAGCGAAAGCTCTTAAAGCCCATATGGAATTGATCACTTGCAACCAAGAAGGAAACTTGACAGAAAGCATTCTGCAAAAACGCTCGAACAAAGCAGAATTTAAGCGACTATCGAAAACAAAATTCTATCAGACTTATTCATCCTAAAGGATTTCACATGTCCGTACTTTTAGAAAATGTAACTAAGATTTACCCTCTGGGAACTTCGGAAGTTCGAGCTCTCAAAGGTATCAACCTTTTCATTGAAGATGGAGAATTCACAACCGTTGCTGGTCCTTCAGGATGTGGAAAAACAACTTTGCTCAACCTCATCGGTTGCATGGATGTCCCCACTTCTGGGAAGGTAACCGTAGATGGAGTGGAAATCTCCACACTCAAAGACCGAGAACTTACGAAGTTGCGTCGTGAGAAACTCGGTTTTATTTTTCAGAGTTTCAATCTTATTCCTGTTCTCACATGTGAGCAAAACATTGAGTTCCCTCTCCTATTAAAAGACGGGATGAATACCCATGAAAGAAATTTGCGTGTTCAAGAGTTATTGCAAAGAGTAGGCCTTGAAAAGCAAGCAAAGCAAAGAGCCAATGAACTCTCTGGTGGGCAGCGTCAGCGTGTAGCCATTGCGAGAGCTTTGGTCACAAGACCCCGTATTGTTTTTGCAGATGAACCTACTGCAAACCTTGACTCTGAAAACGGAGAACGCATTATTTCTCTTATGAGAGAAATCAACGAGAAAGAAAAGACGACTTTTATTTTCTCAAGTCATGATCCGAACGTGATCAAATATGCACGCCGCGTCATTCAACTCAAAGACGGAATGATTGTATGACATACATGCTCACGCTCTCACGCGTTCTTATGAAAATTGCCTTTCGCAATCTTTTTTTGAACAGAGTCAAAACTTTATTTATGGGAGGCATACTTACATTTGGAAGCTTTCTCATCGTTTTTGGACTTTCTCTTCTCAGCAACGTTGAAAGAACCATGAAAGAGGGAATTATCCACAGTGTCTCGGGACACCTTCAGGTCTACTCCGAAAATGCAAAAGATGATCTCTCCCTCTTCGGAAGCGGTTTTATGGGCAAAGAAGATGTGGGAGAAATTCAAGATTTTGCCGAATTAAAAAAACAAATCAGTTCACATCCAAACATACAAAATGTTGTACCTATGGGTTTTGAAATCGCCCTTTTAGGTCGGGGTAATGAAGCTGATGACATTTTCGATAGTCTCCGAGCTGCGTTAAAAAGCAAAGACACCTCTTACATCGATGAAAGAATGGAAAATGTAAAATTTTACATTTCCAACCTGAAAAAAGAGCTTCATGAAAGAGAAAAAATTCTCTCTGATAAGAATACGATGGATACCTATTATCATTCGATAGCAGAAACAGAAAACGAAAGTTTCTGGGCTAAAGTTCGCGAAAATGATGAAAGTTCTTTGCAATTTCTTGAAACAAAAATAGCCCCTATTTCTGGTGAGAAACCCTTTGTCTATTTGCGCTATTTAGGAACGGATCCTCAAAATTTCCAAAAAACTTTCGACAAATTTAAAATTGTTTCGGGTTCCATGCTTCCAGAAGGGCAAAGAGGCATCCTCATTTCTCATAAAATCAATGAAGATGAATTAAAAATGGTTTGCGCTCGGAAGTTTGATCTGCTTCATAAAAAACTTGCGAATACTCATCTTAAAATCGAGAGTGACCCTGAACTCAAACGTCATGCTCGAGAATTGTCTCTGCAACATAGACCTATACTCATGCAGTTGACCAACAAAGATAGTCTGGAATTGAGGAATGAGCTGACGCAGTTTTTCGCAACAGAACAAACAACGGTAGACGTCAACACACCACTCGAAAATTTGCTCAAACAGTTTCTGATTGTAGACGACAAAAATTTCAACTCACGATACGAGGCTTTTTACAAATTCATAGCGCCTAAAGTTAAACTTTACGAGATCATGACAGGTGAGACTATAGTCCTCCGTTCCTATACAAAAAATGGCTATGTCAAAAGCATTCCTGTGAAAGTTTATGGTGTGTATTCCTTTACTGGCCTGGAGGATTCCGACATCGCAGGATCTTTCAACATGGTGGATCTTGTCACATTCCGAGAACTTTTCGGACAAATGACCGAAGAATCTTTGAAAGAAATTGCAGACATACAAAAGAATATGAAGCACAAAGCTGTAGATAAAGAGCAAGCCGAAGCCGCTTTTTTCGGAGAAGAATCTTCTATTGAAAGTGAAGTGAAGCAAAAAATAACTCCTTCCGACTCTGAAAAAATCATCGCTGCAAACAGCATACCTGATCAGTACGATCCAAGTTCTATGCAGAAAGGTTTGATCATCAATGCTGCTATATTCCTTAAAGACGAATCTTTGTTGAGGCAAACTCAGAAAGACTTAGAAGCTCGTCTCCATGGTAATTCTATGAAGATTGTAGATTGGAAACAAGCTTCCGGAACTGTGGGTCAGTTTGTTGAAATCATACGTTATGTCTTGCTTTTTGGGGTAGGCATCATCCTTCTTGTGGCTCTTGTGATCATCAATAATTCTTTTATGGTCGCAACTTTCGAACGTAGCGTAGAGATTGGAACCATGCGAGCAATGGGAGCACAGAGGGCGTTTGTAGGAGCTTTGTTTGTGAGTGAAGCAGTTGCACTAAGTTTAGTATCTTCATTATTGGGAACCTTCCTTGCTTATTCTTTACTCTACTACTTACACGGAGTCGGTATACCTTCAATGCATGAAGTTATTACATTCTTGTTTTCAGGACCTCGACTCTATCCAACTCTTGAAATCCGTTATGCATGGATAGGACCTTTAACGGTCACACTCCTTGCGGGGATTTCCTCACTCTATCCTGCTTTGTTTGCTGCGCGCATCAGTCCTGCACAAGCTATGCAAGAGAAGGAGTAGTCATGTTTAGTTTTATAAGAATCGCTTTTAGAAACGTCTTTCTTGCGAAACGCAGAACACTCTTACTCGGTCTGTCTTTGTTTTTGGTCTCTATGATTTTCATTCTTTTAAATGCCTTATCTGCAGGCATTACAGAACGAATGATCGATAGTGCAACAACTTTGAGTTCGGGTCATATCAACGTAGGAGGGTTTTTCAAACCCACAACACGAGGTGCAGTACCTCTAGTTTCCGATAAGGAACGCATCAAAGGGATTGTTCACAAACTGATTCCTGAAGCACGGATGATAGATCGGGGTCGCGGATGGGGCCGCGTAGTTGGTCCCGAATCTTCAATCAACTGCGGTTTAGTGGGTATTGAGTACCAACAGGAGCATAATCTTTTTTCAAAAATCTCTCTTGCCTCGGAAAAAGAATATCTGGTGAACGGCAAAGATGAAGTCTTGGGTTCCTTCAAAGATATGGAGAAAAAAGACTCCATTCTCATCTTTGCAAGTCAGGCAAAAAAATTAGGTGTGGGAATCGGAGATACTCTAACGATTGTAAAAGAAGCTTCCGGAGGCCAAGGCAACTCTTTGGATTTCACCGTAGCTGCTATTGGAAAAGACATAGGTTTGAGTACGAACTGGATGGTTTTTATCTCACATGAAGCTATGAATTCTCTTTACAATTTGAAAGAGGATACCACCGGCGCTGTGATGCTCTACCTTCCTAAAATTGAAGATGCAGAAGCAAAGATGGGTGAGTTAAGAACAGGACTTGTCAAAGAAGGTTTTGAACTTATGGACTACGATCCCAATCCTTTCTTTTTCAAATTCAACAAGGTGATGGGTGAAGACTGGCTTGGTCAGAAACTCGAACTGACTTTGTGGAAAGATGAAATTTCCTATCTGATGTGGGTAACTTCAGCAATTGAACTGATCACCCTTCTGATCATTGCTATACTGAGTTTTATCATCGCAAGTGGTATAGCAAATACGATGTGGCTGTCTGTTCGTGAACGTATCAAAGAAATAGGAACCATGCGTGCTTTCGGTGCTCAAAAAGAACAGATTCTTTTTATCTTCGTGATGGAAGCTTTCTTTCTCGGAGTCTTTTTTGTAGGAGCAGGAGCTTTGTTCAGCACACTCTTGATTTATATTTTAAATTCTCTCGCCATTCCTATTCATAGTGATGGTATAAAAATGTTTCTTATGACTCAAAGTTTACATTTTTCAATGTCACCTCTTTTATTTATCAAAACTATTTTCGTATTTTCAATAGTAGCTATGGCAGGTGCTTTTTTCCCAGCTATACGCGCAGCACGACTCAAACCCGTCGATGCTTTAAGACAAGGAAAGTAAATATGAAGTTTTTATTTTTTTTACTCGGTGTTTTCGTTTTTTCAAATAGTCTTTTTGCATTGAATCCCAAAGAATTGGAGGAATTGGTCTCTCTTATCGATGAACGCCAGAGGAGCACGGGTGATTACGAGGCTAAAGTTTCTATCAGTGAAACGGATAAGACGACGACCAAGGCTTTTGAAGCTACGGTTTATCGAAGAGATGCGGATGAAAAATGGATGATTCTTTTCTCAAAACCTAAAAGCGAAGCAGGCAAAGGATACTTGCGTATAGATAAGAATCTTTTCATGTACGAACCTGCTTTAGGAAAATGGGAAAGAAAGACCGAGCGTGCCAGCATTGTAGGAACCGGATCCCAACGTTCCGATTTTGACGGAACAAAGTTAAAAAGAGATTTTATTGCTGAATTCGTAGCAGCGGAAAAATTGGGCAAATACTCTGTAAACCACATCAAACTTACAGCGAAACCCAATGTAGAAGTGGGTTATCCTATTCAGGATCTATGGATTGACACAGATTCTAAAAACATTCTTAAGAGAGAAGATCGTGCGCTCTCAAAAAAAATCATGAGAACCATCTACTACCCACGTTGGGAAAAACGTTTTTCAAAAACAAAAAATGCGGATGTCTATGTCCCTCAAGTGATTCAAATTTTCGATGAAGTTGAAAAAGCAAATAAAACGATTGTAGAAATTCAAGATGTAAAATTTGAAGCCCTGACTGCAAATATGTTTACAAAAGCCTGGATAGAATCCAAATCTAAGTAAATCTCTTCTAAAAGCCCACTCAGCAACCTCTTCTATGATACTGATGAATGGGTCAATCTCTCAGATTCTGTTCTAAGAGCAGCAACAAGATCTTTTTCTAAGTCTATTTTTAGTCTAGCTTATCAAAGCTACAGATATTTTCCCCACCAAGACCCTGCATAAAACAACTCACATTTTTTGCTAAAACCCTTAGCACTCCAAACTCTGAAGGAATAGAAGCTCCATGCTGAGCAAGAATATTGAAGAGTTCAGTGCTTACGGCTTCGCTAATGATAGAGACCTCTCCTTTTTGCTCAAAAGAACAATTGGGAATTTCACTGAACTCGTACCACTGACACCGCAGAGCATCAACTTTGTAAATAGACACACGGTGAGATTCAGCCTTCACACCAGCTCGTTCTAAAAGATTTGCAAAGCTTTCCGCTTGAGAATCTTTTAAAAGTGCGGGCGTGTTCTTATCGGATTCTGCGGAGAGTGAATTCGCAAAAGACACAGACAATAGACAAGCAAGAAGAGATTTCTGAAATTTCATTGCAGCTCCTTTAATAAGATATGCAATGAATGAAGCATAAGAACTTTTAGAAGTCCATTGCGTCAAATTTACGGATTCCCTGTTTGCTCGTTGTAGATTTTTCCGAGGGACATAAGATAGTTTTGAATGTCGTCAGGTGTACCTGCAAGTTGAAGCTGAGATTGCATAACTATCCCACCGACTCCCACGCCAACACCTGCAAGTAAACTCAGTAGTCCACCGAGTCTGTATCTATTTACTTTTGTAAAATCTGAAACTGGCTTTTGAATGCCAATTTTGCTTTCATGAGGAGTAGTCTTTTCTCTTTGTATAGCTTGTATCCTTTCCCGAGTTTCCGAAATTTCGAAAGTGTTATCAACGAATTGTGCCCACTCAGTTGATGATTTAAAACTCTCCAACTTTCCTCGAATCTCTGTTTTGTATTTTTCACGTATTTCTTTAAAGTTTTCACTTGTGCTGCCTTGAGCAAACAGCTCAGCTAAATTATCAACGATATCTCTTAACAGATCATGCGTCTTAGTAGACTTATTTTGGTTCAATAACTGATAAAAAAGCAAGGCATCACTTGAAAATTTTAGCTCTCCTACCTTAATCTCAGTTTTTCCACCCTCTTGGATAATGAGCACTCCTTGTTGTTTTGCATTTTTAAATTCTTGAGCTATTTTTTTAGCATCCTCACTTCCTTCTGCCTCTAATACCTGTATACCAAGATCCAATATAAGATTGCTTCTTGTTAGTCTGTATTGCTCCAATAACGTAACTTTCTCCTTTATTTCAGACTCATGCGCTGAAATTTGCTCGTCAGTTTCTTTGACGCCCTCAACAGCAGCTTCTTTCAATGTCCCCAACTCCACTGCACTTTCCCCCTTAATCCTCTCTGCCTTTGCAAAAGCACCTGCTGACACAACTAAAAGGACAGCGCCTCCGACCATCATTCCAATCGAAGCTGCACTCGACGATGTTTGTTGCTGAGAGCCTGTATCTGCTAGGCCTAAAGCAGAGTTTGTAGTTGAATTCGAAGTACTCACTGAAGTTTGCAAAGTCTTAGCAAGAGATTGCACCGAGGGATCCTTCAAAACAGACAAACTTGCTTGAATCACAAGCGGATCTGCTTTTGCAAGACCTGCTGCTTGCTTGCAATTCTCATCACTGCTTGCTTTCGCCGCAGTGCATGTAGGGCTCGCAGCAAAAGTTGCTGCAGCCTGTTGAAACTGTGTTATAGCCTCCTGATAACCTGAACTATAATCCTTCACTGCACCTACAGATCCCATCTCCGCAGCCTTGTGCTTCGATTGACACTGCAGGATGACAAAGCAAAGCATAGGCATTGCTAAAATCCGTCTCATACCTTTCTCCTATTTTATTGTGAAAAGCTTAGTCTCAATTTTACTCGCTATTTTCTAAAAAATTAAATACTTCCAGCTCCTCACCTTTTGACATAGAAATAAAGAATCGCTCTCTCTCCATTGTTTGATGAGGCATTTATGAAGCTTTCAAAGTGGTTTTGGTTTCTAGCTTTTGGAATGTATACAACTTGCACACTTGCAGACAACGCAAGAGACAACAGTATATTTGGAGACTCTGCTCAGGAGAAAAAACAGGAAAAAGCCAAAGATAATACGACCAGTTTCGGTGGACGTCTGATGCTCAACACCGCAGCGGGAATTCCTCAAGGAAGAAATATCTCCGACACTCTCTACAACTACAACGGAACCATCTACACCTACATCGACGCACAACCAAACGATCTCACTCGTGGATTTATACGTCTCCGCGCTATACACCCAAGCCCTTACATCATTCCTCAAAATGCAGAAAGTTCTCCCCCACGTTTTGATCTCGATGAAAGTTGGATCAAACTTGCAACACCTCACAAAGAAGTCTTCTTTACCTTTGGTCGGCAGCATGTCAAATGGGGAACAGGACGATTTTGGAACCCCAGTGATTTTCTTGCTCCGTCCGCTCTCGATCCTTTAGCTGTTTATGATTACCGATTGGGCACTCATATTTTGAAAGTCCACTATCCCGTAGAAAAAAACGGCGCCAATTATTATGCAATCATCGACATTGATAATTTTGGAATTTACAAAAGACCTGGCTTTGCTCTACGCGCAGAATTTCTGGGAAAATCTACAGAATTTTCTTTCACAGGTTATTCTCGCGAAAACAGACCCCTACGATTTGCGGCGGATCTTTCCATGGGGCTCGGAGCTGTCGATGTCTATGGTGAATTCGTATGCTCAACATCGAATAGACAAACCTTCTATGGAGGTGATGGTTCCATCGCTGACCACAGCAATGTAGATACCTATTCTCGAAGCCGTGACTGGATTCCCCAACTTGTGACAGGAGTCCGTTATGAGCACCAATACAGTGAGCAAAAACATGTACTCCTCGAAGCAGAATATTTTTACAACGATATGGGATATAGCTATAGAGAACTCGAACTTCTTGCTCTTGCTTATAATGACGCACAGGCTCTTTATGCGGGAAGACACTATGGTGCGTTTTTAGTAGGTCTACCTAATCCAGGCTCTTTGAAAGACACCTCTTTCTATTTCAGCACACTTGCAAATTTGAGCGACTACAGCGGACTCGCACGTATTTCGACACAAATCAAAATTTACAAAGAAGTTTTATTAGAAATTTGGGCAAGTACGAATTACGGAAGAGAAGGTGAGTTTCGTTTCAAACTCCCAGCAGGTTTTGCTTCGACTCTCCAATCAACTGCAGGAGAACTTTCACCCGTCGCCTTCGCTTCCGGAATTGCTCAAGGAGTTGGACTGAATATGAGTTTAAATTTCTAATTGGAATTGTTCTTCCTGTTCTACAAAATCATAAAAGCTCATCGCAGTCTCATATCCCATCGCTTGCTCAACTAATGTTTTAAGTTTCTCTGTATTTTTTCGCATACTTTCCCATTGATCTCGACGGAAATATATAAATTCGTAAATTCCTATCAAATCTTTCTGCCAAAACTCACTGCGCATTAAACGTTTTTTATTTAACCCTGTTATTTCATCAAGCATCTGAAAGGGAATAAGTGCGTTAAGAGTTCTCAGGTTCAGTGCAATTTTAATATCACCCTTTTTCTCAATGTGCTTTTTCAAAAGTTCAGGATCTTGAAGTGCAACAAGAAGGTGTATGGCATAATAGTGTCTCTGTGTATCTACCAAGGTACTGAGATCCAATCGAGGATCTCTGAGAAAGACTTCCACAAGTTTTTGAAAGCCCTTTTCATAGGCAATTCTGATCAAAGG
This sequence comes from uncultured Pseudobdellovibrionaceae bacterium, assembly GCA_964611335.1. Lineage (GTDB taxonomy): Bacteria > Bdellovibrionota_B > Oligoflexia > Oligoflexales > Bog-1112 > BOG-1112. The sequence goes on along the minus strand of CAZSXR010000001.1, from coordinate 185,480 downwards.
CTTACCACTTTGCGTATCTATGGCATTCGGATTTGCTTTTTCTGATTGAAGAAATGATTCAACAGCTTTTATTAAATTTCTATGAACCGCATATTCAAAGTTTTCTTTTGGATTCATCGCTGTACGAAATTGAATCTGCTCAGTCAGGGAAGGACTGCTTCCTAAATAACTGCTATAACTTGAGGCAAAACAGAAAGAAGAGAGAATCGAAAGAGATGTTGCAAAGAAAGCGTGTTTGAACATACGAAGCCCTTTCCAAGTTGTGTTAAGTTCTTTTCAAAAAACCTCCTTAGGATCTAACCCATCTTCTATTAAAAAAGATTCTTCATGTGATTTCTTTAAGAAAGAGAAGATAAAAATACAAAAACATTAAGTTTTTTAACCACCCGAAATCTCAGAATTATTTTATCAAAAAATAAAGTGAGACTAAAAACTGGATTTTCTTAATGTTTTCGCTATGATTTCACTCTCTATTCCTCTTTCTGGATGCAATGTATGCTTACATATAAAACTTATAAAGTTCTCATATTTTCGATTTGCATTAACAGCTTTATGCTCTCTAATGCACAAGCTCAACCTGAAAGGGTCTCAAGACCTTCCAGAAACCCGTCGTCACTAGCAAATATTGTAAGCCTCATTCATGTGATGATCAGGAACCGTTTCCGTGCACTTACTCATACCGCAAGCCCGGAAGCTTCCTCTTCCTCTTCTCAACCCACAGCCACCTCCTCGGACAAAGGAAAAGAAGAAGAGACAGAAGAGGACATTCAAAAAGAAAAAGAAAAAGAAAAAGAAAAAGAAAAAGAAAAAGAATCGAGAAAAAGGCTCAAAAAGATTCAAAAAAACTTATGGCGCAAGCGAGTTCAAACAAGTGCTACAGATATAAACCCACACAGTATTCAGTCTCATCTCGATGATATTTATCAGGATCTCGAATCCATTCTTTCAACAGTTACAGAAATCAATTTTTTAGATTATATTTTCAATACTCATTTTACAGAAACCATTTCCATCGAAAGCGCCACACCTGAATCACTCGCTTATATGACTTTAAATCTTCTTTTCCTAGAGCTTACAAATGACTTTGAACAATATCAATTTTTCATGCGTCCTACTGACATACAAAATTTTTCCAATGCAAACCGTCAAACCATAGAAGAAGATCTTTTGAATTATGATCTTTTCTCTGACATAAATCACGATGAAGCCAACGAAGAAACAATCGAGCAAAGGTTCGTTCAATATACTGAACACAGGAATCATAAATCTAATTTTATTAAGTCTGCATTAGATACAATGGAAATAGATCCAGACTTAAGAACCTACTACAAACTTCACCTCGAAGAATTTTTTGAAATCTTTCACTCAACATTGAAAATGCTAAATTTTCGTGCTAGATCCCACTATTTCTTTAGACCTAATCAAGCCGAATTTATTAAGCAGTTCTTGGAAAGCTACACACTTGTTCCTTGTGAAACGGGCCCTACCGTCGGAGATTTTTACGAAGCTTATTTGCAACTTCTTAACGAAGAGGACCATAGCCTCTTTGAGGAATTTGAGTTTATTTTTCTTGAAGATTTTTGGACAGACATGCAAAGCCGCAGAGAATTTATCACTAGCTTTCATGAAGATCTATTAAAAGCTGAATCCATTGAAAGACCCTTCTCTCACAAAGAATTTGTTTTGAATCATCTGCGAGAACTTCGAAGTCATTTTGTGATTACAGACTTTGGAACTTTTGCTTCTATAAAAGATAGAAAAGGAAGAGAACTTATTAAAGATAGTCGTCAAATAAAAGACTTATTTAGAATTCTTGATCTAAAAGGGGGGATCCCTACCCCCACTTTAATTAGGCTCGGAACAAATTGGAGAGATATAAGCGCCAGATTGCTTCTTGAGTTTAGTAGATATGATCAGTGGGTCGATGAATACTATATGCTGAGCGATGAAGATCAGGCTGAACTTCAGAAAAAAATACAACGAAGCATGGGGAATTATGCGTTATTCTTATTCAATTCAAGAATCTAAAGTGTCATTCCTCTGGAAAATGAAGTTCTAAAGCTGAGCGATCCTCGAGAGTACTCAAATCTCCTTTGATTTCCTCTCCTGCTGCCATAGCACGCAAAAGTCTACGCATTATTTTACCAGATCGCGTCTTAGGTAAAATCTCCACAATATGTATGTCCTGAGGACGCGCAAGGGCTCCAATTGCATGGACGACATGTTCTTTCAAGACATCTTTAAAATGTTCATCAGCAGCTTTACCCTGTTTGAGGGTTACAAAACATACAATAGCTTCACCTCGAAGCTCATCTTTTTTGCCTACAACTGCTGCTTCTGCAATGAACGGATGGCTCACCAATGCAGATTCGATCTCCATAGTGGATAGTCTGTGACCTGCAACATTCAGAACATCATCGACACGACCCATTATCCAAAAATAACCATCTTTGTCTTTGCGAGCACCATCACCTGTAAAATACACTTTTGGAAATCTCGACCAATAAAGAACTTTGTGACGTTCTTTGTCTCCGTATATTCCCAACATCATACTAGGCCATGGTTGTTTGATGACAAGATATCCACCATGATTCACAGGAACCGATTTCCCATGATCATCGACAATTTCAGGAACCACACCAAAAAATGGAATCGCTGCAGACCCCGGCTTTGTAGAGGAAAAACCAGGAAGTGCACTCATCATAATTCCACCAGTTTCCGTCTGCCACCATGTATCTACTATAGGACAACGAGCTTTGCCGATAACTGTGTGATACCACATCCACGCTTCAGGATTGATCGGCTCACCCACACTTCCCAACAAACGCAAAGAACTCAAGTCAAATTGATCAGGCCACGTTCTCCCTTCTTTCATAAAGGCTCGAATAGCAGTCGGAGCTGTATATAAAATTGTAATTTTATATTTTTCAATAAGATGCCAGAAACGTCCCCAATGCGGTTGATTAGGAGCACCTTCATACATGAAGACACTTGCACCATTAGACAGAGGTCCATAAATACTATAGGTGTGTCCTGTAATCCACCCTGCATCTGCAGTGCACCAATGAAGATCATTTTCTTTCAAATCAAAAACATATTTTGTAGAAAGCGTTGCACCGACTAAGTAACCACCTGTTCCATGTACTATGCCTTTCGGTTTTCCAGTACTTCCCGAAGTATAAAGAATAAATAACGGATGTTCTGAAGCAAAAGCCTCTGCTTTGTGTTGAGAAGAAGCCTCTTCGACTAGCTTATGCCACCAAAAATCTCGATCTTTCTTCATATTTACAGGAGTACCAGCGCGCATAAGCACGATCACGCGTTTCACTGTCGGGGTATTAGGAAGAGCCTCGTCGACAATCGCTTTCAACTCAATTATTTTACCCTTTCTGAAACCACCATCTGCAGTAATAACTAATTTTGAAGATGAATCCTGTATGCGATCTTGTAAGGCTTGCGCACTAAAACCTGCAAAGACGACGTTGTGCGTTGCTCCAATGCGTGCACATGCTAGCATTGCAATCACCAATTCAGGGATCAAAGGCATATAAATGGTGACTATATCTCCCGCAACAACGGATTGAGAAAGAAGTACGTTGGCAAATTTACATACTTCTGCATGCAACTCTTTATAAGTGAACACCCTATGCTCACCAGGCTCTCCCTCCCAATGAAGTGCGATTTTATCCCCGCGTGTAGAAAGATGTCGATCAAGGCAATTCTCACTTGCATTAAGTTTTCCACCGACAAACCAACGAAATTCGTAGGGATGTTTTTCTTCCAATACTTTTTTCCAAGGACTTCTCCACAGAAGCAAAGACTGCGCCTGCTTAGCCCAAAAACTTTCAGGATGATCTTTGGCTTCATTCCAAATTTTGAGATATTCGGCTTCATTGTTTAAAAGAGCTTGGGATTGAAAAGCCTGAGTGGGAGGAAAACTTCGATCTTCTCTAAGAAGTTGACTAATCGATGCGCTCATAAATATTCCTCAGCGATAGTGGCGAATTTCGACTATGCGTTCCTGAAACTTGTAATGCCTAAGTTCTATGCGTATATCATCTTGTCCATTGGTTTTGTTAGTATATATTGATTTTATAGGAAGGCGAGTTTTTTGAACTCTCGCTAAATAAAAGGATGCAATATGAAACTTGAACATACCGACACCATCAACGCTCCACTGAGCAAAGTTTATACTTTGGTAAAAGATGATTTAGTAAAAATCATTCAATATCTACCGAATATTCAAGATATCAAAGTGCTGGAACGTTCTCAAAGTGGTGGAAAAGACCTCATCATCAACCAATGGTTTGCCGAAGCTAAAATCCCCTCACTTGCTAAAAAATTTATCAACCCTGATCTTTTCTCATGGAAAGATACAGCCTATTGGAACGATGCAGAACACTGTGTAGATTATGAGATTGAACCTTTTTTCGCTAAGGGAATTTACGAAGCAAAAGGAAGCAATATTTTTAAAGCAAGCGAAGACAAAACGCGATTGACACTAAAATGTGAAGTACACATTTATCCTGACAGAATTCCAGGTGTGCCTAAATTCATCGCAAAACAATTGCATCCTCTCCTTGAACAGATGATTGAAAACATGTTAGCTCCGAATCTCACAAGTTTGGGAAAAGGGCTTCAAGAATATTTCCGAGTCGAAGATTCTCGCAACTCTCATTAGGACATGCATATGGGACAGCAGGTACATGAAACACTTCCAGATTTTTTTAAAAACGCTCTTCTTGATAGAAAAGCAAGCATGCAAAAAAAATTCCCTCAAAGGCGAGCCGCTGCTTTTTTGGATTTTGATGGAACTCTCATAGAAGGAGACATCACTGAAGGAAAAAAAAGTGGGCAAAACCCCTATATGGGTCTTCTTGATCTCGCTATTTTAGGAGGTTATTTACCGGGATTTAGCGGCCCCGACGGACTCCGCGCCTTTTGGCAAAAATACGAAAAAGAATTTCCCCGACAGGAAGATGCCTACATGTGGGCAGCTCAACTCGTCGCTAACTTATCTACAGATGAAGATAAAACTCTCAAAGATTTTGTAAGTCATCATCTGGGTCAACTTGTTGATCTTTATTTTTTTAAATTTGCAAGAAAGCTTCTTGAGTTTTGTAGAGAAGAAGACATCGTCCCCATAGTTGTTTCTGCAAGTCCCCACTATTTCGTCCAAGAACTTGCACACTGTTTGCCAATTCCTCGTGAAAATCTTTTTGGTTTGAACGGACGTCTCGATGAAGGAAAACTTGTAGACCCCATTTCGCACGATGCAGAAGGAAAAGAACTTCGAGTTGTAGAACTGTGTGCCAAACGTCCTCTTTATCCGTTACTTGCAATAGGCAATAAATGGAGATGGGATGGAATGATGATACGCAGAGTTTGTGAAGAAGGTGGTGTAGGTTTACTGGTAAATGAAGGTGGACCTTCTAATTACACTCACCCCTCTCTCTTTTATTTTAGAATAGTTTAAGTTCACCATCGACTGCATTTTAGAAATTTTTCTTCTCAAAAAATCGCTTTTTAAAAATCTACAAAATGGATTGAGTCTAGAAGATATTTTTGAGGATTTTGACACTCGCGAATTTGAATATCTTCTCTTATTTGGGAGCCCATTATAGAAGCGAAGATTCTCTCACGCGCAAAATCATTACAATAAATATGGCAAGTCAATTTGCAGTTTTCCTAACTTTTACACACGCATTAGTTACAGCGTATTAATTTAAGCTGAAAGATCAATACATACTGCCCTGACTTTCCCCCACACAGTCGAGATCAATAATTCCAATAGCAGGGCCAATTACTTTTGTTCCTCGTGAATCCTCACCTACGACGCCTTCAAACCAACCTCCATTCTGGTAAACATCTCCTCCAAATTCAACATCACAAATTCTTGCTAGAATGATAAGTTTTTTAAATTCGTTATAAGCACTTTGTCTTTCCTCAAAGTCATATGTGTAAGTTTTTTGGAAATTTACCGAGTTCATATAAGAGATTCGCTCTGCAATAAGGATCTGACCAAAAGGACTTTCTACAAAAATAATTTTGGGAATTTTTAAATGTGTGAATTGATGTTTGGAGATGAGATCTTGAACATAGACTGTCCGTGAAAATTCGGTCTTGAAATTTCTTCCAAAAATGTACCAGTAAACTTGTGCAAGTATATTGCTTCTTGGAATTTTAATGACGTAATTTTTTAAATCTTCATGTGCATAAACACTTTTGGTCACACCCGAACCAAGATCTTCCCACGTGTCCCACTGAGGAACTTGTCCTAGTTTGAAAAGAAAGTCGATATCCGTCGAATGTGTTTCTAAAAAATTAAGAATCTTGTCAATTTCATTTTGTGAGAATTGAGTATGCCCCAAAACTGTAAAGGGATGTTCAGGAAGAGCCCTAGCAAGAGAGAGGGTGCTTAAAAAAATGGCCAATATACTGATTAAATAGTACTTTAACAGTTTCATGCGATGCCTCATATTTGTGAAAAATGAGGGTGTATTATACAGGAAACTGCTAATTTTGGCAAATTTCTATATATTTAGATCGCAAGAAAGAATTCAGTCTTTCTTGAGCTTCACATTTTTTGCATATTCTTGTGCACACAAAAGAGCGACAGCTCCATACCGCACTAATGAAGCTTTTTGTTCTTCGTTCAAAGTCTCAACTGTTATATTTTTTTGATTATTAAAAATTTTTTTAAGTTTTGTAAAAACCCATTCGGTATAAGCTTCATTAGGGATTTCAAAACGACTCAAAGGAACATTTTCAAAAACAAGAAGACGAGACATTTCATCCATAGATTCAACTTTAACCAAAATTTCGTTGAAAGAAACTTTGCTTAGTGAATGGAATTTTTTTGCAATTGGTTTTTTCAGAAAGGTTTTAAGTTTTTCTTTAATTAAGTCCCTGTAGTTTTTCGTCGACGTCACATGAACAAAGATGGGGAAAGAAGCTTCACTCTGAAGTTTTTTGTGAAGGTCTTGGTAAATTCTGAGCTGATCTTTGAGAGCTTTGTCAGCATCCAAAGAAGATCCCAAGTTAAAAGTATAGGACTTAGCCCCAGCTTCTAAGGGACCTGAGCAGGGTGTTTCTGCTTTAATCGAACAGGTTTCTACGTCATCAAGGTTAAGAGCCCGTATTGAACATGAGAAAACAAAGATAGGAATTGCAAAAAAAATATGCAATTTCATTTCCAACCTCTCACAGTGAAAGCAAGGTCATACGTTTGTATAGTTCTTTCTTATTTTTCACTGAATCGGAAAAAAAATCGACGAGATCTTTAGTGCTAATACCTCTTTCCTTCAAAAATTTTGCCTTTTTCAAAAGAGGAGCCCATTCGAAATCTTCTTCGGACACTGTTCCAGCCGACAAATCCAGCATAACGGCTAGTTCACCTTTCAAATGCGTATGAGCTACCGCCCATTTTAAAGCTTCCGAAATTGAAAAGACATGCACCTCTTCATGAAGTTTCGTCAATTCACGGCCTATGCAAATCTGGGAGTGAGGGACGGCCTCTGCCAATACTTGCAAAGAATCACACAACCTATGAGGTGTTTCAAAAGCCAGAATACTGGCTTTTGCTCCCTTCCAAATTTCCAGATCTTCCAACAACTGATTTTTCTTTCGGGGCAAGAAACCCACAAAAAGAACACGATCACTCGGTAATCCTGAAATACTGATCAAGGCAGCCAAAGTCGAAGGACCTGGAATACTCAGCACTGGAATTTTATGTTCGTGCGCAAGCTTGATGAGACGAAAACCTGGATCGGCAACTGCAGGAGTCCCCGCGTCGGAAACCAAAGCTACCTTGATATGTGAATGCAAAATACGTTCTATCAGTTCTTTTGCACGCTGTTCTTCATTCGCATCATAGTAAGAAAACAACTCTTTATAGGGAATTTCTAATGACTGGAGCAAGATGCGTGTACGCCTCGTATCTTCACAAGCAATAAGATCTGCCTCTTGCAAAACCTTACGAGCCCGTGGAGACAGATCCTCTCTATTGCCCAAAGGAGTAGCAACAACCGAAATATGTGCGGACATAATAAACCTTTTTAAATAAATCAAATAAGATAATGCTATTGGCGCCGCGCAGGAAGATGATAGCATAGATTCAGATGGCGGCTCAGCTCTGTCAAGCCCTTTAGAAAAGAAATGAACAAAACAAGTTGGTATGACAGGCTCTAGTTCTTCAGACCACTCCCAATTCAATCCCATATTTACAGCTAAATCCATGCAAGAAGCGGTTTTTTCTCGATCTTTTGCAAAAACTTTGAGTGAAGAACTACCTTCTACAGGAATATCGAAATCCTGCGAACTATACGCTCCTACACGGATGCTGTTAGTCATAGAAGTACAATCAATTAGATTTTCTTTACGCGCGTTTTCTGAAGAAAAATCTCCCTGATTTAAGATAGCTTGAACTGAAATCACATCAGGGATGTTTGAGAGAGGCTCAAAAAAATACTTCAAATCATTTTGGAGAAGTTTATGAGCTAGATGGTTAGGCAAGTTCTTTGAACATTGATTTTTATACTTTCTCTTATGTTCGTTCACAGAAGGAGAAAACGAAAAGTTTATGAAGTTGATTTCATATTTTTCAACTAATGTTCTAATTTGACGGGAAACAAACTGATTGTATTCGCCATGTTTTTTTAGTTGCTCATCTTCATAATCTACTAGAGAACACAAGTCAAAACCTGATACAGCATTTTCTCTAAATTGTGTGTCATCAATCAAAACAAATTCAGCTCTAGGATTGTATTCCGCAAGTTTTGTAAAAATAAAAGTGCCATGATGGCCATAATTGCTAAAACCTGAAACTCTATCTTCTTTTTTTATTTTTGAATTCAGCTTAGCCAAAGATTCTTCAAGGAGAACCAAAGGCAAACCTGAATATTTTTCATCTAGAATTTTGGAACTAATTTCATAAAAGGCTTTATTTACATTCAAAGTGTGTTTTGTGCTCTCTAAATTTCCTCTTTCATCAAATTCTACGAGGTCCAATACTTTTGACTGATATCGAGTCATTGCAGGAATGTGAAAACCACTGTCCATGACAAGAATGCGTTGACCTCGACTTGAATTATTTCCATGTTTGGGACTAAAATGAACGTCGACTTTTTCACAGTAATTGCTTTTAATAATTTCATCAGAACAGTCCTTCGGAACTTCATTTAAAATGGCTTCAATTTCGGAACGAGCTTGATTAGCTTGTTTTTCCAAAAGAAGGGAGCTTGAACTATCGCAGCTTAGAAATTTATGACTCGATTCTAATTTAGGATGTTTATCAAGATTCCGTTCATCTCCGCAGTTCGTTTGCAAAATCGGAAAGATGAAAATACATTCTATGAATTTTAAAAAGCTCTGCATCGCTATTCTCTATTAGAAAACACTAGGGAAATTGAATTGCTGAAATTTCCTCTTCTGTTGAATTGTCATATCATCTTTAAAAGCGGAAATATGTTTAGTTATAAAAGAAGTTGGTGCTGATTTCTCAGCAGTCATTGTTTTAACATACTCAGACAAGACTTTTGGAACTTGCGAATACCTCTCAAAGGAATCTTCACTGTCCGAAGCAATGAGAATAAACATGAAACTGCCAGCAATTGACGCAGAAAAATCTATTTTTTGATAGAACTCTTGTCGCGTTTTCACTTGTTCAATTCGTACTAGCGTTGAAACAGCTCCATTCGAATCAACCGCTTTCTCACCGTCATGTTCTATGCAATCAAAGAAGCCTTCGGTCGGTTTAAAAGGATTATAGCCTCCCCCCATATAAAGCCTAGTGTTAGGATGATATTCGTATTTCGCCCCTAATGCAGTAGCATTGAAAAAGATGGGAGTGCTTGAACAGAGTAAGAAAAGACGAGACATGAGTGATTGACTAATTTTATTGTATAACAATGTAGAACCCATTCTTAGTCATTGAAAGAGGGTGGCAATAGATAATCTTTAAGTCGATATGTCAATACAGTTTTATGAAAATTTCAAAATGTCACTGGATGACATTTTTGGATGTGAAGAATCAAAATACTTGAAAACACAATTGGTGTTTTTTTTCAAAAACAGTTTTGTTAGAATCAGAATAGAGTTTTCTCCAGCAACACTGCCGGAGAACTGATACCTACACTTTGGAGTCCTAATCGTCTCGTTGTGTGCATGCTTCCCCCCTTTTCAAATAGCTGAGCCTGGCTCGCTGTTTGAAAAGACCAGGATCGGAGGACGCCTGATGCGAGAGTGTGGAGTCCCCCTTAAATCGGCGAGTTCTGCCGAGCATTTTCAGCAGGAGAAAACTCACTTTCTTGCCTTCTTACTCTCGGCTGGAGGAGCACCCTGAAAGATCTATTTCGCCAATACGAAATTAAGAAGCATCCGATTCTAAATCTTCTATAGTTTTTAAAGCTTCCTTTGCTTTACCTGCGTACGAATTTGCAAACCATGCATCGAGTATCTCCCTCGCAAGATCTACGCTTGTAAGACGGTTTGACAAAACCAAAACGTTAGCATCATTCCAAATACGAGCACCTTTAGCAGTTTCTGCATCTGTACACAAAGCAGCTCGTATACCTGCAACTTTATTTGCAACGATGGAAGCTCCCGTTCCTGTCCAACAAAAAAAAATCCCTTCATCACATGTTTGCTGAGCAACAGCTTGTGCTGCGTTTGCGGTTACAGCTCCCCACTCTTCCGTTTTTTTTGTCTGCACGCTTCCGAAAGGAAGAAAACTGTGTCCGTGTTTTTGCAAATATTCCACGACATAGTCATTCACTGCATAAGGTTCATCGCTGCACACTGCTATTTTCATAGAGTCACCTCAAATATTAAATAACTTAACTTCATTGTACTCTATCGAACGTACTGCCCGAATGGAAATCTGAATAAGTTTAAGCAAATGCATTTTTGTCATCAGTTTCGGTAGAAAAAAATTGGCACCTATTTTTTGAGACTTTTCCTGATATTCATCAAAATCACGATTCGCAAGTTCCACAATCAAATTATGGAAGGAGTCTTCTCGGGTTTTTTCGAGAAAATCTTAAAAACCCAAAAAATCAAACTAAGATATCTTCTAACACCTTCAACCTTTGAAGAAAAAAATCAGTACTCCATAGTTCAAGCAAATCAAGATCCTGTTTCTTCAGAAACCTTGCAACATCATTTTTCTGTTTCTTCCAATCTATTTTCTTAATTTTTTCTCTCATTGCTTGGATGTACCAGTTTTTGTCTACTTTGATTTTGCGACCCTTCCAGGGTCCCATTTGCTCTATTGCATTTGTAAGAAATTCAAAATTCACAGAGGATTTACGCGAAACATACCAATTAAAATCATACCAATCGCGTCCCTTTTCCCACTCTCTGCAAAGCAAAGCATGACTCTTTCCTGCAAACAATGAAGGCATATCATGAATTAAAATCGGTACAGTTACAGGAAAATCTACGTATTTTTGTTCAAACCGTGCACCCGCCGGAGGATGTGTATCTATTTCCAGTTTAATTTTAATTGTCTTTGCAATACCAGAACTGAGAGAATGCAAGGTAAGCATTTTTCCAATGGAATTATCTTTTAAAAAACCAACTTTCACCGCATTCTTAAGAGAAGATCGATCTTCAATTTGAATGTGATATCCAAAAGCTTCCAATTCTGATTGAAGGCTTTTTAAATAGCTATCCCAACGAAAGGAACCATCAGGATGCATCAATGCAAAATCAAGATCTTCTGAAAATCGGTTTACACCATAGAAAATTCTTAGACAGGCTCCACTTTGAAACGCAGCCTTTTTAAAAAAACCTGCTCTTGATAGTCCTGTCAAAGCCAGTTCTTGAGTGATCTCTTTCAAAGCATTATGCTCTTCCAACTCATTTCTAGCTTGATAACTATTCAATCTTTCTTGAATCAAAGTCATACTCATAATCTCAGATCCCTTCGAATTCCCTCAAGGAAATTAAAAATTCTTTTCGAAGCATAAAGTTCACTTAACTCACTAATATCTTCCAAGGAAAATCTGAGGTTTTCTTTTTCAATCCGAAGACTTTTCATTACAGGTCCTAATCCTACCCAATCCAAACGATTCTTATATACATAATCAGTCAGTGCTTTGAGAGGACTTGCTATAAGAAAAACTTCTCCATGGATCATTTTTCTTTGTATACCTACTCCAAAAGCAGGAAGTGGGATGTGTGTGTAATAAAAATTGCCCAAAGGAGTCTCAAAGGATTTTGAACGTTTGGAACATACATTTGAAAAACTATAAACAGCTTCAGGAATGTAAGCATAAAAAGAAAGGGCAGATTCCATACTTAAATACGAGGGACCATATATTTTCTGTGCTAAAGTATAGGGATGAAGACCCTTACGCTGATACGATTTTGCTAATGCATAAAGCCCTTTTCGAATGGAGATCAATTCATTTTTAGCAATAGCACGTTTCACTTGATTATAACGACTTGCATCTGTTCCTTTGATAATAAAGTTAAGCTCTGTATCCGTAAAACAGTCTTGGGAAAAAGAATCTAATATGTTTCTAATAAAATAACTCATAGTTCATTTTTACCAGATACTATCGGAAAATGATAGTATCTGGTAAAAATGTTTTTTAAGCCACTTGAATAATTGAAAAAAATCCTAGTTACAGGATGCTGCTTATATTTAATGTTTCGCAATCTGAAGACCCATAGGCCTTTCATCATCCTGGAATGATTTGAAGAAATCCGCAATTTTATGAGGACGGAGTACACAGTGCTCTCCTTCCAATTCTTCAAACATAACAGGAGCACCGAGAGTTCTTGCTAACATCGCAAATAATTGACCACCTTCATGCAGACCCAACTGATCTTTCGAACTCGTTTGTATGTAAAGCGGAGTTGAATTTTCATTTAGAAACTGTTGTCCTAAACTCAAAGCATCTACATTCTTATACCAAAAATCAGGAATTAAAAACTCACGAGGAACCAAAGAAATCGCAATATGCAAAAGCGAACGTGAAGCGGCAGTACGTACTCTATACCGATGTTGTTCAGATCCCTCAAAAGGAGGAGCTGCAATCACCGCAGGACATACAGCAACTGCTGCATCAAAAAAGTTGTTATGTCTCATCACCGCATGAACGATATTCGCCCCACCTTGTGAAATCCCAAAACCAAAACGGCGTTTAGGCCTTTGTTCAAATCCAATTTTTTTCTCAATGTAAGGAACTATGACTTCGAAAAACTTATGTTCTTTACCCGTCTGTGCAAGATGATCCACTTTACCTAAAGAAACTGAAACCCAAAGAGGCAAACGACCAATATCACGCCATCTCTTACGTATAGTGTATGTTGCTCTACGATCTACCCAATTATAAGGCCCTCCCCCTACACCGTGAAAATAAAAAATCACACTCTCTTTATCCGCATTAAGATCGCCACCTGTGCAATAAGAAAAGGTCCAATATTTTTTATCATACTCTTTTGGCTTTCTTGAAAAAGAATGCAGTGAATGCTCTTCAAAAGAAACTCCGTCCGTAAACACTTTGCGACATTTTTTTTCTGCATTGAGTTGACGTTCTTTCAATGCAGCTGGAACACTTCTAAAATTTAAAAAATTATAGGCATAAACATCCCGATTTTTTGGTAAGGTGCCTGAAAAAATATCGGTGTAATCATAGTTCTGAGTTTTGTCTAGAAAGGCTAATTCTTCTTCGGTCAACTCTTTGTGAAAATCATTTCGAGTAATAGGAGAACCCAAAGTACTTTTGAATTTAGACAAAAGACTCACTAAAAACTCTTTGCTGACCTCGGCATGAAGTGGCCCTGATAAGCACGCCGCACTGATGACAATAAGAAAAGCTCTCAACATTAGCATCTCCCACGCTCTCAATTTTTAATTTTTAAAGTCTTAAACAAATTTCTAGCAGGAGGTAGGGATGAAGTAAACCCTTATAATCATGGACAAATACGGCAACACTCCAAACTGCGCCGTAATGGCTCTGTCTATAACTCGACTTTTTTTCACAGCGTTGCTATAGCCATCTAACACAGTTATGCGAAGCAACCTCTGGAAGAGACATTTTATGAATACAAAGACCTATGAAACTCCCTATTTAAGTTCTGAGCAGATACGACGCTCTTACATAGAATTCTTCAAAAACAAGGGACACCGCGTTGTTCCTTCTTCAAGCATCGTTCCGAAAGAAGATCCAACTATTCTCTTCACCAACTCGGGAATGAATCAATTCAAAGCCATTTTCCTCGGTGATAACCGCGAAGGTCTCACTCGTGTTGTCGATGCGCAAAAGTGTCTGCGTGTTTCTGGAAAACACAATGACTTAGATGAAGTCGGTCGAGATGGCCGACATCACACCTTTTTTGAAATGATGGGCAACTGGTCTTTCGGTGACTATTTCAAACGTGATGCTATTCGTTGGGCATGGGAACTTCTTACAGAAGTTTGGAAACTTCCAAAGAACAGACTTTTTGCAACGGTCTACATCGATGATGATGAAGCCTTCGACTTATGGTGCAAAGAAACAGACATCGACCGTGATCACATAATGAGATTCAAGGAAGACAACTTTTGGGAAATGGGACCTACAGGACCTTGTGGACCTTCCTCAGAGATCGTTTTCGATACAGGCGATCTTGCAACACAAAAGGAAATGTACAAACATCCTGTCCACGGTGTGAACGGTAAAGACGATCGCTTTCTTGAAATCTGGAATCTTGTTTTCATACAGCAAGAACGAATGGCTGATGGTTCTTTGAGAAGACTCAGTCAAAATCACGTAGACACAGGAGCAGGTCTCGAACGTCTATGTGCAGTGGTTCAAAAATGCACATCGAATTATCAAACAGATTTATTCACAACACTGATCAATGAAATTGCAAGACTTTCAAAAGTTCCTTACGGAGAAGGAGAAGAAGGTCTCGCTCATCGCGTTATCGCTGACCATATCCGTGCTATTGCTTTCGCAATCGTAGATGGTGCAAGCCCAGGGAATGAAGGACGCGGTTATGTAATTCGTCGTATTCTCAGAAGAGCTTCTCGTTTTGCCCATAACATCGGTCAGAAAGAACCTTTCTTATACAAACTCATTCCTACACTTGTAAAACTTATGGGTGAACAATATCCTGAATTGAAGCAACGTGCAGATTACGTGAGTCAGGTTATCGAATCTGAAGAAAAACGTTTCTTACAAACACTTGAACAAGGTTTAGGACTTCTCTCCAAACTTACAAAACAGGTTCAGAAAGAAGGAAAGAATATACTTTCTGGTGTTGATGTATTCACACTCTATGACACCTACGGTTTTCCTGTTGACCTTACTCGTATTATTGCAGAAGAACATGGAATGAGCATCGATGAAACTGGATTTCATGCTGCAATGGAAGAACAGAAAGAGCGTGGAAGACAGTTTGCAAAATTTGACAACACCCTCGGAAACGATGAGAGTTGGGTTGTCTTAAATGATAACCGCGACACAGAATTTCTAGGTTATGAGAAACTCGAAGCAGACGTACATACAACACGTTACAGGGAAGAAAAAGATACTGTATTTATATGTCTCGACAAATCTCCTTTCTACGCAGAATCCGGTGGTCAAATCGGTGATATCGGGACTTTAAGTAACGATGATATCGAATTGAAAGTTGTCGATACCTTCAAAGCTTTTGACATGCACATTCATCGCTGCACATTGGTAAGCGGACTTTTAAGTAAAGAATCTCTTAAAAAAATTCATGCAAGTGTCGATGTAAAATCTCGCTTTCTTACCGCACGTCATCACTCAGCTACACACTTGCTTCACTCTGCACTGAAAAATGTTTTAGGAGATCATGTCAATCAGCAAGGTTCTTATGTAGGACCTGATCGTTTGCGTTTCGACTTTACCTTCTCTCGTAAAATGACCGATGAAGAAATCATTCAAGTCGAAGATCTCGTCAATCTTGAAATACAAAAAAACAGTCCTATTCAAACGGAAATAAAAACTTTTGACGACGCAAAGAAAGACGGAGCTGTTGCTCTTTTTGGTGAAAAGTATGGTGATAAAGTTCGCGTTCTGACTATGGGCTCTTTCAGCAAAGAGCTTTGTGGAGGAACTCACGCAAAAGCAACAGGTGACATAGGACTTTTAAAAATTGTGTCTGAATCTTCTGTTGCAGCTGGTGTTCGTCGAATTGAAGCCTTGGTTGCGACGCCTGCCTTTGAAAAACTGAGACGTGAAAGTACACTTGTCACTCAACTTGCAAGTTCTTTGAAAGCTCCTCTCACACAGGTTTTTCAAAAAATCCAGGATATGCAAACTCAAGTTAAAACTTTGGAAAAAGAATTGCTTGATTTCAAAAACCGAGAACAGTCTCTTAAAATAGAAAGACTTCTTGCTCAACGCAAAACGCTCAAAAGTGCAAACGTACTTGTAAGCACTGTCACTGGACTTGTTGAACAAGAACGGTTTCATAATTTTGCAAACGAACTCCAATCCAAACTGGACAAAGATATTGCAGTTCTAACTCTTGTAGCAAATGGTTCTCTAAGTATTATGATTCTTGTAGGAAAAGGGTCTTTGAATATTTTTAAAGCTCCTGACTTGATGAAAGTTCTCTGTGAACTTGCAAACGGAAAGGGTGGAGGAAAACCAGATCGTGCTCAGGGTGGTTCTGCACATCCTGAGAAAGAAACACTGGTTCTTTCTCAAGCTGAAAAATTTTTAAGAGAACGTTTAGATTCTTAGGTTCGAGTATAAGGTACTATTGTGAGAATACACAAATGGCTCAGTAAAAAAGGGATCTGTTCTTTGCGAAAAGCAGAAGAGCTTATAGCAAGGGGTGAGGTTTTCGTAGATGGTAAACAGGCTGTTCTAGGACAGGACATTGACGAAGATCTTGCTCACGTTGTTGTCAGTGGTAAAGCTGTGTCTAAAGAGGAAACAGAACTTTGTTACTACATGCTTTATAAACCTTCAGGAATTTTGTGTTCAAACAAAAACGATGAAGGAAAACCCTGCTTACAAGATCTGGAAGCTGTCAAAAAACTCGGGATAAAAATAAGTTCAGTGGGAAGACTCGATTACTTTTCTGAAGGTCTTTTGTTACTGACCAACGATGGTATTCTCTGCAATCAACTTATGCATCCCCGATACAACGTCTCAAAAATATACAGAGTCGTCAGTACACAGCCCCTACCCCCAAGAGCTTTAACAGAAATACAACATGGTATTGAACTCGAAGATGGTCCTGTGAGCGCGAGTATAACTCCTCTCGGAATTAACTCCTGTACTTACGAGATCACTCTTCATGTTGGTCGCAATCGCATTATAAGACGCATGTTCGAGCACTACGGTTTGCACATTAAACAACTCGTCCGTGTTGGTGTGGGGAATCTTCGTCTCGATCCAAGATTAAAACCCGGACAATTACGGGCTTTGACTGCTTCAGAAATAGAGGAACTTCGTATTAAAAATTAACTTAGGAGTTTTCAAATGCGTAAAATTGCTATTATCGGTGCCTCTGGTTATGCTGGTGTTGAACTTGTTCGCATTTTACTCAAACATCCTGAAGTGGAAATCAGCTTTCTAGGAGCAAACACGCAGGCTGGCGCCCTCATCACGAACGCGTATCCTCATCTCCATAATATTATAGACACCCGTTTCGGTTCGAGTGTTGATACGGAAAAATGGAAACAATGTGATCTGATTTTCACAGCTCTTCCCCATGGAGAATCAGAAAAAATAGTGCCTACATTTTTAGACGCAGGCAAGAAAGTGATAGACCTCAGTTCCGACTACCGCTTGAACGATGCTGCTGTTTACGGCTTACCCGAACTTGGTAAGCGTGGACGCATTGTAGAATCTCAACTCATAGCAAACCCTGGCTGCTATCCCACTGCATGTCTTCTATCTACAGCTCCCCTTCTTGACAGTGATCTGATTCACAAAGAACGTATCATCTACGATTGCAAATCCGGTGTTTCAGGTGCAGGACGTTCAGCTTCTGTAGGATCCTTGTTTTGTGAAGTTTCTGAAAGCCTTCATGCCTATGGATTGCTTGGTGTTCACCGTCATCAAAAAGAAATAGAAAAGATCGTGGGTGTCCCTGTGCAATTCACACCACACCTTGTTCCCATGAAACGAGGAATACTAGCGACTTGCTACATACCTTTAAGAAAATCTTCGTCAGTGGAAGAAATATGGAGTCTCTACAAAGAATTCTACAAGAACGAAAGCTTTGTTCGACTTCTCAATCTAGGACAATGGGCTAAAACTGCGTATGTGAGTGGGTCTAATTTCTGCGATATAAGTTTGGGTGTAGACTCACGGACACAGAACTTAGTTGTAGTCACGGCGATTGACAATTTAGTCAAAGGGGCAGCAGGACAGGCAGTTCAAAATATGAATCTTCTTTTTGGATTCGAAGAAACAACGGCTTTGAAAGATCTTCTTCCTATGTTTCCCTGAAAGAATTGTTTCTACATTTTACACGTTTTTGGGAGTTTATTTTTTCTATATGTCTTTTTTGACATCTCAAGGAATGTCTAAGAAGAAGTTTGGTGATTTGAAAAACAAACTTCTTTTCCAAACCTAATTTCTCGGCAAGCTCGATATTACGTCTATAAACTTCACGTTCGATCTCAGGGACACGGAGACTAGAACTCCTTTCTTCTTTAAGTTCTGCAAGTGACTCAGAGCAGAGATTTCTTTTAGAGATGCTGAGCAAAATACACTCATCGAGAGAAGCGATTTGCGAACGAAGTTCTTCAAATGATCTCTTCTCTACCATCAAAAGTCCCAAGCACCCTTTTCCCGCCAGATATCTCCCCGTGGAGTTTCTAAAATCAGATCTCCGTTCTCGTTTCCAAGTATGTAATTGTGAGCAACAGGAACTTTGCCAGAAGGAGTATCAACAATATATGTAGGAATTGCATAACCACTGAGGTTGCCTCTTAAACCTTTTATAATTTCAAGGCCCTTATTTACAGAAGTTCGTAAATGCTCTGTTCCTTCCACAAGATGAGGGTGAAAAAGATAGTAAGGACGCACGCGATATTTCACGAGCGTACGACAGAGTTGCATCATTTTATCTGTGGAATCGTTGACACCTTTGAGAAGCACGGATTGGTTACCAACAGGTATTCCTGCATCGACAAGATTTGTAAGTGCTTGCACAGCTTCGGGTGTAATTTCTTCCACACAATTGAAATGAGTATTGACCCAAATCGGATGATATTGAGACAGCATCTTGCATAAAGTTTGAGTCACACGATACGGAAGTGTCACAGGGGTTCGTGTCCCAATACGGATGATTTCTACATGAGGAATATTGCGAAGAGATTGGACAACATGTTCTATACTTTCATCCGAACTTATAAAAGGATCTCCACCCGTAATTAAAACATCACGAATTGCAGAATTGGAAGCGATGTAATCAATACCTTTCGCAATAATGGCTCTATTGAAATGCAATCCTGTTTCTTCATCCCGACGCTTTCTATAACAATAGCGACAGTACACAGGACAGAGCATAGCAACACAGAAAGCAACCCGATCAGGATACAAATGCACCACCTCAGGAACGGGAGAATGCAAGCGTTCTTCGAGAGGATCTTTCTTTCCCAAGACATCTCTAAACTCTTCACTTCTTGGCATAGCTTGAAGGCGTATAGGACAGGTCTCTTCGGGCTTCATGAGAGCTGCATAGTAGGGGGTTAGCCCTGCTCTAAACAATTCTTCGAGTTTTGCAAACGCAGTGAGCTCTTCTTCGTTTAATTTTAACCCTTGTGGAAAATCCTGCGGTGCTTGCAATTGGTGCTTCATCTGCCATCGCCAATTTACAAACTGCTCAGGACTCACTCCAAATTCTTTCGCAGCGCGAGATGTAAGAGATTCTTTTAATTGAGAAAATTTTAAAAATTCTTCTGGACTCATATCCATGATGTTATTTCCGTGTGACTTGAAAACAAAATGTATCTCTTACTAAGGTTTTTATCGGAGATTTACGATCAGTATTTTGGAGGTCGGCTCTTAGATGGGCTTGTGAGTCTTCAACCAAGGGCAAAGATCGGGAGAGCAAAACACTTACACCGCGTGTGTGGTGTCTCCTCGCAATGGGGGTGTGGCCTTTTGGTTCTATCGCTTACGCGAACACCCTCATTTTTTTTTATCTTTTTTCTAACTTCGCTTTCTATTTTCCTTCCGTCAGATCTTCTGTTGTAGAGATAAGATTTTCACTTTGAGGACTTTCTGTTTTTGACAAGAGAGGTCCAAAAAAAAAGCTACTCAAAATTGTTGCAGACCCTGTTATGGCGATCGTTGCGGAAGCTCCAATGTGACTGCCTAAGTAACCTGCAAGAAGGCTTCCTAAAGGTGCTAGACCTAAAAGAGAGACTATGTAAAAACTTAGCACGCGGCCTCGTTTCTCTTCGCTTGCAGTGATTTGAAGAAGTGAATTGCTTGCAACCATCTGAACGATATTTCCTGCACCTGCAAAAAAGAGACAAACAACAGAAAAAGAAGAGAACGGAGAATAGGAAAAGAGAAGCATCCCCAGGCCTAGAATGAAAGTCGAACTTGTGATGATTTTTCCAAGTCCTTGGATGGAGTTTCGTGTAGCTAGAAAAATGGCCCCTGATAAAGCACCCGCACCTGAGACAGCACTCAGAAGCCCAAATCCACTTGCTCCACTTGTTGCAAATAACTTCTCAGCAAAAACAGGAAGCAGAGTAGATAACGATACAGAAGTGATACTTGTTAGACTTAAAAGTAAAAGTATGGACCGTATGGAAGGAACATTGAGACAGTAATTCAATCCTTCACGCAAACTTGCGAGTATAGGTTCGTGCAAACCGACTTTTTTTACATCTTTAATTTGCATTTTTGCCAGTGCTGCAAGAACTGCAAGATAACTTAATCCATTGAGAAAAAAACAAATGGATTCCCCACTAAAACCGATGACCAAACTCGCAAGAGCAGGACCTATGAGGCGTGTAATATTGACCATGGAAGAATTCATGGCAAGTGCGTTGGGTAAATCTTCATTGCGTGTCACAATATCCGACAGAAAGGTTTGCCGAGTCGGCATATCAAATGCATTAATAATTCCTAAACATAAGGAAAGTCCGAGTATATGCCACACAGATAAGAGATTTTTATAAGTCAAATAAGCAAGAAGAAAGGCTTGTAACATAGCCAAAGTTTGAGTGATCATCACCGCTCTATGACGGTTCCATCGGTCAATAAGGACACCCGCAAAGGGAGAAACAAAAAAAGTCGGAATTTGTCCTGCAAAACTAACAAGACCCAGGAGCCATTCTGATTTCGTGAGATGGTAAACAAGCCATGTCATCGCTATCTGTTGCATCCATGTGCCGATAAGCGAAACACTCTGACCGAAAAAGAAAAGTCGGTAATTCCGATGCGCAAATGCTCGTGTGCTTAACGTAGAGCCCCCTTAGCGCAGCTTATAAATAGATTGTTGGTTTCTACATTTAGCTTAGCATTTTCAAATTCTCTTCTCAACCAATCAGGGAAATAATTTCAAAATATTAAAAAAGTGACGCATTCCGAATGACTTTTTAACATCGCCGAACATCACTCTAAGTCTCTTGCTTGTCTCTTTAGAAAAAGAAATTATACTTTGTTTGGACTTTCATTAATTTTTTTTCAGGAGTTTAAAATGAAGTGTTTAAAAACCCTCTCTCTCGTTGCTTTGTTGACACCAGGCTTCTCTTTTGCTGAAGGCACAGAACAGCATCCAGCTGCTCCAGCGCCTGCTGCACAACATGAGACAGCTGCTCCAGCGCCTGCTGCACAGGAAGTAAAAGCTACACCAACAGCAGAACACAAAGCTGAGCACAAAAAATCAGCTGTAAAAGCAAAAAAAGCTGCAAAAGCTGAGAAAAAAGAAGAAGTAAAGAAATCGGAAGAAGTAAAGTAATCATCCGCGATTGAATTTTTTTCATCGCTGAGGATTTACTAAGACTACTTAACAACGGGTGTCTTTTCTTCCATCAAGCGTAAAAAAGCCTCGTTGTTAGGTTTCCGTTTTAAGAAACTCTTCACAAGATCCATAGGATCTTGAGATCCTCCCTGTTCCAATATGATCCGTCTATACTCCAACCCCGTTTTAGGATTGAGAAGTCCTTCTTTTTCAAAACGTGTAAACATGTCACATGCATAGACTTCAGACCATAGATAACCGTAGTATCCTGCGTCATATCCTCCCATAAGATGATCAAAAGCAGCTTCCGCCCTTGTTGTTTTCAGAGCTTTCAGCATATTAATGTCTTCAAAATACTTCTGATACATTTGAGTAACATCAAGATATCGTGTGTTACGCAGGGTGTGATACGCCATATCGACGGATGCATAAAAAATTTGTCGAGTATAAAAAATTCCTTTGTCAAAATAACGAGTACTTAGCAAACGGTTTATCATGTGATGAGGCATAGAATGGCCTGTTTGGTAGTGTGAACTCAGCTTTTTTAAAATAGATTTATCCCACACCCAATTCTCAAGCATCTGAGAGGGGGCTTCAACAAAATCTCTTTTAACATTGGTTCCTGAAAAGTCCCCATACTTGGCACGAGATAAAACATGATGCATGACGTGACCAAACTCGTGGAAAAGAGTTTGGACTTCATCATGAGTGAGGAGGCCAGGCTCATTTTTTGTAGGTTTGCTAAAATTAGCTACGACAGAAGAAATAGGAAGAACATAAGCACCATCTTCTTTTTCATAACCACTGATCAAACCAAAATTCGCAGCATGACTATATTTCCCATCTCTTGGGAAAAGATCCAAATAGAATTGACCTATGACAGCTTTGCTCTGTTGGTCTACTACGCGATAAGCCTTTACATCAGGATGCCATGTACGAGCATGAAACATAGCTTGAAATTCTACATTGAATATTTTCTGGTAGATATTGAACATTCCTTCCAGAGTTTTCTCAACAGGGAAATACTGTTTAAGATCTTCCTCACTCAATTGGTAGCGTTCATTCATGAGCAGCGTTTCATAAAAAGCTACGTCCCATGGATTTAAAACACTCATATTGGGATCTTTGAGATACTTCCGTTTCAGATCCAAGAGGGTTTCAAATTCTCTTTTTGTACGATCACGCAATTGCGTTTGCAAATCGGAAAGAAATTTTGTGACCGTTTTTGAATTTTTCGCCATAGTATCATCTAGTTTTAACGAAGCGTAATCTCTGTATCCAAGAAGTTTTGCAATCTTCAAACGCAGGTCCAAAGCCTGTCTCAACCTTTCTGAATTTTCTTTTCCCCCGCGACTATTAAAACGCTCGTAGATAACTTTACGAACATCAGGGTCTTTGACATATTTTAAAGCTGGAATCACATGAGGATATTTGAGAGTCAAAATATAATCTCTTCCGACTTCTCGAGATTTCTCAAGGTCTGAAAGAAGGTCATGAGGGAGGCCCTGAAGTTCTTTCTTTGAAAAATGAAGTTTTTCATTCCAAGCATTCAAAACCTGGGTAAAAGTTGATTGTATTTTCACCAACTCATTGCGAAGCTCTAAGAGTTCTTGTCTTTTCTCATTGCTAAGAAAAAGACCGTTATCTCGGAAAGCATGCATGTAATCTTCTAATAAATATTTTTGTAATGGATCTTTGGGTTTATTCAAATTTGACGCTTTTTTTACAATTTTGTAAAAAGCAGGCCTTGAAAGAATGGAAAGATGCAATCTCTCTGATTCTTCAAAGCATTTTTTTGCAGCATCTTGCAATTTAGGATCTTTAATGACGTAGCGATAGAAATCAAGAGGTTGAACTTGATTGGTAAAGAGAGAAAAAGCCCGATCTGCGCGTTCAAGAGTATTTTCCAAATTTGGTTTTTGAGTCTTAATTATGCTCTCTATTTCTTCCTTCAAAGTCTCTTGAGCTCTGCGACACCGGCTGCCAATTTCAAAAGGAGTCAGCTGCCAATTCAAAACGGTCAGCTTTTCATGCCCTTTTATATCTTTTTCGGCACTTTCTTGAGGTCCTCCATCAGGAGTCGAACACGCGAGAGATAAAACACAAAAGGCAAAGAACGTACGCTTCATTAAAAATCCCAATTCAAAAAATTAACGCCAAATTTAATTTATCTAAGAATCTAGTAAATTTTAACCAGAGACTATGCTTTTTCCTACCAGATTATGATACAAAAGTGGCAGCTTGTTTAAGAATCTCGCACAGGAAAGGCTATTATGAAATTTCAAAATCCCTCTATTCTTCTAAGCCTCTTTGCTTTTCTATCTCACAGCTCCCTCCACGCCTATTCCAATTCGACAATAGTCGATACTCTTCGATGGGATCAGTGCGCTATCTTTGAAAATCCTGAAGATGAGGGCACATCTGAAGAAAGTTCGGGAGAAAACTCCGAAGAAGGTTTGGATCATAAATTCGCTTTAGCTCTTCTTGTTCCTACTTTAAATGGTATACAGAAAATTATTGAGGGAAGTGGCGTAAGTTATTTCCCTCAAGCTGCTCTTGTAGGACACACATCGACCATCCTTAAACTTGCAAATAATATCTACAAAGCCTCTGATAAACCTCTTGGTCTTGACAATGTTACTTACATCGGTGATCTCGTTAGTGACGTGAGTCTTCTGGGAGCGAACTATTTTCAATTTCACTACAACGAAGATGTACGACATTACTATTCTACGCTCAAAGCTACACCCATTGTAAATTTTGAAGGAAAAAAAATAACGAAAATCTATCATAAAGCTCCAAGCAATATCGACCTATTTCGACATGGAAGCGTTTTCTGTGCTCGCATTGCGAACGAAGCTTTCAAACATTATAGATTCAACAATGCTGTTACGGGGGTCATTGTTCTCCGAGTTCTTAATCATGCTTACGAAATTGCAAATACACTCTACGAACAAAATTCTCCGCAAATTAATAAATGGATCACGCATAATCTTGTTCTCGGTAGCATTCTTGCTGCTCAAGTCCCTTTACAGTATTTTGTACGCCCTGGATTTTTAGGCAATTCCTTAGGAGTCTTCCTCCTTCTTGAATATGTTGCATTTGCCTATTTAACTTACGAATAGAATACGTTCCAAAGAATATAAATCACTCAGAGAAAGTACATTCATGAACGACCATAAAGTCATTGATCTTCTCAAAGGCCTCATACTGGACGGTGTCAACAAAGCTCATTCAGGTCATCCTGGAGGACCTCTTTCTGCCATAGATTTTGCTTATATACTGCATACAGAGTTTTTACGTTTCGACCCTGACAATACGGAATGGTTAGGACGCGATCGTTTCATATTGAGTGCAGGACATGCTTCCATGCTCCAATATGCCTTACTCTTTGCAAGTGGCATTTTAGATATGTCCGAACTCAAACGCTTTCGTCAATTGCGGTCAAAAACACCTGGTCATCCTGAAAATTACATGACACCAGGTGTCGAGTGTACAACAGGTCCACTAGGACAAGGTTGTGCCATGTCTGTAGGTTTTGCCCTTGCAGAACGACATTTAGCAGCTCAGATCGACAAAGATATTTTCTCCAATCACACATGGGTGATTATGGGAGATGGTTGTTTGCAAGAAGACGTCACACTTGGCGCAGCTTCCCTTGCTGGTCATCTCAAACTCAACAAACTTATCTGGTTCTATGATCGCAACGCCATACAGATTTCAGGTTCTATAGATAGAGCGACTTCTGATAACGAAGAAAAACTTTTTGCAGGTTTTGGTTGGCATACGATCACCATCGATGGACATGATCACCATGCTATACGCTCAGCTATTCGTGAAGCTATGCAGCAAAGTGATAAACCTACCATCATCATTGGTCACACTCAGATTGCACGAGGGACTGCAAGCATGGCTGGAAGTGCAAAAACTCACGGAAGCCCTCTTCCTGCAACAGAATACCAACGAACTCGTGAATTGTTAGGATTACCCACAGACCAGTTTTTTTATTGGACGGAAGAAGCGACTCAGCACTTTCAACGCAACTTTGCACGACTTAGAAACGATGTTTCACAATGGAAGAAAATATTTGAGAGCAAGGCATCTCAAGATGGAAAATTCCAAAAACGTTACGATGCTTATTTTAAAGCTCTCGACACCTCTAAACTTCCTCCTCCCCAATGGGACTTTACAAAAACTCTCGCAACACGCAATGCTTTCGGAAATTTGATAGACCAGTGGTGTGATCACATCCCCAATCTTATCGGAGGAAGCGCTGATCTTGAACCTTCCAACGTACTCGAAGCTTATGCGAAAAAGGTCGGTGATTTTTCAGCAACGAATCACAAAGGCCGAAACGTGGTCTTCGGTGTTCGTGAATTTCCGATGTCTGCCGTTACAAATGGAATAGCGCTGTACGGTGGACTAATTCCCTTCGATGCAACTTTTCTTGTTTTCTCCGACTATTCACGTCCAGCATTACGCTTAGGTGCTTTGCAAAAAGCACAGGTTATTCATGAGTTCACACATGACTCTTTCTATCTTGGAGAAGACGGCCCTACGCATCAGCCTGTAGAACATATTATGAGTTTGAGAATGATGCCCAATATGAATGTCATTAGACCCGCAGACGCAATGGAAACAGAAGTGATGCTGCGTTATGCACTAACTGCAAAAAAACCTTCTTGCTTTGCCCTCAGTCGACAGAACCTCCCTCATATTTGCAAATCACAAGATGATGCAGCACAAGCACAGCACGGAGCCTGGATTGTTCGCGGCAAAGATAGATCATGCGACCTCATTATTTTTGCAACAGGAAGCGAAGTAAGTCTTGCATGTTCTGTTGCGGAAAAACTTGAAAGTCCTTCTCTTCACATTCGTGTTGTCTCTATTCCGTGTTGGGAACTTTTCTTCCAACAGGATGTTCATTACAAAAACTCTATTCTTTCACCTTCGTGTTCCAAACGCGTTTCTATCGAAGCGGGCACCAGCTTAGGATGGGAGCGTTTTGTTGGATCCAACGGATTAAGTATCAGCATTGATCACTTCGGAGAAAGTGCTCCTGCAGAAGATCTTGCTAAGGAATTTGGTTTCACTACTGAATCCATAATCCAAAAGATCCAAGCTCATTTTTTCTAATGGCGTTTGAACTCAAATTTTAAAAAACTTTCTGAGTTCAGCATAGAAGGAACGTAGAACAGAAGATCTGAAGACCCATCCGCAAAAAAAGCTTCTCCAAAAATAAGTTCAGGATCTGAATGTAAAATACCTCCCAACATCTCTTTCACTTTGATCTTGCAATTGCGAAAGCGAGTTTCTGCTAGCTTTTTCTCATCTTTAATTTTGGGATCTGGAAAATGCTCACAGAAAGCAAGATCTGTAACATCTTTGGGAAATAGCTTCGCAAGTACAAAATTCCGTGAATTCTCTTTGATTTTTAGAAAATGAAATTCTTCTATTTTTTTACTCCCCATTTTCGTTCTTACAAAATCATTTTGAATGATTTTAAAGAAATCTGCCTCCCCCTCTATCCCAACAACCTCCATACCCATTAAAAATTCGGAATCATCGACTTTTTCAACGGAAGACCAACGTTGACTCAAATCTTCTAGATCCCTTGGCAAGTCATTTGCATAAAGGGAAGATAAAGACATTGCTGTTGAAACTACGATTGCATACACACCAAAAACTCTCATAAAAACTCCTAAAAATGAATTGTTAACGGAACGCAATTTAGGGAAAAAAGTTCGTGGGATCCAATGACATCTCTAAAATGCTTTTCTCCATAAAGCGAACTTGTCCGTCGTAACCAGAGGAGGATGACGACAACCCAATCTCCCACCTTAATATTTTCCATTTGTCTCCGATAAGGTCCCCATGGTGATGCGTTTAGAAAACATTCAAAAACAGATAGACGAGGGAAAGTTCTCGGAAGCTTATATAGCATTGGAGGACCTTCTAAGCTTAGGCCCGCAAAATACCGGCGCGCTCAAGATGAAAGCCCAACTTTTCTATGAAGAAGGAAAGTTCTACGACGAAGCTCAAATGTGGAAAAAAGTTTTAAGTATAGACCCTGATGATCCAGATGCCGCAGAATATTCCCAACGTACTATCATGGAACAAAGAGAGCATGAATACTTTTCCGATAGACTCCCTTCAGGTGGATTACGATTTCTAGCAAACCCTCGTTCCATCGTCACATCTTCTTTTTTTGGAGTTATGGGTTGTGCAGTATTTCTAAGCATTACAAATTTCTCTCACCATTACAAAGAACTTGCAAAACCTGAATTAGCATATTTGTTTTTTATTTTGTTTGTGATTCTTCCCTGGATTTTTATTCTTTATGTTTATTTCAAAGCTCTCCGAGATATTACTATTGAAAAAGATGCCATTCATTTGCGGACACGAACCAAAGAAGTAACCTTAAAGTGGGATGAAATTGCGAATTTCTACCTTGCACGTCGTCACTCACCCCGCGGGAGTTCTCTATTTGTGCTCTTAATTTCGAAGAACTCTGAAACCGCTCCTGTACTCATCAATATCGGAGGAGATTCCGTAGTCCGTGCTCCGAGCTTTCTTGTACGCGAAATTACTCGAGCCTTTCATGCACCCCTGTATGAAGTTTTAGACAACGTACAATTGAGTACGAAGCCGAAAATTTTCTCTTGACTCATAATGAAGATAATTCGAAGAGACGATCAAATATCATTCTTCTTTGGATGGAAATATCGCTCAAAATAGGAGCCGACGCCATTTGATTTAAACAATTTTCGCCATCAGAATTTAAGTCAATACTTGAGACTTCATCTTTTTCATCTTCTTCCGTTTCAGATTCACTTATCCAGTCATCACTTGATGATGTTGAATCAACTTGCACAACAGCATTAGGATCAAGATATAAATATCTATACGGTGGGCTGCCGAAATATATATCCTGGAAAAAGGAAATTTCTAAGAAAGCGGATCTTCCCTCATTTGCAAAGATTTCAATGCTATATAAATATGCTGCATTTTCACGGCGTATTGGTCTTACTGCATCAGCTCCTCTCACAATAATAACAGCAGTGATCTGTGTTCCATCATCATAATTTCTCAGCCTCATACGTCCAAACTCTCTACGCAAAAGGGGTTCGAGATCGCCGTAATTTACAGGTTCATGTGATGTAATGAAGTCAATGACATGAGTATATACATTCACATTGGATTCCAAAAGATGACTGAGAGCAAATTCAAAACAGTAGTTTGAATCTACATTTGTTAGGAGATGTCTTGCTTGTGCTTCCTCATCTTCAGCTGATGCAAAACAAGTGAGCTGAAGATTGAGCAGACAAAACAATACGAATAAGAAGATCTTTTTAAACATAGGACTGTCCTTAAAATGTATGGGTATTTAAGAATCTGGTATTAGCAAAAAATTACAGGGCCCTCAAGTACTTCATTACTTGAAGTACTAATCTTTACAAATTTCACTAGGCAGTTTTTTTGTTGAAATTATAAAGAAGAGCGAGAATATGGTATCTCATCCCTATACAGCTTACGAACCAATTCCGGAATATGCTCATAACTACGAGGACAATTCTCAGCGTTATCATTGATATCATCAAGAATTCTAACCATTGTTTCAAACTTGAAGTTAAACTTATGAGTTTTATGAAAATTCCTAAGCAAGCGTTCAAGTTTTACGTCAGGAGTCATTCTCAGATTTATCTGAAAGTTATAAACTGTGGCCGCTTTTAGAAGCCCTGAAGCTTTAGAATGTACATGAGAATCCCAAGCATTTTTGCCTGAATAAATAGCAGCACCAATAGAGGGGATCACTGTAGGAATGAGTAATACTGTCGCAAGTCCTGACTTTAACGCTGCATTTTCTTCCTTTACAATTTTTTTATCAAAACGATCCGCACACTTATGCTCCGCATGAACACTCAGCGAATAGCTACAAATCAAGGTCGATAAAATTAATGTTCTCATATAAAAACTCCCATGACGTTAGATTCGGCAAGCTAAGCATAACGAAGATGAGAATTTTCTAAGAAATAGTCAATAAAATCAATTTGTAGGAAGCATCTGTGCATTGCCCCAAGTTTTTCGCCAATTGTGGTACTTCCAATAAGCGAAGGCACTCGTTGAAAAACTCACAATCTTCATAACATTTTCAGTTTGCAGGAAAGTTCCAACCGCACTCACACCTCCGGCAAGTAAAAACGCCATGCGATGGAAAAGAAATAATTTTACAACGGCATCTCTTTGCTCTGCAGTTGGTTTAATTTGAGAAAGTATCAATTGATAAACAAGATTCTGCACTTCTAGTAAAGCTATAGGAGTGAGCCAGTCTTGAACTTTCCCTTTGTCGGTGCCTAAAATCTTAGCAACAAATTCGTTAACATATGTTATGGAAGGAGTATATCCTCGGTGACCTTCTACAAACTTTTCTGCTGTATGAACAGCCTCACTGTGCGCAAAAGAGGCAGTTGTTAAACTCGTACTACTCAACAGTGGAATCATCAGAACCAAAACCCATGACTTCATAAAAATCCTTTCTGAAAAATAAAGAAGTCCTGATAAAATCTTAAGAAGACCGCGTCAAGCTAATTCCTATTGCAGCATTTTTGAAAATCCTTTTATGCTGCTACTTGTTTGATCAGATACGTACTTTCATAGGAGCTTTGTATTGAAAACTTTCTTAACTCTAATTTGCCTTAGCATTCCTTATATTTCCTCTGCGGAAGAGCTCAAAACACAACGCACACTTTCCATCATAAAACCCGACGGGGTTGCAGGGCATCACATCGGTGAAATCATCGCACATTTTGAAAAAAATGATCTCCATGTCGCAGCCATAAAAATGCTAAAACTGTCTAAAAAACGTGCTGGTGCATTTTATGCAGTGCACAAAGGAAAACCGTTTTATGCACATCTTACGGAATATATGAGTTCAGGACCTGTCGTCGTCATGGTTTTGGAAGGGAAAAATGCCATTGCAAAAAATCGCGAGCTTATGGGAGCTACTGATCCCCAAATTGCTGTAAAAGGAAGCCTAAGACAGAGGTTTGCAAAATCTAAAAGTATAAATACGGTTCATGGTTCGGATGCGCCCGAAACTGCAAAAACAGAAATTGCATTTTTCTTTACAAAGGAAGAAGTTTTCTAACCTTTTGTTGACAGAAATTTCTTCTCGATAAAAGTGCATCCCAAAAAACATCTCAGTCACAGACTACAAGAAAAACAAACATCACCGAAGTGAATTTGAAAAAATCATAGCTCTCTTATCTTTTCTCCAACGCTTTTTCTGCTCTGCTAAAACCTTTGCTCTTTCAGATGCAGATCCTGCAACTCCCAATCTTTCTATTAAAGATCTATTCTTATGCAGATATCTTGCAAGCAAAACATCCGTAGTTAGCACATGATCTTGCGGATCAATCTGATGTATGAGGGAGAAATCTACTAATCCCCCAGCCTTTTCTCTTATATTCTGCGCTATGAAAGACGAAATCGCTACATGTAAAATTTCAGGAAGATCCTTATATTTCCGAGCGTTCAATTTAAAATCCTTCAAATTGAAAAAGATCGGGATACTATTGGGCAAGTAGGTAAATTCCAAACCTTCTGAATAAGACATCGTTGCTTCTGCTGTATATTTTCGAGAATAGAATTCGAATAAGCCGACCAATCTATACAAATCTTTCTTAGACATGCGCATTACGGAAATTCTACCACCGTCAGGTATCAAAGTTCCTACTGGAGATTTCATAACTCCGCGTGAATTCATGGCAAAGATATCTTCGAAAATCGTAGGGCCACCAACGAAAAAAGGAATACGAATAAGTTCAATACCTGTCATCATAATTTCGACGGGATGTTTTTTTTCTAAAAGAAGAGCCTCATTCAGTTCTTCTCGTACAGCAGTCATAACAAATTTACCCAAAGGCTCACGAGTTTTATAAGTACTGAAGTCTCCCAATTCTGTAGCAGCTATGCTTCCTTCAGGAAGGTTAATAAGATCATGACTGTGTTTAATAGGAAGCGAAGATTCTAAAGAATAACGAGGATCGTCTTTAATAATCTCATCAAATTCATTTTTATAATGCTGAATCTCTTCACTCGTTATTTTTGCAAGGCCGCGATAGCTATCATCAGAATGATCCCAGAGATTTTCTAATTCCGTTTTATAAATAATTTTTGAATTTTCCAATTTTAAAGTACGAACAGAACCCTGTTTAGCATCATAACTGAGATCTGTCACAACAGCTTGACCAAAAGCTGGACTTTGATAACGAATAAGAGGAGCTTCCGATGCTTTTGCAACATAACCATAATGTGTATGACCTGCACTGACGACATCTATACCAGGAATTTTTGTTCCTAGTATTTTGTCTTCCTGATCTCCTTCCACACCAGGTGGCTCCGCTCCTCCATGTATATCTGCAATGACAAGTTCCGCACCTAAATTTCGGAGGTGTATAACAAGTCTACCGACATAATTGCTTTCATATTTTTTGAACGATACACCACTTCCCTTTCTCGTAATCACACTTCCTGTGACAGCGTTATCACCCATCACTCCTATAAATCCTACTTTGAACTCTTGGTTTGCAACTTTGTACGTTCGAATCACTGCGCTTGTGAGTGGGTGTTGAGGTAGCTCACTGTTTAACTCTTGAATTTTAGTGTTGTCATTATTAAGGGAATAGGCTTTTACAACTTTGTATTCTGAATCCAGAAGCATAATCCCGTGAAAAAAATAGGGAGCGAGAGCATTGTTTTCACCCTTTTGAGGATTTTCTAAAATCATATTGCTTGCAAGCACACCTCCCGGAAAAGATCTTTCACCCTTAAGTTTGCTAAACATAACAGCAAGACCTTCCTGTGTTGCATCCCACTCATGATTGCCAAGTATGCTTGTGAATCCATGACGTCTCAGAAATTCCAACTCAGGGTTGAGGATTTCTCCATCAGATCTATGTCTCGGAGCCAGAGTGTGCAGGATACTACCGGAAAAAAAATCTCCGGCATCATCGACAATGGGAAAAATACCCTCTTGAATAGCTATGCTTTTTTGTCTCTCTATAAATGCGCTGAGTTTAGGTAGTATGTCTGTCGAAGAATGTATGTCATTGGTATGAATGATGCGAATACGTACATTCTTATTAGACCGCGCGGGTCTGGCTTTACCTCTTTCGATTTCATTCTGAGTGAGATTGCCTGAAGATGTCTCTTCCTTGTAAGTATTTGTTGCGAATGCTTGCAATGAAAAAAGACTGTAAAAAACGAGCATTTTAAAAGAAAATTGCATATCTCCCCCACTTTTTTTTATTATTTTGAAAATCTTGAATTCATCTTAACAGGGGTTTTCTGAAAGTTAACAGGGGTTTTCTGAAAGCTCCAAATATCGCCAAATTTCTTCTTTTAATTTCATCCACCTCTCTTGACATTAAATGGTTTGGTCCTACGTTTGATCCTGCAAGTTGCAAACCGCAATCCGCAATCATTCGGCGAACCAACTTCCGAGGTTGGGTCTCGCAGAAAAAATTTAACTCACTGTATTTTAAGGAGTTTTTATGAAGTTTAGACCTTTGCAGGACCGTATTTTGGTCAAGCGCATCCAGTCTGAAGAAAAAACAGCTGGCGGTATTTATATCCCTGACAATGCAAAAGAAAAGCCGATGGAAGGCCTTGTGATCGCAGTTGGCCAAGGCAAGAGACATGATGACGGCAATCTTGTGAAACCAGAAGTGAAGGTTGGTGAGACTGTACTTTTTGGTCGTTACTCAGGAAGTGAAATTAAGATCGACGGAACAGAGCACATCGTTATGAGAGAAGATGATCTTCTTGGAATTATCGAACGCTAAACTTAATTTTAAATAAAGGAATATATCATGGCTAAAGTTATTAATTTTGGTGAAGAGTCCCGTAGAAAAATTTTACGAGGCATCAACGTTCTTGCAGATACAGTAAAGGTAACACTAGGACCTAAAGGTCGTAACGTTGTTATCGAACGTTCTTTTGGTTCTCCAACGATCACCAAAGACGGTGTGAGTGTTGCAAAAGAAGTCGAATTGGAAGACAAGTTCGAAAACATGGGCGCACAGATGGTGAAAGAAGTTGCTTCTAAGACTTCCGACATCGCTGGTGATGGTACAACCACAGCGACCGTTCTTGCACAAGCGATCTACCGTGAAGGTGCAAAATTGGTAGCTGCAAATCACAACCCAATGGAACTCAAAAGAGGTATTGACCTCGCAGTAAAAGAGATCGTGAAAGGTCTCGATACAATTTCTCGTCCTATCAAAGGCCGAACAGAAGTTGCACAGGTTGGTGCAATTTCTGCAAATAACGATACAGAAATTGGTGAAATCCTAGCAGCTGCGATGGATAAAGTTGGTCGCGACGGTGTGATCACTGTGGAAGAAGCTAAGGGTATGGAAACATCTTTGGATGTTGTAGAAGGTATGCAATTCGATCGCGGATACCTTTCTCCTTACTTCGTAACAGATTCAGAGCGTATGGAATGCGTTCTTGAAGATGCTTACATTCTTCTTCACGAGAAGAAAATTTCAAACATGAAAGACATGGTTCCTATCTTGGAAAAGATAGCGCAATCTGGTCGTCCATTCGTAGTGATTGCAGAAGATATCGATGGTGAAGCACTTGCAACTTTGGTTGTTAACCGTCTTCGTGGCACACTCCGTTGCGTTGCAGTGAAAGCTCCAGGCTTCGGTGATCGTCGCAAAGCGATGATGGAAGATATTGCGATCCTAACAGGTGGACGCGTTATCTCTGAAGATCTTGGACATAAGCTTGAAACGATGACCTTGGATGGTTTGGGACAAGCAAAACGCATCAGCATTTCCAAAGACAACACAACGATCGTTGATGGAAAAGGCAAAAAAGGTGAGATCGAAGCACGCGTTAAGCAAATTCGCAACGAGATCGAAGGAACAACTTCAGATTACGATCGCGAAAAATTGCAAGAACGTCTTGCTAAACTCGTCGGTGGTGTTGCAGTTATCAAAGTAGGTGCAGCAACAGAAACTGAAATGAAAGAAAAGAAAGCACGCGTTGAAGACGCATTGCATTCTACACGCGCTGCTGTTGAAGACGGTATCGTATGTGGTGGTGGTGTAGCTCTTATCCGCGTTCAGCATGTACTCGACAATTTGAAATCAAAAAGCGAAGCAGAAAACTTCGGTATCGCAATCGTTCGCAGAGCGATTGAAGAGCCACTTCGTCAAATCGCTTCTAACGCTGGTGTTGAACCTGCAGTGGTTGTCGATAAAGTACGCGTTGGCAAAGATGGATATGGTTTCAACGCTCTTACAGAAACCTACGAAGATCTTTACCAAGCTGGTGTTATCGATCCAACTAAGGTTACAAAAACAGCTCTCGTTAACGCTGCATCTGTAGCAGGACTTCTTCTTACAACGGAAGCAATGGTTGCTGAGAAAGTAGAAGAAAAAGCTGCAGCAGGAGCAGGACGTCCAGGCGCCGGAATGGGTGGTATGGGCGGAATGGGTGGTATGGGTATGGACGGAATGATGTAGTCTTTCAAGGACTTACGTCACTACGCTAAGCTCCCAAAGAACCTTCAGACACAAAAATCAGACACATATTTTTTCTGTGTCTGATTCTTAAAAAAATTAGGGTTTCGTTTCGTTAAATTCTTTTAGGCGAAGTTAACGTGAACGAAGCCCTTCTTTTTGCTTACTTTCAGTAATGCTTTTTGCTTTTCTTTCGGACCTCGACCATTGCAACGAAGCGGTTTCGTTTATTATATCCGCATGCACATAACGCATCGTCGTCATAATATCGTTATGACCTGCAATCTGTTGGACCTTCGGGAGTGGAAGTGGTTTATCCATTCCGTAACCGTTAGCTAAGTTGGTAAGACATGTGTGCCTCAGACTATGAAAGTGAATTTCTTTTACACCTGCCCATAGACAAGTTCGCGAAAAGAATTTAATTGGATTCATGTGAATATTGAAGATAGCTTCATTCTCTGGAATGTGTTTTCTTCTCTCCAAAATTTCACGAACATCTCCATTGATTTCAATTCTTCTAGCTTTCTTGCTCTTAGTCGTATTTTTTAAACACTTTTCTTTTGAGCTATAAGATCCTCTGACAATGATAAATCCCGCATCGAGATCAACATCCATATTTCGAAGAGCACCTATTTCTCCAAGTCTCATCCCTGTACGAAGTGCTATCAACACGACATCACGTACCTCATCAGCTTTCTCCAACTTGCGAACAGTTCTATACTTAGCTCCTTCTTTATAAGGATCAAAATAAGCACCTTTATCTAACCAATCGAAAAATTTATCTTCATCTTCAATTCTCCAATAATCATACAAATGCTCGGGAGTTTCAGGAAGTTTAAACGTTTCAAATGGATTTTGAAGAAGGAGTGAAGGCCGACGTGCAGAAGCCCACTTGGTAATCATACAAGCGACTGTCAAGATTTCTCGTTGATATGAGAGTGAGAGTTTATGATCACCTAAGTAAAGTTCCTCATCCCATCTACTTTTACGGACAGCACGGTAAGATTTTGTCATCGGAACCTTGAGATTGATTTCTCTGGCAAGATTTTCGAGATCTTCAATCTTGAGTTTTTGGATAAAAACTGAGCCAAAAACCGGAAGAATATGATGCTTTAAATGTGCTCTATAGTTCATTATGCAGGATTCAGAAATTCGTCTGATGTTTCTTGCATGATCTATCCATTTTTCAGCAAGGTCTGAAAATGTGAGTGCTCGGTTTGGAAATTCTTCAGAAAGAAGTTTCTCCCCTTGAAGAATTGCACGTTTAAGATTTTCTGCTGCCGTTTTTGTTTCTACAATTTTGTCTCGATAAGCATGAAGTTCATCAACAAAGTGCCGAACTTTCCACTTACCATTCAAAGTTCGGTAGATTTTCGGCTCTTTTTTATCGTAATTATTTCTCATTGGATTTCTTCTCCTTTAATTTCATCAGCACTTCGCTGACGCGAAATCTCAAAGATCGACCCAATTTACGGTATGGAATTTTTTCCTGTTTTCTCCACTTTCTGATGGTATGAACAGAAACGTTTAGCGCTTCTGCCAACTCAGAAGCTGTGAGAAATTTTTCACTTATTTGATTGTCAAAGAACTCAGATCGAGTTTTAACAGAAATTCTATTTAACGCAAAATACCTATTGTTGTCCATTGCAGCTCCACTGGGAATAAATCGTTTCAAACTGAAAATGTTATGCTCTAAGTTTTGGATTGATATGAATTTCTTCTTTAATGCCATGATTGATTTTAACTTGTACTAAGCGTAGCCATCCTAGATCTTCAAGAAAAGAAAGGGCTTTATCGACTTGTTTAGAGTTCTCAAGACCAGACCAACACTTTCTGTAGACAGATCTCACAGTAGATTTATCAGTCACCGCTTTACTCATTATTTTCTTTGCAAGAGCATGCGCAGCTTTGATTTCCGAGTGCAAAATTCCAGAATAAACTTTCTTTGCATGAGCTTCGAGAAATTCAGACCACTTGATTGCAAGTTCTATTGCTTCTTTACTAACTTCTGATAACTCATCAATTTTCGGGTTATCACACAGATGAAAAATCAATGCTAAAGACGGCACCATTGATCTATATTTTGAGAGGTGGGATTCAAATGCTGGTGCTTCGCACTCTTCTTTTCTTAATCGGATTTCAAGAGCTTCTCTCCATGTATTAAACACAGTTTGAGCATTCGTTGAAAATCTAAGCCCCGGCATATTTTCGTTTTCTTCCTTAACTCCAAGAGTAGAAAGCTTTTGAAATAGCTCCGTAACAGTTTTCTGTGATTCCATATTTGCTTTACGATCGACGTTACGCCACGTTTTCATTGTCTCTGGATAAACCAACAGTTGAAATCGTTGAAGCAGACCATCATCACCTTCTCCCGCATAGAGCGCTTGACTGATATAAGAATCTAATTTTCCAGGTTGTAACCCTCCAAAAATAGATAAGCAAAGAGCCGGAATATGCAATGTACCTCGTCCAATTCGATCTATGGTGTAAGAGCCATAACCATTCCATGCTTCCAAAAAGAATTCTCTATCGCCTTCTCTCCCTGATTTTTGAAGACTCCTTAACCATCCTGATAACTCATCACGAAAAATTAAAATGCCTTTAGGATTTTCGAGAAGAAGTGCTCCAATTTTCTCAATAGTGGCGTCATTCGTTTTATAACGCTTTTCGCTAACTTGAATGTCTTCTAACTCTCGTATTGAGTCTGCTAACTGATATTCTAGCGCTTCAATTTCTTGTGCATTTCCTTTACGTACTGTCTTTTTTACATTTTCTTTGATACCTTCGATTTTCGCTTTAATGACATCTTCTTTTGATTTTGCAACAATGAGAGCTGCTTCATAGCGAGCTCGTTCTTGACGTACAAGAGTTTCTAAAGGTTTGAGTGCTTCTGCAATTGCTGGTGATTTAAAAAAACCAGGTCGTGCAATCACAGCACCCCAAAGATTCGGAATTACCAACCAATCATCTTTCTTTTTCGGATAAATTCCGATTTGACGACCTATTACCGCAGAGAGACTCACAATTGCAGGAGCTGCAACGAACTCAAGAGGAATTTGCATACGATCGCAAATATCCACAGTCCAAGAACGTAACGCTTCTGGCAAATACTCTGGAGTCATTTTGGGAACTATAGATTTAATTTCAGGTAAAGGTGATGGCTCTGGCCATTCATTTTGCTCTACAGAACTCACAGCTTCATACTTTGAAAGAGAGTTAGAAATAGATTGAATTTCTTGTGTACCGAGAGGCTCTGCACATAGAGTTTTATTGATTGCAGAAAGAGCGTTGTAAATATGTGAGCTATTGAATCCTTGTCTTCTTAATAAGCCTCCTAATGACATTAAGGTCGTGTGCCGTGTACCAACTGAAATAATCTCCTTAGTAGAAGAAGGTTCTTTTGCTTTTTCATTATTAAAAAGCTTTCGAAGATCTTCAGGTAATTCGATAATGCTTTCACTATTTGTCCATTCGTAAAAATTTCCAGTTTTATGTTGAGATCCTGCTGCAATGATATAGCCACCATTCGCTCGCACATCGACACCGGGAAGAATATTTGTTTTGTTCGTAATTTTTGAATCTGAAGATTTGTAGTAAAGATGAAAGCCTCCACCCCCTGTTCTTACTTCTAAAGTTTTTCCTAAATTATTTTCTTCAGAAAATTTTCTCCATGAAACATCTCCTCCATGTCTAGGATCTACATCAATTACAACAAGCCCTGATTCATACCCCGTCTTTATAGCAATGTTTGCATAAGGCCATTGCTGCCACCAATTGCAAATCGTAATGGGTCGTACAGAAGCATCTTTGAATCCATTTTTTGTTCGAGGATGTTTTGCAACGCTTGAACAATTTACATTTCCACAACTGCAATTTTTGTATGGAGTAGGGTTGTGTAGGGGGATTACAGGCCACCCTCGTTTTGCATACTCTAATGCTTGGTACATAAGAGAAACAGATTCAGCACTAAGATTTTCCACATTCAGTCCTTATCAAGTTTGTTAATTTTATAACATATATGACTTAACAAACTTGATAAATAAATGTCAAGAATTTTCGTTAAATGATATATACTTGCTTTAAGCCTAAGGTTGATAAGGAGTCGTAATGAAAGGGCAAACCTTTGAAGAATATATGGATCGAGTTTTTGAATCCCTACGCGAAAAGCGCGTAGAGCTTGGAATCAAGCAAGGCGAACTCAGCACAATAATGAACAAGCCTCAATCGGCAATAGCCCGCATTGAAGCTGGTACTGTGCGCGATCCACGCATCTCTACTTTTTTTCAAATGTGCCAAGCACTCGATGTAAATCCGGGTGAAATTCTAGGCCTTGCTTATGAGGAAAAAAAGAAGGGTTTGAAGACCAGCGGGAAAGACCGTCGACTTGAAAAGATTAAATCCAGATTAGATCTGCTTGATGAAGCTACGCGCAACAAAGTCGCCGACATTATTGAGAGTGTTTTTAAACTCACTTAACGAACTGACAGCACTGACGGGGGGATACCTGTCAGTGCTGTCAGTTCGTTAAGGATACGTTTCAACCGAATACAAAAGATGATGGAGCCGTTATTTTCAGCAACAATTAATCATCAATCTTTATGAAGTTTAGAAAACATAAAACATTCATACTTCTCCTCAGCAAACTTAATTTCTATTTTCCTCTGTTACTGTTGGTTATTCCAACTTAACTTGAGGTCCACAAAGTTGATAAAGGTTATCCATCTCTCATCTTAGAAGCTATACGTTGCATAGATACAAAATATTTTTGAAAATCATTTGTTCAGTGCCATCGTCTGAAATCAAAATATTTTTGTGAAAACTAAGAATCGTTTTTCTTCAGTTTATTGAATTCGAATTTATAATTTAATCCAATATTAACAGCAAGATATGCACACCCTACTTTAGAAACCTCTCAGAGTTCCGTTGACTTTAGGGAAGAGGTACATATGAAAATAGATCTAAATAAAAACACGATGATTTGTGGTGATAATATAAAGTGGTTAGATTGGATACCAGATGAAAGTGTAGACCTCTGTTATATTGACCCACCATTCTTTAGCAATGCAACTTACGAAAAAATTTGGGGAAATGGTTGGGAGGTTGCCTCTTTTGAAGATAGATTTGCTGGTGGGATCGAACATTATATATCTTGGATGACACCTAGGATCAAACTCATTCATAAAAAATTAAAAAAGACGGGCACAATTTTTTTACATTGCGATTGGCATGCTTCACATCGACTTAGATGTTTGTTGAGTGATATTTTCGGAGAAGAGCGCTTCCTAAACGAAATAATTTGGCAAAGTGGTGTTACAAAAGGAGCAAAAGCAGTAAGTGGCTCATTTGGACGAGTAAAGGACCACATACTTTTTTATTCAAAAACAGATAAATATACTTTTAATAAAGTGTATAAGCCTCACGATTTAAATTTAAAACATAATAAATTTAGACACATTGACAAAGATGGTAGAATTTACAGTAGAGATTGCCCACTCGGAGACTATAGCGCTGATAGTATTAAAAAATTTGAACAACAAGGCAGAATTTACGTCACAAAAAATGGAAAGAAACAACTAATCCGTTACCTAGATGAAGTAAACGGAGTCACCATTGGGGATTTATGGACAGATATAGACAACCTGAATCAAGTAGCTGATGAGAGAATTGGCTATAAAACTCAAAAACCAGAAAAACTCCTAAAAAGAATAATAGAATGTTCTACAAATAAAAATGATATTGTACTTGATTGTTTTTCGGGTGGTTTTACAACTGCAAAAGTTTGTTTTGATTTAAACAGACGATTTATATGTGGTGATGTTTCACCTGTAGCCTGTAAAATAGGTATAAAAAGGTTAAATTTAAATAACATTTATGATTATGAAATAAAAGGATTACCACAAACGGAAGAAGAATTTAGGGAAATGGATGGTCATGAATTTGCAGAAACAATCTGCGATTTGATGGGGTGGAAATGTAATCCTAAAAAATCAAATGATAAGGGTATTGATGGATGGGATGGCAATGGAAATCCCATTCAAATAAAAAATCAAAAATCTAAAACGGGGGAAAAAGATGTTCGAAATTTCTTGGGTTCTCTCCACAGTTCAAAAAATAAAATAGGCTTTTTCGTCGCATGGGATTTTACACCTGATGCTTATGAATTTGTCGCTAGAGAGAAAAATTTTGAAATTCATCTCAGAAAGTGTCATGAATTAATTGATGCTTTGTTGATAAACAACGATAAAAAATCAGAAATCGAATCTCTTTATAAAAAACGACTTCCTGAGAATTGGAAAAAGGAAGAAAAAGAGGCATCTTAAGAAAATTATCAATGCGATTTATGGAAACATCTTTGGATATCTGCTACTCATTAAAATACTGTGGTATATTTTAATACTACCGCGACGCAATTAGCTCAACGTTACTTAATAATCCAGCGCGTCTTGCTACCTTCTGCATGCGGATATTGACTGTGCTGATATGAAGATCAGCCCCGCATGCAGAAGGTTGTTTATCTCCCACTTTCTGATTTCTATATAACCATCTATATTTATAGATATATATCTTATTTTAGCGACTTTTTGGTACCACTAAATCCAATATTTGAGACTTTTCGGTACCAAATAGTTGTAAATTTACGACTTTTAAGTACCATTAAGCCATGCCTTTTTAGAAATTTATGCAGGATGATTAGCTGTATGAAACGATATATTTTCACTGAACTTCAAGAATGGAAAAGAAGTAAAACTCGTAAACCTCTGATTTTGGATGGTGTACGTCAGGTAGGAAAGACACATACGCTTCTTGATTTTGGTAAGCAGTTTGAAAATTGTCACCATTTCAATTTTGAAAAGATTCCCGCTCTTTCCAAAATTTTTCATAGAGACCTTGATCCAAAAAGAATTATTCAAGAGTTAGCACTTTTCAAAGATGCGACAATAAATCCAAAGACAGATCTTTTAATCTTTGATGAAATTCAAGAGTGTCCAGAAGCACTCACAAGTCTTAAATATTTTCATGAAGAGATGCCTGAACTCGCCATTACATCTGCTGGATCCCTCCTAGGTGTATATCTGAATCCAAAATCATTTCCAGTTGGTAAAGTTGATTTACTTAGGTTGAGACCAATGAGTTTCAATGAGTTCCTGTTGGCTAATAGTGAAGAAAGACTTGTAGAAGCTGTTAAACTTGCCCCAACAGAAGGATTTCCTTCCGTTCTTCATGACAAGCTCTGGAGTCTTATGTTGCACTATTTCATAGTTGGAGGCTTACCAGAAGTTGTTAAAACTTATGTGAATCGAAAAAGTGATTACGTCTCAGCATTTTCTGCAGTGAGAACACTTCAAGCTACACTTTACAAAAATTATATTGCTGATATGTCCAAACACTGCGGCAAAGTGAATGCAATGCACTTAGAACGAGTGTTTAAGTCTGTACCTGAACAATTAAGTAGGGAGCAGGATAGTTCCGCTCCCAAATTTAAATTTAAAGACGTGATTCCTAAAATTAAGGACTTCCACAGATTAGCGGGAACTATTGATTGGCTTGAAAAAGCAGGACTCATCGTTAAAGTTTTAATAGCAAATCAAGGACTACTGCCCTTCAGTGCTTACTGTAAGGAAAATAGTTTCAAACTGTTTATGTTCGATATTGGAATGATGGGAGCACTATCTAACTTATCTCCAAAAACAATTCTTGATTATGATTACGGAACCTATAAAGGATTTTTTGCAGAGAATTTTGTTTTACAAGAGCTTCTCGCAAATGGATATGAAACTGTTTATTCGTGGCAAGAAAGTACGGCACAGGTTGAATTTCTCTTAGAAGAAAATGGTACGGTAATACCTCTTGAAGTTAAAGCAGGTAATACGATTAAACACGCAAAAAGTCTCAGAGTTTTTGCAAGCAAATACAATCCTCCCAATAGAGTGAAAATATCAGGCCTACCCTTACCAGAACGAAAAGCGGAAGGTGTTTTGAACTGTCCTCTTTACTTAGTTGGTTCATTTTTTATAAAGAAAAATAAAATTATTAAATAGAGTTAAAATTGGGAGATATATGGGGTTAACTGAAATTATAGGCATAATCACAAGCCTTATTGAGAAAAGCTGGAAGATAATTTTTGCGATTTTTTTGGCCGTATCAATTCACTCCTTAGTTCAACATCCTAACCCTGAAATCAAATTTGCAATTTCTCTCGGGGCTTTCCTAGCAGGACTTGCAATTGCTCATACAGTAGAATTTATCTTTAACCATTCCAAGAAAAAATTTTGGATTTGGAATAATCTTCGAAAAGATCTTAGGTATTTGAGAAAACTTACAGATGTTGAGAAGGTAATCCTGCACCATTTTATTGACTCTGGTTCCCCATCTCTTACGTTACAGATCGGCAATTGGACACCTAAAGCACGCATAGGATACGAGCGTCTACGGTCGGCAAAATTGATTGTTGCGGATCCTTATCGCGATAAATTCGAAGTTGTTTGTAAACTAAGACAAGATATCTTCTTATATCTATGTGATCATAGAGATCTAATTCAGTTGGATCAAAAAACTACTCCACAACCTTAAACTTTAAACACAATCTAAACACAATTCGAGTACTTCAGGGTACAATTCCATACCAAAACTGACCTTCTTTGAGACTCACTGCTTTGTTATTTATACCTACAAATACGGCTTAATATCACTCTATACCTAAACTAAAAATCCATGTGCTTCATGGGTGGTATGGGCGGAATGGGTGGCATGGGTATGGACGGAATGATGTAGTCCACACTC
This sequence comes from uncultured Pseudobdellovibrionaceae bacterium, assembly GCA_964611335.1. Classification (GTDB taxonomy): domain Bacteria; phylum Bdellovibrionota_B; class Oligoflexia; order Oligoflexales; family Bog-1112; genus BOG-1112. The sequence goes on along the minus strand of CAZSXR010000001.1, from coordinate 141,255 downwards.
AGGCACTTGCCTACTCGAAAGCAGTGTTGAAGTTTAACTTCAACACTGCTTTTTTATTTGCTTGGGTTCTTAGTGCAAAAAATTGTTAGAGAGGAGTTGATTGAATCAAGTTTACAGGTGGATGTTGAAGATGTAGCAGTGCCAAATACGATGTCTCAAACTCACCCAAAGACATCCGGATAAGGAAACTATCGATATCATCAGGAGTATTAGCTACAATATCAAGCATGAGTTTTGCGATACCTTCACAGTCAAATGTATCAACTTTGTAGTATTTTTTACAATATTAGAATACGCTTTGTTCTCCGGTCCATCAAAGTTCCAGATATCTTTAGCGTTCCAAGAATTTTGCTCAAATATTGCAATCGACTCCAACGTTCTTTTATAGTCTATATAGATTTGAGAGTATCCTGATAGATCTATTTCTGTATTTTCGTTGAATTCATAAAGAATATTTCTTGTGCCGCTAGAAAGTTCTACAAACTCGCATGATCTCTCGCAATTTAAATACGTTTCCAGCTCTTTAAGCATTTCAGCTGTTCGCTTTCTCAACTTGTTCATATGTTTAAGTGTAAATCAAAATTGAACTCGCTCGAAGCGTTTCGCGTTCTCGCTCGTGCTTGCTAGGAAGGAGAATGAACTCCTCCCTAGCAATTTTTTTTCCGATTCATCCCCTCCCAAATTTGAAAGTTCCACAAGCTTCGCAAGTTCCACAATCAAATTATGGAAGGAGTCTTCTCGGGTTTTTTCGATATAAACTTGCCAGCCCACAGCTCTTCCAAAAAAACAGACCAAGGATAAATCCAAATCCCATCTACCAATCGTTTTTCTTTCTCCGAACACACAACAATACTGAATTCACATTTGTGATCTTCTTTCAGCGCCTTTAAACCTCTTAGATGACTGCTTGTAATGTTAGAGCTTGCTTTAACTTCGACAGCTAATTTTTTTCCTAAAATAAAATCAACTTCAAATCCCGATAGACTACGCCAATACTGAAGCTCAAGTTCTGGTTGCCGATAAGAAACAAAAGCTCTCAGCTCAAGAAAAATAAAGTGTTCAAAAAAATCACCAAAGTCTCTGGATGTCTTTGTTACTTTTTCCAATCCACGCAAACATCTAACGACACCCATATCGAAAAAATAAAACTTGGGTGTTCCTATCGCCTTTCTTTTCTTCGTCTTTTCGAAAGGCGGTAGATAAAATCCAAGCAAAGTATCCACAAGAACCTGAAAATAGTTTTGCACAGTTTGTCGTGTGATTTGCGCATCAGATCCAATCGATGTGAAATTTAACATTTGAGTATTACAAGTAGCTGCAACTTCCAAGAATCTTGCAAATGCAGGAATGTTTCGAGAAATTCCTTCTGCTGCAATTTCCTCAGTTAAGTAGAGTCCTATATAAGATTTAAGATCTTCATTAGGAAGGTCTGAAAAATAATGAGAAGGAAGCGTTCCTGTATACATACTTTTTTCAAGATCAAAGTTTTCTTTAAGTTCACTTGAAACCAAAGGATGCAAGTGTCTTAGTCTGGCTCTACCCCCTAGCAGATTGACACCTGTTCGTTTAAGTTTGCGCGCACTCGATCCTGTTAAGAGAAAACGAACTTTGTGTTTCTCAATCATCAAATGAACTTCATCAAGCAACTCTGGAATTTTCTGAATCTCGTCTATTGCAATAAGTTGTCCTTGCCACTTATTGCCCTCTACCTCCTGTCGAATGCGAGTTGGATCTCTCGAAAGCTCTGCGTATAGAGCACGGTCCAAAAGATTGTAGGTTTTAACGGGTTTTGACCTGAGCTGTTCTGCTATATAGGTCGATTTACCGCTTTGACGTGGACCAAAGAGTAAGACCGATCGGCTCTGTAAAAGGGACTGAAGATCTAAAATTCTCTCAATATATCGCATAGATGGTACCTCCGCCAATTATAATAGCATTTATCATGATAAACGCCAACTATCTTTGCATCAGACACATTGGACACAAATTTTCTACTTCAGGGTACTATTCCGCACCAAAACTATCGATCTTTGCGACTTCATGTTTTGTTAATTTTACCAATGGACATATAGGCGTCACATTATTTTATGAGCAAAAAATAAAAAAGCTCAACGGTATTGAAGCTCCAAAATGTGGTTCAATCACTTCTATTCAAAGATGTGGAAGCGCACTCAACAACAATACCCATTTTCATACACTATTTATCGAAGGAGCTTTTGAAAAGGTGAGTGATGAAGAAGTTATCTTCCACAGAGCACCCAAACCAACGAACGAAGAAGTTGCGAGCATACTTAAAACGATAACTCAGAAAACAATAGAATTTCTTCAAAAAAAGGGATTTCTGAAAGAGTGTGAACAGGAGACTTTAAACATTTGGATAATAAAAAGCATTATTACAAGAAAGTTTGTTATCTTCATAAGACTCATCCTTGCTAAATTGTTAAAATGAAATTGAATCAAGCATGACATCAAAACACCGCCAAATTTCCAACACAACTCCCAAAGTCAAGATTCAAACTTTAATGTAACTTGTTGATTTCATAGACTTCACATTTTAGATCTGTAAGCCTAATTGCATAAAGTTTAACTTTACGCTAATCTACTTACATATATCCAATCTCCTTTGAAGAGGAAAATTTCAATGCTTGAAAGAACTTACTGGAAAAATCAGATTCTTAATGGCCTAAAAAGACGTCCTGTCCTGTGGTTGGCAGGAGTTCGAAGGGTTGGAAAAACGACTCTATGCAAGCAACTTGAAAATACGACTTACCTAGATTGTGAACTTCCCTCTGTTCAAAGATTGCTGGAAGATCCTGAATATTTTTTTAAACAGAACGAAGGAAAAACTCTTATTTTAGATGAGATCCATCGCGTTCTAGATCCTTCATCCATTTTAAAGATTGGAGCGGATCATTTTTCTTCAATCCGAATTGTTGCAACAGGTTCTTCAACACTCGCTGCAAAAAGAAAATTCAAAGATACATTAACAGATCGCAAACATGATGTTTGGATCTATCCATTATTGTTAAGCGAACTTCATCAAACTCATCAACTTAATTTGGAAAAACGTTTGGTACAAGGGGGGCTACCTCCCGCTTATTTTTCGGATGAATTGGATGAATATTTTTATAGAGAATGGTTGGATTCTTTTTGGGCGAAAGATATTCAAGAACTTTTCAGTATCGATCGTAAAAGCAGTTTTATGAAATTGGCCGAATTGATTCTGAGGCAAAGTGGAGAACTCTTACAAGTTTCCTCACTTGCAACACCTTGTGAGATTTCTCGTCAAACAGTTCAAAATTATATCGAGTGTTTGGAAACAACACTTTTTTTGCATATTCTGCGACCTTGGGACAGAAGTCGTCAGAATGAAATTACTCGCATGCCAAAAGTCTACGCTTTTGACACAGGAATGATTTGTTTTGCAAAAAATATTTCCAAACTCCGTCCAGAAGAAAAAGGTTTGATGCTTGAACATCTCATACTACAAGAGCTTCTTACTCATTATGGAAGCAAACAAGTGTGGTATTGGCGTGACAAGCAAAAACATGAAATAGATTTTTTAATCAGTCCGATGAGATCTGAGGATATTCATACAATTGAATGCAAATGGTCAAGGGAAGCTTTTGATGTTTCTGCAATAAAATTATTTCGACAAGAATCTCCGAAGGGACTTAATATCTGTGTCGCAGCAAACGTAGATAAAATTGTTAAACGGCGTATACATTCGCTTGACATTACAGAATGTCCTCCATGGCGTCTTATAGAAGCGTTGAAAGAATGAAGCGAGCGGTGAGATCTTCGGAAATTTGATAAGTAGGATAAAACCGATAGACTTAGACTATAGTGGTGATTCGATTTTTAAGTTTAGCGAAAACTAACTCTTCATCTCCACGATACAGCCTTATCTGACATCCCCAAAAAGCCTACACAGAGACATCTGAGTAGGCTTTTTTAGTGGAGTTTAACCTCTGTAATCTCTAGTAAAAATTGATTGAATTTGACTTTAGTTATTTTGGGCGATATTCTGCGCGCATTCTTTTCAGTCAATTTTTAAAGAGGTTTTATCTATGAAACTCGCATCGATATGTGTGTTTTTTTTACTTTTTACAGAACTCCCTTTGTTAGCAAATGATGACAACGATGATGATGTAGAATTCAGTTATGAAACCTTGACAGACAGCAGTGCAACACCTACTCCCGAAAAGAAAAGAGAGAAAAGAGAAAGATCGAACCCACATGTTGCACGTTCTCTTTCTTTTGTAGAATCGGAAGTCGTTTTACCAACTCTTAGAGATTTGGAACGAAATGGAAGAAAAAGAAAACGGGACTATGAGGACTTAGGCCTTCTCTACAATCTACCACGACCTCCACAACCAGAACCGGAAGCAATCGCAGAAACAGAGATGGAAGACAGTGAAGCGGAAGACATGGAAACAGATTCTGAATACGAGTCCGACACTGAATCTGAATCGGAAAATTCCCTGTCTACATTGGAAATTTTCTATTTAGTGGAAGTACGTGCTACTGTCTTTTCTCATGAATTTGTCGCAGCTGCTATAAGTGGAGCGATAAATTATCTTATAAAGAAAGGTAATTCCTATAAGAGCAGCTGTGCAAGTTGTACTAGAAATGGTTTTTGACATCCTCCCTTCACTAAGAATCTTTAAATTACTACCGAACTTTTGTGGAGTCATCGTCTAGCTGAAGACACATTATGTCTTGTTATCCTCTGACTCCTCAAGATCTCCGAAATTGGTGAAATCGAAATTATAAAAGTAATCATCTTTTCTAAGCTTATGTCTGCCAAAGGTTCTCTTGAACCAAGATTTTTGCTTTCTCTCTAAAGTAAACTGCTCAAATTGGGTCAAGCGAATATTCTTTTCTTGGATATATGTCGCGAGTATCTTGTAAAACTTGTGAGTTTTAAAATGTCCAAATTTAGTAAACAAAAGGTTGCCTATATTCATTTTTACTAATGCGACCACTTCTTCTTCGGTGAGATTTTTCAAAAATGGGTTTGAAGTGTGATCATAGAGAATTTTTTGCAGCTCACTTGCACTCCTAACTTTTTCGAAGACGTAGTCTGCAAGACCAAATTGCTTTACATCTCCTATTCTATCACCTTTTAGTTTCTTGAATATTGCAATAGTCTCTCCTTTACTAGGCAAGTAGCTAAGTGCCTTGGTCCTCTCTCTTACAAGGTAGCGTTCTATGGAAGCCCAAGCGCGTAAGGATCCATGTAAGTGCAAATTAATTCTTAGTTCTGACTGGATAAGTTGGGTCAGTGAGAAAAGAAAAATTGCATCAGGTTCTTTGTTGTGTGAATTGTAATATTCCAGATTTTCTTTGAATGCTTTTCTGTTGATCATGAGAGCTCGTTTAGCTTCCGTATATCCACCAAGAGAGTTGACATAAAGATCGTAACTCACACGTGCTTTTGTAAGCATGTCTATATAACCACTTTGAATATCAATTTTTGAAGTTCGATAGTTTGAATTGGCAGTAAGTATATTTGGCAACGTTCCATAGCCAAAGGAGAAGGCAACACGTAGGTCGTTATGTGGATTTGCAGGACCGAGATTCACAGTGGATAATGAACCTCCCGATGCAACAATACCTATATTCAATTTTGCAATCTGTGCGAATCTATCAAGGATCTCTAGTTCTAGGGAATTCTTCACAACTTCTTTAAGGAAAGTCTCTTTGTCTTTAAGCACTTCCTCCAATTCATTGATATCTAAAACACGCTCTGGAAAATGATCGATACCTCGAATGTTGAATGCATCTGCAGAGTATGTTCCTCCAGCTTTTTCTAAAGCCATGGCTTGCTCGAGTGTATCAAAACTAAGTTTCAATTCCCCTCTTTTCAGAGCCATGTCGGCACCTTGTGAAGCGAATTGACCAAGGATCGTTTGAATTTCTCTGGATCTCTGTGGATATTTTCTCGCCAAAAGCTGAAGGTGGATGAAATAGAAGTTCATGATTTCAAATTCAGCAATCAATTGATGCTGATTAATATACAGTGTTTTAATAGCGAGTATTTGATCTAACACGGTTTTTGCTAAAAGAACTTGCGTCGACTTGTAAACGACATCAGCGCTCCCTAACTTCAACCAGTTTCCAGGTAAGAGAAAATTATAAAGACTTGTAAAAACATTCATTAAACCAAGTTGAGCAGCACCTTCTCCGACATTGAGATTAACTTGGGGAAGTATGTTGCCAAGTGCAGAGTGAATACCTGCCTTAGCTCTGTAAAGTTGTTCGAGAGTGTAGCGAATGGGAAAACCATCCGTTAGTACCTTGTGAGTGACTTCGTCACAGTCATAATAGTCTGTGCGTTTTCCTAATAGATGGCTTCCATATTGTCGGTTAGTCTTTTTCCAAATCGGATTAATTTCATCCATATTTCGATAGAGGAAAAAATTACCCGTTGTGAGAACATCTTGAATTTCTTCTTGAGACATGACCTTCTCAGGCACAATGGCATCGAAAGCCAAAAGACTTCCTGAAACCAAAAAACCTAAAAATAATATGCCTCGATATGCCTTTAATCTCATTCAACACTCCTAAAACAGTTCTTTATAAGAGAGTTGATTTTACTATTTAAGACATAAGAAATTTATAAATAGAGTTATTTAAAATTTTTATTTCTTTTTTTTCTTATTTTCTTTACCGCTCTCTTTTTCATTTTTCTTTGTTAAAGATTTTACATAATACGCAAGTTTCCAACGATCCTCTTCCGCTATAAAACTGTAAGATGTCATTGCAGTTCCAGGAAGACCTTTGCTAATGCTGTCGAAAATATTTTGTACAGAATCACCATTCTTAAATTTATCTACAAGAAAATTACGAGGCTTAGGGTTCAAAGCCTTTCCTGCAGGAGTATTTCCGTCACCCTTTTCTCCGTGACAAGTTACACAGGTTCCACCGAATAGTTTCTTCCCAGCTTCCAAAATTTCAGGTGTTTCTTTCACCGGTGCCACTGCTAATAAAACGCTGGAAAAAGAACCTAACAAACATAGAGAAGTACAAATTTTTTTTACACTCATAATTCTTCCCCTTTATGGTTATTGACTCATTAAATTGATTTTTCTAAAATGTCTTTTTCAAAATCTGAAAGACACTTCAGTGATCCGCACCCCATTGTTTCCGATTCCAATTTAGAATCTATCCACTCTATAGGATCAGGAATCACATTCATCCTAGAACATTCTTCGTTCAAAAAAGCGTGTACGAACTCGAAGGTATCTCTGTAAAATGGATGAGAGACCACTCCAGGTCTTCCTTTTAAAGTGCCTACAAATCTTCCTATATGGTCTTTCAAAAATTTGCTCCGAGCATCCGCAACGATTTCGACTCCTTCCTGGTTCTTATCTTCGAGAAGAGCATATTCCTTCATGAGAAGTAAAGCGTAAAATTCCAGCTCGATAGAAATGTGATCGACCATATCACGGGGAGCGTCATCATCAGTTCCAAGAGTAAAACCAAAAGCTTTGTAGAAACCCGCAATATCTGTAAGATCATTTCCTTTAACAAGAGCACGTGCACGCCCATATTCTGTTTCGTAAAGAGGATTGGATTCGCGACCACGTTCAAAGATGTCAATGAAATCGGACCGCAAATTCTCAAGTTCCTCAGTATTTTCGAAGAGAAAAACGAGATGCTTTTCTAGAGCAGCCCATTCCTCAGGAAAAACAGAAGAACAAAATTCAACTAGATCTGTGTCATTTAAAAGTGACCCGACTTGCGTCATAAAATTATCGTCAGGATATGCAGACAATAGAGAGGCAAACAAGGCAGTTGGTATACGTTTTTCTAAAATCGTTGCGTCATCGTTCACAGAAATTCTCCTACATACACAGATCTTATATCAACTGAATGGGCGTCCACATCATGGTCACAGACTTGCGACTTCCAACTTCCTTCAAACCACCCTGCCATACCGCAAAACCAATAAAACTGCCTTTTCCCACTTCCAGTATGGAGCCGTTTTCTCTTTTTAAAGGTCTCGTAATAATAACTTTCCATTCGCTATTTTCCCATTTGCCTTCTGCATCTGCTTCAATATTTTCAATGACAGAACTTGTACCAAATCCCTCAGCAATGATCTCATCGACACCTTTTTTAACGTAAGATTGAGGGTTCCCAGCCGCACGACCGAATGAATAAACTTCTCTCTGAGCCTCTTCTACTTTTAGAAATTGTGGCGAGTTAGGGAATTCCATTGGGTAAATATCTATATACATGTTGGGATAAAAATCTTTGACATCTCGCATGCCCCTTTCTTTATCTGCTTGATATTGTGCTCTCCAGTGAAAGATATGCACGGGATCTCCTTTAGCACCCATAAAAACAGGAGGAGGTTTGGTGTTATCTTTCACTGGAAACTGAATAGCAACAGCATCGGAATATTCACCTAATTTCCCTGCTTCGCTCTTTTCTCTACAACTCCACGTGAGAAGGAAGGCTATATGCTTTCCATCATGAATAGCCCGAACTTTGATTTTATCTGTGCTTGTCTCTTTCGGACGTGGAATTGCCATGGGTTGTGCCATCAGTGTGATGGTTTCTTCTGTGGATTGTGAGAATAGCTCTGATTTAAAGGATGCCTTGGACAAATCTTCTTTAACACGAACAGCTTTAATGTCCGCAAGTCCCTGTTGAAATGGAATGAGAGTACTGAAAAGTATGACTCTACAGAAATTTATTATATACGTTTTCATCACTTTTACCCTTAAGGCGTATTTTGTCGTATAGATCCTATGCTGTCGTTATGTGCTTTACGTTCTGTGAAAGGTTCACTGATAGGAACCGAAACAATCTCGTCTCCTTTTTCATCGAAAGCAAACGCTGTTCCATTTTTCACGGAGAAACGATGAATGATACGATCGGTAGATCCCATCAAGACAAGGAGACCTTGAGCAACAGGGTCCGTTCTTACTTTACGATAACGTTCAATAGCATCCTCTACATTGGGTCCAAACATTTGCTTGAGATAGGTTTTATCCGCATGAATGGGCGGAACATAATACAAGTTTGGTTCCAAACCAAGTTGAGGATAGTAAGGAAGCGCGAGCCCCATTTTATGCACGAGATAATCCACAGGATTATCTTCACGGGCGAGCCACGGTGGATTGATGAAGCCCATAATACGAATACGACCTATGCAATTTTGCACACACATAGGTTGATATCCTTTTTCCACAGCTGGATAACATCCTATACACTTTTCACTTACTCGCGTTTGAGGGTTGTACATCGATTTTTTGTACGGACAGGCACGCACACATTCGCCATAACCCTTGCAACGCGACTGATCAATAAGCACAATCCCGTCTTCTTCTCGTTTGTAAATAGCCTTACGTGGGCAAGCTGATAAACACGCAGGATACGTACAGTGCGCACACATGCGGGGTAAGTAGAAAAACCAATTCGGATGGGGAGTTCCCGTAATATGCTTTCCTTCAGAAACATTCCCTGTGCAATCATCTTCACCGTGATTGGGATACATCCAATCTTCGTCCTGTGGGTGAAAATGAACAACACGTTCGGATGGTTCTGAAGCTTCAAATATAGTCTTACCGTAATAGGGTTCTTTTTTCTTCCACTCTTGCTTACCGAGAGCTTCTAATACCCTAACATCCCATGCTAACGGATAGCTTCCATAAGGTTTGGTCTCAACATTGTTCCAAAACATGTATTCTTGACCCTTACCGCTTGTCCAAGTTGTTTTGCAAGCAAGCGTGCAAGTTTGACAACCAATACATTTGTTCAAGTCGAAAACAACAGCCCATTGTTTTTTAGGACGCGCTTCCTCGTAGGGATATTCCATTTCACGATTGATTTGCCAGTTTTTTACTTTTGCCATAGTTCACTCCCAAGAACTTCCCTTAGATTTTTTTTCTAAGAAAGCCTCCGTTGAGATATTCTTTCATAGCTTTATTTTCATATGTTGGTCTGAAACCTAACTCAGCTGGACGCCATTTTCCAAAACCTGAGACAGCTCCATCTTCCGCTTTTGTAATTCGAACAAACGATTCCCGTGGTGCTCCTACCGGACAATGAATATCTGGAGAAAAACCTTTTTCAAGAGCCTGTCCAAACATCCCTTTGTGCACAAGACTTTCTGTCATTAAAGTGGGCTTCAACCATGCACGTGTTGCACTTTGATGACTGCCATAACGATACATAGCCTGATAATTCGTCTCTTCATTTTTTGCTAAACCATCATCACGAGTCTCATGTGCTTTAACGCTACCAAATGAAGCTCCATACATATTATGCCACGTGCGGGCAATACCTTGAGGTGTTCCGGGATAGTAACGAGCACGGAGCAGAAGTCTTGCAACTTTATATTCTTCAGTTCCTGTCTTCCAACCTCTAAAGGGTCTATCTGAAGGATCCGCATCGATGTGAACGTAATCTCCGTCTTCCACTCCAAGCTTCTTCGCATCCAAAGGATTGATGTCAACATAACCTTCCACATCAGAAGGCATACGTTTATCGTGACGATAAACATCACCAAAAGGACCGAACCAAACAGCTGTATAGTCGGTATCTACAGGTGTTGTGTGCGCACCATGTCTATATTTGGGTGTGTGATAGACATGGGTGTGTAACTTCATGCGTAAAGGATGTTCCGTTTTCAGCAATTCTTCTGAACTGCGCATGACGTGTCGCACCTGTCGAGCTTCCGTGGACATATCATCGAGTTTCATTCCGTACACATGAGGCTGAGTAGGCCTCAAAGCATCATGCGCATGTCCTACAATCACATTCGGTTCATAAGGTGTGGAATCAATCGGCTCTCTATAAACGACAAGATTCTCTCCACTTTCAATAAATTCAGCTTCAGGTCTATAGAACTCCAAGCGACCTGACTTTGTGTGCCATGGATGCTCCGATTTTGCTTGTTCGTAAGAGGATACTCGAGGGTATGTTCGTGAGTGCAGAAGAGAAGGAATTCCTTCCTCTGCTTTTTTCTCAATCTCACTGATTTTGTAACCCTTCGTAGTGAAGGAACCATTAAGTATGCGTTGAAGATAAACTCGGGTGTCTTTTTCAGATGCAAATTTCCAGCAATCCGCCATCCGAGATTCTCCTGTGAGATCCCCCAGAGCTCTAGCAACACCCGCAATGATTTCAATATCCGCTTTGGTGTCGAATATTCGACGAATGGGGGTCACAGGATAAACTTGAAGAAATGGATTCGTACTAGAACCGCACATATCTGGAACTTTGAATTCGGCCCATGAATCACAGGCAAAAACAATATCCGAATATTCACACGAACCTGTCCACCACCAATCTGAGTACGCTATGAATTCCAGTTTCGGTAAGGTGTTGTTCACAACATCGTAATGCCATTTGATGTTTCCGATAACGGAGTTGGAATTGTTCAACCACATAGCTTTAGTAGGTGTCGGAATATGACCATCACCTGTGAAAAGCTTATTACCCATACGGAGAGGTCGATCACCGTAATTGAAATAGTGCAAGGATTCGTAATGGAGATACTTTTTCACTTTTGGCATTTTTTCACTATCCAGTTCTGGATGAAAAGGATCTTCCAAAGCAAAAAGTGGCTCACCACCTAAAATCGCAGATCTGTAATTACCTGAGTAACTTCCAACATTACCTCCAGGGAACCCAACATTACGTGAAAGTGCTGCAACTAGAAAAATAGCTCTGTCTTTAAGGTCAGAGTTGAAAAATTGATTAGGCCCCATACCACACGCAAAGATGCTCTTCTCTTTGTTTGCAGCAATCTGTTTTGCAAGAGATTCAATGCCGCTAACGCTTGTGCCCGTGATCTTTGCCGCTTGTTTTGGAGTGAAATTTTTATTCAGATATTCTTCTGTTAAATGGAAGACAGTACGAACTTTTACTTTGCTTCCATCTTTTAGCGTTACGCTAAGTTGTGCTTTCAAATCGGGATCAATACCAAGTTTTTCAAAGTGCGAACCAAAATGATCACGACTCACTGCAAAAAGTTTTCCGCTTTTTTTATCTTTCACGACATGAGATCGGAACTGTTGACGAAGATTTTCTGGCGCAAACTGAACTTTCTGATCCACTCCTGCTTTTGCTTTTTCATTTTCTTTAAGAAAATTTATGGACTCAAGTTCTGCTTCTTTAAAGTCAGGAAATACATCTTCGGGATTCAAATGTTCAAGAGTATCGAGTCGAACAAGAAAGGGAAGATCTGTATTTTGTGCGACAAACTTTTTATCATAAAGATTTTTAGAGATAAGAATTTGCGCAATGCCCAAAGCGAAAGCAGCATCCGTTCCAGGACGGATAATGATGACTTCGTCAACTTTAGACGCTGTTGCACTGTATTCGACAGTAACTGTGACAACTTTAGAACCCTTAAGACGCGCTTCTGTCAACCAATGTGAGTCGGGCATTTTTGTTGTAATCCAGTTCATGCCCCAAACTATAATGAGATTTGAGTTTTCAACTGAGAAGAGTTCGAAATCGTTTGTCTGACTCCCGGTTACCATTGGATGGCCAGGAGGTAAATCCGTATGCCAACTGTAAGAATCCCAACCGCGGGCACCATGAGCTTCTTTTTCACTCACTCCCCGTACTTTTGCATCAAGCAGAGCAAGCATGTTTGCGAAACGATAGAGTCCGAAGATGCGCGTGGCCCCCAAGAATGCCATACCTCCTCGGATTTTTAGAGTTTGAACACCAGCACCATGCGTTGCTTCCACCATTGCAGGATCGTAAGCTTGTGCTGTTAGGAATTGTTTACCTTGGTCACCCGAATAGTTGCGTGCAATATTTTCTAAGGCCTTTGCTGTAATTGTAAACGCATCTTCCCAAGACAAACGTAACCACTTGTCACGACCTCGGTTGAAATATTTACGATCAGGACTTCCCGTCTGTGGATCACGAGGAAAACCAGCATCAGCCCATTCTTTGAAACCTCTACGGATCATCGGTGATTTAACCCGTCGGTCTCCATAAATTCGTCGAGTGAGAGCTAAACCTTTTTGGCAGATTCTCGGATCCCAACGGTGAGAAGCTTTGTTTCCTTCAAGGTCCGTCGCTTTTCCATAACCATAACTAGGACCAAGACGCACAACAATTCCATTTTTTACATAGGCTTTGATCAAACAGTTGTGTGTATCGTTAGGTGCGCAAAGAAAATGAAAGGTAGATTCGTATTCAAAAAGATTACGAAAAATTTTTTCCCATTCACGGTTGGGATAATATTTTAAAGGATTGTCAATAAACAAAGGCTGGAAGTATCGAATCGGAGCACTAAAAGCGGATTTGGCTCCTAACACAGCACTCGCTGTGGCAAAGCCTTTTAAAAAACCACGTCGGCTTAAATTTGTATCAATGTTTTTCATGGACCCATTCCCAAAATAACAATAGTTTGAGCGTACAATCCTTGTTCTACTTTACTTAGTTCCCTCCGCATAAACAGCGAGAGGACTAAGATCCTGCATACGAAAATCTGGAAATATTTCATGCACAAGTTTATACAAACGTTGGTGCAAAAGACGTCCCGTCGTTCCACACAATGGTTTTGTATCTTTAGATTCCACTTTGTAGAAAAGGGTTCGCTCAGAAAATCCAGCAAACACGAGACGAGCTCCCATGTCTTCAAAGACTCTTTGGATAGGTTCAAGCTTCACAAGTACATGTGGAGGAACGGGAGCAAAACGCAATTGCGATGCATTCAAAGTTAAAGTTTCTGTGAAATAGACATCCAAACATTCGCTATCACCATGACCAACACTCGCATGTCTTGCAAAACGTTCGTCTTGCCCTACACCCATAATCAATCCATCAATGGATTCTCGAAACCAAGTACAGAGAAAAGATCCTATCTCTTCCTGAGCACTACATCCCTGCCTACGCACAGTCACTGCGTGCTCACGTTCTTCCCATCTTCCTTGCGCACAAGGAATGACAGACCTAGAGAGAACATCGCGGATATCTTCCAACTCCCAGCTAAGTCGGTAATATTTTGAAAGGCTGATACCAAACTTGCGGCTATTATCGAAAACAGAACGAAGAGCTCGTTCTTTGTCCTCTTCTTGAATTGCATTCAGCAGTTTTCGTTCATTGCTATAATAAACATCAGGGCTTGATGAAAGTTCGGAGAGTGCATTCAAATTCAGAACTTCTTTAAGAGCAGCTATACGCGCTCTGCACCAACGCAAATTGAATTCGACATGATCGAAATCGACATGTTCTAAAAATGAGTAGTTAGCCTTCATCATTTCTGCGAATCCTCTATTCACCCTCATAGTAGTTTGGACTTCTTCAAAAGTATATTGTTTAGAAATACGACTGTTTCACTCGAAAAATTGTATTTGAATTCCTTTTGTGTATAATCCCGACGCATGGTGAACTCATATTATAGAGGCAGATCCCTATGATTTCTGTAACAGAAGCAGAGCAACTCATCCATTCTCATTTGAGCCCACTCGATAGTGTTCAAGTTCCTATTGCAAAATTGGGTAATCATATACTGCGTGAGCCCTGTTATGCTGATCGGCCTTATCCTCCCTTTCATCGTGTCGCAATGGATGGCATTGCCATTAAATTTAATCCCGCCCGACGGTCTTGGAGTATCCAAGACATACAGAAAGCTGGCGAAAAACCTAAAATTTTAAAATCTGATGCATATTGTCTCGAAATTATGACAGGCTCTGTGCTACCCGACAACTGTGATTCTATCGTGCGTTATGAGGATCTCGATTTGCACGAAGGAATTGCTTATTTAAATGCGGAAATCGAAATCAAAGCTGGATCCAACATCCATCAACTCGGTTCTGACTGCCAAAAAAATGAACTCTTGATTGAAAGTGGACGGTCTATCAACGCTCCTCTTACAGGCATTCTCGCATCAACTGGAAACGACAGACTTTCTTTTTCTCGTTTACCAAGAATTGCAATAGTGGGAACAGGTGATGAGCTTGTTCCTGTTCATGAAACCCCTGAGTTACATCAAATACGAGCTTCCAATGTTTTAGCACTCCATGTTGCTTTAACCTTGCTGGGCATTCACGATGTTTCCATGCATACTATCCGAGATGAAGCAAACTCGATGAGAGAGACCTTTGCCCATCTTCTCGAAACACACGACCTCCTTCTTCTCACAGGAGGTGTATCTGCTGGTAAATTTGACTGTGTTCCAGAACTTCTATGTTCTTTAAATGTTCGAAAAGTCTTTCACAAAGTGCGACAGAAACCTGGTAAGCCATTATGGTTCGGTATCGGTGAAAAACATCAGACCGTTTTTGGACTGCCAGGAAATCCTCAATCGGCGTTAGTCTGTTTCGTGCGTTATGTACTTCCTGCTCTGCGTGTTCTCGTTGCAAGCAAGAGACCTGTTTATGAAATGCAAGTTCAATTGAAATCTGCTGCACTTATAAAACCAAACAACTTGACGCAATTTATTCCTGTACGTTTGAGTCAAGACGATAGAGCTACCATGTTTGCTTGTCCCGTGCTTCATCAAGGTTCTGGTGATTTCGCAGCACTCGCTCATAGTGATGGATTTTTAGAACTCGCAGAAACACGTCTTGCTCGAGATGGTGACGTTTACCCATTTTTCTCATGGCGGAGCCTTTTATGAGCGAACTCCTCGTGGATTCTTATCAAAGGCGTATTCGCAAAGTTCGAATCTCTCTTCTCGATGTTTGCAACTTGCGTTGTCTTTACTGCATGCCTGAAAGTCCCGAGTTCATGTCTGCGAAAGAATGGATATCCACCGACGAAATCATTCGCATAGCACATGCGCTTTATAAGCATGGAATCGAGGAGATTCGTCTTACGGGGGGTGAACCAACTCTACGTAAAGAAATACGAGAGATTGTCAGCAGACTTTCAGAAATCCCCTTTCGTAAAATGGGAATGACAACAAACGGGTATTTTTTGTCGCAATTGCTGCCATTTTTAAAAGAAACAAAGTGCCACCATCTCAACATCAGCATGGATAGTTTAAGAGAAGAGAAATTCAATCACATGACGAGAAGCCATGCTTATAAAAAAACACGCAAAGCGATCGATGACGCACTTGCTTTAAATTTCCCAGTCAAAATCAATGTGGTTATGATGAAGGGAATTAACGATGATGAAGTTTTAGACTTCGTAGATTTCTCTGCACAATATGGGATTAAAGTTCGCTTTCTAGAATTGATGCGAATCGGGCAAGCTTGTTCCTTGCAAGGAGATCATTTTTTTTCCGCAGATGCTACTCAACAAATCATCCGTGAGCGTGAAAATTTAATACCTTTGCAAACGGAAAGTGATTCGACTTCTTTTGAATTCCGAACACCATCAGGTGCACACATCGGATTTATTGCTCCGGTGACACATTCCTTCTGTGGTTCCTGCTCTCGATGGCGTTTAAGTGCAGATGGTTTTTTGCGAGCATGCCTGATGTCTACAAAAGGACTTTCTCTGCGTGGAAGCAGCGATGAGGATCTTCATAAAATTTTTACGGAAACTCTTAAGATGAAACCTTTGTCTGGACATAGCGAAGTTCAACAGAATATGCACGCGATTGGAGGTTAGATGTTTTCTCATTTAGATAAAAAACAGCTACCTACTATGGTGAATGTAAGTGAGAAGCTTGCAAGTATGAGACGTGCTAAAGCAGGTGCCACCGTCCACTTGGGACACGAGTTGATGAAACTTTTAGAGGCGGGTGACATTCGAACGGCAAAAGGCTCTGTCTTTGCAACAGCAATCATAGCTGGAACTATGGCTGTCAAGAAAACTGCAGACCTTATTCCGTTCTGTCATACGCTTCCTATTGAATCGTGTCATATTCATATTTCACCATCCGATGAATGTTCGGTTTCCATCATATGCGAAGTGAAAACTTTCGCAAAAACTGGTGTAGAAATGGAAGCCTTGACCGGTGTTACTATAACAGCCTTGACCATTTATGATATGTGCAAAGCTATTTCACATAAAATTCAAATAAACGAAGTGCGTCTGCTAGAAAAAAGTGGAGGTAAAAGTGAGTACAGAGCATCATCCTATGCAAACACGTGAGTTCTATTTCCATCCTCTTGCCGTGTCTTTTGTAGGGTTTTCGGGTTTAGGGAAGACAACTTTAATATCGAAACTTCTTCGAAGTCTTTCTTTGAAATATAAAGTAGCTTACGTCAAACACGATATTCACCGTTTTGACATCGACAAAGAAGGCAAAGATACCCATTACGCATGGCAAAGTGGAGCCCATCAGGTTTTTATCAGCGACAGTACACATTATGCTTGGCTTAAACAGGGTCTTCCCAGTCAGACTCTGGAAGATTCCTTGTTGTTAGATAGCGATTTTGTTTTTGTTGAAGGGCATAAGAGTTGCCCATTACCTAAAATTGTATTTTTGGATGACGATAAAAAAGTTCTCAATCTCATTCAACATACAAATAGCAATTCAAAAATTTTGGCTTATGTAGGAAAAGAGAAAACTAGCGACAATAGCGTTCTACAACCCTATTTTTGCAGAGATGAAACGGAGGCTATCGAACAATGCATACTCCGCTATTACGAACAAACAATGTCAATCACACCGCTTAACGGTCTTATACTTTCAGGCGGTCGTAGCCGACGTATGGGCTCAGACAAGGCACTTCTACACTATAATGGACGTTTGCAAATAGAACGTTGTCAGGAACTTTTGCAAAAAATGTGTCAGAAAGTTTATATTTCCACGAGAGAAAATCAGTTTCATGACAGCATTGCTCCGACTTTAGAACGGCTCTATGATCGTTTCGTTGATTTTGGACCCCTTGGTGGAATTCTTACGGCGTTGCAAACACATAGCAAGTCTGCGTGGCTTATTGTTGCATGTGATTTACCGTTTCTCGACGAAACCCTCTTGCAAGAACTTCTCACTCAACGTAATCCCTTTGCTATGGCTAGTGTTTTTAGTCATGAAAATGGATTTCTAGAACCCCTCTGTGGAATCTACGAACCCAAAATACGCAAGAGCCTTTTTGCATACATGGCAAATGAAATATATTGTCCCCAAAAAATTCTCAAACAACTCAATGTGCACGAGATAGATTTAAAAAATGCTCAGGCTCTCACGAATGTCAATCATGCTCAAGAGTATGAAATTGCAAATGCAATCTTGAGTTCAAAACGGTTGAACAATGAACAGAAAGGTTTGTTTTCATGAAAGAAATTCAGATCCGTTATTTTGCAATCTTACGAGAGCAAACACAGAAAACCTTGGAAACAATACTTACAGACGCCCATACTGTTGGAGATCTTTTTCTGGAATTAAAAAATAAATACAATCTCACAAGTGAGATTTCGGACATACGTTTTGCATTGAATCAAAATTATGTTGAACGTGATACAGCTATTCAAGGTGGTGAACAAATCGTATTCATTCCACCGGTGGCAGGTGGATAAGTGTTTCAAATCACGAAAAAACCTATAAATCCTGAAGAGTGCAAATCCCAACTTGTTTCTGTGCGAGCAGGTGCTCTTGTGTCTTTCGAAGGACGGGTTCGAAATCACAATGAGGGCAAGCAGGTCAGCAACTTAGAGTACGAAGTTTTTCACGAGCTCGCTCTTAAAGAGGGTCTTGCGATAATCGCAGAAGCAAAAGAGAAATTTGCAATACTGGAAGCACGTGCAATTCATAGAGAAGGTAAACTTCAAATTGGAGAACCTGCTGTATGGGTTGGTGCGATTGCTCCTCATCGCGATAGTGCGTTTAAAGCTTCTCGTTACATTATCGATGCTATTAAGAAACGTTTACCTATTTGGAAAAAAGAAAGCTATATCGATACTCCCAGTGAATGGGTGGCTTGTACACACCATGATGGCCACTTATGCAAAGAGGAATATTACCGTCAGCAATCGGGTGCTGTGGGAGTCGATGGTCAAAAACGATTGGAAGCTTCTCGTGTTTTCATTGTAGGACTCGGAGGCCTTGGATCTCCTGTGGCATTAGCTCTTGCTGGCGCAGGTGTAGGACAACTTCATCTCTGCGACGGAGATCGGCTCGAACTTTCGAATTTACATAGACAGACATTGTATTCCGCTCAGGATATAGGAAGATCCAAAGCGCTGTTAGCAAAGGAGCGCATTCAAGCTTTAAATCCGTTTGTGGATGTGAGAGCGTTTGAGCATGAGATCGATACAAAGAATGTGGATAACCTTCTTAGCGGAATGGATCTCGTAGTTGACTGTACGGATAATTTTGCAACGAAGTTTCTTCTCCATGACGCTTGCTTCTCATTGAAAATCCCTCTCGTACAGGCAAGTGTGTATGCAGGAGATGGAGTACTACAGGCCTTTCAAGACTATGAACATGGGTGCATGCGATGCCTTTGGCCTGAGGAACCTGATGCATCTTGCACGCAATCCTGTACAGATGCAGGTGTGCTTGGCGCTCAAACATCTTTGCTCGGTTCTATGCAAGCCTTACAAGCTTTGCATATACTCTTGGGTCGTCCTACTCGCTTAGAAGATGTCTCCTATGTAAATCTTGACGACTTCAGTGTGATTCGTGTGCCTCGTAAAAAGAATGCACAGTGTCCAACATGTTCAGAATTTGCGGTAAAAACTACGAAAAATGTTTTTAAAGGAACACGCTTTTTTGACATTCGCAACATGAGTCGCTCAGATTTCTTATTGAACGAAATCAATGCGGATGAAAAGACTATTTTGATTTGTCAAAAGGGGATTCGTAGCAAACGCTATGCCGATGAACTTCGTTCACAAGGCTTTAAAAAAGTGTATTCGCTACGAGGTGGAATTGAAAGTTTAACACTGGAATAGATAGACATATGCTTTTACTGAGTGTTTCATTTTTTTTCATAGCGTGGATTTATGCAAGTGTAGGGTTTGGTGGTGGTTCAGCTTATCTATCCTTACTTGCCCTCAAGGGTCTTCCTTATGAGCAGATTCCGCTACTCAGTCTTCTTTGTAACATTATAGTTTCGGGTACCAGCTTTTTGAATTTTCGTCATAGAGGCCATTTTTCATGGTCTTTATTTTGGCCTTTTGCTGCGAGTTCTATTCCTTTTGCATATTGGGGAGCTATGCTGCATGTTCCAAAAGCTCTATTTCTCTTGATTTTAGGTTTCAGTTTGTTTGCTGCTGGACTTCGTCTCTTGTTTAAAATTCCTACTGAAACCCAAGCTCGAAACACGCATCTTCTTTCTCAATTAGCCATTGGAGCTATCGTAGGCTTTGTTTCTGGACTGGTTGGAATGGGAGGAGGAATTTTTCTTGCTCCTATCATGCTAAATTTAGGATGGGGGAATGCAAAGCAAGTTGCAACTGTTGCTTCCGCTTTCATCCTTGTTAATTCCGTCTCTGGTCTTTATGGGCAATGGACAAAGATGAACGGTTTTTCAATCGATGCTTACTGGCCTCTTTTGCTTGCTGTTCTTATAGGTGGGCAGTGTGGTTCACGTCTCGGTTCAGGAAAGATGTTCTCGCAAAATAACGTACGACGTTTGACAGCGTGTTTGAGTTTATTTGTAAGCCTGCGTATTTTGTATGGGCTGCTTTTAGAAATTTACTAGCTTAGCTTTCGACACTCACTTGTGCCATTTTTTGCAGAGATTCATTTCTACCAGCGCCTCGGATACGAACGTCGGGATCATGCAAAACTTCGAGAAGCTTAGGACCTGAATGATTCCAAAGAGACTCTATGAGCTCTCTATTGTAATCTTGAGCTTCGCAGATACGTTCTGATTTTATCCCCATTGCCTGCGCCCACATTTTAAAATCGATCGGAGGCATATCCCATGGTATTTCATGATCAAATGCATGTTTGAAACCATGATAAACCATATTGTATCGGGAATCATTCATGACGACGAACAAGATATTAAGGTTCAATTTTTTTGCTAAAATCAACTCACCACCCACCATTTGCATACATCCGTCACCACACAGACAAATGACACGCTGGTTTGGATCTCCTATAGCAAAACCTATAGCAGAACCAATTCCAGATCCCATGCTTCCGAGACCGAGGTGAATGACAAAACTATTCGGATTTTTTACTGTAAAATAATGAAGAGCAAAAAGCATATGCTCTCCGATATCCGTTACCAAGGTTACTTTATCTCCAGATGACTTTTGTAGATCTGCAATCATTCGGTGTGGTGCTATAGGTTTATGTTGATCTTTTGCAAATTCGGGAACGTCGAAAGGAGATTTCTCTTTGATCTCTAGAAGTTGCTTATAAAATAAAGGTGAACGGTTAAAACCTTTTTCAATTTCTGCTTTCGCTAGATCCAAAAACGCACCAAAATCAGCACAAACTCCGAGGTTTGTTTTGACATTTCGTCCGAAGACTCCTGGATTGCGATCAATGTGGACTAAATAACATTCTTCCAATCGCAACATCCCAATGGAGACGTCATCAAAATCGGAACCAAGCACGAGCACGACATCGGGATTTTCTTTGCAATAGTTTTGAGCCCATACGGACGCCGCCATTCCTCCTGTACGCAGAGAGAGATGATGCGTCTCATCAAGAACACCCTTACCACGCGGCGTCGTCATCCAAGGGCATTGCAAAGCTTCGCAAAGTTCAAGAATTTTAGAGCCAAAGGGTCGCGCAGCAGCTCCTACGATGAAAAGTGGGCGTTCTGCATTTTTCAAACGGTGCACAACTTTCTGCACTGCGTTTTTCAAAGATGAATAATTTTGTACATTTGTTTCTGTTTTCGTATTTTGAACGGTATGAATCTCAAGATCCTGAGTTTCAAGAGACGCTAAATTCAACGGAAAAATAACTAAGACAGGCCCAGGTCTTTGCGGGTCTCTTGCTTCATTCCAAGCGTGAAGCATCTGTCCACCAGCGGAAGCAGCACTTGTAATAGTGATCACATCTTTTGTGATAGATCGAAAGCCTAATTCAACCGACAGCCCTTCTTTACCCAAAGACTGCAGCAACCTTCCGCCTGTTTGGGCCCAAGGCACATCACCTGCAAGAATGATCATAGGGATGGCCTCTGTGTACGCGGATGCTATTCCCGTATAGGCATTTGTAATACCCGGACCTGCACCAACAGCAACGCACGGCACTTCTCCTGTTGCATGCCAATATCCTGCAGCTTCGAAGGCTGCAACCGTTTCTTGTCGAGATTCAATGAGGCGTGCTTTGGGATGGGAACAAATAGCATCGAAGATGGAAGCTGCAGTTCCTCCAGGAACACCGAAGAACGTATGAACACCGACGTCGATCAGTTTCTGAATTGCAATATCAGCAGCACGAACTTTTTTTGACTGAGAATTAAAATCATGTAAGCTCATAAAGAAATTCTTCCATAATTAATATTCCACTTATTCAAAGGTACCATCAAAAATGATTCATGAAAGAAGATTTTCATCTCAATCAAAGCAATTGACTTTTATTACCCGTTTCGATGTGAGAGAAGATGCGCTGTCAGAGTTTGAAATCATATTAGCGGAACTTGTTTTGGCATGCCGTCAAGAAGTAGGTTGCCTTAAATATGATCTGGTAAAATGCACGAACATTGAAAGATGCTTTTTTCTAATTTGTGAATGGGAATCTGTAGAGGATCATAATAGGCACCATCAAACTGCGCACTTTAAAAAAGCTGTAGTTATAATACCATCTTTGTTAACGCGACCTTTTGAGGTATTATCTTGCATCCCACTCATGTAGGAGCGATAGCAACGTCGATTTTTACATACGCCGAGTGTTCATAAATTTAAAAAATTTGATCCCATTTTAAATCTCAATTCCTATAACAATGCTGAGCTTAAACAGCTTTACGTGCAATCTCTTATTGTGAAAGATGAGTTTTTGAAGATACGAGTAAAAAATGAACAATCTAGGAGAGCCATGAAAAAATTGAATTCTAATGAAAATTGAGTACTCATCCTCAGATAGAAAGCTGAAAGAGCGCTTCAAAATCAGATAGAAGAGAAGCGTTAGCTTTCTCAGATCTTATGGAGTTAAGAGTTCGATTCGATGTTGAATCTTCATCATCAGAGTCTTCTCTGAGTGGTGAAACTTCTTCTATTTCAGAGTTGGTACTACTCAGAGTTATGGCACTTTCTGAGAAAGTAGAATTCGAAGATGAGAATTCACTCTCATCTTCACTACTCGATTCACTTTCACTTTCTGAGTCACTTAATGAGGTTGGGTTATTTCCACCGGTCATGGGTTCAAAAAATAGAGCTGCATAAGCTGGGTAAGCGAAAGATAGATTCGAATAAAATGCAATTTCTAAGAAAGCGGTTCTTTCCCTTTCTTCATCAGCTAAAACTACAATACTGCCTATATACGCCGAATTCTCCCGATGGTTAGGTCTCGACGCTTCACTCCCTCTAACTACAATTACTGCTGTTATATGTGTATCGATACCTTCACCCTGCTTTTCCAATCTCTCAAAAGTCCCACGCAGTAAAGACTCGATCTGTTGGTATTCTCTATCCTCACTGCGACTAACAAAATCAACGACGTGAGCATAAGCATGCATTTCGGATCCTAAAACGTAAGTTACACTAAACTGATGCCGATAGTAGCAAGGTAATTTTTGCAAGAAATTTTTTGCTGATGTCGTGTCAAGTTTTTCTTCGGCTGCTGCAAAACACTGCATTTGTGAATTGAGACTTAAAAAGATAATAAATGAAAAGATTTTTTTTAACATACTATTCCATCCTAAAATTACGCTGAAAATTCCAACTATTAGGAATCCAATATTGGATAAAGCATATTGCAATTCTACAATGTCATTCGATTGCTCATTCCAGTTTTCTATTTGAGAATTTAGGTTCGTCAAGGTATCCCAAACTATTCCTTCATCTTTTTCTAATTCTGTTCAAAAACTATCATTTCAATCAAGCTAAGATCTCTCTATATTGGATGCTAAAAATTTGACAAAGCAGCTTAAGACGAGTTTTCTGAACATGTAAATTTTACCATTTGCAAAAGAATGTGAGGTGATTGTTTGAATACACAACATGAGAAGTGCTCATCTTAAGTATTTTTATAAGAGAATCAATAAGAATAAAACAGTTCGCACAACCCAGGAAAACTCATAGAAATCTGAAGACCGATCGATTGATTTGAGCTATCCCCTTTCAATCTTTAGAAAAATTACCTAGCTTCGACAAAAAACGCGCAAAATATCTTCATTTGTTCGAACAAAATATGTTTGAAGAAAAATATAAAGTCAAAATTTTTATATTTTGATGAAATCAATCAACTTAAATTAAATATACTCATTTAATTGACTAAAACTGTTAGTCGACCAACTAAATTTAGACAATGCCAAAATTTAGAAAATTAGTAAGATGTTTTGAAGGGAAAAATAATCTTAGTAATTTTTCCATAATATCAAAAAAGGAAATAAGCGCCGGCCCTACCATTGTCGGGATCAAAATCAGGAAAGCGCTTTTTCGAAAAATAACAAGAAGAACAAATTTCTTTTTCTACCCTTCTTCTTTTTTTCACTTTAGGATTCTCTGGATTAGGAGCGTAGGGAGAACCCGCTGATAATTTACGGACACCCTTACGCAAAGGAGTTGGATCAGAATCGATTGGTAAATTTCGATTTTTTTCTGGAGTTGACAACTTATTACTATTACGAGTGCTTCTTGGTTTTACTGAAATTCTTGCACGAACAAGTTCAAGCAAGTAGTCTAAAGTTTCGTGATAAGGAACGGAATCACAATCAGAAATGCCAGCATTTCTTCCTCCAAAATCGTAAAGCACTATAGAGTTGATTTCATCCTTATTATTTAAAATAACACCAGCATTTCGTAAAGCTAAGTCACCATGAGTTATTCCCTCTTCTCTCATGAGATCAAATACGGGCTCTAAAAAAGATCGAACTTGATCTACCAGCCTTTCACTCGATCCATAAGATTCTATGTAATGATCCAATTGGATGAGACTTAAAAAAGGCATCACAAGAAGGGTGCTATTTCTTTGACTCAAAGGTCCTACAACATTTGAACCTGCAATTCTATTTATAGAATTTCTGAGACCTTCAACAGCATCGTCATTCCAATTTGGTAAAAGGCTACTAAGGTTAAAATTAGAAAGATGGAAACCAAAAGCAGGAATAGTTCCCGAAGAGTTCAGGATACGTTCGTTTATTTCTACTTCTTGCGTATTTTCGGGAATCCATTTTACGAGCGCATAGTTTCGTTGGTTAAACTGTGGAAGTTGGAGAGGGGCATCAAACTCAAGTATAAGCATAACGAGATCTTTTTTCGCTGTTAAGCAACGAGCTCTTATGATTTGCGAATTACCCCATAGATCTTCAATATGTGCAGGACTTTTCAAATCAAACTCTTCCCCTGAAGCTTGCAAAGAAAGGGATCTAAGTAAACAAATAATAAAAATGAGATCTAATCGAAAAGGCCTCAAGGGAACCTCAACCTAATAAATTGGAAATATGGAAACTAATGTGGGGTTGTTACACTAAAAATGTGCTTATTTCAAACCTTAGATTTTCCAATATAAGATAAGAGACCTGTCAGAGAAAACTTTTGAGAGGATTTGTGAAGCTAAAAAATTGCGTGGTGGGCCCACCTGGACTCGAACCAGGGACCTTGGAGTTATGAGCACCCTGCTCTAACCAACTGAGCTATGGACCCCCACGAACACAAGACTCTGCAAAACAGAGAGTCGACAAATTAACATCAAGATTCGATGAAGGCACGAAGTTTTTTACTTCGTGAAGGATGGCGTAATTTACGCAACGCTTTTGCTTCAATCTGGCGAATACGCTCACGTGTTACATCGAAATTTTGCCCCACTTCTTCGAGTGTATGATCACTTTTCTCGCCAATACCAAAACGCATACGAAGAACCTTCTCTTCACGCGGAGTCAGAGTGGCAAGTGCCTTCTGTGTCTGTTCTGACAAAGCACTCATAATCACATTCTCGGAAGGAGAACTGGTGGACTTGTCTTCCAAAAAATCACCGATGTGATTATCTTCCTCTTCACCAATAGGCGTCTCAAGAGAGATAGGTTCCACGGCAATCTTCAAGACTTTACGAACTTTGTCCAAAGACATGTCCATACGTGCAGCGATTTCTTCAGGTGTAGGTTCACGTCCCATTTCCTGAACTAAATAACGGCTTGTACGTATAAGTTTGTTGATGGTTTCAATCATATGCACAGGAATACGAATGGTACGGGCTTGATCAGCGATAGCACGCGTAATTGCCTGGCGTATCCACCACGTTGCATAAGTCGAGAATTTATATCCACGGCGATATTCGAATTTTTCAACCGCTTTCATCAGACCGATATTTCCTTCCTGGATCAGATCCAAGAACTGTAAACCTCGATTTGTATATTTTTTCGCAATAGAAACAACGAGTCGAAGATTGGCTTCGACCAATTCTCTTTTCGCAAGTTCTGCTTCGTTCTGCATACGAACCAATTCATCGTATGTCACTACAAGAGCTGCTTCATCCAAACCTGTTGCTTGCAAACTATGTTCTATAGTTTCCATCGCATTTTTGAAATTACGAGAAATACGCAACCATTCACGTTCGTTAACCGCACCAAATGCAGTTGAGGGCTTGTGCGAAATATGCTTTGCAAGTTCTTCACGGGTTGTTTGGAGGCGTCGAGCGTAAAGTTCAAGATCCTGACGACTTTCACGCAAGGAATTCGAGTGTTCAGCAAGTGTGTTTACGACCATCAACATGACTTTACGGTTGATATTCAAGTCACGTAAAGCATCGAATACGATCTGTTTACATTCTTTGATTTTTGCTAGATGGGCTTTTGCTGTAGAACGTTTTGCTAGAGCCTGTTCATAATTTTCAAAAAGGACCATGAACTGACGTGTAGACTCGCGAACTTTTTCTTCGTGGACTTCTTCATTGTTAGAGGCTTCATCGTCATCGAAGCCTTTGATCCAGCTCTTCATACGAATTTCATTGTTGATAAACTTACGAGCTGTATCGGAAATAGCGGCCATTCCTATTTTTAAATCTAGGAGGCGTTCAAGTATACGGTTTTCTGCTGCTTCAATTTTCTTAGCAATGACAACTTCACCTTCACGTGAAAGCAAAGCAACACTACCCATTTTTCTCAAATATATACGAACAGGATCATTTGAACGACCTACTGCACTATCTGCAGCTTTGAGTGCACGTTCTTTACGAAGCTCGTCATCTTCGTCTTCTGGTCTTATAGGAGCTTCGTGTTTTTCTTCTTCTTTTTCTCCTATGACCTCGTCATCTTCGTCTTCATCTTCATCTTCGTCTTCATCAACAACAATATCGTCTTCAGGAGCTTCAAAGCCAACAACTACTTTTTCGACTTCTTCGACTTCAACTTCGAATCCATCTCCCTTGACTTCAACTTCAAGGTCGGCAATGACAGTGTCATCCAATGCTTCTTCTACGAAAGCACTAAAATCAGAAGCTAACTCATCTTCTAATATTGAAAAATCATCTTTAGCTGCTGGAGCATGTGCAACTTCTATATTCAAATCACTCAGAAGACTGACGATTTCATCAAGAGTCTCTGCATTGATTTTTTTATCACTCGGTATAGTCGCATTGATGTCGCGGAAACTTAGGATACCATCCTGCTTTTTAGCTGTTTCTTTTAACTCAAGAACTATTGTCTCTATTTCTTTTTTGCCAAGAGAACGTGAATCACTTTTCTTCTCTGACTTATCACTTTCATCCACTTTCGCTTTTTCCACTTTTTTCGGTTTCTCAGCCTTAATCACAGATTCTACCTTCTCAGACTTTTCAGAATGGGACATCTTATTTGGAACAATTTCCAATACCTTATCTTTACTTTTAACACTTGGGATTTTTGCTTTAGGAACTTCAGCTTTGTGAATTTTTTTAACAGGAACAGCGGGAGCAGGAACTTTCACTTTTAGTTTCTTTTTTGAACTGCTCCCCTTTTTGGCTTTCGGGAGGGTCTTTGTTTTTTTGGAATGCTTCGCAGCAGGCGTAGACCTGCTATGCGTCTTTTTTCGTAGGGTTTTTTTTGATTTTGTCATGTGATCAAAAAATCCTCAAAGGTGTTTTTAACAAAACTAAAGATCAGGAGGTTCCAAGCAAAAACAGAGCAGGACGCTCAGCCATCAAATTCTAATAATTTACTTTGTATGAAAAAAAAGCAAGAGGAAGGTGCGAATAGATTTGCATCATTCCCCCTACTTATAAACATTGTTTACATTAGACTCAAGTTTTGTTTTTTAATGAGCCTCGGCGGTTTTATTTGAGGAGCTCTGAGACAGCCTCCTTCTCAATATATTATCCACACTTTCCAACTCTTGAGTAGTTCTCATCAATGAGTGGGTCAAGTGCCCCCAAAGTTCGGGGTCTTCTATTTTCTGAACCTTCAATGAAATTATTTTTTGTTTCAAAAGTTCGAGTGTTTTCCGAAAACGCTTCTTCCTAGCTTCTAATCGCAATCTCGTCCACGGACTCATATCTCCTGAGACCTGGTGAAAAGCGCTTTTCCGATCACGGATCTCATCAAGAAAAGCTTTTATCATCGGGTGATAAATAGTGATCCAAAAATTTTGATCTTTGCTATCAGGACTCTCCCCCTTTTTTAGAGTTTCCAAAAGCTCATTTGCAAAATCCACCCAAACACCGCCGAGGTCCATATATTCCCTTATAAGTTCATCAATATCTTCGAGTGAGACCTGATGGGCCTGTGCATAATAAAGATGACCCATGAATTCTTTTTCTAGTGTGGATAGATGTTCACTTTCCCCTTTGGGAATTTCTGGAATTTCTGTTTTGGGGTTTGCTCCGTCCCAAGGTTGAGGAGCTTTTGCTTTAACTCCGTCCATGCTTTTTTTGAGGACTTCTTGTGGAAGTCCAGTGTGTTGGGCAACTTTCTGAAGGAGCACCGCACGCCGAAGGGGATCGGAGACCTGTTGTAACCAAGGGAAGATACTTTGAGAGAGTGTTTCTGCAAGACCAGTTTGGGGTGCATTTTGTAAGCGATCGCGGATGGCGAAATCTAACAAGTCTTCTGCCTTTTCAAGAAGAGAGTCTAATGCTTCTCGTCCCTTGGTACGGAGCAAACTGTCGGGATCTTCTTGAGGAGGAAGCAAAGCTACTTTGAAGTAAACTTCAGGGAAATTAAAGGCCTGATCAAGTGTCTTTAAAGCAGCTTTATGACCTGCGCGGTCTCCATCGAAGATCAATATAATTTGACGAGTAAAAGCACTGAGTTTGCGCAGATGATCATGGGTCAGTGCAGTTCCTTGACATGCGACCGTTTCATTCAAGCCATGATTCCACATTTGTAAGGCATCAAAGTGACCTTCCACTATGATTGCGCGAGATTTTTGTCTTATACCGTTACGTGCTCGGTCAAGACCGAAAAGGAAGGAACCTTTTTCAAAACGGCTATTTTTGTATTTAGGAAGTTCATCCCCTAAGCTCCGTCCCGTAAAAGCTATGATGCGAGACTGTTCATCACGTATGGGAATAATCAATCGGTTTTGGAAAAAATCGTATACGCGATCGCGCCCCTGATTCACTAAGGAACTTGCCGCTAATTCTTCTGAGCGGAAACCTAACGTTTTCAGATGTTTCCACAAAGCATCTGGAAATGCAGGAGCACAACCGATCCCCCATTCTTCACAAATTTCTTGAGAAATTTTACGCGTTTCCCAATAGGCCCGAGCGAATTTACCTTGGAAAGGATCTTTGAACTGACTGCAGAAGAAATCTTTGGCAGCAAGAAGTATCTGATTTTCGCGTGCTTTTTTCTTCCACTCCCCCGCGTATTTTTTATCTTCTTCTGTAGCACTTAAACTAATCCCCGCTTTGTCAGCTAACCAACGGAGACTGTCCATAAAAGAAAGGCCTTGAACTTTACGCACATAGCTTATGGCATCTCCGTGTTCCCCACATCCATAACAATGGTAGTGGTCTTCGTAAACATAGAAGCTCGGAGTATTTTCTTCGTGGAAAGGACAAAGACCAGTAGCAAAGTTGCCACGCTTTTGCAGAGATACAGCTTCTCCAATCAGCGTCATCAGGCTGAGTCTTGATAGTATTTGTTTTTTTATCTCCTGCATTTTGTTTCCAGTTGTGCAATATGGTGATTCATCACTTGATATATGGAGTTAATATGCCATCATTCGATATTGTCTGCGAAGTAGACTTACAAGAGATTGATAACGCCGTAAATCAGGCTTGCAAGGAAATGACAGGCCGTTTTGATTTCAAATCTGGGAAATCCACTCTTGAGTTCGAACGCGAGAATAAAATCCTTAAAATTACAGCAGACGATGAGATGAAGCTTCGTGCTATCCATCAGATCTTAGAAACAAAACTCGCTAAAAGGCAGATTGATTGTCGCGTCCTTCTGTATGAGAAAGAAGAAGTCGCATCTAATCGAACGTTGAAACAGAAAGTAACTTTACGTTCAGGTCTTAGCAAGGAGGAAGCCAAAAAGATCACCCAGTTGATCAAAAATTCCGGTTTAAAAGTCCAACCAGAAATTCAAGATGATCAGGTGAGAGTGACGGCTAAGAAAATCGATGACTTGCAAGAAGTCATCTCAACTGTTAAGCAAGCCAATCTTGGCATTCCTTTACAATACATCAATATGAGGCGTTAGTCGCAATGGGTCTTAAGTGTGGAATTATCGGTTTACCGAATGTTGGAAAATCAACCATTTTTAACGCGTTAACTGCGAAAGGTGCTCCTTCCGAGAATTATCCTTTTTGCACTATCGATCCTAACGTCGGAATTGTCGAAGTTGCCGACAAGCGTCTTCTGGAACTTGCCGCTTATATCAAAACAAAAGTGATTGTCCCTTCCGTTGTCGAATTCGTAGACATTGCTGGTTTGGTCAAAGGCGCTTCCAAAGGCGAAGGGCTTGGAAATAAATTTTTAGGTCACATACGCGAAACCAATGCGCTCATTCATGTCGTACGTTGTTTCGAAGATTCAAACGTTATACACGTCGATGGCAAGATCAATCCTCTGAACGACATCACAACAATAGAATCTGAGCTCATACTTGCTGATTACGAGACCCTCGAAAAAGCTTTGATCCGTTACCGGAAAAATGCACGAGGTGGACAGACTAAAGAAAATTTAGCAGTCGTAGCTATGCTCGAAGCTTTGAATGAACATTTACAGAAACTACTTCCAGCACGCTCTTTCGATCTTGATAAATTTGCAGGAGATATTGCAGCGGTCAACGTTGCCTACCAAGAGATGCATTTGCTTTCTGCAAAAAAAGTTCTGTATGTTTGCAATGTAGAAGAAAGTCTTGCAGACGGAACTCAGGATAACGAGTTTACAAAACTTGTTAAGAAAAGAGCTCAGGAAGAAGACGCAGGATGTGTCTTGATATCTGGAAAAATTGAATCCGAGCTGAGTCTACTTGGCCCTGAAGAAAAGAAAGAAATGCTCGAAGCTTTGGGCATGCATGAAACCGGCTTGGATAGACTCGCAAGCAAAGCTTTCGAAATTTTGGGGCTTATGAACTATTTCACCGCAGGTGAAAAAGAAGTTCATGCATGGACTATACGCAAAGGCGCAAAAGCGCCTGAAGCTGCGGGGGTGATTCACTCAGACTTCGAACGTGGATTCATCTGTGCTGAAGTTTACACTATGGATGACATGCGTCAGACAAAGAATAAAGCTCAGTTAAAGGAAAAAGGCTTAATTAGAATTGAAGGGAAGGAATACGTTGTGAAGGATGGAGATATTATGGAATTCCGTTTCAACGTATAGTGCTGTTGAGATAACAACATTTTTAATCCCCAAATCCGTTTGCATGAATCACAGCACTCATAGACTTCAAAAGCAACAAAGCATCGTTACGCAAGTCTTCTGAGTCAAGCGGAATAGATTGCAACAGTTTCAGTTCAATATTTCCTTCTATGGATTTGATGGATGGGGACTCATCATGAGGTCCATTTTTACTGTAAATAGCTCCCGCCAAAACCAATGCCATAGAAGGAATTCCCGTTAGCAAAGCCAGACCCGTTCCCGCAATAGGAATAGCTCCAAACAATGCTGTAGCAGCCCAGCCTAAATTCGTAGCTGTTTGGACAATCCAAATTTTTCTTTCATCTTCCGATTTTATTTCTTTTGAAAAATGAAGCGCACCAGAAAGCATCATGCCTATAAGCATCCCTTTTTGACGAGGATTTAAGGAGTAATGGGATTGCCCCCCCTGTGTCAACTCCACCATTTTTGCAATGAGCTGCAACATGAGAGGGGATAGATTTTGATGTTTTCCTCCACTCCAAAAACGCATGTAATAAGCGACGAGATGTGAATTTGCGAGAACAGCATCAACGATATTCACGGAGTCTATATGTTTGACACTTTCTAAAAGTGTGTATGCCAAAAAATTAAAATCTGCGAGAACTGCAAGTTCTCCATCGAAAATAGGCAATATAGAAGAAGGTGCGAGAACCATCATTCTTGAAACCAATTCCAACTTTCCTTTAGTACCCAAACCCAAAGCAAGAGCCGCAGCTCCATTTGTCTCCATAGTATGTTTGTGCTTTTTCTTTTGATTATCCACCCAGCGAATAGGAACTTGATATTTCGACATGGTATTAATAAAGTTAACCAAGCCCTTATCACTCATATTTTCAAGTTCTTCGATATTAATATTGGACAAGTATCTTCTCACAACTTCTTCCGATTCTGAAAGACCAGGATCATGATGAAAAAAACGTCTTGTCTTTGGCAGCTTCACTTTCACATTTACAGGAAAGTATTTACAACTGAGAGCAGCTATGGCTTCTAATCTTTTTTCTACATTTTCTTCTTTATTTAAGGCTTTCTCATCCCAATCCTCCTGAACAAAAAAAACGGTGTCGCATGCATGCTGTTTCCACTTACCCGCATCAGAAAAAGCTAGGGAGCTAAAGAAAAACACTACAAGAGTGATGATCATTCGCATTCTTCGATCTCCTCAATTATATGTTTAAAAAATAGCTGAGAAGTCTTGAGAGTTTGATGAGAAGACGGATGGATCTTTTTGGCTTAGTTTCATTTAAACACTCATCATTTTAATTTCTGTATTTTCATCAAAGCACCTACAGCACGGGACCCATCATGAAATTTATATTATGTATCGCATTTTTCCTCGTCGCTAACGCTCCTCAAAACGTCACAATTGAACTCGAAGCTTATATTACCGAGTTAGTCAAAATGACTGTCCTTACAGATGAAGAGCTTTTAGTGTTTGAAGAAACTTTGACCAAAGGTGAAATTACAAACCCTATAGATTGTGAAAAGAAGCATTGCGATTCCATAAAAAAATTACACCACGATAATTTTGAAGAAATTCTCAAAGAAAAATTTTCTAAATCAGATCTTCAAACTTGGCTTCGTAATTTTTTAGATCAAAGATCTCATAATCATGACCAAAGAAAAGATACAAAAAAAAATACCTTTTCACTTTGGAGACCAAAACCATTTAAACGCATAGATAACACTTGCGCGATTCAAAAGAATGGTGAGGGAATCTGCTGGGGAGCATTTTTTCATAATAAAATTGAAGTTCCAAAAAATTTAGGCCCTATCAAACAGTTGATCAATCCTGAATTGTATACAGTTGCCTTGAAAGAAGATGGGAGTGTTCACTGTTGGGGGGATCCTAAACTCGATCAGTGCGACGTCCCCGAAAATCTTGATCGCGTTATTCAAATTGCTGCTGACAGCTATCACATGTGTGCTCTTGAAGAAAAAGGAACTGTAAAATGTTGGGGTGCAAATAACGTAGAGCAAGTTAGCGTTCCCCCATTAGAACGGGTGGTAAAAATTTCAGTCAGTAGAGATTATTCCTGCGCCTTAGAAGAGAGTGGTTCTGTGAAATGTTGGGGCAAAGTACACTCTGTTTCTTTAGGGCCCGCTATGGATCTTAGTACAGGTTATGATCATATTTGTATTGTCGATTATAACGGAGAGCTGCAGTGCGCTGGACAAGGAATGCAAAATATTAAAGTTGAGGAGCCTATTGTACAAATTGCATCTGGAACTTTTGACTTATGTGTTCTATTCAAAAGTGGAAGAGTAAAATGTTTTGGTCTTATGGAAAATAGAATAGATACAACTCTTCTCGATAGCGGGAATCTCGTACAAATTCACCTTGATCACGGACGAATTTGGGCGCTTACGAGGAATGGAAAGCTCAAGTGTGTTACTGCTTACTTTGCAAGACCTATATATCCTATACCCGAAGATTTAGAAATTTCCGTGGATGATCTTCTTCCGTATTTTGATTTTTAAGTGGGAATTCCATCAAAGATCTTAGTAGGTTTATTCAAAAAAGAAACTAAATTCAAAAGCTGTTCTTTATCAAGTCTTGCAAAGAGAGATTTTAAATCTTGTCCTTCTTCACCTTGTTTCCAATCCATTTTTATACTTTCAAGAAAGTTCTTAAAACGAGCAGGCCATTGTTTTTTAGGAGAAGGGTTGTGAACCTCAAACTCCTTTTCGGGAAAAGCCTGACGAATCAAAAGCAAACAAACGGCTTCTTCCAAATTAAAGTTCTGAACTTGCAAATTACTTTTTATATCTTGCAACCTTAAAAATAACAGAACACTTTGGTGATTCAATAGTTCTTGTGAGGGTAAAGCTTTGCTTGCTTCAGCCCATTCCATTCCTACTGCGTTTTTTTCTTCCAAAGGGACATACAAACGGCTTTGTGTACCAGGAGGGATCAAAGATAGAACCTTTCCTGTTTGAGA
Source organism: uncultured Pseudobdellovibrionaceae bacterium (assembly GCA_964611335.1). GTDB lineage: Bacteria > Bdellovibrionota_B > Oligoflexia > Oligoflexales > Bog-1112 > BOG-1112. Next base: position 106,572 of record CAZSXR010000001.1, on the reverse strand, counting down.
AAAGTGTGCCATCCATCCGTCGCACCAACGCTTGTCTATAAAACCAAAAGCAGGAACTGAGAGAAGCTGTTTACTTTCAGAGATTTTATGATGGTCCCAAATAGGCTTTTCGAAAGACTGAGAATGAATGGAATGTAAGAGGAATAAATCTTTGATATCTTTTGAAAGATCTGAAGGCCAAGAGATAAGAAAACCCCCTTTCCACTTTTCAGTGCTTAAAGTTTCCCTATGAGCTTCAAAATAAAATTTAGCTTCTAATTTTTCGTGCTTATGAACGATGAGAATGGTGGGTGTTTGCTTATCAAGCGCTGTCTGAAAGGAATCTGTGCTCACAATACGTAAGGCGACAGCCTCCCTCTTTAACTCGGGGGTACTGTGAATAATTTTTTCTAAACTGATAAAGGCTGTCATGAATCTTGCCATTCGGTCTTTAATGGATTCCGCTGATTTTCAACAAAAATTAAGTTATACTAAGATAGCGTTTGTTTTTTTTCAGGTAAAGTTAAAGGTGCGGAATACGTTGATGGGTGAAACTTTGCAACTCGATAAATCAAAACCTTCTTATAGACCGGCCAATATCATTTTGGTGGGTCTTTCTGGTGCTGGGAAAACTTGCATCGGACAAAATCTTGCTTGGCAACTTGGTTTTGGTTTTTGCGACATAGATAACGAAATTGAAATTATAAAAAAAAAAAAATTGCCCGAATTTTCGCTGAAGATGGAGCTGCTTGCTTCCGTGACCTAGAAGCGGAAACTATATCCAACCTTAGTGCAATCCGAAACCATATCATAGTCTGTGGCGGTGGCGCTTTAGAAAAAGATGAAAGTATGCACATTCTCAAATCGTTGGGTGTGCTTAGCTGGATAGATACCACACCGATGGCCATCGCATGGCGCCTAGCCTCAGATTTGCAAGAACTGAAGAAACGTCCACTTCTGTCCGATCTATGCAAGGAGGGCGATAGAATGCAGAGATTTGAACGATTGAAAATTCGAATGGAGACTTTATATAGCGAAAGAGCCGTACGTTATATGGAAGCTCCGATTGTTCTGAGAGATAATTTTTCAGCAGCAGATATCTGCGCTCGCAAGTTGATCTCTCTTGTTGATGAGTATTTGCATTCTCAAAATGATCCTAAAACGGCTTTAGAAAACCCGTGAGGAAAGTCCTATGATGCAGCTGGATGAAATTGTATCCAACTACCTTAGCAAATTTACAAAATTGCCTTTCAAGGGCATTTTAATTGCATTGGGACTTTCTTTTATTTTTGCTGTTGTAGCTTCCTTACTGATTTACAGGATCGTACTCCCCAATGTATCTCAAGCGATCAAAACAGAAAGCGGAATTTCCCAAGTCATTCCCAAAAACGATATCACTCTCCATCCCGAAGGATTGAAATCCATAGTTGCAAGAAATATTTTTAATAAAACCGGAGAAGTCCCCAAAGAAGATATGCAGGATGACAAAGCAGCTTTTAAGGGTGGTGATCAGGCCATAAAATCTGAGCTCCCTTTGAAATTGAAAGGCATTATCTATGGTGGTGATCTTTATCACGGTACAGCGTTGATTGAAAATCTTGAAACAAAAAAACAAGCCAGTTATCTCGTTGGAGATAACGTGACTCGTGACGCTGTGTTGATCGAGATTCATGAAGACAAGGTTATTTTACAATTAGCAGAGCATAAAGAATTTCTCGAGCTGAATCAGCAATTCCTTGTGAAAGGTAAAAGGTTAAGAAGAAAGGCGGGAGGATCAGCGATCAATACTGGGAATTCTGCAAAATATTCAGAAGAAGGTTTCGAAAGAGATGGAAACAGCATCACAATGTCTGCGGATTATAGGCAGAAATTACTGACTTCCGATTTTGCAAAAGTTTTACAGGATGCAAAAGCTGAGCCCGTTTATGAAGGTGGAGAGCTAAACGGTTTCCGACTGACCCGTATTCGTGGGGATTCTGTTTATGAAAAGGGTGGACTTCAGGATAATGATATAGTGAAGGAGATAAACGGAGTTTCTTTAGTAGATACTGCACAGGCTATCAAATTGTTGAACTCTTTACGAAATGCAAGCGGTATTGAGATTGGACTCAATAGGGGTGGACAAAAAGTTAACGTGAGCATTCAGGTTAAATAGTATGTTTGAAAAATTAAAAACATTGTTTTCAAAAAAACCAAAGATCGATGCAGCTTGGATTGGAACTTATCGATCCATAATCATCAATCTAGTTTTAACACTGCTCGTCTCTTATCTGGCTGCTAGCGCTTTAAACGCAGCGTTGCTCCCTCTGATCTCTTCTGGAATTTCCATCACCACTTCTTTAAAAGGAGGTGACGGAGGAAGCGTCTCCATTCAAAATCAATTGAACTATCACGATGTAAAAAAAGCGGTTTTAGATCGAAATCTTTTCAATCAAAGAGGTGACGTTCCCAAAGATGAGAATTTCGAACAGGACAATAAAGGAAAAGGCTACTTCGATATGGAAGCCCCTTGTGAAAAGACCGCACTCAAAATTAAATTACTCGGTATGATCGCAATGGAAGGTGGAAAAGGGTCCTTAGCAATGATGAAGGAAGAGGGTTTTGACGGCTCCGATATCTATTCGGAAGGTGATTTAGTCATAGGTAGCGACAATGCTCAGATTGTTCGCATTGAACGAAGCAAAGTGATCATCAATAATGGGGGGCGCAAAGAGTGCCTTGAGTTGAAACTCGGAGATGAAAAGCTTCAAGCTTCAAGCGAAATGAACGCCGCTCCTGATGAAATTATCAGTATAGATTTTGATTCTAAGTTTGTGCAAAACGAGTTGGGAGATGGTTTTGGGAAAATCATACAATCGGCTCGTATGGTTCCCAATATTGATAACAATAAAGTAAACGGGTTCAAAGTGTTTGCTATTCAACCCGAATCTCTATTAAACAAAGCTGGCTTTGAAGAGAATGATGTGATTACAAAAGTTAACAATACCATGATGGAAGCTGAGCAAGGTTTTGCACTCTATCAGGCTTTGAACGATGAGAAACAAATACGAGTCAATATTTTAAGAAATGGCACAACACCTAAAACCATCGTTATCCGTGTCAAGTAGGAAAGGATGAGGTGCACATATTTAAGATTTTACGTTCTTCGTATAAGTGTTGGAATCTTTCTCTTCAACACTTATGGGTTTGCTTATTCTCAGACTAAAACAAAAGTTGTTCCTGACTTTCGTCAAGAAGCCCTCGTTTCCATGGACTTTCCCAAAGACATAGATGCTCAGGAACTTGTCAAAATTTTAGCGAATTGGACACACAAAAATGTGTTCATTGATCCTCGCGTCAATGCAAAAATAAAAATTATCGCGCCTGAAAAAATGACCATCGGAGAAGCTTATCAGGCTATTTTATCTGCATTAGAGGTCAATTCTTTAACCCTCATCGAAACAGGACAGCTTATTAAAATTGTCCCCAAACGTGAGAGTTTTATTGGTCCCAATATCCCCTTCATTCGCAACAATGACGTTCAGTTTTCAGACCAAGTCTATACACAAATTTTCAAACTGACTTATGTCAGTGCTGAATACATGCGACATACTTTGACCCGTATTGTAACTGCAGCATCACTTATTCCTTATCTACCTACGAATTCTATTATTTATACAGAGACGGGTTACAACATTCGCAAAGTTGCAGAGCTGATTTCAATTATTGACCGCCCGAGTTCAGAAGTGGATGTTCAAAGAATATCTTTGAAGCATATGCACGCAAAGGATGCTTTCCGATTTCTCTCAGAATTTATGAAAGATCAAATCCCTTATGGGGTTGTCTTCAAAATCATCATGGACGAAGAACGCAATTCATTGATTGTCGCTGCAGCAAAAGAAAGAGTTAAACGTGCACGCGAGATCATTGCACAGATTGATAGACCAAGTGAGGAAAATCGTGATATACGGGGGAATCTTTTCGTACGCCCTTTAATGTTTTCCAATGCTAAAAAACTTGCAGGAGTCCTCAATGCGATTGGTCCCACAAAAAAACAAAATGCAAATACCGAAGATTCTCTTTTGATCACTGCTGATGAAGAGACGAATTCCCTTATTTTCAAAGGAAACGCCGAAGCTTTTCAAAGTATGAAAGGTATAGTACGACGTCTCGATGAAGCAAAAACTCAAGTTTTTTTGGATTTCACTGTTGTGGGCATTTCAGAATCGAGCAATTTTAGTTGGTTACCGAGTCTTTTCATGGGTACGGGTGGATCAGGAAGCTCCACTATTGTCGGTTACCAAGCAAGTGCGATGACACCCCTCATCGTTGCACAGGCAAACTCAAGCACAACCACTACGAATGCAGCTCCTGTAACATCTGCATTCGCAAATGACTTCACTGTTGGAACTTTTCCTGGAGGATCTATCCATCTTCCAGGTTTGGGTAAATTGAGTCCAGGTGCCCTGTTGCATCTCTTGCAAAACAATTCTTACGGTCGTACTTTGTCAAATCCTCAGATTCTCACCCAAGACAATGAAGAGGCAAACTTCTCCGTCGGTCAAACAATCATTTATAAAACACAATCTGTAGATCCAACAGGAAACGTTACAGAGAATCCTCAAAAAGAAAATGTAGACCTGACCCTCAATGTTAAACCCAATATGAATTCGACAAATTATTTAAGTCTTCAAATTGAAATTGAAGCCAACACCTTACAAAGTTTCAGCTATGGAATCCCTCAAATTACAAAGAAAAAAGCCAGACAGTTGGTGAATTTTAAAAATGGGCAAACGATCATTATCTCAGGAATTAAAAATATCAGCCGATCTAACATTGTGAATACGGTTCCCTTTATAGGAAGTATCCCTTTGATTGGCTACTTGTTTACAAACAAACAGATCAGGAATGACACGGAATTTACGTTCATTTTTTTAACTGCGCATATTGTCCGTAATTCTCACGATCTGCATGAGATATACAAGAAGCGTTTCAAGGAACAGGATCCGAGAAAACTAGAAAGTGTTACAGGTAGCGATGAGAAAGAATAAGTATATCGAAGGTTTTCATAATCTTCGCGTTAGGGAGGTAGCAAACATGAAAGGCAATTTAACAGGATTTATTTTAGCATCGACCTTAGTCGGGCTGCTTGGTCTGCCTACGCCTCTCTTGGGTCAAAATCTTTTTGGTGAAGATGAAGACTTCGTTTCCACTTTAGAGAAAATGGCTGACAATGCTGCAGTCAAAAATAACAATACGGAGCAAAAAGAAACTCTCAAGTTAGAAAACCCTAAATTAGAGAACCCAAAAAAAGAAGAGAATAAGAATCTTAATCAAAAACCTATAGCTCTTCCTAAACCTGGAAAAACTCTTGCGCAATCCGATGCTGCACCTACAGAAATACCTATCGAGGTTCCATCCGTAGCACCTACAGAAGCACCTACAGAAGCACCTTCAGAAGCGCCAGCAGTAGCGGCCCCCACACCTGCTCCTGCTGAAGAAACACCGACAGTCGCCCCCACACCTGAGGCTACTCCTGCAAAAGCGGAAACAAAAGCCCCAGCAGGAGCACCCACAAAAGAGGCGAAAGGTGCGAAAAAAGATTCCAAAGAAGCTGCAAAAGGAGCAGCAGGGATTCCTCCTGGACAAGAACTTGTAAGCATGGACTTCCCTGAAATGACAGATATTCAGGATATTATTAAAGCTGTGTCTATCTGGACAGGAAAGAACGTTATTCTCGATCGTAACGTTAACGGGAAAATTCAGATTCTTTCTCCGAAAAAGATGACCAAAGAAGAAGCTTATGAGGCTTTCAAATCTGCACTGAACGTTCTCGGACTCACAACTGTAGAAACGGGAAAAATCATAAAGGTTTTGAAAGTTCGAGAAGCCGTAAGAGATAATTTACAAACCTACATGGGTTCAAGTTGGGCACCAAGAACAGATGATTTAATCACTCAGATCATTCCTTTGAAATACATCGACGGTAAGCAGTTACAAACCACACTTTCACGTATAGTTTCTGCAAACTCCATGATCGCTTATGAGCCTACAAATACGTTGATAGTGAGCGACAGCGGTTATAAAGTTCGTCGCATACTCGATATCGTAGCGCTTTTAGATGTGGAAACAGAACAACCTAAAGTCGTGATGGTTCGTATCAATCACTCCGATGCGAAAAGCATCTCCGATAAAGTTAATCAGATCCTTCAGGCTGCTGGTCAATCGATTGGAAAGACTGGAATGCGTAATTTCAAGGTTTTGGTCGATGAACGCACGAACTCCGTCATTATTTTCGGACCTCCACGCACCATTGCCGATGTAAGAGAACTGGTTAAAAAATTCGACATCGCACAGGATGATCCTACAGCTCAAGCAAGCATTCATGTTCGACCTTTGGATTATGCAGATTCGAAAAAACTTTCAACGACGCTGTCTTCGCTTGCAGCAGGGAATAAAGGCGGAGCACGTAGACCTCCTGTTCCAGGTGGAGCAGAAGGAGGGAACGGTTCCGTTGCAGATCTTGGTGACAATCTGAAGATCACATCTGACGATGCAACAAATGCCCTTCTGATTACGGGAAGCAAAGCAAGTTACAACTCACTCAATTCCATCATCCGCAAGCTGGATATACGCAGACCTCAGGTCTATATCGAAGCAGATATTATGGACTTGAACATGAGTGGAAAATTCGCAGCTGGAACTTCGATCTTTGCAGGAGCTGGAAACAAAGACGGTTCAGGCACGAAAAATATTATAGGCTGGCAAGCAGGTCAAAGCATGGGACCTCTGGTGGCAGCTATTGCCAGTGCGAGTGGAACCCAAGGTGTTAACACCTCTGCTCTTCAATCTGCAACCAATGCGTTTAGTAACGACCTCTCCATCGGTGTCCTTTCCGGACAGCCTATCAACATACCTGGTTTAGGGAATGTAACTCCAGGTGCTATTATCAACTTGATGAAAACAGATTCGAATTCACGTACACTGTCCTCACCAAATGTCCTGACTTCGAACAATGAAGAGGCCACCATTTCTGTAGGACAGAAAATTTTCTACAAAACTTCTGTGGTGAGTGCCCAAGGTACTATTAGCAACACTCCTCAAAAAGAAGATGTGGACACCACCCTTACAATCAAACCGAATATCAGTTACTCAAACTATGTGACTTTAAATTTCCAAATCGAAGCGAATAAAGTCGTCGATACCACATCGGATGGTTATCCCGTGATCGGTAAGCGTAAAACAAAGCAAACAGTAACTGTAAAGAATGGACAAACGGTAGTGATTTCGGGAATGATGTCCGATGAAGAGACTGAAGTTTTCCAGAAAATCCCTTTACTAGGTGATATTCCTATTCTCGGATGGTTGTTTCGAAATACTCGAACGGAAAATAAAAAGAACAATCTTGTTATCTTCCTAAGACCTCACATTGTGTATGGAGCAGAAGATCTTTCCAAGATTTACCAAGCAAAGTTGAAAGAAAGAGACGAATACTTCGAACAGGTCTTTGGAAAACGCTACGCGAAATCGGACTTCTACCAATCTCTTCCTAAACCTGAAGAAGGCTCTTATATGCCTTCGAAGGAAGACCAAGCAGAAGATACTCGACAAGCAAAAACTCAGGAAGAGTTGAAACGCATGATCGACGGACCTGAAGAAGTTAAAACTTCCGACGAGACTACAAAGAAGGCAGAAAAGCCTTTGACAGTGCCTGTGCCGCTGGGCAATCAAGGCACAGGCGGTCCTGTGGAATCCGCACCTCCTGCGCCAGTCCCTGTTCCGTCACCGGCACCAGCACCTGAAGAATTAGAAGATAGCCCTCAGGCGTCAAACGTATTGCCACCTATCGACTAATAAAAGAAGAAGGAAAGCAGGAATGGAATCGTCAGCAGATCATTTGAAAGTCGAAAGCAGAAAGGATGCCTTCCGGACGAATCTTTTTCATAAAGTTCAAAGACGGAACTTAGGAGAGATTCTTATTGAAGGAAAGTTCATCACTCCTGAGCAATTGCAGGAAGCTTTACAAATTCAGGAAGTGGAGAAGAAGCGCCTAGGTGAGATCCTCATTGAAAAAGAAATTCTTACGGAAGAACAGATGCTCAAAGCCCTCGCTTTGCAGTTGGATCTTCCTTACTACGACAAACTTCCTGTGAATGAAATTGATCCCGATATGATCAAGGACATCCCCATTCAGTTCAGTCGCGATAATATGATTCTTCCTATTGCAAAAGATGCTTTCAACGTCACGGTTGCAGTATCCGACCCCCTGAACATATTTCCAATGGATGACTTACGACTTGTTTTATCTATGAATGTCAACATGGTTGTAAGTTCACCTGCTGTCATTACATCTGCAATCAACCGTGTATATGAACGTTTACAAGATACTTCTCAAAAAGTGATCAGTGAACTTACAGATATCGAGGAAGGTGAAGACCTCGAAGAGACACGAGATCTGTTGGAATCTACTGATGATGAAAAACCTATTATACGATTGGTAAACGGTTTGCTTTCACGAGCAGTGAAGGACAAAGCTTCCGATATACACATAGAACCTTATGAAAACGATATAGTCGTGCGTTCACGTATTGACGGAACTTTGCATGACACCATGCAGCTTCCTAAACGTCACATGAACTCAATCGTTTCTCGTATTAAAATTATCGGTAAATTAAACATTGCTGAAAAACGTATCCCCCAAGATGGTCGTATCAGTGTGAAAGTTGCGGGAAAAGATATCGACGTTCGTCTTTCCGTATTACCTGTAGCTCATGGTGAACGCGTAGTTATGCGTATTTTGGATAAGACAGGCGGTGTGAAACGTATTGACGAAATGGGATTGGACGACAGCGTTCGACCACTTTGGAAAAGTTTGGTTGGATCAAAGCACGGTATTATCCTCGTAACAGGTCCTACTGGTTCCGGTAAAACGACCCTGTTGTATGGTTCCGTGATGGAAATTGTAAGCCCTGAAATCAATGTACTCACCATCGAAGATCCTGTGGAATATCGTCTTCCAGGTGTAGGTCAGATCGATGTTAAGTCGAAGATCGGTTTAACTTTCGGTGAAGGTCTGCGTGCAATTCTTCGTCAAGACCCTGACGTTATCATGGTCGGTGAGATTCGAGATAAAGAAACAGCTAGTATTGCTGTTCAGGCTTCATTGACAGGTCACTTGGTGTTCTCAACTCTGCACACCAACGACGCTGCTTCTGCTGTCACACGTATGAATGACTTGGGAGTACAACCCTTCCAAATAGCTTCTGCGTTATTAGGTGTTATGGCAACCCGTTTGATCCGCAGACTGTGTCCAAATTGCAAGGAAAAGTACGTTCCCACAGAGCGGGATTTGAAAATACTCGAACTCACACCTAAAGATGTCGAAGGAAGAACTCTATACCGCGCAGGTAAGGGTTGCGAGAAATGTCGCGGAATAGCCTATGTAGGTCGAATGGGTATACACGAACTGCTCATTATGACCGACGCACTGCGTGACCTCGTGCAAAAAACGCAGGATTCCCATACTATAAAGAAAGTAGCGATTGAAAATGGTATGCTGACCTTGAGGCAATCTGCTGTTCATAAAGTTCTCAACGGTTTGACTTCCATAGAAGAGGCTTTACAAAAAACTCAAACGGAAGAGTTGGAGATTGAAGAAGACGAGCATGCCGTCGTCGTTCCTCCACCTGCTGAGTAAAGAACAAGATGTATTTGCCATAGTTCGTAAAGAGGGAACCCTTGCCTATTTATCTCTACAAAGGTTATGACGCTGCATCAGGAGCCGCCAAAAAAGGTTCTATAGAAGCAGATTCACCCAAGACTGCACGGCAGCGTCTCAGAACCAAAGACAAGATCATTGTTTCAGAAATCAAAGAAGAAGTTTCTGTTAACAAGGACAAATCAGGAAAGGTGAATATACGCGGTTCCGTTTCTCTTCCTGATCTTGCTATCATGACTCGACAGTTTTCAACGTTACAAGCAGCAAGCGTTCCTCTCGATGAAAGTCTGCGAGCTTTGACAGAACAGGTTGAGAACGCGGTACTTCGCAATACTCTTGCAGCTGTAAAAGATGCAGTTACGGAGGGACGTTCTCTAGGTGATGCCTGTGCACAATTTCCAAACATCTTCGATAGACTCTATGTAAATATGGTGAAAGCTGGTGAAACTTCAGGAAACCTAGGATTGGTTTTGGAAAGACTCGCCGACTTCCAAGAGTATCAGGTGAAAGTCCGCGGACAAATTTTTAGTGCACTGGCTTACCCTGCGATTATGATTTTTGCTTCGATGGTGATCATTGCGTATTTGTTTGTAAGTGTTGTTCCTAAATTGCAGAAAGTATTTACGAGTCTTAAAGTTGCACTCCCATGGTATACTGAAATCCTTATTAATATTTCCGAGTTCCTTCAAGCTCGCTGGTATGTGGTTCTCATTGCTTTTGGTGCCATCTATTATTTTTTCAGAAGCTGGTACAAAACGGATAGTGGTAAGGAAAAAGTTGATACGCTGTCTTTAAAACTCCCCATTATTGGAGGAATTGTTTTAAGGACAAACGTTTCGAAATTTACTAAAACTCTGTCAACCCTTTTAGGGTCTGGCGTTCCGATTATTACAGCTTTGGAAATTACAAAAAACGTGATTTCGAATAAACCGATTTCGGATGCTGTAAAGGAAGCTCGACAGAAAGTGCAAGAAGGTGAGAGTCTTGCAGCAACCATTGAAAAGAGCAATAGATTCCCTCCCCTAGTTGTACATATGATTCGTACGGGAGAAAAAACTGGGGAATTAGAGCAAATGTTAAAGCACGTTTCGGAGGCCTATGATGCGGAGGTGGAAAGAAAAATTGATTCCTTGATTTCTATGATTGAACCTTTGATGATTATTGTAATGGGCGGTATCGTTGCAATGGTCGTTGTTGCGATGCTTGTTCCTATGTTATCGATTATGAGTAAAGTGCATTAATTTAACCATAAGTAGGAGACTTTCTATGAAAAATGTACTCAGCAGTTTACGTGAACGACTCGGTATGCCTGCCATATCAAACAGTTCTCGAGGTATGACCCTTATCGAGATCATCATCGTTGTTGCGTTGTTGGCAACTTTGATGGCGATTCTAGTAACGAACGTTATGCAAAAAGCAGATCAAGCAAAAGAAGACTCTGCTAAAATCGGTATGGCAAAGCTCTCCCAAAATTTACAACTCTACAAAGTTCACAACAACAAATTCCCTACAACAGATCAAGGCTTGCAAGCTCTGCTTAAAGATCCTGGCACTGATTCCAAACGTTGGCGTGGACCTTATGCAGATCCACAAGAAGTCAAAGATCCATGGGGCAACGACTACGGTTATGAATCTGATGGGACCACGATGAAGATCACTTCCACAACTCCTGGGGGTAAGGTCCTCACCTTCCCTGAAGAAGACGAGAACAAAGATCAGCCCGCAAAATAGTGAGCATCTTTAAGATGGTGTTGCAATGCATGGACTCTCGAAAGTTTTCTCATCAGATCACAAGCGTGGGTTCACTTTCATTGAACTCATCATCGTTGTAGCCATCATTGCAACGGGCTATGTTGTGCTCATGCCCAACTTCAACTCTCAATCTGCTTCTCAAGTCCTCGATAAGCTCAATCGTCTCGGCAGCGATGTTCGTTCAGCCTTCGATCTCGCTATTCTGAATCACAAGCCTTATAGAATTGTCTTTCATTTAAGTTCGGGAACTTATTGGCTGGAAGAAACGGGAGCTGAAAACTTCTCTTTGGGTAGTGGTGACAAAGACGCAAAAGAAGTGGATCTTTCAGACAAGAAAGAAAAAGAAAAAAGAGAAGAATTTAACAATGAATTTGAAAAATACACCTCTCTTGCTGGTGAAGTTTTCAAAGACTCTTCGGGAGATTACGAAATCCCACCTATGTCACCTTTATTGAAAGCGAAAACACGTTTACAAAGACCTATTTGGACACGTGTGAATTCCATAGAATGGGGAGAGCGAATTCTTAGCCCTCAATTGATTATCAAAGACATGAAAGCAGAACATCACACAGAGCCCGTAACACTCGACAGTAGAGATCCCGCTGACAATTACGCACATCTCTACTTCCTGCCAAGTGGTTATGTCGAAAGAGCCTATATTCACCTATACTATTTGAAGGGAGACTCCATTGATGAGTCTCAGCAACCTTGGACGATCGTAACACATCCTTACAGAGGAGAAGCAAGCTCCTTGAGTGGACTCGAACAGGTTGATCTCTCCACTCCTCAAGGAGAAGAATAGTTGTTTCAGCATAATGAGGACCTTTTGAGAAGAAAAAGTGGACAATCAAGTTTTTCACTTATTGAGACCATCATTGCACTGGGACTCATGGTGACTATTGTATTGGAAGTGAGTGCTGTGCAAGGTCGTGCTATTAATTTTTCCACTTATGAACGCGAAGTCACCCAAGCTACATGGCTTGCGAAAGCCCTCATGACTCACGTTGAATACAAGTGGCTGTACTACGACATTAAAGATATGAAGTCGGAACTCAAAGACGAGAAGTTTCCTCCTGAATTCTGTCCTGATCCCTGTGATTTCAAATTTAGCCTCGGTATCGATGAATGGAAATTACCTGTCATAGAGATGGCTGCCGCAAGCTTAGGAGATCCTACCATTGCAGGTATTGTTAAAGAACAGATGAAGCAGATTTTAGGAGATGAGATTTTAAAAGTTGCACATATCGAAGTTACAAAGGGAGCTGGAAGTCGACGAGATTCACTTGTAGAACTCACATACCTGATTACAGCTCAAGGAAAATTGGATTCGACTATTGAAGGGCTTGAACCTGTAGGTGGAACAGGAACGGATACAGGTACGGGTACAAAAACAGGTACGGATACAAGCACAAGCACAGACACACAGCAAAAGACGGAGAAACAAGGTCAAAAACCACCGATCATAAACCCTTAAGAGATATATGAGATTTATTCGAAACAAAAAATCTGAGGCAGCTTTCACTCTTCTCGAAGTCATGATTACTTTGAGCATACTGGTGACTATGGTCTACGCCATTGCTCAAATGGTACGAACAGGTTTCGATGTTAAAGAAGCTCTCAGTCAGAGAGCAAAAGTCACTCATCGTTTCAATGTTGCATTGGAAGCTTTGGCCAAAGATCTTACAGGGGCCTTCATCATAAGCACTAAAGATACAACGCGAGATGGAAATCAAAAACGAACTCTTTTTCGAATTACAAAAGGAGATTCCGATTCTCTTGCCTTCACCTATGTAGGTCATCAGGCCATTCGAACCAATGCAAAAGAGTCAGATATTTCTTTTGTAAAATACGAGATTCGAGAATCAAAAACGGAACCAGGAAGAAAGCATCTCTATAGGGGTGAATCTCCACGGGTTCCTAAAGACTTCAAAGATTCCATACCTATGTTCGTACTTGCGGAAGATGTAGGGTCTTTAAAAATTGAAGCCTGGCAAGGCGATGAATATTCAAAAAACAAGTGGGATTCGAGTCAAGGTGACACGAAAGATTTGCTTCCACAGATGGTCCGCGTAACAATTCTTGCATGGGAAGAAACTCCAGAAGAACGTTTAGGCAAAGATATAAAACCATCTGTACAGTACACTACGGCTATTTACATGCCCTACGCCTTGGATTTCAATGAATTGCGATCAAGAAATGCAAGCTATTCACTTTTTAAATAAGATGAATGATGTTTAAACAACTTAGAAAATTAAAAGCAATCAGTTACTACGGCTTCCCCTTAGGTGAAGAGAGAAAGCAAAATCTCGATCAATCTAAAAACCGAGGGGTGGCTCTTCTTATCGCATTAATGACGATCATGCTTATGGTTTCATTGGTAACTGACATGATCATCACTTCGACAGTGAACTTAGAATTGGCAACCGCAAGTCGTGATCGTATACGTTCCGAATATCTCGCTAAATCAGGGATGAATTTTGCGCTTTTGATGCTTTCTATGAGTTGGGGCTATGACCTTTTCCGCGCGCAACCCTCAACTCCTCAGATGATTAAAAAAGATCTCAGCGATGATGGAAACAGTCTTTGGAATATGGCCAATAAACTTCCACCCTTTGGATCGATGACTGTCGACCTTTTGATGGGTACTAAGAAGGAGAAAAAAGAAGGGAGCGAAAGCGAAAACAATAAAGAGAATAAAAAGGGAGATTCCATAGATATCAACGCTTTCGAATTTCCTAAGAAAAGTGATGAATCTGAAGATGAAGATCCCTTTAAACTGAAAGGTCTCATGAATGAAAAAATTGCAAATGAAATGAGACTTTTTGAAGAAAGTTTCTCCATAAAAATTATGGATGAAGCGAGTAAGATCAATGTGAATCAGTGTTATACAGGACGCTGTGATGATACGATAAACATGCTGACCGCCCTCTTTTCCTGTCCCGCAGAAAAAGCATTTTTAGAGTCTAAAAATTTACATGCAGAACAGCTCGCATATCGCATCAAAGATTTTATTTCAGATTCACAAAATCCTTCTCCTGAAAGTGGTTTCAACGATAAAAACGCTCCGTATGCCAATCATAATCCACCCTATACCGTAAAGAGCGTTCCTTTTGATTCTGTCGATGAATTAAAACTCATCGAAGGATGGGACGATGACTTACATGCCATATTTTCACCTTACTTGACTGTATATCCTTACCCTGTAACAGGAAGTAAATCACTCGCGACTATCAATGTGAACACTGTTAAACCTGAACTGCTCAGTTGTCTGATTCCTGAATCACGAGCATCAAACTGTGCTGAAAGCTTTGCACAAAAAATTTATAAAATAAAATCTGACAACACACCTGTCTTTCAGAAAGACATGGCGAGTACCCTCGGTGATCTGGCTTGCTTAGGAAAAGATCCTTCTATGTCTCAAGCAGGTAGTGATAAAAAAATAGACCCTGTATCTTGGTTTGATCAGAAATCAAGTGTGTTTCGCATTGTCATCGACTCCACTACAGGAAAACAGGATAGAAGGTTGACTTCAGTTATACGGAGAATAATGCCTAAGGAAAAAATCAATCATAGAGAACAGCAAGTTGTGAAGCGTTCCTACCAGATATTGCATTGGAAATTACAATAATTTGTATTTTTAACAGTTTGACAGCTTCTTGAGCTCAGGAGACAATACAGAAAAGGCTCAAAAGAAAAGCCCTGAAAAGGTTTGGGAGAATTCTGGATGCAGAAGATTATTGCAATAGATATCGGTAGCTACTCTATCAAAGCTATCGAAATTCTTAATAAAATCAAGAGTTATGAGGTTTCTAATGTTTTTGAAAAGAAACTTCCTCATCTTGAAGAACCTGATCCGACTTTGATCTCTGTCAGTTTAAAAAGTTTATTTGATGAGCAAAATATACAAGCGGACCGAATTATTACTGCTATGCCTGGGCAATATATTTCTAGCCGTATTATGGCATTCAACTTTGCAGATCCCACTAAAATCGAAGCAGCTGTCTATTCTGAAATTGAAGATATAGTTCCTTTCAACATTGAAGATATGATACTCGACCAACAGATACTTGGAAGTCGAAATGGAAGAACCTTTACTCTCGTTGTTCTTACCAAAAAAGAATTTGTGGGGACCTTCCTTGATAACTTAAAGAGCATCGGTATAGATCCTAAACTTATCGATGTTGACAGTTTATCTTTTTACAACCTCAGTCCCTTTCTCGATATGCAGAAGGGAAAAGTTTACGGAATTGTCGATATAGGTCATGAAAAAACTTCGATGTGTCTTGTCGAAGACAATGTTCTGCGCATGTTCCGTTCCATCAACCTAGGTGGACGCTTCATAACGGAATTTATTGCACGTGATATGCAAATTTCCTATGAAGAAGCCGAATCTCTCAAACACGAAGTCAGTACGATCCTAACAGAAGACTTTCCTATAGGACAGCTGAGTAAAAACCAAAAAGAAGTAGCAGAGAGAATCACCCTTGCATCGAAGTCGATAGCAAGAGAATTGGGAAGAACCCTCTATGCCTTTAAAACATGGGAAAAATCTCCAATTGAAAAGATTTATTTATGCGGTGGATCTTCCCTGATTCAAAACTTTGATAATTACATGACAATGCAATTATCTGTTCCCTGTGTTCCAATGAATCTTGCAAAGTCAACTTTGCAATACCATCCTGATCTTGCTTCCGCTTTACCTATTATGGGGCAAGGTATTTCCATCGGTATCCGATCGGTGTCAGGGGCAAAAAAACACTCACAGATCAACTTGCGCAAAGGTGATTTCGCTTACGTCCAAGACTATGCAGCTATTTTGAACACTGCTTCCTTGGTTGCTAAAATCATCGCACTTGCTTTGTTTTTGCTCACTGCAAGCTATGGGGTGAAATATTTCTTCTACAATCGTGAAATCACGAGTATTCAGGGGATTTACTTAAAAGAATTGAGTTCGTTGTCAGATTCAAAGAAGAAAATAAAAACAGATGGTGTCCCCTTTGCAAAAATTCATAAGGATGCCATAAGCATGATAAAAACGAGAGCTGAGCAGAAAGCCAAAGCTTTTGAGGATTTTGTCTTAGGCAATGCAAATAGTGGAGCTTTGGCATCTATGCAAGAGATCAGTGCTGCAGTACCCAAAGATGTTAAAATCGACGTCGTAGATTATGACTACTCTACAAAACCTGATGGAACGGGAAGCCTTAAACTCCGAGTAGAAGCAGATTCTTTCGAAACACTAGATAAGTTGAAGGAACGTTTGGGCTCGATCACTGTGTTTTCAAGTGTTCAGCAAATTTCTTCGGATACAAAACCTGGCACAGATCTCAAAATAGCAGTGCTTGAAACAACCTATAACGCGAACCGCAAATAGGATTCACTATGTCCCTTAAAGATAGTTTTCAACAAACGTTTGCGAAGTATACAAAAACCCTACGCGTCCGACTCTTCGGAACTAATAATGAGCGTCTTGACTTCCTCATGGATAGCTTTTACAAGCTATCCCCTGCTCAAAGAAATGGTGCTTTCGCCATTGGTGTAGGCGCCATTTCTTTGCTTATATTATCCGCATTTGCTCTCTATTTTTCACAAGTTCGCAGCTTGGAAAACGAATTGAGTCTCAGCGTAAGTTCATTACAGGAGCTTCGAAATTATAAACTGGTAGACCAAGCGGAAGAAAAACGCTTTTCAAAACTGGAAGATCTTGTAAAAAACAAAACGCGAGGTTTGTCTTTCAAACCCTTTTTCGAAAAATTGACCAAAGAAAAAGGTATTGCTATGAGAGATCTGACAGAAAAAGAAATTGAACTCGACTCTTCAAACCCTTTGAGTGATTCGATCAAAGAAGTTCACATAGAACTGAGAGTCCCTCAGATTTCCATACCTCGACTGCTTCATTTCGTTACGGAAGTTGAAAAAGCTGAGCGTTACATACGTCTACAGGACATAAAAATCACAGGACAATACGGAAATAAATTGTATTTTGACACAAGCCTGATGTTTCGTGGTTACTCTGTGAAGAAATAATCGGATTAAGAGAGAGAAAGAAAAAAATGAAAAAAATTTCAAAAATTCTAATTTATGTAATAGTGGGTATACTCAGTTTCGGTCTCTTTCTTTTTCTTTCTTTCCCCTACAACATATTGAAAGAAACACTTTCCATTCAGATCACACAGACTACAGGACTTACTTTGAATATCAAAGATCTTGGTCCGAGTCTTCCCTTTGGACTTCACGCGGAAGGAATAGAAATCCGTTCTGGAGCAAATGATAAGACTGTGGAATTAAAAAGACTGAAAGCTAAAATCAATATGCTGAACCTTTTAATAGGAAGGATCAAAGTTGATGTTGCAATCAACGATGCCACAAACGGAGAATTAGACTTAGGCCTAGGTTTTGGAATTTTTGATCTTCTTTCAAAAAACTTTATTCCTTCATCCGTAACGATGAACAGTGATAAATTTACATTCGGAAACTTCATCGAACTGGCACTCAAAGCACGTGCAACTAATCCAAACACAAACCCCTTTATCAAACCGATTCTTGAGAAAATCACAGTCACAGGCAAACTCAATGCCCAAATGGATTTCAGTCTTAACACTTCGGATTTCAGTCGTTCCAACGGAACTATGAACATCAGTTTGATGGATGCAAGCATAGACTTCGATCCCTCTATGCAAATTCCTACTCAGAAGTTTGAAAGTGCTGTAATCAAAGCCAACTCTCAAGGTGGCACTTTTAGTTTTGACCCTGCATCGCGGATAAAAACCAAAGATCTTGACATAGCTTTAGTTGGAAAAATTCTCGAAAAATCAAAGGTAGAACAGTCCATTTTAGATATGGAAATACGAGTTCAACTTTTCAAAGAACTTAAGAATACTTTTGGTGTTGTTGTTAATGCAATAGCAGGCAAAGACGCAGACGGGAATTTAAATATCAAGATATCAGGCCCTGTGATTCCTGGTCCCGACATCAAAATATTGTAAAAGTTAATTCGAGTAAAGCCCACCGTTTACATGAATCGTAGACCCTGTGATGTAAGAAGCTTTTTCGGAAGCAAGAAAGGCAACTGCGTTTGCAACTTCTTCTGGCGATCCCAACCGTTTCAAAGGAATTTTAGAAAGAAAGTTTTCTTTTATCTCACCACTTAGATTTGATGTCATATCCGTATCTATAAAACCGGGAGCTACACAATTGCAGCGTATACCAAATCCAGCAAGGTCATAGGCCATGGATTTTGTGAGTCCTGTAATGGCACTCTTGCTTGCAGAATACATAGACTGCCCAGGATTTCCTGTATGTCCCACGATCGAAGTAAGATTGATAATAGAACCTGATTTTTGCTTAATCATAAGTTTTGAAGCCAATTTCGAGAGTAAAAAGACAGGCTTCAAATTGGTATTCAGAGTTCTGGTAAAATCTTCAGGTTTTGCAAAGGTAATCACTTGATCTATAGCAACCCCTGCATTATTGACGAGAACATCGATTCTCCCAAAGTGCTTCTTCACATCGTTGATAAGTTCCGTGCAAGACTCTTCTTTACTGAGATCAAAACAGAAAGCTTTGGATTCAGGAATCTCATCACAGATCTCTTTCGCTTTTGCCTCATTACTTAAATAATGCAAAGCTATTGTATAACCTTCACGTGCGAGAACTCTCACACAGGCCGCTCCGATTCCACGAGAACCACCTGTCACTAAAGCTACTTTCGTCATTCTTCAAAACCTTTCTAAAATTCAGCACCAATATTAAAATCAAAGTTTACTTTTTGAATCCACTGAGGCTTATCCGCCTCTCTTGAATAGCAAATTCCTTCCACTCTACAATTGCGAGATTGGGGCTCCACTATAGGCCATCCCAAAGAAGCATTCAAGGCTCCCAAAGGAGTAAGAAGTCCCAAAGAAATACCTATTGCATGATAGTTCTTCTCCAGAAACAATTTGGGGCGTGTGAATATATCTTCAAAATTATACGCAAAATTATCTTCCAAAGACCGCTTTGCAGCGGGAGTATTGGTCTCATCAAATCTTTCCATAATGGCATCATATTCTTGCTTTGAAAAAAACGAATTTCCTAAATCCCAGAATAAAGAGACAGACATAACTTCGTTTAGAACTTCTTTTCGTAACTCTGTTTTCACAACCACAAGTTGACTCCCACCGGAGGGAGGTTCTTGCGAACTCCCAGTAGGCTTCGGACTTTGTATCAACACATAAGGCCCAAGTTGGTGAGCAAAACCACGAACATCATTGGCTCCTCCTGCAAGTAGACGTTGGTTTGCAGGAAGAACGTCTGGCAAATCCGAGGAAATACGTCGTATATTTTCATAAGATGTTAGATTTGCATTGAACGCAAAAATAACCCCTGCAAACAAATCTTTGTAATAACTGTTACTGATATACCATTTGAAGTAACGGTACTCGCTGAAGAAAGCCTCTCGCGCCCAACTCAACTCCGTGTTGAATAAAAAACCAGAAGTAGGAAAAGAAAGATTATTCCTTTTATCCAATCTATAACGAAGCCCAATAGAACCCACACGTGAAAAACCAGTAGTCACCAAACTGTCGCTCTGTGAAGGCGTTCCTTCGTCTTCTAAAAGTTGAAATCTATAAAATGGGGTTAATGTACCTTGAAGGTGCCAATAATTAAAAATATGAGCTAAAGAAAGTTCCAAAGTATTTGAAATTTTCCAAATATCATCCGCAATAGCTTGGTGCGAGACCGAAGCATTTCCAGTTAAATTCCAATTAAAAATATGAGGTTCTGTATAGCTTAAACTCAACTTGCGACCCAAAAGAGTTTCACCTGAGAGATCCTTCAAGGAATTGATAGAACTCTGTTGTTTCTCCTCACTCAAAGAACCTCGAAACGTAATCCGTCTTCCTGTGCCCCAAAGATTATAATAGGATAATTCCGTCCCATACTGCAAACCCCTCGAAATATTATAACCAGGTCCGAATTTAATTCTTCCTGCATCCGATTCTCGAACATTCACTAACAAATCTACAACTTTGTGGGTTTGCATCTCATAGACTTCTCCACGTTCAATTGTCACAGAACTAAAAATTCCCAAGTTTAAAAGATCCGTTCGCGTCTGATTGATCGAACTCTGATCGTAGACATCTCCCGATTCCAAATGAAACTCACGGGAGACCACATAAGGATATGTATCTATCAAACCTCGAATGGTCAATTGACCAATATGAAAAATTTTCGATTCTGAAACATCAATCTTTACACTTGCATTAAGCTCATTTGCGTTCTCTTCAACATCAACAGAAATATTCGCCTTTGCATCTAAGAATCCCTTATTAAAATAACTCTCAATAATTTTAGCTTCTAGCCCTGAAATATCTTCTTGAGAAAGAGCTTCGTCGATTTTAGTTTTCAGCAAATCTTCTATATCTGCAACGGAAAGAGCATGGTTGCCAGAAATTACAATACTCTTCAATCGTCTTAAGATTCCTTCATCCACACTTACATGAGCAACTGCTACTTTTCCGTTAGAGAGAAACTGAAGACTCAGTTTGAGAATTTTTGCATCCCAAAAACCTCGGTTGCGATAGAGATTTAAAATTTTATTTCTTATCTTATCCAGATTTTTGGCTTCATTACTTGAAAACAACTCCACGAAATTTGTTGTGATCACAACATTTTTAATATCTTCGGTGGAAACTTGATAATTTCCTTCAATTATAAGATTCGTTATCTCAGATTTTTCACCGGGATTTATGTAATAAAAATAAGTGACAGAACCATCATCTTCAACCTGTTTTGTAGGTCCTTTAACGATAGGGAATTCATACCCTCTATTTTTAAAATATTCGATAACCCGCTTTTTAACTACGAAAGGATCTGAATAGTTCTTTCTAAAAAAAGCTGCAGTTTCTACATCCAACGCACTCGATATAACAATACTCGATTCATCTATAAACTCGTAATTGATACGATCTCCAATTTTTCCACTTATAACCAGATCAAGATTTAAAAAATCATCTGTAAATTGAGCATTCATAACTTGAACACTTGAGTTTTGATATCCTTCGTCTATGAGCATTTTTTCAAAATCTTCGATTTTATCCCGAATATTTTCCATATCACAAACTTCACCAACGTTCAGATCCAAGTTAGTATCTTCTGGAATTTTAAATTGTGTATGAATGCTTCGAATAAGACATGGATTATTGGAAGAAATCGCAAGATCATAATTAGTCGAAGTGGAAGATGATTTTTCCTTTAAAAAAAATTCAGCATGAGGATAACCGATAAGTGCGACATACTCTCTTAATTCTGCAATCAATGAATTTTTCACATAGAGAGAGCTTGGTTTACCAATATATTTATTTTTTATTTTTTCTATTTGAATTTTACTTGAAAGCCCTGATTTTATAGATATGTCACGAATAAGAAGGGGACGCTCCGTCGTTGCCTCCCATATGCTTTGATCATGCAAGGAGACTTCTAAACGATCCAAAGGCTCTTTTTGATCAAGACGTCTTAGTGCTTGATCGACTTCTTCGATGGAAGATGCTGCGTTTAACTCTTTGAGAAAAGATTCTTTATTTTTTTCAAAATTAAATCCCTTATGAAAATCCGCAAACATTAATGATGTTGAGATGCACAACCCGAGTGTGATTACAATTGTTTTCATGGATTCTACTTAAAAGGAAATGTAAATTTAACATCAAAACCACTCTGTGTCTGTGTACTTTCCTGGATTGTATCCGTAGTCCGCGATGTTGATGACGCACTTCCCGAAACAGAAATATTGTCATGTAGGGGGACTTGAATAGAAGCAGACGTCTTATTGGGGATTGTTTGAATAATAGCCTCCACCAAATCTGTTATATGAATAGGTACATTCAATTGCGCCACCGGATTTCCCTGATCATCTGTTGTATAGTTCACATACGGAGATACATAACGCTGACCTGTTAACTCATTAAATCTATCAAAAGGAAGTTGAGCTGCATATAAATTAATACCGGTGCTCACGACAACTCCACGAGCATCCTGTGAACGCGTATCCGTTTCGGGAAGACGCCCTGTTGACAAGAGCACAATCGCATCTAGCCGAGAAATAGCACTCCCATCATCCTTAGTAGATGGGTCCACATTGATATCCACAAGGGGCTTGGATGCTTCCCCAGACATAAAAATGGTCACCGAATAATTCCCAATCTGAGAAATGGCTACCATATTCAACTTAGGATCATTCTTAAGCGGGTTGTCAAAAACCAACTCTCCCCGAGAAATTGTGAAGTCTCTCTTATACCGGAATTTACCTCTATCCACGCTCACAAACCCGTTTAATATAGGTTTTTCATTGGTCCCTCTCACATTCACATTGCCTGACAAAGTTGAACCGAAAGATTGACTCGTAATATCCACTGATTTCGTTGCTTCAATTGCAAGATTTAAATTAAACAAAGGCTTTTTATTTTTCTGAAAAGTGTTGTAAGCACTATGTCCAGCTGCATACTCCTTGATAATCTCACTTTCAATATCTAAAAAACGATCTGTCTGTGCTCTTATAATTTTGAGATTCCCATCAACTTTGTACGGTCGTTCGTTTCCTGAAATAATAATATCACCACCGATGGTGGTATACATTGTTTTTAAATAAGGAACGTTCAAATCAAAGGAAGCTTGATCAAAATTCAATTTCAGCTGAGACCGCTTCACATCCCCTACAAGATCATAGTCCCCCTCAACACGTATGCGACCTCTGCCTTTATTGGCACTCAATTCCTTTATCTGGATAAGATGATTTTCATAGACGATATCGACTTTCACGTTTTCAAAAGCTGGATTGTAATCGACTGTAGAAATCATCACAGCTTTTTCATCTTTTTCAGGCACCTTCGAATAAAGTCGGGCCTTCACATTCAAATCATCAACAGCCCCTTCCAAACTCAATTTTCCAAATAGAGTTCCTTCTGCTGACTGCAACAAAGGGAAAAGTCGTTTCAATTTGGACAAACGCAATACAGAGTTAACATGTACTCCCACCTTTTTAGGCAATTGACTTTTTGAAAGCTTCATATCAACTTCCAAATCCTCTCCTAAAACTTTGAAAGTCTGATCTTTCTCCAAATTAAGTTCACCATTTTTTATAAGAATCGTTGCAGAATGAGAGGCTCTCAAATATACAGGCTCTACAATTTCATGAGAGTCTGGGAAATAACCAATATTCAAATCTCCCCATTTCAAATAACCTGTAGATTGCCAAAAACGATCTAAAGTCCCCGATAAAGAAAGTTCCAAAGTTGTATATGCATAATTTCTGGCATCTTTATTGAAAAACTCAGGCGTCCAAGGTCTCAAATCAAATTGCTTCAAACCCAAAAACCATTTGAAAGGAACTCCTTTCCCATCGAAGTCAAAATCTAAGCTGCCCAAGAAATTATCACCAGGTTGACTCACATAAACTTGCAAACGAGAGTGATTGATAAAACCTTTAAATTTCAAAGGAGACAGAGGAATTTTACGAGCTGAAAAATCTTCCACACTCATATCTATAAAACCCCCTAGACGTTTTAAGGGGCCCTTGACCTGAGCATTGATGTTGAGTCTTCCACGAAGGTTCAGAGGTTCAAAATATTTTGAAAGAAATTCTATGTCTTTAAAGTCTTCCGCTTTCACCTCATCTTTGAGGTCCGAAATAAGAATCTCCATTTCATCGTCTTTATCAAAGATCTCACCATGACCTCTTTTTGTATATTTAAATTCTCCAGACATTTTCACAGGCCCAGATTCCACTTGTATATCTTTGAAATGAAAGATCTGGTGTGCACTCCGATTTGTGAAACTTAAATTTTTGAAAATACCTCTTCCGTCATAATCCACATCCTTAATTTTTGCTCTCCCATTCAAAGAGATCTCTGAAATTTTAGAAATGGGGATCTGAACTGAAGCATCAATCTCTTCAATGGCTCCATGAAATTTAGAAACATGATCATGATCTATGAGACCGATAAGATCTGAACTCATATTTTTGGGAATATGCTTAGCCCGAATATCAAAAGATAAGACATCCTTACCCCATTCAAATGAGCCCTTTGGACTTTGAATTTGAAATTGCCCATCACTACTCTCTAATTTCGTCCACTCCACTCGGTTATCGACAACTTCTAAATTCGTCTTCAAATTTCCGAATGGAATCTTCCCCCATTGAAAATTCTGAGCGGTCAATTCATTTGAAATATGCACTTTCTTATTTTTCTCATGAATCCGCGTCACTACGTTTGCTGTGCCTGATAGATCCGTTTGCAAAAAAGATTGAGCTAATGCGAGCTGAGCCTTATTTGCTAGAATAGTAAAATGAGGACCTTCTTCAAAATCAATGTAGTCTCTTAAAAGAAGAGTGCTTCGGAAAAGAAAGGAAGATGAGATCACAAAATTTTTCGATTTCGGAGGACTTGGTATATGATTTTCAGATGGAATAAAACAAAGAGCTTCACTGTCATTGAAATCCATACGTCGGCTATTAAAAGACAAATTTAAATTTGTAAAACAAGCTGGGGCTCTCTGGTATTTCTTCCTATCAATTTTAATTAGTGGAAAATCGATGTTTACGATCTCAGCCTGTCCCTCGAGTTCCATCTTGAAAGGCTCACCCGTCCCATGAAATGCAATGTTATCAGAGTATGTCAAAAAATCGACGTCTTCAAATTTTGGGCCGAAAGATGAAATAATTTTGGAAAGACTCAGATCTTTAACACGTCCTTTAAAATCAAAATCTACTTTTTCATTGAGATGAATATTTCCGTTCAGATGAGCTTTCTCTTCTTTATTTATGATGATCTTAGTATCTTTAAAGTTGATAATATTGTTATCCGCATAGAAATGTGAGGTGCTATCGTAAATGCGAATATCAGACAAATACCCATTTTCAGCTTCTAAAAAACCATCCATGAAAAAAGATGAGTCTTCAATTTTTGGATAAGGAATATTGACGAAAAGCTTGCTATGAACACGCGCATGTCCATGCGTTTTTTTCCAGTTCAGAAGTTTCTCTAAAATTTGTAAATCTGCATCGACTTCTGTTGATCCTTCGACACGCATATAACGTGGTTTGGATGCATCGAGAGCGAGAATTCCTTTCAATTGGGCTTTCAATTGGAAAAGTGGGTCGCTTATTAACAGAGAATCCAACGTAATTTGATTATGATGCCAGCGAAACAGAGATTTTACGGACGTTTCTCTCAACTGCTCTTTTCCACTATGAAACAAGCTTATAGAACCAATGTCCAGATCTCCTTTAACATCATCCCATTCTTTGAGTGTTAGACTTCCATTGAGTGCTGAAATATGAATGTGGGATCCTTTTTTTTCTGGACCCGAAGCATTGAAAAGAACCTGTGCATTTTCTAAGGAAACTCTATTTATAAACCAAGAATCCAAATTCGATTTTTTTGAAGAACGAAGCCGCTCTTTAAAAAAAGTCCCCTGCATGTCAGAAGATAAACGGAGATTGAGACCATCGACATGAATGAGGCTTAAACTTGGTTTTCCAAGCATGAAGGAAAGAATAGACACACGAATTTTAACCTGAACGGCACTTGCAGATACGTCTTTATCTCTGTCTAAAGTCGAAGAGGCTTGGACACCGAATATATTGACTTCGAGTGGAAAAATACTGAGGTCCATCGATGAAAAATTCACAGAGAGGTATGTTTCTCGAGAAATGACTTTGTTGAGATAAGCCGCGAAAAATTTCTGTGTATAGGGATTGTCGATAAGAACATTGAGCACTGCCATAGCAGCGCCAACCATGACGAGTCCAACAATAAAATGTCTCAAGCGAGCTTTCATAAATCCAATTCAGCGCCTATATCTCAACGTTCAATCTTTGGCAAAATTCTTGTTAAACACCCTCAATTGAGAGACGAGGCTTCCCATAAACACTACATTTCATTATAAGATACATCTTCTGCATGATATAACACGCGATTTTACTTCATAAATAAATCGCCATTTTCGTACAGGAATCGCAATCGTGAACACATCCAACGAATTTTTGGAAGAATACAAAAAACTACAGACTTCTACATTTCTAGAACACCTTCGACAAGGTCATGTGTGTGTACACCCTACAGACACTATTCCGGGTCTTAGCTGTGATCCTTACAACGCCCATGCAGTTCAGAATTTGGAACAAATCAAAAAAAGAACCCAAAAAAAGGCTTTTGTTGGGCTAGTAGCCTCTTTCGAGAATGCCCTTGAACACTGGGAACCTCTCCCCGAATTATGGAAAACCCTCATCCCCCAAATTTGGCCAAAACCTATAAGTTTCGTATGGAAAGCTAGGCAAAATGTACCAAAATGCCTTGTTTCCGAACACGGTGAACTTGCTCTGCGCTTTCCACTTCTAAACACAAGCAGTGATTGGTTCTACAATGTGATGACTCAAATGAAAACCCCTCTTCCTTCAACCAGTGTCAACTATGAAAAAAATCCTCCACTCAGTGATAAACAAGACATCAGTGAATTTAGTAAAAGACATGGTCTCTATTTAGCGGATCTAGCCCCTGCTGAAAAAACAAGCCTTCCATCTTCCGTTGTGCGCATCAAAGAAGACGCCTCGATGGAATGGTTGAGAGAAGGAGCCATTACGAAAGAAGAATTTCAAAAATTTTACTCACGGATCAAACATGATGCACCTTCCTCCTAATTTAAAAATCTACTTAGCAAGTCAATCTCCACGTAGACAAGAACTACTCAAGCAAGCAGGCATTCCCTTCACTCTTGTTTCTAGCGAATTTGACGAAGCAAGCTTGCGAGGTAGCATCAAAGATCCTCGTGAATATGTTTGTGCCAACGCCATCCAAAAAGGCCGTTGGGTTATAGAAAAAAAAGATTTTCGTAAAACCGTAAAGGGACCGAGTATAGTCATTAGCGCGGATACCATTGTTGTATTAGGTCATAGTATTCTTGAAAAACCTACAGACGAAGAAAATGCTTTCAACATGCTTCGTTCTCTCTCGAACAAAACACATACAGTTCTTACAAGCCTCTGCTTTCACTACTTGACTTCACCTGTAAGCTCTTACAAAACGCTTGAGGAAACTTTCGCCAGCGAGGTATGTTTTCGAAACTTATCCGACTTAGAAATTCGTAAATACATTGCAAGTGGTGAGCCTATGGATAAAGCTGGATCTTATGCATTTCAAGGTTACGGGTCTTCTTTCATCAAATCTCTTTCAGGCTCCGCAACTAATGTAATTGGTCTCCCCTTAGCAGATACAGTGGAATGGTTACAACGTTCATCTCTTATTTTTGAAGGAATTTTATGAGTGGGAATACGGAACTCAGCGTTGCCGAAATGTTTGATCGCATAGCTTTCCGTTATGATTTTCTCAACTCACTTCTGAGTATGAGACAGGATAAGAGATGGCGCAAAGAACTTGTAAAGTCTTTGCCCAAAGTTCAAAATGGTCATCTGCTTGACGTTGCTTGTGGAACGGGTGATGTCATTCAAAGTGCATACACTTTTCGCAAGGATTACACATTTTTCACAGGCATAGATATTTCCAAAGAAATGTTAAAAATCGCAGAGAAAAAATTAAAACCCGAAGTTTGTTTAAAAGAGATGAGTGCCGAACTTTTAAATTTTAAAGATTCTACTTTCGATGCAATAACTATAAGTTTTGGCCTTCGTAATGTTCAAAATAAAGAGAAAGCCTTAAAAGAATTTCTTCGCGTACTCAAACCTGGATCTTCTCTCCTCATTCTTGAATTTTTCAACGCTCCTTCAGGATTTATGTCTTATCTTTTCCGTTTCTATTTTCATGTCATTCTTCCTATTATTGCCGCTTTATTCAGCGACAAAAAGGCGTACTCTTATCTTCCTCACAGCGTAGAAACTTTCTATAAACTCGAAGAACTTAAAAAGATCCTCTCTGACCTTGGCTTCGAATTCAAAAGACAAAAAACATTCCTTTGGGGCGCATGCACCCTTATTGAATTGTCAAAAATTTCCTAATCACTTTGATCTTGATGCTCTCTAAAGACTGTGGCATCTATGCTCCCTTCTGCTATATAAACTCTAGTACACAACCTTTTTGGAGATCGCTATGATCAGAAATCTTTTAGTTTCCATTCTTTTGTCCATGGGATTCACAGCATTCGCTAAGAATTCAGAATCTTACGAATGCAAAATGAAAGGCGCTGCAAACCGTAAAGTCGAAATCAACTACCTCGCAGAAGACAAAAAAGTACCTTGTGAAGTTGTTTACACAAATCACGTTGGTTCTAAAAAAGTTTACGATGCGAAAATCGAGAGCGGATACTGCGAAAAGCAAACAGAAAGCTTCTTGCAAAAACTTGGTAACGAAGGCTGGAAATGTGAGAAAGCAGAAACTGTTGTGCCTGCTGCCCAAGAAGTAAAACAAGAAGCGGCCCCAGCAGAAGCCCCTGCGCCATCACAAGAAGTCGTTCAATAAGTTCTAGGTCATATATCGACGCGCCATATCCTGCAAAGTCACCTGACGAATGTGTGGCGCATGGCCCGCCTGACCAAACGCAATCATGCGTTCTTTCACAACCTCTTTCATTGCATCCCTTGAAGGTTTCAAATAAAAACGCGGGTCAAATTCTTCAGGATGTTCCCAAAGCATTTTTCTAATAATACCTGTGATTGCGAGACGGTTATCTGTATCGACATTGATCTTTCGCACACCGTTTTGAATCCCCCGCTTAATCTCCTCTACAGGGACCCCATAAGTTTGTTTGATCTTTCCACCAAATTCATTGATCAAATTTTGCAAGTGCTGTGGTACGGAAGAAGACCCGTGCATTACAAGATGTGTATTCGGCAACTTTTTATGAATAGCAGCAATAGTATCTATGGCTAAAATAGCACCGTCAGGTTTACGGCTAAACTTATACGCCCCATGAGACGTCCCAACAGCAACCGCCAGTGCATCAACTTTGGTTCTGCTTACAAATTCTTTAGCCTCATCAGGATTGGTCAAAAGCTGTTCTCGCGAGAGAATACCTTCCGCACCGTGTCCGTCTTCTTTGTCACCTTTACCTGTTTCCAAAGAACCTAAACATCCCAATTCGCCTTCCACAGAAACACCGAAAGAATGCGCAACTTCTGTCACACGTTTGGTCACCATACAGTTGTACTCAAAATCCGCAGGTGTTTTTGCGTCTTCTTTCAAGGAACCATCCATCATGA
Organism: uncultured Pseudobdellovibrionaceae bacterium; assembly: GCA_964611335.1. GTDB lineage: Bacteria > Bdellovibrionota_B > Oligoflexia > Oligoflexales > Bog-1112 > BOG-1112. Next base: position 76,960 of record CAZSXR010000001.1, on the reverse strand, counting down.
CAGAGGTAAAACCTTGCTGAATTGCAGAAAAACACGTTGCAGGGCTATTCCCATGATCCTGATGCATAACTACAGGGATCTCAGGGTAAAGCTCGACAGCAGCAAGCATAAGATGGCGCAAATAATTGTCTTGAGAATAGGATCGAGCACCACGTGACGCTTGAACAATAACAGGACTTTCAGTCGCTCGAGCGGCCTCCATGATGGCCTGGATCTGCTCCATGTTGTTCACATTGAAAGCACCCACACCATAATTGTTTTCTGCAGCATGGTCTAAGAGAACACGTAAAGGAATTAAAGCCATTGCAAACTCCTAAATGAAAGAGTGAGATTGCAATAGTTCTAACATGGTGATGAAGTAAATCAGAAGAATGAAAAAAAAGAGGCATAGCGCCTACGAAACGAGAGATCCTAGCTTAATTACTACACGCCTTTGTTGCGTTAGAAGTATTGCTTAAGCGTCTATTATGATCCATCGTCCATGTATCGGGAATCGCACAACCTGGATAGATCCTATTCGTTGTCGCTGTATTACCTGAAGTTGCCGTTGCAATAAATGAGGTCGTAATCCCCGCTGCTCCAGCTGCTACGCTGTATGTGTAACGTGGACCTGTAGGACCTGTCGTATAGTTAGTAGGAGCTGTACAATCGGAAATATAGAATCCGATAGGACTCGTACCCGTGTTGGTCTGGTTACATTCCATACCTGCGGCGACAACAACATAAGTATCATTCTCACCTTGATAAGACTGTTCCAAACTAAAGACACTTGCTAAATTTGTTCTTGCTTCCGCCTGTCTAGCTTTAGCTTGAAAGGTTTTAAACCTAGGAAGAGCTATAGCCGCAAGCATACCAATAATGGCAACAACAACCATGAGTTCCACGAGAGTGAAACCTCTCTGTGCGCTTGCCTTTAAGGATAATCTTCCCATGTCTTCACTCCTAAACTTGAGACGCCATCACTAGGCAGCCTTTACTTAAAAACCACCCTCATGCACATCTTGTCGGCTGAAGAACAAAAAACTTTAGGGGCGTGAAGACTTTGTCAAAGTTTCTTTGTAAATCTCTTTGGCATTCTTATTAAAAAACCTTGTCTTTATAGACTGTTGAGTAACCTCAAGTTCCAAAAAACCGAATTCTGAGGATCCGAATTTTAACTCAGGGCTCGTTGGATCTATATCTTCCAACTCTCCTCCTCCTCCTCCTGAAATAAAGAGTTGAGTATTACAAGACGTCATCTTCCTATGTTCTAAATGGTGAGCATGTCCTGAAAGCCATAGATCTGCTTTGTCACAACTTAAAAATCGGAAAAGAGAACCAAAAAAAGTTTCCCCATTATGAGTATATCCTTTCTTACTAGAGGAAGATAAAGGATGGTGCGAAAGGACAACCTTCCATTTGAAATCTTTTTTCAATTCGGAATTTAAAAAATCTGCAACGCAAGATTCTGAACGAAAACATAAGTCCGCAAAGTTTGAATCGATGGCGATAAAATTCACAAGTTTTTGAAAATGCACCGCATAAAATCTGTGAGGCATCTTCCAGCGCGCATTCTCTTTTGTATATTCAACAAACGCATCTTTGTTTCCTCGATAATCATGATTGCCATAAATAGGAAAGATCTGTGCTTTACGAAGACAAGAAGTTCCATAAGGTTTTAGAATTTTCTCTTCCCACTGAGGATCCTGAACAGATTTAACACCTCTCATATAAAAGAGATCACCCAACAGCAAAATTCCATTCAAATGAGAAATCTGCTTACATCGAGTCTCCATTGCGTGAGCAACTTGATATTGATTCTCATCTCCAGAACCCGTATCACCCAATGCAAAAAAATGAAGCGGTTCTTCTGCATTTTCTTGTATTTGCAAAGAACCTACATAGACATGAGAAATACTTACGTATCTCCTCACTAGAAAAAAGCCCAGAGAACCAAAAATCAAAATGAAGATTAGATCTTGGAACCATTTTTTCATAGGAATTTACATCCTTTCTGGTGGAGATATACCAATAAGAAACAACCCTTTTTTCAGAGTAAGAGAAAAAGCTTCTAAAAGACTGAGTAAAGCTCCTCTTTCTTCATGAGACTCGGATTTCAAAATGGAAACTTCTGCGTAAAACCTATTGAAGCTCTTACACATATTATACATATAATTTGCCAAAATAGAGGGTTTGTAATGCTCACAAGATTGTTTCACAACATCATTAAAATCATAAATACAACGCAATATTTCATGAGCATATAGATGAGTTAGTCTGTCAAAATGATCATATGTTTTTACAAAGCCTTGTTCTTGTGCTTTATTCAATACAGAACGTGTTCGTGCATAAGTATACATCAGGTATGGACCTGTATTGCCTTCGAAAGATGTCCATGCCTGTATATCAAAAACTATATCCTTCACAGGATCAGAACTCAACATTCCGTATTTAATAGCACCGACTGCAAGTTGATCCGCTGTCTGTGTTATTTCTTCTTCTCCCCATTGGCCTTTGTATTTTTCAAGATAGGGAGCGAGTTCTTTCAAAAGATTCTCTCTCAAAAAAGCAAAAGAAAGAACATTTCCAGATCTTGAAGACATCTTACCTTCAGGAAGCTTTACATGTGCATAACTTAAATGAAAGCAATCTTTAGCTTGCTTGAATCCCATCAATTCTAAAGCTTTGAATAATTGCTCGAAGTGAAAATTCTGCTCACTTCCCACAACATAAATAGATTTTTCAATATGAAAATCTTCAAACTTACGACGAGCGAGAGCAAGATCTTTTGTTATGTAAGGTGTCGTACCATCGGACTTACGCGCCATAAAAAATCCGAGTTTGTAATCGGATAAATCTATGCCTATTGCACCATCAGACTCTTTAAACAAACCTTTTTTAATGTATTCATCTACGATACTTTGTGCTTCTTCAGAAACTTCCGATTCAAAAAAATAATGATCGAAATGTATGTCCATCCACTCATATATTTTTTTGAAATCATGAATGCATTCCAACCTGCTTTTTTGAAAAACTTCAAATGTTTTCCCTCTCTTCGCTTCGAGATCTGCAAGGATAGAAGAAACTTTCTTTTCGTAAATGATTTTGTTTTCTGGTGTCGCTTCTTTAAGAAGACGCGTCGCTTCTACGTATTTTTGTCCATACCAATACGCCTTATTTTTCTCAGACGCAGGAGCACCTGAACCATGTTCTAGAACTTGCCACAAGCATTTTGCAACGTGTGTTCCTTCATCTCCCAGATAGTTTGCAGATATAAGATCATATCCCAAATAGCGGTATAACCTGCATAAGGCATCTCCCAGACAGACATTACGAGCATGACCTACATGAAATTCTTTGTGAGTATTTGGTTGAGAAAACTCAATCATCACGCGTTTTTTCTTATGCAAATCGCGTGTGACCTTCGGAGAAAAATAAGCTTCCGAAAGGACACGAGGAATCAAAGAACCCGCCAGATGACTTTTATTGATAAAGACATTAAGAAAAGCCCCTACGGGTTTGAACTCTTGAATCCAAGGAGCCAATTCTTCAGGTTTGAAGAAACCTTTTATGGTGTCTGCTATAGCTATGGGGCTCTTACGCATCGCTTTTGCAAAACGAAAACAGGGAAGTGCAAAATCTCCGAGAGACGCTTCGGGTGGCCTTTCAAGAAGTCGGAAAAGATCAGACTCACTGATATCTTCCATTTTGAAATGTTCGTTAAGCTTCGTATATATTTTTTTTGCAATTTCAGACCTCAGTGGATCGAGCTCTTTTGCACTTTCATAATCAAACTGAATTTCCAAAATATCTCCTTCGAGGAAAACTAAAATATGTCAGTGGTCTGACATAGAATCTCGCCTGTATTCTCTCGCCCAAGGTACGAATTAAAATAGGGAAGAGACAGTGAGTATCACGATTCAAACAGCACTTTATGATGCGATGGAAAGCTCCATACTTCAAGTTGAATGTGGGTTTACACGGGGGTTTAACGGTTTACAGCTTATTGGAAACACGACGGAAGTTTGTAAAAGTGGTTTAGAAAGAGCGCGGGCTGCATTGGAAGGCCTTGGCATACATGTTCCCCAAAAACGCATCGTTGTAAATATCTCACCTGCACATATGCGTAAAGACGGCAGTCATTTTGATTTGCCCTTTGCAGTAGGCCTTGCGACACTCATTACGGAAAAGGAGCCTTGCATAGACCTGAGCAAATGGCTTTTCGCCGCAGAATTGGGGCTCGACGGTTGCCTGCGTCCTGTCAAAGGGGTGGTTTCCTTCGGCATAGCCTCTATGAGTGAAGACTTCGAAGGGATCGTAGTTGCTAAAGACAATCTAGAAGAAATCTCCGTACTCAATAGACTCAAAGTTAACAACAAGCAGCAGCTAAAATCCTACGCCTTCAACTCTCTTTCAGAGCTTCTCAACTGGCTTTTTGCAGCGAACAACGAAGGAATTATTTTAAAGAACGAAAGTGTTACACCCGAAAACTTAGGAATTCCAAGCGAACCCAACTTCGATGATATGATTTTGAATGCTAACTTACAAAAAGTTGCACTCGTTACAGCAACAGGTATGCACAGCCTTTTGCTGACGGGAGCTCCAGGCACAGGGAAGTCGATGTTCTCAGCTCGGCTTACAAGTATATTTCCCCCTATAGACCGCGAAGAACATCTAGAATCTTTGAAAATTCATAGCTCTGTCATGCAAAAAATTCCTGAATGTCTGCTCAACGGAAGACCTCCTTTCAGAGGTCCACACCACCAGTCCTCCGCTTCTGCCATTATGGGAGTTCCCGAACAACCTGGAGAAATTTCTCTTGCGCACGGTGGAATCCTTTTTTTGGATGAGTTCCCAGAATTTCGCAGAGACATCATTGAAGCTTTGCGTGAGCCCCTCGAAACAGGATATGTTCGCGTTTCACGGGCAAAGAAAAAAGTAACCTGGCAATCTAAAATTACACTGATTGCAGCTTGCAACGCCTGTCCGTGTGGTTGGTTGGGAAGCACATTACGTCGATGTACCTGTCCAAGTTCCAAAATTCTCTCTTACAGAAGGAAGATTTCAGGACCGATTATGGATCGTATAGACATGCATGTACGCATGCCTGATCAAGCCAGTGGTCGTTCGGAAATTTTTTTACAGTTGCAAGAAAGAAAATCGCAATCTCTTACAGATAACCTCGCAAAGATGGTTTTAAAAGCAAGAGACTTTTCTTATGTACGGAATAAAAAAATCGGAGCGCTCTACAACAGAGATCTTAAAGCAGACCAACTGATCGAAGCTTCTGGATTAAGCAGTTCAGATTTTAAAAAAACAGTCGATGCATGCACACCGAAATATGCAACTCGCCGAGCAGTGATACGCTCTCTGCGCATCGCTCGAACACTTGCAGACTTGGAGAATAGAGAAAGCCTCCAAAGCACACACCTCATACAAGCTTGGAAATGGCTTCCCGATTCTTCGGAACGATCGAAGGAAGATTACGCTTATGGGATTTAACTTAGTAAATTCTCATAATAACTTTGAAAAAACAGATCTGAATAAATTAAGGAGTCTTGAAATGGTTCTTTCTCTTGGAAAAAAAATCTCATCCTATCTAACAGTCTTATCATTCTCTCTGTTGAGCAATGTTCTAATGGCCGAAGGATCTTTGCATTTCCAACTCAATGAGAAAAGAGAAGTGCAAGAAGCTGCTTCTTTTGAAGGAATGCCATTCGCAAGTGATCCTGAGACTTTTATTGGCAAAGATATAGTAAGTATTGTTCCTCTTAGCGACGCAGATCGTACAAGAGTTCTCGAGGCTTTTGAAGAAGCTGCGAAAAATAAAGTCATTGTAAATGTAGATTACACACTCGATGGCAAAACCTTTCTTGCAGAAATCACTCCCCTTAAATATTCATTTGCAGTAAAAGTCTGGGACGTCGAAGATCTGGAAGACTGAGTTTGTGAACGGAAAGTCTTTGTTAGTTTGCCTTGCAATTTTATCAAAATTTGAAAATAATGAACTAACTTCTCTTTAATTTCCGTAAATAGCTATCCAAGTCTTTATAATGTTTTCCATACTGTCTCCTTTAGCTGCTCATAATTATTCCACAGCCCTTTCAAAAATATTGACTCTCGATTCTTTTCGCAGCTAGAAGGGCTTTGCAATTTTTTAAAACAACAAGAGGTTCCCCCATGAGACGGTCTTTACTAAAACTTTGTTTCTCGTTTGTAGTACTCTCGACAAGTTCCTTTGTCTATGCCCAAGCCGATTGGGATATTAACGGCACTGTAAAAATCGATGAGGACTTCTATAGAGTATACATGCACGTGGATGCAAACGGACATAGTTCTTCCATCACCATTCACAATTTGAATCCTCTTCGTTCCGTTAACCGTGTACAATTTGGAACCAACGAAGTGGAATCGGTAAATCAAGTCACATTTTCAAATGTAGAAGGTCCCATCGAAAGCTTCACCTTGGGAGGGGTTTTGCTCACGAGAGAAAACATCCAAGATTATATTTGTGAAACTCCAACTCTTCCTTTTGATTTAGAAAGATTCAGTCTATCGGAACTTATAGGAATGAGGATTATGGCATATAGAAAAAATCCTCACCTTACAAAATCCATTGAGGAGGAAATTCGTCGCAAGAGAGCTCAACTTTTTGGCAGCGTCACCGAACCCTCTTCATATTTTTAATCAGAATCGATGAAATCTCTAAGTAAGGCTTGTCATATAAATAAGCATACTTAACAAACAGTGGCCAAGCGTAGGTCCCTTCGTTAATAACATCCTGAATGGGCACAAGGCTTCTTTCTTTATCCATTCTGAGTTCTACGCTACTCTGTGTGAATTTGCTGATATTTTCCATAGTTTGTTGAGCTGGCATTCCAGGCGGGAGCTCTTGAACAATACTCAAGTAAGATGCAAAATTTGCAGAATAATTATCAGCATTCATCTCTATTAGCAGACAGTCAGCTCCCGTTTTTTGCTCTCCTGACTCTATAATCTTCCAAAACTCTGGTGACTTAAATTGAGGAGTCCCCCTCATTGCATTATTCTTTGACAACACTGCAGGAATGATTTCTCCTCCCACTAACTCCCCTACATTTCCACTTTGATCCCTAACAAAAAGACGACTCAGTCCAAAGTCTATAAAGCTAGCACTTTTTTGAGCCTCATCTAACACGACATTTTGAGGTTTAATATCACCATGAGCTAGCATCAAAGTATAAGATTTTCCTTTAAATACAATAGGAATGCCCTGATGATAGATATGGAGTTGATTATGAAGTTGATCTATTAAAATTGCTTTTTGTGAATTGAAAGTATAATCCTTAGAAAGCACATAATTCCAAAGCTCACCTCCTGATTTCAACTCCATGACGCTTATAAACTCGCCGCTTTTTTCAGAATAGAAAGCTAAATGAACACCTATAAATCCAGCATCGGGATGCGCTTTTGCAAACGCATTTTGAACGAGATAATTCGTCCTTAAATAGGATGCATAACCCCTATCTCGTACTTTGTCCCCACTCAGTTTTTCAACTCGTACAGCATAATCTTTTCCTCGAATTTGGACTTTGTAAACTTTAGCAAAAGCGCCTGCTCCTATAGACTTATCGACAGCCTTATACCCAAGTGCCCAACTCGTCCAACTGGAGAAATAAGCTCCCCAACTCATGTCATTCGCGTCACCAAGTTCAAGCTTCAATTCATGATAAATCTCTTCATCAACCCTATTCCCAACGATCATGTCATCCATAGATCGATCCGTTAGATTATCAAAGTCATATTTTCGACCCTCGATATGAACCCAACTAGCCAAAAGATCTTCCGAAGCGTGCGCAGATGCAGGCTTGGGTACAACAGGGTGAATGCTTTCATGAGCTCTAACCACACCTTCATAGTCTTCAATAATTTTTATTTCAGCTTTTCCGACAACTGCCTTTCCTCCAAACATCCCCAAACCTTGAGGAGAATCGCGGAGAATAAAACCACGTCCTTCAAAATACTGAAGCAAAGGGAATGCAAAAGATTTCTGAGCAAGATATATCTCTACAGTCTTAGCTTTTACACAATACTGAAAATCGATGAGTTTAACCGCCTGAACTACACTCGACGCTGATTTATCTGAAAAGGAACTAAGAAGAAAACTTTGAATTTTATGAGAAGCACTCAGATAAGAATAAATCCCTACATTGTAACAAGATGAAGGAGGAAGAGAAGAGTCAGAAACATTATACATCGAAAGATCAGAGCTAAAATCGACGACGTTCAAACCTTGTTTTTTAGCTTCATCTAAATAAGAATGATTTAAAAAACTAAGAGGAGAATGCAACCCAAAACTCTGGTCAGAACTAAGATTGATGGAAGCTATTTGCTTGGTGTCTTCCAAATAAAGTGTCAGTGATTTTGTCTCTTGAGAGACTGCAACTTGAGAGGCCACAATTTGAGAATTTTTTTCACTTGTTAAAAATCTCGACGTCTTACATTGAGTCAATAAACAAAATCCTAAGGAGAGGAAAATCACAATACGTTTCATAAACCCTCTTTTTGTGGATTGCTTTTCTCTATTGTAACAAAAAAAGAAAAAAAAAGGACGCGCACCTTAAATATAAAACACTAAGAAAGTTCGTATTGTATATTTAAGGTGCGCGTCCCTTTTTTATTTTTTACATATTTTGGGAGGCAATCCAAGCGGTCGTCCAAGCATTTTGGAAATTAAAACCACCAGTAATACCGTCTATATCCAAAATTTCTCCTGCAAAATAAAGTCCTGGGCAAACTTTGCTTTCCATAGTTTTAAAGTCCACTTCTTTCAGACTCACACCACCGCACGTTACAAACTCTTCTTTAAAAACACCTTTTCCTTGTATTTGGATTTCAGTAGAACAAAGTGTTTTTGCTAAAAGACGCAAATCTTTCTTAGAAAACTCTAACCACTTCGCGCTAACTTTTTCTTTAAAAAGATAAGTTAACAAATGAAACCAAAATCTTTTAGAAAGCTCAAAGAGCGGAGTGCTTGAAATTAATTTTTGAGAATCTTTAAAAGATAAGAGTTTTTCAAAAACTTCCTCTTCGTGAGAAATTCCCAACCAGTTTACACGAAGCATAGCTTCGTATTCTGCATTAAACAGATCTCTTGCTGCAAATGCTGAAAGTTTTAAAACAGCAGGTCCACTTAAACCCCAATGCGTGATAAGCAAGGGACCCTTTTGATCAAATTTTTTATTTTTCCCATCTGATAAAACTTCCAACTGTAAACTAACATTTTTAAATGAAGTTCCCATCATGTCCTGCAATAAAACATGGGTACACTCAAAAGTAAAAAGAGAAGGAACCGGTGAGACAATTGAGTGACCGAGCGAAGATGCTAATTCGTAGGAGAAGGGAAAGCTACCTGTTGCAAGAAGAATTTTGTCAGCAAGCAACTCTTCTTCATTTTGCAAGGTTATGCGAAAGTGATTTTCAACTTTAATAATTTTTTTAACTTTGGAACCTTTACGAACATCAACTCCCAACCTTTGAATTTGCTCATTCAAACAGGAAATAATAGTCTCGCTGCTATTCGTAAGAGGAAACATACGTCCATCACCTTCAACTTTGAGTTCCACTCCCCGTTTTTCAAACCAGGTAATGGTATCCCGCGGTTGAAACCGAGTAAAAGCTCCCAGAAGTTCTTTAGAACCCCTTGGATAATTACGGACCAAATCTCGAATATCAAAACAGTGATGTGTAACGTTGCAACGACCCCCACCAGAAATTTTAATCTTGGTCATTGGACGATGAGTTGCTTCCAATAGAATGTGATGGATATGAGGATTGTATTCAGCAGCATTGATTGCAGCAAAATAACCTGCTGCACCACCACCTATATAAACATGTACAGACTTAGGATTTGTTTTCATGACTCAGCTTAGTATGCTCTGCGACAATAAGTTCTTGCACACGAAGTGTAAAAGCATCAACACTCTCTGCCTCTTGCAAAGCAACAAGGGGTAAAACACGAATTTTGAGAGTCGCAGAGTTTGGACACAAACTCCCCTTGCGAAGCAGTTTGCCTGATCCAGATAAAACTACAGGTAAGATGGAAGACTTAGTATCAGAGGCAAGTTTAAAAGCACCGATTTTAAATTTCTTCGGTTTGCCATCCAAAGAACGAGTTCCTTCAGGAAAAAAGAGAACGGAAAAACCATTTCGAATCCACCTATCACACTCCTTCAAAGCACGAACATGCGCACTTTTGTCACCACGTTTGACAGCAATATAGCCCAATTTACGCATGCAAAAACCCAAAATAGGGACGTCAAATAACTCTTTCTTCGCCAGCCATTTGAACTGCATTGCAAGCAAAAACACCGCAAAAATATCTGCGGCGCTTTCATGATTGGCTACAATGACAACGGGGATTTTGGAATGAGGGATATGCTCTTTACCACTGATTTGTACACGCCACCCAGGCGTGAGAGCCATTATAGTCTGGCCCCATCTGATTCCGATACGATGGCCCTTATCTGTGGGAAAAGGTTTTCTCAAAAGAAAATATGCAAAACTAAGCAGAGCGACCCAAGACGCATAAAAGAGAGTCGCAAAAGTCACTATAGAGACAAAATAAATGGTCTTAAGCAGGAACATCCTACTTTTTATTCGCCTTTTCGTTAGCGTTAGGCTTATCCAAAGTCAAAGACTTGGGAGTAGAACCATGCTTATTTAAGAAGTTCTTACGTTTTGCGGCGCTGCGTGCACGATTGGCTTTGCGTTTTGCTTCGGATCTACGGGTTGGGGACGACATGCTTTCTTTCTCCCTTACTAGGATGTTAATATATTCTTGGGTCCGGTACTCGAAGTTTCTTTTCGGTGGTACATTTACAGTAAACCGTCATACTTATAGAGATTTATTAACGAAAGCAAGGGACTTATGAATATGAAAGCAGGTATCCGTAGAATTCTATTAGGTGTCGCTGGGTTAACTCTCGCAGGAACTCTGACAGCGCAAAAGGCGATGGCTGAAGAATACACACCGCCAAGCACACCTGAACTCTATGACAAAAACGAACCCCTTGTCCCTCTCTATGTCAAAGTGAAAAAGGTAAAAAGTCATTCCTATTTGGGTCTCGGAACTGGCTTCGGCTCTAGTAACCTGAATGGAGGAAACGGAAATCCCAAAGCAAGCTGGGATATCGTCGGCGAAGCGGGCTATGTAAAAGCAGTGAGCAGTTGGTCGCGTGCAGACTTTGGGATGGAGGTCTTCCATGGTCAGATCGGTAACTCTAAAAACACTATGAACATTAAGATTGGTGGTCTAGCAAAGTTAGGTTACGGCTATAACGTATCTGAAAATCTCTATGCACTTCTGCGTTTTGGTTATGGTTTAGCGCTTGCAGACTACACAGGCACCTTGGGAGATTCAAAATCTGAAACAGGAAGCGTCTGGCAACTGGGAGCGCAGCTGATCGCGCCTACCGACAGCCCGATTGACCTCCTTCTTGGATTTTTCTTCACTCAATATGGATTCTCCGACAGAGGCTCTTATAACGCTTACGAAGGAAGAATTGGCGTCAGGGTCAGACTTTAAACTTTAGAAAATCAGCGTTTTTTCAAAGCGCGATCCATTTCACGCATTGCTTCACGTTCTTTAGTCGATTCTCTCTTATCGTGAACTTTCTTTCCTCTAGCGAGTCCAATCTCTACTTTCACACGCTGACCTTTAAAATAAATGCCAAGGGGAACCACGGTCAAACCCCTTTCCCTCACGCTTACAAATAATTTTTTCAATTCACTCTTATTCAGTAAAAGCTTACGTGCACGTTGAGGTTCATGATTGTTGATATTTCCAAAAGTGTAAGGACTGATGTGAACCTGCCGAAGAAAGGCTTCATATCGATCTGTAATTTCAACCCATCCATCCTGAAGATTGACACGACCATCTCGTAGAGCTTTAACCTCCGTTCCTGTAAGACTCACACCCGCTTCCCATTTTTCCATAATTTCGTATTCGAAATAGGCCTTTCGGTTTGTCGATATGATTTTATTTTGCATAAACTGAGACCTTTCTAAAAACGCACTCTGCTATCGAAAACACCGAAGCCTAACCCATGCGCCAATTATGCTAAGATATAGATATTACCAAGAGTCTTAAGCATGCAAGAGTAAAATAAGAAAGGATATTCTTTGGAAGCTCTTCGTCAGGATAAACAAAAATTGATCCTTTCCTGTTTGCTCCTAGCTTTCGGTGCAAGCTCCGTTTTTATAGGAAAAACCTTAGTCAACGTAGTCCTACTTACCCATTACAAAGCAAGCTCTCTTCCTCTCTTCTATTTTTCTCAAGCTGTATTACTCATGACAGTCATTGCCCTAACAAGCAACATACAAACACGTCAGCCTAAAAAATTTGCATTCATTTTCAAAATAACAACCACTTTAAGTCTGATTTTCTTCGCTTTTCTATTAAATCTTAATATTCCAGGATTTTCTTTCGCAACAAGCCTCATTACTCTCATGTACACAACACTTATATCTGTTCTCGGATGGTACTTTGTTTCTGCTACTTTCAACATTATGCAGTTCAAATCTAACTTCATGTGGTTTCAACTTTCCTGCGCAGGTGGACCTTTTTGCACGGGAATCATAATGTCCCAACTCAATGGTAAGCTCCAACCTCCTGCCCTTTTATGTTTGATGTCAGCTTTCGAAATTTTCAGTCTCTTCTGTATTTTAAAACTCACCCAATTCATATCCTTCCAGCCTGAGAAAGAGATCAAACACATCAATACAGCTGAAATTTTGAAAAAAAATGAACTCTTCAAAATTCTTGGAATATGTTTCGCTTTGAACTCTATTCTAAACATACTCGTTGATTTTTCTCTGAAAGCAAGCATTTTAGAAAATGTCGGAAAAGATAAAATCACAACTTACGTAAGTACTCTGCTCCTCATTGCAAATTGTTTTGTAGCTCTTCTTGCTTATTTAAACGGATTTTTACTAAATGCTCTTAGTAGCAAAAAAATGATCATTCTATACCCTCTCATTCTTCTCGTTTGCTCTATAGGAGTAAGCATACATCCCAGTCTCACTCTTTTCTCCATTCTCTTCTGTCTAGAAAACATCTTTACAAACACAACAGCCAATCTCTCTAACAATCTTTATTTAAATGCCCTGCCAACCTTACTCCGAAATTATGGAAGACTCGTTCTTAATGGCATTTTAAAACCTATTTCCATTTGTCTTTCCTCATTAATTATTCTTGTCCTTACTTACTGGCATCTTATAAATGCCAGCGTCTTCATAATCATTGCCATCAGTGCAATCTCCGTCTACCTTTGCCGTTCTTTGATGAGCAACTATTCCAAAGAACTTGCCAAATCCATTTTTGCAAGACGATTTACCCCTTCAGAGATCAGCGAATTTTCGACAGGCTCTGAACAATCTCTCAATGTCGTAAATAAGGCTTTTGAATCACCAGACTTTGAACTTCTATACTTCGGTGTTCAGATGCTTAAAGAAAACCATTCCATCCCCTGTCCTCTCAGCATTTCGAACCTACTCACTATGGAAGACCCCACTCTTCAGACTGAAGCTGCAAAAATAGTAGCGTCACATCCTGAACAGAAAGAATTCGCAAGTGTGGAACTCAACGCCTTTCTAAACACCCATAATGTTCAGGCTAAATGGTACATAGCTGTCTATCTAACCACCGAGGGCTCTATCAACCTTACACAACATGCAGCAGAGCTTTTTAAAAGCACTGAAATACCCTTAAAAGCTATCGCAGCTCTGATCTACATCAAACAGGGAAATTTAGAAGAATATAACTTAGGAATTCAGTTCCTCACCCAGATATTAAATTCAAACTCCGAAGAAGATGAAATCTGGTTTCTCATGCTTTTAAATGAAGTTAAAAACATTGATAAAGAAGCTTACCTTGTCAAATTTATAGAAAGCCCCCACCTTGCAAGTAAAAAACTTGCCTTGCAGCAGGTAAATATCAATTCTGGCACACGTGTTCTCGAATCCGTTTACAAACTCCTTGGAAAGAGAGATGTATTAAACGAAGTCAACCAAGTCCTCATTGGTTTTGGAAACGAGGCCTTACAACCTATAGAGACACGCTACTATCTTGAATCCAGTTATAGAAAAAAAATTAATTGCATCTACTTACTCATTAAAATCGGCACACCAAAAGCTGAAAACTCTCTACGTGGTTTTATTCAGAATACGAACGATTACGTATCCATTAACGTTCTTGCAAAATACATTGCCTATAGAAGTGTGAAAAAAAGATTTTCGCGAGATTTCAAATTATTTCTCATTACACAAATCGAAAAAGATTTAGAAGAATTCATCCTTTTAAAAAATATTTCCAAACAATACGATCTCGACATTATCAAAGCAGAAATAAAATCCAGAACACGACTGATTCGACAACGCATACTCTATTATGTCACTACGATTACAGGCTCACGAGATGTCCTCAATGTCGTCCCCCTACTCGCGGCTACACAAAATAAAAGCAATCCGAAACGAGCACTTGCAGTTGAACTTCTCGATTCCAAAATAACAAACAGACACCTCACAGCCCTTCTTGCAAAATTATTGGGTGGCAAGCGCGTTTACAAAACCTGTACTATTTCTGATTCTAGAGACACCTGGCTCAAAAAATTTATCTACGACATCGAGGATAAGAAGATGGATTCTTTCTACATGCTTAGCAAATTGCGTAAGATCAACCTCTTTTCTACTCTAGCAGTAGAAATGCTTCAGATTTTATCCGAATCCATTTCTATGGAAGATATGGCCGAAGGAGAAATTATTTTCAAAGAAGGAGATCAGGGAGATGGACTTTACATTATCAATTCAGGAAGCGTTGCGATCAAGAAGGGGGAAAAAGAGATAGCAAAGCTCGAAGAAAACAAATATTTTGGAGAGCTTGCCCTCATTTCTGACAAGCCACGTTTTGCATCAGCCGTAGCTCTGACGGAAGGTTCCTATTTCTACCTCGATAAATATGACTTCGATCGCATTACAGATGAAGTCCCAGAAATCATGAAAGTACTTGCAAGACATATTGTAACTTATTTGCATGGATAAAAATAAAATTAGAACAAAGGAGTCGAGATGAATGTTCAAAATATCTTGAAAGGTACATTGATTGTTCTCGTCGTTTCAACATTATCTTGTAAAACCAAAGAAAATCGCCACCGTCAAATGAGTGAGGAAACCGAAGCTCCTCCTCCTGACGCTAAACTTTTTTTAGCTCCCTCTCATATCTTGATGTGTAGTGGAAATTCTCAGTGGCCTTCGGACCTTTTCGATAAATTTGTGATCAACGAAGGACTCTCTTCCGAAGACTGGCAGATGCAAAAACTTGTAATGCAAAAAGCTTTAAGCTCCCTTCCTCCTCAAATGGGTGTACAAATGCTTGCTCACGGAGGATCCATTCATCTCGTAAAAAATGCCTACGAAGCTTGCAAGCTTCAGCAATTCAAAATTCCTCAAAACAACCCTGTTTCCTTCTGCATGACAGAGACCGACTCGACATTTACAATTTACCTTTCAAGTTACGAAAACACACTCCCTTCTATCAAACCCGCAAGTATGGATGCGGTTTATGCTGTAATGAACGCTTTCGTTCACAAAGTTATGAGCAATCAACTCTCCGACGAGGGATTACTGCCTCGCCTTGATGACAAGATCACAAACTACAATCAGGTTGTGGAAAAACTCTACAATGATCTGGTAAAATTGGGACTAACACTTCCTATAGAAACTCAAGAAGATGTTTTTGTAGCCTTGGCTTACATGTCCTTATGTTCTCAAAGCACTCAAGAGCAATTAAATGCACTACTTTCCGATGCAGCTCCGAGTATTTACTCTCTTATAGCCCAAGTCTTCAAAGATGATTATAGCAACAGTAAACTCATACAAAACCTTGCCTCCACCCTACCAAACAACGGCCTCGCATTGGAGGGGGGCAAGTCAGGCATACTTGTCGATATGCTGAGTTCCGTGACAGGTGTAGAAGCTAAAAAAGCGCCACTTTCCCGATTTGAACCAGACCAAGCCATTCAAATTTCAGAGCAAAGATTTCGAAGTGCCGTAAATGATCATCCAGAACTTAGCAAAGCTGAAAGAGATGCAGCTATAGCGGATGTTGAAAGGTCAAAGAAACCACCCTTATCTGATCTTCTCTTTTACGAACCAGCATTGGAGAAAATACGAAATAAACCCGCATTTCGAGCTGTATACCGAGCAGAAGAACTAGACCAGAGGACAGGCTGCTTTCTTCAGGTTGCTAAAGACACCTCCTCTGTACCCTATGCAACAGAAGTATCTCGATCAACTCAAAGAATTACACTCACAGTCCACGGAACTTTCGACTCTATGGAAAGCAAAGTAGGAGGGACATGGGCAGATCCTATTGGCACAACAGCAATGGGTTACGCTCAACACACACATGGCAATAAACAAGCATTGGGACAAGAAGACTACTTAGCAGCGTTCAGATGGGGTGGAGCTAATACCAAAGCGAGTCGAAGCGAAGGAGCTACACATTTAGCAACCATTTTATTGAGTATGGCAGAAAAAAGAAAACCTATAAGCCCTTCTCAACCTTTGGAAATAAGTCTTGTAGGACATAGTCATGGTGGAAATGTTTCTTTCGAAGCTTTGCAAGAAATTGAGAAAAGAGCACTTGCAGGAGACCCCAAAGCCCTTGCATTTCTCTCATTGGTTCAAAAAAAAGCTATTAAAGTACGGACTCTCGCCATAGCAACTCCCAAAAGAGAAGATTATCTTCCACCAAGATGGGCAGGAGCAGCTCATGGAGCTACAGCAAACGATGGTGTTGCCTTTCTTGGAATGGCAGACTCCGCAACAGATCAATTTAAACGATTTGCTACCTATCCCATTACAGGTGATGCTATTCATGATAAGGCATGGAGACAAGCTCTTGTTAACGACAATCTTCAAACTATTTCTGTCGATGCTCATGGTTTAGCTGAAGTGTTCGGAAAAAATCATATAGATGCTCCAGGCATATTTTTAGAGCACTTAGATAATGGCACCATAACTCTCTCCAATTCCTTTTTTTCGCCTACACAAGCATCAAATTCTCTCCTTCATCGATCTCTTGGCAAATAATAAGCAAGAGAAATCACAATAAAAGCACCAACACCTGCACACACAGGAATTGAGGTGAGAGCTTCGGAATAATTTTCTAGTGAATAAACTTTAGAACCGTTGACCAAATCCCCCTTCCAAAAGAAATCCATCAAATTTCCAATCAATAAGTGAAAAAAAGATCCACCAAACATATTGATAGAATTCAAAAAAGCAACACTGATCCCTTTGTGCTCAGGCTTCACAAGCTTAGATCCGATATCAAAAACTAAAACCTGATAGCAGCAAAATACACCGACAACAAATAGGACACCACACAGTTGAACATAAGATAAATGGACAAAAGAACTCAGAAGAAAAACAAAAAGCAAAGCAATCATAAAACCTGAAAGAGCTGTGATCCCAAACTCACCGAGAATTTTCCTTGAAAGAAAAACAAGAAAAGGTCCACCGACAAGCATTCCGAAGAATACAAAAGAAACTAAAAACGCAGCATCCGATTTTGCAAAATCATATGCTTTCATAAAATAAGGAACGGCCCACACATCTGCAAAACCCTCCAAAGCACCGACCATAAGAAGATTGGCAAAAGCTAAACTTATTAAATAAGGATTTTTAATTACCGATTTCAACGTTTCGAATACAGAATGATATTCTGATTTTTTATTCTGCGAAGGAATTTCCAACATAGCCCATGCAGCAAGCGCACATAAAAAACCAAAGATTGCAATGATGGCTCCTACAGATTCCCAACTGTAATGACTCACCAATAAACCTACAGGCTTTCCTCCAAAAACAGCACCCATCAATCCAAAACTAAATGTGAGTCCAATCATCTTTGCATAACGATCTTCTGCAAAAACCATCGAAACAACTTTGGAAACACCTAAAAAACCAGCCGTGGAACCCACACCAATAAAAAAACGAGCGAGCAGTAAGGCTGTCCAGCTATCAGCCCAGACAAAAAGCAAAGTTGCAGCAGAACATAAAACAGAAGAGATCGTAATCACAGTCCTAGGACCAAAACGATCTAAAAGAATAGCAATCGGAATCTGCATCCCTGCATATCCGAAATAATACATCGAAGATAAGAATCCAAAAGCAGTTGCGTCCACTTGGTGCTTCAACATGATGTCGTGCATCACCAACCCAGGAAACAAACGCATAACAAACTGATAAGCAAAAAAGAATAGAGCAACAGACCACATTGCCCAAGCTTTACTTTTAGAAAACATAGAAAACCTCACACAAGAATTCATCATCGACTAACATAAGTCAAAAGCCTTAGACAATGCCTTTTCCATTCCTTTTCCAAATAAGCTATCCCCTTAAATTCAAATAAGAACTTAGTTCAAACTTGCTTAAAAAAAGGCTCTCTGTTAGAGATCTCGCCATAATCCTCATTCCAAAAAGCACATGTGTGTTTCAAAGAATGAGAAAAAAGGAGAATTCATGAAAAAATTGATTTTAACTTTAGGCCTTTTAATTCCCGCTTTTGCATTCGCAGAAGAATCAAAAGACATCTCTAAAATTGATGGACAACTTGTAAAAGTTGGAGATAAAACCCACTACGAATACAGCTACAAAAAATGGAACATAGGTCTCAACGCATTTACTCTTCCTCTCGGAATCATTTCTCCCTCTGCTAGTTATGCTTTCACAAGCAACTTGGCAGCACGAGTAGGCGGTCACTTCAACACCAACACAAGCGAAACTTACCACAAAAGTTCAGTAAGCTTAGGATTACCAATATACTTCCGTAAAGTTTACGATGGATTTTTCGTTGAACCAGGTGTGGATTCCAACGCAGGTGTTTATGTAGCAGGCGGTTACCACTGGATGTGGGATAGCGGATTCAATATGCACCTAGGCCTTGGAATTGCTAAAAAACAACCAGTGGGAATGCTTCAAGTCTCTTACGCATTCAACTAAGCAAAATCATCAAATTTCATTCAGCCGAATGTGAAAAAACGGACAAGACCTCCAAATCTTGTCCGTTTTGCATTTAGACCCTACAATAAATTGATCATTCATAATTTTTTCTTGAAAGGGTCTATATGAGATGTAGATTTTATCTTCTTATGGGCACCAGCATTCTCGCAACCCAGCTGTATGCAAATACAAAAAACAATCACCCCACACCGAAGAAACAACACCCCCCGCAGAAACTGACAAGTGAATTCACAGTCATGAGTGACTATGTGTATAGAGGCATATCTCGCACAGATCATAGCCCTGCTGTCCTAGGTTCTATGCATTATAAAATCGGTCATGGGTTTCAAGCAGGAGCTTCTGCTGCTAATGTTGGAGCTGACGAAAACCGTGGAATGGAAGCACAATTGGACGCAAGTTTTCAACATAAATTTCGCAAAATCTTCTCTGCTATGGGAAAAGTAGAATATTATCACAATCCCTTTTCACCCTCAGCAAACACCCTTACCTATACACTCGGTACAACTATTACTCGATATTTAGAGTTGAAAATATCTTACTCTCCCAGATATCTGGGAATAGGTTCTTCCTCAACTTATTTCTATGGTGAAACCTCTCTCCCTTTGTTTCCTTCGGAGCGTTTATTTTTCAATCTTAGCGTTGGCTATAGCAGTCTCGGTGATGAGACAACAGCGGGAACCAAATCTTATCTCGACTACAGAATCTCACTCCACAGACGTAAACCTAAAGAACACGACATTGCTTTTTTTTGGGTAGGAACAACACGTGACTTTATAGATGCAAAAGGAGTAGTAAGCAAAGCTCGCGATGATGGATTTGGGGCAACTTATACTCTTAAGATTCGTTAAAATTTGAGACGATCATGAATATATTTTATATTTATTTTCTTTCTCTTGTTTGTCTGTCTTGCACTACAACCAAATCTACTACTTTCGGATATCGCTTGGGAGATATGGTTAAAAGCAAAGAAGCTAGGGACTCCGCAGATGGAAGAGAATTTCATTTTAAAAATTTTCCTGATTCTATCGCTACTGAATATATGAAAAAAACAGATGAAGATAATCGCTTCGATATCTTAATCGACATTGTTCAAAAAAGAACTGTCAGTAAAGATCAAACACCTCCTGAAGACATGTTGCTCATTCACCTTCGTATAGGTGACGTCATCGATAGAACACCTTATATGGTCAAGGACTTTCTCTCTCGTTATATTATGTATGTGAATGGACACAATTATGTCAAACCTCTTAGCTACTACGAAAGCCTTCTTGATTCCATTCGCAAGTACAATATTAAAAAAATAACACTCCTAGGCGGGTTTCACTCCGAATTAAAATCTACAAAAAAAAGTTTGAAGTATGTTCAAAAAATTCGTGAATTTTTTGAGAGCAAAGGATTCAACGTTGATGAACGCATCAACTTCAACGCTGATGATGATTTTATTTACATGTGCAATGCAAATTATTTCACACCCGGTGGCGGTGGATATTCAGGAATTGTGAATGAGATTTTAAAAATAAAGAAAAAACATCTCATAATACCTCCAACACCCTAGGGTCCAAAGGGGTATTTCCTAGAATCAAATCCGATGCTTTCTCAGCAATCATCATAACAGGAGCGTAAATATTACCGTTCGTCACATAAGGCATAACCGACGCGTCAACAACCCTCAAAGAATCGACCCCATGAACCCTCATACTCAAAGGATCTACAACAGATTGAGCATCAAGACCCATTTTACAGGTACAAGAGGGATGCAACGCTGTTTCTCCATCTCTTGCAACCCAATCCAGTATCTGCTGATCTGATTCAATTTCAAAGCCTGGTGATATTTCACCTCCATTGAACGCTTCCATTGCAGGTTGGTTCAAAATTTTTCGTGCACATCTTATAGCAGCAACCCACTCTCTCCGATCTTGAGGTGTAGACAAATAATTAAAACGCAAACGAGGATAAACACGGGGATCTTTAGATCGGATTTTTACAGAACCTCGGGCATCAGAAGTATTCGGTCCAATATGTACCTGATAACCATGACCTCCTGCAGGAGATGATCCGTCATAGCGTACTGCAAGGGGTAGAAAATGGAATTGCAAGTTCGGATATTCCACATCCTCATGACTTCGAATAAAACCTCCAGCTTCAAAGTGATTGCTTGCTGCTGCCCCTTTCCTATGAAACAACCACTCATATCCAATAAATGGTTTCCTCCACCATTTGAGTGCCGGTTGCAAACTCACTGGTTGCTTGCAACGATATTGTACATAAACTTCCAAATGATCCTGTAAATTTTCACCAACTCCAGGTAAATCTTGAATTACAGGAATGCCAAAATTTTCAAGTTCTCTTGCATTCCCAACACCTGAAACTTGCAAAAGTTGTGGACTGTTGAAAGCCCCTCCACAACAGATAACCTCTTTCGCATAAACTTTGTGGAGCTGCCCGTACTGCTCAAACTCCACACCGACAGCTCTTTTGTTTTCAAAAAGAATGCGCCTCGTAAAAGCACGACACTTAACCTTTAAATTCGGACGGTGTTTTCTCACAGGATGCAGATACGCACGCGCTGCAGAATTTCTTCGAGCCCTATTGATGTTACGATCAAAAGCACCAAATCCTTCTTGTTGCGCTCCGTTTACATCACTTGTCAACGGGTATCCTGCTTCTTGAACCGCAGAGAAAAAAGCTTGAAACAAAGGATTTTCACAGGGTCCTCTTTCTAAATTCAAAGGCCCAGTGAATCCATGATACTGGTCAGCACCAACTGTGCGAGTTTCTGCTCGCATAAAATAGGGGAGACAGTGTGCATAATCCCAAGCTTTCATTCCTTCATCTTTTGCCCACTTCTCGAAATCTTTAGGATTCCCTCTAATATAAATCATCCCATTGATAGAACTCGACCCACCTAAAACTTTTCCCCGTCCATGAAAAATTCTTCGTTGATTCATGAAAGGTTCGGGCTCTGACTGATAACACCAGTCATAAAACTTATTCCCGAGCGGATACATAAGACCTGCTGGCATATGAATAAAAACATCCCATATGTAATCAGGTCGACCCGCCTCCAAAACAAGAACCTTATGCGAAGAATGCGTGCTTAATCGATTTGCAAGCACACACCCTGCAGAACCACCACCCACAATGATGAAATCAAAAATATTTTTTTTCACAAAGTCTCTCCGCCATGCTAAACGCGTCGTGTTGACATTTGCTTATCTGCTTCTTCGCGAGATCACGGATAACAAAGATGTCTTGATCCACAACTCAAGATCGAATTTCAAATATATACGGTGATCTTAGAGAAGCAATATTTTTCAACTCATCTGAAAGCTAATAAAATCCTTAGATTCTCGCGAATCTTATTTGCTTGTGATACATATATTTCATCAGACATCTTTTTTGATTTATAAATTTACGAAAATGGTAGGAGCTATGAAAAAAATAATGGAAATCGTCCAAAGACCCACTCGATTTACCGATCGCAAAGACCACGTTCTCTATTCACCAGCGCAAAAGGTACAGATCTTTGATGAAAAACTCCGCAGTGATGTTGATCACATGATCACAACCATGCATCATGAAGAGGGTATAGGCATTGCAGCTCCCCAAGTTGGGATCTCTCAACAGATCTTCATCATCGAAGCAAGTTTGGATTCCTCCCGCTATCCCTTTCTACGAAAGTATCCGCAGCTTAAACCTGTAGCGCAGCAAATTTTTATAAACCCACGCATCACTCAAGTTTCAAAAGAGTACATAAAATACTGGCATGGTTGTCTGAGTGCGAAAGGTTTGGATAGAGGCTTAGTGCGAACTTATAAATCACTACATTTTGAAGCACAAAATTTGGAAGGAGAAGTTTTCAAAGGATATCTAGATTCTTTTGCTGCTATTATTTTTCAGCATGAATTCCGACATCTTTTGGGAAGTCTTTACATAGACCATGCGAAAGAATTAATAAGTTTAGAAACTTTCAGAGACCTAGCTGGAAAAGGAAAAATCGAAATTTACTCTGAAACTCTGGATACCAAAGTTCCCCACCTTCTCTCTGATTATAAAATCAACGAGACTATTGACGAATATAGAATTAGAAAAATGAGTCTTTGAAATGTATCGTGTGTTTTTTATTGTTTGCTTAATGATTTCGTCGTCAACTTTTGCAAGTGAAGGAGGAGAGAAAAGTTCTACCCACAAAAATGTAGTCAATTTTCTACGCATGAGAATTCTGGGAATTCACACACAGCTTTCGGATCAAACTCAAGATCAATTCCAAAAAGAATACGAGAATCGTCTTATAAAAGAACTCGTTGAAAGAAGTTCTGAAATTCTACTAAGCAAAGATTCTATGGAAACGCAAATACTCAGACTTTCTCTACTTCACGAAGAAATGATAATCCGTATTAACACTTTTTTTATTCCAGAAGATGAGACTGATGATTTAAAACTGGCTTCTTTTCTAATACGTTATGAGGACTGGACCACAGTCTGGAACCTCGTATGGGTGCAAGTCAGTCATTACCTTCCAGGCCGTTGGCAACTCCGGGATGAATTCGGAGATCAATTCAAGGCCCTAATTGGGCGTGAAGTCAATTTTCAATACCGGGTTCTATACGAGTCTCAAGTAAAAGACCAAGTCATGGCTCAACTGAACACTAACATGACTTCTTTTTTTAAATTGAACTTTGATTTCGAAACAACAAAGAGAAATGGTAAATTAAACGAAGTTCGCGTTCTTGCTTTTCATTTTTCATTTATTAACTACCAAATAGCTTATTTTTTAAAATCTCAATCTAAAAAACTCAAAGAAGATGTGGCATCTATTCTTCGCAAAAACTTCACACCCCTTCAAATTTTCTCAATACTCAGATCTTTTAAAATTCCACATCATGAAGATCCTCTCATTGACACCCAGCTTAAACTTCTCAGAATACATATTCCCACAGATCTCACTTTTTCCTCAACGGTTCCACAAACTGCGGCACCTGCATCTTCGCTAGTGCTCAACACAATGCTTGCTTCATTGATGATTTCTTTAGAAGCCCATGCTCCGCTTTAGGGGATTGTCATGAGCGAAAAAGAGTTTAGTACCTATCTCTTTTTTCCTGATTACGAACGTATTCAAGAAAATTCGCGTTATCATCCATGATATTTTTATAACTCTGACGTGAGATATTTTTTGAGTTGGAATCGGGCATACGTTTGACGTGAGAATTCTGGTGACTACGATAGCCTACCTTTTGCCCTCTGTAATTGTTCGTTGGTTGGGATGCTGTCGCATTTGAGCTATTCACTCCACGCATTGCATTCTTCTTCTCTACAATTTCCCAAGCTCTTAACACCAAGCCCTCTGCAAGGAGCTCTTTTGCAAAGTCTTGAACACTCACTCCTTCGATTTGAGCTTTTTCAGTCAACTTTCTTTTTAAAGTTGCTGAAAGATTCAATGTTAAAACACTTCGATCTTCCCCGAGTTCCGCCTCATGGTTTTCTACTTTGTCTCCACATATGACAGAATCAGGCGATTTTTGTTTTGAAGGCAAATTCGGCTCCTCGTACTTGAATTTTAAATTTTTCTAAGATTTTGAAATGATTCGACTTTTGAAAAGTCAGAACTTTGATTTTACTCTATTTGTTGTATGGGAATCAACCTATACTATGGATTAGTGATGCCTGAGGGGAATTAAGCAGTCAATACAAAAATTACGAGAGCATTTTACAAAAAGTTCAAAATTTCATACGATTAAAGAAACTCTTGGAAGATCCCGAGAGCCTTCTCATATTCTCGCAATAGGGATACGAATAAGATGTATCGAACACTCTTATGTTAAGCTTCATCTTCAAAAGACTTCTCTCCCTTATCCCGATTGCAATCGGAGTTGTAAGCATTGTCAGCCTTATGATTCATTTAGTTCCAGGTGATCCTATTGATCGCATTCTTGGCGATTTTGCAAGCTTAGAAGCCCGAGAAAATTTACGAGAACAACTGGGACTCAACCTTAGTGTTCCTCATCAGATTTTTCGATTCTTTGAAGGAATACTTCATGGAAATTTGGGACAATCCTTGATTTATAACCGCACTGTAACAAGCCTCATTCTCGAACGCATTCCTGCAACCATGCAACTTGCAATAACTGCCCTGCTCATAGCCATCATGATCGGAGTTCCACTGGGAATCCTCAGTTCTCTGGGAAAAGACAAAGCTCAAGATCAAATTGCTATGACTCTTTCTCTCTTAGGCATCGCTGTTCCTAATTTTTGGCTTGGACCTATGCTCATTCTTATTTTTGCAATCAAACTCGATTTGCTTCCTGTCTCTGAGCGAACCGGATTTCTGAGCTTGATACTTCCTTCTTTAACTATAGCTGTAGCTCTTGCTTCCATACTAAGCCGCATGACTCGTAATACTCTGCTTGATACTTTGTCTGAAGATTACATACGAACTGCAAAAGCTAAAGGGGTGAGACGCAGCATCATAGTTTTAAAACATGCATTGCGAAATGCAGCTTTGCCACTCGTAAGTATAATAGGCTTACAGTTTGGTGTTCTTTTGACGGGAGCTGTAGTTACAGAGAAAATTTTTGACTGGCCAGGTTTAGGCACTTTGATTCTCGATGCTTTGGGAAACAGAGATTACCCGCTTGTACAGGGTTGCGTTCTCGTATTCTCAATGATCTATCTGTTTGTAAATTTACTAACAGACCTCGTTTATAAAGTAATTGATCCACGCATTAGACTATAGGTTCAAATGACTTCACACTTTAAAGACATTCGTTTTTTGTTTTCACTGACGGTCATTTCCATAGTCCTTATCTTTGCAATCTTTGCAAACCTCCTTGCTTTGCAAGATCCCGAACTCATAAATCTGAGCCAGCGCCTAAGTCCACCAAGTTTTTCACACCCAATGGGTTGTGATATTTTTGGACGCGACCTCTTCACACTTGTTGTTTTTGGTGCGCGACAAACTTTTATAATAGTCCTTGCGACAGTAAGTCTTTCTACAGTTCTGGGAATCTTTGCAGGAATTCTAGCCGGATATTTTGGTGGGATTACAGATCTTATCATTATGAGGGCTGTCGATATTCTTATGGCTTTTCCAGGTATTTTGCTTGCGATGGCTCTTGCTTCTTTTCTGGGGCCGAATGTGAATAATATTATCTTTGCAATCAGTGCTACAGGTTGGACTTCGACTGCAAGGTTAGTGAAAGCTCAGGTTTTGAGCATTCGTGAACGCGAGCATATCTTTGCAGCTATAGCCATTGGCGCTACAAGTTCTCGGATACTGAAATCGCACATACTACCCTTTTTGTGGACTCCTCTTCTCGTATCGAGCACCTTTTCTTTATCAGGAGTCATACTGATAGAAGCCAGTTTGAGTTTTCTGGGTCTCGGAGCAAATTCAACTATTCCAACTTGGGGTGGATTACTTTTTCAAGGACGAAGCGTGCTGGAAGAAGCCCCCTTCCTGAGTGTCATTCCAGGGGTTCTTATCGCTACAGTTATTTTGTCTTTCAATTTTATCGGAGATCTCTTGAGAGATATCTTCGATCCAAGACACTAACGGAGATTGGGAGAAATTACTTTACCATATCTTTCAAAGCTTTAAGTGCGCGTACTTTAACAACATTGCGCGCTGGTTTTGCTTTGAATGTGGTTTCTTCACCTGTGAAAGGGTTGATACCTTTGCGTGCTTTTGTAGCAGGTTTGCTAACACGAACGATTTTCATAAGACCTGGAAGATTGAAAATTCCAGGACCTTTTTTGCCGATATCAAGGTCAATCAGTTGTCCTAAGCTTGCAAAAACTGTATCGACTTCTCTTTTGGAAAGACCTGTGCTTTCTGAAAGAACTCGAATGATTTCCCCTTTTGTACGAGGTTTTGCAGCTGGATCTGTGACTTTGTTAACAGGCTGAACGGTAAAATCTGTCTTCATAGTTTTCCCCACCTTTGTTTTTACACGTGAAGTTTTTTGACTTTTTACTGCTGTTTTCTTAGCTTTTTTCTTTTTCTTTGCCATCGTTATTCTCCTTGTTACGAATTACTAATTTAGAATTATATATACGAAAAGGTGGATTTACCAAGAAAAACATTGCATGTTTACGTAGCAAATAGATGAAAAATCAACCCTAGACCGACCCAAGTGTCTTTTTTTGTCAATTGAGCCCCAATCACTTGCCCATTTGACACGGCCGGTGGAGTATTGATGACCCTCCTAATATGCCACTCCAAACGAAGCCCCCAACTCCCTGAATAAAAGGCATCTGCAGCAAAAATCCAGTCGAAGTTGGGTCTCATTGTAAGACTGATTTTACGATCAAGCTGCTTTCCATTTGTATCTATTGAACGTATTGCAAGATCATCCAGTCTTTCTATATAAGTTTCAACTCCTCCAAGAATACGAAAGTACGGCGTAAAATTATAGACCATTCCAAGATGAACTCCTGGGAAATGAATTGCAGAAACCCTGTGAAAATCATCTTGGTCAGATTGTCTCTCCCAATAGTACCCAAAAGAGCTACCCAATACATAACCTAAATTCTTCAACAGAGGCAGATGAAAGCTATATTGAAATTTTCCAAAAAAAGCTTCCGAATCATAGTGTTTTTGAGAGATCGGCCCGAATTGATCGATAAACCAGGAACCCTTTGCCATTCCAAAAGTACACGTAAAATTATGATCCCATTTATTCGTTTTGATGATCGAAGAACCTCCCTCAGGACTAAGGAATTGGGGTTCCTCTAAACCCAACGGAGAATCACTCGCGACCCTTGCTAAAGCCAAATCCCCCCAAACAGAGAGTATCCCCACAATATGCATCACCCATCTAGAAATAAAATACCGTTGTTTGAGGATCATTTTTATGGTTCCTAATGATAGAGATAAGCTCTTTCGGCTCTCATGCATAAAAGATCTTATTGGGTACATCTTCAAACACTTTTTATAAGCTGCATACTTATGAATTACGAGAACACCTTTGTCACACTCTCAAATCTTATTCTCGATAAGCCCATTTTACTGCTCTTTCTTTTTGGCGGACTTAGTCTCCTGATAGGGACCTTGTTTTATGCCTTCAAGCTTCGAAAACAAAAAGAACCTAATCAAAAAAATTTCACAAGCGAAAGACCTCTCACTGACATCGAAGAAATCCAAAAACTCGATCAGGCATCATGGCTCCTAAAACTTCGTGAAGGATTGGGGAAAACAAGGCAAGCACTCCTTATAAACTTACAAAATCTATTTCAGGGAAACACACTCAGTGAAGAACTCTTAAATTCTTTACATGAAACTTTATACCGTTCTGACATCAGCGCTAAGGCGGTTGACAGACTTATCCATCATCTCAAAGATACTCTTAAAGCTACCCAAGAAAAAAACCCTTCTTGGGATTTCGTTAAAACTCATCTATCAGAAGAAATCGAACGCATACTTGATATCCCCAACGTATCTATCAATGCCTCTCCTAAAATCATTCTTATTGTAGGTGTGAATGGCGTCGGGAAAACAACAACAATCGGAAAGCTCGCAGCACACTACTTGGCTGAAAATAAGTCTGTTCTTATCTGCGCCGCAGATACCTACAGAGCAGCCGCTATAGACCAACTTCAGATATGGGGCCAAAGACTGGGAGTCAAAGTCATTGCTCATCAAGAGGGAAGCGATCCTGCAGCTGTCGCTTTCGATTCTGTAAAAGCCGCAGTTTCTCGAAAATCCGACATACTTTTAATTGACACTGCAGGACGCCTTCACAACAAAAAACACCTTATGGATGAACTTGCTAAAATTACGCGTGTCATCAAAAAAGAAATTCCTGATGCCCCACATGAAACTTTGCTCGTTATAGATGCAACAACAGGACAAAATGCCTTTATGCAGGTTCGAGCCTTCCAAGAACTTACAAAACTCACTGGCATATGTTTGACAAAATTGGATGGAACCGCAAAGGGCGGCGTTGTAATAGGCCTTGCGGAAGAGTTTAGAATCCCGATCAAATACATTGGAGTTGGAGAAAAGTCCTCCGATTTACGGAGCTTCCAAGCTAAAGATTTCGTAAAATCTCTTTTTAGCTAAGGTCTAGCCAAGGAAAAGTGTTGACAAAAATTCTATATTTCTTAACTTAGGCTCTCTCTTAGGGGTGTAGCTCAGGTGGTT
The DNA here is from genome assembly GCA_964611335.1 of uncultured Pseudobdellovibrionaceae bacterium. Classification (GTDB taxonomy): domain Bacteria; phylum Bdellovibrionota_B; class Oligoflexia; order Oligoflexales; family Bog-1112; genus BOG-1112. Next base: position 47,778 of record CAZSXR010000001.1, on the reverse strand, counting down.
AGAGCGCTACGTTGACATCGTAGAGGTCTCCAGTTCGAGTCTGGACATCCCTACCATCTTTTTAAAATCCATTTCCTTATGAATACGAAAATTTTGCCATCACTTCCGATGGTACTTTTTCATATTTGAAAAACTTCATACTATAAGTAGCACGTCCCTGAGATTGAGAACGAAGATCCGTAGAGTATCCAAACATATTTGAAAGCGGCACAACTGCATCGATAACTTGCAACTTACCATGCTGTCCTAACTTTTGAATTTTTGCTCTTCGTCCATTCAGATCCGTTATAACATTGGAAAGATAGTTATCAGGAACCATCACCTCAAGAGCCATCATCGGCTCTAAAAGTATAGGTTGAGCCTTCTGAATAGCTTCACGTAAAGCAAGACTTCCCAGAATTTCAAACGCAGCATCATCAGAGCTCTCTTCTTGAAAGGAACCTTGTGTCACTGTGATTTTAATTCCTACAACCGGATATCCTGCTATAGGACCGGCATTCAAACTGTTTTTGATTCCCTTCACGGCTGCTTTTACAAAATGATCCGGCAATATTTTGGCAGAAACTTTATTTTCAAAATTGAAAAGAGTCTGCTCCTCATTTGGTTCCACTTTAAGAGTGAGTTGAGCAAACTGTTTACGCTCTGTGACTTGTCGCTCCCAAGTTTTCTCTAAAAGAATTTCCGATGAAATTCCTTCTCTGTAGGCTACTTGTGGCGCACCTACATTGGCTTCAACCTTAAACTCACGCTTCAATCGATCTACGATAATTTCAAGATGTAGCTCACCCATGCCACCAATGAGAATTTGAGCTGTTTCTTTATCTTCTTTAATTGTTAACGTAGGGTCTTCCATTTCCAAACGACGCAAAGATATTTGAAGTTTTTCCGCTTCTGCGGCATTCTTAGGCTCTATCGCCTGAAAAATAACCGGTTCTGGAAAGACTATACTTTCGTAACGTATAGGATCTTTTACATCACAAAGAGTATCTCCGGTCGCTAAAACCTTTGGACCAACAATCGCAACAATATCACCTGCTATCGTTTCTTTAATTTCCGTTCTTTGATTCGCTTGCATTCGGAAGATTTTTTGGATGCGATCTTTTTTTCCCGTTCTTGTATTGAGAAAAACCTCACCTGCTTGAATTTTTCCTGAATAAACTCTCAAATAAATTAAGACACCTGAAAACGGATCCGACATAATTTTAAAAGCCAGCGCTGAGAAAGCTTCTTCGGGAGTACGTTTGCGTGTAATGATCTCCTCTTTCTCGTCGGGAGAAAATCCTTCCAAATCAGGCAAATCAATAGGAGATGGAAGAAATTTAAGAATAGCGTCGAGAAGAAATTGAACTCCTTTGTTGCGAAGAGCACTTCCTGCAAGCACAGGAACTATTTGAAAAGCAAGAGTAGCTTTTCTTAAGGCTGCCTCAATCTCAGAAGGACTAACGGTCTCTCCCTCGAGATACTTTGCCATCATCTCTTCATCATATTCACACAAGGTTTCAATCAACGTGCTACGAGCACGCTCATATTCGCCTTGTAGCTCTTGAGGAATGTCGAGTTCCTTAAAGTTTTTTCCCCAATCACTTTCGTCTTTCCAAATATACGCCTTTGACTGGATTAGATCGACAATGCCAACAAAATTGTCTTCCAGTCCGATGGGAATCTGTATGGGAAGAGGACAAGGATGCAGACGTTCTTTAATAGACTCAACTGTCTTTTCAAAACTGCCCCCAACACGATCCAACTTATTGACAAAACAAATGCGTGGAACTTTATAACGATCAGCCTGCCGCCAAACCGTCTCAGTTTGAGGTTCAACTCCATGAACAGAGTCAAAGACCGCAATAGCACCATCTAAAACTCTCAACGAACGCTCTACCTCAATAGTAAAATCCACATGCCCAGGAGTATCAATAACGTTTATTAAATGATCTCTCCATTCGCAACTGACAGCAGCTGAAGTAATCGTTATTCCTCTTTCTTGCTCTTGAACCATCCAGTCCGTGGTCGTTGTCCCTTCATGGACCTCTCCCACTTTATAAATTTTGCCTGTATAATAGAGAATGCGCTCGGTTGTGGTCGTTTTTCCGGCGTCAATGTGTGCCATGATCCCAATATTACGTATTTTCCGAAGTTCCATATTCCCAGCCCTTAAGTGTAACTCTCACTCAAAAATATCCACGGCGCATCATCCGTTAGAAAACCCTACAAATAAAAAATCCCGCACCTCCGAGAAAACTCTCAGTACGGGACATCATCTTCACAGTGAAATCTTACCAGCGGTAGTGGGCAAATGCCTTATTAGCATCAGCCATACGATGCACTTCTTCGCGCTTTTTAATGGTTGCACCTTTTTTCTGTGCTGCATCCATAACTTCAAACGCAAGTTTGCTCATCATGCTCTTCCCTTGACGCTTACGAGAAAACTCGATCACCCAACGAAATGCTAAAGCTTGTCGCCTTTCAGGTCTTACTTCAACAGGCACTTGATAGTTAGACCCCCCTACACGGCGTGATTTAACTTCCAAAAGCGGCTTTGAGTTCTCAATTGCAACCTTGAATACGTCCAATTCACTGTTACAACCTTCAAAAGACTTGAAACCCTTCTCTTTAATAATATCCATCGCACCATAAAAGATTTTTTCAGCACAAGAGCGCTTTCCATCTTCCATCATACAACCGATAAATTTTGTCACAATCTCCTCACCATACATCGGATCTGGAAGAATTGTTCTTTTAATGGCTTGTCTACGACGTGACATATAATCTTACTCCACTACTTCTTCGGTTTCTTAGTTCCATACTTACTTCGGCTTTGCTTACGATTCGCTACGCCTTGAGTATCAAGACTTCCGCGGACCATGTGATAGCGAACACCCGGTAAGTCTTTAACTCTTCCGCCTCTCACAAGAACCACACTGTGCTCCTGGAGATTGTGTCCTTCACCGCCGATATAAGAGGTTACTTCCACACCATTCGTCAAACGAACCCTTGCAACTTTACGCAAAGCGGAGTTTGGTTTCTTTGGCGTTGTTGTATAAACCCTTAAACATACGCCTCTTTTTTGTGGACAGTTCTGTAGAGCAGGACTTTTGGACTCGGTTCTCTGCTTCTTACGTCCTCTTTTAATCATCTGATTGATTGTAGGCATTGAGTATATTCCTCTACCTTTTCTTTTATTTGTCAGGAGGCCTATTTATCAAAGCTAGCGAAGTCGAGCAATGAAAAATCAGCTACCACTCAATAGGTTAAACATTACTTGCTAAATCGGGTACAGGCATAGCCTTCCGCCCCCCAGTCTTAGTACTTGGTGTACCTCCATTTTCAACTTCATTGGCTTCTTTTGCCGTTAAGTCTCTATAAAGATCACTTCCTGTACCCGCTGGTATAAGTCGTCCCATAATTACATTTTCTTTTAATCCCCGAAGGTTATCCACCTTGCTGGAGATTGCTGCTTGCGTCAAGACTTTCGTTGTTTCTTGGAAAGATGCCGCAGAGATGAAACTTTCTGTCGTCAAAGACGCCTTGGTTATACCAAGCAACACTGGCTCCCAAACAGCAGGCCGTAAGCCTTCTTGAACCAGTTTTTCGTTGTGATCAGAGACTTCCATCTTCGCTACAGTCTCTTGTGGTAAATAGCGAGAGTCCCCAGATTCAACAATCATGACCCTACGCAACATCTGTCGAATGATAATCTCGATATGCTTATCGTTGATGCGTACACCTTGAAGACGGTAAACACTTTGGATTTCATTCACAAGATACTCAGCAAGAGCCTCAACACCCATGACCCTTAGGATATCATGAGGGTTTGGTTGCCCATCAACCAAAGCTTCACCCTTCCTCAAGTAATCACCCTCGCTTACGAGAACGTGACGACCTTTAGGAATGAGATACTCTTTGGTAGTCCCATCAGAAGCTGTAATGACAACCTTGCGTTTACCCTTTGTATCCTCTCCATAAGAGATGGTTCCATCAGCTTCTGCCATAATAGAGGCTTCTTTTGGCTTACGAGCCTCAAACAACTCAGCAACCCTTGGAAGACCCCCTGTGATATCTTTGGTCTTCGTGGCTTCACGCGGAATTCTCGCGAGAATATCACCAGGCTCTGTTTCCATTCCTTCGTCTACATTAACAATACATCCGATAGGAAGAGAATAAGCAGCCTTACCACTTTCTGAAAGGACAACGGTCCCGTTCTTGTCTATGAGTTCGATCGCAGGTTTTAAAGATTCACCCTTCGATTCGATAACAACTTTACGGATAAGGAATGTGACATCGTCAACTTTTTCCTCAAGAGATCTGCCTTCAACTAACTCAAGGTAACGAACTTGTCCCTTAACTTCCGAAATAATCGGAACAGAGAAAGGATCCCATTCGCCAATTCTATCCCCTGCAGACAACCTCATTCCGTCTTCTACGAAGAGAGTTGCACCGTATACTATAGGATAGCTATCCTTTGTTCTTCCTGAATCATCTACAACTTGAATCTCTCCGTTACGTGAGAGAACAATCAATTTATTTTCTCTATTTTTAAGACAACGAATATTCTTGAACTTCACAACACCTGTAAACCGGCTTTCAATAGTACTCGTCTCTACCTTGTGTGTTGCGGTACCCCCAAAGTGGAAAGTACGCATGGTAAGCTGTGTTCCAGGTTCACCAATGGATTGTGCCGCAATAACACCAACAGCTTCACCCACATCGACGATATTTCCTGAAGAAAGATCACGCCCGTAGCACTTTGCACAAACGCCTCTTTTCGACAAACATGCAAGCAAGTTTCGAATTTCAACCTCTTCGAAACCAGCTTCATGAATCTTCTCACAATCCTCTTCAGCAAGAACCGTACCATTTGGAACGAGAACAGCTCCTGTTCGTGGATCAAGAACATCTCCACCTGTGATGGTTCGACCAAGTATACGCTCAATAAGATTAACTCTAATCTCAGCACCTTCACGAACGTGTGTGACCTTCACACCCTTATCGATCCCACAATCTATTTCCGTGATAATCGCGTCCTGTGCGACGTCCACAAGCCTTCGAGTCAAATACCCTGAACTAGCAGTTTTCAAAGCTGTATCTGCCAACCCCTTACGTGCACCGTGGGTAGACGTAAAATACTGTAATACCGTAAGACCCTCACGGAAGTTAGCAGTAATAGGCGTTTCAATAATTTCACCAGAAGGACGTGACATCAAACCACGCATACCTGCAAGCTGACGAATCTGCTGCGCAGATCCACGAGCCCCAGAATCAGCCATCATAAACACGCTATTTGTGGAAGGAACTTTCTTAACCGTTCCATCCCTATCTGTAATCTCAACTTGAGCAATATTGCTAAACATAGACTCCGCGATCTGCTCGGTCACGTTCGCCCAAATATCAACTACCTTGTTGTATCGCTCACCCTCAGTAAGAAGACCTTCTGAATACTGTTCTTTGATCTTCTTAACTTCATCTTCCGCATCTTTAAGAAGGCGTTTCTTCTCTCCAGGAATAATCATATCCCCAATGGCAATGGAAAGACCTGCTCGGGTGGAATAAGTATAACCAATAGTACGCAGAGCATCTGCCATCAATACTGTTCGCTTAGGACCACAAAGCCTGAAACAAACATCTACAAGGTCAGCGAGTTCTTTTTTACCGATAATTTTATTGTAGTAGTCAAAAGGTATCTTCGAAGGAATCATGTCTGAAAGCAGAGCACGTCCAACGGTTGTTTTAATCAGTCTACCTTTTAAACGTACTTGTACAGGAGCTTGTAAGCCTACTTCACCATGGTCATAAGCTGCACGAGCTTCTTCCAAACTACTGAATATATGACCTGCGCCAATATCCAGTAAATTCTCACGAGTCATATAATAAACTCCGAGAACTATATCCTGTGATGGAACAATAACAGGTGAACCTGAAGCAGGACTCAAAATGTTATTTGTAGACATCATAAGAACTCGCGCTTCCATTTGAGCTTCAATGGAAAGCGGCAAGTGGACAGCCATCTGGTCACCGTCAAAGTCTGCATTGAAAGCAAAACAAACCAACGGATGCAATCGTATAGCTTTACCTTCAATCAATACGGGTTCAAAAGCTTGAATACCCAAACGGTGAAGAGTTGGGGCTCGGTTCAAAAGAATAGGATGTTCTTTCGTTACTTCTTCTAGAATATCCCAAACTTCTGGATGTTCTTTTTCTACTAACTTCTTTGCACTTTTAATCGTAGAAACAATTCCGTGCTCTTCAAGTTTGCAATAAAGAAACGGCTTGAATAACTCAATAGCCATTTTTTTAGGGAGGCCTGCTTGATGCAAACGCAGATCAGGACCCACAACGATAACGGAACGTCCTGAATAGTCAACGCGTTTACCCAAAAGGTTTTGACGAAAACGACCTTGCTTTCCTTTAAGAAAATCAGAAAGAGAACGCAAAGGACGTTTGTTAGGTCCTGTAAAGACTTTACCTCTTCGACCATTGTCAAAAAGAGCGTCAACAGATTCTTGCAACATTCGTTTTTCATTGCGCACAATGATGTCAGGAGCATTAAGCTCAATCAAACGAAGAAGACGATTATTTCTATTAATAACACGTCGGTAAAGATCGTTAAGATCCGACGTAGCAAATCGTCCACCATCGAGTGGAACAAGAGGACGCAAATCAGGTGGTTGAACTGGAATAACACTGAGCATCATCCACTCAGGTTTTGCCATGAAATTTCCATGTTCATCACGGGTATTAAAAGCCTCAATCACTTTCAAGCGTTTTTGCAATTTTTTACGAACTGCTTCGGATGTCGCTTCTGTGAAACCCTTCCTCAATTCGCTCGCTAAGGTCTCAACATCTATAGCTTGAAGTAGCTCAAGTATAGCTTCGGCACCAACACCCACACGGAAAGCACCGTTTCCGAATTTAGCTAAACTTTCATCATATTCTTCTTCGCTAAGAACTAAACCCTTATGGAAGCTTGTTACAGCCTCATCTCCTGGATCAAGAACAACATAAGACTCACTGTAAAGAATACGTTCAATATCTTTAAGTGTAATATCCAAAATTGCACCGATTCTTGAAGGCAATGACTTCAAAAACCAAATATGTGCAACAGGTGCCGCTAAATTAATGTGCCCTAATCGTTCTCGACGAACACGTGAGTGAATAACTTCCACACCACATTTGTCGCAAACAATTCCTCTATGCTTCATACGCTTGTATTTACCGCATATGCACTCATAGTCTCTTACTGGACCAAAAATTTTCGCACAAAAAAGACCGTCTCGTTCCGGTTTGAAGGTACGATAATTTATAGTCTCAGGTTTTTTAACTTCTCCATAAGACCAACTACGGATCTTTTCCGGAGACGCAAGAGAAATGCGTACAGCACAAAAACTCAAAGAATCAGATGGTTTTTCAAAAAAATTTAATAGGTCGTTCAAACCAGTCTCCTAAGGGATTAGTTCAACGCTAATCAATGTTTGTAACGGTTTTCAATTAAAACTCTCGGGCACAAACACCTGTCCATCTTCCTTCAGAAGATTGACATCTAGCGCAAGACTCTGCAATTCCTTAATTAAAACGTTGAAGCTCTCAGGTAAACCTGGAGCCGTCATGTTAGCCCCTTTCACAATGGACTCATACATTCTTGTACGGCCAGTGACATCATCCGACTTAACAGTGAGCATTTCTTGAAGAGTATAGGCTGCACCGTAAGCTTCCATTGCCCAAACCTCCATCTCTCCCAATCTCTGACCACCAAACTGTGCTTTTCCACCAAGTGGCTGTTGAGTTACAAGTGAGTAAGGACCAATAGAACGTGCGTGAATCTTCTCATCAACAAGATGGTGCAGCTTCATCATGTACATGACGCCCACTGTCACCTTATTGTGAAATTTCTCGCCTGTTAACCCATCATATAGCTCTGTCTGACCAGTTTTTTCAACTCCAGCAAGCTCAAGGGCATTTTCAATTTCAGTTTCAGTCGCACCATCAAAGACAGGATTTGCAACGTAAATACCTTCTTTGTATTTACGGATGAAATCCTTAAATTCATCATCCGTGCAAGATTTTATAAAATTCTGCACTTCGATTTTCACATCTTCTGAATCCCAAACCTTCAAAACCATTTTCTCAAGTTCTTGACGGTTAAAAGATTCTTCGATCATTCTATTTAATTTAGCACCCAGATGCCTTGCAGCCCATCCCAAGTGTGTCTCTAAAATCTGACCTACGTTCATACGAGAAGGAACACCGAGTGGATTCAAAACCAAATCTACCGGTACACCATCTGCTGTGAATGGCATGTCCTGTTCTGGAAGTATGCGCGAAATAACACCTTTATTTCCGTGTCGTCCCGCCATCTTGTCACCAACACGTAACTTACGCTTAATGGCAACATAGATTTTAACCATCTTAATAACGCCAGGAGGAAGTTCATCGCCCTTGCTCAGCTTTTTCAACTGGAGGTCTGTAATACTCTTCACCTGACTGATCTTCTCTTTCAAATTCACGAGAATTTTTGCAAGCAACTTACCTGCTTCTGCGCTTACAAGAGAGAGTTCAAACCAATTTAGATAATTAACACTATCCAATGAAGCCTCTGTTAAAGAAGCGCCTTTTTGTAGGAGAACATTCCCATCTTTATCCTTAAGATCACGAGCTAATTTCGTTCCCTCAGAGATATTGAGAATCTTCCTAAGAGCAGAAGCTTTGATAATATTAATAGTATCCCGCTCATCTTTACGAATTTTCGCTGCTTCAGTCTCCTCGATCTGGCGACTTCGAACATCCTTTTCTGCACCTTCGCGAGAAAATACCTTACATCCGATAACAGTACCCTCAACACCGGGAGGAACACGAAGAGAGGTATCCCGAACATCTCCAGCTTTTTCACCAAAAATAGCTCTCAGTAATTTCTCTTCGGGACTAAGTTGTGTCTCACCTTTGGGAGTAATTTTACCAACAAGAATATCTCCAGGTTTTACTTCTGCACCAATACGAATAATTCCGGCTTCATCAAGATTGGCAAGTGCTTCCTCACCAACGTTTGGAATATCACCAGTAATTTCTTCCTGACCAAGTTTCGTATCACGAGAAATACACTCAAACTCTTGAATATGGACTGATGTATAAAGATCCTCTTTTACAACACGCTCAGAAATCAAAATGGAGTCTTCAAAGTTGTAACCATTCCAAGGCATGAATGCTACAGTCACGTTCTGACCTAATGCCAATTCACCCATTTCCGTTGCAAAACCATCCGCAATAATATCGGATTTCTTTACACGTTCTCCCACTTTAACAATGGGTTTCTGGTTAATACACGTATCGAGATTTGAACGGGTGTATTTTTTAAGAGAGAAAATATCAACGTCAGTTCCCACTTCGGTCAAAGAGTCGCCTTCTTCTCTATCAACTTTCACAACAATACGTTCAGCATCAACAGAAGCGACAATTCCATCTCTTTTAACAACAACGGAAGCCCCTGAATCACGTGCAACTGTTTTTTCCATCCCAGTACCTACAAGCGGCGCGCTTGTCTTTATAAGAGGTACTGCCTGACGCATCATGTTTGAACCCATCAACGCTCTGTTCGCATCGTCATTCTGTAAGAATGGAATAAGGTTTGCTGCAACAGAGACAAGCTGCGTAGTCGATACATCGCCCATATCTACTTCATCACCAGAAGCGATTTCCGGCTCACCACGTCTACGTACACTTACAAAATCATTGTCTGTTAAACCAACACGTGCAGCATCACTCGCTTGAACGATAACGTGGTCTGTATGCTCCTCAGAAGCAGTCAAATACTTAACGCTACCATCTTTTTCACCACCGATTATACGGTAGGGAGTCTCAATAAAACCAAATTCATTAACTCGAGCATAAGAAGCAAGAGAAGAGATCAAACCAATGTTTGGACCTTCGGGTGTTTCAACCGGACAAATACGTCCGTAGTGAGTGGCGTGAACGTCTCTCACCTCAAAACCAGCTCTCTCACGACTCAAACCGCCTGGTCCAAGCGCAGATAAACGACGCTTATGAGTCACTTCGGAAAGAGGATTTGTCTGATCCATAAACTGACTTAACTGAGAGCTACCAAAAAACTCTTTAACCACAGCAGATGCGGGTTTGTTATTGATCAGGTCATGAGGTAATAAAGTGTCAACATCCTGTAACTGAAGTCTTTCACGAATAGCGCGTTCAATACGAAGCAAGCCGATTCTGTACTGGTTCTCTAGCAATTCACCTACAGCACGAACACGTCGATTACCCAAGTGATCGATATCGTCTATTTCGCCTTGACCCGTTTTCAACTTAAGAAGGTATTCAATCGCACCAAGAATATCTTTCTTGGTCAAGGTTCGCTGTTCCAACGGTTCATCAGAACCCAATCGCTCGTTGAGCTTTAAACGACCAACTGCACTCAAATCGTAACGATCATGATTAAAGAACAGATTATTCAATAAAGCTTCAGCTGGTTCCAAAGTCGGAGGATCACCTGGACGCAATCTTCTATAAATCTCTAGAAGAGCCTCTTCTCTCGTCTCTACACGATCACTCAGAAGAGTATCTCTAAAAGAGCTGTCGACGTTGATTCCATCGATAAATAAGATATGAAATTCTTTGATGTTGGCTTTAATAATCTTTTCAACATCTTCTTTGCTAATTTCTGAGTTAACTGGAACTACAACGGTCCCATGAGAATCTACGATATTTTGAGCAAGAACTTTTCCAAGCAAGAAGTCATCGTTTACATATTGATATTTGAGCCCAGCAGCTTCCATCTGCCGAACAGCACCCACAGAGATTCTTCTATTTTTCTTAACGAAGACCTTACCTGTTTTTTCATCAATAATGTCATGACTTGCACGTTGTCCACGTAGGACTTTAAAATCCATCTCAACACGGAAGGAACCCTTCTCGTCTATGGAAATTGTTTCTTTTCTATAGAAATGATTTAGAAGCTCTTCTTCAGTATAACCGAGAGCTTTAAGAAGAATCGTCGCATGCATTTTACGTCGACGATCTATACGAACAAAAAGGATATCCTTGATGTCGAATTCAAAATCAATCCAACTCCCGCGATAAGGTATGACTCGGGCTGTATAGAGGATTTTACCTGTCGAGGAATTTTTTCCCTTATCGTGGTCAAAAAACACACCTGCAGATCTGTGTAGCTGAGATACAACAACTCGCTCAGTACCATTAATGATGAAGGTACCGTTCTCTGTCATTAATGGGATTTCACCAAAATAGACTTCTTGCTCTTTTACATCTCTTACGGTACGTACACTCGCTTCCTTATCAGCATCCCAGATGACGAGTCGTATGATAACTTTGAAAGGAGCAGCATAGCTCATGCCTCTTTGACGACATTCGCTCACCGTATACTTTGGCTCTTCGAAAGAATAACTCACAAACTCAACTCGAGCTGTCTCTGCAAAATCTTTCACAGGAAACACGGAATTGAAAACAGCCTGTAAACCGATATTCTCACGCTTATGAGGCTCTACGTCTTTTTGTAGAAACTTCTCATAGCTCCTTTGCTGAATTTCAATCAGGTAAGGATGCTCAATTGCCGGTTTTATTTTCTGATAACTCTTCCGAGGTCGCGTGAACAAAGCGGCCAATGAGGTCATCGCAAGCTCCCTTATAAGAATGAGGTATATCCAGTAGCCCGTTTGCAACTGGATTTATTGATTTTGCCAGACTGGTTTGTACTCGAAAAGGACCTTCAAAGAAATTAACATGAGACAACTCCGTCCTCCAGCACTGGACTTGCTGTCTCATGTCTTAAACGAGTTCCACTAAATGAAAGTCGCTTTGCTGTACAATTCTATACGAAGAACAGTAATTTACTTAACTTCGACTGTCGCGCCTTCTTTTTCCAAAGCAGCCTTGATTTTCGCTGCTTCATCTTTGCTAACGCCAGCTTTAACTTCTTTTGGTGCACCTTCAACAAGATCTTTTGCTTCTTTAAGACCCAAACCTGTTACAGCTCGAACTTCTTTAATAACATTGATTTTCTTGTCGCCAGCTGACTTAAGAACAACAGTAAATTCTGTTTTTTCTTCAGCAGCTGCTGCTGCACTGCCACCACCGACTGCTGCAACTGCAACAGGTGCCGCGGCACTTACACCAAAGGTTTCTTCCAAATCCTTAACTAACTCAGCCGCTTCCAAAAGCGTTAGGTCTTTTAAGTAACTAATAACTTGATCTTTTGTTAGTGTTGCCATTATTTCCTCCAAAGTTTCTACATTCTACAAACTAAGAAACGCTCTTCCCTAGCTCGATTTTTTTTCTTTGATTGCCGCGATTACCCGTACAAGATTTTGAGAAACTCCATTTAACGCCCCAAGAAGCCTACGGTGTGGCGTTACTAGACTTCCCACGATCTTCGAAAGAAGAACTTCTCTACTTGGTAATTCAGCAATAGCTTGAAATTCCTTGATTGCTATCACTTTTCCTTCTAGCAATCCACTTGTAAGCTTAAATTTCTCAGATTTCTCTTTCGAAATTTTAATTACAGCTTTAGCGCCTTCAGCAACGTCTTTATAAAAATAAATAACGCCAATAGGACCGACTAAAGTAGCTTTAAAGTTTCCCGCTTCAGGAAGTGCTGCTTCAACTGCTTTACGTGCTACGCGATTTTTAATGACTTTAAATTCGCACCCTGCACTTCTCATTTCACGACGTAAATAAGCAAGATCTTCAGCAGTCATGCCAGCATATTCTGCGACGGCAACACCCTTTGATCTTGAAAATTTATCCGCAAGTTCATGACCGAGCTCAATTTTAGCTGCTTTACTTTTTGCCATATAATAACTCCCTGTACCTTTAGCTTCTGCTTAAATCAAACTCGATATAGAGTTGGGTCAATCTTAATACCAGGGCCCATTGTTGCAGAAAGAGTAATCTTTTTTAAGTAAGTTCCCTTAGCAGAGGCTGGTTTAGCCTTCAGAACAGCTTCGATTACCGCTTCTGTATTGGCAACGAGGTGTCCGAGATCCATATTGACTCGTCCAACAACCGTATGAACTATACCCGCCTTCTCAACTCTAAATTCTGCACGACCAGCTTTGAGTTCCTGAATCGCATTTTTAATTTCGAAGGTCACTGTACCCATCTTAGGGTTTGGCATAAGTCCACGAGGTCCCAAAACCTTACCGAGCTTACCAACAACAGCCATCATATCAGGGGTTGCAATAACTTGATCAAACTCCAACCAACCAGCAGAAATTTTTTCTGCGAGCTCATCTCCACCAACAAACTCCACTCCGAGTTCTTTAGCTTCAATAGCTTTTTGGCCTTTTGCAAAAACAATAATACGAACAGTCTTACCAAGCCCGTGTGGAAGCGCTGTTGCACCTCTTACATTTTGGTCTGCCTGTCTTGGATCTACTCCCAAGTTGATAGCAAGATCTACTGCCGCAACAAATTTTGAATAAGAAGTCTTTTTAACAAGCTCCATACCCTCTTTTAAAGAGTAAAGCTTCATTGGCTCTACTTGCTGCGCAACTGCTTTGTATTTTTTTCCTACTGTTCCCATATTCACCCCGTAGTTCTAGCGAGCCCTGAGCTCTCCTACTTCGAATGTTGATTTTGTTTACTCTGCTACAGCTAAACCCATGCTTCTTGCAGAACCCTCAATGATTTTCATTGCTGCCTGAAGATCATAGGCATTAAGATCTTTCATCTTAAGCTCAGCAATCTCTTTCACACTAGCTTTGGAGACCGTTCCGGCGCTAGCTTTCCCAGGTGTTGAAGCACCTTTTTCGACTTTCGCTGCTTTCTTCAATAAGTCCGACGCTGGTGGACTTTTTGTAACGAAGCTGAAAGATTTATCTGCATAAATCGTTATAACTGTAGGAAATATCGTACCAACCTGTTTTTGAGTTCTTTCATTGAACTCTTTACAGAAGGCCATAATATTTACGCCTCTCGGTCCAAGTGCTGTACCGATCGGTGGCGCCGGGTTCGCCTTACCTGCTTGAATCTGAAGTTTTACTATCGCAGCAACTTTTTTAGCCACGCCTTCTCTCCTCTCTCTGAATATATGAAGGAAGGGAATATTTCCCTGAGGATTCGACTGGGATGAGTTATTTAACTCTATTCACCAAAAAGTCAAACTGTTTTCTTAGTTAAAGGCCTTAGGAAATTTTACTAACCTGGGCATATCCCAACTCAATGGGGGTTTCTCTTCCAAAAATACTTACCAGAACTTTCAATTTCATTTTTTCCGCTCGAACTTCTTCTACAACACCATCAAAATTTGTAAAGGGTCCATCAATAACTTTAACGTTTTCACCCTTATGAAAGGTCATTGCCGCGCTCGCCTCCATCTTGGCTTGTGCAGCAAAAGATGAGTCAATAAGGTTCAAGACTTCTCTGTCAGGCATAGGTCTTGGTTTGCGATGATTACCCACAAAACCCGTGACTTTAGGCGTATTCGCTACACAAGCTAACGCTTCGTCACAGAACTCCATCTGTACCAATACATAACCAGGAAAAGATGTTTTGCTGATTTTCTTCTTTTTTCCGCTCTTTAGAACTTTTTCTACGCTCATCTTGGGAATATATATTTCACCAAAAAGAGCCTCTAGCTTTGCCTTTGCTATCCGTTCACGCAAAGACGCTTTTACAGTTTCTTCAGAACCTGAGTATGTGTTTACTATGTACCACTTATACCGCGGATCCGTGAATTTTTCACGATTCAACTCTGCCGTAGATTCGTCGGGATGTGAATTCTGAGTATCCGTTTCGATCTTGGTTTTTTGTTCTATATTTTTAGTATTCTCTTCCATATTCGTTCCCGAGATCCTTAAACCATTTTTCTACGGTAAAACAAGCTGAAGAACTTTTGACCAAACAACATCAAAAATCGAAAGTATAACCGCAAATATTCCGACAACCACCGCAACAATGATGGTCATTTTCTTAGTGTCTTCAGCACTCGGCCATGTAACCTTCCTAACCTCACCAATAGCCGACAAATGAAATTCTCGGCGATCTAGTGATGAACGAAGCCACAAAGCTGATGCCGCTCCTATTGCAATACCACTAAGATTATTAACTATTGGAAACCATTCGTCGTAACGCTCAGTCCAACCCAAATGAATACCTAGAGTCGCTATAGCCTTATACCCAACAAACGCTGCAAGCAACGCAAACAGTACATAACAAATGTTGAGCCAGGTAGCATCATCTTTGCCCATATTGAATCCTTACACAATCGTTGTAGGAGGCAACGCTCTCAAAAAACTAAAGCGCAGGCGAGGAGGGACTCGAACCCCCAGCATGCGGATTTGGAATCCGCCGCTCTACCATTGGAGCTACTCGCCTTTACTTGCTGCAAACAAATTTTTCTAAGTTGATCACAGTCTTACGGGGTAATCAAGTTTCTTAATTACCGCACAGAAAGCAATCGTTATTCGATAATGGAGGCAACAACACCCGCGCCGACCGTACGTCCACCTTCGCGAATCGCGAAACGAACTTCAGGTTCCATAGCAATCGGTTGAATCAATTCCACTTCAAGATCAATATTGTCGCCAGGCATAACCATTTCGACTTCATCAGGAAGTTTAATGTTGCCGGTTACGTCTGTCGTACGGAAGTAAAACTGTGGTCGGTATCCTTTAAAGAATGGAGTGTGTCGACCCCCCTCTTCTTTTGTGAGGACGTAGACTTTAGCTTTGAACTTCGTATGTGGCTTGATGCTTCCAGGCTTAGAGATAACCTGACCACGAAGAACATCTTCACGTTTCAGACCTCTAAGAAGGATACCTACGTTATCACCAGCTTGTCCTTGGTCGAGAAGTTTTCTAAACATCTCCACACCTGTACAGATAGTTTTTTGTGTAGGCTTCAAACCAACAATTTCAACTTCTTCACCAACTTTTACGATACCTGTCTCAATACGACCTGTAACCACGGTTCCACGACCTGAGATCGAAAACACGTCTTCAATTGGCATCAAGAAATCTTTATCAAGAGCACGTTTTGGTTCTGGGATGTATGTATCGCATGTTGCAATAAGTTCTGCGATTTTCTTTGCCCATGGGTCATCCAAAGAGCTCGCTTCGAGACCTTTTAAAGCAGATCCACGGATAATTGGTGTTGTATCACCTGGGAATTTGTACATATTGAGAAGTTCACGGATTTCCATCTCAACAAGTTCAAGAAGCTCTTCGTCTTCTACCATGTCCACTTTGTTAAGGAAGACAACGATACAAGGAACACCAACTTGGTATGCAAGAAGGATATGTTCACGTGTCTGTGGCATAGGACCATCGGATGCGCTTACTACTAAGATCGCACCATCCATCTGAGCGGCACCGGTAATCATGTTTTTTACGTAGTCGGCGTGGCCTGGGCAGTCAACGTGTGCGTAGTGACGAGTTTGTGATTCGTACTCTACGTGCGATGCGGAAATTGTAATACCACGAGCTTTTTCTTCTGGTGCTTTGTCGATTTCGTCGAACTTTGTTACTGCACTTCCCGTAACAAATGACATTACTTTAGTAATTGCGGCGGTAAGGGTTGTCTTCCCATGATCCACGTGTCCAATCGTACCGATATTGACGTGTGGTTTTTTCCGCTCAAATTTTGCCTTAGCCATTTCCTTCCTCCAAAAAGCAATGACACCTGTCATCACCGTTCATTATATACTCTATACTGGAACACGGTTCCAAACGCCGTTCTATCACAGAAATTGAGAGAAATTTCTACATCTTTTATCTGTGGAGCCCGAGACCGGACTTGAACCGGCGACCTCGTCCTTACCAAGGACGCGCTCTACCACTGAGCTACCCGGGCCATCCGACCTATTCATCAAACCAGCTTGGGGTCTCTTCTTTCTTGAATGGGCGTTTGTCAATTTGACCATGTTTCTATATTTCTTTGCGAACTGGAGCGGGAGACGGGATTCGAACCCGCGACCCTTAGCTTGGAAGGCTAATGCTCTAGCCAGCTGAGCTACTCCCGCTTTTGTTCTTCAATGTCTCTCAGTTCGCTGGTGGAGGGAAAAGGATTCGAACCTTTGTAGACTTGCGTCAACGGGTTTACAGCCCGTCCCCTTTGGCCGCTTGGGTATCCCTCCTAACAAACTGGAGCTGGCTATAGGAGTCGAACCTACGACCTGCTGATTACAAATCAGCCGCTCTACCAGCTGAGCTAAGCCAGCAAAAAAATCTCACACCGAACTGAGTGAGACAGATTAGATATCTCAGCTCATTCAAAAGGTCAAGCTTTGCAAGTGGGATCTCTTTGGAATTAACACGCGGGGAAACTCTGCTAAGTTGCAAATGCATTCAATAAAATTCCAGCAGCAACACTAACATTGAGTGAATCTAAAATTTTATGTCGAGAATCTATAGAAATAATACGATCGGATCGTTTTTTAACGAGATCTGAAACACCCGAACCTTCTGAACCTAGCACTAGAACAACTTTCTCATATGTTGTTCTCCGCACTTGTTCGTAACTCTCACCACCACTATCTGCTGAAAGAACCCAGTAACCAAGTTCTTTTAATTTTTCAAGCGACTGACTAAGGTTTGCAACAAGCACAAGTTCAGAATAAGCAAAAGCGCCTTGAGATGTCGAAACTGAGGCCGAGGTTAAAAGAACCTGCCTCATCTTAGGAATCAGAATGTATTTCACTCCAAAGAAAGCAGCTGATCGCGCGATGGCACCTAAGTTTCTTGGATCTGTAATATGATCAAGAGCTAAAATCAAATTGTGCGGCGATTTTTTTTCAAGAAGCTGCAAAAGATTTTGAAAGCTTTGATAATGAATTTCTACATACGCATATACAGATGAATTTAAGGCTTGGTCGCTACGGTGCGTTTCTTTTAAAAATTCGACCCTTATCTCGCGCGTACCTATAAGTTTTGCAAGTTGTTCCCTGTGTTTTAACGTTGAGTAAATACACTTGATAGATTGTGGCTTGTGGCGAATAAATTCAGAAAGAGCTGAAAGCCCCTCCACCATAAACTCATTGGGGTTAGGACTGTTGACCTGAAATTTCATGTATAATATTCTCTAATCGAAAGACGAATTTGTTTTGTAACTTCATCTGTTAAATGATCTCTCGTTAATTGAATAAGAAACTCAATTAAACTCTTAATACGAACCTCGAAGAATTCCGATCGACCTTTGATATTTGCACATTGCTCATAAAGACTATAAAGAGATTCCGAGCTTATATTTCCTGTCGCATCTAGAAAAAATACCGGTGCTTTCAGGTTAAAAGAGTCGACAAGGGCTTCCATCGCCACTAAAGGAAACTTCTCTTTTTCCTCCTCAAACGCTTTAAGTGAAAGCTTGAGCGCAATTTCGTATGCTTTGAGCAACTTGCGTACAACAAACAGTTTTGGATGACGTTCATCATAGGTCCGCTGACGTGTATCTTCTATAACGCATACACCCCAATTTACAAGATCCATTAATGCCGCAACGATATTGATTTCTTGCAGCTTAGATTGACGAAAAAACTCATCTATAGAGGTTCGTCTCCCAATTATGGAAACAAGATCGCCAAGAAAGGTCCCTTTCTGAGCACGCTCAGGATTGATGAGCCGAATCCAAGATGTCGGTTTTAACGTCTCAGCAAAAGCCCTATACATAGATCCGTAGCCATAAGAAGACTCAAGAATGAGTTGAGTCCCTTCTGTGAAAACAACCTCCGAGGGAGCTCTCAAACCGACATCTAACTCATAGTATAAAGACTTTGCTAAAAAGAGTGATTTCACTATATGACGAATCTGTTCTTTGAGCGCATTCCACAATTCAAAATCTGTCATAATTTTTGATCGGACTAAAACTTGTCCAAATTTCATTGTACGAGTTACTTTTGTCGCAGACTCTGTAAGCTGATCAAGCGTGATCAATTGTCGACGATATGAAACTTCCCCAAGACGATCATCAATAAGATCCGAAGATGCAAAAACAAGCTCCCCTTCACGAAAATACAATTTTTTTCTACCAAATCCTGTATCTATATGAATTCCACCATCCCACTTGCGAAAATGAATGCCCGAAAGAAAGTCCATAAACCCATCAACGGATGAAAAACAAGCTGCGCTAATTTCTAGGCCTTTCAACTCATTCTTACGGGCAAAAAGATATTCTTCCTTGAAACTTGCAACGGACCAATTCTCTTCCATTACCGCTTGTTTTAAACCAGAAATCAACAAAGTATCCTTTTCTCGGATCACATTCAAAGAACTCACAGAAAGCTCCTTAGTTCAATTAAATACGTCGACGCTGGGCTTCTATATCGAATAAACGCATTTTACGATGCAAGTGGCTTCTCTCTAATCCAATGGAATCCGCCGTTTTAGAAATATTCCACTCATTCTCTTCTAGCTTATTTATTATAAACGAACGTTCAAATTGATTCCGAGCTTCTTTTAAAGTTTCACTTAGAATCTGAGGAAGTTCCGTAGCGGTGGAGCCGAACTGCTCATAGAAAACTTCATTAATATGAGCTTCTTTCACAAGAGAGTTAGGAACCATGATACAAATACGTTCCAAAGTATTTTTCAACTCTCGCACATTCCCTGGCCACGAATACTGCTTCAGAAGTTTAAGAGCATTTTCTTCCAAATGTTTTTGTTCTTCGTGAAATTCTAAAGCGATTTTACTAAGAAAATAGTCACATAGAACAGGAATGTCATCCAATCTTTCCCGAAGAGGGGGCATTCTCACAGGAACGACGTTCAATCGATAATAAAGATCTTCCCTGAAATTCCCATTTCTAATTTCATCCATCAGATTTTTATTCGTTGCAGCTATAACACGTACATCAATGGGTATAGGCGTATTATCACCTACACGCTCAAGACATTGTTCCTGAAGAATACGAAGTATTTTCGCTTGAGTTTTTAATGACATATCTCCTATTTCATCTAAAAAAAGAGTTCCACGATGTGCGAGTTCAAATTTTCCAACTTTAGTGTATGTTGCATGTGTGAAAGCCCCTTTTACGAAACCAAAAAGTTCACTTTCAATTAATTCTTCAGGAATTGCCGCACAATTTACAGCAACAAAATTCTTTTCTGCACGTGAACTTTGCAAATGTATATTTCTTGCAACAACTTCTTTACCTGTTCCATTTTCACCACTGATTAAAACCCAGCTATTTCTTCGAGCAATATTTCTTATTTGTCTGTGGATAGAAGCAATTTCATCAGATTTTCCGATGAGCTCATAATTTTTTTCTGTAAAATATAAAAAAGTTCGAGGTTCAAGACTCCTAACTTTTCTTGCATGTTCTAAAATCGGAAGAATTTTTTCTATCGATAACGGTTTTTCCAGAAAATCATAGGCTCCTAATTTTGTCGCTTTCACTGCGGTTTCAATAGTCCCATGACCACTCATAACCACGATAGGAATATCCTCTTTGATTCTCTTCAACTCCTGCAAAGTTTGAATCCCATCGAGATGCTTCATCCAAACATCTAAAAAAACAAGATCCACAGGATGTTTTTTAAATAGATCTATTCCTTCTTTCCCAGAACAGGCGGACAGCGTATCCCAACCCTCGTCTTGCAACAAACCTGAAAGCGTTTCACAAATACTTTTTTCATCATCTATTATTAGAACCAAAGGTTTATGTTTTTCTACCATTTTCAATTTCTCCTCTAATAGCATTCGTCATGCAATGGGAAGTTCAATAACAACAACGGCTCCATAAGGTTGGTTATCTGCCAGTCGCAAGTAACCACCGTGATCAGAAATTACTTGATCAACAATCGAAAGCCCTAATCCAGTTCCTTCATCTTTTGTCGAAAAATAGGGCTCTAAGACTCGGCCTTTGATCTCATTGGGTATTCCAGAGCCATTATCTGCAATTTCTATTCGAACTAAATGAAGATCCGGAATATAACGAATCTTACTTGAAATCCTACCCTTTCTTCCCGGTACAAGCGATGCAACTGCATTGTTAAAAATATTAACAAACGCCCTGTTCAATTGCTCTCGATCAAGGGGAAAAGATGGAATCTTTCCTTTGACTTCATTTTCAAAATCAATATCTGCATAACTCATTTGAAACATCTTAGTTACATCTTGCAGAACACTGCTTATATCATCCAATTTTGTTTTAATATTTGGTAATTTAGAAAATTTTGCGAATTCATTCACCAAGTCCCGCAAAGAATCGACTTGAGTAATCACCGTTTGCATACATGTTTTAAAAACTTCTTGATCTTCACCTTCAAATTTATTTGAAAATCTTCGAATCAATCGCTGAGCGCTGAGCTTAATAGGTGTAATGGGATTTTTGATCTCATGTGCAATACGTCTTGCAACCTCTCTCCAAGCAAGAACACGTTGAGCACGAATTTTTTCAAGAGCGTCATCAAATACTACAACATAACCCATCTCCATATCATTTTCATCACGAAGACATGTCGCATTGACTATGAGGGTCACCTCAATGCCCATCTTGGTTAATTCAATCTGACCATGAAAATTTCCCTCACTCTCAATCCCACCCCAAATTGGTTGCCAAAAAGCCTCAAATAAATCAGACCCCAAAGCAAGTCTAAGATCCTGATCTTTAAGATCGGGCCTCTGCACTTTTAGCAATTTCTCCGCTGCTGCATTTATCGATGTTATTTTCTTATTCAAATCAATAGATAAAACACCCGCACTGATATGCTTAAGTATAATTTCTAAATATTGTCGTTTGTGATCAAGTTCTTCATTTATTTTTTGAAGGCGAAATTGAGCCTGTTCCGTTACTAATTTTTGACTTCTAAGATCACTGGTCATTCTATTAAATGAGTTAACCAATTGTCCCATTTCATCATCCGATGGGATTTTCAAAGTGATATTATAATTACCCAAAGCAATTTCACGAGTAGCTTCCGCAAGATTCTGAATAGGTCCCGTAATTTCCCTTGCAACATAAAAGCCTAACCAAGTTGCACAAAAAAGAATAAGAAGAACTACAACCCCAATCAAAATCATGTAGCTCAAGCGAATCAATTGAGCTCCAGGTTTCAA
The DNA here is from genome assembly GCA_964611335.1 of uncultured Pseudobdellovibrionaceae bacterium. Lineage (GTDB taxonomy): Bacteria > Bdellovibrionota_B > Oligoflexia > Oligoflexales > Bog-1112 > BOG-1112. Next base: position 25,770 of record CAZSXR010000001.1, on the reverse strand, counting down.
ATCTTCGAAATCAGAAAGAATCTGTTCTACGCTTTTTAGAATCTGAGTTTCAAATCGAACTTCCGTAACAACAACTCCCATCAATTGATTTGTGAGAAGATCCCGAATGGGTGCACTACCATTTACAACATCGACACCATCTTCTCCCGCAACGCGACTATGTGATTTAGCAAGAGGTTCAATTTCAAAAAAATGGATCGCCTCTTTTGCGTAGTTTTGTCCGGTTTCATTCAATTGATTTTTTTGCTTATCATGACTACTCCACATTAAGTTCCCATCCACCGAATATATTCGAATGTCATTCAAACCATAGTCAGACTCAAATCCCGAAAGACCCAAAGTTTCAAGTGCAGGACTTTGATGTCCAACAACTCCCAAAATGGAAATTCTCTGCATAGCGAGTTGTGCAAGACTCGCTAAACGTTTCTGATCCTGCTTATAGATATGCGAGCCAGCCTCTTTGGTTTTTTGAATAGTGATTTGAACTTTCTCAGAAAACCAAGTTTCAAAACTTGTAGTGATAAAATGAGTTGTCACATAAAACAAAATCAAAGTAGGAGCTAAAGCAAAAAAGATAAGCGCTATGACTAACTTTTTTCTGAGTGCAGAACCCAAAACCCCCCGTCGTCTTTCAACCACAAGTTTCGTGATATTTCTCAAAAGCAAAAAACTAAGAATAAGAATCAAAATGACATTTAAATTGATCAAAGCGAAATAAATAATCGTAGTGAAAAATTCACGATTTACGGAGAGAAGTTCTCCTAAAGAAAACAGTCTTGTTTCTAAGCGACTGATAAACACTAGAATACAAGAACACATCGCTATTGCAAAAAGTTCAAGTGCTCTTCTTTTCTCTTCTTGTGTCTTCAGTTTTAAGGGCTCAATATTCATATGCCTTCAATTTTCAACGGAATTTTTGCAAAAACATAATCTTTATGACGGAATATAATTTGATAGTTTTCTATATCTCTCGAAATATTTTTCCCTCCATAAACAGGAACCATCATGAAAGTAACATTTTTGCTATCTCCAATGTTTGTTACAACATTGACAATTTTGAAATGATCAGATTTTTTCACTTCAAGTATTTCTCCTTCTCTCATAACCCTCTTCTTATCATTGATAAGAACATCAATGTAACTCAAAACCGGCTCGACTCTGCGGAGATACACAACCCCATGCAGCTGATTCTTGGTTATAGCAGCAAGACCATAAACAAAGCCTTCCGAATCTAGCGAAGCATCTTTCTGAACAAATTCAACGCTTGAATCGAGTTTCTTTTTACGAACATCTAAAAAAGCGCCATCCATTGATTTACGCCCCATTATGCTGACAATATCGATTTTATTTTCGGCGTTCTTAACTTTTTTAAGATAAGCATCATTCACAGTAATGATGTCACCCCGAACAAAGGGCATTTCTCCATTATTGTTCACTTTTTTTGCTTGTCCATTGATCTCTAGAATCATGTAATCGAGTTTTAGAGCTTCCTCTTTTGGAATAGTAAATATGCGATAATCTTCAGGAAGATTCCATGAGACAAGACATGAGAAAAACATTGCATAGCATATTGGCTTCCATAGTTTTTTCTTGAAATACAATTTGTACCCCTACGAAAAGTTCATGTGTGTGCTTTCTCTAACTTTTATTTAAAGCTAAAATGAAGCTTATGGCAAATTTGGCTGGAACTTTGTTCATCCTAATATGAGGTTTTGAAATGCTTGCTGGCCCCGAACTTGTCTTGTCTTTTGGGGAATTTCTCAAAAAAATTGGGAAAAAAGAATCTACTATTCAATCCTATTGTCGCGATCTCAATCAATTTTTAAGTTTCTTGAATGCGAATAATGCCTCTCTTTCGAGCGTAGACCAGCAGACTCTCTTGCATTACAAGACAGAAAGTCAGTCTAAAAAAGGAGCTGGGAAGTCTAACTCTTTTCGGAGAGCTATTATTGCCATTCGTCAGTTTTACAGAATGCTTCCGCAATTCAGCGCACTGAATCTCAAATCTTTAGATACAATTCCTATTCCAACCCGCGATGAAAGAATTCCTCGTACGTTAAACACAGAACACATTGAAACCCTCCTTCAAGAAGCAAGAAAAAGCATGAAACTGAAATCTGCGAGAGATCGCGCAATTCTTGCTCTTTTCTCATTTGAAGGCATTAAAGTAAGCGAGCTCATCAATTTGGATTGGAAACATTTTATAGAACATCAGAATAACGGGTCTCTGATCATCCCTGGAGAAAGAAAACGGTTAATTCTCTTGAATCCTAAAACCACAGACATCTTGCTTGAATACAAAAAAATCTTGAATGATTACCGCACTCAACTCCCCCTTCGTTGTAAAATGATTTTAGGTTTTAGAGGTCGCGATGCCCTTTCTATTGCACCTAAAGTCAGTCGACATGGTTTAAAATTTATGTTGTACGAGCTTGGGGAATTCTGTGAGATACCCAATCTCAACACTGAAACTCTTCGTCACTTTGCTATGCAATATCATCTTGATCAGGGGCATAGTCCAGAAGATATTATGAAACATTTCGGGTTGAAACGGTTAGGAAATATCGCAAAACACAAAACAAAAAAAGATACTCATGGACGACTCTAATATTCATATAAGATTTCTAAACTCCGCAATCAAAGAGGCTCAAAAAGCTCTAAAACAGTATGAGGTTCCTATTGGGGCTGTGATTGTTAAAAATGGAAAAATCATCGCTAAAGCTTTCAACACTCGAGAGCAAAATCACAGCGCCATTGAACATGCGGAGATTCTTGTTATACAAGAGGCTTGTAAGAAGCTTCAAAATTGGAGACTTTCTGACTGCGATTTGTATGTAACTCTTGAACCCTGCCTCATGTGTGCAGGCGCTCTCGTACAAGCACGCATTCGGAAGGTATATTTTGGAGCCTATGACCCTAAAGGGGGAGCCTTGGGGACTTTGTACAAAATTCACGAGGACACCCGTTTGAATCACAGGTTTCAAGTGGAAGGTGGGATTTGTGAAGAAGAGTGCAGCAAGATGCTGAGTTCTTTTTTTAAGAACAAGAGGGCAACTCAAACCTGATACGCATCAACACCTACGATAAGGTCATGTGTTAGTTTATATTTTTCTAAAAGATTCAGGTCGCTTTCTTCAATGATTCCTTTTTCCAAAGCTTCTTGGAATTTTGCATGTGTTCTACCTTTGGATAAAGTCCCCTCTTTGATAGCCCCTTCTATTTTTTTTGAAACCGCTTCAAGATCTGAACACTCATTGTAAGCTTTTTCCATTTGAGCAAATCGATCCTCAAGATCTTTTGGCATATAGAGTCCTCTCAAAGTCAAAAGATCTCTCATCTGTCCATCACTCACAATTTGTCGAGCAAGTTTAGAACCTAATCGGTCTGTTGGTAATGGAGAGAAGGAATTGAATCGGCTCCAAGGCAAAGAGATTTTTCTAAATATCCATCCGAATACTGGAACATCGAAGTTTTGAAAAATTCCTTGGAAAGCCTGCTCTATTTTCTGAAAGCCATATTGAACGGCGTAATGAACGACCGCTTCTTCTTTTGCATTTTTATTTTCTTCATACCTTCTCAACGTTGCAGTAATCAAATACATCCAGGAAAGAATATCCGCAAAACGTCCTGCGAGTTTTTCTTTGAACTTTAAAGAACCTCCCAAGAGAATCATCGCAGCTTCACTAAAAACAACAAAAGAAGCAGAAACCCAAGTCAATTTTTTGTAATACGCAGACATTTTGGAAGAAGGAGATTTTATAAAAAATCCCCTTGTTAAAGTATAAACACTCAAACGACAGAAATTACTAGCAATCCGCGCTATATGGCCCATGAATGCTCGATCAAAAGCAAAAATATTATTTTCTTCCAAAGATTTAATTTCTGCGTAAGCAAAAGGATGACAACGTATAGCACCCTGCCCAAAGATAATCATGGAACGTGTGAGTATATTGGCTCCTTCCACCGTAATCGAAATAGGAGAAGCTACAAAATATTTTGCTATGAGATTTTTAGATCCCAATGAAATCCCAGCCCCTCCCCAAATATCCATTGCTTTTATAGCAATTTGACGATGAATTTCAGTCGAATGGTATTTCGTAATTGCAGAAACAACTGCAGGTTTGATTCCTTTATCAACTGCGGCAACGGTGTATAAACGAGATGCTTCCAAAATATAAGTGAGTGCAGTCATCTCTGCAAGAACCTCATCCACACCCTCGAAACGCCAAATAGGCACTCCAAATTGCTGTCTCACTTTTACATAAGAGCTGGTTGCACGCAGAATTTTTTTTGAAGCAGCTGTTGAGTAAGTAGGAAGAGAAATAGAACGTCCAGCTGCGAGACACTCCATGAGCATTCGCCAACCTTGACCAATACCCGACACACCTCCAATAACTTGGTCAATAGCAACTACAACATCTTTACCCTCAATGGGTGAGTTGATGAAAGGAACACCTAGAGGGTCGTGTCTTAAACCGAGTTTAACTCCCGTTAAATCACTAGGGACAAGAACACAGGTGATTCCTAGATCTTCTCCTTTACCAAAAAGCTTTTGCGGATCACGAACTTTTATTGCAAGACCCAGTATTGTTGAAACAGCCCCCAGAGTTATGTAACGCTTTTTCCATGAAACTTTTAAATAAAGCTTCCCATCTTCTCCTCTCATCACAATCCCTTGAGCTTGGATGGAACCTGCATCAGAACCTGCGTTAGGTTCTGTGAGACCAAAACAAGGAATGTCCTCGCCTGAGGCAAGTCGCGGCAAATAATAGGATTTCTGAGCTTCCGTTCCATAGTGCATGAGTAATTCAGCAGGTCCTAAAGAGTTAGGAACCATCGTAGTGATTCCAAGAGGAATGCTCTTGCTGGAAAGCTTATGAATAATCTCGCTATGTGCCGAAGCAGAAAAACCAAGACCTCCATATTGAGTAGGAATACAAATTCCGAAGAATTTCTCTTTCTTTAAAAAGCTCCAAACTTCAGGGGATAGATTCTGATCTTTATAAGTTTTGTCGTCATCACACAGTTTGCATAATTCTTCACATTGATTTTCTATAAATGCTGTTTCTTTTTCATTTAAAGAGGCAAGTGGTTCTTTAAGAAGTTTATTAAAATCAGGATTACCTTTAAAAAGTTCTCCATCAACCCAAATACTGCCCGCTTCTAAGGCAGTTTTTTCCGTTTCTGAAATCACAGGCAAAAGTTTTTTTGCTCTTATGAAATTCATAACATTGGTGCTGAAAAAAAATCGTCTTAAAAAAGGAACCGAGAATATACCAAGAATAACGGTGCTGATAATTAAGAGCCAAAGTGGCGCACTATAGAAATATAGAAATGCGAGAAAACACAGAGCCCATAAAGCAAAGGGGATCATAAAATATCCCACAAAACAAAGGCTCACGATCACGAGCAGAAAACTCTGAAAGACACTGAGTTGAGCTAACATTCGACTTTTCCCCAAAAATTATGAAAAAAGGCTTCAGCCATTTATTTCTAACATTGGAGAGTCAATTATGTCACATGAAATCGTTGCTTACTGACTTCGTATAAGAGCACAGCACCTGCAGCAGAAACATTTAAAGAGTCTGCTTGACCATGCATAGGAATGCTTATCATTTGATCTGCGTGCGAGATCCAAAAAGAATCAAGACCTTTGTCTTCACTTCCTAATAACACAGCACTGCTCTCACCATATTTTATCGAATTGTAAAACACACTCGCATTAGAAAGAACAGCTGCATAAATAGGAATTTTCAGAGATTTGCAAAACTTATAAGCTTCTTCTTTAGTACATGTTGCTACAGGAAGAGAAAAACAACATCCCAAACTTGAACGAATAACATTGGGGTTATAAAGATCTGTTTGACTCTCTAAAACTAAAACTCCGTCTACACCCGCACCATCTGCCGTACGCAATAAAGCCCCTAAGTTTCCAGGCTTCTCAATTCCTTCTACAAGCAACAAAAAGGAATTTTTCTTCGGAAGAAAATCTTTTAATAAATTTTCTCTCGTTCTTAGAACAAGGACAATTCCATCAACATGCTTTCTAACTACAATTTTTTGAAAGCATGTTTCACTCAGTTCATAGACAGAAGCTTTTGAACCTTGAAGAGATTGTAAAATTCCATCCCCTTTTTCAGAAAGAAAACTTGGACAGTAATAAATTTCTGATACTTCAAAACCACAAGCAATAGCTTTTTCCTGCTCACGGCCTCCCTCTACTACAAATTCACCAAAATTCTTCCGACCTTTTCGCTCACGAAGGCTTACCACCTTTTTAAGTTGAGCATTTTGTAAACTTGTAATTTGAATTTTCTGTCTCAATGTGTTCCTCTTAACCAAAGGCAATAAGATCCGCTTGGTAACTTACGAGAACTTTTATCTTCTGCAATGGTCAATTCACCACTATGCATAATCCCTTTTGACTCAAAGATATCCTGCAGAATATTTTGAAGGGAGATTCCAGTAATGCCTGGCGTATGGCAGCTGAGAAAGAGAAAAGAAAAATTGTCAGAACATAATTTTTTCAACTCACTGAGTAAGGGACCTAAATCCTCTTCGATTTTCCAAACTTCCTTGTTTGATCCACGCCCAAAACTAGGTGGATCTAGAATAATGGCATCATACGAAGAAGCTCTTCGTATTTCTTTTGCAACAAACTTACGAACATCATCCACAATCCAACGAACAGGCTCTTTTTCTAACCCTGCAACTTTTGCATTTTCACGTGCCCAATCTACACTTTTTTTGGAAGCATCAAGGTGAACAACATGCGCCCCTGCTTTCGCAAGTTGCAAAGTTAATGAACCGGTATAAGCAAATAGATTGAGACATTTGAAAGGTTTTGAAGGAGAACTTTGAATTGCACCTTGCATCAAAGACCATTCCTGAAAATGCTCAGGGAATATTCCAATATGTCCAAAATCTGTCAGATGAGCGGATACTGAAATACCATCCATACGAACGGTCCATTGTTCAGGAATTTTCTTTCCTCTGAATTGCCATTCGCCTTTACCACTCTCATCTCGAACAAAAACAGCATCTGCCTTTTTCCACTCGCTTTGACTCAGTCGGGGTTTCCACAAAGCTTGCAATGCAGGTCTAACGAGAAGATAGGGCCCAACTCGTTCGAGTTTTTGAAAATGACCACTATCTAAAAGTGTATACTCATTTGATGATGACATAAATTCTCTTTGCTAATTAAAAGATGCGGTTGAAAAATCCACCACTTCCTTTTTTTGATTTTGAATCTTCAAAAGACTCTGCAAATTTAATAAGAAGTTCTCGTTGGTGTTTATTAAGATGTTTTGGAACTTTTACTGAGAACTCTACAACGAAACTCCCTTTCCCTACTCCGCGAATATGAGGAACGCCTTCACCTGTGAAAGGAATTTTATCACCATGTTGAGTCCCAGGAGGAACCGTGATTGTTTTTGTTTCACCCTTGAGAAGGGGTATTTCAATCTCCCCACCTAACGTAGCAAGTACTATAGAGATCTCCTGGTTGAGAATAACATCAAAACCATCTCTCTCAAAAATTTTGCTCTCTTTTACATGAAGAACAACATACAAATCACCAGCGGGGCCACCAAAACTTCCCGATTCCCCTTCACCTGTCACTCTCAATCGAAGTCCACTGTCAACTCCAGCTGGAACTTTTACATTCAATTTTTTCTTTTCCGATACACTTCCGCGTCCTTTACATTTCGCACACGGATCTTCAATGACCTGCCCTTCCCCATGACACGTAGGGCAATTCACTGCAATACTGAAGAAACCCTGACTACGTCGAACTTGTCCATGGCCACCGCACGTCTTACATTGTGTAGCTTTTGTCCCAGGCTTTGATCCACTACCGCTACAGGTTTTGCATTCACTCTGACGTTGAAAGGAAATTTCTTTTTCAACACCGAAGATCGCTTCCTCAAATTCAATTTCCAATTCATACTGCAGATCAGATCCACGTCGTGCACGAGATTGACTTCCACGAGAACTGGAGCCACCAAAACCAAAAAAATCTTCAAAGATACTTCCAAAAGATGAAAAAATATCTTCGGCACTTCCTGGTCCACTGTAACCACGTCCCGACAAACCTTCATGACCAAAACGATCGTAGATTTCACGCTTTTTCTGATCACTTAAAACCTCGTAAGCTTCACTTACAGCTTTAAATTTTTCCTCTGCGTGGGGATCATCAGGATTGCGATCCGGATGATGCTGCAATGCGCTTTTTCTATACGCAGCTTTGATTTCATCTGCACTTGCGCTGCGACTGACTTTTAATAGTTCATAATAATCTTGCTTAGCCATGACACCCTTAATACTTTTACGATTTTAAAAACGGAGCCGTCTTTGATAGAGAGGAAGAAGCTATAGCTTCCGGTGGTCCCTGATAGACAAGTTGTCCCCCAAGATCTGCTGCATCCGGTCCTATTTCAACCAACCAATCTGCGTGTCGAATCATATCGAGATGATGTTCAATAACTATAACTGTATGTCCTTTTTGTGTTAAAAAATCAAGATGTTTCCATAAGTTGTACACATCTCTGTCGGACAATCCCGTAGTTGGTTCATCAAAAATCAAAAGCATAGATTTCGAAGCAGAACTTTCTTTCAAAAGGCTCAACAACTTCAACCTTTGGGCTTCACCTCCTGAAAAAGAATTCGTAGCTTGCCCCAAGGTGAGATAACCCAGTCCTAAATCCAAGACAGGAGCCAGAACTTTTCTAATATCCTGTTGATCATAAAAAACTTCGTAAGCTTGCTGTGCAGTTAAAGAAAGAACATCAAGAAGATTTTTCTCCCGAATTTTCACGGACAGGACTTCAGACGAGAAACGTTTGCCATCACATTGTGGACACGTCACTTCGACTTCTCCTAGAAAAGAAAGATCTTCTTCTACAGTTCCCAATCCCTTACATGTTTCGCAACGACCTCCAGGAACGTTAAAACTGAAAGAACCAGCACTAAGTTTCTTCTCTTTCGCTTTATCTTGCTGTGCAAAAAGTTTTCGAATGGAATCAAATATTCCCAAGTAAGTTGCAATATTCGAACGACTGCTTCGAGCAAGATTTTTTTGATCTATAAATAAAACTCTACTTAAAGTTTTAAAAATTTCTCTAGGTCCAATACTTTTTGCTGCATAGTTCATGAGATTTCTGCCAGCAAGCGTATCTTCCATCATGGGAAACAATGTATGTTGGACAAGACTGGTTTTTCCACTACCACTCACCCCACAAACAACACTCAAAGCTCCTATTGGAAATTGGACTGAAATGCCCTTTAAATTGTGAGTTGTCACACCTTCTATCTGAATAAAACTATCAAATGTTCTTTTCTTCTTTTCATATATTATATTTTCAGAAGGCAAAGATCCTTTGCCTTCAAAGACAATTTCTCCACCTCTATGCCCTGAGCTAGGCCCTATTTCTATCAAACGATCTGCACCTTGCATAACCTGTTTATCGTGCTCGACAACTACAACCGTATTGCCTTGATCTCTCAGTTCCAAAATCACTTCCAGAAGGTTCTTACTATCTCTTGCATGCAAACCTGCAGTAGGTTCATCCAGACAATAAAGGGTGTCTGTCAAGGAACTACCTATACAACTTGCCATATGGATTCTTTGCAATTCTCCACCAGATAAAGAATTACTTACCCTATTCAAATTCAAATAGCCCAAACCAACCTTCATGAGATAACGAATACGACTTTCGATTTCTTCCAAAGCTTCTGAAAGACCCATGTCTGCATTTTCTTTTTTCCCACTTTGTTTTGTAAAATCTTTTATCCATTGCATGAAATGCTTAACAGCCATTTCATGAACATCTGCAATACTTTTACCTTCGATTTTATAGGTCAATGCATCACGGCAATATCGACGACCTGCACAAACTGTACAAGTCTCATATTTTGTAAATCGTGCAGAATGAATACGATAGTGCGCTTTATATTTCTTGGAATCCAACCAATCAAAATAAGCTTTCATCCCACCAAAATCTTCACCTGATCCTAAACGCAACCACTTCCACTCTTTTTCTGAGTAATCTTTAAAAGGTTTTTTAAGATCCATACGGACTGTTTTGGCACTTTTACGAATCTCTTTGTAATACTCCTCATGAGATCCGAAATTCAAAGCAGCAATGCCTTCATCCGCAATTGAAGAATTTTTATCAGGGATAATTTTATCCCAGTCTAAATTGGCAGTTCTTCCATATCCGTGACAGGTATCACAGGCTCCCAAAGGGTGATTAAAAGAAAACAAAGCCATGGAAGGTGGGGGATAAGCAATATGACAGGTCATACATTCGAGTATGTTTGAAAATTTCAACTCCTTAGAGTCAAAACTTGCAATACATGTCCCTCTACCTACTTTCAAAGCAAGATCGACCGCTTCAAAAATTCGATTCTTTTCTTCGGAAGGAAAGATAAAACGATCAACAACAACCGAATATTCACAAAGGTTCTTAACATCTATATCTTCGAGCAAGAAAATTTCACCGTTCAAACTCACACGGACAAAACCTTGCTCTTGCAATTGTTTTTTCAAAGCAAGACTTTTTAAACCTACCCAAGTTTTCAGTGGAGCCATAAGAGTCAAAGAGATTTTTGACGTAATTTCTTTAGTGAGCGCTTCGACTATAGATTTGGAATGATGTTTCTCTACTTTTTCTCCACATTTATAACAATAAACATTTGCAAGATGCATAAAAAGTGTCTGAATAAGATGGGTCAACTCTGTAAGAGTTCCTACTGTAGATCTTTGATTTGCAGGGGAGCGTCCTTGTCTTACTGCCACTGCAGGTGGAAGATTGCTTACGCTCTCCAACTTAGGTTTGGGTAGTGTTTTCAAATACTGTCGGGCAAAACTAGAGAGAGATTCTACAAATCTGCGATAAGCCTCCGCGTAAAGCGTATCGAAAACAAGCGAACTTTTTCCTGAACCTGAAACACCACTGACAACAGTCACCTTGTTCAGGGGAAAATGAACATTGATCTCTTTCAAATTGTTTGTCGAAACTTTAAGAAGCGAAATGTTCTGATTCTTTTCCAAACGACTGTTTCCTTTATAAGTCCATGAAGTTTATAATACATGGAGACCATACATTAACGGAGTTTCTATGAAGCAAACTGTTTCATCCCTTTTTAAAGGAACCCTCCTCGTTCTGGGGGCCGCCGCAGTGAGCTTTACTACTTTTAGTCTGCTTTCAAAGGGGCCTCAGTTTTTTTCTATAACACGTTCTAACTCCGTTTCTGAAGAAAGACCAGAGCCTCTGCCTTATAATTCTGTAGGGAATTACCCTATTTTTGAGGAGGAATCCTCGAACACAGCCCAACAAAGGGAATTCACTCTGGAACTTGCAATGTGCAAAGACACGGATTGCATTCGCAAATCTCTCGATAAATTCCATAGATACGGAATTGATGCTTTTTACACACCCTCTAAAGAGGGCGGCAAAGTTGTTTTTCATATCCGCCAGGGAGTCTACACTTCCCGCGTTTCTGCAGAAAGAGCCCAACTCATCTTAAATTCCGAGAAAAAAATCCCCTCACATGTGGTAGAACTCTAATTGCCTACAAAAATCCACTTTTAGGCGCGATCGCGAGCAACTGTTCTTTAAGGTAAAATCAAGTGCAAGATACTAAATTAATTCGAAATTTCTGCATTATCGCCCATATAGACCATGGAAAATCCACTTTAGCAGACCGCCTACTTGAAGTGACGGGAACCGTTTCAAATCGAGAAATGCGCTCTCAGGTTCTCGACAGCATGGATATTGAGCGTGAACGTGGGATTACGATCAAAGCTCAAACAGCAACTATGAACTACAAACACACGGATGGGAAAACGTATCAGCTCAATCTTATTGACACCCCAGGGCACGTGGACTTCAGTTATGAGGTTTCGAGAAGTCTTGCAGCATGCGAAGGCGCCCTCGTTGTCGTCGATGCTTCTCAAGGTGTAGAAGCTCAAACGATTGCAAACGTAAACTTAGCTTTAAAATGCAATTTAGTTCTCATACCTATTCTGAATAAAATTGACTTACCGAGCGCAGACATTGAGCGAGTAAAAGTTGACATTGAAGAAGAACTGGCAATTTCTGCAGCCGATGCCATTCCTGCAAGCGCCAAAACAGGTTTAGGAATTGAAGACATACTTACAGCTGTGGTCGAGAGAATCCCTCCACCAACTGACAGAAACCATGAAACACTCCGCGCGCTCATTTTTGACAGTTGGTTTGATCCTTACCTAGGCGCTGTATCTTTGTGCCGAATTGTATCAGGTCAAATGAAACTTCATAACAACGTTATGATGATGTCGACTGAAAAGACTTTTGAAATTTTGAAACTAGGAAAATTAAATCCGAAACCTGTCGATGTTCAAACTCTAACGAGTGGCGAAGTAGGATTTGTCACAGGTTCGATCAAGACGATTTCGGATATGCGTGTAGGTGACACTATCACTGACGCTGCAAATCCCTCGAAGGAAGCACTTCCAGGATTTGAAAGTGCAAAACAAATGGTATTCGGTGGAATTTTTCCGATCGATGCGAGCGAATATTTGTTACTCAAAGAATCCGTTGAAAAATTGAAACTCAATGATGCAAGCTTATCTACAGAAGTAGAAAGCTCAAACGCATTGGGTTTTGGTTTTAGAGCAGGGTTTTTAGGTTTATTGCACATGGATATAGTGCAAGAACGACTTGAGAGAGAATACAAACTCAATCTTATTTTTACTGCACCTTCCGTAGCCTATCATGTTTACCCTCAAAGAGGCCCCATGATCGTTGTGGACAATCCTGCAAAACTTCCAAACCCTTCTGTTATAGATCGCATCGAAGAGCCCTATGCACTTTTGAGTATTCACACACCCGAAGAGTATATAGGTGTTATTTTAAAACTCTTGCAAGAACGCAGAGGTGAGCAAAAAGCTATAGAATATACTTCACAAAAGCGAGTGATCATTAAATATGAGATCCCCATGAGTGAAATGATTTTCGATTTTCATGATCGCTTGAAAAGTTTGAGTCGTGGTTATGCATCGATGGATTACGAAATGATCGACTACAGACCAGGCGATCTCGTAAAGCTCGATATTATGGTAAACGCGGAACCTATTGACGCACTTGCTTGCATAGTTCACCGCTCTCACGCCTTTTACAAGGGGCGCGCTTTATGTAAAAAACTGAAAGACACTATGGATCGTCATATGTTTCAAATTGCTATCCAAGCTGCAATCGGAAGCAAAGTGATCGCACGCGAAACGCTTTCTGCCTTACGCAAAGATGTAACTGCAAAATGTTATGGTGGTGACATCTCTCGTAAACGCAAACTTCTTGAGAAACAAAAAGAAGGTAAGAAACGCATGAAATCTGTTGGCAACGTCGAAATCCCACAAAAAGCTTTCCTCTCAATTCTGAGTCTTGACGAGGAGTAAAAAGTTTTTCATAGTTCTTCTATGGAAAACTTTTTTGATTCAAACCGTCGAAAATTTCTCAAAAATATCGCATATACATCCCTAGCGCTTCCCTTTGCTTTTCGATTTAAGAATCTTCTCGCAGAAAAATCTCCACTTGCCGAACTCGGTAAGTCCGAGAGTATGCGCATACTCAACGACAGACCTTTAAACATAGAGGCGTCTCAAAGTCTGCTCGATGAGGAAATAACTCCCACGGAAAAACTTTTTGTTCGCAACAATGGGATAGTTCCTCCCATTGCGTATGCAACCGACATCAAAGATTGGCGTTTGCTTATCGATGGTGAAGTTGAAAATCCCACAAGTTTTTCGATGGAAGATTTGAAAAGCAAATTTAAAAGCTACAGCTACCAATTTGTCATCGAATGCGGAGGGAATGGAAGAGCTGGATACTTTCCCACGGCAGAAGGAACACAGTGGACTTACGGTGGAGTGGGCTGTCCTTTGTGGGAAGGAGTTCGGCTTAAAGATCTTTTAAATTATGTCAAAGTGAAATCTTCTGCGGTTTACGTAGGCTATTACGGACATGATATTCATTTGAGTGGAGATCCCAACAAAGCCCCTATTTCGAGAGGGGCTCCGATAAAAAAAGCTCTCGATGAAATGACACTAATTGCTTTGGGAATGAATGGAAAGCCGCTGCCTCCCTTGCATGGATTTCCCGCTCGTTTGATTTGTCCAGGTTACCCTGCTTCCGCAAGTGGGAAATGGTTAAAACGATTGTGGATACGTGATTGTGTGCACGATGGAACGAAGATGACAGGTAAGGCTTATAAAATGCCTTCACATCCGATTTCTCCAGGTACTGAAATTTCAGAAAGCGATTTTAAAATTATAGAAGAAATGCCTGTCAAATCGATCATCACAAATCCTCCCAGTGGAAACCGATTGAAATGGGATAAAAGTTTTCAATTTGAATGTCGGGGTTTCGCATGGAGTGGATATGGAGATATAGAACGCGTCGATGTCAGTTATAATTTTGGACAAACATGGTTGAAAGCCGATTTGAAAAAACCTCGCAATCGTTTTGCCTGGCAAAGATGGAATGCTCGATTTCCTCTTCCCACGAAAGGATATTATGAAATTTGGGCAAGAGCGACGGATGAAAAAGGAACTATGCAACCGATGGTGGTACCTGGCTGGAATCCTGAAGGCTATCTCAACAACGCCATGCCACGCATAGCCCTTTATGCAGATGCTTAAAATTTACACCTTTCTTATTTCCACACTGATTTTGCAAAAACTCTATGCAAACAAAGATCCCTTTCTATTAGCACAGGGAAAAAATCGCGATCTTGTTATTCAAAATTGTATGGCTTGTCATTCCGAACGTTTAATTGTTCAGAATCATATGGGGCGAAAGCAGTGGGATGAAAAGATTACATGGATGCAAAAAACACAGAACCTATGGCCCTTAGCAAAAGAGCTACGTTCAAAAATCCTCGATTATTTAGAGACAACTCAAGGACCTTTAGCCTCACAAAGCGCTCAAGACAGAATGGATAACCTGGGTCCACGATCCATGAATCCTTTACTGTTTGAGAAAAAAAAGGGACTATAAATAGACATATATCCAAATATCTATATTGAGGTTTTTATGTCTCGTTCACGTACTACTTCGATCGATTTAAAAGATAGTATTCGCAAAAAGGTCATCAAAACTCTCAACGAAAATCTAGTCGATGCGATCCATCTTGGCATTCAAGCTAAGCAAGCTCATTGGAATGTGAAAGGCCTTACCTTTTTTCAACTTCATGAACTTTTCGATAAATTTTATGACGAAGCTTCCGATTGGAGCGATCTCCTAGCTGAAAGGATCGTGCAACTCGGAGGGGTCGCAGAGGCCAATTTGGAATCTGTAGTACGGCGAACACGCCTTCCTTCTTACAATCTCGACCTCATTGATGGGGTTAAACATTTAGAGGCTCTCGTTAGATCCTTGGTTTTGTTTTGCACGACTATAAGGAAAGCCATTGATGAAACGTCAAAAGCGGGTGATATGGGTACTGCAGATTTATTTACTGAAATTTCCCGAGCAACTGATAAGATGCTTTGGTTTTTGGAAGCTCACTTAATAGACAACAAAGGTTCTAGAAAGTAGTAGGAAAAAATGAGTCATAAAAGAACGGCAATTTGGGCAATCGATGCCTTCGCAGAACAAGAATTGCAGATAAAGGGTCTTAAAGTTTTAAAACTCATGACCGAAGTTTTCAATCTTGAAATCGATCCTGTTTATGTTTTGACTTCAGGTCAGGTTCAAATAGAAAATGAATTGTATCCTGAATGGGCAGTTAATTACGAAAGAGCTTCAGAAAATTTGATGCAAGACATCGTGAAGCTTAGCCCTTTTACCATTCATAAAAAACCTACAGTTCTTGTTGCCAATACAAGTTCTCTTCGAGGCGCTAGTGAGGAGCTTCTCAAATACGCTAAAAATACTAATGCCAGATTCATCTTTACAAACAGTCATGCAAACAAAGGCCTTCCAAGATTTTTTCTAGGAAGTTTCACAGAAACTCTTCTTTTGCAAAGCACCATTCCTGTTATCGTTTCCAATCCAACAACGGAAATTCCTGATCACATAAAACATATTCTTTTTCCAACGGACTTTTTCAGCAGCTCACGCAAAGGACTGGAAGATGCCGTACAGGTAGCTCTAAGATCCAATGCAAAGCTTACTTTGTATCACAAGGAAACAGCTCCTTTGTATTTGAGTTTTCCAGAAGCTCCCTTTTACAATGTGTATATGGAAGACATGGCTAAAGAATTAAAAAAGAATGCTGACATCTGGTTTCAATGGGCAAAAAAACAGGGCGTCAACTGTGAACTGGTTATGGACAACGCTCCCGAGATAGGACCTGTTGGAAAAAACATTCTTCTATACGCTGAAAAAGCTCGCGTGGATTTCATCTGTGTAGTAACTAAGAGTTCTGCTGTAGGAGCAGCCCTTTTAGGGAGCACCGCACGACATCTGGTACGCAATGCTCACTGTCCTGTATGGGTCCACCACATCTAGTTTTTATCTTGATACCCTCCGAGGTGCGTGATAACCTCCTGAACTCGGTTCAGTTTTTAATGAGTTTAAATTGTCAATTATTTTCAACATTGCAGTTCTTCTACTCCTCCTGGGCCAAGCGCCCATTATGACTATTTAAGTAAACTTTAAAAATTTATGCCGATACAACTCTTTGAGGAAAAGATTTTCTATGAACAAAGATAAAAAAGTACTTTGGTTTGCTTGGATTTTAGTTACGTTTTTTTACGCCTATCAATACATACTCCGAGTGATGCCCAGCATATTAATGGAAGACATTGTTAAAAAATTCTCTTTGAGTCCTGATGCGTTTGGACAATTCTCAGGCGTTTATTATTTGGCTTATTCTTTTATGCACTTGCCTGTAGGAATCTTCTTAGACCGACTAGGTCCTAAGAAAATTCTTCCTTTGTTGATAGGATGTACATCTTTAGGTCTGCTTCCTATTCTTTACGCTGATTCTTTTATCTATCCGATTCTAGGTAGAATCTTGATCGGGATTGGTTCTTCTGGTGCCATCCTTGGTGTTTTCAAAATTCTTCATCTTTATTTCGAACCAAAGAAATTTTCACGTTTTTTGAGTTTCTCCGTTACCTTTGGATTGCTCGGAGCTATTTACGGTGGTGCACCCATACACTTCGCTAGAGAAAAATTCGGTTTTGAAAGCGTTGTCTTTGCATTGTTAGTAGCGAGCGTTGTTCTAGCTTTGGTTACTTATATATTCCTTCCTGAAAATCCACCTATGAAAGAAAAGGAAAGCGTTGCACAAAATTTAAAAAATGTTTTTTCAAATAAAAAACTTCTAATTTTATGTTTCGTTGCAGGGTTTATGGTGGGACCTCTTGAAGGTTTTGCAGATGTTTGGGGCGTACAGTTCTTGAAAATCTTCCATGAGTTACCAGATGCCATTGCTTCCGGTCTTCCTTCATGGATCTTTATTGGAATGTGTTTTGGTGGACCGATTTTGAGCTTCATCGTTGAGAAAACTGCAAGTCCTTTGCGAGTGGTTTGCTCATGTGCTACAATTATGGCTTTACTTTTTGCATTGTTGTTAAGCATTCAAATGTCCGCATGGATGCTGAGCGTTCTATTCTTCGTTGTAGGAATCTGTTCTGCGTACCAGATTCTAATGATTTTCCAAGTTTCAAACTATGTTTCTCAAATTGATAAAAGCATGTCGAGCGTTGCCGCAAACATGATCATTATGAGTTTCGGATATCTTTTTCACACAGGCATCGGGAAAAGCATAGGATGGATTTCGGCAGCCGAAGGAGTCGAAGATGGTTTCAATCATGCTGAAACTTTAGCTCAGGGAATTGCTATTATTCCTGCTTGCTTGCTCTTTAGTGCATTTGTGCTCGTATTTTACATGAGACGCACTAAAGAAATTTAGACTTTCATTGGATTAAAGTAAGAAGCCAAGTTCTTATCATAAGCTTTTCCACAAATCATCTTCGCTAGCAGTTGTGCACTGCCATGTGCCCAACTGAATCCATGTCCTGTATACGCTGAACAAGTAAAAAGTCTTAAACCTATAGGACCAATAAAAGGAAAACCAGTTTGAGACGCACCCATAATACCTGTCCAGGAATAGTCCCAGTAGATATTTTCCCCAATCTCATAATGTTCTTTTACAAAGCTCAACAAGCCATTTTCAATTTCTAAATTACGATCTAAGGAATAAGTTCCTACTTCTTTTCCCTTAACGTGATTGCGCCAACCTCCGATCATCAACCTATTGTCTTTGGTTGGTAAAGCATAAATATATCCATGGTCAAAACTATGGGGAGCATGAGTTGCAAATTTGTGTTTGAGTATATTTGTGGTCATAATTTGCCCTTTAAAGGGCTCAATCATTTTTCGATCTCGAATGAATGCGTTGAGAAGAGGGGAATAAGCATTTGCTGCAAGAATAGCTATAGAATAGCGATGGGTGGAATGTGAGGTTTGAATAATCGCATGTTCACTATCTTCATAGAGATCGATCACATTGACATTTGAATGATATTTCACTCCTTGAGATAGCAAATAGGAAAGCAATCCATTTCGAAATTTCACAGGATGAGCGGAAGCCGATTCTTTTTCATATCGAGCACCTAAACAGTTTTTAAATTTCAATTTCTGAATCTGTGAAGCATCTAAATAATCACTTTGAAATCCCATTTTATTAAGAATTTCTACCGATTTTATAATCTCTTTATTCTCAACTTCATTAACGGCAATGACATAGTAACCATCTTGCTTATATTCACAGTCTATTTTTAATTCACGGATCGTTTCTTTGATAAGCTTGCATAATTCAATGGAAAAGGACCAAATCTCACGAGCTTTTTCTTCTCCCTGTAAGGCTTTTAAAGCCAGCATAGATTCGACAGTACCATGAAGTATATGGGCACAGTTGCGTGTCGTAGCCATTTCTTCGGAATGCTTGTCAACTATAGTAATGTCTTTGATTCCGTATTTTAAAAGCCAGTAGGCTGCGGATAAGCCAGAAAATCCTGATCCAATGATCAAGACTTCTCCATCTTGAGGAGGATTTGAATTGCCTTTGAGAAGAGGGACATCTAACCAATAGGAACTTTCTTTCATTCGTAATCTCTTGCTTGTTGAGTGTTCAGTTAAACATAGTAAGAATAAGAAATTTTTAAAGAATTCATCTTAGAATTCCTTCATTTCGTAAAAGTTACTTTTTCATTTGAAATTAAGAATGATTGAAAGGGATCTTTCTCATGTGTATGTCAAAATTACTGACCACAAGTGTGTCTTTTCTTCTTAGCACCTGTCTCTTTGCTATAAACCCATCACGACCAGAAATCTCAGAAAATTCTACCGATGCCGAAATAGCCCAATTCTATGCATCTATGCCTCAATCTACCTTCAACAGAAAGCTGCTCTACTATTTTAACACTTATGATGAAGCTACCCACGCTCGTTTTACTGAAGACAAAGAGATCGATGATCTCGTTTCAAAAGTGGATCTTTTAGGAAAGGAACAGGCATTTACAAAAGCTAACAGCAAGGAATTTAATCAACTTAATGAAAAAAAGATAAAATATCTATCGCAAGTATTGAATCTCAATGTCCAATCCTTAAAAGAAATGCTCCTATCAAGACATGTAAACCTAACAAGAAACCCTTCTTTACTAAAAGAACTAGGTGAGTATAGAATTCCTAGTTTATCACGAGGCAATTACCGCTATCTCGTCACTTCCGAAATCAACATCACTTATAATCCTATCCCTGAAAAATACAGAAAAGAACTTCCTCAAAAACTTGAAAAACTAGGACTTACGCACCTTCTTCCCGCTCATCTTCTGTTGTATTCGACACTTGAAAGATGCGCAGATTTGCTGATTGATTTCACAAGAAACAATGCTGATTCTATGAATGAGTTGGCTAAGCAGAACGGAGACTTCGTAATAAATGAAGCTCAATACTATTCATTCTTGGGAAATGCGGATCTTTTGTTCAAAGAATATACGGAGATGCTCTTTAGTGGATTAACGGCTTACTTTTCTTCTATCACCCCATCTGAGATGAAAATTCTGGAAAAGAATCAAGACGAAAATAAAACTCTGATTAATTTAAACTTTAATATCAATACACTTTCGAAATCAAACTCACGTTAATGAGAATAATTTCCTACCGATTAGTGAGAATAAACTGGTACAAAGGCTATATACCATAAGCAATCTTGATGCACTCTTCTTCAAGCTCCATCAGCGGATACTTCAAAGCCTCGCTTAGAGTCATCCATGTATAACCTTTGTGCTCATCCATTTTGAGTTTGACATCAAATTTCTCATCTAAAAGATATTCAAACATATGATAGACAAAATCTTTTTTCGAAGAAGGTTTGAGATAAAGTGTTTTGAGTCTTTTAACTTTACTTTCCTCCATTTGCAAACCTGTTTCTTCATAAATCTCTCTGATGACAGTCTGCAAAGGACTTTCACCCTTCTCCATTCTACCCCCTGGGATACCCCACTTATTAGCCTCAAAGCTTATTGGAAGTCGGTGTAAGAAAAGGAACTGGTTTTTGAAATTTAAATAACATGCTGAGACCTCAGCATTTTGATTGAAATCTTCAGGCTTTGTAGTGAATACGAGCATAAACTCCTCGGAAAAAATATAAGGAAGTCTATATTATATTGGCGATAAAAAAAAAGAGAGAGGAAACGTCATGGGTTGAAAGAGGTTTGTATCAGTGTCCTCCCATCATAGGACCTGAACTCACTTCTTCTTTTAAAAATTCTCTACCAACCCACAAGAGAGAAAGACTCAGAACTAAAATCAAGAAGAGCATCACAGCAACAGGCAAAAGAGGACCTGTGTAGATGAAACCCAGAATGAAAGTTCCAAGAGACGCAAAGAATAATCTAATAGCATTGATCATTGCTTGTGCGTTTCCTTGAAGCTCCGAAGGCAAATGAGACATCGAATACGGAAACAGAAGACTACAAACAGGAGACATTCCTCCCACAAAGATCATCATAAACACCGTTGTGCAAATCGCATGATCCCATCCCATAAGACTCATTATTAAAAGTGAAGTACAACCCACAAGCATAGAGATGGCTCCTCCTTTCAAACAAGGAATCAATCCAAATCTATTAAGCAATTTGCTTGCGCAAAGTGAGACAATGGAAAAGCATCCCACTATAGGCCCTTGATAACGACCAAAAGAAGATTCTGGAATGTGAAGATAGTCAACCATATACAAAGCACTGATACCCACATAAATCCAATAAGCTGCAGCTAAGGAACACATTGGTATTGCAAAGCATAGGAAACGCCAATTTTTCAACAGAGACAAATACCCTTTGAAAAGAAGAGAGACGTGAAAGGGTCTCTTCTTATGGTCTTCCAAACTTTCAGGAACAAAAAATAAAGCAGGCGTTATACCCACAATTCCTAAAATAAATATGCACCATAAGTTTCCATGATAACCAAAACCTGTATTGATCCAAGCCCCCACTATCGGAGCAGCTGCCATGCAAAAAGTAATTGCTGAGTTACTCAAAGACATCCAGAAAATCTGTTTGACCCCTGAAGTTGCTTCGAGAATAAGGACACTACCCGCAATAACAGGTCCGGTCATTGTGAGACCTTGAAAGAATCTTGCAATCATCAAAGTTAGAAAATCGGGAGCTATGGCACTTACGAAAGATGAGATCAGGTAGCACAAAGCCCCGACAATCAATACGGCTCTTCTTCCAAGGCTATCGCATAGCGGCCCTGCAATGAGAACACCAATAAGAAAGCCCATAAAATTCACTGTCAGCAGCTGTTGGATTTGAGAATCGTGAACATCCAAAGCTCGCTTCATATCAGGCAAACTAGGAACAAGCAGTTCCATCTCAGGCCAAAGACCACAACCTAAAAGAATGAGACAAATGGGAATCAAAGCAATTCCATACTTCTCGCAAAAAAGCATAAACTTTTTCATAAAAACTCACTTTTCAAAAAATTTATAAATTTATTCAATTACACGTAGGGAACGACTGAACACTAAGAACATATGAGTTCTTAAATTCGTGTATCGCTAGTCTGTTCCCTTGCTACTAAAAAGTAACAAGGATTAGTCAATGGTTTGAGTTGTATGGACTGTCATGTGAGTCGACCTTGCCTTTGCGGCAAAAATTAAAGAGAATTGAAACGGTACAAAAAATATTTGCAGGTGTCAATTCTCTTCTAATGCGTAGACATTCAGGCAAGATTTAAAACCAGCTTTGCTGTCTTCTATCTCGAGGATTCTGAGATCTACCCGCTTGTTGATTTTTATTCGCGTTTCCTCCAAAGCTTCGGCTTCCGCGACGACTATTTTGGAAAGGACTCGATCTTTCTTCACCAAAAGAACGGCGTTCAGAACGGCCTTCGGAAGGTCGGGGGCTACTAAAGCCTCGGTCTCCTCCACCTCCTCTACGAAAAGGACGAGATCCACCACGATCACCTTCACCGAAACGAGGAGAAGGTCTGCGACGTGGTTCACGACGACTGAAGCCTTCTCCTCGCTCTCGTTCAGAAGATTCTGATGAAGACGTTAGATCTTCTTCAGAAAGTTTTTTGCGTTCACCTTTAGGTGCAGACATGAAGGGGTGATCTTTACAAACTGGTATAGCCTTACCTAGATGACGTTCAATCGCGATAAGCAGACGTCTTTGATCTGGTGAACAGAAAGAAAGTGCGATACCTGTTCGGTTTGCACGACCTGTTCTTCCAATTCTATGTATATAAGTTTCAGCAC
The DNA here is from genome assembly GCA_964611335.1 of uncultured Pseudobdellovibrionaceae bacterium. Lineage (GTDB taxonomy): Bacteria > Bdellovibrionota_B > Oligoflexia > Oligoflexales > Bog-1112 > BOG-1112. Next base: position 3,012 of record CAZSXR010000001.1, on the reverse strand, counting down.
AATCAGGAAGATCGTAATTCACAACATGAGAAATTCCATCTACGTCGATTCCTCTTGAAGCAAGATCTGTTGCAACGAGAACACGGAGGCGACCCGAACGGAAATTTTCCCATACAGCTTGTCTACAAGCTTGAGATTTTCCAGAGTGTATAACTTTGCTGCGAATGCCTTCGCGCATAAGACTGTCTGAAAGTTTACTTGCCGAGAATTTTGTTCGAGTAAAGATAATAACTCGGCTCATCTCTTCACTTTGAAGGAGGTGAAAGAGTAAAGATCTTTTGTTGTCTTGTGGTACTGGATAAAGAATTTGCTCAATCCCTTCCGCAGACGCACGTTTCGCAGCTACACTTACGTAAGCTGGATTATTCATAATTTGCTTTGAAAGCGCATTTACTTCCGAAGAAATTGTTGCTGAAAACATAAGAGATTGTCTCTCTTGAGGAATGCTCTTAACAATACGTTTTGTATCCGGAATGAAACCCATATCCAACATACGATCTGCTTCATCAAGAATAAGAGTATGAATAGAAGAAAGGTTGATACCACCCTGTTCCAAAATGTCAAGCAAACGACCTGGAGTTGCAACGACAACTGCAGGGCTTTTTCTACGAAGATTGTTAAACTGAACTCCAATACTTACACCACCAATGATCGATACCGCTTTGATTCCAAAACGATCACCAAAAGCTTCAAAAGTTTCTTGAACCTGAAGTGCGAGTTCACGTGTAGGAACAAGAACCAATACCTTAGGGTGATAAGATCTTGGCTTATCACTATTTTTTTCCAAGATAAGTTTATGAATTACAGGAAGAGCGAAAGCTGCAGTTTTTCCAGTTCCTGTCTGTGCACATGCAATGATGTCACGTCCTTCAAGCACTACGGGAATAGCCTTTGCTTGAATCGGAGTTGGGTTTTCATAACCTTGGTCAGCGATAACTTGTTGAAGTTTCGTGTCGAAAGTGAAGTCTTTAAAAGTAACTGCTGATTTTGATGCGGGTGCCTCTTCGGGTTGAGACCCGTTTGTGTCGCTTTTATCGGTAAGTCCTAAGCGACCAAGCGTCTTAGTAAGAATTTTCATTTAAAATGATGCTCCTGAATTGATTTCTAATAAGGAAGCTAAGGCTGAATGCGGTGGGTTTGAAGTAAACCGGCGAGGGGCCTGGACATCAAAACATGCCATTGTGCAGACAGACAAATTAGTTTCGTGATAGGTCTTAATTACCCTATGGCGTCAAAAAAAGCTAGAAGATTAGCCATCTTCTCAAAAGAATCTAATTTTAAAGGGAAATTAAGGTGGAGAGGTCTTAGGGAGGACTCAGACTTTTTTAGAAAGGGTCGCTCGCTTAGCTTTCTTGATTACATAATTGATGATTAGACCAGCAACGTCTGTACCTGTCGCTTCTTCAATTCCTTTGAGGCCTGGAGTGGAATTGACTTCAAGTACAAGCGGCCCTCGATTGGAACGAAGAATATCAACACCTGCAACACCCAGCCCCATAGCAGCAACAGCTCGAAGAGCTACAGATCGCTCTTCTTCTGTAATTTCAATCATCGTACCTTTTCCACCGCGATGAAGATTGGATCGAAACTCGCCTTCTTTTGCCTTTCTCACCATGGAGGCTACAACTTTATCACCAACGACAAAGCAACGGATATCAGTACCACTAGCTTCTTTGATAAATTCCTGAACAAGAATATTGGCGTCTAAATCTCGAAAAGCTTCTATTACAGATTCAGCAGCTTTTTTTGTCTCCGCAAGAACCACACCGATTCCTTGAGTACCTTCAAGCAATTTTACGACAAGAGGAGCACCTCCCGCGATTTTAACAAGGCCTTCAATATCTTTTGTGGAGTGAGCACAACCTGTAACAGGGAGGTCTATTCCTTTCTGTGATAGGATTTGCAAACTTCGAAGCTTATCCCGCGAACGAGTGATAGCTTGAGCTCTATTAAGCGTTGCAATTCCCATCGTTTCAAATTGACGAACCACTGCAGCGCCATAAAAAGTATGAGAGGCTCCAATACGAGGTATAATCACATCGGCTTCACTGAGTTCTTTGCTGGCATAGACGATAGTTGGTTTGCTTGAAGTAATGTTCATATAACAACGCAGATAATCGATAACTCTAACATCACATCCACGATCCTTGGCTGCTTGAACAAGACGCTGAGTAGAATACAACTTCGGATTTCTAGATAAAATTATAATTCTCATTATTTTGTTTTTCCAAATAAATAGGATTTTTGAGGATTCACGAGAAGATTGCCACGTAAAGCTTGCCGTCCTAACAACATTCTAAATCCCATCTGGTCTCTATTAACAAGGGTGAGTTCTATTTCCCACTTCAAATCACCAACCCTTAGAGTTGTTAAAATAACCGGTCTTAATGTAACTTTTCCACCTGAGTCGCGGATTAATCTTTTATCGATGACTTCAGCTCTGGCTGATCTAACAGACAATGTGTCTTTTTGCATGGGATGCACTTTGAAACGAACCATATGTTTAGGACCGTCAAAATACTCGTGAACATCATAAGCATGTAAAGCCGATGTTCTTGCACCTGTATCAATCTTTGCCTTAATCTTTGAAATCCCGAGATCAGAAAGAGAAATCCACTCTCTCCACCCGATAACAAGCAATTGCCTAAAAGGTTCAGGCCTTACTCTATTGTGTTGTTTCATTGAGTAATCATGCTTAACAATCATGATCATCCCGTTTTGTAAAATAAATCACATTTCATCTTTTCAAATGCGCGTTTTTAAAAACGACTTGCGCATGTTTTTCAAAGAAACTTATCGGATTTCGAATTCACTCATTCTTGAGACGATCTCCTAGAGGAGTGTCGAGAGTTCTGCAATACAAATTTGTTCTAAAATCTAGATCACAGACTCGATTCTTTTTCGGTGTGTGCTCAATATTTATAAGTGGGCAGAAATTTCTATTCTGACTTTCATAAAGCCAATAAAAAACCCCCTTGTGAGTGATCACAAAGGGGTTTTAATAAAGGGCTG